>OY365740.1 GCA_959347345.1 uncultured Amylibacter sp. | reverse complement strand
CAGTACACACATCATCTGTGTCTTTATCCCCACACCTAGTCGGAGGGAGCAGCAAGTTCTACTAAGAGCCAGCATCACCCACTAGCCAACACACTACAAGACTTACCTACTACCAGCTAGGACAGCACACCACCTGGGACAGACTCTACTATACCATGTGATACAATTTACTGCCCTCCCTTGCCCATGGATTGAATAATTATGGACACTCGCAGGACAACTAAGAGACTGACACACAATAATAGACACCAAAGGGCCAGTTACTGTATCATGTACGAATATTCTGTTGCTTGTACATTTCGTAGCATTATCAGTAATTGACTCTAGAGTAGCATCTTGAGCTCCCCTTTCTTCATCACTCAATCTGCAGGCAGTGTATGTGATTTTCTGACAGGAAAGGCTACTCTAAACAGAGGGAGTCGGCCACACAAGGTATAGTCTAATAATTATTGTACGGTACCTTCTCTGTTTTGGGTCAGATGCAATTGCCTTGAATCACTAGCCAGTTTAAAACATTTCTTCTACTCTTGGCTTAAGAAATTGTATTTTATTATTGTACCAGCATTAGGTAGTTAACTCCACTTATGCATTGACCTCTACTACTGTGTAGCGGGAAAGTTTATTATTTGAGCCCTCGAGAAATGTTGTATAGTTGTTCACATTTCAATGCCAGGAAACCATAGCTTTGCATGGTGCGTGGGAGTGTCTTCCATTTTTATTACATGAAGTGTGAAGTGTGTTGTAAGTTGTACAGAGAGGACTCATTGTACAGAGAGGACTCCCATGGTGGCAATGATCTGATGATGGCTCCACTGCTCTGATGGACCAATGCAGGAGAAGTTATTCTGTATAATTATTACACTAAATTAATGTATGCCACTGTTTGGATCGGTTTCTGTTCTGCTCAGCTTCTTCCTCCTCCAACTTGCTTACGCAGGCGAAGCTTATTCTTAATTAGTTCATTCTTAGTTCATTCTATAGTCTAGTATTATTGTCGGTTTGGTTGTTTTATGTTTTTCACCTGGTCATACGGAATCACTTCATTAATTTTTATACAGTGCAGACCACACCTCTATCCACACATTGTACCTGCACATCCTGTATATATGGGGCCACACCCCCACTCACTGTACTGATATGTGGTCACACCCCCATACATGGTAACCCTCTTGACCACACCTCCACCCATGCATTGTGTTGTACATGCTGTGTTTTTGTGTACTGTACAGTACACACATCATCCGTGTCTTTATCCCCACACCTAGTCGGAGGGAGCAGCAAGTTCTACTAAGAGCCAGCATCACCCACTAGCCAACACACTACAAGACCTACCTACTACCAGCTAGGACAGCACACCACCTGGGACAGACTCTACTATACCATGTGATACAATTTGCTGCCCTCCCTTGCCCATGGATTGAATAATTATGGACACTCGCAGGACAACTAAGAGACTGACACACAATAATAGACACCAAAGGGCCAGTTACTGTATCATGTACGAATATTCTGTTGCTTGTACATTTCGTAGCATTATCAGTAATTGACTCTAGAGTAGCATCTTGAGCTCCCCTTTCTTCATCACTCAATCTGCAGGCAGTGTATGTGATTTTCTGACAGGAAAGGCTACTCTAAACAGAGGGAGTCGGCCACACAAGGTATAGTCTAATAATTATTGTACGGTACCTTCTCTGTTTTGGGTCAGATGCAATTGCCTTGAATCACTAGCCAGTTTAAAACATTTCTTCTACTCTTGGCTTAAGAAATTGTATTTTATTATTGTACCAGCATTAGGTAGTTAACTCCACTTATGCATTGACCTCTACTACTGTGTAGCGGGAAAGTTTATTATTTGAGCCCTCGAGAAATGTTGTATAGTTGTTCACATTTCAATGCCAGGAAACCATAGCTTTGCATGGTGCGTGGGAGTGTCTTCCATTTTTATTACATGAAGTGTGAAGTGTGTTGTAAGTTGTACAGAGAGGACTCATTGTACAGAGAGGACTCCCATGGTGGCAATGATCTGATGATGGCTCCACTACTCTGATGGACCAATGCAGGAGAAGTTATTCTGTATAATTATTACACTAAATTAATGTATGCCACTGTTTGGATCGGTTTCTGTTCTGCTCAGCTTCTTCCTCCAACTTGCTTACGCAGGCTAAGCTTATTCTTAGTTCATTCTTAGTTCATTCTATAGTCTAGTATATTGTCGGTTTGGTTGTTTTATGTTTTTCACCTGGTCATACGGAATCACTTCATTAATTTTTATACAGTGCAGACCACACCTCTATCCACACATTGTACCTGCACATCCTGTATATATGGGGCCACACCCCCACTCACTGTACTGATATGTGGTCACACCCCCATACATGGTAACCCTCTTGACCACACCCCAATCCTATGCTGTGTTTTTGTGTACAGTACACACATCATCCGTGTCTTTATCCCCACACCTAGTCGGAGGGAGCAGCAAGTTCTACTAAGAGCCAGCATCACCCACTAACCAACACTCTACAAGACCTACCTACTACCAGCTAGGACAGCACACCACCCGGGACAGACTCTACTATACCCATGTAATACGCCTTTGTATTACGATCATGATACAATTTGCTGCCCTCCCTCGCCAATGGATTGAATAATTATGGACACTCGCAGGACAACTAAGAGACTGACACACAATAATAGACACCAAAGGTCCAGTTACTGTATCATGTACGAATATTCTGTTGCTTGTACATTTCGTAACATTATCAGTAATTGACTGTAGAGTAGCACCTTGAGCTCCCCTTTCTTCATCACTCAATCTGCAGGCAGTGTATGTGATTTTCTGACAGGAAAGGCTACTCTAAACAAAGGGAGTCGGCCACACAAGGTATAGTCTGATAATTATTGTACGGTACCTTCTCTGTTTTGGGTCAGATGCAATTGCCTTCAATCACTAGCCAGTTTAAAACATTTCTTCTACTCTTGGCTTAAGAAATTGTATTTTATTATTGTACCAGCATTAGGTAGTTAACTCCACTTATGCATTGACCTCTACTACTGTGTAGCGTAAAAGTTCGTTATTTGAGCCCTCGAGAAATGTTGTATAGTTGTTCATATTTCAATGCCAGGAAACCATAGCTTTGCATGGTGCGTGGGAGTTTCTTCCATTTATATTACATGAAGTGTGTTGTAAGTTTGTATAGAGAGGACTCCCATGGTGGCAATGATCTGATGATGGCTCCACTGCTCTGATGGACCAATGCAGGAGAAGTTATTCTGTATAATTATTACACTAAATTAATGTATGCCACTGTTTGGATCGGTTTCTGTTCTGCTCAGCTTCTTCCTTCAACTTGCTTACGCAGGCTAAGCTTATTCTTAATTAGTTCATTCTTAGTTCATTCTATAGTCTAGTATTATTGTCGGTTTGGTTGTTTTATGTTTTTCACCTGGTCATATGGAATCACTTCATTATTATCAGTGCAGACCACACCTCTATCCACACATTGTACCTGCACATCCTGTATATATGGGGCCACACCCCCACTCACTGTACTGATATGTGGTCACACCCCCATACATGGTAACCCTCTTGACCACACCTCCACCCATGCATTGTGTCGTACATGCTGTGTTTTTGTGTACACATCATCCGTGTCTTTATCCCCACACCTAGTCGGAGGGAGCAGCAAGTTCTACTAAGAGCCAGCATCACCAACTAACCAACACTACAAGACCTACCTACTACCAGCTAGGACAGCACATCACCCGGGACAGACTCTACTATACCATGTAATACGCCTTTTTATTACGATCATGATACAATTTGCTGCCCTCCCTTGCCCATGGATTGAATAATTATGGACACTCGCAGGACAACTAAGAGACTGACACACAATAATAGACACCTAACTGCATTTTTGCCATTAATATAATAAAAATAATTTTGCCATTAATTAATCATTAATTATAGTGGAATCATGCATGCCTGCATGATAGTAGTCTCATGAATGAGTCGTCCTTTGTCCCACATGCATGCCTGCATATGATATAGTAGTCTCATGAATGAGTCGCCCTTTGTCCCAAAGAATAGCCCCGCCCACTTACTATGAGTGCTGCGCTTTAAATATGCTTGTAGCTGTGTACGTGTATGGCAGCATGATGGCTACTTTATCCCTCTCTCTGCAACGGAGGGAGTACCACCATACAATGGACCAACCAACCACTCCATCATCCTGCCACTTGAACAGGAGGAGAGAGTGCTACCTATTCCAGTGGGTAAGTTACTGTGTGTTAATATTATTATTAAATAGCTTTGAGCTTGTGTGCATGGATTATCTTTGTATCTAGGTTAGTACTGATTAGAGCGTTGTACAGTTGGGATCATGCCTCAGGGTGATGTAGAGCCTGTGCTAGGCCCTGCCTTAGGGACTAGCTGTGACTCTGTTGACCTGTTGTATGATCAGCAAGTCGAGCGTCTTGAGCGATCCTTACCTTTGGGAAAACTTGACAGTATAGCCTCTGTTCGATTTCTAGATTCCTTGTTTTTGGGATTCTGCCATCGCGTTGCGGTATCGGTAGCCCTGAAGGCATGGGATTTAGAAATCGGAACAGAGCAATACTGCCCAGTGGGGGCGCAATGATACTTAATGGTGATTGGACAGGAATGAGGCAGAATAGCTACGTTGTCATGACCCGATCGTACCGAGCATGCCACATGTCCTGGCACAGGTTCTATGTTGTTCTGAGACATGATACCTAACTGTTTACTGTTTACCTTGTTCTGTACTCTCTAGGGGTGTACAGTAATTAGGGTGGTACAACCACCAAGGCGAGTGTATGCTGTGTGGTGTATGGGTGACTATTCTATCCCTCTCTCTCTCTTCATGTGCAACGGAGGGAGTACCACCATAGAATGGACCAACCAACCACTCCATCATCCTGCCACTTGAACAGGAGGAGACCTCCTACCTATTCCAGTGGGTAAGTTACTGTGTGTTAATTATAAAATAACTTTGAGCTTGTGTGCATGGCAGGTGGCCCATTATCTTTGTATCTAGGTTAGTACTGATTAGAGCTTTGTACAGTTGGGATCATGCCTCAGAGTGATGTAGAGCCTGTGCTAGGCCCTGCCTTAGGGACTAGCTGTGACCCTGTTGACCTGTTGTATGATCAGCAAGTCGAGCGTCTTGAGCGATCCTTACCTTTGGGAAAACTTGACAGTATAGCCTCTGTTCGATTTCTAGATTCCTTGCTTTTGGGATCCTGCCATCGCGTTGCGGTATCGGTAGCCCTGAAGGCATGGGATTTAGAAATCGGAACAGAGCAATACTGCCCAGTGGGGGCGCAATGACACTTACTGGTGATTGGACAGGAATGATGCAGAATAGCTACGTTGTCATGACCCGATCGTACCGAGCATGCCACATGTCCTGGCACAGATTCTATGTTGTTCTGAGACATGATACCTAACTGTTCACTGTTTACCTTGTTCTGTACTCTCTAGGGGTGTACAGTAATTAGGGTGTATGCTGTGCTTATGCTTGTAGCTGTGTGGTGTATGGGTGACTATTCTATCCCTCTCTCTCTCTCTCTTCATGTGCAACGGAGGGAGTACCACCATAGAATGGACCAACCAACCACTCCTGCCACTTGAACAGGAGGAGACCTCCATTGAGTGCTACCTATTCCAGTGGGTAAGTTACTGTGTGTTAATTATAAAATAACTTTGAGCTTGTGTGCATGGCAGGTGGCTTTGTATCTAGGTTAGTACTGATTAGAGCTTGCCTCAGGGTGATGTAGAGCCTGTGCTAGGCCCTGCCTTAGGGACTAGCTGTGATCCTGTTGACCTGTTGTATGATCAGCAAGTCGAGCGTCTTGAGCGATCCTTACCTTTGGGAAAACTTGACAGTATAGCCTCTGTTCGATTTCTAGATTCCTTGCTTTTGGGATCCTGCCATCGCGTTGCAGTATCGGTAGCCCTGAAGGCATGGGATTTAGAAATCGGAACAGAGCAATACTGCCCAGTGGGGGTGCAATGACACTTACTGGTGATTGGACAGGAATGATACAGGATAGCTACGTTGTCATGACCCGATCGTACCGAGCATGCCACATGTCCTGGCACAGGTTCTATGTTGTTCTGAGACATGATACCTAACTGTTCACTGTTTACCTTGTTCTGTACTCTCTAGGGGTGTACAGTGATTAGGGTGGTACGAGTGCTTATGCTTGTAGCTGTGTGGTGTATGGGTGACTATTCTATCCCTCTCTCTCTCTTCATGTGCAACGGAGGTAGTACCACCATAGAATGGACCAACCAACCACTCCATCATCCTGCCACTTGAACAGGAGGAGACCTCCTACCTATTCCAGTGGGTAAGTTACTGTGTGTTAATTATAAAATAATGGCAGGTGGCCCATTATCTTTGTATCTATGTTAGTACTGATTAGAGCTTTGTACAGTTGGGATCATGCCTCAGGGTGATGTAGAGCCTGTGCTAGGCCCTGCCTTAGGGACTAGCTGTGACCCTGTTGACCTGTTGTATGATCAGCAAGTCGAGCGTCTTGAGCGATCCTTACCTTTGGGAAAACTTGACAGTATAGCCTCTGTTCGATTTCTAGATTCCTTGCTTTTGGGATCCTGCCATCGCGTTGCGGTATCGGTAGCCCTGAAGGCAGGGGATTTAGAAATCGGAACAGAGCAATACTGCCCAGTGGGGGCGCAATGACACTTACTGGTGATTGGACAGGAATGAAGCAGATTAGCTACGTTGTCATGACCCGATCGTACCGAGCATGCCACATGTCCTGGCACAGGTTTTATATTGTTCTGAGACATGATACCTAACTGTTTACTGTTTACCTTGTTCTGTACTCTCTAGGGGTGTACAGTAATTAGGGTGGTACGAGTGTATGCTGTGCTTATGCTTGTAGCTGTGTGGTGTATGGGTGACTATTCTATCCCTCTCTCTCTCTCTTCATGTGCAACGGAGGGAGTACCACCATAGAATGGACCAACCAACCACTCCATCATCCTGCCACTTGAACAGGAGGAGACCTCCATTGAGTGCTACCTATTCCAGTGGGTAAGGTTAATTATAAAATAACTTTGAGCTTGTGTGCATGGCAGGTGGCCCATTATCTTTGTATCTAGGTTAGTACTGATTAGAGCTTTGTACAGTTGGGATCATGCCTCAGGGTGATGTAGAGCCTATGCTAGGCCCTGCCTTAGGGACTAGCTGTGACCCTGTTGACCTGTTGTATGATCAGCAAGTCGAGCGTCTTGAGCGATCCTTACCTTTGGGAAAACTTGACAGTATAGCCTCTGTTTGATTTCTAGATTCCTTGCTTTTGGGATCCTGCCATCGCGTTGCGGTATCGGTAGCCCTGAAGGCAGGGGATTTAGAAATCGGAACAGAGCAATACTGCCCAGTGGGGGCGCAATGACACTTACTGGTGATTGGACAGGAATGAAACAGAATAGCTACGTTGTCATGACCCGATCGTACCGAGCATGCCACATGTCCTGGCACAGGATTTATATTGTTCTGAGACATGATACCTAACTGTTTACTGTTTACCTTGTTCTGTACTGGTGTACAGTAATTAGGGTGGTACGAGTGTATGCTGTGCTTATGCTTGTAGCTGTGTGGTGTATGGGTGACTATTCTATCCCTCTCTCTCTCTCTTCATGTGCAACGGAGGGAGTACCACATAGAATGGACCAACCAACCACTCCATCATCCTGCCACTTGAACAGGAGGAGACCTCCATTGACTATTCCAGTGGGTAAGGTTAATTATAAAATAACTTTGAGCTTGTGTGCATGGCAGGTGGCCCATTATCTTTGTATCTAGGTTTGTATCTAGGTTAGTACTGATTAGAGCTTTGTACAGTTGGGATCATGCCTCAGGGTGATGTAGAGCCTGTGCTAGGCCCTGCCTTAGGGACTAGCTGTGACCCTGTTGACCTGTTGTATGATCAGCAAGTCAAGCGTCTTGAGCGATCCTTACCTTTGGGAAAACTTGACAGTATAGCCTCTGTTCGATTTCTAGATTCCTTGCTTTTGGGATCCTGCCATCGCGTTGCGGTATCGGTAGCCCTGAAGGCATGGGATTTAGAAATTGGAACAGAGCAATACTGCCCAGTGGGGGCGCAATGACACTTACTGGTGATTGGACAGGAATGATGCAGAATAGCTACGTTGTCATGACCCGATCGTACCGAGCATGCCACATGTCCTGGCACAGGTTCTATATTGTTCTGAGACATGATACCTAACTGTTTACTGTTTACCTTGTTCTGTACTCTCTAGGGGTGTACAGTAATTAGGGTGGTACAACCAAGGCGAGTGTATGCTGTGCTTATGCTTGTAGCTGTGTGGTGTATGGGTGACTATTCTATCCCTCTCTCTCTCTTCATGTGCAACGGAGGGAGTACCACCATACAATGGATCAACCAACCACTCCATCATCTGAACAGGAGGAAACCTCCATTGAGTGCTACCTATTCCAGTGGGTAAGTTACTGTGTGTTAATTATAAAATAGCTTTGAGCTTGTGTGCATGGCAGGTGGCCCATTATCTTTGTATCTAGGTTAGTACTGATTAGAGCTTTGTACAGTTGGGATCATGCCTCAGGGTGATGTAGAGCCTGTGCTAGGCCCTGCCTTAGGGACTAGCTGTGACCCTGGGATTTATAAATCGGAACAGAGGGCGCAATGACACTTACTGGTGATTGGACAGCAGAATAGCTACATGATCGTACCGAGCATGCCACATGTCCTTCTATGTTGTTCTGAGACGTGATACCTTATTGTTCACTGTTTACCTTGTTCTGTACTCTCTAGGGGTGTACAGTAATTAGGGTGGAACAACCAAAGCGAGTGTATGCTAATTCATTATGAACTTGTGCCGCAATTTCAATGATTTATACAGCAATTTAGTACATTAATCTTTATTAGTCATCTGAATGTGTTGACAGTTATGAACCTTTAAACTCCTGTAATATGGAATGTAATGTACTACCAAATAAGGTAATGCTGGAGAAACCTTGCCAAGACTCTGTAATATGGAATGTGATGTACTACCATGTAAGGTAATGCTGGAGAAACCTTAGTGAGAACGATTTTAGTTTAACTAGCAACCCAGCAGTCTAGCTCATTATTCAGCCTCTTCTACCTCTGCTCTACCTCAAGTTCTCTTCTACCTTCTCTATACTCTACTGAGGAACCCAGCAGCCTCTATGTCCATCAGATCTCCTCTACCTAACCCAGTACTGCTCCAAGCTATAAGGTTTGTAGAGCTTTGTGTTAGCTAGCACTGGCTTTGTGTTAGCTTAATTGCCTGATCGAAGTAGCTTGTGTCAGGTCAGTGTCTAAGTGTTGGTATAGCTGCCTACCAGCTTCAATCCTACCAATGTCAGCATCCCAATGTCAGCTTCAAGCCTCCTACAGCTGAGCGCTGGCTTTAGCTTGTAGCTTGTGTGTATGTAAGCCGCCTGCTATGGCAGCTTTTTATTTTTTGTCGCGGCCTGAAATCGAGACTGGTAGTAATTAGCCTCGATTCTTCTCCTGGCGCGTGTATTAAGTTCAAAAACAGCTCAACACTTTTTTTTAGGTAAATAAAATTCTTAAGTTAAATCAGTATTTTTTTTCTTACAGACAAGAGCATCAGAATATTAAGAGACATCAAAGACGCCAAGTATCAAGAAACACCAAGTATCAAGAGGAGACTCCAGGCCAAACGTTAGTCGTAAATAGTGTGATTATGTTTTTGCTCATTCGAGACAATTAAAAAAGAAGGAGGTAAAACATATCATGCTGTACATACAATTAAGATGACTAGCATCATTATAGTGTGCAATAATTTATTTGCTGGTTTTGCCTGCTATCTAAAAAAATTAGGCAAGCCCGTGTTTAAATAGTGTGCAATATTTCATTTGCTGGTTTAGCCAGCTTCTGACGGGGAGCCTTGCACGCCCTAATCTAAAAAAAATTAGGCAAAAAGGGAGAGCAAATAGTGTGCAATATTTCATTTGCTGGTTTAGCCAGCTTCTGACGGGGAGCCTTGCACGCCCTAATCTAAAAAAATTAGGCAAAAAGGGAGAGCCCGTATTTAAATAGTGTGCAATATTTCATTTGCTGGTTTAGCCAGCTTCTGACGGGGAGCCTTGCACGCCCTATTCTAAAAAAATTAGGCAAAAAGGGAGAGCCCGTATTTAAATAGTGTGCAATATTTCATTTGCTGGTTTAGCCAGCTTCTGACGGGGAGCCTTGCACGCCCTATTCTAAAAAAATTAGGCAAAAAGGGAGAGCCCGTATTTAAATAGTGTGCAATATTTCATTTGCTGGTTTAGCCAGCTTCTGACGGGGAGCCTTGCACGCCCTAATCTAAAAAAATTAGGCAAAAAGGGAAAGCCCGTATTTAAATAGTGTGCAATATTTCATTTGCTGGTTTAGCCAGCTTCTGACGGGGAGCCTTGCACGCCCTAATCTAAAAAAATTAGGCAAAAGGGAGAGCCCGTATTTAAATAGTGTGCAATATTTCATTTGCTGGTTTAGCCAGCTTCTGACGGGGAGCCTTGCACGCCCTAATCTAAAAAAATTAGGCAAAAAGGGAGAGCCCGTATTTAAATAGTGTGCAATATTTCATTTGCTGGTTTAGCCAGCTTCTGACGGGGAGCCTTGCACGCCCTAATCTAAAAAAATTAGGCAATAAGGGAGAGCCCGTATTTAAATAGTGTGCAATATTTCATTTGCTGGTTTAGCCAGCTTCTGACGGGAGCCTTGCACGCCCTAATCTAAAAAAATTAGGCAAAAAGGGAGAGCCCGTATTTAAATAGTGTGCAATATTTCATTTGCTGGTTTAGCCAGCTTCTGACGGGGAGCCTTGCACGCCCTAATCTAAAAAACATTAGGCAAAAAGGGAGAGCAAATAGTGTGCAATATTTCATTTGCTGGTTTAGCCAGCTTCTGACGGGAGCCTTGCACGCCCTAATCTAAAAAAATTAGGCAAAAAGGGAGAGCCCGTATTTAAATAGTGTGCAATATTTCATTTGCTGGTTTAGCCAGCTTCTGACGGGGAGCCTTGCACGCCCTAATCTAAAAAACATTAGGCAAAAAGGGAGAGCAAATAGTGTGCAATATTTCATTTGCTGGTTTAGCCAGCTTCTGACGGGGAGCCTTGCACGCCCTAATCTAAAAAACATTAGGCAAAAAGGGAGAGCAAATAGTGTGCAATATTTCATTTGCTGGTTTAGCCAGCTTCTGACGGGGAGCCTTGCACGCCCTAATCTAAAAAAATTAGGCAAAAAGGGAGAGCCCGTATTTAAATAGTGTGCAATATTTCATTTGCTGGTTTAGCCAGCTTCTGACGGGGAGCCTTGCACGCCCTAATCTAAAAAACATTAGGCAAAAAGGAGAGCAAATAGTGTGCAATATTTCATTTGCTGGTTTAGCCAGCTTCTGACAGGGAGCCTTACAATAAATTAGTGGTTTTGCTTAGTGCATTGTTTGTTTTAGTGAAGAAAAAAGTGCAGTAAAACATGAAAAGAAAAGAAAAAAGTGGTTTTGCTTATAAGCTTAAGTAGTACTTGATGATGAAAAGACAAAAGTAGGTTAGCTTTATTAGTGCAGTATTTGCTGGTTTAAGTGAAAAAAAAGTTGTTTTGTTAATAGTGGTTTGCTGAAAAAAAAAGTGAAGTCATTCAAAGTTGTTTTGCAATTATGAAAACAAGTGCAGAAGGTAGTGTAGTTTTTAAAACTTTGTATTTTAAGTAAAGTAAAAGTAGTACCTCAGTGCAGTAGAGGAAGCCAAAGGAAGCCAAAGTAGATATGCTATGGAATTTAGAAACCATAAGTACTGAAATATTGCCATCATCTGCTATAAAAGAGAGTGAGCAAAAAGGGAGGAGGGTGGGCGTGGCTGAGGGTGGGAAAGTTGGCTAGAGTGTGCGGTAAAGTACTTGAGCTAGAGTTGTGGTTAAGTACTCTAACAACAGCTAGAGTTGTGGTTAAGTACTCTAACAACAGCTAGAGTTGTGGTTAAGTACTCTAACAACAGCTAGAGTTGTGGTTAAGTACTCTAACAACAGCTAGAGTTGTGGTTAAGTACTCTAACAACAGCTAGAGTTGTGGTTAAGTACTCTAACAACAGCTAGAGTTGTGGTTAAGTACTCTAACAACAGCTAGAGTTGTGGTTAAGTACTCTAACAACAGCTAGAGTTGTGGTTAAGTACTCTAACAACAGCTAGAGTTGTGGTTAAGTACTCTAACAACAGCTAGAGTTGTGGTTAAGTACTCTAACAACAGCTAGAGTTGTGGTTAAGTACTCTAACAACAGCTAGAGTTGTGGTTAAGTACTCTAACAACAGCTAGAGTTGTGGTTAAGTACTCTAACAACAGCTAGAGTTGTGGTTAAGTACTCTAACAACAGCTAGAGTTGTGGTTAAGTACTCTAACAACAGCTAGAGTTGTGGTTAAGTACTCTAACAACAGCTAGAGTTGTGGTTAAGTACTCTAACAACAGCTAGAGTTGTGGTTAAGTACTCTAACAACAGCTAGAGTTGTGGTTAAGTACTCTAACAACAGCTAGAGTTGTGGTTAAGTACTCTAACAACAGCTAGAGTTGTGGTTAAGTACTCTAACAACAGCTAGAGTTGTGGTTAAGTACTCTAACAACAGCTAGAGTTGTGGTTAAGTACTCTAACAACAGCTAGAGTTGTGGTTAAGTACTCTAACAACAGCTAGAGTTGTGGTTAAGTACTCTAACAACAGCTAGAGTTGTGGTTAAGTACTCTAACAACAGCTAGAGTTGTGGTTAAGTACTCTAACAACAGCTAGAGTTGTGGTTAAGTACTCTAACAACAGCTAGAGTTGTGGTTAAGTACTCTAACAACAGCTAGAGTTGTGGTTAAGTACTCTAACAACAGCTAGAGTTGTGGTTAAGTACTCTAACAACAGCTAGAGTTGTGGTTAAGTACTCTAACAACAGCTAGAGTTGTGGTTAAGTACTCTAACAACAGCTAGAGTTGTGGTTAAGTACTCTAACAACAGCTAGAGTTGTGGTTAAGTACTCTAACAACAGCTAGAGTTGTGGTTAAGTACTCTAACAACAGCTAGAGTTGTGGTTAAGTACTCTAACAACAGCTAGAGTTGTGGTTAAGTACTCTAACAACAGCTAGAGTTGTGGTTAAGTACTCTAACAACAGCTAGAGTTGTGGTTAAGTACTCTAACAACAGCTAGAGTTGTGGTTAAGTACTCTAACAACAGCTAGAGTTGTGGTTAAGTACTCTAACAACAGCTAGAGTTGTGGTTAAGTACTAGGGTTAGGGTTAGGGTTAGGGTTAGGGTTAGGGTTAGGGTTAGGGTTAGGGTTAGGGTTAGGGTTAGGGTTAGGGTTAGGGTTAGGGTTAGGGTTAGGGTTAGGGTTAGGGTTAGGGTTAGGGTTAGGGTTAGGGTTAGGGTTAGGGTTAGGGTTAGGGTTAGGGTTAGGGTTAGGGTTAGGGTTAGGGTTAGGGTTAGGGTTAGGGTTAGGGTTAGGGTTAGGGTTAGGGTTAGGGTTAGGGTTAGGGTTAGGGTTAGGGTTAGGGTTAGGGTTAGGGTTAGGGTTAGGGTTAGGGTTAGGGTTAGGGTTAGGGTTAGGGTTAGGGTTAGGGTTAGGGTTAGGGTTAGGGTTAGGGTTAGGGTTAGGGTTAGGGTTAGGGTTAGGGTTAGGGTTAGGGTTAGGGTTAGGGTTAGGGTTAGGGTTAGGGTTAGGGTTAGGGTTAGGGTTAGGGTTAGGGTTAGGGTTAGGGTTAGGGTTAGGGTTAGGGTTAGGGTTAGGGTTAGGGTTAGGGTTAGGGT
This sequence comes from uncultured Amylibacter sp., assembly GCA_959347345.1. Next base: position 1,137 of record OY365740.1, on the reverse strand, counting down.
TAGGGTTAGGGTTAGGGTTAGGGTTAGGGTTAGGGTTAGGGTTAGGGTTAGGGTTAGGGTTAGGGTTAGGGTTAGGGTTAGGGTTAGGGTTAGGGTTAGGGTTAGGGTTAGGGTTAGGGTTAGGGTTAGGGTTAGGGTTAGGGTTAGGGTTAGGGTTAGGGTTAGGGTTAGGGTTAGGGTTAGGGTTAGGGTTAGGGTTAGGGTTAGGGTTAGGGTTAGGGTTAGGGTTAGGGTTAGGGTTAGGGTTAGGGTTAGGGTTAGGGTTAGGGTTAGGGTTAGGGTTAGGGTTAGGGTTAGGGTTAGGGTTAGGGTTAGGGTTAGGGTTAGGGTTAGGGTTAGGGTTAGGGTTAGGGTTAGGGTTAGGGTTAGGGTTAGGGTTAGGGTTAGGGTTAGGGTTAGGGTTAGGGTTAGGGTTAGGGTTAGGGTTAGGGTTAGGGTTAGGGTTAGGGTTAGGGTTAGGGTTAGGGTTAGGGTTAGGGTTAGGGTTAGGGTTAGGGTTAGGGTTAGGGTTAGGGTTAGGGTTAGGGTTAGGGTTAGGGTTAGGGTTAGGGTTAGGGTTAGGGTTAGGGTTAGGGTTAGGGTTAGGGTTAGGGTTAGGGTTAGGGTTAGGGTTAGGGTTAGGGTTAGGGTTAGGGTTAGGGTTAGGGTTAGGGTTAGGGTTAGGGTTAGGGTTAGGGTTAGGGTTAGGGTTAGGGTTAGGGTTAGGGTTAGGGTTAGGGTTAGGGTTAGGGTTAGGGTTAGGGTTAGGGTTAGGGTTAGGGTTAGGGTTAGGGTTAGGGTTAGGGTTAGGGTTAGGGTTAGGGTTAGGGTTAGGGTTAGGGTAGGGTTAGGGTTAGGGTTAGGGTTAGGGTTAGGGTTAGGGTTAGGGTTAGGGTTAGGGTTAGGGTTAGGGTTAGGGTTAGGGTTAGGGTTAGGGTTAGGGTTAGGGTTAGGGGTTAGGGTTAGGGTTAGGGTTAGGGTTAGGGTTAGGGTTAGGTTAGGGGTTAGGGTTGGGTTGGGGTTAGGGTTAGGGGTTAGGGTTAGGGTTAGGGGTTAGGGTTAGGGTTAGGGTTAGGGTGTGGGGTTGGGGTTAGGGGTTAGGGGTTAGGGTTGGGGTTAGGGTTGGGGTTAGGGTTAGGGGGGGGTTAGGGGTTAGGG
>OY365739.1 GCA_959347345.1 uncultured Amylibacter sp. | reverse complement strand
TTAGCAGACCACCTCTTCATTACAGACAGCACTATTATAGTGTAAAACTACATGTAACCATCCCATCCCAAAACACCTACCTACCCAGGCCACACACTTTAACGTGTACACCCCACACACACACACACATAGCCGCCCCCCTCGAAGTACGACCATAAACTGGACGAACAGAGCATCCCATTGGACCTATGGAAAGGTACGTGTACATTAGACAGTTGCGCTTTATTTGTGTTGTAAGTTGTTAGTATTCGGGTGTCATACTGGATTGTGAAGTAGAGGCAGGTAAAGGATACAGAGTGTGTCGCTGGCAAGGAGAACACAGGGGCATGCCTCCCTGGGAAATTGTTGTCTGTTTAGGTGGTTTTACATTGTAAGTGAATTTGAGATGATACCTTTACCTGCTATTACAATACCCAGTACACAAGGCAACAAGTTAATTTGAGACTACATGTAGAGGATTGCATATAGTCAGTCAAACAACTAGTTACCTAAATCTCCCCCTGTGTGTGTGACACTCTGGTATTGTCTTTAGGTGTACAGTACAGTCAGTAGTAGCCTTTGTCATCAGGTACGCAACACTAGTTGTGGTGTTAGGTGTTAGGACAGATTTACCTCTTTGTACTAACTTTGGCCATTCCTAGCAACTTAACACATTGCTTTTGTCGTTAGAGTTGCAATGAAGTCATTCATTACATGTACAGTGAGAATTCCCCCTTTTGTATTTGAATCCCCCCCCTCCCATGTTAGTGCATGCTTGTACAAATTTCATGTCATGTCATTGTGTGATACTTGTTTTTCATGTTTTTCATTCCCAGATCGTATATACACAGAAGTGACGGGCTACACGCCTACACGCTAAGTAACACTATATAGGGACACTGTCAATTATATCTGTGCACTGTGTCGTGTTTTAGACTGATCTAATTTCTCTGTTCTGTATACAATATACATGTAGTGTACGTACGTATAACTGCATAATGTTATTTTTAGTTTTGTGGCTACCTCTTTATTGAATTGTGCCTGTGTAATGCTTGAATCATTAGTACAATGCTTGAAGACCTAATCAGTTTCTAATAATAGCCAATGACATGCATGGTTTGTGTATCAGATATCAACTGAAAGTATACCGTATAGCGCGAAATTTTCGAGGGGCTTAATTTTCGTGGATTTCGTGGGTTAGAATTCTACACGAAAATTAAGTCTACGAAAATTGTTCTTTAATTAGAATTACCTGCTATCGTGCAAATATTTAAAGGCGTGGCTTCCGGTAAGCAGTCATTCTGCGAATATTGTGCAGCGAAATGGCTTTTAGAGGCTAATCCACGAAATATAAGTGCCTCGAAAATTTCGCGCTATACGGTATTTGCTGCAATTAAATCAATTTTGGTATTCATCTGCAGCGTGTGAATAGATAGGGTAGATCCCTGGGAAAGTACCTGGGTTTCTACCCCAACAGTCTTATGTAATCTATGCACGGTTATAAAAGTAATTAAGGGTTCCATGCATGAGACATTAATTGTGTCATATTGCTGATTTGTGAGGACTCTAGATCTCTTGAGGAATTGTGTCTGAATCCAAGCTTCTTTCTTTGTGAGTACTTAGTGAGCTTTCATTTTGTATAATTATGTAGATACCAAACTGTGTATACTGTGTAGCCATGCAACCAAGGCATAGACTCATATATTCCTATTTATTCCAGGCTCTCTAGTGTTAAAAAAAACACCTGACGAATCAAACTGATGATGACCGAGGGTCTCGGTAAGTATTGTGAGATGGAGGTACATGTAGATGTTTGCATATTTAACGTTGTAAACATATGCGGGTATAGATTGAGGCACATTTGCTTGTTCCAAGGTGCTTCCCCCCCTCTTTATAAGGCCACTCCAAAAGTCAATGAATACACGACGGGCCGGATGGTCTGTATTTTATAGTTATATACAGTACACAACTGGGCACAATTAAAATTACGACCAATGATCAGCAGATTTTGTTTTTACAGAATATAGTATAGTGGTTAGTCACGGAGAAAAGATTGTTGCAGCCATTTCAACAGATCCCAAAGGACTGGCTCTCTCACTTCATGCCAAACGCTTGATATCTGATACTGATTTTGAAGAGACAAATGAGTTAAACAAGACCAAAACTGCTAAAGCAAGAAGACTCTATTCTGCTGTGAAGAAGATGATACAGCATCACCCCGGTCGATACGATGACTTCATTCGTACTTTCAAAGATAGTGGGGAACTTCACTGTGACTTGCTGAAAGTACTCAACGACAGTGAAGGTAAATGACATCATGCATTGTTGATTGTGTTTCATGCAAAATTGAATGGACATGCTACGTGTTTCTTTCGATTGCGATTTTTGCAGAAAACAGTGTTTAAAGTTAGAAATGCAAGTGTATTTTGCACGAAGTAATATGACCTGTACACTCACTGTTCATCAATTTATGCACGTATAGAAAGTATTTGTTGTTAATAACTAATCTATTTCGTATAGATGCTGGAAAAACGGATTTGGTGAGACATGCATCAGATTCAAACATCTCTGAGGACAGCGGCATGGACAATATCAGCCTGGACTCTTCATCAGTGAACTGCCAATGCCCTTGTGGTGTGACTGACTTCAGTCACTGTCTCTGTCCACCCCCTGACTGCTTAGCCAATCGCCACTCAAGCACCGAGGCATTCCCAGAACTAGATCTCGGGGCCAATAAGAAAGCCGGAAGTGTGTTGCAGCAGCATTTAGCTGAAGAAACTGAGAGCATTCAGCACGAATTCACAACTTATTCAATGTCAGTTTATCACTGGGCAAAGTCAATAAGGGGCATAGACGACTCATTGAAGCAAATCTTGCGTACTCGTCAACAGACAATCAGATCAAACAATTTTGAAGACTTGTATGCATCTGTCACTGCAGGCATTGATTTTATTAACTATGAGAGCCTTGACGATCATGTAATGGAAGCTTGTAGAAATGCAAGTGACAATGGTGAGAAATCACTTCGATTGCAAAAGAAAGCTGAAGATGCAGCTAAAATATACGCAAATTCATTTCGGGAATATAGCCAGCTTCGAGTTTTCTTGCTCCCAAGCAGCGTACGAGATATTTGTTCAGACAACCAGGAGGTGACTTCAAGAAAAGAATTGAAAATCAAAATCGAAGAGGATTTTCAAAAATTTCCTCTCAAGCGAATTGCACACTTCAAGAAAGTTGTAAGAAAGCTTTTGAATCTCCCTCATGATGTCTTACTCAGGGTGACTTCTGTAGAGCAAGGCTGTGTGGAGATGAGTTTTGAGATAGTCGGAGCATTTCCAGGTGAACTTTTGAGTTTGAGCCTTGAACAGAAAAAAGCACTGGTTGCTGAAAACATTACATTGATGGAGTATGCTGGGATGATGCAATACTGCTGCTGTGAACTGCTGGACAATGAGGTAGGTAACCTAAATTCTGCGATAAATTCATATTTCCCACCTATACTACACTTCTGCCATGTAGTCTGGTTTAGCTGTCATAAATTGGCACCTCAGGGCTACAAGGAAAAATAGTGGCTCATATTGGCACCTCAAGCATATGCAACTATAATGGTGTTTTCGATGAATGAAGATGAATGAAATGTCTTGCATGAGAAACAAAATGTCGTAAATCAAAACTTGGAGTCAGAGGGTGTAGTCTGTAGACTAGTTCATCAAAAATTCTGCTGTATGCTTGCTAAAGGAGCTGCTTTAGAGACACTCTGGGAGAGGGCTAGGCTCAGGCTGACTTGCTCACTAGCACTAGTACTGCACGCCACTGCACTATAGGCCTGTTCAGCTTCTTCAAGAATTCAACGAAAAAGAAGCCAGTTTAATAATAATATAGGAGTGGCTATTTTAAGCTTACCTTTCTTGCTTACTAGCCTGGCATAGCCGAAGAGAACTGGTCTAGACGCAAGCTGTGTTGTTTTTTCTGGCTGGTTGCTGCAGTAGATATGTTGAGGGAGGGGCTGACTAGATAGGGGAGTGGCTCTGTACCGGTCGCTTGGAGGGAGGGGCTGGCTGCTCTTATTCTGTCCAAGCTGCGCAAGTGTGGACTGGAGCCCTGGTACATGGTGTGAACGAACTCTCTTTTTCGTATAGTTGTCTTCTTGTTTGCTATGTGGAAGTCATGCAAGCTTATATAGCTGGATGCATAGCAACCAGTCAGCCAGTCAGATGAGACATAATTATATCAGTTAATGCACAGTGCCTCGGGGTTTATGACAGTAAACCACACCTCTCCTTCGGGCTTACGCCCTCGTAGTCGGGAGGTTTACTGTCATAAACACTGTACATTAACTAATACATATCATGAATACGTAATGAGAGAAATGGTATATCCTAAGCGAACTAGCTGCTAGCTCATAGCAACTTCTTAGTTCCTTTAAGTAACATCCCTCTAATTTTCCTTCAGTTTAATATTATAGAGTGGACAACCAATCATCTATTTTCGAACACTTGTTCTCGAGGACAGCGGCTCAGAGCACTAAGCTGATAGTACCTAGGTAAAGGCTCTATTGAAGTCCGAACTCACAGCCAGCAAAAGCTTCCTCAGCGGAGTGACAGGGCCGGGCCAAACACTGAATTATTGGAACAGATTTAGTTTGAACATAGCCATGATTCGTGAATTCTCTCTCTCGTATCGACAGAACTAAACAGCTAGCTACAATACATGGCCGTAATCTACAACAAGTAAACTATGTACATGCAGCTTTGGTTTCAAGGTCTGACTGCAAGCCGTTCGACAATGTAATATGGTGGCCATGTAATATGGTGGCCTCTAAGTGCAGTAGTGCCATCAAAATCAATACCTTTTCATAATCTCCATTTTTTTCCCCAGTTTGTGTCATGGCTACACTGGAGATTATAAGTGTACCGTATAGCAGGTAATTTTTGTGGGGTGAAATATTCGTTACGTAGGCGTGGTTTACCGGAATGCATGCAATGCAGTACAGTCAAACGAAATCGCCGTATTCGAGTTAAACTTTTTTACCCCCACGAAAATTACCCGCTATATACGGTAGTCAATTGGTATATTTGTAAGGCTTGATCTATATATATAGCGTAACAATTATGGAGCTCTATATAAAATTATACCATATATATAGAGCTCCAAAGATACTATCAAGAAGCTGTACGATGATGTGTGCCAAACGAACTACCAAAACGATGAACTTAATGGTAAACCCATTTCAACATAGCATGTGTTACTAATATCTATTTTGAAAACAGCAGACGTTGAATATGACAGCCAGGAACACACACCAGATTGCCAATATCTTTCTCAGGTTTGTATTGCTCACGTGCAATATAGAATACTTAACCAGCTGTTGTATATTAGGTGAGCGTTGCAAATGTGTGCCCCATGGAAGAGTGCCTCTACTGTGGAAAAATACTTGCACATTGCTCTTTGGAGGTTAGTCAATCTAGCTTTTTTAGTATTAATGTTCAATCATCAATATACAGTATCACTCCCTCAAATGTGAGAGAAGTGATAGCAGCTGTTCAAATTCTTCTGATGAGTCTGACAATGAGGAACTGTCATGCTCAGAGCAGGTACCAACTTGCATACCATCTCATTGCTGACTTGCATGCCATTCACTTTTTCCTCGTAGAACCCAGTTTCTCGCAATGCTGAGCAACTAGCTGTTCGTACCAGCCAAATGGATGGACGTTCTCAAGACCTATTCATGTCCACTGCTTATCAGCAAGGTGAGGAATAGTGGATGTGTTTATGTATTGTGCTTACTTGGCATAATTATTAGTAACCCCCAGCAAATTAAGCACTTGCTTTTTAGCTATGTTTCGCGTATTTTTACTTATGTTCAAACTTAGCCTCAATCCCAGGCCACAGAGAGTGGGTCTAGTAATGACTGCTTGCGCAAGCGCTAATATCCCCCCGGTATCTGGGGGCTTTAGATAACATCGTATAATTATGCTGAATAAAACTAACAATGACGTCACAACGAACGGAAGTAGATTCAAAGAAGTAGATAGAAATTTCGATTGAGCCCATCTGATAGCATTCTGATAGCTACCCTAGCTTAGCCTGCTATGTTAACAAAAGATTCACAACCTGAAACAGTGTGGATGACAATCGTCGGAACGGAGTGAAATCTGACAATAGCCTATATGAACAGGCCACGCTCATCTACTAACCTCTACATAATTATTTATAGACTCTATCAGAAAGAAAAATAGCTGTGCTGTGTATGACTTCTAATTCTTTGTCTGTATTCAGGATCAGTATTATGGGAAATTTTACGGGAAAATTATCCAATAATTTTGCGCATGCGCAAGCAGTCAATAGCAGGCCTTTTTCTTCAATCCAGTCTGCTAAAACTAAGGAGGCTAGTTCAAACTGTGCAATAAGTTATTAGTGTACCAATACTCATTACACTCGTGATTCATCGCCATTCAAAGTCATCTGGTCATCTCAAAAGTGCAGCTTTAATTCAACAACAAGGTTTTTAGCTTCATGATCAGCAATATCGTAGAAACAGCGCGTACTCGACCATAATCGTTTTAAGCGTATGCGCAACTGCATGCAGGTTGTTTGTACTCAAATTGAAGCGCTTTTCCAATTATGCGAAGGATGTTAGTGAATTGATTCAGCTAATTTTGTTTATCTATGAGCTAGCTAGCTTGTAGCCTCCTTCACAAGGCCCCATCTTCAGTGCGGCCTGGAATCAAGGCTAGATAGCTTGTACAGTGCATGGTAGGTGATATCTACCTGGAAGGACTCTTTGGGCATGCTGTTACCTTGTCTGATCATGCTGAGAGAATGTGAGACATGGGTGAGGTCTCAGGTAGGTTAACCCTTTAACCGTCGGATTCTTAATTAACAGTGAAGTAAAATGTCTATAAATTCTCTATCGGGTTTCTAGAGCAATAAAATGTCTAGCAACCATATACCAATAGAATGCCCATACAATAAGGAATAAAATGGTGCAACATGTGTTGCCATAACAACCACGGTTATTACGCTCAACCGTTTTTATCCTGCTCGGCCAGCGGTGAGATAAAATCCAAAAAATTTTTTTTATGGATCAGCCTATCATATGGTATAAAGGCTTGACTAAGCTTGATTTTCACATCATATGAATGTAACAGTGCTAAGATATATCAATTTGAAGTACAATACGTACATGTATTACTATATCGGTGAACGATCTATGAAATTTACAAGCTCACATAAAGACTGTTCATTACTGCTAATTCTATTTTAGCTATACTATACTTACACTACTGATATTCTAGCTATACTATACTACTTGCCAGAGTCACACAGTGAGCCCTCTCCTGGTCTTTCACCGTCCTGGTCCATAGTGCTAGCGTCTAGGTCCATGTCATGCATGTCCTCAGTCCCAGACAGTTCATCAGCGTCTGGCATAAAGGAGCTGTTGCACTTCCCAAAGGTCCACTCTTGCATTTAATATCAACTTTGTTCTATATGTAGCAGCAAGTCCAAAGATACAGTCCCACAAAGTATTTTACATAGAACTTGCAGTAAAGACAATGTACCACGCCCATTTTGGGCAACACGGATTGTATGTACACATCATCAAGTTTCATATCCCTCTCTCTTCAATGTTATTATAAAAGGGTAATAATTTTAGCGAATTTCTTAATTCCGCGCTAATAATACAGTGAAACCTTTTATAACGGACTCTCTAATTAGCAGACCCCTCTGTTATAGCGAACGAGGAGGGCGTTTATTGTTATGTCTCCTCCAAAACTCTTGCACAGCAGCAGTTATTGTGCTCTTCTTGGGCTGCTGTCTCAGCTTAAGTCTATTTCTCAGCTTAAATTTAAGTCATAGGAGTGCTCTCTGTGTCAGTATCTCTCTCTCTGCCATCGATGCAAAAGTATTTTTATTCTATGCTGCCACGCTTGCAACTGGTTCCACATGCCATTTCAGCTCCACCCACAGTGTCACGCCCAATACATGGGCGATTATTCAAGATGGGCGTTTATTGACAAAAACAGAGCTTACCCTGGGCGTTTAAACAAGATGGGCGTTTATTCAAGGAGGGCGTTTAATCAAGTATTGTGCTAATGAACTTGCTACAAATCTGCCAAAATTAGTACCCTAAAAACAGAGAAAAATTAAATTTACTACCCGTCATAATAGTAATTTTAAGTATACAGGTTTTGTGTGTTTTTTTGGAATTTGACACTATAATGCTGAATCGCACTTTTTTAATCATGCAGGTACCAAAGTCAAGGAGGATTCACTGCCAAAGGTCAAAAAAGTTGAACAAGCTGTCTCTTGGCTTTTAGCTGAGGAGCTGTTGCACTTCCCAAAGGTCCACTCTTGCATTTAATATCAACTTTGTTCTATATGTAGCAGCAAGTCCAAAGATACAGTCCCACAAAGTATTTTACATAGAACTTGCAGTAAAGACAATGTGCCCTGCATGTCAATATATCATTAGGAATAGTGAAGTGTCATAGGGTATTTTGATAAAACTATAGTAGTACAGCCCTTTTACTTATATATGATTATGACTAGACTGTGTTCTGTCATGCCTTTAATATCCTTGTACAGATGGATAGAGTGTATTTGCCACTAAACCCGGTATCGATAATGCAACGAATGGAAAGCTTCGATTCAGAACCTGTGCTAATTTTTGATCAACCAACTACTCTGGTCAAGGATTACAGAGATATCAGAGATCAAGTTCCAGCTCCCAGAGAGAAAATATCACTTCCCATGTTGCTTAGCAAGCACCACGAGGAATTTCATCCAGTTTGGGGGTTTTGTGGCAGTGACAAAGAATCCTCTTTGTCTGATGGCGATCAATTCAACGTTCACTTTCTCAAGTGCACTACCATCGTAGCTAATGAGTATGAGAATGGCTCTCGGTTCACTGCAATTCCATTTGCGATTCTCTACAGTTCACAAATTAAACAAGACAAAGGAATGACTGGGTACAAGTTCGACAAGGTATCTGATGTGCTGCAAATGGCCAAGTGGGCAAGAAAGGGATATCAGGGGTCTACTTCTGATTCTTCTATCTCTGCTAATGAGCTGTTGATCGTTCGAAAAGTGCGAAACAAAATTCTTGGGAAACAGAGTTTGAAAGTTTTCAGCTTGACAACAGGAAAAGATGTGTTTAGTTCCAATTGTACTGGAAATTTCTCAACCAAGCCTCGTGATGTGTGCCTCTATCTGCCCAAAATACTCAAAGATGTAACAAGAAGAGTTGGAACGCATCAAAGAACGGGTTCAAATTCAAAACTTGGAGTACCTACTGTAGTCAAAATGCTCCACAGTAGTGTGGAAACCTCACTTGTTGCGACGAGTGTTCACGATCAAGATCCTGAAAATGCACGCTTGTTGGAAATTCCTATTGAACTTGACATCCTTGTTCGCGTTGAAGATAACGTCGATGAGGACGAAAACTAAAAGTTTTTTTCTCCATAACCAATCCTAGATTACATCATCTGGGTGCTTCTTGGTTATACTATTACACTGTGTATTACATCATACTATTACACTGTGTATTACATCATAAGCTTGTATATACATTATGTAATGTAGATAAGGTAGGTAAGGCACTGGTAATGTAGGTAACACTGGTAATGTAGGTAACACTGGTAATGCAGGTAACACTGGTGATGTAGGTAACACTGGTAATGCAGTTAATGTAGGTAACACTGGTAATGTAGGTAACACTGGTAATGTAGGTAACACTGGTAATGTAGGTAACACAGGTAATGTAGGTAACACAGATAATGTAGGTAATGCAAGTAGCACAGGTAATGTAGGTAATATGGGTAATGTAGGTAACACTGGTAATTAATGTAGGTAACACGGGTAATGTAGGTAATGTAGGTAACACGGGTAATGTAGGTAACATGGGTAATGTAGGTAATATGGGTAATGTAGGTAACACTGGTAATTAATGTAGGTAACACGGGTAATGTAGGTAATGTAGGTAACACGGGTAATGTAGGTAACACGGGTAATGTAGGTAATATGGGTAATGTAGGTAACACTGGTAAGGTAGGTAATGTAGGTAACACGGGTAATGTAGGTAACACTGGTAATGTAGGTAGCACTGGTAATGTAGGTAACACGGGTAATGCAGGTAACACTGGTAATGTAGGTAACACAGGTAATGTAGGTAACACGGGTAATGTAGGTAATGCAGGTAACACTGGTAATGTAGGTAACACTGGTAATGTAGGTAACACAGGTAATGTAGGTAACACGGGTAATGTAGGTAATGTAGGTAACACTGGTAATGTAGGTAACACAGGTAATGTAGGTAACACAGGTAATGTAGGTAATGCAGGTAACACAGGTAATGTAGGTAATGTAGGTAACACTGGTAATGTAGGTAATATGGTAACACGGGTAATGTAGGTAATGTAGGTAACACGGGTAATGTAGGTAACATGGGTAATGTAGGTAATGCAGGTAACACAGGTAATGTAGGTAACACGGGTAATGTAGGTAATATGGGTAATGTAGGTAACACTGGTAATGTAGGTAACACTGGTAAGGTAGGTAATGTAGGTAACACGGGTAATGTAGGTAACACTGGTAATGTAGGTAACACTGGTAATGTAGGTAACACGGGTAATGCAGGTAACACGGGTAATGTAGGTAACGCAGGTAATGTAGGTAATGCAGGTAATGTAGGTAATGTAGGTAACACGGGTAATGTAGGTAACACAGGTAATGTAGGTAACACGGGTAATGTAGGTAATGCAGGTAACACTGGTAATGTAGGTAACACTGGTAATGTAGGTAACACTGGTAATGTTGGTAACACGGGTAATGTAGGTAACACAGGTAATGTAGGTAACACAGGTAATGTAGGTAACACGGGTAATGTAGGTAATGTAGGTAACACTGGTAATGTAGGTAACACGGGTAATGTAGGTAACACTGGTAATGTAGGTAACACCGGTAATGTAGGTAACACGGGTAATGTAGGTAATGTAGGTAACACGGGTAATGTAGGTAACACTGGTAATGTAAGTAACACAGGTAATGTAGGTAACACAGGTAATGTAGGTAATGTAGGTAACACGGGTAATGTAGGTAACACAGGTAATGTAGGTAATGTAGGTAATGTAGGTAACACTGGTAATGTAGGTAATGTAGGTAACACTGGTAATGTAGGTAACACGGGTAATGTAGGTAATGTAGGTAACACTGGTAATGTAGGTAACATGGGTAATGTAGGTAACACTGGTAATGCTGGTAACACGGGTAATGTAGGTAATACTGGTAACACTGATAATGTAGGTAATACTGGTAATGCAGGTATAACACTGGTAATGTAGGTAACACTGGTAATGCAGGTAATGTAGGTAATGCAGGTAACACGGGTAATGTAGGTAATGTAGGTAATGCAGGTAACACGGGTAATGTAGGTAATGCTGGTAACACTGGTAATGTAGGTAATACTGGTAATGCAGGTAACACGGGTAATGTAGGTACCGCAGGTAATGTAGGTAACACTGGTAAGGTAGGTAATTGTAGGTAACACTGGTAATGCAGGTAATGTAGGTAACACTGGTAATGCAGGTAATGTAGGTAATGCAGGTAACACGGGTAATGTAGGTAATACTGGTAATGCAGGTAACACGGGTAATGTAGGTAACGCAGGTAATGTAGGTAACACTGGTAAGGTAGGTAATGTAGGGTTAGGGGTAATGTAGGTAACACTGGTAATGTAGGTAACGCAGGTAATGTAGGTAACACGGGTAATGTAGGTAACACTGGTAATGTAGGTAATGTAGGTAACACCGGTAATGTAGGTAACATGGGTAATGTAGGTAATGTAGGTAACACGGGTAATGTAGGTAATGTATGTAACACTGGTAATGTAGGTAATGTAGGTAACACTGGTAATGTAGATAACACCGGTAATGTAGGTAACATGGGTAATGTAGGTAATGCAGGTAACACAGGTAATGTAGGTAACACGGGTAATGTAGGTAATATGGGTAATGTAGGTAACACTGGTAAGGTAGGTAATGTAGGTAACACGGGTAATGTAGGTAACACTGGTAATGTAGGTAGCACTGGTAATGTAGGTAACACGGGTAATGCAGGTAACACTGGTAATGTAGGTAACACAGGTAATGTAGGTAACACGGGTAATGTAGGTAATGCAGGTAACACTGGTAATGTAGGTAACACTGGTAATGTAGGTAACACAGGTAATGTAGGTAACACGGGTAATGTAGGTAATGTAGGTAACACTGGTAATGTAGGTAACACAGGTAATGTAGGTAACACAGGTAATGTAGGTAATGCAGGTAACACAGGTAATGTAGGTAATGTAGGTAACACTGGTAATGTAGGTAATATGGTAACACGGGTAATGTAGGTAATGTAGGTAACACGGGTAATGTAGGTAACATGGGTAATGTAGGTAATGCAGGTAACACAGGTAATGTAGGTAACACGGGTAATGTAGGTAATATGGGTAATGTAGGTAACACTGGTAATGTAGGTAACACTGGTAAGGTAGGTAATGTAGGTAACACGGGTAATGTAGGTAACACTGGTAATGTAGGTAACACTGGTAATGTAGGTAACACGGGTAATGCAGGTAACACGGGTAATGTAGGTAACGCAGGTAATGTAGGTAATGCAGGTAATGTAGGTAATGTAGGTAACACGGGTAATGTAGGTAACACAGGTAATGTAGGTAACACGGGTAATGTAGGTAATGCAGGTAACACTGGTAATGTAGGTAACACTGGTAATGTAGGTAACACTGGTAATGTTGGTAACACGGGTAATGTAGGTAACACAGGTAATGTAGGTAACACAGGTAATGTAGGTAACACGGGTAATGTAGGTAATGTAGGTAACACTGGTAATGTAGGTAACACGGGTAATGTAGGTAACACTGGTAATGTAGGTAACACCGGTAATGTAGGTAACACGGGTAATGTAGGTAATGTAGGTAACACGGGTAATGTAGGTAACACTGGTAATGTAAGTAACACAGGTAATGTAGGTAACACAGGTAATGTAGGTAATGTAGGTAACACGGGTAATGTAGGTAACACAGGTAATGTAGGTAATGTAGGTAATGTAGGTAACACTGGTAATGTAGGTAATGTAGGTAACACTGGTAATGTAGGTAACACGGGTAATGTAGGTAATGTAGGTAACACTGGTAATGTAGGTAACATGGGTAATGTAGGTAACACTGGTAATGCTGGTAACACGGGTAATGTAGGTAATACTGGTAACACTGATAATGTAGGTAATACTGGTAATGCAGGTATAACACTGGTAATGTAGGTAACACTGGTAATGCAGGTAATGTAGGTAATGCAGGTAACACGGGTAATGTAGGTAATGTAGGTAATGCAGGTAACACGGGTAATGTAGGTAATGCTGGTAACACTGGTAATGTAGGTAATACTGGTAATGCAGGTAACACGGGTAATGTAGGTACCGCAGGTAATGTAGGTAACACTGGTAAGGTAGGTAATTGTAGGTAACACTGGTAATGCAGGTAATGTAGGTAACACTGGTAATGCAGGTAATGTAGGTAATGCAGGTAACACGGGTAATGTAGGTAACACTGGTAATGCAGGTAACACGGATAATGTAGGTAATGCTGGTAACACGGGTAATGTAGGTAATACTGGTAATGCAGGTAACACGGGTAATGTAGGTAACGCAGGTAATGTAGGTAACACTGGTAAGGTAGGTAATGTAGGGTTAGGGGTAATGTAGGTAACACTGGTAATGTAGGTAACGCAGGTAATGTAGGTAACACGGGTAATGTAGGTAACACTGGTAATGTAGGTAATGTAGGTAACCGGTAATGTAGGTAACATGGGTAATGTAGGTAATGTAGGTAACACGGGTAATGTAGGTAATGTATGTAACACTGGTAATGTAGGTAATGTAGGTAACACTGGTAATGTAGATAACACCGGTAATGTAGGTAACATGGGTAATGTAGGTAATGTAGGTAACACGGGTAATGTAGGTAACACTGGTAATGTAAGTAACACAGGTAATGTAGGTAACACGGGTAAGGTAGGTAATGTAGGTAACACGGGTAATGTAGGTAACACTGGTAATGTAGGTAACACTGGTAATGTAGGTAACACGGGTAATGCAGGTAACACTGGTAATGTAGGTAACGCAGGTAATGTAGGTAATGCAGGTAATGTAGGTAATGTAGGTAACACGGGTAATGTAGGTAACACAGGTAATGTAGGTAGCACGGGTAATGTAGGTAATGCAGGTAACACTGGTAATGTAGGTAACACTGGTAATGTAGGTAACACTGGTAATGTTGGTAACACGGGTAATGTAGGTAACACAGGTAATGTAGGTAACACAGGTAATGTAGGTAACACGGGTAATGTAGGAAATGTAGGTAACACTGGTAATGTAGGTAACACGGGTAATGTAGGTAACACTGGTAATGTAGGTAACACCGGTAATGTAGGTAACACGGGTAATGTAGGTAATGTAGGTAACACGGGTAATGTAGGTAACACTGGTAATGTAAGTAACACAGGTAATGTAGGTAACACAGGTAATGTAGGTAATGTAGGTAACACGGGTAATGTAGGTAACACAGGTAATGTAGGTAATGTAGGTAATGTAGGTAACACTGGTAATGTAGGTAATGTAGGTAACACTGGTAATGTAGGTAACACGGGTAATGTAGGTAATGTAGGTAACACTGGTAATGTAGGTAACATGGGTAATGTAGGTAACACTGGTAATGCTGGTAACACGGGTAATGTAGGTAATACTGGTAACACTGATAATGTAGGTAATACTGGTAATGCAGGTATAACACTGGTAATGTAGGTAACACTGGTAATGCAGGTAATGTAGGTAATGCAGGTAACACGGGTAATGTAGGTAATGTAGGTAATGCAGGTAACACGGGTAATGTAGGTAATGCTGGTAACACTGGTAATGTAGGTAATACTGGTAATGCAGGTAACACGGGTAATGTAGGTACCGCAGGTAATGTAGGTAACACTGGTAAGGTAGGTAATTGTAGGTAACACTGGTAATGCAGGTAATGTAGGTAACACTGGTAATGCAGGTAATGTAGGTAATGCAGGTAACACGGGTAATGTAGGTAACACTGGTAATGCAGGTAACACGGATAATGTAGGTAATGCTGGTAACACGGGTAATGTAGGTAATACTGGTAATGCAGGTAACACGGGTAATGTAGGTAACGCAGGTAATGTAGGTAACACTGGTAAGGTAGGTAATGTAGGGTTAGGGGTAATGTAGGTAACACTGGTAATGTAGGTAACGCAGGTAATGTAGGTAACACGGGTAATGTAGGTAACACTGGTAATGTAGGTAATGTAGGTAACACCGGTAATGTAGGTAACACGGGTAATGTAGGTAATGTAGGTAACACGGGTAATGTAGGTAATGTAGGTAACACTGGTAATGTAGGTAATGTAGGTAACACTGGTAATGTAGATAACACCGGTAATGTAGGTAACATGGGTAATGTAGGTAATGTAGGTAACACGGGTAATGTAGGTAACACTGGTAATGTAAGTAACACAGGTAATGTAGGTAAGGTAACACAGGTAATGTAGGTAACACGGGTAATGTAGGTAATGTAGGTAACACTGGTAATGTAGGTAACACGGGTAATGTAGGTAACACTGGTAATGTAAGTAACACTGGTGATGTAGGTAAGGTAACACAGGTAATGTAGGTAACACGGGTAATGTAGGTAATGTAGGTAACACTGGTAATGTAGGTAACACGGGTAATGTAGGTAACACTGGTAATGTAGGTAATGTAGGTAACACCGGTAATGTAGGTAACACGGGTAATGTAGGTAATGTAGGTAACACGGGTAATGTAGGTAACACTGGTAATGTAAGTAACACAGGTAATGTAGGTAATGTAGGTAACACAGGTAATGTAGGTAATGTAGGTAACACGGGTAATGTAGGTAACACAGGTAATGTAGGTAATGTAGGTAACACTGGTAATGTAGGTAACACGGGTAATGTAGGTAATGCTGGTAATGTAGGTAATGTAGGTAACACTGGTAATGTAGGTAACACGGGTAATGTAGGTAACACTGGTAATGCTGGTAACAGGGGTAATGTAGGTAATGCTGGTAACACTGGTAATGTAGGTAATACTGGTAATGCAGGTATAACACTGGTAATGTAGGTAACACTGGTAATGTTGGTAACACGGGTAATGTAGGTAACACAGGTAATGTAGGTAACACAGGTAATGTAGGTAACACTGGTAATGTAGGTAATGTAGGTAACACTGGTAATGTAGGTAACACGGGTAATGTAGGTAATGTAGGTAACACGGGTAATGTAGGTAACACAGGTAATGTAGGTAATGTAGGTAACACTGGTAATGTAGGTAACACGGGTAATGTAGGTAATGCTGGTAATGTAGGTAATGTAGGTAACACTGGTAATGTAGGTAACACGGGTAATGTAGGTAACACTGGTAATGCTGGTAACACGGGTAATGTAGGTAATGCTGGTAACACTGGTAATGTAGGTAATACTGGTAATGCAGGTATAACACTGGTAATGTAGGTAACACTGGTAATGTTGGTAACACGGGTAATGTAGGTAACACAGGTAATGTAGGTAACACAGGTAATGTAGGTAACACGGGTAATGTAGGTAATGTAGGTAACACTGGTAATGTAGGTAACACGGGTAATGTAGGTAACACTGGTAATGTAGGTAACACCGGTAATGTAGGTAACACGGGTAATGTAGGTAATGTAGGTAACACGGGTAATGTAGGTAACACTGGTAATGTAAGTAACACAGGTAATGTAGGTAACACAGGTAATGTAGGTAATGTAGGTAACACGGGTAATGTAGGTAACACAGGTAATGTAGGTAATGTAGGTAATGTAGGTAACACTGGTAATGTAGGTAATGTAGGTAACACTGGTAATGTAGGTAACACGGGTAATGTAGGTAATGTAGGTAACACTGGTAGTGTAGGTAACATGGGTAATGTAGGTAACACTGGTAATGCTGGTAACACGGGTAATGTAGGTAATACTGGTAACACTGGTAATGTAGGTAATACTGGTAATGCAGGTATAACACTGGTAATGTAGGTAACACTGGTAATGCAGGTAATGTAGGTAATGCAGGTAACACGGGTAATGTAGGTAATGTAGGTAATGCAGGTAACACGGGTAATGTAGGTAATGCTGGTAACACTGGTAATGTAGGTAATACTGGTAATGCAGGTAACACGGGTAATGTAGGTACCGCAGGTAATGTAGGTAACACTGGTAAGGTAGGTAATTGTAGGTAACACTGGTAATGCAGGTAATGTAGGTAATGCAGGTAACACGGGTAATGTAGGTAACACTGGTAATGCAGGTAACACGGATAATGTAGGTAATGCTGGTAACACGGGTAATGTAGGTAATAATGGTAATGCAGGTAACACGGGTAATGTAGGTAACGCAGGTAATGTAGGTAACACTGGTAATGTAGGTAATGTAGGTAACACCGGTAATGTAGGTAACACGGGTAATGTAGGTAATGTAGGTAACACGGGTAATGTAGGTAATGTAGGTAACACTGGTAATGTAGGTAATGTAGGTAACACTTGTAATGTAGGTAACACCGGTAATGTAGGTAACATGGGTAATGTAGGTAATGTAGGTAACACGGGTAATGTAGGTAACACTGGTAATGTAAGTAACACAGGTAATGTAGGTAAGGTAACACAGGTAATGTAGGTAACACGGGTAATGTAGGTAATGTAGGTAACACTGGTAATGTAGGTAACACGGGTAATGTAGGTAACACTGGTAATGTAGGTAATGTAGGTAACACCGGTAATGTAGGTAACACGGGTAATGTAGGTAATGTAGGTAACACGGGTAATGTAGGTAACACTGGTAATGTAAGTAACACAGGTAATGTAGGTAATGTAGGTAACACAGGTAATGTAGGTAATGTAGGTAACACGGGTAATGTAGGTAACACAGGTAATGTAGGTAATGTAGGTAACACTGGTAATGTAGGTAACACGGGTAATGTAGGTAATACTGGTAATGTAGGTAATGTAGGTAACACTGGTAATGTAGGTAACACGGGTAATGTAGGTAACACTGGTAATGCTGGTAACACGGGTAATGTAGGTAATGCTGGTAACACTGGTAATGTAGGTAATACTGGTAATGCAGGTATAACACTGGTAATGTAGGTAACACTGGTAATGCAGGTAATGTAGGTAATGCAGGTAACGCGGGTAATGTAGGTAATGTAGGTAATGCAGGTAACACGGGTAATGTAGGTAATGCTGGTAACACTGGTAATGTAGGTAATACTGGTAATGCAGGTAACACGGGTAATGTAGGTACCGCAGGTAATGTAGGTAACACTGGTAAGGTAGGTAATTGTAGGTAACACTGGTAATGCAGGTAATGTAGGTAATGCAGGTAACACGGGTAATGCAGGTAACACGGATAATGTAGGTAATGCTGGTAACACGGGTAATGTAGGTAATACTGGTAATGCAAGTAACACGGGTAATGTAGGTAACGCAGGTAATGTAGGTAACACTGGTAAGGTAGGTAATGTAGGGTTAGGGGTAATGTAGGTAACACTGGTAATGTAGGTAACACTGGTAATGTAGGTAATGTAGGTAACACGGGTAATGTAGGTAACACGGGTAAGGTAGGTAACACGGGTAATGTAGGTAATGTAGGTAACACTGGTAATGTAGGTAACACGGGTAATGTAGGTAACACTGGTAATGTAAGTAACACAGGTAATGTAGGTAACACGGGTAATGTAGGTAATGTAGGTAACACTGGTAATGTAGGTAACACTGGTAATGTAGGTAACACGGGTAATGTAGGTAACACTGGTAATGTAGGTAATGTAGGTAACACCGGTAATGTAGGTAACACGGGTAATGTAGGTAATGTAGGTAACACGGGTAATGTAGGTAACACTGGTAATGTAAGTAACACAGGTAATGTAGGTAATGTAGGTAACACAGGTAATGTAGGTAATGTAGGTAACACGGGTAATGTAGGTAACACAGGTAATGTAGGTATTGTAGGTAACACTGGTAATGTAGGTAACACGGGTAATGTAGGTAATGCTGGTAATGTAGGTAACACTGGTAATGTAGGTAACACGGGTAATATAGGTAACACTGGTAATGCTGGTAACACGGGTAATGTAGGTAATGCTGGTAACACTGGTAATGTAGGTAATACTGGTAATGCAGGTAACACGGGTAATGTAGGTACCGCAGGTAATGTAGGTAACACTGGTAAGGTAGGTAATTGTAGGTAACACTGGTAATGCAGGTAATGTAGGTAATGCAGGTAACACGGGTAATGCAGGTAACACGGATAATGTAGGTAATGCTGGTAACACGGGTAATGTAGGTAATACTGGTAATGCAGGTAACACGGGTAATGTAGGTAACGCAGGTAATGTAGGTAACACTGGTAAGGTAGGTAATGTAGGGTTAGGGGTAATGTAGGTAACACTGGTAATGTAGGTAACACTGGTAATGTAGGTAATGTAGGTAACACGGGTAATGTAGGTAACACGGGTAAGGTAGGTAACACGGGTAATGTAGGTAATGTAGGTAACACTGGTAATGTAGGTAACACGGGTAATGTAGGTAACACTGGTAATGTAAGTAACACAGGTAATGTAGGTAACACGGGTAATGTAGGTAATGTAGGTAACACTGGTAATGTAGGTAACACGGGTAATGTAGGTAACACTGGTAATGTAGGTAATGTAGGTAACACCGGTAATGTAGGTAACACGGGTAATGTAGGTAATGTAGGTAACACGGGTAATGTAGGTAACACTGGTAATGTAAGTAACACAGGTAATGTAGGTAATGTAGGTAACACAGGTAATGTAGGTAATGTAGGTAACACGGGTAATGTAGGTAACACAGGTAATGTAGGTATTGTAGGTAACACTGGTAATGTAGGTAACACGGGTAATGTAGGTAATGCTGGTAATGTAGGTAACACTGGTAATGTAGGTAACACGGGTAATGTAGGTAACACTGGTAATGCTGGTAACACGGGTAATGTAGGTAATGCTGGTAACACTGGTAATGTAGGTAATACTGGTAATGCAGGTATAACACTGGTAATGTAGGTAACACTGGTAATGCAGGTAACACGGGTAATGTAGGTAATGTAGGTAATGCAGGTAACACGGGTAATGTAGGTAATGCTGGTAACACTGGTAATGTAGGTAATACTGGTAATGCAGGTAACACGGGTAATGTAGGTACCGCAGGTAATGTAGGTAACACTGGTAAGGTAGGTAATTGTAGGTAACACTGGTAATGCAGGTAATGTAGGTAATGTAGGTAACACTGGTAATGTAGGTAACACGGATAATGTAGGTAATGCTGGTAACACGGGTAATGTAGGTAATACTGGTAATGCAGGTAACACGGGTAATGTAGGTAACACTGGTAATGTAGGTAACACTGGTAATGTAGGTAATGTAGGTAACACGGGTAATGTAGGTAACACGGGTAAGGTAGGTAACACGAGGCAATGCTGGTAATGTATATACGTAAGGTAACACGAGGTAATGTAGAGTAACATGGGTATAGTTATAATAAGTAATGTATTATGCAATTAATTAGATGCAGAAATGCATGACTGTATATAGCTACGCATTAAGTATAGGTATTTTGTAACGGTGGTAATAATTAGCGGTTGCAATATTAAATGCAATAAGTATTGATGAACACAATTTGAAACGACACTCTCCTAATAGTGACAAAGAGCAATATACATAATCATAAACAGAAGTCAGGTGCATGTATATAGAGCATGCACAATTGTTGCTATATAGCAGTTAGATTCTTCTTGTTTTCTTTGGCATAATAGAAGGATTATCCTCAAGCCTTTCAATTTCAGATCTTTTCTGTCCTGCATAGAAAAATAAAAGGTGTTCTGACTATGATAGCTTTAGTTACCTCGCTTCCGTTTTCCACCCTTCCCTTGATCTGTGTGAGGGTCGTCTGACTTCTTCCCTGGGGCTTGATCAGTGGGAGGGTCGTCTGACTTCATCTCTGGGAGTGTCTTCCCGTGATCGGTGGGGGGGTCGTCTTCCGTTGATTGGTGGGTGGCTTCTTCCTGGGAGGGCGTCTTCTCGTAATCCGCGGGGGGGTCGTCTGACTTGTTCCCGGGGGACTTCTTCCCCTGATCAGCGGGGGGGTCGTCCGACTTCTTCCCTGGGGCTTGATCAGTGGGAGGATCGTCTGACTTGTTCCCGGGGGACTTCTTCCCCTGATCAACGGGGGGGTCGTCCGACTTCTTCCCTGGGGCTTGATCAGTGGGAGGATCGTCTGACTTGTTCCCGGAGGACTTCTTCCCCTGATCAGCGGGGGGTCGTCCGACTTCTTCCCTGGGGCTTGATCAGTGGGAGGATCGTCTGACTTGCTCCCGGGGGACTTCTTCCCCTGATCAGCGGGGGAGTCGTCCGACTTCTTCTTGTGATCAGCAAGGGGTTCATTGGAGGGAGTACCAGATACTGCACAATGTGTGATTTTAGCATGCATGCATGCATGATGAGTGTGTACTCACCAAGAGCTTGCAGCTGTGTAGTGATGGCTTTTGAGAACTCACTGACCACAACGATAGTGCACTTAGTTGGCTTTAGTTTGGAGAACTTGGTCGGTACCTGCATTTGGTTTTGTGTAATATTTCTCTCCAAATAAGGTGTTGAAGAACATACTATTCCTTGAGCAGCTAGTGACTCAGTTGAAAAGGGCCGTGGGTGGCTTCCGTGCCCCTTATCTTTGTTCTGTACAAAGCGTCTTATGTTTCTCTTTCCATCAGCAGACATACCTGGCACTGAGTTGAGTAAGACTCCAATTGCAGGTGTCTTGTTGTACTCAATCCCAACTCGCAGAAATGTAGCAATCTGGGTTAGAGTTACTTTGCAATTCAAGTGTACACTCTATTGTACATTAATTAATTAAAGGAAGTATACCTATTATAAAAGCATATAACGTTGTGTATATAGATATGGGGTGCCGTTTGTGTCAAAATGCTAATTTTAAATACTTAATTATGCATATTAAGTGCATTGACTTAATTATACACAATTAAATGCCCTGACCTATTATACACATGCAAGTATGTTTACTTATATCGCACAAGTGCCCTGACTTATACGCAAGTATGCTGTAAATTCCAACGACCTTTTTGAGAAAATGAACAAATTTCATTATCATTTTCCGTCGAGTCCAATACTCCGTTTAGATAGTAAACTACATGTATGTGGCATTAATTGATGAGAAGGAGAGCTATATACGTGCATGACAAATTTTACTATGGTGGAATAAAATGAGATGAAGTTAAATGACGGTGTGCCATTGTTTTCATACATACGTATTAATGACTATAATTATAACTGAGTGCTTTGCACGATACAGCCAGCTTTTATGCTCATAATAGCATGCACTGACTAGAGTGTTGTAAAATTAATGTCAGCACTACATTTGTACAAGGCTATTAATGAGACAAGAGCTAGAGGCGTTGCAATCATGGCTGGTTGAGAATGCTGTACTCTTTAGTTCATATAATTATACACTGATCTGCACCATATATATGGTATCCCAATTCTCAAAACACATGGTAATGTCTGTTGCACTATTATAACTTTATCCCAGCGGTCTGAGGTAGCTAGTCTATACATGCGCAATTTTCAATTTAAATAGCTGAGTACAATTAGATACTTAGCCAATTACCATGCATGCATGGAAGCTTGTGTTGAATATTTTTCAGTTGAGAAGTTTCCAACCAATTCAAGACAAACACATTTGTGGTTATAACGTTTTAATTAAACAACAACTTTTTCACAAAGACTCTAATAGCGTGCATCATAAATAATTATCGCCAATTGTAATCAATTGGAAGACAGTACTGTTTTATGTCAGTTCCTTCAAGGAGTTCTTCGTTCAAGGTAATTTCCTGCTCATTTTTGAAATTATCAAAATTGCAGGCTGGTACACAAAAGCAAACTTTCCAGGATAAACGATCAAATTGTTTTGATAGTCTATTGATACCTCTGGCTTTTATATCATGACGTTTTGCCAAAGTCGCTTGAAAGATCCATTCGTTGTAAACAAAGTCTGCACTTTCTTTGTTTGGTTCAACTGGAACATACAATTGCGTTGAATTAACTGGCCCTAATGTAGTAGACGTGTTTGCAAATCTTATACGACCATTAGGAGGGGGCGTTATTGTCTCGTATTTATTCCGTTTGCCTAAGCGTTTTGCTATGAATTTCTCCGTTCGATCCACACGCAGAAGCTCCCTCTGAACATCTCCTTCATAAATAGGTCCAGCTGTTATTTTGTTCTTCTCGTCTTTCCACGCTATAGCTTGATTACATAGGGCCTTGCTCACACAATCCATCACATACTCAGACGCCCATTTCAGATAGCGTTTTGTGTAGTCGTTGTGTTGAATGAATATATGGACCAACCATTGGCTGCTATTAAAGGAGTCTCGGCTCATCTTTAACCCTTCCATATCAGCAAGGACATCCGACAAACTTGCTGACGTAACAAATTCGGAGAGTCGTTGTAAATTATGGTCTCTTTTTAACGAAAATACACACCTTGCCGAGCCCCCCCACATCGTATGTGCTGTCACAACCTCGTTCTCAGTCATGGATGGGTAACATAATAAACGGCAATCTATGAGCTCTTCCAATGTCCATATCGGCATGAAAAATTTGGTATGTGTTGATTTTTTAAATATCTTAGAGTTCCGTGGGTTTGTGGAGGCAAACACAACTGTGAAGGCCCGAACGTCACTGCGTAGCTCTTCACCAGATGCAGCAGGGTCAAAAAAATACAATGTTGAAGTGGCACCAAGCAACGTATGCATATCTATATGATCGAGATGAACCAACACACGACGTGGATCAGACATAAAAGCGGCCACAATATCTGAACATTTCAAAACGACATTCTTATTCCTCACTTTTGCCATGTACAGTTGGTACAGCATGAACACAGTTTTCCCTACACCCGGAGTACCAGTTTACGATCACTTTTCTTATTTCTTTTCCTTCGTAGAGAGAATGGATGAGAACATTAAGGTCACGATAGGCCTTCCTAACAAACATCTTTGTTAACTTTTCTGTGGTAGGCAAAATAGTTTTAATTAATTTAATTTTTGTTTGGATAGCCTTTACAGTACTCAGTGTTGTGAGTGTGTACCACTCAGAATTAACTTACATTTTTTCCGTTAATTACAATGACATTTTTTTTATAGCCTCGTCAGCAGATCTTTTAGTTTTGAATGTAGCGAAGGCGAAACCTGGAGACAGCAAGTATATAGGCTACAATATTGTGAGTGGATGGTATACTGTACTAACCCCTTGGTCCACTCCCCCCGGCAGGGATGATGACACACTATATACAATAGAGAAGTATAGAGCACAAGTTAATCGATACAAGGACTATACCCTTAATAATGACTCACACTTTCCCCGTAGAGGGAAAGGAGGGCCTTCTTCACGTCTCCAACAGTCAAGCCTGATAGACCCCCAAGTCAAATTTTTTTGGACACTGTCTGTGAGGGAGTTAGGAACCATTGACATGAAGTCAATAATGACTCGTGCTTACTCTTTTCCCTTTAATTACAATACTTTTAGCCTCAATGGCCTTATATGCTGCTTCTTTGCTCTTTAGTGTAGCAAATCACTATCTGCCACATAGGGGGTGATTGTCTTCTTGTAAAAGGTTCTGTATATACATATTGCATACAACATGCATGCATTTTGAGCTTGGCATCATAATAATTATATATAGGACAATCTGCACAGACGAACATTAATATCAGTTACTTCATTTTCTGAATTGCAACCTGTGGACAAAGTGCATGCATGGTGCCAGCACATCACATAACAGAAACAAAACAGGAACATGCACATGCATTAACTTACATTTTTTCCATTAATATTAATATTTGGCTTGCCATCATAATAATTATACTAATACAGTATAATATTTTTATTGGATATAGCTTTTTCAGCTGATGATTTTTGTTTGAATGTTACGAACGCGAATCTTAGACAGCAAGTATAATGGCTACATTATTGTGAGTGTACGGTACACTGTACTAACACCGCGATCCTCTCCCATCAGGGATGACGACACACTAGTAGACGAAGAGCCTCACTGATATCGCCTTTATCATAACATGTATTATATATGGTGGCACCAGAAGGGAGGCCTCATTTCTTTTATAACAATACGGAAAACTACATCATGGCCCTCGCGGTTTCTATGGCTGGATTAGAGGATATCGACGACACTTCTGGGATCGAGACTGTCTGGATCATACATAATTGATTCTTATACTTTAATTTCCACGTACCTGTGGATAAGTGTGCACGGTCAGCACATCATAACTTCCGTCAGTGAAAACATATTTTTTTATTTGTTGCTTTTTTGCCAGATTTTTGACTCGCACTGGTGGGTGCAAAACATTAGAGTGCCTCTCTGATATCCCCTGTTGTGGTACCAATAGGGAGGCCTCCTATGTACATTTGTATTATTTTTAAATGCAGCTATAACTATCATCATGGATAGACTACCTGGTTCTTGCAATTGCCTGCCTCCCCGGGCACATACACAGTTGATGTGCCACTTGTGCATCTGCAGCACTTTGTAATTTTGGAGGCCATCTAGTAGAGTCTATATATTCTAGCTGCGATCGAGATGAGATGATAATTATGATGCTGTCTTCAGATTGAGATGGAGAGAAGCTACATGACCCTCACGGTTTCTGCTGATGGACCTGCAGGGATGTTGTGACTGGAGTTACTGATGCACGTGGGTAGTCGAGGCCACAATTGGAAACAACAATTATATAGACCTCTTATATAATAACACTTGAACATTTTGAGTGATTTGGCTTCGAAAATCGATTTGCTTTTTTGGCGGCTTTAATTACCTGGGCAGGGGAAAGATCTTGAATGCATGCGATTAGTTCCAGTCCGAACTTATCAGCTGTGTATAGCTCTGTGACAGAACCAGTATTCAAATTGTCAGATGAACTGCCCTGTAGTTGTGTTGCAAGAGGTAACACCTTAGACGTGAAATGCTGCTTCAACTCTGCCTCTAAAGCACCCATCTTTGCTTCTCTGAGCAGCTATTGAAAAAATGAATTTGTGGATGATACTAACAATTAATGTACAATGAGCAACTTCAATTACGTACCTCAAGTCCAAACCAATAGAGGACAGAATAAGCTGGCAACTGCCTGACTAAACTCGGGTAGTATGTACTTGTCAATCTCATCTACACCAGACAGAAAGAACTTCTCCCCAAGTGACACACAATAGCCCACACAAGAACCACATTCTTCTTGCACTTTCACAATTTCCATTTTCTCAGCAAGACAGTGGACTAGACCAGGCGGACTGAACTCTATCATTAGGCACCTTGACGCATACCTATAATTATACATGATTACATTCCAATTAACTCCAATTAACTCCCTTAGCTACTTACCTCTGCTGGTCTGAGGGTGTGAAATTAGCAGTGATGATGCAGGTAGTGGTCGGTTTCTGGTGTCCATGGGCAAAGGTTGCACTCTGTGCTCCATTGAATAGATCTATGATCAGCCTATCGATGTCACCTTTTGATTGAGGATCGTCAAGCCCAATTGGTGTGCAAGATGTGGAACACAAAGAAAGAGCTTTCTCTTTTGACACTTTGCTAAATATATTCTGTTGACACCCAAACAATGCGAGACCACACTCCAGAGCAGTTGTCTTTCCCGTAGAAGATTCACCAAAAGCAAGGGACACTGAACAGGATTTAAACTTCTTCAAAAAGGTTTGGTAATGCAGTGCAATGAGAGTCGAGGAGATGGTGAGCACAGCAGGAAAAAAGTTGTGTGCAAAGTAATCCCTAACGGTGTGCAGCATTAAACAGAGGGGATCTGTGCTCAATGGCAATGAAATGCAGCATTCCTGCACTTCGTTCGCCACTCCCGGACCTGAATGTATGTGGCCAATCCACACCATTTCGTTTAGATCACAAGGGAGCTGTTCTCCTGACGATGACAGGAAAACATCACGAGAGAAAACCCATATTCCGTTCTCCTGTTTACCCATCTTGCTCACAGCACGTTGTTTTTTGATTGCTGAGGCAGCTCGCTTCTTATACTGTATATAATCTCCAAGCTCCTTGTCAGTAAAGCTGCATTGGAGACAGGCAGTCTTGTAAGATGAGTTGAGACACTTCATAAAATCCCCTTTCTTGTTTGTGCTCTTTGCTGTCAAAAAGCATTTCCTGTGTGAAAAAGAGCAATGTTCATAACAAGTGGTGGCTATCAATCCCTCAAAACCATAGCCACAACCCACTATTCAGCTCTTTACCACAAACACTTTAAGTGTCACAGTGGTTCCTTGCAATGCAACAGGTATAGCTTGCCCAATTATGCTCACAATTTTAGTCCAGTCTCCAAGTCCTACCCAGGTGTACGTCTTTAATTATTACTCATTAGTCTCAATAAAAATCTTCAACCAGAATTATATACTGCAACATCACAGCCCTTCTACATAATCTTCTAAGGAACTATATTGGTGAAAGAAATCTTAGAAAAGAGTTAACTGAGGTACTACTAGCACCTTCCTTCCATACGTATAATTATACACAGTATTAGCATATACTCATGCTATTGAGGCTATGGCATGCTTCTTAAAATTATACTTTCTACCAAAATACAGTGATGGAGGCCCAGGGTGGGGCTCACATGAACAAAGAGAGGTCAATAGTGAGGCTAAATGCTAGAGTTCAAAAGTACAACTTGACAGCAGAAAAGTATGGTTTAAACTGTAGTAAATATTACATAATAAGGTTTAATTAACATGCACCAACAAGCATAATTAGCCTTAGATCTACCATATAGCAACAAAGAAGATGTGACAATTTTTGTCATAGGCCACAGAATGAGGAGATCGAGGCAGAGGGTACTATATGATTACATAGATCCTACTTCGCCCGTTTAATTAACATTGAAATCTATAATGCAGTTGTACCCACCATAGATTAAAGGAAGGAGAGGGATAGGAAACGTAGGAATCTTCGAAAAACATCCGCGTTTCGCCTACGTCATGTTTTTGTCCCCGCCGCCCACAGACTTCTTTTCATTTTTTCATCCTCCAAGAACCAAAATGCTCACAAGAAACCATGGCAAGTACAAGTATATCTACTAGTGCCTCCTGTGAAGTCATTCGAGGAGCTATAACATCCTTCATAGAGGATGTAAATCTGATTCCTTCTGATATTAACACTAGGGCCAAAGAATTTGCAGCACACTTTCTTACTAAAGAAATGGAAACTGCAGACATGTTCGATCAGTTTTGTTTTTTATTAGAAAATGAGATTGAAAGTATATTCCTGAGTGTATCAAAGAGAATTCTTTCTCACACTGTCAAGAGAACTCAACTGTGGTCTGCCTTTCATGTGAAAAGAGAAGAAATGAGCAAACTGTGGATTAATAAATTGAAGTTGGAGGAGAGTTCGAGAGAAGGTCCACATGTGAACTTCTTTATTCAATCTATAAATCAATCATTGTTTGGAGAAAAGCTTAAACGTTTCATGGCACAAGAATGCCCACTGCCAGTTAATGGTGAGCCAAATGACCAGCTACCTAAATTAACAAAGGATGAATTGAATGCAATGCAGTATGTTGGTGGCTATGTACCCCACAAGCTACTAAAAAAATATGAAAAAAGGAGTGGAACTAAGTACTCGCAGTTTATTGAATGCTTAGGAAATATGGCTGTCGTAAATGAGGAGAGCTCACAAGATTTACTCTCGTACACTAAATGTTGGATGGAGAAAGTAAATCGAGGTGCGTTATTTCCATTGAACGATCGATCGTTCTGTCTGTTTGTAGAAATGGAGAAGACAACCAAGAGTGTATTACCTACGTATGTAATTGGAAAAGGTACCAGTACCGGTATGCAAACGCTGGACGATTTAGTAAAGAAAGTAACTTGCGACGAAGAGGTACAGTTTTTGTGGACACTTCTGTCTCAAGATGTGGAGTGTGAAGAAGATTCACAGCAACTTTTAAATGATATTGTACACCTTTGGATTACTATAAGGGGATTTTCAATCGCATCTTTATGGATGGAGACATACAAAATAGCACACAAAGAGATTGAGAAAGTATTTGTCGTAATTAATGTATTATTATGCTCATGCATGTATTGTATACTTTTTTGAATTCTCGTGGTTGCTCAAATTTTAATATAAAATTATACAGTCATAATTATAGGAACATAAATTAAACTACGAACGTTTCCTCTTGGGTAGTGGGGTATCATCGATTGTGTTCAATTCGAGCTGTCGCTTCCTGCGACAGTTCCTCTGACAGGATCTAGCATTGCAGACTTCTGCATCCGGAGTGCAGAGGCATTAACGAGAGATTGAATTAGGTTTGGATTCTCATTGCGACCTCCTCTGGCCCTTTGTTTACCGAAGTAATTTTCAAGTGGGTCCTGGGAGAATCTCTCACTCAACAAAAAGAGACCATCTTCTTTGTTGGACAGAAGGAGCCTAGCCATTTCCACAAACGAGCACACTATACATGTAAAAATATTGTATAGAGATGTAAAAGTTATTAATTAATTTACCTGTTATTTCTAAACCTTCCATAGTCTCAGCACTTAGCAATGCCTTCTGCTTGCTGTTGTCAGGGATTCCTTTGTCAGTATTTACTGAAGCTTTCCATTCTTTCAGATAGAGCAAGAAAGAATCTTCCAACCACTAAAATAAAATATTTAGCTTAAATATTACAATTTAAAACTCTTACCTTAAGCCGAGAGTCATCTGGACTTGTGTAGGGTTGAAGGTCAGGCTTCAATTTGGATTTCCACTCAGAAAGACTACGAACATTTAAGCAATCAAAAAAACGATCGAACATCCTAATAAAATTTTCGGTTTCCGTAGTGCTTTCATCACTGAAATAGGCCAGAGCATCTGCCACACTTTTACTCAATACCTGAATGAATGGTATATATAACTATCAGTTACGTAAGTAAAACTCGAACATACCTGGGCGGCGAGATCTACACGCATCCTAGAAAACCCAGTCAGCTCAACATGATCCACTTTGAGCTTTGGAACTAGTGTGAGCCCCTTAGATCCAACAGACATCAAATGGAGTTTACGGTGAAGTTCTTTGACATGGGCCCACTCAATGTACTTTCCATTGATCTGTGAAAGAGGGAAACAGACAATTTTAGCCAGCCATGCAATTTTGCAATAACTACCTGTACATTATTGCCTGTTCACAAATTTAATGAAAAGCTTCTCAAAATGTCACTAACCTTCATTAATCTAGTACCGCTGAATCCTGAATGGGACCAACAATTTCGTGTGGTCTTTATCAAGTGAGGTGGATCACAGATGAAGAACACAGGCCTGCCTTCTCTAGGGTCTGCGTAGGGATTAAATGCCTTGTACACAAAGCCTTTGCCATGCATACGAAAGAATTTACGATTGGGACTCGCCCCATCTGCCGTAATACTAATCACTTTCCCTCCAATGCCTTCAATCATACGAATAGCTTCCCACACAATAGGAAATAAAAAATCTGCAGTTACTCCACGGGTTCCAAAATGAGCATAAGGAAAATCCAGCTTAAAGAAGATCCCTCTGACCATTATTACTAGGATGTATTGTGCCACAGGTGGGGTAGCACTTCTATCCTTTTTGCACTTCTGCTCCAATTCTGAAAGTATGTCACCAATATCACCTAAAGAAGTGAACCCAACGATATGACCAGATTTCTTGTCATATACCAAATCTTCTTTAATCTTCATTTCATCAATAACTAATGCAACGTAACGTTTTGATTCAGGAAGCAATTGTATGTTCATTTCCTTTTGCAGATAGAGATTTACATCTGGATGAAAACCAGGTTGTTTATTGAAGTAATGAGTGTAGTCCCTTAGGGTACGTTCAGAAGGGAGCGTCAAGAAACCGGAAGATCTTATGCAATGAAATGCTGCACTTGAAATTAACTGCAAATTGATGCACCACTTTATTATTGCAGGGTGCCATCGAACTTGTCGAGGGTCCTTAACTGAAGCTGCCTTTAATTGCTCTTTCCAGAACAAATTAGGAAAACTCCCTTCTGGGTAAGCTCTATTTATTTGCTCGGTGTTGGTATTTAGGATGCTTAACAAATCGGAACTGAGACTCTTTTCAACTGTATCTCCTTCAGCTTCAATTGCTTCCTTGATTTTCTCCTTGAAGATTTTAACTTGCTTCTCAGCTGCACGTGATCGGTCCTTCAGGTTTTGCATTTTAGCTTTTTTTCAGGCGTATTTAGATAGCGCTCATTGGAATGCCCACTTGCGTCACTCATCTCTTCGACTGAACGTCTCTTACACCAAGCACTATACATAGCCCTTAAATTGGCACGATATGACTTACATGATGAACATTTCACAGAAGTAGACAATAGTTCACATTTTTCAGTCCGCACTGTTTCCGGATAGGATACACCGTTGAGGCATACACTGGCATGGCTGTCAATTTTAGCAGACACTTTCCATTTGCTACGATTTCACCTTTCTTGGCATTGACCATTGCTATAAATTGTGCATCGGGATGACCACAGCAAACACGTAAACGGTCGATCTCAAGGAGAAGATTTTCCAGTGTAACGATATCCAATGTAACAGGAAACTGTTTCAATGACTGGCATGTTTCGGGGGTTAACTTATTGTTATGGACATACAATAGCCACTTCAAATCACTTTTTACCGTTAAG
>OY365738.1:1512500-2412410 GCA_959347345.1 uncultured Amylibacter sp. | reverse complement strand
TATCTGGACGGATATTAACCCGCTATCTGCCCATGCAAAAGAGCGAACGGGCTATCCTACACAAAAACCGCTGGCGTTGTTGGAGCGGATTATCACCGCCTCATGTCCCGAAGGTGGAATTGTTTTAGACCCGTTTTGCGGATGTGCGACCACCTGCGTTGCATCAGAAAAGATGGGGAGGCAATGGGTTGGCGTGGATGTGTCAATAAAGGCGTTTGAGCTGGTAAAAACGCGGTTGAAAAAAGAGGTGGAGCGTAAGGATGAATTGTTTAAAGAGGAGGTGCATTTTCAAACCCACCCGCCAAAGCGGGGCGATATGGGTGCGGATACTCGCGTTCAGAAATATGTTTATATCATTTCCAACAAGGAATGGAAAAATGAATGGAAAGTTGGCATTGCGTCCAATGTGAAAAACCGTTTGAACTCTTATCAAACCTCCGACCCCAATCGTGCCTATGTTTTGGAATATAGTTTTCTAACGCCTAATTTCCGCGAGATTGAAGCCTATATCCATGAGCAATATGACAACCGCCATGAGTGGGTACGCGAACCCGATATGCAAAAAATCGTCAAGGATATAGAGCTTTGGGGTAAAGGATAAGGCGAAGAATAAAAAATGATAGAAATAGTAGTAGATTATATAATCAAACATCCATTAGAACTGCTTACAATCGCATCAGGTTTTTTTGTTGTTATTTTTACAGGGCTAACTTATTTTGCAATCAGGGCAAAACCATTGGTGGCTTGCAAGCTAAAAGATCATATTAGGGGGGAATCAATTTTAATGCTTACCGTCTATAATGTAGGAAAAGCTAATGCCTTTAATATTACAATAGATATAGATCCGCCTATAAATACTGCTAAAGATATAAACGGAAAATTCCAAACAATATCTAAATTACAGATACCTTTTTTATTGCCTAATGAAAAAGAAGTTCAAAGATTGATTAAACCAAAAGAGCTTGCAGAAAAATCTTATATAATCAAAGCAACCTGTTACGGTAAATCAAGGGGAATTTTTAAAAGATTTACGAAAGTAACCAATGAAAGTATTATAGATTGTACAGATGGCGGTCGTCTTGTAAATACAGAAGAAACCCTTCATGGTGTCGTCAAGCAATTAAAAATAATTGCAAAAAAGTTTAACCCCTAAATGAATCTAGGGCAGACCTATCATCTTGAAACCAAAGGCTTTTGTGTATGGGCTTTTTCGCAAGGAAAAGCTCTATATGCACAAAAGCCCCCACTAATCGTTAATCGTTAATCATTAAAATCAGTGCCCACAAAACTTATCAATCCGCGCCCACGCATCCTCCACAATCCTTGGCGTTTCAAACAAAATCTCATGCCGCGCACCTTCATAAAACACCAGCTCACCGTCACCCCATAACCCCATCTTATCACGGATAGCCTGACTGTCCACCACCTGCTCCTGCCCGCCTAACAAACACAAACACGGGCGGTCAGGGGGGGGCAATCGGCGCAACCCGTGCGTCTCCTTTAACGCGGCACGTAACCACGCCATGGACGGCCCAGCAATTTCTAACTGCGGACGCGCCAATAATTGCTGCTTAATCTTATCGTACTCGGCACGGTTAGTGGTTAATATATTATCCTCAAACGGCGCGGTGAAAACATAATTACGCGTCAGGGTAGAGGGCGTGCGCTGATGCGCCTGCCCAAACGCCCACATTAATAACGACAACGGCTGAAACACAAACCGTTGCAAACGGGGCATTTCAATCCCCCACATTGGGGCAGAGAATATCACCCGCTCAAACCGCGGGTTTCGGTGCAACGCCCGCAGACCAATCGCGCCACCCATAGAATGACACAACAGAGTTTTCGGAAACGCCACGCCCAAATCCATCGCCACATCCAACACCGCATCAATATCCAACTGATATTCGCCGAAAGATTTAACATGCCCGATAATCGGCAGAGCAAACGCCCGCGCCGACAACCCCTGCCCGCGCACATCATAGGTCAGCACATTATAGCCTCGCGCCAACCATTGCCCAATCACTCCGTCATATTTTTCCATATATTCGGTGCGCCCTTGGATAATCAAAACGGATTTATCCGCGTCCCTATTCCAAACAGCTATCCGCAACCGCCGCCCGTCAACCGCACGCGCCCACTGGCAGTGGAGTCCTTTATCCAAGCCCCCCACATCACAAATATCGCTGAAAAACGGAGCTTTATCCAAGAAGCGACCCCAGTTTCATTGCCACGCTCATATCGCCATCAAGGCGGAGCTTACCGCTCATAAAAGCCGAAGTCGGGTGCAGGTCGCCCGCCAGCAAGGCGGCAAAAGTATCCGCATTCGCGCTGAGCGTACAATCGGCGGGGGTTTTGCCGTCATGAACACCGTGCTCGTCTATGAAAAACGCGCCCTCGCCCTCTATCAATACCTGTATAGAGCCGTCAAAGCCCTTGCCTGCTAGTTTTTCTTCCAGCCCTTTGCGGGCGGTTTCAATCTGTATGTTCATTATCATCCCTCTTTTGTAATGTTTTAGTGTAAAAACGCTATCTTTTCGCAGAAATAGCGGTTAATATCCATGTATTATGTGGTTTTTTTATAAAAAAACAAGACGCGGGGGCGTTTTAATCCTGTTATTTTGTGGATTTTTGGGCGGGCTGGGCGCACAAGATGCACGGGGGGAGGCACGGGGTTTAGCCACGCAAACCCTCCCGCACCCCATACAAATACAGGCAACCCCGCCCCATAATAGGGATATGCTGGACGCTCTTTTTGCCCAATTACAGCAAAAAGACACGCCAAACCCACGCAGAATTGAACGCGCTATCTGGCGTGAATGGTCAAAATCGGGCGACCGCCTTGCCGATATTATGCTGCAAAACGGGCAAAAAGCGATGCGACAAAAGGTTTATGATGCCGCCATTACCCAGTTTTCCGTGTTAATTGATACCTACCCCGATTTCACCGAGGCGTGGAATATGCGCGCCACGGTTTATTATTTAATGGGGGATTACGGGCGGTCTATTGACGATGTTCAGCAAGTCCTTATCCGCGAGCCGCGTCATTTTGGGGCGTTAGCGGGGCTGGGCGCGATGTTGCTGCAACTAGATAAAAAACGCGAGGCTCTGGATGCCTATAAGGCCGCGATTGCGGTTAATCCCCATCAAATCGGGGCAAAACAGGCGATTGAACGGCTTGAACAGGAATTGCAGGGCGAATCGCTGTGAATCCCCTTTAAATCCCCTGCAAATCCCGTGTAAATCCCCCTTAAAACATAGTAAATTCGCATAAATCCCATAAAAAGGCTTGCATTATTGGCAAAATTACCATAGCGCAGGGGGCGAATAAACCAACAGACCCATTCCCCAAAGGATTTAGGACAAATATGACCATTGATATAGGCAAGACGGAGGCCGAACACGCGCTTTGGGCGGAAAAACTCTACCACGCGGCGGATACAGATTTTGATTTGGGCGCGGATGGTGTGGTCTCAAGGGATGGGCTTGCACTGGGCAAGCTGACCCGTGGCGCGGATGTGCTGACCCCTGATGTTGCTATTTTTATTGATGAAGCGATAGGCGCGGATATTCGGGAAAAAATCCACCGCCGTTTGGGGCATTTTATTGAACGCAAAATTGCCATGCATTTCGCCCCGCTTTTGGCACTGCGCGATGATGAAACATTGAAAACCCCCGAACACGCAAACGGTGCGTATTTGGCAAAACGTCTGGTGGAGGCTTTGGGCGTTGTCCCCCGTGGCTTCCTGCGCAGAACGATAAAAGAGATGGATCAAGACGCGCGCACTCCGTTGCGCAAATGTGGCGTGCGGTTTGGGCAGTATATGATTTATTTGCCCTTGTTATTAAAGCCCGCACCAACCCAGTTGCGACTGGTTTTATGGGCGGTTTTTGAGGGGTTTGCGGATTTCCCAATCGTGCCATCGGCTGGTTTGGTGACGATTCCTGCACTGAAGGATATGCCTTCGGGGTATCATTGGCGGGCGGGTTATCAGGAATTGGGCGATTGGGCGGTGCGGATTGATATGCTGGAACGGCTGGCGAATATGATTCGGGAGTGTGATGTGAAAGAGGGGTTTGAATCGCATTGCGATATGCTGTCTATCACGGGGGCAAGCCTTGAAACTTTCGCGTCTATGATGCAGGAATTGGGCTATTCGGCGGACAAGCATACACGGATGAAAACGGCTGTTGCGGAGGTTGCAGGTGATGATGTGGCTGAGGCTGAGGTGGCGGTTAAGGCTGAGGCGGTTGAAGAAGTTGCGACTGAAGCTGATACACCCAAAGCTGATACACCCGAGCCCAGCGAAGAGATTTATTATATTTTCAAACGCAAACCCTTTGCGCGGGCAGAGTCCCCTAAAACCGATTCGCCCGCCAAGTTCAAAAGCGATAAGGGCAAAAATTTTGGACGCAAGGCTTTTGCTGGTAAAAACGATAAGGGCAAAAATGCTGGCGGTAAAAAATCCCAAAGTGCTGGCAAAGACCACAAACCCCCGCATAAACAACCGATTGACCCTGATAACCCCTTTGCCCAGCTTAAAGCTTTAAAGTTAACGATGAATGATTAGTTGTTAGTTGTTAGTTGTTAGTTATTAGTTGTTAGTGATGCCCTGCGGGTCTTCGTCATCACTTACGCGAATGCCGACCAGCGTGGTCTTTTGTGCGTAGCCCCCGCTTTGCGGGGGCATGCCAAAAGCCCTTGGGTTTCAAGACGATAGTGATTCTATAAATTTACTATCTGGAATAACAAGACGTTAGATTGGATTATTTGCAAAGAATACTTGGGAATTGGTGATAGGCAATTTCTAAATTTATTTAGACACTATACAAGACGCTGAGCCAAACCCCAGCCAAAAAATAGCCCGTCCAGCTCTCCGCAGGAGGGGTGGGCGGGTGGGCGACCGAACGAACGGGGCTTGCCCCGAAGTGAGGGCGCAAGAAAAAAGCTCTGCCCTTAACCTCTAATAACGAACTCCCAATTTATAACAACTAATAACTAATAACTAACAACTAACAACTAACAACTAAAAAACTCCTCCTTGCGTAATCCGTAATTTTAATGTATAACCCACAAAAACCCTGAAGAACCCACGCCCTAAAACCCACAAGGCCACCCCCATGACCTATATTGTCAACGATAGCTGCATTAACTGTAAATACACAGATTGCGTCGAAGTTTGCCCAGTTGATTGTTTTTATGAGGGTGAAAATATGCTGGTTATCCACCCCGATGAATGTATCGATTGCGGCGTGTGTGAGCCAGAATGCCCCGCCGACGCGATTCGCCCCGATACCGAACCTGATATGGAAAAATGGGTGGAATTTAACCGCAAATATTCGGAGATTTGGCCTGTTATTATTACCAAAAAAGAACACTCGCCCGATGCCGAGAGCTTTGAAGGACAAGAAGGCAAACTGGAAAAGTATTTTTCCGAAAACCCCGGGCAAGGCGGATAACCCGCCCTAACCCTCTTGACATTCGCACGGCATTTCGGCTAAATAAAACATAACCAACCACAAAAGGACACAGACCATGGCAAAAAGAAAAGTCGCAGGGTTTTGCGTAAATCAGCACGTAATCTACCCGACCCATGGCGTGGGCAAAATCACCGCTATTGAAAAACAAACCGTGGCGGGGATGCTGATGGAATTGTTTATTATCCAATTTGAAAAGGATAAAATGATTTTGCGTGTGCCGACCGCTAAGGCTAAATCCGTGGGGTTGCGCCGTCTGGCTTCGCCAAAGGATGTGACGAAATCCCTACGTGCATTGAAAACGCGGGCGCGGGTGAAACGGGTTATGTGGGCGCGGCGGGCGCAGGAATACGAACAAAAGATTAATTCTGGCGATTTGGTTGCCTTGTCAGAGGTGGTGCGCGATTTGCACCGCAGTGATGACCAGCGCGAGCAATCCTATTCCGAACGCCAACTTTATGAGCTGTCTTTGGAACGACTGGTACGCGAGCATTCCGCGCTGGATGGAATAAGCGAGGCGGAGGCTATGGAAAAACTGGTTACGATTTTGGAATCACGGCGGGGCAGTGGCAGTGGCACGCGGGCGACGACCACAACCGAAGAACCCACGCCCCTGCCAACTCTGCCAGAAGTTTTAGGCAGTTAATTTTTAATCGCTAAATCCCAAAAAACAACACCACCGCGATATAGCCCATCGCTTCGCAACATTGCTGTGATGCGCCCAGAACATCGCCCGTCTGCCCATCAATCCGCCGCCACGCAAGGGCAAGCACGGGCAACCCTGCCATTATACTCAGGGCAAAAATCACAATCCCCGCCAGCCCAAAAAACACGATAGCCATAAACACCCCAATCAAACTGCCTACAAACAAGGCAAAAATAGACGGCGCACCGACTCCAGCCGATAAACCATCGGTGCGCGCGGGCGGCAGTCCTGCCATCGCCCAGCCCATGGGCAGACGGCTAACCGCACCAATAACAATCAACGCAGGCAGGAAATTACCCGCCCCGACACTGCCCAAGGCAAGCACCCGCAGCAGAACTATCATAACCAGCGCAATCGTGCCGTAACTGCCCAAACGGCTGTCTTTCATAATGGCTAGGGTGGTTTTTTTATCCTTACCACCGCCGAATCCATCGGCAAAATCGGCGAGCCCGTCTTCGTGTAAGGCTCCGCACAAGCCAATCAGCATGGCAACAGCAATCGCCGCCGCCAGTATCACAGGCAAACCCAAGCCGATGAAAATCAGCCCGATTATCCCGCTTATCGCGCCCAAACAACCGCCGACTATCGGCCACGCCCAAGCGGAATCGCCCTTTGGTTCGCCCTGTGTTTTATCCCGTGATTCGCCCAAATCAGGCACAGGAAGACGCGATAGCAAGGCAAACCCCGCCCAAATATCACCCAGAGCAAGCCCTGTTTTCATGTCCATTTTTGTTTTCTTTGTTGTCTTTTTCTTTGCCATTGTGTCCTGCTTTGTGTCGTTACTCTATTTATTTTTGCGGTTTTATGAAACCCGCGTTTTTTATATCAAAAAGGGCTGGATTTTTACCGCACAAAGGGCTATGCACCCTGTGATAATAGCCCGATAATACCGCCAAGCCCATCCCGAAATACCCCTCATCTTACCCCAATTTACCAATAAAGGAAAACACCTTGCCCAATTCCAACCCTCATTTTGATAACTTTACCAGCCTAACCGCGTTTTTAACACCCCTGCCACAGGCGGATTCGGCAATAAAACAACAGGCGGTTCTGCACAATCAAAACCTGACCAAACCGCCCCGCGCTCTGGGACGATTGGAAGATATAGCCATCTGGTACGCCTCTTGGCGCGGGCAAATCGCGCCCGTGATGAAAAACCCGCAAGTGCTGGTTTTCGCGGGCAACCACGGCGTGGCGAGCCTTGGCGTATCCGCCTTCCCGCCCGAAGTCACCGAGCAAATGGTTGCCAATTTCCACAACGGCGGGGCGGCGATAAACCAGTTATGCAAGTGTTACGGGGCGCGTTTGGACGTGCTGGCGTTGGAGTTAAACCGCCCGACCGCGGATTTCACGCAAACCCCCGCGATGACCCAAACGGATTGCTTATCGGCCTTGCAAACGGGCTGGCAGAACGTGGATGAAACCGCCGATATGCTGATCGCGGGCGAGATGGGCATTGGCAATACCACCGCCGCCGCCGCGATATGTTGTGCCCTATATGACGGGGCGGGCGGTGATTGGGTTGGGCGTGGTACGGGTGTCGATCAGGCGGGCTTGGCACGGAAAACCGCTATAATAGACAAGGGTTTGGTGCGATATCACGCGGCAGGTGGCACAAGCACGGATGGTTTGAATATCCTTGCCAATTTCGGTGGGCGAGAGATGGCAGCGATGGTCGGCGCGATAGCTCGCGCTCGCGTTTTATCGATTCCCGTTTTGCTGGATGGATTTATCTGTACGGCAGCCGCCGCGATTTTAACACGGCTTGATGCAGGGTTTTTAGACCACTGCTTGGCGGCGCATCAATCGGATGAGACCGCGCATAAAGCTCTGTTGGCAAAGCTGGGCAAAGCCCCGATTTTATCACTGGATATGCGTTTGGGAGAGGCCAGCGGAGCGGCCTTAGCCCTTGGCATAGTCCAAGGGGCATTGGCTTGCCACGCAAACATGGCAAGTTTTGAAAGCGCTGGGGTCAGTCAGTCTTAACCTAAAACCAACCCCCGCCTTCATTCAGTCCTAAAAACCTAAGTTTCAAATTAGGTTTCTCTGGCCATAGTCCGTGCCAGTTCAAACAACGCGTTCCGCTGTCCTTCTGGCAATTGGTGGGCATAACGGATAAACGCCAGCGCGTGTTTATCGACCAGCGCGTTATCCACGGGGGCAGTGCCCCTGTCATTACGCTCGCCACCGAATTTTGTTTCAATCTCGCCCGACTCCAGCCCGTCGAAAAAGAAATAAACTGGCGTTTCCAACGCAACCGCAATATCATGCAACCGAGACGCACTTACGCGATTCGCTGCCGTTTCATATTTCTGAATCTGCTGAAATTTTATATTCACCGCGACGGCCAGTTCGGTTTGTGTCATCCCAACCATCCAACGACGATATCTGATTTTTTTACCGACGTGTATATCGACGGCATGTCTAGTATTTTTTACCATGAGGGTTCCCCTTTTAGTTTGCTCTGTGAAAGTCTGTAGACATTACAGACCAAAGTGTTAACATTTTATTACAATGATATGTTTTATATAATGCGACATAACACCGCTATCCAGCCTTTTTTCATCAAAATAGCGTGATAGTGATAACACTTTACCCGTTCATATACACAGGTCCACGCATATATGCAAGTGCAGGCTTTGCTGGTTAGTAAAAATTCCATATAATTTTAAAAAAATAACAAAAAATGCATAAAAGCTCTTGATTTTCACCCCAAAAACACAATATAAGACCTAAGAGCCCGCAAATTCGCGGGCAAAATATCTATTATGGAGAAACAAAATGGTTGAATACAAAACAATGCCGCGCAGTGCGGTTAGTGGTGCGCAGATTGACGCGGGCTTACGCGCACATATGAACAAAGTCTATGGGCTGATGTCAACAGCGATGGTCGTTACGGCGATTTTCGCTTGGGTTATTGGCAATGATTACGAGGCTGCGGTGAATGGCAACGCAACCTTGCTGCCTTTCGGGATGTTGCAAGCAATGTTCACCAGCCCAATCAGCTGGATTATTATGTTTGCTCCGCTGGGCTTTATCTTTATGTTCGCGGCGCGAATCAATCAAATGTCGGTGGCAACGGCGCGTAATGTGTTTTACGGATTTGCCGCGGTGATGGGGGTTTCCCTGTCGTCAATCTTTGTGGTTTATACGGATACGGCGATTTTCAAAACCTTTCTGACAACGGCGATTGCCTTTGCTGGGTTGTCGCTGTATGGCTATACGACTAAGCGGGATTTGTCGGGCTTTGGCACGTTTTTAATTATGGGCGTGATTGGGGTTTTCGCGGCGGCTATATTGAATATATGGCTGGCTTCGGGCGCGTTAAGCTTCGCGATAAGCGTGATTGGGTTGCTGGTTTTCGCTGGTTTAACCGCGTATGACACGCAGAAGATTAAAAATACCTATCTGCAAATGGCGCAATCTGGGCAGACGAGTTGGTTAGAGAAATCTGCGATTATGGGGGCGTTAAGCCTGTATTTGGATTTCATCAATATGTTTATGTTTATGTTGCAGTTGTTTGGCGGGCGTGAATAACGCGGGTTTTGCTGACTGTAAAGAGAAGAGCCAAGGCATCCGTGTCTTGGCTTTTTTTATGGGGGGTGGTTAACGATTAACGATGAATGATTAACTTTTAGCCCTTGCGGGCTTTGCGCCATAACTTTGTTATGTCGCCACGGGGCGTGCCCGCTTGCTCTTACGAGCAAGCGGGCACGCCCAAGCCTGTTATTCTAGGAAAGACCTTACCAAACATAACCAATACCCCTCTTAAAAGCTGGTCGGCATTGCGTAGCAATGACGAAGACCCGCAAGGGCAGTCATAGTTAATCTAGAGCAGACCTAATAAGCTAGGAAACGACCGCCCAAAGGGTGGTCGCGC
Organism: uncultured Amylibacter sp.; assembly: GCA_959347345.1. Next base: position 2,402,346 of record OY365738.1, on the reverse strand, counting down.
GCACCCTCACCCCCACGGGTGCGCGTCAGCTTATCGGTTGTACTGGGTCAGTGTATTTTAGAGTCGCTGGTGACGCAAACTCCCTTACACCTAACTAACAGACGCACACCCTTCGGGTTCGCGCGACCCCGTGCCAAACATGACCGATGGGTTTTAATGATAAACGATAAATGTTTTTTGTTTCGCCCTCACTTGGGGGCAAGCCCCCTTCATTCGGGCTTCCCGCCCGCCCACCCCTCTGCGAGGCTTGGGCGGACGGATTTTATTGGCTATGGTCGCCCTAGATTTATTATGAATGCCTTTGCGAGTCATAAATTATTAACTTTGTCTTGACACGGTTGTTTTTGTGTTTTATGATAAGGCACATAAATTAAAAAAGGAGTATTGTAATGGAATTTATAGTTGGTACCCGTTGGGCTGGTCATGGAAAATACCGTAAATTTGAGTTTTCAGTTTCAATAAAGTATAGAGACGAGCTTTTTCCAGAACACGGACAGAGTGATTTCATTAATGTTCGGCTACCTAACCAAAATGAATTTCATCGGGTTAAACTTAATCCATCATTTTGGCGAAAATGCCATCATTTTGGTAGTGACGATATTTCGGAATGGCTTCGCTCAAATAATTATACTCCATATCCCAAAGGCAACCCTCCCAAATTTTATGCAAAGAAATGTTCTGAAAATCATTTTGAAATTCTTGGTTTAGTGGGCGAATAAGATTAAACCAAACCTAGCGTCTTGCAACCAAAGGCTTTTGTGTATGGGCTTTTGCACGTTTTTATCTCGGTCGGGCAGGTTCAACTGCCCTTATGCAAAAGCTCTATATGCACAAAAGCCCCCGCCCTCGCGTGGGGCTGGTCGGCGATGATACCATTCATCGTTAATCACTCATCGTTAATAAACGACTACTTGATCTTGCCTTCTTTATAGGGAACGTGCTTACGCACCACCGGATCATACTTATTAACAACCATTTTCTCGGTCATAGTACGTGCATTTTTCTTAGTAACATAAAAATGCCCGGTATCTGCTGTCGAATTCAATCGAATCTTAATTGTGGTAGGTTTGGCCATTTTTATCTCCGTCAAACGCTGATGATTATGAAAAGCGCAACTGCGCCAAAGGTCATAAACCGCATTCTAATCGATTCGCACGGGCTTGTCAAGCCCTCAATTCGGCAAAAATCACCCAATCGTGCCAATAAACTGTGCAGAAATCAAACCACGCAATGAATTACCCAAGAAAACTTGCCCTTTATTTAAATCCGCCACCGTAATAATCGCTTCACGAGCCTTGCCCTGCGCCAGCAAATCCGCCCGCAAAACCCCGGGCAGAACCCCACATGATAAAGGCGGAGTCACCAACCCATCATCCTTTTGCACGAATAAATTAGTAATCGTACCCTCGCACACATGCCCGTTTTCATTCATAAAAACAACCTCATCCAAGCCCGCAGTTAACCCCGCCCGTGCCTGATTATACACCGCACGCTGGGTTGTTTTCACCTGCAACCATGGGTCGGCCGAAGACACCCGCACCCCCGATAGACCAAACCGCCAGTTCCCGCCCGCGATAAACGGCTGTTTTTCTAACGCAATCCCATCCGCCCCGATAGACAACCGCAATCGCAGGGGTACATCCGCCTTTACCTCGTTCAAAATCCGCTCCAATTCCACGCGGTCAAAACTAAATCCCAACGCCGCACAAGTCCGCTCTGCCCGCGCCACATGCAACGCCATACGCACGCACCCAACACGCGAATCATAGCGTAGAGTTTCCAAAACCCTCACCCCTTCTGGGGCAGAATCGCGTAACGAGCTTTCCATAACGCCTCCTCATACTCGGCATCGGCGGTGCTATCATAAACCACCCCGCCACCTACATTTAACAAAGCCTCCCCATCAGGATAAAGCGATAATGTGCGAATCGCAACATTAAAACACATCTGCCCGTCGGGGGCGATAAACCCAATACTGCCACAATACGCACCGCGAGGGGCAGTTTCCAGTTCGGCAATCGCTCGCATTGCGCGGATTTTCGGCGCACCCGTGATGGAACCACAGGGAAACAACGCGGCAAATATATCATGAATCGTCAAATTCGGGCGTAGGTGCGCACTGATACGCGAAGTCATTTGATGAACCGTTTCATAAGTCTCTATGGTAAAAAGCTCTGGCACGCGCACCGAATGATAATCGGCGATTTGCGATAAATCATTGCGTAATAAATCCACAATCATCAGGTTTTCGGCGCGGTTTTTAATATCATTTTGCAGGAAATTCGCGGCGAAAACGTCCGCCACGGGGTCGCCTCCACGCGGGATAGTCCCCTTCATCGGGCGGGTGGTAATATCGCCGTTTGCCGATAAATGAAAGAACAATTCGGGCGAGCGCGATAGGATAATCGGCATATCGGGCAAGGCAGGGGTGAAATCGATTAACGCGCCATAATGCACGGGTTGATAGGCGGCCAGTGCGTGGTAAAGCCCAAGGGCAGACCCCGTGTAATCCGCCAGCATCGGGAAAGTCAGGTTTATCTGATAAAAATCCCCCGCGCAAATATAGGCATGGGCGGTATCAAAGGCGGCGCGATATTGGGCGGCTTGCCAGAGCGGTTTTGGCGTGGATAATTGCGCGTTTGTGCTATCATCCCGTGCGGTATCCAGCAGGGCTTGGGTTTGCTGCGGCGTGGCGGGCGCGTCAAACACACCGAAACATAGCAAGGGCGTACGGCGGTTATCGGGCAAATACGGGTGCAAAGCATCCTCCAAAACATAGCCCAATTCATAGGCGCAAACCCCCGCCAGCCAATCGCCGTTATCGTGAGCTTGTTGCAGTGCGGCAAAGGCCGTGGCGACCTCATTCGGCTGCCACGCACAGATGATTTGCTTGGGCGAGGTGAAGGCACGGGGAGCGGCAGACTCAGCATCAAAACCAGCATCAAACAACAGATAGGGCGGGGGTGTTTTCATAGCCCCACCCTCTACCCTATCCCTGCCAGAGTGAAAAGGTTAGACGCGATTATTATGGGATTATTTTTATGATTATTTTTGGAATTTCGCCCTTGACGATAAGCGATAAAAAGGTAAGAAGGGGGTATGGTGCAGCCTTCTTTACATTTGATAAAACTCAGCGTTGGCACGGAATCGCCCGAATCCTTGGCGCAGTGGCAAATGAACGCACTCGCCGTCGGTCCAGACGGCGCACCCCGCCATGTCACACGGATGCGCCCAACCCGCGGCGGTGAAATACTGACAAACGGCGGGTCAATTTACTGGGTGATTCGGGGGTTTATTTTGGCGAGGCAAAAGATTGTACGATTTGACGATGTGATGGGCGAGGATGGCATAAAACGTACGGCGATAGTGCTGGAACGCGCGATTATCCGCACGATTGCCGTTCCAAAACGCCCGTTCCAAGGCTGGCGGTATTTGAAACCAGCGGACGCGCCAAAGGATTTAACCGCCGCGAGGATGAAGGAAACACCCCTGCCCGAAGCCTTGCAACGGCAACTTGCGGATATGGGGCTTCAGTGAATGATGAATTGTGAATTATGAATGGTGAATTGGGTTTTGTGGCAAATTTCTTTCCTAAAATAACGAACTCCAATTATTTTAAATAACGGATAACAAGAACAACCAATCATTCATAATTCATCATTCACAATTCACAATTCACAGAAACATTATCAATCAACCGCGCCCCAGCCAAATAAACTGCACCAAATACCCGCGGTGTTGATTGCCCGTCCAACCCATCCAGCAAAACCAAACTCTCCCCATCTCTGCATTCCAAATAATCCACCTTATCAAACCCAAGATCCAGCAAATCCGCCTTTGCCTTATCGCAAGCCTCAACGGGCGCAACGCCACCGATAATCTCCGCCGCAACCCCGCGAAGCACCTGATTAAACTGCCGTGCCACATCCAATTGTTCCGCCGATAAATACCCATTGCGCGATGACAAGGCCAAGCCCGCCTTATCGCGCACGGTCGGCACAGACACCACCTGCACATCCAAATCCAAATCGCGCACCAAACGGCGGATAATCAATAATTGCTGCCAATCCTTTTGCCCAAAAACAACGATATCGGGGCGGGCTTGGTTTAATAACTTTGCCACAATCAGGGCGACTCCGCCGAAATGATGCGGGCGGTTTGCCCCACATAGACAATCGCCCAAACCCTCCACCGATATTTTTGTGGCAAAATCGGGCGGATAGACCTCTGCCACGGGCGGAATAAACACCCCATGCCCGCCGATTTGCGTGATTTGGTCAATATCACGCTGTTCGCTCCGCGGATAGGCGGCAAAATCCTCGCCTTCGGCAAATTGCGTGGGATTGGGAAAAATAGTCGTTATCACCCGATCAGCACTGCTCAAAGCGGTTTCAATCAACGCAATATGCCCGCGATGCAGATTGCCCATCGTTGGCACCAGCCCGATAGACAACCCCTGCCCGCGCCAGAGTTTAATCTGACTGCGCATCTGCGCGATTGTATCAAAGCACGAAATCGGTTTCATCATTTTACCACAGAACCGACCACAGGCGTGGCAACACCCAGCATTTTGCAAACCTGTTGTAGTTTTGCCTCCGCTCCGCCGCTCCAATCGGCCTTATTGGCGGCGTAAAGGCAAGCCTCTGATTTCAAAATCAGCCCGTCATCCAAGGGTTTCAAATGATTCGCCCGCAAAGTCTCCCCCGTTGACGTGATATCAACAATCGCCTCTGCTTTCAGGTTTTTCACACTAGCCTCTGTCGCGCCGATACTATCAACCAATTGATAATCCGCCAAGCCAACCCCGCGCAAAAACCCCCGTGCTAAATTGTGGTATTTCGTGGCAATCCGCAAGGGAAACCCCAAATCTTGGCGGAATTGGGCGGCGACTGCGTCCAAATCTTCCACGCAAGACACATCAATCCAAACCGAGGGAACTGCCAGAATAACATCGGCACACCCGACACCCAGAGCCTCTATCACCGCCACATCACTCTGCCAGAAGGGCAGGTTTTCTTGCACCAAATCTATCCCCGTTACGCCCAGATGAATCCGCCCCGCGTCCAGCTCATAGCTGATTTCATTGGCCGACATGAATAACAATTCCACACCGTCTATGCCCTCCACTACGCCGCTGTATTCCCGCGCACGAACCGCACGCATGGACAATCCGCGTTTTGCGAACCAATCCAGAGTATCGCCCTGCAACCGTCCTTTTGATGGAACTGCCAGTTTTAACATCGCCTAGTCCCCCGTTGCCTGTAATAAAATATCGGGGCGGATAACCCCGCCAATCGCGGTTAATTTGCCCCCGCCCAAGTGCTCTGCCAAAGCATCATATCGCCCGCCCGTGGCAAGGATATTTTGCGATTTATCGGTAAAGCGAAACACAAATCCGTCATAATATTCTAGGCTGGTTAGGGCATAACATCCCTCAAACCCCAAATCATTTAGGGCAATGTTTTTGCCCTCAAACGCCTTTAATCGGGCCGACATTCGCGCGGTGGCTTCCGCCAAACACGGGTGGTTTTGCGCCCAGTTTTCCGCGAGTTTTAACGCGTCAAGAGCATTAGTATTCAAAGCCAAAATATCATCAATCAGCCCCGCCTGACCCGCATCAAGGGGCGGAGTTTTCGCATCCTCCATCAGCCAATCAACGCGGGTTTTAATCGCGGTAATATCACGTTTGCCAATAGGCTCTCCCGCGCGGTTTATCACGGTATCAAAGCCGTCCTCGTTAATCTGTTCAATCAGTTTTGCCCGCGTTGCCAAGGGCGCGGCTTTCCCTGAAAACCGCAATAATAATTGGCGAAATCTTTGCGGATGCCACAGATGACGCATCAAGGCACCGCGACGGGCGGGGGTGGTATTCAGCCCGTTTATGGCGGCGCGTAACAGCCCAATATCACCCGTGACTACGGATAGATTCTGCCCCAATTCGGTTTTCAAAATATCAAAGAACAGGGCGAAAATATCCGCCTCTGCCAAGGACGAATCGGTGCTACCAAAAACCTCTATCCCCACTTGGCGGAATTCGCGGGGGCGGGTGGAATCGCGCCCTTGCTTGCGCCAAACCAACCCGTTATAGCAATAACGAGAGGGCTGGGTGTCCGCCTTACCCAAGTGATGCTCGGCAATAGGAACGGTGAAATCGGGGCGCAACATCTGTTCGCCTAGGATGGAATCCTGCGTGACATAGGCACGGGCGCGAATATCCTCGCCGTACAAATCCAGCAAACGGCGAGCGGGGAGCAGGACAGCGACATCAAACGGCTCTGCCCCCGTTTGCAAAAACCGCTGGTGCAACTGGTTGGCCTTATCGGCAATACGAGCGCGGGTCATCAGGGGGTGTCCTTGTTAGTGGGGGTTAAAATTTTCTTAACCTCTGCCACCAAGTCCGCACGGTTAATCAAAGTTTGGGCGGGTTGCGCCCGCCACTCTTCCAAATCGTCAATATCCTTGGACAACCGCGCACCCAGCGCAAGGTCTTTAATCTGCAATTTGCCATCCGCGTGTTCGTCCGCACCTTGAATAATCGCCAAAGGACTGCCGCGCATATCGGCGTATTTTAATTGGTTACCAAAGTTTTTCGGATTGCCAAGGTACAATTCTGCACGAATACCAGCCTCCCGCAATTCGCTCACCATTTCTTGATAATCCCTGATTCTATGCTGTTCCTTATCCATAACGGTAACAATGACGGGTCCCGCTTCGCCCGTATCAACCTCGCCCGTTCTTTCAGCCCCCCGCTCTTCCAAAGCCGCCAGCAAGCGATCAACACCAACCGAAACCCCTGTTGCGGGAACTGATTGCCCAGTAAATCGCGTAATCAAATCATCATAACGCCCGCCACCTGCGACAGAGCCGAATTGACGCACCCGTCCCTTTTTATCCTTGATTTCAAAGGTTAATTCCGCCTCATAAACCGCACCTGTGTAATAGCCCAAACCACGTACAACCGACGGGTCAAAATCAATTCTATCGGGCCCGTACCCTTGCCCGCGTACCAAATTAATGATGGCAAGTAGGTCAACTCTGCCCTGAGCGCACTCTGGTGAATCCTTATCAATAATAATAGCTAAATTATAAAGCGTGTCATCAATTGTATCCCCCTTTGCCGTAAGAAACGCAATCACGCTATCGGCTTCGTCAGGCTTCAGTCCAACCCCATCTATAAACGCACCCGATTTATCAAGGCGACCCTTGGTTAAAAGCGACCTTACCCCCGCCTCCCCGATTTTATCAAACTTATCAATCGTCCGCAAAACACCACCGCGCACCTCCGCATCCGACAACCCCAAACTATACAACAATCCATCCAAAATCTTACGGCTGTTAAGGCGGATTTGATAATCATTGCGGGCTATCCCCACAGCCTCCAACACATCCGCCAGCATCATACAAATCTCCGCATCCGCGGCGGGAGAGGACGTACCAACCGTATCCGCATCACATTGATAAAATTGACGATACCGCCCCGCGCCGATTTTCTCATTCCGCCAAACTGGCCCCATCGCATAACGGCGATAGGGTAAAGGCAAATCATTGCGATGCTGGGCGAAAACCCGTGCCAAAGGCGCAGTCAAATCATAGCGCAACGCCAACCAACCGTCATCCTCATCCTGCCACGCGAAAACTCCGTCATTCGGACGGTCGGTATCGGGCAGGAATTTGCCCAAAGCCTCCACCGTTTCAACCGCGCTGCTTTCCAACGGGGCAAAGCCATAACGATGGTAAATCTTGCCAATCGTGGCAAGCATATCATAGCGTTTTATCACAGCCGAGCCGAAATAATCGCGAAACCCCTTGGCAGGCAGGGCGCGAGGGCGAACAGGTTTGTCTTTGGTATTTTTTGCCATAGCGGGGTTCTTTTATACCATTATCGCCAAACAGGCAAGCACGGGCTAAACAGCCGTGGTTTTCACGACAATTTGCGATTCCATAGTGCGATGCACCGGACATTTATTGGCAATTTCCAGCAACTTTGCTCGTTGGTCTGCATCCAAATCGCCAACCAGAGTCACCTCTCGCACAAAATGATCAACCTGCGGTTCTTCTGTGGGTGATGCGGGGACTTTATCATGTTTCACATCAACGCTGACATGCTCCAACGCCCAGCCCTTATGCCGCGCATACATCCGAATCGTCATAGACGTACAGGCCGCCAGTGCCGCCGATAAAAACCCAAAGGGCGACATGCCTTTGTTGCTACCGCCAAAGGACAAAGGCTCATCCGCCAAAACATGATGGTCATTGCCATTGTAAATATCTTGCAAAAACCCGTCCGCATCGCTTTCATTGGAACGGACAACCCCATCGGGCGGGGTTTTGGGTGCATCGGCTTTATCCAAATGCAAATACCGCGCCGACCACGCACCGATGACTTGGGCGATATATTCCGCATCCTCTGGTTTCGTCACCAGATGATCGGTTTGATCCAGCGTGATAAAACTTTTCGGATGCTTCGCCGCGGCAAAAATCTGCGCCGCATTTTCAATCCCAACGGTTTGGTCAATGGGCGAGTGCAAAACCAAAAGTGCGCGATTCAACCGCCCGATGGTTTGGCTGAGATCAACCTGCTCCACATCGTCTATGAATTCTTTTTTAATGGTGAATTCGCGCCCTGCAAGGTCAAGCGTTGCCGCGCCCTTTTGTTTAATTTCATCAAGGGACGCGCCGAAATTATGCACAACATGGGCAGGATCGGCGGGCGCACCGATGGTTGCCACCGCACGAATAGTTTTAATATCGGGGGCAACACGCAGAACGGCAGCCCCGCCCAAGGAATGGCCTATCAGCAAGGTCGGCGCGATATGATTATCGCACAGATATTGGGCGGCGAGGCGCAAATCTTCCACATTAGAGGTGAAGGTGGTATCGGCAAAATCCCCCTCCGAGCTGCCCAGCCCAGTGAAATCAAACCGCAGAACCGCCGTGCCGTGGTTGGCGAGGTGATGCGCCAAACGCCGCGCGATTGGGATGTCTTTTGTGCAGGTGAAACAATGGGCGAAAATGGCGGTGGCTTTCGGCGTACCATCGGGCAAATCCAGCCGTGCGGCCAAGGCTTCGCCAGAGTGTCCTTTGAATGTTATTTTTTCTGTGCGCATTGGGGAGTCCTTTTTTGAGCGGGTGGGTTGGTGTTGTTTAGCAAATATTGGGGGGAAAAGATAGCAGTTTTAATTATGAATGGTGAATGGTGAATTATGAATGATTGGTTGTTAGGGATTGGGGGTTTGTTATTAGAAGTTGGGGATAGAGGTTTTTTGTTTTCGCCCTCACTTCGTTCGGGCTTCCCGCCCGCCCACCCCTCTGCGAGGCTTGGGCGGACGGGTTTTTATGACTAAAGCCTGTCCTAGTATCTAGGCACAGCCTAAATAAATTTAGAGCAAGCCTATCGCCAATTCCCAAGTATTCTTTGCAAATAATCCAATCCCTCGTCTTGTTATTCCAGATAGTAAATTTATAGAATCACTATCGTCTTGTAACCAAAGGGCTTTTGGCATGCTCCCGCGAAGCGGGGGCTACGCACAAAAGACCACGCTGGTCGGCACTCGCGTAAGCGATGACGAAGACCCGCAAGGGCATAATTCACAATTCACAATTCATAATTCACAATTCATCATTCACCATTCACAATTCACTAAAATCCCTGATCATACTCCCCCACCAACGGCTCTGTCCGTATCACCGCGTCCAAAGCCTTGAACACCTCCCGCATCTGCGCGTCCGATTTCAAACTCTCACACACCACCACCAGATTAGGCGTATTGGACGACGCACGCACCAACCCCCACGCGCCATCCGCCAAAATCACCCGCGCCCCATTGACACACACAATCCGATGAATGCTCTGCCCAGCGAACTCATCCCCCGCCTCAAACATCGCCTGCAAGCGATGCACAATCCGCGCCAACACCTGATATTTTTCATCATCCGCGCAATAGGGCGATAATGTCGGGCTGTTAAAACTCTGCGCCAATTCGCCGTGCAAATCAGACAAAACCGCCGCCCGCCTATCCAGCAATTTACACATCTCTATCGCCACACGCAACCCGCAATCATAACCACGCCCAATCGGTTCTGCCAAAAAATAATGCCCGGATTTTTCAAACCCAGCCAGCGCGCCCAATTCTTTCACCCGCCGTTTCATGTGGCTATGCCCGGTTTTCCAATAATCCACCCGCGCACCATTTTCACGCAAACACGGGTCGGTTTCAAACAAACCAGTCGATTTCACATCGGTAACAAAACACGCGTTTTTATGCCGTTTTGATAAATCCCGCGCAAAGATAAGCCCAGCTTTATCGGCAAAAATCTCATCCCCGTTGTTATCGACAAACCCGCATCTGTCACCATCGCCATCAAACCCCACGGCCAAATCCGCCCCCGATTCGCGCACCATTCGCGCCATATCATGGAGCATTTCCAGAGCCTCTGGATTCGGGTTGTAATGCGGAAAAGTATAATCCAATTCGTTATGCAGGGCAACGACCTCCGCCCCTATACGGCGCAAGGCTTCGGGGGCAAAAGCCGAAGCCGTGCCGTTACCCGTGGCGCAAACCACACGCAGGGGACGGGTCAGTTTGAAATCACCGCAAAGGTCGTTTAGATAGGCTTCGCGCACACCCGCGATGGGTTCATACGCCCCGCCCGTGCGGGTTTTGGTTTTGCCGTTCATTACCAAATCGCGTAGCTCTGCCATGTCCTCTGGTCCGTGGGTTAGCGGGCGTTCAAACCCCATTTTCACCCCAGTCCAGCCGTTCGGATTGTGGCTGGCAGTGACCATCGCCACGGCGGGAACGTCTAGGTGGAATTGGCTGAAATAGGCCATGGGGGATAGGGCTGTGCCGATGTCTTTTACCGTTATGCCCGCGCGGATGAGCCCTAATATAAGGGCGTTTTTCACCTCTGCCGAGTAGGAACGATAGTCGTTGCCGACCGCTATCACAGGGGGGATGCCGCGATTAAACATCTGCGTGCCAAGCCCCAAGCCCAGCGCAGTTATCCCCGCCAAGTTTATATCGTCAGGGTAGAGCCACCTTGCGTCATATTCGCGGAATCCGTTGGGGGAAATCATCGGGGTGTTTAGGAAATTCAGCGTGTTTTGGCCAGGATTTTGAATGGGTTTTTGGATAGGTTTTTGGGTCATTTTAATTTGGTCTTTGGTGGGGGCTTTTGCAGGTTTGATTTGGGGGGAGTGTGATTTATTTTGGCGCGGTTGTCAATCCTTAAAATCATAAACCGATAGCCCCACCCTCTCACCATCCAAGGACAAGGGGCGGGTAATCGGGGCGGCCGCCCGTGCCAAACAGCCAGACCGCTCACACAACCGACAGTTGATTCCGACAGGGTTCGGCGGGGCTCCCATAATATCCGCATAAACCGTTCGCGCCGCCTGTTCGCCCGTGCAAACCAGCATCAACGCGGTCGGTCGCGCGTCCAGCCCATAGCCGCCACTTTGCGGGTCTAACCGCCGTGCCAAAGTCAAATACGCCTGCCCATCCACGCCTTGCACATGCTCGCACAATAACCGTGCGCGGGCAGAATGGGCGGCATAGATTAACAGCTTTGGGCACTCGCCACCAAAGCTGGTATTGGGATAGCCATTGACCCCAGCGCGGCGCACCCGATTGCCGGCAAAATCCACCTCTGTAAAGAAAAAATCCACACCCCGCGCCCCGCTGCGCCCCATGGAGCACAACCGATTTGCCACCTGTTCAAAGGACACGCCAAACCGCGTTGCCAAGGCATCTGCATCATAACGCATCCGCTCTGCACGGGCAAAAAACTGCCCGTAAGGCATCATTAAGGCAAGCGCGGCGTACCGCGCCAGCTCTATCCTTGCCAGCCGAATTGCCTCCTCCCCCTTTATCGGCAGGCGGGTAATTTCATCATTTATCGCCTCCATCATGGACAGTGTGGCGGCCTGACTTGCCAGCTCCTGCAACTGATCAAACGGCGCCAAGCGTTCGGATATAAACAACCTTCGCGTGTGCTTATCAAACCGTCGCCGCCAGTTCGGCATCGTCTCAACGGGCAGGGTCTGCACGGTGATTCGGTGGGTCTGTAAGAACCAACTTTTCAGGCAAAACCACAGCCCCATGTCGGTATCAAAATCAACGGCAAACTGCTCTGCCAACTCCTCTGCCCGCCGATCCAATATATCAAAATAATTCGCGCGTTCCTCCAACACTCGGCGCAATCCAGCAACGGGCAATTCGGCTTGCGCCCAAGCGGTGGATTTGTTTTCCTGCGCCAAAATCGTGTTCAAATCGGACAGGCGAGTCAGGCTTTCGCGATAGGCTTGATGCAGTTTCACCACGCCCTTTGCCACGTTCGGCGCAACCTCCACCGCATCAAATAATTCCTCAAACCCCGGCAATTCGTTTTGCAACAAAGCATCGGAAAAAACCTGTTTCATCTGCGTCAACAACCCGTCAATATCGCCCTGCAAACTGTCTGGTGAAAAGCCAAATCGAGACGATAGTTTCAGCAAAATTTGAACGGTCAGAGGGCGTTGGTTGCGCTCTATCAAATTCAAATAACTGGGGGATATTTCCAGCTCCCCCGCCATCGCGGTTTGGCTGAGATTCTGCGCCGTACGGAATTTTTTAATCCGCGGTCCAGCGAATATCTTTTGGTCGCTCATGGGGTAATCCTTTCTATTGTGTTAATTTACAGTCTTTGACAATTATGACAATTTTACAAGCCTTCTTGTTATTTATCACACAAATTGACCCGATTTCAAGACAAATAATCAAATAAACACTGGTTTTTATTCAAATATTTTGTAAATTATTAACATAACCTCCCCGTATAGTTCGGTATTCTGTGCGGGGCAACGCGAAATCCATCAAAATACTGACAAAATTTACAAACACGCAAAGGACACTCTCATGCTACACACTCCCAACCATCCTGCCGATGATTTTCCTGGTATTAACCCCACCAGCCTAGCCCGTATGCGGGCGCAAAACCAGTTTCAAACGGGGCTGGATATCGCGCGTTATACTGCCAAAATTATGCGGGCGGATATGGCCGCTTATGATGCCGATAGCGCAAAATATACGCAGTCTTTGGGCTGTTGGCATGGCTTTATTGGGCAGCAAAAAATGATTTCTATTAAGAAACATTTTGGCACGACAAAGGGGCGGTATCTGTATTTATCTGGCTGGATGATTGCCGCTTTGCGCTCGGACTTCGGCCCCCTGCCCGACCAATCTATGCATGAAAAAACCTCCGTTCCCGCGTTGATAGAGGAGCTTTATACCTTCCTTCGCCAAGCCGATGCGCGCGAATTGGGCAACCTGTTTCGCGAGCTGGACACGGCGCAAACCACGGGTAATACCGCCGCGATAGCCACGGCGCAAACCGCGATTGACACCCATCAAACCCATATTGTGCCGATTATTGCCGATATTGACGCGGGGTTTGGCAATGCTGAGGCGACATATTTGCTCAGCAAAAAGATGATAGAAGCGGGGGCCTGTGCGATTCAGGTTGAAAACCAAGTCTCCGATGAAAAACAATGCGGTCATCAGGACGGCAAAGTCACCGTGCCACACGATGATTTTATCGCGAAATTGCGGGCGATTCGCTATGCGTTTTTGGAGCTGGGCGTGGAAGATGGGATTATAGTCGCACGGACGGATAGCCTTGGCGCGGGGCTGACTAAACAGATTGCTTACAGCCATAAAGCGGGCGATTTGGGCGATAAATATAACGGGTTTTTGGATTGTGAGGAGGTCGCGCTGGATAGCATGACCCACGGCGATGTTGTGTTAAAACAGAACGGCAAATTGATGCGCCCGAAGCGATTGCCCTCTAATTTATACCAATTCCGTGCTGGCACGGGTGCCGATCGCTGTGTTTTGGATTGCATTACCGCCCTGCAAGCGGGCGCGGATTTGCTGTGGATTGAAACCGAAAAGCCCCATATTGGGCAGATTAAATCCATGGTTGATCAAATTCGTGCGGTCGTGCCGAACGCGAAATTGGTCTATAATAACTCGCCCAGTTTTAATTGGACTTTGAATTTCCGCCAGCAGGTGTTGGAGTCGTGGCAGCAGGATGGGCGCGATGTATCGGACTATGACCGCGCCGATTTGATGGATGTGAAATACGATAAAACCGAGCTGGCGATTGAAGCGGACGAGAGGATTCGCCGTTTTCAGGCGGAATCTGCGCGCGAGGCGGGTATTTTTCATCATTTGATAACCTTGCCGACTTATCATACGGCGGCGTTGTCTACCGATAATTTGGCGCGTGCATATTTTGGGGATGAGGCTATGTTGGGCTATGTTCGCCAAGTGCAACGTCAAGAAATCCGTGAAAAGATAGCTTGCGTTCGGCATCAAAACATGGCGGGCTCTGATATCGGGGATGATCATAAAGAGGCTTTTGCCGGCGATGCGGCCTTGAAAGCTGGTGGAAAAGATAATACAATGAACCAGTTTTAATTTGCAGAAAGGAATAAAATTATGTCAAATAAAACACCAGAGGATACTGCCAAGGGCAGTGCAGAAAACGACGCAGATGCGGCGATTCGGATGCTTGCGAATGATTTGCATCGGTTAAATCAGTCGGTGATTCGGGCAGTGGATGCGGGGTTATCGGTGGAGCTGATACGGTCGTCTCGGCATCATTGCGGCGAGGGGAATTGGGGCGATTTGTTGGTGCCTGTGATTACGCGGAAGGTGTGATTTTAGCGGTTAATAATTGGTGAATTGTAAATTAATTAATCATTAATTATTGTTAATTATTATTAATTATTAGCTAATATAAATCGCAATTAAACACACGCCCAGCACAATCGCTATATTCAAAACCATCGCGCCAGAAGGCCAGCTCGCCGCCAGTCGGCCTTCGGGCCCGTGGCTATTATGCAACGTGCGAATCAGACGTTCAATCGCTCCCATAACCCCCGCCATAAACGCGGTATAAATCGCGCTGATTTGCTGGGCTAACCACCGCCACAAACGCACCAATCCCACCCGATAAATCACATCCGTATCCAGATTAACCCCGCGTTTTTCGGCAGGATGATAGCCCAACCAGTACAGCACGACAAAGGCCGCCAGCGCAAACACCAGCAGTTGCATTTGCGCCAAAACATGGTCGGCGGTATAGGGCGCGTACTCCACAGCATAGGGCAGAAGCCCATATAAAAAACGCGGATAAACGCCGATAAACACGCAAAACCCCGCCGAAATCCCCATCGCCCAAAGCATAGCACGGGGGGCTTCGGCGGGACGTTTGCCACTATCATGCCCGAAAAAAGTAAAGAATGGCACTTTAATTCCCGAATGCGACAGCACCCCAGCAGAGGCGAAAACCAGCACGCCCCAAATCACCGCCTTATGCGATTCTGCCACCGATGATAAAATCAGCGACTTCGCAACGAACCCCGAAAACAGGGGAAATGCCGAAATGGATAACGCCCCGATTATACAGAAAATGGCGGTTAAAGGCATGGTGCGATACAGCCCGCCAAGCTCGCTTGCCTTGCTCGTCCCCGTGCGATATAACACCGCGCCGACCGACATAAACAGCAACGCTTTATAGATAATATGCACAAAGGCATGCGCCGCTGTGCCGTTCAAAGCCAGCTCCGTCCCTATGCCGATTCCCACGACCATAAAGCCCAACTGGTTGTTCAAAGAGTACGCCAGAACTCGGCGCATATCGTTTTCTACCTCGGCAAAGAAAATCGGAAATAACGTCATAATCGCACCGATATAAATTAAAATCTCGGTCCCCGCAAAGCCCCGCGCCAAGGCGTAAATCGCCAGCTTCGTGGTAAAGGCGGACAGGATAACCGTCCCCGTTACGGTGGCCGCGGGGTAGCTATCTTGCAACCAATTATGCAGCATGGGGAAGGCGGCTTTTATCCCGAATGCCATGAAAATCAGCCAAGTCGCGGGGGTGTGCAAAACCATTTTTTCAAAGATTAATTCGCCCGTGTTTTGATAATATAAAACCAACCCGCCCAGCAATAAAACGCCACTGCCAACTTGGATTATGAGGTAACGCATGCCCGTGTGAAACGCGCCGTTTGTGCCTCGCGCCCAGATGAGAAATACGCTCGCCAAAGCCGTGCCTTCCCAGTAGAAAAATAATGTGAGCAGGTCGCCCGCCATCACCGCGCCAAGCGCCGAACCCGCATAAATCACCGCCGCGATTTGCTGGGTTTTGTCGCGCAAATGCCACGCATAAAGGTTGCCGATTGCCGAGGCGAAACAAAATATCAGGGCGAAAATTCGTGATAAGGGGTCTAATCGCATCGCCTCCATGTCTATTCCAAAAATGGTGTAGGGGGCGAAATTGCCCAAACCCGCGCCCCATATTTGGGCGGCGGCTATTATCGGTGTGGCGACTAATACGCCTGCACGGAGGCGCCCGTGAGGCAGAAATAATAACACGCCCGCAACCGCGAAAAATAAAAACGCGGTGGGGATTGTGTAAAAATAATTCAGCACGGCGAGGGTGCAATAGGCGAAATCACACATCTTTTTGCTCCGTTTGTTCGGGCGGATAATCTTCGGTATCTACGGATTTATCGCCGTAATAATCCTCTGCCCGTCCCAGAAAATAACGCAAGGTTTTTGCGCCGAAAATAACAATGGTAAAAGCGGTGAAGCCAAAGACTGCATAAAATCCATACACGGTTTCCGCCGTAAAATGCCCGTGTAATTTATAGAAAGCATTCCAGCCCAACAGCCCCACGCACAACGCAATCAACCCCCATAGCAAAAATTTTGCCACGGGCGGTTGGTGCAAGGCATGGAAGACTCGCCCCAAAAATGGATAATCCTGCGGATTTTCTTTTTTATTATTTATTATTTTTTTAGTCATTATTTTAATCCCTCCATTAAAGTTATTGGCGTTAAAAAATCTACCAGACAATCCACATAAAAGAATAATATAAAACAGCCCATGGCGGTTATCACAAGCGGTAAAAGACATAAAAACGGCGCCTCTTTTATTACAACTTTATCGCCAGAGCCACCCATAAAACCCCGCACCACAATCGGCATTAAATAGGCGACATTTAATAAGGACGAGACCATCAGCACTCCGATAATAACCAAATGTTCTGCCTCTGCCGCGCCCAACATTAACGCAAATTTCGCCCAAGACCCGCCCAAAGGTGGCAGCCCAATAATCGACAAAGCCCCGATAAAAAACGCGCCAAAGGTCACGGGCATCACCCGCCCCAGCCCTCGCATATCAGAGATATCCGTCTTATGACAGGCAACATAAATCGCCCCCGCGCACATAAACAAAGTTATCTTTCCCATCGCGTGCATCGCGATTTGCAGCCCCCCGCCAAGCGCACCCATCTGGCTGGCCAAAGCCATGCCGAGCGTCACATACGCCAGTTGCGACACGGTGGAATACGCCAGCCTGCGTTTCAAATTATCCTGCATCAGCGCGATAATGGAGGCCGCCAAAATCGAATAAGCCGCCAGCCACATGACCCAAACGGACGCACCCGTGTCCGCCAAAAAATCTATGCCAAAGATATAAATCCCGACTTTTAATATCGTGAAAACCCCCGCCTTCACCACCGCAACGGCATGTAATAAAGCCGACACGGGTGTGGGCGCGACCATCGCCGCGGGCAACCATTTGTGGAAAGGTAATATCGCCGCCTTGCCGATACCAAACACATATAACCCCAATAAAATAGGCACGAACGCGCCCGCTATCCGTCCGTCCAAAATACCTCCTCGCGTAAAATCGGTCGTCCCCGCAACGGCAAAAGTCCAAACAATCGCCAGTAAAAATAATGCAATAGACGTGCCGATAAGAATTCCCAGATAGGTGCGCGCGCCCGCAATTGCTTCTTTCGTGCCTTTGTGTGCGACCAAGGGATAGGTGGAAATTGTCAGGATTTCATAAAATAAAAATAGGGTAAATAAATTTGATGCCAGCGCGATTCCCATCACCGCACTAATCGCCACGCAGAAGCATGCAAAGAATCTCGGCTGGTTGGATTCGTCGCCTCCGCGCATATAACCGACACCATAAATATGCGTGATAATCCACAGCCCCGAGGCAATCATGGCAAACATTAGCCCCAAAGGTTCAACCCGAAAGGCTATGGATAATCCCGGCACAACCTCCCACGCGCGGACTTCGTTTGATGTATTATTTCCGACCTGCATGTAAATATCCAGCACGGCAAAAAAGGTCATCACCGCCACAACCAAGGTTGAAATATCACGCAAGTTTGGGCGCGTGGCAAACAGACCATTCGCCAAAACACCCAGCAGGGGCAGAAGAATAACAACAGCTATGCTTGCAGGTAAATCCATCATCCGCCCCCTATTAAAGTTCGTGCGGCCTCACCCGCAAAGCCGATTGTTAAATCGGTATCCAGCCCGAACCACACGCAAGCCAGCGCCAATATCCACATGGGAATTAACATCATAAGCGGGGCTTCTTTTATATTATTATTTATTATTTTATTATTTTCTTTGGGGGCAAAATATAATAATTCCACCGCCCGCCAGCAATAAATTACTGCCAATAAAGATGACAATAAAATCAGCACCGCCACCCACCATAATCCGCGTTCAAACGCCGCTTGAACTAATATCCATTTGGAGATAAAACCAGCCGTCCCAGGGACTCCGATGAGTGATAAAAACCCCAAAACCATCGCGCCCATAGTCAAAGGCATCCGCCGTCCGAGCCCCGCTAGGTTATCGTAAAAAACCGACCCCGCCCTTAAAAACAACGCCCCCGCGCCCATAAACAAAACCGCTTTGGTAATACCATGATTAAAAATATGAACCAATGTAGCCGTCAGTCCCGTTTGGCTTAACATCGCCACACCCAGCACCATGTAGCCAATTTGCGCAATGGAAGAATACGCCAGCATGCGTTTTAGATTACGTTGAAACACGGCAATAAAACTGGCGGAAAACATCGCCATAATACCGACCAACCCAAGCGAAATACTTATGATTTGAAAATGCTCCAGAAACTCAATTTGAAACACGGAAAAGAAAAATCGCACCAAGACATATAGTGCGGCTTTGGTCGCGGTGGAGGCCAGAAAAACACTAACCGCAGAGGGCGCGAAAGTATAGGCACGGGGCAACCACAGATGCAACGGATAAATCGCAATTTTTAATCCCAGCCCGACAAAGATAAAAACAAAGCCCGCGTTCAGGCTTCTGTTTCCCGTGTTTTGCGCGATACGCTCGCCCAAATCCGCCAAGTTCAAAGTCCCCGTGGAGGCGTATAAAAACGCCAGCCCAATAATAAAAAATGTCGCGCCAATCGTCCCCATAATCAGGTAATCATAGGCGGCCGTCAGGGCGCGTTTATCCTGCCCCGCACCTTGTGCAATTAACACATAAGCGGACAGCGAAGAGATTTCCAAAAACACGAAAACATTAAACGCATCGCCCGTTAAAACCATGCCCATAAGCCCCGCAAAACACAGCAATAAACACGCGTAAATCAGGCTATGATGGCGCAGTTCGACCTCGCGTTTCAGCGACACTTGGGCGTAGGGCAGAACCAACATGCCAATAGTGGCGATTAAAAATGCGACCAATCCACTGGCCGCGTCAACCCTATATTCTATACCCGCGGGGGGCGCCCATCCGCCTAAATAATAGACTATCGGCGTGCCGTCGCGCAGTTCCAACAGCAAGGCGGCGCAGGCAATAAACGCACCGACAAACGCGGTGAGTGCGATGAAAAATGCCGTGCGTCTGCTGCCGAATATGACAATCAAAGGCGCACCTATTAATGGCAACAGCACGGGTAAAATCGCCAGATGGTCACGCAGTGCCAACGCGGGTTCGTAAAGAGTTGCCATCAGCTTCGCCCTCCCATTTGTGTGCCATGAATTTTATTATTTTCCAATAAAATCTGGTGTTCTATTTTCACGATTTCTTCTTCATCAATGGTACCAAAGGCCTCGCGAATCCGCACGACCAACGCCAGCCCCAGGGCGGTTGTGGCGACCCCGACGACTATCGCAGTCAGGATTAAAACATGGGGCAGAGGGTTGGAATAAATAATATTATCGTGGGGTAAAATATGCCCCGCGCTATCGGTTGGGAAAATCGGCGCAGTGCCACCCGTGATTTTTCCGATAGAGATATACAGCATAAAAACCGAGGTTTGAAAAATATTCAGCCCGACAATTTTTTTCACCAGCGAGCCTTTTGCCACGACAATATAAAGCCCCGTCATCATTAAAATAATAAACATCCAATAATTAAAATGCCCGATAAAATAATCCATAATCGCCTACCAATCTGTATCGCGCAAGGGGCCGGTACGCGCAGAAAACACGTAATAAATGCAAATCATAACACCCGCGACCGTAATGCCTACACCCAATTCCACCGCCAAAATACCCCAATGTTGACCGTGGCTGGGATGGTGCGGTGCGAAAACTCCATAGTCCAAAAACGCCCCGCCGAGAGCCATAGTCGCCAGCCCCGTGCCGATATAAATCAAAACGCCAAGTGCCAAAATTTTATGCACCACCCAAGGGGGCAAGGTTTGATAAACCGCGTTTTGTCCGAAAACGAGACCGTATAAAATAAAAGCAACGGCAATAATAATCCCCGCTTGGAAGCCGCCACCCGGGGAAAAATCCCCGTGAAACTGGACGTAAAACGCGTAAAGAATAATAAGACCGACCAGCATTTTTGTGACAACACGTAGGATAAGATGGTTTTGCCAGTTGGCTTGGGTTGGGTTTTTTATTGGAGTTTTTATTGAATTTTTTATTGTGGTTTTTATTGTGGTTTTTGTGGGCGCAGGTCGCTGTTGCAAAGCAGACAACAACAGCAAAACCGCAATCCCCGCGGTGAAAACCACAACGACTTCGCCCATAGTATCATAGCCGCGATAGCTCGCCAAAATCGCGGTCACCACATTTGGGATGTCAATTTCGCTCACCGTTCGCGCCATATAATCGGGTTTCAAATACACCTGCGCGGGCGCGTCTGCCGCCCCAAACGCGGGCAAATCCAACGTGCCATAGACCATGCCCAGCCCCGTGATGCCAACGACTATCAAAGGCAAAATCCCCGCGCGGACGGTTTTGTTTTCGTTATCGCGGACCAGCGCGATTGTGCCGAGCATTAAAACGGTGGAAATTCCCGCGCCCACCGCCGCCTCTGTGAATGCCACATCGACCGCGTCCAGAACGATAAATAACATGGCGGCCAGCAGGGAAAAAACGCCCGATAGCATGACCACGGCGAATAATTTATTCATCCGCACGATGGCGATTGCGGTGGCAACCATCATGGCAAATAACACTATATTCATGTAAAGCGTGCTCATGCGGATTTGTCCTTTTTATTCGCAGTTTTTTTATCACGGACAAGCGCGGCATTGGCAATCGCGTGGGTCGCGCTCGGCCCGGTGATGAATAAAAACACGCCGATAACGACCAGTTTTAATGTCACCAAAACAAAGCCCGCTTGCAACGCCATCCCCGCCAATAATAAAAACGCCCCGCCCGATTCAGAGACGGAAACCGCATGCATCCGCGACCAGAAATCGCCAAACCGCAACAGCCCAAAAGTACCGATAAGAGTAAAACCCGCCCCCCCGATAATCAGCACCCAACTGGCAATATCTATGATTAAATCCCACATTATTTATCGCCTTTATCGGTGAATTTATTTGTGTGCGCATCGCCCAAACTGCGATAGCGAAAGAATTTTAATACGGCGATTGTGCCGACAAAATTTATCAAAGCGTACAACAAAGCTATGTCCAAAAAATCAGGGCGTTCGGTTAAAAATCCAACCACGCCAATAAATAAAACCGTGGTTGTGCCAAAGGAGCTGCCTGCCAAAACGCGGTCGTACAGGCTCTCACCCAAATACAGGCGGACGAGCGTCATGACCATGGCGATAAACAGCGCGATTGTGGCGAAGATAAACATTATATTTCCACCTTACACGCCCGCGCGTTCATATCTGCTAGGGCGATTGTGTCACTCGGCGCGAAGGCCAGCGCATGCACCAACAGGGTTTTTTCTTCCACTTCCACCGTAATAGTCCCAGGGGTCAAGGTAATGGAATTGGCAAAAATCGCACACCCCAAATCGGTTTTCTGCGTGGTTGGAGTCGTGAAAAATTTCTGCTTTACAGGCGCGGAGGGCGAGAGGATAATCCGCGCGACAATCAAATTCGCCTTGGCAATTTCACCAATCAGCCAAAGGAGATAACCGATAACGGCAAGCGGTCGCAGGGCGATTTTTAACGCCCCCATCGCGTCATATTTATTCATACGGCGGGCGACCATTACGGCAAAAACAGCAGAGCCAAGCCCCAGCCCAACGACCAGCGGTTTGTAGATACCAGAAAGCCCAAGCCACAGCAGAAATAAAAACGCGACTGAAAAAATAAAACGCAACATGATGCATGTTTTACACGCGGGCGGGCGGAGTGTCAAGTGGTTAAAAATTAATTATAAATTAATTATTTTAAATACGGTTTAATCAAAGAAACGAACGCATCGCCCCGTTCTTCAAAACTGGCAAACTGGTCAAAACTCGCGCAGGCGGGCGCGAGCAAAACCACATCCCCGCGTTGCACATTATCCATCACCGCCTCCACCGCCCGCGCCAGAGTCCCGCAATGTTCCAGTGCAACTCCAGCCAAATCGGGCGCGAAATCCTCCGCCGATTCGCCGATTAAATAGGCGCGTTTCACCCGCCCAAATAACGGCGCGAGCGCGGCCAATCCGTCATCACGTTTCTGCCCGCCGACTATCCAATGTATCCGCTCAAACACCGACAAAGCCCGCCCGACAGAGGCAACATTTGTCGCCTTGGAATTATTTACAAACACGACTCCGTCCTTTTCACCGACGATTTGACAGCGATGTTCCAGCCCGTCAAATTCCTGCATTGCGGTGCAAATCGCGGGCGCGGCAAACCCCAAAGCTCGGCAGGTGGCAAAGACCATTGCCGCGTTGTGATGGTTATGATGCCCGCGGAGATTATCCAACCCAGCAACATCCATTTGCCCGATTTGCGCACCGTTTTGCCATTCGGAAAGACCGCCCTCAGCAACGCAAATTGACCAACCCGCGCCCGCGTTTTCCGACACAACACCAATCACATCACCGCGCACAGAGCCCGCGATAAACCGCCCCTCCGCCTCATCCAAACCAACCACCGAGAAGGCAGGAT
Source organism: uncultured Amylibacter sp. (assembly GCA_959347345.1). Next base: position 2,379,155 of record OY365738.1, on the reverse strand, counting down.
TGCCAATTTCAAACAGCCTCCGCTTTGCCGCAAAATAGCCACCAAGCCCGCCGTGGCGATCCAGATGGTCAGGCGAAAAATTGGCGAACAACGCAATATCGGGACGCAGAGTTTGCGCCAATTCGGTTTGATAGCTGGACAGCTCCAACACCACAATTCCATCATCGGGCGATTGCAATCCCATCACCGCCTGCCCGATATTTCCGCCCATCTGCACGGGTATATTCAGCCGCGTCAGCACATGCGCCAGCAGCGCGGTAATCGTGGATTTGCCGTTCGACCCCGTCACGCAAATCACCTTTGCGCCCAAAGTGAGCGAGCGAAAAAATAATCCAATATCATTGTCAATGGCAACGCCTTGGCGCACCGCCTCGGCAATTATCGGATGCGGTTTTGGGTATAAATGCGCAATTCCGGGCGACACAAATAACGCCGCAATATCCGCCCACGGCACGTTTTTTATATCCATTATTTCCGCGCCCAACGCCACGCCCGCATCCCTTGCCTCGGCATTATCATCCCAGGCAAAAACCCGCGCACCGCCCGCGATTAACGCGGCCGCAGTCGCCAGCCCAGCCCGCGCCAAGCCCAGCACCGCCACGGTTTTCCTCTTATATCCTTGGGCAATAATCATCTAACGCACCTTCAGGGTTGCCAACCCAATTAACGCCAAAATCAGCGCGATAATCCAAAACCGAATGACAATTTGGCTTTCATGCCAGCCCTTTTTTTCAAAATGATGATGGATGGGTGCCATTAAAAAAACCCGCTTGCCCGTGCATTTGAAATAGCCAACTTGGATAATCACGGACAGGGCTTCTATGACAAACAGCCCGCCGACTATCGCCAAAACCAGCTCGTGTTTCGTGGCAACGGCTATCGCGCCCAAGGCTCCGCCCAAGGCTAGCGACCCCGTATCGCCCATAAAAACAGCGGCGGGTGGGGCGTTGTACCATAAAAATCCCAGCCCCGCACCGATTAAAGCAGAGGTGAAAATCAGCAACTCACCCGTGCCCGCGACATAATGCACATCCAGATATTGCGTGAAATCCGCGCGCCCAATCACGTAAGCAATCGTGCCGAGCGCACCCGCCGCGATGATGACGGGCATAATCGCCAGCCCGTCCAAACCGTCGGTTAAATTCACCGCGTTGGCAGACCCGACAATCACCACCATGACGAATGGAAAAAATAAAATTCCCAAATTTAAGAGCGCGTTTTTTAAAAATGGCAAAGCGAGTTGTTGGCTCAAATGGTCGGGATGCAGTGCCGCCGCCCAGTACCCCGCAATCAGCGCGATGGTGAGTCCGATGAGTAATCTTGCGCGGGAAGAAAAGCCTTTTGTCGTGAAAGATTTCACCTTCAAATAATCATCAATAAAGCCAATCGCGCCGAACCCCGCGGTGACAAACAGCACCATCCAGACGAACCCGCTATCCCATCTCGCCCATAGCAGAGTGGAAATAATCAGCGTTGCCAGTATTAAAATTCCACCCATAGTTGGCGTTCCGCTCTTTTGAATTAAATGGCTAGCGGGGCCGTCAGCGCGAATCGGTTGACCTTTTTTCTGGTGCTTTTTTAAGAAATTAATCACGGGTTTGCCGAGAATAAAACTCAGCAAAAGGGCGGTGAAAAATCCCCCGCCCGCGCGAAAAGTAATATAGCGGAAGAGATTAAAAACATCCCCGCCAGTGGAAAGTTCGGTTAGAAAATAGAGCATAAGGTTTCCTTTATTTATTGGTTAAGTGATTAATTATTTTGCCAAGGTTCATGGAAAAAGAACCTTTAATCATGACCAAATCCCCCGCATGAATAATGTCATTGGCGCGGGCGATACAGGCGGTGGCATCGGCAAAATGCTCCCCCCTTTTATCCTCTGGCAAAACATTATGCAAGTTTTTCATCAACGTTCCGATGGTATGAATCGTGTCAATTTTTTTAATACAAGGTAGGTTTTTAATGTCCGCATGAAAAGTTTTTTCATCTTTTCCAAGTTCCAGCATATCGCCAATAATGGCAATTTTTTTTCCTTGTGCGTTGCTCTGCGCCAAGCTATCCAAAGTGGCATGCATAGAAAGCGGATTGGCATTATAACTTTCGTCAATCAGGGTTGCCTCGCCATTCGGCAAGGAAATTACTTTACGCGCACCGCGCCCTTTAAGGGCGCGAAATTTTTCTAATTGATTAAATATAATTTGCTCTTCCACACCCAAACTTTTTGCACATGCCAGCACAGCCAAAGAGTTCATGGCAACATGATAATCCAGTGATAAAAAATTATATTTAATTAAATCATCCGCACCAAAATTAATAATCTTCGCCCCGACAGATTCGGCCTTTGCCGATAAAATTTCCCAAGTCTCAATACCTCTATTTAACACCGCGACCCCGCCCGATTTTAATCCAGAAAAAATCTCTGCCTTCTCCTGCGCTATCTCTTCCACCGAGTCAAACGCCGCCAAATGCACCGCGCCAACGGTGGTAATTAACGCCACATCCAGCCGCGCCATTTCTGCCAAAGGCGCGATTTCCCCCGCGTGATTCATACCAATTTCTATCACCGCAAAATCGGTATCCTGCGGCATCCGTGCCAGAGTCAAAGGCACCCCCCAGTGGTTATTAAAACTGCGTTCGGCCGCGTGGGTCGCCCCCTGCGCGGACAAAACGAGGCGCAACATTTCCTTGCAACTCGTCTTACCGACAGAGCCAGTAATACCAATAATTTTTGCCTCCGTTCGCTTACGGGCATATCGCGCCATATCGCCCAACCCCTTTAAAACATCGTCAACAATTAATAAATTTTTACCATCACATCCACTGGGTACACGCGAAACCAAAGCCGCCGACGCGCCTTTTGCAAAGGCCTCTGCCACGAAATCATGCCCGTCGCGGCTGTCCGTCAGGGCGACAAATAAATCGCCTTTTTTAATTTCGCGGGTGTCAATACACACGCCCGTGGCGTGCCAATTTGTACGCGAATTCGCACCCTTTAATTCCCCGCCAGTCGCATCCGCGGCCGCCTCTGCCGTCCATAAAATCATGCCGCACCTCCGTCCAAAGCGGCCACGCTAATGCTGGCCTGTTCGCCATCGACAAAGGCAAAAGTCGTGCCACCAATCGTCTGCCCGCTCTCGTGTCCTTTGCCAGCAATCAGCAAGGCATCGCCCGCGTCCAACGCGGCTATCCCGTGCAAAATCGCCTCGGCTCTGTCGCCGAATTCCTGCGCCTTTGGACACCCCTGCATGACCATCGCGCGAATATTTTTTGCCGCCTCGCCACGCGGATTATCGTCCGTGACAATCACCTCGTCCGCGCCCTGCGCCGCCACCTGCCCCATCATTTCACGCTTCGTTTTATCCCTGTCACCGCCCGCGCCAAAGACGACAATCACCCGCCCCATTATATGCGCACGGAGCGATTGCAAGGCGTGGCGCAACGCATCAGGCGTGTGTGCATAATCGACAAAAATCGGCGCACCATTGGCGCGACGCACAACCAATTCCATCCGTCCTTCCACGGTTTTTAAATGCGGAAACGTGGCGAAAACCGCGTCCGATTCAGCCCCGCAAGCTATCGCCAACATCGCTGCCATCAGGGTATTATCGGCTTGGAAAGCACCGATTAAATTCAGCCGAGTTTGATGAATAGTCCCTTGCCATGAAAACCGCAAATCCTGCCCTGCGTCATCGGCGCGGAGGTCATGAATCTGCATATCTCCCCCCACACCAAAGGTCATTATTTCCTGCCCACGCGATTTTGCAATCTGATAAATATCGCGTCCTTTTTCATTATTTATATTAATTACAGCCACACCGTCGGGCGGTAAAATATCGCGAAATAATCGCGCTTTGGCATTAAAATAATCAGCAAAATTTTTATGATAATCCAGATGGTCTTGGGAGAAATTAGAAAACGCGGCGGCGCAAATTCGCACTCCATCAAGGCGATGTTGGGCGAGTCCATGCGAAGAAGCCTCCATCGCTGCATGGGTAATTCCCTGCCCCGTCATGTCATCCAACAGGCGATGCAGAGTTATCGGGTCGGGCGTCGTATGGTGCAACGGCGCGTCATAATCACCCTGCACACCCATCGTGCCGATATTGGCAGATTGGTGGTTTAGGTGCTGCCATATTTGGCGGGTAAAATGGCTGATAGAAGTCTTTGCATTCGTCCCCGTTATCGCCACAATTTTTGATGGTTGCGCGGGATAAAACTGCGCACAAATAAGCGACAAATCATGGCGTGGGTTCGGGCGAATGAAAATAGGTGTTTTATTATTTTTATTATTATTTATTATTTTCGCACCCTTTTTATCCGTTAAAATCGCGCTGGGTTGATGCGGTAAAACATCGGCAATATATTCCGCACCATGGGTTTTTTCACCTTGCAAAGCAATAAATAAATCTCCTTTTTTCACCGCCCCACTTTCCGTGGAAAGTCCGCAAACCCGCGTGTCCGCGTCCGATAAATTTAATGTTTTAAAGGTCTGGTCTGGCATTTTTTATTCCTGCGCCAGAGGCTCTGCCGATACGGATAATAAATTATCCTGTGCGGAAATCGGGGCAAGCCCCAAGATCGGAGCCATCCGCGAAATCAGCTCTGCCGCGACGGGGACAGCCGTCCAACCTGCCGTGCGTTGCTCTTCCCCTAACGTGGTTATTTTCGGCTCATCCAGTACGACAACCAAAACATAACGCGGGTCGGCCGCGGGAAAAACCGAGGCAAAATTGGCAATCACGCGTTCCTTATAATAGCCGCCTTTGGGATTAACTTTGTCCGCCGTGCCCGTCTTACCCGCGACATCATAACCCGCGACATTGCCCAGTGTAGCCGTGCCATCAACGACGACTCGGCGGAGCATTTTGCGCATATCTTGGCTGGTTTCTTCCGATAAAATCCGCACTCTATCAACGGTATTCGCATCCGTATCGGCATTAATATCTGTGCGAATTAAAGTTGGCACAACCCGAAATCCTCCGTTGGCAAGGGTCGCATAGGCACTCGCCAAATGCAGGGGGCTCACCGCGATTCCGTGACCGTATGACACGGACATCGTTTGAATTTCGCCCCAGCGATTGGGGCTTAAAGGACGCGCACCAGCCGCCTCTTTCAATTCAATTTCACTCGGCGCAAGCAAGCCAAGCGCACCCAAAAAATCCTTTTGCGCCTCTGCCCCCGTGGCATGCGCCATCCGTGCCGTGCCGATATTTGACGACTTTATTAAAATATCACTGACCGACAAAACCGGCTCACGATTATGCAAATCGCGGATTTTATGACCGCCAAAAATAATCGGCCCCTTGGTATTAATTAAAGTTTCGGGGCGTACCTTTCCCGCATTTAACTGCTGGGCAATCGTGAAGGATTTGAAGGTGCTGCCCAATTCATAAACCCCCTGCACGGCGCGATTAAACAGCGGCGAAGTGCCCCGCAATTTCTTTTGATAAATTGGATTGCTGCGGTCGTTCGCGTCAAAATCAGGCAGGGAGACCATGGACAAAATCTCGCCCGTATGGATGTCCATTAAAATCGCACTGCCCGCCGCCGCGTCCATCGTTTTCAGCCCGCCTTGCAACACACGGCGCATCACGGCTTGGGCGCCTAAATCGATTGACAGGCGCAAAGGCTGCCCGTTTTGCGCGGGGTTGCGCAGGCGCGAATCAAAATATAATTCCACGCCAGCGATGCCATTTAGCTCGCCGCCTTGTGCGCCCAAATTGCCAAAACTAACCCCGCCGAGGACGTGCGCCGCCAAGTCCCCGTTGGGATAAAACCGCATGTCAGTAGTGCCAAACAACAGCCCAGGGTCGCCCAAATCATGGACGGCTTGGCTTTGTTCCGGACTGATTTTATACTTTAACCAAAGGAAGCTAGACTTGCCATTGGTGAATTTATCCAGCAATATTTCCGCGTCCAAATCGGGGAAAATCTGCGCCAAACCACTGGCGGCTTTGTCCGCGTCCAAAATCACATTCGGGCGAGCATAGAGCGTTTTGGTAATTAAATTAGTCGCCAGAATCCGCCCGTTCCTATCGGCAATATCGGCGCGTCCCGCGCTGGGATTTGTTTGGGATTGCGCCACGATAGGCTCTACCACATCGGCGTTGGACAGCGACACAATCCGTGTTAAAATCATGGCAATTCCCATCAAATAACACAGCCCCAAAAACACCAAACGGCGTTTTGCCTGTGCCAAAGTATTGCGCGACTCCGACTCTGAATCATGCGACGGATAGGGTGGGAAATGAGTTGAATAAGTGTTCATTGCACGTCCTGTGAATTATTATTTAATTCGGAATTTAATTCATTATTTAATATATTATTTAATTCATTTAATGTATTATTTAATTCGAAAATTTCGGGAAATCCTATTTGCTCAATTTCGCCAAAGTGCATCGCCCGCAACGGGATTAAACGCAACGGATCAAAGTTCAAATTCACCAACATACGCAACCGTTCTGGACGGTTTAAATACGCCCATTCGGCACGCAACACAGACACACGTTCCGTCTCAATCGCTATATTTTGCTGGGTTTCAGCAAGACGATTCTTGGCATTACGGGTTTTATTAATCTCGCTATAATTCCAAATAAACAACATCGCAAGCAATAACATTCCAACGAATCCAAACACCGCTATTGAAATAAAAGTCCGTGCCATCACAACCACTTTTGTATATTTACAAAGGGCATGGATAAATTCTCCACAGGGTCAATCGGCACGGATTCGCCCGTGTTCTCCAGTCGCCGAGCCAGCCGCATTTTTGCCGAACGGGCGCGCGGATTCCCCTTACATTCTTCGGGTGAAGCGCGCAGAGCCTTTCGCCCAATTGGTTCAAACCGCGCGTTATTGGCGGCGACTTCGGGCTGATGTCGGTTGCCCTGAACCCCCGCCCCGCGTGTTTGAATAAAACGTTTAACAATCCTGTCTTCCAGCGAATGAAAGCTAATCACCGCCAAAATTCCACCGACCGCAAGGGCGGATTCGGCCGCCTGCAAACCCGCAACCAACTGCCCCAATTCATCATTCACGGCAATCCGCAAAGCCTGAAAACTGCGGGTCGCGGGATGGATAGGATGGGGGCGGGGACGTAATAAACTCTGTTTGATAATCGCAGATAATTGGCGCGTGGATTCAATCGGTGCGATGTCCCGCGCCTTAACTATATTACTAGCAATACGGAAAGATTTACGCTCTTCCCCATATAAATAAAGGATATCTGCCAAAATAGCCTCTGGCACTTTATTAACAATATCGGCGGCGGTAAAGCCCGTTTGCGCCATTCGCATGTCCAACGGCCCGTCGCCTCGGTACGAAAAACCGCGCCCGCGTTCGTCAATCTGCATGGAAGAAACGCCGATATCCAAGATGACACCCGCCAAGGGCAGGGCATTATGCACCTGCGCCACATCGTGTAAATTGGAAAATTTATCGTGGACTAAAACCAATCGATCGCCGTATTCAGCCGCCCACCGCTGCGCACTGGCAATCGCAAACGGGTCGCAATCTATCGCAATCACACGCTCTGCCCCAGCGTCCAGCAACGCGCGAGTATAACCGCCCGCGCCAAAAGTTCCATCAACCCAAGTGCCAGAAATCGGCGCGGTCGCGTCCAGAAAATCGTTCAATAAAACGGGGGTGTGAGGCAAAGGTTTCGCGCGAGCCATCGCTTAATCCTCGGCTGTGCGACTAAGCAAAATCTTTGGATCGTCGCCCGCGTCCAGCAAATCTTCAATATCAATTTCATGCTCAGCAAAAGTTTCTGGTCGCCAGATTTGAAAGGTATCACCCGTGGCGGTGAAAAAGGCTTCGTTCGTTATGCCGAGTTTTTCACGCAATTTATTGGTTAAAACAAACTGCCCAGATTCGGTGATATAAACATGGACGGCTTGCCCAGAAAACATCCGCTCCATTGCCCGTTGTTCGCGCGAGCCTGTTTTCATCTGCGATATTTTTTCATCCACCATCGCCATGGATAAAATCGAATAGCCCTCAATAAACGGGCGGCGTTTATCGCCATAAACTAAAATCGTTTGGGCAACTTGATCGATTTGAAATTCGGGATCGCAGTTTTCCAAAACTCGGCGAAAATCAGCGGGCAGAGTCATGCGCCCCTTGCTATCGACTTTTTGTAAAAATTGACCTTTGAATCGGCGTTGCATTTTTTGCTTTCTTTTCATCAGGCGGTTTAGTGAAAAAATGGCGGATGGGCGACTGCCTGCTGCCCTATCCACCATTCTTCATCGTTGCCGATTTGCCCGTCAGAGTCTTGTGAAGTAGGAGAGATAAACCATCACAAACCATCAAAGCATTAGGAATAAAAACCGTAGCGTGTATAAAACCTGCCTCTTTTTGGATCTTGTCGCCCAATTTTTGTCGGCTTTTATTCTGTGTATAGGAATACATAGGAATTCATAGGAATGAAAGGGTTTTTTATAGGAAATCGTAATTTAGTTTTGGTTCAGGTTTGGGTTCGCGGGGATTTTGTGCCGATTTCGGTGGTTTTATACCGCAATTAGTGGTTGGGTGGTGGTGCAACCACAATATATTGATAAAATCGGGTGCAAAAAGGCGGTGGCATTTTTGCCACAGTTGCGTCTGGATTGGGGTTTTTCGCGACGGGTTTTGCGCGGGTTTTGAGAACAAAATGGGAACTTGTATTTCCGCGTGGGATTACATCTGTTCCAGTGCTTTATCCAACCAACGCAGGAATCCGCGAGGCTCTTCCGCCACGGGGGCAAGGAAGGGGGCAAGGACATCAACCTGCTCTTCCGCCAATGTATCAAGGCGATGGTCGGTATCCTTTGGACGCGGAGGCAGGTATTTATTGACGGGGGAAGTGCCCTGTTCTGGCATCAAATCCATCCCCCCGCGCGATGCAACCAGTTGTGAAACCTCGCTATTTTCATCGCCCAAATCGCCGAAATGTCGCGCCCCTGCTGGACATGTGCGCACGCATGCTGGCTCGCGATCCTCTGGCGGTAGGTTTTCGTTGTAGATTCTATCCACGCATAGCGTGCATTTCTTCATGACCCCTGCGGCGCGATCTAATTCACGCGCCCCGTACGGGCAAGCCCATGCACATAAAGAACAGCCGATGCATGCGTCTTCATTTACCAACACAATTCCGTCCTCGGCGCGTTTGTAACTCGCCCCTGTCGGGCAGACGGTGACGCAAGGTGCGTCGTCACAATGCAGGCATGATTTGGGGAAATGAACGGTGACGGCCGCGCCTGATTCGGGCTGGGCTTCATAGCTATGAACGCGGTTTAAAAACGTCCCAGATGGTGCCGCTCCGTAGGCGTTTTGGTCGGATAAAGGTGCGCCATAATTTTGCGTATTCCAGCCCTTGCACGCGATAACGCAGGCATGACAGCCAACGCAAGTATCCAAGTCAATCACCAATCCTAGCTTTGTTTTACTGGGGTTTTTCGGCAGAGACGTCATTATTTAACCTCCCACATTAAATCTTTTGCACCCGTGCCAACAGGGGATTTTAATGCCGCAAAATTCGGGGATAATTCTGGTTTTATCGCATCCGCAGGCACCCGTTCCAGCCGTACTTTTAAATCAAACCAAGCCGCCTGTCCGGTTATCGGATCAGAGTTAGACCAGCGCAAACCATCACCCTTTTCGGGCAGCAATTCATGGATTAAATGATTTAATAAAAAGCCTTTTTGTGCCTCAATCGCCTGCTCATCCAAAGCCCACGCACCCTTGCGTTTGCCAATCGCATTCCACGTCCAAACGGTGTTTTTATTCAGTGCCGCGTGGTGCGCCACGGGAACAACTATAACGCGAATTGTATCGCCATGCAAAGATGAAACCTTCGCCCAGTCGCCCGCGACAAACCCATGCTCCTCCCATAAATTTGTGGGGATATATAGCGGATTTCGCCCGTGAATTTGACGCAACCATGCGTTTTGACTGCCCCAAGAATGATACATTGCCATCGGTCTTTGCGTCAGAGCATGTATCGGATAGTCCTTATTTTCAACGCCATTATGCACCCAAACAGGCAAGGGCAACATGGTATCCTTCACCCTTTCACGTAAATGTTCGGGCGGTTGAATATCACCAAACCCTTCTGCCGCGCGTTGAAATAACCGCATCGGCTCCAGATATAATTGAAAAACATAGGGCTGTGGTGCGTCATAAAACCCCATAGAAACAGCCCAATTTTGATAATCCATGTTCCAAGGTTTATAGTACCGCGCGGCATCGGGCATGTGCTCTATGAAAAACCCGCCGTTGTCTATGTACCGCGATATTTGGTCTGGATTTGGCGCACCGCGACCCGTCTTATCACCCGCCTCACCGCGAAATCCAGCCAAGGGTCCGACCTCCGCTCGGCGTAAATGATTAACGATATAATCGGCATAGTCCTTGTACTTCGCACCCCCAGATTCATCAACAAACGCAGGCAATTTCAGCCGTGCACCCAAATCACACAGCACCGATTGAAAGCCACGAACATCGCGGTCAGGCGCGATGACAGGCCAGCGAATCGCGTCCGCCGCCGCCTCTGCCTCGCATATCGGGCGGTCGAGCATGCTGATACAATCATGGCGTTCCAAATAGGTTGTATCGGGCAAAATCAAATCGGCATAGGCGACCATTTCCGAGGAATAAGCATCAGAATAAATGATATAAGGAATGACATATTCGCCGTTTTCATCCTTATCAGTAAGCATTTCCATCACCCCCGTGGTGTTCATCGAACTGTTCCACGACATATTCGCCATATACAAAAACAACGTGTCTATTTTATAGGGATCGCCCGCGTGGGCATTGGAAATCACCATGTGCATCAGCCCATGCACCGATAACGGATTTTCCCAGCTAAACGCCTTATCTATACGGGCGGGAGTGCCATCCGCCTCCAACGCCAAGTCCTCTGGCGCGTGGGGAAATCCCAGATGCGGCCCGTTCAAAGACTGCCCCGCTTTTGATTTGCCTTGCGGGGATGGATGCGCGGTAGAGGGCTTTGGATAAGGCGGTTTAAAGCGAAATCCGCCGGGGACTTCCACACTACCCAGCAGGATTTGCAGGATATGCAGGGCTCGGCAAGTTTGAAACCCGTTGGCATGCGCCGAAATGCCACGCATAGCATGAAACGCCACAGGGCGACCGACCATAGTTTTATGGGTTTCCCCGCGAAAATCCGTCCAAGGTTGGTCAAGCGTGATTTCCTGTTCAAAGGCAACATCCGCCAGCTCTGCCGCAAGACGACGAATGGTGCTGGCCTTAATACCGCATCGCTCCGCGACGGCTTTCGGGGCGTGTTCGTCGGACAAATAGGTCTTCACAATCTGCGCGAAAACCGTAGCGTGGGTGGTGCCATTTTGCGTGGTATTCGCCGATAGATCGGGCAGTATCCCCCTTCTATCAAAGGGAACTATATCCCCGGTCTTTCTATCCCGCACTATCGGTTTGTTGTTTTTATCACGCAAAAACAAGCCATAATCTTCGCTATTTTTATCGCCGTTCAGAAAAAACGGAGCATTCGTATAACGCGCCAAATAAGGCAAATCCACCTTGCCCGCCTTCAGCAATTCATAAATAAGCGCGGTGATAAACAGCCCGTCCGTACCAGGCGTAATCCCCACCCATTCATCGGCAATCGCGTTATAACCAGAGCGAATAGGATTAACCCCAACGATTTTGGCACCGCGTTGTTTCAACTGCCCAAGCCCCATTTTTATGGGGTTAGAGTCGTGGTCTTCGGCAACGCCAAACAGCATAAACATCTTTGTATATTGCCAATCGGGTTGCCCGAATTCCCAAAACGCACCGCCCATTGTGTAAATCCCAGCCGCCGCCATATTGACCGAGCAAAACCCTCCATGAGCCGCGTAATTCGGCGTGCCAAAGGATTGCGCCCATAGGGAGGTGAAGGATTGCGATTGGTCTCTGCCAGTGAAAAACGCCAATTTCTTTGGGTTATCGCGGCGTAAGGGGGCAAGCCGTGCGGTTGCCAGTTCAAGGGCTTCATCCCACGATATTTCTTCAAATTGCCCCGAACCGCGCGGCCCCACCCGTTTCAAAGGCGAGCGCAAACGCGATGGTGCGTTAATCTGCATAATACCCGCAGAACCCTTGGCACACAGGACTCCGCGATTTATCGGGTGGTCGCGGTTGCCCTCAATATACGCAACACGGTTGTTTTTTATATGGACATCAATGCCGCAACGACACGCGCACATATAGCAGGTGGTTTTGCGAATTTCATCGGACACCTTGGGCGAGGTGTTTATTTTGGGTTGGGCGGACATAAGGCAGGTCTTTGTTTTGGTATTTTGGCGCGATTATAGGGGAAAATCGCAAGGATGCAAGGGGGGATTAGGGGGGATTACGGGGGATTAAACCCCATCCAATACCCGCCTTAATAGGCGTAAAAACGGCAGAGCGGCGCGGACTTTGTCTTGGGTCATGCCGTCTATTACCGCGTCAAACACGGGGGCGACAGCGTTTATCGCTTCCTCTCGTGCCAGTAAGCCCGCATCGGAAATACTGACCATTTTGCGGCGGGCATCCTCCCAATCTGGGCGCACATGAACCCAGCCGTATTTTTCCAATTTGCCGAGGGTGTTTGTCATTGCGCCCTTGCTGAGCTGGAAAATACGTGCCAATTGGACGGGGCTGCGTTCGTCTTGTTGATGCGCCATGTAGTTTAAGACGATGAAGTGCGATACCTCCATTCCTTTCGGCAAGGCGGTGGATATCAGGGCGCGGAGACGTTGCTCTGACGCGATGATTTCGGAGAACAGCGTGATGGCAAGGGGGTTGGCTTCGCTTAAATCTGACATGGTTTTTATTTGTGGGGGCTATTGTTTGGCGGGTTGTTTGGGTTGGTTTTACGATATAATAGCATGGTAATGGTGGATTGTGAATGATGAATGGGTCTGCCCTGCAAGTTCGCGCAGACCTTGCTAATAATACATAGGGCTTTTGGCATGCTCCTGCTCAAAGAGCAGGGGCTACGCACAAAAGACCCCGCCCTCGTTGGGGCTGGTCGGTATCGCGTAGCGATTACGAAGACCCGAAGGGCATTAATCACTAATCACTAATCATTAATCACTAATCACTAATCACTCACCACTAATCACTAGCCTCTTCCACCACTTCCTTCACCTTCGCCCGCCATCCATCACCCGCAACACGGGCAAACACCAGCACATTCACACCCGTCGCCCCTGCCGCCAAACACACGGAGCTACAGGCGCGTAAGGTCGCCCCCGTTGTCATCACATCATCAATCAGCAGCACCTTTTTGCCCTTCACCCTATCGGCAAACCGCGCATTCATCTTGACAGAGCGCGATAAATTCTCAATCCGCTCCACCCGCGGCATATCCTTTTGCATCTTTGTTTGCTTATGACGCACCAGCAAATCCGGCACATAAGGCAAACCATAGGCATCGGCAACAGGCCGCGCCAATTCCGCCGATTGATTAAACTTACGCCGCAAAAGGCGCAACCAATGCAACGGCACGGGCGCGATTAAATCGCAATCACCGATAATATCCGCGCCAGAGCTTATCATCCATTTGCCAATGACTTTGGCAATATCCAGCCGATCGCCGTGTTTCAAAGACAACACGATATTACGCCCGCGTTCCTTATACAAAACCACGGCGCGCCCTTGCGACCAACTGGGCGCGTCATGCAGGCAGAAATCGCAAAACACGGGGTCGGTTTCTGTTGCCGTCACCTCTGGCAGAGGCGTGCCACAGCCATCACATATCGTGCCAGAGATAAAATGCGTCTGCCCCCAGCACGCCGAACATAGCCCCGGATGTTTGTCCGTTTCCTCACCACACGCCAAGCATAGGGCGGGATATAGGACGGATAAAACCGACTCCCACGTCGTCTTTTTTGTCGGGCAGGTGGCACTGCCCTTCGGCTTTTCTTTTCCCTCCGCCTGGGGTAAAGACTGTGGCAAAGACTGTGATAAAGACTGGGGCAACGCGCCCTGTCTGGCTATGCTATTGGATTTTGTCATGCACCCCTCTGCCTGTTTATGCGACCATGCCGCCTTGTTATTACACCGCGCCCGCGCCCATGCACCCAAAAGCACATCCACATCAAACGCATGGTTTCTTCACGATTTTGCCATTCAGCAAATACAAGAAAGACTCAAAGAGGTTAACAGAACCTTTACATCGCCCGCAATAGTTGGCGGAAGGGCGAATCAATGGGCAAATGCGCTAAAACCCGTCATAAATGCCACGCCCACCTGCTTTACCGATAGCGATACCATCGGTTTGCCACCCGCTAAATTTGATTTGATAGTGCATGGGTTGTCCTTGCACTGGGCGAATGACGCGGTCGGGCAACTGGTACAAATGCGCCTTGCGTTAAAGCCTGATGGCCTGATGATTGCCGTGTTTTTCGGCGGGCAGAGCCTGCATGAATTGCGCACCGCTTTTACCTTGGCAGAGAGCCAGATTTGCGGTGGGGTCAGCCCTCGGGTTGTGCCTATGGCGGAGATTCGCGATGGCGGGGCGTTGCTACAACGGGCTGGGCTGGCGTTGCCCGTGGCCGATACGCTGCGGTTGGATTTAAGCTATGAAACGCCTTTGGCTTTGATGTCCGAGTTGCGAGCGATGGGTGAGGCAAACGCACAAACCGCACGGGCAAAGCGGTTTATGCGCCGTGATTTATTGGCGCGGGTGTGTGCGATTTATGGTGAGCAGTTTTCTTTGCCTGACGGGCGGGTTGGTGCGACGGCAGAGCTGGTTTTTCTAACGGGTTGGGCGGCGGCGGATAATCAGCAAAAGCCGTTGCGGGCGGGCTCGGCGCAGGTGTCCCTGCAGGACGTGCTTGGGCGCGATTTAGGGTAAATTCCTGTTAAAAAATCGGTAAAACCCCACAAAATTCCTTATGTATTTGTCTTTGTTTTTTGGCTTATTTACCTGAAGCCTTAAACAGAATTCCTTTTGAATAAAGCATGAAACAGGTTAAACAGGGGGGCGATGGTTTTCATAAATATGTTTTACGAATGCCGACCAAAGATAAACCAGAGGGCGACTCTGGATAACCCAGAGAAGAGGAGAGATAGTATGACCCCCCAAATAAAATCCAAAATAAAATACCAAACACCACTGGCGTTTGCCCTGCTGGCTATGTTCGTCTTAACCGCCTGTGGTGGCGAGACGGCGGACTTGTCAGACCCTGATTTAGAGACCCCTAAAACATCCGCGAAAGAGTCCGCGAAAGAAACATTAGAGACGCTGACCGCCGAGTCTATCAATATCTCCCCGCCTAGGGTTATTTCTGAAGCCACCGCCGAATCTGATACCGAACCCACGATAAGCATCAAAACTATAAAACCAAAGCCAAAGAAACCTGCACCCAAAGAACCCACCTTCAAAATCGCCAGTGCGAATATATCCACGATTAACCTGCCTCCACCCCCGCCCCTGCTGGATATTGTCACAACCGCCGATTGGCTGGGGGATGGGGCGACATCCTTTGCCACCGCGCCCAGCCCAACCCGCGACCGCAACGAATTCCTGCAAACCACGGGCATGGATTTGGATAGCGGAGGGTTCGCCACGCCTACCCCAACCCAACGTTTGAATATGAAAAATGGCGCGGGCTCGCTGGATCTTGGCGGGGATTTAACCGATGGAGTGGCGTTCTTTACCGCCACCCCGCGTGGCACTCCGCGTCATTATGCTGGGATATTTTCTGGCACGAATCTGGGTGCACCCCTGCCTGTTGTGCAAGAGGCGAATGCGGACGCGAGCCACGCCCAATGGTCGGGCTGGTTTCAAACGACCACTGGGGTGAGCAAACCCTTTGTGATGACGGTTGATTACGCGAATCGCCTGTTTGATGCGGAAGTGATGGTGGATGGTGATGTGAATAGCGATGTGCGGTTTGTGCTGGAGGGCGGGTTTGATAACCAAGGCGCGATAGCCAATGGCATCATTATCCTTGCCGATTTCACGACTGGGAACGCGGAAGACGCTACGATAGGGATTGTGACGGGGTTATTTGGGCAAGAGGGCGCGGTTGGCGCGTTTATATCCGAACGCGGGGTTTCTGGGGAGGCGAGCCATTTTGCTGGCGGGTTTGTCGCGACACCTGAGTAGGTGTTAGGTGTTAAAACCCTCTATATCCTTGATGATTTTCTGCATATCAGGCTCACGCACCCATTCATGGCGGTTTTCATAGCGCTCATGGATATATTTTTCAATTTCGCGGAAATCAGGCGTTAGAAAACTATATTCCAAAACATACCCACGGTTCGGGTCGGAGGTCTGGTAAGAATTCAATCGCGCCTTGACATTGGACGCAATACCGACTTTCCACTCATTTTTCCATTCCTTGTTTGATATAATATAAACATATTTTTGCACCCGAGTATCCGCGCCCATATCCGTGCGAACAGGTGGGTCTGTTTGAAAATCCACCTCCTCTTTAAACAATTCATCCTTACGTTCTACCTCTTTTTTCATCCGCTCTTTCACCAATTCATACGCCTTTATGGATACATCCACGCCAACCCATTGCCTTTCCAATTTTTCCGCCGCAACGCAAGTGGTCGCACACCCACAAAACGGATCTAAAACAATCCCACCTTTGGGGCAAGACGCGGTGATAATCCGCTCCAACAACGCCAGAGGTTTTTGCGTGGGATAGCCCGTGCGTTCGTTTTTGGAAATATGACTGCCAGAGCCAATATCGCTCCACCAATCTTCTATCGCCTTACCGCGTTCTATCGCTTCGGCTTCGGCTTGTTTTGCCTGTTCTAATGTTCGGCTGCCTGCGGCATAACTGCTTGCCCCAACGGATACAGATTGGCGTTTATGTGAAACTCTAATAGGGTTAAAATCTGTAAGTTCAGATTTTGCATAAAATAAAATAATATCGTGTTTTCGTTTAAACGCACGATTGGCGATTCCCGGGCCAGTATAACACCAAATAATTTCGTTGCGGAAATTGGCTTCGCCAAAAATACAATCCAAAAGAAGTTTCAAATAATGGGACATGGTCGAGTCGCAATGCAGGTATATTGACCCCGTGGATTTCAAAATCCTATGGCATTCCAACAAGCGAATCGCCATATAGGCAAGGTAGCAAAAATTGTAAGAACTGCGTCCTTCTATCGTTTTCACAGTGGATAACAAATCGTGGATAAAATAATGGTCTTCTTTTATATCCAGCAACCAGTCGTCTTTGACATCCTCTTCGCGGAATATATCTGAAAAAGACGCACCTTCGGCACTGCTACCTATCGGCGCAGTAAATTCTTTTTTCTTATTAAACGGCGGATCAAGATAAATCAAATCCACGCAATCGGAATCTATCCCACGTAAAATTTCCAAATTATCGTGGCAAAAGATGGTGCGGTTTTTTATGGAATCGTTATTTAGCAAGACCTGCCCCTTTGTTTGGATTTGTGATAGCAGGTATAGTAACAGGTGTAAAGGTTAATAAAGGGTTCATTAGGTCGTTAAAAAAACTTGAACTCTTCCCCCAATCACGCTAAACACCCTAAAACCCAAAAAACAGGCACACCCCCATGCAAATTGACCAAACCACCGTAAAACGCATCGCCAATCTGGCGCGTATTGATATTAAAGATAATGAACTGGACGCGATGGCGGAACGCCTATCACGCATTATTGGCTTTATGGAGCAATTGAACGAAGTCGATATCAGCGATGTCACAGACACCCCTGCCGTCATGCCTATGGATTTGAAATGGCGCGATGACACCCCAACCACCGATGAAACGGGCGGTGATAAACCCGCGCAAATCCTATCAAACGCGCCGATGACCCGCGAAGGGTTTTTCGCCGTGCCAAAGGTTGTGGAATAAATCGGGGCAAACCCCCAAAGCAAAGGAAAACCCCATGGGCGAATTGGCAAAACTTACCATAGCGACCGCGCGCGATATGCTCCGCGCCAAAACAATCAGTGCAACCGAATTAACAAACGATTGCTTATCGGCGATTGACGCGGGCGATGCGTTGAACGCGTTTTGCCATAAAACCCCTGACCACGCTCGCAAGCAAGCCGCCGCCGCCGATAAAATGCTGGCAACGGGCGATGCACCCGATATGTGCGGGATACCGCTCGGCATTAAGGATTTGTTCTGCACAAAGGGGGTGAAAACCCAAGCCGCCTCCGCCATCCTCGCCAATTTCAAACCCGAATACGAGTCCACCATCACAACCCAGCTTTGGCAACAAGGCGCGGTTATGCTGGGCAAAACCAATATGGATGAGTTCGCAATGGGCTCTTCTAATGAGACCTCAACCTACGGCGCGGTGATAAACCCTTGGCGGGGGAACGACCCCGCCCCACTGACCCCTGGGGGTTCTTCTGGCGGTTCTGCCGCCGCCGTTGCCGCCGATTTATGCTTGGCGGCGCTTGGCACGGACACGGGGGGTTCCATCCGTCAACCCGTTGCTTTCACGGGTATTACGGGGATAAAACCCACCTACGGGCGATGCTCGCGCTGGGGGGTTATCGCCTTTGCCTCGTCGCTAGACCAAGCTGGCCCCATGGCAAAATCCGTACGCGATTGCGCGATATTACTGGGCGCAATGTCGGGGCATGACCCAAAGGACAGCACCAGCGCAAACCTTGCCGTGCCTGATTTTGAAGCGATGTTAGACCAGCCCATCAAAGGCAAAAAAATCGCTATTCCCAAAGAATATCGCCTTGATGGAATGCCGCAGGATATAGAGGATTTATGGGCAAATGGGATAGCCCGCCTACGCGATGCGGGTGCGGAGATTGTCGATGTCTCCCTGCCCCACACGAAATACGCCCTGCCCGCCTATTATGTTTTGGCACCAGCGGAGGCTTCGTCAAACCTCGCCCGATATGACGGGGTTCGCTATGGTTTGCGAGCCGATATCGGCGCGGAGGATGGTATTGATGAGATGTATAAAAAAACCCGTGCAGAGGGGTTTGGTGATGAAGTGAAACGCCGCCTGATGATAGGCACTTATGTTTTATCGGCTGGGTTTTATGATGCCTATTATCGCCGAGCCCAAAAGGTGCGTAACCTAATTAAACGCGATTTCCAGCAGGTTTTTGACATGGGGGTGGAGGCTATTTTAACCCCGACAACGCCAAGTGCCGCCTTTGCTCTGGGTGATGAAACCGCGATTGACCCTATTAAAATGTACCTGAACGATGTTTTCACGGTGACGGTGAATCTGGCGGGATTACCCGCGATTAGCCTGCCTGCTGGATTGGACTGCGCAGGGTTGCCCTTGGGTTTGCAACTGATTGGGCGACCTTGGGAGGAAGGCGAATTGATGAATATCGCGGGTGCGTTGGAAAAGGATTTTGCCTTTGATGCAAAGCCGAATGTTTGGTGGGGTTAGGCGATGCTAAGACTACCCATAATCTTTTGTGCTCTTATACTGACGGCATGTGGCGGTGGTAAGGCGGATGAGTCCGATGCCCCGCTTGGGTTTGAGGATGTCAGCGCGGACACACAAAATCTGTCGGATTCGCAGAGCTTTGAAACCATCACCGCCCAAGAATCCATTGAAACGGACGCGGACAGGCTGGCACGGCTGAGCAATCAATATGTGCAATATATTGCCACCCCCCTGCCAGAGCGCGATGAAGAGACTCGCGTGGATTTGGCGGCCTACGCCGAGCGTTATGCCAAACGCCGTATTGGTAAAAAACGGTATTCGCGCGAACGCAATCCGGTGCCTACGCGGGTATGCCAAACCCTGCCCAGCAATGACTATGCGCAGTTTGTTTTCCTATCCAAGGGCGGACCGAAAGAAGACCACTTGGGGTTAGATGATGACGGCGACGGGTTTGCTTGCGGATGGCGACCGTAACCCCCAATATCATTGCGCATGAGTCGCCCAACTGCGGTGTGCGGCGGGATGGTGCTGTGCCGAGTTTGGTGGTGTTGCACTATACGGCTATGGATAATGTGGATGAGGTTTTGGCGCGGTTATGTGATACGGATGCGGAGGTTTCGGCGCATTATCTCATCACCCGAACGGGAGTGATTTATCAATTGGTGGCGGAATCGGCGCGTGCGTGGCACGCGGGAGTCGGGCAATGGGGCGCGATAAACGATGTGAATTCGCACAGTATTGGCGTGGAATTGATGAACAGTGGTGCGCCCGATTATCCTGAATATCCTGCGGTGCAAATGCGGGCTCTGGCGGGGTTATTGCACGGTATTTTGGCGCGGTGGGGGATTGCGCCAAAGGGTGTTATTGGGCATTCCGATATGGCCGTGGGGCGTAAGACTGACCCTGGTCTTGCGTTTGATTGGCAGGGGTTGGCACGGCAGGGTTTGTCGGTTTGGGCTGCTGGTGATGCGGGTGTGGCGGTGGATTGGGCGGGGTTTATGGCGGACGCGGCGGCGTTTGGATATCGCCCTGCAAGCGATGATTTGCAAGGGTTTTCGGAGGTTTTAACTGCCTTTCGGTTGCGGTTCGCCCCCCATGAGACGGGTGATTTGAACTCCCGCGATATGGGGATGATGCGGGCATTGGCACGTGAATTTAGTTGTTAGTTATTAGTTGTTAGTTGTTAGTTATTGGTTATTAATATATCCCCGCATCTTTTTGCCATCTAAGTATTTACACGCAAGGCGGGTTTTGGTATTGTGGGTTTTTGGAAAGACATAGATATGAATGAGAATAAAACTGCTATAACGGGGGCAATTGCATTTTGGGGCATTGTATCAATAATTCTGTCTCTCGTTACTGGCATAAAACTTGTTACAGCAATATTGGTATCCCTTTTAGCTTTTGCTGTTATTGTGGTAATTTTCATTTACTGTATGTCGCCAAGTAAAAAACAAATTAAAGAACAAGATGACGAAAAAGCTGAAAAAGAACGTCAACGCGAGATAGAAAATTCTATTGAAAGAAAACAAAACATTAACAGGCTTATGGATGCAATAAAAACGCATCGGCACGTATTAAATCGCAATCTAGAAAGAGCTGTAATAACAGACGATTATGGAGCGGTAGTAGAAAATAACACTGATAAAGTTCTTGATGAATTCTATAAAAGTGTTGGTGTAAGTGCGTACTTCACAAGTGATTACGGAATACGTAGCAAAACAAAGAAATTTGTATTTGAGCAATTGGGTATTTGGGAAGAATATGACCGCGAATCGGGTTTTGATATTAACACCATCCCCACAGACGGACATGAATTTGAACATTGGGTTGCTGATGGCTTAAATAAATTCGGCTGGGATGCAAAAGCCACGTCTGGCTCTGGCGATCAAGGTATTGATGTTATTGCCAAGAAAAATGGCAAAATAATCGGGCTACAATGCAAACTCCTTAAATCCTCTGTTGGCAACAAAGCCGTGCAAGAGGCACACGCGGGCAAGGCTTTTCATCAAATGGATGCGGTCGGGGTTATTTCAAACGCATCTTATACCAAGAGTGCAAAAGCCCTCGCCACAGATACGGGTGTTAAACTTTTATCGCACCATGACATTCCCAATCTTTATGAAAAAATGTTTAGCGAATAACCCACTAATCACTAATCACTAATCATTAATCACTAATAACTAACAACTAACAACTAGCCCCGCAACCTCGCCCCGCTTGGGTCAAACGGCGGACACTCCAACAGCTTTGCCTTATGGGGTTGCCCCAAAATAGCAATCTCAAACTCCGCACCCGCCTTAACACACCCCGTTTCAATAAAACAAAACGCCAGCGATTTCTGCACAAAATAACCGTAGGCACCACTGGACACACGCCCAACCGCCCGACCAAAACCGCTACCATTATCAGGTAAAAACACAGGCTCGCCACCACTGGCATCGGCGTTATTTGTAACCGAAACCTCTAACAACACCAGCTTTTCACGGGGGGCATTATCGGCAATCGCACCATAGGCTTCGCGCCCCAAAAACGCGGGCTTATCCATTTTAATCAACCCTGCCAAGCCAACCTCTTGCGGCCAATACTCAGGGCTATATTCGCGCCCCCAAGAGCCATAGCCCTTTTCAATCCGCAAACTGCCCAAGGCGCGCCCGCCAACCGCACACACCCCCAAATCCGCACCGCTTTCAAACAACGCATCATATAGTTTTTGCTGGTCGGCCTGTTTCACATAGACCTCCCACCCCAAATCGCCACTAAAAGAAACCCGCAAGCCAATCGCCGACATCCCCGCTATAACAAAGGATTTAGACCGCATAAACCCCCAATTTTCATTGGACATATCGGTTTGGGTCAATCGCGCCAGCAACGCCCGCGAATCCGGCCCCGCCACATTAAACCCGCACCACGCATCTGTTTGGCTGATAAACGCCACATCACCGCGATCCGTACCGTTAAAAATACGCTGGTGATAGCGTTCCGCCGCGCCAGAGCCTACCATCCAGAAATGCTCTTCCCCCAGTTTCGTCAAAGTGAAATCGCCAGCAATCCCAGCCCGCCGCCCCAAAAGAGGCGTCAGGCAACTGCGTCCAACCTCCCGCGGGACATGGTTTGCCATCACACGATTTAACCAATCGGCCGCGCCCGCACCTTTGATTTCATACTTGGCGAAATTGGAAATATCTATCACGCCAACACCGTTGCGCAACGCCAAACATTCCTTGCCAACAGGTTCAAACCACGCTTGACGAGTATAACCGTAATCCTCAGTTTGCGCCACACCTTTCGGGGCAAACCATAGGGGATGCTCCCACCCGTAACTCAGCCCGAAAACCGCGCCCATCTGTTTTTGCGTTTCATAAATCGGGCGAGTGCGCAGGGGGCGACCCGCCGTCCGTTCCTCATAAGGAAAGTGAATTTTAAACCGATTGGCGTATTGGTCGGCAACCCGCGCACGGGTGAAATCCTTATCCGCCCACGCGCCAAACCGCGCCATATCCCACGGGAACATGTCCAATTCAGGCTCGCCGTCTATTATCCATTGCGCGGTTGCCAGACCCAAACCACCCGATTGGCTAAACCCCGGAATAATCCCGCAACAGCAAAAATAGTTCGTCAGCTCTGGCACAGGACCATAAAGGGCAGAGCTATCAGGCGACCAAATCATCGGACCATTGATAACCCGTTTAATGCCAACCGTGGCGGCATCTGGCACACGTTCCATCGCACGGAGTAAGTTTTCACTGATTCTATCCAAATCATCGGGGAAAAGCTCATGCCCAAACCCCTGCGGAGTTCCCTCTTCCGCCCAAAAACGCAAATCGCGTTCGTAAGCACCTATCAGCAAACCTTTGCCTTCCTGTCGCATATAATACTCGCCATCTCTATCAGCAACGGAGGGCAGGTGTTTGCCAAATTTAGCAATGGAATCAATGGTTTCGGTCACCAGATATTGGTGCTCGGTCGGCTGTAAGGGCAGGGTGAAACCCGCCAGCGCGGCGACTTCCCGCGCCCAAAGCCCCGCCACATTAACAACCCATTGCGTGCGAATATCGCCTTTTGGCGTTTGCACAATCCACTCACCATTCGGGGTGGGAGTTGTCGCGGTAACGGGGGTGAAACGGTGGATTTCTGCCCCCAGAGCCCGCGCCCCCGCGGCATAGGCGTGGGTTACGCCACTGGGATCAACATGCCCGCTATCGGGTTCAAACATCACGCACCGAATCCCGTCAAAATTAATCAAGGGGTTTTTCTGTTTCGCCTCCTCAATGCTGATTTCATAAAAACCAGCGTCAAAGGCGCGAGCTTTCGCCGCCTGAATACGCAGCTGATGCTCGCGCGCTTCGGTTTGCGCCAGATAGAGCGTGCCTGGCTGATATATCCCGCAGCCTTGGCCTGTTTCCGCCTCTAACTGCTGATAGAGGTTCATGGTGTAATACTGCATTTTGGAAATATTATTGCTGTCGTGGAGTCCGTGGATACCAGCCGCCGCGTGCCAAGTAGAGCCACTGGTTAATTCATCCCGTTCCAGCAGGATGGTGTCTTTCCAACCCAGTTTCGCTAGGTGGTAAAGGATGGAACAGCCGATAAGTCCGCCGCCTATAACGACGGCTTGTGCGTGGGTTTTCATGGGGTTCTTTCTTTTTGAGGTTAATTATTATCTTTGATGATAGATTAGTGGAAAATTAACACGGGTATAGGTTGTTTGCGACATTTTAGGGGCGGGTTTTGCACGAAAGTCTTGATGCATCCCCACTTTTACCTCTTGCCCTGCATACGGGACTTACAATAGTCTTTGATATTTTTTGGAGTTTCTTTTGAATCCAGCACACCCTTTCGTATTTTTAAAAGAAAATATTGCAATATATCTTTTTGGGGGATAATTACTCTTTCATCTATATCCGCTTGCAATTCATCGGCATTTCTAATTTGCGCTTTTATATAGAGCACAAACGATTTATGCTTGATAAACTCATGATCGCCAATATCAAGAATACAAGTAGAATCGGAATAATTTCCTTCATAACTTGACATAGGAACAATCAGGGTATTTCCATCATCATCTACATCAAGGCAAACAAAATGTAAATGTAGTCTTTCGGGATCATGCGACGGACCAGATTTCATCAAAAAGGTTTGTCGCGGACGGATGGGCATAAATAGCTACGAGCCAGCCGATTGCGCATTAACACTATCGCGAAGCCGATTCCACGTATCATCCATTCTGGAAAAAGCCTCAACCTCTTCCGCGAATTCTTCTGCATTGGGTAAATCAACAGCATGCATAATGGACAAAAGAGGGATGGGCAATCTTGATGTTCCTGGGTGCTTCCACTCAGGAATATTTTCGGGGTTGTGTGTGTAAGCAACCAATTCCCATTGATTCATATGACCAAATTGCCCCCAAACATCATTCAAGACTTCAATTTCGCTTTCGCTCATCTCATCCAAATCATCTTCTTTTATATTCTTATCAGATAACCCTATGTTATAACCAACCTTATCGTTCAAAAAATCTGACCAACCGCATTTTTTCAAATCAAATTCACCATTGATATGGTCAAGAGTGCTAGAATTAACTGGTCCATTTGGGAGAGAAAAACGGTCTTCATCTTGAATCGGAAAACCGCGTTTTCGTATACATTCACGATCAGCCAAATAAACAAGTTTAACAGCCTTTAGAACGTTCATGTCTTGCGCCCCACTTTTCAAAATGAAATAGGCAATGGTTTGCGCCGCTTTGCGTGGTTTATACGCCATAATTTTTTCCCTTAAGGTGTCTTACAAGACATCTCATGTTTTACATATAATATAGTTAATAACTGGTTAGCAAGCCTTTTTATTGATAAAATGTAAAAATAATGTGAGGCTGTGATTTTTTTGCATTTATTTAGTGTCGCACCCCACAGTTAAAAATTCATTCTTCGCGTCCATATTGGACGAGTATCGTGCGTAACTCTTCTGCCTCTGCCGCGCCCAATTCCAACCCATAAACATAGGCCTGCGTCAGCAAAAAACACCCCGCGTCAATATCCCCTGCGTCCAACGCCACCCGCCCTGCGGCTTGATAAATCTGCATCATTTCGCGACCGTCGCCTCTGGCATAGGCGGCCAGCAAACGGGTATTATCCGCCTGTGTATCCGCCCGAACATCACCCACCATCAGCCCCTTGATAGCTGGTCATCTTATCCGCCACCCACTCGTGAAACAAATGCGTCGGCCCGTCCATCACGGGGGAGAACTTACCACCATCAAACATCGGCCCGCACCGCCCTCTTTGCATACCTTCCACGACAAAAATATCCTCTTTAAAAACCCCCTTCCAAAACCCGGCGTTTTTCATCCGTAAATCGGCAAACCCCGCACCCGCGCACTCGGCTGATGCGTAATACAACGCCACATGCTCCACCGTATTGCCACAATCAATCGGCTGTAAAATAATAGCAAAGGTATGATCCCGATGCACGCCAAACAACACATTAGGATACAAGGCAACATACTCCGCCCCCGCATCCCACTTATCCGCCAATCCGCCGAAGTCGGCAAAAACCTCGCCCGCCTCCCCAGTCATCTGAGTATATTTATACGACCCTTGCCCAGAATACTGCCATCGTTTTTCAATATGATAGTGGTCTTCCAGCTTTGATACCAAGTTCAAATCGGGATGCACCCAAGGCAAATGATAGGATTCGCAATAATTCTCTACCGCCAATTTCCAATTACATGCGACATTTAATTGAAACATACTGTCCGCTCCGCCCGCATATAACGGCTGATTAAAATCCGCCCATCGCGCGAGCAAATCCGCGTGAGCCTCCTTAAACTCCGCCGCTTTCCCTGATACATTTACAAACACGACATCCATATAAACATGCGAGCGGATTTCAAACAACCCCAAGTCCGCCCGTTTAATCCCGTCATGCACATTACAGCCCGCCCCGCCAACATGCGGGGTAGAGCGCAACGCGCCATCCAGCCCATAACACCACGAGTGATAGGGACACCGAATAGTCCCCCGTATATTCGCGGGCGCATCCACCAGTATCATTCCGCGATGACGGCATGTATTTTGATAAACCCGAACTGCGCCGTTATCGCGCACCATCAGCATTGGAATGCCGAGGAAATCCACAGGCTTTACATCGCCGTCGTTCGGGATACTGGCGGCGAATCCAATCCCCGCCCAATTATCGCCCAGCACGGCGCGGGTTTCCGTTTGGAAAGTCTCAGGGTCAATATAATGCCGATTTGGCAAGCCTTTGGCAGTGGCGATAGGCTGTAGCACAGTAGATAAATCGGGGGATAAATCGTGTTTCATATCGTGTTTCATATCGTGTTTCATGCAGGGTCTCCTTTGGTGAAAGCCTAGCGGATATTTGGTGGGGTTATTGCTTGTTTGCGACATTTTAGAGGGCAAAATTGCGCGAAATGGGGGGAGGTTGCAAAAACGCGGGGTTTGGGTATAATGGGGGTATGGCAGATAAAGCCCTCAACCCTTAAATTTGATGATAGATAACCCCCATGCAATCCATATTCCACCTTGCTTATTATATCAATGACCTCGCCTCTGCGCGGGTTTTTTATGGCGAAGTGCTGGGCTGCCGCGAAGGTCGCAGCACCGATACTTGGGTCGATTACGATTTCTTTGGGCATCAAATATCGTTGCATCTTGGCGCGCCTTTTGCCACCGATAACGGCGGGCTGGTCGCGGGCAAAGCCGTGCCAATGCCCCATCTGGGCATCATTTTATTGCTGGCGGACTGGACGGCCTTGCGCGGTCGGCTGGAACGTGCGGGAGTGCCGTTTATTCTGCCCCCGCAGGTGCGCTATGCGGGCAAAGCGGGTGAGCAACACACGATGTTTTTTACCGATCCCGCAGGCAACCCGATTGAGGCCAAAGGCGTGAAATCCTTTGACTCCGTGTTCGCATGCTGATTTATAAGATTTTGCGTGACGCGGAATGGCGCGATTTGCAGGAGGCGGGCGCGACGGCGGGTAGCCCTCTGGATATCGCCGATGGGTTTATCCATTTTTCCACGGGTTCGAGCGCACGGGCAACCGCCGCCCTGCATTTTAACGGAGCATCGGGGCTGTGGTTATTGGCGTATCAAGCCGACGGGTTCGGGGATTTATTACGGTGGGAGGCAGCACGGGGCGGCGTTTTATTCCCCCATGTCTATGGAGTTTTGCCGATGGACGGGCTGGTTTGGTCTGCGCCGTTGGAGTTAGGCAAAGACGGAGTGCATGTGTTTCCTGTGGAGTTTGTAGATTGATTGGTTAGCTCAGCTCTACCTTTCATCATCTTACCAGATAGCCATCCTTCAAAGTCTCACTATCTAGCTATCCTTGCTTAAAGTCTCACTATCTAGCTATCCTTGCTTAAAGTCTCACTATCTAGCTATCCCTACTTAAAGTCTCACTATCTGGCTATCCCTACTTAAAGTCTCACTATCTGGCTATCCCTACTTAAAGTCTCACTATCTGGCTATCCCTACTTAAAGTCTCACTATCTGGCTATCCTTTGTATATTCATTAGATAGCTGTCAACTACAATATCAATAGCTAACTCTGCTGTTTATCGTAGAGATTGCATGATTTTAGCAGCTTAAAACCTCTTATTTCATTGAAAAATGCAAAAAATATCAAAAAATATCAAAGAAATGTCCTTTTTGCTATTGTATATCCACATAACATGATATATATGTATCCCATACCACCTCAATAGAGGTATTAACAAAAGGAACCGTAAAATGGAAACTGATAACAGTAATTGCATTGTCCAAATCAATGTCTATCAAATCATAATCATTCAAAAACTGAGAGGTAAAGCCAATGTTAACCTTTAATGACCACGACATCCATGACTACCACGTCAACAGTATTATTACGCTAATTGAAATAATGCGCAATGAAAAGGTACTTAATCGAAGCACTGCAACAAACCGAAAGTCTTCGGCAAGAACTGTGCTTATCGAAAATGATTTACTCAGCGAATCTGAATTAATGGATTTTCGTACTTTCGATATCGAGGAAGTCATTCAGCGTTTTAAGTCTAAGAATAAAGAAAAATATTCACCCGATTCAATGCAAACCCATTGTTCGCATGCCAGACGAGCCGTTGCTGTTATTAAAGAATATAATGAAGACCCGTCAAAATTTCTACCCAATTCTTATGAAACGCCCCCTGTGCCGATAAAAAGAAACCCCAATCAAGAAGGTGCAACAACAAAAGCAACCCAAGTCCTGTCCAGCACGAATCAAATAAACAACAATAATTTATTCACCTTTGATTTGCCAGTTCCAATAAGAGACGGAGACCACATGGTAATAATATCCAACATCCCTAAAGATATAAAGGAGGAGGATGTAAAAAGAATTTCGGCTGTGATACGCGCCTATTCCAACGAATAAGCACGTATTCACTAACCTGCCCCTACAAAAGGGCGGGAATGGCTGATAGAGGCGAGACACGGTTTGGGGTCCAAACCTAAGCACGGTCTCTCTTGAAACCTCTTCCGCAAGGAAGAGACAAACTGGGGTAGCGATTATGGTATGAGGCCTAGTCGCTACCCCTTTTGTATTTAGAATGGACACTTACCTACATAAAAGCAACCCCGCCCGCTTATGCTAAATTTAAAACTGTTGCTTTTTTACCCTACCATTCCCCCCGCCTCCGTGCTATATCCTACCCCATAACACGGGCAAAAGGCGCAACCAAAATGAAACCAAGCGAACGAATCGCCCTTCATATATTGCACCGTTTGGACGCGGAACGCGCCCACGATGTCGCGCTGTTCGCCTTGCGTAATACCCCCTCGCCGTGTGTAAAAATCACAACGCCACGATTGCGGACGACCTTTGCCGGGCTAACTATGCCAAATCCTATCGGGCTGGCGGCGGGGCTGGATAAGAACGCACGCGCGATAAAACCCCTGTTAAACAAGGGCTTTGGCTTTATAGAAGTCGGTGCGATCACCCCTCTGCCCCAAAACGGCAACCCCAAACCTCGGCTGTTTCGCCTTGCCAAAGACAAGGCAATCATCAATCGGTTTGGATTTAACAATGACGGCGCGAACACCATCGCCGAACGCCTGAAAACCCGCCCGAAACACGGTATTCTCGGCATTAATCTGGGCGCGAATAAGGATAGCGAAAACCCCGCCAATGACTATGTTAAAGTCCTGCAAACCTGCGCTCCCCACGCGGATTTTGCCACGATAAATGTGTCTTCGCCCAATACGAAAGGCTTGCGTGATTTGCAGAAAAACCAAGCCCTGCCCGCCCTTCTGGAACAAGTCATGGAGGCTCGGGAGTCCCTGCCAAACCGCCCGCCTATTTTTCTTAAAATCGCGCCTGATTTGACGCACGCACAAATTGCCCAGATTGCGCAAACCGCAATGAAGCATAAAATTGATGGGATTATCGCCACGAACACCACGGTTGATCGCCCGAACTTGACCAGTAAAAACGCGACCGAAACGGGCGGGTTATCAGGGCAACCCTTGTTTGAAAAATCCACCCGCGTGCTGGCGCGATTGGCGCGTGAAACAGACGGTGAAATCCCCCTTATCGGGGTTGGGGGTGTTAGCAACGCCGCCCAAGCCTTTGCCAAAATACAGGCGGGCGCGACGGCGGTGCAACTTTACTCGGCGCTGGTTTATGGCGGGCTGGATTTAATCCGCGAAATCGCCGAGGGTTTGGATATTTTGCTCACCGAACACGGGTATGATTCGATAGAACAGGCGACGGGCAGTGCGATTGATAAATGGCTTTAATCCGCCAACATCTCTAACCTTGGATAGCGCACAGCCAAGCTCGCCCCGCGAACAAACAGCATCACACAAATCGCCGCCCACACGCCGTGATTACCAAACGACGGCACAAACACCAACAACGCCCCCACATAACACATAAACGAAACCACCATCGTATTGCGAATATCGCGGGTTCGGGTGGCACCGATAAACACTCCGTCCAGCATCCACGGCACTACGCCAATTAACGGAGTCAGCACCATCCACGGCAGATACTCGCGGGCGGACAAACGCACATCGCCAGCCGTGCTCATTACATCAATTAACATACCACCGAACACCGCAAACCCGACCGCCAATAAAACGGCGGTTAATAATCCCCAGAAGCTGGTCATCATCACGGATTGGCGTAATACGCCCCGCGCCTTTGCGCCGAAGGCTTGCCCGACCAGAGCCTCTGCACAAAACGCGAATCCATCCAGCGAATAGGCGGTGATATGCAAGAACTGTAATAACACTTGGTTGGCGGCTAGGGTGACATCGTCAAACCCCGCGCCCAGAAACAGAAAGCTCACAATCGCGATTTCCAACAGAACAGAGCGTATCATAATATCGCGGTTAATCACTGCCATAAGACGCAATCGCACTCGGTCAAAAATCAGCTTAGTATCGCGCCAATGCCCATCCAAAAACCCTGCCCGTGCCAGAAACAACGCCAGCACTAACCCAGATAATTCTGCTATTAAACTAGCGATAGCAACACCCTGCACGCCCCAGCCCAAACCCAGCACGAACCACAAATCCAGCACGATATTTATCCCATTCATCCAGAGTTGCAAAACCAGCACCGCGCGGGTTTTTTCTTTGGCAATCAGCCAGCCCGTTATACCGTACATAGCAATCGCGGCGGGGGCGGAATAAATACGGATAAACAGATAATCGCGCACCAGCGTTTCCACTTCGGCAGAGGCAGGGGCGGCATATAAACACAGCATAAAAATCGGCCATTGCAGGATAATCAGGGCAAAGCCGCCCGCCAGCCCTATTAAAACGGCGCGTATCAGCAAGGCGTGGGATTCGGCTATATGACCCGCGCCGATGGCCTGTGCCGTCATTCCAGAGGTGCCCATACGCAGGAAGCTAAACATCCAATAAATCGCGGTGAGCATAACTGCGCCCAGCCCGACTGCGCCGATTGGGGCGGCCGCGCCTAATTGCCCGACAACGGCGGTATCCACTGCGCCAAGGATGGGAACGGTGGCGTTGGATAGCACGACGGGGACGGCTATGTGGAAAATCCGCCTGTGGGTTACGGGTTTTAGAGTGGAAGATGCCATAAAATAATAAACCTATAATAAACCTATAATAAACCCATGAAAAAAAGGGACGCACAGGCGACCCCCCTTTTTATTTTTTTAACCTGCGGTGTTTATTCTGCGGGTGTGGGCGCGGCCGTGAAACCACCAACATTCGGCGAAGTGGTTACGGCTGGGTCTACAAAGATACCTAACGCACCCTCCACCCCAATCAATCCGGTTAAGGGCATAACAAGGGGAGATGCATCAGTCCCAAATGTTAGAGTGTCATCGGGGGCATATGTCGCAGCCTCAACAGATCTCGTAACGTTTCCGCCCAACTCGCCCGCGTTCAGCATCCTACCAGGATTATTTAGGTCAGCAATACCCGCACCAAAAACACCATTCACACTATACCTAATTCTCTTGCTAATTACGGCTTCATCACCAACACCAACACCAAAAATATAACCCAGCACTGCGCCTGTCGTGGGGTCTGTGCCATTTGGATTTTGGGCATCTGTGCCAGCTGGATTATGGATATTAAATGTCCCATTGGTAAAATCAACATAAAAATTCGTTGTGCGGGTGTTTATAGCCTCACGGTTTATCTGCGCTATCTCCGTCAAAGATGCAACGGTCTCTACAATACTCTTATCAGAAAAAGGCGTGAAAATTCCTTGCCATATCGCAGATGTGGGTGCATTCCCCACGGGTGCTGCCAAAGGCGCGCCAAAATTGGTTGTTTGCCAAATCCCCGCGTAAGCAAAAAAGTCATTATCCCTGCCTGGGACATCCTCATAATCGTGATCTACTATAAAATATGTAAAGCCATCGTTGGGGTCAGTCGTGCTGGCAGCATCCCAAATACGATCAGAGTCGCCACCCCGCCCGAGAGGGGCTAAAGAACTGCCGGGCTGTGTCGGAAGCCCCAGCCAAGCACCACCTAAATCATTCCCTCTGTCAAAATTCCCATTATTGTTTTCGTCGGTAAAAGTTCCGGAGGTTGTTCCTGCATGGTCACCCAGCTTAGTTCCAAACACACCTGTTCTTAAAAACCCGCCCATATTGGGATTATCACCAGAGACAGGATTCGCGGTAACCATGCTCCCGTCCGAGTTGAATGTCCTTATACCATTCTTTGTAATGTTTCTTGCCAAATCTGCATAGACTGGCAAAGAGCCAATATTGGTACAGTTGACGTGGTCGACGGTTGTTTCCACGGTTGTTGACGTGGTTCTTGCTCCCCCTGACTCACAATACGCATCCTGTGCCGCCTCCGCACGCGGGGCAAACAACATCCCCTGAGTCGTAGCCACATTAAGGCAATCCGCGTCAAAGGGTGTTGCCAAGCAAGCCGCTATCGGTTCAAGGGCAGCAAATTGAGTCGGCGAACCCACCAAACAAGACGGATTGTTCGAGTTTAAAACACAGGCATCCAGCTGTGCGGAGAAATAGCCTTCCACACCATCGCACAAAGGGTCAAGCGGGGTTGCATCACAAATCCGCATTGCCGTTTCAGTACACCGCGCAGAGATTGGGGTGTTGGGTAATTTATCACCCACACATAGCGGTTGACGGACAGTGTCCGTACCCGAATGCGTAAGGCAAAGCGAGCTAAACAAATCCGTCACATCCGTCGCCGTCTTACCCGTGCAAAATTCCACAGCCGCGCCAACGCAAACTACGCCCGCAACAAAAGTTGTCTGACAATCGTTAATCGCGGTGTTGCGTTCGGTCGCGTAAGTATTCATGGTATAATCAAGACGGCAGAGTGCGTCAAACGGATTGTCCTTGCAAACGAATGCTTTTGCCTCTGCACAAAACGGGGCATTGACAACTTCGTCTCTACAAGCGATAATACGGGCAGGGCGGGCGTTAGTATAATTGGTATTATACTGGCAAAACGAATCAAACGGGTTTAAATCACAGACAACTGTAACCGCGTTAAAGCACCTGGTGTTAAAGCGGTTTTCATTACTTCTTCTGACAAAATTTGCCCGACACGAAGGTTCTGCATTCGCTTGCAAGCGATTTGTATCAAAAATCTGTTGGCATTCCTCGGTTCGTGTCCCACCATTCCTCCCCTGAATCCAACACACATCATCCCGCGCCAAGAAATAATCATCATTATCATCGCAGGCATCATAAAGCGGGTTAGCATCACAAACCCGCGCCGTGAAAGAAACGCATCGCTCAGACCCAACCTCAGCCGCAACCGCGCAGGCATCGCTAACCACGTCTATACAGGCTGTATTTCCCTCCACGCCACATTCATTAATGTATGTCGTGCGGGTTTCTTCGGTTCCACCCGCCACCTGACCTAAAAACTGTAGCCGTTTTTGCACGGTCGCGTTAAACTCGGCCAGTTCTTCTGGGGACAAATTATCCAATTCATCCTGTACCTTTGCCGTTTCCGATTCCCTTTTTATGTCGCTAAAAGCTGCCACCTGTCGCGTTATCCTTAACCTTGCCTCGGCCTGTTCTTCGAGGGCTAAACCATTTGCAATCTCTTCAGCAAGCATGTTGTCTATAATTCTTTCATCCAGAAATTGATTCCTAGCCGATTCTGTGGCTTCTTTGGTAAGTGCCGCCCGTGCCTCTGCAAGAAGGTCTCTTACATCATCAAGCACACCAGATGCCCCGCAAGCGGTCATAAGGGTAAGTCCAGTCATGATGGTGAAGATTTTGATGAAACGAGTCATTGGGTTTTCCTTTTCAAGGTTTGCAAAGATAAAGATGTTTTCCCACTATACCCCCGCTCCCCCCCATTGGCAAGCGTTTTTTACGCAGTTTTATGGCGGTTTTATGTCGCTTTTTATGATTTACAGGGGCGTATTGAAAAAATCCGCCCTTTACCCCCCGCGTGGTTTATTCTATAATGGGTGTTTCATTAAAGGGTTCGGCAGGATATTATCGTGAAACATACAAATTATGAGCGGTTGGAATGTCTAGGATTATGGCGCGGTGCGCCCGATTCGCAAAGGCGGGATGTTATTGTCACCTTTGGCAAATCCACCTTGGTGTTTTTGGATAACAACGATAATCCCATTGGGCATTGGTCCTTGGGTGCGGTTCGGCGGGTGAATCCCTATCAAATGCCGGCGATTTTCAGCCCTGATATGTTTCATCCTGATGAATCGGAGGGCGAGACTCTGCAACTGGATGATGTTGGGATTATCGCCCATATTGAGTATTTACAAACCCGAGCCAGCCGTGGGCGCGCCCGCCCCGGACGGGTGCGGTTTTGGATTGGATTGATGGTGTTATTGGCGGGGTTTATCGGGGTGCGGATGTGGTTGCCTGACGTTATCGCGGGCTATGCCACGCAGGTTATTCCAGAGGTAACCGTGGTGAGTATTGGGCAGAGGACTCTGACGCAGGTGCAACAAATCACTGGCGTGGCGTGTGATGGTGGCGGGTTAAGTGAGCGGTTGGATTCGCAGGTTTTTATCGCCGATATGGGCGGGCGAGCGAGCGTGGGTTTGCCCTCTGGCATTGTTTTGATTGACGATGATGTGGCGCGTTTGGGTTTGGATGTGGTGGCGGGCTATGTTGTGCTGGAACAGGTACGGGCGGATATGTTATCGCCCGTTCATGGGGTGTTTCGGTTTATCGGCTTGCGCGAGGCGTTTTTGTTTTTCACAACGGGGCGAATACGGCAAAACGCGTTGGATGGATATGGCGAGTGGATATTGACAGAGGAGCAGGTTAATCCAGAGCCTGAGGTTTTGATTTCGGCAATGGCGCGGGCTGGGGTCTCAAGTGCAGAGTTTTTCGCGGCGCATCCTTTTTATCAAGGGTTTTATGGTGTAAATTCGGGGGATTATCCGCCCGTGTTAAACGATACCGATTGGGCGGAATTGCAAAGGATATGCTTGCCTAGAAACTAGCCATAAAAACCCGCACGCCCGCTCTCCGCAGGAGGGGTGGGCGGGCGGGCAAGCAAAAAACCTCTGCCCTTAACCTCTAATAACAAACCTCAAAAAACCAGTAGCCAATCACTAATCACTAATCACTAATCATTAATCACTAATAACCCGTCCATTATCCAAACGCAAAACCCTGTTCATCTGCTTGGAAAGCGCGATATTATGCGTGGCAATCAACGCCGCCATCCCCGTTTCACGCACCAACCCC
This sequence comes from uncultured Amylibacter sp., assembly GCA_959347345.1. The sequence goes on along the minus strand of OY365738.1, from coordinate 2,343,605 downwards.
ATTAACGCATCAAACACCGCCGCCGAAGTCTGCGGGTCTAAATTCCCCGTCGGCTCATCCGCCAGTAAAACCGAGGGCGCATTCGCCAAAGCTCGGCAAAAGGCAACCCGTTGTTGCTCGCCCCCTGACAGCTCTGCTGGGCGGTGATGGGCGCGATCCGCCACGCCGACTCGGTTTAATAAATCCAACGCCCGCTCCCGCGCTTGCCGCGCCCCCGTTCCCATAACCAACTGCGGTAGCACGACATTTTCAACCGCCGAGAACTCTGGCAATAAATGATGAAACTGATAGACAAACCCAACATCGCCCCGCCGAGCTTGGGTACGCCGCCTGTCCGATAACGCGCTGTAATCCGCGCCATTGATAAAAATCTGCCCCGAGTCAGGCGAATCCAACAGCCCCGCAATATGCAGCAAAGTCGATTTCCCCGCGCCAGAGGGCGCAAGCAACCCCACGACTTCCCCGCTTTTTATCGCGAGGTTCAGCCCGTCCAAAACCTTTATCTGGTGGGTTTTACCACTGTGATATGTTTTGCAAACATCCTTTAAAACCAATATATTATTCATAACGCAAAGCCTCTATCGGGTTCATTCGTGCCGCCCGCCGTGCCGGAAAAAACGTGATAATAAACGACAGGGACAGCGACAACCCCGCCGCTTTGCCAATATCAATTATACGCAATTCGGCAGGCAATTCGGTTAATAAAAACTTTTCCGCACTCCACACGCCGCCGCCCATAATATAATTAACCGCATTAAATATCGGGTCAATATAAATAATAAACGCGCACCCCAGCCCAATTCCAGCCATCGTGCCAATCACCCCAATGGCAGAGCCACAGATAAAAAATATCCGCATGACAGAGCCCTGCGATACCCCCATTGTGCGCAAAATCCCAATATCTCGCCCTTTGTTTTTCACCAGCATAATCAGCCCCGAAACGATGTTCATGGAGGCTATTAGCACCAAAATAGACAGCAATATAAACATCACATTATCCTCCGATTGCAGAGCATCCAGATAGCCGCCGTTCGCATCCTGCCAGCTCCACATGCCGATATTTTCCACAGCCGAGGCGCGCGCCAAAGGCACAATAAAATCGGCTATCTTTTGCGGGTCATCCACCAGAATTTCAAACTCATCAACCGCATCAATACGATTGAAAAATTTCTGTGCCTCGTCCAGTGGCAGATAAACCCGCACCGCGTCAATATCATACCGCCCCACGCTGAAAATATAAACCACTTTATAGGTGGTAATACGCGGGCTTGTGCCAAACGGGGTCGCCAATCCATCGGGCGAAATAAACGTTAAATTATCACCAACGGACAAACCAAGGCTCTGCGCCACGCCAATCCCAATCGCCACGCCGTTTTCAAAATCATCCAAACTGCCATGCGCTATTTTCGGTGTGGAAATCAGGGGGAGGGTTTGTAAATCCGCCAATCTCTGCCCGAAAACTTGCCCGCCCGCATTGCGGTTATTGGCAGATAGCAAAATCTGCCCTTTCACCTGTGGGGCAACACGTACGACACCCGCCACGCCACGCAAACGCTCGGCAATCGCGTCATAATCGGTAAAGGTGGCAATCACACGCCCCGCGTCATCGCGGTGGGGCGCACGATACAGGCTGACATGAGCGTTCGCGCCAAGGATAGAGCGGGTGAAATCGGTACGAAACCCCGACCGAATCCCCAAGGTCGCAATCAAGGCAAACACCGCCAGCATAATGCCGATAAAGGAAATCCATGCCATCACGCTTATCCCGCCCTCGGCACGGCGGGCGCGGAGGTACCGCCACGCTATCAGCCATTCAAAGCGACTGAATGGCAATGGTTTTTTCGTATCCGTTTGATTCATAGCCCACCTTGCGAGCGCTCTGCCGCGAACAACGGGGCGCAATGCGCCGCCAAATGCGCTACGATTTTATCGGCTGGGAAATCTTGCGTTTCACCACTGCGCCGATTGGTTAATTCCACCGTGTTTTTTTCTAACCCACGTGGTCCAACCGTAATTCGCCAAGGCAACCCGATTAAATCCATCGTGGCAAATTTCGCCCCTGCCCGCTCGTTTCTGTCATCATACAAAGTGTCCAACCCCGCATTTTGCAATTCTTTATACAAGGTTTCACATGCCTTATCCGCCACCGCATCGCCTTGTTTTAGATTAACCAAACCGACGGCAAAGGGGCTGACCGCCTCTGGCCAAATAATACCTTTATCATCATGATTCGCCTCTATAATCGCGCCGATTAACCGCGACACACCAATCCCGTGAGAGCCCATATGAACAGGGCATTCCTTACCATCCGCATCAGCAACCGTTGCCTTCATTGCGTCCGAGTACTTTGTGCCAAAGTAGAAAATCTGCCCGACCTCTATCCCCCGTGCGGTTTTTTGCTGGGGTTCTGGCAATTTGGCAAAAACATCCTTATCATGCGTTTCATCCGTGCGAGCGTATGGTTTCGTCCATTCATCAACAATACTTTGGCATTGCCCCCAATCATCATAATCAATCTGGCGGTCGCCCAGGTGTAAATCCAATATCTGGCTATCATAAAACACTTCGGATTCGCCCGTTTGCGCCAAAATCAGGAATTCATGGGTGTTATCCCCGCCAATCGGTCCAGAATCCGCGCGCATCGGCACAGCCTTTAGCCCTAGGCGTTCGTAGGTACGCAAATAACTGACAAAATGGCGGTTATAGGCGTGTAACGCGCTGGGTTTATCCACATCAAAATTATAGCCGTCTTTCATGTAGAACTCACGCCCCCGCATCACGCCGAATCGCGGGCGGATTTCATCACGGAATTTCCACTGGATATGATACAGAGTCAGCGGTAAATCTTTGTAAGACCGCACGGTATTGCGGAAAATATCGGTTATCAGCTCTTCATTCGTTGGACCATAAAGCATATCCTTTTTATGGCGGTCGGTTATGCGTAGCATTTCCTTGCCATAATCCTCATACCGTCCGCTTTCACGCCAGAGGTCGGCTGGTTGAAGCGTGGGCATAAGCATAGGATGATGCCCCGCACGGATTTGTTCCTGATGGACGATAGCCTCTATTCGGCGCAGGATTTTAAAGCCAAGCGGCAGCCACGAATAAATACCAGAGGCAGCTTGGCGAATAAGCCCAGCACGGAGCATCAAACGATGGCTGGCAATGGCCGCCTCCGCAGGAGTTTCTTTAAGGATGGGAATGAAGGAACGAGTAAGGCGCATGGTGGGGACTTATTGTTAGGGGGGTGGTTTAAAGGGTTCGCCGTGTTTTAAGCGATTTAGGGCGCGATTGCAAGGGGCGGGGGTTTTGGGGTGAAAACGACTTGACAAGAGGGTGGAATGGGTATATTTACACAAATGCGGGCTCGGCCTACGGACTATCTTTTACTCTTAAGGGTAATTGCCTTTTTTAGGAAGTCGCGTAGGTTTTTGCCCGCTTTTATTTTTAGAAAAATTATGTGTTATCTCTTGCCCATTTATATGGGTCTTTTATAAATCTTATTCCATAGGAACCAAAAGTATCCTTTTCTGCCTTGCTATAAACCTCGCCAGAGTATTGCAGGTTATTACACAAGCCACCAAAATCACGGGCGATTTCATCCCTTTGTAGTCCATTAAAATTCCATGCCGCTCGGCGAAATCCCCAATTAATGCAGTAAATACAAACGTCCGCCGATTGGATAAGTGGCGACATTTCAGAATCAATAAACAGCGCATAGGGCACAATAAATTTCACCCGTTTTTGCCCCTCCACTGTTTTTGTATAATAATTTTCCAAGGCTTTAAGAAATCGTTTGTCGTCTGCCTTATCTGTTTGATCCAAAACCAAAATACCATTTTCTTTTTCATCCTTAAGAAAATTACAAAATCGTTCTTGCAAATAGGCAAGGTCTGGACGCAGATAGTTATCAAACTTAAAATTTTTGGGTTTTTTTGCACCGCGGGGGACAGCCGAGGCAAACAGTTGTGCGTTATGTTTTTTAAGCAAGGCAAAAATCCGTTTTGCCATGGATATGGAAGCCGCACCATAGGCATAAAAATCTTGCTTTCTAGGAGAGTGTTTTTGTGTTAAAAAACGTCGAATAGCTTTTTTACGCTCCGCCTCATCCATAACAACGGAGTTTGATGCCCATTCATACCGTTTTTTTTGAAGCAACTTGCTACCTTTAATTTCTACGCCGTAGTCTGCCAAACGCACGCCAAAACACTCTTCTTCTTCTTTTTGAAAATCTTGTAAAAACTGCCAAATTTTTGATGCATGTATAGCAACACCACCACGAACCTCCATCGGTGTATTTGTATGGTCATGTCCAGATTCATCCATAAATAGCAACCAAGCCATATTAATCTCCCATTATATTTTTCTTTTTTTATGATATCTATAACGCAAATTTGAACAAATACAACAAATTTAATAAAAAAATGCAGTTTTTGCACAAAAACCCCTTGACACGGCGATAAAATAAATATATCTACAGAGACGAAGGCTCGGCCTGCGGACTATCTCTTAAGGGTAATTTCTCTTTCGTAGAGGGTCGCGCAACGTCTTGCCTTCTTTTATTTTCAGCCCCCTACTCCCCCAAAACATATTCCACCAATTCGGTTCGTTGATAAATTCGGAAATTATCATCGCTAACCATAGTAATCCGCTTGCGCCCGTCCTTATCACGCCACAGGCTTATCCCTTCCAGATTATCAAACCGCCCCCATCGGGTTGTCAAATGCACCCGCTCATCCATCGCGTCTGCGTCCATCGCCCCCGCTTCAATCCGAAAACTGCGAACACGGCTGGCAAAGCCCGACACCCACGAAAACCCGCGTTCCAAAATATACAACCGCCCGTCATCGGCGAAATCCGCACCGACCACCAGAAACTCCCCCTTACGAGGGATTTCCCCGACAATATCCCACTGCCCCTGCCAAAACCGATACAAAGGAAACGGCTTTTGCGCACCGCCTGACCGCTCTGGCAGAGTATAAAGCGCACCGCGCGCATCCACTGCCAAAGCCTCCAATGACGAATTACGCTGCATCTTTTTGAAATCGGGATGGCGGGGGATATCTTGGGCGGGTGCGCTGATATTTTCATAAAACCGCACGCGGTGAAATCCTTCAAACGAGATATAAACACCGCCTGTTTTAGTCATCGCCAAACCCTCACTATCCGCAGAAAAACCGCTCGTATTCTGCCCGTCAATCTGGCGCACGGGCAGGAATTGAATCCGTTCTATGTCAACAGGAGCATCCAAATCATCCCGCACAATCCGCCCGCGAAATATCGCGCCTCTATCGGATAAGGCAACCATATCGCGCCCGTTATTGGACAGCGATAATCCCGAAAACCCGCCGAACCGTGCGTCCGAATCGTGAAACGGAATGGCCGCGATGAACTGCGCCGTTTGCCCGAATACGGCTTGCCCAAAGGCACAAAACACCCCGATAAGAAAAACGCGCAACCCCATCATTGCCCCGTTAAAACCGTTTGGCACTGGGCGGGTAAATCCGCCATAATATAATCACGCACGGTGCGTGGTGGGGGCGCGTCTGGGTCGGGCGGAGGCTTGGGTTTCAAAGCCTCCGTCACCCACCATTGCAAGGTTTCATCGCACCCATCCCCGCCTTTGCTGAGGCTCTGCACATCCGGGCTCTGCCTTTGGCAATCGGGCGTTCCAACGGGGCATTTCAAACGCACATGGAAATGATAATTATGCTGCCAATAGGGGCGGATTTTTTGCAACCATTCACGCTGAGACGGGTCTTTTGACGCATGCGCACACATGAAAATTTTGGCGGGGGGGGTGATGAAAATCCTATCAACTCGCGGGTCGCTGGCGGCAATTTTTAACACCTGCATGTGGGCTTGCGTCCAGTTATTATTGACAGATTTTGAATCCTCACTGCGTACCGATACCGCCGACAGAGCCTCGCGTTCGTCCTGCGTTAAATCCAGCCGATTTGGCGGATAAAGCCAAATATCCACGTCCAGCCCGAGCTGATGCGATTGATGCCCCGATGTCATAGGTCCGCCACGCGGTTGCGAAATATCACCGATATACAACCCCGCCCAGCCGTCCAATTCTGCCACCTGACTCGCGATGGTTTTGATATAATCAATCGTGTCAGGATGCCCCCAATTGCGGTTGCGCGATAGGCGCATCGCCTGCCAGTACGCCCCCGTTTCCGCCAAGGCCTCACCCCCCGCCAAACAGCCGTTGGAATAAAATCCAAGCGGTGCAGGGGGCTGGTTAGAGGCAGTGGTTTTCGCCCCGAAAAGCTGATTTGCCTTTAGGGTTTCTTGTGGGGTTTCTTGTGGGGTTTCTTGCGCGAATACAGGTGAAACCACAAATAGAAACACATTTAAAAACACACATAAAACCCACCTCATCACGATTTTTCCTTCACCCAGCGTAGCACAAATAACCCCGCGCCAAACAGCACGATAACGGGCAGAAGCCCCAGCCTTTGGCTTCCCGAAATCCCCGTTGCCACGGCGATTAAAAACGGCGCCAAAAACGCGGTCGCCCGCCCTGAAAACGCGTACAAACCAAACGCCTCTGCTATCCGTTCGGGGTTCGCCTGATAGACCAGCATCGTGCGCGAGGTTGCTTGCAAAATACCGCCCAAGCCGCCCAAAACCGCGCCTAATCCCATAAAAATAAAGGTAATCACGGATTCAGACAAAGCAATCCCAACAAAGCTATCACGGGTGGTTGCCATCATCACAAGACTCATGAAAATCAGCAAAACCACACATTGCATCAGCACCGATTTCGTGCCTTTATGCTTTTGCCAAACCCCGCCCAGATAGGTGAAAAAAATCGCGCCAATAATGCCGATAATGCCGAAAACTCCGATTTTCGTAATATCCCAGCCGAGCACTCCGCTGGCGTAAATCCCCCCGAAACCGTATAACGCGAACAGCCCGTCTCGGTAGAATAAAGACGAGGTTAGAAAGGCCAGCATGCTGGGCTTTTGGGGTAGGGTTTTGATGGTTTGCCACAGCTCTGGAAACGCGGAACGAAGCGGGATTTCCACGGGGGATTTAACGCCCCCGCCATCCAGAGTCCAAATAAACAAAGGCGCGGCAAACACGGCAAACCACAACGCGGTCAGGGGCGCAATAATCCGTGTGCCTTGGCGCAAATCGCCATCCAGCCCCCAAACGGGCGGTTGCCCCAGCAAAGTTAATCCATCCCCATTATCAACGAAAAACAGCAGAGCGCAAACCAGAGCGACCAGCCCGCCAATATAGCCAAACGACCAACCTTTCGCCGATAAAATCCCCCAATTCGCGCGGGTTTCCAAATCAATCATTAGGGCATTGACTATGACGAAAGAAAACTCGCCCGCCAGATAACCCAGTGCCAAAACGCATAAAATAAGCCAGACATAATCGGCGTTCGGCACGGCAAACCACAGGGCGGCCGCGCTGATAATATAAATCGCGCCAAAGCCTAATAACAGCGGACGGCGGGCGGCTTGGCGGTCTGAAATCACACCGACTAGGGGTGAAAATATCGCCAATGACAACCCCGTTCCGACCAGCATCCATGCCCAGAGTTTTTGTCCTAAAACTGGGTCGCCGACAACACTGGAAGTGAAGTACGGCGCAAATATAAAGGTCAAAAGCAGGGTCGGATAGGGCTGTGTTGCCCAATCATAAAAATACCAACCTAGGATTTTGCGGTTTTTCACAAAGCGTTTCATACTGCCTTATGGCACAAAACGACAGGATATAAAATAGGGTTGTGTTTTGGCGCGGGGAATGGTATTTTGTGGGCACGGCATAACAAAGATAAGGGCTGAATTGATGAGCACATTGGCGCAGATTTTACTGCTTTTATTGAATATGGTTTGGTTTTTTATCATAGTCCAAGTGGTTATGAGTTTGTTAATAAACTTTCAGATTTTGAATAGGCATCAGCCAGTGGTGATGCAGGTTTATCATGGGTTAAACCAGATATTAGAGCCGTTGTACCGCCCGATTAGACGGATTTTACCGAGAGCGGGGGTGTTGGATTTCACGCCCTTGGTTGTGCTGGTTTGCGTGTCTATATTGCGGATTGTGGTGGTGAATAATTTTTAGTTATTAGTTATGAATGATTCGTATTATTCTTTTTGAGGTGGTGGAGTGGGGTTTGGTTCGCCATCCAATTGACCTTCATGAATAGCTTTCGTTGCTTTCTTTATGTTTCTTCCCAAACCAGTTGACATATACAATTCGTTTTGCCGCTTATCTTTAAATTTAGACATTTCTATCTCTTCATCAAGCTGTCTTTCTTTGACATCTACATAGGCTTTTGACGCATAGATACTGTATGGCAAAAAGAATAGGGCAGATATGACTGCCGATAATTCCATCAGCACTATAAAGCGAAATAACCCCCACGAAAACTTTACAGCCCCCGCGCCTCTTTGCGGGTCATTATGAAGCTCTTCAAGACCTGAATATAACAATAAAAAATCGTATTCATTGGGGTTGCGGTATTGCCCTCGGTCTTTTTCTTCTTCGTCAAATTTACGCAATTCGTCCGTGTTTTTTTGCTCTTGGTCGGCTATTTCTGTTTTTATCTTGGCAAGCTCTGATTCAAGCTGTTCAGGCGTTTTACCACTGTTGTCGCCAACTGCATCTAATTCTTTATTCACAGCTTCAAGGTCTGCCCGATTCGTATTTAACAGGGCTTCTTGTGTAAGAATTGTATCGTTTAATGTGTTTAGTGCCGTTCTTTCAGCCGAAATTACAATTTTGCTCAATTTATCTTCGGCTTGACGCAAATTGTCACGGTATCTCTCCCATTCTGGGCCACGGCATTTTTCAGCCCCCACATTTCGGCATTTGTCTGGGTCATTCACCTCTTCATCCATTAGCCTTTGAAGCTCTGCAATCTCAGACTCCAAAGTGGCAAATTCTGTTTCATCTAGTAATAAATTTTCTTCACGTTTCAATTTTTCATCGGTAAGAGTTTTTATAGTGGCTTGCAATTCTGCCTTTACATTGGTTAAACGTTCAGAATCGCTTTGAAGTAATTCTAGGCGTTGGTTAAAATTGATTTTACCCCGTGCCTCAATACTTGTTTCAAGGGTTTCCTTTCTTGTGTTAAGCCGAGCAACACTGTCCTTATGTTTATCGGTTAATTCGTCGCGTCTGTCTTTATTGCCTGTTTCCTCATTATACTGATTGGCTCTATCTGTTAATACTGTTTGGATAGTATCTTTCTGTATAGCCAGCTCTGCAATCGTTGCAATAAAAACGGCAATCACAATAGAAAAAGCAATCCTTGGGGAGAGCCTTACGACCTTCAAAACAAAATTAATAAATCCCCAGAAAATCGCGGGTATTGCATAGGTTTGTAAAATTTCGGATTGATGGTTTTGCGACCTATCCCATTCCGAACCGATGATAGCACAGTCAAACCTAAAAATAATAATGGCAACAATAGTGGCAATCAGCCAAGCATAAAAGCCTTCCAAATCAGGAACAACACTACAAGCGTAAAGCGTAATACCAAAGACAACTAATGTACTTAAAATTACGCTAGCAAATAGCCCATAAATTAAATTATGTTCTTTTTTTGAGTTTGTGTCGTTTAGTATAGACTCGTCAACGTTAAGCGAGGCAAAAATAAATTTTTTAATCATGCTATCTTATATTTCATTTTATTTTAGGGCGGAATCAACTTCAATTGCAGTATTTTTAAAAAGCTGTAATACCGCGACAAGAGATTCGCTATGTATTTTCATTAACAATTTAATTTTTTCCTCTACCTGCTGTTCGGCAAGGTCAATGCATTTATGCATTCTGTCAATTTCTTTTTTATGGTCTTCATCAGATAAATTTAACGAATCAATTTTTTTTGTCCATACATCTTTTTCTTTGTATATTCGCTCAATAGAATCAATCAAAATTTCACGCCAACATTCTTCTAGTTGAGATGATTTTTTTATTAAATCAGCATTTAGAAGTCCAACCTTCTCAATATATTGGTTAAAGGCGCGTTTTTTACTAACATCTAACTCTAACATCAAACCATGCATGATTTCTTCATCAGTAGGAAAAACCGTTTTTATCATTTTGTATTACTTGCAGGCTAGTCTAAAATACTTTTGCCCTTATTATCAAGGGTTGTATCTTTAAAAAACTGTAAAGTCGCTTGCAGGGATTCAGTATGCGTTTTCATTAGCAATTCAATTTTTGCTTCTGCTTGCTGTTCTAATATGCCAATCCACTTATTCATTTTGTCGGTTTCTTTTTTATGGGCTTCATCGGATAACTTGCGCCCCTCAATCTTTTTAACCCACTGGTTTCTTTCTTCTTCTATGCTTTCGCCAACATCACGTAAAATTCTAACCAAATCTTTTTCCATTTCATTAGACCTTTTTATCATGTCAGAGTTTAAATATCCAACCTTCTCCATATATTGATTAAATGCGTGTTTTTTATTAACGTCCAAATTCAACATCAAGTGATGGGTGATTTCCTGTTTTTGCGCCTCAACCATGTTTCTGGCAATTTCAGATAGCTTTTCGCTCGCAACTTTACCTACGGCACCATTCAGCTTCATTTTATGAAGCCACCCCATTTTTATCATATCGTTAGAATTAATATGCTCAGCAAGTTTATTACTCTTTGCTGTTGAAAAAGTGGCGGGGTCTGTGTCCGTAGTACTAGGTTTGTTGTTATCGTTTGTCATGACATTCTCCTTTTTGTCGTGTTTTAACATCATTTTTCTAGCATGTTTTAACAAAAGGTAAAGGGGTAAAATACGAATTTTTGATTATTTTTAACTATTCATAAAGAAAAGTTCCTTTTCACTTGCAAAAAACTATAACCAGCAATCAATAAATAATCAAGCCCAATCACTAATCACTAATCACTAATCACTATTTACAATTCGCCAAAAATATAGCAAACACACCCCCATGACCATAACCCCCACCAAACTACGCGATGTTGTTATCATCACACCCCCGCGCTTTGGCGACACACGCGGCTGGTTCAGCGAAACTTACAACGCCCAAACCCTCGCGAACGCAGGAATTACCGCCGCTTTCGTCCAAGACAACCACTCTTTTTCCGCAACAATAGGCACGGTACGCGGGCTGCATTTCCAAGCTCCGCCAAAGGCGCAGGATAAACTCATCCGCGTCACCCACGGGCGGATTCGCGATGTAGCCGTGGATATTCGCACGAACAGCCCAACCTACGGACACTGGGTTGCCGTGGAATTATCCGCGCAAAATACCCAACAATTATTCGTCCCCGCGGGGTTTCTTCACGGCTTTGCCACGCTGGAGGCGAACACAGAAGTCATGTATAAATGCAGTGATTTTTATGCGCCCGAAACGGAAGGCTCGGTTCGGTTTGACGATGCCGATTTGGCGATTGATTGGGGGCTGGGCGACACACCCCCGCAACTATCAAACAAAGACTTAAACGCCCCCGCGTTTCGCGATTTACAGTCCCCCTTTAAGAAAGCAAGCCGATGAAAATTCTTATCACAGGGGGGGCGGGGTTTATCGGGTCTGCCCTAGTTCGCACTGCAATAGCCAAGGGGCATGAGGTTATTAACCTTGATGCCCTGACCTATGCCGCCTGTCTGGACAATGTGGCGGAAGTCGCCGACCACCCCAATTATCATTTTGAACATGCGGATATTACCGATGCGGTGGCTCTGCGCCGTATTTTTGAAACGCATCAGCCCGATGTGGTGATGAATTTGGCGGCGGAATCCCACGTTGATCGCTCGATTGACGCGCCCGAATCCTTTATTCGCACGAATATCAACGGCACGTATGAAATGCTGGCGGCAGGGCGGAGGTTTTGGCAGGACGCGGGGCAACCCCCTGCGTTTCGGTTTCATCATATCTCTACTGACGAGGTTTATGGCAGTTTAGGCAAAACGGGGGCTTTCACCGAAACCACGGCTTACGCGCCGAATTCGCCTTATGCCGCGTCAAAAGCTGCCTCCGATCATCTGGTGCGGGCGTGGGGGGAGACGTTTGGTTTGCCCGTGATTATCACCAATTGTTCCAATAACTATGGCCCCTATCATTTCCCCGAAAAGTTCATTCCTGTTGTTATTCTAAACGCTCTTGCGGGTAAGGCGATTCCCGTTTATGGCAACGGGCAGAATGTCCGCGATTGGCTGTATGTAGAGGATCACGCGGAGGCGTTATTATTGGTGATACAAAAGGGACGCGTGGGGCAGAGCTATAATATCGGTGGGGAAAACGAATCCACGAATATAGACCTTGTTCGCGCGATTTGCGCTCTGCTGGATGAATTGCAACCGCGTTCTGCCCCGTATAGTGACCTTATTGAGTTTGTCGCCGATAGACCGGGGCATGATTTACGCTATGCCATAGACCCAAGCCGTATGCGGGGCGAGCTCGGCTGGCAACCAAGCGTTAGTTTGCAGCAAGGTTTGCGCAAAACCGTGCAGTGGTATTTGGATAATGAGCCTTGGTGGCGTGGATTGCAAAACCGCGATGGTGTGGGACAGCGTTTGGGGGTAAAGGGATGAGCCCTCCCATAAAAATTCTGGTCTTTGGCAAAAACGGGCAAGTCGCACGGGAACTGGCACGATTGGGCGGGCGAGCGGTTATTTGCCTTGGGCGGGAGGATGCGGATTTCTGCGACCCCTCCGCGTGTATAAGTGCGATTGAAACCATCGCCCCCGATATTATCATTAACGCCGCCGCCTATACCGCCGTGGATAAAGCGGAATCAGAGGCGGATTTGGCATTGCAAATCAACGCCACAACCCCCGTGCAAATTGCCAAAGTGGCATTCGCTCGCGGTATTCCGTTCTTGCATATTTCCACCGATTATGTGTTTGACGGGTCAGGCACGGGATGCTGGGCAGAGGGCGACATGCCCGCACCCTTGGGTGTTTATGGGCAGACAAAATATCAGGGCGAGCAAGGGATTATCGCGGAGGCGGATGCTGGTGCAGATGCGTATTTCGCCATAATCCGCACATCGTGGGTGTTTTCCCCCTTTGGCGCGAATTTCGTCAAAACTATGTTAAGGCTGGGTGCAACCGACAAAAGCCTAGCCCCTAAAAAATTATCAATAGTCAGCGACCAAATCGGTGGCCCCACGGGCGCGGATAGCATCGCGGGTGCCTTATTAAAAATCGCCGCCGCGTTTTATCAAAAACGCGATTCGTCTTTATCAGGGATTTATCATTACGGGGGTGCGCCTTTTGTCAGTTGGGCGGATTTCGCGACCGAAATATTTAACATGGCGGATTTGCCCGTGGAAATCACGCCAATTCCCAGCGCGGATTATCCCACGCCCGCGCCTCGCCCGCAGAACTCGCGGATGGATTGTGCGCGGATTTTGGCGGCTTTTAATATAAAACAACCCGATTGGCGTTTATCTTTAGGCAAAACTATTGCAGAGTTAAGCGACCCCAGAAGCCAATTACAAAACCGATAAGGACACAGATATGGACGCGACACAAATACATTTAATACGCAAATTGGCGATAGAGGCTGGGCAGAAAATCATGGAAATCTATGAAACTCCCGATTTCGGCGTGGATATAAAGCCTGATAACAGCCCCGTCACCCTCGCCGATAAAGCCGCCGATGTCCATATTTACAACGGGTTGCGAGCGGGTTTCCCCGATAGCGTGGTGGTGACAGAAGAACAAACCCAAACCCATTCGCTAAAGGCGGCGGCATTTTTTATCGTTGATCCCTTGGACGGCACGAAAGATTTCATTCGGCGGGGTAAGGATTTCACGGTGAATATCGCCTATGTCGTTGATGAAGTTCCGGTTTTCGGCATTATCTACGCGCCCGCACGGGGGCGGTTATTTTATACCAATACCCAAGGGCAAGCGGTTGAGGAATTCGGTGACCATAACCCCAATATCCTTGATCCTCATAAAATCGGGGAATGCAAAGTTTTGCGGGTGAATCCGCCTGATAATAACGCGCTGTGTTTTATTGCCTCTTATTCGCATAGCGATTCGATAACCGACCATTATATCAAATCCTATAAACCCGCGCGAGTGGATACGGCTGGGTCTTCTTTGAAATTCTGCCTATTGGCGGCGGGACAGGCGGATATTTATCCACGTCTAGGGCCTACGATGGAATGGGATACGGCGGCGGGGCATGCTATTTTATCGGCGGCGGGCGGGCATGTCGTGGATTTTAACACACACGCACCGTTGCGCTATGGCAAGGCGGGGTTTAAAAACCCTTTGTTTATTGCTTACAGCGCGGGGGTGCAGTTAAAACAGGGGGATTCGGGGTAGGATGGCTATTTTATTGGTAATTCCAGCGCGGTATGACTCAACGCGGTTTATCGGCAAGCCCTTGGCGGATTTGCGCGGGGCGGGTGGCGTGGCAAAACCTCTTATCCAACGTAGTTGGGAGGCTGCGGAGCGTGTCCGTGCGGTTATGCCAGAGGTGAAAATCGTTGTCGCCACGGATAATACCGCGATAGCGGACTGTGTTACGGGCTTCGGTGGGGAGGTTGTGATGACCTCGGCGGCGGCGCGCAATGGTACGGAGCGATGTGCCGAGGCGGCCAATGGTGGTGATTATGAGCTGGTTATTAACCTGCAAGGTGACGCGCCCCTGACCCCGCCTGATTTTGTAACCGCGTTGGTTGGGGCAATGCGCGATTATCCAAAGGCGGCAATGGCAACCCCTGTTTTGAAATGTGATGCGGAGGGTTTGGCGGCGTTAAAGCAAGACCGAGCAGAGGGGCGAGTCGGCGCAACCACGGCTGTGTTTGATGCCCAAGGGCGGGCGATGTATTTTTCCAAAGAGGTGATACCTTATGGCGGTGGTGGTGCTGATGATGGTGCTGGCGAGGTTGCGGTTTATCATCATGTCGGTGTTTACGCCTATCGCCCGCAGGCTTTGCAGGATTATATCGGCTGGTCGCCTTGTGATTTGGAATCGGCAGAAGGGCTGGAACAGTTGCGGTTTTTGTCTTATGGCGCGACTGTGCAATGTGTGGAAGTTGCCGCCAAAGGGCGTGCTTTTTGGGAGGTGAATAACCCAACCGATATAGCCCGCGTGGAAGGGATGCTGGCGGATTTGGGGATTAATTAGTGATTAACGATTAGTGATTAGTGATTAGTGGGGTTTTAATTGTGAATGATTGGTTATTAGAGATTAGGGGTTTGTTATTAGAAGTTAAGAGCGGAGGTTTTTTGTTGCGCCCTCACTTCGTTCGGTTGCCCACCCGCCCACCCCTCCTGCGGAGAGCTGGACGGAGTTTTTTGGCTAAAGCCTGTCCTAGTATCTAGGCAAAGCCTAAATAAATTTAGAGCAAACCTATCGCCACTTCCCAAGTATTCTAAACAAATAATCCAATCTAACGTCTTGTTATTCCAGATAGTAATTTTATAGAATCATTATCATCTTGAAACCAAAGGGCTTTTGGCATGCCCCCGCGAATCTTTGTCTTATCGGGCAGGTTCAACTGCCCTTGTGCGGGGGCTACGCACAAAAGACCACGCTGGTCGGTATCGCGCAAGCGATTACGAAGACCCGAAGGGCTAATCCCACTAACAACTAATCACTAATCACTAATCACTAATCACTAATCACTAATCACTAATCACTAACCTAAGCTGCCTCATGCCGAATAACATCCGTCAAAATATCATACAACACCCCGCGATCATCGTTCGAGCGCAACTTCTCACAAATATCCCTAGCCCGCAGAGTCCGCGATACCAAAGCCAAAGCCTTCAAATGCTCAGCCCCTTCGCTTTGCGGCGCAAGCAGGGTGAAAACCAAATCCACAGGCTCGCCATCCATAGAATCATACTTCGTTGCCCCCTGCAACCGCGTGAATAACCCGCACACCGTATTCAGCTCTGCAAACCGCGCGTGCGGAATCGCCACCCCGCGCCCCACGCCAGTAGAGCCAAGATGCTCCCGCTTGGTCAGCGAGTCAAACACCACCTCACCATTCAGCCCATAGACTTGATGCGCCTGTTCGGCGATATGCTGCAAAAGCCGCTTTTTACTGTTCATATTATGAACAAAACCAACGGCCTGCCTATCTAGTATGTCTTTTAATTCCATTGTTTCCTCTTTGCGTCCAGCAAAACCCTGCCAAAAATCCTAACGAATATTCGCTGGATCAATCCAGCCGATATTCCCGTCATTCCGCCGATAAACGACATTTAACGTCCCCGAAGCATCGTTATTAAACATTAACACAGGGCTATCGGTCAATTCCATTTGCATCACTGCCTCTCCCACCGAGAGCGATTTAATCTTCGTTTCCATCTCTGCAATAATGGCGGGGTTCAGCGTTTCTGGCTCTTCAGCCTCGTCAAACGAATCACCACCATTTTCACTGGCGATGATATAGGATGAAACGCCGGTAAATTCAACTGGTGTTTGGCGCACAGAATGATGATTTTTTAGCCTTCTTTTGTATCTACGCAACTGTTTTTCGATTTTTTGCGAGGCTTGGGCGAAAGCACCGTAAATATCGCTGGCTTTGCCCGCCGCATTTACATTCAAACCCGTTGATAAATGAACCGTCACCTCCACCGCGAATTCATAGCGGTCTTTGGAAAACACAACCACCGCGTTTGTTGGGCGTTGGGCGTATTTTTCTACAATATCGGTTAGGGTTTCTTTGACATGTTCGCTGAGGGACTCCCCTATGTCTATGCTTTTTCCGCTTATTTGATATCTCATGATGTTTCCTTTCAATATGAGGGTGGGTTGGTTAAATTTTAAAGTTTTCGCCCAGATAGACGCGACGGACATCTTTGTTGGCGATAACTTCGTCAGGTGTTCCGCTCATCAAAACCTTGCCGTCATGTAATATATAGGTACGATCGACCAAATCCAGCGTTTCGCGGACATTATGGTCGGTAATCAAAACCCCGATGCCTCGGTTTTTTAACTGCGCCACAAGGATGCGAATATCACCGACAGCGATGGGGTCAACCCCGGCAAAAGGCTCATCCAGCAAGACATATTTGGGATTGGAAGCCAGACACCGCGCGATTTCCACCCGCCGTCTTTCCCCACCAGATAAGGATAAGGCAGAGGATTTGCGGATATGGGTAATGGCGAATTCTTCCAGCAAAACCTCTAACCTTTCGGCCTGTTCCGCCCGTGTCGGATGCCAGAATTGCACGACTGATAGGATATTTTGCTCGACATTCATGCCGCGAAAAATACTGGCTTCTTGGGGTAAATAGCCAAGCCCAAGATGGGCGCGGCGATAAACTGGAAAATAGGTGCAGTCGTTTTTTTCAATCAATATCTGCCCGCGATCGGGTGCGACCAGCCCGGCGACCGCATAAAAACAAGTGGTTTTACCCGCGCCATTGGGGCCGAGCAAGGCGACAACCTCGCCCCGTTCCAAGTGCAGGCTGACATCGCGTAGGACGATTTTTTCTTTATAGGACTTGCCGAGGTTTTTAACGATGAGCCCGCCGTCTGATTCGCCAAGCGCGGGGTTTGGGGCAGTATTCACAGGGGGATTCACTGAGGGATTCACTGAGGGATTCATAGGGGTATTCATAAGGTTCATTTGTTATTCGCTCGGCTGTTCGCTCGGTGGTTCATTCGGTTGAAACACGGTTTTCACATTGCCAGAGACGACCGCACGATTCGTCGTCAAATCCAGCCGCATGGTATCGCCAGAAATCACCGCACTACCCTGTACCAGCAAAACATCGCCGCTTAACACGATAATGTTTGATTTGGCGTTGAAATGGGCGGTTTGCGCCTCTGCCGTCTCCTCCCCGTTGGTGAAAATAATGCTACCGCTTGCTTGGACATCGGCAACGCTGTTGTCCTCCTCATCATAGGACAATATGATTTTATCCGCACTTATCCGCAACTCACCTTGGCTGATTCGGGCGTTGCCTTCAAATGTCCCGATATTCGTTTCCAAATCAACGCTGACATTATCTCCGAGCGCAACCACTTTCGCATTGCGGTCATGGTTGGCAGGGCTGAGCTGGACTCCCGTTTGGGCAAAACCCGCACTGGCGAATAAAACAAACGCCATAACGTAAAAACTATGTTTTATCATTTCACATCCCCTTTATTTTCTGGGCTTTGCGGATTATACACCAGCTCCACCCCCCTTTTAAACAGTAAAATCGTTTTAATATCGGCCTTCACGCCGTTTTTCCCCGATGCCCGCGTTTTATTAATGATTTGCAAAGAGCCCGCCGTAAGCGTGCCAAAGTTGCTTTTAACAAAGACCTTACCCGGACTGATAACATCCCCCGTTTCCAAATGCATGCGGATATAATCGCTGTTTGCCTCTATCCCGTTGGACATAGTCATACTGGCAGCCCCACTCAAAATAACCGATTTGCCTTCAATATCAATCGTGCCTTTATCGGCGTGGGATTTGATTTGCACATTTTGATGCAGGTTAATCTGGGTGCTGGGGGCGAGTAAATCAATCCACTGCGGGTTTGGAGCGTTTGGGCGGGCCTCCGTGGCTTTGATAACAAAAGTATCACCACGCGGGCTGGTCCCAGAAAACGAGGGATTGGTGACCTTTTGCTCCTGCGCCAAATCCAGCGTTTCTTGGTCGGTGAAAATAAGCCCCGCGCGCAAGGGGTCGGTGGTCGTCAGCGCCACCGCAATAAGATAGACCGCCAGCACAACCCCCGCCAGCGAAAGCCCCATCTTTATCGCAAAGATGAAAGAGGAATACTGCGGTTGGGTTTTTATGACTCGTTGCATTGTTTGCCTAGTGGATAAAAATATCATCATGCCAGCCAGATGAATCCAGCGCAACACGGTGGGGCAGAAAATCAAAACACGCCTGCGCCAGTGCCGCACGGTTCTCGCGTATTAGGATGGAATCCAGCTTTTCGCGTAATTGATGCAGGTATAAAACGTCCGTTGCGGCATAGGCGATTTGCTCTTTGCTAAGATGCTCCGCACCCCAATCAGAGCTTTGCTGTTGTTTGGAAATATCCATGTCCAGCAATTCCGCCAGCAGAGCCTTCAACCCATGCTGATTGGTATAAGTCCGCGCCAGTTTTGACGCGATTTTGGTGCAATAAACCCCCGCTACATTTACGCCGAAATGATGATGCAAAATACCCATATCAAACCGTGCGTAATGAAACAGTTTGACCTGTTTTGGGTTTGTCAGCAAGGCGCAGAGGTTCGGTGTGGCCTTACGCGCACTGGTTTTATCCGTGTTCGGTGGGATTTGAACAAGGTGCGCCGTGCCGTCTCCGTTTGATAATTGCACGAGGCACAAACGATCGCGCATATGGCACAATCCCATGGTTTCGGTATCCACGGCGATTTGTGTGCCAAAGGCTATGTCTTTTGGCAAATCGCCTTTATGTACGAGGTGTTTCATTGATGCGCGTCCTAATATTTCGGGCGGTGTTTGGTGGGTTAAGGATAAGTATAATACATTTTAGGGGATTTTGCGAGTCGTTTTTTTAATGGGGCGGTTTTTAATTACTAGTGAATGCCCTTCGGGTCTTCGTCATCGCTTACGCGAGTGCCGACCAGCGTGGTCTTTTGTGCGTAGCCCCTGCTCTTTGAGCAGGGACATGCCAAAAGCCCTTTGGTTACAAGATGATAATGATTCTATAAATTTACTATTTGGAATAACAAGACGTTAGATTGGATTATTTGCAAAGAAGACTTGGGAATTGGTGATGGGTTTGCTCTAAATTTATTTAGGCTGTGCCTAGATGCTTGGACAGGCAAAAGCCAAAAAATTCCGTCCAGCTCTCCGCAGGAGGGGTGGGCGGGCGGGCAACCGAACGCAGTGAGGGCGCAAGAAAAGAATCATTTACAATTCACAATTTACATAATATACATTAACCCAAAAGAAACTATTATGAAAAATCCTGCCCCCCCATCTGCCCAAAAAACCATCCACCCCGTTATTTTATGCGGGGGGTCTGGCACGCGGTTGTGGCCGTTATCCCGTGCCTCTTACCCGAAACAATTCACCCCTTTGTTGAACGGGCAGAGCCTGTTATCCGCCACATTAACCCGTTTTAAAACTCGTTTCCCTGGGCCCAAGTTTCATTCGCCGATGTTGCTGTGCAACGCCCAAACTCGGTTTCTGGTCGGCGAAGCCACGCAGACCGCCAATATCCAAAACCCGCAAATCATCGTTGAACCTGCCAAACGCAATACCGCCGCCTCTGTCGCTGTGGCGGCGATTCTGTTGGCACACAAAGACCCCGATGCTTGGATGCTGGTTTGCCCCAGCGACCATATCATAGGCGACGAGTCGCGTTTTCACGCTGGTATTGATATCGCACTGAAAGCCGCCGATAATAACGATTTCATCACCTTTGGCATAACGCCTGATAGGGCAGAGACGGGCTTTGGGTATATAGAATTCACCGCGCCGATAACGAAAACCCAGCCCAACCCGTTCAAACAATTCATTGAAAAACCGAACGCGGAACGGGCGACGGCTATGGTTGAGTCCAAACGGTTTTTATGGAATTCGGGGATGTTTTTGCTTCGCGCCCAATTCGCGTTGGATTGTTTTGCCCGATATGCGCCGAAAATCCTGCAAGCCGCGCAAAACGCGGTTGCCTCCGCCCAAACAGACACGGATTTTGTCCGCTTATCGGATGAGTATGGGGAGGCAGAAACGATATCCTTTGACTATGCTATCGCCGAAAAACTGCAAGGTGTGACCATCGCGCTCGACTGCGGATGGAATGATTTGGGCAATTGGAACGCGGTTTGGCAGGCGGAGATGAAAACCTCCGCGAAAACCGATGACGGGCTGGTGATAAGCCCTGATACTCTGGCGATTGATTGCCAAAATAGCCTGATAAAATCCTACGACCCGTCTGTGCAAATCGTGGGGATTGGGCTGAATAATATGATAGCCGTGGCGACGGGCGATGCCGTACTGGTTGCCTCTATGGATAAAATTGACGCACTCAGCGATGCCGTGGCTACCCTGCAAAAACGGGGCAAACCGCCCACCAATAAACAAAAGGACACATAATACCATGCCAAAAACTCCCAAAAAACCAGTCGTTTTATGTATCCTTGACGGCTGGGGTATTAACCCAGATTCCACAAATAACGCCCCTGCCTTGGCACGAACTCCGCATTTTGACGCACTCATGGCGGGCTATCCCACAGCCGAATTGATAACCCACGGGGCCGCAGTCGGTCTGCCAGACGGGCAGTTCGGCAATTCCGAAGTCGGTCACACCCATATCGGCGCGGGACGCGTGATAGAAATGGATTTGGTAAAGATAGACCGCACAATCGCGCAAGATCAATTCGCTTCATTGGCGGGGTTCACGCGGTTTTGCCACAATATAAAAACCGCAGGCGGGCGGGCGCATTTAATAGGGCTTTTGTCCGATGGCGGAGTCCATAGCCATATTGACCACCTTATCCACGCGGCAAATTGTCTGGTTGCGCAAAACATAGAAGTCTTCCTGCACCTTATCACCGATGGGCGCGATGTTGCCCCAAAATCCGCCCTTGACTACCTGCAAAAACTGCAAAATAAACTGGCGAAACCCGTCCGCATAGCCACGATTGGCGGGCGGTATTACGCCTTTGACCGCGATAATCGGTGGGAGCGGGTGCAAATCGCCTATCGCGCGATGGCAGAGGGCAAAGGCACGACC
Source organism: uncultured Amylibacter sp. (assembly GCA_959347345.1). The sequence goes on along the minus strand of OY365738.1, from coordinate 2,321,983 downwards.
ATGCCAAGCGCGGAACTGGCGATAAAAACCAGCTATACGAGCGGCGTAACGGATGAGTTCATTATCCCTTGCGTTCTGCCCGATTACGATGGGTTTGGGGCAAATGACGGGCTATTATGTTTGAATTTCCGCAGCGACCGAGCGCGCCAGATTTTGGCGGCGATAGGCGATAAGGATTTTAATGCGTTTGAAACCGTGCCGTTGCGGATTATCAGTGGCTTTGCCAGTTATTCCAAAGAGCATGATGATTATGTGGATTGCCTGTTTCCTAAAGATTCCGTGAAAAACACGCTTGGCGAATGGGTGGCGGCGAATGGATTGCATCAATTCCGCCTTGCCGAGACGGAAAAATATCCTCATGTCACGTTTTTTCTTAATGGCGGGCGGGAAGAGCCGTTTTGCGGTGAAACGCGGCGGATGGTGCCGAGCCCTGCCGTGGCGACCTATGATTTACAGCCTGAAATGTCCTGTCCAGAGGTGAGCGATGCGTTGTGTGATGCGATAGCCAGCGGGCAGTATGATTTGATTGTGGTGAATTACGCAAACCCTGATATGGTTGGGCATAGCGGGGTTTTGGGTGCGGCCATTGCCGCGTGTGAATCGGTGGATAAGGCGTTGGGGGAGATGATGCGGGCGTTGGATTCGGTGGGCGGGTGTGCTGTGATTTGCGCTGACCATGGGAATTGTGAGACGATGGTGGATATTGACACTGGCAAGCCCCACACGGCACATACGACGAATCTGGTGCCTGTGATTTTGTTTGGTGCGGGGGATGAGGGGGTGGCGTTGCGCGATGGCGGGTCTTTGGCGGATATTGCCCCGACTCTGCTGCATCTTATGGGGATTGATGCGCCTGATGAGATGAATGGTGAGTGTTTAGTGATTAGCGATTAGTGATTAGTGATGAATTGTGAATTGTGAATTATTGATGTATAGGGTGGGTGAAAGGATAACTTTAAAACATGACTGACGCACCCCCAAAATTATTTATATCTTATAGCTGGACTGACCCACAACACGAGCAGTTTGTTGTGCGATTGGCTGAGAGATTAGTTTCTTTTGATGTGGATGCGATACTTGATAAGTGGGATTTAAAAGAAGGGCAAGACGCGATTGCATTTATGGAAGAAATGGTTATTAACCCTACTATTAATAAAGTTTTAATGATTGTTGATAAAGTTTATGCTGAAAAAGCTAATTCCAGAGAGGGCGGAGTTGGAACAGAGGCGCAGATTATTTCAAAAGAAATTTATGAAAATAAAGGGCAAGAAAAATTTGTAGCCCTCGTTTTAGAAAAAGACGAAAATGGCAAACCATATTTACCCTTATATTGTCAATCAAGAATTTATATAGATTTTTCTGAATCCCACGGTGAAAAAGAATTTGACCGATTATTGCGATGGATTTTTGATAAACCATTGCATGTAAAACCCGCACGTGGCAAACCCCCCGTTTTTTTATCAGACGAGACAAAGATTGATATACCGACTACAACTCCATTTCGCCGCGCGATTGAAGCGATAGAAGAATCTAAAGGAAATGCATTGGGACGGTCGACGGACTATTTAGCAACTTTGTCTGTTGGGATAGAGGCGTTTAGAATAAAACAGCACGGACAATATTTTGGCGATACTGTCGTGGAATCTATTAAAAATTTTATGCCTTACCTTACAGAGTTTATTGAATTTCTTCTGGCAATTGCGAAATATGGTAAGACTGACGACTACGCCGAGGTACTACATAAGTTTTTTGAAGACTTAATTCCCTATTTACATTGTCCCCAAAATATCGGTTATTCGAATGATACAGCTTTTGATAATTTTAAGTTTATCATTCACGAGCTATTTTTATATACCGTTGCAATTTTTTTAAAAGCAGAACAATTTGACGCAGTCCGTTATTTAGTTTCTAATAATTACTATTCAGAACCCAATGTTAAATACGGGAGAGATGTCATGGTATCATATCGTGAGTTTTGCAGTGATGTTCCATCAATCAGCCAAATGAGAAAAGAGGAAGTAAAACTTCACCGAATACCCCACCGCGCTAATTTTTTAAAAGAAAGAATACAAAATCCAGAAATTAATTTTCAGCATTTAATGCAGGCAGATTTTGTACTTTTTATAAGAAAAGAATTAAATCCGCATGATTCGGACAGAATTTGGTGGTACCCTGTGACTCTATTATATGGAGAACGCGAAGATGCTTTTAGAATGTTTGCGAAGGCAGAATCAACTAGATATTTTGATAGGATAAAACCCCTATTAGGCATTACTAACAAGAATGATATGATTCCGTTATTTAACGCTTACGCTAACGGCGAAAGGCCATTGCCAGAATGGCGCTTTAATCGTGTTGACCCCAAATCACTTATAAACTTTGACAAACTCGCAACAAAACCATAAAGCACAAAAACCAAAATCACTAATCACTCACCACTAATCACTCACCACTAATCACTCACCACTCACCACTAATCACTAAAATTCACCACATTTTGATAAAAACCCCCCTTCCATGTTCCGCAATAATGCTTTACAAACACCCCAGACCGCCTGAAACCGCACTTGAATACCCCACAGTATCCGTTGCACCCACAGGCTAACCCCAACTTTGGCATCCGCCAAAACAACCTAAAAAAACGAGATTTCTTATGAAAAAATTATTCCTAGGCATAATCGGTGGAGCATGCGCTGCCTTTGCTCTAACCGTATATTTTAATGGCTCTTATGCCCAAGCACAAGACGACAAAACCTACCATCAACTCGGACTATTCGGCGATGTTTTTGAGAGAATCCGCAGCACTTATGTGGAAGAAATAGACGAAGAAGAGCTGATTGAATCCGCATTAAACGGCATGCTATCGTCGCTAGACCCGCATTCCAGCTATCTTAATTCCGACAGCTTTACCAGAATGCGCACCCAAACACGCGGGGAATTCGGCGGATTGGGGATAGAGGTCACTCTGGAAAACGGCTATGTAAAGGTTGTCGCACCGATTGATGACACCCCTGCGTTTCGGGCGGGCGTGCAATCGGGCGATGTGGTTATCGAGGTGGATGGCGAATCCACCCTTGGCCTCACCTTGGATGAAAATGTAAAGAAAATGCGCGGCGAAGTCGGCTCTGACATCGTTATTACCGTCGTTCGCGAAGGTGTGGATGATCCGTTTGAAATCACCATCACCCGCGATATTATCAAAGTTCGCGCGGTACGGGCGCGGAATATTGGTGAGACTGTCATTCTGCGAGTATCCTCCTTTACCGACCAAACTTACATTAATCTGGAGGATTCAATCAAAAAACAAACCGAGGAATTGGGCGGATTTGACAACGTCAACGGCTATATTCTGGATTTGCGCAATAATCCGGGTGGGCTGTTAAAGCAATCCATTCTGGTCTCTGACGCGTTTTTGGATAAGGGCGAAATCGTATCAACTCGCGGGCGGTCAGCCGAAGACGGCGAACGTTGGAACGCAAAGGAGGGCGATTTAACCCAAGGCAAACCCGTGATTGTATTGATAAACGGCGGGTCGGCTTCTGCAAGTGAAATCGTGGCGGGTGCGTTAAAAGACCACCAACGCGCGATAGTCATCGGCACGCCCAGCTTTGGCAAAGGCTCTGTCCAAACGATTATTCCTTTGCCCGGCGGGGATGGCGCGATTCGCCTGACCACGGCGCGGTATTACACTCCCTCTGGTCGGTCTATCCAAGAATTGGGCGTCTCGCCTGATATTTGGGTGGAACAACGGATTTCCGAATTGCCCGAAGAAACCGCGGAAGGAGAGGAAGAAGAAACCCCTCGTGCACGGCGTAATGAAGGCTCTTTACGGGGGTCTTTGGACAACGACGGGTTAAGCGAAGAAGAACGCGAGCAATTGGAGGCGGAACGTGCCGAACAGGAAGAAGCCGCCAAACTGCGTGATGAGGATTATCAACTGGCCTACGCATTGGATATTCTAAAAGGGTTTAACGCTATCAATTCGGAAAAATGATAGACCTGCCGTATCGCCCATGCGTTGGAATTGTTCTGTGCAATCAGGACGGTTTGATTTTTGTCGCCCAACGACTGGACGCGGGGGAGGGTGCGGCGCAGGCTTGGCAAATGCCCCAAGGCGGGATTGAGGATGGGGAGGCTCCCCGTGTCGCGGCTTTACGCGAATTGGCGGAGGAAACCTCTGTAACCCAGCATGATGTGGTTATTATCGGGCAAACCAGCGATTGGTTGTGCTATGATTTGCCCGCCGATTTGGTGCCTAAATTGTGGAATGGTCGCTATCGCGGGCAGAAACAAATGTGGTATTTGATGCAATTTACCGGGGCCGATAGCGCGATAAATATCCAAACCGATTGCCCTGAGTTTTCAAATTGGCAATGGATGGCGGCGGCGGATGTATTGACGCGTATCGTGCCGTTCAAACGTGCGGTTTATGACCAAGTGTTTGAGGATTTTGGGCTTTTGAAACTTTGAAAGCTGGCGAAGCAAAGAAAGTTTTTCCATGGATTGGGATTTAATCGCAGATATTGGTGGCACGCATATTCGCGTGGCATCCTTGATTGATGGGGAAATCCGCCACGTGCAGTCTTTTGCCAGTAAGGGAAAGACGGCTTTGATTGACGTTCTGGCGGGCTATATCGGCGGATTTGCCGACCAGCCACGCCGTGCCAGCCTAGCCATCGCGGGGTTGATAGAGCCCGATAGGGCGCGATTAACCAACGCCCGCCAAGAAATCCGCATGGCTGATATTAACGCGTTGTGCAAGGACGGTGCGCGGTTTATCAATGATTTTGAGGCCGCGGGGTGGGCTTTGGCAACCGTTAAATCCAGCGATGTATCGGTTATTTCTGCCCAGACGGGCAATGATATTTCATACGGCACGCGGGTTATTTGCGGGGTAGGCACGGGCTTGGGTGTGGGTGCACTGATTGATGCGTCAATGGGCGGGGCTTCGGGCGAGGCTTCGCGCTGGTGCGCGATTTCGGGCGAAGGTGGGCATCGCGCCCTCACCCCCCATAACGAGCATGATGTTGCGGTTTTCACCGCCTTATGTAAGCTGTGGCCAGAGGTTCGGTTTCACAACCGTGCCTTGTGTGTGGAGGCGGAAGCCGTGCTCAGCGGCACGGGTATTCCCGTGTTATATCGCGCGATTTGCAAGGTCAGCGGGGATGGGGCGGTGTTGCGCACCGCGCCAGAGATTTTGACGGCGGCACAGGCAGGGACGGATGAAAACGCGGTTGCCTTGGCACGGATATTCCGCACGCATCTTGCCGTGGTTTGCGGCGATTTGGCAGTTACTTTTAAGGCGCAAGGCGGGGTGTTTTTGTGCGGGGGGGTGTTAGAGCATAATGCGTGGCTGTTTAATCGCGATTTTATTGATATGTTTCATGCGGGTGGGCGATTTACTGGATTGCGCCAATCCTGCCCGTTGTATCATTATCGCAATCCGCAGTTAGGGTTGATAGGGGCGGCAAATTTAACGATGAATGATTAACGATTAATGATTAGTGATTAGTGATTAGTGATTAGTGATTAGTGATTTTTTTCTGCCGCTTCTTGACTGGTCGGCATTGCGTAGCAATGACGAAGACCCGCAAGGGCAGAATCGGTAATAGTTAATCTAGGACAATCTATAATTCTAGGAAACCGACCGCCTTGTTTCCTAATTTTAGCGGGCGTGCCCGCAGGGGGGCGGTCGCGCGCACCCTCACCCCCACGGGTGCGCGTCAGCTTATCGGTTGTACTGAGTCAGTGTATTTTAGAGTCGCTAGTGAAGCAAATCCCTATTATCCTAACAACCAAGACGCACACCCTTCGGGTTCGCGCGACCTCCGTGCTACCATGACTAATGGTTATTGTTATTTAAAAAGGATTTGCCAAACATAACCAAAGGCTTTTGTGTATGGGCTTTGCGCGAGCAAAGCTCTATATGCACAAAAGCCACCACTAATCATTAATCATTAATCACTAATCGTTAATCACTAACAGCCCCAGGTCCAGCAACCGCGCCCTTGGGGCATTTCCCCAAAATAATCATCCCCAAAACATCATCCTTCGTCACATCATCCGTCCGAGCATACCCCACCATCTTCCCATTTTTCATCACGGCAACACGGTCGGCCAGGCTAAACACATCCTCTATATCATGGCTAATCAAAAATATCCCAATCCCATTCTTTTTCAAACGATGGATTAATTGACCCACCTGTTCCGTCTCTTGCGGACCTAGAGCCGCCGTCGGCTCATCCATAATCAAAATCTGCGCATTAAACAAAATCGCACGAGCAATCGCCACGGATTGCCTTTGCCCGCCTGACAATTTATTAACTGGCTCTTTAAACCTTTGGAAATTGGGGTTTAATCGCCCCATAACCTCCCGCGCGCTCGCCTCCATAGCCGTATCGTCCAGCGTCCCAAACCGCGTTAATATCTCTCGCCCCAAATACAAATTCGCCGCCGCATCGACATTATCCGCCAAAGCCAAGGTTTGATAAATCGTTTCAATACCATAGCCCTTGGCATCACGGGGATTGGCAATCTGCGCCTCTTCCCCTTTGACAAAAATCTGCCCAGACTCACGCGGATAGGCCCCCGATAAAATCTTAATCAAAGTGGATTTGCCCGCGCCGTTATGCCCCAAAATAGCCATAACCTCGCCCGGATATAAATCCAAACTGGCGCGATCCACCGCCTTTATCCCGCCAAAAGCAATGGAAATATCATGCAGAGCAACCAGTGGCGTTTGCCCTTCTTTATTCGTTTGTGTATTCATTTTCTTATCCTCCTAACGGGCGCGACGGCGATAAACTGTGTCAATCCACACCGCCATAACCAAAACAAAACCAACAACGATTTGCTGAATCGCCGCGTCAAACCCAACCAATACCATCCCTGTTTGCAGGGATTGCATCACCATAGCCCCCAGTATCGCCCCATAAATCGTGCCAATACCGCCAGCAAAAGATGTCCCACCAATGACGGCGGCGGCTATCACATACAGCTCATCCAACGTCCCCAGATTATTCGTTGCAGAGTTCAATCGCGCACTGGAAATCACCGCCGAAAGCGCACAGAGCATGCCCATCAGCGCAAATATTTTCACGGTAATCCAACGGGTGTTAATACCCGCCAATTCCGCTGCCTCTGGATTGCCACCAATGGCAAAGACATAGCGACCAAACCGCGTCCGCGTGGTTAAAAAGGTCATCACCACACCAACGCCTAGCATAATTAAAACGGGAATAGCAAAACCATGACTGATGAAAATCTGGTCAATCGGGGTGTCTATATTGTTTTGCGCGACATAGTTTTTCACGATGCCTTTTGGCCAAGGATAGGAATTCACCAGCGTAACAAACGCCAAAATAATGCCACACCCGACTACGCCCAAAAACGTCTCTGCCCAAATTGGGCGTTGGGGGAATTCAAACCGCGCACGAGTCACCCGCCCACGATATAAAAACAATATCACGGCGGCGCAGGCTATCAGCCCGACAATCCAACTGCCCAGCGCACCGACCGCGCCATAAGGACCGCCACCCAGTTTGGCAAAGGTCACATCAACGGGGGAAATCGTCTCACCACTCGTTAATAAAAACGCAGCCCCGCGCCAAACTAGCAGTCCGCCCAAGGTAACAATAAAGGCAGGCACGCCAAGATAGGCGATTAAATAGCCATGAAACCCGCCGATAATACAGCCGACCCCAAGCCCCGCCAGAACCGCAATAATCCAAATCATCGGATGCCCAAGCCCCAGAAATTGCGGTAATATCCAAACCTGCAAAATCGCCATAGCCGTGGCGCAAAGCCCAAGGATAGAGCCCACGGATAAATCAATATGACGGGTGACAATAACCAGCACCATACCCGTAGCCATAACGGCTATTGATGCGGTTTGCACCGATAAATTCCACAAATTACGCGGGGTGAGGAACGCGCCGTAGCCGTTGAAAATCTGCCCGTATAAATGAAAGCCAATCCAAATCAGCAGCAACGCGCCAATCATACCTAAAAGCCGTGCATCAATCTCTGTCGCGTGTAAGAACCGTGCGAAAACGGACGGGTTTTCAACCTTATCCGCCCCATGAGCTTGGGGTTTATCTGTGTCTGTCATTGGCTTATCCCCTATAAAAAAATCTTAAAAAACCGCGCCACTTTCACAAACAGCGCGGCTTATTTTTATCAAAATGTGTAAAACACTAGCATCCATCAACGCCAGCAACCGCGCCTTCACAGACTTTCGCCTTAGTGATATGACCCGCGTCAATGACGATAGAAAGGTTGCTTTTATCAATCGGCGTGGGCGCGAGGAAAATAGCATTCATCGTCACGCCTTTCGCGCCACCAGACCATTTCACTGCGTTAGGGATAGCGTTCATCGCCACTCCGTCAGCCAAATGCGAGGCAATCGTGCCAGCCGCCATACCCAACTGCCGCGAATCTTTCCAAACGGAAGTATTCTGCGTGCCACGAGCAACGCGGTTCAGTCCAGCGTGGTCGCCATCCTGCCCCGATACGGGGATATTCATCCCTTGAGCCGCCAAGGCAGCAATCGCGCCCCCAGCCATGCCATCGTTTTCAGCCAGAACAGCATCAACGTTGTTGTTATTCGCGGTCAGGATTTGCTCCATATTCTTCTGGGCATTATCGGGTTTCCAACCATCGGTAAAGGCCTCGCCCACGATTTTGATTTTACCAGAAGCAACAGCGTCGCCAATCACGTCCATCATGCCTTCCAAAAGGAACAACGCGTTTGGATCGCCTTTGTCGCCTTTGATAATCGCATAGTTACCGCTCGGTTGAACCGCAACGATAGACCGCGCAATAACGCGGCCGACTTCTTTGTTATCAAAGGTCAGATAGAACGCGCGATCGTCTTCGATCAGGCGGTCATACCCAACAACGGGAATGCCTTCGGCAGTGGCAGCATCAACGGCCGCGCCAATCGCACCGCTATCCACAGATAGGATAACCAGAGCGTCCGCACCCTGCGCGATAAGGCTTTCTATATCCGTCAGCTGTTTGGCGGCGGATAATTGCGCATCGGCGGAAATATAGGTGTTGCCGTTTGCTTCAATGGCGGCTTTCATTGCGGCTTCGTCGGTTTTCCAACGTTCCTCTTGAAAGTTAGACCATGATACGCCGATGGTTTTGCCCTCAGCAAGGGCGGTTGTGGCAAAAGCCAGTGTTGTGAAAACACCCGCGATTGTCAGTGTTAAAAGTTTATTCATTATTGAGTCTCCAATTTTTAAATACGAATGCAAAGCATAATACAAAGCACCCTGTGACAATTTGTCGCACTGTGGCAAGGAATTTGCCACAGATAACCATAACATAAACGGATTGTTAAGAATGAGTCAAGGGCGGGTTTTGGGTATTAGGGGGTAGAAGGGTGCGTTTAGTGATAAACTTTTTGTGATTAGGTGCGAATGATGAGTTATTCATTAAACTTGCATTTTTTCGCCAAGCGGGGCATAAGCGGTTTATGAAATTGACTGCCCCCATTTTATTTTGCTTTCTTTGTTTTGGACTCCCCTTGCCAGTACAGGGGCAAAACTCACAAATAAACTTGTGGGACGAAATCACCCCTGCCCTCGGCAAAACACCGATTCCCAGTGGCACTCTGGACGCGACAGCCCTTGAAACCCTACGCGACACAGGGGAAATCCTCTTCACCGCCCCCTTCACTCGATATGACGGAGCAGGTCGCCCCCGCGCCACCCAAGCCATAATCCCAACAAAAACCCGCACCCCCGCACGATTCAGCCACCAGCGGATATCGGGGCCAGACGCGGCGGCTTGTAGCTCTTGCCACAATCTACCATTCATAGGCGGAGCGGGGGATTTCGTGACCAATGTTTTTGTCTCTGAAGGGTTTAAAAACCACGATTTTGACACGACAAACCCAGAATTCTCTAACGAACGCGGCACGAACCACCTGTTCGGGGCGGGGCTGATTGAACTGCTGGCGCGGGAGATGAGCGCGGATTTAACCGCCCAACGCGCCCAAGCCTTACAAACCGCACGAACGCAACAAACCCCCGTTCGCGTGGCGTTGCAAACGAAAAACATCCGTTATGGTTTCATCACGGCAACCCCCGATGGGCTCGTTGATTTATCCGAAATAGACGGGGTGGATACCGATTTAATCATCCGCCCGTTTTCGCAAAAGGGGGTTATGACCTCCCTGCGTCAATTCACCATTAACGCGATGAACCATCACCATGGCATGCAGGCAGAGGAACGGTTTGGCGAACGTTGGACGGGCGAGGCTGATTTTGATGAAGACGGGGTGGCGGACGAACTGCTGGCGGGGGATATATCCGCATTGGTGGCGTGGCAAGCGGGGTTGCCTCCGCCGATAATCCAGCAACCAGATGATGCGAATTGGCGGGCAGCGGCAGCGCGAGGGCGCGGGTATTTTAACGATTTGGGTTGCACCAGTTGCCATAAAATGTCCCTGCCCTTGCGTGATTTGGGCTTTGCTGACCCTGGACCTTATGATGCTGCGGGGACGCTCAATACCCGCGATGTGGCGACCCCTGCGATTTACGATTTGGCTCTGCTGGAATGGGCGCGGGGACTACCCCGTGATGAAACTGGGGCGATTCTGATACCTTTGTTTGGCGATTTGAAACGCCATAAAATGACCGACCAGCAGGTGAATTTATTGGGCAATGAATTGCTATCGCAACGGTTTGTCGGGCGCGATTATTTCATCACGGCAGAGCTGTGGGGCGTGGCATCAACGCCTCCCTATGGGCATAGGAATGACTTTACGACTCTGGCGGAGATTATCGGTGCGCACGGCGGTGCGGGGCGGGCGGCGCGGGATGCGTTTATCAAGGCTGGCGCGGATGTGCAATCCGATATTATTGCGTTTTTGAAAACATTACGGATAGAGGACGCGCCATGATAAGAGCATTAGTTTTTCTTTTTATGGGGCTTTTTATGGGGCTTGTTTTCACACACCCCGCCATCGCTAGCGATATTCCCCAATTCACCGAACAGGCGGAGGCGGGCGGAATAACCCACGTCTATGACGGCGATTTTGAATACTATGTCGGCGGGGGTGCGGCCAGTTTTGATTGCAATAACGACCGCTTGGCGGATGTTTTTATCGCGGGGGGAACGAACCCTGCGGGGCTCTATGTTAATCAATCCAAACAGGGCGGGGAAATCCGTTTTACCCAAAAAACCTTTGCCGATGAAATCCTTAATACCACGGGCGCCTACCCGATACATATTGACACCGACAACCATATTGATTTGGTTATTCTGCGGGTGGGTGAAAACCTGTTATATCGCGGGCTGGGCGATTGCCAGTTTGCCCCCGCCAATGCGACTTTTGGCTTTGATGGAGGCAACCAGTGGAGCACGGGGTTTTCCGCGATATGGGAGGGCGAGGCGAAATTCCCAACCCTTGCCTTTGCCAATTATATTGACAGATTCGCCGCCGATACCCCTTGGGGAACTTGCGAGGATAATGTGCTGATGCGACCTGCAAACACCACAACCCCCGATTATAGCAACCCGACCGCCCTACATCCCGGCTTTTGCGCCTTATCCATGCTTTTCACCGATTGGGATAATCAAGGGCAGTTTGATTTGCGCATCACGAACGACCGCCAATATCACATTAACGGGCAGGAGCAACTTTGGCACATCACGCCAAACACCCCGCCCCGCCTCTATCAGGCGAAAGACGGCTGGCAAAAACTGGTTATCTGGGGAATGGGGATAGCAGAAGCGGATTTGAACGGCGATGGTCGCCCCGAATACGCTCTGTCCTCCATGGGCGATACCATGTTGCAACAACTGGATGAAGACCGCGACGCGGCCGCCCCGCTCTACCGCGATATCGCGTTTGAGAGCAAAACAACAGCCCACCGTCCCTATGTCGGCGATGATAGCAAGCCCTCCACTGGTTGGCACACGCAGTTTGCCGATTTTAACAATGACGCGAGGTTGGATTTGTTTATAGCCAAGGGCAATGTCGAACAAATGCCGGATTTTGCCGAATACGACCCGGATAATCTGTTATTGGGGGGGTTGGACGGGCAGTTTGTCGAGGTGGGGGAGGCCGCGGGTATCGCCCTGCCAAAACGCGGACGTGGCGCGGTGGTTTCTGATTTTAACGCCGATGGTCGCTTGGATTTGCTGGTGGTTAATCGCCGTGAATCCATCAGTTTATTTCGCAATCTTGGGCGTGAAACGCAGTCGGGCAACGCGGAGTCGGGCAACGCCGATTTGGGTAATTTTCTGGCGGTGGAATTGCAAAACGGGGCGGTTAATCCCGCCGCCATTGGCGCAAGGATAGCCGTGAAGACTGGCAATCTAACGCAAATGCACAGAGTGCAGAGCGGGGGTGGGCATGCTTCGGGGCAACTTGGGTTTATCCATTTTGGGCTGGGTGTGGCAGAGCGGGCAGAGGTTCGCGTGCAATGGCCGAATGGCGATTGGGGTCCGTGGCATCGGGTTTTTGCCGATAATTTCGTTATTATTGATAAACAAACGGCGGGGGTGTCCTATTGGTATCCACCTTTTAGCGTTAATCGCTAAAATCACCACATAATTGCAACATTATGTCGTATTTTACGCCTTGTAAAAGGTAAAAAAACCTCCTAAACACATTAAAATTTTATAAAAACACTATTTTGTGAATAATAAAGGACTAATACATGTTATCTGTATTACGGACATCTTGGGCTTTATTCTTGGCTATTGTGCTGGCGGCGATTGGCGCGGGGTTGCTGACGACATTGGTAGGTGTGCGTGGCACGGCAGAGGGGTTCAGCCCCTTTAGCCTATCCCTGACCCATGCGGCATTTTATCTAGGCTATGCTTTAGGCGGGCGTTTTATACCTGAATTGATAGTGCAGGTTGGGCGAATACGGGTTTTTGCCGCCCTTGCCTCTATCGCTTCTGTGATTTTTTTGCTTTACTCAGTTTTGCCAACTATCCCCGCGTGGGTTATCCTGCGGGTTATTTCCGGATTTTGCTATTCGGGTTGTTTGTTTGTGGTGGTGGGTCGCGTGAATATGGTAGCGACTGCCGTAACAACCAACCAGATAATCTTCATCTATTTGTTTATGCAGATGATGGGGGTTGTGATAGCGATAAGCATGCTGAACGTGACCACGGCAGATGAGTTTGTGCTGTTTCTGGCAGGCTCTATCATTCTGTCCGTGGCGTTTGTTCCAATGATGCTATCAATGGGATCAACCTCCATGGGGGATGGCAAGGATAAAAAACATCAAATAAAATTTGTTGATGTCACGCCGATGGGGGCGGTGGCGATATTCCGACCCGAAGACGGTTTGCGTAGCCCAAAACGGATGGATCTGGGTGACTTGATGAAGATCGCACCCCTAGGCACAGTTGGTATTTTCCTACGCGGCGGACTGGTTTCCACCCTATTTACTATGGCGGTTATTTTTGGCTTGCAAAAGGGATTGTCCATTGCCCATTTGGCTATTTTTATCTCTGCCGTTTATATCGGCGCTGTAATGGGACAATACCCGATAGGCTGGTTGGCGACTAAGATGGATAAACGATGGTTGATTGTGGCAATCACGGCGATTGGCGCAGGAGTATGCTGGTTTGGCACATTCATCGGTAACGATATTATTTTACTGGCATCTGTTGGGATTGTGTTTGCTGGGACGGTCAGTCCGTTATATTCACTTTATCTGGCGCATAATAAAAATATTTTGGGCGAGGATGTGATGAACTCCGCCTTTCCCCTGTTGGGTTTAATCAACGCGATAGGCGCGATTATAGGCACGATGGTTGTCGGCGCGTTTATGACACTTTATGGGGCGGATGCCTATTTTATTTATATCGCTAGTTTGATGGGATTGATTGCGGTTTTCACCCTGTATCATATCATTCGCGGGGCGGGTGTTCCCGTGAAAGAGGCATAAGGAAAAACAAATGTTAAATATCATACGAAGTTTCTGGCCATTATTTTTGGGCATGTTATTGCTGATGCTTGGCAATGGCATGCAAGGGACGATTGTCGGGGTGCGTGGCTCAATAGTGGGGTTTAGCCCGTTTGCCATGTCCCTCATTCTATCGGGCTATTTCATCGGTTATCTTATCGCCGCGCGTATCACGCCCACATTGATTCGCCGCGTTGGGCATGTGCGGGTTTTTGCCGCCTATGCCTCGCTCTGTTCGGCTGCCTTTCTGATGTTCGTGATTTTTCCCTATCAACCGCTTTGGTTTGTTCTGCGGATGACTATTGGGATGTGTATTGTTGGCAGTTTTATTGTGGCAGAAGGCTGGTTAAACAACGCCACGACCAATGAAACACGCGGGCAAGCCCTGTCAATTTATCTGGTGGCGCAACTGCTGGGATATATGATATCGCAAGGGATGTTAAGGTTCGCCGTGCCAGAGGGTTATGGGCTGTTTATCCTTGGCGCCTCCTTTATGTCGCTTGCCCTTGTCATGTTGGTGCTATCACCCGCGCCCGCGCCCAAGTTTGAAGAAACAAAACCGATGACAATATCGCGCCTGTGGCAAATCACACCTTTTGCCGCGGGCGGTGTGTTTTTAATGGGCGGGATGTTTGCTGGCATATACGGCTTGCCTGCGGTTTATGGCATGCAAAAAGGATTATCCTTTGACCATATAGGTATTTTTATCGGCGCGTTATTTGCTGGTAGTTTGATTATGCAATATCCAATGGGCTGGCTATCCGATAGGATGAATCGGCGGTTGTTAATTGTCATTACCGTTTTTATTGGCGCGATAGCCTGTGGCTTTGGCGCGTTTATTGGCAACGATATTATTTTGCTGTCAATCGTTGCCTTTATTTTTGGCGCGACGGTGAATCCGCTCTATATGCTTTACAATGCCTATACCAACGATTTTTTAGAGAATGAGGAGATGGCAGGGGCTTGCGGGGCTTTGGGTTTTATGAACGGGTGTGGCGCGATTGCAGGCTCTGTGATTCTGGGCTGGCTGATAACAACCTTTGGCGCGGATGCTTATTTTATGTATATGACCACCTTATTAACGGCAAGCGGGCTTTACGGGCTGTATTCCATGACGCAAAAATCTGCGCCTATTATTACGAAGAGACCATATTACGCATCGGTTATGCCGAAAAAACCCCTACGTCAGCATGTCAGGAATGAAGAAAAGAATGTCGTCAATAAATGGCTAGACCCCAGTGAAACACCGCGCAAAAAGGTGAAAGGCAAAAAGCAAATAGAAGAAGAAACTGCCCAAGAAAAGGCATGGGCGAATATGGCTAAGAATTGGTTTTAGGGAAAAGGCAGTGTCATTATTGTGAGTCTATAATGCTTGACATTCTTTGCCAATATACTAAAATCGCCCACATGCACAAACACAAAAGAGAGATGAAAACAGAAGAGAGATGAAAATGAAAAAATTATTAAAATACGCGGTTATCGCCGCAATGATTGCCCTGCCCAGTGCTGGCTTTGCCAAATGTGATGATGGTGAAGAGGTGATTAAATTCAGCCATGTTGTCAATACCGCAGGGCATCCCAAAGGTATCGCCGCCGCCCTGCTGGCCTTGCGTGTGAATATCGAAATGCAGGGCAAGGCTTGTATGGAGGTTTTCGCCAATTCCTCGCTTTACAACGATGAAAAAGCATTGGAGGCAATGTTGCGGGGTGATTTGCAACTGGCCGCCCCGACTCTGTCCAAATTTGAAGCCTACACCAAACAATTCCGCATTTTTGATTTGCCCTTTATGTTCCAAGATATCCAAGCCGTGGATACCTTTCAGCAGAGCCCAGAGGGTTTGGCTATGCTGGATGGAATGCGCGATAGTGGCTTGCAAGGTTTGGCGTATTGGCACAATGGATTAAAACAAATGTCGGCGAATGTGCCGATTATTAAACCCTCAGACGCGGAGGGGTTAAAGTTCCGCGTGCAACCCTCTGATGTTTTGGTCGCGCAAATGATGGCTATCGGCGGTACTGCGCAAAAAACCGCCCTTGCAGAGGTTTATGGCGCGTTGGAACGCGGTGAGGTTGATGCGCAGGAAAACACTTGGTCAAACATTTATGGGCAGAAGTTTTATGAAGTTCAAGACGGTATAACCGAAACCGACCACGGGGTTTTGGATTATCTTGTGGTGGCCAGCGTGGATTGGCTGGATGGCTTAGACCCCGAAATTCGTGAGCAGTTTTTACAGATATTAAAAGAGGTCACCGAAACCCGCAATACAGAGGCAACCGCGCTGAATGAAAAAGCCAAGCAAGCCATCATAGACAGTGGCGGGGTTGTGCGTCAGCTCAGCTTTGCCGAACGGGCGGTTTGGGTCAAGGCTATGCGCCCCGTTTGGACGCAGTTTGAAGATGATGTTGGGGCGGAAAATATCAATACGGTGCAGAAAATTAACTGCTTGCAGGTTTATAGTGGCGGGTTGTTTTGTTTATCCAGACAGTGGTAATCGGGGGATAACGGGGGTAATCGGCGGGTAATCGCGGATTGTTAAGAATGAGTCAAGGGCGGGTTTTGGGTATTAGGGGGTAGGAGGGGGCGATTAGTGATAAACTTTTTGTGATTAGGTATAAAAAACCCCTTGACTCCCCCGTCATAACACCCTAGCCTGTTCAAACACGGCACACAGGGCTTTGGTTTTTATCCCCGCGTTGCCATAATTGTATTACAAAAACCGATTGAAGGAGAGACCCCAAAATGAACCATCTATTAAAATACGCGGCCATTGCCGCCACCGCAATTGCCCTGCCCAGCGCGGGCTTTGCCAGTTGTGAAACAGGCGAAATCGTCATTAAATTCAGCCATGTGACGAACACCGACAAACACCCCAAAGGCATCGCTGCCGCCTTACTGGCAGAGCGAGTGAATGCGGAAATGAACGGTACGGCTTGCATGGAAGTCTTCCCCAATTCATCCCTTTACAACGATGATAAAGCACTGGAAGCAATGTTGCAGGGCGATTTACAACTGGCCGCCCCGTCCCTATCCAAATTTGAAAAATTCACCAAACAATTTCGCATTTTTGATTTGCCCTTTATGTTTAAAAACATCGAAGCGGTTGAGGCTTTCCAAGCCTCCGCGAACGGACAGGCTATGCTGGATAGTATGCAGACACGCGGGCTTCAGGGGCTGGGATATTGGCACAACGGCATGAAACAAATGTCGGCGAATGTGCCGCTTATCGCGCCCTCGGACGCAAGCGGATTGAAATTCCGCGTGCAAACTTCTGACGTTTTGGCGGCGCAAATGGCGGCCATTGGTGGCAGTCCGCAAAAGATGGCTTTTGCCGAAGTTTATGGCGCGTTGCAACAAGGCGTGGTTGACGGACAGGAAAACACTTGGTCTAATATCTTTGGGCAAAAATATTCCGAAGTTCAGGACGGTATAACCCAAACCGACCATGGGATTTTGGATTATTTGTTGGTTACCAGCGTGGATTGGCTGGATAGTTTAGAGCCCGCCGTTCGCACGCAATTCTTGCAAATTATGCAAGAGGTTACTGATACCCGTAACAAAGAATCAACCAAGGTGAATGAGCAGGCAAAGCAGTCTATCATAGCCAATGGCGGTGTTGTCCGCACCCTTACCCCCGCGCAACGCGAGGTTTGGGTGGATGCTATGCGCCCCGTTTGGAAACAGTTTGAAGCCGATGTTGGGGTGGAAAATATCAAGGCCGCACAGGAAATTAATGCGGGGTTGTAAAAACTTTCTGTAAAGCTTTTCTGTAAAACTCCCATCCCGCCGCCTATTTTATACGGGCGGGGTGGGGGATTTTGGCAAAACATTATGACACAAAATAATAAATCATCAGCGATTAAAACATGGCTTAACCACAAGGTTGAACCATGGGTTGAATCCATTGAAACAACGATGATTGTTTTCCTTTTGGGCATGATGACGATTATGACTTTCGCCAATGTCATTGCTCGTTTTGTTTTTAATAGTAATATATTTTGGGCGTTGGAAATCAGCGTTTTTATGTTCGCATGGATGGTGCTTATCGGTGCGTCCTTTGCCGTGAAAAAATCATCTCATCTGGGTGTGGATGCCTTGATTAATTATTTACCGCCCGCGATGAAACGCCGCGTGGGGCTGTTTGCCGTGATTGCCTGTATTCTTTATTCCGCGCTTTTATTAAAGGGCGGGTGGGATTATTGGGCGCCCTTTGCCAACTTACCCCCGACGACGGGACGCTGGATGCCGACGGGATTTACCGATAACTTTCGCGGCTATGGCTGGTATGAAACCAACGACATTCCTATTCCGTTTTTTATGCGCTGGTTGGAGGTTCTTTTGAACGGAGGAGAGCCCTATGAACGCATGCCCAAAGCCGTGCCTTATATCGCCCTGCCCATCGCCGCCGTGCTTTTGCTGTTTCGGTTTTGCCAAGCGGGTGTGGCAATATGGCAGGGGCGATTGCAGATGGTTATTGTCAATCACGAGCTGGAAGACGCGCCCACAATGACACCCACACCCACCCCTAAAAATACGAAAAAGACTTAACCCATGGATATATTTTTATTATTTATGTCTATTATTATTTTAATGATGGCGGGGGTGCCGATTGCGATTTCCCTTGGGCTATCGTCCATGATATTCCTGCTGATTTATTCGGATAGCTCCACCGCGACCATCGCGCAGAGCCTGTTTGAAGCCTTCCAAGGACACCCGCTTTTGCTGGCAATTCCGTTTTTTATTTTGGCATCCGCGTTTATGTCGGCGGGCGGAACGGCGCAACGAATCATCCGTTTTTCCATTGCGCTGGTTGGGCATTTACGTGGCGGATTGGCGATAGCCTCGGTTTTGGCGTGTATGATGTTTGCTGCCCTTTCGGGGTCGTCCCCCGCCACCGTCGTCGCCATCGGCACCATCGTTATCGGCGCGATGCGCCAAGCGGGGTATAGCAAAGAATTCGCCGCGGGGGTGATTTGCAACGCTGGCACTCTGGGGATATTGATCCCGCCGTCCATCGTTATGGTAGTCTATGCGGCCACGGTGAATGTGTCGGTTGGGCGGATGTTTATGGCGGGGGTTTTGCCCGGCTTGCTGGCTGGTTTGATGCTGATGATTGGGATTTATATCATGGCACGATATAAAAACATGCCCGCCCAAGCGTGGAAAGGCTGGCGTGAAATCGGCGATTCGTTCCGCGAAGCCTTTTGGGGATTGATGCTGATTGTTATTATTATGGTGGGGATTTATGGTATTCCTGGGCTGACTTATGGGATTTTCACACCTACGGAAGCGGCCGCCGTTGCCTCGGTTTATGCCTTTATCGTGGCGTGTTTTATTTATCGCGATATTGGACCACTGGCGGGCAAAGACGGCGGGGAAAGGCAAACTTTACTGCAAAATCCAGCCGCCCTGATAACCGCGTTTTGGCATCCGCAAGTCCGCGCGACTATGCTGGACGCGGGCAAATTAATTATTATGCTGATGTTTGTGATTGCCAATGCGTTGCTATTAAAACACGTGATTACAGAGGAGCGATTACCCCAGCAAATCACCGAAACAATGCTTGCCTATGGCTTTGGTCCCGTGATGTTTTTAATTGTGGTGAATGTGATTTTGCTGATTGGCGGGCAGTTTATGGAGCCGTCAGGTCTGCTGGTTATTGTCGCACCATTGGTTTTTCCGATAGCGATAGAGCTGGGCATAGACCCGATTCATCTGGGCATTATTATGGTGGTGAATATGGAAATAGGCATGCTGACCCCGCCCGTGGGATTGAATTTATTTGTGACTTCTGGCGTGGCGGGGATGTCTATGATTGCCGTTGTGCGGGCGGCTTTGCCGTTCTTGGGGATTATGTTTTTGTTTTTAATTATTGTTACTTATGTGCCGCAAATATCAACCTTTCTGCCCGATACGCTGTTGGGACCAGAGAGGGTGATTAAATAGTTGTTAGTTGTTAGTTATTAGTTATTAGTTTTTTAGCCCTTCGGATCTTCGTCATCGCTTGCGCGAATGCCGACCAGCGGGGTCTTTTGTGCGTAGCCCTGCTCTGTGAGCAGGGCATGCCAAAAGCCCTTGGGTTTCAAGACTATATTTTTTCTATAAATTTACTATCTGGAATAACAAGACTATAAATTGGATTATTTGTTTAGAATACTTAGGAAGTGGTGATAGGTTTGTTCTAAATTTATTTAGACTATATACAAGACGCTGAACCAAACCCCCACTAAAATAACCCGTCCAGCTCTCCGCAGGAGGGGTGGGCGGGTGGGCGACCGAACGCAGGGGCTTGCCCCGAAGTGAGGGCGCAACAAAAAACCTCTATCCCTAATCCCAAATAACGAACCCACAATTCTTAATAACCAATCACTAATCACTAATAACTAATCACTAATAACTAATAACTAACCCCGCATATTCGCCCCATTCGCATCATAAAGTGGCGCACCGATAATCTCTGCCTGATACATCTGCCCCAAGATTTCCACCTGCACCCGCGTTCCCGCAACCGCATGCTCCACAGGAACATAACCCAAAGCCATCGACTTTTTCACATAATGGGCATAGCCGCCAGAGGACACATAGCCAATCGCCACCCCGTCTTTCAAAATCGCTTCGTCATTGGAGACATCCACACCCTCCACGTCAATAACCAGCCCAACCATCTTGCGTTTCGGCCCAGATTTGCGCTCTGCCAAGGCGGGGGTTTTGCCGATAAAATCCTTGTTCCAATCAATAAACATATCCAGCCCAGATTCCGCCGCCGTGAAATCAGGGCGGTAATCCAGCCCCCACGCACCCCACGATTTTTCCAACCGCAAGGACATTAACGCCCGCGCCCCGTACCAAACCAAATCCGCGTCCGCATCCTCCAACGCCTCTGCCAGACGGAGCAAATAGATGGGCTTGCAATAAATCTCATACCCCAATTCGCCAGAAAAGCTTATCCGTGCCAGAATAACCGGGACTCCGCCAACATAGGTTTGGCAAATATCGCGGAATTTAAACGCCTCTGCCGATACATCCTTGCGGGTCAAACCCGCCAAAACCGCGCGAGACTTCGGACCGCTTAACGCCACCCCGTGCCAGTCATCGGACGCATTATTATACGCGACATCGGCAGGCAAGTTTTGTTCAAACCAACGGCGGTGCGCCTCTTGCATAGCACCAGAACCCAGCACCATAAAATAATCCTCAGCCAAACACGCAACGGTCACATCACCATAAAGCCGCCCTGCATGCGTCAGCATCGGGCTTAACATTAACCGCCCGACCTTTGGCACTCGCGCGCCTAATAAATAATCCAAGGCGGCACGCGCCCCCGCCCCGCGAAATTCATGCTTGGCAAAATTGGCAATTTCAATCGCGCCAACGCCACTGCGCACGGCATTCACCTCCCGCGCGACATAATCAAAACTGCGGTTGCGTTCAAAAGTCGGAGTTTCATAGGCATCCTCCGCCCCATCGCCAAACCACAGCACATTTTCCAAACCAAAGCCCTGCCCCATCACCGCGCCCTTTGCCATCAAACGGTCATACAAAGCAGTGGTTTTCTGCTTGCGCCCCTTGGGCAGAGTTTCATTGGGAAAGGTCATAACAAACCGCCGCTCGTAGTTTTCAGAGCTTTTAATCGTCCCCCAATCGGGGCTGGCAAAATCGCCAAACCGCGCGACATCCATCGCCCAAACATCAATCGACGGCTCGCCATCTATTATCCATTCCGCCATAGTCAAACCGACCCCACCGCCTTGGCAAAAGCCCGCCATCACGCCAACAGCGACCCAATAATTTTTCATCCCAGGCACGGGTCCAATCATAGGATTACCATCGGGGCCAAAGGTAAAAGGTCCGTTGATAATGTTTTTAATCCCCGCCGTTCCAATCGCTGGTATCCGCTCAAACGACATTTCCAAACGGCTGGCGATTCTATCCAAATCGGGGTTTAATAGCTCATGCCCAAAATCCATCGGCGTGCCGTTTAATTGCCACGGAGTGGAAGTCGGCTCGTAGGTGCCGAGCAACATGCCCGTGCGTTCTTGGCGGAAATAAATGTTTGCCTCGTAATCAATTCCCGCAGGCAGGCGGGTTTTGGCGGCGGCAACTTCTGGGATTTCCTCGGTGATTAAATAATGGTGCTCCATCGGTTGCACGGGGATGGATAGGTTCGCCATCGCCCCCACCTCCCGCGCCCAGAGCCCGCCGCAATTCACAATCATCTCCGCATGAATATCGCCGTTTGGCGTTTTCACATCCCAAGTGCCGTCCGTGCGTTGCGTGGTTTGCAGGGCGGGAGTGTGGGTGAAATAATCCGCGCCCAAAACTTTGGCGGCCTTGGCGAAAGCATAGGTCGCGCCAGAGGGATCCAAATCCCCGTCTTGGTCGTCCCACAGGGCGGCGTGATAGTGCTTTGGGTCAATCAACGGATGCCTTTGCGCAACCTCTTTCGGTGAGATGAATTCCTGATTCAGCCCCATATACCGCGCCTTTGACCGCTCGCGTTTCAGGTAATCGTACCAGTCTTTGGTGGATGCCAGATAAAACCCGCCCGTGATGTGCAGACCGACAGAATGCCCCGATAGTTCCTCAATTTCTTTATACAAATCAATGGTGTAGGATTGGAGTCTGGATATATTAGGGTCGGATGAAATCGTGTGGATTTGCCCAGCCGCGTGCCATGATGACCCTGAGGTGAGTTCGTTTCTTTCCAGTAGGATAGTGTCTTTCCAGCCGAATTTGGCAAGGTGGAAGAGGATGGAGCAGCCGACGACTCCCCCGCCGATAATGACGACACGGGCGTGGGTTGGGGGGGTTTTAACTGGTTCAGTGGGTTTAGTCATGGGGGGGTGGTTTCCTTTTGTGGGGTTTAATAAAAATTTAGCGGATTTTTAAGGATTTGTAAAGAAAGGTTGCCTTTACTATATCAATCGGTATAATACCGCAAACTGCGCACAAGGATTAGCAATGCAAAACACGCTTTATACGGGGGATAATCTTTATATCCTGAACGGCATGAACAGCGAATCCGTGGATTTGATTTATCTTGACCCGCCGTTTAATTCCAAACGCACCTATTCCGCCCCAATCGGCAGTAAAGCTATGGGCGCAGAATTCAAAGATATATGGACATGGAGCGATGTTGACGCAGAATGTTTGAATGCCTTGGATAACCATCCCGCCCTCATAGAATATATTTATTCCATCGGGCGAGTTCATGGCAAGGCGATGATGTCCTATATCACCTATATGACGCAACGGATTATTGAACTGCACCGTATTTTAAAACAAACAGGCGGGCTATATTTGCATATTGACCCAACCGCCAGTCATTATCTTAAAATAGTGCTGGACGAAGTCTTTGGAAAAAACGGATTTCGCAATGAGATAATCTGGCATTATTACAATGGAACCTCCAATGTTCGCAGTGCCTATGTTCGCAAACATGATGTCATTTTGTTTTATGCCAAGGACGCAAGCCAACTTATGTTTGATGAAAACGCGGCGCGGGAGCCTTATGCCGAGGATAGCAATTTTGTCAAAAACCCCGATTCCTATCAAGATAAATATAAACCGAATCCCTTGGGCAAACGGATGCATGATGTTTGGCGGATTCCCACGATAAACAATATGGCAAAGGAACGCACGGGCTATCCCACGCAAAAACCGCTCGCGTTATTGAAACGGATAATATCCGCGTCCAGTAAAGAAGGCGATGTTGTGTTTGACCCGTTTTGTGGCTGTGCGACAACTTGCGTGGCGGCGCAACAATTGCAAAGGAAATGGATTGGGATTGATATAGAGGCGCAGGCGGCAGAGTTATTGGTGCAAAGGCTCAGCGAAGACGGTGGGATGTTTAAGGATTTTATCCATACGGATAAAATACCGCACCGCACCGATATTAAAATTGAAAAACCCTCTGTGTCTATAAAAGAGCGATTGTTTAAGACGCAAAAAGGTGCGTGTAAAGGGTGTGCAAAACAATTTGATGCGGTGAATTTTGAGATTGACCATATTATCCCCAAAAGCAAAGGTGGCGGGGATTATTATGAAAACTTTCAATTGCTCTGTGGAAATTGCAATCGGGTAAAGGGCGACAGACCGATGGAGGAATTGGTGGCAAAACTTCGCGCCCGCGAAGGTGCGGTGAAAAAGGTTTCGTATTGATTATACCCACCCCTTGACACCCCCCAAAAAAAACCTGCCGATAATGACGACACGGGCGTGGGTTGGGGGGGGTTGGGGGATTTGGTCATGTGGGGTTTCCTTTTGTGGGGTTTTGCCGATTATTATTATTTTTTGGGGAATTGTAAAGAGGGGTTGCATTTAAAAATAATGGGCTGTAAAGTGATTTTTTACAAAACCAAAAGGAGAGCGAGATGGAGAAAGTGGATAAAATGAAAGTGGAGGTGGAATCACCTAAAACTATTAAGACACTAGAAGGCTATGAATATAGATTCAAAACGGCAAAGGGTTTCTATTATGCCTTATTAAACTTTGACAACATGATAGTTAAAGAGTTGCCACCTTATGAGTCACAAAGACCTCGTGGTTCTCGTTGGATATTTCGTGGTCATTGGGATAGTGAGTGGTCTATTCTACCTAGTGCTCTTCGTGATGAATGGCATAAAAAATTTAGAAAACAACTGTCGAGTCCTTTTTTATTGTTTTTACAGAAAAGATTTAAACCAGATTCAAAATTTAAACAATCAGAATTTGACCTAAGAGCTCAAATAAGAACCGAATATGATTTGCTTAAACAGTTTGTGGAAACAGCTAACGACTTGGGTATTGAATGCAACTATACTCCTTTTTCTTACCCTGATTATAAGAAAAATCTTGAAGACAGGTCAAATAATAGCATCCTACCTATCATGGCTTTAGCCAGACACCACGGATTACCAACACGTTTATTAGATTTTAGCTATAACCCGCTTTTTGCTGCTTTTTTTGCTGCCTCTTATCCTTTTGAAAAAAGACCTGAAAAAATATCAGAGAAAGGAAACTTGTGTATATGGGCAATTAAAGAACGAAGTATACTTCATACCTCTTGGAGAAAAATACCCGTCCCCATCAATCGGTCAAGCAATCTTTTTGCCCAAGATGGAATATTGATAATAGATACCGAAGCAGATAAAAAATTTATAAAAAACGACGGCGAATGGCAAGATTTTCAAATGGACTTTCAAGCTATAGAAAACCCTACTCGACTTATAAAGCTCACTCTTCCTAAAGAAGAATACAGCGCATTGCTTCGCCTTTTATGGCGCAATAACATAACTCCAGCGCGAACTATGCCAAATCTTGATAAAGTTACCCAAACATTAGAATACAAGCAGTGGCTAATAAAAAAGAAAATAGTTTCCCCTAACCCATCTCGCATAAAAGAATCCACTTGACACCCCCCCAAAAACCCTATAAACACCCAAACGATTGGCGGAGTAGCTCAGGTGGTTAGAGCAGTGGAATCATAATCCACGTGTCGGGGGTTCAAGTCCCTCCTCCGCTACCAATCAAACCAAACTCGGCAACCACAGCACAATCGCTGGAAACGCCACCAGCAACGCGATAGTCACCGCGTCCGCTATAAAAAACGGGGTCACCCCGACAAAAACATCCTGCACAGTTATATCATCGCGCACCCCCGCGACTACGAAACAATTCAGCCCAATCGGCGGGGTAATCAGGCACACTTCCGCCATTTTCACCACCAAAATACCGAACCAAATCGCACACATAGCCCCAGACATGCCAAACACACTATCGGCCGCCGAAACCGCTTCACCGCCATTTAACGCAATAACCGCAGGATAAACCACGGGCAGGGTCAAAACCAGCATCCCTATCGCATCCATAAACATCCCCAGCACCGCGTAAGACAGCAAAATACACACCAGAATCAGCATCGGGGATACGGTCAGCGACACTATCCAATCGGAAAAAGCCGACGGCAAATCGGCAAACCCCAAAAACCGCACGTAAATCAAAACTCCCCAGATAATCGTGAAAATCATCACCGATAATTTCGCCGTTTCCAGCAATGCCAGCTTTAATTCCGCCCAGCGCATGCCGTTTTTCACGGCAATGCAAAACACGACAAACGCGCCTATCGCGCCACCTTCGGTCGGTGTACCCCAGGCGGTATCGCCAAACGGATTATAAACAAAACAAATAATCACCAGCACAACGAAAACGATTGGCAAGGCGGGTGGCAATGAGGCAAACCGCGCCCGCCAGCTATACCCGCCAAGCGGTGGGCCAAAGCCCTTTATCGTCAGAGCCATAGCGACAATTAAAATCGCATAAATCAAAGCGGAAAACGCCCCAGGAATAAATCCCGCCAGTAATAATTTGCCAACATCCTGCTCCACAATAATCGCGTAAATCACCAATATGGCAGAGGGCGGAATTAACGAAGCCAAGGTGCCACCCGCCGCCACAACCCCCGCCGCGAACCGCTTGTCATAGCCTATCGCCAACATCTCTGGTATTGCGATTCGGGCAAACACGGCAGAGGTGGCAACCGATGCGCCCGACACGGCGGCAAACCCAGCCGTGGCGAAAACCGTGGCAACGGCTAATCCGCCAGGCACCCACGCTATCCAGCGTTTGGCTGCCTCAAACAACGCCTTGGTTAAACCCGCGTAATATGCCAGATAGCCGATAAGGATAAAGATGGGAATCAGGCTTAACGCTTGGGAAGATATTTTGGAATGCGGCACTTGCCCAGCGGTTTTCACGGCAATACCGACCGCCCAGCCGAAATCATCCAGCCCGTATTCTTTCTTTGCCCAGAATATCCAAACGAGCCCGATTAAACCAGCTATCCCCGCAGCGAAAGCCACACGCATGCCGATAATAATAAGGGTAACCATGCCGATGGAAACGGCAATACCTATGTCAATGGATTGCATTTTTACCTCGCGTTTCTGTGGGGTTTTTTAACACAGATTGACTCTGCATCGCCGCTTTTTCGGCAGGTGATAAAATCACAGGCAAGCCAACGGGACGTGGGTTTTTTTGCCAAAACGCCCGCACATACAAAACAATCTGCAACGCCAACCGCAACGATAACACGCTGAACGCCACAGGCACCAGCAGTTTCGCAGGCCACAGGGGCAGGGCTATGTCAATAGAGCTATCATTGCTCCACCACGGGGCGGATAAATCAATACTCCGCTGGAAATGCGCCCAAGTCCCCCACACCATCAGCACCATAAACCCCAGCATAGCAAGGGTGGTTATGATTTCAAAGCCATAGAGGACTCGCCCACGCACCGCCCCGATAACCATATCCATGCGAATATGCCCACCATCGCGTTGCACGAAAGCGATACCCATGAAGGCTATCAAAGGCATCGCTTGCTCAATCCAATCGACATAGCCAGACAGGGGTTGATTGAAAAAATTACGCCCGCCGACGGACACAACCGCCAGCACCATCAGGGCGAAAACCGCCAGCCCACTGAGAAAGCTCAAAGCCATCTCAACCCGATATAAAACGCGGTCAATCTGTGACAATCGCGTGTCATCGTGATAAACTAGGCTAACCCCTGCCATAATCTTTTATCCTGCCCCATTATTTTACGAGGTTATTTTGCAGCAGCTATCATCCCTGTTATCAAATCATACAGCTCTTGCGCAGGAATTCCGCGTGCGGTATTGGATTCTATCCAATCTTGGGCAGCAGGTGCGGCGGCGGCATCACGGAACGCGGCAATTTCCGCATCACTAAAGGTAACTTGGGTGATATTACGCTCTTCCAACGCTGGTCCCCAAGCCTTTAACGTCTTGTTTGTGTAGTTATTAATATAGTGATCCAGCGATTCGGACACAGACCCCAGCAACGCCTCACGATGCGCATCAGGCAAAGCATTCAGCGCGTCCGTATTCACCACAACCGGACAATTCACCGTCCCAGGGTTCAGGTTTGTCGTCCACCATTTGGCGTTTTCTATCGTGCCATAAGACATATGCGCGTGGGGCGCGAAAGACACGGCGCGAACAACCCCGCTATCCAAGGCTTGGCGCACTTCGGTCGCAGACATAGAAGTCGGCACAGCCCCAACAGCCGTAAAAGCCGCGCCAATCCCGCCCGTAGCCCGTAGGTTCATACCAGCAAAATCACTCAAATTAGCAGGGACTTCACCCACGCCAACCAGATTATATTGGGGCAGAGGCGACGGCATCAGCAAGGTCGCATTCCACCGTGCCAAATCCTTTTGCACAGCAGGGTGTTGATATAAAATCGCCGATAATTCGCGTTCTTGTTCCAATGATGACACGCCCAAAAACGGCAATTCCAGCACGGTTATGGTCGGGTTTTTATCGCGGTGATAACCCGCGCAGAATTGCGCCATTTCAAAGGCACCGATGGAGATTCCATCTAAGTTCTCGCGGTTTTTCGATAAACCGCCATAGCTGATATTAAGCGTGAATTCGCCATTGGTTTTTTCACTGACGAGTTCCGCCAGTTTTTCCACATGCTCGGTAAAAGCACGGCGTTTGCCCCAGAGCGATACGTTCCACTCGGCAGCGAAGGCTTCTGTACCAAAGGCGGCGATTACCCCCGCGATGGTCGTTTGTTTTAAGATTTTTATGAAGGGTTTGGTCATTGTGGTTTCCTTTTGTTAATAGATAAAACGCGGTGTTATTATCGCGTCCGTTAACGTTACTATAACCTAAACTTGGGCGAGTGCAAATGAAAAACCTTTACTTTATACGATTATATAGCTAAAAACCCACCCCATGACACAGAATACACAAAAATTCACACTAGCCCTTGCCCAACTAAACCCCTGCGTCGGGGATTTCGCGGGTAATATGAACAAAGCCATCACCGCCCACGCTTATGGGCGGGAGAATAATGCCGACCTCGTCGTCCTGCCAGAGATGTTTTTAAGCGGTTATCAAACCCAAGACCTCGTGTTAAAACCCGCCTTTGTTGCGGACGCGATGGAGCACCTAACCCAACTTATGAGTCAGACCAAAACCGGCCCTGCGTTGGGTATCGGTGCGCCGATGATGGAAAACGGGCGGATTTATGATGCCTATCATATTCTATCCAAAGGCAAAATCCTTGCCACTATGAAAAAACACGAACTGCCTAATAAGGATGTTTTTGATGAAAAACGCCTGTTCAGTGCGGGCGATATTTCTGGTCCGTATAATTTAAACGGTATCCGTATTGGCTCGCCGATATGCGAAGACGCGTGGCATGTGGCGGTTTGTGAGACTATGGCCGAATCGGGGGCAGAGCTGTTTATCGTTTGCAACGGGTCGCCCTATCAACGTAATAAATTGGATATTCGCCTGAATAACATGGTTGCCCGCGTGATAGAAAACGACCTGCCTTTGGTTTATCTTAATATGGTTGGCGGGCAGGATGACCTAGTCTTTGACGGCGGCTCGTTCGTGTTAAACAGGGGCGGAGATTTGGCGGTGCAACTGCCCGTTTTCACGGAAACCTGTGCGATTGTGGAATTTGAAAACGCGGGTTCGGGCTGGACGGCGAAGACTGGCGCACGCACCGCTCTGCCTGATGAGTGGGAGCAGGATTATCACGCGATGGTTTTGGGTCTGCGAGATTATATGGCAAAGACGGGGTTTGAAACCGCGTTAATTGGGCTATCGGGCGGGGTGGATTCCGCACTGGTGGCAACCATAGCCACGGATGCGTTGGGGGCGGCGAATGTGCGGTGCGTTATGATGCCGTCCGAATATACCTCGGCGCAATCCCTGAATGACGCGGGGATGATGGCGAGGGCTCTGGGCTGTGCCTATGATATAGTGCCGATTGACGGGGCGCGGGCGGCGTTGCACGATGCCCTAGAACCTTTGTTTGCGGGGAAATCTGCGGATACGACCGAGGAAAACCTGCAATCACGGCTACGCGCGGTTTTGCTGATGGCTATTTCAAATAAAGACGGCGGGTTGTTGCTCAGCACCGGTAATAAATCGGAAGTGGCGGTCGGTTATGCCACGATTTATGGCGATATGGCGGGCGGTTATAACCCGATAAAAGACCTGTATAAAACCCGAGTTTTTGAAACCTGCCGTTGGCGCAATGCGAACCACCGCGATTGGATGTTTGGGCCAGCGGGCGCGGTTATTGCCACCGATATTATTGAAAAACCGCCCAGTGCCGAATTGCGAGCCGGGCAACTGGATTCCGATAGCCTGCCTGATTACGCGGTTTTGGATGCGGTTTTGGAATTATTGATTGAACGCGATTGTGCCGTGGCGGATATTATTGACGCGGGCTTTGATAAGGCAATGGTACGGCGGGTTGCGGCGTTATTATACGCCGCCGAGCATAAGCGTTTTCAATCCGCCCCAGGTCCGCGATTGACCGAAAAGGCGTTTTGGCTGGATAGGCGGTATCCGTTGGTGAATCGCTGGCGGGGTTAGGTGTTAGTTATTAGTTATTAGTTATTAGTTATTAGTTTTTTTGGTCTTGCAAGACATTCACCAGAGATACCCCGCCCGTAAAACCCTCTCCCCATTGACAAACTTAAAAAAATAAAGCACATAGTCAAACACACACCCCCACTAATAACTAACAACTAATAACTAATAACTATCATGAAAACACGTTTCGCCCCAAGTCCCACGGGCTTTCTTCATATCGGCAATCTGCGCACCGCCCTGTTTAACTATGCGATAGCCCGCAAAACCACAGAGGGCAATAAAGGCGAATTCATCCTACGCCTTGATGACACTGACCCACAGCGTTCCACGCAGGAATTCGCTGACGCGATAAAAACCGATTTGGAATGGCTCGGGCTAGACTGGGATCGTATTGAAAAACAATCCGACCGTATCAAACAATACGAGACCGCCGCCGATAAATTACGCCAATCAGGGCGACTTTATGAGTGTTTTGAAACCCCCGTGGAGCTCGATTTAAAACGCAAAAAACAGATGAATATGGGCAAGCCCCCCGTCTATGACCGCTCTGCCCTGCACCTGACAGAGGCGCAAAAAACCGACCTACGCAAAACCCAGCCGTCCTATTGGCGGTTCAAATTGGATTTGGAACGGATTACTTGGGAAGATGGGATTTTGGGCGGGTTGTCGATTGATGCCGCCTCTGTATCCGACCCCGTGCTTATCCGCGCCGATGGGCAGTTTCTTTATACGCTCGCGTCCGTTTGCGATGATGTGGATTTCGGTATTACCCATATCGTGCGCGGGTCTGACCACGTAACAAACACGGCAACCCAGATTCAAATTATCACCGCCTTGGGTGGTGAAATCCCGCATTTCGCCCATCATTCTTTATTAACGGGGGCAAAGGGTGAGGCTTTGTCAAAACGGCTTGGCACGCTATCCTTGCGCGATTTACGTAGCAATGGGGTAGAGCCCGCGGCGTTATTATCCCATCTTATCGCTGCGGGTTCGTCGCGCGATGTGGCGTTATTGGGGTTGGCGGATTTGGTTGCCGCCTTTGATTTGGCGGATTATGGTGCGGTGCCGACAAAATACGATGTGGCAGAGGTGGCACCTCTATCGGCGCGATATTTGGCGGGGTTGGACGCGGCGGAGGTGGCGGATGATTTGGCGGGGGTTGCGGTTGATATGCGTGATGCGTTCTGGTTGGCTATCCGTGATAATATCGGGACGCGGGCGGATATAGCCGTTTGGTGGCAATTATGTGCGGAAGGTTGTGCGGGTGTTGTGGCGGAGGGTGATGCGGATTATATCCGTGAGGCGATGGCTCTGCTGCCCGCCCGCCCGTGGGATGAGGGCAGTTGGCGTGAATGGACGGGTGCGGTGAAGCAGGCGACTGGGCGCAAGGGGCGCGATTTGTTTATGCCCTTGCGGTTGGCATTAACGGGGTTAGAGCACGGGCCGGATATGTCAAAGTTGATGCCGCTTTTGTTAGTGATTAACGATTAGTGATTAGTGATTAGTTTTTTTAGGGTGATGAGATGAGCAATGTTATAAATTTAAATTCAGATCAAGCAAAAGATAAAAAAGAGCAGGATGCGATGGGTTTTGCAGATTCCGCAGAAGCCACAGCAAAAAATATATTTTCAGGCAAACACCTTGATGGATTTGTCATTGGGGTAGAGGGCGAATGGGGCAGTGGCAAAACAACCTATATCAATTTTATTCGCGAATCCTTAAAAAAACAATCCCCCGAATTTAAAATTATTGAATTCAAACCTTGGCTTCATTCCAGTCAAGAAAATCTTATCGCGGCATATTTTAAGTTTTTACGCGAAAACGCAAAAGATATATTTGGCGATGATAGCGATATTAAAAAAAACTTGGCGAGCGTTGCTGAATCCTTTACTCCATTAGTGGGTGCTTTAGCATCATTAGTAGCATTAGGGGATGTTGCAAAATCTGGAATGGGGTTAATTAGTGAAACATTAAAAGAAACACCCACATTAGAATCGCAATATGAAATTATCCAAAAAAAATTAAAAGAGTCAGAAAAGCCATTCGTGGTGATTATTGATGATTTGGATAGGTTAGACAAAGCCGAAGTCAAGACCATGCTGAAACTAGTTAAATCTGTCGGCAGATTGCCTTATGTAACGTATATTTTGGCTTATGACCGCAAATATATAGAAAGTGCGACAAGCGAAGAAATGCCACACTTTTTGGATAAAATTATTCAACTTACAATACCTCTTCCAAAACCTGATGAATATAAATTACGTATAATGCTAGGTAATGAATTACAAGACTTTCTTAGACCCATTCCCAATAATGATACACGTTGGCTAACAATTATTCATGAAACGCTCCCCCTATATATCAAAAAACCAAGAGATGTGGCTTTATTGGCAAACGCTATCAATTTTAAGTTTTCCACAACTTATATAGATAAAATGTTAGACCGCGCCGACCTTTTGGCTCTTGAGTGTTTACGCCTTTTTGATAAAAAATTATGGGATTGGATTAAGAACAATGAAAAAATAGTCCTTTTAGAAGATAATTATCGTTTTCTTCAACACCACAAAGATCAATTCAAAGAAGTTGTAGAAACATCTTTGTCAGCATTGCAACCATTATCCACAAATCAAATAAATATATTATCGTTATTATTTTCACGTCTAGCCGATGCTCTTGGCAGTCGCATCCATGAAATAAAAGAAGACCATTACAAAACAGAAAATCGGGGCGGTCTTGCATTAAAATCTGTTTATGATGCTTATTTTAATCAATACCTTGATGAAAACGAAATTTCAAAGACTGATATTGACCTCTTTCTTAAAAGCACAGATGACAGAGAAAAAACTACACAAACACTACGAGATTATATGAATAAAAAAGACAGGTACGAGTTTTCAAGAATAGCTAATTTTCTTGGAAAACTTTCTTACCGATTTGTAGATGACGACAGCCCCGAACCACACCCAGCGCTCTTATGGTCTTTATGTGATATTTATGATGATATTGCTTCCTTAAAAGAGCCATCACCGTTTGATAGAAGATCTCCCAGTGATGAAATTTTATATACATTTAGAATCTTACTTAAAAAAATAGGCAAGCAAAAAACAAGTATGCTTTTACACGCTTTATGCAAGGATACAAAATATACTTTTGTTGCGACCAGCTTACTTCATTGGGTTGGGTATTATATTGGTAAAACTTATAGCGGTGATAGAAGTAGTGAAAAAATTGACTTGATAGATGACAAGGATTGGGACACCGCTCTTGAAATTATCACGCCTCATATAAAGGATATTTTTATAACAGGAGAGGTTAGCGATTTTTCTAATGTTGTTTATGCCGAATTTCTTGCGGGTCTTATTTTTGGTGACGAAGAGGCGCGAACCTTGTTTGAAAATCTTTATCAAAAATCCGAGACATATACTATAAAATCTATAAAAGGGCATTTAGAACAAGTAACATCAGAGAATACTGGAGAAACTAGATATGAATACAGAGATGCAAAATACCCAGCACTTTTTGATTATGGATCTATAGCAAAAGAAGCAAGAAAGATTG
Organism: uncultured Amylibacter sp.; assembly: GCA_959347345.1. The sequence continues at coordinate 2,288,083 of OY365738.1, read as the reverse complement.
ATTTAGAAAAGCAAGATGAAGATACCAGAGAAGCCGTAAATGTTTTTCTTGATGGCGTTCGCAACCCTCTCAACAGAACCCCCCCGGATTAAAAACGGGGCAGACCAGCAGGGCTAAAACCCACTAATCGTTAATCGTTAATCGTTAATCGTTACCCCTTCCCTTTCCACGGAATCAAACGTTTCTCTGCACTGCGCATTAAAACCTCAATAGAAAACCCAATCACCCCGATAATCACAATTCCAACAATCACAATATCGGTTAATTGAAACTTGGACGCGGCGATAATCATCTTACCAACCCCCGTCTCTGCCGCCACCAGCTCTGCCGCGACAACCGTCCCCCAGCACACTCCCATAGCCACCCGTGCGCCCGTAAAAATCTCTGGCAAGGAATTGGGCAAAATCACCCGCATCAGCACATCGCGCTTGGTCGCGCCCAAACTATAGGCGGCATGCACCTTGGAGATACTCACCCCCGATACACCCGATCGCGCGGCAATCGCCATAATCCACAAGGCGGCCAGGAACAACAACACCGTCTTACCTTCCTCACCAATCCCAAACCAAATGATAATCAGCGGAATTAACGCCAAGGGAGGCACGGGGCGCATGAACTCTACAATCGGGTCAAACCACCCGCGCATCCAGCCGTTCAGCCCCATGGCAAAGCCCAAAGGAATCCCAAACAAACACCCCAGCGAGAATCCTAAAAACACGCGAATCAACGACCACGACACGTTTTCCCACAGACCGACACCTTGATACCCCTCTCGATGCAACTGGATAAACCGCGTGAACACCTGTTCGGGCGGGGGCAGGTACAAAGCCTCCATCGTTAAACCCGTTTCGGGGCGCACTTGCAAACTGCCCTTTTCCGTCATTAAAATCTGCCCATCGGCAAAGGCAACCCGTTGCCCAGGGGCTATCGGTTGGCCGTCAATCTCTATCACGCGATAGCCGTCCAAATCCCCGCCTTCGTCATTCTTTTGCGCCTGTATCAGTTTCGTGCGCCGCTCGGCAACCTTAACCGAATCATCCACGGCAAACCCCGTGGCGGTATTGGCGCGTTCGGTCAGCGTGGCGGTTTTATTTTCAAAGGCATGCACCAGCACGTGAATCCGCGCCGTCGCAGTTTCCCCCGCCGCGTTCTGCGCGGTATATTCAAAGCTGGATTCGCCGACAAACGCCTTCGGCAAGCTAATCGGCAAAAGCCCAGAGCCCGTGGCAATCCCCCAAAAGATAAACACCGTCAGCACGGCAGCAATAGAGCCAAACCGATTGGCAACCACCACCGATTCATCGCCGAAAGTCACGGTTTTCACGCTGGCAAAACCCACCCGCGTGCGCCCCAGAGCGTACAGCCCGTAGGTTAGACTGCAAAAGGTACTCACCGCCAAAAACAGCACGAAAATCCCGACAATCCCGCCGATCATCGTCCCCGCGATATAAATCAAATCCCCAGCATTGCCCAGCGTTTTGCGCAAGGCATCGCCGACATAGACCCAAAGCCCAGCAACGGGTACCATCAGCACATAAAGCCCTGCGCCAGTGGCAAAAATTAACGCCAGCAAGGACGCGATATATCGTAAGAATGGGTTTTGTATTTTCATAAACATGGTGTGGTTTCCTTTTTAATCGTTTTCTGTTCGCCCCATGATTTCTTCTTCCATATCCCAAATCATGGATAGAATTTCATCACGGGTTTTACCGAATAGTTTGTGTTTTTTAACGCCGCGGAGGTCGGCACCCACGCCCAGCTCTGCAAACGGCAGGTTGTATTCTTTGTGAATCCGCCCGGGACGCGGAGCCATAACCAGCAGGCGTTCGCCGAGCAATAACGCCTCCTCCACCGAGTGGGTGATAAGAATAATCGTCTTACCGGTCTTTTTCCAAATATCCAAAACAAGGCTTTGCATTTTCTCACGGGTCAGGGCATCCAACGCGCCCAAAGGCTCGTCCATTAGAATCACATCGGGGTCGTTCGCCAAGCACCGTGCCAGGGCTACACGCTGTTGCATACCGCCCGACATCTCATAAATCATCTTATCGGAAAAATCCTGCAAGCCCACGGTTTGCAGTAAATCATCCACCCGCGCGTCGATTGTTTTTTGCGGAGTCCCCTTCATTTTCGGACCAAAGCCGATATTCGCGCGGACATTCATCCATTCAAACAACGCGCCTTGCTGGAACACCATGCCGCGTTCGGAACTGGGTTCAAGCACCGGATTATCATTTAGGAAAATCTGCCCGCTCGTGGGCGCAAGAAACCCTGCCAATATGTTTAACAAGGTGGTTTTGCCACAGCCAGAGGGACCCAGAACCGACATTAACTCGCCCTCTTTTATCGTTAGGTTAATGTCTTTTAACGCCTCTACCGCGCTGCCGTTGGGCAGGGCAAAGGTCATGGAAACATCGTTTATGACGAGTCCTGTTTTCAGTTTTCCTTTGGTCATCGCACCGCTTTCATACCTAATTTCATAAAAAAGATACGCCGACCTTAATCGGCGTATCTTTATTTTTCAAACTACATTTTGCTTGCAGCTTCCAGATAGGACGGATTGACCAAGGGAGCATAATCGCCCAAAGCCTTCAAATCGCCGCCCGCTTCCAGCTTGTCCGCAACGGATTTCAAATCCTTTGCCAGCCAGCCAGCAAACCAGTTATCAGATAGCTGGTCAGCCACGGTTGGAAACCGGAAAATGTCAATCACGGGTTGCGCGTTGGCAATATCTTGTCCAGCAGCTTTGGCAATATCGCCCATCATGGACGCGCCTTCGCTTTTGTATTTGATATTCATATCAGCCGTTACTTTCAGGAATTTCGCCAGAATTTCTGGATACTCTTCACCAAAAGCAGTGGGGATAGAGGTCACGTCATACAAACGTCCAACGACTTCTTCCTTTTCAGCCCCGCTCAGCAATGGTTCGCCGAATTCCTTCATACGGCGCAGGTGTCCACCCCAACCGCAAACCATATCCAGCTCGCCCGTGGCAAAGGCGGCAGCCCCGTCAACGGGAGACATATCAACGATGCGCATGTCTTCTGGATCGATGCCAAAATGCGCCATTTGCTGTAAAAAGCCAAAATGGGCGGCAGTACCAATCGGCACACCGACCTGTTTGCCAACCAGCTCTTTGGCGTTGTCTTTGGTGATTTCCAAAGCACTCCGCACGACGCAGTTGTCATTGTCAGAATAGGTCATAGCAATATCGACAATCTGCAAATCCTGCCCAGCGGCGGTTGCCACCAAAAACGGTGTCACCCCTTGGGAATAAGAAATATGCACATCGCCAGAGGCCATAGCCGCAGACATCGCCGTGCCAGTATCAAAAGAAACCCATTTTACGGGGATTCCAAGAGCTTCTGAATACAGTTTGTTCGTTTGAGCGAACTGATTCGGTGTCGGCCATTCCAAGAAATAAGCGACGACCAGCTCGTCCAGTGCTTTTGCGGCACCTGTGGTTGCTGCCAACGCGACGGCTATGGCAGTAAGGGTTTTTGTTAGTTTCATTGTGGTTTCTCCTTAAATAACGAAACAAGGTCAAGGTTGACCGTTGATAAACATCGGCACTTTGGGGGGTGTAAAGATACGCCCCCGTGGGTGCAAATGTTGATTTGTAAGGCTAGCATGCACCATAATGCAAGGTTTTGCAAAGCGTTTTTAGGGGTGGAGGGTGGAATTTTTGGTTTTTTGGGCGTTTTTTTGGGGGATTGTGAATAATTTTGCCACTTGCAATCAAAATATAACTAGGCTATTGTCAGGGAGTCGATGAGGCCTAGTAACCTCCTTCAAGACACACAGAGGATTGGTGTTCCAGTCTATCCTCCCATTAGGTTGGGAGGGCGATAGAATATAATACTGCTTGCAGGAATACATCGCACCCACTTGAAGGGGCTTACTAGACTCCCAACACTAATATGGTGTTGGGAGGCTTGTCGTTTGTAAAAAAAGGACAAGTTATGAAAACTCAAATAATAAAAATAATACCCTGCCTATTGGCGGGATTCATCCTATCGGCTTGCGTTGGAGCGGTAAATATTAGTGGTGGCAATACTGATGGTGATACTACCAAGGGCGTTATTGATAATACCCATATTAAAGTTGATGACGATATACCTATTGTTGAAGAAATAGATGAAGTTATTGACGATATATCTGATGAAATTGTTAAGAAAACACCTGCGGTTTCTAAACCAGTTATTGTAGTCCCAGTAGACCATGATAAACTGAATGATAGGATAACAAAGGGTATTATGCCGAAATCTGATACACATATAAAAGTGTTTCATACGTTTTACTTTGACTATACAGATGATTATCAAGATAATGTTGATAGCGTGAAAATTCGTAATTCATTGCCTGATGGTGTATATGAATATAATCATAATGAATTTAGAGTAGGTTATCCGTCAACCCGTATTGATAATGTTTTGACTACCCAAATACATGGGGATATTTATGTTAGACCTTTGCTGGATAATAAAACATCAGCTAGTTATGATGGACATGTGTCTCAAATTGTGAAGGACGGTAATGGTGGTATTGACGATAAAGTATTTGACGTATCTTTTATAGTTAAATTTGGTGATAGGAATAAAATAATATTAGCAACACAGCCTCGTAATCCTATTCATTTTTCAGGGTTTTTTGATAGTAAAGGAGTTATCACTGGTGAAATAAATATCAATAGGAATGATGGGATATTAAATGGATATATAGGACAGGATGTTTTATTTGGAAGTTATACACCTATAAATGGTGGAAATACCGTTGGTAATTTTAATGCAAGGAGACGATAAAATGATATTTATAGCACCAGAATTTGGCAGCTTTTGCTGGCGGGTTTATTGCGTGTCCGCCTGCTGAATAAAAAACGGGACTTTATTGAGTGTGGTAATTATGCCACAAAAAATTGACAATCGCCGTAAGAACACTTTACAAGTGTATAAAAATGTATTAAACATGTTTTTATGCGAAAAACGCAGATTAATAAATAATATTGAAAAGGATAAATAATATGGAATTGTCTCATATTGACTGGCGTGTCATAACACCCAAAGAAGTTCAAGGTTTGATAGACGGGATGGAAAGTGTAGATGTGAAAGTTGGCTTTTGTAAGCGCACTATTTTTCACTGGGTTGCGCTTTGGAATCTAAATCATGCAGTAATAGATGTTTTAAAAAAAGCCAAAGCCAATCCAAATATACCTGATAAAGACGGAATGACCCCGCTTCATTTAGCAGCTGATAATAACGATGAAAACCCAAAAGTAATTGAAGCCTTGCTGGATGCTGGGGCAGATATAAACGCGCTCGATAATTCAAAACGTACGCCAATTCATATTGCAGCAAGCTTCAATAAAAATCAACACGTGATGCAAGCATTGGTGAATGCTAAAGAGGCAACCTTAAATAAGGAAGATAAGGATGGAAACACCCCACTGCACCTATCAGTAACAATACCTCCCTATTTGATTGACGCGGGTTATATAATGCGTCATACCTATGGAACTAGGGAAGTAATTAAAGTATTGCTGAACGCAAAGGCAAATATAAATGCAGTAAATAACAAGGAGGAAACACCACTTTGTATTGCAATAAAAAATAAACAAGGCTCGGAAGTGATTAGAGTATTAAAAGAGGCAGGTGCGAAAGAATAACCCCCCTAAAAATCCGGCATCAAAACATACCCCTCCCCGCGTACCGTCTGCAAATAACGGGGGGATTTTGGGTCCACCTCTAACTTGCGCCTCAAACGAGTAATCTGCACATCAATCGCGCGTTCTTGGGTCTTTGCACCTTGCTGGGCCAGCCCTTCCGCCAACATCTCTCGGCTTATCGCCACGCCTAACTTCGCACTAAATATCTTCATCAGCGCGGATTCCGTTGCCGTCAGGCGCACCCGCTCCTCGCCATGCCACAATTCATTACGGACAGTATCATAGCGAACAGCCCCCATTGTTATCATCGTAATCGGGCTGGGAGTTTCACTGGGCGTACGGCGCAAAATCGCACTGATTCGCAAAACCAGCTCTTTCGGTTCAAACGGCTTGGCCATATAGTCATCCGCCCCGCTTTCCAAACCCTCTATCCGCTCCGACGGCTCACCCTTAGCGGTCAGCAGCAAAATCGGCGTGGTTAAATCCCCACGCAGGGCGCGGGTTAATTCCAACCCATCCTCGCCCGGCATCATCACATCCAGCACTATCAAATCAAACTGCACAGCCTCCAGCAAACGCCGAGCATGCGCCGCATCCCGCGCAACCGAAGCCCAATACCCATGCTGGATAAGGAATTTCTGCAATAAACCCCGAATCCGCTCGTCATCATCTACGATTAAAATATGGGCGCGAGCTTGCTCGACCGTCAAATCTGTATCCATATCATGTGCCATTGTCATTCCTTTTTATATCGTTGCTTTTTATATCATGCAATATCTGCTGGTCTTTATCATCCACCATATGATGCAAAACCGCACGGAAGCCAGCAACCGCCTCTGCCCCTGCCTGTTTAAAGGCGGCACGCATTCTTTGGTGTTGCGCGGTGGATAGGCTGTGTTCCAACGCCTTACCCGAATCGGTTAAATACAGCAACCTTTGGCGTTTGTCTTTGCTGCCAACATCGCTCTTCACTAAGCCATCGGCGATTAATTTACGCAAAACCGGATTTAACGATTGTTTGGAAATCCCCAGAATATCCAGCAGAGCGTTAATGCTAATCCCCCTTTGCCGATTGATAAAATGCAAGGCACGGTGGTGGGCGCGACCATAGCCGTAAGTCGCCAAAATACGGTCAGGGTCGGCGGTGAAACCGCGATAGGCAAAGAACATCAGCTCTATCCCTTGCAGTAATTTATCCTCGGTTAAAAACAGCAAATCGTCGCCGAAATTGCCATAATCTGTCGCGACCGATTGAACGGGAGTCTGGGGGTTTGGATTGCTCATAGGTTTAAATCGGTTTCTTGTGTTGTGCTTTGTTATTATTTATGTCAGTATTATTGACATGATGCAAGAGTCATAGTAAAATAGCAATCTTAATACAAAAAGGAAACCCTATGTCAGACCCACATTCTTATGCCGAACGCGATGGTTTTATTTGGATAAATGGCGATTTGGTGCAATGGCGCGATGCGAAATTGCATCTTTTAACGCATGCGATGCATTATGCGTCCTCGGTTTTTGAGGGCGAACGCGCCTATAACGGTAAGATTTTCCGCGGACACGAGCACTCGCAGCGTTTGTTATTTTCAGGGGGAGAGATTGATATGCCCATCCCCTATACGGCAGAGCAGATTGACGCGGCAAAAGCACAAGTTTTGGCGGCGAACAAGTTAAGCGATGCCTATGTTCGGGTGCTGGCGTGGCGAGGCGCGGGCGCGGATATGGGCGTAGCTTCGGCGCGTAATCCGGTTCATATGGCGGTGGCGGCGTGGAAATGGGGTGCCTATTATGGTGATGCCAAAACGCAGGGGGCTCGGTTGGATATTTCCAAATGGCGGAGGCCTGCGCCAGATACTATTCCTTGTTTTGCTAAGGCTTCTGGGTTGTATATGATTTGCACGATGGCAAAGCATGCGGCCGAGGCTAATGGATGCTCGGACGCGATGATGATGGATTATCGGGGTTATGTGGCAGAGGCGACGGGGGCGAATATATTCTTTGTAAAAGATGGCGAGGTTCATACGCCCAAGCCCGATTGTTTTTTAAATGGCTTAACGCGGCAAACCGTGATTGGGTTGTTGGGGGAATCTGGGGTTCGCGTGCATGAACGCCATATTATGCCAGATGAGCTGGCGGATTTTGAGCAGTGTTGGCTAACAGGAACAGCGGCTGAGGTCACCCCAGTTGGGCAAATCGGCGAGTATTCGTTTGAGGTGGGTGCTATGGCGCGGGATATTTGTGAGCGGTATGATGCGTTGGTACGGGTTTAGTTGTTAGTTATTAGTTGTTAGTTGTTAGTGTTTAGGCTTGATTGTTTATTGATTGCTGGTTATAGTTTTTTGCAAGTGAAAAGGAACTTGGCGTGAAAAAGATTTATACTTTGGCAATAGCCCTTATGTCTGGCGTTATATTGACCGCTTGCGTTGGGGCGGTTAATATTGGTGGTGGCACTAGCCCTGAATTCGCCCTTATTAACAGGTGTATAGTGGGAAATACCGCCCAAGCCGACCCAACATGTGCGAAAGCTGTTGCAGATACGAACGGGTGCATTAATGACCCGTTTTCAAGCGGATGTGAGGCGAATCCCATATTTAGCCCGCATGTTCAAAATGCACGCGATGAACGGGTAAAGTTTTGTAATGATGTGAATAATGCAGAGGATAGCCTTTGCACGAGGGCGGATTCCGTAAAGGATATTTGCACCCATAATCCGTTCGGCAAGATTTGCGATGGTTTTTATTATCAAGCACGTAAAGAAATTTGCGAAGATGACCTAACCTTTCCACGTTGTACGGATACAGTAATTGATGCTTGTGATGCAGACCCTTTTAATACCAATTTATGCTTTCAAGATAGCACCTATAATGATAAACGCGAGGGGGAGTGCCGTTATTCTAGATCAACCACTGAGCGTTGCGCCCCAACGGTAAAGCGTGTTTGTAATGCAGACCCTTTTAATATTGCTGTGTGTTTTAGTGGTGATACTTACGATAGTTTGCGTGAAACGAATTGTGCTGATGAATCAACATCTAGCCGTTGCAAAACTACGGTAAGCAGGGTTTGCTTTGATAATGCATTTCACGGGCTTTGCGATAATAATCCTAAATATGAGCCTGTGCGAATTAACGATTGTATCATAGCAGGAAACGCGGGTGAATTGCGTTGCACAGGGGCTTTTGATGCTAATTCTTGCGTTCTAAATCCCTTTGGCACAAGTTGTAATAACGAAAGCTATATTTCAGATGCACGGATGAATCGTTTAAATTTTTGCAGTAATATAAAAAACACAAAAAATAGTATTTGTGCCTTTGTGTCTGCGTGTCTTGAAAATCCCTTTGCCTCTATTTGTAGGGATGATATATTTAATAAAAAACGTGATAGTATTATTTTTTGTAACTTACGAACGAATGCTAATAAAGAATCTTGTAGCGGAGTAATTTCGCAACCAAATGTGGCATCTTGGTTGCAAAGTTTTCCAACCGAGTTACGAAAAACACCAAACCCCATACAAAAAAATGAATTTCTGCAAATTGACAGAGAAGTCACTACAGGATTTCAGGGTATATATTTTGACACAACGTCTAATACGACTGGTGTGTCATTTGCTACACGAAACGGATCTGATAATTCTTCTAACAATTATTTTTATGCTGGGCTACAAAATATTGGTCTGGGTGCACCTAGAACCGAGACAAGCGGGTCTGCCACTTGGGATGGTTATTTTGGCTCGGTTCGGGCGTTTTCAAGTAGTAACAGTGGTGGTGGTTATACTAACTTTCAGCTTACCGTTAATTTTGGCGCGGGTAGTGAATCTGGACAAATAGAAGCTTTTGTTCGAAAAGGGGATAATAGTGCCCCTGCTTATTATCTAAAAGGCGACTTTAATAATCGCGGGGTGATAACTGGGAAGGTAACTCTTGGCATGTTTGCTAATATTGCAGTCGCACGGCAAAGCGATAACCCGAACGGAAAGCTAACTGGCTTGATAGGGGAAATAGGTGCGGTTGGAGCTTTTATCAGCGATGCAACAAATCATACTGGTTATGCTGGCGGGTTTGTTGCCCGTCCGCCGAGCAACTAATCAACAATAGCTTATTAGGAAAGGAAACATAAAATGGCTAATAACGAAAAAAAACAAACAGCAAGGGATAAAATTCAAATAATTTATCCCATTGTAGTTGATGTCTATAAAGGGCGTAGAACACTAAACGACGGTGCAGATTATCTTGTAGAAGAGATGGGAATGAATAAAGGATCAGCAAGAATTTATATTGCGTTTTTTTTACACCTAAAAAAAGGCACGGTTGATGAAAGCACAAGGGGACCCACTAATGTTTTAACGCATTGTTTTTTTGAAAAAATTCTTGCTGATAATGGCAAGGAGGGTTTAAAAATTGCATTAAAATCATTATGGGGATGTATTGAATACACTGAACGTGTACGTGATTATACAATGGTGGGGTTCAGAGCAATCCACGAGGAATTTTTAGCCAAGCTAAAATAACTAATCATTCACCACTAATCACTAATCACTAATCACTAATCACTAATCACTAATCACTAATCACTAATCACTAATCACTAATCACTAAAAAAGCAAGCGACCTCTCGGCCGCTTGCTTTAATCAATCATCCTTAATCGCTAATAACCAGTCACTAATAACTAATAACTAACAACTAACAACTAATAACTACTCAGCGTCCTTCATAGACAACCGAATTTTCCCACGATCATCAAACCCGAGCAACTTGACCTTGACCTTCTGCCCTTCGGACACAACATCACTTGGATGCCCGACACGTTCATTCGCCATTTGCGACACATGCACCAGCCCATCGCGCTTGCCAAAGAAATTAACAAAAGCCCCGAATTCCATCACCTTCACAACCGTGCCTTCATAGATCATTCCAACCTCTGGCTCGGCCGCGATAGCCATAATCATCTCCCGTGCTTTGTCAATCTGCGCTTTATCAGAGGACGCAATTTTAATCACACCATCGTCGTTGATATCAACCTTAGCACCCGATGTCTCACAAATCTCACGAATGACTTTGCCACCTGTGCCAATGATTTCACGGATTTTATCCGTTTTAATCTGAATAGTCTCAATCTTCGGCGCGTAATCGCTGAAATCACTGGCCGTGCTGATAGCCCGCGCCATTTCCTTCAATATATGAAACCGAGCATCTTTGGCCTGCGCCAAAGCGGTTTTCATAATATCTGGCGTGATGCCAGCGACCTTGATATCCATCTGCAACGAGGTAATCCCCGCCTCCGTACCAGCGACTTTGAAATCCATATCGCCCAGATGATCTTCATCACCCAGAATATCCGTCAGAACAGCGTATTCCCCGCCCTCTTCCAAAATAAGACCCATAGCAACACCAGCAACAGGCGCACGCAGAGGCACACCCGCATCCATCATAGATAACGAACCACCGCAAACCGTCGCCATAGAGGACGACCCGTTGCTCTCTGTAATCTCTGATACCACGCGAATGGTATAAGGGAAATCGCTGGGTGCAGGCAGAACCGCCTGTAAAGCACGCCATGCCAATTTACCATGACCGATTTCACGCCGACCAGGACCCATAGACCGCCCCGTTTCACCAACCGAATAGGATGGGAAATTGTAATGCAGTAAGAACGGCGATTTGTGCATCCCCGTAAGGGCATCTATCATCTGCTCATCATCACCGGTGCCTAAGGTCGTTACAACAAGGCTCTGCGTTTCACCGCGAGTGAATAAAGCAGAACCGTGAGTCCGTGGCAAAAGCCGCGTTTCAGATTCAATCTGGCGTACCGTAACCAAATCGCGCCCGTCAATACGTTTGCCATTTTTAACAGTATCACCGCGGACAATCTCCGCTTCCAGTTTTTTCAAACAGCCATCCAGATTCGGGCAATCGCGATCGGCATCGCTCAGCCCTGCTGTGATGTCCGCACGGGCGGCATGAATAGCCGTAACCCGTTCTTGTTTATCGGTATTGGCAAAAGCCTTCCGCAAACTTGCTTCACCAGCTTTTTTCACTGTTTTATACAAATCCGCATCATCGGCTGGTTTGAATTCAAAAGCGGGTTTCCCTGCTTCTTTTTTCATATCCAGAATCAAATCAATCACCGCTTGGATTTCATTGTGGGCGAAAGTAATCGCGCCCAGCATTTCATCCTCGGACAATTCATACGCCTCTGATTCCACCATCATAACCGCGTCTTTAGTCGCGGCAACGACCAGATCAAGCCGTTGTTCGGGTTTATTGCGCAAATCAAACATATCATCGACAACGGGGTTTAAAACATAATCCCCACCTTCAAAGCCAACGCGACAGCCACCAATCGGCCCGCCAAACGGCGCACCAGATAAGGTCAGCGCGGCAGAGGCGGCAATCATAGCCACAATATCAGGGTCATTCACCAAATCATGCGATAGCACGGACAGGGTGACTTGGGTTTCATTCTTAAATCCCTTTGGGAACAAAGGGCGAATCGGGCGGTCAATCAGACGCGCGGTTAGAGTTTCTTTTTCCGTAGGACGTGCTTCGCGTTTGAAAAACCCGCCGGGGATTTTGCCCGCAGCATAGTATTTCTCTTGATAATTCACGGTCAGTGGAAAGAACGACATATCCGGTTTTGCTTCTTTGGCAAAAACAACGGCCGCCATGACGGAGGTTTCCCCCAAAGTGGCAATAACGGTGCTATCGGCTTGGCGGGCGACTTTGCCCGTTTCCAGAGTCAGCGTTTCCTCGCCCCACTGGATTGATTTTTTTACATGATTAAACATATTAGTTTCCTTCTTTTCCAGACTCTTTCGTCTGGTTTGATTTTTTCCAAACCCCTATGGTTTGGATAGTGTTAAGCTCAGGTTGTTTTATTATCCGATCAACGTTCGAGCCGACACGCCAATCAACGGACATCTGCAAATTTGCGATTGCGGGGATGCAGCCCCCTATTTGTTATCGGCGAATGCCCAAACGTTTGATGATGGTTTGATACCGTTCTTCGCTTTTAGCGCGGGTATAATCCAACAGTTTACGGCGTAATGCCACCATTTTTAACAGGCCACGTCGCGAATGATTATCTTTCTTGTTAATCTTAAAATGCTCGGTAAGCGTGGTAATACGGCTTGTTAGAATAGCAATCTGAACCTCGGCAGACCCCGTATCATGGGGGCCAGTCGCATAGTCTTTTATCAGTTTTGCTTTTACTGTTTTTGTAATCGACATCGGTGTATCCTTTTTGTAAATGGAAATGAAAGGGTGCAAACCGGCGATGCGTCCAGCCTGACCTAGTGGTTTGTGCAGTGGCTATCAGCGATAGCCCGCCACACATGCGCGTCTATAACGAATTTTTGCACAAAAGAAAAGGGGGGCAAGCCGTTTTATTGCCTTTAATGGGGGATTAATGGGGCTTTTTACGCTTGTTTCGCGATTCGGTTGCTTTATGGAGTGAATCACGCTATAAGAAATGTATCACATAATCACCCCATTAACACACAAAGAAAGACTATATCCCATGAACATCCTTGCTTTTGCTGCCTCTAACAGCGACTCCTCTATGAATCGTAAGCTGGTTACCCACGCGGGTGATTTAATAAAGCAACACCTGTTTGCGAACGCAACGATAATCCCCTTGGATATTAACGATTATGAAATGCCGATTTACAGCCCGATGCGTGAGCGAGCGGATGGTATTCCTGCATTAGCGCAGGCGTTTTTTGCGGCGATTGGCGCGGCCGATGCGATTTTAATTTCCTTTGCCGAGCATAATGGCGGGCTTAGTGCCGCCTATAAAAACCTGTTTGATTGGACTTCGCGAATCGATGCCAAAGTCTATCAGGGTAAGAAATGCGTGTTTATGGCGACATCCCCAGGCGGGCGCGGTGGGCAAGGTGTCCTAAACGGAGCCAAAGCCAGCGCACCGCATTTCGGCGCGGATTTGGTGGGTGATTTTTCTTTGGCAAAGTTTTATGATGCCTTTGATGCGGATAATGGCTGGTTGCGCGAATCGGCGGATACCGTGCGTTTGTTGGAGGCTTTGTCAGGCTTGAAATAACCCCGCCTTATTTTTTATCAGCCCTCTGCGCCCTGCGTTGGGCTATTTTTTTAATCATTTTCTTTTGGCGTTTATTGGCGCGAATCAGCGCGATAAGGTTAGAGACAAACAAAACCACCAGCACCAGCACCCCGCCCAATACCGTATTCCGCGTGGGTTCTTCGCCTATCCAAAACCACACCAGTATGGGCGCAAGCACTGCCTCCAGCAGAACGAACAGCCCAACCTCGGCCGATGGCAGATAACGCGGAGCCAGCGATAACCCCAGCGTGCCAAGCGTGATAAACACCCCGCCATGCAACCACACCAGCCCCCATTGATGGGTTGGCACGGACATAACATCTACAAAGAAGACCAAAACCAAAGCACAGCCGAAATGGGCAAACGGCAAGGCGGGCAGCATGGACACATCCTTTTTCGCGCGTATCATGGTAATAGCCATCGCGAACAACGCCGCCGTTAACAGCGCCATTAAATCGCCGAACATATTGCCACTGCCCGTTGTCAGCGAATCGGAGGCGATAATACCAATCCCGACAATCACAAAGCCTATGGTAATGGTCGTGCGCCGTGTTGGCCATTCCCGCAGTAAAACCGCGCTGAAAACCGCGGCAAATATGGGAATAGTCGTTAGGATAAACACAACATTAGCAACATCGGTGTTGCCAATCGCAACCACAAAGAACAAGGCACTGGTGCCAGTGGCTATGGCGAAAACCACGCCTTCAATACCGATGGCTTTCGTATGATGCCAGAGCGAGCCGCGATAATACGCCAGCAATCCCGCGAAAGTCACACTGCCAATCAGCATGCACCGCCAGAACGCTATGACCAGGCTATCTGCATCAATCAATCTAATAAACAAGCTGTCGGGTATGATAAAAAAGATACCGAACAGCATGATAAGCGTGCCTTTTGCCCGTGTGTTTAGCTTTGCAAATGGGGTCATAGTCTTGTGCCTTTCGGGTTGGTTTTTGTGCGATGATAGCACAAATCGTTTGCAATAACACGGGGGGTTAGTGTGGATTAACGAGGGGTTAATGTGGGTTTATCGGTGATTATATGTGAATCGAGTTTATCGCGGGGTTTTAAAAATGTTTTAAAAATGTTTTTCCCAAAATAAAAGCCCGATAGCCCCGAATCCCCCCCGAATCCCTCTTGCATCCCCGCCCCTGATAGCATAGATAGGTCAGCGGAGACGTGGCCGAGTGGTCGAAGGCGCTCCCCTGCTAAGGGAGTAGGCGGTTTGTAGCCGCCTCGAGGGTTCGAATCCCTTCGTCTCCGCCATCAACACCATCGCCGTGCGTGGGTGCAGGGCGGGATGCTATCCGTCGACCGAATTCGATAAATCCGCCAGCCCAAATGCAAGGATAGCCTAAACAATGGCAAGTTTCACCCCATCATCGCATGAATTTTATAGGCGGGCAACAAGTTAAAGGGGCGGATGATACACCCGCCCCGATGTTAGCGGGCAGGTGCGGCAATAAACCCGCCATTGGTACCAGCATTGCTACCACTATCAAGGACAAACACGCCAACCGCGCCGCCCGAACCGATAATCCCTGATAGGGTGCCGTTAAAGCTGTTAGGGCTCGTTGGATGAGTAGCGGAATCATAATGAACCTTGCCCGTTATCACGCCATTTGCATCAAAGCTGCCATCGATACTAAAATCGCGGCTGGAAGATATATTCTCAATAAACGCCTCAACCGTGCCATCCGTGCCATCAAATGTCACAGCCAAGGTAAAATCTATCACAAAGGCATTGAATCCTAATTTTGCAGGCCAAGTTGCGTTCATGCCAGACTCGGTTATCGGCGCACCCAAATCCGTGCTGGCATAAATCCCAGCATAGCTAGAACGCTTGTCGCCAATCCATCCTCTAAAGTATGCCAAGCCATCATTGGCATCCAGCCCCAGTGGTATAGTACCAGAAGAAAATTCGCTAAAGTCCAACGGGCGGACGACTGGGTCGCCCCCTGCACCATTAGAATTGCGTGTCGTCCCGCTTCTGTTAATCGTTTTGCCTGCGATTTTCAAAAATTGGTTTCCTGTTGTGGGGGTGGGAGTCAGCGATGGGCTGGTAAAACTGCTCACCCAATCGCCCGTATTCACGGTATCTGGCACGGCAATAAACCCGCCACTATAACCCCCGACAGCAGCGCTATGAAACACGCCAACCGCGCCGTCCGAACCTATAATCCCTGATAGGGTGCCGTTAAAGCTGTTAGGGATCGTTGGATGAGTAATGGAACTATAATGAACACCGCCCGTTATCACGCCATTTGCACCAAATCTGCCATTGATACTAAAATCGATGTTGCCCAATATATCCGTAAGAAACGCATTAACCGTGCCAGTCGTGCCACCAAATGTCACAGCCAAGGTAAAATCTTTAGAAACGCTCCCTAAGCGGATTTTTCCATTCCAAGCTGCATCCACAGACTCGGTTATCGGCGCACCCAAATCCGTGCTGGCATAAATCCCAGCGTAGCTATAAAGATCGTTGCCAATCCATCCAAAAAAGTGAGCCACGCCATCATTATCATCCAGCCCCGATGCTATATCAAAGGAGAATGCAGTAAAGTCCAAGGTTGTCGCGGTTGGGGTGATGCCTTGACCACTAAAACGTGTTAGCGTCCCGCTTGTGTTAATCGTTGTGCCTGAGAGTTGCAAAAATTTGCTTCCTGGTGTGAGGGTTGTCCTCAGCGCTGGGCTGGTAAAACTGCTCAGCCAATCGCCCGTATTCACGGTATCTGACGCGGCAACAAACCCACCATCAAAGCTATTAGGGATACGTTCACTCACCGTGCTCTCTCTGCTCAGAAACACGCCAACCACGCCATCCCGCCCGATAATCCCTGATAGAGCGCCATGACGGGCGGCAGTTCCCGTTGGCACATTACCGTTAAATTGCGCAAAATGCGCATCGCCGGTTATCAGACCATTTTCATCAAATTCCCCATCAATAAGAAAATCAAAACTGTTCGCGAAATTTACAAGAAACGCATAAAGCGTGCCAGTGCCAGCCCTGCCATCAAATGTCACGGTCAAGTCAAAATCTACTGCAGAAAGACCACCGACTTGGAGTTTTGCAGGCCAAGTTGCGCTGAAGCCAGACTCGGTTATCGGCGCACCCAAATCGGTCGTGCCATAAATCGCAACGTAAGCGTATGATACAGGGCTGTTAGTGTGGTGACGAGATCCTCTAACCCACGTGAGACCATCATCATCATCCAGCCCCATTGAACCAAAATCCAGTGTGTGGACGGGTGCGATGCCACTATTTAAACGAGTATCACGTGTCACTCCCTCTGCGCTAAGCGTTTTGCCTGGGATTTGCACAAATTGTCTTTTTACCGCGAGATCGGAAGAATCAACATTCAGAGCTGGGCTGGTAAAACTGTCCACCCAATCTTTCGCCTGTACCGTAGGACAGAGAGGATTAATGTAGTTAGTATCCGCGCAAAACGCCCTTATCGCCACGATGTTATCCCGAACAGGGCATGCCACATCAAAAACATTCATCTCACAAATGGCGATAAGCCCCGCGGCTTCTGCACTGGCAACAAACCCGCCACCGTAGTTCTCAGTAATCCTATGAAACACGCCAACCGCGCCCTCTGCCCCAATAATCCCTGATAGAGTACCATTACGGTCGGCAGTTGCTGTTGGCAAATTATTCGTAAAATCCGCATAATGAACACCGCCCGTTATTATGCCATTTGCATCAAATTCCCCATCAATAAGAAAATCAGAATCGCCCAAGATATCTACAATAAACCCATCAACCGTGCCAGTCGTGCCGTTAAATGTCACTTTCAAATTAAAATCTCTATTCCTGATACCGAATAGGAATTTTCCAGCCCAAGTTGCGCTGAAGCCATCATCGGTTATCGGCGCACCCAAATCGGTCGTGCCATAAACCCCAGGATAGTAATAAAGATTGCCGTCAATATGTCCAGCAAAGTAAGCCAAGCCATCATCATTAGGCAGCCCCAGTGATGCACCACCATAGGTGAATTCGCTAAAGTCCAGCGTTCGCGTTGGGCCACTCTTCGCGAAACCCACAGCCGTGTCGATAATCGTTTTTTCTGCGATTTTCAAAAATTGGTCTTTTGCTGTGGGGATGGTATTCAACGCTGATTCTCGCACGCGTTCCCAATCGCTCGCCGTTACCTTAGTAACATCATCATCATCGCAGGCAGGATCACCGCTATCCCCCGCGCAAGCTGTGGCGATAAGCCCAGTGGCTGTTGCACTGGCAACAAACCCGCCATCAACGCGAAGGGCGCCCGTAGTATAAAACACGCCAACCGCGCCGTTTTCACCGATAATCCCTGATAGAATGCCATTCCCTAATATCTCATTAGTTGCTATTATGTTGTCGGATTGCAAATTATTCATAAATGCCCTCAGATGAACATTGCCCGTTATCACGCCTTTTGCATCAAATTCCCCATCAATAAGCAAATCATAAATGCTAAGGCTATCTACAACAAACCCATCAACCGTGCCACCAGTCGTGCTGTTAAATGTCACGATCAAGTCAAAATTGTTCGGAGAGGATTTACTGATTCCTGCTATTCCAGCCCAAGTTGCGCTGAAGCCAGGCGTGGCTATCGGCGCACCCAAATCGGTCGTGCCAAAAATCCCAGCGTAGTAATAGAGAGTGCCATCAAAATATCCTTGAAAGTGAGCCAAGCCATCATTGGCAGACAGCCCCAGTGATTGCCCACCATAGCTGAAATCGCTAAAATCCAACGTGAACACGGTTGGGTTGCCATTTGTACCATCAAAAGATACTGCCGTCCCCTCTGTGCTAATCTCATTGCCTGCGATTTTCAAAAATTGGTTTTCTGCTGTCGGGGCGTAATTCAGCGGTGTGGTGGTAAAGCTCCGCGTCCAATCGCCGTTTGTCACATTAGGATTGAACGCAATATCTGGACCAGCGATAAACCCGCCAGCGAAACTTCCCTCCCGTATAAACACGCCAACCGCGCCCTCTTGCCCGATAATACCTGTTAGGTTTGCTTCAAATGCTCTATTATTCTTTTTTGCACCCTCTTTGACATTGCCCGCAAAATCCGCCGCCGTCACCGTGCCAGATATCAAACCGTTTTCATCAAATGTCCCCTCAATAAGGATATCGCCGTCGTCAGTAGGAAAAGCAGGCGTTCTGGCATAATTTATAGCAAAACCATCAAGCGTGCCTTTCGCGCCATCAAAACCCACACTCAAAACAAAATCGGTGGGAAAGCTATTAAGCTGAACCCGCCCATTCCATGTTGCGCTAAGGTTATTATCAAGTATTAGGGGCGCACCCAAATCCGTGTCTTCATAAATCCCAGCGAAGTGATATATTGTGGCAACGAGGGCGGTGCGACCGTTAAAATGCGTAAAGCCACTATCTGCATCCCCACCGATTGCCAAACCGTCAAAGAGTTCTGTTGAAAAATCCATACTGTGAACAGTGGGTTCAACCAGATTCTCGGGGTTTGCATTAAACGCGTTAGTATCCGTTTTTAGCCCGTTTGTGTTAATCATTTTGCCTGTTATTGCCAAAAATTCGCTTTTTAAGTTGGCGAGGTCTGGGGCGGTATTCAGCAGTGCGGGTTGCCCGCGCGTCCAATCGCCCGCCGTTACCTTAGTAGCATCATTATCATCGCAGACAGGATCACCGGGATTACCGTTATTCGCATCGCAAGCTGTCATGATAAGCGTAGTTGTTGTTGCGCAACCGCCCACTTTACCTGCGGGGTTTCTTACACCATCACGGCAAAACACGAGCTTATTGGTGTCATCAACTTCGTATGCGTTAACGCAATTACCGTCAAACGGATTCGCATGACAAACCGCATTACGCGCGGTATCCTGATCGCCATAAGCACCGCCATTACATTCACTTCTGAAACTGCCCGCATCAGCAGTCGTGCAAATACGCGTCCGTGCAACAGAATCTGCCTCGCTCGTACCAGCGTTCGTACCAGTGCAAAGTTCCACACTCGTATTTACGGTGGGTCTCGTAAATGGATTTACATCACAAAGCACGCGAACATTTGCACGGTTGACACAATCATTATTCGCACCAGCACCGTCCGCACCTTGCTCCGTACAAAGCGTATCACGGGCGGTCATAACCGTCATGCTCGTTGTGCTATCCATCAAACCATTGCAAAGGATGTTAAACAAAGACGAACCCGCAGCGACCGTATCGCCACCACCCGCAGTCGTGATAATCGCCTTATTGTCAATACAAACATTTGCACGGGCATTTGCAATTGCGTTGCCTGTATCCACTAGACTACCGCCAAGACATCTGCCTTCCCAAGCTGTGGTGTCTTCATCACAATAATCAACCCGCTCAGCGTTTCGCGTAGGAAATGGTTCACATAAAGCATTAAACGGATCAGAATTAGACACGCTTGTAGTGCAGAGGGCATTCCGTGCGGTCGTCACGTCAGCAAACTCGTTCAGCAATGCCCCCACTCTACACTCGGCGCGATATGGATTCGCACTACAATCCTCAACGGTTACTGCCCCATTGACAGCCTTCGTACAATCCACGTGTAAGCTAGCATCATTCTTCGTATTGCCCTTAACACAATCAACTCCAAGTTGCTTCCGCACTTTACGCACTTCACCGTCATTATTACCCTCCGCATTCCTACACCCAACGACATCGTTATAAGTCGTGGCAGGGTCTTCGCAGTAGTTATTCCTCAAGAGAACAACAGTCGGTCCGTCATCCGTAGAACAAACAAAATTCCCCTCGCCCCGCATAGTAGCACTAAGCGATTTCACAGCCGTGTCACAAAGACCATCTTGAAGAGTATCGCAATTACCTTTATTTGCATCTAACGCACCCAACCGATCATTGCCACACGAAATTTGGCGGGAGGCTACACGGTTGAGATAATTTTCATTCTGTGTTGGCGATTCACAAATCGGGGCAAAGGGGTTTGACCCTGATTCGCTGGCATCATTGCCACAAATCATGCCAGACAGTCCTCGACTGGCACAAGAATTATTAGCGGGCAGGGTGTTAAGCGCACCCTTGCAAGCTTCTAACTGCGCCTTATCCTTATCAAATCCACTAATAATAGCCATGTCGTCCGAACAAATCTCTGCAAACGGATTTGAACCGCCCATAGAATTTGTATCCCCACAAATCGCGCCAGACAAGTCATCATCGTTACAATCACCCGCCATCGCACCTTTAGTCGTCAAATCGCTAATCGTACCTTCACAAGCCATTATCTGTCCCGCCGTAATGCCTGTGCCACAAATACCAGCGAAAGGTGCGGTCGGGTTCGTGGTACAAATAGCGTCTAGCCTAGACACGCAATTCCCCTGCCCACTCGCCTCGCTAAGGTCTGTCAGTTTAGCACCGCAATAGTTATTACGGGCGGTTTGAACATCCCCAATCGCATCCTGCGAATCACAATACTCAGCAAAGCTACCCACATCGCTTTTCTCACACTCCAGCCGTAAATTCGAATATGTATCAATATAGGTATTGCTCGTACCAGTGCAAAGATTCGTATTAGAGACGCCAAGCCCCGTGGTTTGCCTATATGCGTCCATATCACAAACCCCAAGAACATTTGCGCGGTTCGCACAACGGGTATCCGCCATATCACCTCGCGCGAAACATGTAGTATCACGCGCACCATCCACATCGCCATGCGTTGTTCCATCAGTGTCACACATAGCATGAAACGGATTTTTATCCTCGTTGGCAACCGTATTCAAACAAAACGCTTTTTGCACAGAGACATCTGTATTAACGGGGCAATCGGTATTAAAAACATCCTTCGCACAAATGGTGACAGCTGGACTGGCAATAAACCCGCCAATATTAAAACCAGTCCCATAAATCACGCCAACCGCGCCCTCTTGCCCGATAAGCCCTGATAGGATACCATCACGGGCTTCAATTGTTGCTGAATCATCATTATTAAACTCCGCAAAATGAGTCTTGCCCGTTATCACGCCATTTTCATCAAATGTCCCTTCAATAAGAAAATCCGAGGTACTATTTGCATCTATAATAAACCATTAATCGTGCCAGAAGTGCCAGCAAATGTCACGTTCAAGGTAAAATCGCCCCGACCTGCCCCGCCGTTGATGTCGTATTTTCCATCCCAAGTTGCGCTGAAGCTAGAATCGGTTATCGGCGCACCCAAATCAGTCGTTTCATAAATCCCAGCGTAGGCATAAGTGTTTCCAGCTTGAACTTCTCCTTGAAAATAAGCCAAGCCATCATCGGCACTCAACCCCAGTGATACACCACCAGAGGTGAATGCGCTAAAATCCAGCGATTGCTTTAAGGGGGGATTCTTAAAAAAGTTGAGTACGCCTACGCTAATCAAGTTGCCTGTGGTGTGCAAAAATTGGCTTGCTGCTGTGGGTTCGTAATTCAGCGGTGCGTCAAAACTCCGCGTCCAATCGCTGTATATCACATCAGGATTGAACGCGATATTTGGACCAGCGATAAACCCGCCAGCGAAGCGAAAAGGACTCCCTACCTTATGGACAAACACGCCAACCGCGCCCTCTTGCCCAATAATACCTGTTAAGTCTGCTTCATATATAAAATTCACACCACCCCGTTTTTCGCCATCTTCGACATTGCCCTCGAACGTCGCCAAGGTCACCGTGCCAGATATCAAACCGTTTTCATCAAATGTCCCGTCAATAAGGATATCACCGTCGTCATCAGGATAAATAGGTATTCTGGCATAATTTACAATAAAACCATCAAGCGTGCCATCCGTGCTATCAAAACCCACATTCAAAACAAAATCGGCTGGAAAAGCCATTAAGCTGAAACCGCCCTTGCCATGTTGCGCTAAGGTTATCATCGAGTGTTAGGGGCGCACCCAAATCCGTGCTGCCAAAAATCCCAGCGAAGTGATATAGTGTGTCATCGAGGGCGGTGCGACCGTTAAAATACGTAAAGCCACTATCTGCATCCCCACCGATTGCCAAACCGTCAAAGAGTTCCGTTGAAAAATCCATCCTGTAAACAAAGGGATTAACCAGCATCTCGGCGTTTCCATTAAACGCGTTAGCATCTATTTTTAGCTCACCTGTGTCAATTATTTTGCCTTCAATTTGCAAAAATTCGCTTTTTAGGTCGTCAGGGTCTGGGGCGGTATTCAGCGGTGTGGCGGCAAAGCTCCGCGACCAATCGCCCCCCGTTATCGTATCAGGAGAATCATCAGGGCAGAGAGGATCACCGGAATTCGCCTCGCAAAGTGGCGTGATAACCGTTAGGCAATCGTCCGCACGTTCATCCGCGTTCGTGCCAACCCGACAAAATGCTATTTTAACCTCATCAGTAATCGTGCAAAGTACATCAAACGGATTTGGTGTGGCACCTGGGGCAGTGCAAATCCTCTCTACCGTAGGTGCGCAATCGGTGGTTTTCGTATCGGTTGGTTTGGTCGCATCACGGCAAAACTCTGCAATACCGTCCGCGTCGGGCAAATCATTGCCAACACAAAGGTTGCCAACCGTTGTTCCAGTCGTTTGGGTAAACGGATTCGCATCGCAAGCCGTCGTTATCGTCCCCGTGCAATCGGTGGCTTTCGTATTGGTTGTTGCGTCTGTATCACGGCAAAATGTCAGCCGTGCCATCAAATCATCCGTGCAAAGCGTGTCAAATGGATTATCGGTGCAAACACCGCTTATCGTAGCCGTGCAATCGGCGGTTTTCGTAGGGGTGATTTTGGTCGCATCATTGCAAAACACCAGCTCTGCCGCATGGTCAGGGGTGCAAAGACTATCAAACGGATTATTGATGCAAGCATTCGCTATCGTAGTCGTGCAATCGGCGGTTTTCGTAGGAGTTGTTTTGTTATCATCACGGCAAAATACCAAATCAGCAATAGGGTCAGCAGAGCAAAGATTGCCAACCGTTGTTCCAGTCGTTTGGATAAACCTATCGGCAGCGCAAGCCGTGTTTATCGTACCCGTGCAATTAGCCTCTTTCCCTGCGGGGGTTAGGCTCGTATCACGGCAAAATACCAAATCAGCAACAGGGTCAGCAGAGCAAAGATTGCCAACCGTTGTTCCAGTCGTTTGGGCAAACCTATCGGCAGCGCAAGCCGTTGTTATCGTACCTGTGCAATCGGCGGATTTCGTAGTGGTTGTTCTGCCTGTATCACGGCAAAACGCCAGCCGTGCCACTGGGTCCGCCGTGCAAAGTCCGTTAAACGGATTACTGGTGCAAAGGGTCGTCCGCGCTGTTCTGGCAGGTGTCAAATATTTAGCAAAATCCGCGTTATTCGCACATGCGGTATCAAACGGATTGGTCAGACATGGCACGGACTTAACCGCAGACTCGCAGGTTGACGTGGCGGCCGCTTCACCAGCAAGGCATTCGGTGATTTTTATATCCTGCGCGGTCTCAGCCGCGGCCGTGGTTGCATCCATCGCCAAACGGATCAGTCGTGCAAGAGTCGTCCGTTGTCGGTGATTCAATGAGTGTGGGCGCGACAGCTGCCCCACCGCAGGCCGTCACTATAAATAAATTTGCAAGGCTGGGGTGGAGTGGGGTGCAAAACCCATGGAATGAGCAAATTTTGGGCGAATTATGTCTCTATGTGATATTGAGAGACAGGTTAGAACCCGTCTGCCCCCACCGCCATTCCCCCCAAATAAAAATAAAACCGCCCTTGACACCCCCGCCCATTCACACTAGCCTGAGGGTTAAGAAAAATAATATGCGGGGGCAGTAAATTTTTATGAGATTATCTTGGAATGAAATGCGCAGTCGCGCGGTCGCGTTTAGCGAGGAATGGAAGGATGCCCGCTATGAAAAAGGCGAATCCCAGCCTTTCTATGATGATTTCTTTGAAATCTTTGGTATAAAACGCCGTCAAGTCGCCCGTTATGAAGAATCGGTTAAAAAGCTAAACAACCGCCAAGGTTTTATAGACCTATTTTGGCCCGGGGTTTTGCTTGCCGAGCAAAAATCAGCAGGCAGAGACCTTGATAAAGCCGCCGAACAGGCGGGCGAATATTTTGACGCTTTACCAGATGAAGAAAAACCACGTTATCAACTGGTTTGTGATTTTCAAAACTTTCACCTGCTTGATAGAGATGAACGACAGAAAACATCATTTACTCTGGCAGAATTATCCGCCAACCTTGAAGCCTTTAAATTTATGTTGGGGGAGGATTCGGCGGCTTACGAAAAACAAAAAGCGTTAAGCATTGATGCGTCCCGATTGATGGGGCGGATTCACGATGACTTGAAAAAAAGCGGGTATAAGGGCAAAAAATTAGAAATTTTTCTAACCCGCCTGACCTTTTGCCTGTTTGCCGATAATACTGGAATTTTTGAAAAACGGCTTTTTCAAAACCTGATAAAACGCCTGCGCGAAGGTGGGGATATGGGTGCGTGGATTGGGAAAATATTTGAAACCCTTGACACACCTGAGAACGACCGCACAAGCGCCTTAGACGAGGATTTGGCGAAACTACCCTATGTCAATGGTGGATTATTTGAAGAACAAATTAAGAGCACTGACATTGACAGCACCATAAGCGAAAATTTAATTTATGTAGCCAATTTTAAATGGAACGAAATTTCCCCCGCAATTTTTGGCAGTCTGTTTCAATCCGTCATGGATGAAACAGAACGGCGCGAACAGGGCGCGCATTATACTGGCGAAGATGATATTCTAAAAGTAATTGATTCCTTATTTATGGATGATTTATGGCGCACCTTTAAAAAATTTAAAAAAATAAAAACCAAAGCCAGCCGTGATAGAGAGTTAAAAGTCTTTCATGATGAACTGGCAAGCATGACATTTTTTGACCCCGCCTGTGGCTGTGGTAATTTTTTAGTCATCGCCTATCGCGAATTGCGCCGATTGGAAATAGAGGTTTTAGAGCTGATTCATACGGACAGTTCTGGCAAGCTACAAATAAAGCTGGATGCACGCGAACTTTCAAAAATTGATGTGCATCAATTTTATGGATTAGAGCTGAATGACTTTGCCGTTCATATCGCACGCGCCGCGCTATGGATGATGGACCATTTTATGAATATAGAGTTGGGCAACAAATTCGGGCAATGGATTCCACGAATTCCTTTGGAAAAATCACCTACGATTATTTGCGCCGATGCTTTGGAAATGGATTGGGAAAAGCTTTTATCACCAGAAAAATGTAGCTTTATCTTTGGCAATCCACCCTTTGTTGGGGCAAAAACGCAATCCCAATTTCAACGCGAACAGGTACGTAAAATTGCAAATTTGGGGAAAACTGGTGGCACTTTGGATTATGTTTGTGCATGGTATATCAAGGCAGGACAGTATATTCAGGGCAAAACAGGGATTGGTTTTGTCAGCACCAATTCCATTACTCAAGGCGAACAGGTCGCACAACTTTGGCCTATCCTGCTTGAAACATGCGATCTTGAAATTGCCTTTGCCCATCAAAGTTTTTCTTGGGAATCAGAGGCACCGGGCAAAGCCACTGTCACCGTAATAATCATTGGATTGGAAAAGAAAAAAGATGCACGCAAGGATAAAGTATTATTTTTCTATGAAGACACGAAAGGCAAGCCAACGGCACAACCTGCCGCGGCTATCTCTCCCTATCTGTTTGATACAAGCCGATCAGAAAATCCAAATGTTGTTGTAAAAGAAACTAGCCAATCATTAAACGGCTTGCCCAAAATGATAATTGGCACACAGCCTATTGATGACGGGCAGTTAATTTTTAGCACAGACGAACGCGATGAATTTCTTAAAAATGAACCAAAAGCCGCACGTTTTATGAAACCGTTTATTGGGGCGCGAGAATTCTTAAATTCCAAAGAACGATATATCCTTGATTTAACAAAAGCATCACCCAGCGTTTTGCGAAAAATGCCAACTGTCATGAAAAGATTGCAAGAGATAACAAAATTCCGTGAAAAGAGCAAACGAAAATTAACTTTGGAAATAGCAAATCAACCGACACAATTTAATATAACAACTATACCAGAATCATGCTTTTTAGTTATTCCACAAATTAATTCAACACATCGAGAATATGTTCCTATTGGATTTTTATCACCCCCAACAATTCCAAGTAATTTGGTTAATGTTGTATTGGATGCGTCCCTGTCTGATTTTGCTTTGTTAAATTCTGCCATGCACATGGCATGGCTTTTCCAAGTTGGAGGCAGGCTTGGCAATAGCTATCGCTATTCCATGGGGCTTGTCTATAATACCTTTCCTCTGCCCAAAAGCAAAGATATATTAAAGTTAGAACGCCACGGGCAGGCTATCCTTGATGCTCGTATAACTGCCCGCAAAAAAGACCCCAAAGCGACGCTTGCAGACCTTTACGACCCAACCGTGATGCCAGCCGCACTCCGCAAAGCCCATCTGGCAAATGACCGCGCCGTGGATAGGCTCTATTCGGCGCAACCCTTTGCCGATGATACCGCGCGGATAAACCACCTGTTCGCGCTTTATGAAAAACAAACCGCCAATCAAACCACCCAATCAAACAGGGCAGACGCGGTATAACCAATGACTCTGCCCGCCGATTTACACCCTGCTTTATTGGCGATAAATACGCGGTTGCAAAGCCAGCCCAACTCCCCCGTTATGGTCGCGATTGCTGGACCGCCTGCATCGGGCAAATCCACCCTTGCCGAAACTATGCAGACCCATTTTACCGCTGAGGGTGTGGCTTGCGCTCTATTACCGATGGATGGGTTTCATCTGGATAACGCGGTTTTGGAGGCAAAAGGGTTATTGGCGCGAAAGGGCTCGCCTGCCAGTTTTGATGTCCATGGGTTTATTGCGCTGGTACAACGGGCAAAACGGGGAACGCTAGGAACTGATACGCCCGTTTATGCCCCGAGATTTGAACGCCAATGGGATATATCCGTCGCCTCTGCCACAGAAATATCAAACCACGGGTTAATCTTGATAGAAGGCAATTATCTGTTGTATAATCAGCCGCCGTGGGATGTTTTGCACGGGTTGTGGGATGTCAGCCTATGGCTGGATGTGCCGTTGAATGTGATTGAAAGCCGCTGCATGGCACGGTGGCACAGCCACGGGTTGGATAGTACCGCCGCACAAAAACGCACGCAAGGGAATGATTTGATCAACGCACGGATGGTTCTGGAAAACAGCCGTGTGGCGGATTTTATCCTTGGTTTAACGGATGGTGTGGTGGGGGAATAAATTATGAAACATGGAACTCGCACTACGCGAAAACCTAACCACCCACTGGCAAAAATATAACAGATAAAACAAAACCCAAAAACCAACAAAATGAAACGTTCCAGAATCAATCAAATCATTGAACACGCGGATACTATGATTCGCGAATTCGGCTTTACTCTGCCGCCTTTTGCCTATTGGTCGCCCGATGATTTCCGCGCGATTTTAATCACAAAGGATTAGGGCGAGCGTTTCGCTTCCATTTGTTTCTTAACCCGTCGCCCCATAAATATCGGCAAAATAAACCCGACAATCGCAATAATCCACAAACCAATCGCCAAGGGACTGCCAACCAGAATCATCCAATCGCCATCCGATATTGTCATGGCACGGCGCAGATTCACCTCCATCTCATTGCCCAGCAAAATCCCCAGAATCACAGGCACCAACGGTATCTCCAGTTTTCTAAAAACCCACCCCATAATGCCAAACCCTACCATCATCATCAAATCAAAGGTAGAGCCCGAAATTCCATAAATCCCAACGAAAGAAATCATCGCAACCACAGGAATTAAAATCCGCGTGGGGATAAGCAAAACGCGGGTGAATAGCCCGACTAGAGGGATATTCAACGCCAGCAACATGAAATTCGCGATAAACAACGCGGCAATCAGCCCCCAGACTATATCAGGGTTTTTCGTGAATAACAAAGGACCAGGCGTGATATTCAACGCCAGCAAAACCGCCAAAAGCACCGCCGTTGTGCCAGACCCAGGCACACCCAAAGCCAGCATCGGCACCAACGCCCCCCCAGACGCGGCATTATTACCCGCCTCTGGCGCGACAACTCCGCGTGGATCACCCTTGCCAAAGGTTTTGCCATCGCGATCAACAACCTGTTTTTCCAACGAATACGCCAGAAACGAGCCCAAAGACGCGCCCGCCCCAGGTAAAATCCCCGCCAGAAACCCGATGATAGTAGAGCGAAACATCGTCGGCACACAGTATTTCAAAACCGAAAGACTGCATATTAACCGCCCCATTTTTATCGTTTTCGCATCGCCCGCGTTTGATTTTGTCTTATGCTGTTCAAGGAAAATAAACACCTCGCTTAGGGCAAACAGCCCAACGATAGCCACCAGAAAATCAATCCCGTCATACAGATGAATCTCGCCAAAAGTAAAACGCTGAACCCCGGTTTGCCCATCAACCCCAATCATCGCCATGCCGATGCCTATCATCGCGGCAAAGGCCGATTTCGCTTGGTTGGTGGAGGAAATTCCGCCCAAGGTGGCAAAGGCCAAAGTGAATAAAACAAAGTATTCGGCGGGGCCGAACAACAGCGCGACTTTAACCAGTTGCGGTGCCAGCAAAACCAGCCCGCATGTGGCAAAGAATGCACCGACAAACGACGCTATGCCAGAGAGCGACAACGCCTCGCCCGCGCGTCCCGCCTGCGCCATTGGATGGCCGTCCAAACAGGTCATCATCGCGGGTTCATCCCCCGGGATATTCAGCAAAATAGAGGAAATCCGCCCGCCATACATCGCACCATAATAAACCGAGGTAAGCAAAATAAGCGAAGGCGTGGGCCCGAGCCCCAAAGAAAACGCAATAGGGATTAAAATCGCGACTCCGTTTGCTGGGCCAAGTCCGGGCAAGGCACCCATTAACGTTCCCAAAAAGCACCCGATAAGTGCCAGAAATAAATTCTGTGCGGTCAGGGCAATGGCAAAACCATCGGCAAGTGAGGCCAGCGTTTCCATTCCTAAACCCCCCTAAAATCCCAGCGGTCCCTTGGCCAAAGACAGACCAAGAATCAGGCGAAACACCACATAAATACCAACAGAGGTTGCCACCCCCGTTATCAGCGAGCCAATAATGGAAGAGCCCAACCGCCACGTCAAATACGCTGTGGCAAACACCGTGGCAATAAGAAAGCCAACTTCGGGCAGCATCTGTGCATAAATCAGCATCACAACCACGGCGCATAGGATTTCAAACACCCCAGCGAAATTAGGCCAGATTGGGTCAGCATCAGGGCGAAAGATACAAAACAGCGAGCAAGCCGCCAATATCAAGCCAATAATAATGGGGAATGTTTTCGCACCGATAACATCGCTCATAAAACTTTGCGGAATAATGGTTGCCGCCCAGATATAAAAAACTGCAAGCACAAGACCACAGCCACCTAAGATTCGGTCGCTCATCTGCGGACTCCTAAAAAAATAAATGAAATTACCCCGCCGATTCAGCATCGGCGGGATAAAATTTTAACGTTACTTGATAATCCCAATTTCTTTGGAGATTTTCGTAATTTCAGAGATGTTTTTGGTAATGAACGCATCCATATCCGCACCGAAATTGTTAAACGGCTCTATCCCCGCGCCTAGCAAAGACTGCCGAAAACCTTCATCCTCGGTCATCTTGCGAATCGCGTTCGTCCAGAATTCATACGCTTCATCGGAGGCACCGCGTGGCATATACATCCCGCGCCAGTTCGCTCCAATAACGTCATAGCCCTGTTCTTTGGCGGTTGGATACTGCCCGTAGCCCGTTAAACGATTGGGCGATAAAACTGCCAGAACCCGCACATCGCCAGATTCCGCAAACCCGCGAATTTCCGAGAAATCCGAAGACAAAACCTGAACCGAGTTTGAAAGCAAGGCTGTCATAGCCTCCCCCCCGCCGTCAAAGGCGACGTATTTCAGCTTTGTCACATCGGTAAGCCCTGCAGCATTTGCCAGCAATAACGGTTTAATATGGTCATAACCGCCAACGGACGACCCACCCGACCAAGCGATTGAACGCGGGTCAGCCACCACGCGATTCATCAGGTCTTTTAAATCCTTAATATCCGAATCCTTTGCCACAGCAATCGTGCCGTATTCCGCGCCAAAAGTCGCCAAAAACCGCACATCATCGGCGGTTGAATCAGGATACGCACCTTGTGACAGTCGTGCCGTAGTCGCATTGGAAGCCGCCACGATAAGATTATTATCGTCATTGCGTTCTTTTGACACATGAGCATAGGCAACACCGCCGCCCCCGCCAGCCATATTGGTGACCTGCATTGTGCCGTCTATAAGACCCAAATCGTGCAAGAATTTGGCAGAGTTGCGACAGATGAAATCCCACCCGCCACCAGCGTTTGCGGGCGCGATACATTCTGGGTTTTCTGGTTTGAACCCTTGCGCCGAGGCGAGGGTTATTGAGGCAAAAGTTGCGATAATCGCAACACCAACCCCGCGTGTTAGTTTTGTGAACATAATATATTTCTCCTTTATTTTGTTAACATGACAGCGTTTTATACGCTGGAATGTATAGGTTTACATATCTAAAGGCTAAAAGGCAAGCCCCAATTATTATTATTTGGAAAAAACACCGACCCAAGCGAGTCTATGTGTTCTTTGTATGGGTCGGGGTTGGTTTATTTTTAGCACGTATCGCCCCATGCCGCCTAAAATCATGTGAAGGGCAAACTCGCGCTGATTTTATATGTGGATTACGGGCGGATGCACTGATTGCTTGCATCGTCATAAGGACAAGCGACAAACCCGCCGACATAGCCCGTATTACCCTGCCCGCCGTCTAGCGCGGCTGACGTGTCAGTCCGCGTGCCACTGATAAACACACCAACCGCGCCTTCCTGCCCGATAAGCCCAGTGAAAATCCCGGGGTTTGGCGTGCCTGTTGTATCCGTGCGTAATCCATTCGCAAAAACTTTACGGTCAACCGTGCCAACTATCGCCCCGTTCAAATCGGCGGCAAAACTGCCTTCTAGATAATAATGGGTTGTGCTGCCAGAGGCGACAGGCACAAACGCCTCTACCTCCCTATTTTGAAAATCAACCTCCAAATCAAACTTTGTATTGGTCGTATTGCCTGTGCCCGTGCCATCACCGTGCTGTGCGGCAAATCGCCCTTTCCACATTGCCATGACAGGTTGCCCGCTTACCCAAATAGGCAGTGCTTCGCCCAAACTAACATCTTCGTCAATCAACGCATAAAAATTGCGAGTTGTGGCGGTGGTGCCGGCGCTTCCACTATAACGAAATCCACTGGCGAAAGACACACCATCTGTTGCATCGCCGCTCAATGCTTGACCGTCATACATGGCATCGCTCATTTTTAGGATTGTAGGGGTTATATCCGTGCTTGATGTAGTAGTGGTTCTTATAAAAGTCGTATTCAAGGTCGAATTACTACCCAAAAATTGGTTTTTTGTGCTTTCGGGCGAGGATGTGGGATGGCTCCATGGCGGTAAATCAAAACTATCTCGCCAATTGGGATAGTTAATTATTTGGACGGCATCTGGACTGGCGACAAACCCGCCAGAGTCAAATCCATTATAAAACACGCCAACAGCGCCCTCTTTACCAATTAAACCAGATAGGACTGTGGGGGCGGTGCCGTTAGTCACAGCCCCAGCGGGATCATTACCCGCGTATTCGGCAAAACTAACACTGCCAGAAATCACCCCGCCAGCATCAAATTTACCTGTCAGAAGAAAGTCACGGGCATTCCTTGGGCTTGCTAAATAATTTGGCACAAATGCCTTAAGACCGCCACCAGTGTTATCATAAGTGATATTCAGGGTAAAATCAAACATTCTCGTACCAACATACACCACCCCATTAAACGTGGTGGCTGGATCGGTTTGAATAAAGGGTGCGCCCAAATCGGTACCGCTCAAAATCCCAGCGTAGGTGTATTCTCTGCGGTTTACATATCCTTCAAAGAACGCAAACCCATCGCGCGAATCGCCACCGCTGATTAGGCTGCCATCATACATGGCACTGGCTAGGGTCACGGTGGTAACACTCGGAAGACCGTTATTCCCAAGGACGTCTTCTGTTGATCCTGTTGCATCCAATGTATCACTAAGACCTTGCAAGAATTGGTCTTTTGCTGTGGGCGTGGGATTGGGATTTTCCAAGCGCACCCAATCATCATACCTTACCTTTGTAGGGTCAGCATCAGGCGCAAACGGCACGGCAACAAACCCGCCTACGACGGGGCTATTTGTATAATAAAACACACCAACCGCGGCATCTACACCAATTAGCCCAGATAGGATTCCAGGGCGTGCATCGCCAATCACAGCCCCCTCAGGGTCATTATTCGTGTATTCACCATAATTAGTCGTGCCTTCTATTACTCCGTTAGCACCAAAAGTCCCTTCCAGAAACAGATCAGAACTAGGGCTTGCAAAATTCTCTGCAAACGCATTAATATCTCCACCAGTGCTGTTAAAGGTGATGTTCAGGGTAAAATCTTGCCTATCAAAACCAATATATATAGCCCCATTAAATGTGGCTGTTGTGGTGTTGGCTCCTCTCAGAGGTGCGCCCAAATCGGTGCTATCAAGAATCCCAGCGTAGGCGTATTGCGTGGGGCCAGAATATCCATAAAAGAACGCAAAGCCATTTTCCCTACCGTGATTGAGTCGTCTACCGTTATAGGTGGCGGCATCCAGATTCACAACGGCGGAAACTGGTGTACTACCAACGCCATTGGCACCAAGTCTTAAGTCACCTGCATTCAATTCGCCATTTGTGGTTGTCAAAAATTTGTTTCCTGCCGTGGCGACATCGGACAGTGCGGGAGAGGTGAAACTATCCCGCCACACCGCGTAATCCGCGTCACCTGTGGGAGTGGTGGGTGTGGGGGGTGTGGGGGGTGTGGGTGTACCCAACCCAGTAACAAACCCGCCAGCAAAGCCCCTATCGCCTGTGGCATCCGCTCCTGTTACATATCCCTGCGAATAATCAATAATATCACCACTGACAAACGCACCCACTGCGAAATTTTTACTGATAAGCCCGCTCAGGATTCCCTTCCGTTGGGCGGCACCACCTGCTGGTGTGCGATTCGGAGCAGTGAAATTATCAAAAATAACAGTGCCTCTTATCACACCACTGTCATCATATTTCCCGTTTAAAAGATAATGAAAGGTGTTTGCCACGTCAGCACGCTGTTTCACAAAGGCATTTATACTTTTATCAGCAAAATTAACCTCCAAAGTGAAATTGTCGGTATCTGTGATGTGGTTGGTGACACCAGTGGCGCGATTACTAAAGCCCTTTGCGGCACGGAATCGACCGTTGTATGTTGCTGTTCCTACGGTTCGGTCAATAGGCACGCCCAGATTGGTAAGATTATCAATCTGCGCATAATAAAGCTGCGTTCTATCGTTTGGTTTAAAGCCAAGCAAATACTTTATACCGCCAGCCGAAACTCCGGTCAAGGGTACGCCATTATAGGTTGACTCGCTCCCAAAACTTATAGTAGTGGGGGTGCTTGCCTGACGACCGTTGGGGGCTGATCTAATATCGGCGAAAGTGGTACTGCTACCCTGCAAAAACTGATTGCGCAGAGCGGTCGTATCTGGCTCGGCATCGGGATTATAGACACGTGTCCAATCGGCATAATTCACGGCACTTCGGTTGCCATCAGGGGGTGCAACCACAGGTGCCTCAGTTGGTGCGGCAACAAACCCGCCAGCGTCACCTCTACTAATAAACACGGCAACCGCACCGTCCGAACCGATTAACCCTCTTAAAATAGAGCCACCAAGGGTGCCGTTTATCACCCCCTGCGCATCAAATGTCGCGTCTATAATAATGGAATTGTTAGTCCAAGAGAGATTCGACACCGTCGCAGAAATGTTGCCACCATTGCCATTTGAGGCGACGGTCAGGGTAAAATCATCACTATACTTAATGCCGCGAGATGATATACCTAAAATCCCCTTCCACTCGAGATCGGTAGAACTGCTGGGCAAAAGCCCGCCCAAATCGGTGTTAGAATAAATCCCAGCGTAACCATAGGTCGAGCCTCCAACAGCCCCTTGAAAGTGAATAAGCCCATCATCACCCGACCCGCCGAGTGACATACGGTCGTCGGGTCTGGAGTCGCCTAGAGTCAACCTGCCAATACCCTGTGCGCTCACTCCCGTTGAGCTTGCCCCGGTACCACTCGTCCGCAAAAACTGACTACGCCGATTGGTCGTATCTGGCGCGGCATCGGTGATTGTCCCACGCGTCCAATCGTTATATTTCACCTTCCCATCACCCGCGAATTTTGACGTTGGACGGGCAACAAACCCGCCAGAATAGTTGAAAGTGGTAGCACCATAAAACGCGCCAACCGCACCCTCTTGCCCAATAATCCCTGATAGGGTTCCATTGGTGCTACTGGGTAGCGTGAAGTTAGTTTCATCGGCAAGTCGGGCATAATGCACCTTGCCAGATATCAGCCCATTCGAATCAAATGTCCCATCTATCACAAGATCAAGATGAGTTGAAAGATTCGCATATAACGCCTTAATCGTGCCACCACTGCTGTTAAAAGTAAGGTCAAAATTGCTTTCTAGGTTAAGATGGGCGAATCGGATAAGACCAAGCCACGTGGCTTTACCACTGCGTTCGGTCAAACGCCCACCCAAATCGGTGGTAGAATAAATCCCCGCGTAACCATAGGTCGAAGAAGTGCCATGCTGAAAACTAACAAAGCCATCGTCAATATCGCCGCCCATGGACACACCTTCAAAATCAGAGCTTAGATTTAATCCACCCAGGTTATGTCGTCCGGTAGTCGACACTGCGATTAAGTCACCAGTCGTCAGCAAAAATTGATTTGCAGAGGTGAGTGTGGTGCGGTAGTTTTGCCCACGCGCCCAATCGGCATAATTTATATTAGGATTTGGCTGGATATTTCGCCCAGCAACAAACCCACCAGAAAGCACGCTATTGTAAAACACACCAACCGCGTTATCCTGCCCGATAATCCCCGATAGAGGACCGGTACCGAAGGCACTGAACGTGCCAGTCAGCACCCCATTGGCATCAAAATTACCTGCCAGAGTGGTGGTAACAAAAACAGTGTTAACCCGCACATTCGCAGTCGCCGCAATAGTGCCACCGTTACCAAATTCGTTAAGGCGGATGTTCAGTGCAAAATCACTAGGAAAATCAACACTATCATTACGTAAAAGAAGAGACCCACCCCAGGTCATGCTTGCATTGGCAGTTCCGCGCAGGGGCGCGCCCAAATCGGTGCTATCCAAAATACCAGCATAGTAGCGGTTGAAGAATGAGTCACGAACAGCAAAGCCAATATCTGGACTGCCGTTGATGGGTTCAAGGTCAAAGCTGGCACTGGCTAGGGTCACGGTGGTTTGGGTATACGAATTCAACGCGCTTATCGTGCCATCTTTGGTTTGCACAAATGCGTGCCTGTTGACAGCCTCAGCATCGGGGTTGGCAATACGTACCCAATCGTTATAATCTGCGGTGTTTGCGGCATTATCAGGCACAAAGGCACGGGTAACAAAGCCACCGACAAAGCCATCGTCGCCTCTACCGCCAAATATCCTGCCAGCCCCATCTACAGAAGTACCACCGATAAACACACCAACCGCGTTATCTTGGCTGATAAGACCACTAAGAAGTCCCTTACGGCGACCGTTTAGGACTCGCCCGCCGACCAAACCACCCGTGAACGCGCCAAAATCAACCTGCCCTGTTATAACACCATTGGCATCATAGGTCCCGATCAGATGAAAATAGTTGTCGTCGGCTTCGCGGTCTGCGATTTCGGTTTGTTTGACAAAAGCCTCTAACTGCACCCCTGCTCTCTGCGCACCGTTAAACGCACGTGTAGTACCGCCAAAGGTAACGGTTAATGTGAAATCTGTATCCGTGTTGACGACACCGCTGGTTGCACCAACACCTGAGTAGGCACGGAATCTGCCATTATATTCTGCCGTTCCACTGGTTTGTTCAATAACCGGGCCCAGCTTGGTAGAATCAGCAATCTGGGCAAAATAAAGCCGTTGGTCAACGCCTGTTCGAAAGCCATGCCAATAGCTTATAAAGCCAACACTATTTCCACCCAAAGGTTGGTCTTTATAGGTTGCAAGATTCCCTAAATCGTCGTTCAAACCTATACCAAATCTGGGGGCAGTACTGGCACCGATGGCAGAGCTTATTCTAATCGAGGGTTGGATGATAGTAGTCCCCCTGAAAAACTGATTATTATGCCCTATTATAAAATTCTGAAGGGTACGACCGACAAGCCAATCGCTATGATTAACCTGCGGTTTTACATCTGGACTGGCGATAAACCCACCAGAATAGGCGAAGGTATCGCCCTCAGTAAAAACACCATGAAACGCGCCAACCGCGCCCTCTGCCCCAATAAGCCCTGATAATGTTCCTTCGACGGTGCCCCGTGATGAACTGCTGAAAATACCAAAATTGGTTGTACCTGTTATAATCCCAAGGTCATCAAATGTCCCGTCTATAGCAAAATCATTGCTCCCACTAACATTCTCTAAAGTCGCTTTAATCGTGCCAGTCGTGCCATCAAAGGTAATCCTGAAACCATCTTCAAGGGTAAATAAACGCTCATTAAAACCGATAACCCCGCGCCATTTGCCGCCAGCAGGGGCGGCACTCAAAGGCGCACCCAAATTGGTGGTAGAAAAAATCCCCGCGAAACCATCAAGCGAGCCACTTCCAACCCGCCCACTGAAATAGGCAACACCATCATCCCCATCGCCAAAAATCGGTGCCTCATCAAATTTGGTGGTGCTTAGATTTAAGTTACGGATTTCAGCACTCTTAGTGGAATTAGAGGCATCTTGTACGCCTATATTTAATATTGTTTTACCATTGACCCGCAAAAACGCAGGGTCACTGCGCTTGTCTAAGGAGTTGGGGATATTTATTATATTTGCCCTGTCTCGCGTAACATTTTCCCGCGCCACCCAATCCGAATATTTCACACTATCGGTAAAAGTGTCCGATTTCGGGCGGGCAACAAACCCACCGCCATAGTTGCGGGAGGTAGTGCTTTCAAGATAGTTGCCATGAAACACGCCAATCGCGCCCTGTGCACCGATAAGACCGGTCAGGACTCCATTGGGCGTGGTAATAAACGCATCAGGATCAAAAGCAACAGTACCGGTTATCAACCCGCCAGCATCAAACGTACCATTCAGAATATAATAATCATCGTTTTGATGATTTATCCGCGCGCTCAGCGTGCCACCCGCCCCTCTAAATTCTAGATTCAGAACAAAATCTGCATAACGCGTGCCAACAGAAGCACTATAATTCGCAGAAAGATTCCCATACCAAGTCAGCTCTGTGCTACCATCTACCACCCGTTCGCCCAAATTGGTGCCGGGCAAAATACCAAGGTAATTGCGATAAATACTACCAATTGTTCTGTCAAATGACTGATAGCGATTGGCTGCAAGACCACCGATTAACGCATTGTTAAAGGTGGCAGTTCTTAGGTCTATGATTCTTGATGAATCCCCCCCGCTTGTATCCAGTGTGCCACCAGGTTGTGCCCGCAAGAATTGGTTGCGCGGGTTGTCCGTGTCTGGCGTATCGCCCAGCAAAAGGCTTCGCGCCCAAGTTTCATAGCGAACGTTTGTATCATCAAACTCCGTCACATTATCACTGGCAACAAACCCGCCAGAATAGCCAGACGGACCTATGGCATTGCTGTAAAACGCACCAACCGCGCCGTCCGTGCCGATAAGCCCTGTTAAAACACCAGTTTCCGTAAGGCGGGCGTTGCCAAGAGCCTGACCATAATAAATTTTACCTGTTATCAGTCCGCTCGTCGCGTCAAAATCACCGTCCAGATCGTAATAAAAAGCACCCGCTGTAAGGGATGTCGGATTTACAAATGCACGAATTCTGGCGGCAATCGTACCACCGCCACCATCGGCAAAGGTGATGGTCAGGGTGAAATCAGTTTTGGTATCGCCAACGGCAAACACACCGCGCCAGTTGGCGGTCATGCCAGACGTACCGCTGATAGGTGCGCCCAAATCGGTATTTATACTCAACCCAGCATAGTGGGTTCGGGAATGCAAACCAGCCACAAAGCCATCACGCCATCCGACAAAATCGTTGGAATCACCCCCGCTCGCGCTCAAGGATTTACCATCAAGCGTTTGCGTATTCAATCCTAGGTTTGTATTCGCTACAACCGCACCTGTCCCACCTGATTCGGGGAATACTCCTGATTCACCAATGATAAACTGGTTTTTCGGGGTGTCCGTGTCTGGATCACCCAAACCCAAGGACAGGAAACTACGCTGATAATCGGAGTATTTTACATCTGTATCGTAGTCTGGCGCGTCTTTGTGGGCAACAAACCCGCCCGAATAACCAGCCGCGCCCGTTGCCGTGCTATGAAACACACCCAACGCACCATCCTCGCCAATAAGCCCAGTCAGAAGTCCGCTTGGTGCAACATCACCTTTATTATCAGGGTCATTATCGGTAAATGCACCATATCTAACCGTGCCGTCAATCAGTCCGTTTGCATCAAACCCGCCATCCAGCAGATAATAAAAATTTGGCGTATTACGGACAAACGCGGAAAGCGTACCGCCAGCCGTCTCGTAAGTTATAGTCAAAGTGAAATCCGTTTGCGCCCCGCCTACGCTAATAACACCGCGCCATTCGCCACCTGCGGGGGTTGTGGTTAGCGGTGCGCCCAAATCTGAGCTTGCCGAAAGTCCAGCATAGTAAGTTCGCTCAGTGCTGCTACCAGCAAAACCATCAAACCATCTTATCGTATCGCTACCTTGCCCGCCCAAATTACCGCCATCAAAATCTGTCGTATTCAATGATAGGGTTGTTGCGGTTACTTCGCTACCCATGCCCCCTGACCCTTCTTTGACTCCTTCTACAGTGCCTGTAAATTGATTTTCCGGATTTTCCGTGTTTGCCGATGCCGCCAAAGGCAGAAAACTACGCGACCAATCGGCGTAATTTACATTTGTATTAAAGGCGCTTGTCCGCCCTGCACTGGCAGCAAACCCGCCAGAATAACCAGCCACACCCGTGGCCGTGCTATGAAACACACCCAACGCACCGTCCGCACCGATAAGACCTGTTAGAACACCCGCTTGCCTATCCCCAACAGGAGAGTTGCGCACACCATTGGTAAATGCACCATAATCAACCGTGCCATTTTTTATCACGCCTGCCCTATCAAAATCACCTGCCAGCAGGTAATATGTGCCAACCTTTTCACGCACAAACGCCGCAATAGTGCCACGATTCCCGTCAAAAGTAAGGTCAAGTTCAAAATCAGTGGAATGTTCGCGAATGCCAATCTTACCATACCATGTGGCTATGCCAGAGCTTTGGGTAACAGGTTCGCCCAAATAAACGGTTTGGGAAAGCCCCGCATAATGATGGAGTGTGTTGCCATCGTATCCACTAAACCATGACACGTTATTCAAACCGTTGCGGGGGGCTACATCAAAATCAATTCTTCTTAGAGATGGCGTTAAATTCTGCCCGTTTTGAGTGGGCTCTTGTGTCAACGTTCCCGTATTAATTTCATCCGCATTGGCGTCAGTTGTCGTGTCCGCCGAACTGTCGTATTTCAAAAATTGGTTTTCTGCCGTGGGCACAGTGGCGGGCGGGATATCGCCAAAGCCACGCTCCCAATCGCCACTTTCCACCCGAGGTCTGATGGTTGGATGCACAACAAACCCACCCGCGAAATCCGCGCCTTGAAAAACGCCCAGCGCACCATCTTCGCCGATTATCCCGCTTAAGGTTGCATCGGTGGTAGAATTAGGTACCTTGTTATTCTTGTCGCCTTCTCTAAATTCTGCATAAACCACAGTGCCACGGGTAATCAACCCGCGTGCATTAAAATCGCCCTCAATGTCGTAATAATAAGTGTCGTCGGGGTCATCCAAAAACGCCTTGGCAAAGGAGGTTAACGTTCCGCCATTGCCGTTAAAATTAATCGTTAAAGTGAAATCCGTTTCAACAATAGTACCATTCTCCATGCCTTCGGTAGAGCCATTGAGATTGGTCTTACCAGTGCTGATGGTAGAGCTAATCCGCCCATTCCAATATAGGGTTCGCGTAGCCCCGCTGAGCGGTTTGCCCAAATCCGCACCGCCCAAAATCCCAGCGTAGTAGAAATTGCTAGACCCCTCGAAAAACTCCACCCCATCCGTGGCATCGCCACCAAATGCGTTGTAATCAAAGGTGGAAGTCGCCAGATTTAATTTCGTCCCCTGTGCGCCACTACTCCCTTTATTCAACTCGCTCGCATTGTCCGCACGCAAAAATTCGTTTGTCAAAGCTATTATTCGGGTATTCAGTGCAGAGACAAACCCATGCGCCCAAGTCGCCGCCGTCACCCGTTCGCGCACATGCGCGCAAGAGCCGTGCTGTTCATTATCATCACCCCCGCAAAAGACGACCTTTTCGGTGCGTTGCTCCTTAACCGTCGTATTAAGGTCGGCATTAAAAAACTCATCCTTGCAAAACCTGCTATACGGGTCATAAAGGCATATGTCATGATTAAACGTCCGACCAAAGCAATAATCATGATCTCTTATATCATCACTATCATCAACCTCACAAAAGGCAACCCGCTCCGCCCGTGCATCATCGGCATAGTCTTTGAAATACGTATTCGGATTAGAGTTAGTATCCATATCCGCATGACAACTGGAATGGAAAGGATTCGCCAAACAGCCACCTATACCAGCCAGCACATTAATACAGCCGACAGTTTGTCCGACCTCGCCAACAATACATTTGTTAATCTGGACTTCGCGACGGGCGGCAAATTCACCATCACAGGATTCTGACCCGTTATCAAGATTCCTTACAAAGGGGTTGTTAAAACACGGATTTGTCGCAACAGCACCCGCGCATAAGGCATGGGTGTTATCTGTGCGCGCGGCGCAAAATGTCGTGCGTTTTGTCCGTGCGTCTTGATAATAGGGGGCAAAATCGGTGACGCAATTCCTATCAAACGGAGTCCTAATACACGGGTTAGCGACCAGTGCATTGGTGCATGCGCCCTCCTCCAGCCGCGTATCATCGGCGGTAATACAG
The DNA here is from genome assembly GCA_959347345.1 of uncultured Amylibacter sp. The sequence goes on along the minus strand of OY365738.1, from coordinate 2,246,272 downwards.
CTTCTAATAATACTATCGCGGGTGCTACCATAGGTCATACACAAATCGGCATCAAAGGGATTGGCCGTGGGGCTTGTAGCGCAAAAATGCGTAACCGCACCCGTGCAAAGCGGGTTGCTGGGGTTTCTGGGATCGCCACGGCAAAAGGTTTCACGGGCGGTGCGGGCGGCGGTTTCACTACCACAATTTGTTCCATAAGGATTAGAAATACAATTATTCGCCAAAATCGCATTCGCGCAAAGCGCAGTATCGCTGGCGTTATCGTCCATAATACACTCAGCAACGCGCCCCGTGCGTTCATTGGTATAGGTCGTGGGGTTGCAAACCGTATCAAACGGGTCACGCCCGCAGAAATGCGCCAACACACCCGTGCATTGCGAATCGTTGGCGAGTCCTAATGCGTTTTGGTTATCACGGCAAAGCGAATTCCGCGTGTTACGGGCGTTGGTAAAGGTTGTAAAGTTGTCCATATTGCATAGGGTATCAAACGGGTCAACCGTGCAAAAATGCGTCACCGCGTTCTGGCAACCCGCGTCATTCGCCCGCCCCGCCACATCTGCCCGACAAAAGGCTTCAAACGCACCCCGTGATGAGGTATAACTGGGAAAATTTGTTGCATTACACAAATCTTCAAACGGGTCAATCGCGCAAAAATGATTCACCGTACCCGTGCAGAGTGCCGTGTCCTCATTGCTAGCCCTGCAATGAGACTCCCGCATATCTCGTGCATCGGTTTCACCATCACAGCCCGCACCATAAGGGTCGCGGATACAGGGGTTAGCGACAATGGCGTTGGCGCAAAGGTCATCATCGTTGGCTTTATCCCCCGCAATACAAGCCAAAACCCGCGCGGCACGGTCGTCGACAAAAGTGGCAAAGTTACCCTCCTTGCATATGCTATCAAACGGGTCGGCACCACAAACGCGGTTTATCGTGTTTTGGCAATCGCTGAGGCGGTCTGCGGCGTTCGTCCCCTTACGGCAAAAAACCTCGTGCGCGGTTTGCCTATCAATTTGTCCATCACATCCGTTAAGAAAAGGGTCAATGACACAGGCCGCTTGAAGGAACGCATTTGTGCAACGGGGGTCGTTAGAGTCCTTACTACTACATTCATTCATACGGGTATTGCGTTGTTCTGTATAGGTGTCTGGGTCGCATAATGCGTCAAACGGGTCAGCATCATTCCGTGCGTCCGTATCGCAAAAATGGGTCACCGTGCTTGCGCAGAGTGCGTTGCCCTCATTCCCAGCACGGCAAAAAGTTGTACGGGCGGTTTGGGCGGCGGTTGGGCTGGAGTCTTGGCTTTCACAATCCATGCCATAAGGGTCAAGGATACATTTATCTTCCCCAATCGCCTTGGCGCAAAGAGCATCATCACTGGCGTTATCGCCCGTAATACAAGCCGTAACCCGATCTCCGCGGGCGGTTGCATAAGGCGTAAAGTTGGTCGCATTGCACAATTCATCATACGGGTCAGCCGTGCAAAAATGCAAAACCGCACCCGCGCAAAGCCCGTTGTTTTCGTTGTCAGCACGGCAAAAGGTTTCACGGGCGGTTTGGGCGGTCAGTTTGCTTTCACACCCCGCGCCATAAGGGTCACTGATACAATCATCTTCATCAATCGCCCCCATGCAAAGGGCGGTATTATCGGCATTCGCACCCTTTATACATAGGGCGGTACGTTCCATCTGCTGTTGCGAATAATCATTATCATTACATATCCCATCAAACGGGTCAATCGCGCAAAGATGACTCACCGCCCCCGCGCAAAGAGAATCGGCTTCATTACCAGCTCGGCAATGTGCCTCCCGCATAGTGCGGGCATCGGTCTGAGTGCTACACTCAGCCGTGAACGGATTACCGATACAGGGATTAAACTTCACCGCGTTGGCGCAGGTGGAATCATCGGCTTTATCCCCCGTAATACAGGCGGTCGTCCGCGTGGTGCGTTGGAATCCATAAGCCACCTCGCCGCACAATTCATCAAACGGGTCGGCCTCGGGACGTACGAGGCTATCGCAAAAATGCACAACCGCACCCGCGCAAAGCGGGTCACCTTCGTTGCCATCGCGGCAATAGGTTTCACGCATGGTTCGCGCGTCAGTTTTGCTTTCACACCCCGTGCCATAAGGGTCTTCTATACAAGCATCATCGTCAATCGCATTGGCGCAAAGAGCATCATCGCTGGCATTATCCCCCGTAATACAAACGGCAGTGCGCGTGGCACGGTGGCTGGAATAATCGCTTGGGTCGCAGAAGCCATTAAACGGGTCATTCGTGCAAATATTCACAACTGCATTGCCACAAAGCGCGGGATTATCGGCGGCATTGGTGCCTTCGCGACAAAAGGATTCTCTTATTGAACGGAAAACATTCTGTGTGATACATGCCGCGGTAAAAGGGTCGCGGATACAAGCATCCTGCGCAACCGCATTGGCGCAAAGGGTGTTATTGCTGGCGTTGGCATCGCTTATACAAAAGTCAACACGTTCCATCTGCTGACGTGAATAGGCAGTTGCATCGCATATCGCATCAAACGGATCAAGCTCGCAAAAATGCACCAACGCCCCCGTGCAGAGTGCGTTTGTCGCATTATCGTCTTTCCTGCAAAAAGCCTCCCGCATAGTGCGGGCATCAATCGCTGTCGGACATTCAGGCGTGAAAGGATTGTGGATACAGGGATTAAATTCCACCGCATTGGCGCAGGCGGGCTCACCCGCCTTACCTTCGGTAATACAGTCCGCAACAATTTCCCCTTGCTGCTGGATATAACTGGCCGCCTTGCACAAGCTATTAAATGGATTATCACCGCAAAGGGTTGACACCGCACCCGCGCAAAGCTTATCACTGGCGTTATCACCCATATTACAAAAGGCTTCGCGTTCATCTTTGGCAACTTCCAAAAACACCGAAAACCCCGTATCTTCATCACACCCAGCCGCAAAAGGATCGGTTAGGCATGATTGCGCATTCACGGCGGAGGCACAAGAAGTGTCCTCGGTCGCCATATCTTCAATAAGGCATTCATTGATTTTTTCTGCACGTTGCGCGGCGTATTCATTGCCACAGGTTGCGCCAAATGGATCTGTCGGGCAATTACCCACCACTGGTGGAGTCGTTACTGGCGCAACAGCACCACCACCGCCACCACAGGCGGTTAGGACAAACGCCGCGAATAAGGCAAGCAGACAACCCCGCAAACCCAATAAAATATGGGGGGAGGTCAAGTTATTATCTTTTAAAGTTTTATATCCCATGATGGTATTCCTTTATTTTGTGTCAAGTTTTATTCTGGCTTTATGCCGTTATCAAATTTATGTTTCTGTGATAATCTGTTCGTATTTACGCTTGCGCGGGGCAAGTGCCGAATCAAATTTAATACCTTCTAAACACTTTTTTAACTTTTTCAAGCGGTTTTTTTAAAAAAATTAAACAAATACATAAAAAATGCACATGGACGCGAAAGTTTCATAGCTATAATGGAAATAAACACGGGGGGGGTGGGACAAACGAATGGACAACCCGCCCGCGTTTTATGGTCTAGTCGCGCTCATGCACCGCCCGTCGTCATGCAACGGACAGGCGACAAACCCGCCAGTAGTGTAGTGCCCAAACAAGGGTTCAACGCTATAAAACCCGCCAACCGCGCCGTCCGAACCAATCAGTCCTGATAGTGCTCCGTTGGGGTTACTGGGTAGCACGGGGTTATTTTCATCGGTAAATTCGGCATAATGAGTATTGCCAGATATCACGCCACTGGTATCAAATATCCCTGCGATAAGCAAATCATAATCAGACCTAATATCTGATACAAAAGCTTCTATCTTGCCACCCGCGCCAGTAACGGTAATCGTGAATTCCGTGGGATATTCATCATCATCGATGCCGATAACCCCATTCCACATGAGACTTCCACTGGTTTGGGTCAGGGGCGCACCCAAATCGGTGCTATCATAAATCCCAACGTAACCATTGATATTGCCTCTAATCTGCTCTTGAAAGAATATAACACCATCCTCGCCATCGCCACCGATGGGTGTATTGTTAAATTGGGCGTTGCTTAGGTTCAAGTTGTATTTGGTGGGGAGGCTGGTGTCCTCTGTGCTTATGTCTTTATTGGTCGTTTGCAAAAACTGGGCGCGCCGATGGTTCGTATCTAGCTCGGCAGGGGGATTATGCACACGCACCCAATCGCTATACGTCACCTTATTAGGGTCTGGGTTGGCAACAGACGTAGGTTCGGTATCGTCTTTATCACCCACATCTGGACCAGCGATAAACCCGCCGCTGTAGCCCTCACTATGAAACACGGCAACCGCACCCTCTTGCCCGATAATCCCTGATAGAAGGCCATTACGGTCTGTAGTTGATGTTGGCACATTACCCGCAAATTCGGCATAATGAGTACCGTTCCCTATCCCCTCGCCGGTATCAACTATCACCCCGCTAGTATTAAATTCCCCTGTGATAAAAAAATCAGAAGTGCCACTAATATTTGGTACAAAGGCAGAAATCCTGCCACCCGTGTCCGTAAAGGCAATCGTGAATTTCGTGGAATATTTATCATCATTGATGCCGATAACCCCATTCCACATGAGACTTCCACTGGTTTGTTTCAGGGGCGCACCCAAATCGGTGCTATCAAAAATCCCCGCGTAATGTTCGAGACTGCTTTCAGCATCCCCTTGAAAGAATGCAAAACCATCATCGGCATCGCCACCGATGGCTGTACCGTTAAATTCGGTGGTGTCTAGGTTTAAGCTGTATTCGGTGGTGGAGGTGATGCCCTCTGTGCTTATCTTTTTATTGGTCGTCTGCACAAAATTTGTGCTAAAACTACCCGTCGCTGGCACGGCAGGGGGTCTTTCTGCATTTTTCCACTCTCTATACGTCACCTCATTAGAGGCTTCCTTGTTATTACCATTACCATTAGCGTTCCCCCCAGTAATATTAGAAATTTGCTTTACCGTTTGTCTAAAATTACTTTGCGTTTCTGATAACCCTTCAAGAGAAAGCTCCGCACCGCAAGCCGTCAAAACAAACAACCCCACAAATAAAACAGGCAGAGCACGGAAAATAAATCTTTGATTTTTGATGATTTTCTTAGCACTGTACGTGATTGTCATTGGGGTTGCCTTTCTATTTGTTATGGCTGGTTTATGTTAAAACGCGGGGCTAATGCCGAAACGCATTTTGGCTCTTTTAAATGTTTTTTTAACTTTTTCAAGCGTTTTTTTAAAAAATTGCAAAATGCGCAAAAAATACATAGGAATCCAAATTTTCATAGCTATAGATGCTTAGAGCCTAGAATTATTCATAGCCTCACGCATCGCGATAATCAATACATCGCGTTTAGCGGCGAGCACAATCCAGCGTAAAATAGGGGGAGGTTGCATAAACGCGGGGTTTGGGTATAAGGGGGGTATGGCAGAAGAAAATTATATAGACGCGGTTCGCGATTTTATGAAAGAAGTCAAACGTACCTTTGCGGGTGGGATTGCTACTGAACATACTTATCGTCCCGTTTTGAAAATCCTGCTTGATAGGCTGGGTGCGGGCGAAGTCTATGCGGTGAATGAACCCAAACGGATTGCTTGTGGCGCACCTGATTTAGCCTTGATGCACAAGGATATAGCCATTGGCTATTTAGAAGCCAAAGATATTGGCGTACCCATTCGTGGCTTTAAAGGGGCAAATAAAAACCAATTTGACCGCTATACAAATGATTTGGATAATTTGATTTATACGGATTGTTTGAAGTGGGATTTTTACCTGAACGGTGATTTGGTACGCAGTGTTTCCATTGCAGAGATTTACGGGGGTGAGATAAAACCAAAGCCCGATAATTTTGACGCGTTGGTAGATTATCTGCAAGATTTCCTAGACCAACGCCCCAAGACCATTAAAACTGCCGAAGTGCTAACCAAATATATGGCAAAACGAACACACATGATTCGTTATTCTTTTGGAATAGGCATGAAAAGCGACAGTCCTTTGCAAGCATTGATAAAGCAACATAACCTGTTTGATAAAATGTTGATCAAGGGCATTACTCGACAAGAATTTGCCGACATATACGCGCAAACGATTACCTACGGCATACTTATAGCGAAACTTCGTAATAAAGCGGATACAAATTTTATTAGGCAAAATATACCAGACCTACTGCCAACGTCCTATCCATTTTTACGTAAATTATTTTTATTCATTGCCTCGGATGATTTGAATAATAATCTAGACCAACCTATTGATGATTTGATAAACCTTTACCGCGTTGCAGACGTGGACGGAATTATGAAAATCTATCGGCAGGGCAGTGGGCGCGAAGACCCGTTTCTCCATTTTTATGAAGATTTTTTAAAAGCCTACAACCCAGAAGAACGGAAGCGGTCTGGTGTTTATTATACCCCTGAACCTGTGGTTAATTTTATTGTACGCGGAGTCGATTGGGTACTAAAAAATAAATTTGACCTGCCCGAAGGCTTGGCAAATTCAGAAAAAACCAACGTGCCTTGGAAAACTGATAGAGTAGGCGAGGACGAAATACGCAATATTCATAAAGTTCAAATCCTAGACCCCGCCACAGGTACAGGCACTTTCTTGGCACAAACTATTCGCCAAATTTCCGAGCAAATAAAAAAATCTGCCCCAAGCCACTGGTCATCCTATGTTGATAGTGATTTATTGCCACGTCTGCATGGATTTGAATCCATGATGGCACCCTATGCTATGTCTTATTTAAAAATGGATATGGTATTAGATGATTTGGACTATACGCCAACAGATGCACAACCCGATAGGATGAGCATTTATCTAACCAATAGCCTGACCGAAGCAACCAAAGATATTCCCGACCTAGCCTTTATTGATTGGCTAACGGATGAGGCACGAGGCGCAGCCGATATTAAAGACAATTTCCCAATTATGTGTGTGATAGGAAATCCACCCTATTTAGGCGAAAGCAAAAATAAAGACCCATGGATTAGAAAACTGATAAAGGATTACAAAAAAGAACCCGATAGCTCTAAACCTTTGCAAGAACGCAATCCAAAATGGATTAACGATGACTATGTTAAATTTATCCGCTTAGCACAGCACATGGTGGATACGAATGGTGAGGGTGTGGTTGGTATGATTACCAGCCATGGTTATTTGGATAATCCCACATTTCGCGGAATGCGTTGGCATTTGATGAATAGTTTTGATGGTATTTATATTTTGGATTTACATGGCAACAGCCGTAAAAAAGAAGTTTCCCCGAATGGCGACCCCGATAAAAATGTTTTTGATATTATGGCAGGTGTTTCCATCATAATAGCATGGAAAACAAAACGGGCAGAGGGCGCAAAAAAAACCCTTGCCAAAGTCTTTCATGGCGATGTATGGGGCACACGCAAAGAAAAATTTAAGGTGCTATCAACAAAAAATTTAGACTCAAAACTATTTCAAAAAATAAAACCCTGCGCTCCTGATTACTTTTTTACCCCAAAAGATTACGATCTATTAGAAGAGTATGGGAAAGGCTTTAAGATAATGGAGCTTATGAAAACTTACGGAGTTGGAATGACAACGGCACATGACAATTTTTGTATGGGTTCAAAAGAAGATTTAATAAACAGATTTGAAAAATTTAAAAATGCAGACGCAAATGAAAACCTGCTGCACGAAGAATTTAATGTCAAAAAAAAGCAAGGTTGGTCAATCTTAAAGGCACATAGTAGCCTTTCAAAAATAGACGATATTGCTAAATTAATTCAACCCGTTATGTATCGTACATTTGATAATTCCCATATTCTTTACCATGATAATGTCGTGTGGCGAACAGTGAAAAAAATAATGCACCATTTCTTAAAAAAAGGTAACTTAGGATTAATAGTTGGAAGACAAGGACAGGTTGTTGGTTCTATGCCTTGGAATGTTGTTTTTATCCAAGACCAAATATCTGATATAAACATATTCTATCGTGGTGGGGGAACAGTTTTTCCCCTCTATATTTACCCTGATGCGGCAAAAAATTTAGACACCAACGGGCATTCCAGACGGGTAAATATGGATGAAAACATCCGCAAGGCTATTGAGGATAGTGCCACAGACTCTAAACTTGGCAAGCCTGAAGAGAAAGAAATCTTTGATTATATTTACGGCATACTCCATACGCCTGCCTATCGCACACGTTACGCAGAATTCCTAAAAAACGATTATCCATACATCCCCTATCCCAAGACACCTGCCGAGTTTTGGCACTTATCCTCTGTCGGCACAAAATTGCGTAAAATGCACCTAAAGCCAGATAGTCTTGATGGCTCTGCCTATACATTTGACGGCAAAGATACGGGTAAATCAATCGTGGAACGCCCAAAATTTGACGATGGCAAGGTATGGATTAACGAAACCCAATACTTTGATAACGTGCCAGAGTCCGTTTGGAATTTTTACATAGGCGGCTATCAACCCGCAAGAAAATGGCTAAAAGACCGCAAAGGGCAAACCCTAGAACACAAAGATATTCTCCACTACCAAAAAATAATCGCCGTCCTAGTCCAAACCGAACAAACCATGAAAACCATAAAATGGAGCAGACCATAACCCCCATGCAATCCATATTCTAAAACCTCACCCACCGCCCAATAAACCCCGCGCAACTACCCCCGCATTCGCGTGTGGTTTGCATCATAGGGGCAATCGGGGATAATTTGCACAGCCACCCGTTCGCCCAGCAAATCAAGGGTTAAATCTTTTGCGTTTATCTGCCCAGAATCCACAAACGCATAGCCCAGATTTTTATCCACGCGATAGCCATAGGCACCAGAGCTCACCGTGCCAACAACCCGTTCGCCCTGCATAACAGAGGCACCCGCCAAGGCGGGCGCAGTTTTGCACTCCACGATTAAAGTCACCCGTTTCTTATCTGCCTTGCGTTTTACCAACGCATCCTTACCGATAAAATCAGGTTTATCCATGGCGACAAACCGCGCCAGCCCCGTTTCAAACGGGTCAAACTCCACCAGAATATCCGATTTCCAATGCAAAAACCCCTTTTCCATCCGCATAGCATCCACCGCTCTTGCGCCGAAAAGTTTCATATCAAACGCCGCCCCAGCCTGTTGCAAAGCCATCCACGCGGAATAGAGATATTGATTGGCAACATGAATTTCATACGCCAATTCACCGGAAAAACTAACCCCCATAACTATCGCGGGGGCAACCCCAATAAATGCCTCGCGCACCGATAACCATGGGAAAGCGACCGCCGACCAATCCAAACGGCTACACGCGGACAGCACCGCCCGTGCGTTCGGCCCAGCCAAAACCAACGTGGTATAATCCCCTGTTAGGGTGCGGATTTGCACATCCTCCCCCTTGTTCAAATGCTGTTGCAACCAATCCAAATCATGCTGCTCTGACGCGGCGGCAGAGCCGTATAAAACCCGCCCATCATGCAACCGAGCCAGTGTCGCCTCGCCCTTCATCATGCCAAAATCATTTAATAAATAACCCAGCGAAACCCGCCCCGTTTTATGAGGCAACCGCGTGCAAAACATCCTATCCAGAAAATCCGCCGCGCCCGCACCAGTGATTTCATACAGATTAAATCCGTTGACTTCGGCCAGCCCGACATTATCACGGATATTCAAAACCTCAGCGCGAATAACATCAAAAGCCTCATCAAAGCCAAATTGCGGAGTCGTGGTGAAATCGGCAGAAGGGGCGATATAATCCACCCGCTCCCACCCATTCACGGGGATAAAATGCGCATCCATATCACGCAAAATCGGGGTTAAAGGCGTGGTACGCATTCCACGCCCTGCGGGGCGATGCTCGTTTGGATATTCAAAACGAAACTCGTTTTGGTATTCCTCCACCGCCTTTAACGCGGTTAATTCGGGGTTGCCATAGCCCGCAAAACGGCGCGGGTCTAGCCCCCACATATCATAACAAGCCTCACCATGGACAATCTGCTGCGCCAATAACCAGCCATGCCCGCCGCCTTCGCCGATACCCGCCCGCAACCCTATAATACAAAAGGCATTACGCCGTGCGGGGATTTGCCCAACCAAAGGCGCACCATCCAAACTATAGGTAATCGGGCCGTTGACTATCGTATGAATCCCAACCTCTTGTAACACAGGCATGCGGGCAAACGCCCCCTCTAACACCGCCATAACGCGGTCTAAATCATCAGGGCAGAGCGCGTTGGCAAAATGCGGGTCAATCCCATCCATCCCCCAAGTTTTGCAGTCCTGTTCATAAAACCCAATCAGCAAACCGTCCTTTTCTTGACGGCAATAATAATCGCTTATCGGACAGCGCAATAACGGCATGCGATGCCCACACGAAGCAATCGCGTCAATCGGCTCGGTCACGAAATACTGATGCTCCATAGATATCACGGGGTGGGTAACCCCCATCATCGCGGCGATTTCGCCGGCACGATACCCGCCCGCATTGACAATAATATCGCAATCAATATCGCCTTTGTCCGTGCGCACCTGCCAAGTATCATCGCTGCGTTGATGCAATCCAGTAACGGCGGTGTGGCGATAAATCTCTGCCCCTGCCAGACGCGCCCGCCGAGCCAAGGCTTGGCAGAGTTGCGCGGGATCAATATCCCCATCGCTCGCATCCCACAACCCGCCCAATAAATTATCAGGGGATATGAGCGGATGCCGCCGCGCACATTCCGCCGCGTCTATGATTTCAAAATCCACCCCCATGCCCCGCGCAACAGAAGCAAAATGCCGATACCCTGCCATCATCTCAGGCTGGTTAGCCAGCCGAATCCCCCCATCCCCGTGGTGATAATTAATAGGATAATCGGGGTCCTCCGCCAATTCTTTATACAGCGCGATAGAATGGGTTTTCAGCCCAATCATCGTTTGCGTCATGCCGAAATTAGTCACCTGTGCGGCCGAATGCCAAGTCGTACCACTGGTTAGCTCGTCGCGTTCCAGCAGAACAACATCGCACCAACCCTCTCGCGTTAGGTGATACAAAGTGGAACAGCCCGCGATACCTCCGCCAATGACAACGACCTTTGTTCTGGTTTTCATTTTTACCGCTTTCGTATTGCTATTTTGCATGTGTTATGTTTTTATTACAGGTGACCTTATCAATAGCAGAAAGAAAAGCCAATGACCAGATAAAAACACCAGCGTCAAGCCGCAAGGGACGCGACAAGAGACCCGTTAGAACCCGTTTTACGCCGCCCCCAAAAAACTATTTACATTCTTAAAAATAATCCGTATCATACCCCAAAACGAAAGCCCACAAATGGAATTCCTATATTACTTTGACGAATTGCTGTCCCTCTGGACGATGCTTTTCCTTATTGGCGGCACAATCGGCGGGCTTATCCTCGGCGCAACCCCCGGATTATCGCCAACAATGGCAGTGGCATTATTAATCCCCTTCACCTTTTATATGAGCCCCGTTAACGGCCTCGTCCTGCTTGGCGCGGCCTATACCAGCACGGTCGCTGGCGGCGCAGTCAGCGCGATTCTCCTGAAAATCCCCGGCGCACCCGCCAATATCGCCACGACACTGGACGGCTATGAAATGGCACGAAAGGGCGAGGGCGCACGCGCCTTGCAAATATCCTTCATATCATCGCTATTCGGCGGAGTCTTCGGCGTTATATTGCTGATCTTCCTCACCCCCGTTTTGGCGCAATGGGCACTGGCTTTCGGTCCATCCCACCTGTTTTGGATGGCGATTTTGGGGGTTACGGTCATTGGCACTCTGGAATCCAAATCGGTAGTAAAAGGGCTGCTGGCGGGGTGCATAGGTTTGTGGCTCTCCACCATCGGGTTTGACGATATCCAAGGCGCGAAACGGTTCGTTTTCCACCCTGCCTTGGGCGGAGGCATCAATATCATCCCCGCCCTAATCGGTCTGTTTGCCATCCCCCAAGTCATCACGATGTTCGCTCGCGGGCGTGTCAGCCAGAATTTTGATGAAATAGAGGTCAAACCGCACCGTATATCAGCCGCGTTTCGGGAGGTTGCTCGCCGTTATCGCGCCCTTGGGATTGGCACGATTACGGGCTCTATCATCGGGTTGATTCCTGGGGTTGGCGGGCAAATCGCGGGACTGGTGGCATACGACCAATCCAAGAAATTCTCACCCGAAAAGGCGAAATTCGGCACGGGGCATTCGGAAGGTCTCATCGCCGCCGAATCGGCGAATAACGCCATGGTGGGGCCGTCTTTGGTGCCGTTATTAACTCTGTCTATCCCTGGTAGCCCCACCGCGGCGGTTTTACTGGGCGGGTTGCTGATACACGGGATTTTCCCCGGAACGGATTTGTTTGTGAATAATCCACAAGTCGCTTGGCCGTTCATAAATTCCATGCTTGTCGGGCAGTTTTTAATGTGTATCTTTGGGATTTATATTGCGACTTTGGCGGCGCGTATAGCCCAAGTTCCCCAATTTATTATGGCGGCAATAGTGCTGGGCTTGGCGGTTTTCGGCTCGTATTCCGTGCAACAATCCATTGGCGATGTTTATGTTATGTTTATTCTGGGGGTCTGTATGTATGGGCTAGAACGCTATGGATTTTCCGCCGCGCCCCTGGTTTTGGGATTGATTTTGGGACCGATAGCAGAGGGCAATTTTGTCGAAGGTGCGTTAATCGCCAAGGCAACCGATGGTATCGCGCCGTATTTTTTCACTGGCACTTTGAACATCTTTTTAATTTTGATAGTCGTGGTGTCCATCGCCTATTCCGCGTGGTCAGAATTGAGTGAAAAGAAACGTGATAAAAAGGAACAAACCCCATGAACTACACGCAACATCGCATTATATCGGGGCTGATTCTGGCGATTAGCCTATGGGTCGTTTGGATTAGCTTCACTGGCAAACCGGTGGAGGCGTATTTCTTCCCACGGATTATTGCCGTTATTTTCGCCACTTTGGCGGGCGCGACTTTTATCAAAGCCCTGTTAAAACGCACGACTTCGGGCAAGGGGATTGACTTGCAGACATTAAAACGAATCACCCCCGGATTGATAATAACCAGCATTTATATTTTATGGGCGGCGAAAAACGTGGGGTTTTATACCGCCACAGCCCTTGCGTTTTTCATTTTATTATCGTTTTATGATCCCAGCCCGCATGGTTTGCTAAAAACTTGGGGCAAACGGGTGGCAATCACAGCAGGATTTATTCTGGTGATTTACACTTTATTCGCGGTGGTGTTGAATGTTTATACACCCCGCGGTCACTTCATCTAGTCGCGTGGCATCCCGCCACAAAGACACATAACAAGGAGAAAAATGATGAAAAAATTACTAGCGGCTGTGGTCGCATGCACAATAGGTTTAACTGGTTTATCGGGGGTGGCTTTTGCCGAGTATCCCGAACGTCCAGTTTTGCTCATGGTCTCTTACGGGGCGGGTGGGGCTACGGATTTCCAAGCACGGATTGTAACGATTCCTGCTGGCAATGACGATATGCTGACTCAACCCATCGCTATCATTAACAAGTCGGGCGCGGGTGGCCGTGTTGGCTGGAATTGGCTGGCGACAGAGGCTGATAAAGACGGCTATACATTGGGTGTTTACAACATCCCGCATTTTATCGCGCAGTCTATCAAAGGCGGCGTGGATTATTCAAAGGATAGTTTTGAGCCGATAGCAAACTGGGGTGCAGACCCTGCCGTGTTTGTGGTTGCTGCCGATTCGCCATTTAACTCTATGGCGGATGTGATTGCCTTTGCCAAAGAAAATCCGGGCAAATTCACCTATTCTGGTGCGGGTTTGTTTGTTGGGCATCATATTGCTGCCTTGCAAATTGAAAAGGCGGGCGATGTGAAAATGGCCTATATCCCTAACAAAGCAGGCGGGGCTGGCGCAATGAAAGCGGTTATCGCGGGCGATGTTATGGGCGGGGTTAATAACCTGTCGGACGCGTTTCGGGCGAGGGATGCTGGCACCGTTAAAATCCTTGGCGTTGCGGATTTAACCCGCAATGACTTTATTCCTGATGTGCCAACGATGATGGAACAGGGTTTGGATGTTGATAATGCTTCGGTTAATTTCCGTGGGATTATGGTGCCTGCTGGGACTCCGCAATCTGTCATTGATAAATTGGCAGAAGTTGTACCGCGTATGTTTGAACATTCACAGGTAAAGCAACGGATGGAGGCTGGTGGCTCTCCCCTACATGTGATGAACCGTGCAGAGGTTTTGGAAATGTGGGAAAAACGCCAGAAGACTTTGGAAGATTTGCTGGCGGGTTTATAGGTGGATAAACCGATATGAAATTTAAGGGCGGGTTTTTTATCCGCCCTTTTTTCACACTTTTTTTACAGGGTTTTTACGGGTTTTAATAAATATATGACCGAGTCTGATACAGATATTGCGCAGGTGAAAACTATGTTGGAACGGGCGCGTGTGGCACAATCCGCCTATGAGCTGGGTGCGAGCCAAGCCCGCTATGATACGGCCGCTTTGGCTGTTGGCTGGGCGGTGATGGAACCCGCACGGAATGCCGAATTATCCGAACTGGCGGTGCGGACAACTGGGCTGGGTTCGGTTGCCGATAAAATAACAAAAAACCATCGTAAGACTTTGGGTTTATTGCGTGATATTGCGCGGGTGAAAACCTGTGGTATTATTGAAACCCACGCGGGGATAAGCAAAATTGCCCGTCCTGTGGGGGTGATTGGCGCGGTTGTGCCTTCGACTAATCCAATAGCTACGCCCACGAATAACATCATTAACGCGCTGAAATGCGGCAATGCGATTGTCATTTCGCCCTCGCCCAAGGGGGTGGAGGCTGGTGCGCGATTGATACATTATATCCATGCGGAGCTGGCGAAAATCGGGGCAAACCCCGATTTGGTGCAGATGCTGCCGCCCCCTGGGACTAAGGCGAAAACCCAAGCTATGCTGGAAGGTGCGGATTTGGCTATTGTTACAGGGTCGCAAGATAACGTCCGCCGAGCCTATACCAGTGGCACCCCCGCGATAGGGGTTGGCGCGGGTAATGTCAGTGTGATTATTGATGAGACTGCTGATTTGGCGGAGGCGGCGGGGAAAATCACCGCGTCCAAGTGTTTTGATAACGCGACCTCTTGTTCCTCTGAAAACGCGCTGATTGTGGTGGATGCGATCTATGATGATTTTATTGCGGCTTTGGGTGCGGTTGGTGGAGCGTGTGTTGGCGCGGATTTAGCAGAGCAAATCACGGCGCGACTCTGGACGGATGGGCATTTATCGCGTGACATCATTGCCCAAGATGCGGTCACCACGATTGCCGCTTTGGGGCTTACCGATACCGTGCCAAAAGATACAAAATTTATCGCCGTGGAAACCACGGGGATTGGCGCGGATTATCCCCTATCGGGTGAGAAATTATCGCGAGTCGCCGCGCTTTATCGGGCGCGCGATTTCGCCCATGCCAAAGATTTGGCAGGGCAATTATTAACCCATTACGGCGCGGGGCATTCCGTTGGTATTCACACGAAAAAAGACGACCGCGCGGTGGAATTGGGGCTGTCCCTGCCGACTTGCCGAGTCGTGGTTAATCAAGCCCACACCTTCGCCACGGGCGGGTCTTTCACCAACGGCATGGCGTTTTCTTTGTCCATGGGGTGCGGCACTTGGGGCGGTAATTCGATAGATGATAATCTGCATTGGAAGCACTTTTTGAACATCACAAAAGTTATCCGCGAGATCCCTGCGGATGAGCCCTCGCTGGATGATATTTTCAAAAACTATTGGGATAGGGCTGGGGTATGAGGTTTGTCGCCTCCGCCCCGCCAAGTGGCACGATTCGCGATTGGATTGATACGCGGGCGGATGAAACCCCCGATGCTATATCGCATGTTTTCACCGATAATGACGCGGTTTTATGTTGGCGAGATTTGCGCGAATCTGTGCGCGATATTGCGCAAGCCTTGGCGGGTTTGGGGATTGAAAAAGGCGGCACGATTGGGCTGTGTCAACCGAATGGCTATAACGCTGTTTTGTGTTTGTTTGGGATTTTGTATGGCGGGTTTCGCGCCTTACCTTTTAATTTGGCGGCGGGGGCAAAGGCGATGGGACACGCGATTTCCCATTCCAAATGTAGCCATGTTTTCGTGGATAAAACCCAAACCGAAATATTTAATGCGGGCCTAGCACAAAGCAATGCAACGCCCGTTATTATCCCCGTAAATGACACGATAAACCTGCCCGCCCGCCGCGCCGATTTACCGCCCATAGCACCGCACGACCACGCATTATTAATGTACACTTCAGGCACAACAGGCCTGCCAAAGGGCGTGGTTCATAGCCAAACCAGCTTGCTCTCAGGCGGTTGGACAACGGCAATCGCCCACGGATTAACGCCCAAAGACCGCGCCATGTGTATCCTGCCATTCTTTCATATTAACGGATTGTGCGTGACATTAATCGCGCCGTTAATTTCGGGCGGGTCGGTGTGTTTGGCTCCGCGTTTTTCTGCCAGTTCGTTTTGGGCGGATTGCGCCCGTCATAAGGTCAGTTGGTTTTCCGCCGTGCCAACGATTATATCGCATCTTTTGCATGACACGCGGATGCCTATAGGGGCGGGGATTCGGTTTGCTCGTTCTGCCTCTGCCCCACTTGCCCCCGAAACCCAACGCGGGTTTGAGGAGAGATTTGATATTATCATTATTGAAACGATGGGATTGACCGAAACGGCTGGGCAGATTTTATCCAATCCCATGCCACCAATGGCGCGAAAAATAGGC
The DNA here is from genome assembly GCA_959347345.1 of uncultured Amylibacter sp. The sequence goes on along the minus strand of OY365738.1, from coordinate 2,229,555 downwards.
TCGGCTGGGATGGCGTTTGGCAATGAAATCGCGGTTTTGGATAAAACGGGGCGGGTGCTTGATACGGATAATGTTGGTGAAATCGCCGTACGTGGGGCAAATGTATTGGTGGAATATCTGGATAATAAACGGGCGATGGACGAAACCTTCACCCCCGATGGCTGGTTGCGCACCGGTGATTTGGGCTATTGCGATGCGGATGGCTATGTTTTCATCACGGGGCGTTTGAAAGAGCTGATTATCAAAGGCGGTGAAAATATCGCCCCGCGAGAGATTGACGATGTTTTATACAGCCATAAGGATGTGGTGGAAGCGGGGGCTTTTGCTCTGCCCTGCCCGCGTTATGGACAGCGCGTGCTGGCGGCGGTTTGTTTAACGCCAAGCAGTCGGGCGACAAAGGCGGATTTATTGGATTTATGTCGCGGCGAATTGGGCGCGTTCAAATGCCCCGATGATATTTATTTTATGCAGGAATTACCCAAAGGACCGTCTGGTAAAATACAGAGGTTAAAAATAGCCGAGTTGGTTAAGGGGTTGTAAATTAATATATTCACGCCCCAACCCGCGTTGATTATCTGTGCATTTTATTCTGCTGGTTTAACGAAAAACCCACCAGAAAAGCCAGACTTGCCTGTTCCATCGCTGACAAACGCGCCAATCGCCCCGCGATCGCCGATAATCCCAGTCAATCTTCCAGTTCCGCTATAGGTGACATGAGTATGATTAACCGTTCCTGTAAGCACCCCCGCAGGATCCCATCTACCATTTATGTCAAACTTCCCAACGTTCCCTCCCCCCGCCGAGGTACCATGGGTAGGACCGTTACGAACCGTACCCGTCGCTGTTTTGGCACCAAAGTTAATAGTTAAAGCCAGATTTTGATGGGTAGCATACTCTCTATCTGCATACCCTGTATTATCCTGGCCATTACGAATGGCTTTAAACTCTCCGTGCCACGTTGCAGTGCCAGTCACGCTGGGGTGAATAGTCAGCCCGACATTGGCATTACTGCTAATCCCAGCATAATAATATCTGTTTGTATCATGCTCCCCCGAATGAGCATACCAAAGCGTAAAACCGCTCCTATAATAAACCGTCCCAAGACCACCGCTATCAAGGCTTAAAACACTGCCGCGGGTTCGGGCAACATTAATAAACGGAGAGTTCGCAGTAATGGAGCCAAAAGATACGCTTGAAGAGTCGGCGGGACTAAAATCGCTACTTTCATTTGGAAAAACGCCCGCCGCGCCTTTCAAAAATTGATTGCCCCTTTGGGCGCGGGATGGTGGGCTGGAATGCAACGTACCGGTTAAAGATGATGCCGCCCAAGCGTCATGATTTACGATTGTGCGCGCTAGCGCGACACCAGACTTCGCAACAAACCCGCCAGCAAAGTCACCGCCGCGATGACCATCCCCAGCTAGCTTAGAACCAAGAAACGCGCCAACGATACCTTCCTTGCCGATAAGCCCTCTCAGCTTCCCCGTGATTGCAGGAAAATCAAGACCATTAGCAACAGAAACTTCACTTAACCTAGCCGTGCCACGCAAAACCCCCGCACGATTAAACACACCATTGAAGTAATAGCCACCGATCCCCCCCGCCAGCTTATTAGCTTTGTGGTATGCATTTATGTAACCAACATTGCCATTATTTAACCCAGGATAAAAATTAACATCTACGATTAAATCCGCATCAACCCTCCCATTCCTGGTGCCTATCGCGCGAACTTGGCCGTGCCATTGCACCCTTAATGCTGTTGACCTTTCTGCAAACGGTGCACCCAAATCTGTGGTGGACTTAATCCCAACGTAATTACTGTTTGAAACCCGCCAAAACGCCACGCCATCCCCGACATCACCATTGATTGGATGGTCATCAAACACCGCGGTGTTAAGGTTCAGGTTCAGGTGGGGTGCGCTATACGCTCCCGCCAAATCGGAATCGAGTTCCAAAAATTGGTGATTTCTGCCTTCGGGCTGGAATAGAGGTTCGGAGGATTTGGCAAGCGGTGCATCAAAACCACGCAACCAGTCGTCATGCTTTACCTTATTAACATCATTATCAGGGCAGACCGGATCATTGGGGTTTGCCCCGCAAGTTAGCGCGATAATCGGGCCGCAATCGTCTGGGCGAAAGGGCACGATAATTTTCGTGCGGTCGGCCGCATGCACACCTTTCCTACAAAAATCCAGCCGAGCCACTGGGTCAGCGGGGCAAAGGACATCAAACAGGTCTGGATTATTATTGCAAATATGCCTTGCCGTCGGTTTGCAATCGTTCACTTTATTCAAAGTTTGTTTGGTTGCATCACGGCAAAAATCCACCCTAGAATAACCCTCACCACAAAGATTGCCGAAGGTGTAACTTGTTTTTTCAAACGGGTTCGCAGTGCAAGCCGTGTGTATCGTATCCACGCAATCGGTCGCTTTATTATCAGTGATTTTGCTCGTATCACGACAAAACGCTAACCTAGTATCGTGGGTAAGGTATGTGCCAGTACAAAGATTGGTGGGCGGGCTACCAATCGTTTGGGCAAACGGGTTATCATTGCAAAGGCTCATAACGGTGGACGTACAATCGCCCAAATCGGATGTACCTGTTTCACGACATTTGGTTTCACGAGCCGTATCATAATTAGTTCCAACGCAAAGATTGGCGGGCGCGTCAGCAATCGTTTGTTCAAACGGGTTCCTATCGCAAGCCGTGCTTATCGTATCCCGGCAATCGGCGGGTTTCGTATCGGTTGGTTTGTCTGTATCACGGCAAAACGTCAACTTATCGGTGTCATTCACTAGGTATGTATCAACGCAAAGCGTATCAAACGGATTCGCAACGCAAGCATCGGTTATCAAATCACCCGCGCAATCAGCCTCTTTGCCTTCGGGGTTTCTGCTGGTATCACGGCAAAACGCTAACTTATCGGTATTATTCACTAGGAAATCGCCAGTGCAAAGCGTATCAAACGGATCAACAACGCAAGCATCGGTTATCAGCGAGCCCGCACAATCAGCCTCTTTACCCGCAGGGTTTCTGTTGGTATCACGACAAAATGCTAACTTATCGGTATCATTCACTAGGAATGTGCCAGTGCAAAGCGTATCAAACGGATCAACAACGCAAGCATTGGTTATCAACTCACCCACGCAATGGGTCGCTTTATCTTCGGGGGGTTTTGTACTATCACGGCAAAATGCTAATTGTTGTGCGTTGTCCGTGGCATAGTCCCCCTTGCAAAGCGTATCAAACGGATTCGCCACGCAAGCATCGGTTATCAAATCACCCGTGCAATTGTCCTCTTTACCTTCGGGAGTTTTTGTATCATCACGGCAAAACGCCAACCTATCGTACGATCCGTCACAAAGATTTGCGTTAGACTCTGTCGTTCGTTCAAACGGATTCGCAAGGCAACGGGTCGAAACTATAAGCGTACAATCGCCCAAACTGGTGCTGCCCATTTTGCGACATTCGGTTTCACGGGCGGCATTAACCTCGCCCATCGCACCATGCGTACCATCCATACATCCAGTTGTAAAACTACTCGACGGAATCAAACAAATGCGCGTTTGCTCTGTCAAAACACCCGCCATATTCGCACAAGCGAGATTAAACAAAGAGGACCCCGCGGCCACATCAGCCCCGCCGTTCGTGACAATCGCACCATTAGCAACACAGATCGCCGCCCGAGGCGTAGCAGATTCGCTATAACCATTACAATTTATCTGCCACGCAGTCGCTTGATCGCTACAATACGCTATCCGCGCCGTGATAAACTCTGCCCGCGCATCACGGTCTCTGTCATTTGCCGTGCCAATATCGCTACAATACATAAGAAACGGATTGCCAATGCAAGCCAAAACAGTTGTGCCAGTGGTACCAATAGTCTGCCCACATTCAGGATTGGTGTCCGCCGTAATACCACTTGCAGAGCAAATATTGGCAATTCGTAACCGCTGTACCTCTGCCACGGATTGCCCATCGCAATTTGTTTTAAAGACATTGCCGTCAATCATGCAATACGTATTCTTGTGACCATCGGTACAATTGAGCACTGTAAATGGATTGTCAGCACAAGTCGCCTCTGGTATGCCAACCGCGCCACCAGAGGCAGCAACAAACCCACCCGCATAAAAACCAGAGGTAACCGTATCATTCGTGGCAAACACCGCCAAAACACCCTCTGTGCCAATAACACCACGGATAGTTGCCTCCACCCCATTCGAATTCGTCGTTAACGTTGTCGTCCCGCTAACCGCAGTTGCCCCCACGACAAATGTCCCTGCTATATCAAGCTTACTAGACCCGACAGCCACATCGCTCGCCGTAAGTGTGCCATTTTCAAAATCAACCGCAAGGGTAAAGTCAGTATTAGAAAGAGTCGTGATACCAGTCCCATCATGCCAACCGATGGCAATTTTACCACCCGTCCAGTTTGCCGTGCCAGTCGTGCCATTGGCTATCGGACCACCCAAATCAGACCCAGACAGCAAACCCGCGTAAGATTGCAACTCCCCGCCAAAATCAGCAGAGGCTATGGCAATACCATCGGTCGTATTTCCATCCGCCAAATACAAAGTCGTGGTGTTTATAGCCGTTATGCCACTGCCCAAATACAACGCACTCGCACCGCCCGCGATAAAGTTCGCCGAATCATCGCCCGAAGAAGCCGAACCAGCCCCGATAACAGGACTGCTATCATCATTGCCACGCCACGCGGTAAATTCATTGCCATTCGTACTATCACAAATCCCGTAAATATCATCCGCAGCACTACGACCATTACAATACGTCTGAACAATACCAGTACCATCATTTTTATCGGCGCAAGCAGGGTTTTTATTGGTGATAGTATGATCGGCACAATGTGCCAGTCGCGCGTCAGCATAGGCCGTGCCACTTGTATCTATGCAAAGGTCGCCAATTGCTCCAGTCGTTTGGGCAAACGGATCAAGCCCGCAAGCCGTGGTTATCGTACCTGCGCAATTGGTGTCTTTATCAGCGTGGAGTTTGTTGGTATCACGGCAAAACGCCAATTTAGCAGTGTTATCCGTGGCATAATCGCCAATGCAAAGCGTATCAAACGCATTCGCCAAGCAAGCGGTGGTTATCAAATCACCTGAACAATCGGCGGTTTTCGTATCGCTCGTTTTGCTACCATCACGGCAAAACGCCAATTTCGCGACTGTATCCGTGGCATAGTTACCAGTGCAAAGCGCATCAAACGCGTTCGCCACGCAAGCCGTCCGTATCGTACCATCGCAATCCCTCACTTTATTAACAGGATTTTTACTAACATCACGGCAAAACGTTAATTTAGCGGTGTTATCCGTGGCATAGTCGCCAGTGCAAAGCTCATCAAACGCGTTCGCCACGCAAGCCGTCCGTATCGTATCATCGCAATCCCTCACTTTATTAACAGGGTTTTTGCTAGTATCACGGCAAAACGTTAATTTTGCATCTGCATCCGTGGCATAATCGCCAATGCAAAGTGCATCAAACGCGTTATCCAAACAAGCCGTCCGTATCGTACCATCGCAATCGCTCACTTTATTAACAGGGTTTTTGCTAGTATCACGGCAAAACGCCAATTTCGCGACTGCGTCCGTAGCATAGTCGCCAATGCAAAGTGCGTCAAACGCGTTATCCAAACAAGCCGCCTTTATCGTACCATCGCAATCTCTCACTTTATTAACAGGGTTTTTGCTGGTATCACGGCAAAACGTTAATTTTGCATCTGCGTCCGTGGCATAGTCGCCAGTACAAAGTGCGTCAAACGCATTATCCAAACAAGCCGTCCGTATCGTCCCCGCGCAATCGCTCACTTTATTAACAGGGTTTTTGCTGGTATCACGACAAAACGCCAATTGTTCATCCGCATCCGTGGCATAATCGCCAGTGCAAAGCGTATCAAACGCATTATCCAAACAAGCCGTCCGTATCGTACCATCGCAATCCCTCACTTTATTAACAGGGTTTTTGCTACCATCACGGCAAAACGTTAATTTTGCATCCGCATCCGTGGCATAGTCGCCAATGCAAAGCGCATCAAACGCGTTATCCACGCAAGCCGCCTTTATCGTACCATCGCAATTGCCCGCTTTACCCTCGGGGTTTTTGCTGGTATCACGACAAAACGCCAATAGTTGCTCAGGCGTTCTGGTATAAGAATCCGTGCAAAGCGTATCAAACGCGTTATCCAAACAAGCCGTCCGTATCGTCCCCGCGCAATCGCTCACTTTATTAACAGGATTTTTACTGGTATCACGGCAAAACGCTAATTTAGCGGTGTTATCCGTGGCATAGTCGCCAGTACAAAGTGCATCAAACGCGTTATCCACGCAAGCCGTCCGTATCGTACCATCGCAATCCCTTACTTTATTAACAGGGTTTTTGCTGGTATCACGACAAAATGCTAATTTCGCGACTGCGTCCGTGGCATAGTCGCCAGTACAAAGTGCGTCAAACGCATTATCCAAACAAGCCGCCTTTATCGTACCATCGCAATCCCTCACTTTATTAACAGGATTTTTGCTAGTATCACGGCAAAACGTTAATTTTGCATCCGCATCCGTGGCATAATCGCCAATGCAAAGTGCGTCAAACGCGTTATCCACGCAAGCCGTCCGTATCGTACCATCGCAATCCCTCACTTTATTAACAGGGTTTTTGCTGGTATCACGGCAAAACGTTAATTTTGCATCTGCATCCGTGGCATAATCGCCAATGCAAAGTGCGTCAAACGCATTATCCAAACAAGCTGCCTTTATCGTACCATCGCAATCGCTCACTTTATTAACAGGATTTTTGCTAGTATCACGGCAAAACGTTAATTTTGCATCTGCATCCGTGGCATAGTCGCCAATGCAAAGTGCATCAAACGCGTTCGCCACGCAAGCCATCCGTATCGTACCATCGCAATCCCTCACTTTATTAACAGGGTTTTTGCTAGTATCACGGCAAAACGCCAGCCGTGCCACTGCATCCGTGGCATAATCGCCAGTGCAAAGCGGATCAAACGCATTATCCAAACAGGCCGCCTTTATCGTGCCATCGCAATCGCTCGCTTTATCCTCGTGGGTTTTATTACTATCACGGCAAAACGCCAACCTATCATAAGACCCCGCACAAAGATTGCCAACCACTGTTCCAGTTGTTTGCTCAAACGGATTATCCAAACAAACCGAGCGTATCACCTCCACGCAATTACCCTCTTTATCAATATGGGGCTTGCTGGTATCACGGCAAAACGCCACCTGTGCCACCTGTATTATTGGGTCATCGGTGCAAAGCGTATCAAACGGATTATCAGAGCAAACGCCCATCACCATAGCCTCGCAATCGGCGGTTTTCGTATCGGTTGTTTTGGTATCATCACTGCAAAATTCCAGCTGTGCGACTCGGTCATTGATGCAACGAGCGTCAAACGGATTAGTCGGGCAAGGGTCGGCGGCTGGGACTTCTACAAACTGTCTGGGCTGGACAGTTACGCCACCACAAGCCGTCACTATAAATAAGGCGACAAATAACGCCGACAGAATCAGCCGCGATTCGGTTTTAAAAAATGCAAGGTGTGTAAGGCATTGATTCATAACGATAATCTTTCCGCTTATTACAACTAATCTTATTCTAACATCCCTTCATAATAAGGAGCTTTTATTTCATTCGCAATAATTTGTTAGATTTCTTTTAAATCAAAACAAGGACAAATTGTTGTGTTTTTATTTTGCAGAGCTTACTGACACCCCGTGGAATGAGCAAATACTGGGCGAATTATGCCTCTAAGTGGTATTGAGAGAGCGGTTAGAACCCGCGCAAACTCCACCGCCACCCCCGCGTGAGCCGATATAGCTATCCGCATCCAGCGGCTATCCAGCGTGAAATAGGGGGAGGTTGCAAAAACGCGGGGTTTGGGTATAAGGGGGGTATGGATATTAAAGGATAGCATCATGGCAAAAGAAAAAGACATGAATATACAAGCCGTTAAAACCTTTATCAAAGAGGTTACAAACGAGCATAAAGATAGCGGGGCAAGAGAACATAGCTATCGCCTATATTTAGTGAATTTAATCAAAGCCCTTGGCGATGACAAAATTACGGTGCGAAATGAAGGTGAGAAAATCGGCGGCATCACACCCGATATCACTGTGAAACGCAATAAAATACCCATTGGCTACATAGAAGCCAAGGACATTACCGTAAATATTGATGATTTGAAGGGGGCAAATATAAGCCAATTTAATCTCTATAAAAAACAACTCCCTAATCTAATTTATACAAATAACCTTGATTGGGATTTTTACCGAGACGGTAATCTGGTGCGCAGAATTTCCATTGCTAAACTTAGTAAGAGTGGCAAAATCACCGAAAAACCAGAAACCTATGACCAGCTTGCGGTTTATTTGCAAGATTTCTTAGACCAACGCCCACAAACCATCAAATCAGCCAAAGAGCTGACAAAATACATGGTGCGAAAAACAATCATCATCGGCGATTCTTTTAGGGAGGGATTGCTTGGAAAAAACCGCGTACCACGCCTAGAAACGCAATATAAAACTATTTCCAAACAGCTTATACGGTGGTTAAAAAAAGAAGAATTTGCCGATATGTACGCGCAAACGCTCACCTATGGGCTGTTTGTGGCAAGGCTTCATAGTACCCCTAAAACCCTTAACCGAAATAGTTTGCAAACACTTGTTCCCGAACACTATTCGTTTTTGAAAGATTTATTTGAATTCATTGCCAATAAAACTCTGGGAAATACCCTAAATGACTATATTGATGATTTGATAGAAATTTACCGCGCCGCCGATGATAAAATTATGAAAGACTATAAAAAGGGTCCCGATGGCAAAGACCCGTTTTTGCATTTTTATGAAGATTTTCTTAAAGAATATGATTCTAAAGAACGCACAAGGAAAGGTGTTTATTATACCCCAGACGATGTGGTTGATTTTATCGTGCGAGGGGTTGATTGGGTGCTAAAAAATAAATTTGACCTAGAAGACGGATTGGCAGATTCAGAAAAAACCACGGCATTATTACCAAATAAGAAAATGGGTAAAAAACAATTTGACTCTGTGCATAGGGTGCAAATCCTAGACCCCGCCACAGGTACAGGCACTTTTTTGGCGCAAACCATCCGCCATATTGAAAAACACATACAGGAAACAAACTCAGGGAGTTGGCCTGCCTATATTGATACGGATTTATTGCCTCGCCTACACGGATTTGAAATTATGATGGCACCCTATGTTATGTGTTATTTAAAATTAAATATGCTGTTGGATAAACTGGACTATACCCCCAAAGAAAAAAATCCCCAGAGGATGAGCATTTATCTAACCGATAGCTTGACAGGGGCAAATAAAGAAATTCCCAATTTTGGATTTGGCAACGAGTGGTTAGAGGAAGAAGCACGCGGTGCAAAAGATATTAAAGACAATCAGCCGATTATGTGCGTGATAGGCAACCCACCCTATAATGCCAACAGTAAGAATAAAGACAAGTGGATCTTGGACTTAATGGATGATTACAAAAAAGAGCCAAACACCGAAGACAAACTAGACGAAGACAACATTCTTCCCCTTAACAATGACTATGTCAAATTTATCCGCATGGCACAGAACATGGTGGAAAAAAAGGGTGAAGGGGCTAAAAAAGAACGTGAAGGTGTGGTCGGCATGATTACTGGTCACGGCTTTTTAGAAGGTCCCACTTTTCGCGGAATGCGTTGGAATTTAATGAATAGCTTTGATGAAATTTATGTTTTAGATTTACACGGCAATAATGTAAAAGAAACTGGCGAAAATGTTTTTGCTAATATTACAACAGGTGTTTCAATCCTAATCGCTTGGAAAAAGAAACGGGCGGAGGGCGCAGACAAACCCCTTGCCAAAGTCTTTCGCGGTGATTTATTTGGAACACGCGAAGAAAAATTTAAAGCCTTACGGACAGGCAGTTTAGACTCAGGGCTGTTCAATAAAATAGAGCCATGCGCGGGCAAATATTATTTTACCGCACAAGATTGCACCTTATTAGAGGAATATGAAACAGGCTTTGCGATAAACAAATTTATGCCCAAAAATTCAAATGGTATTAAAACCCACAGAGACAATCTTGTTTTTGATATAGATGAGAAAAAACTTTACGATAGAATAGAAACATTTTATGACATAAGCAAAACCCCAAAGAAGATTAAAGACAAATTTAACATAAAAGAAACGGACGCTTGGTCTATTAGCAAAGCAAGAGAAACGAGCGTATTTAATGAAGACCTTATCAAACCTTGTGCCTTTCGTCCTTTTGATGCTCGCGCACTGTATTACAGCCCTGATTTGATTGACCGCGACCGCCGCGATGTCATGCGCCATTATTTAGAAGATAAAAATGTGGGGCTACTGTTTAGGCGTGGGCATGAATCAATACATTCTGCGCCCGTGTTTTGCACTAAAACTATTTCTGGCGGTCGTGCTTGGTCTGCGCGAAAAGAAAGAAGTATTGAATCCTCCGCGCCTCTCTACCTTTATACCAAGCAAATAAAGGAAAAAGGGCAAGATAAAATGAAATTGAAAATGGAACGTAGCGTAAATATGGATGAAGGCATCCGTAAGGTTATTGAGGATATTGCCACAGACGCTAAACACGGCAAACCTGATGAATACGCAATCTTTGATTATATCTACGGCATCCTCCACGCCCCCGACTATCGGGAACATTATGGCGAATTCCTAAAGACTGAATTTCCCTGTATCCCCTATCCCAAGACTCCTGCCGAGTTCTGGTACTTATCATCCGTCGGCACAAAATTGCGCGACCTGCACCTGATGGACACAACGAAGATTAAATTTGACCCCAAAGCCTATCCGTTCAAAGGCAAGGGCGATTGCAAGGTGGCAACCCCTTACTTTGATAATAAAAGGGCATTCATTAACAAAACGCAATACTTTGATAATGTGCCAGAATCTGCGTGGAACTCTTTTATCGGGGGCTATCAACCTGCACAAGAATGGCTAAATAACCGTAAGAAAGAAATTCTTAACCTGAAAAATCTTAAACACTACCAAAAAATAATCGCCGTTCTTGTCCAAACCGAACAAACCATGCAAACGATAAAATGGAGCAGACCATAACCCCCATGCAATTCATATTCTAAAACCTCACCCACCGCTCAATAAACCCCTATTGACTCTTATTCGTTTTTTTATTATTTGCGCTTGCACGGGGCAAAACCGCCCCCCAAAAAACCATTTTAAAAGGATAAACCTATGAGCCAAAACCTATCTGACTACCGCTTTGTCGCCAAGGCGATGCCAAACGAAAACGCCCGCCCGCGGGAGATGTCGCGGACAATGGCACCCCATCCGCTCAGCTATATGGAGCTGCCTTACGATCCCGAATACACGCTGTATAATTCGCGTCTAACCCCCGAATACCTTAGCCATGCGAACGATGACGATATGTATTGGGCGGTACGCACGGGTGTTATTTTCCGCAACACGGGCGAGCTGGCGATTGAATTCAGCGGTCCCGATGCGACGACCCTATTAAACCGAGTTTTCCCCCGCGATGTGACCTCATTAAAAGTCGGGCGGTGCGCCTATCAATTCGCCTGTTATCACGATGGTGGAATGATTAATGACGGAGTTTTATTGCGCCTAGCCGAGGATCGGTTTTGGATGGCGCAGGCCGATGGGGATTTGTTCAAATGGTACAAGGCGGCGGCAGAGGGCTTGGATGTGAAAATCCACGACCCCGATGTTTGGATAAGCCAAATCCAAGGGCCGCGGTCTTTGGATGTTTTGGCCGAAGTGCTGGACGGCGGGATGCCCGACCCGTTTCGCTATTTTGATTGCATGGAAGTCACCATCGCCAACCAGAAATGCTGGATTAGCAGGTCTGGTTTTTCTAACGAGCTGGGGTGGGAGGTTTATCTGCTACCCAATACCGATATTCGCGCGATTGGCGATAAAATTACGCAAATCGGCGCGAAATTTGATATGCTGCTGACTGCCACTCCCGTTTTTCGGGCGCGTAGGATAGAGGCAGGCTTGCTGAACGCTGGGTCGGATTTTGACGCGACAACCACGCCGTTTGATGCGGGGTTGGGCGGGTTTGTTCAATTCGGCGAGCATGATTTTATCGGGCGCAAGGCGTTGGAGGCAGCACCGCGGGAGTCTCGCACTTGGGGCATGCGTCTGAACACGGACGGAGTGGCCGCCTTGGGGCGTACGATAACCCAAGATGGCAAGGTCATTGGGCGGGTTTGCACCTCTGGCTATTCGCCCTATCAGGGGTGCGGGGTTTGTATCGTGCGGATGGACGATGCCAAACACGGTCCCAAAACGGTTGTGGATGTTGCGCTGTTGGATGGTAGCCTGTGCCAAGGCACGCTTTGCACGATGCCGATGTATGATGCGGAACGGCTGATTCCGCGGGGCAAGCTGGTGGATATTCCAACCAAGCGGATTGCGGCAAAATAGCTAGGATATGCGGCGGAGGTTTATGCCCAGAGGTTTGAACGCCGATGGGGATATATCCGCGCCCTCTGCCACAGATGTTAAATGCCAGTTTGAATTAAGGACCAGCAGACTAGGGGTTTGCGACAAACCCGCCAGCATAGCCCGTATCCCCCGTGCCACCTGTTAGGGCAGAGCCATTACCCGTCCGCGAGCCACTGATAAACACGCCAATCGCGCCCTGCTCGCCGATAAGCCCAGTGAAAACCCCGGGGGTATTATCGCCTGTTGGCAGTAATCTGTTGCTATCGGTGAAATCCCCGCGATCAACCGTGCCGATAATTGCACCTTTCAAACCCACGGGGAATTCGCCCCGTAAATGATAATGGGTTATGCTGGCGGGAGTGATGGGGACAAAAGCCTCCACCGCTCTGTTTTCAAAATCCACTGCCAAATCAAAATCCACATTGGTTGTTGTGCCATTCCCGCTCTCCGCACGGAATTTGCCGTTCCACATGGCGCTGGCAGTTTGCCCCGTTTTCCAAACGGGCAGAACCGCACCCAAATCGGCATCCACGCCAATTGTTGCGTGAAAACTGCGGATTGTGTTGCCCGCATTGTTAAAATAGCCATTGGCAAAGGACACACTATTATTCACGTTCGCGTCCATGTTTAAGGTTGTTATCGGTGCGGGCGTTGCCCCGCCGTTTGGGTCGGTTCTTAGATTATCAAAGATATTATCGCTATCGCTTAAAAAACGGTTTTCGGCAGAGGTGATGGTTGTGGCTGGTGTTGACGCAAAGCTAGCCTGCCACGCCTTGTAATGCTCCATTACTGGGGCTGGCGGTGCGACAACAAACCCTCCACCATTACTAGCAGACCAGTTTATTGCATGCCACACGCCAACCGCGCCCTTTTCCCCGATTAACCCTGTTAGGATTCCGAGTTGGGAGTTGACGCGTTCCTGCTGATCGGCAGTAAAGGTGTCGATGCTCGTAGGGTCTGTCGGTCTGCGAGTGTTGCTATGGTCGGGGGAGATGACATGCGCGATGGTAGCCTGCAAATCACTCTTCAGAGAAGAGTTATCGGTGTACTCATTCTTTGGGAATTGCTTTACAAGGGTGTTGCCAGAAATCACCCCGTCAAAACCAAACTTACCTTGCAGATAAATATCAGTAGTTTGAAAATAGGCTGTATTAATCTCCTCATCCCCTACAATATCATCTGCATTATCCCCTATATTTGCCAAAAATCCCCAAACCTCCCCGCCAGTGCCGTCAAAGGTGATGTTCAGGGTAAAATCACGCTGTACGCTAAAATTGTCATTAAAGCCACTAACAAAATCATTATAAAAAAACCGCCCCTGCCACGCGACATCCACAGATTGCGCCAAAGCTGGGCCCAAATCGGTGCTATCCAAAATACCAACATAGGTATAGAAAGTGGCTTTAGTGCCAAAACGCCCTGTAAAGCCAGCAATGCCACCCTTTGCATCGGTGTTGATTTTCTCACCGCCAAAGGTAAAGTCGTCAAATCTTAAATAGCGGGGGGTGACTGGGACTCTGGGAAAAACAAAATTAACAGGTTCTTGAGTCCTGTCATCTATTCTTATTAAGTTATTTGATGATGCAGTACCTATGCCTATCACGTCATTTTTTGTTGTCAAAAAATGGTTGCCCCGCGCTGGACTATCCCAAGCCCCCAGCAGAGTAGCAGACTGAAGGTCATCAAAGCCTGATGTAGTGCGAATGGGTTGCTTATCAACAGGGTCTTCTTTTTCACCGAGAACGGGATTCGCCTTCACCCAATCGGCGTAAATCACTCTGTCAACCACATCGGGACTAGCAACAAACCCGCCAGCGTAGCCACGACTGCGACCCACAAACGCGCCAACCACACCCTCCTGCCCGATAATCCCTGTTAGGGATGCAACGCTAAATCTGTCTCCAACAATGACACCATGAATATCACGCGTGCCATAATTAACCGTCCCCGTCGTTATCACCCCCTGCGAATTAAACTCTCCGTCTATAACAAATGCAACATCATCACTATCACCATTGAAAATCGGTAAATTATTCACAGTCGCATCAATATTACCGCCAGTGTCAGTAAGGGTGATTTTCAAGGTCAAATCGCGGTTGTATAGGATGGAATCAGAATTATGAGCAACAATAATACCAAGATGCCCGCCCCAATTGAGCACCGTCTCTGCCCCCCTTACCAAGGGTTTGCCCAAATTGGTGGTATCCAAAATACCCACATAAGGTTCACTACCTCCGCTAAAGTAAGCAAGACCATCGTTTGCATCACCGCCGATTTCCAAACCTTCAAAGGTGTTGGACTCGTAGGAAAAGCTAAAGGGGGTGAGTTCGCCGCCAATATTTTTATCGTAACTAACGAAGTTGGTCTTACTTCCAACGGTATTTTTGATGCCAAAGGTGCCGTTGTTTAACGTCAGGCGGATGACAGGTGATAGAACTGCGAGCGGTGTGCGAACTTCCTCTCCTGCAACTATCGCAACCATTTCTGTGCTTATCACACTCACACCATCTGTATTTTTTGTCGTACGCAAAAACTGACGGGATCCGGTGGGGTTGGTGTTGTAGCTTTTCCCACGTATCCAATCGCGGTAAGTTACATCCTCTGCATCAACCGCCTGTGGATGGACGACAAACCCGCCAACATAGCCATCCGCGCCCAAAGCAGTGCTATGAAACACGCCAACCACACCCTCTTGCCCGATAATCCCTGTTAGGATTCCGTTCGGGGTATCAATAGCCATCCCATCAAAAATATCATTCGTGTATTGGGCAAAATTGGCGCTGCCAGTTATCACGCCGTTTGCCCCAAAACTGCCTTCCAGTGCGAAATCAGTCGTATCTACTATATTCGCCAAAAACCCAGCAACCGTACCCCCCTCCGTGCCGTAATTGATATTAATGAAAAAATCATGTTCGGCATTCCTAAAATTAAGTTGCCCATGCCAAGTCGCCTTTGTTCCATTAAAACCCCGTAAAGGCGCGCCCAAATCGGTGCTATCCAATATCCCAACATAGCCAGAATTCCCCGCAGTAAAGTAAGAAAACCCATCATTCGTATCGCCGCGGATTGTCGCGGGTTCATAATCAACATCACTCAAAGTCACCGTGGTGATGTCTTCTGTCTGGGCAGTCGTGCCGACTATGCTAATCCCCCCAAAAGTCGTTAAAAACTGGTTTTTCGGGGTGGTGATATCGGCTCTTGCCCGCGGGATAAACCACTGCGCCCAATCGGTATAGTGCACATTTTGGGTGTCATTATCAGCGGCAAACCGACGGGCAACAAACCCACCGACAAAGCCATCATTACCGCGACCACCAGTCAGCAACCCCCGCTCTGAAAGATCAGAACCAGCGATAAAGACACCCAGCGCGTTATCCTCACTGATGATGCCGCTGAGCAAACCTGTGCGACTGTCCGCCTCCTTCAAAAAGAGCGGGTTATCATCCAAGAAGCTCCCGTATTCTACCTTGCCCTTTATCACTCCATTGGAATCATACGTGCCAAATAGCCGATAATAACGCGGCGAATTGCTCGACTTGCTGCCTTCATTAACAAACGCGTCTATATCGCCTGCATCACCACGCACACTGGTACCAAAGCTAACCGTCAATGTGAAATCGCGATCCGTGGGGAATGGCCTACCGCTGTATGCCCACGCGCGGAATTGCCCGTGATATTTGGCCTCGCCTGTGGTGTCTTCAATCCGTGTGCCGATCTTGCTATCATTATTCAAATAACCGTAATAAAGCCTGTCTGCCTCGCCCGATTGAAACCCGCGTAAGTAGCCTATACCCCCCGCATTATCCCCGCCCAGTGGAATGGATTTATAGGTTGCCTCTGCCGCGCCCGATTTTGACCCCAGCCCAAGGGTAATAACATCGGCAGCGACGTCTCCGCCGAAGTCTGTAACACGAAAATAGTCGCTTGGGAGTCCCTTGCCATCCAAAAACTGATTTTGGCGGGGGGTGACGGTATTGGGCCTGGTATAAAGCCCTGCGCCCGTAAAGCTATCCTGCCACGTGGCGGCATTCACCTGCTCTTTAACATCGGCACTGGTGATAAACCCACCAGAATAGGCATTCGCCCCCGCGAGCGTGCTATGAAACACGCCAACCGCGCCGTCTGCCCCTATCAACCCTGATAGCGTGCCGTTTGGGCTGGCAATACTGATTTGCATATTATCCATGAATTCGGCATAATGAACCGTCCCCGTTATCAACCCAAGGTCATCAAATGTCCCCTCAATAAGGAAATCATTTACATCAATAATATCCGCAACAAAGGCGGAAATCATGCCGCCACCACTTACGCTATCAAAGGTAATCGTGAAATCGGTGGATTTGTTCTGCCCATTAAGCCCTATAACACCATTCCAAGTGACACTCTGCGTCAAGGGCGCACCCAAATCGGTGCTATCAAAAATCCCAGCATAGGCATAGGCAGTTCCCCCGATAGTCCCCTTGAAATAGGCAAGCCCATCATCTTTATCGCCAAGAATCGGCGCATCATCAAAGAGTGTGGAACTTAGGCTTAAGATGTGTGAGGCGGGTGTGGTGGTAGTGCCCGTGCTTATCATTTTATTGCTGCTCGTTTGCAAAAATTGATTTCTCGCGGTTGGAGTCAAACTTGGTATCAAATCGGGATTTGCACGCGCAATCCAATCAGAGTATTTCACAGTATCGGTAAAGTCATCGGCTTTGGGGCGGGCAACAAACCCACCGCCATAATTGCGGGAGGTATCTTCACCATAAAACACGCCAATCGCACCATTCGCACCGATAATCCCCGTCAGGATTCCGTTGGATGTCGGGTCAATCTCAAACCCCGTGGTGTAGGCAACGGTTCCCGTTATCAGCCCGCCTGCGTCAAAATTCCCCGCCAGAGTATAATAATCGGTATTGCGATAATTCGCGCGCGCTTCCAGCATACCGCCCGTCCCATCAAACGTTAGATGCAAAACAAAATCGGTCGTGTGGGTAAGATTTCCATCAAACCCGCCCCTGAAATTCCCATACCAAGTGGCTTTTGTTGCTGCTACATTAGGCACGCGCCCACCCAAATCGGTATCTGGCAAAATCCCAACATAATGGCGCGAAGTGCCGTCAATGGTTCTATCAAATGACTGATAGCTATTGGTGGCAAGACCATCAATCGCCTCCGCGTTAAATTTGGCGGTGTTTAGGTTAATGGTGATTGAATTATTGCTCCCTGCTATATCCAGCGTGTTGGTTAATGCCCGCAAAAACTGATTGCGCGGTTTGCTGACATCTGGCGTATCCGCCAATAAAAAGCCCCGCGTCCAAGTTTCATAGCGAACGGTTGCATCATCAAACGCCGCCACATTATCACGGGCAACAAACCCACCAGAATAGCCAGTAACCCCCGTATCATCGCTATAAAATGCGCCAATCGCGCCCTCTGCCCCGATAAGCCCTGTCAAGATTCCGTTTGCGGTTCTACCCTCCGCAGCATCGGTACGCACCCCATCGGTAAATGCGCCATAATTAACCGTGCCTGTTATCAGCCCGCTCGCGTCAAAATCACCCGCCAGCAGGTAATAGTTATCCTCTAATTCGCGGATAAAGGCGGCAATCGTACCACCGCCCGTGCCATAGGTGATTTCCAAAGTAAAATCGGTTTTGGCACTGCCAACGCCAAACACTCCACGCCAATTGACGGTCATGTCAAGCTCACCGCTGATAGGTGCGCCCAAATCGGCAGTCGTATCCAACCCCGCATAATACGTCCGCGGGGTGTTATCCACAAACCCATCAAACCAGAATAGCGAATTGCCAGCCACGCCAGCCAGTGCAACACCATCAAAAGTGGTCGTATCCAATGCTAGGGTATTTTGGGTGATATTTGTCCCCCCATTTTGCTCGGTCATAACACCCGTTGCATCCGTGACAAACTGATTTTTAGGGGAGGTTGTGTCGGGCGAAGCCAAGGTCAGGAAGCTACGCCGATAATCGGAATATTTTACCGCCACCGTGTATTCGGGCGCGTTTGGACGGGCAACAAACCCACCAGAATAACCAGCCGCGCCCGTGGCCGTGCTGTGAAACACACCCAACGCACCTTCCATACCGATAAGCCCAGTCAGGACTCCATCCTCCGTATTGCCAACAGCGGTGCTAGGATTGGTAAATTCACCATATTTAACCGTGCCGTCAATCAGTCCGTTTGCATCAAACCCGCCTTCCAGCAGATAATAAACATCGGTAGTATCACGGACAAACGCCGAAATCGTACCGCCAGCCGAGCCATAGGTTACGGTCAAAGTGAAATCCGTTGTCGCCCCGCCCACACCAATAATACCGCGCCATTCGCCACCTGCGGGGGTTTCGGTTAGGGGGTCGCCCAAATCCGCACCCCCAAAAACCCCAGCGTAATGGTATTGGGTGCTGCCAATATATCCACTAAACCAATCCACGCGGTTGGTATTAACCCCGCCCAAAGCCTCGTTATCAAAATTTGTCGCATTCAGCAAATTCAGAGTGCTCGCCGTCGGCACTGTACTGCCTCCATTCGTTATTCTCGTGCCATCCGTGGAAATCCCATTAACCGCCCCCAAAAATTGATTTTGTGCGGTGGGTGCAACCGCCAAAGGCAGAAAACTACGCTTCCAATCGTCATAATCCACATCCAAAGCAAAAGGGTCAACCTCTACACGTGCGAGACCAACATAACCCGCCCAAAACCCGCCAGCATAGCCATCCGCGCCCAAAGCATCGCTGATAAACACGCCCAGCACTCCGCCCTGCCCGATAAGCCCTGTCAAGGTTCCGTTCGTGCCTCTGGTTATCGCGTCCGCATCAGTACGGTCGCCATTAGCAAATGCGCCATAATTAACCGTGCCTTTTATCACACCCGCCGAATTAAAATCACCCGCCAATAGGTAATAAATCCCCGCAGACTCGCGAACAAACGCCCCAATTTTGCCAGTGGCAAAAGTTACATCCAGCGCAAAATCTGTGGTATGTTCGCCCACGCCAAACTTACCGTACCAAGTGCCGCTAGACGGGGCTACATTCAAAGGTTCGCCCAAATAGGCGGTCCTCGAAAGCCCAGCATAATGATATTGGGTGCCATTGATAAAACCGCTAAACCACGATACATCATTGAAAATTGTTCTGTCTATGTTCAGTGTTAGCCTTTCAACCACAGGTGTACCCCCGCCCGAGTCCGTTATTGTTGTCGGCGCGGTGATAAGACCGTCTGTCCCTACCTCTTGCTCTTGTAAGAATTGGTTTTTACCCGTGGGGGTTCGGACGGGCGCGGTATCGCCAAAGCCACGCACCCAATCCCTGGTTTCCACCCGCGCTTTAATAGTTGGATGGACAACAAACCCACCTGCGAAACCCGCGCCTTGAAAAACGCCCAGCGCACCCTCTTCGCCGATTATCCCGCTTAAGGTTGCATCATCATCGGTGAGAGAACTATCTACCCTGCTATTCTCATCGCCACCGGTAAATTCTGCATAAACCACAGTGCCATCGGTGATCAACCCGCGTTCATTAAAAGTCGCGTTAATGTTGTAATAATCATTGTTTTCAGAGTCATTCAAAAACACCTTGGCAAAGGACGTTAATGTTCCGCCACTACCATCAAAAGTAATGGTCAAAATAAAGTCTGTGGCAACAATAACATCACCCTCCGTGCCGCTCTCCGTGCTGCTGGTAGAGCTAATCCGCCCATTCCAATACATGGTTCGTACATCCCCGCTGAGCGGTTCGCCCAAATCCGCCGCACCCAAAATCCCAGCGTAATAATAGGTATCTCTGCCAAAAGACTCTTTGAAAAACTCCACCCCATCCGTGGCATCGCCACCAAATGCGTTGTAATCAAAGGTGGAAGTCGCCAGATTTAATATCGCCCCTGTCGTACTACTCGCCCCTTTATCCAGATGTGTCGCATTGGTGGCACGCAGGAATTCGTTTGTCCCACCTGTTGGTTGGGTCTTCAACGGGCTATCAAACCCACGCGCCCAAGTGGCCGCCGTCGCCCGCGCAAGCACATGCACACAGGAGCCAGGTTTGTCATAATCATTATCCCCGCAATCAATTATCTTTTGGGTGCGTTCTGCTTGCAAAGTTGTACTAATCCCCTCAAACGTCTCATCGGAGCAAAAACTGCCGTAGGGGTTATAGGTGCAAAGAACGCGCTCAAACATCCGCCCAGCAAAGCAATAATCATGATCTGTTATATCAATCTCACAAAAGGCAACCCGTGCCGCCCGCGCATTATCGGCATGGTCTTTGAAATACAAATTATCAGCATCCTCACAGCTATCTTGGAAAGGATTCGCCAAACAGCCACCTATACCAGCCAGCACATTAATACATTCGGAGTCTTGTCCCTTTTTGCCAACAATACAGTCGGTAATTTGCTCTTCACGGCGGGCGGCGAATTCACTACTACAAAGATACGCCCCGTCATCAAGATCCCTTACAAAGGGATTGTTAAAACATGGATTTGTCGCAATCGCACCCGCACATAAGTCATGCATGTTATCCGTTTGCCCCGCGCAAAATGTCGTGCGTTCGTCACGTTTGCCATCATAGGTCGTACCGTCAAAACACAAATCGGCATCAAAGGGATTGGACGTGGCACTTGTATCGCAAAAATGCGCAACCGCACCCGCGCAAAGCGAGTTACTGGAATCGCCACGGCAAAAGGTTTCACGGGCGGTTTGGGCATTGGTTTCGCCTTCACACCCCATGGCATAAGGGGTGGAAATACAGGTATTCGCCAAAATCGCCCTGGCGCAAAGAGGGCCATCGCTGGCGTTATCGCCCGTAATACACTCGGCAACACGCATCGTGCGTTCAGCATCATAGGTCGTGGGGTTGCAAACCGCATCAAACGGGTCAATCGTGCAGAAATGCGCCAACATACCCGTGCATTGCTCATCGTTGGCTTGCCCTAATGCGTTATTACCAGCACGGCAAAGCAAATCCCGCGTGTTACGGTCAAAGGTAAAGTTTGTAAAGTTGGTTACACTACATAGGCTATCAAACGGGTCAATCGTGCAAAAATGGTTAATTGCATTGGTGCAATCCACACCCTCCACTGGTGTCACATCGGCACGACAAAACCCTTCAAACACACTCCGAGCCTCGGTATATCTGGTAAAGTTCGTCGCATTACACAGGGAATCAAACGGGTCAATCGTGCAGAAATGCGTAACCGCACCTTGGCAGAGTGCGGCATCATCCCTGTTGTTATCCATCCTGCACTGGTTTTCGCGCACCATTCGCGCATTGATCTCGGCTTCACAGCCTGCAACATAAGGATCGTCTTCACAGGTAATCTGCACCATTTGGTCGCGTGCTTTTACGCAACGGGGTTCATTGAGGGGTGCGGTTTCACACTCACTCAAACGGGTGTTGCGTTGCATTTCATAAGTCGCTGGGTCGCACAATCCATCAAACGGGTCAGCCACATCCCGTGCGTCCGTATCGCAAAAATACTTCACCGTGCTTGCGCAGAGCGTGCTACCTTCGTTGCCAGCACGGCAATGTTCCTCGCGCATCGTTCGGGCATCAGTTTCACCATCACAACCCGTTCCATCAGGGTAAGGGTCGCCAATACAGGGGTTAGCGACAATGGCATTGGCACAAAAGGCAACATCACTGGCTTTTGCGCCGATAATACAAGCCTCCTCCCGATTTTCGCGGGCGGTTGCATAAGGCGTAAAGTTGGTCGCATTGCACAAGTCATCAAACGGGTCAGCCGTGCAAAAATGCATAACCGCGCCCGCGCAAAGCGGGTTGTCTTCATTACCAGCAGAAGCACGGCAAAAAGATTCACGGGCGGTGCGGGCGGTGTCTTTCCCAGCACACGCAGTCGTAAAAGGGTCGGTGATACAATTAAGACCAGCCGTAATCGCAGCATTAATCGCACCCATGCAAAGGTCGGTATCGCTGGCGTTGTCGTCCCTTATACAAAAGTCAACACGTTCCATCTTCTGGCGCGCATAATCATCATTATTATTATTATTGCATAGGGTTTCAAACGGGTCAGCCTCACACACATGCACAATCGCACCCGCACATAAGGTTAAGTCATAGGTGACATCCGTTCGCCCCTTGCAAAATGTTTCGCGGTTTGTCCGTGCGGATAGATAATAGTTTGCGAAATCATCCTTGCAATTCGTATTAAACGGGTTACGAATACACGGGTTAGCCGCCACCGCGTTGGTGCAGGTGGGGTCGTTGGCTTTATCCCCCGCAATACAAGCCGTAACCCGCGTGTCGCGTTGGGTTTCATAAGTCGTGGGGTCGCACAATCCATCAAACGGGTCGGCCGTGCAAAAATGCATAACCGCGTTGCCACAAAGTGCAGAATTATCATTGCCACGGCAATAGGTTTCACGGGCAGTTTGGGCATCGGCTTTGCTTTCACACCCCCCGGCATAAGGATCAAGAATACAACCATCATCGGCAATCGCATTGGCGCAAAGAGCATCATTACTGGCGTTATCGCCCGTAATACACTCAGTAACCCGCATCATGCGTTCAGTTTTATAAGTCTCTGCATCGCAACCCGTATTAAACGGGTCATTCGTGCAAAGTCGCATTTTCTGAGTCGTTTGGTCGCACAATCCGTCAAGCGGGTCAGCCGTGCAAAAATGCATGACCGCCTTACCACAAAGCGTGGGATTATCGGCGGCATTGGTGCCTTTACGGCAAAAGGATTCTCTTATTGAACGGGCAACATCCTCTGTGCTACACGCCGAGGTAAAAGGGTCGCTGATGCAATCATCATCCGCAATCGCCTTGGCGCAAAGAACATCATTGCTGGCGTTGTCATCCTTTATACATAGGGCGGCACGTTCGCTCTGTTGGCGCGAATAATCATTATTGTCGCACAAATCATCAAACGGGTCAATCGCACAAAAATGCAAAACCGCCCCCGCGCAGAGCGTGAGATTTTCATTGCCACGGCAATAGATTTCACGGGCGGTTTGGGCATCGGTCTGAGTGCTACACTCAGGCGTGAAAGGATTGCGGATACAGACGTTAAATTTCACCGCGTTGGCGCAAAAGTCAGCATCGCTGGCTTTATCCCCCGCAATACAAGCCGTAACCCGCGTGTCGCGTTCGTTGGAATAAGTCCCTGGGTCGCACAATCCATCAAACGGGTCATTCGTGCAAAAATGGGTAATCGCCCCTGCGCAAAGCGTGGGGTTATCATTGCCACGGCAATAGGTTTCACGGGCAGTTTGAGCGATGGTTTCGCCTTCACACCCCCCGACATAAGGGTCACGGATACAAGAATCATCCAAAATCGCATTGGCGCAAAGAGCATCATCACTGGCGTTATCGCCCGTAATACACTCGGTCGTCCGCATCATGCGTTCGCTGGAATATGTCCCTGGGTCACAACCCGCAGTAAACGGGTCATTCGTGCAACGTTGCATTTTCTGAGTCATTTGGTCGCACAATCCGTCAAGCGGGTCATTCGTGCAAATATGCAGGACCGCATTACCACAAAGCGTGGGGTTGGTATTGCCACGGCAATAAGATTCCCGTGCGGCACGGGCGGTCAGTTTGTTTTCACACCCCGCGATATAAGGGTCGGTGATACAATCAACATCAGTAGCATCAATCGCACCTTTGCAAAGGTCATCATTGCTGGCGTTATCACCGCTTATACATAGGGCAACACGTTCGCTCTGCTGTTGCGAATACTCATTATTGTCGCACAAGTCATCAAACGGGTCAATCGCACAAAAATGCAAAACCGCCCCCGCGCAGAGCGCGTTTGTCTTATTATTACTCTCATCGCAAAATTCTTTACGTTTACCACGAGCAACGGTCTCTGTGCTACACTCAGGCGTGAAAGGATTGCGGATACAGACGTTAAATTTCACCGCGTTGGCGCAAAAGTCAGCATCGCTGGCTTTATCCCCCGCAATACAAGCCGTAACCCGCTCGCCGCGTTGCGATGAATAGGTGCTTGGGTCGCACAATCCATCAAACGGATCATTCGTGCAAAAATGGGTAATCGCCCCTGCGCAAAGCGTGGGGTTATCATTGCCACGGCAATAGGTTTCACGGGCAGTTTGAGCGATGGTTTCGCCTTCACACCCCCCGACATAAGGGTCACGGATACAAGAATCATCCAAAATCGCATTGGCGCAAAGAGCATCATCACTGGCGTTATCGCCCGTAATACACTCGGTCGTCCGCATCATGCGTTCGCTGGAATATGTCCCTGGGTCGCAACCCGCAGTAAACGGGTCATTCGTGCAACGTTGCATTTTCTGAGTCATTTGGTCGCACAATCCGTCAAGCGGGTCATTCGTGCAAATATGCAGGACCGCATTACCACAAAGCGTGGGGTTGGTATTGCCACGGCAATAAGATTCCCGTGCGGCACGGGCGGTCAGTTTGTTTTCACACCCCGCGATATAAGGGTCGGTGATACAATCAACATCAGTAGCATCAATCGCACCTTTGCAAAGGTCATCATTGCTGGCGTTATCACCGCTTATACATAGGGCAACACGTTCCATCTGCTGGCGCGAATACGCAACATCATCGCACAAGTCGTCAAACGGGTCAATCGCACAAAAATGCAAAACCGCCCCCGCGCAGAGCGTGGGATTTTCATTGCCACGGCAATAGATTTCACGGGCGGTTTGGGCATCGGTCTGAGTGCTACATTCAGGCGTGAAAGGATTGCGGATACAGACGTTATTGGCAATGGCGTTTTTACAAAGCGTGGCATCGCTGGCTTTATCCCCCGCAATACAGTCGGTAACCCGCGTGTCGCGTTGGGTTTCATAAGTCGTGGGGTCGCACAATCCATCAAACGGGTCGGCCGTGCAAAAATGCACAACCGCAGTGCCACAAAGCGTGGGATTATCGGCGGCATTGGTGCCTTTACGACAAAAGGATTCTCTTATTGAACGGGCAATTTCCTGTGTGCTACACGCCGAGGTAAAAGGGTCGCCGATACAAGCATTAGCCATAATCGCCTTGGTGCAAAGAACATCATTACTGGCGTTGTCATCGCTTATACATAGGGCGGTACGTTCGCTCTGCTGGCGCGAATACGCGGCCTCATCACATATCGCATCAAACGGATCAAGCTCGCAAAAATGCGCCAACGCCCCCGCGCAGAGTGCGTTTGCCGCATTATCGCCTTGCCTGCAAAAAGCCTCCCGCATAGTGCGGGCATCGGTCTGGGTAACACATTCAGGCGTGTAAGGATTGCGGATACAGGGGTTAAATGCCACCGCGGCCGCGCAGTCGGACTCGCCCGCCTTACCATCGGTAATACAGTCGGCAACAACATCCGCCCGCTGTTTGATATAGCTGTCCGCCTTGCACAAGCTATTAAACGGATTGCCACCGCAAAAAGTTGCCACCGCACCCACGCAAAGCGAATCATCGGCATTACTGCCTATATTACAAAAGGCTTGGCGTTCATCTTTGGCAGCCTCCAAAAATACAGAAAACTCCGCATTTTCATCACACCCATCGGCAAAAGGATCGCCTAGGCACGATTGC
Source organism: uncultured Amylibacter sp. (assembly GCA_959347345.1). Next base: position 2,203,532 of record OY365738.1, on the reverse strand, counting down.
GCATCCACAGCCTGCGCACATTCGGAAGTGCCCGCCATATCATCAATAAGGCATTCGTTGATTTTTTCTGTCCGATGGATGGCGTATTCATCACCACAGGTTTCGTCAAAAGGATTTGCCTCGCAATCCACCACCCCCGAGTTTGTCGGATTTACCACGATAGAGACTGGGGCAGAAACACCACCACAGGCGGTTAGAATGAACCCCGCGAATACGGCAAAGAAAACACCCCGCCACCCCAATAAAATATGAAGGGGATTCGTAAGTATCGGGTTTTTATCTCTCACGATATTATTCCTTTTTACATGCCCGTTTTATGTAGCTGTGCGCATAATAGACATAAGGTTGGGGTTTGATATTACCGATAATAATAATATTTGCTGTTTTTGTCAAGTTTTTTTAATAAAAGTGAATAAACATGCGTAGATTCGGAAGGCTAGCCGTCAGGTGTGCGGATTTTATTATAAGAATTAATCTTTATAGCTCGTGAATTGCCGCACCAAACCATCAAAAGATGCGTGCTTATACTTATTAAACGATGTCAAAATATTTATCAAAGAATGCCCGTAGTCTTTCAAGAACAATAAACTTCTTAGTGGATCTAGAATTATTTTCTTCAAACATAGCCACTGGTGGTAAAATTTCCGCAACGCCCGTTCCTGTTATTCTTAATTCACCATCACGGAACAACGCATTGGCAATAAGTTTTCTAGTCTCTTTGGGTTTAAGATTTTCCTCTGCAATAATATTTTCGAGCTCATCGGTTCTATTCTTATCCACAAATATAGGCCAGTCTCTATTAACATCACTATCGATATTCAGCGTGATAATAAAGCGCTCAATTAATTCTTTCTTGCTACGCAATTCAAAACTTGAATTCAGGGCTTTATCAATATCTGTTAGGATTTCTTTATCTTCCATATTAGATTCTTGATATTTTATAACAAGTTCCAAGACATAATCAATGTTAATAGTAATCTGCTTCACCAGTTCTATTTTAAACTCAATATCGTCATTAATATTTTCTTTATCGGCACCATTATCTTTACGGTGTTTATCATAAAGATCCAAATAACCCCCCTGATAATCTTGGAAATCGCGCGCTACCAAAATTTCATTTTTAGCAAATTCATCAAAGGATGTGATAATATTTCTAAGGCGTAAGATTGCCCCCCATAGCTTAATAAAATCCTTCTCTGCCTGTTCGCTCTCAAGAACCAGAGGTAATGGAAAGCGATCTTGTAGGTCTGCAATAAAATCAACATATCCTTTATGATATTTGCCCTCTTCTTTCCAACCGTTATAATAATGATTAAAAGATTTTAATATAACAATTCCACCAGCCTCTTTATCCCCAAAAATGGAAAGAGCATCATTTGTTGCTTGCTCTAAATCACGAAAACAAATAATATGACCAAATTCTTTAACCGTGTTAAGAATACGGTTGGTGCGTGAAAACGCCTGAAGCAAGCCATGATGGCGCAGATTTTTATCCACCCATAATGTATTAAGAGTTGTTGCATCAAAGCCCGTTAAAAACATATTAACGACAATCAATAAATCAATTTCACGATTTTTTACACGCTGAGATAAATCCTTATAATAATTTTCAAATTTATCAGCACTGGTGTCATAGCTTGTAGAAAAATGCTTATTGTAATCATCTATTGCTATCTGCAAAAAATCTTGCGATGACTTATCCAAACCGCTTGTATCAAAATCCTCATCTAAAAGAGTTCCGTCGTCATTTTCTTCCTCGTTGGCTGCAAAGCTAAAAATAGTCGCTATTTTTAAATCAGAATTGCGCGACTTAAACTCGGCATAATATCTTTTTGCCATGTCAATGGAGCTAACGGCAAAAATAGAGTTAAACCCTTTAAGGCGGACGTCACCTCTTATTTCTTTAACCACGTTACGTTTTTTATCTTTGGCAATCTCTTCAATATTTTCTAACTTCTTAAAGAAATAAAACCCATCCTTACGTTTTGTTTTTTCATCAAAATTTTCAAGAATATAATCGGTTACTTTCGCGATACGCACGGGGTCTTTAAACGCGGCTTCTGTATCAATAGCCCGAACTTTCTTGTCTTTAATTCCCTCTTTCATTTTTAAAGTATTGATATAATCAACCTTAAACCCCAAAACATTTTTATCGTTAATCGCATTAACAATTGTGTAGGCGTGAAGTTTTACTCCAAACGCTTGTTCAGTTGTTTTAAGCAATGGCTTGCCGCCCGCAGACGAATTCACCGCAAAAATCGGTGTTCCTGTAAAGCCAAAAATATTATATTTTTTAAACGATTTTACAATACTGGTATGCATCTCACCGAATTGCGAGCGATGGCATTCATCAAAAATTAAAACAACATGCTCGCCAAACACTTTATGCGCCTTATTGGCAGAGATGAATTTCGCCAATTTTTGAATCGTGGTGATAATGATTCTGGCATTTGGATCAGCAAGCTGTTTTGTAAGAATGGCCGTGCTGGTATTAGAATTGGCAGAGCCTTTTTGAAATTTATCGTATTCCTTGATTGTTTGATAATCAAGGTCTTTTCTATCAACGACAAACAAAACCTTATCAACCCCATCAAAACGGGTTGCCATCTGGGCTGTTTTAAAACTGGTCAGCGTTTTACCACTACCAGTCGCGTGCCAAATATAGCCACCAGCATCAATCGTTCCCAAAAGTTTATGGTTTTTGGCCATCGCAATCTTGTTCAAAATCCGCTCTGTCGCGGCGATTTGATAGGGGCGCATCACAAGCAACTGTTTATCAGAGGTAAAAACGCAATATTTTATTAAAACCGCAAGCATGGAATGCTTTGACAGAAAGGTTTTGGTGAAATCCACAAGGTCTGTGATTTGTTTGTTTTGCGCGTCCGTCCACCAGCAGGTAAATTCAAAACTATTGCTGGTTTTTTTACCCGCCCGTTTGGTCGTGCGATTGCTATGGCGTTCTTTTATATGGGAATGACGGGTTGTGTTAGAGTAATATTTTGTATACGTTCCATTAGAGATAACAAATAACTGAACATATTCAAACAGTCCGCTATCGGCCCAAAAGCTATCGCGTTGATAACGGTTAATCTGGTTAAACGCCTCTCTAATAGCCACGCCACGGCGTTTTAATTCCACATGAATCATGGGCAAGCCATTCACAAGAATGGTTACATCATAGCGGTTTTTTCGCACGCCTGTGGCTTCGTACTGATTGATGACCTGCACGGCATTATTGTGAATGTTATCCTTATCAATAATCCGCACGTTTTTGGTAGAGCCATCATCGCGGAAGAGATTATAGATATAATCTTCTTGGATTTTGGCAGTTTTGCTTTCAATACCGTCATTTTGATTGGTGAGGTATTTGGTGACAATTTGTTGCCATTCGGCGTCTGAAAAAACGATGTCATTGAGCCGACAGAGCTGCACGCGCAGATTTTTCATCAGCTCATCATTATTGTTAATCGTCACGTATTCATAGCCGTTCGCTTGCAAAAGGCGAATAAATTCGGACTCTAGCTGATTTTCAGATTGATAGTGTGTTGCGCCCCTTTTAACAGGGGTATAATCGCAAACAACGGTGCTCTCTTGGTTTTCGGAAAGGATATTCATGTTTAGGTCTTTCTAAAATTTAGGAGCTGATGTCTATAATGTTGATATTGCTGACGGCGTAGGTTAATTTCGGCGGGCAGACCGTTTGAAATATCATTGACTAATGTATCAAATTTGTCAAGGATGGCAACGATGCGTTGTTGTTCTTTTAGGGGGGGAACGGGGATTTTAAACTGCCGTAACGTTGTTAAATTAAGCATACTATAATTACGCATTTTAGATTTTAGCTGGCTGTATAAATTGGTTAGGTAATAAAAAACAAACTTATCAAGCAAAATTTCATTATCTTTTGATTTGATGCTTGCAATGTTTTGATTGGCTGTGGATTTAAACTCTAAATAGGCTGTTTTGAAAATTGTCGCACCCACCAACGCCATTAGAGTCGTGTCTTTTTCTAATAGCTTCGCACTTGATTTTTTTAAACCCAAATCCGTAATAAAATTATTAGCAGAATAAACGGACTTATTATTACAAGACTCTGATTTAAGCCAAGGTATATCACCATTTTCCCAAAACTCTTTTTTTAATTTAGATGGTGTGCCACCTGAAGCAATATTGCAAACATCATCAAGAATCTTGAATACATCATCATCAAAATTAAGCAAAACGGCACGACAGTGGTTATATTGCTGTTGACGTGCTTCCAGCTCCACTTCCAGCTCCGCCCCCAGTTCTGTAAATGTATCCAAAATCTTTACAATCTCTTCTTGCACCTCTAACGGTGGCACAGGGATTCCCAACGTTTCAAGATTGCTCTTGTTAAGGGCGGGGATTCCATCGTGTGTCGCCAAAGATTGAATCTCTGCCTGCATATAATGTAGAATAAAAAATAAATATCTAACAGAAACAGCCGTTTTATCTATTACGGTGCAAGAATAATTCAAGTTACCTCTGTAATACCTACCCTCAGACCACGTAATAAGTCCAACGCTACCTCGGCTGGCAATTCCAATAGGGTCATCTTCGGTATTCCATTGATCTATAAATCCCAAAGGCTCTCGCCCGCTGTTTATTACAGGAAATTTGCCGGGATTTGACGCTATAAGTTGCTTGTTTACATTGGGTCCTGTTTTTATTTTACAAACATCCCCAAGTTTTTTAAATTCCACCCCATCAGGACAGTATTGGGCTACCAAATCATCAATTCTGCTCATCTGGATTTCCTTCCAAATCTGCCCAAATTGCATCAATCTGGCGACGCAGGTCATCTTGTCGGGCAACGCTTTTTTCAATACGGGCATTAATCTCTGTAATATCCACCACTTCGCGCTTATCCTCGCCCGCAACATAGGTTCCAACACTGATATTATACTCATTTTCCGCAATTTCTTCAATCTCTACAAGGCGCGAAAAATAATCCTCGCTCTGCCGATTGACATAACAATCCAGAATCCGCTTCATATTATCTTCGTTAATCTTGTTTTTGGCCGAATCGCGTACAAATTCACCTGTGGCATCAATAAACAATACGTTGGTGTCAGGTTTGCACCGTTTCATCACCAAGATACAGGTGGCAATCGTTGTTCCAAAGAATAAATCTGTCGGCAATTGGATAACCGCATCAACATAGTTATTATCAACCAGATATTTTCTGATTTTCTGTTCAGCCCCACCGCGATACATAGCACCGGGAAAGGAAACAATAGCCGCCGTGCCACTGGCCGCCAGCCACGAAAGCGCGTGCATGACAAACGCCAAATCTGCCTTTGATTTTGGTGCCAGAACACCTGCGGGGGTAAAACGGTCATCGTTAATAAGAACTGGATTAGAATCACCCGCCCATTTCGTGGAATAAGGCGGGTTTGAAACAATCGCCTCAAACGGTTCATGATCCCAGTGGTTCTGGTGCGGGTTCGCCAAAGTATCGCCAAGGGCAATATCAAAATTCTCATAATTAATATCGTGCAAAAACATGTTAATACGACACAGGTTATAAGTGGTGATGTTTATTTCCTGCCCGAAAAAGCCGTTGCGGACGTTTTCTTTCCCCAAAACCTTGGCAAACTTTAATAAAAGAGAGCCAGAGCCACAGGCGGGGTCATAAACTTTATTAACCTCTGTCTTATCACCAACCGCAATCCGCGCCAGAAGTTCCGAAACCTCCTGCGGGGTAAAGAACTCGCCACCCGATTTCCCCGCGTTGGCGGCGTACATTTTCATCAGATATTCATAGGCATCGCCAAAAACATCTATGCTATTATCGCTATAATCGCCGAGTTCCAAACCACCAATGGCATCCAGCAGTTTAACAAGTTTTTCATTACGTCTTGGCACGGTTGCGCCAAGTTTGTTGCTATTAACATCAATATCATCAAACAACCCCTTCATATTGTCTTCACTGGGCGTTCCTTGGGCAGAGGCTTCTATTTCCTTGAACGCGGTTTCCAACGTCTCGTTCAAATTGGCATCGGTCTTCGCATTTTTACGCACATTTTCAAAGAGCCTGCTTGGATGAATGAAAAACCCCTTTTCGTCAACAATGGATGACCGCTCGCGTTCGGCTGTTTCATCGCTAATATCGGCATAATTGAAATCACTCACCCCTGCTGATTCTTGGATTTTATTAAGGTAAATGCTAAGATTTTCCGAAATAAAGCGGTAAAACAATATGATAAGCACGTATTGCTTAAAGTCCCAGCCATCCACACTGCCACGAAGATCGTTGGCAATCTGCCAAATCGTAGCGTGCAATTTTTTGCGTTCGTCTTCTTTTTTTGTATCTGTCAAATCAGGGGTGTGCATTTTTAATTTTTGGGGTGGGTTTGTCATAGGGGCTTCCATTGGTTAATTAACAATAAATAACAATAGCGACTCCCCGCGTAAGTTGCAACCCTCCATCACCAACACCTACCGAACCCGCATCTCACTCTCTTTATCAAAATAAAACACATCCTTCTGCGCAATCTTTATATCCAACTTGGCACCCTTCTTTAATGTCGAAGTGCCTTTTTGCTCTATCACCAACCGCTCGCCATTGCCAGCCACCGCGTGAATATAACTAACCCCGCCCAGCCGTTCGACAATATCCGCCTTAAACCCGCCCGTGCCTTTGATAATTTTAATATGCTCGGGGCGCAACCCAACAAACACATCGCCTGCCCCCGCGCCCTTTGGCGGTTTTAACCCATGCCCACGCCCCAATGCAGGAATATCCACCGCTCCCGTGGGTTTAATCCGCCCGTGCAGAAAATTCATACTGGGCGAGCCAATAAACCCCGCCACAAACTTATTACTCGGGTCGGCATATAAAGCAATCGGATCGCCAATCTGCTCTACATTACCCGCGCGTAAAACCACGATTTTATCCGCCAGAGTCATCGCCTCCACCTGATCATGCGTCACATAAATCATCGTGGCACCGATTTCTTGATGCAACCGCGCGATTTCCACGCGCATATCCACCCGCAGCTCTGCATCAAGGTTGGACAAAGGCTCGTCAAACAAAAACACCTCTGGTCCGCGTACCAACGCGCGCCCAATCGCCACCCGTTGCCTTTGCCCGCCCGACAGAGCCTTTGGCTTTCGCGCCATATAGGGATGCAGTTGCAAAATCCCCGCAACCTCATCAACCTTACGGGTGATTTCGGCGCGTTTCACCCCGTTCATCTTTAATCCAAAGCCGATATTTTCACGCACCGTCATATGCGGATACAGGGCATAGGCCTGAAACACCATCGCTATCCCCCGCTCGGCCGCATCAACACGGGTAACATCACGCGTGCCAATAGTTATCTGTCCCGAAGTCGTCTCCTCCAACCCCGCAATCATCCGCAAAAGCGTGGATTTACCACAGCCAGAGGGACCGACAAACACACAGAACTCGCCTGATTCAACGACCAAATCAACACCGTGAATGACCTCTATATCGCCATATTTTTTCTTTGTTGCTTTTAATTCAACGCCACTCATGGGATTTTTCCTTCTTTTTGCTATTTCCTTATTGACTCCCTATCGCATTTGTGTTTAGCTTTCAATACCTAGAACATAGGTTCTAAAAATTATGTATCAAAATGGAGAAAAACAATGATTACAAAAACAAAATTTATGGGGTTTGCCCTGGCCAGCGTGCTGGCAACCTCGGCCTTCGCGGGCGAGCTTGTCATTAACACCGACACATCAGACCCTGCACCGAAAGAAGCCTTTCAAAACCTGATCAACGGGTTTCAGGCGGAAAACCCCGATATCACCGTCAAATGGAATTTGTTTGACCATGAGGGGTATAAAACCTCTATCCGTAACTTTTTAACGGCTGACGCGCCGGATTTGGCAAACTGGTACGCGGGCAATCGCATGCTGCCGTTTGTTAAGGCGGGCTTGTTTGAGCCAGTGGATGACGTATGGGAAGACAATGGTTTAGGCGATAGCATGGGTGCGTCCCAAGGGTCTATGACGATTGACGGGCAAATCTGGGGTGTCCCTTATACCTATTATCAATGGGGTGTGTATTACCGCAAGGATTTGTTTGCCCAGAACGGTATTTCTGCACCAAGCACGTGGGATGAATTCATCGCCGCGGGTGAGGCTTTGAAGGCCGCTGGCATTACCCCCATTACTATTGGAACAAAGTATCTTTGGACTGCGGCAGGGGTGTTTGATTATTTAAACCTGCGCACCAATGGGTTTGAATTCCATCAAGACCTGACGAATGGTAAAATTGCTTGGACTGACCCGCGTGTGCGTGAGACGTTTAAGAACTGGGGACAATTGGTAGAGGCTGGGTTTTTCATCGATAACCACGCCGCGTTCAGTTGGCAAGAGGCTCTTGCGCCAATGGTGCAAGGCAAGGCTGCGATGTATGTGATGGGCAATTTTGCCGTTGCTCCGTTGCGTGAAGCTGGGCTGACGGACGATCAGTTGGGATTCTTCCAATTCCCCGTGATTGACCCAAGCGTGCCTTTGGCAGAGGAAGCTCCGACGGACACAATCCACATTCCTGCGAATGCAAAGAATAAGGTAGAAGCGAAGAAATTCCTTGCTTATTTGGCACGGGCGGATGTTCAAGGTGAGATGAACAAAACCTTGGGGCAGTTGCCTATTAATAAAAACTCAGAGATTGCTGATGATGTTTTCATTGAGGCTGGGTTTGGAATGCTGTCTGGGACGACGGGCGGGATTGCCCAATTCTTTGACCGTGATGCACCAGCAGAGATGGCAAAGGCTGGTATGGAAGGGTTTCAAGAGTTTATGGTAAAGCCTGAACGTCTGGATGCTATTTTAGATCGGTTAGAAAAGGTTCGTGGCAGCGTTTATTAAAACCTGTATTAAAGGGTGGTTTGGGGTTTTGCCCTTGCGCCTTTGATGTTTGAAAAAAAGAAACCTCGCCTTTGGGCGGGGTTTTTTTGTGAACGATTAACGATTAACGATTAACGATTAATTTTTAGCCCTTCGGGTCTGCGTCATCGCTTTGCGATGCCCCCACGGGGTGCGCCCGCACCCTTGAGGCTAAAGCCTCTTCGGGGCGGGCGCACCCAAGCCTGTCCTAGTTTATAGGCAAAGCCTAAATAAATTTAGAAAAAACCCATCGCTACTTCCCAAGTATTCTAAACAAATAATCCAATCTATCCTCTTGTATATCCTGCTAGTAATTTTATAGAATCATTATCATCTTGTAACCCAAGGGCTTTTGGCATGCCTCCACGAAGTGGGGGCTACGCACAAAAGACCCCGCCACTCGCGTGGAGCTGGTCGGCATTCGCGTAGCGATGACGAAGACCCGCAGGGCATCACTAATAACTAATAACTAACAACTAATAACTAACAACTATTTACAATCGCCACAAAACCCCCTATCACACCCCTATGATGCAAACTTGGCGAATAGATAGCCTAGGGCAAACCCTGATATTGGCAAGCAACGCGGATGCGCTGGCAACCATAGCCTATTGGGGTGCGTCCTTGCCAGCCGACACCTGCCCCGATACCATCGCACGGGCGGGCAATATTGATATAACGGGCGGGATGCTGGATGAGACCCCGCCCTTGTCAATTTGTCCAGAGGTTCGCAGGGGCTTTGCTGGACAGGCAGGGCTGGTGATGCGCCAACATAACGGCGCGGGCTATCACCCCCAGTTTATCTTTGATCGCGCCGAACACACACACACCAAAAACACCACCCGTCTAACCCTGTTTTATACTGACAAAAACGCCGGGCTAACCTACTGCGCCATTTTTCAATCCAACCCAAACAGCGCGGTAATAGTTGCCCAAGCAACCCTAGCCTCCGCCACCCCGATTTATCTGGATTGGCTGACCGCCCCCGCTATTCCCGCACCCCAACATTGCCCCCATATCATAGATTACGGCGGGCGTTGGTGTGGCGAGTTCCAAGAAATCCACACCCAATGGCAGGCAGGCGCACGCACCCGCGATAACCGCACAGGGCGCAGCGGGCACGAGCATTTCCCCGCGTTAATACTAGCCGAACACGCAGACGCACAAAACGGGTGTGCGGTTCGCAGTGGCGATGTTTATGGCTTTCACTATGGCTGGTCTGGCGGGCATCGCATGGTGGCAGAAGAATTGGCCGATGGTCGCCGTCAAATCCAATTCGGCGCGGCTTGGGGTAGTGAGACCAATGCAAAAACATCCTTTGAAACCGCCCCGCTTTATATAAGTTATGCTACGGGTTTGAACGGTATTGCCCGCGCTTTTGGACGACATGTCCGTGATGAAATCATCGCCCTACCCAACCCGAAAAAACCCCGCCCTGTCCATTATAACTGCTGGGAATCGGTTTATTTTAACCACAATATAACCGAGCTAAAAACCATAGCCACCAAGGCCGCCGCACTGGGCGCGGAACGGTTTGTGCTGGATGACGGCTGGTTTAACGGGCGCGATGATGATACCACTTCGCTGGGTGATTGGCAGGTGGATAGGCGCAAATACCCTGACGGATTGTCGCCCCTCATTACCCATATCCACGAGCAAGGCATGGAATTCGGTCTGTGGGTAGAACCTGAAATGATAAACCCGCAATCCCAAACCTATAAAGCCCATCCCGATTGGGTTTTGGGTGCGGATGACCAGTCGCTTGGGCGCGGGCAATTGGTGCTGAATATGGCAATGACGGAGGTTGGCGATTATATCTTTAACGCCATATCCGCCTTATTAACTGAGTACCCGATTGATTATATAAAATGGGACCATAACCGCGTTTTGCCTTACGCAGACGCGGCGCAAACCCGGGCAACCTACGCTTTGTTAGACCGTTTGCGGGCAAAACATCCCAAGGTTGAGATTGAAACCTGTGCCTCTGGCGGGGGTCGCGCCGATTACGGTATTCTGGCACGTACCCATCGCGTTTGGCTATCCGATAGCAACGATGCTCTGGAACGCACCCGTATTCAACGCAGCGCCGCGACTTTTCTACCGGCGAGCGTTATGGGCAGCCATGTTGGACCAGCCCAATGTCATACCTCTGGTCGGATTTTATCGCTGTCATTCCGTGCGTGGGTTGCGACGCAGGGGCATTTTGGCTTTGAAATGGACCCGCGGGAGCTGGACGCACCCGATACCGAGAAATTGCGTGAAATAACCCAGTGGTGGAAGGATAACCGCGATTGGCTGATGGACGCGGATATCTTGCGGATTACCAGCGCGGATACTGCCGTTTTGGCAGGGTTACATCTATCGCGAGATGCCTCGCGGTTTGCCTTGTTTGTTAATAAAATCGCGACCTCTGCCCAGATTTCCCCGCGCCCCTTGCGGTTAGAGGGACTGGATGCTACAAAGGATTATACGATTAGCTGGGTGAATGCGGCGGAATGCCCAACACTCTCACGCGGTGCGCCCTTAATAAAGGATGGACTGGCACGGCTAAACGGCGGATATTTATTAAACCACGGATTGGTGTTGCCTTGGCAAATGCCGTGTTCCACTTACGTTTTCACTGGTGTTATAGGAGGATAAAATGACCCACAAACCACACGCAACCTTTCACGACCTAAAGGATAAGCACGTTTTTATCACTGGCGGAGGCTCTGGCATAGGTGCTGCCTTAACCGCTGGATTTCTGGGGCAAGGGGCAAAGGTTAGCTTTATTCAACGCTCTGATGCCAGTGATTTTGTCAAACAAATGGGGCGGGATTTTACCACGCCGACCTTTATTCCCTGCGATATCAGCGATATTAACGCATTGCAAACCGCAATGCAAACCGCCGAAGAGGTCAATGGTGCGATAGATGTTCTGGTCAATAATGCGGGCAATGATGTGCGCCATACGATTGCTGAAACGACCGTAGATGATTGGGATAAAAACCACGCGGTTAATCTGCGTCCGTATTTTTTCACATCCCAATGGGTGGCACCAAAGATGCGCAAACGGGGTGGCGGTGCGATTATCAATTATTCTTCGATTAGCTATCTTATGGGGCAAGCGGGCTTTGCCGCCTATACAACCGCGAACGCGGGAATAGCTGGCATGACCCGTGTTTTGGCACGGGAGCTGGGGGTTGATAATATCCGCGTGAATACGCTGGTGCCTGGCTGGGTTTTAACGCAAAAGCAGATGGACAAATGGGCAACGCCAGAGGGTTTGGCAAAGCACCTTGATCGCCAATGTTTGCCCGAGCATTTAATGGCTGATGATATGGTAGGACCGACTTTGTTTCTGGCATCCGATGCGTCAAAGATGATGACGGGGCAGATGCTGATTGTCGATGGTGGGGCGGTTTAGTTGTTAGTTATTAGTTGTTAGTTGTTAGTTATTAGTTATTAAGGACTAATCTTTACAACAGAACTCAAATCCATTAAAACATCCCCATGACTCACAAACCCACATGGATAGCCCCCAAATGGATAGCACTCGATTGGGGAACGACTCACCTGCGGGCTTGGGCGATGGATGATACCCGCATCCTTGCCCATCGTGCCACCGCGGACGGTATGGCGAACCTGAACGCGGAGGCGTTTGAACCCGCGTTGCTCGCCCATATTGGCGATTGGTTGACCGACACCCCCGCACCAATAATAGCCTGTGGCATGGTCGGGGCGAAACAAGGCTGGCAAGAGGCTCCTTATCAATCCGTGCCAACCACAACCCACGCCCAAACTATCAAAATAAAAACCCGCAACCCGCGTTTGCGGGTTTGGATTGCGGCGGGGTTAATGCAGGAAAACCCGCCCGATGTGATGCGGGGTGAGGAAACCCAAATCCGTGGGTTTTTATGCGAGCACCCCGATTTTAATGGGCAAATCGTTTTGCCTGGGACTCATTCCAAATGGGTGCGGGTGGCAAACGGCGCGATTACTGGGTTTCATACGGCTCTAACGGGGGAGGTTTTTTCACTGATATCAACCCACTCTGTGCTAAAGCATTCCATGTATGATAGGCAAAACTGGGATGATGCGGTGTTTTTGGAATCGGCGTTGGAGGCGGTGAAACACCCTGAATCCCTGTTAAAAAACCTCTTCCAAATTCGCGCGAGGGATTTGTTAAACGGTGATAAAACCGGGCAATCGCACCTGTCTGGTGCGCTGATTGGCACAGAAATTGGAACGCAAATCGGCACGCAAACCACAAACCAGTCAAACCAGCCGATTATCCTTATCGGGGCGGAGGGCTTATCCAACCTTTACGCCCGCGTTCTGGACGCACTCGGCATAAAACATCAGCAACACACCGTGCAATCCACAACGATAAAAGGCCTATACGGTATTTATCAAACCATAATAAAGGAAACACCATGACCCGAAACATTATTGCTATCTTACGTGGCATCACGCCAAAGGACGCAATCACCCACGCCCAAATATTGGTGGAAGAGGGAATTACGATGATAGAAGTCCCGATGAACTCGCCAGACGCGACCACATCAATCGGCAAAATGATACAAGCCTGCCCAACCGCGATGATAGGCGCGGGGACGGTGCTGACCACCGAACAAGTGGCGGATATCAAACTAATCGGCGGGCAGTTTATCGTATCGCCAAACTGCGATGAAGCAGTGATAAAGGCAACCAAAAACTATAAAATGCAATCCTACCCTGGGGTTATGACTCCAAGCGAAGCGATAAACGCCCTGCATTGGGGGGCGGATGGATTAAAACTCTTCCCTGCGGAAATCATAACCACCAAAGGCCTCACCGCGTTCCGTGCGGTTTTGCCAAAAGACACGCAATGCTATGCGGTTGGCGGAGTCTCCCCCGATAATTTTGCGCAATGGCACAAGGCGGGGGCAAACGGGTTTGGCGTGGGCTCGGTTCTTTACAAAACAGGGATGAGTGCCGAAGAATTACGCGAGGCTGCACGGGCAATCAAACGGGCATACGATTTATTATGATTTTTGATAACACCCACTGTCAATTAGGCGAAGGTGCGTTGTGGCATCCGTTGCGTCAAACCCTGCTCTGGTTTGATATTAACACGCGGTTTTTGTTTGAGAGGCGGGTTGATATCCCGACCACGCGAACCTATCGGTTTGATAATACCGTGTCGGCGGCTGGAATTATTGATGAAAGGCGGATTATCATAGCCTCTGACAAAGACCTGTTTATCTTTGATTTGCACGATAAAACCTGCAAGCCGATAATCGCATTGGAGGCAGATAATCCGCGCACCCGTTCCAATGACGGGCGGGTTGATCGCCAGGGCGGGTTTTGGATTGGCACAATGGGGCGCGGGTTGGAATCTGGGGCGGGCGCGATTTACCGCTATTATCGCGGGCAGTTGCGGCGGTTGTACGGCGGGCTGACCATACCGAATGCGATATGTTTTGCCCCCGATGGGGGGTGTGCGTATTTCGCCGATACCCCGACGCACCAGATTATGCGGGTTGCGTTGGATGCCGAAGGTTGGCCCTGTGAAGAGCCGCAGGTTTTCGTAGATTTACGCGGCGAGGCGTTATTGCCCGATGGAGCGATAATTGATGCGGCGGGCAATCTGTGGAATGCGCAGTGGGGCGCGGGGCGGGTTGCGTGCTATGATACGAACGGGCGGTTTGTGGCGGCGCATAAAGTGCCTGCTGTTCAGGCGACTTGCCCAGCCTTTGGCGGCGGCGATATGGCGCGGTTATTTATCACCAGCGCGGCCGAGGGAATGGCGGAGGGTGATGTAAAACAGGGGCAAGCGGGCTTTACCTTTGAGCTGACGGGGGTGGGGGTTGGCGTGGATGAACCTGTTTTTAGTGGTGAATTGTGAATGGTGAATTATGAATTATGAATTATGAATTATGAATTATGAATTTTTTAGTAATAAAGTAAGCAACCGCAAGGTTGCTTGCTTTTTTTGCATGAAAAAGCTATCACTAAAGAATCACAGAATAAGGCAATTATCATGGTTAAAATGAGTATTGATGATTATCAATTTTATATCGCCCCGTTAATTGATGCATGCGAAAAAAAGAATTGCTCTGAATATTGGGAATTTACCCGAAACCTGTCACAAAAACAAATGTCTCAAGAAGCAAGAGCCGTTGTTGATATCTTTGATGCAGTTGTTTCTTATTATTTAGTGCCATATTCACCCAATGAACCTCTTAAAGAATATATTATGATGCAAGGGCGTAGAAGCCCTATACCAAGCGACCTTACCCCAGAAGAACGTGATTTCTTACAGCAGGTTTTACCTGAAATAAAAGATAACGAATTAAAGGCGCGTGTGGCAGATACGCTATGGGTATTAAAGCATGGGAAAGCCCAAGAACACGCCAAAAATGCGATAGAGGCATATCTTATTTCCGCTGATACTCTTTTAGGGGAAAGCTGGCATGATACGTGGGAAAGATTAGCCAGAGCACTTTGCATTTTTGATAATATAAGACTTTCTAATAAACAAAATCCAACAAAACTGGATGCACCAAAAAAAATATCTGCGTATATTGAAAATACGAGCACCCCACATCATTTAATAGTATACTTGGTTGAGTTATTACATGAGACACATCGTCAAAATAACCCAAAGCATGTCAAAATACTGGAAGCCATCGCCACCACATATCAAACAGAAAGCAATTATGATAGCGCACAGCACGTTTGGAGTTTGGCTGCCGATCTATATAAAATAGCAAAGAACAACAATAAAGCTATTCAATGTCAAATTAATGCTGCTGAAACCTATGTTTTATTAGCCGATACTATACAAGTTACGCAAAACCCATCTTATATACGTATTAGTCATTTCCTGCAACTTGCTGTAAAGGCATATCGTGCTATCTCTAGCAAAAATAAAAGATGTGATGAAATATATGCCCGCTTGGTTGAAGTGCAGTCTAACATCAAAAATGAAATGCGACTACTCTCTATTCCTCTTCCTGCCCCTGACATAACCATAACCAAAAAATACACGCAACATGTTTCTGAAATTAATGCGTGGGACGCAATCTATAAATTTGCATTTATAATATCGTCACCTAATTTTGAAGATATTAAAAAAGAAACAGAAGAGGCTAAGGAAAAAAATATTTTCTCTTCTTTATTTGGTGACCAGCTTCATAACCACAACGGACATCTTATTACCGAGATTCCAACAGACGCTCCCATAGAATCCAAAATGCATCATGATATAGCATTATTTCATAGAAATTTTTTAGTTGAAAATATTTTAATTCCAGTCCTACAAAAAATCAAATTAGAACATCATATTTCTCTTTTTGATTGGAGGGATTTACTTGAAAATTGCCCATTCATCCCGCCAGATCGGATAAACACCTACGCATACGGTCTTTTTCATGGATTTCATGGCGATTTTCTTTCTGCGGCTCATATCCTAATCCCTCAAATAGAAAACTCTATCCGTTATGTGCTTACCAATCACGGAATAGAAACATCAAAGCAAATTAATGATGGTACTCAAGAACAGGGGAGTTTTAAAGAATTACTTGAATCCAAAGAATTAGAAGATATTTTTGGCAAAGATTTGGTTTTTGATTTACAGGGGTTACTCATTAAAAAAGAGGGTGGAAATCTGCGAAACGACCTTGCACATGGTCTTATGAATGATGCCGAGTTGTTCGCCCCTCAAATGGTTTATCTTTATTGGCTAACCTTGCATATTATTTTTATTCCGTTTATAAAATCGCAGACACTAGACCCAAAACCACAGAACTAAAATCATTCGCAATTCACAATTCACCATTCACAATTCACCATTAATCATAACAACAGGCTTAATCATTCACAATTCACCATTCACAATTCACCATTCGCTTGGCGTTTGCTACTACCCCGAACATTGGACTCCCAGCGATTGGGCGCAGGATGCCGCGCGTATGCGCAAGGCAAACATCTCTGTCGTGCGGATTGGCGAATTCGCGTGGTCGCGGATTGAACCCAGCCCTGACACTTTCACTTGGGATTGGCTGGATAGCGCGATTGACACCCTAGGACAGGCGGGATTAAACATAGTCCTTGGCACCCCCACTGCCACTCCGCCTCGGTGGATGGTGGATAAATACCCCGATATGCTCGCCCAAGGGCGCGATGGACAAACGCGAGGATTCGGCTCGCGCCGTCATTATTGCTTTTCCCACCTACCCTATCGCGACCAAGCCGCCCGTATTGCCCGCGTTCTGGCAACTCGATATGGCAAAAATCCGCATATTACCGCATGGCAAATTGATAACGAATATGGCTGTCATAACACGACGCAATCCTATTCCCCCGCAGCAAAGGCGGGCTTTTGCGATTGGCTGGCGCAAAAATACCAATCCATAGATGCGTTAAATCGCGCATGGGGCAATGTGTTTTGGTCAATGGAATACGATGATTTCACCCAGATAGACCTGCCGAATATCTGTGTAACCGAGCCTAACCCCGCCCACGCGTGGGATTTCGGCCGATATTCTTCCGCCCAAGTCGTTGCCTTCAACCGCGCCCAAGCCGACGCGATTCGCGCCCATTCCAACGCCCCGCTTATTCATAATTACATGGGACGAGTCACGGATTTTGACCATTATGAAGTCGGGGCGGATTTGGATATCGCCAGTTGGGACAGTTATCCTTTGGGCTTTTTGGAAGAGGCGTTAGAGGATAATGACGATTGGAAAGCCCGTTTCTACACCCAAGGCGACCCCGATTTCCAAGCCTTCCACCACGATTTATACCGAGCCGTGGGGCGCGGGCGATGGTGGGTGATGGAACAACAGCCCGGCCCGGTGAATTGGGCTGCGTGGAATCCTATTCCAAAGGCGGGTATGGTGCGATTATGGACGTGGGAGGCTTTTGCCCATGGCGCAGAAGTCGTATCCTTCTTTCGCTGGCGACAGGCGGGGTTTGCCCAAGAACAAATGCATGCGGGATTATTGCGCAGTGATGGCTCGGACGCGGAGGGTTTGGCAGAGGTAACGCGGGTCGGGCAAGAGCTGGCAGAATTGGGGGAGGCGGGCGTAACCCCCCGTGCCGATGTCGCGTTGGTGTTTGATTATCCATCACAATGGGCGTGGGATGTTCAGCCCCAAGGACGCGATTTTGATTATTTCCGCGTGGTTTTTGATACCTATCGGGCGTTGCGCCGTTTGGGGCTTTCGGTTGATATCATCCCCGCACAGATTGATGAAATCAAAGGGCGGCGGTTGATTATTATCCCCGCGTTAATGCAGGCAGAGGCGGATTTCACACAGGCTCTGAATGCCAGCGATGCTGCAATCGTCTATGGTCCGCGGTTCGCCAGTAAGGCGGAGGGGATGATGACAAACACAAACGCCCCTGATATTAACGGGCTGGATGTGCAGGTTTTGCGTGTCGCAACCCTACGCCCGAATGTGCAGATTGCCTTGGCAAACGGCGGGTTTGTGAAAAAATGGATGGAGGATTTGGCGGTAAATGGAGCAGTGATAGAGGCAACTGTTGACGGCGCGGCGGTTGTTGTTGGACAAGATGGTGTGCAGGATAAGCGGTTTTATATTGGTGCGTGGCTGGATGATACCGCATTGGTTCGAGTCTTAACGGATATGGCGACCCGTGCGGGTATTACGACCGAGCAAATGCCAGAGGGTTTGCGCAAACGCCACACTGCGTGGGGCGATATGCTGGTGAATTATAATGATTATGATGTGGATTTTAACGGGCTATCTGTAAAAGCCTGTGATGTGTTAAATATAAATAAACCCTAACCCCACATTGCCAATGGCGGCATGCTCATTAACACCGCATCGGCATCATGCCCTGATTGCAGACCGAACTGCGTGCCTCTATCATACAATAAATTAAACTCCACATACCGCCCGCGTTTGTGTAATTGAACTTCGCGTTCGGCCTCTGTCCAGTCCATAAGCCGCCGTTTATGAATAATAGGTGCGTAAGCCAATAAAAACGCCTTGCCAACCGCGCGGGTAAAAGCAAAATCACACGCCCAATCGCCCGTGTTTAAATTATCAAAGAATATCCCGCCAACGCCACGGGCTTCGCCACGATGGGGCAGCATAAAATACGAATCCGCCCAAGCCTTAAACTTGGCATAATAATCGGCATCATAGGCATCACAGGCGGTCTTTAATACCTCGTGAAAATGGGCGGTATCGGCGGGGTTATCAATCATTGGATTCAAATCACACCCGCCACCAAACCAATAGGTATCGGCCGCGCAAAACATCCGCGTATTCATATGAACGGCGGGGCAATGGGGGCTGTTCATGTGGGCTACCAAAGAAATCCCAGCCGCCCAGAAATCGCCGTTTTCATCAAAGGCAACCGCTTTGTCCGCACCCATTAACGCACGGGCGGCGGGCGATAACTGCCCATAAACGGTGGATATATTCACCCCGACCTTTTCAAATAACCGCCCGTTTTTAAAGGTCGCCATCTGCCCTCCGCCGCCTTGCGCACCGCGTGTTTCTTTGCGGATAAACCGCCCCGCTGGGCGGTCTTTGAACGCACCGATGATTTGGGCGTCCTCCAAATCCTCAAAAGCCGTGCAAATATCATCGCGCAAATCGGCAAACCACTGGGCTGCCGTTTGTTTATTCTGTTCCATATCCATAGCTTGCACTTACGATATTTACGCACGATTTGCCAGCCCTGCGATTAACAATCGCTTGACAATAACCGCTATCCGTGTTTGATTGGGATTATGATATTTAGGAAACCCCCGCCCTTATGCCCAAAATAATACCGCCACGACAACCGAATAAAACTGACGTTATGCGCGGGTTTATCTGGGCTTTTGCCGCGGTGATTGCCGCCAGCGTGATTACCGTAGCCATTCGTGGCACGGCCGAATACATGGACACGCGGATGATTGTTCTGATACGGTTTTGGGTGACGGTTTTGGTCGGCGGGCTGGCGTTAATGATGTTTTCTGGACTGCGCGGGCAGGTGCGGTTTTCCCAACCCAAACGCCATATTTTGCGGGGGTTGTTTATCGCTTTGGCGACGCATTTTGGATTTTACGCGATAGCCAATGTCCCCCTAGCCGCGGTCAGCGCGATATTTTTCACCGCCCCGATTTTCGCGGCGATTCTATCGATTTTTATCCATGGGGAGAAAATAGGTCTACGTCGGGCGAGCGCGATAGCCGTTGGGTTTCTGGGTGTGCTAATTTTTCTACGCCCTGATACGCAACTGCCGCCTTTGGGGGTTTTGTCGGCGCTGGGCAGTTCTTTGTTTTATGCCTCTGCCCTGATTATGTCACGCGGGCTGGCGGATAAGGATGGAGTCCTCAGCACAGTTGCCTCTGCCAGTGTTATCACGGCGATATTTTCGCTGATTTTGGTGCAGGGGCATTTTGCCGTTCCGACGGGCTGGGTGATTTGGGGATGGCTGGTTTTGGTGATTATCGTTGGCGTGATGCGCCAGTTTTGCGATATCCAAGCCTATCGTTTTGGCGAGGCTGCGGTGATTGCCCCGATTTCCTATCTGCGGTTGGTTTTCATTGGGATTGCTGGGTATTTTTTGTTTGCCGAAGTGCCAAGCGTGGCAACGGTTTTGGGGGCGGTGATTATTACGCTATCCACTTTGTATGTGGCGCATCGTGAGAATATCGCGAAAAAAACTAACCCCTAAATCAACTCTTAAATCAAAGGCTTCGCCGCGCCCGAAACGCTTCGTTTATCGTGCCGTCATCCAGATAATCCAGCTCTCCGCCAATCGGAATCCCCTGTGCCAGAGTGGTAATCACCAGCCCGCTTTCCTGCAACTGGTCGGCAATATAATGCGCGGTCGTCTGCCCGTCAATCGTGGCGTTTAATGCCAAAATCACCTCTGTAATACCGCCCTGAACCCGTTCCAATAACAACGGAATACGCAGCTCTTCCGGGCCGATATGGTCTAACGCGGACAACACTCCGCCAAGGATATGATACGCGCCCCGATACATATTTGAGCGTTCCATCGCCCACAAATCCGACACATCCTCTATCACGCAAATCTGCCCGTTGGCACGGCGCGGGTCGGTGCAAATATCGCATTTATCGGCGGTGGATAAATTGCCACAAACCGCGCATTCGCCAACGCGGGAGGCGACATTTAACAGGCTATCCGCCAAGGGCGCAAGCAAAACATCGCGTTTTTTCACCAGATGCAGGACGGCACGGCGGGCCGAACGCGGACCAAAGCCCGGCAGTTTTGCCATCAGTTGAATCAGGTGGTCTATGTCTTTGTTGGGCGAGTTCATTTGGGTTTAAGAAATATTTTTAAGGTGTAAGGGTGCGTTATTCAAACGCATCCCATGTTTCATCGTCAATATCATCCGCGTCCGTGGGAAAATTATCGGGCGCGTCAAAATTATCCGTTTGCGCGGTTTCAAACGATTTTTCACTAACAGGATGAACTTTCACAATCTCGGCCCCCGCAAACACTTCCATCGCGGCGGCAACCAACGGATGGGTTTTCACCTGTTCGCGTTGCGTGGATTGGCGGGCTTGGTTTTGCTCGGCAATGGTTTCACCACCGCCCTGCCCCACGATACTGACCCCCCAGCGATGCCCAGTCCAGAGCTTTAACCTCTGCGACAATAACTGCGACAAATCTTTGGCAGCAGTCGGCGTGGGTTGGAATTCAATCCGCCCGGGTTTATAGCTGACAAGACGCAGGTGGGTTTCCACTTCGTAAAGCAGGGGAATATCGTTTTTCGCGCGGATAAGGGCAACGACTTGGGCAAAATCGGTGAAGGCTTTGTTGGGGTCGGCGTTTGGGTCGGGCGCGGAGTCTAGTGCCGCGTTGCCGTTCGTGCCACCTTGGATAGCAACAAGAGTTGCGGGTTCGGTTTGTGAATCTGGTTGCGGTTCTTGTGATAAAGAGGCGGTAGGTTCAGGGGTAGACTCTGGCACGGACTCTGGTACAGATTGCGGGGTTGTTTGTGCGGGTTGTGCGGACTGACTAGACTCTGGTTTAGCCTTTGCAACAGGCTCGGACTTTGCCACAGGTGTTTGCGTTTTTTTAGATACGGCTTTGGGCGTGGCTTCACTCGCACCCGCCTCCTCTGGCGCAACCTGTTCTTGCGCCTTTAACAACCCTATAATCTCATCAGGGCTGGGCAAATCGGCAATATGGGTCAGGCGAATTATCGCCATCTCCGCCGCCATTAACGCATTCGGCGCGTCCTTTATTTCCTTTAACGCCTTTAATAACATCTGCCACATCCGCGCCAATCCACGCATAGCCAGTGCCTCTGCCGCTTGCAACCCACGGTCGCGCACATCAGGGGAAATGGTTGGGTCTTTCGCCGCCTCTGGCGATAGTTTCACCACGGAAATCCAGTGCGTCACCTCTGCCAAATCGGACAAAATCGCCATCGGGTCGGCACCTTGCGCCGATTGTTCCGCCAATTCCGCCAAGGCAGATTGCGCATCCCCTTGCATAATAAAATGAAACAAATCGAGCGTCCGCCCGCGATCGGCAAAGCCCAACATCGTGCGCAATTTATCCGCTTTTATATCAGAATTGCTATGGGCAATCGCTTGATCCAAAAGCGACAAAGCATCGCGAACAGAGCCCTCGCCTGCGCGAATCAGCAAGGCCAGTGCGTCTGGTTCTATCTTTGCCTTCTCAGCCTTGGCGATTTTTTGCAGGAATTCCGCCATGACTTCCGCCTCTATCCTGCGCAAATCAAACCTTTGACACCGCGACATCACGGTAATCGGGATTTTGCGAATCTCTGTCGTGGCAAAGATGAATTTCACATGGGCGGGCGGTTCTTCCAAGGTTTTTAACAACGCGTTAAACGCGCTGGATGAGAGCATATGAACCTCATCAATAATATAAATCTTATAACGGGCGGAGGCTGCACGGTAATGCACCGAATCGATAATCTCGCGGATATTATCAACGCCAGTACGTGATGCCGCGTCCATCTCTAACACATCAACATGGCGACCTTGGGCGATAGCAACACACGGCTCGCACGAACCACAGGGCGCGACAGTCGCGCCACCTTTGCCATCCTTGCCAATGCAATTCAGCCCCTTGGCGATAATCCGAGCGGTCGTGGTTTTGCCAACCCCACGCACGCCTGTAAGGATAAACGCATGGGCAATACGGTCTGAATCAAAGGCGTTTTTCAAAGTACGCACCATCGTGTCCTGCCCGATTAAATCGGCAAAACTGGCAGGGCGATATTTACGCGCCAAAACTTGATATGCGGGGGGCTCGATGCTCATCTGACCTAAACTATACAACAAAACGAGAGGGGGTAGCGACCCAAAAACAATTCGTTACGGCTGCTTCCTTCCGGATCTGACCGAGTTGGCGACAGCTTTGCCCGCGCCCCCTCTCTTTGCTTACTATACATGGAATCGGCGGGCAAGGCAAGCGGGTTAATGTGGGTTAATGTGGGTTAATACGGGTTATGTGGCAAAACAGCGATATTTGCCCTTGGGTTTTGTGTAAAAACAGCATATACGCAAAAATAAAAAAGGCAAAATTATGGCGCAATGGTCGGCAAATATCAATGTAATGATGAAGGTGATAAGACGCGCGGCGCGTGGGCTTTTGCGTGATTTTAACGAGGTGGAAAAACTGCAATCCACCCCCAAAGGCACGGCCGATTTCACCGATAAAGCCAAGGCACGGACCGGTGAATATCTGCAAGAGGCATTGTTTGAAGCCCGTGAGACCTATGGTTATACCGATGGTGTGCAAAATATTGCGGGCGTTGATCCTACGCGGCGGTGGATTGTCGCGCCCTTGGATGGGGTGGTTAATTTCACGCATGCTCTGCCGTTTTGGGCGATTTCTGTGGCGTTGGAACATCGCGGGGCGGTGGTTGCATCGGTGATTTACAATCCTATCAGTGATGAGTTGTATGTGGCGGAACGCGGCGCGGGTGCGTGGCTAAATGATCAGAGGATTCGCGTATCGGCGCGGCGTGATGTTGGGCAATGCGTGTTTGCTTTAACCGATGCGGGCGATGGTGGCGTGGCGCAGGGGGAATGGATGCGGGCTATGCAAGCACGGATATCGGCGCGAGGCGGGGGTTTGCGGATGTTAGAGGCATCTTGTTTGGGATTGGTGTGGCTGGCGATGGGGCGGTTTGACGGATTTTTGCAGAGTACGGCTACGCCCGTGCAGGTGGCGGCTGGTTTGATGGTGTTGCAAGAGGCGGGCGGGATGAGCAAGTGGATAGACAGCGCCGATGATAAAGAGGATAAAACTCCCGCGATTTTGCTGGCGGCGAATGGGGAGATTTTTGATCCGTTTTGTAAGTTGGTTTTGGATAGTTAATAGTTGTTAGTTGTTAGTTATTAGTTATTAGTTTTTTTAGCCCTTGCGGGTCTTCGTCATCGCTACGCGAATGCCGACCAGCATGGTCTTTTGTGCGTAGCCCCCGCTTCGCGGGAGCATGCCAAAAGCCCTTTGGTTACAAGACGCTAGGGATTCTATAAATTTACTATCTGGAATAACAAGACGATAGAGTGGATTATTTGTTTAGAATACTTGGGAATTGGTGATAGGTTTGCTCTAAATTTATTTAGACTATATACAAGACGCTGAGCCAAACCCCCAGCCAAAAAAAACCGTCCAGCTCTCCGCAGGAGGGGTGGGCGGGCGGGCGACCGAACGAAGTGGCTTGCCACGAAGTGAGGGCGCAACAAAAAACCTCTGCCCTTAACCTCTAATAACGAACCTCCAATCCCTAATAACCAATCACTAACAACTAACAACTAATAACTAACAACTAAAACTCCATCAGCCACCATCTCTCCCTTTGCCTGTTCAAACCGCAGGTGGGCTATGGCGTGGCCATCGGCTTGGGACAGCACTTTGCCGACGGACTTACCGCCCGCGATAATATCCGTGCCGATGGGAACCGCACCGTCCAACCGCACCCGTGCCAAACCCTTACGCAGAGTAGTTTTGTGCTTCATCCGTGCGGTGACCTCTTGCCCAACATAACAGCCCTTTTGAAAATCCACCCCGTTCAAACGTTCAAACCCTGCCTCCAAAATATAGGTTTCATTCGCTATCAATTCCACCCCCGTTTTGGGGATTAAATGCCGCACATAAAGCGCGTTCCAATCCGTATCGCACTCCGTATCAGATGACGGGGGCGGTGCGTCAAAATGATAGCTACGCCAACCCAGCGAATCATGTCGCGGGTCGGGATGCACCGTTGCATCCTCCGTTTTATCACCCAGCCCACGGGCAACCCAACCGATGGTTTTTTCAATCTGCACCTCGGCGCGGAGCTTATACATAGTCAGCCTTTGGCAAAATCCATCGGCGCATTCCGCGTCAATATCAATCAAATAACCCGCACCCAAATAATCCCCCCTATCCTCTAAAACAAAGAAATCAAACAGATATTTCCCCTGCGGGGAGAGCAACGCGGTATAGACCAGCCCCCCATTATTATTCAAAGCAGTTTTCGCCATATCATTGGTGATAAGCCCTTGCAGAAAGGCAAAAGCATCCTTGCCCGTAATATGCAAAATCGCTCGGTTTTCAGTCTTTTTTTCTGTATTTTTTTCAGTCTTTAAAGTCATTATTTTCACCGCCACAATCCCAAAGTGATTTCCCTTTATCAAACATATAAACACTTGCGCACGAAATAACCACTCAAATAATTGACACCAGCCAACAGATACACTAATACACCCCCCATGCCTGCACCTCTAACCATTATTATCCCAACCCTGAATGCCCAAGCCAGCTTGCCCGCCAGCCTGAACGCATTGATGGAAGCCTTGCCAAATGCCTTGCTTGCCGAGGTAATAATTGCCGATGGAGGCTCCACCGATAACACCCTGAAAATCGCCGATGACTGGGGGGCGCGGATTGTCCGCACCGATAAAGGGCGTGGGCGACAGCTGCACGCGGGTGCGGATAAAGCCAAAGGCACGTGGCTGCTCTTTATCCACGCCGATACCTGTTTATCGGCGGATTGGAGCGCGGCTGTTATCCAACATATCAGCGATAAAGCGAACCATACCCGTGCGGGTTATGGGCGGTTACGGTTTGATATCGGCGGGGTGCGCCCCCGTTTTGTTGCGGGCTGGGCGAACCTGCGTTCTGCGGTTTTTGCCCTGCCCTACGGCGACCAAACCCTGTTAATTTCACGCGATTATTATCACGAAATCGGCGGTTATCCGCAGATTAGCCTGATGGAAGATGTCGCAATCGCCCGCAAAATAAGGCGCAATTATACCCGCCTTGAGTTTAACGCCATAACACGGGCGGATAAATTCACAAATGAGGGTTGGCTAAAACGCGGGACAAAGAACCTAGCGACTCTGGCGTTGTATTTTGCAGGGACAGACACGGAAATTTTGGCACGTTGGTATAAAAACCAACCCTAATTCTTCTCATTCAAAAAATCCCGCCACGCGGACAAAAACCCGCCCGTTTTTTTGACGGGTTGTTTTGCGGATTGTTTTTCATCGTCTTTGGATGTGGCAATGATGGATTTTTGATTAAATTGCAATTCATACAAAGTATTGTAAATCCCGTCGCGTTTAATCAATTCGGCATGTTTGCCCTGATCGACTATCCTGCCCTCTTGCATCACAACAATCTGGTCGGCATCCAAAATCGTTGACAAACGATGGGCGATTACCAGCGTTGTGCGACCTCTGGATAAATCTGCCAAGGCTTGGCGAATCGCGGTCTCTGACACGGAGTCCAGTGCCGAAGTCGGCTCGTCCAAAATCAAAATCGGCGCGTCGCGGACAATCGCACGGGCTATTGATAAACGTTGGCGTTCGCCACCAGAAAAATTGGATTGACCCGCGCTGATATCGGTATGATAACCCGCAGGTAATTTTTCAATAAACTCATGCGCCGCCGCCGCTTTGGCCGCCGCGATACAGTCTGCCTCGCTCGCACCCTCGCGTCCATAGGCGATGTTTTCCAACACCGTACCGCTGAGCAAAACGCTATCCTGACTAACCACGGAAATCTGGTCACGCAGGGCTGGCAATTTGAAATCTGCCAAGGGGCGACCGTCAATTTTTATCACCCCCGCGCTGACATCAAACAGGCGAGGAATAAGGCTAAAGATAGTCGATTTGCCCGCACCAGACCGCCCGACAAGGGCGTAGGTTTTGCCCGCTTCCACCTGTAAATTAATATCGTGCAGGGCGCGAAACCCACCCGGATAATCAAAATCCACATGTTCAAAACTAAGCGAGCCGCCCGATTTTTCACCCTTGGGATAGTCAAACGCTCCATCCTTTATTTTGTTTTTCGCATCAAACATGCCAAAAATCCGCCCCAAGGCAACCAGTCCTTGCAAAATCGCGGTATAGGAGGTTCCCAACTGGCGCGACGGCGGGGTTGCCACACCGAGCGCGGTTAAAAACCCAACGAATTCAGGCACAGTAACCGCGTCTTGGTTAATCCGTATGCCAACCAGCAAAAGCAAAAATGCAATGGCGAGTCCGCTAAAAATCTCTGTAATAGGGGCGGTTGCCGCCTGCAAACGCACGGCTTTGACATTCAATTTATACAAGGCTTCAAACCCCAAAGAGGTTACTTTTTTCAAATGCTCTTCCAGCCCATAGGTACGCACCATGCGAATCCCCGTTAGATTTTCACTGATTTGCGCCAGCATACTGGCCGCCGCCCGTTGCGCGATTTGCGTTAAATCACGCACTCGTGCGCCAACAACTGCAATCGGCACGGTGGCAAACAGAAAAATAACCAGAATCCCCAGCGTCAAAACCCAATCAATGGAAAACATCACGCCAAAGGCAAAGGTAATCGTCAGAATACTCTGCAAACCGCCAAACAACGCCTGTATTGAGCCACGCACCAAAACAACATCCATCATAAAGCGCATCCCCAGCGCGGCGGGGGCTTCCGTCATCAAATTGGTTAAATCGGTGTAAATCAGGCTATCAAACATTTTCTTTTGCATGTTGACTTGGATTCGCGATAAAAACCGCGCTTGTACCGTGGCAGACGCATATTGCGCCCCGCCCTTAAAAACAGTCAAGAAAATTATCCCAGGCGGACCCCAAAAAACGACACTTTGCGATTTTGTTTCAAACGCCTCTATCACCCATTGGATAAATTTGGCATAGCCAGCAGCACTGACCGCGCTGATAATCGTTAGCAGAAGAATAACAACAACCAAATACCAATAGCGACGCATCCAATCATGCCATAGCCGGCGATAGGACGACCACAACTTGGCATCATTATCAAACGCGCCTTGCTTGGTGGGCAGGTTTTTTGTTTTCTTTGCGTTCATGGTTTTGTTTTTGCCCTAATTTTCAAATTCGTACGAGTATAGCCTAAACGCCCGATTAGGCAAGGGCGGCTATCCGTGCGGCAGCTTTTTGCAGGGAATCGCACTCAAGGCGACCCTCTTCCAGCCTTGCCCGTGCCTGTTCTATCACGGCATCTGGGGCTTTGGACATAAAGGTCTCGTTGTTTAATTTGGCACTCATAGCGGTTAATTCCGCCTCCAATTTGGCGATTGCCTTGTTTAATCGTGCGGATTCGCCCGCAATATCAATAATCCCCGCCAAAGGCAGGCAGAATTCACCGCCCCGCACGGGTAAGGACGGTGCACCTTTGGGCGCGGTGGTCTCTTTAGTAATGGTTTCAATCCGTGCCAGACGCAGGATTAACGGGGCGTTTTCATCCAGTATAGCCTGATGCTCTGCATCCAACCCCAGATTAACCAGTGGGATTTTATCGCCCGCTTTTACCCCCATTTCAACGCGGAGGGAACGAATGGCTTGTATTAAATCAATCATCCAAGCTATCTCTTTATTTATCTTTTTATTCTTGGGTATATCACCCAAAATAGACGGATAATCACCCCAAGCCTGATGTGCCAGCAGATTATCTCTGGGTGCAATATCATGCCATAGTTTTTCGGTAATAAACGGCATAACGGGGTGTGATAAAATCAAACATTGGTCCAAAACCCACGCCAGAGTATCACGGGTTTCTTGTTTAACGGCTTCGTCTTCACCTTGCAAAAGTGGTTTTGAAAGCTCCACATACCAATCGCAAAAAAACCGCCAAATAAAATCGTACAAGGCAGTCGCACAATCATTAAACCGATAGCCCCTCAGCGATTTATCAAATAATCTTTGAAACAGTACAAGCTCGCAAATAATCCATGTGTTTAGCTTGTGCTTGACAGTGCTCGGGTCAAAACCCGCACTTGGTTTTGCATCATTCATATCGGCAAACCGCGCGACATTCCACAGCTTTGTGGCAAAATTACGGAAACTTATAATACGGTCTTCCGACAGACGCAAATCTTTGCCCATCGCCGCCATAGCACACAAGGTAAATCGCACCGCATCAGCACCGTATTTGTCAATCAGCTCTATCGGGTCAAGCACATTGCCCAAGGATTTGGACATTTTCTTACCATTGGAATCACGCACCAAAGGATGCACATAAACGGTTTCAAAGGGAACGCGATTGGTTGCCTCAAGGCTCATCATCATCATCCGCGCCACCCAGAAAAAGATAATATCAAACCCCGTGATTAAAACGCGGTTGGCGTTTTCACTTTGATAAAACCGTTGCAAAACATCGGTGTCCTCTGGCCAGCCGAGCGTGCCGAACGCCCACAAACCAGACGAAAACCAAGTATCCAGCACATCCGCATCACGGGTTAAAACTCGCCCACCCGCCTGTTTTTGTGCGGTCGCCTCATCCATCGCGCAATACTGATTGCCTTCCTCATCATACCAAACGGGCACCTGATGCCCCCACCAGAGTTGCCGCGATATACACCAAGGCTCAATCGATTTCATCCAGTGGAAATAAACTTTTTCCTCGGATTTCGGCAGGATTTTAGTCTCCCCCGACTCCACCGCCGCTATCGCTGGTTGTGCCAGCTTTTCGGCCGCAACAAACCACTGGTCGGTCAGCATCGGTTCAATGACAACCTTGGAACGGTCACCAAAGGGCTGTTGAATTAATTTATCCTCAATTTTTATCATTAACCCCTGTGCGTCCAAATCCGCGATAATCATCGTGCGAGCCTCAAACCTATCCAGCCCGCGATATTTTTCAGGCACCAGATTGTCCTCCGCCACATCCTTACGCATCGCCCCGCACTCATCCATCAGGGGGTACATGGCGATATTATTACGTTTGGCGACTCGGTAATCATTAAAATCGTGTGCCCCCGTGATTTTCACCGCGCCAGAGCCGAAATCGGGGTCGGGATAGTCATCGGCTATAATCGGAATAGTCCTATCGCACAGGGGCAAATGCACCTGTTTGCCAACGATAGAAGCATAGCGAGCATCGCTGGGATGCACCGCCACCGCACCATCGCCCAGCATCGTTTCGGGGCGAGTTGTGGCAATGGAAATATAATCGCGTTGCTCGCGTAATATTTCCACCCCGTCATCGTCTTTTTCAATATAAGTATAGGTTTCACCATCGGCAAGCGGATATTTAAAATGCCACATATGCCCTTGGGTTTCTATATTTTCCACCTCCAAATCCGAAATCGCGGTTTGAAAGTGCGGGTCCCAATTGACCAGCCGTTTATCGCGGTAAATCAAGCCCTTGTTGTATAAATCCACGAACACTTTGCGCACGACCGTTTGAAAACCCTCGTCCATCGTGAAACGGTTGCGTTGCCAATCGCAGGACGCACCCAGCCGTTTTAACTGCTCTATAATCGTGCCGCCAGATTGTTCTTTCCACTCCCATATCTTTTCCAAAAATGCCGTGCGACCGAGTTCGGTGCGGGAGGGTTGTTGCGTTTTCGCCAGCTCCCGTTCCACGACCATTTGCGTGGCGATACCCGCGTGGTCTTGTCCAGGTTGCCAAAGCGTGTCAAACCCGCGCATCCTATGCCAGCGGATTAAAATGTCTTGCAAGGTGGAATTAAAGGCGTGTCCCATGTGTAAAACACCCGTAACATTGGGCGGTGGCATGATGATGCAAAAGCTCTGGTCGTTATTCTGGGTTTGCACATGCACCCCCGCAGCAAAGGCGTTTTTATCGTGCCATTGTGCGCGAATGACTGCCTCGGCAGTTTTCGGGTCAAAGTTTTTATCCATATCCATAGGGCGGGTTATAACGGGTTTTTATGAAAAAACAAGGTTGTTAGTTATTAGTTGTTAGTTATTAGTTGTTAGTTATTAGTTGTTAGTTATTAGTTATTAGTTATTAGTTGTTAGTTATTAGTTATTAGTGTTTTTAGAAAATAGGGAAAGCCTAAATAAATTTAGAACGAACCTATCACCACTTCCCAAGTATTCTTTGCAAATCATCCAATCTATAATCTTGTTATTCCAGATAGCAAATTTATAGAGACCCTATCATCTTGTAACCAAAGGCTTTTGTGTATGGGCTTTTGCGAAAGCAAAAGCTCTATATGCACAAAAGCCCCCGCCCTCGCGTGGAGCTGGTCTTCATCATTCATTTACAATTCATCCCTAATCCACTAATAACCAATCACTAACCACTAACCACTAATCACTAATCACTAATCACTAAAAATGCCCCTCCTCCAAAACTGGCTTTTCATCGCATCAGGGCTTGCCCTGCTTGTCATCGGCGGCAGCTTCCTTGTCAAAGGCACGGTTGCCCTCGCCGAACGGCTGGGTATTTCCGCCCTTGTTATCAGCCTAACGGTGGTAGCCTTCGGCACCTCCGCCCCCGAATTGCTGGTGGCTATCCAAGCCGTCCTAGCGGGCGCACCCGAATTAGCCTTAGGCAATGTCGTCGGGTCAAACACCGCCAATGTTTTATTAATCCTCGGGTTGCCTATGGCGATTTTCACCCTAGATCTCTCGCCCAAAATACAAACCGAATCACGGGGTAATTTCGCGATTATGCTGGGCGCGACGGTCGTATTTTCCGCCCTATGCTGGATGGGGGCGATTGGACGCATCCAAGGGGTGATTTTGCTGATTTGCCTTGGGGCGATTTTAACCAGAAACCTGCAACAGGCACTAATAAAACCCCAACCCCAAACCAACCCCACCCCAAAAAAATCCCCACTATCCCTACCCAAAGCGTTATTCGCCTTATTAATAGGATTGGCGGCCTTGCCACTGGGCGGGAAACTATTAATTGACGGCGCGATTAACATCGCCATGACATTTAACATCGCCCCCGCCGTTATCGGGCTCACCTTAGTAGCCCTCGGCACCTCCCTACCCGAACTGGCAACCAGCCTATCCGCCGCCTACCACAAACGCGGCGACATAGTCATTGGCAACATTATCGGCAGTAATTTGTTTAACCTACTGGCAATCCCTGGAATAGCCGCGATGGTCGCCCCCCTACCCGTGCCCGACGATTTCCTTACCCGTGATTTATGGGTGATGGGCATGGCAACCTTGGCACTCACGCCGTTTATCGTGTTTGGCTGGCGAATGGGGCGGATTTTCGGGGGATTATTCGTGATTTGCTATGGTTTATATAGCTATTTATTATTATACGGGTCGGTATGACACAGAAAACACACTATCACGCGGCACTGATAACAGGGGCGGCAAGGCGGCTGGGGCGGGCTATGGCACTGCATTGCGCGGGGCGAGGCATTGCGGTGGCTATCCATTACAATACCAGCAAGGCAGAGGCACAGGCGGTTCTGGCGGAAGTTATGGAGGCAGGCGGCTCTGGCGTGGTTTTACACGCGGATTTGGCGGATGTGGCGGACACGCAAACCCTGATTCCCCGTGCGGTGGAGGCTTTGGGTGCGTTGGATGTTTTAATCAATAACGCGGCGGTGTTTGATTATGATAGTCTGGCGAGCGCCACGCCCGAATCGTGGCAACATCATATTGGGATTAACCTGCATGCGCCGTTTATTTTGACGCAAGCGTTTGCCAAACAAACGAAACTTAAGGGCACGATTATCAATATGATTGACCAACGTGTGCGCAAGCTCACGCCTGAATTTATGACTTATAGCGTCAGCAAAGCCGCCCTATGGCATTTGACCCAAACCAGCGCACAGGCCTTGGCTCCGCATTTACGGGTGAATGCGATTGCCCCTGGTTCCACGATAAAAGCCGCACGGCAAAGCACCGCCCATTTTGATGCACAACGCAAACGCTCGCTTTTGCAACGCGGGGCAGAGCCAAGCGATATTCTGGCGGCTTTGGATTATTTATTGGATGCCCAAGCCGTGACGGGGCAGTTAATCTGCGTTGATGGCGGACAGCATTTGGGCTGGCGCACGGCAGATATTATTAATGATTAGGGGTTAATGATTAACCATGACTCACCCAGCCCCAAAACCGCTATCTGGTCATGCCGTTATTGACGGCTATCTAAACAGCCTGACGAACACGGCGGGAGTCTATCGCATGCTGGATAAGAGCGGTAAAGTGCTCTACGTCGGCAAAGCCCGCAATTTGAAAAAACGGGTGTCCAGCTATGCCAAACCGCGCGGTCATTCCTTGCGGATTATGCGGATGATAGCCAAAACGACCTCTATGATGTTCCTTAGCACCGATACGGAAACGGAAGCCCTGCTGCTGGAACAAAACCTGATTAAACAATTAAAACCGCTTTACAATGTTTTGCTACGCGATGATAAATCCTTTCCAAACATTATGATTGCCAAAGACCACCCGTTCGCCCAAATCACCAAACATCGCGGGAAAAAAACCCCGAAAGGGGAATATTACGGCCCCTTTGCCTCTGCCAACGCGGTGAATACAACCCTGCATCATTTGGAAAAGATTTTTCTTTTGCGCACCTGCACCGACCATGTTTTCGCGAACCGAACCCGCCCGTGTTTGCAACATCAAATCGCGAGATGCTCGGCACCGTGTGTTGGCAAAATCAGCCAAGCCGACTATAAAAAATCACTGGACGAAGCCCGTGATTTCCTATCGGGCAAAACCGTTGATATCCAAAAACGGCTGGCGGATGAGATGAAAACAGCCAGCAAGGATTTAGCCTTTGAACACGCGGCTCGCCTTCGCGATAGAATCCGTGCTTTAACCAATATCCAAGGCAGTCAAGGCATTAACCCCGCCCATATTAAAGAGGCGGACGTGATTGCTATTTATCAAAAAGGCGGGGCTGCCTGTATCCAAGTGTTTTTCATCCGCGCCCATCAAAACTGGGGCAATCGGGCGTATTTCCCCCATACGGGTTCAGGGGCGGAGGCAGAAGAGGTTTTGGAGGGTTTTATCGCCCAATTCTACGATAATAAAACCCCGCCGAAACAGATTATTGTATCGGATAAACTATCCAATGCCGATTTGCTCTGCGATGCTTTGGGGCAGAAACGGGGCTCTCGCGTGGATATTACCCGCCCGCAACGGGGCGAGAGGGCGGAGATTATCACGCTGGCTATTCGCAATGCCCGCGAATCTCTGGAACGCAAATTGGCGGAAAGTGCCAGCCAAAAGCATCTATTGGAACGGTTGGCGCAGACGTTTAATTTACCCGCCCCGCCAAAGCGGATTGAGGTTTATGACAACTCCCACATTCAAGGCACACACGCGGTTGGCGCGATGATTGTCGCGGGTGAGGAGGGGTTTATCAAATCCGCCTATCGCAAGTTTAATATCGCCTCGCCTGATGTTACGCCTGGTGATGATGTGGCGATGATGGGCGAGGTTTTGCACAGGCGGTTTGCTCGGCTGTTAAAGGAAGACCATCCGCGTGATGGTGAGAATTGGCCAGATGTTTTGCTGATTGACGGTGGTCTTGGGCAGATAAAAGCGACACGCGAGGCGTTGGAGGGACTGGGGATTAAAGACCTGCCCTTTATCGGAGTCGCCAAGGGTGTGGATAGAAACGCGGGCAAGGAAGAGTTTTATATCAACGGGCAAGTGCCGTTTTCTTTGCCCCCGCAGGACGCGGTTTTGTATTTTATTCAGCGTCTGCGTGATGAAGCCCATCGGTTTGCCATTGGCACGCATCGGGCGGCGCGGTCGCGGGCTATTAAGCGGAATCCGTTGGATAGTATCGCGGGGATTGGGGCGCGGCGGAAGGCGGCTCTGTTGGCGCATTTCGGGTCTGCCAAGGCGGTGGCGCAGGCTTCGTTAAAGGATTTGAAATCGGCGGAGGGGGTGTCGGAGGCTATGGCGGAGCAGATTTATGATTTTTTTCAGGATGGGGGTTAGTGATTAGTGATTAGTGATTAGTGATTAATTTTTTTGCTTTTAATCGCATTATATTTTTGTTATGATTAAACACCAACCATAATTAAAAGCAAGTAAAGCAATGCCAAATACAATAACAACCCCCACTTATAGATGGCCTGATGGCACGGACGCTATAGCTATTTTTTCTAATGACGCTAACAGGAGACACCGTTATTTAATAGAAAAAATCTGGCGCAGAGACCGCCCTATGCTAATGTTTGTTATGTCGCATTCTTCAACAGCAACGGAGGCAATAAATGATGATACAGTCGAAATATGCGAACAATTTGCAAAACTTCCCAAAAATGAGTTTGGCGGGATTTACGTGACAAACATTTTTGCTTTTGTGCAAAGAGAGGCAGGA
The DNA here is from genome assembly GCA_959347345.1 of uncultured Amylibacter sp. The sequence continues at coordinate 2,168,132 of OY365738.1, read as the reverse complement.
CGCTATGAAACTGTGAATGACCAAATTGGCACAGAAAATGATAGAATTATTAGAGAATATGCAAGAACAGCACAAACAACAATCCTTTGTGCATGGGGTGATAGATGTGTTGATGATCGGTTTCCAGATCGATTAAATAATATAGAATCTATGTTACGCGAGGAAGTTACGTTACGCGAGGACGAAGGGACGTTGTACTGTTTTGAGATAGCAGACAGCGGAAACCCCAAACAACCTCTTGAACTTATTCGTGATGTTGGTGATGTTGATGACCTAATTCTTAATGAATGGCGAAGATAATCTTTTTCAAAATTTTATTTAGACGGACGGGCGAAAACCCACCTAAAGTCAAACGCTTTTTCACAAATAACCAAAAAAACATAATCCCACCCGCCCGCTCCCCGCAGGGGGGGTGGGCGGGTGGGCACCAAAAAACCTCTGCCCTTAACGATACATAACGAACCCCCAATCCCTAATAACAAATCGTTCATCATTACCCCACTAATCACTAATAACTAACAACTAACAACTAAAGTTGCACTTTACCCCCAAATCAGGTTATATCCCCATAAACCCCGATAAAGGAGCCACCCCATGTGGAACATCCCAAACATCCTCACTATCCTGCGTCTTATCGCCGCACCCGTCATGGCACTGCTGTTTTTATACCTGCTACGCCCCTTGGCGGACTGGTTCGCCTTGATACTATTCCTCGCCGCCGCCCTGACCGATTTTATCGATGGATACTTGGCACGGCGGTGGAATCAAACCTCTAAACTCGGCACAATGATGGACCCGATTGCCGATAAAATTATGGTTATTCTGGCTCTGATGGTGATTGTCGCTATCAGCCCCGCACCCGATTCTACCATCCTGCTACCCGCAACGGTTATCGTGTTTCGCGAGGTTTTTATCTCTGGCCTTCGCGAATTTCTGGGGGATGAGGCACGGCTTTTGGCGGTGACTCGGCTGGCGAAATGGAAAACCACTCTGCAAATGCTGGCGATTGTGGTTTTGTTTTCCGAAGGCGTTTTCGCCCATTATTACGTCACGGATTTTGGCGCACCTGCCCATTATATCGGGCGGGTTTTGCTGGCGATTGCCGCGTTAATAACCTTTATCAGCGGGGTTGATTATTTCATAAAAGCCCGTGGTTTTCTGCAAGAGGGCAAACGATGAAGCTAACGGTTTTGTATTTCGCGTGGGTGCGCGAGCGGATTGGCGTGGATGGTGAAACCATAACGAGCGATGCTGCGTGCGTGCGTGATTTGATTGCTGATTTAACGGGGCGTGGGGCGCGGTATAAAGTCGCCTTTGGCGAGCCTTTGGCGATTCGTGCGGCGGTAAATCAAGAATTGGTGGAGGGCGACCATCCCCTGCATGACGGCGATGAAGTTGCGTTTTTTCCACCTATGACGGGGGGATAAATTATGGTGGTGAAATTGCAAAAGGACGGGTTTGATGTCGGGGAAGAGCTGCGGCTTTTGCAAGATCAGCCCTTTGATACGCCCATCGGGGCTATGGCAAGTTTCACGGGGCTTGTCCGCAATGACACCCCTGAAAATCCGCTTATCGCGTTGGAATTGGAATGTTTTAACGCGATGTGTTTGAAAACTCTGCAAACCCTTGAAACCCAAGCCATAACGCGGTGGGACTTGCCCGCCTGCCTCATCATTCATCGGTATGGGCGACTGTCGGTGGGCGAGCCGATTATGATGGTGGCAACGCTGTCCGCCCATAGAAAACAGGCGTTTGATGCCGCAAATTTCCTTATGGATTATTTGAAAACCCGTGCGCCGTTTTGGAAAAAGGAACATTTTGCCAAGGGAACGCGGTGGGTTGAGGCTTTGATTGCGGATGAATCCGCCCTAAAGAATTGGGATTAAACCCCCCGCAAAAAACCCTAAGACCTTTGGTTTTTCAAATCCGCCATTTGCTGACGCACCCGCCCCAATTCATCCGATATCGCATCGCGTTCGGACAGCATTTGCAACGCATAAGTCCGACACTCTTCCATATCCTGTTCCGCCTGAATTTGCGCGGATTCAAAGGCATAAAGTTGCTCTTGCATGGCATCCACTTCGGTGGGTTTATAGTCCTTATTTTGGCTTAATCGCCCGTAAATTTCGCGTAAGAACCAGCCCAAACCCATCGCCACCATAATGGCGATGGTCAGGGCTAGGGTCAATTGATTTCTATCCATTATTATTCTCCTTCTGGAATTGCTTGTGTGGGTGTTTCATCAGGTATTTCAGTAGTTGTTTCACTTGGTATTTCCTCATTTATTACGGGGTCTTCCCCCAGTTTTGCCTCTTCGTGTTTCAAGGTCTCCTGCAACAACAGGCTAAATTCAATCCGCCGATTCGCCGCCCGTCCCACCGCCGTTTTATTATCGGCAATCGGGCGGTCGGGGCCATAGCCCTTTGCCCGCAAATTCGTTGTCACAATCCGCTCATTTAACAAGGCAAACAAAACCGCTTCGGCGCGTTTTTGACTGATAGAGCGGTTTAATTCCTCGCGTCCTTGGCTGTCCGTATGACCCTCTATTTCAAAATAAACATCGGGACAAGTGCGCAAAACCGCGGCGATTAACCCCGCAATAGCCAGCCCATCTTCGCCCAATTCGGCCGAACTGGGTTTGAAAATAATCTTTTTCTCTGCCAAAATCGCGTCAATCTGCTCGGCACATTCCAAGGGTTCAATATCCACCACCTCTTTTAACACCAGTTTTTCATCGTAATCAACGCTGATAACCAGCTCATTAGCGTTGCTGACATACTCCGATAAAATCCGCAAAACATCATCGGCACTGGTGGCGGTTTTGCCCATGCCTTTGACCTCTATTTGATTGGGGTTCATAGTGACAATACCGTTGTGTAGCATATCCAAAGCCAGCAAACTGGCCATCACACGGCGCGACCAGTTTTGCGGTAAATCATTATCCACCCGCGCCTGTTGATGAACGTTTTTCGTGCCAAACAGGGATTGCGCCAGAATATCGGTGGTGTTTTGCGCCAGAGGCGAATCAACCCGCCCGCGTAATTGGGCTTGCCCTTCGGGGCTCATCGTTGCGATAAATTCGGGGATATCCGATTCGCCCGTTTCATCATCCACAACGACAGGCGGGGGCAGAACCGCATTTAGGGAAAACACACGCGGCAAGCTATCGCGCAATCGCGCCACAACCCGTTCAAAATGCCCTTCATCTACATCACTGGACGCAACAAACCTTATGTTAAAATCGGTCATAGTCACCACACCCGCGCCCATATTATACAAGGCATCAAGGCTGGATAGCACGACATCCGCCCAATCGGGTGTTGGCACACCCAGCCCAACATCACAGATGGGCGGGGTTATCATATCAAACTTTTCTAACCCTTGCAAAATACGCGTTTGCGCAGTTTCACTATCGGCAGAACAAATATCCAACTGCGCCCGACCATCGCTGAGATTCAGGCGAAATACAAAGGGCGCAATGACCTCACGGGGCGAGGTTATGTGGGTTTCAATCATAATCCCACGGGTTTTTTCTTGGTTTAAGAACTCCGTAACCGCCCGTTTTTCTTCCAGAGAATCGGCTATCGCGGACACAACGATTTTATCCGCCGTCACGGATATTTTGGAACGGGGCAAACGGCGCAGGATTTCCCCGCCCAGAGTCAAAGCAACGCTCCACTTTTCACTGACGGGGTAATCGGCGGTTTCCAGCATATCGGCGATTTTCTGCCCTTTGCTGATGTCATCCACCAAATCCAAAATACCTTGCCGACCAGCCGATTTCGGCACCAGCCCAATCAGGGAAATCTCATCATCATTACGCAGGATTTCAAGGCTGAATTGCGGTGGGGCGACCCTTTTATTACGGTCAATTTCAATGGTATCGGATAGGCGGGAAGTGCTGATAATACCGCTAATCGCCTCTAACACATGCAGGTGCGAGCCTTCGTCAGGGGCAAATCCGCTGAGTTTTACCGACATGCCGTCTGCCTCTACCTCCATCCAGTCAACGTTTTGGGCAACCAGAACCGAGGATATTTGGGCTTCGGTTTGGCTCTCAAACCAGCCCACGCCAAGCGCCACGCCAAAATAGGCGACAACCGACGAACAGCAAAAAATAAGCAAAAAAACAAAACGATACATTGCGCCAAACCTATGGGGTAAAGGGGCGAGCGAACTCCCCCCCGATATATTGCAAAGCCAGCGATAATAAAAGGGCAAAAACGACTATCAGCCCCGCCGTGCGGTTTTTTTTGAATAAATTTAGGCAAAGGGCGGGGGTGCGGATGTCTAATCTGTAAAGTTGCCATGATAAATGTGTGGCGAAACCTGCGATTCCTCCGTAAAGGACGATATGCGGGGTTACGCCGATTGGCAGTAAAAACACCGCGAGGCTGAGCAACGCGGTGCTGGCAAGGGCGAATACGAACAACATCGGTTTGGCGCGATTGCCGAATAATCGTGCGGTTGATTTAATGCCCAGTAATGCGTCATCTTCGGTATCCTGAAACGCATAAATAGTGTCATAAAATAACGTCCAGAAAATCGCCGATAAGTATAAAATAAAGGCAGAAACAGGCAAAGCCCCCGCCTGCGCCGCCCAAGCCAGCAAAATCCCCCAATTAAACGCCACACCCAGAAAGACTTGCGGCCACCAAGTCCATCGTTTGGCAAAGGGATATATTAAAACGGGCAGCAAGGACGCAACCCCTATCAAAACGGCAAACCAGTTAAATGTAAGCAAAATCACCCCAGCCAGCGCGGTTTGCGCGACCATCCAAATAAACGCGGCTCGCGGAGTGATTTGCCCAGCAGGAAGCGGGCGAGTCGCGGTGCGTTTGACTTGCCCATCAAACTGCCTATCCGTGATGTCATTCCAAGTACACCCCGCCCCACGCATTAAAATTGACCCAATGGCACACGCAAAGATAATCCAAACCGTTTTACCGATATTGGGGGAGGTAAAACTGGCCGCCAACACCCCCCATAAACACGGAATAAACAGCAACCACGCGCCAATCGGGCGGTCTAATCGTGATAGACGCAGATAAGGGCGGATAATCACAGGGCAGAACCGATCAACCCAGTTTTGTGCGGTTGCGTCAAAAACCCGAATATCATTTTGCTTATTTGCCGTGTTTTTCTTTAATTTGGCTCGCATGTTTTTCCAATTTATCCTAGACTGCGGGTTATGGCAGACTCACCCAAAATCCGTCTTTATATTGATGCCCCGATGGGGGCGGGTTTGCGCTTGCCCTTGTCGCCCGCTCACAGCCATTATTTGGGTAATGTGATGCGGATGGGGGCGGACGATTGCCTGTCTGTGTTTAATGGTATGGACGGGCAATGGCAAGCGCGGATTGCGGTGTTGGGGCGGAAAAATGGGGAGTTGGTTTGTGAAAAGCAGACCGCCCCGCAGGGTCGGGTGGCGGATGTATGGCTGTTATTTGCCCCGATTAAAAAGACTCGGACTGATTTTATTGTGGAAAAAGCCGCCGAGATGGGGATGGCAAGGATTTGCCCGATTACCACGGATTATAGCCAAACGGCGCGGATAGCGCGGGCTCGGCTGGTCGCCCATGTGGTGGAAGCGGCAGAGCAATGTGGTGGGACTACCCTGTCCGTTGTGGATGATTTGGCGAGGCTATCGGAGGTTTTGGCGAGCTGGGATGCAGAGCGACGGATTTTGTTTTGTGATGAGCGGATGGCGGGTGAATCCGCTAGTGGTTGGGCGGGGTTGCGCAATAATTCAAAAGGTGATTCGGCTAGTGGTTTGCTTGCGGGCAAGTGGGCTATATTGATTGGACCAGAGGGCGGGTTTTCTGCTGGTGAAAAGGATATGTTATCGGCGCACCCAAGCGTTTATCGGGTGGGTTTAGGTCAAAGAATCCTCCGCGCCGATACAGCGGCTGTGGCGGCGATGGCTTTGTTAGTTGTTAGTTGTTAGTTATTAGTTATTAGTTGTTAGTTGTTAGTTGTTAGTTATTAGTTGTTAGTTATTAGTTATTAGTTATTAGTTATTAGTTATTGGTTATTAGTTGTTAGTTATTAGTTATCTTTGGGCTATTAAACTAGCAACCCGCGACTTATTAAAAGATTTAATGCTGTTTCATGGTCTTCTGTTGCATATTCTTCATCTGGCAGGTCAGATTCACGGCGATAAACTTCTACAGGTATAATTTTTAATCCTGCAATATTGACAAAATCTTCTGCATCTACAATTTTTGTATGACTTCCTATGCGTATAGCTGCATTAGGGTTGTACGTTTTTTTAAAAATATCACCTACATCTGGCCAATTATCACATTCATCCTTTGCAATATACCAAGCCCGCTTTATTCCAACAGAATGAAGCCATTCATTATCATGATTTGCAAAATGTCGTTCTAAAATTTCAGGCGTAACAAAAGCAGATATATTATCTTCTAAACCAGAGAGTTCAACAAAGCCTGCAAATTTACCAGCCTTCTTTTCATCTTCGTTCTCTTTCAAGATATAGACTGCAACAATTGTTGCGTTTTGTACTAAATGCCTTTGAACTTCTCTATCACTAAATCCTATGCCACCCCATTCATCTGGCTTAAAATCTCGCTCGCACATAAGTCGTAAATCCATCGTTTTATCCTTTTAGTTAGTTATTCGTTTAATTAGTTATTCGTATTACGCATCACTTAACGCCCAATACGCTTCAGTACCTTTAATCGCTTTATTTTCTTTTGCAAGGGCAAAAGGGGTATTCAAAGTTGAATCAAGTGGTATTCACAATTCACAATTAATACTATAACTAACAACTAACAACTAACAACTAATAACTAACAACTAACAACTAACAACTAACAACTAACAACTAACAACTAACAACTAATAACTAATAACTAACAACTAACAACTAAAAAAGAAAGCCCACCAATGTCCATCCCCCAAACAGGCGGCGGCCTTATTGAAACCAAAACCGACCTTATCAGCTATCTATCAGACGGCTGCAAACCACCAGCAGATTGGCGCATCGGCACAGAACACGAAAAGTTCGGCTATCATAAGGACACCTTCCTCCCCCTCCCATACGACGGCGCGTGTTCCATAAAAGCCATGCTGGAAGGTCTGCAAAAACGATTCGATTGGCAACCTGTTTATGAGGACTCCCACCTCATCGGCCTAACCAAAAACGGCGCGAATGTCAGCTTGGAACCAGGCGGGCAGTTGGAATTATCGGGCGCACCCTTGGCAACCCTGCATGAAACCTGTGACGAGGTTAATATCCACCTGCATCAGGTACGCGAAATAGCCGATAAAATCGGCGCGGGTTATATCGGGCTGGGCGCATCCCCGCAATGGCTTGGTGCGGATGTGCCGATGATGCCAAAGGGACGCTATCGTCTGATGACCGATTATATGGGGCGAGTCGGCACGCTCGGCACGCAAATGATGTATCGCACCTGCACAATCCAAGTCAATCTGGATTTCGCCAGCGAACCCGATATGGTGAAAAAACTGCGAGTCGGGCTGGCTTTGCAACCTGTGGCGACGGCTCTGTTTGCCAATTCCCCGTTTTTTGAAAACACAACAAACGGCCATAAATCATGGCGTTCGCGGATTTGGCGCGATTTGGATAATGCCCGCACAGGGATGCTGCCCTTTGCGTTCGAAGACGGCATGGGGTTTGAGAGGTACGTGGATTACGCGCTGGATGTGCCGATGTATTTCGTTTATCGCGATGGGAAATACATTGATGCTCTGGGGCAATCGTTCCGTGATTTTCTGGCGGGGCAGTTGCCCGCGATGCCCGGGGAAAAGCCGTTGTTATCCGATTGGGCTGACCATTTAACGACAATTTTTCCAGAGGCTCGGATTAAGCAGTTTATGGAAATGCGCGGGGCGGATGGTGGCGAATGGCGGCGGATTTGTGCCTTGCCCGCGTTTTGGGTGGGGTTGCTGTATGATGGCACTGCGCTGGATGCGGCGTGGGATTTGTGTAAGGATTGGGATGAAGAAACCCGCGATGGATTGCGGGTTGCGGCCTCGGTTGACGGGCTGGCTGGGCGGTTTGGCAAGGTGGATTTGCATGCCGTGGCGCGGGAGTGTTTGCGGGTGGCGACAGACGGATTGCGAGCGCGGGCGCGGGCTGGTGCGGGCGGTTTGATTGCCGATGAAACGCATTTTCTGGATGCGTTGTGCGAAAGCGTGGAAAGCGGGCAGACCCCAGCAGATGAGCTGTTGGCGAAATACCATGGCGCGTGGGATGGGGATTTATCGCGGATTTACGGCGAATACAGTTATTAGCGTCCCGCTTGCCCAATCCGCAACTGTCGCGCCCGCGTTAGGATAGCATCCTCTATCTGGCGAGTCGTATCCTCGCCCACCAACCCCGATTCATCATAAATAGACACACGCAAATTGCCCGCATCCAATTCTGGCCCAATCACATGGATATTCGCACGGTATTTATCGGCAGAGCCAGGCGGATTGCCCCATTCCGTTATGACAAGCCCGGTAAAAGGATCAGCCGATTCCAACGGCAGGAACTCTAACACATCCAAGGCCGCCGCCCATAAATAACGATTGACATGAACGCTATCCCCAGCTTTGTTATCGGTGAAAATATCTTGGACACGCCCAACCTCTGCCGTTCTACGCTCGCCAGGATCGTCATTATTAAACGGCGAATTGGTGTTATTGCGCAAAACCTCTTGGTTAGTGGGTATCGGATGCGCAGGAACATTGCCAGATGCCGTGCATCCCAGCAAAACAAAAGCCAAGAGCCCTATGGCAGCCGTCATTAAAACCGTGTTTGTGCGTGAAAAACATATCATACTGGATAAACCTTTATCGGGTGAAATTAGGATAAACCGAGGGCTTGCCCCGATTTTAATCTGTGTAATACAGGGTTATTGGGGAAAAAACAAGCGAGGATAAGGGGGATAGCCAAACAATAGTGTGAATGGGGGCGTACGCGGGCGGGTTGCCAAACCGATTCTTACCCGATTCGCACCTGATTCTTGCCAAATATTTACCAATAAAACCGCCAAAAGTGTTTTATTTCCGCCCAATTTTCACAAAATCCCCCCAAAATCCCCCCACCGACCTTTACAAACCGCAAAAAACCGATACAATACCCCCTGCATAGCCCCATCCCGAACCCCCTATAAATAAGGGTGATATAATAAGCAAACCAAAAACTGTGGCAAGATTGCATCAAATTGTAAAACCTCTTATATTAATTTTTTGTTTTACCTTGAACTTATGTGCGAATTAAAGGAATGTGTCATCACTTGATCGGATACCCCGATTACCCCCAAAACGGGGCTATTCATTTATAATTCACAAACGAGAAAGAAAAGAAAATGAAAAAACTACTCATCTCTACAACAGCGCTTGTTGCCGTCGCCGGTATTGCACACGCTGAAGTAACTCTAACAGGTACAGCAGAAGCTGGTATCACACAAGGGACAAACGCAGACGACGCGCTTGGTTATCACTCTGACATGGACGTAAACTTCCGTGGCGTTGGCACAACCGATTCTGGCTTTCAATTCGGTGCAACCATCGATTTGGACGAAGTTTCTAATGGCATCTCTGAAAAGAACTCTCCTGTTTCTGTCTTCATCTCTTCAACTGGCTTCGGCACATTGACAATGGGTGATACAGACGGTGCGTTCGATCGTGTATTGGACGAAGTTGGCATGCTGACTTTGATCGCTGACGATCACACAGCACACGCTGGTTACAATGGTAACTCTGGCACGGACGGAAGCGGCAAATCTTCTGGCGACGACCAAATTTTGCGTTATGACCGTCAGTTCGGCATTTTTGAAATTGCTGTTTCTTGGGAATTCGCTAACGGTTCTGACGAAAACGCTGGCTGGGGCATCGGTGGTGCACTAGACTTTGGTGGTGGCGAACGCTCCTCCTTTGGCGTTGGACTTGGCTTGCAAAGCGCGGGCGACGATTTCCTTTATGGTTTGAGTGCGACTGCAAAATTCTCTGGCGTTGATCTGGTATTTAACTACTCTACAACACCACAAGGTAGTGCAGCCGAAGGCGGTACACATATCGGTTTGGGTGTTGGTTATACAATCAATGACTTTGCTGTATCCTTCAACTACGGAACTTACTCCAGTGGCCCTAACGATGGCAACAACGGCTGGGGTTTGGCAGTGAACTACGCGCTTAGCGGTGGTGCTGTTATCCAAGGTGGTTTGGGTTCCGGTGGTGCTAGCAATGGTGCTGGTGGCAAAGGTGCCCTTCAGTATTCTGTTGGTCTTAGCTTGAACTTCTAGTTCTATTGAACCTATGATTTTGAAAAGAGCGGGCATCGCGCCCGCTCTTTTTATTTTAGGGCGTTTTATTGGCGTTTGTTTTATTGATATAATCCCCCCGATTCGTTAAAAGACACTATGATAACTGACCCTGCCCAAATCCCTGCCCACTATCAAAAAGCCATGTCTTGTCAAAAAGCGGGGGATTTCGCTGGTGCCTTGGCTATCTATAACGATATTATCACCCACAACCCAAATATAGCAGAGGTTCATTTTCAGGCGGGTAGTATTTTCATGCAAGTCGGCCAGATGGAAGATTCGCACAAACACCTGCAAATCGCCAGTGAATTAAAACCAAACGAGCCCGCGATTTGGCAAAAATATACCGAGGTTTTATGGATCTTAACCGATGCAACCCGTATTAAAACCGCGTTAAAACACCTATCCAAAACCGCCCTACCCGACCAAACAAAAACAGCGATTCGCACAAAGCTGGATAAAACCAGTCAAATCGCCTTTGCCCCAATGCGTGGTATTAAACGCAGCGATATTAACCCCTTGATTGACTCGCTGAACGCGGGCGATTATGCCGCGGCGGAACGGGGCGCAAGGGCGTTGGATTCCGCACACCCGAACGAGCCGGTCCTTGCCGATATTATCGGGCAAGCCCTGCACCGTTTGGGACAAACGCAGCCCGCCCGCGCCGAATTTGAACGGGCGTTAAAAATCGCGCCGAACTTCGCCCAAGCCTACAGCAACTATGGTGATTTGGAACTGGACGCGGGCAATTTTAATATCGCAATTCGCCTGTTTCACCGTGCCTATGGGCTATCGCCCAAAATGCTGAACCCGATTTTGGGGCTGGGCAGTGCCTTTGCCCGCAAGAACCAATGGCAACGGGCGATTGACCACCTGACCGCGGCGCAAAAACACCTGCCGAAAGCGGGGTTGATTGATCGCCTTATTGGTCTGTGTTATCGCGATTTGAAACAGCCGAAACAGGCGGTGGAACACCTCTGCCTCGCCCGCGATAAGGGGATAAAAAACCCCGATTTATATTTTCATCTGGCGCATGCTTATACCAATGTAAAAGATCCGCAAAATGCGTTGCAATCCTTTGATACGGCCTTGGCGCAAACCCCTGATTTTGCCGCCGCCCTTGCCGATAAGGGCAAAGTTTTAATCACCCTTGGGCAGTTTGACGCAGGCATTGCCCTGTTCAAACAGGCGTTGGAAATTGACCCGACAGAGCCTCGGTTTTACAATTTTTACGTGACCTCGCAAAAAATAACGCCAAACGATCCGATAATCAAACAAATGCGAGGCCTGTTTGACGATAAAACTCTAGCGGATAACAAAAAAGCCGACCTTGGGTTTTCTATTGTAAAAGCCTTGGAAGACACGAAGGATTACAAACATGTTTTCCCCTATTTGCAATCCGCGAATCATCTGATTTTGAAAAACCAACCCTATGATATTCAAACCCGCGTGGATGAGGTGAACAGCCTCATCCGCACCTTTGACGGCTTTGATTTATCGCAGTTTGACGGGCAGGGTTTTGCCGATATGACCCCGATTTTTGTCTGTGGAATGCCGCGCTCTGGCACGACTTTGGTCGAACAAATCCTTGCCAGCCATACGCTGGTGGAGGGTGGGGGCGAAATCGGCACAACCTCCATCGCGATTCGCCGTGTGCTGGGGCGTTTGGATAAGATTGATTTTGATTGGCGCGGCGTGACGGGCGATTCCCTGCATGCTATCGGTGCCAGTATTGCCGAGCAACTGGGCGCGTTATTCCCAAACGCCAGCCATATTACCGATAAGGGTATCAGCTCTTATATGCAGATGGGGTTGATTTTGGCGGCGATGCCCAAGGCGCGGTTTATAGTCGTTCGGCGCGACCCACGCGACAATCTTTTGTCCATTTACCGCAATCGGTTTATGGAAAATACCCACGGCTATGCCTATGATTTGCGGACTTTGGGGCTGTATTACAACCAGTTTCTGCGGGTGATTGATTTCTGGCGGGGGCTGTTGGGCGGGCGGTTTTACGAGGTTCAGTACGAACGTCTCACCGCCGCGCCAGAGGAACAAGCGCGGGGTTTGATTGATTTTTGCGGGCTGGATTGGCAGGAGGACTGTTTGAATTTCCACAAAACCGACCGCCAGATAAACACATTAAGCCTGTATCAAGCGCGACAACCGATTTATCAATCGTCAATAAAAGCGTGGCAACGGTATGAAACCGACCTTGCCCCCTTATTTGACGCGTTAAAGGAGGGCGAATCATCCTAACCGACGTGCAAAATAAAATACGGGCAGTGGGGGATGCGGAGCTTTTGGCCGTATCCAAACAGCAACCGATTGAGCGGATTATCGCCGTTTTGGCGGCGGGTCATCGCGTTTTTGGCGAAAACAAAGTGCAGGAGTCCTTGGATAAATGGCCAGCCTTAATGGCGGAATATGCGGGGATATCGGTACATCTTATCGGCCCGTTGCAAACGAACAAGGTAAAGGCGGCTGTTGGATTTTTTGCCGCGATTCATTCGTTGGATAGGCAGAAATTGGCGGATAAAATAGCGACAGAGGTTCAAACGCAGGGACGCGCCCCCGATTTGTTTGTGCAGGTGAATACCGGCGAAGAACCGCAAAAATCGGGAGTTATGCCTGCGGATTTGGATGATTTTGTGGCGGTGTGTCGGGCGATGGATTTGCCGATTAAGGGGCTGATGGTGATACCCCCCGTGGGGGATGAGCCGTCTTTGCACTTTGCTTTGTTGCGCAAAATGGCAGTGCGAAATGGGCTGGCGGGGCTGTCCATGGGGATGAGCGGGGATTTTGAAACGGCGCTGGCTTTTGGGGCGACGCATCTGCGTGTGGGCTCGGCGGTTTTTGGGGAACGCGGGGTTTAACGACTAATCCCCCGTTAAACCCGCAGGATAAACCCCCAATATTTTCACCATATCGGTATAATACCCCAGCTCGTCTAACGCCCGCGCCACCTCTTCATCCTCTGGATGCCCAATAATATCTGCATAAAACTGGGTCGCGGCAAAGCTACCATCCAGCATATAGCTCTCTAACTTCACCATATTCACCCCGTTCGTGGCGAACCCGCCCAAAGCCTTATACAAAGCCGCAGGAATATTACGCACACGGAAAATAAAACTGGTCTTCACCCGCATTGCGTTATCACGAGCGATAAACCCCGATTCGGGCGCGATAATGACAAACCGCGTGGTATTATGGCGATGGTCTTCCAAATTCTCTGCCAATACATCCAAATCATACAACCCCGCGGCAAAACTGGATGCTAAGGCAGCACAAGTCTTATCCCCCGATTCGGCAATCCGTGCGGCCGCCCCCGCCGTATCAATATCACTGATTGGGGCGATGCCTTGCCCACGCAAAAACTCGGCACATTGCCCCAGCAAAACGGGGTGCGAACGGGCAGTTTTCACCTGTTCCAAACGCGCACCTTTCACCGCCAACAGGCTGATTTCCACGCGAACATAATGCTCGCCGATAATATGCAACCCAGATTCGGGCAACAAACGATGGATATCAGGCACCCGCCCGTATATCGAATTCTCAATCGGAGTCATGGCGTAATCGGCACGCCCCTGCTGCACCGCCAATATCGCGGATTCAAACGAATCACAGGCTATCGCGCAAGCATTTGGATAGCAATCGGCGATGGCTTTGTGCGAATACGCGCCCAACGCCCCTTGGAAAGCGATTTTTAATTCCGATGACCCCGCCGATGTTTTCCCAGATAAACCCATAGTTATTTCCTTATTTTATACGATTTTCACGCCGTTTTATTGCAGGTTTGCCACACTGACAAGCCCTATTCACAGAATTTTCAAAATATCCGCATCTAATAGCCCTTTTGCATCTTGCCTTTTAGAATAAAAAAATGATAAACGCCACACAGAAATATGTAAAAACAAATCTCAATTTATGGGTGGAACATCATGGATACAATGGAAGCAACGAAAATTGTTGGCGCGGCATGCGGGGCTCTGCTGATTTATCTTTTGGTAAGTTGGACGGCAGAGACTATATATCATGTTGGTGCGGGTGGGCATGGGGAAAAAACCGCGGCCGCCCCTGCTGATATTTATAATGTAGAGGATACGGAGGTTGAAACCGCCGATGCGGACGGTCCCTCTATCGCCGAATTGCTGGAAACCGCTGATGTGGGCAAGGGCAAGCGGACTTTCGCCAAATGCAAAGCATGCCATAAATTGGAAGACGGGCAGAATGGTGTTGGCCCGCATTTATACCAAATCGTTGGGCGGGCAAAGGGTGCGGTCGCGGGATTCGCCTATTCTGCCGTGATAACAGACCTTGGCGGGGTTTGGGATATTAACGCATTGGATGAATTTTCCGCCAATCCACGTGGCTATGCCAAAGGCACGAAGATGAACTTTGCTGGATTGAAAAAAGCCTCCGAGCGTGCTAATTTGATTAAATATCTGCAATCGTTACAGGGGCAATAGGATGCGAACGCTGGCACACACACGATTTATGCTTGGCACTTGGCTGTTTGTTTTTATGGCGTTTATCGCCACGCTTATGGTCGCACCCGCGTTTGCCCAAGATGAGGTGCGAATCATAAAATCCCACGGTCTGTCGGTTTTTGGCACGGGCGAAGCGGGCGATTTGAAATACCCCCGCGATTTCCCCCACCTTGATTATGTCAATCCAAACGCGCCCAAAGGCGGCACGTTTTCCACTTGGGGCTTTGGCACTTTTGATTCGATGACTCCGTATATTTTGAAAGGGCAAGCCGCCAGTTTGTCCTCTGTGTTCTTTGAAACTATGATGGCTGGGACTGCCGATGAAACCGATTCGTCCTATGGTTTATTGGCGCATACCGTGGAATATCCGTCCGATTTTTCGTGGGTTATTTTTCATATCCGCCCCGAAGCGCAGTTTTCTGACGGCACCCCTGTTCGCGCCGAAGACGCGGTTTTTTCCCTGAATGTATTACGTGAAAAGGGTCGCCCGATTTACAAAACCATCCTTGATGATTTTGAAAGTGTCGAGGCTTTAGACCCCCTAACCGTGAAATACACCTTTAAGAAAACATCAAATAACGCAGAATTGCCACTGGCGGCGGCGGGCTTGCCCGTGTTTTCAAAGGCCTATTATGCCGACCGCGATTTCGCCGAATCCACGCTGGAACCCCCGCTTGGCAGTGGTCCCTATTTATTGGAAGAGGCTGTTGCGGGTAAGAAAGTATCCTACAAACGCAACCCGAATTATTGGGGGCGCGATTTGAATTTGAACATCGGGCGCGATAATTTTGATAGGATAGTTATTGAGTATTATACCGATTATACTTCCGCTTTTGAAGGGTTTAAAGGCGGCAATTATAATTTCCGCATAGAACATCAATCCAAAATTTGGGCGACTTCCTATAATTTCCCCGCGTTGGAAAAGGGCTGGGTGATACGCAAACAACTCCCCGATGGTCGTCCTTCTGGCACGCAGGGTTTCTGGTTTAATATGCGCAAAGACAAATTCCAAGACCCGCGTGTGCGCCGCGCGATTGGCATGATGTTTAACTTTGAATGGTCAAATAAAACCTTGTTTTATGGGCTGTACCGTCGCACGGATAGCTTTTGGGAAAACTCCGATATTCTGCAAGCGACAGGCATGCCCAGTGCCGAGGAGTTGGCGATTTTACAACCGCTCCGCGCGGATTTGCCCGAATCGGTTTTCACCGAACCCGCCTTTACCCCCAAGATTTCCACTATAAACAAACTAGACCGCGCGCTTTCGCGCGAAGCTGGCGCACTGCTGGACGCGGCGGGCTGGACGATTCAAGACGGCAAACGGCGCAACGCGGCGGGCGAAACTCTCACGGTAGAATTTCTGGAAGACAGCCCGAGTTTTGAGCGTATCATAAACCCCTATATTGAAAACCTAAATCGCCTTGGGATAGATGCCACTTTACTCAATGTCGATTCCGCCCAAGCGACCGAACGCACACGCGCCTTTGATTACGATATTGTCATCGGGCGATTTTCCATGTCCCAAACCCCTGGGATAGAATTGCGCAGTATTTTCAGCAGTGAATCGGCGGACACGGCTGGCTCTTCCAACCTGTCTGGTCTGGCGAATCCTGCCATTGATGCGTTATTGAAAAAGATTGAAACAACCAATGACCGTGAACAGCTAACCTACACCGTTCATGCGCTGGATCGTGCTTTGCGGGCGATGCATATTTGGGTGCCACAATGGTACAATCCCTATCATAATATCGCTTATTTGGATATTTATGAGCATCCTGAAACCCTGCCCCCGTTTGCGATGGGTGAGGCTGATTTCTGGTGGTTTAGCCAAGAAAAATACGACAAGCTAAAAGAAGTTGGCGCAATAAAATAACCCAACAGGGATACCCCGTATGCTCGCCTATATCTTTCGCCGTCTTTTATTTATGGTGCCAACAATCCTTGGTATTATGGTTATCAACTTCGCCTTGGTGCAGTTCCTGCCTGGCGGGCCTATCGAACAAATCCTCAGCCAACTGGACGATGAAAGCAGCGCAACCGACCGTATCAGTGGCGGTGGCGGCGATGGAGTCGGCAGTGGCGGTCAGCAAAACGAATCCAGTTATCAAGGGGCGCGGGGCTTGCCCGATGGGTTTATTGAAGATTTGGAAAAACAATTTGGCTTTGACAAACCGCCCGCCCAGCGATTCGCCCTGATGATGGGCAACTATCTGCGATTTGATTTTGGCGAGAGCTATTTTCGCTCCATCTCTGTCATTGATTTGGTGCTGGAAAAAATGCCTGTGTCTATTACTTTGGGTCTGTGGTCAACCCTGCTGGCCTATCTGATTTCTATTCCTTTGGGGATTAGAAAGGCGGTGCATGACGGCGGCCGTTTTGATGTGTGGAGCAGTTCTATCATCATCTTCGCCTACGCCATTCCCGGATTTTTATTCGCGATTATTCTGGTGGTTATGTTTGCGGGGGGTTCGTACTTTCAATGGTTTCCCCTGCGTGGATTGACGAGCGATAATTTTGATACGCTCAGCATCGGCGGGCAAATAGCGGATTATTTATGGCATATTGTTTTGCCCGTCACGGCCTCTACCATCGCCGCCTTTGCCACGCTAACGCTTTTAACAAAGAACGCGTTTTTGGACGAGCTGGGGAAATTATACGTGATGACCGCCCGCGCCAAAGGTTTGAATGAACGGGCAGTTTTTTATCGCCATGTGTTTCGCAACGCTATGCTGATAGTTATTGCCGGGTTTCCCTCGGCGTTTATCGGGGTGTTTTTCGGCTCTTCCCTGATTATAGAAATCGTGTTTTCTTTGGATGGTCTGGGGCGTTTGGGCTATGAATCCGCCGTTAATCGCGATTATCCGGTGTTATTCGGCACGCTGTATTTCTTTGGATTGATTGGCTTACTGGTGCGTTTGATTTCGGACTTAACCTATATTTGGATTGACCCGCGAATTGATTTTGAAGGACGTGCGTTATGACCCTGTTTAAATCCCCACTGGCCGCCCGTCGCTGGCGTAATTTCTGCGCAAATCGCCGTGCGTTTTACGCATTGTGGATATTCTTGGGAATTTTTATCGCAACCCTGTTTGCCGAAGTCATTGCCAACGACCGCCCCCTGCTGGTTGTGTTTCGTGGTGGGTTGTATATGCCGATTGCGCAAACTTATACCGAAGTTGATTTCGGTGGCGAGTTCAAAACCGAGGCAGAATACCCCGCCCCCGAAGTGCAATGTTTGATTAAAACGGGCGGTATGCCCGCGTGTTTAATCACCCCGAGCGAAACGCTGGCGGATTTAAACGCGGGCAATTTGCTGGATGCGAATGGTGAGGAAATAAAACAAGGTTGGATACTCTGGCCACCTGTTCCGTATAGTTTTAACACGATAAATTACGATGTTCTGGTCGCGCCAAGCCCGCCGAATTGGCAACATTGGCTTGGCACGGACGACCAAACCCGCGATATTGTCGCCCGCGTGATTTACGGGTTTCGGATTTCCACTATCTTTGGGCTGACGGTTGTGTTTTTCTCTTCCCTGATTGGGATTATGGCGGGGGCGGCCATGGGCTATTTCGGAGGTTGGGTGGATTTGGTGTTTCAACGGCTGGTGGAGATTTGGGATAGCCTGCCTGCGCTCTATATCATTATTATTTTCTCTGCGATTTTCACGTTGAATTTCTGGATTTTAATGGCGCTGATTACTTTGTTCAGTTGGACTGGGCTGGTGGGATTGGTACGTGCCGAATTCCTGCGGGCGCGGAATTTTGAATATGTTCGCGCCGCCCGTGCGCTGGGTGTGGCAGATTGGCAAATTATGTATCGCCACCTGTTGCCGAATGCTATGGTGGCAACCCTGACGTTCCTGCCGTTTTTAATTACGGGGGCGATTGGCACACTGACTTCGCTGGATTTTCTGGGATTTGGGTTGCCTGTATCCTATCCGTCTTTGGGTGAAATGGCGTTGCAGGCAAAGAATAATTTACACGCGCCGTGGCTGGGATTCACCGCGTTTTTCACCTTTGCCATTATGCTGTCCCTGCTGGTATTTATGTTTGAGGGGGTTCGCGATGCCTTTGACCCGCGCAAAACTTTTGATATAGGCGATGGGGGTGTGGTATGAAAAAGCCCACTAAAAACCCCGCTAAAAAACCCCTGCTAGATGTTCGTGATTTATCGGTGCGGTTCGGTGTGACAAAGGCCGTGGATAATATCAGCTTTGATATAAAAGCAGGCGAGACTGTTGCACTGGTCGGCGAATCGGGCTCTGGCAAATCGGTCAGTGCGCTTTCCGTTGTGCGCCTATTGCCGAAAACCGCCGATATATCGGGGCAGGTTTTATACGGAGAGCAGGATGGCGGGCAGGATTTATTAACCGCCGATGAATTGACCTTGCGCCAACATCGCGGCGGACGGATTAGCTTTATTTTCCAAGAACCGATGAGCTCGCTTAACCCCCTTCATATCGTCGGTCGCCAGTTGGCAGAGGCACTGTCCTTGCATCAAAACCTACGCGGTGCGCGGGCGATGCAGGAATCCCTGCGCCTGTTGGAACAGGTTGGGATTGACGACCCGCCCCTGCGAATAAACGCCTATCCACATCAATTATCTGGCGGGCAACGGCAACGGGTTATGATAGCCATGGTGCTGGCGAACAAGCCCGATTTGTTAATTGCGGACGAGCCGACTACCGCGCTGGATGTCACCATTCAAGCGCAAATTTTAACCCTGCTGGCGGAAATCCAAAAACGCGAGGGCATGGCGATGTTGTTCATAACCCACGATTTATCGGTTGTACGGCGTATTGCCGACCGAGTTTATGTGATGCAGGACGGGCGGATTGTCGAGCATAATTCTGTCCATCAAATCTTTACCAAACCGCAACACCCCTATACGAAAAAACTGCTGGCGGCAGAGCCGAAAGGCACAATGCCCGCCCCTAAAAAAAACGCCGAAGTGGTGGCGCAAGTGGAAAACCTGCGGATTTGGTTTCCGATTAAACGCGGGTTGTTGCAGAGGACTCGTGGCTTTGTCAAAGCGGTGAATGATGTCAGCTTTACCCTGCGACGGGGTGAGACTTTGGGTGTGGTTGGCGAATCAGGCTCAGGCAAAACCACACTGGGGCTGGGTTTGATGCGGCTTTTGCCGTCCGACGGGCGTATCGTTTTTATGGGTCGCGAAATCCAATCGCTGAATAATCGTGCAATGAAACCCCTGCGCCGCGATATGCAGATGGTGTTTCAAGACCCGTATGGGAGTCTGTCGCCACGGATGACTCTGCGCCAGATTATTGCTGAGGGTAGCGCGGTTCATGGGCTGTCTGATGCAGCAGAAACCGACAAACAGGTGCGCGCTATTTTGCAAGAGGTCGGGTTGGAACAGAATATGGCGGGGCGGTATCCGCACGAATTCTCTGGCGGGCAACGCCAAAGAATCGCCATCGCGCGGGCGTTAATTTTAAAGCCAAAGATGATTATTTTGGACGAGCCAACCTCCGCATTAGACCGCACCGTGCAAATTCAAATCATTGCCTTGCTGCGCGATTTGCAGAAAAAATACGATATTGCCTATGTTTTTATCAGCCATGATTTGAAACTGGTACGCGCGATTTCGCATAATGTTTTGGTGATGCGTAAGGGGGATGTTGTGGAAAGCGGCACGACAAAGGCGGTCTTTGCTAAGCCGAACAGCCCTTATACTCGCGCCCTGATAAAGGCCGCGTTTGATAGTATTGCTGATGAAAATTTGGCGCAGTAGCGGTTTTTTTATTAAAGCCGTAAAAAACTATTGCAAACCCGTGCAATAACCGCTAAATGCCAGTTACGGACCGATAGCTCAGCTGGATAGAGTACTTGACTACGAATCAAGGGGTCGGGGGTTCGAATCCTCCTCGGTCCGCCATAAAAAACCATTCTTGTGCGGGTTTTGGTTTTCCTGCAAGATCAAGGGGGCTATTCCAAACCTTGCTCGCGGCGTAACCTTCTTATAAGGCTTTTATATTTATCTGCGTTATGTTTCATGTGTCCATGATGGGGCTGTTTAGCATGGCAAACAATACAAAGACACTTTAAATTTTCATCGCTCTCATCATATTTGACACCACTAATATGATGGGCATGAATAATTCCATGATACTTTTTTTGCGAAAGATTAACCCCGCATCCGCCACAAATCCAACCGTTTCGTTCTCTGAATTCTCGGGAAATTTTATGCCAGCCTTTTGAATAACCAGTATAAGGAACAGTTACGTTGCTATGTTTCGGTTTTCTTATAAAAAATGTTGAATAATCTCTAAAAAATTCTTCAGCGTCAAAGGCATCCAGAAATTCTTTAACAGAATCAACCAGCGATGTTTTAAACCTCTTATAGTCCAAAGCCTTCAAGCAGTTCTGACAAGGATAGAGTTTTACCTCTATTCCTTGACTGCTTTTATCATCAATTGGATATTTATTATCCTCTGGCATGATTTTAATATAACGATCAAAACGGCCGTCTGCTCTCATTTTAGCAATTGTTTCACATTCATATAGATGCACTTTCTTTCCGTTGTTGGGATCTTGCATAACACTTTCACACCCTATATAGGTGTGGTCATTGATATAAATTACAATTTGTCGCCCTTTATGAACAAACAGTCCATCTTGGGTTTCTATCTCATCAAGACTCTTTACCTCTATTCCCTTGCGAAGTTCTTTATCAACTGCCACATCCATTGGGGGCAAGCCTGCCCCTTTAAATTCATTCTTTGTTAATTTCGCACCTATCCTTTTACGGATAGCCTCTAAATTTTTTAAGTCTAACGTAAAATCCTTCATTGCAATTCTTCCAATATGTTTAAGATTTCTTGTTTTACTTTGGTGCGGATTTTGAACTCTACACGGCGCGAAAGCTCTGGGTTTTCTATGCCATCTGGCTTGACCAATCGGCTGGAAGATAGCCCATTGGCGGTTAGCAAAGGACGCGCCCAAGCATGACCATTCCATGCACCTGTTTTGGAAAGGCTGTATTCTAATACCGCACGAGTACGACTTTGCGATAGTTCCATATTATTAAAATAAGCCACTATCGGATTTGCATCACCCCATTTTGATGATGTATGCCCTTCAATACGGATTTCTTCAATACTGATTTTGAACTGGGACAAAATCTTTAAATAGCGTGGGATAAAGTCACTTAAGACCTCTTCAAAGCGGGGTTTAAGTTTTGCACTGTTTGTATCAAATAAGATGTCAGGCGATTTGAACAAAATCGTTAAATCACGCGAAAGCTCTGCACCCCATGTGGGCAGGTCGTTTTTAAATTCTTCTTCTAATGCAATAAAAATAGCACGTTCAATTTCCTGTGCCTTAATCAATTCTGCTAGTTTTTTCTTCCAATCTTCCAGATTTTGTTGGTAATCTTGTACGGGGTCTTGTGGCACATCTTCCAAAGTATCTACAATTGGAATGGGTGCTATTTCCTCATCCTTAAAAAGAATATAGCTAATGGCGATAAACAAAAAAATCACCATTAACCCTGCCATCATATCGGCAACAGAAATCCAATGGTCGCTTTCGTTTTCATCTTGGAATGAGGGGTGGATATTGCTCAACTTTTGTTAGCCTCTAATTTTGCCAAAAGCGCGTTAAGTCTTTCTACCCCTGTGGCAAGTCCATCATAATCATTTGCTAATTTACTTGATATAGAGGTCAACTGATTGCCCAGCTCTTGTAATGCACGGCTCATCACTTCGGTGGATTGCTGGTCAAAGGCAGTAAAATTGCCTTCTATTTTATTTTGAGTTTCTTTTGCCGCGTCCGCCACATCTTGGGTTGTTTCACTCAATTTTGTTTTTAGAGTATTTATATTTTCTTCCATGCTCTCTGACGTTTTAGTTATGCTTTCTTGAACATTTTGCATCGCTTGTGTTAAGGCGGTGTTCATCTGTGTAGTCATTTCATTGATACCCTCTTGCAAGGCAGGAAAGACTGTTTTCGCTTGCTCGCCCAAACCGCCAATATCGGTAAGCGTGGTTTTTAATGTCTGTATTTGTTCATCAGCCGTTTTAATAACTTGCCCCAAGTGGTCTATATTATCAGCAAGAGGTACAGCCGCCTGCTCCACTTTTTGCAAAGACTCTGCACTGCTTTGCAAGGCATCTCTGGCATTTTCAATTATACCTGTGGTCTTTTCCATAAACTCTTTATGAATATCCAACCATTCCACCATTTTACCGATAGATTCGTTTAATTGTTTAAAATTTTCGCCCAACTGCGCGGTCAAACCTTCATTAAGGTCTTTGATAAATTTTTCCAGAGCATCACGAATTGAACTTGAATTTGCGTCTGCTATACTTTCTGACAAAACCTCTGTGGGATTTTTTCCTTGCCGAAAAAGAAGAATAACTCTAAACAGAACCGCCGCAAACATACCTTCAATACTACTTAGAAACGCAGTTTTTAATCCTTCCAATAAATTTGTTACACTTTCGTCAATATTGGTTACATCAAAATTAAGCAGCCCTAAAAAAATCCCAAGAAACGTTCCAAATACACCGATGGTTGTCAAAAGAGAGGGGAATACCGCACAATTTTTTTCTTTTACAAAGAAAAATAAACCCACAACAAATACAAGAAATATAACAAAAACAACTATAAGATTTATAGGATCAAGAAATGCCCCTAGTATCTTTTCAAACTGTTCGTCAAACATCATAACACCTTACTTGTTGTTTTTTGATGCCCTTTTACTCTTTTTTAATATTTTTACAAGACCTAATCGCGTTTCCAGCACACAGCCTTGCCCCCGACACGGTCGATAAATTAATGGATGGTGGCAAATTGCAGATGGTTTTTACCGACCCGCCCTATAATGTAAAGATTGATGGCAATGTCAGTGGCATGGGCAAAATCAAACACGCCGAGTTCGCCATGGCATCGGGTGAAATGAGCCAAAATGAATTCACCGCCTTTCTGCGTAAGACTTTTGAGAACCTAACCCGCCACGCGATTGATGGCTCAATCCATTTTATCTGCATGGATTGGCGGCATATCCGCGAGGTTATGGACGCGGCCGATGGCATTTATAGCGAGCTGAAAAACCTGATTGTTTGGGCCAAAGACAACGGTGGGATGGGCGTGTTTTATCGTTCGCGACACGAGATGATTTTTGTCTATAAACATGGCACCGCGCCGCATATTAACAGTTTTGAACTTGGGCAACACGGGCGTTATCGCACCAATGTGTGGCAATATCGCGGGGCGAATTTGGAGGAATTAAAAATGCACCCGACAGTGAAACCCGTGCAGATGATTGCCGATGCGATTAAAGATGTATCGGGGCGCGGGGACATTGTTTTGGATCTTTTCGGCGGGTCTGGGTCTACCCTTATCGCAGCGGAAAAAACTGGACGCAAAGGTTATTTGTGCGAGCTTGACGCGCATTATTGCGATGTGATTCTGGCGCGTTGGGAAATTTATAACAAAGACGAGGCGGTGTTAATTCATCGCGCCGAGACAAACACAAACGAAGAGGATAATAAAAATGGATAGCCCCAAAATACCCCACATCGCTGATTATGATACTGGCTATAAAAAACCACCAAAAACCAGCCAATTTAAAAAGGGCAAATCAGGCAATCCAAGTGGCCGTCCCAAAGGTGCGCTGAATAAATTGCCCAAGCAAACAAGTCGGTTTATTGATATTATTATTGAAGAGGCGCACCGCGAGGTGACGGTAAAAGATGAATCAGGACCGATAAAGTTACCGATGATAAAAGCCGCGATGCGATCGCTCGCCATTAATGCCGCGAGAGGTAATATTCGTGCGCAAAAGCTTTTAATGGAAATCCTTGCGATGGCCGAAAAAACAAAAAAGGCCGAGAAAGATCAGACACTTAACGATGCAGTTGACTATGTAAATACTGTCAAAAAAATGATTGCCGATGCCAAAAAGAATGGTCACGATATTGAAGATGAAATCCTGCCCCATCCTGACAACATTATATTTGATCTTGAAAACGGAGATGTTACGGTTATAGGGCCTTTTGATCAGAACGCTAAAAAACTTTGGGATAAATTATGGATGCAGAAAAAGGTAAGCGAGGATATGATAAAATTTCATAAAGCCGAACGTCCAAAAGGAAAAGATGCGATTAAAATAAATAAAGACAATATTGATCTTTGCCAATATTTCTTAGAGGTGACGGAGCAAGCGCTTATAAACCGCTTTAATGAACCGCTTGAGAAGGTGGTAAAAGATATATCGCGCTGGGCAGAAACGCAACGGCGGATTGAACAGGATATATTACCCACTAAACCGAAAAGTTTTAAGATTAATTAGGGATTGATAATTTGTTTTTGCCCAGCGCAACTATCTGGCGCAAGTCCGACATGTTCTGGTCTAAATTATACGTTGGTTCAGTCATTTTTATTGTCCCTCTTGCATTAAAGATTTTTTTATAATTCGATTGATATAATCCGCATTTGCACCGTCTTGAAAAAAGACATTACGCGTTTCAAAATAGTCTTTTGAATAAGTATCCACCCACGAACCGCTACCGTGTAGTGTGGTTGAAACTATAAACGAATTCAACCTGATGTTCTTATCAGATTTTTTTAACTCTTTTTGGATATTTTTTATATCTTTATGAAGATTGATTCTTGGATCATTTGCGTTGGTATTGCGCAGTCCATGCGGATCAATAAAACTGATATACTGCTGCGCACCATCGACAATCCAAAGGATAAAATCAGGGTAAAACCTCACCTCTTTAAAAAAACCAATCCCTGCCCCGCGGCTTTGATTGCGCAACAGATAGAGTTCCTTGCCAGCCAAAAAATCCTTGTGCGTCTTGATATAATCGCCCAAATCTTTGACAAAATCCTTTTCCCCGTCATTAAGCGCGGTGGGTTTTATTGTGATATGCTCGGTACCTTTCTTAAGATGTATAAGCGGCTGATAAAGATGTTCAACCATTGAAAGCAAATTAAATTTCTGTGGCACACGCGGTTCAAAATCCCCGGCATCGTTTAATTTCCACTCGCTGATATTGGTGCCAAGAGTTTTAATGTCCTCAATAGTATTTTCTTGATCGGCCTTAACACTGATAACATACTGATGCTGGTTTGCGTCTTTATCCCAAAGCATATTTCCTTTATCATCCTTTTTCAAATCTTGATATTCCAGATGCTTATTTTCCCAGCGCATGCGTTCGCGTCCATAGGTTCTGTCACTATATTTGCGCATCAAGGATTCGGCAATTTCCTGCCAACGAGCAATATCATCGGCGATATTATCGCTAAAATCCATACGTTCAGGGGGGATTTCAATATCATACCAATCCTCATCAAGCAACAGATCGCAAATATGCTTCCTGCTGATATTTAAATTATGCCGATCACGGATATTTTTATACAACTGCATATCAAAAAATATCTGATTGATATCCAATACCTTTATGTGCCTGTCGGTAAACTTATGGCGCGTGCGCTCTGCCTCTGTTGCTTCGCCCGCACCATTGCTGATATTAGCTTGCACCTTAGGATACCAATTCAAAACGACTTTATTAACCTCTGCCTTTTCCCCGACAACCGGTCTGGGACCCATTTGTTTATAATTAGCATCCTTATTCAAACGCAGTATTTTCAGGTTTTTTGACTCGTCATAATCGCAATGCAAGGGCAGGATAATATCAACTATTTCGTTATTAGCAGACGCATCCTCGGCCGCAAGGAAATCGCGAAATTGCGCCATATAGCCCGCCTGCACCCCAAAGACATTCAGCGTTTCCAGCTGTTTGATATATTTAAGCGGAGCATTTTGCGGCGAACCCTTTGGCGATTTGCTGCTGCGTTTCAGGCTAAAATTGATGCCTTTTAAACGCACGCCACGCCCGAATAGTTGGATAATCTGCGACCCTTCGCTTTGTCCGACTTTTAACAACCCCATGGTGGAAACGCGCCAACTGCTCCACCCTTCGGTGAATTTCTTTGCGCCGATTAGAACATTAATGGAAGAGGTAATATCGTTAATATCCCTGAAATAAGATTGCGAAAACGTGCGTTCGCGCACATCAAACAGCTCATTCATTTTACATTTATCAACCAGTTTTTTGGCCGCGCCGACATTAATAACCCCGAAAGGTTTTTTGCTATCGCCCAACCGCAGGGCAATCTCTCCGCCACTACCCTTTAGGTGTTCGATGGTAAACGCCCCACCCGCCGCGTTATGAAACACGCGCAATTTCATATCGGCAAGCAAATCCGCGCTATCTTGGTTTAAGCCGCGCAAATAATCAAACGCGCCCGAGAATATATTTTTATCGCCAGCATAAAGCCCGTGTTCGTCTTTCATAATCATATCCAAATCGGCAATCGCAGCGGATTCGTTTTTGATAAAATTTGCCAAAAAACACAAAAAGAATTCAAGGTCAGAGACATCTTGCACACCGACATTAACCCGTGCGCCAACCAGAACCAACAATGGTTTTTCCAAATTATACTTTTTTACGGCGGCTGGTTGGTCTTGAAAGAACCGTATTTGCTGATAAAACGACACCATACAGGCGGTTAAATATAACCTGCGTGTTGCTTCATCTTTATGATTTTCATCCAGATTCAGAATTTTGTAATCCTTACCAAACCCATCGGCATAAAAATATTTATAAGAATAATTGAACAAAATAGCCTTGGCGTACTGCTGTTCCAACGCCTTATCTCTGCTGGCGGAAATCGCCTGTTCAAAGGTGGCCGAGTATTCAAAACTAAACCCATCTTTGGATAACTTTTCGCGCCGTTTCATCCATTCTTCGCCGCTGCTTCCGCGATGGCCTTCATCGACCAGAACCAGATTATTGCCTTCAAAGGCGGCGACATCCACGGTTTTATCGCCCATTTTATCGCCGAGTTTATGAACATCAATCACCTCTATAAACTGGTTGTCCAAAAACCCACCACTGCTGTTTTTCTCAAACGGCTTTGCCAGCATAGCGGATTTTTTAAACTCTGCCAGATGTTGATGCGAGAGTCCTTCATTGGGAGTCAGCAAAATAATACGGTTTAATTCATTTTGCCGTCCCCGTTTTTTCAAATAAAATTCGTATTGCATAATGTTTATGTGCATCAGCAGAGTTTTGCCAGACCCAGTTGCTTGGAAAAATGCAATACGGCGCAAATCCGCCGCCGCAAATTCATCAATACAATCGGCGTCAGATTTATCCTGATTAAACGCCGAGACATGGTCATTTAACGCACCCAACATCCCGCCCGAATCGCGAAAATACCTATCCAAATAAACCTCTGTAAAAAGCAACGCCAGATATTGAAAATACTTCCATTGGATTTTATCCGTGCCACGATATTTGTTAAGCTGCTGCGTATGGCGATAAATATTTTCATCATAGATCATAAGCTCATCTTTGGAAATATTGCGGACAATCGCGTTATTCACCAGCGTATGGTAAAAATACGATACATTGTTTTCATCATAACCCTCTACCGCGTCGTCTTTTAACTTATCCGCCAGCAGTTCAAGCGTTTCGCACCCGAACAAGCCAAGCATCCATTGGTTTAACACCAGTTTTTTTTGAAAGGATAATCGCGGCATTAACGTGCTCCGCCAAACATTTTATCAAAGAACACCTGTTCAATCAGTTGCACTTTCCAATTTTCATTTTCTTTGCGGATATTTGGCAGAGTATTATCACCATTGACATAAATCACATCAAATTCGTGTTCGCGGGTGTTGATTTTTAATCGGCACAGGTATTCATTCAACGCGGCGTTATCGCGTTCGACATCCCCTGTTAAGGTGCGCCAGATAACCAGCACAAGTTCGTCGTTTCTGGTTTTGCCTTCCAACCTTTGAAAAGCAAAATCCGCGCCCGCGCTTGCGACTGTCAGGTTGGCATTGACGCGCCCGTCTTTATCGGCTTTGGTTTGTGCATTAAAATACTGTGGCGCGGCGATATGGGCGACGCGCAGCCCGATAAGATAGTTGAAGGTTTCCACCAAATCCACGAGGGTCACTGACTCTTGATTGTGCGTGGTGATTTTCATTTTATACTTAAAAGGGTTTTTAAAAATATCCAGATTCATGGCAGAGCCACGCGATTCCATATCCAGCATATAGGATAGCAGATATTGTTCGTAATGTTCGGGTTTTTCAAATACGGGCGGATTTGGCGGGGGGGAGCTTGTTTGGTCTTCAATGGGGATGAATTTTAGATTATTCAGCGCGTCCTCGTAAGATTCCAAACGGATGGTTTTGAAACAGTGCGAGTTTTGGGCGGGCGCGTCCGTCCGCGTACCGCCTAATGGGTTAGGCTTGCCGTCTTTCCAATCTTTGGCGTATATGACCTTTTGAATACGCGGCTTTGTGACCGTTTCAAAGTATTCGCCCATTTCCACGAGGATGTATTTTCGCTTGCCCCCATCCTCTCGGTTGAGGTTTATGACGGCATGCCCAGTGGAGGCGGAACCAGCAAAATAGTCAAGAATAACACCATTAGAGTTAGTAGCTATACGGGCGATGCGTTCCATAAGTTTTTTAGGCTTTGGAGTTTCAAACATCGGGTCTTTGAAAAAGTTTTTTAATTCATCTTTAGCATTTGCATTATTAGACGCATCTAGCCAAATTGTTTCAGGGATACTGCCTTTATTTTCATGCAAAAATAATTTTCTATATAGCTTATCTCCCGTGCTAACGAGTCTGTTTTCGCTATCTAATTTTTCCATGCTTTCCTTATTAACTAGCCAAAGTCTTTTGCTATAATGCACCCCATTCTTATCTGTATATTCAAATTCAGACCCTCCCTGTTGCCTAGACCAAAGACCCAAAAGCCTATAATTTCCTCGCGGATCATTAGTGGGATTTGTATATGCCTTTTTGGTCGTTTCATCCAAACTTAAACGGTTGATATAAAAAAGATTTGCATCCTTACCATAAACAACAATATAGTCATGTGTTATGCTAAAATATCTTGAAGAATTATCTTTACCTCTTTTTTTATGCCACGTTATATTTGATATAAAATTATCACCTCCAAAAATTCTATCACATAGTATTCTTAAGTTTGCCTGTTCATTGTCATCAATACTGATAAAGTTCGTGCCATCTTCACCCAATAGCTCGCGACCAAGTTCAAGACGATTCTCCATCATAGAGAGCCAACTGCTATGCTGATAATTATCGCGATAGTTAAACCCATCACCCCCCGTATTATACGGCGGGTCAATATAAATACATTTGATTTGCTCGCGATAGCCCTCTTGCAACAGATTAAGCGCGTGGAAATTATCCCCGTGAATCAAAAGCCCGTCTGTCCGTTCATCCAAATCATCAATACTCGCCATCAAACGATGCTTAAAATCAGCATCAAACAAGGTCGTATCCAGCACCAGATTTTGGTTTGCCCGCAAAAATTCCACCGACAATTTCTTTTTATAGGCAACACCCCCGCCCAAATCCGCACTCAATCCATCAATGCCAAACAGCGCAACCCACGCGTCATGCTGTTTTTCGTTGGCAATAATCTCGTCATAAAACTCTTCATCAACAAAATCCAAGGTCATGCACCAATCCGCCGCCACCACGAATTTTTTCTTTAACCACAGCTTTTTTTGAAACTCTTCCAGCCCCGTTAGAAATTTAATAATCTTATCGGCAATCGCTTTTAACGCCCGCACTTTCGCCAGCCGTGCTATAATATCCTCCTGCGCCCCGCCAATGAAATTATCCAAAAACAAAACTTCGTTTTTAATGAAAAAATCCAGCTCACGCTTTAAAAATCCGCCAAGGTCTTTATGGATAAAATAATCAAAGCTATTCCGCGCGGTGTATTTTTTCAAATGGTATTGCAAAACACTGGTTGGAGTCTCATCTTTTTTGTAAATTTTATCAGGGTCTTTAGCATCAAACAGCCCGCCAAAAGGTTTTAATGCGGGCATCTCACGCAGGGTTTTAATCGCCGCATTCCATAAATCATCTTGCGAGGTTTTTGCATCAAACAGGCGGTATTCCATGGCTATCACCAGCTCGTCCGCGTCAGGCAAAATCGGCGGGTCAGCCAGAACAAACCGCCGATGTGTGCCTTGGGCGGGTTTATTGTTATTCTGCTCTGTATTCGCGGACACCAGCCGAAAGGCAACCCGTTTTTTACCCAGTGTAAAGGCATAATTGGCAAAGTATTCGGACGTTTTAATATAGTACTGGTCGGCGTTCGCCCAGTGGAGTTTCACCTCCTCCCCCTCATACGGAATAGCATAAACCCCCGCCTTATATCGGCGCAGGGATAAAAAATCCCCACCTTCATAGTACCGTGCGAAAAAACTGTATAAGTCCGAGAATATCTCGCGTTCCAACGCGGTAATTTGGTCTAGCCCCGATTTTTGGGCAAGCAGTTCTTTGTATTCTTCATCCTGATTCGGGTCGGCGTTGAATTTCTTGGCAGCGGTTTCTATTTCGCCCATCCGTATCGCTATCTTTTCGCCATCGCCATCCGCCACCTCTTGCAGGATTTCTTTGACTTGCGGTTGCAGGTGGTTATCCAAATAATCGCTTATTTCATCGCGTTTGGCGTTCATAATACGATAAATGCCAAAGTCCAAATCGGCTTGGTCCATCTGGAACATTTCGCGCAATTTGGCTTTTAGGTCGGTGTAAGTATCGGCGGGGGTGTTGGTCATTTTGTGTCCGTTTTGGTGGGGTTAGCGGGTATTTTGCCGCTATACTACCTTAAATCGCACGGTAAATAAAGTTTGAACGTTGGTTTTCTGGCGCATTCTTTGCAGTAAATCATCCATAATCTCATCGCGTTTCGCCTCCACATCATCCGAGTAATCAAATATCTTGCGCCGTTTATCGCGCTGTTTGGATTCCAAATCTTTAATATCCTTTTGCGCGGTGTGTTGGTCTTCTATCGTTGTCGCCAAACGAGCAGTGCGTTTGGCCGCCTTAAGCTGGGCTTTAATATCGTGCAAGTCTTTTTCGGCGGACAGGATTAAATCCTCCGCCCATTTTTCCATACGCTCCTGCTCTTCCTTGAAAACGGTGTTGTTATGCTCGACCGCTTGGTTAATCGTTGCCTCGGCAAACTGTTTCGCCTCTTTATCCAGCTTTGGCGGCGGCATCTGCCCGTTCAAATCAAAGGTCGTTGCATCAATAGCAAACAGTTTGGCGCAGGTTTCATCGGGCAGAGTTTTGCCATTATCCATAACAGCGGTAAATAACAAATGCTGCTCTGTCGCAAAGGAATCAATATCCAGCAAACGCAAGGTCAGCCAGCCACTTTGCCCAAGCAAAGCCTTGGCAACCGTAATCTGTTTGGGATGCTTGGTATAGCGAAATTCCAGCCCGCCTATCGGCGTGTTTGCGGTTTTACATTGGTCAATCACCCACTGCCCCAAGGGGTGCGATATACGATACAAACGGTCGCCTGTAATATTCTCTTTATCCTTAGAAATAAGGTGATAGCGGTAATCGGGCGCGGTTGGCGCATCCCCCGCATCAAGGATTTTAAACGAATAATTCGTTTCGTTAAAATCGGCGTTTTGCGCCAAACGGTATTTTGTAATAGCCCAGAATTTACGGCTGATTTCATCCAGAGTTTTCTTCGCCCCATCAAGGTGGAATTTCAAACGCAAATGGACATCATCATCAAAATGGTCAATCAGAGTTTGCTGGGTTTCCTTCATCTTATTTTGGATTTCCTCTTCCAGCGAGTCCTGCAAGGTTTTGAAGGCTTTGTTAATGGTATCGGGGGTGCGACAGCTCTGCCAAATCGCGGTAATCTTTTTTTCAAAATCCACGCCAGATTCCAGTTGCCCCAGCACATCGTCGGACACGCCAAAAACCCCACTGAACAGGGAAAACTTTTCTTTCAGCAATTCATGCACGCGGCAATCAACCTCGTTTCGTTTGTTCAGCAGGTTAATCACAACGACATCGTGTTTCTGTCCATAGCGATGCACGCGGCCTATCCGTTGCTCAATCCGTTGCGGATTCCACGGCAAATCGTAATTCACCAGCATAGAGCAAAATTGCAGATTCACGCCTTCGGCCGCCGCCTCGGTTGCTATCATAATCTGTGCGTCATCGCGGAAGTGTTCGATAATCGCACTGCGAATATCAATCGGGCGAGAGCCAGAAGCCCGCCCCGTGTCTTGATTTTTCTCAACCCAATCGGCGTATATTTTTTTCGAGTCATCATCGTTATTGCTACCATTAAACAAAACGATTTTACCGGCATAACCGTTGGCTTCTAATAAATCGCGCAAGGCATCTTGGGTGCGCCGCGATTCGGTGAAAATAAGGGATTTTTGCGCCGCGCCCATGTCCGTCATTTCCTTAAAGCCAACCTCCAAAGCCGCCAGCAAGGTGCGCATTTTTTCATCAATACCAATGCTATTCGCCCAACGTTCCAGTGTTTCCAGCTCTTTAATCTCTGCATCCAGTTGTGCCAAATCCAGCTCTGCCTCGCTTGGCGGTGGAGTGAATTCGCCGCCCTGTTGATAGGTTTGGAAATCCACATTGGGCATATCCTCGGCGTATTCCTCATCCATATAGTCTTCCAAATCTTCGGCTTCGGCGATGTCTTTTAAATGATCTTGCTCTTCCAGCTTACCCTCTTTTATCCCGCGCAACCTGTCCGCCATGGTTTCCAGCGTCTTGGCAATCGCATAAGACGACGATGCCAGCAGTTTGCGGGCAACCAGAGTTGTCAGGTGTTTTTGCGCATGGGGAATGGCGTAGGTGTTTTCCTTTAGCAGAAAATCCGACACGGCTTCGTAGAGTTTATGCTCCTCATCCGTTGGGCTGAACGGGCGGGTTATCAATTTGCGCTCGGTATAGGGAACGTATTCCAAAACATCAGCGCGTAGGGTGCGTTTGCAAAACGGTTTCAGCCTTTCGCGCAAATCTGGCAAGTCACTCTTTGACGTTGTATATTGCGATTTGAACGACAGGGGGTCGCCGAAAATCCGCTCATCAATCAGCGAGCACAACCCGTATAATTCCATCAGCGAGTTTTGCAACGGCGTTGCCGTCAGCAGGATTTTTTTAATCCCATCTGTGGCGAGCCGAACGGCTTGCCCAATTTTATTACTTTCACGATAGCAATTGCGCAGTTTATGGGCTTCATCAATCGTGACCAAATCCCAGTTTATTGCTTTCACCTCTTCCTTACGATTGGCGATAAAATTATAGGATGCTATCACCACGGAGTCTTGTTCAAAGGGGTGCTTTTTGCCAGCGCGCGTAGCGTCCTTATAGGTTTTGGCATCAAGAATAACACTTGGCAGGTTAAATTTTTCGCGTAGCTCAAAGCTCCACTGTTTGCGCAGAGACGCAGGGCAGATAATTAACAGTTTTCGTTTGTGTTCGGCCCATAGTTGGCACAGAACCAAGCCTGCCTCTATGGTTTTGCCAAGCCCCACCTCGTCCGCCAGAATAACACCTTTGGAAATGGGCGAGCGCACGGCGAACAACGCCGCCTCTATCTGGTGAGGATTCAAATCAACACAGGCATCAAACAAGGACATGGATAATCTGTCGCTGCTGGTGCTGGGGCCGATTTTGGTTAAATCATGGGCGTAGTATTTTGCATGGAAATTGGTGGTCATAGGGTTTCCTTTTTTAATTTCTTAATGATTGTAAAGACTATTGCCGCGAATTACCATAGGTTTTATTATGTAAATGGTGGTCAATTGGAAGGTGGGGTGTGAAATATGGGTTTAACGTGCAGCCCACCGCCGTTGCAATTCTTTGAAACGAGGGTCGCGGGTTAATTCGGGGTCGGCGGTGGCGATGCGGTCAAGTGTGTCTTCTATTTTATATGGCCACTGGTTGGCACTTTCGGATAGCACTTTATACAGGATTGCAAGGACGGCTTCGGAGTGTTTATCAATGATGCTATTTTTATCCTCACCGTATGGTAACGACATGTGCCCTTGCGTGATTTCGCCGAGCAGAGGAAGGATAGCCTTGGCAAGACGCGGGAATGCGCGTTCATCATCAAACGCAAGATCAATAAGCCGCGCCGTAGTTTGCGCAGTCTTTACCCGTCTTTCAAGCGGCCAAACCTTTTCAAGCAAATGCAATCGTTTATTTTTCCAATAGGGTGGGTTTGCGTCTTTTTCACAAAATGAGTCAATTTCCCAAAGAGCCCTTACACGAAAATTATCGCCAGCATAAAGCAATATATTATGAAATTCCTCGTCTGTTATGCGCTCCTTATCTTTATCATTAGGCATCCAATTTAATAAAGTCAGTTGTATCATTATATTGTCGCTACTTCTTTTTTCGATATCTTTATCTAACACCCGCGCCAATAAATAGGGTTTAATTTTGGCAAACAAATCAGGGGCTGGTGATTGCCTTACACCCCATGAATACCCTGCCCACCAAGCTTCGGTTGTATCTGGGTTGCCATCAAACAAAGGTTGCAATAAATTATCATGCGTCCATTGCGGATCAACATAATAAAACCAATGCAGGTTATGGGTAAAAAACAACAGCGCATAACGCCCTTGGTCATCAGGCAAATTTAACACACTTTCCACAAGGTTAAGCCATTCACGAGGAAAAGTTTGCCCTGTTTTTAATCCATTCTTACGCGGATCGTGAAACAACGCTTGGGCAATATATCCGGCGGGGCGGTTCAGTGCCTCTGTCCCCCAATCGCGGTTTGTATAGCTTGATTTCATTACAAAATCTTCGCTCGCATGATTGTCGTGCAAAAGTTTGATGAGCCGTTTTGTAAGCTGTTCAAAAATAGGAATGCCAAAGGTTGGCAATTTCTTTGATGCAGACAACAGCCAGTTTGCTGACGCAGACATAATTTCCACAGTTGCTTTATCGGGCAAGCGGACAAGTGACTCTGCAATGATATTTTTCAAACGGTCGGGGTCATCTTTGCGTTTTTCATTTTGTAGAAAATTGCGCCAAGCCCACGGGCGATGGTTGCCCTGTTTTACTTCATAACGCAGGGCAGCAAAGGCACGAGCGGGGCGCGTTTCACACAAGCCAGCGAAGGGATCATGTTCTGTAAGCACACTATCAGACTTACCCATTTTTTCTTCCGCCCTGGGCAAAATATCTGCAAGCGGTAATTCAAGCAACGCAGAATGTTCGGTATCTGTACGAACCAAACCACCGCGACCTTCAAGCGACCTATCGGCACTTTTAGCGTATTCAGACGTATATTCAGGGTTGGCTTTCTTTAATCGTGCCATTTCTTTTTCTGTAGCGGCACTTAAAAAACATCCATTATTTTTTAACCAATCAAGACGCTGAAGACTGCGCCCATCCCTGCGTTTAATATATTCATTTTGTTTTTCCCATTCTCTTTTTTCATACCCTTGCAAAATACGTTTTTCAATGGTTTGTTTTGTGGCATCAGGCATCTCTGCCCAGCGTGCTTTTAGCGTGTGTAAAAGGTCGCGTTGATGGCTGGAATTCCAGAAAGCATGTCTGCTAATCATGTAAAATCCCCCCTATGCTATCATCCCCGACAATTTCCGAGAACCCACAAGACCAGATACGCAAACGCGCATAAAAATTATCATCATCTTTATCCCATTTTTCAATTTCGGCTTGCGCCAATGTTGGATTAAGTTTTAACAAACGTTCAAAAAGAGACGCATAATAAAGCGCTGGTCCAGCAAAACCATAGGTTCGCGAATGGCCGCTTATATCTGGATCATCGGAAGTAATAATAGGTGGTATCGCTATATGAGGATAATAACCACGTTCCATTTCCAAGCGAATCGCAATATCCAAATTGCGTCTTAACGCCGCAACAACATTTGCCAAACATTCGTCGGGAATGTCAATTCTGCGGTAATCTTTCTTATACAAAATATTTAAATCTACCAGTTGCCCAGATTCAAGTTTAGCATTTTTTTTGGGCGGGATTTCATTACCCCAAAA
Source organism: uncultured Amylibacter sp. (assembly GCA_959347345.1). The sequence continues at coordinate 2,131,447 of OY365738.1, read as the reverse complement.
ATTAAGGCGTACCGTCATCCGTGGCTTTGCCATCTCTTCATATCGCCTAACCATCGGTATGTTCCAGCCAAACTTTCTTACGTCTTCTTCAAATAAAAACCAATCATTCGGGTGGGTTTCCATCTCACTCGGTTTAAGATTCCAGCTATCAAACAGATAGTGCCACGCCTTTGCAATATCTGGCTTACAATTAGCGTTATTTTGTAATGTCCGCCTGATTCTTTCCTGAATCTGTTGATAAATGCCTTGCTGCTGAACCGCCCACCAAACTGCCGCGGGTTGGTCTGAAACTTTGGCAATCCACGTTCCAAGGGCATAAAGCCGTTCGGGTAAATTTTTAACAGATAGGGCTTGGGTGCCTTTCATCGGAGCAAGGGAATAGTCCCGCGCATCGCGGACATCTTGCGCATTGGGGAAAAATGCATCCCAAGCCTGATGCGGTGCTTCGCGTCTTGACCAGTGACTATTAGGATCAACAGGCTCTGGCACAATATCACTCACCAAACCATACATATTAAAGTAATCAACTGGTGTTTCTGTACCATCTTTTTGTGTTATTGTCGTTGGTGTTTTAAAACGTATCGCACTATCAAAAACACACAGCCACGTAGCAGGCGGTAGATTATCACTGGCACAAAACCGTTGCGCCCCCTTTGGTGTAGAAACAAGATGCATAACTTGTTCGCGCTGAAATGGCGAGAGTTTTTCTGGTCCTCTTTGCGCCATTTTAATGATGCGGTTTTGCCAAACCTCAATATTTTTTGCACGTTCAGCCCAAGCATCAAGCGTCTTCCATAACGATTCATGCACATCGTAAGGAATTGCCGTAACGGCTATATCATCCCATTTTTCTATTGCCTTATGATGGTTTCCAGACTGAAATGCATACATATTTCGCGGCTTACCGCGTTTTTGATTAAGCGCCTCTAGCAAATAACGAACAGGCGGGTCATCTGCAGCGTAACCAACAAAAATAATCGTATATCTAGCAATAACATCTTTGAAAAACTGCGTGGCAGAGCCTTCGTTTAAATAAGCCTCCCCAAATTCAGCACTTGACAAAATAAAGCCATTATCAGAACCGCTATAATCTTCATTCACCTGTCCGTGTAAATAAACTAAACCTTCAAACGTGTCTTCTCTAGTAAAATCGGGAAAGCGAGCATATTTCCAAACTGTAGGGGTGGATGTATTTTCATCAAAACAGTTTTCAAATAATCGGTCAAAATTTGTTGTAACAAGTTTGGTGTGTCCTGTTTTTGTTGTTGCCAAATCTAGCAGTATTTTATGTGCATTTAAATTAACATTTTTTTTGGTCTGCAATGCTTTGGCGACTGATGCCTCTATTATTTTAGATTCAAACCTTTTACGCAGTTCGCCAAAAATTTGATCAACTGAAACCAGATTAGACCCGCTATTATGATTTTCAATATTCTTTACTAATTCTAGAATTTTATAGAGAGAATCTTCATCAGAAATTTTATTTTTATTCAACGATTCTTCTGTCAATGAAATCAATTTAGACAATCCATCTGGTTCTTCAATGCTCTTTGCCAGCTGTAGAATTTTATAAATGGGAGCTTCTTTTAAAACTCTAAGGTCTTTCAAAACATTTTCTGCCAATTTAAGAAAGCCAGGCAACCCTGCCTTTGCACGCGACACCCCCGCACCACAGAAAAACACAACCCGCTCTTCATCCAAAGCAAGCAGCAATTCATCAGGGATATCGGGGCCATCTTCAATAAAACGCATTTAATTTTTCTTCCTTTAAACAGTATAAAAAATATTAACGCAGATTACCATAGGTTTTACTACGCCTCTGGGCTATTTTTCATAATGTTACGCTTTCCCAAACAACCGAATCTAGGATAATTCACGCAAGCCCAAAATGTGCTTTATGGACCAGTTCGCTTAACCATCCGCCCACCGCATTTTGGGCAAGGCAGAGTGCCAGCCTCATCCCCGCCAATTTCAATCACGCCGTAATCTGGATTTTTTAACAGCTCTTTCACAAAAGTAGACGGGTAATCCTTTGATGCCAAAATAGTAACACTTTTGCGGGCGCGGGTTAAAGCCACATAAAAAACTCGCCGTTCTTCGGCATGGTGAAACCGCTCTGGCGTGGGCAATACCATATTCAACAGCGGATCATCAACGATTTCACTTGGCAAGCCAAAGAGACCCGCATTAACGCGCAGGATAATTACGTGGTCGGTCTCTAACCCCTTAGCTCCATGGATTGTTTTAAACTCAATCGACAGGTTGGTATATTTATTTTCTAGTGCCATTATATTTTGGGGGTTACTGTTTTTATACCGACCAAGCAACAAGACAGAGACACGCTTACCCGTCTGCCCACCTTGCGTATTCAGATGTTTTAACGTGTTGTTAAGCTCGCCACTGCCCTCATTATCTTCCGACCATACTACAAAAATAGACGGCGCGTCGGTGTTGTCTTTGGTCTTAACTTCTTTGTCCAATTGCGTCGGGTTTTCCAAAATAAACTGACGTGCGGGGAGGGCAATTTTATCAACACTTCTAAACGTACGACCTAGGTCAATGGTTTTATGCGCCCCGTCTTTATCGGCAAACTGCCCACCGAATTCTGCACCAAAATTGCGCATAAGATGAACATCGGCACCAGCAAAACGATAGATAGATTGCCAATCATCACCAACAGCAAAAATCCGCGCGTCCTTATGTTGCGCCTTTAACGCACGTAACAAATCAGCGGGGCTTTTAGAAATATCTTGGAACTCATCAATCAAAATATGGCGGAAGGGGCTTTGATATTGCCCCGAGGTAACATAATCAGTCGCGCGGATAATCATATCCTCAAAATCAATCCGTTGCCCCAATTGCACCTGATATTCATCAAAGATAAATTTGAATATTTTCAAGAACGCCGCGCCGCGGGGGCCAAGTTGCAATTCACGATTACGCTTGCGACAATCGCTAATCGTCAATCTTGCGCTTTTAAAGTGCTTCAAAAAAGTGCCGAGTAAGCGTGTAAATGAATCAACCTCACCCATCTCGTCCAGTCGTTCAAAAAGGCGATCGGACGGAATAGGTGCAAATTTTACACCAAGGGGTTTCAGTTTTTTTGCAAGCCCGCGAGTCAGCTGCCCTGCCGCGTGTTCATAGCTGTATGTTTCAATCAATGTCGTACCGTGAGCTTCATGAACATCGCGTTTCCAATCCATACCTTTAAGATATTCATCGCAATCAACAAAGGGTGCGGTTGTGTAATTCCACGTGCCATCAGCGTTGGTTTTCTTACGCACGCCAAAATGTTCAATATAAATACCGCTTTCGGTTAGGCGGAAGTCAGGGGTATATTCCTGCCGCCCGCTATCAGGCAAGGGGTGTTCGTAGACCGGCTCGTATTCATATTTAATCTGATTGCGGTAGAGCCAATTGGCGATTGTTAGCTCTTCAAAACTTTTCACGCGCTCACCACCAAACGTCCAAAACCCATTAGTTCTGATATAAGAGTAATACTCATGCTGGCTCTTAAAATCAAAATCACTTTTGTAGGTGTGGAAAAACTCGCAAAACCATTCGGTCAGCAGTCCCGCAACCTCACCCAATTTTGCTGCATACTCCATAATAATTTCACGAAGTAATTTGATGTAGAGCTTGTCATTGGATGCATGCGGAGCGGGGGCGGGGGCGTTGCCTTTGACCTCGGCAATGATTTTATTGCCAAGCGAATGGAAAGTGCGCACATTTACAGATACACCGTAACGTTTTTTAATACGCTCCGACACCTCTCCCGCCGCATTATTGGTAAAAGATATAACCAGAATTTCATCGGGCGCACGGATCTTGCGTTCAATCAAATAGGTGGCTTTCGCCACAATAACGCTGGTCTTGCCCGAACCTGCGGCGGCCAGAACAAGGGTTGCATCTTCATCAGTAATAACGGCAAGCCGTTGTTCCGGCGTTAGGGGGTTTTCCTCAATCGTGTCAAAGAAAATCTTCATTTGACGCAGTTCGGCTTTAATAAACCAGTCTATCGCGGTCATGCGTGCCTTATCTGGGTTGTCATAAAACGCGGAAATGGTTTGTAATTGTTGATATTGATCAACTGGAATAGCCGTCTTAATCTGGGGTAAAAATATTTCTGCAAGCGGTTTGGCCCGCTCCACAAAAGGCTGTAAAAGACACGCGCTGGGATAGCGGTTTGGCCTAGGCAGACGTTTGATAGCTTTGCTGACAAGGTCTATGTCTTCCTTATAGTTATTGATACGCGCTTTGATCAAAGTAAGCCACGCGTCATTAAGAGCATCGCTAAATTTACTTGCTTGGGCTGGATTGACTCCAACCAGTTTTAAAATCGGTGAATTGTGTAGCGTGATAGTGATAACAGCAAAAGAGCCATCGGTCTGTGCCTGCGAAGGTCCTGATATTTTTTCAAATGGGATTTTACGATTAGGGTACTTGTCTGTGATAACAACAACTCCCGATGGTATCAGCTTTAAACATCGCGGATGATCTCCGCCCCAAAGGTCAGGTATTTGCCCAAGGATATCGCCCAGCGCATGATTGTGCGCGGTGGTATTTTTTACACCGAACCCCGACATAATCTTTTGTCGCAAAAGTTTAAAAAAGGGGGAGCGACAAATTTGCATAAGCAGTGAATACTAAATGTTTATCAAACCCGCAAGACTATCGCGTGTTTTTCTCAAAGCGATGCAGGAAATCATCCGATAAAAATTCTAACGCCTTATGCCTGTTTATTATATCAATTTTATCGCGGGTATCATAACCCAATAGGCAATATTGACACGCCGATTTGCATTCGGCTTTACAGACAAGTTGCGCCCGCGCTTTATCCAACAGCCTATCCAAGAACCTTGGCGCGGTGGAAGAAAAACCACCGCCACCGCCACAGGTATCATACAAGCATATCGCCAAAACCTCGCGTCCTTGTACCATCGGTATTTGCATTGGTTTGACCAAAACCCCCATCTCGTCCGCGTTAATACCCAAAAAATCCGCGCTGGCCAGTGCTTGGCGCAAGGCAAATCCCAAAGTCCAGCACACCACGCGGGTGTCTTCCGTATTGATAATATATGACCCCGTCTGCGGGTCTTTCAGATACAGCTCAAACATATCCGTGCGGTCTTCGCACCCGATATAAAGGTTCTGCCTAATCTTATACGTTCTTTGCGGACCGTCGCATAAAATAGTGCTTGGTCGGTCGGCACGGATATTTATTTTGCCGCGTAGCCTATCGTGGGTTGTCGCCATTTTAGGCGGTGTGCCATCGATCAGCATCGATTCTGCCCGCCCGCATTCAAGGCACAAACAATAACCTTTGCCATTATCGCCCGCACTGTGGTGGAAAATATGCCCATCAGCGGTGCATCTATAAACGCCCGTGTCATTTGGCAAGGACGTAAAATCCCCGCCTGCATTAATCCACGGGTCTTGCGCCCTGATAAAATGCTGGTGACTGACATTATTTGTCGGGGCAGAGCAAAACCCCGTGGCAAAGCCCGCAGGTTGGATAAATTCTTTCTTATGTGTCACTATTTTTTTCTTACAATCACTGCATCGCAGATTATCGGTATTGCCTGATGTAGTGCCACTGCTGCCGCAATGCTCGCACCGCCAAGCCGTGCTGAACCGCTGGGTTTCGGTTAAATCGTAGTCGCCTTGTGGGATGTGCCAATTAAGCGATAGCCCCTCAGATTTATAAACAAGCCCGTCCAAAACAATATCCGCCCCTGGCGCATATTCACGAATCGCCTGCGATAATGTGCGACCGGGTTTTTGGCGAGGATAGGCAAAATTGTCCTCTCTCTCATCATCGCGCCAACGGTTTTGTGGGCGATTTTGCGACGGGTCTTTTATTGTGTAAGGATCAAAATGGGCGATGTTAATAGGAAAACCATAGCTGGGAAGAAAGCCGCGCACCGCCAATTCGCTGATAAGATATTCCTTTTCCAGCCTTTCCAAATCCCTTGCAATACGGCGTTTATAGGGGTCGGTATCACGCGCACTGTCCGCCTGTTGGCATTCCTCGCGCAGATTTTTATATTCATCCAGCCATTTTTTTTGAATGGCTTGCAGATTTTCTATGCAATCCGTAATCAGAGATTCAAGGGGTTTATTTTTAAACGGCTCACTTCCTTTGATAATCGCCTCCAGTCCTGTTGCTAATATCGGTTCTATATTTTTACGCATCTTATTCAACCAGATTTTAACTTTATCCGCATTGCTTTTATCCGCGCCCTCTGCACAGAAAAACCATTGGCAATTCAGCCGTATGGTTTCTGTATTTTTAACGATGGATTTTTGCTTTAAGAAAAGCGTCAAAATAAAGGCGTTAATGTGGCGTTGCACAATACGTTTGCTATTTAGGGTCACGACGGGATTTGGCATCGCGGTGGTAAAAGCCCAATCTGGTTTTTTAAACACCGCCATCTCGTGCGGGTTATCGCGGCACACGGTCATGGCGACGGATTGCGACTCGCCCCTGCGCCCCGCCCGCCCGGCGCGTTGCAGATAATTGGTCGGATGCGGCGGCACGTTATTCATCGCCACGGTGGAAAGCCCGCCAATATCCACACCCATTTCCATGGTGGTGGAGCAGCTGAGGATATTCAGCCGCCCCTGTTTAAATCGCGCCTCGTAATCCAATAATCGTTGGGATGGTTGCTGGGCAGAATGTTCTGCCGTTCTGAAAAACATCCCGCCTTCGGCTATGCGATCGCTTAGATTAGACCAGATGCCTGCTTCGCGTAACTCTTGCACCTGTTCATCCGTATTAAACCATGTGCGGATTTCATCCAAGCGTTTTTGCGTGCTGCTTGCATGAATTTCGGGGCGGATGGGCATGATGATTTTATCGCAAGTGCTGTTTTTCAAAGACGGATTTTCTGGCAAATAGGGTGTCAATCCGCACAAGGTTGTATCCAAAACTCGCGAAGTAATCGGGCAATGCCACGCGTTTTTTATCGGGGTGAATATGATATTTGCGCGGTCTAATCTATACGCCACAGTATCTTGATTTGGGACGAGGATTTGCGTTTGCTCTGTCAATGCTTTCCAAGCATCACGCATCAATTCATTAAGAATATCTTGCTTTTTTTCTTTGCTCATAGCTTTATCATTTACATCAAAAGCCAAGGCCAATTCCAGCAAGCGAAACAAGCGCATCGGTTTTTTACCATCGCCCAGTTGCGGCCAGATTCTGTGCTTTGAATCTGCTGTGTCTTCTGTTTTTGGTGGCAGTAAAAGTTTTGGCGAAAACCAAGCCGCCATCCAGTTTAACCAGCCTGGGGGAATATTAATAAAAAGATTATCACGGACATAAAAATCCAAACATAGTTTTAAAAAATCCTGCCAGTCTTGTTGCGTTTTCCCCCTACTTCCCCATTCACGGGGCAGGGTTGTGGCCTTGTCCAAACCCGCATAACCAACACCGACCAAGCCCATGGTTTCCAAAGTGCTCTGCCTACGGGGGCGACGTGCGAACTCTCTTAAAAGCAGAATTTCAGCAAGCACGCTGCTTTGTGCATTGGGGAAAAGACCGGGGTTCATTTCCCTGTAATAATCTTGCATGTGTTTGGATAAATCCTTTTGTTCTTGCAATTTTATCACCATCTCTTTCCAAGACACCCCTTGCGTTAAATTGTTTAATTGATTTTGAATGGTGCGTCTTTGATCATCAGAAAGATTGGGCATCTGTAGGAAGGATTCCCACTCATGCCGAGTCTCTTGGTTTTCTGCCGTGCCACCCTTTGCCACCAATCCATAAACCAAACCACGCAGGCGATTGCGCTCTGCATCCTGCTGTATTTTTGTGGCAATACGCGCGGTGCCTTGCCTGCTATCGGTAAAAGTGATGAGCCGCCGCCCACGCCCGGGCAGGCTGGCAGGGCTGTCATCAAATTCTTTGCAATGTTCCAGCAAGGTCGCGGCAATATTGCTGATATAAAAAGGCGCACCAAGGCGGGTATGACGGAACGCTTTTTTCCCAGACCCTTTATAACCACAAGCCGTGCATGCTATTTTTTTAGAGTCCATATAATTTATCGCAATACCTTTACCCCCCGCGCCATCCAGAATCATATTTTCGGGGTCAATACTCATTGCCTCCGTGCCGTCTACTAATTTTGGCGCGAGGATAATAGTTTTTTCGGAAGTATTTTCACTATCATCCTCATCGTCCTCCTCATCCACCGCATGCTCTATATCAAGACTGAATTCATCCACCGCCTGTCTTTGCGATTGTAGTATTTTTTCGTCACCCTGCGAGTTGGTTTGTAAAGTGGCTTGCAAATGCGGCGCATTGCAATCATGGCAAAACACCACCTCGTAAATCGGTGCGCCACAATCACATTTCAAATGGCATTCGGTATAAACAGTGCCAAAATTCCACGATTCATCGTCCAGTGCGGTTGTTTTCTTTTTAACACAATTGGGATTAACACACGCCCAAAGCCCGCTAAAAACGCGATGGAACAAATGTCCTCTAATGGGTAAAAATGGGTCGGGGTCTTTTTTATCTGGCACGGGTAAGGAGGTTGTCGAACACACATCCAACCAGTCAATAATTTTTTGCGTATTGTCCGCATCTGGCTTATTAAAAACCTTTTGGGCAAGTTGCCCAGCATCCAGCCCTTTATCTTTAATCAACGCATCGCGAATACCCCGCGCGGTTTTATGCCGAGCCAAAGCGTGATAACGTTCGGTTTCATCAGGTATTGCTTTAATAGTTTTCAAATCCAAAGACGAATCTTCGGCATCAATTAAATCAGGGATAGCCTGCTTACCGCCGATAACCTCAACCTGCTCTGGGCTAATCCCGCCCAATTCGGCAAGGTATTCTTTAAGTGCATTTTCAGCGCCTTCATCACCGCCTATCGTGGCGGAGGTCGCGATAAACCGAATGTTTTCAGGCTTTACATTAAAGGCCAGCATCACGCGGCGGAGCAACAGGGACAACTCGGCCGCGCGTGAGCCGATATAGCTATGCGCCTCATCCAGCACAATCCAGCGTAACATGCCTTGTGATTGTTCTAATATCGGCTGATCAACCCCCCTAATCAACATATATTCCAGCATGGTCGCGTTGGTGATTAATAACGGCGGGGGCGATTGGCGTAACTCTTTACGCGATAAAACCTCGTTACGTTGTTCGCGCTGTTTTGCGGGCTCTATGATTTCTTTTGTCAATCCGTTGTATAGGCAAAAACGGATATTATCTTTGTACTCGTGCGTCCAAGCACGCAGACGTTCCCGCTGGCTGCTGATAAGCGCGTTTAGCGGATAGATAAATAACGCCCGCACACCGACAAGTTTTTGACGTATTTTATAATGCTCTTTCGCCATATCGTTCAAAATAGGCACCATAAAACATTCGGTTTTACCCGAACCCGTACCCGTAGTAATCACCGCAGATTTGGGCGGGGTTTGCGATAAAACATTCCAAGCACGCACCTGATGCTCATAGGGATATTGGGTTTTGGGAAATGCCGCGTTGTTTGGTTTGTCCGCATCTTTATCCATCGCCCTGATTAAAGAGGGATGAAGCAAAGTATCCGCCAGCTCTTCCATGCATTTTTCATGAGGTTGCCACGAAAAAGTATTTTGAAAAACAGGGGTGGATAACAAGGCCGACGCATCGCCCGATGGTGCACGAAACTGCGTTGATAAAAATTGTCGCAAGGCGGGGGGATTCACGCTGAGAACCCCCAGCGTAGATTCAACCGAGCGTTCCGTGATTTGTTTAATAAGGGTATTGTAATATTTCTGTTCCATTGTTTTTATCCTTTTTGGTGGTGCCAGTATCCTTGGATGAGATTAAACACATAATCAAACCAATGTTCATCAAAATCACGCAGTTTTTTTATTTTGAAAATACGTATGCTACCGTATCGGTTTTCGGGATTTCCTATAACGCTTTCATAGGCAAGGATGATTGGCAGATAAACAACAGGCTGCCTAAAAGGTGGCAGCTCTTCTGGGGTAAGTTTTTGTGGGATAAATTCGCGGAGTGCATCGGGTAATTGGGCAAATTTATCCTCTATCTCCTCACATAAATCGGTCGGCCAAACCTCTTCACCGCGGCGAGTTACCAATCCCAATACATCTTGCGCACCACTATATTTTTCATTAAGAAGGTACTGCAATGCAGTAGCAGAAACCTCATCTTGATCTTGCGCGCCGATACCAACAGATTGTTTTAATGTCAGTGCCAGATTATTCATCCCCAGAATGTCACCGATATAATCCAGTTTATCCTCTATTAACACATCATGCGCGGCGGCAAATTTATCCCTCAAATACCGAGAATAACAGCAACACACCTTTTGCCAAATGTTCATGGGGATTAGCTCCCACATAATTGGGAACTCTTGGCGCATTTTATCCAGCAATTCCTTATTGCTATGAAACAACAGAGCGACCAACGCAGGTTGATTGCCAGCAAAAATCCGCCAAATATCAAGGCTAGGCAGGGGCAAATGCCCCATGGTTTTCCATAATATATCAATATAACCCCAGCTCGGGTGGGTAAAATCCTCGGACATCAAAGTTATCAGCTGTTTTATAACCGTTCCTCTGGTCATATTATCGCCGATAGCAAAGGCGGCTTGCAGTGTCGTGGCACTATCAACTGTGCCTGTTTCACCCACCCGCCAATCCAGCGGACGAAACTGAACTGCCGATGCTTCTGCTTTCTTAGGATAAACAACCCAATACCCATCCTTGCGTGTTTGAGGTGAAAAATCCCAAACCCCCCTATGCGCCCCGCCAGAGGTTAAAGGCTCAAGCAATACGGGCGGGTCTGGATTATTGATAAGAGAAGCCAGCACAACAGTGTTTTCCAAATCATCGTGGGCTTTTGCCCCCTCTAAACTGACGCACCCTGATTGCGTAGCCTGTTTCATCTCGGCGGCATATTGGTAAATATTTAATGTAATTTCTTGCGCAGGTAGGGATATAGTGATGCTAACAAAAGCATTCAAATTTTTACTGATGGATAGCAAGGTGCGCGCCCTATCGTCGTAATCTATCAAAGCGAGTTCAAGAGTTTCTTTACCACAATTCCTAATCTCATCAAAATAAATCTCGCCGGTATTGGCCAGGTCATCATCATGTAAATTCATTTGCATTTGATAGCGACCAACCGACCCATCCTGCCCGTTAAACAAATGAAACCTAATACCAGCAAGCTGATCCAGAAAAACCGCCGCCTCGTCGGGGAGCGGGCGATGATGCGCATCAAAGGCACGAACACCGTTTGATGGAAAGGGCAGACTAAACGCAATACCTTGCCCCAAATCATCAATTAGGCGCAAAGAAATACGCGCAGGCGGCAGGGCATCCGTGCTGTGTAGCCCCAGCGTTATCGCACCGTCCGATTGCGTGGGATTACACTGAACCTCCGTATCGGTTACGGTCGCGTCCAGCCCACCGACATTTTCTAAAATAATATCCCCACGGCTTGAATTCTTTGCATCAGCACGTAAGGAAATTTTGAATTTGGGCGGTAGAATGGCAATACGTTTGCGAAACGCTATATAGCCTTCGGAGTCCATAAACCGCAAACTGACCACACCTTGATGCGTATCATTAAGACGTTCCCATTGCGATTTGGCTTTGACCTGTAACCTGCCTTGGGCGCGGCGTTTAAGATGATTTTCTATATCGCGCAAATATAGGTGCGGTTTGCCAAGACAGACCCAAGAGGGGGTAGAGGGGAACAAAAGACGCGTCCCTTCCAGCACATATTCTTCGCCATCCACATCCGTTGCACCCGTACGGATACGGAATTTTTCATCCTCATTTTCAAATACTGCGGTTCCGCGTATTTTATAAATGCGACCGCCCAAGACTTCGCCCATAGGTTCAAGGGTGCTGTCACTTGGACGCAAATCGCCCTTAACGACCACCAAAGCCGTATCCGCAGATACTTTCTGGCTGGCTTGCCCGACATAATCCCATTCCTCGCCCGATGGGGTAAAAACCCAAGGCAAATCGTCTTCTAATGCTTCACCCTTTGTCATGGGCAGTATAATGGGTTCTTCTGCCGACAGGCAAAGGTTTATATCAGCAGTGGCATCCTTATCCAATAAGGATAAGGGCATGTCAGAGAATCTAAGAACGCTTTTATCTTCCCGCGATGTTTTATAGGCAGTGGCAAAACGTTTTTTCACCCCCAAAGAGGTTTCCACTGAAACTTGCATCCGTGATAGCAGATTTGCCTTATCATTTTCAGACAAGCCCAACGATTCTATTGATGCCGTTTCAGGCAGTGTAATGTCTGCGGATAACGCCCAGCCTTGCGGGGTTTGTTTTAACACGCGGCGGGCTTGGAACGGATATTTTAACAAAGGTGCAGGCGTGGCGCGGGCAACCTCGGATAGCAAATCGTTAATAAATGCCCAGCCCTCGTCCGTGTCTATCGGTAAGGGGAAAGCATCACGCCAGCTTTCGTTTTGCGCATCAAGGGTTTCTATTGGCGACTGCACATCGCCCAACTGGTGTGTTTGTTTCAAACGCGCCAGCTCTACAACAATATCGCCCAGCAGATAATAAACTTCATCTTGCTGCATAGTCTTTGGGATAGGGATCCTCTGCGCCTGATGTTCAACCAAGACGACCACTCGCCCCTGATACCGTTGCATCGCTTGAGAATATACACGAAAAGACTCGTACAATACCCTTTTAAGCCAACCGTCTTTTTCAACGGTTTGTATTGGCAGACCGCCTTCAATGACAATAGTCGCCAAAAATTCACGCCGATTATTAACCTGATACACAGGTCTTTTCCAACCTTCCAAGCCGTCCTCAATAATATTATTTCGTTGCGGTATGGTAATATCGTACAGTTCTAAAGAATCAAAAATAGGCTGCCACGCCCAATGACCCCCATCAAAATATCGCCGCCACCATTCGGCCGCATACAAAACAAACAGCTTATTCCAGAGCCGATGCTCGGCGTGAGTTTTAAGAACCCTTTTAAGGGCAGCAAATTCCGTATCATTGGTGCGATATTTATACAACGCACGCCCATCTGCCTTTTCCAAATCGTGTTTGGAAAAAAGGGATACCAACCATTCTTGGGGCGTTTGTGTCATAGCCTACCTACCTTTCGCGTGCAATTGGCTAAAACCCTAGCCAAGATGATAGGTCGCGTCAAGAGGCATTCAATCAAAAAGAGAATTAATTTAGAAAATTTATGTATTCACGACACAAAGAGACAAGTTAGAACTCGTCTTACTCCACCGCCACTACCCACGCCTATGTTTTTTTTATTTTGTTTTTTGTCTTGACATATAAAACCTAATATACCATCATAACTCACAAACCCTATTTTAAGGAAACCAAATGTCCGGAGTTTCGCTCTACAATATCACTAAACGCTATGGCACCGTTGAAGTTGTTCATGGTATCAACATTGAAGTCGCTGAGAAAGAATTTGTCGTTTTAGTCGGGCCGTCGGGCTGTGGTAAATCAACAACTCTGCGGATGATTGCTGGACTGGAAGAAATCAGCGATGGCACGCTGTCCATTGACGATCGCGTTATGAATCGCATTGCGCCAAAAGACCGCGATGTTGCGATGGTGTTCCAAAACTATGCGCTTTATCCGCATTTGAATGTCGCCGATAATATCGCGTTTGGTCTGCGGATTCGCAGAGAAAGCAAGCAAAATATCAGCAATTCCATCACCGAGGTTGCCGAAATACTGGGGCTTACCCCCTATCTGGAACGCCGCCCTGCCGATCTTTCGGGGGGGCAACGCCAACGGGTCGCCATGGGGCGTGCGATTGTCCGCCGTCCTAAGGTGTTTTTGTTTGACGAGCCGCTATCCAATCTTGATGCACAATTGCGCACGCAAATGCGCGCCGAAATTAAACGTCTGCATAAACGGCTGGGCGTAACCTCTATTTACGTAACCCATGATCAAGTCGAGGCGATGACCTTGGCCGACCGTATCGTGGTTATGAATGATGGGAATATTGAACAAGTCGGCACACCGATGGAGCTGTTTTTAAATCCAACAAACGCTTTCGTGGCGGGGTTTTTGGGCTCACCCCCCATGAACCAAATACGGGCAACACTGAAGTCCGGCAAATCGGGGCCAGTGGCGGTGATTGAAAACCAAGACTTGCAACTGGCACCCCTGAAAGATTTGCAAAATGCCGTTGGGCAAGAGGTTATTATTGGTATTCGCCCCGAATATGTGATTGCCGTGCGCAAGGGTGCGAAGGGCGCAAAGGGAGCGACTGGGCAAATCAAGCTGGAAATTGATTTGGTTGAAACATTGGGGTCAGAGGCACTTTTGCATTCAACGCTGGCTGGCGAGCCATTTATGATGAAGGCCGAAACCGATCGCGATATTGCCGCGCTTTATGAAACAACAGGATTCACCATAAAGCCAGATTTAATCCGTGTTTTTGATGGCGAATCGGGTGCCGCCTTTGCTGGGCAGGATGTCAAAGTATGAACGATTCACCGAAAACAACGCGAATCGCCCGCGCCCTTGCCACGGCGATTGATACCGTAAAACGCGATTGGCAACTGTATTTAATGTTGATACCGACAATCGTCTGGTTACTGGTATTCCTTTATAAACCGATGTACGGGCTGCAAATTGCCTTTAAGGATTACAGTGTGTTCAAAGGCATCGCCGCCAGCCCTTGGATTGGCTTTGAGCATTTTTACACCCTGTTCGGCAACGATCAGTTTTGGCGAGCTGTGAAAAACACCGTGGTTATCAGTTTTTTCTCTTTGCTCATCGGCTTTCCCATGCCTATTTTGCTGGCGTTAATGTTTAACGAGATATTACGCCCGCTGTTCAAACGTGTCGCGCAAACCATCGTTTATCTGCCCCATTTCATATCGGCGGTGATTATCGCGGGGATTGTCATAGCTGGCTTTTCCCCGTCCTCTGGCGTGGTGAATACATTTTTGGGCTGGTTTGGCATTGAGTCTATTTATTTCCTTACCAAGCCCGAATGGTTTCGCCCTATTTTTATTGGCTCTACCATTTGGCAAGAGGCTGGGTTTTCCTCCATTATCTATCTTGCGGCGATTGCTGGGGTCAGCCCTACTTTATATGAAAGCGCCGTTGTCGATGGTGCCTCGCGCTGGCAGATGATATGGAAAATCACCCTTCCGTCAATCCTGCCAACCATCATTATCATGCTACTGATTCGTATTGGCAACCTATTAGAAGTCAGCTTTGAGATGATAATCTTGCTATACCAACCCGCAACCTATCAAACCGCCGATGTGATAAACACCTTCGTTTTCCGCCAAGGGCTGGAAGGCGGGCAGTATGACTTTGCCTCTGCCGCTGGTCTGTTTAACGCGGTTGTTGCCTTTGTCCTGGTGATGCTGGCAAACAGTATTTCAAAACGCTATTCGCGTACATCGCTGTGGTAGGGGGAATGATATGAGCACCAATATGAACCTATATTCACGCGGCGATAAGACTTTCGTCTATATTAACATGTTCTTGGTTGGCATGTTCACCATAGCCGCGCTTTACCCGTTTATCTACATCATCGCAGTGTCGTTTTCATCAGGATTCCAAGCGGCGGCGGGTAATGTCGTGATAACACCGATAGAGGCAACCCTTGCCGCCTATCAATACGCGCTGGCAGATCCCGACTTCTGGATAAGCTATAAAAACACCTTTATCTATACGATTGGTGGCACAATGATGAGCATGCTGTTAATCATTCCAGGTGCCTATGCTCTGTCAAAACCACAGCTTTACGGGCGGCGATTTTGGAATTTAATGGTGGCCTTTACAATGTGGTTCAATGCTGGTCTGATTCCGTTTTTTCTTAATATGCGCGACCTTGGATTGCTGGATAGCTATTTTGGCATTATCATCGGGTTTGCCGTCAATGGGTTTAACATTATCTTGTTGCGTAATTTCTTTGAGGCTATCCCCAGCAGTTTTGAAGAAGCCGCACGTATGGATGGCGCAAACGAATGGCAAGTGCTGACCAAAGTCTATATCCCCCTAGCCAAACCCGCCATTGCTACAATCGTTTTGTTTTGCGTGGTTGCACGATGGAACGGATTTTTCTGGGCTATGGTTTTACTGAAAGACCCCGATAAAATCCCATTTCAGGTTTATTTGCGCCATGTTATTACAGAGCTTCAAGACACAGAAGAATTTTCAAATACGCTTATCGGTGCGGCCTATTCCTATGAAACCGTTAGCTCTGCCATTATCGTGTGTTCAATTATACCCGTCCTATTGTTTTATCCTTTTATCCAAAAATATTTTAACAAAGGCATCATGATGGGCGGCGTTAAAGAATAGGGCTACCTATCTAATAGTGCCAATAACGACTAAAAATGCGTTTTTTTTCCAAAAAAGCCCATTGTTATAGCTAACGGGCTTGTTTTTCACCCCAAACTTTGCATAATGGGTCTTCTATAAATTTTCACCGCATCGTTTTCACTAGATAAATGTCGCGGGGGGAATGACACTGCATAATAAGGAGAAACCTATGCGTAAATTACCAACTTTAACCGCGCTTGTGGTCGGTGTAGGCGTAGCTGCCGCCCCGCTATTCGCGCAAGACAGTCGCATTGTGAAAGAGCCACTTGAGCTGACAATTCACATGCACGCCAAACAATACCCGGGCTATCAAGAAGATTGGCCTGTGGAAATCAAAGCCCGCGAGCTTACAGGCATTCACATGATTGACCAAACAACCGGTAAAAATGATGAATCCAGCAAAAAGGCATTGAACTTAATGCTGGCCACGGGCGAGATTCCCAATATCGTTGCGGGTAGCAATGTCAAGGATTTTGTTTTTCAATACGGACCTGAAGGGGCGTTTCTGCCACTGGAAGATTTGATTGACGAACACGCACCGCACCTGAAAGCGTTCTTTGATGAACGCCCGCAGCTGAAATCAGCGGCAACCAGCGCCGATGGTCATCTTTACTACATCCCCTATTTCCCCGATGGTAAATATGGACGGGCGTATTTTATGCGGACAGATTGGCTTGATACGCTTGGTCTTGAATCACCGACAACCGTGGACGAGCTACACACTGTTTTAACCGCGTTCCGCGATGGCGACCCCAATGGCAATGGTAAAAAAGACGAAGTACCGTTTTTCGCCCGCCAATGGCAGGAAGTCTTGCGCCTTGTGACGCTTTGGGATGGACGGTCTTCTGGGTCTGACACCTATCATGATTTCTATGTCAAAGACAGCAAAATCACGCATGGGTATTCTGAAACAGGATATCGCGAAGGCATCAAAAATATCGCAAAATGGTATGAAGAAGGTCTGATTGACGCAGAGGTTTTTACCCGTGGGTCATCCTCACGCGAGTTTTTGCTATCCGAAAATCTGGGTGGCATGACGCATGACTGGTTTGCTTCAACATCAGGGTATAACGATTCGCTAAAGGAACTCGTGCCCGGATTTGCTTTCAAAGCCATCGCACCACCTGCATCCATTTCGGGTGTTCGCATGGAAGAGCATCGCCGCATTCCAATCAAACCCGATGGCTGGGCAATGGGACATACCAATGAGCACCCCGTTGAGACTATCAAATACTTTGATTTCTGGTTTTCCCCCGAAGGGCGCAATTTGCACAACTTCGGTGTAGAGGGTATCCATTGGGAAATGGTCAATGGTCAGCCAACATTCTTGGCATCTGGCATTGATATCACGCGCCCCGTGAATTCACAGCTTTATGCCGTTGGTGCGCAAATCCAACGTGGCTATTTCCAAGATTATGAATACGAACGCCAATGGTCAAACAAGGTTGCGCTTGAGGGGATTGCCCTTTATGATGAAGGCGATTACCTGATAGACCAGTTTTTGGGCGTTTCTATGAATTCGGACGAACAGGCTGTCTATGACAAATACTGGAGCTCTCTTCTTACCTATATGTTAGAACGCCAACAGGCTTGGATTCTTGGCACGGGCGATGTAGAGGCAGATTGGGATGACTATATTGCAACGCTTAATAAAATGGGCTTGCAGGATGTTCTAACCGCAATGCAGGCGGCCTATAACCGTCAATATGGCAGCTAAAACGCCAAGTTAAAACTTTGAAGGGCGCGGTTTTTTTACCGCGCCTTTCGTATTTGAAAATCGGAGACGCATAATGCCAAGTGGCAAAGATTTACAGCATTTGGATGAACCACGGGCGGGGCGGTTGAATATCCCCTACGCGCCCGATGATACGCAGGTCAGCGAAAATCCACCACGATTTACATGGTTGCCTGTGATAGAATCCGAAGCGCGGTATTGCTTGCGTATATCGCAAAGTGCGAAATTCCCCGCCAAGGACACACAAATTTACACCGATATTGCGCTGAATTTCTTTACCCTTGATACCCCGCTGGATGCTGGCGATTACCATTGGAGCTATGCTGTTTGTGATGGCAAAACGCAAAAGCCAATCACGCAGTGGAGCAAAACACGCGGCTTTACCGTTGATAAAAACCTGCCCCAAACTCCCCTACCCTCCCGCACAAACCGATATAAATCCATCGATAAATCCCGCCCGCGCCTTTGGCTATCCAATGATAAGATAAAACAATTCCGCAAGGATCTTGCGGACAATCCAAACCACTGCACTTGGGATGTCTTTTTTGAAAAATCAGTGCGCCCTTGGATGGATGTGGATGTTATGGCAGAGCCAGCAGGCTATCCCAATCATCAGCGTGTTGCCCCGATATGGCGACAAACGTATATTGACTTGCAGGAGCTTTTATACGCAATTCGCCATCTGGCGGTCGGTGGAAAAATCAGCGAAGACAAAGCCATGATTGCCCGTGCCAAAAAATGGCTGCTGGCCGCCGCCAGTTGGAATCCAGCAGGTACGACCTCGCGTAGTTATACTGATGAGTGGGCGTTTCGCGTTAATCTTGCGCTGGCTTGGGGGTATGATTGGCTGTATGACGAATTATCCGCCAAGGAACGCACAACCGTGCGCGATGCACTTTACACCCGCACAAAGGAAACCGCCGACCATATTATCCGCAATGCCAATATCCAGCTTTTCCCTTACGACAGCCACGCCGTGCGGGCAGTATCGGCAGTCTTAATTCCCGCATCCATAGCCTTGCTGGATGATATACCAGAAGCACAGGACTGGCTGGATTATTCCATTGATTTCCTTGCCATTGTTTATTCGCCTTGGGGTGACGCGGATGGTGGTTGGGCTGAGGGGCCGCATTACTGGATGACGGGCATGGCCTATCTGATTGATGCCGCGAATTTACTGAAATCTTTTTCTGGTATTGATTTATACCAACGTCCGTTTTTCCAAAAAACCGGCGATTTCGCGCTTTATACAAAATCGCCCGATACCCGCCGTGCGACCTTTGGCGATGACAGCACAATGGGCGATTTGCCCAGTTTAAAAATCGGCTATAATCTGCGGCAATTCGCAGGGGTTACGGGCAATACCGCCTACCAGTGGTATTATGATGAAATCAAACGCAATGATACAGGCACAGAAAAGGCGTTTTACAATTGGGGCTGGTGGGATTTTAATTTTGATGAATTGGTCTATCAGCACGATTTTGATATTATCACGGCAGAATCGCCCAGCGATATTGATAAATTGCGCTGGTTCAAAGGCGTGGGCTGGGTTGCAATTCAGCACCGCATGGATGTACCAAATCAGCATATTCAGTTTGTTATGAAATCATCGTCCTTTGGCTCTATCAGCCATAGCCACGGCGACCAAAACGCATTTTGTCTGGCGGGCTTTGGCGAGGATTTGGCAATTCAATCGGGGTATTATGTTGCCTTTAATTCCGACATGCACCAAAATTGGCGACGGCAAACCCGTTCAAAAAACGCGATTCTCATCAATGGGCAGGGGCAGTATGCTGGCAAAGATAAGGCAAAGGCAATTCGCTCTTGTGGCGAAATTATCACGGCAGAGACGCGCGATGACCATATTTTTATCAGGGGCGATGCGACGGCTGCCTATCAATCGCTCTGCCCTGAAATCACACAAGTTTTGCGTGATGTGTATTTTGTTAATAACAGTTATTTTGTCTTTGTTGATCAAATTGACGCGACTGCGCCAGTGGAAATTGACTGGTTGCTTCATGCCAACGCACCGATGGAATTGGGCGCATCCAGCTTTCGCTATCGTGGCAAACAAGCGGGATTTTACGGGCAATTCCTGTGGTCAGAGGCAGGGGGCGCGACCATCACCCAAAAAACTGGGTTTGAAAATATCAATCCAGAAGACTATAAAGGTCTGCCCGTCAGCACCTGCCTTAACGCGAAATTCCCATCGGCAACGCGGCAACGAATCGCCACGCTTTTAGTACCCTATTCGCTGGACAATCCAACGCGGATTTTCAGCTTTCTTGATGATCAGGGCTATGATTGTGATTTGTATTTTACCGATGCCGAGGAACGCAGTTTTAAGGTCGTTGTGCCTAAATCATTCGATGTCGGGCGATAAACGCCCATAATCAATAAACCTCTTGGAAAGGAGAACAATATGAAACTAACAGGAAAAACAGCCATTGTAACAGGGGGCGGTCGTGATATTGGTCGCGCTTGCGTTATGCGTCTGGCGGCAGAGGGTGCGAACATCGCCATCAATTACCATTCCTCAAATGCGGGCGCAGACAGCGCGGTGCGCGAAATTACACAGGCGGGTGGTAAGGCCTTTGCCCTGCAAGGCGATTTAACTAAGCGGGGCGATGTTGACGCACTGGTTGCCAAAACCGTAAAAGACTTTGGCGGGCTGGATATTCTGGTGAATAATACTGGCGGGCTGGTCGGTCGCCATAAAATCGCCGATATGTCTTTTGACCATTGGCAAACAGTGATAGACCTTAATTTGACTTCGGTTTTTATGACTATCCAAGCCTCGCTTGCGCACTTAAACAAAGGCGCGATTATTAACATTGCCAGCCAAGCCAGCCGTGATGGCGGTGGTCCGGGCGCGGTGGCTTATGCCGCCGCCAAAGCTGCGGTGATGAATATGACACGCGGTTTGGCCAAGGAACTGGGCCCTGATATTCGCGTAAATGGACTCTGCCCAGGTATGATTGATACCGATTTTCACAATGTTCATACCAAAGACGAAGTGCGCAAACATGTTGCCAATATCACTCCGCTGAAACGTGAAGGTCGCCCCGAGGAAATCGCCGATTTGGTTTGTTATTTGGCGGGCGAGAAATCGTCATTTATCACAGGGGCAAATATAGACATCAATGGTGGCACGCTGTTTTCTTAATCAATCAAAGAAAATCGTCCCGTCGCGGTGTGAAGCAATCAATCAGCTCGCCCGCTTCAAGACAGGTGCAACCGTGCATGGCATTGGATGGTATGACAAAGCTATCGCCTTTGGATACCTCCATTTCCTTGCCGTCTATGGAAAAAACGAAACGCCCTTCATTAACGAATGTTGACTGGACATGGGGATGATTATGCTGTGCGCCAACCCCGCCTTTTTCGAATTGGAACGAGACGAGCATCAATTCTGGGCTATCAGCAAGCACCTGCCGACTGACCCCGCTGCCTGTTTGGACTCTTTTGAATGAAGACATGAAAGACACCTTTCTTTACTGTTTGTATTGTGCTTAATATGATAAAACTATCAAATCACACACACCTTGTCAATAAGGCTATCCTATGAAACCCGCATGGCGCTGGTTCGGGCCAGACGATCCCGTAACCCTGAATGATATTGCCCAAGCGGGCGCGGCTGGTATTGTTACCGCCTTGCACGGCGTGCCAAATGGCACGGTTTGGTCAAGTGCTTTGATTGAAAAGCGCAAAAATACCATCAGCAAGTTTAACGATGGAACACCCAGTGGGTTGCGTTGGGATGTGGTTGAGAGCCTGCCAGTCTCCGAAGATATAAAATTGCAATGTGGCGAATGGCGCGACCATATAGAAAATTACAAAGCAAGCCTGCGCAATTTAGCGAATGCCGATATTCGCATCGTTTGCTATAATTTCATGCCAGTCTTGGATTGGACACGTACCGATATCGCCTATGTTTTGCCCAATGGTGGCACTTGCTTGCGCTTTGACGCGATTGATTTTGCGGCTTTTGATTTGTTTATTTTGGGGCGGGCAAACGCCGAAAATGACTATGAACCCGCGATTGTTGAAACGGCAACTGCGCGTTACACGCGATTGACCACTTCGGGCAAAAAGCAACTCAGCGATACCATATTGCTGGGTCTGCCCGGGGCAGAGCAAGGCTATGATCTTGCTGGACTGGCAGAGAGCTTGGCGCGGTATGATGGGATTTCGGCGGATAAATTACGCCAGCACCAGATTGATTTTCTAAGCGAAATCATCCCCGTGGCAGAAAAACACGGTATAAAAATGTGCGTTCATCCCGATGACCCGCCGTTTTCACTGCTGGGTCTGCCGCGTATTATGTCAACACATGATGATTATAAAAACTTGTTTTCAGCCGTTGATAGCCCCGCCAACGGCATGACCTTTTGCACGGGTTCGCTTGGGGTTAATGCGAAAACCGATTTGTCACATTTGCTGGAAACCTTTGTGCGACGCGTGGGATTCGTCCATTTGCGCAATATCACGCGTGATTCAAATACAACCCCGCCGACATTCCATGAAAGCGGACATATTGACGGCGCGATTGATATGGTTGCTATCATTAAAATCCTGCTGAACGAGGAGACGCGGCGAGGCAACCACACCATCCCCTATCGCCCCGACCATGGGCAAGCAATTTTAACGGATATTTGTGCCAAAACACAGCCCGGATATCCAGCGATTGGACGTTTAAAAGGGCTTGGTGAATTGCGCGGTATCATAACGGCGCTTACCCACACAGGTGTTGAATAATATGCAAACCGAATCAGCCCCCATCCCCAATACACGCGATATTTTCATGCTGGCTTGGCCTTTGGCAATGAATACCGTTATGATACAAGGTATTGTCGTCATTGATGCCTATCTTGTGTCGTCCCTTGGCGAAGAAGCTCTTGCGGCAATGGGGCTTGCTGGTGCTTTGGTGGGGCTGCTGGCTGGTATCATTTTTTCATTTTCAAACGCGACGCAGATTCGCATCGCCCAAGCCTTTGGCTCTGCCTCGCCCAAATCCCTAAAGACTAATTTTTATTGCGGTTTGGCAATAAATCTGGCGGTAACACTATTGGGGCTGTTGATTCTTTGGATAATCAGTGCGCCCATTATTGATAGGTTTGCCCATTCGGAATCGATGGCACAGCAAGCCAAAAGCTATCTAAACGTTTTTACGATTGTCATCGCCTGTCAAGCGGTGGCGCTATGCCTGACCAGCCATTTTAACGGGTGCGGGCATACAAAAATGCCGTTTTATAGCCATCTTCTGTCCTTGCCAATCAATATCGCTATTAGCATCGTTTTGATTCACGGGCTGTTTGGATTTCCAGCGTTGGGGCTTACGGGTGCGGCAATCGGCAGTGCTATCGCCGCCGTGATACAGCTGATTTATCTTGCCCTGCGGTTTTATCAGTTGGATCGCGCCTTTATCGGCGTGGTTGGCTGGCAGGCGGGCAATTTTACCGCATCATTGAAAAAGCATTTTATATTCTCATTACCGATTGCCACGACATTTATCAGCGCGACATCGGCGAATCATGTTTGCGTGCTTCTCTATGCGAATATGAGCATATATCAATTCGCGGCGATGACCTTGATTTTCCCTTGGATTCATATTGTCGGCACGATTGGCATATCGTGGTCGCAAGCAACTGGGATTTTTGTCGCGCAATTACTGGGTAAAGACCATACCAGCGATGATTTGGATAGTTTTCTAAGCCTTGCTTGGCGACGCGCCTTTATAGCGGCGGGGTTAGTATCGGCGGTTTATGCTGGTGTTTGCCTGTCGTCAGGTTGGATTTACAGCGAATTACAGCCCGAAACCCAAATGGTGGTTTTCAGTTTTATTTTCATTCTTGTGCTTTTGCCTTTTCCCAAGGGTTCTAATGCGATTTGCGGAAATACATTGCGGGCGGGTGGCGATACCGTTTATGTCATGAATATTTTTATCGGCTCGCAATGGCTGGTGAAAGTTCCATTGACCGCGTTGTTTATTTTGGTTTTGGAACTGCCTGCCTTATGGGTTTTTTCATTGTTTTTGTTTGATGAATTTGTGAAATTCGCGCCGTTTCATTTGCGGCTTTATAAGGGTTTGTGGAAACGCAATCTTAATGCGGGTTAGGGGACAGAGCGACAAGTGAATTCCCTTTTGATGAGGCGATGATAACCAAAACTACCCCTGCCACGCCAGCCAGAAAAAATTCAATCCACCCAGCAGGGATAAAATATCCACAAAGACTCCGTGGCGTTTATTGCTTATCCGTCGCAACACAGACCGCCCAAACCAGTTGCCTGGTATCGTCATTAATCCCACCAAAATCCCCAATAAAAACCACCCACCGCTGAGCAAATCGGTCGTGCCATAAACCCCGACTCGGACGATATTCGTGGTCAATGCAATCACGGCTAGGGTTGCCACAAAAGCCTCCTTACGCAAGCCATAGCCCAATAAAAACGGCACCAACAGCATTCCGCCGCCAATACTCGCGCCCGATAATGTGCCATAAACCGCGCCCGCCGCGCCCAGTTGTGTTTTACTGACTTTGATTTGCCGTGATGCCGCCCAATAGCGCAGGGGGATGGACGCCAAAATCACCACGCCCAAAAACACCGCGATAACGGGGGCGGACATTCTGCCGTATAACAAGGCAAACACCAATATACAGGGCAAAGCGGGCAGGGTAACGCTGAGGAAAACTTTGCGATCGAACGCCCCACTATTTAACAGAGCCCGTGTGGAATGGCTGATTAACAACGCCACGCTGACCACGGGGACTATCGGTTTTACGCCAATCACCAGCGCCAAGGCTGAGGTTAATAAAAACCCGCCAGCCACGCCTGTTGCGCCGTGGATTGCCGCGGTTGTTAGGGCGATAAAACAGATTAACACAATGGTAGCCCAGCTCATCTGGTCAATCTGGGCGAGCGAGAAAAGCTCTAACATCCGTCTTCCCACGCGTTTGCTGGAATGCAAATATCCCCTGAAAATAATTTCCGTGCCGTGCGCAATAACCCCGCCGAGTGCAAAGAAAACCCGCCCACTTGGCTATAATCAAATACGACATCAATCAAACCACTTGGGTGTTCTATTTTTATCTGTGCGGGGTTTCCTTGTGGCAGTCGCGCCACCCCCGCACCCACCGTACCTTGCGCCAATAAACACGCACCCGTGCAGATAGACCCCGTTACCGCATAGGACGGATGCGTCTTCCAAGGCATAAAATACCGAGCCGCCACCGCGCCGTCTTTTTGCGGTTCTGCCAGCAGAGCGAATTTCGGCACAACCGATTTTGCCAGCGTATCGGCATTGCCCAAACCCATCATCATCCCTGCCTTAATCCGCAAGGGTTCAAACCGCGCGAATAGGGCGGAATTCGCGTCTAACTCTGCCTGTGTTTCATAGCCTGTTATACCGAAATCGCACGCCCGTCCAATCACCATCGGCATGGCGACATCAATACAAGTCAGGGCAATTCCATCAATCATATCCATCGGTTTGCCCGTGGGAAACAGGTGTCCTGTTTTAGACCCGACAACATCCATAAAATTCAAAATCACGGGTGCGGCGGTATTCGGCACCCCCGCAATTTCTGCCGTGCCAGCATAATTGACCACCCGCTCGCCCGCGACAAGGGGGGTTTGCACAATTGCCTCTATCCGTGCACCAGTGTTTGTGCTGAGGATTTTTATAGGTGTTGTGTCGCCCGCCATTTCCACTAATCCCATTTCTAGGGCGGCTGGTCCAACGGCGGATAGGATATTGCCACAGGTCGGGGCGTAATCTACAGACGGTTTATCGGGCGCGACTTGGGCAAAGAAATAATCAATATCCGCCCAGCTATCACTCGATTTTGATAACATCGCAACCTTTGTTGTTACTGGATTGCCACCGCCTATCCCATCAATATTGAGCGGATGCCCCGCCCCCACCGCCGCGATTAAAACTCGTGATAAAGCCGTCAAATCCTGCGGTAAATCACCGCGATTAAAATAAGGCCCACGCGAAGTCCCCCCACGCATAAACAAACACGGGATATGTTTTTGCGGATGATAGTTTGGCGGATTCATTTTTATGGTCCTCCCAAAGGCCAAGGCAAGGTAAGGTAATTTTGTAACAGACCAGGGGGAAAATCGCGATTTAACACCCACGCCATAAAGCAAATAAAAGCAATCCCTAATAGGGATAAAAGTATCGTGCGGTGCCAGCCTAACCCCGCCCGCAGGCGAAAGAATCCAATTAAAAACACACCCAGTGCTAGGATAAATCCGAACAGTCCGCTCATCACCAACAACCCGCCAAACCACGCCAGTGTTGACCAAAGCCCGTGCCCAGTGGAGGCATCCGCACCATAGTCTCTATCGGCAAAAATAGGGTCTGATTCGGGGGCGCGAATCATTTTTATCATCATCAAAACACAGCAGACTAAAGCAATTCCAGCAATCACCATCGGGATGATTTTATCACCGATTAAACGGTCATTAATCAGTGCGGCGTTCCAATAGGCGGCGATAAGATAGCTCATAATAACCGCCAAAAACACGAAAGGCGCGCGTTTGCCACCAGAGCGCACTTCGCCCTCTGCCAGAATTGATTTGGCTTGGCGTAAGCCCAGCACCACGGATAAAACCGTGATAATAATAAGAACAATGACAATCGGGCTAAAGATATATTCTATGCCCGTATCAAACCCATCCCGAAACCGAAACCGCGCGATTTGAAAGGCTTGGTTAGTAAATTTTTCAACGGGTTCGGATAGGACAAAGCCAATCAAAAACGCGGGGCGCGACCAATCAAATCGGCGCAGGAAAATCCCCAGCAAGCCAATGCCAAACAAGGCAACCAAATCGCCAAAGCTCTGCCCCGATTGAAAGGCGGCAAAGGAAATCAGCATAAACAAAAACGGCGCGATAAGGGTAAATCGTATTGTTGTCATCTTGGCAATCATCGGTGTGGCAATAATACACAGCACCGTGCCAACCACATTTGCCAGTGCCAAAAGCCAAACAATGGAATAGGTGAAATTCAAATTGTCTTTTAACATGTTGGGGCCAACCTCTATTGAACCGCTTCCCAAAAGCGCAACCGCGCCAATAAAAATCGCCATAGAGCCAGAGCCCGGAATCCCAAACAAAAGGGTCGGCACCAGCCCGCCGCCTTCCTTGGCGTTGTTAGAGCTTTCTGGTCCAATAACCCCGCGAATCTCGCCTTTGCCAAACCCCGATTTATCCTTGGTGGATTGCACGGTATGCCCATAGGCTATCCAATCAACAACCGAACCGCCCAGCCCAGGAATCACCCCGACAACCACGCCAATGATAGAACAGCGCAGCGATAGCCAGATATTTTGCCACCAATCCTTTATCCCATCCAGCCAACCCGTGCCAAGGATGGATACCCGCGAAATCGCGCGATCTTGGCGTAGGAGGGCAATGATTTCGGGTATGGCAAAAATCCCCAAACCGACAATCACCAGCTTAAATCCATCGGTCAAATACGGAATGTCATAGCTGGCCATACGTAGGCTACCACCCGCATCAGACTCGCCTATCGTGCCGAGCATAATGCCCAAACCCGCCGCGGCAATCCCTTTTATCGCCACACGCCCAGCCAAAATCGCCACCATGGATAGACCCAAAATAGTCATCATCAACAGCTCTGGCAGACCAAAGGATAGCACAATCGGCCGCGCGACAAGAATAAAAATGGTAAGAAAGGACGCGCCCATCAGCCCACCGAATAACGATGACGCAAAGGCGGCGGATAGGGCACGCGCCGCCTGTCCTTTTTTCGCCAAAGGGAAACCATCCAGCACCGTGGCTTGCGATGCGGAAGAGCCAGGAATCCCCATCAAAACAGAGGCAAAAGTATCAGAGGTTGGCACGACCGCGACCATGCCAATCATCAATGCCAGTCCCAAAATCGGGTCCATGCCAAACATAAACGGCAACAATAACGACAATCCGACAATCCCGCCGAGCCCGGGAAACACGCCAATACACAGCCCCATCACCACACCCAATACCAGATAGCCCAGAACGACGGGTTGCCCGATGAGGGCAAAAGCCTCCAACAACGCAGGTATGGCTTGGATAAAAATGTCCATGAAACCGCTCCTTTCGGATACAATAAAAAAATCTTGCAAAAAACCCCGCCAGACAAATCTGGCGAGGTTTGGGCTTACGGGTTTAAAAACCCTTACTTAAATTCCACACCGTATGCATCACGCAACCAATCGGTTACGAAAGTTTTTGCCGACGCGGGAACAGTTGTTGCCACACCCAGTGCAGTTTCTGCCTCCCCGCCAACATACATCGGGTATTTGCCCACGTGTTTTGCCGAAATCTCAGCAAAATCGGGGCGAGCTTTCACCTTGGCAAAAGCCTTCACGAAAGTATCAATAACGGCTTGGTCGGTGTTTTTGGGTAAAAACGCGATTTTCTGTGATGGAAATCCAGCCACGAAAAACGCTTTCCACGCATCCCAAGCCTCGCCCTTTGTTTCACATCCATCGGTCTTTTCACAGACTTCTTTGAAGGTTGGGATATCGGGGAAAGTTGGGTCACGCACGATATTACCGTTGGCATCCAGCGATCCCCAAGTCATCATGGCAACGGCTGTTCCTGCCTCAACCAGTTGGGCAGAACCGCCCAAATAGCCAGAGGTGGTTTGATAATCAATCGTGGCTTCGCCTCTCTCAAACATCAAACGACCATCGCCGCGACCTTCAATACCAAACACGGGCTCGACCTTCATCCCCAGCATTTGCCACGCCAATAACGGCACCAGATCAAGACGCGTCGCCCCTTGCGAGCCATAGATAAAGGCTTTGCCCTGCAACGCGTTGGCAGAGCCGTCAAATAACGCCCCATCTTTGGCGTTCAGATAGGCGACACCGCCCGTGCCTGTTGCCATCACGGGGTTCCAGTCTTTGTATTCATATTTCACCCGTGGGTCGCCCAAAAGATAGGGGAATTGGGTTGAACCAGAAGAGCCGAATAAAACCGTGCCATCGCCGTTTGATTGCTGTTGAAACCAGTTCGCGCCTTTGGTAGAGCCCGCGCCAGGTAGAAAATTCACAACAACCGTTGGGTTGCCGGGCAGGGCTTCGGATAACAGGGGTGCGAAAAAGTTCGCCCATTTGGCAGAGCCACCCGTTTCAGAAAATGGAATTGTCCATTCCACGGTTTTGCCGGACATATCCACTTGGGCATGGCTGGCGGTCGCAAAAACGGCTGTCGCGCCGAGGATTGCTAGTGTTTTATTTATATGCATTTCAAATCTCCTTTATGCAGTTTTTAATAAGTGAGGGTTTCCCCCCAATGGGCAGTTTAGGGGATTTATCAAACATATTGCAAGGGGGAAAGTGGAAAAAAGGTAAAAAAATTACCATTCCCCCCAAATAAAAATAAAAAACGCACTTGACACACCCGCCCATTCACACTAGCGTTTGAAAATGGGGGGCAATTTCGCGTCCCATATTAAACTTAACAAGAGAGAAAACAATGTTAAAAACAATGAAAACCGCCCTGATTGGGGCAACCTTAACCCTGGGGCTGACCGCCCCTGTATTGGCGCAAGATATCGGGGCTTGTTTGATTACAAAAACCGATACCAACCCGTTTTTCGTGAAAATGAAAGAGGGCGCACAGGCCGCCGCCGCCCAACATGGCATTAAATTGCAAACCTTCGCGGGTAAGCTGGACGGCGATGTCGAAACCCAAATCGCGGCGGTGGAGAGCTGTATAGCCTCTGGCGTGCATGGGATTCTTATCACTGCCTCCACCTCTGACGTTGTGCCGATTTTGCAACAGGCGCGTGAGCGTGGTATTTTGGTGATTGCGCTGGATACTCCGCTTGATCCTGCCGATGCGGCCGATGCTACTTTTGCCACGGATAACTTCAAGGCGGGCGAGTTAATCGGGCAATGGGCAAATGCAAAAATGGGCGCGGATGCGGCCAATGCCAAAATCGCTATGCTGGATTTAAGCCCAGCAGAAGTCAGCGTGGATTACCTGCGTAACAACGGCTTTCTGCAAGGCTTTGGCGTTGATATCAAAGACCCAACCGATATTGGGGATGAAGACGATCCCCGTATCGTTGGCAACGATGTCACCAGTGGTAACGAAGAAGGCGGACGCACCGCGATGGAAAACCTATTGCAGGTTGATGCGGGTGTGAATGTCGTCTATACCATTAACGAACCTGCCGCGGCGGGTGCTTATGAAGCCCTAAAGGCCGCAGGGCGCGAGAACGATGTTTTAATCGTGTCGGTTGATGGTGGTTGTCCGGGTGTGCAAAATGTGGCAGAGGGTGTGATTGGCGCGACAGCCATGCAATTCCCCTTGCTGATGGCATCAAAAGGTATGGAAGCCATTAAAACTTGGGCTGAATCTGGGACAAAACCGCAAAATTCACCTGGGTTGGAATTCTTTAACACAGGGGTAGAGCTGATTACAGACCAACCCGTCAGTGGAATCCCAAGCCTTACCACGGCTGAGGGTTTGAAAAAATGCTGGGGTTAAGCCTGTCATAAAATAAAGGCAGGGGCGGGAAGTCGCCCCTGCTGTTTTTATTTAATTTGAAACTCCGTAATAACCGATAATCTAAAACGATGCAAAATCCTTTGGCACATAATTCCCCCGATAAAACCGCCGCTTTTGACACCGCGCCCCGAACGATGCTGGCACGTTTGCAGCATTTCCTTCACGCCTATCCCACGGTCGTACCTGTTTTTATCCTATTCCTATCCTTGGCGGTGTTTGGCTTTGTTGTCGGGGGGCGGTTTTTTAACCCGTATAATATGTCGCTTATCCTGCAACAAGTTTCCATCATCGGCATTCTGGCGGCCGCCCAAGCCTTGATTATCCTAACCGCGGGGATTGATTTATCGGTCGGCGCGATTATGGTGCTGGTCGCCGTTATCATGGGCAAACTGGCGGTGCATATCGGCGTACCCACGCCTTTGGCGATAGCGTTGGGATTCGCTCTGGGGGTATTCTGTGGCGGGCTGAATGGGTTTTTCGTGGCACGCCTGAAGCTACCCCCCTTTATCGTAACCTTGGGAACATGGAGTATATTTCTGGCAACCAATCGGTTGCTGACTGGCTCGCAATCCATCCGCAGTCAAGACGTGGATATGATTGCGCCTTTATTAAAATTCTTCGGCGGAGGGTTTTTGGTTTGGGGGACAAAAATCACCTATGGCTCTGTGCTGATGTTTATGACCTTTGCCGTGCTGTGGTATGTTTTGAATAAAACCGCATGGGGGCGGCATGTTTATGCGGTCGGCGATGATGCAGAGGCAGCGACGCTATCAGGCATCCGCACAAACCGCCAATTAACCACGGTTTATATGGTTGCGGGGGCGATTTGTGCGCTGGCGGCATGGTCGTCTATTGGTCGTGTTGGCTCTGTTTCGCCCAATTCCTTTGGCGAGGCGAATTTGCAATCTATCACCGCCGTGGTTATCGGCGGAGTGTCTTTGTTTGGTGGGCGCGGCTCTATCCTTGGACCCCTATTCGGTGCGCTGATTGTCGGCGTGTTTGAGGCAGGGTTGCGCCAAGCAGGGCTGGATGTGCAATGGCAGGTTTTTGCCATTGGCTGGCTCATTATTATCGCGGTGGCGATTGATCAGTGGATACGAAAGGTCTCGGCATAATGGAACTGGTATTAAAAGCCCGTGGATTGGTGAAAAACTTTGGGCGTGTTGTTGCCTTGGATGGCGCGGATTTTGACCTGTATGGCGGGGAAGTTTTGGGTGTTATTGGCGATAATGGCGCGGGCAAATCCACCCTCATAAAAGCCTTGTCTGGTGCGATTCGCGTGGATGAGGGCGAAATTTTAATGAACGGCGCACCCGTGCGGTTTGCTTCGCCTTTGGAGGCACGGAAAGCGGGGATTGAAACCGTTTATCAAAACCTTGCGTTAAGCCCTGCTCTGTCCATTGCCGATAATATGTTTATGGGGCGTGAAATTCGCAAGGCGGGGATTTTGGGGCAGGTGTTTCGTGCCTTGGATAAAAAACAAATGCAAGCGATTGCGCGGCGGCATTTAAATGATCTTGGGCTAACCACTATTCAAAATATAAACCAAGCCGTGGAGACTTTATCGGGTGGGCAACGTCAAGGTGTGGCAGTGGCGCGGGCTGCTGCCTTTGGCTCGCGCGTTGTGATTATGGACGAGCCGACGGCCGCGCTGGGCGTAAAAGAGAGCCAAAAGGTGCTGGATTTAATAGCTGATGTGAAATCGCGGGGGTTGCCGATTGTTTTGATTTCGCACAATATGCCGCATGTGTTTGAGGTTGCTGACCGTATTCATATCCATCGTTTGGGGCGGCGGTTGTGTGTGATTAATCCCAAAGATTATAGCATGTCCGATGCCGTGGCGTTTATGACGGGGGCGAAACAACCACCCGTTGAGGCGGCGTAGCCAATGACTCTACCTGCCGATTTACACCCTGCTTTATTGGCGATAAAGGGCAAAAAATTACCATTCATCCTTAACCCCTAAAACCCAGCACCAGCCCCCGCCCGCCTGCCAAACACCGCGCCAGAGGTCAAACCAGACCCGCCTGGATAGCCCTCTGCAAACACGCCACCAACCAGCTCACCACAGGCGTAAAGCCCAGCAATCGCGCGTCCATCGGGACGCAAAACCGCCCCACTCTCATCCACCTTTAGCCCGCCATAGGTAAAAGTAATGCCACAAGTCACAGGATAGGCGGTGAAGGGCGGTGTGTCCAAGGCTTGCGCCCAGTTGGATTTCGCCAAGGGCAAACCCCGCGTCGCCCTACCGTCTTTTATCGTTGGGTCAAACGCCCGCCCCGTATCCACGGCGGCATTAAACGCGGCAATCGTTTGGGTGGCGGTGTGCGAATCCACCCCGTCCAGCCGTGCTATCAAATCATCCAAACACTCCGCTGTAATAAAATGCGCATCGTCAAACCGATATTCTTCATAAAGCAAATCCGCCACCTTGGCATCAAAAATCTGCCAAGCAAACTGATTCGGTTGCTGTAAAATCGCCCGCCCAAACTGAGCATAAGTATAATTGCGGAAATCAATCCCTTCATCAACAAACCTCTGCCCCTTGGCATTCAGCATAATCCCCAGAAAATAACAAATCTTGCGGTAGTTCTTGCGTTCCAAATGCGGGATATTCAAATTGCCAAAATCCTTCATATATAAATCCATCGGCGTAGCGTGGCAGTTTTGGAAAAACCCATATTCCTGTGCGCCCAGAGCAAGCGCCATCTGCAATCCTTGCCCAGTATTATGCGGGGTGCCGCGAACTTTTGCCCGTCCCCAATCCGCCCCAAGGTATTTTTGGCGCAGGGCGGTGCTTGCTTCAAACCCGCCAGAGCCAAGGATAACCGCATCGGCAAAGTATTCTTTTACGCCATCGGGGGTTTGTGCAATAATCCCAATAACGCGGTTATTTTGGCAAATCAATTCCACGCCTTCGCATCCGTAATAAATCTGCCCGCCTTTTTGCGTGAAAACCGCCAGCTCTGCCTCCACCAGCCCGACGCCTTCGCCTTTGGCTGCCAGAGTCAATCCACCCCAAAACACCGCCCGCCCGTTTTTTTCAAACGATTGGCGGGAGTAAATGGGTTCAAACTTAACACCGTTTTGCGCCAACCAAAGCATCGTTTGATAAGAATCATCAATCAAGGCATGTTGTTCGGGGCTGAGCTCTCGCCCGCCATTAAACTTTAACAAATCGGTTTGGAATTGGGTTTTGGTATAGGTGGAAAAATCGGTTTTCGCCAAACGCGGGTCGGTAGGATTTGCCAGTAAAGGCATTAAATCGGCTTTATTATTATAGGTGAAACGCATTGCCCCAGCCGTATATTTGGAATTGCCACCCGCCAGTTCTTTGTCGGCTTTTTCAAGGATTAAAACCCGCGCACCGCGTTCAATCGCGGCAAGACCAGCGCAAAGGGCGGCGTTACCAGAGCCCAAAATAATAATGTCAGCGTGGTTTTTCATCAAATAGGCACCTTCCCAGTCGTCCCACGCAGGATTAATTTTGCCGAAACCTCGGCACAGGCGACGGGCATTGTCGGGTCGGTTATCCGCTCTAACATCACCCGTGCCAGCTTACGCCCCAATTGATAGGGCGACACGGCCATAGTGCTTAACGCGGGGGTTGCCACGGCCGCATCCTCTATATCATCAAAGCCGATAATAGACATATCGCGCCCGGCAACCAGCCCCAATTGCGCCAAAGCCAAACACGCGCCCAAAGCCACCATATCCCCGTTACACACAACCGCGGTTATATGCGGTTGCGCCTTATACAACGCCAACAGAGCGTTCATCCCCGCGACTTTATTATCCTCTGAATCCCACACGATTCCCGCGCCCAAGCCACGCAGCCCCAGCGTATCGCAATAACCCGCGATTCTGTCTTGGCGAACCTCGGTCAAATCCGTGCCACCCAGATAGGCAATATGACGATGCCCCAAATCCGCCAGATGATTTGTCGCCAGCGCGGTAGCCTCGGCATTGCGAATCCCAACATGGTCAAACAAACACGAATCGGCTCGGCGAAGGAAAGTCACCGTGGGAATATTATAGGCCGCCAGCAAATCAAACCGCTTTTGCGCAGTGCCAACCGCAGGTACCCACAAAACCCCAGCGCGGGCGTTGCGCACGAAAGTCTCCAAATGCTGCCCTTGGCGATTGGCATCATTGCGGCTGTCCAAGACAGACACCAGATAGCCTTCGTTTTCTAGAAAATCGCTGACTCCACTGATAACCTCGGCATTAAAAGGATTGGATATTTGATGAATGCTAAACCCGATTTCGCGGTTCATCCCCGTGCGCATAGCGGCGGCACGACCATCAGGAACATAATGCAAAATCTGTGCGGCTTGCAAAACCCGCTCACGGGTTTTTTCCGATATACGCCCGGTGCCACGCATCACTTGGCTGGCGGTGGCGGTGGAAACACCCGCGGACTTTGCCACGGTTTCAAGTTTGGGTCTGTTAGGCGGGCGCATGAGAGGGTCTTTACATTAGGTTAATCGTTTAGAGGTTAATCGTTTAGGCTACTCTTACCAAATAAAAACCCAAATGGGTATTGATTTTGTGCGATTTGTTGATAAATCGCTAAATTTAGCGAAAAAAACCTAAAAATAATGCAAAAACTGCCTTGATTTTGATACATCGTTATGGCAACTTATCGCATAGCTTTTGCATTTATCCTATTTGCAAGGCATTCAAAAAACAACATTAGGAGAATAAACATGTTTTTTAACCATAAACTTACGGGTGCGCTGACGGCGATAACCCTTACCATAACGGCTGGTGCCGCGGGTGCAGAGGTTTTGTTTTGGTCAACCCAAGCAAAACCCATTGAAGAGGCGCAGGCGATGCGCGAACAAGTCCTAAAAGGACATAGCGAAGCGATTGATTATCAACCCAATGACGGTGGCCCATGGCTGACCCGATTACAGGCTGAAATGCAAGCGGGCAAAGGCTCTATCGGAGTTTTGGGGGCGTTGCACGGGGATTTCTCGGCTATGAACCCCGATGATTTGGTGGATTTGGGCGGGCTGGGTGTGACCTCTGCCAGCACGACCTTTAACAATCTATCAATGCTCGGCACGAATTCACCGCAATATATCCCTTGGATGCAGGCCAGTTATATCATGGCGGCCAGTAAGAAGGCGTTGGAATATCTGCCCGATGGCGCGGATATTGACGCGTTGACTTACGACCAATTGATTCAATGGGCGGCCAATGTGCATAAGGCTACGGGCGAGGCGAAATTCGGCTTTCCTGCTGGTCCAAAGGGGCTGAAACACCGCTTTTTCCAAGGCTATCTGTATCCGTCTTATACCGACGGAGTCGTGCGGACTTTTGCCTCTGACCGCGCCGTTGTTGCGTGGGAAAAATTCCGCGAGCTGTGGGAACATACCAATCCCGCATCAACGAATTTTTCCTTTATGCAGGAGCAGCTTTTGTCTGGCGATGCTTGGATAGTGTTTGATCACACCTCGCGTTTGGCGCAAGCGTTTAACGACCGCCCGAATGATTTCGTGGCGTTTCCTGCACCTGCTGGTCCCACGGGACGTGGTTTTATGCCCGTACTCGCTGGTGTAGCGATTCCTCGCACCGCCCCCGATATGGACGCGGCTAAGGCGTTGGTTGCTTATATGCTGGAACCTGCGACGCAAATCGCAACCCTGCGGGCGACGAACTTCTTTCCCGTTGTCGATGTGGATTTGCCGTCCGATTTGCCCCCTGCTGTTCAGGCTGCGGGTAATGCGGTTGCCAAAATGAGTGGCTCTGCCGATGCCAATCCAGGGCTTCTGCCCGCAGGACTGGGCGATAAGGGCGGTGATTTCAACCGCGTTTTCGTGGATAGTTTTGAGCGTATCGTGCTGGGTGGTCAAGACATCCGCACCGTGCTGGATGAACAAAAGGTCACATTACGGGCGATTATGAAGGAAACAGGTGCGCCGTGTTGGGCACCTGACGCGCCTTCATCTGGCGCGTGTCCTGTTGAATAGTTTGATATAATTTGAAAGAGCCTGCGCCTAATTCATTGGTGTGGGCTCTTTTTTATAGCTTTTACGCTGGATTCCCCCGTGAATAACCGCATTTTACCTTATATTTTAATCGCCCCTGTCTGTGCGTTTCTGGGGTTGTTTTTCATCTATCCGTTTGTTCTGGTGGCACAGACTGCGTTTTTTACCGACGCGGGCTTTGGGCTGGATAATTTCCGCACCGTGGTGGAATACTGGAAATTCCCAATATCCCTGCGCAATACTTTATTGTTGGCGGCGGCGGTTGTTCCTGTTCAACTCGCGCTGGCTTTGTTAATGGCAACCATGGTTGCACGGATGCAAAAGGGGCGCGATTTGGTTTTGTATATCTGGACGATTCCCTTAGGTATTTCGGATTTGGCGGCAGGGATTATTTGGCTGGCGATTTTTGAACAATCTGGGTTTTTGAACTCTATGATGTTTGGGCTGGGCATGATTGATAAGCCGACTAATCTGCTATCCTATCAAAATCCGGGCATGGTATTTTTGGCAATAGCATTGGCAGAGATTTGGCGAGCAACCGCGATTATGCTGGTGATATTGGTCGCAGGGATTGGTCTGATTCCAAAAGAATACTACGAGGCGGCAGAGGTTTTCGGCGCGTCCCCGTGGAAACGGTTTTTGCGGATTACTCTGCCCTTGCTACGCCCGTCTTTGCAAACCGCACTGATATTGCGGGTTATTCTGGCGTTTGAGATTTTTGCCGTGGTGGCAGCACTTGGTGGCACGTTGTTTCCTGTTTTGATGGGGGAAACCTTTGCCTATCAATTTGATTTGTTAAACAGCTCTGCTGCGGCGGCCTTGGCGTTGATTATTCTGGCAATTTCCATTGCCTTTACCATTGTTATTCTGCGGGTTTTGCGTGTGCCAAAAGGGGCAGAGATATGAGCAAAATAAATAGCCCACACCCTAATCCACACCGTGCCTCCCGCGCACTTTATACCGCGTCAATAATCCTGCTTTGCGCTTGGGTGATTGTGCCAATTTATTTCTTATTCATTAACACGCTTTCATCACCCGCATCGGTCAGCAGTTTTCCAAAATCCTTTATCCCCGAATTTGATTTGGGCGCACTCACCTTTTTCGCCAATTTCGCGGGGATGTTGGAGGCTTTGAAGAACTCCATCCTTGTCGCCACCTTGACCATGTTTATGTCAATCATTATCGGCGCACCTGCGGGCTATGCCCTATCGCGGTTTGATTTCCGAGGCAAGCACCTGTTTCGCCTGCTGATTTTGCTGACCCGCGCCTTTCCCCTGCCTTTGCTGGCATTGCCCTTGGCGGTGTTTTTCATCCGCACGGGGCTGGATGATACTATCATTGGGCTGTCGCTGGTGCATACCACGCTGGCTTTGCCGTTTTCTGTGCTGATTACGTTTTCCCTGTTTGCTGGCATTCCACTGGAATTGGAAGAGGCGGCATGGACGCTCGGCTGCACCCGTTTTTCGGCGTTTAGAAAAGTCATCTGGCCGCTGATTTTACCGGGGATTACTGCCTCTGCCATATTCGCCTTTGTTATTTCGTGGAACGAAGTTTTCGCGGCCGCCGTTTTAACGATAGAAAACCGCACCCTCACCGCGTTTTTATTGCAAAATCTGGATACCACCGCGTTGTATTTAAAATTCGCTGGTGGGTTTATTTTGGTTGTACCCGCGTTGATATTCATCTTTGCCGTGCGCAAATATTTATTTGCAATGTGGGGCATTGCTAACCGTTAAAAGGAGTCATAATGGCAGAAATTCAAATCAAAAACGTTGCCAAAACCTTTGGCACTTACCAAGCGTTACAGTCAATAAACCTGACCATAAAAGACCAAGAATTCATGGTTTTGCTAGGTGCGTCTGGCTGTGGCAAAACCACGCTTTTGCGGATAATCGCGGGGCTGGAAACCGCGTCAATCGGTGAAATCTGGATTGGCGGGCGGCGGGTGGATCACTTACCGCCAAAGGATCGTGGCATTGCCATGGTGTTTCAAAACTACGCGGTTTTTCCCCATCTCAGCGTGTTTGAAAATATCGGCTTTGGTCTGCGGATGCAAAAATTACCGAATGCGGAGGTGAAAGACCGCGTGGAACGCACTGCCGCTTTGCTGCATATTGAACAGCTTTTGCACCGCTATTCGGGCGAGATTTCGGGTGGGCAACGCCAGAGGGTTGCTGTTGCTCGTGCCTTGGCGATGGAGCCTGATGTGATTTTAATGGACGAGCCTTTGTCCAATCTTGACGCGTTATTGCGTCTTGAAATGCGTGCGGAATTAAAGGGAGTATTGGCACAAAGCAAAACCACCGCGATTTATGTCACCCATGATCAAGTTGAAGCGATGAGCCTGGCTGACCGTATCAGCGTAATGCACGAGGGACGGATTATCCAAGCCGACACGCCCATACAGGTTTATCGCAATCCAGCAGAGCAATTCGTGGCAGGGTTTATCGGCAATCCGCCGATGAATTTCCTACCCGCAAAAGCCAAAGGCACAGGCAAATGGCAGGTCGCGGGGCAGATATTTAACGGACCTAAAACCAGCCAATCCTCCCTGTATTTTGCGATAAGACCAGAGGATTTATCGCCCGATAAAAAAGGCCTGCCCGCGGTGATAAAAGTGGTTGAACCGCTTGGGGCGCATCTGTTGCTGACCTGTGATGTCGCGGGCGATTCATTCCGCGCCGTCCTCAATAGCGATTTATCCGTGCGTGTGGGTGACACATTAAATCTGGTTGCCACGCCTGACCGCATTCGCTGGTTTGACCCACAAACAGGGCGGGCGGTGCACTGATGCAAAACGACCTTATGACTCGCGCCAAAGAAATCCTACACCGTAATGATTTGGGCGGTTATACCGTGCCGACCCATGGGCTCTATCCTTTCCAATGGAATTGGGATAGCTGCCTGACCGCGCTGGGTTTCGCCCATTTTAATGAACCCCGAGCGTGGCTGGAAATTGAAACCTTATTCGCCAATCAGTGGGATGACGGCATGGTGCCGCATATTATTTTCCACGCAGAGGATGCGGGATATTTCCCGGGGCCCGCGGTTTGGCGAACCGACACAAAGACAAAATCCGTGCCGACTTCTGGTATTACTCAACCGCCCGTTGCTGGGTTTGTGATAAAACTTTTATACGAACGCGCCACGGATAAAACGCTTGCACGGGCAAAAATTGCCGAATTATTGCCGAAAATTCATGCGTGGCACGATTGGTTTTATCGTGCCAGAGACCCGCAGAGCACAGGGCTTGTCGCGATTTTGCACCCGTGGGAATCGGGGCGCGATAACGCGATTGATTGGGATGCGCCTTTGGCGCGAGTGAATACGGACGCGGTTGCCCCCTTTACCCGCCGTGATACACAGCATGCGAACCCAGCCCATCGCCCTACGCAAGCCGAATATAACGCCTATATCGCACTGGTGCAGGGGTTTGCCGATACGGGCTGGGATAATACGATTTTGCACGATGCCTCGCCCTTTCAAATGGTGGATACCAGTATAAATGCGGTTTTATTGCGCTCTTGCAGCGATTTGGCATGGCTGGCAGAGGAATTTAATATGCCCGATATTGCCACGCAATCGCACGAATGGGCGCGGCGGGGGGGGAGGGCGATGGAGTCGCTCTGGAACGATAAAATCGGGCAATATACTTGTTTTGACCGCGTATCTGGGACGTTAAATGACTGCCCAACGATTGGCGGATTGCTGGGTGTTATTGCCCCGATTGACGCGGGGCGGGCGCGGGCTTTGGCACAACGTATTGCCGATTTGGGTGCGCGGGCAAAATTCCTCGTCCCCAGCCACGACCCAAACGCCCCCGATTATGATGGAGCGCGATATTGGCGCGGGCCAGCTTGGTTAATCATGAATTATATGATAGCAGATGGACTACGCCGTTTGGGCGAGTCCGATTTGGCAGGGCGGATTGCTCGCGATAGCCTGTCGCTGATAAACGCGGGGGGTTTTGCCGAATACTACGACCCGCAGAGCGGGGCTGGTTGCGGTGGCAGTGATTTCACTTGGACTGCCGCGATGGTGATAGAATTTATAAAACAAGGCGAGAAACAAACCGAAAGCCCAACAAAATGAAACGTTCCAAAATCAATCAAATCATTGAACACGCGGATACTATGATTCGCGAATTCGGCTTTACTCTGCCGCCTTTTGCCTATTGGTCGCCCGATGAATTCCGCGCGAACAGAGACCTTGCAAAGGCGATTATCACGGCGCGATGCGGATGGGATATTACCGATTATGGGATGGGGGATTATGATAAAATGGGGCTGTTTTTATTCACCTTGCGCAACGGACGGCTGGCGGATTTGCGCAATGGAGGGGGTATGTGTTACGCCGAAAAACTGCTGATAGCGCGCGATGGGCAACTCTCACCGATGCACACGCATGTGATTAAGGCGGAGGATATTATTAACAGAGGCGGTGCCACGTTGGTGGTAGAGCTGTTTGGCAGTGATAACACGGGTGGCTTTGACGACAATAAAGGCGGAGTGGTTTATTGCGATGGTATTCCCCGAAAATTCCACGCGGGCGAGCAAATCCACCTACACCCAGGGCAGAGCGTTACCCTGATGCCTGGCGATTGGCACGCATTTTGGGGGCATGGCGGGGATGTTTTAATCGG
Organism: uncultured Amylibacter sp.; assembly: GCA_959347345.1. The sequence goes on along the minus strand of OY365738.1, from coordinate 2,090,205 downwards.
CGAAGTTTCCAGCGTCAATGATGATGAAACCGATAATATTTTCCGCGAGCCGATTGGGCGGTTTTCCGATATTGAGGAAGATTGCGACCCGAAATATTTATTGGTCAGCGATTATGATAATCAATTAAAATAAAATGCGAGATCCAAAACAATTCCTAACCGACCTGTTTTATACGGCTGTTGCCACTGCCGACCCTGATAAAATCTTGCCACAGTATCTGCCCAACCCGCCACGCGGACGGCTGATTATTATCGGCGCGGGCAAGGCGAGTGCGGCGATGGCGCGATGCGTTGCCAACCACTATCCCACAGGGGCTATTACCCGAGGCGTTATCATAACCCGCTATGGGCATGACTGCCCCTGCCCGCATCCAAAGATAAATATCCTGACCGCCGCCCATCCTATTCCCGATGAAAACGGCACGACTGCGACCGCTAAATTGCTGGACTGCGTGGCGGATTTATCGCCCGATGATATGGTGATTGCTCTGATATCTGGGGGTGGGTCGGCTTTATTATGTGCGCCGATTGCGGGGATTACTTTGCAAGATAAAATCAATTTGAACACCGCCCTGATAAAATCTGGCGCGACGATTGCAGAGATAAACCTTGTGCGCAAGCATATATCGCGGGTTAAAGGCGGGCAACTGGCGGCGGCGTGTTATCCTGCGCGGGTGGTGAGCTTGCTGATTTCCGATGTGGCGGGGGATAATCCCCGCGACATAGCCTCTGGCGCGACAATCGGTGAGGATTCCTTGCCCACGGACGCCTTGGCGGTTTTGGATAAATGGCAGATTGCCACGCCCGCCCATGTTCGCGTGGCGATTGCGCAGAATAGTGGCGTTGTTAAATCCAGCGATACTAGGCTGGCGAAATGCGAGTATTACATTGTCGCAACCGCCCAAACCAGCCTGAATGCCGCCGCCAAAACAGCCCAACTTGCGGGCGCAGAACCGCGAATAATCGGCGATGCTTTGGAAGGTATAGCGCGGGATTTGGGTGCAAAACAGGCAAAGATGGCAGAGCAAATACAAGACAAAATGCAGGCGGGTGACGCACCCATCGTGATGCTCTCGGGTGGCGAGTGCAGTGTTATCCGCACGGGCGCAGGGATTGGCGGTCCAAACGCGGAATTCGTTTTATCGGCGGTGTTGGCGTTAAACGGACGGGCGGGCATATCCGTGCTGGCATGCGATACAGACGGGGTGGATGGCGCGGCCGAGGTCGCGGGGGCGTTCGGCGATGCCGACACTCTGGCGCGGGCAAAATCGGCGGGGATTTGCCCCGATACCGCCTTGCAAAACAACGACAGCCATCGGTTTTTCGCGGCAATCGGCGGGCAGATTATCACTGGGGCAACCTTAACAAATGTGAATGATTTCCGTGCGTTTCTTATTACAAACACTTGATGTTTGTATAAAGATATGATTATCTAGGGCATGGATTTGGTGATTTTTGACTGCGACGGTGTTCTGGTGGATTCCGAGATTATATCCGCCCGTATGCTGCGAGCAGAGGCCGCATCGCACGGGGTGGATATATCGATTGACCATATTCTGGATAACTATGTTGGGCGGTCGTACCCCACCGTGCTCGCCGAAATCCAGGCGCAATTCGCGATTAAATTACCCGATGATTTTGAAGACCGCTATCGCACTTTATTACTCGCCGCGTTTGAAAAAGACCTGCGGATTATGCCCGATGTGCGCGATGTCATAGCTCGCCTTAACACCCCGTTTTGCGTGGCAACCAGCTCTACCCCCAAACGGGTGGCGTACTCGTTGAAACTGGTTGGATTAGCAGACGCGTTTCACGGGCGGATTTTCACCGCTTCGCAGGTAGCACTCGGCAAACCCGCGCCCGATTTGTTTCTGCTGGCGGCGCGAACTATGGGGGTTGCACCGCAGGATTGTCTTGTGATAGAAGACAGCACTTTGGGCGTACAGGCAGGCAACGCCGCCCACATGCAAACCGCGCGTTTCACCGGAGGCAGTCATATAAGGGACAAAACAAACGCGGCAGGGGCGGGGATTGTCTTTGATACATTCGCCGATTTTTACACGCGATGGCCGCAATTAGAAAAAGGGCAGAGAAGATAAACCGATGACAAAAACAGACGCAGATTTGCTGGATGACGCGGCCCGTGCGGGCTGGCTTTATTATGTCGGCGGGCGAACGCAGGATGAAATCGCCAAATCCATGGGGGTATCGCGCCAACGGGCGCAACGGCTGGTATCCAAAGCCGTGGGCGATGGATTAGTACGCATACGGCTGGAACACCCGATTGCCGAATTGATGACCCTCGCCCAGCTTATTAAAGACAAATACAATCTTGAAGATGTCCGTATCGCCCCCGATGTGGGCACGAATACGACCGCCTCTCTCGCCCCTTTTGCCGCGGCGATGTTAGAGGATGTTTTGCTGGATAAAACCCCGCGTACCTTGGGTTTTGGCACGGGGCGGGCGTTGCGGGCAACCGTGGAACATGTGCAACGGATGGAGTGCACGCATCATCGCCTCGTCTCGGTCATTGGCAACATTGCCCCCGATGCCACCGCCAGCGTTTATGATGTGATTATGCGTCTTACCGATATAGTCGGTGCGCCCCATTATCCCATGCCCACACCTGTGTTTGCCGAGGATGCGGGGGAAAAGGCGTTATACATGCGTTTAAAAGCCGTGAAGGAAGTGTTGCGTTTGGCCGAACAAACCGACGCTATTTTTGTTGGTGTGGGACAGATGGATGAAACCGCGCCCCTGTTACTGGATGGGTTTTTGGCAGAGGATGAATGGCGCGGATTACTGGATTTAGGCGCGGTGGGCGAGGTTGCAGGACGTGCCTATGATACCGATGGGCAGTATTTGGATTCGCCTTTGATTGCACGGATGATGAGCTTTCAAGTCCGTGCCTCCGATGCCCGCATGGTCGTGGGAATCGCCTGTGGCAAGGCAAAGATAGAGCCGTTGCGTGCCGCGATAAAAGGGCGAATCATCAATGCTTTGGTCACGGACGAATCGAGCGGGCGGGCGTTATTGCGATAATCGTTAAAATAACCTAAAAATCCACAATAATCCCCAGAATCACGCAAAAAACCCCCAAAAACCCCTGAATCCCGCCAGAATCCCGCCAGAATCCTCTTGACTCAATATGCCTTATCTGTGATTATATGCCCACTTGATGGGCAAATGCTCATTTTATTTAAAAGTCTTAGGAGGACATAATGAAAATTACAACAACAGCACTACTCAGTGCCAGCGCGATTGCGTTGATAACCACGGGGGCGGTGGCAGAATCACTGACCATAGCCACCGTTAATAACGGCGATATGATCCGCATGCAGGGTCTTACCGACGATTTCACCGCCAAAACTGGACACACAGTTGAATGGGTGACTTTGGAAGAAAACGTTCTTCGTGAAAAAGTCACAACGGACATTGCGACCAAAGGCGGTCAGTACGATATCATGACTATTGGTATGTATGAAACCCCTATCTGGGGCAAAGCAGGATGGCTTGTGTCTTTGGACGATTTGCCTGCCAGCTATGACACTGACGATATTCTGCCTGCTATGCGCGGTGGTTTGTCCTATGACGGCACGCTTTATGCGGCACCGTTTTATGGCGAGAGCTCTATGATCATGTATCGCACCGATTTGATGAAAAAGGCTGGGCTGAAAATGCCAAACGCTCCGACTTGGGCGGATGTGAAAAAAGCTGCCGCCGCAATGACGGATAAATCAAACGGTATCTATGGTATTTGTCTACGTGGCAAAGCGGGTTGGGGCGAAAATATGGCGTTCTTAACCGCTATGTCTAACAGCTTTGGCGCGCGCTGGTTTGATAACGACTGGAACGCACAATTTGACAGTGCTGCTTGGGCCGATACGCTGAATTTTTATCTTGATCTGATGAATAACTACGGACCTCCAGGTGCGTCTTCAAACGGATTTAATGAAAATCTGGCATTGTTCCAACAGGGCAAATGCGGAATGTGGATTGATGCGACTGTTGCCGCGTCTTTCGTAACAAACCCCGATGATTCCACCGTAGCTGATAAAGTCGGCTTTGCGCTGGCTGCCGATAATGGTCTTGGACCACGCGGTAATTGGCTGTGGGCTTGGGCTTTGGCAATTCCTGCTGGGTCACAAAAAGAAGCCGCGGCGAAGCAATTCATCGAATGGGCGACTGGCACAGACTACATTGAATTGGTTGCCAAAAACGAAGGTTGGGCGAATGTGCCTCCTGGTGCGCGGACGTCTTTGTATGAAAACCCGAACTATAAAAAAGTTCCGTTTGCTGCAATGACTCTGGAATCTATCCTGTCGGCGAATCCTAATAAACCCACGGTTGATCCCGTGCCTTATGTCGGGATACAATTCGTTGCTATTCCCGAATTTGCTGGGATTGCTACGGCTGTCGCGCAAGAGATGGCTGCCGCTTTGGCAGGGGATAAATCTGCGGATGAAGCTTTGGCAGCAGCCCAAGCCATCACCACGCGGGAAATGGAAAAAGCCGGATATTAGGGCGATATAGGGCTAACACCCTATATTCCATATAAAGACTTGCAGGGGCTATCGGTGTGTGATAGCCCCTGTTTTATTTAATAGGAGAGAACCCTTGGCAGGCCACAAACCCCGCACAGTCGCCCGAATGATGATGACTCCATCGGTTGTCTTGCTGATGCTATGGATGATTGTGCCGCTTGGCATGACCTTGTATTTTTCTTTCCTGCGTTATAATTTATTACGACCGCCCGCGAGCTTTTGGGGCTGGAAGAATTACAGTTATTTTCTAACCGATACGGCGTTTCTGCCTGCCGTTATCAATACGCTTTTGCTGGTGCTGGGCGTGGTTGTTATCTCCGTTATAGGCGGGATTTTATTGGCAATCGTTTTGAACAAAGACATCTGGGGGCGGGGTATCGTTCGCCTGATGGTTATTGCTCCGTTTTTTATCATGCCGACGGTATCCGCGCTGGTTTGGAAGAATATGTTTATGAACCCCGTTAATGGCCTGTTCGGTTACGCCGCGCAATGGCTGGGCGTGACACCGATTGATTTTCTGGCGCATTACCCGTTGGAATCCATTATCGGCATAGTCGCTTGGCAATGGTTGCCCTTTGCTACATTGATTTTGCTGACCGCGTTACAATCGCTGGATCAAGAGCAAATGGAGGCGGCAGAGATGGACGGCGCAGGACATATATCGCGGTTTATCCATATCACCTTGCCCCATTTGGCACGACCCATTACCGTTGTCGTACTGATACAAACGATTTTTTTATTAAACATATTTGCAGAGATTTTTGTGACAACTTCGGGCGGACCAGGCACGGCAAGCACCAACCTGCCTTGGTTGATATACCGCACGGGGCGGTTAAGCAACGATATAGGCGGGGCGGCGGCGGGCGGAGTCTTGGCAATCATTTTGGCAAACATAGTTGCCGTATTTTTAATGCGCCTTATTGGCAAAAATCTGGATGTATAGGGGGATATTATGGCACGCGCACAAACAAATATGAATAAAACAATCTGGACTATTGCGGCATGGGCGATTGGCTTTACCCTGTTTTTCCCGATATTCTGGACGATATTAACCAGCTTTAAGACCGAGGCTGAGGCAATCGCCTCACCCCCGAATCTGTTTAATTTTAAATGGACTTTGGAGAATTATTTTACGGTGCAGGAGCGATCGAACTACGGGCGACATTTCTATAATTCCATGGTGATTTCGCTGGGATCAACAATTTTGGGACTGCTGATAGCCGTGCCTTCGGCTTGGGCAATGGCGTTCGTGCCGGGCAAGCAGACGAAAAACATATTGATGTGGATGTTATCCACAAAGATGATGCCCGCTGTTGCCGTGCTGATGCCGATTTATTTTATCGTGCAATGGTTGGGGTTATTGGATAGCAAACTTGCCTTGGTTATCATCGTTATGATGCTGAATTTGCCGATTATTATTTGGATGCTTTATACCTATTTTAAGGAAATCCCAAAGGATATATTGGAGGCAGCACGGATGGACGGTGCGTCCTTGGGCAAAGAAATTATCTATATTCTAACGCCGATGGCTCTACCCGGAATTGCGTCAACTATGTTATTAAATATCATTTTGGCGTGGAACGAAGCGTTTTGGACACTGACATTAACGGCAGCCTCGGCCGCGCCTTTGACCGCGTTTATTGCCAGTTATTCCAGCCCAGAGGGGTTGTTTTATGCCAAGCTATCGGCCGCATCTACTATGGCGATTGCGCCGATTTTAATTATGGGTTGGTTTTCGCAAAAACAATTGGTGCGCGGATTGACCTTTGGCGCAGTGAAATAAAAACGTGAATAAATAAGGAGACTATCAAATGACAAAAACACAAAAAATATCCCTAAAACAGGTGAGCAAATCTTTTGGCGCGACCGAAGTCATACCGCCCCTAGACCTCGATATTTATGATGGGGAATTCGTGGTTTTCGTGGGGCCGTCGGGCTGTGGCAAATCCACTTTATTGCGTTTAATCGCGGGGTTGGAAGATTTGACCAGTGGGCAGATTATCATTGATGGCACGGATAGAACCCACGCCGCCCCCGTTGACAGACGGCTGGCTATGGTGTTTCAATCTTACGCCCTTTACCCGCACATGACCGTGCGTAAAAACATCGCGTTTCCTTTGAAAATGGCGGGGCTTGCCACGGAATTGGCAGAGGCAAAAGTCGCCAATGCCGCACGGATTTTGAACCTAACCGATTATTTGGATCAACGCCCGGGGCAGCTGAGCGGTGGGCAGAGGCAAAGGGTTGCCATTGGTCGCGCGATTGTCCGTGAGCCGTCTGCGTTTTTGTTTGACGAACCGCTATCCAATTTGGATGCCGCCCTGCGTGTCAATATGCGCACGGAAATCACCGATTTGCATAAAAAGCTGGATACAACGATGGTTTATGTCACCCATGACCAAGTCGAAGCCATGACTATGGCGGATAAAATAGTCGTCCTGCGGGCGGGGATAATTGAGCAAGTCGGTGCGCCGTTGGAATTATATAATCACCCGACAAATCGGTTTGTCGCAGGGTTTATCGGCTCGCCCAAAATGAATTTTATTGAAGGCGAACAGGCGGCCAAACACGGTGCGTTTGCCATAGGAATCCGCCCCGAACATCTGCATGTCGTGAAAAACGGCGCGTTTAACGGCACAGTTGTCTCGGCGGAACACTTGGGCTCGGATACATTTTTGCGTATCGCACAGGAAGACGGGGTGGAAATTATCGTACGCTCGGCTGGCGAATTAAACCTAAATTACGGCGATAAAGTATCGCTGGACGCGGGCGATAAAATCTATAAATTTGATGAAAACGGTCGCGCGTTATGATTTTGAATCAGGCGAATTTGGGGCAGATAACGGGGGTGCGGACTCCGCATTATGACCGCGGCGAATTAACTGCGGGGATTGTTCATATCGGCATGGGCAATTTTCACCGCGCCCATCAAGCGTGGTATTTGCATCGGTTAATGGACGCGGGGCGGGCAAAGGATTGGGCGATTATCGGCGCGGGAGTGCGCGGCTATGACTCGGACATGCGCGGGCGAATGGCGGCGCAGGATTACCTGACCACTCTTATAGAGCTGGGGGAAACTGCACCCACCGCAGAAATCGTGGGCAGTATCATTGGCTACACCCCGATTGAACCCGATAACACGGCTTTGATTAAACAAATGGCGCATGCGAGCATCCGTATAGTTTCACTGACCATCACCGAAAGCGGATATTTTATTGACCCCGCGACATTGAAATTTGACGCAAACCATCCCGATATTATCCATGATGCACAAAATCCTACCCGCCCGCGTACTGTTTTTGGCGCGATGGTCGCGGCGTTGGCGATGCGTAAGGACGCAGGGCTAGGCGCGTTTGAATGTCTCTCTTGCGATAATATCCAAGGCAACGGTGCGGTTTTACGCCAAACCGTGGTTGGCTTGGCGCGGTTGTCCAACCCCGATTTGGCGGATTGGATTGATGAAGCTTGCGGTTTCCCCAATTCCATGGTCGATTGCATTGTGCCAGCAACGGGGCAGGTAGAACGCGCCCTGCCCGCCCAGTTTGGCATTACCGATACCATCCCCGTCAGCCACGAGGATTTCCGCCAATGGGTGATAGAGGATAAATTTTGCGCAGGCCGTCCGCCTTTGGAACAGGTGGGGGTGACCTTCACAACCCGCGTGTGTGATTATGAGCAGATGAAGATTCGCGTCCTAAACGGCGGGCATCAAATCATTGCCGCCGTGGCGGATTTATTGGCGATTGAAACGATAGCCGATGCCATGGCGCATCCCGCGATAAACGCGATGTTTATGAAAATCGTGGGCGAGGAAATCCTGCCTCATGTGGTTGCCGTGCCTGATTATACGCCCGCCGATTATGTCGCACTGGTCGCCCGAAGGTTCGCCAATACGGCCGTGTTTGATACACCCCGTAGGGTTGCGTTTGATGGCTCTGCCCGTCATCCGGGGTTTCTTTTGCCGTCCGTGCGCGATTGTTTGGAGGCGGGGATTAACGTGACGGGGCTTGCCTTAACCTCTGCGATATGGGCGCGATATTGTTTGGGTGTGCGTGAGGATAATTCGGTTATTGAAGCCAATGATCCCGATTGGGCAGACTTGCAAATACGGGCGACACATGCGAAAGATAACCCGATAGTCTGGCTGGAAAACACGCGGATTTATGGCGACCTTGCCAGCCGTGCGCAATTCGCCGAGCCCTTTACCGCGTGGCTAACCCAAATATACGCGGGGGGAATTGACGCGACTCTGGACGCTTATTTAAGGTAGGAAACCCATGCTGGTTATTGCAGGTGAAACCATTGTTGATATGATTGAAGGTACGGGCGGGCAGTTCAGCGCCTTTACGGGGGGCGGGCCCTACAATGTCGCGCGGGCGGCGGCACGGATGGGAGTGCCGACGGGCTATTTAAACCCAATATCGCGGGATTCTTTTGGCGATATGTTTGACGCGGAAATGCGCGATTTGAACATCACGCAACTGTCGCCAAAATCAAATGGCAACACGGGTTTGGCGATTGTTCAAAAGGATAAAAACGGCGGGGCGAGCTATACTTTTCATCGGGAGGCTGCCGCCGATCGTGATATAAATTTACCCGCAATTCGCGCGGCTATGCCAAAAACAGGGGCGTTTTATGTTGGCGGTCTGGCGATAGCTTCTGGTGCGGAAGCCCAAATCTGGGCGGATTTTGTGGGCGAAATCACCTGCCCAGTTTTTGTTGATCCCAATATCCGCCCGAGTTTTATTGCTGACCGCACGGGGTTTTTAAAACGATTGGCGCAGATTTATGATGCCACGGATATTGTCAAACTATCGGATGAGGATTGCGCGTGGTTATCCCCCGATGAATCCCCCGAAACCTATCTACAATCGGTTATGAAAACCCACAAGATTGGCTTGGGCTTTTTAACCCGTGGCGCGGAGGGGGCAACGGCATTTTGCGATGGCAAACCCGCGTGCCACGCCCCGCCAATTGCCGTAGTTGTCCGTGATACGGTCGGCGCGGGCGATTGTTTTTCGGCGGGGATTTTGGCGACGATGTTACGTTATGATGGACTGGCGGATTTTGCCAAAAACGGTCTGCAAACCGCGCTGGATTACGCATCAAAGGCGGCGGCGTTGACCTGCACCCGTGATGGAGCCTCCGCGCCCAGCCACGCGGAAATTATCGGATTTAAAGGATAGCAACCCCGCACAAAGAGACCCGTTAGAACCCGTCCTATCCCACCGCCAAAATATCCACCCCCATTTGGCGCATCAAATCACCATAATCCAAACACACCCAGTTTTCACAAATCTGCCGTGCATCGCAACGATAAAAATCCATCACTCGCAGGGTCAACGCCCGCCCATCGGCGCGAACCCCCAGATAATCACCTTGAAACGTCATAGTCATGCTTGGCCAGCCAGAGGCAGCACTATAATACCCATCGCCCAAACGACAATAATGATTGCCCCCCTTGCGGTCAGGGAAAGCGGTCAGAAAGCTGCTACGATGGTCATTCACAAACCCCTGCCATTGAAAGTTAGAACCAATCCCGCCAGGCCCATACCACATCATATCCTTGTGCCAATAACCATCATCCCCCGTTTGATTATCGGATGAAAAATCACGCGGATTAAACGCACCCAAATCGCCAAACATGCCTTCCATAATCTTGATGCTGCTTGCTCCGTCACCTTGGGTCGGTAAAATCCCATCTTGCGTCATCGGCGCAGGAAAAACCATCTCTGCCCCCAAATCATGGGGGAAAACCGCACGCCCACATTGGCGCAATAAATCAGGCAAATCAAAGATAATTTTGGCCTCAGTAATCTGATTGTTCTCTATACGATAAAACTCACCCGCGCGCAGAAAAACGAGGTGGTTTGACGGAGCAATGCCAAACAACGGCGCGGTGAAATTACCGACATAGTGGGTGACGTTGGCAACCCATTGCCCGCCCGCATCACGGATATTATCACCGCCAATAAACAAAATATCGCGCCGATGAACACCTTGCAAGGCGGATAATAGGGGTTCATAAAACCCCGCCCAAATCGCATCACGCCCGATTAATCGGTCTAAAGGCGCGGCAAAATCAAACACGGCATTATCGGCAATCACCGATTTATCGCTAAAAATCCCCGCTATACGGGGATAAATTGCATCCCGAAAGTCCATAATGTATCCTTTTTTTTAATAATTCGCAAAAAACCACTTGCTATTCGCAAGATTGTTTGCATAAGATAGCTATTAAACAAAGTCGCCCCAAAAAGCAATAACTTAAAACAAGCACTCTAAAAAACACTGCAAAAAACACTATGGCCGAAATTCAATTAAACAATATTTCCAAACGTTGGGGTAATTTTATCGGCGTTGATAACTTTGATTTAACCATCAAGGATAAGGAGTTTGTCGTTCTGCTGGGTCCCTCTGGCTGTGGCAAAACCACAACGATGCGGATGATTGCGGGGCTGGAAGACCCCACGCAAGGCGAGATTTTAATTGACGGAGTCTGTGTCAATCGGCTTGATCCGAAAGACCGCGATATCGCTATGGTGTTTCAATCTTACGGGCTTTATCCCAATATGAATGTCTATCAAAACATTTGCTTTCCCCTGCGGATTCGCAAAATCCCCCGTGCCACGCATGATACGCGAGTGCGCCGTGCCGCCGATATGGTGGAGCTGGGACCATTCCTACACCGCAAACCAGCGGAGCTGTCAGGCGGGCAGAGGCAACGGGTGGCACTTGCCCGTGCTATTGTCCGCGAACCCACGGTTTTTTTAATGGACGAGCCTTTGTCCAATTTGGATGCAAAACTGCGCCTATCGACCCGCGCCCAGATAAAGAATTTACAATTTGAATTGCAGACGACGACGCTTTATGTCACCCACGACCAAGTGGAAGCGATGACTCTTGCTGACCGTGTTGTCGTTATGAATAAGGGTATAGTGCAGCAGGTCGGCACGCCCGCCGATATTTATAACTCTCCCACGAATGAGTTTGTTGCGGGCTTTATCGGCTCGCCCGCGATGAATCTGATAAAGGGAGAGATGAAAAACGGCGCGTTTCACGCCAAAGAGGGCACGACAGATTACAGTAAAAACATAAAAATCACTGGTTTTACTGGTAAAAACATACCCAAAAACACCCCCGTGACCCTTGGATTTCGTGCCGAGGATGTTATCGTGGGCAAAGGAACCCAAATCAAAGCACCGATTTACACGGTTGAGCTTTTGGGCGATTGCGTTATGCTGACCTTGCGCCTTGGGGCGCGACTGGTTTCCATTAAGGCAGATAAAGACTTCCGCGCCAAAATCGGCGATACGGTCTCTGCCAAAATTACACCCGGATTTTGCCACCTGTTTCATCCGCAGACAGGGGCAAGAATTAATACATAGTTGCGGATACAAAATAGGAGAACCCTTATGAACCCTTTTACAAAAACTCTAACACTTGGTGTGACGTTGGCCTGTGCTGGCAGCATTGCTTATTCCGCAGATTGCGGCATTACAGCAGGGCGTGTCAGTATCGTTGGCAATGAATTCCCAGCGATTCACACGGTTGCAAATGCGGCTATGGCTTGTGATAATATCACAGGTGAGGCTAATTTAACCGCCGACCATCAAAAAATCAATCTGGCAGGGATGCAAGGCAATCCTGCCGAATATACCAGCGCGATTATCGCCAATTCATCGCTTATTGCCCTGATGAATGAGGATGTGGTGCGCCCTTTGAATGATTTGGTTGCCAAACACGCACCCAATCTGCCAAAGAATCGCCTGATTACGATAAATGGCAATATCATGGCGGTTGCTTTTATGGCAAACGCGCAAACTCTGGCTTATCGTGCCGATGTTTTGGATAAAATCGGGGCGGATGTGCCGAAAAGCTATGAAGACATGCTGGCCGCCGCGCAGAAAATCCGCGATGCGGGAATTATGGCAAACCCGATTGGTGGCGCGTATAAAGCGGGCTGGAATCTGGCGGAGGAATTCGTCAATATGTACATCGGTTTCGGTGGCGAATTCTATAAACAGGGTTCGGCAGAGGTTGCGATAAACAATGAAAAAGGTATCGCGACATTAAACATGTTAAAGGCGTTAAGCGAATACATGAACCCCGATTACCTGACGCATGATTCCAATGCAACATCGGCGGAAGTTGAGGCTGGCAATGTCGCTTTGATGAGCATGTGGGGATCGCGTATGGGTAGTCTCATGGATGATGAAGGTGCCGCGCCTGAGGTTTATAACAACCTGCGCGTGGGACCACCCCTAACCGTTGGTGGTGGCAATGAGCCCGCATCTACCCTATGGTGGGATGGCTGGACGGTTGCCAAAAACATCTCTGACGCGGATGCAGAGGCTACGTTTCTGGCGATGCTACACGCAACCAGCCCAAACATTTTGAACGATGAAACGATGGGGCAGGCCGTGTGGATGATAGATGGCTATAAACCCGCCCCGGTCAATGATGGTGTTTTTGCCGCGATTGCTGCCAATACAAAACCCTATCCTATGTTGCCCTATCAAGGTTTGTTGCATACAGCCCTTGGCGATAATATCGCCGATTTTTTGAAAGGCGATGAAACGGCTGGGCAAACTCTGGCGGATACCGAGGCTGCTTATACCGCCGCCGCGAAAGAAAAAGGATTTTTGAATTAGGTTTTAAAAATGCTTCGCACTGGTGCGCACGGGCATAGGCCCTTCGGGTCTGCGCCATCCCTTCGGGAAGTCGCCACGGGCGGCGGTGGGCGGGGGGCTCTCTTACGCGAAGCGTAAGAGAGCCCCCCGCCCACCGCCGCCACCCCCTCACACTCTTAACTATTTTATACTAACCCAACAAACCAAAAGACACCCCCTATGAAACACCGCAGTTTTTTCTGGTTCACCCTGCCGACCGTTATGGCGATGGTTTTGTTTATTGCCGCGCCGATTGTGTCTGTCGTGATTCAATCGGTTTTCACCGACCACGAGCAAATTATTATAGAGGTTGAAAATTGCGGTCCCTTTGGCTGTACAATAGAAACCACGGTCGACCAAGACGCGATGCGCGAATTGCGCAAGAGCCGCCCCTTGGGGCAGTTTTCAGGAACCGAGGTTTATACCAATCGCGGCCATCTGGCGACCAGCGAAATCGCAACCCTGTGGCGCGAATCGCGGGGCCTGCACCACTTCGCCTCAAACCTTTTGAACCTGCCGTTTTATGGCGCATTGGCCTTTACCCTGTCTTATACCTTTATCGTCACGCCGTTTGCGTTGATTTTCGGGCTTTGCATTGCCCTAGCCGTCAATTCCATTCCGCGTATTTTGCGCGGGCTGGTCATCTTTGCCTCACTTTTACCGATGATTGTAACCCCGCTTATCGGCGCGTTAATCCTGTTTTGGATGATTGATTCACGCGGGATTATCGGCAGTTTCATCCAATATATCGTGGGCGACCCTACCCTATCTATGAAAGCCTCTACCCCACTGACTTGGCTGATGCTGATGGTTTATGGGATTTGGAGCACTGCGCCCTTTGCCTTTGTCGTTTATTACGCGGGGTTGCAAACCGTGCCAAAGGATGTTGTCGAATCCTCGCTGATTGATGGGGCGAATGCATGGCAAAGGCTGCGGTTTGTGGTTTTGCCACATTTACTGCCTTTGACGACTTTTATGGTATTGATAAAAATCATGGATAATTTCCGCGTGTTTGAACCGATTGTCAGCTTTAATGCAGAGGCACACGCGCAATCCTTATCGTATTTTATCTTTAGCGATTTGGGCGGTGAAACCCGCCTATTATCCTCGGCCGCCGCCACCTCTGTTTTAACAATCCTTGGCGTGATTATTTTGCTATCACCCGTGTTAGTACGCACCTATCGCCAATTTGGAAAGGCATAAGATATGAGTGATTTGACCACCAAACCCTCTAAATTTTGGATACTGATGATTGGTTTTTTTCTGGTGGTCTGGCTGACCCTTGCCGCGTTTCCGTTCGTTTGGACGGTTTGGGGGTCGTTCAAAGTGGAGGGCGATTTCTTTTCCAAAGCAAACTGGAATTACGCGATAAGCGGGGTGCGTACCTTGGCAGAGACTGGCGGGCGTTTCACCCCCGATGCCTATGTCGGGGCGTGGGTGGCGGAGGAATTCTGGCGCGCCGCGTTAAACACGATAATCGTCGTTGTTTGTGTTGTGATGATTTCGCTGACCTTTGGCACGCTGGCCGCCTATGCTCTGTCGCGCAGTACGTATCGCTATGCTTTTTGGCTGTTGATTATAGCACTTATTTTTAGGGCGATGCCGCCGATTACTTTGGTTTCTGGTTATCTTTTGCCGTTTTATCAGTGGAATTTATGGGGGCATTTATTCACCACTATCGTTGTTTTAGTGGCGATTAATCAGCCTTTTACTTTGTGGATGTTGACCTCTTTCTTTCGCAATATCCCCCAAGATCTGGACGAAAGCGCGATGGTGGATGGGTGCACCCGTTTCCAAGCGTTTCGGCTGGTGATTATTCCGGTGATGTGGCCTGGGGTGATTACCACGGGGTTGTTTTCCTTTTTATTAGCGTATAATGATTTTGCTGTGACGGCGTTGTTGCTGTCGGGGGAGAATCAAACGATGGTACCAAAGATTGCCAGCTTTTTGGGGACGACCCAAACCAAAGGCAATGTTATGTTTGCCGTGGCGGCGGTTGTCTCGGCGACCGCTCCGTTGTTTATTATGGTGTTGTTTTTTCAAAGACAAATCGTCAGTGGTTTGACGGCTGGCGCGGTGAAGGGCTAGATTATGAGAGATATTAAAATAACAAATAATGAAAGCATTGGTGCAAAAAAATGACAATCAAACACTTAAAAACCGCAAAACCCGCAACAACCCGCACCGAAGATGACGCAAAAACCCGTGCAATCGTGGAACAGACTCTGGCACAGATTGAAGCAAACGGCGACTCTGCCGTGCGCGAATTATCGCAGAAATTCGATAACTACACGCCGAAATCGCACCTGCTATCATCCAGCGAAATCACCGCGTTAATAAACAAAGTCAGCACCCGCGATATGGATGATATTCGCTTTGCCCAAACCCAAGTGCGCAATTTTGCCAAGGCGCAGCGTAGCACTATCACGGATATAGAAATTGAAACCATGCCTGGGGTTATTCTGGGGCATAAAACCATCCCCGTTGCCTCGGTCGGCTGTTATGTGCCGGGCGGGAAATTCCCGATGGTTGCCAGCGCACATATGTCCGTGGCGACCGCCGATGTTGCGGGCGTTCCGCGTATTGCCGCCGCAACCCCGCCGTTTAACGGCTCGCCAAACCCCGCCGTGATTGCCGCCATGCACCTTGGCGGGGCGCACGAGATTTACGTGCTGGGCGGGATTCAAGCCATCGGCGCAATGGCACTTGGCACAGAAACCATTAAAGCGGTGGATATGCTGGTGGGGCCGGGCAATGCTTTCGTGGCAGAGGCTAAACGCCAGCTTTACGGGCGGGTTGGGATTGATTTATTTGCAGGCCCGACAGAGACTTTGATAATCGCAGACGATACCGTGGATGGGGAATTGTGCGCGACCGATTTATTGGGACAGGCCGAACACGGCTATAATTCCCCCGCGATTTTGCTGACGACTTCGCGTAAATTGGCGGAGGATACTTTGCGTGAGATTGACCGTTTATTAAAAATCCTACCGACCGCGGATACGGCTGGTGCCTCTTGGCGCGATTATGGCGAGGTGATTTTATGCGATACTTACGAAGAGCTTTTGACCCAAGCAAACCACATAGCATCCGAGCATGTTCAAGTCATGACCGACCGCGATGATTGGTTTTTACAAAATATGCAGAGCTATGGTGCTCTGTTTTTGGGGGCGCGCACCAATGTCGCCAATGGTGATAAAATTATCGGCACGAACCACACCCTACCCACGCAAAAGGCGGGGCGTTATACGGGCGGGCTCTGGGTTGGGAAATTCCTAAAAACTCATAGTTATCAGAAAATCCTAACAGACGAAGCCGCCGTGAAAATCGGTGAATATGGCTCTCGTTTATGTTTGTTAGAGGGTTTTGTAGGACACGCCGAACAATGCAATATCCGCCTGCGCCGTTATGGTGGGCAGAATATACCTTATGGAAAGGGGGCAAAATAAATGGACGGTATAAATGAAAACTGGCAGAATTTAAAAAACCTGCTGAAACCCTATCAAACCGCGTTGTATGATTTGGATGGAACGAACGCACGGGATGCGTTAATAAAAATCGCGGGGGAGGCACGATTTCGCATGTGCCATCCGTTTGGCGAATTCACCGATGCGGGCAGTTTTTATGATGCGACCCTTGCGCCATTAGCCAAAGCTTGGCCAGATTTGGAACGCCGTGATACTATTATCATGGCGGGTGCGGATGAGGACGGGGCAGAATGGATTGGCTGTGCGGGTTATTATAGCGGTACGTTTATCGTGCCTTGGCTGAATATCCCACCAACGGGGCATATTGCCCACATGCGATTTGCCGAGTTTTATCGTATTAAAGACGGGCGAGTCGCGGAATTCCAAGGGATTTGGGATATACCAGAGGTTATGATGCAAGCGCGGGCTTGGCCTTTATCGCCGTCCTTGGGGCGCGAATGGCATGTCCCTGCCCCCGCAACCCAAGATGGTTTGGCAATAAACGGCACTGATGCACAGGCGATTGCAACACGGCAACATATTATTGATATGCTAAAGGCTATGAGCCTTCATCCCGTGCAACCCCCAACCGCCATGGAGCTGCCCCGATTTTGGCATCCAAAGATGAATTGGTATGGGCCTTCTGGTATTGGCACGGGGCGTGGTATGGCTGGGTTTCGCCATTGGCATCAAATTCCGTTCCTACGGGCTATGCCTGATAGAGGGCAGAAATTAGGACACACGAACCATCATTTCTTTGCCGAGGGCAATTACGCCGCCGTCACAGGCTGGCCGAATATGATGCAAACTTTGCAATGCGATGGCTGGCTGGGATTACCGCCTTTGGATAAAACGATTACCCTATGTAGCCTTGATTTCTGGCGATTGGAAGCAGGGTTAATCCGTGAAAACTGGGTTTTGATTGACTTATTGGATATTTATCGTCAAATTGGCGTGGATGTTTTTGCCCGCCTAGGGGAGTTTAATAAGGCACGTTTGATGGGCGCGATTGATATTAAAAAGGATTACACATGACCATGCACGGCTTTGATACGAAATTTAAAACCTTCCCTGATTATATTTTGGGCATCACGCACGAGATATGGGAAGAGCGAGGCGTTGATACTCTAAACCATTATTACAGCCCCGATATATTGGTGCGCAGTCCCAGTGGCATTACCAAGGGCAACCAAACCGTTATCACCGCGACACAGGCGACGCTGACGGAATTTCCAGACCGCCAGTTATTGGGTGAGGATGTGATTTGGTCGGGCGACCCCCAGGGCGGCATGCTATCCTCGCATAGGATATTTTCCACCGCAACCCACGCCACGGATGGGATTTATGGCAAGGCGAGTGGCGTGAAATTGGGCTATCGCGTGATTGCCGATTGCCACGCGATTAACAACCAGATTAACGACGAATGGCTGATACGCGACCAAGGCGCGATTGTTCGTGCCTTGGGTTGGACTCCGCGTGATTTTGCCGCTAAGAACCCGAACCCCGCACCCTATAGCCCCCAGATTGATACGGCTGGACCCTATACAGGCACGGGCAATGATAACGAATGGGGCGCACGCATGGCAGCGGTTTTGATTAAAATCATGGACGGCGATGAACCCGCTATCACGCAAAACTTTGACCGTGCCGCGCAGGTGTTTTATGCGGGCGGGATGGATGGACATGGCACGGGCGATGTGCGCGATTTTTGGCTGAATTTACGTGCCAGCTTTCCCAGTGCGACCTTTACCATTCATCATTGTATCGGGCGGGCGGATGCAATGATGCCACCCCGTGCGGCCTTGCGCTGGTCTTTGGATGGGAAACATGACGGCACGGGGGGCTTTGGCAAACCCACGGGCGCAAGAGTTCATATCATGGGCATGACCCACGCAGAATTTGGCCCCTTCGGAGTAAATTTTGGAGCAAATAAACCAACCATCAGACGCGAATTCACCTTGATTGATGAAGTCGCAATCTGGCAACAAATCTTAAACCATACAGGAGACCACGGATGACCACCCAAATAACACCAGACCAAATGGACGCACGGATTGTTCGTTATGGCGACATGAAACCATGCAAAACCGCGTTTATCGATGCCCACACTCCGGGCAGTGATGAAAAAGAAAACTTCACCATTATCGGCGCGGGAGTATCGGAAAGCCCCGATCAACACGTTCATATAAAAGAAACCCCAGGCTTTAACATTGGCGCGGCAGGGCAACCGCCGAAAGTGCGCAATTCCCTGCATGTTCATCGCACGGCAGAGGTGTTTTTCGTGCTAAAAGGACGGTGGCGATTTTTCTGGGGACGTTGGGGAACGGCGGGCGAAGTCATTTTGAACGAGGGCGATATTTTCAATATCCCAACGGGGATTTTCCGTGGCTTTGAAAATGTCGGCACGGACTACGGCATGCTGATGGCTATCTTAGGCGGGGATGACGCGGGCGGTGGCGTGGTTTGGGCACCCCAAGTGATTGAGGATGCACGGGAACACGGGCTGATTCTGGGGGCGAACGGGCGGTTGTATAATACCTCTGCTGGGCAAAATCTGCCCGATGGAATTAAACCGATGGCGGTGCTGGATGATGCGGCATTGGCGGCGATTCCCGAACCGACCACTACCGAAGTCATCCCGCGTTATATCGCGCGGTTTTGGGATTTAATGGCGCTCAGCAACACCCAACCCGCCGATGTTATCAGCGCACATGGTGCTCTGCGTGATAAGCCGGGGTTTGAGGTTGATTTCATCAGTCGTAGCAGTCTTCCCCCCGCGCCCTATCAAACGCCTCGCCATGAAATATTGATGCCTTTATACGGTCATTGGCGGCTGGCGTGGCAGGATGGCGAGGCCATTTTGAACGCGGGCGATACCTGCGCCGTACCACCGAATTTACCCCATTCAATAACCCCCGCCGTCAGTGGTGTGGCCGCGATGTATCGCGTGCGCAATACCGATGATAAACCTGGGGCGACTTGGATTCCATAACCTAACCGCAAACAAAAGGATTATACCATGCGCAAAGATTTACTAACCCTGCTGTCGCAAACCGACACACCCACCATTTGCAACGCGATAGAGCTGGCGCGTGGCAAACGCGGCGGCATTCCCTTTACCCACAAACCAATGGTCGCACTGCATAATAGCCCGCGGGTTGCCTTGGGCTTTGCCCGTACCGCACAAATCGCGGGTGCTGTGCCGTCAACCCGCACCCCCGAAGAGAATGAAAAGATGCGGCTAGCCTATTACAAATATATGTCTGAGGGTACGCGCCCCGCCGTGTGTGTGATAGAGGATTTGGATACCCAGCCCGTCGCTGCCTTTTGGGGGGAATTGAACACAAACATTCATCGTGGCTTTGGCATCAGTGGCACTCTCACAAACGGGGTTATTCGCGATTTTGGCTTCTGCCCAGAGGATTACCAAGTCATCGGCGGATGCGTCGGCCCCTCCCACGAATTCGTCCATGTCCGCGAGGTTGGCGGCACGGTCAATATCCATGGCATGGAGGTGAAAGACGGTGATTTTATCCACGCTGATCGCCACGGAGCTTGCGTCATTCCTTTGGATGTTTTGGACGGGCTGGATGGCTGGATTAAAAAAATGCAGGATGCGGAAGCGTTTGTGATTACCGCCGCCAACCGCCCTGATTTTAATTTTGAAAAGCTGGTGGAGGCTTGGGATAAAATGAAAAAAACAACGGTTTAGAAAGGCAATACATAATGGAAAATAAAGCCCAAAACACAAAACAAAAAATCCTAACAACCCATGTCGGTTCTTTACCGCGCGAGCAATCTGTCGTTGATTTTATCTTTGCCAAGGAACATGGCAAAGCCTTTGACCAAGACGCGTTTGATGCAGAGATGACTCGCGCGGTTGGCAAAACCGTGGCGCGGCAAATCAACGCGGGGATTGATATTGTGTCGGATGGGGAGACTTCCAAAATCTCTTACGCCACTTATGTAAAGGACAGATACACGGGGTTCGATGGGGATTCGCCGCGCAACGCGCCCGCCGATTTGAAACTATTCCCCAGCT
Organism: uncultured Amylibacter sp.; assembly: GCA_959347345.1. The sequence continues at coordinate 2,069,480 of OY365738.1, read as the reverse complement.
TTTTGGAACGGCTGGCGAATGATGGTGGCACGCCCAGCTATACCCGCCCGCAATGTGTTGGCGCGGTGAAACCCAAAAACAATGGTGAATTGCAAAAGGATATTGCCAATCTTAAATCGGCAATGACCGCGCATGGGGCAAGTCGCGGTTTTATGAACGCGGCCTCGCCTGGGGTGATTTCGCTGTTTTTGCAAAATGATTATTATGCCAATCGCACGGATTATTTACAGGCTTTGGCAGAGGCTATGGCAGCCGAGTATAAAACCATCACGGATGCGGGTTTAGACCTGCAATTGGATTGTCCGGATTTGGCGTTATCGCGCCACATGCTGTTTAATGATTTGACCGATAAAGAATTTATTACCGTAGCAAACACGCATGTGGAGGCGTTGAACTACGCCCTGAAAGATGTCCCGCAAGATCAGGTTCGTGTTCATATTTGCTGGGGGAATTATGAGGGTCCGCATTGCTGTGATATTGATATGGACAAGGTTTTTCCTGTGTTAATGCGGACAAAATCGCGTTATGTTTTGTTTGAAACTTCCAACCCGCGCCACGCGCATGAGTGGGAGGTTTTTGCCAATCGCAAAGCCGAAATACCAGAGGATAAGATTTTAATCCCTGGGGTGATTGACAGCACCACCAATTTTATCGAGCATCCTCGGCTGGTTGCCCAAAGGCTGGAACGGTTCGTTGATATCGTCGGGCGGGCGCGGGTTTATGCGGGGTCTGATTGCGGGTTTGGCACTTTTGCGGGGTTTGGCGCGGTTGATCCCGAAATCGCTTATGCTAAGCTGGAAAGCCTCAGCATCGGCGCGGGCATGGTGTGAATAACAGTGTGAATAATGGTATGAATACCGAAAAGCCGCCCATTATTTTTATTCCGGGGATGATGTGCGATTGGCGATTATTCGCCCCGCAAATCGCCGCTCTTAATAATTATGTATCCCATGACGCGACCCTGTGTGAGCATGATAGTATAGAGTCAATGGCAAGCGCAATTCTACGCGATACCCCGCCGATTTTTAATCTGGTCGGGCTGTCCATGGGGGGGATTGTCGCGATGGAAATCGCGCGAGTTGCGCCGATGCGGGTGCAGAATTTGGCACTTATGGACACCAACCCCTTGGCAGAGGAGGCGGCTATTAAACACCGCCGCGACGGGCAGATTGCGCGTGTGCGCAAAGGCGAGCTACGCGCCGTGATACGTGATGAAATGAAGCCGCTTTATATACAGGATGCCCAAGATGTACGGGCGGGCAAATCCGCCATTTTGGATTTATGCATGACGATGGCGAATTCCTTGGGGGCAGAGGTTTTTATCAACCAATCAAAAGCCCTGCAAAACCGCCGTGATTATTGCGATACTTTGCGTGCGTTTAACGGGCGAGCGTTGGTTTTGCATGGCGCGGATGATCGGCTCTGCCCGCCCGAACGCCACCAGATGATGCACGATTTATTACCCAATTCGCAGTATGTTTCAATCAAAGATGCTGGTCATTTGCCCACCTTAGAACAACCAGACGCGGTCAATAAAACCCTGATAGATTGGTTAAACGGATAGGGTTTGCGACAGGCTAGCCCCCATTCACATTCAAATAAACGCTGTAAAGGCAAGAGGTCGCGGCGATAAACAACCGATTAAGTTTTGCCCCGCCAAAGCAAACATTACCGACAATTTCTGGAATACGGATTTTGCCAATCAACGCACCTTTGGCGTTCAAACAATGCACACCATCACCAGCAGATGTCCATATTCGCCCAGCCGTGTCCAAGCGAAATCCATCAAAAAAACCATTGGTGCATTTGGCGAAAACCGCGCCCTCGGATAGTGTTTTGCCGTCATTCCCAACCTTGTGTTTGCAGATATGCGCAGGACCATCGCTCGCATGCGTGCCGCCCGTATCGGATATAAACAAATGCGATTCATCCGCAGAAAACGCCAGCCCGTTGGGTTTCAGATAATCCATTGCCACGATATTGAGCTCGCCAGTCTGTGCATCCCAGCGAAAAACATTACACCGATTAAGCTCACCCCCCGCACGCTCACCTTCATAATCAGACATAATCCCATAGCTTGGGTCGCTAAACCAAATAGACCCGTCCGATTTCACCACCACATCGTTAGGCGAATTCAATCGCTTGCCCTCATAATTATCCGCAATAATACTAATACTACCGTCATGATTTGTGCGGGTTACACGGCGGGTAAGATGCTCGCACGAAACCAGTCGCCCCTGCCCGTCAACCGTATTGCCGTTTGTATTATTGGCAGGCTGACGGAACACCGAAACAGACCCGTCCGTTTCATCCCAACGCATGATACGATTATTGGGAATATCCGACCAAATCAAATAACGCCCTGCGGGAAACCACGCCGGCCCCTCGTGCCATCGCCCGCCCTGCGCCAGCCGTTCCACCCGCGCATGACCGATAAAACAATCGGCAAATTCTGGCTCTATCACTTCAAAACCAGTTCCTTCAATAACACCAAACATATTCACTCTCCTGTCTTAGATTTATTTATAATATCGCTTGGGCGACGCACGCCAATCCCACGCGGTTGCACCTGATTGCCCGGATGGGCAGGGTTAGGTCCCCAGATTGCCTGATAGGTTTCAAAGGCTAATCCTTTTGCTTGCAAAATGCAATAACCAACGCTTAAAAACCCCCACCAAGCCAGTATCCCAATAAACATCCAACGCGGCGCGTTAATCTGCCACATGCCCGATAAAATCGTGACCATCGCCAATAAAAGAGCAAAATAACCAACGGTTTTATGGCAAACCTCAAACACCAAACGCCAGCGTGTCATATCGTAATGATCACCGCGATAAGATCCATCACGGTGCGGAACAGTTGGCCCGCCTTTGCTGCCACGAAACGCCCCGCCGAGCCCCTGAAAGACGCAAAGAGCACAGATAGTATAACCCAGCCAGCCATGCAAAACCGCATGTCCGGTATTGCCTCCGCTGCGCCAAATCAGCACCACACCAGCAAAAGTCATCGCCAAAACCACGCATTGCCCAATCCAATGGCTGTTCCACCAAAGGCGATTATCCAATTGCTCTGGCCAATTCTGCCACGGCATGATTTTGCAAAACCGCGCGACCATCACCGCCAAGGGCGCAATAAATCCCCAAGCGATAACCATAATGCGACCGTGCCATGAAACGCCTGCGCTTATTTCATGGGCGCGGGTGACATCAATCGATAAAAACAACCAATCCCACATCAGCCCTTAACCGCCCCCGCCGTCATGCCCGTGATAATCTGGCGCGAGGCAAAAAGAGTAAAGATAATCGGCGGTATCGCCAAAAGCATCCCTGTTGCCATAATAACCCCCCATTCGACATTGAACTCTGACATATTATTAACAATTAAAATAGGCACGGTTTTTGTATCACGATCGGACAGGGCAGAGGCCAGAAGATATTCATTCCACGCAATCCGAAAGGTGAAAATCGCCGCCGCCGCTAGTCCGGGTTTAATCAAGGGCAGGACGATTTTGAAGAAAACTTGAAACGGTCCAGCACCATCAACACGCGCCGCCTCTTCCAGCGAACGTGGCACTTGGATAATAAAACTTTGCAAAATCCAGATAACAAACGGCAGGTTCATCGCCACATAAATCAGGATAATTCCCGAATGCGTGCCAGCAAGACACACATCGCCACGCCCGCCAAAGCTATCACGGATGAGCCCGCCCAGCCACGTGGCTTTATCAATACAAAACGAGTTATTCCATAATCCAAACACAGGCACCAGCAAAACCGCAGGCGGCACCATACGCACCATCAGTGTGGTAACAGAGGCCGTATCGCGCCCCATAAACCGAAACCGCACCAGCGCATAGGCCGCCATACAGCCTATCACCAGTGTTAGAGTCGTTGAAACCAGCGCGATAATCAGCGAATTCAAAAACGCTCCGCCGAATTTTAATGAACAAAAATCCAAATGATCCAATTCATACCACAAAACATCGCAAAGCGCGGTTTCGTAATTTTGTATCGTTGGCAGAAACAATAACCCAGACGTACCAGAGGTAATATCCACATCCAGTTTGAATGAATTAACGAACATCAAGGCGACTGGACCGACCGACATAAAAATCAGCACAGCCAGAACGGCATAAAAAGCGGGGTGTTGTTTATCGTAAGATTGGCTCATCCGTTATTCCTCCTGTTGGGCAAGGGCATTCAGACGCGCCGTGCGCACCTCTTGCAATTTATTATAAATAAACATTGCCAGCGTAAGGGTCAAGAGCATCATTAACAGATAATTGGACATAGCCGCCGCCACACCCAACTCGCGAAACTCGGTTGCCGTGCGCGATATCCGCAAAGCCAGAATTTCGGTTGATAATCCAGGGCCGCCTTCGGTCATAACCAAAATGACTTCCAGTACCTTAAAGGCATCAATTAACCGCAGCAAACATGTCACGATTAACACGGGCATCATCAGCGGAATTTTAATATAACGGATTTCTTGCCATGCGGTTGCGCCGTCAATCCGCGCCGCCTCTAAAGTGGATTTTTGCAACGACTGTAAGGCTGCCAGTGTTAGAATAAAAATAAACGGAGTCCATTGCCAAATATCAGCAATAATAACCGATAGCAGAGCGTGTTGCCCCAGCCAATCCACACCCTCAAACCCCCACGATTTTAAAAACCGATTAAATGTGCCGACCGTTGGATGATACATATAACGCCACATCAAACCGACAACAACAGGGGCTATCATCATCGGTAAAATAAACAAGGTACGCAGAACCGACATTCCACGGATATTGCGATCCAAACACAGGGCAAGGCTAACGCCCAGCACCATTTCTATTGCCACAACCGAGATTGCGAATTTCAAAGTAACCGCCGTGCTTTCGCGAAAGCTTGGGTCGTAAAATAGAGTGATATAATTCTTTAATCCGACAAATGCCGAATCGCCCAAGGCTTGGCTTGGATCCCACGCACGGAAAGAGCCATAAACCATATAGCCCAGAGGATACAGTAAAATAATAACCATAATAAGCGCGGCTGGCGCCATGAAAACATAGGGCGTGGCTCTGTTCATTAGACTGCGCATAGCTTATCCATCTTTATTTTATTGGTGGGTATTAAAGGCGACGGGGCGATAAAAACCGCCCCGCCCTTTAGTTTCTCTGTGATTTCCCTGTGATTTCTCTGTGGTTTCCCTGTGGTTTTTATTGTGGCTTTATTGCCAAGTATAATAACCCGCCTCGTCCATCACAGCACGGGTGCGCTCTGCCACACCATCAAGTGCAGTTTGGATATCCAAACCCTCGGTCAAAACCTTTGATAAAGTCGTGCCAAGGTCGGCGTTAATCTTACCCCATACTGGAATAATCGGCCGCCAATCTGGATCGGCGTGTTTCAAAGCCTCGCCAAAAGTTGCCATGTGGGGGAACTTCGCATTAACATCGGCATCAGCATGGGTGGAAAACCGCGATGGATTACCGCCCGCCAAAGCCACAGCCTTATCGCCCGCTTTTGACGTTAACCATTGCATCAGCAAAAACGCGGCTTCTTTGTTTTCGGCATTCTTTGGAATACCAATACCAAACCCACCGGTTTGAGAGCCACGACGCGTCCCCATTGGATGCACCGCCCAGCCAACTTTGCCAACAACTTTTGATTTATCGGGGTCATCAATTTGCCCAGCAACAACCGTTGTATCCAAGAACATGGCGGTATCGCCGTTTAGGAATGACCCCAACGCCTCACCAAAACCAAAGCTGGCGGCACCTTCTGGTCCGCAATCAACGATAGTTTTTAACGCTTGCGCGGCGCGAACACCTTGCGCGTTATTCACGATTGGATTCCACTGATCGTCAAAGACGCGCCCGCCCAACGGGGCAAGGTGCAACAAAAACGCATGGGCTGCGTGATGACCAGAGGCAGCACGGGACGACAGCCCACCCATTCCGGGTTCCAGCCCAGGGATTTTACACGCGATATCCAGCATCTCTGCATAGGTTGTCGGCACTTCCAATCCGTGCTTTTCAAAGATATCCTTGCGATAGCCCAACACGGATGTTTCAGACCCATAAGGCATCCCGAATAAAGACCCAGTCTTACCCTGCAAATAGCCCTTGTTACCACCAGCAAACCCGATATTATAGACATAACCGTCGATTAAATCATCGGCATCATAGCTTGGGTCAGATAGCTTTGGATTCATAAAATACCGTGCCAAGTTTTCCAACTGGTCGGCATAAACATAATCCGCCTTTGAAAACACAACATAGGCGATTAAATCATAATCACCCTCATCTTGTGCCAGCTCAAGCGTTTGGCGTTCGCGCATTTTCAGGTAAGGCAGTTGATCCACCTCAACTTTAATACCCGTCTCGGCGGTGAATTGTGGCAAAATTTTCATAACCGCATTGTAATGCGGATGTGCCGGAAAATTAACCACAAGAGTGGTGCCTTTGTAATCCGCATAGGGATTGGCCAGCGCGGTTGTGGCAGCCAGTGCCAAAGCCCCCGCGCCAACGGTAAGAGTTTTAAGTATGTTCAGCATGATTTTTCTCCTTTTGATACTGATGATAGTTAAATTGTATTCCCTGTTTGATAATCAAACAGATGAATAGCGTCCGCGTTGATACCGAAACGGAGCCTTTCGCCCAAGGCGATAGGGGTTTCTGATTTCAACTCCACCGTGATATTGGCTTTACCACAATCACAGATCAGGACAGATTGCGCACCGATGTATTCGGATACTGCAACATTTAGGTCCAAAGACGAATCTTTGGACGCTTTTGGGTTATAATTCAAATCAGACGGACGAACGCCTAAAGTGATTTTATTATCTTTAACGGTTTTTGCGGTTTTTGCTCGCTCGCCCGTCAGTTTTATTGAAAAGCCATCGCCAGTAATGAAAACACTGCCCGATTTTTCTTCAATCTGCGCATTTAGGAAATTCATCGGCGGCATGCCCAAAAATCCAGCAACGAATTTATTCGCGGGGTGTTTGAACAACTGCTCTGGCGTGCCTTGTTGTTGGATATGCCCGCCGTGCATGACAACAATCCTATCGGCAAGAGTCATTGCCTCTATCTGATCATGCGTTACATAAATCATATTTTTCTTTACCCGCTGGCGCAACTGCGCCAATTCCGCCCGCATTTGAGTGCGCAATTTGGCATCCAGATTTGATAGCGGTTCATCAAACAAAAAGATAGAACTATCCTTAGCCAGCGCGCGCCCCATGGCAACCCGTTGGCGTTGCCCGCCCGATAATTCGCCGGGTTTGCGATGCAAAAGATCACCCAATCCGACAATTTCGGCAACCTCCTTGGCGCGTTTGGCAATCACATCTTTCGGCTGTTTTTGCAAACGCAGGGCAAAGGACATGTTTTCCGCGACATTCATGTGGGGATAAAGGGCGTAATCTTGGAACACCATCGCCAAATCGCGGTCTTTTGGCTCCATATGGCTGATGGGTTTGTCATTGACATAAATCTCGCCCCCCGATACCGATTCCAATCCAGCAATCATCCGCAAGGTCGTAGATTTCCCGCACCCAGAGGGACCCACCAGAACGGTAAATTCATCCGCCTCCATCGCCAAATTAATGCTGTGCAAAACCTCCGTCGCACCATAGCGTTTTGTTAGATTTTCTAGTCGTATTTTGGGCAAAGGATTTGCTTTCTATTTTTATGTTATCGGTCACAGTCACAAATTGTGACCGATAACACAAGGTAAAAAACAGTAAAAAAGACGAAATTAGACGATTTTTTTGCCTTTTTTACCAATTTTAGGGTTTTTACCGTTTTTACGGATACACCCGATTCGTTACAATTTTGTGCTATCGCGGAATTCCAACCACGTTGGCACGATATAATTTGATGCTATTTTTTGTCCAGATTCGGGCGAGTGCGACCCCAATAATCGGTTAATCAAAATCCCCGATTGCCGCCCGATTTCCAAGGGATCAACAAAAACCGTGGAAATAGAAGGTGTAGCAAAACGCGACACTTCAAAATTACCGAATCCAACCAGCGATATATCACTCGGTACAGATTTGCCCAAATGCGATAGCCCGTTAATCAAGCCAAAGGCGGGCAAATCGGACACGCAGAAAATACAATCAACATCGGGGAATCTTTGCAAAATCATCGGGGCGGCTTGCGCCCCTGCCTCTATACTCAGCGGGGGAATACCGTGTTGCACGATACGGTTTGTTGGCAATCCAGCGGCCGACATCGCATCAATAAACCCACGCCGCCGTGCCGCGCCGCGCGTCCAATCGTCATTTTTCTCACCCAGAAAAACAATCCGTTTATAGCCCTTTTCAATCAACGCCTTAGTCATATCATAGGCGGCATCGTGGTTTGAAAACCCGATTGTGTAGTTCAATGGCTGTTTCGGTTGCTCCCAAATCTCTATCACTGGAATGGAGGCAGCCGATAACAACGCACGGGTACGATCGGTGTGACCATCATAGGATAAAACAATAGCCTCTGGACGGCGACATAAAATCGTTTCCACCACCTGTTCTTCGCGATCGGGCGAATAATCCGTATGCGCCAGTAAGATTTGCAACCCGTGTTTTTCCAGCTCTTGCGTCAAGCCCTGCACGGTTTGGGCAAAGTGTAAATTATTCAAACTAGGTAAAATCGCGGCAACAAAGCCCGAACGTTTTGTCGAAAGACTACCCGCCATGTGGTCTGGCAGATAGTTCATCTCACGCACGATTTTCAAAACATGGTCGCGAGTTTCTTTGGCAATCGGGCTGTCTTTTTTTAACGCACGTGAAACCGTCATACGCGATAGCCCTGCGGCTTTTGCCACATCTCTCATAGTTACGATTGATGATTTATTACCCACGCGATTTTCCTTATTAAGGTTTTCCTTACTAAGGGTATTATTCCATATCTGCGGGGTACAAGTCAAGCGGCATGTTTTGGTACGATATAGGGCGCAACCACCGCGCAATCGCCAAGGTCCCGACAGAGGTGGCACGGACATCGGTGGAGGCAGGATAAGGTCCGCCGTGCATCATTGCCGCGCAAACCTCTACCCCCGTTGGAAATCCGTTGCATAAAATACGCCCAGCTTTTTCTTCCAAAATAGGTATCAAAGATTGCGCGAGGGGTTTATCATCCCCATCCAAATGCACGGTTGCCGTTAATTGCCCTTCCAGCCTTTCGGCCAGCTCTATCATCTGTGCCACATCATCGGCCAAAACAATAATCCCTGCTGCGCCGAAAACCTCGTGCTGTAATGCGGGGGTGTTCATCCACTCCTTAGCGGTGATTTTGAACAAAGACGGCAGAGCATGGCGTGGTTTTGTTGCCATCCCACACGCGCCTATTTCTTGCATCAATTCGCTGAATTTGGCAACACCTTGCAGATAGGCTTGGTGAATCCCATCGGTCAGCATTTTTTGCTCGCCCATGGTTTTAAGCGCGGTAACACAGGCGGTTTCCAGCGCATCGGCAGCCGCGCCTTTGACCATAACCGCAACCCCTGGATTTGTGCAAAACTGCCCAGCACCCATAGTTAATGACCCAGCCCAGCCCGTGCCAATATCGGCCCCACGCGCGGACAGAGCCGCAGGCAAACAAAACATGGGATTAACCGAGCCCAATTCGCCATAAAACGGAATCGGGCGGGTGCGGGTGTGGCATTCATCATAAAGCGCACGACCCCCAGCCAAAGAACCAGTAAAACCAACGGCTGTGATTTCGGGGTGGCGCACCAACCCCACGCCAACTTTGCGCCCCGAACCTTGCACCATTTGAAAAGTGGCAGGCGGCATATTGGTGGCGGTTATCGCCGTGGCAATCGCACGGGCAACCAATTCGGCAGTACCCGCGTGGGCACTGTGACCTTTGACAATCACGGGACACCCCGCCGCCAAAGCCGACGCTGTATCCCCGCCAGCCGTGGAAAACGCCAAGGGAAAGTTTGACGCACCGAAAACCACAACCGGCCCTATTGCTTTATGGGTTAGGCGAATATCGGGGCGTGGTAAGGGCGCACGGTCGGGCAAGGCTTTATCTATCCGTTGATCAAGATAGGCTTTATCTTTAATCAAACCTGCAAACATGCGCAGTTGCGCGGTTGTCCGCCCGCGCTCACCGATTAAACGCGCCTCTGGCAAGCCCGTTTCCTGCATTCCTATTTTTGTTATTTCATCGCCCAACGCGTCAATCTCTGTCGCGATCCGTTCCAAGAAATCGGCGCGAGCGGTGCGTGTTTGGGATGAATAGGCGCGAAAATCACGCCGAGCTGCGCAGGCGGCACTATCCACTTGGGCAGCACTCGCCTGGGCAAATTCAAAGCCATCCAAATCAGCACTGGCCACCAAAGTATCAGAGCCAATCCAAGCCCCATCAATTAAATTTAATCCCTTAAGCATAATTATTTCCCCCATTTTAGGACGAGCGGATCCAAGGGTTGAATCAGCTCTATTAAAAGTTTTCTTGTATCCGCGTGTAACGGGCGAATCGGATGACGGCAAAAGCTGGATTTGATAATCTTACCTGCCACCATCGCCGCCTTTGTCGAACGCCAACCGCACTGTCGGTTTTCATGATTTATCGCGGGCAGGACGCGCCCATAGGCCGCCATCGCCGCGTCAAGGTCACCACTTGCGTAAAGGTCAATCACTGGTTTTATCTGGTCGGGAATCATCGCACTGGTCATCGCACCCGTTGCCCCTGCCTGTAAATCCGCCAGCAGAGTAATCGCTTCCTCGCCATCAAAAGGTGCTTGGATCGCGTCCCCACCCATCGCAATCAATACCCGCAATTTATCCGCCGCACGCGGGCATTCTATTTTAAACAGCTTCAACATTTCAATCTCTTTCGCCATTTTCACCAGTAAATCCACAGGTAAATCAACCCCTGACAAAGGCGCGTCTTGCACCATAATCGGAATCCCAACTTTGCCCACGGCGGCAAACTGCTCAAAGATATCTTGGGGCGATCCCTTTAACAACGCCCCATGATAAGGTGGCATCATCATCACAACATCACCGCCCAAATCCTTTGCCATCTGGGCGCGTTCAACAACAATTTGCGTGGCAAAATGGCTGATAGTCACAATCACAGGCACTCGCCCCGCGACATGCCTTAAACACAATCGCACGAGATTTTCACGTTCTGCATCCGAAATTAAAAACTGCTCAGAAAAATTAGCCAAAATACACAGACCATCGACTCCACAATCAATGGTGAAATCCAAAACCCGCTTCATACCGTTCGTATCAATCCTGCCGTCATCAAAAAACGGCGTAGGCACGACAGGCCAAATTCCTTTGTAAATACGTTTCATCGACTACTCCGTAATATCAAAATTATGCAGGTGCTTATCGGAAATCGTAATCCCCAAACCCGCCACATTATCATCCAGCTGTAAATAGCCATCAGTCGCATCAGGGTCGCCATCAAAAATATAGTAAAACAGCTCGTTGCCAACCTCAACATCAAACACTGGAAAATATTCGGAAATCGGGCAATTCACATTCGCCATCGTCAAATGATAGTTGTGCATTTGACCAGCGTGGGGAATGACGGGGATTTGAAACGCCTCTGCTATCGCGTTGATTTTCTGGGCGGCGGTAATGCCACCAACACGGTTCGTATCATATTGCAGAACGCTGACGGCTTTTTGCTCTAACAAATCTTTGCAACCGATAATGGAAAATTCATGCTCACCGCCAGAAATCGGGATGATATTCATAGCGTTTAATTCGCGGTATCCTTGCACATCATCGGCGATCACTGGTTCCTCCAACCAGCGCGGTTCAAATTCTGCCAGCTTTGGCAGCATCCGTTTGGTATAATCCAAATTCCAACCCATATAACATTCCAGCATTAAATCTGACTCATAGCCAATGACTTCGCGCACAGCCGCACATCGGTCAATGTTTTCACGCATACCCGCCATACCGTCCTTTGGTCCCCAACCAAACCGCATCTTATAGGCACTATGACCTGCATCTTTGGCGACTTGCGCCTCCTCCTGCATAGCGTTAATTTCGCCCGAATACAGCTTTGAATAATACACGGGGATTTTTTCTTTTGTGCGCCCGCCCAGCAATTTAAACACGGGTTTGCCAGAAAGTTTGCCCATCAAATCCCAAATCGCAATATCAATCGCGGACATCGCCGTCATGCCAATTCCTTTGCGTCCCCAAGCGTGAGTCCGCCGATACATCTTTTCCCAGATATAAGCATAATCAAACGGATCTTCGCCAATAACCAACGGCGCGTACCAATCATCAATCGCGGTTTTAACGACCGAGGGCGCAAGCGCGGCATTGCCAATCCCGATTGTACCGTCTTCGGTTTCCACTTCACAGGTGAGCCATTGGTGAAAACGGAACGAAGCCATAGCATCGCCCTTCATCCCCAGTGCATCGGACGCATTGGTGCAAAAATTCCCCGAAGGCGGAACGGTTGGTCCTTTCCAGTTCCAAACGCGGGTGCGGATTGATTTTATTTTTGTCATTGTGACTCTCCTATTTTGTGATTATTTTTACCCATACGTACAAGCAAATCAAACGCCTGTCTGGTTGCGCCAACATTGGCTTTGCCTTGCCCAGCAATATCAAACGCGGTGCCGTGCGCGGGTGTGGCTATGGGAATCGGCAAACCGCCCGCAACCGTCACACCGCGTTCAAACCCCATCAGCTTTATCGCGATTTGCCCTTGGTCATGATACATCGTCACAACCGCATCAACTTCGCCCCGCTTAGCGCGGAGGAACACAGTATCAGACGGCCAAGGTCCGCTTACATCCATCTGTTTTTCTTGGGCTTTATGAATGGCGGGTTGCAGGATATCTATCTCCTCCCGCCCGAATTTTCCGTTATCACCAGCGTGGGGATTTAATGCGGCAACAGCAATACGCGGGCGCGGATTACCAGCGCGGCACAAGGTATCATAAGCCAAATTTATAGCATTTAATATCGCCTCTTGATTGATATTTTTTGCAACATCACGCAGACCAATATGGCTGGTTACCCGCGTGGTCATCAAATCATCCAGCACATTTATTTCGGAATGATAGCCATCAAAGCCAAGATATCGCGCGATATATTTATGTTCATCCTCTGCATTCAAACCCGCCAAAGTCATGGCCGCCTTATTAAACGGAGCAAACAATACAGCGTCAACCGCCCCCGCAACCGCCAAATCCAACGCCTTATCCAAACACCGCAACGAGGTATGACCGCCAGCCTGCGTTACCTCGGCGATTTTAACCTCTTGGGGATTTATCGTGTTCATGTCAATATGGCAAAGCCCAGTTATTTTATCGGCTATTTTATCGGTTATTTTATCGGTTATTTTATCGGTTATTTTATCGGGGCAGTTTATTGTATTAAGAACAATCGGCGCACCCGCCTGTTCGCCGCCGCGTTGCCAAAGATGACTATCACCAATCAGCACGATATTTGCGGCGGGCAAAACTCCATCCTGTGCCAGTAATTTGGCAATCAGCTCTGCCCCTATGCCAGACGGATCCCCCGCGATAATTGCAATACACGGTTTCATCAATGTATCCCCCATTTGCGCGAATAGCCATCGGGCAATATCACCATCACATCAGGTTCTTTGCCTGTATCAAAAGTTTGCACCACCTCAAAACTATCCAGATTAAACCTTTGCACCTGTTGGCAATCAATCGCGATATAGGCAAAATCCTGCGCCTCATCAATACACAAAGCCAAAGGGTTGGCGGGGGTTTTTTGTTCATGGAGCATCTGCCCCGTTTGCTCATCAAACACAGAAAAACTGCCACCAGAGTGATTCATAGTCACCAAACGATTGCGCTTGGAATCGTAATAAACACGGCACGGGTCGTTCGGTGTTGGAAAGGTGCGCGTCACTTGTAAAGTGTTTGTATCAATAATGGCAACCGTGTTTGAAATCCTTTGGCTGGTGTAAAGAATTCCCGCCGATTCGCGCAAGCATCGGCCTTCTGGCTTTTCCCCTGTTTTAATGGAAATCGGAGCGGCGGTATCATAGGGGTTGAAAACGGTTACATCGCCAGACTCCAAATTCATAGAATAGGCGCGTTGTCCATCGCCTTGCAAAGCAAACAGATGGCTTTTGCGTCCGCCCGTTGAGGTTATATAATCCCAGCCTTGATCAAAGGCGCGAGGGTTTTCTTTTACCAGCAGATGCGCCGAGTATTCCGATAACACATAAAGCCGCCCGCACTCATCCAAATCAATCCCGTGCGGGCGAGCGTGGTCGCCCAAATCGTAAGTATGCGCGATTTCCTGTTTTTCAATATCAATAACAAGGACAGACCGTCCATCCAATCCCTCAATCCCCGAATTTTGCACCCCGTAATGCCCGACATAGGCGTATTTCAAATCGGCATCGACAACGAACTCGTGCGGATAATCGGGCAGGGCAAGCCGCCCTTGCCGCGCCCTTGTGTCGATATTATACCAACTGATGCAATGGCTGCACTTTTCAACGAGCATCATGGATTGTGGCATAGCGGTGTGTTCCCCATTAATAGTTCTTATGTGACCGATAACATAAAATCACGCGGGGTGTCAATAGGGAAAACACTTTATTTTTTATGATAGGGGGGATTGGCTTATTTTTATGGGGTTTTAGGAACAAATACCCCGATTTATGCCCCGAGGTTTGAACGCCGATGGGATATATCCGTGCCCTCTGCCACAGATTTTAAATGCCAGTTTGGATTAATTACCAGCAGGGGGGGTTACGACAAACCCGCCGATGAAATCGTACGATTGACCACTATTATTGCTTTTGAATACGCCAACCGCGCCGTTTACGCCAATCAAACCATTGAATGTACCGCTGGAGATTCCAACAGCCCGAGGGCTGCCATTGTCATGATTCACACCCCCCCTAATCACACCCTGCTCATTAAAAAGACCAGAGAAGTTAAATTGGTTGCTATAGGACATGCTGTCATTGGTATCGATTACAGGCACACGAAATGACCCAGTCGCAGTCGCACCCGCATCATAAGTATAATCAGTTTTATTGCGAATACTTGTAATCGTCCCGACATGATTTATCAAAGAAGTGTCAAACGTAACCAGAAATTTTACTTCCGCATCGGTAAAAGTATCGCCATTGGTTATACCTGATATTTTCCCCGTCCAAACCCCAGCCTTGTTATTATCATCCGTCAGGGGCGCGCCCAAATCCGTACCGACCAGCAAACCAGCATAGCTTTGCGAAACCTCCGAACCAGACGCGCCAGCCATGCCTTTCCAAAACGCAACACCGCTTTCATAACCATATTCCCCGTCTGTAGCCGCACTATCCAAACGCAAAATAGTCGGGTCAGTAATAGTCTGGTTGCTCAGGACAATCTCATCGGCATCGTTTAATGTAATAAAACTTGTCGTATCAGCAACAAATCCAGTGGCATCCACCCCTGTATCCAGCAGAATTCTGGCATTATTAAACCCGCCAGCAAAACTGCCCGTCCAATCGGCAAAATTCACCTGAGGTTCTGGTGCGGCAACAAACCCGCCAGCATAGCCATCCGTGCCTGTTGCAGTACTGGTAAACACGGCAACCGCGCCATCCACGCCAATAAGCCCTGATAGAGTACCATTAAAGGGTGCAGGGGTCTCGGGGGTTGCCTCATTGGTAAATTCAGCATAATGAACCTTGCCAGTTATCACACCGTTTGCGCCAAAGTCCCCATCAATAAGCAAATCCTTTGCGCCAATTGCATCTATAACAAACCCATCAACAGTACGGTCAGAACCGCTAAATGCCACAGTCAAGGTAAGTTCCTTGTTCGTGCCATTAATGCTTAACATCCCAGTCCAATCTGCGCGGAAGCCATCCTCGGTTATCGGCGCACCCAAATCACTCGTGCCAAAAATCCCAGCGTAGTGATGCAAATCAGCACCTTGATATCCGCTAAAATACGCCAAGCCGTCATCGGCACTGAATAATGCGTCAAGCTCGCTAAGGTTCAGTGTTCTCATTTCTGGGGGACCGCCCGCACCATCAGCCTCTTTTGTCGTTCCTGTTGTACTAATCGTTTTATCCGCGATTTGCAAAAATTCGTTTTTGGCGTCGGTGGTGGCGGGATCGGTATTCAGGTCTGTACGACTCGCCACCCACCTACCAGAATTTGCATTCGGGCATTCGGTGGGGTTGGCAATACCCGCAGGGGTCGCACAATACGTAGCCACAATCGTGTCATAGTCATTACGGGTTGCGCACACGGCATTGGTAAAGGGGTCGGCAGCACAAGCCGTCCTAACCAAACTAAGCGTTTGGCAACTCACATGGGGGAAGGTGGCAAAACCCAAACACGCATCCCTCTGGGCGGTTGCCACAGCACCCGCGTTTGATGCTTGGCTACATCCCGTCTTAAACGGATTTTCACCCGCGTTGTCGGTCGCATTCGTGCAGAACACGTTTATCGCAGGGATACTTGTATGAACAGGGCATGCCGTATCAAAAACATCCGCCTTACAAATGGCAACCGAGGGTGTGGCAATAAACCCGCCCGCATAGCCATCCGTGCCCGTGGCAGTACTGATAAACACGGCAACCGCGCCATCCACGCCAATAAGCCCTGATAGCTCGCCATTAAAGGTATCAGGGGTCGCGGGTGTTGTCTCATCGGCAAATACATCAAAATGAACATCGCCCGTTATAACGCCTTTTGCGTCAAATTCCCCAGCGATAAGCAAATCCTTTGTGTCAATTACATTTGCAATAAAGCCTTTAACAGTGTTATTAGAGCCGTTAAATACCACAGTCAAATCAAAAGTCGCATCCGCGCCATTAATTTTTAACATCCCATCCCACATTACGGATGGATTTGTGTTTATAGCTATCGGCAAACCCAAATCAGTCGTGCCAAAAATCCCAGCGTAGTGATACAGAATATCGTCTTGATATCCGCTAAAATACGCCAAGCCGTGATTGGCAACGAATGATTCACCACCATAAGAGAACGCGCTGAAATCCAAAGTGGTCGGGGTTGGGGTTGGGTCGCCCTCCACGCCATTCTCCCCCGCTGTCGTTTCTGTTGTAGAAATCCTTTTAACCGCGATTTGCAAAAATTCGTTTTTGGCGTCGGTGGTGTCTGGGTTGGTATTTAATTCCTTTTCGCCTGTAAAGCTCGCCACCCACTTACCAGAATTTGCATTCGGGCAATTGGCGGTGTTGGCAATACCCGCAGGGGTCGCACAATACACACCTGCAATCGCAGCATAGTCATTACGGGCCGCGCACCCAGCATTGGTAAAGGGGTCGCCCAAGCAAGCCGTCCTAACCGAAGCAAGCGTTTGGCAAGACTCATCGGGGAAGGTGGCAAAATTCAAACACGCATCCCTTTGGGCAGTTGCCACAGTATTCAGGTCAAACCGCAGGCTACACCCGCCATTAAACGGATTTGTACCGGCGTTGTCGGTTATATTCATGCAGAACGCCCTTACCGCGGAGATACTTGTGCGAACAGGACATGCCGCATCAAAAACATCCGCCTTACAAATATCAACCGAGTGCGTGGCAATAAACCCGCCAGCATAGCCCATATCACCCGTTGCTTTACTGATAAACACGGCAATCGCGCCCTGCGGGCTGATAAGCCCTGATAAAGAACCATTCGCATCATCGTTAGCAATGTCCGTTTGGATATCATTCATAAAATCAGCAAAATGAACCTTGCCCGTTATCACGCCGTTTGCGTCAAATGTCCCAGCGATAAGCAGGTCGTTTGGATTTGCGTCAATTGGATTTGTAATAAACCCTTTAACAGTGTTATCAGTGCCGCCCGTGCTATCAAATACCACACCCAACTGAAAAGTCGCGTCTGTGCCGTTAATGCTTAACATCCCAGACCAGATTACGTTTGTATCAACATCAATCGGCGCACCCAAATCGGTACTGCCAAAAATCCCCGCGTAATAATGCAAAGTAGAGCTTTGATATCCGTTAAAATACGCCAAGCCGTCATTCGCACTCAATGATAACCCACCATAAGAAAACTCGCCAAAGTCCAGAGTGGTCGGGGTTGGTGCTTCGCCACCAGCATCACCACTCGCCAATGTCGTTTCTGCCGTGCTAATCGTTTTATCCGCGATTTGCAAGAATTCGTTTGTCGGCTCGGTCGTGTTTGGATTGATAGTTAATTCATCATCGTCAGTAAAACTCGCCACCCAATTACCAGAATTTGCATTCGGGCAGGCGGGGTTTTTGCTACCCGCATCTGTCAAACAATACGCCCGTCTATGCTCATCATTAATGTTCGCCGCCGTATTACACCCGACATAGGCATAAGGGTCAGCAGGTGTACATTTTCCGATTTGGACAACGCGAGCTGCACAAGCTGCGGTTGCCTCCGTACCAAAGTCTAAACACGCGTTATTGCGTGCAATGGTCAAATTATCTGTGTGCAACGGATCCTCTTCAAAACGCGCACAGACATCATTAAACGGATTTGAACCTGTATTGGAGGTCGCATCCAAGCAAAACGCCACAATCAAATCCGGACACCGCGTATCCACATCCTCATTCTTCACACAGGCATTCCTGCGGATGATTTCAATACCAACCTCATTATTACACCCAACGTTAAACGGATTAGCCGCCCTATTGGCGTCTATATCGTTGCAATACGCGGTTCTTGCCACGGGATCATCCCTATCAGCACAGGTTAGGTTAAAAATATCAACCGTACAGGGGGTGGCGAAAAACCCACCAGCATAGCCAGAATTACCAAGCCCTGTGTTTCCTTTATTTGCTTTGAACACGCCAATCGCGGCATCCCGTCCAATAATTCCAGTAAACGTCCCATCTCCGTGACTGAGGCGGGAGTCCTCGACAACGAATGTCTCATCGCTCTTCGGAGCGGTGGTGACAGTCCCGCTCATTATCCCGTTCCTATCAAATCTGCCATCAAGCCTAAGGTCAGCAGCGTAAAACGCGCCTTTGCCCCTGCCCTCTGGTGTTTTAATCGTTGAAGCCTCAAAATTAATCTCAATTTGAAAATTTCTATCCGTTACATAGAAATCGCCATCTATATTAATTCCATCTTGGGATCTCCCCACCTCAGTACTGCTATGGTGACCAAAACGTGCACCGATGACACCGCCCCAAATGGCAGTGGCGACAGACTTTTCACCTACAGCATACCTTTCCCTCTGTAACAGGTTCGCACCAACCGTTGTACCAGAGAGCAAACCTGTAAAAAATCTTTCACTATTCGTGCCCCCAATATTACCATGGAAAAAGACAACACCGCTTTTGTATTCAGGAGAGTCTTGCGCAGCATCCTTATCCAGTCGTAAGACGAATTCTGATACATCGTCGTCGAGGGTTGGGGTAGAGAGACTGTAATTAAGATCCTCATAGCTTCCACCCTCATTCAAGCCGAATCCGTCTTCCCCACCTATAATAAAGCGCGATTCATAGCGCACACTTGATCTTGTAAAATCACCCTCAGCCAGCGCGTTAGGGGCCTTTCCTATCCAAGTTATCGCCGTTGCTGGTATCTGATCGGGAAGTGCCACCACCGCAGGGGGGGCTGTCGGTTTGGCAATAAACCCACCCGCATAGGCAAGGGGTTGCTCGTCATTGCTGGCAAAAACCCCAACCGCGCCCCGATTCCCAATCATGCCTGTTAAAGTGCCTTTGCTCTCATCCACACAGTTGTCAAGGATATCTCCGATGGCGGGGATAAAACGACTACACAATGTCGTTGTTCCAATCAATATGCCATTGATATTCCAAAAGGCGTCTAGCGACAGACTATCGGTATTTGCATAGCCCGGCACATGTCCCAGAGCATCTGTAACACGCTTATCAGTTAGCGGATCTGTAATAAGAAAGTCAGTTGGCGTGCTGATTGTGGCTGCATCATAATTAACGTTAAGCCTAAAGCCATACGCCCGTTTCACCCGCGCACCATCATCAGAAACCCAGGCAAAATCGCCGCGCCATTCGGCAACAGCGTTAGAGTCGTCGGTTATCGGCGCACCCACATTCGTGCCAGACAATATACCAGCATAATGCCCAATCGTACCATTGGTTGTAGTCGCGCTAAACACGGCAATACCGCTGGTGTAATCCGCATCACTTCTAGAAAGGCCAAGCCTTACAACGAATTCAGGTGCAAGGATTGATGTGACATTCGTTTTCGTATCAAGACCATTCGCCCGCCCCAATAAAATCCGCGCCGTTTTGGTTTCAATCGCGGGGATGCTCGCCACTGCCGAGTCAGAATCATCCGCGTTAACATCATCCGCCCATTGGGTGAAACGCATGCTCCGACACTCTGCATGAGGCGAACCACCCTCGGCGGGGCAGTTCGTTGCAATAAGAGCGTTGCAAACACCTGCCTCGCCCGCAGGTATATCGTTCGGGTCCATCCCGCCCGCATTCATATCGGCATAACAGGCAAACATCCGCTTGGCGGTATAATCAAAATGTGTGGCATAGCAGAAATTTTCATCAAACGGATTATCGTTGCAAACCTGCTCTATCGTATTAAAACATTTTTGTGGGGCGATGGTATCACGCGAAACCAAGCCCATACAAGCGGTTTTACGGGCATCATCATAGCTGGAATTACACAGATTGGTCGGGTTGCGACCAGTCGTTTGGGTAAAGGGATCATCATTCGTGCAAATATCGACAATAATATCGCCACAGGCGGAAATAGTTGAACGATACGCGGGGCTACGGCAAATCTGCTTGCGCCTGTCATCATATCGGGTTACACTCAAACAATCAAATTTGGTATCCCCCGTGCCAGCCGCGGTTTTGAATAAATTATAGCTCACACTGCAAACTTGCGTAATAACCGTGGCACATGCATGATTTTCATCGTTAAGAACGGTGGGATTAGCACAGCCCAATTCCCGCGCCTCCAAACGTTCCAAAACAGGAATACACTGGTTTTGGGCTATCATTCGGGATTGGATTTGGGCGGGGTTTAGTCCATCATTGCCATCTGGGTTTTTTAAGTCGGCAAGATTATAAGCCATGCAAAGGCTGACATCATTTGGGTTATCGCAGGCTGGATCCGGATTTGTTGGGTCAGAGCAATCCACAGGGGCAGGGGCAGGTGCGGTGGAACTGGCAACAAATCCGCCCGCGTATTCGCCAAAGGTATTCACCAGCGCACCCGAGCCGTTGGATATAAACGCGCCAACCGCGCCGTTTTGCCCGATAAGCCCAGTTACTGAGCCAATGGAAGAAACCCCATTTCTTAATCCATCACGCAGGCTGGTCGCGCCATAAATCACTTTGCCGGCGAATTTGCCATCTATGGCAAAAAACCCGCCTAATCTTGGGACGGCAATATCGCCCGAAGTAAGGGTTTTATTGGCAAAATTAATGTCTAGGATAAAATCCGCCTGCTCGGTAAGAATGCTACCGTTCAGCCCACTGACGATAGCAATCTTGCCATGCCACATCGCATCGGCGGTGATTTCCGCACCAACATCCGTACCAGATAGCAACCCAGCATAATATCTATCCGTGCCGTCACTACCGCCACGACCCGTTGGAATATAGGCAAAGGCAAAACCAGAAGTTGCAGCACCCGCAGTATCAATACCAGCCAGAGTCAAACCACCCGCATAAACACCGTCTATCAGTGCCTTACTTTCATCTATCGGGGTGTTGATATCGTTGGCTATTGCAACACCTTCAGAATTAACCGCCACGGATTCGTCTATTTCGGTGGTAACGGAGTTGTCTGTTTTGTATATCGCATCGTCCAGCCTTGTATCTGTCGCGTTAACGGTAATATAGTTGGTAACCCCCTGCCCCACTGCCACGTTACAAGCGGCATTGCTTGAATCTGTTTTACACACCTCAAACCGAGCATTGGCAAAGGCGACATCTTCGCATCCTGCCACAAACGGGGTGTCATTACAATTTTTAACCGTCAAAGCACCAGAAACAATCGTATCACAGCCAGTACCCGTATCGGCAACAGCACAGCTCAACGCCAGCTTTGCCCGTGCGGTGATAACCGTCTCATCAATTCCACCTTGACACCGAGGTTTAAACACATTCGCGGGTATTGTACAATCAAACACAATATAGGCATCAAAGACTCCACCAGAACACGCCAGATCTGCCCTATCCATAGCACAACCCGCAATCGTTAAAGTGCCAACAGGCGTATCACAGCCCGTGCTATCCATCCCAGAATCACCACACCGCGTAACCAGTGCATCACGCATCATAACCGCATCGGGCGAGTTCGCCAGTGCAGAGGCAATCGTATTGCCAGAGCAATCCGCCAAGAACGGATTTTTAATACATGCCAAAAGCGTTGTGCCATTGGCAATAACGGTATTACAGCCCGTCGCATCCTCTTTCCCAGCGCATGTTTTAATCAAATCCGCCCGTGCCGTCCGTGCAGCAATGGTATGGCAACCCTCGTCATTATCCGTATTGGAATCCGTGCACCGTGTAATCAAATTCGCCCGTCTCACATCTGTAACATCAATAGGGCGATAATTACTGGTAAAATCACTATCACTAAGACAACCCGCGGTAAAGCTGGTTGCCTCTGATTCGCAAATTACCGCCCGTGCGGCATAAAACGCAGGTTGCGAACACCTCGCTTTATACGGGTTGGCAATGCAATATTTTACCGACCGTGCGCCCGAAACAATCGTATTACAAACATCCGCATCCGCCGTTGCAGGGACAAGGCAGGAATCTACCGCCGCTATCCGTGCGGTGTCGTTATTAACACAAAGATCAGAAAACGGCGTATCGCTCGCCGCACAAATCGTTGGCAGAGCATTATCGCACTTCACACCAGCCCGCATGGTCGCATCCATGCGACAGGTTTCCAGTCGCGTCTCCCTTTCTTGCGTATAATGCTCTGCAATATCCGTGCAAACCGCATCAAGTGGGTCGGCAGCACAGGTTGCCAAAACCGCAGGAACACCCGTTTGGGCGCAAAGTGGGTCATCGTCGGTGGCTTCATCCAAACAAAGCGCAATCCGCGTATTCCGTGCCTGAACAACGGCACCAGAATTGGCACTTAAACAATCCAATTTATTCGCGCCCGGACCCGCGGACGGATTAAATGGGTCTGCCGTGCAGAGCTTTTCAATAACAGGTACGCAGAGCGGTTGGTCTGGATTATTAACATCTTGACCGCCACACGCCAACTGGCGAGTATAATCATAACGTTCATCCTCCGTGCAAAACGACGGGACAATCGATCTGGAACAAATCAAAACCCACAGCTCTGGCGTGTTGCAATTGCTCTCAAAATTAACACCCTCTGGGAAATCGCGATTTATACAAAGATCGCGGCGCACCACGCTTGCATTTGGACACAGCAGCACATCAAACGGCTTGCCCGTGGCAGCGCTACAATCAGGCGATACATCGGGATTATCAACAACAAACCCACCTACGTATGGACCAGCCGCATTCTGCGCATCATCGGATACAAAGACACCAACCGCGCCCCGCTCGCCAATCAAACCAGTCAGCGACCCAGTAGAGATGTAAAAAGCACCTACCCCACCTGGGGTCAAGAAAACACTTCCCAATTCCGGGTTAGAGTCAGGCGTACACGACAGATTATATATCGCTGGGTTATTATCCGTGGCAGGGGTGACCTCATTCTGTTCGCAATTTTGATGGACCGTAATAGAACGGTCATAAATCCATTGCATATGTGAAGCCCCATACATCACACCCGCATCGTTGAAACTCCCATCCAGGCGAAGAAATTCGGTTATACCACTTTCTGGGCTCTTATGCCTATCCTCAGCAAAAAACCTTTTGCTGCTAAAATCAATATTCAAAGTGAAATCTTTCGTATAATACCGACCAGTGAATATGACACCGAATTTCCCCTTCCATTCAACAAATCCTTGAGTAGTATTGGTAATAGGTCCGCCCAAATCGGTACCAGATAAAATCCCCGCATAGAATCTTTGGCGGGCATTCACGCTATCATAGGTGAAACCGCCATAATTAATAAGGGCAAAGGCAACACCACTGGTCGTATCCTCATGCGTACCTGCATCGTATAATTTTAAAACCCTCTCATTGATAGTCGCGTAGGGTTGAAGGTTGTCGTTTTCGTCTAGCACAACGCCCAGCTCCAACCCATCCGCGTCCGCCTTAACATAATTGAAAACGGGGTCATCTGCCCCGACTTCATCCAAAACAGTCAATCTGGAAAGATTATTAGGATCATTAAGAGCATTAGTAAAACCCTCCGAATTACTAGCACTACCAACACCAATAACATTATCAAAACTCACCGCATAATTTTCCCAAACGGCCGTGGTTATCTTTCTCGCGCATTCGGGTTTGGTACTATCCTCAGGGCAGTTATTGGTAATAAGATCATCGCACCTACCATCCACACCCACATCCGCAACACAGGCGGCAACCTGCTGTATCGTATAATCTGCATCGCAAGCCGAATTAAACACATCCGCACCCACGGCAGTGGGGCAGAACTCAGCCGTCACTAGAACACAACCAGGGGCTGCGGGTCTGCTGTTATCTACAATACCATTACAAGATGTCAAAAGTTCTGCCCTTACCTCCTGATAAGCACATTCAGGAGGGGAAGCATCCGTAAGACAATTCGTTATCCGATTGGCTCTTTCTGTCCCATATTGATCGCCAAAAGATTCGCATCGGGTATCAAACGGATTGCTGGCACAGGTGGCGATAAATGCCGCGGTGGTTGGCACAAGGCAAAGCGGGTCTTCGCTGTTCGCGGGATTCTTACACAAGGCGACACGCGCCTCCCTTAGCGCTTCAAATTCCGCTCTAATAGACTCCACCAGAGCGTCCTGCTGCATTTTAACGAGCGGAGTAACATTATTAGGATCATAATTCGGCAACACACGATAGTTAGCACAATCATACTTTTTAGTACCAACACCAGCCCTTGAATTAAGCGGGTCTAGCCTACAACGTGCCGCGATAACAGCCGCACATGTCAAATCATTCCTCGTGGGGAAACTCGGACAAGCCGGTTCACGAACCTTAGCATCACAGGCAAGTCGTCCAGGGCTGCGAATACAATCGTTGGTCTCTATCGTGGTGAATACAGTTACACAGCTATCGCCGTCAGCATTCGGATTTGCCCTGCATGCCGTTTCACGCGCCATCTTATAGGTATCACCCACGGTACAATCAATTGTCATCGCCCCCACACCCGCCGCGGTAGCAAACGGGTTTGCCGTGCAAAGCGTGCTAAGAATAGACATGCATCTGCCATCTGGATTGGCAATATCCTGCCCAGCACATTCGGATTGACGCGCACCCAAATAACTATCAGCCTCATTGCAGTTAAATGTGGTCGTCGTCCCCGTGCCTGCCGCGGTAGCAAACGGGTCGGCATCACAAAGTGCGGCGATAACGGGCGCACATCTATCGCCTTCCATCAGCATGTCAATAACCTGCCCATCACAGACGATTTCGCGTTGCTCTGCATAATCATTTCCACAAATTATATTAAACGGGTCAGGTCCGCAAGTTTTCGGCACTTCCTCAACGCACCGACCATCAAGATTCGTATCACACGCCGCTTTAACAACCATATAACACCCCGTATCGGTAATAGAGTCAAAACAATTACCCAGCACGTAAGAGCATTGAGACGCATTATATACATCATTCCCTTTACATGTTAGAGTCCGTGCCGTCCGCTCTGCCGCAAAAATAGTAGCAAACTCACCAGCCCCGCACTCAGTTTGATATGGATTGCCAGTATATATATCCGTGCAGTCATTAACGGTTAAACGGGGGGAGTCTACAATAACCCTATCACACCCCGCTGTTCGCGGTTTCATACGGCATGTTTCGGCAAACATGGTCTTTTCTGCTGTCTCTGTATAGGGGGCGCAGTCAGGGTCAAACACCCGCGCCACATCCGCATCACAAAACGCTTCCTGCTTTATCTCATTATCAACGCAGAGCCGATGAAACGGCGTTCCGTTTTCACTGCAATCCACGGGTGCCGCAACAAACCCACCAGCATATTCGGCTCGGACATCATCAGAGGAATTTTTACCATCGGACACAAACGCGCCAATCGCGCCATATTTACCAATCAAACCCGTGACAGTACCTGCTGAAGTCCTATCGCCAAAAATCCAGCTTGACGTGCCAAATATCACACCCGCATCGGTGAATTCGCCCGCTATGACGATACTGCCCGCGCCACCGCTGAGCGTAACGGGGTCAGCAAGACCATAATCATCATCAACATCTCTGGTTTTAATGGTTTTGGCACCAAAATTAACAACCATACTGGTTTCAATATCGATTTGCACCGCCTCACTTATTGTCGCATAAAAACGTGCATTCCAAATACCATTCACGGTGGTTTCAGGCAGGGGTCCGCCCAAATCCACATTATCCAAAAGCCCCGCATAATATCTTCTTCTGCTACCCACTGGATTTTGGGTAAAACTTTCGGTAAGACTGGCATAAGAGATAGAGGTAAAAGCCACGCTACCCTCCGCCCTCGCATCCACATTATCCAAATGGTTTATTGATAAAACCGTTTCACTGCCAACTACGCCATCTTTGCGGGTTTTATCCCCCTTCAAAAGTACACCAAGGTTCAAACCAGTTGCATTGCCTTGGACATAGTTGGTATAGGCATCATCCAGCCCAATCTCTGCCAAAATTTTCAACCTGCCAGTATCATCTTTATTCGGCGCGGTATAGAGCCAAACGGAAGTAGGTAAGGTTCCCTCCGCAGGGGCGCAAGCGGGGCTGTTACCATTGGTGCAATGCGTGGAAAGAATATTCCCGCACTCGCTATTCACAAGTGTGTTCGCATCGTCAACTTGACACGCCGCCACCCGATAATCGGTATAATTAACAGCCGTATCGCCCGTATTGCAAAGGTCATCAAACAAATTCGCACCGCTTGCCACATCGCAGAAGTTCGTTATCGTATCGGCGCAATCCCCCTTATTGATATTCGCCCCATCCCGACAAAACCCCTGTTGTACCGCAACCAAATCGAAATTATCAATAATCGCGATTGCCGTTGGATCTGAACAAATCGGAGCAAAGGGATTGATGGCAAGGACATCCCCAGTGTCACAAATCACACTAACCAAATCGACCGTATTACAATTGGCGAGGGTTCCATAGGCAGCAGTCAAATCATCAAGCGTACCGCTACAAAAGCCCAAACGATCAGACGCATAATTATCAACGATTTTGCATTTGTCGTCAAACGGGGTTGTGGGACAAGTACTCACAAAATCAGCACATATCTTGCTATCGGGGGTGTCATTGGTAAAGCCATCGGTACGGAAAACCCGTGCTTGGCAATAAGAAATACGGGCGGTTTCATAATTGCCATAATTCCCATCATTATCCCTATCAAAACAAAAACTATCAAAGGCATCCGCCGTGCAAGTGTCTGAAATCGTGGTATCACAGCCACCCATGCCATTCACATCTATATTATCTTTACAAGCCACCAGGCGTTCTGGCAAATAAGTATCCCCTGCGGTGCAATCAAATATGGTCCCCCCCAGACCCGCCTTCGCATTATCAAACGGGTTGGAATTGCAAAGGGCGGTGATAACGGGCAAACATCTATCACCCTCGCTCAGCTCAGCAATATTCTCCCCCGCGCAGGCTATTTGGCGTTGTTCAATATAGGTATCAGCCTCATTGCAATTAAATGTGGTCGTCCCCGCGCCCGCCGCGATAGCAAACGGATCGGCATCACAAAGTGCGGCGATAACGGGCTTACATCTATCGCCTTCCATCAGCGTGTCAATATTCTGCCCCGCGCAGGCGGTTTGGCGTTCCTCGTCATAGCCAGTATTACAAAGAGGGTCAAATACCGAATCACGGCAAACAATCGCTTCGATGACAGATTCATCATCAGTACACCGATTATCACCCGCATTCGCATCACAATACGCCCCAACCAATTGCCCGCAATTGCTATCTGTGCCAGTGCCAAGACAGCTCGTAAGTGCAGCTCCACACACCATAGCATCATAGCTCGCGACACTCCCAATACACATTGCATTGCGCGCGATTCGCTCGGCATCAAAATTATCGCTCTCACACCCCGTTTGATGCGGATTGCCATTCGTACTATGGGTACAGGCGGAAATGGTTGGGCCGGCATTGCCAACAACAAATTCAGGACAATCAGTGGTACGACAGGTCGCGGCATGGGCAATCCGCCCAGCTTTACCCACTGGTCCATCGCAGAGCGAATTTGTAAAGGCATCAAGCCCAACGCACACCGTCACAGGTGCGGCAACAAACCCGCCCGCATATTCTTCATCATTTGTACTTTCACCACTGGACACAAACGCGCCAATCGCGCCTTTTGCCCCAATCAAACCCGTAACAGAGCCTGTTGCAGACTCCGCACCAGACGTAGATGTCCAGCTTGACGTGCCATATATCACACCCACATCGGTGAATTTGCCCGCTATGCTAATACTGCCCTTACTATTGCTGAGCGTAACAAGGTCTTCATCATTGGTTGTAAGGCTTCTGGTATCAAAATTAATAACAATACTCGTGTCAATATCGGTGTGCACCGCCTCTTTTACTATCGCAGAGAAACGTGCATTCCAAATACCATTGGCAGTGCTATCTGCCAAAGGGGCGCCCAAATCGATATTATCCAAAAGCCCTGCATAATGTTTTACTTTGTTCGTTGTGGTAAATTCGTTAAAAGCAACCCCAATAAACGCCACGCCACCCGTGGCATCGCCCGCATCCACACCCACATTATCCAAATCGGTTATTGATAAACTCCCCTTCGAAAGGCTCACATTCGCTTTTTTGTCGCCATTATCCTCTAAAAGCACACCAAGGTTTAACTCAGTCGCATTGCCTTGAACATAGTTGGTATCGGCATCACCCAATCCAACCTCATCCAAAACCCTCAATCTAGTGGTATTATCCGCATTCCGCGCGGTATAAGCCCATTCGGCCGCGGCGGGCAAGGTTCCACCCACAGGACAGGCGGGGCTGTCCGTTTCAGGAACCCCCGTGCAATTCGTGGAAACAATAGTTCCGCACTCGCTATTCACGGCAGTGTTTGCATCGGTAACTTGACACGCGAACACCCGATAATTGTGATAATCACCCGCTCTGTTACCCGTATTGCAAAGGTCATCAAACAAATCGCGTCCCTCTGCCACATCGCAGAAATCCGTTACCGTATCGGCGCAAGCCCGCCCATTGATATTCGCCCCATCGCGACAAAACGCCCGCTGCACATCAAGCAAAACAAAACCCGCAACCACAGCCTCTGGCACTGCACAAATTGGGGCAAACGGATCTGTCCCAAGCGTATCCACAGTGCCACAAATCTTACCAGACAGCTCTGGTCTATTACAATTGGCTGGGGGGGCACCCTCCAAATCGGTCACAAGATCGCTACTACTACACGCATTGAAACGTCCAAAGTCACGATATTCAAGGATATAACACTTGTCTTCAAACGGGTCAATTTCACAATCATCAACTATAAACCCCTCGCATGTATAGCCCACGTCGCTACCATCACTGAAACCATTTGTACTCGCAAGGTTATCCACGCAAAAATCTAACCGAACTTGCTCATACTCTTTAAAATTTGAATCCGATGGGTTAGTACAAAGTGGCAAAAAGACAGAAAATTCACTGTCACCATTCGGGTCGGTGGTGCAAGTCTGCCTTATCGTATCCGTGCAATCATAATTAGGGTTAACAAACTGACGTTGGTTATCGACAACGCAGACAGCCCGCCGTGTGAGGTGATAGGTATCAGACCCGTTGCAATCAAATTTTGCATCGCCCGCAGATTGTGCATTATTAAACGGGTTGTCGCCACAAAAATCAGCGATAACGGGCGCGCACCCTACAATCGAAGGATTATCAACCGAATCACCAGCACACAAGGCTTGGCGTTGCACGTCATAAGTAAGACCCGCACAAATCACATCAAGCGGGTTATTGTCATTTGCTGCCTCACAAACCTGCGTTGTTCGAGTCATACACTTATCGCCATAACCATTCCTATTGTTGGCACATGACAGACTGCGCGACTCGTCATAAGTCGCATCAACCCCACAAATCGCATGAAACGGATTAATCGCACTGCCAGAGCCGTCTGTATCTGAACAAACATCCACAATCGTGTCATTACAGCCATCCACGCCATTCACTTCCATATTTTCATTGCACATATTCGCCCTAGCGAGAAAAATCCCAGGTGTTTCACGACAATGTCCGTCAAAGGGTGTATCAAGACACGGCTGGGGATTTCTGGCAACAAACCCACCAACATAAGGGCCAGCATCACTAACATCACCATCAGAGATAAACACACCAACCGCGCCACCCACACCAATCAGACCCGTAAGCGAGCCATTGGATACCGCGCGAGTGCCAGCCACACCCGCACCGGTCAATACCAGCTCTGATTTACCATATATCACACCAACATCGGTGAATTCCCCATCTATAATAATATTACCAATAATACCGCCAAAATCAAGCCTAACTGCGTCGGCAGCGCGGGTTTTAATGGTTTTATCGCCAAAATTAACTTCCAAGCTGAAATCACCAGCAGTTCTATTAACTAAGTGTCTATTGTTATGGTGATTGATGAGACTAAATTTTGCATCCCAAATCGCTTCTGTGGAGTTTTCAGCCGTCAGCGGTGCGCCCACATCTGTGGTGCTAAAAATCCCAGCATAGTATTTTGCTCTTCCGATACCGCTAATGTTAATAAAATCGCCAGTGAAACCATTATAAGCAACTCTTTCAAGTGAAAAGCCACTGGTTTTATCAAATCCACTAGAAAAATTTCCCAATGTTAAGAAGACTGCATCAAAACCACCCCTAGGGCTACCATTTGGATTAAGAACAACACCCCTATTTATAGTGGTCTTCCCTGCTTCAACATAACTCACCAACGGGTCATCGTTGCCTACTTCTGACAGAACAGTCAGCTCCTCTGTGCCATTTGCCACAACTGGCTGTATTATCCAACGGGCAAAATCAACAACATTGTCAGTCAAGGTTCGCGGTGGGCAGTTTGCATTACGATTGCCACTATTCGGGCAAAGGTTAGAAAGCAAGGTAGGGCAAGTTGAAAACTTGCCGGTATCGGTTATATCCGCATTACAAGCAATTATAAGCGCATCATCAAAGCGTGAACTGCTGGTGCAAAGCGGGTCAGCAAACGGATTGTCAGCGGCAATTGCCCCGCCATTACCATTATTAATTGTCCCATCACGGCATATTATGTCCAATGTGGCATTACAGCCACCAACCCCATTGGTATTGATATCATCACGACATCTTTCCAATTGTTCTCTTATATCCTCATCCGTGTCGCAACTATTGGCAAAGGGATAGAATTCGCAATACCTTGGAACCGCAACAAACCCACCAACGTATACACCTGCGTCATCTTTCGTCTTATCATTGGCAAAAAACACACCAACCGCGCCCCTCTCGCCAATCAAACCTGTCAGCGTGCCCTCGGAGGTCAACGGAGTCACCCCCCCACGCCTGCGTTTAAGTTCTGTCTTGCCATATATCACGCCATCCTCGGTGAATGTCCCCTTTATATTAAAACTATCAATAGTAATAGACGTGCTAGTGGTAGCAAGGGGAACAGCAGGATCATTCTCATCTTCTCTGGTTCTAATGGTTTTATTGCCAAAATTAACCTCCAACTTGAAATTAGCTTTAAACAAAGTAGACAAATCTGTCACTTCAAGTCTTGCATCCCAAATCGCAATCATCGGGTTTTCAGCCGATACCGGTGTGCCCAAATCCGTACTAGCCGATATCGGTGCACCCAAATTGGTACCAGACAAAAGCCCCGCATAGTATTTTCTATCAAAGGGCAGACTACGATTATCACGAATAACAGTTTCCCTGAAAGCCACGCCACTGGCCGTATCCTCTGACCCAGCCAAATCTGATAGCCGTAGAATTTGATGATAATCATCAAAAGAACCCCTCCCGATGAAGAAACCTTCAGATTTTTGCTCGGTGGTTAAATAGTCGTTGCCACGTTCCAAACCATCAGCCCGACCCTCAACATAACTAAACTCAGGGTCGCTCGTGCCTGTTAGCTTGTCCAAAATGGTTAATGTATTTGTATTGGTGGCATCCGTTGCATCCTGTTTCCAACGGATGAAATCCGCATTCCCTGTTTGAACCTGCGCGGGGCAGTCCGGATGACGCGCGCCGCTAATCGGGCAGAGCTCAGCTACAAAGGCTGGACAGCCGGCAAAATTCCCCGCATCAGTTACATCGTCTATACACGCCTGAAACCGCACAGTATCATAGGCAGTTGTGCTTTTACAAAAATCACTAAATGGAGTCGCATCACAGGCATTGGGATTCAGGGCAATAAACCCACCGACATAGGTACCTGCTGTCGCGTCACCATCCGAAATAAACGCGCCAACCGCGCCGTATTCACCAATCAGTCCCGTCAGCGAGCCCGTGGATACTCCGCCATTTAAATCCACATCCCCCGCATCCGTTGCCCATGCAAACTCTGAGCGACCGTATATCACGCCCAAAGCGGTGAATTTACCATCTATCGTAAGATGTCCGCTATCAACATTGGCACCGTGGGTAATTAAAATGGGGTTATTATTGGTGGTTTTAATGGTATTGCCACTAAAATTAACCTCCAAAGTGAAATCCAAATTATCACCCTGTATTGTATTGCCCAGGAATAACGTGGCGCTTGCCTTCCAAGTCGTATTCGTGTTGGTATCCGCACGTAACGGTGCACCCAAATCCGTACCTGGCCAAATCCCAGCATAATGTCTTATTTTTGAAGCACCCTCAAACTCATCAAACGTAACACGATATAACGCGACACCGCTTTTCTCTGCAATATTACCTGATACGCCAAGATCAGACAAATCTAAATTCCTATCAACGGCGACAACCCCTGTTTTAACAGCGAGACCCGTGTCATCCAGAAGAAAGCCACGATTCAAGAGATCACGCTCCGCGCCTTCAACATAATTGACGGGGGGGTCATCCTGCCCTATCTCTGACAAAATATCCAGATCATCCGTGCCATTCGTATCAGCTGGGTTCCACCGCCAAAGGGCAAAATCGACATTACCTGTACGGGTTGGCTCTAAACATTCTGGATTACGCGGACCAGTGGCGGGGCAAAGGCTGGCAATCCGTGCGGGGCAGAAGGCAAAATCGCCCGTATCGGTTGTATCAACATTACACGCAATGACAAGGTGATCGTCAACAGCTGAAACAGCCTGGCAAAGCGGATCAAGGATATTGGCAGTAATCGCACCGCCAGACCCAATCGTCCCATCAACACATATCACGCGGGCAGTCGCATCACAGCCACCTGCCCCATTGGTCATAATATCACCCCGACAGGCAATCGCTTGCGCTTGGATATCCACATCACTGGTGCAAGCGGCGTTAAATGGATAGGCGGTACACCCGCCCAAAGTCGCCACAAACCCACCAGCGTAGGCGTTGCTTGCAAGAGTATCGCTGGCAAAGACACCAACCGCACCATCCACACCTATCAATCCGCTGATCGTGCCGCGACCAGAGGAGGTGGTGGAACCAACACCAACATAAAAATCTGTCGTACCATAAAGCACACCTGCGTTGGTGAATTTCCCGTCTATGCCAAGCGTCCGCGACCCATCGCTATTCACCCAAGGCCGAGAATTCGCGCGTGTTTTAAGGGTTCTATCGCCAAAATTAACATCCAAGTTGAAAGTCGAGGGCGAGCTAAACGCCACACTATCAAGTAAAAAAGTCAACCTCGCAATCCAAACCCCCGTCTTGGTATTATCGTGTATCGGTGCGCCCACATCCGTGCCAGACAGCAAACCAACATAGGTTTTATTTCTAAACGTAGTCGATGCCACATCACCCCGAAGGATACGGGTATAGCCAAAGCCACTTTTTTCATCTTCATTGTTGTTGGTAACTGCATTTAACCTTATATCGTTTCGCCCACCGTTGTCGCGGTTATCGCGAAGAATCTGCGTAATTATTGTGCCATCTGCAACAAAACCCAGCCCCTCTTCGCCCCCAACGATAAAGTTTGTAAGGGCATCATCCTTATTTGCCTCGCCAGCAGGAATAATCTTCAGTGGGTTTTCATTGGTGGCATCCACCGCATCCGTTTGCCAACGTTCCGCCCTTACCCCAGATGCCTCATACCGTACAGGGCAATGTATGTTATTTGCAGCACCAGCAGGGGTTTTACAATAATCAACCAAATACCCCTCGGTGAGTTCCGACCCACAGCCCTCTGGCAAGGTAACATCCTTAGGAGTCGCGCCACAGACCTTCTCCCGTGCATCATCATAACCGACATCGCACAGGTCATCAAATATAATATTGCTGAGCGTGGGCGCGGTGGGCGTACCACAAGACGCTTCTACTGCCCGCGTACATGTGCCATGGGTCGGCGCAGTGCGACAAAACGTATTACGGTCATTACGGGCATTGTCATAAGTCGCAGACCCAGCGCAATCAAATTTGGCTGTATCAATACCCGCCGATGGATTAAACGGCTCTGCCGTGCAAAGACTTCTAATAACAGGCGCACAATCCTCATTCGCAGGGTTGGTAACATCCTGCCCGTCACAGGCGGTTTGGCGTACCTCATCATACGTCCCGCCCGCGCACAGCGAATCCAGCGGAGTTGCGTCAATCGCATTGCCACCATCGGTTTTACCCGCACAAATCGCGGTTATCGTGGCATCACAGCTATTAATGCCATTTGTGTTCGCACGACACATCACTGCCTGTGCACGGATATTAGCATCACTGGTGCAATAATCCCCAAACGGCTGGGTCAGGCAAGCATTCGCCAAGCTAGTCGCGCAATTCGCCGTATCACTCAAGGCCGCGCCCCCACCTTCACAATAGGCGCGAATCAATGAACCCTCCGTCGCATCATCGCCACATCCCGACGGACGATTGGTACTCAAACCAACACAATATGCCCCACGCACAGCAGCGGAGGCGGGCGTACCGCAGAGCACATCAGCAAAATTACCCGCAGTTATCGTTGCGCAAAAGGTGGATATAGTGGTCGTACAACGGTCATCCGTTATGGCACTACGGCAAAATGTTTGACGTGCGGCCACGTTCGCACCGCAAATCGTATCAAACGGATCAGCGGGGCAAAGGCTGGTAACCGCATTGCCACAAAGCTCGGCGTTATTTACATTATTTCCCTGACGGCAAAAAATTGCCCGCGCCGTTTTCGCAGGTTCAAGGTGTATGGCAAAAGCCGCATCAACCGTATCAGCCGTGCAAGCCTCATCAAACGGATCCTCCAAACAAGTATTCGCCTCACGTGCATCTTTACAAGTTGCCGTGCCTACCGCATCACCCGTGAAACATTCTACAATCTTTTCATTCCGTTTCGTTTCAACATCTGGCGCATTGCAACGCGTATCAAACAGATTAGTCTCACATATACCTGTCGTCGGGGTCGGCTCAACCGTAGTCGGGGCAGCACCACCGCCACCACATGCCGCCAGAATAAAAAGCCCAGCCAGCAGGGGCAACAGGTATTTACCCATCTTAAAAAAATGGGGAAAAAAATGAGCGGTTTGTAAAGACATGTGAATCGTTTTGGTATCCGTTTGGGTGTTTGTGTTTGTGTTCATAATTTATTCCTCTTACTCGCGTCAAGCTTTTCAGGGCGAAGTGTCCTTGTGCTAGGGTGTTATAATCCACACGTATCTCTGCTATGCTTTATATACAAAAAGACATTCGCCTTCTTGGCTTTTAAACTATGCTTTTATGTTTTTCAATGGGTTTTTAGGGGTTTTTAGGAAAAATTTTATTTTTAACGCAAAACAAGGGGATAAACGCAATAATAATCTAATTATTAGGGGATTTTGGCGGATAATAAACACAAAATCGTGACGCAAGAGGGGTATGGGGGGATTATTGCGCTTGGCTTTTGCGGTGAATAAGGGTATTAATTACCGCAAAACATGCGGTGAATAGGATGCCTATAATGTGGATACACGACCATAACAACTGGACAGATTTTTCTTGGAATGCCGATTCTTTGCTGTCTGGGCTGACGGATATACACCGTCGTGGGGGACATCTTCTTGGTCAAATGGACGGGCTAGGCTTTGCCCTGAAACAGGAGGCTGGTCTTAAAACTTTGATAAATGACGTTGTTAAATCCTCTGCCATTGAAGGCGAGGTCTTAAACCCCGATGCTGTGCGGTCCTCGCTTGCCCGTCGCCTGGGCTTGGACACGGCAGGGTTGCGCGTTGATCGCAATGTTGACGGTATTGTTGCGGTTATGTTGGATGCCACGCAGGGGTTTGCAAACCCCTTGACCGAAAAGCGGCTTTGCGGTTGGCAAGCGGCCTTATTTCCCACGGGGCGCAGTGGATTGCGTAGTATCAAAGTTGGCAGTTGGCGCACCCGCGATACAGACCCTATGCAGGTTGTTTCGGGCGCAATTGGACGGCAAAAAATTCATTTTGAAGCCCCAAGTGCCGATAGGCTTGGGCGTGAAATGTCGGATTTTATCGCGTGGTTTAATCGGCAAGATGGGCTTGATCCGATTCTGAAAGCGGGGATAGCACATCTGTGGTTTGTAACCTTACACCCGTTTGAGGATGGCAATGGTCGTATTGCCCGCGCCCTGTGCGATATGGCTTTGGCGCAGAGCGATGGGATAAAGGAACGGTTTTACAGTCTATCCAGCCAATTTGAATCTGAACGTGCGGATTACTATAATCAGTTAGAAAAACAACAACGTGGTAGCCCCGATATTACCGAATGGTTGTACTGGTTCTTGGGCTGTCTTGGACGCGCCCTCGCCAGTGCAGAGACAAGCCTTGATAATGTGATTTTTAAATCAAAGCTTTGGGATAAAATCAATCAAAACCCCACGAATGAACGGCAAAAACGAGTTATAAATCGTATGTTAGAAGATGATTTTGTCGGGTTTATCAGCACATCTAAATATGCCAAAATGGGTGCGTGTTCGCCCGATACTGCCCTGCGCGATATACAGGATTTGACAAAACGCGGTATTCTTATTCAAAATGACGGGGGCGGGCGGAGCGTTAGCTATCGGTTGCCTGTAAGCCTGACATAAGGCTAAGAGCTATCCGTTTTTGTGAGTCTTATACCCCGTAAATCGGGAATCATATTCCGTAATTACGGGGTAAAACTATTCCACATCAAACCGATCGGCATTCATCACCTTCGCCCAAACCGCAACAAAATCTTTTACAAACTTTTCTTTGTTATCGTCTTGAGCATACAGCTCTGCATAGGCCCGCAGAATGGAATTAGAGCCGAAAACCACATCAACTCGGCTGGCGGTAAAACGGGTTTTGCCCGATTTACGCTCGGTAATTTTATACAGATTATCGCCTGCGTGCGCCCACGAATAGGACATATCGGTTAAATTGACAAAGAAATCGGTGCTAAGCACGCCAACCGTATCGGTTAAAACTCCAACCGCGCCTCCGCCGTGATTCGTGCCAAGCACACGCATGCCGCCAATTAACGCAGTCATTTCTGGCGCGGATAATCCCAATAATTGCGTGGCATCAACCATCAGTTGCTCTGGCGTTTGGCACTGCCCATCCTTTATCCAGTTGCGGAAAGCGTCATGTTTCGGCTCTAACGGGGCGAAAGATTCACCGTCCGTATCGGCAGTGCTGGCATCGCCTCGCCCCGCACTGAACGGCACAACCACATCAAAGCCCGCCTTTTTCGCCGCCATTTCCACACCGACATTACCAGCCAAAACGATAATATCAGCAATGCTTGCGCCCGTGCTTTGGGCGATTGGTTCATAAACAGCCAATACCCGCGCCAAACGGGATGGCTCATTCCCTGCCCAATCCTTTTGCGGGGCGAGGCGAATTCGCGCACCATTCGCGCCACCACGCATATCGGACGCACGATAAGTTCGCGCCGAATCCCAAGCGGTTGCCACCATATCGCCAATATCCAGCCCAGCAGACGCAATCTGCTTTTTCACAGCAGACACATCATAATCGGTTTTGCCCTGCGGGGTAGGGTCTTGCCAAATCAGTGGCTGTTTGGGAACATCGGGGCCAATATAACGCACCCGAGGCCCCATATCACGGTGAGTCAATTTAAACCACGCACGGGCGAAAACTTCGGAAAAATAATTCGGGTCAGCATAGAACTTTTCCGATATTTTACGATAGGTAGGGTCTTTTATCATCGCCATATCCGCGTCGGTCATAATCGGGCTATAACGGATGGACGGGTCTTCCACATCCACGGGTTTATCCTCTTCCTTAATGCCGATGGGTTGCCATTGATGCGCACCCGCGGGGGATTTTTTCAATTCCCATTCATAGGTGAAAAGCAGATAAAAATAGCCGTTATCCCATTTTGTCGGATGGGTTGTCCAAGCACCCTCTATCCCGCTGGTGACGGTATCGCGCCCAATGCCGCGACCTTTTTTATTGTTCCAGCCGAGCCCCTGTTCATGCAAATCCGCACCCTCGGGTTCTGCACCCAAATCATTGCCGTTACCATTGCCATGGGCTTTGCCAACGGTATGCCCGCCTGCGGTTAAAGCCACCGTTTCCTCATCATCCATAGCCATACGGGCAAAGGTTTCACGCACATCTTGGGCGGTTTTTAACGGGTCGGGCTTGCCATCTACACCCTCTGGATTGACGTAAATCAACCCCATTTGCACCGCGCCAAGAGGCTCTGCCAGTGTATCACTGCCCTTGCCATCATAGCGGTCTTTGCCGAGCCATTCTGACTCCGCCCCCCAATAAATATCCTTTTCTGGATGCCAAATATCGGCGCGACCAAAGGCAAACCCAAAGGTTTTCAAACCCATCGTTTCATACGCCATCGTCCCTGCCAAAATCATCAAATCCGCCCAACTGATTTTATTGCCGTATTTTTTCTTAATCGGCCAGAGCAACCGCCGCGCTTTATCCAAATTGGCGTTATCTGGCCACGAATTCAAAGGGGCGAATCGCTGATTGCCCGTGCCTGCGCCACCACGCCCGTCAGAGGTACGATAAGACCCAGCCGAATGCCACGCCATGCGAATCATCAGCCCGCCATAATGCCCCCAATCGGCAGGCCACCAGTCTTGGCTATCGGTCATAAGGGCGCGTACATCTGCTTTTAACGCCTTGAAATCAAGGGTTTTCACCGCTTTGCGATAATCAAACCCCGCGTCCATCGGGTTGGTTTTATCGTCATGTTGGTGCAAAATATCAAGGTTCAGAGCCTTTGGCCACCAATCCATAGTGGCTTGGCTGGCAACGGTATTGCTGCCGTGCATTACTGGGCATTTGTTTGTTTTGGTCATTGGAATCTCCTTTTTTGGGTTTTTTTGACAGGTTAATGTTTAGAGCATATAACGAAAACAGAACGGGAGTCAATCCTAATTAATTAGGCCCCATCAATTAGGGATTTAAAGATAATATGGGAATCGATATAGCCCAGTGTTCGGTGTTTAAACCCATTCGGGATTGTGCCAACAACCGTAAATCCCAGCTTATCCCACAGGCGCAAGGCGTGGGTATTGCTGGAGGCGACGATATTAAACTGCATAGCGCGAAATCCCATTTTGCCGGCTTGTTCCAAGGAATCCAGCCCCATCTTATAGCCAAGCCCCAGCCCCCGCGCCGATTCATCCACCATATAGCCCGCATTACAGATATAAGAGCCATTAACGGGCGGATTGGCTTTGATGATATAAGTGCCGATGATTTTGTTATTCTGCTCTGCCACGACGCAATAATTGCCTTTGGCGAGCCAGAAATCCAGAGCCTGTTGTTTCGTCATGGTGGGTTCAAACACAAAGCTATCGCCCGCCTGTATGACCGCGTGGAATATCCGCCAAATACCGTCATTATCGGCAGGGGTTTGCGGACGAAGAGTTATCATGGGCGGTATCCTTTTTAATCTTGGTTTGGGTTTATGGTGGTATTATGCAGAAAATTTTGATGAAGTCCAGAGGTTAATGATTAACGATTAATGATTAACGATTAGTGATTCGCGATGAATGGTGAATTATTTGCAAAATGTGTGTATATTTTGATTTTTTATTGAAAATATTGCAAATATATGCATAAAACGGTTAAAAAAGTGTTGACAAATGTTATTTTATATGATACATTATTAAAATAATCACAACAAATGGAAGGAAACATAAGATTATGACCCCTAAAAAAGAAAAATTTATAGAACTTGCAAATAAACGCGTGAATAATGCACTCCATCATATTAAATTAATTGGGAATCTGTCTAATAAACACAGCTATGACTACACAGAAGACGAAGTCACGCAGATTATGAAAGCGTTAGAAGGTGGCATCGCGCAAGCTAAAAAGCGATTTAACGAGCAAAAAAACAAAACCAGCGGTTTTTCAATTACAGAATAAAGAAGGATAAAACAGATGACAGACTTTGAATTAAAAACATCAAGGCAACAAGACACACAAGATTCTGCAACAGAACAAACACCACCCGAACCGCCAAAGGCAAGTACGATGAGCACACCACCCGACAAAAATATGGAATTATGCCTTGAACTTATGAAAGCTGAATCAGAAGATGCAGTACAAAAAATTATAGACAAAAATCCCGAAATGTCTAATAGCGATAATTGGTATCCGTTGGATGGTAGAAGTACTAATTTTAATGTCGTAACCAACCAAGCTAGTACAGGCGGTAAAGCCGCGACTGAACTTATGACAAATATGGTTGATGCAATTTTAACGAAGCAGGCTTATTTAAAAGGAATAGACCCTAAGGGTAAAACAGACGATGTTCCAAAAACAATGTACGATGCGGTTGATCAGCTTGTCCGCAATCTACACGGGGGACATCTTGTTAATTCTGATAGGCAATGGCTACAAAATTACTCTACCAAAAACCTTATTATCGGGATAAATGCATCAGAGGATGAGGGGGCATCATGGGATAAACCATGTTTAACCTTTGCCGATAATGGCGAGGGTCAAAATTCAGATTCCTTTGAAAAAACGTTTCTTTCTTTAAGCGAGGGCAATAAAAAAGATATTCCCTTTGTTCAAGGTAAATTTAACATGGGAAGTTCTGGGGTTCTCGGATTTTGTGGTAAAAAATGGTTTAAATTAATTATTTCACGCCGTTACGATTTGAACGAAGAATGGGGGTGGACATTAATGCGCAGACGTCCGAGTGATGGTGAATCTGTACCCGTTGCTGATTATTTTAAGATTAACAAAAAAATACCGACATTTAATGCTGATTCCCTGTATCCTTTAAACAAAAAAGACGGCAATATTTTTAGTGGCTTTTCTCTTAGTTCAGGTACTATTATCAAACTGTATGATTTTGAGTTAGGCAGTAAAGGTATCCGTAGCGTAAGAAATGCATTTAGTGAAAATCTTGTTGAAACAATTCTACCTTTTAAAATATATGACCTTCGATATCAGCCCAGCCCAAAAAGAAAGGAAGGCATTGATGTACAATATTTTTATGGAATGGAATACTCCTTGCGACGCTCTGAGGAAAATACAGAAGACAACGAATACACACATTTACCATCTGAGGAAAAGGCTAAACTAACTGTGGCTATCATTAATGACCCTGAAATTGGTACTATACGTATTACAGCTATACCGCTTGGTGAAAAAATGCCTATATGGTTAAAACAATCAGGTAGCAGGGTTTTTCATTCGGTTAATGGACAAGTGCAATTTAAGGAAACACGCGGCGTTTTAACTAAGTGCGGTTATCCTGCACTTAAAGATAGGGTGGTTATTATTGTTGATGCCAGTCAATTATCTTTTGAAGCGCATAATGATATTTGGAAAGGTGACAGAGAACATTTAAGATTGACGCCCGCAGGAAATAACTATAAATTGATCGTTGAAGAGG
Organism: uncultured Amylibacter sp.; assembly: GCA_959347345.1. Next base: position 2,027,578 of record OY365738.1, on the reverse strand, counting down.
CAATCAAAAAATCTGATGTCCTTAAGGAACTACACAACAAAATTGCAGAGGAGGAGCTGAAAAAAACAACCCAAAAAGGCTCTGCCGACCTGTTTCAAAAGTTAGTTGATACCGACCCAACTCTGGCAAATCTTTTAAATAATCGCGACCCCTCAATTACACTTCTTAATACAACAAAAGCAGATGAAAACGAATATAAATACGAAGGTAAATTTAGTCCAACTTTTTTAGAACTGGAAGGCAAATTTCGTGACAAGAGTATTAAAATTCCTGTTAATAAAAGTCGCCCAATATCTGCCAAAACAGATGTAGTGAACGATTATTTTCACCGCGCTGATAGCACTGGGAAAATACATTTTTCTGGAGATCCAATAGAAAAATATTTTCTCACTAGAGGAAATTTAAAAGATGGGCGATTGACTGTTTATTTTTCACCAAATCCAAATTCTGGTTTAACCCCAGGAATGAAATTTAATTTTATGTTGGGCTTAAACGACCCTACGATGCCAACACCAAAGCAACAACCAATAACGATTATTATTACCGAACGAAACGATGAACCTAAAAAACCTCGCAAGGAAAAAAATGATGACCCAAAAAAAGAAACCAAACCGCCATCAAAAGATTTACCAAAACACAAGCTCCTTACAAAAGACGGGCGTCAGATTTTTGGTACGGAAACAGAAAAATGGCCAGACGGCTTTAATGAACTTGATGGCGGTACTGTAAGCGATTTTGGCGATCAAGGTTCAATATACGAAATTAATTATGATAATGCCTATCATCTGAAGTACCGAATGGCAAAACATAGTGAAGTTGAAAAAGACACGCTCTCTCAAAAATATATACTAGGCATGCGTTTGCTCATGTTTGGCTTTGAACGTGCGTTACAAGACAAAAAAGATACAGAGGACAGTTCATCAGTAGCAGATTTTGAAGATAACTTTCGAACGATGGCTGCAAAAGGAGCTGCCACAACCATACTATCCCTAATTGAAGGACTAGCAAAAGTGACTACTGCACCAGATGATGAATAGGATACGGTATCAAAATTCATCGTTAATCGTTAATCGTTAATCGTTAATCCCATTGACACGCACACAAAAATAATCCACACTCTCTAAAAACAAAGGAAACCCAAAAAATGAAAACACGTGCAGCAGTCGCCCTCAAACCAGGGCAACCATTGGAAATAATGGAGGTCAACCTCGCCCCTCCAAAAGCGGGCGAAGTCCTGATAGAAATCAAAGCAACGGGCATTTGCCATACCGACGATTTCACCCGCAGTGGCGCCGACCCAGAGGGTTTGTTCCCCGCCATCCTTGGCCATGAGGGCGCAGGCGTGGTCGTAGAAATCGGCAAAGGCGTAACCAGCCTTGCCGTTGGCGACCATGTCATTCCGCTTTATACCGCCGAATGTCGCCAGTGCGATTATTGCCTCCATCCCAAAACCAACCTATGCCAAGCCATCCGCACCACCCAAGGGCAAGGGGTTATGCCTGACGGAACGTCTCGGTTTTCAATGAAGGACGGCACGCCTATTTTTCATTACATGGGCTGTTCCACCTTTGCTAACCACACGGTTCTGCCCGAAATCGCCCTGGCCAAAGTCCGCAAGGACGCCCCGTTTGATAAAATTTGCTATATCGGGTGCGGAGTCACTACGGGGATTGGCGCGGTGATAAACACGGCTAAGGCGGAAATCGGCGCGCGGGCGATAGTCTTTGGGCTGGGCGGAATAGGGCTGAATGTCATCCAAGGGCTGCGACTGGCGGGTGCTGACCAAATCGTCGGCGTGGATGTCAATGACGGCAAAGAGCAAATGGGGCGGTATTTCGGCATGACCGATTTTGTCAATCCCTCGCGAGTCGCGGGCGATATGGTTGCCCATCTGGTGGAATTAACGCAAGGCGGGGCGGATTATACTTTTGATGCGACGGGGAATGTCGATGTTATGCGGGTTGCGTTGGAATCCGCGCATAAAGGCTGGGGCGAGTCTATTATTATCGGAGTCGCGCCCGCTGGGGCAGAGATTGCCACCCGTCCGTTTCAATTGGTGACGGGGCGAGTGTGGCGTGGCACAGCCTTTGGCGGCGCCCGCGGCCGCACCGATGTTCCCAAAATAGTCGATTGGTATATGCAGGGGAAGATAGAGATTGACCCGATGATTACCCATAAATTGGCGTTAGAGGATATTAACAAAGGTTTTGATTTGATGCATGCGGGCGAGGCTATTCGGGCGGTGGTGGAGTTTTAGGGGGTAGTGGTTAGTGATTAGTGATTAAAAAAGGGCAGTGATGAACTGCCCCTTTTTGTTTTTTGGTTAGAGTTTGTTAATAGGTTTTCTCTTTGCAATAAGTTTTAATATCTCGCTTTCGGCATTACGAAATAATACATCAAAATCTGCAACTGTTTTTACAATATTATCGCCTATGTAATTTTTGCGGGTAGGTTTAATATGTGTATCCCACTTATAAAGAGATGCACTTTTGCGAGAGTGTAAATCTTTCCACGCTATTTTTTTCTTTACATAAATGCTTATATAAATATCATTTGGGGCTATATCAACAAAAATAAGCCCATCATAGTGTCTTGTTTTATCAATTCCTTCATGTTGGAAAGTAACACCATCCCTGCCAAGAGTCGCAGTTTTTATTTCATATTTAAGGTCATCACAAATCAAATCCCAATCTTTTTCATCATCGGTTGTTGCTTCATTATGGGAAACTTTACGCCCCAACCCAGTTAAAAGACTTGCAATAAGGGTTTCCCCGACAGCCCCCCGCGTGTCAATTTGAAAATCCCTTATTGCCCCGTATGGCGATCCTATCCATTGCGAAACTTTAGCCTCTTCTTTTTGAATCTCCTTTATAATAGGAACGGCTACTGATTTAATAGCTAATTTGTTAGAAGGCACTGTTTTATTATTTGTCATCTGTATATTCCTTTTGGTTTAAGTTCTAAGACTTAAAATTCTATTTTCGGCATTACGAAATAATACATCGAAATCTGCAGATGTTCTCACAATATTATTAGCTATGCAATTTTGGCGAGTAACTTTAATATTGGTGTCCCACTTGTAAAAATCAGAGACATTCCGTAAATGTATTTTGTCCCATTGTATATCTGCTTTTACATAAATGCTTATATAAATGGCATTTGGGGCTATATCCACAAAAATAAGCGCATCATAATCTCTTGTTTTATAAATGGTTTCGTGTTGAAAACTACTGCCATCTTTTCCAAGTGTTGCCGTCTTTATTGCATATTTAATTCCATCACAACTTAAATTCCAATCTTTTAAATTATCGGTTTCATTGCGAACAACTGTACGTCCCAAGTCTTTTAATAGATCTTCAATAAGAGTCACCCCCAGTTTCCCTCGCGCGTCAATTTGAAAAATTCTTATAGACCTGTATAACGAGTTTATCCATAGTGAAACTTTATCCTCTTCTTCTTGAGTGCGATCTATAATAGGTGTAATCAGTGTTCTAATGTCAGTCATCTGTATATCCTTTATTAATAACAACCTGTTGAATAAGGGATGTGCGCAGATTCATCGCAGAGTTTGTAGAATAAAACGCTGTTTTCGTCCAATCATGTTCCAAAAGAAGTTTTTTTATTTTCTGTTTATTTTTATGAATAACTACGCCATATCCCCTTTTATGGGGTAGGTCATCAAAAGAAATTGTTGCATCCATGCCTGAAAAACACGTGGATGGTAAATAAACATCGCAGTTGTTAATCATGGCTTTGTTTCTTGTGCTTGCTGGCGTGCCACCATCAGACAACGAATAGACTCTAATAAACGTATCGCATGTTTTCACGGGGGTATAGGGGATGAGTTCGGTTTTTACTTTGCTCCATACTTGAAAAAGCGTATGAACGGTTATATCCTCGCCATTTGGCAAGGCAAACGCATTTCCCTCTATTTTTTGTGAATAAGCCAGTTTATACCCTTTAACCCTTTTTGACGGTACACCCTTTCCATCGCTATCAAAAAGTTGCGGTAATATGAATGCCACCATATCGGCAAAAGGTGCCGAGTGATTGATGAATTTCAATGCTAAGTGTCCGCGTAGCCCAAAGGGTGGATTTCCTATAACAATACAGGGTTTTTTATTCTTTGGTTGCCACAAAAGATAATCGCTTTTAATAATCCCATCAATGACGGGGTCAATGTCCACGCCTGTTCTTCTGTCCTTTGGCAATAAATCAAAAAAACACCCCCGACCAGCACTTGGCTCAATAAAGTGGTATTTTGCCAAATCCACTTGAAGGCTTTTGGCAACTTGTAAAAAGATATTCCAACATTTTTTTGCGACTGCGGGTTTGGTGAAATACTGATCCTTGCCCTTATGGCTGGCGTTTTCTACGACCGCATCATTGCATTTGCCAAGAATGCGGTTAAAGTCATTTATGTATTGTGGCGGGACGCGATTTTCACTTTCCCATCTATTGAGAGTACCAACATGCAATCCTAGCTTTTCAGCAATCAAAGGTAATGACATTGCAGTCTTGGCTTCGTTGAAGCATTCTAAGGTTTCCATTGACATCTTTCCAAATTCTATGTCTAGTTTTAACTGATTCATTGAATCATTTCCTCCAAAACTATAGTAAAAGGAACAAAAGTAAAGGTTTATTTAATTTTTTTGCAATTTTTTTGTTTTTGCTTAAATGGCTGACGCAAAACCATTCCCTAATCACTAAAAATTCACAATTCACAATTCACCCTTAAAACCTCTTGCACTTCCCACAAAAACCCCTACACTATCCCACAAAAACCCCTACACTATCCCACACAAACCCCCAAAACCCTAACCAAAAGGAAACCCAATGACCCTCCGCATAAACGACACCGTCCCAAACTTCACCGCTCAAACCGACCAAGGGGAAATAACCTTCCACGATTGGATAGGCGACCAGTGGGCTATTTTATTCTCTCACCCCAAGGATTTCACTCCCGTTTGCACAACCGAATTCGGCGTGGTTGCCCAGTTAAAAAACGAATGGGCGGCGCGTAAAACCCGAGTTATCGGGGTGTCCGTGGATACCGCCGAAGACCATAAAAAATGGAAGACCGACATCGAATCCTACGCGGGCTCAACCCCCGATTTCCCCATCATAGCCGATGATGATTTGGCCGTGTCAAAAGCGTTTGACATGCTCCCGTCAGAGGCGTATTTACCAGACGGACGGACACCTGCGCACAGTGCCACCGTTCGCTCGGTTTTCATCATCGCGCCCGATAAAACTCTGCGCTTGTCCATGACCTATCCCATGACGATTGGGCGGAATTTTGCCGAGATTTTGCGGGCGTTGGATGCCTTGCAGCTCAGCGCGGCGCAGGGGATTGCCACCCCCGCGAACTGGCAGTTGGGGCAGGATGTTATCGTCCCTCCGACGGTCAGCAACGAAGACGCGACCGCTAAATTCGGCGAGTTTGATGCGGTACTGCCCTACCTGCGCAAAGTGAAACTACCGCAATAGGGGACGCGATGTTTCAACCGATTCCCCTGCCCCATCGCGCGGATTTCAGCGAAGAAGACATGGCGACCCGTGCCGCTGCGTTTTACCAATCCATGAAAACGCGGCGGACGGTGCGTGATTATGATGTGCGGGCGGTGCCTCGGGCGTTAATTGAAACCTGTATTGAAACGGCGGGGACTGCGCCAAGCGGGGCAAACCAGCAGCCGTGGCATTTCGTGGCGATTTCGGATGCAGAGATAAAACGCGCGATTCGCCTCGCGGCAGAGGCGGAAGAGCAAAAGTTTTATCACGAGGGACATCCAGACTGGCTGGCCGCGTTAGAGCCGATAGGCACGGGCGCGAACAAGCCGCATTTACAGGACGCACCATGGTTAATAGTGGTGTTTGCCCAAAGATGGGGGGTGGATTCTGATGGTGAGGAGCGGATAAAGCACTATTACGTTCCTGAGAGCGTTGGGATAGCCACGGGGATGTTGCTCTGCGCCTTGCATCAATGCGGGCTGGCCAGCCTGACCCACACACCCAACCCGATGGGGTTTTTGAATACGATTTGCCAACGCCCAAAACAGGAAAAACCAGTGATGATTATTGCGGTCGGGCATGCGAGTGAGGACGCAGTGATACCCAAAGCCGCGTTAAAAAAGAAACCTTTGGATGAGATTGCCAGTTTTATTTAATAAGAAAATCCACAGGGCATTCACAATTCACAATTTACAATTCATAACTAACCCCCTATAACCAACACCATGACGCAAAAAACCCCCACCCACTATGACCTAATTATTATTGGCAGCGGTCCGTCTGGTCGCTCTGCCGCTATCCAAGCGGGCAAACTGAAACAAAAAGTTCTCGTCGTCGATCGCCAAGCCCAAGTCGGCGGGGTTTCTGTCCATACTGGCACTATCCCCTCCAAAACCCTGCGTGAGACGATTTTGAACCTGTCTGGCTATCGCGAACGCACGTTTTATGGGCGTAGCTATCGCGCTCGCGAAGATATAACCGCCCAAGACCTGCGCCAAAGGGTACGCAAAACTCTGTCTTACGAGGTGGATAATCTGGAAGACATGTTCGCCCGTAACCACGTGGAAACCATGCGCGGGGCGGCGCGGTTTGTCAATGAAACCACGATAGAAGTCACCCAAGACAGCCAAACCGAAACTTTCACCGCCAAGCATTTTATCGTCAGCGTCGGCACAAAACCCTATCGCCCCGATGATATTGGTTTTAACGGTCATACGATTGTCGATTCGGACGAGCTCATAAACCTGAAATCCCTGCCCCGCAGTTTGATTGTTTTGGGTGCGGGGGTTATTGGCGTGGAATACGCGACTATGTTTCAGGCCTTGGATGTCAAAGTCACTCTGATAGAATCGCGCGATACTTTCCTTGATTTTATCGATAAAACCCTGATGCAGGAATTCATCCATGAAATCCGCGACCTTGGTATAGATTTACGGTTGGGCTCGCCGGTGGTGGAGGTTGCCGAACAGCCCGATAAAACCATCAGCGTTACCACGAAAAACGGGCGCACGGCACGGGCAGAGATGTTTTTATTCGCAGCTGGGCGGATGGGCGCAACGGCGCATTTGAACCTATCGGCTTGCGGTGTGAAAACCGATTCGCGCGGGCGGATTTCGGTGGATAAAACCACCTATCAAACCAATAAGCCGCATATTTATGCCACGGGTGATGTTATTGGGTTTCCGTCTTTGGCTTCTACTTCGTTATCGCAAGGGCGTGTGGCGGCCTGCCATGCTTTTGGCGTGAAAATCCCCTCGCAATCGCCGTGGTTTCCTTATGGGATTTATTCTGTGCCAGAGATTTCCACCTGCGGGATGAGCGAGGAAGAACTGCAAGACCAAAACATACCCTATGAGGTTGGCTGTGCCAAATTCCGTGAAACCGCACGGGGGAATATCATGGGGATTACCCAAGGGATGTTAAAGATGCTGGTTAGTTTGAAAACGCGGCGGATTTTGGGGGTGCAGATTATGGGCGAGGGCGCGACAGAGATGATACATATCGCCCAGGCCGTGATGAACTATAAAGGCACGGTGGATTATTTTATTGAGAATACGTTTAATTATCCGACTTTGGCGGAGGTTTATAAATCGGCGGCTTTTGATGCCTGGGCGAGGATGCCTGCGTTAGCGATTAGTGATGAGTGATTTTTAGTTGTTAGTTGTTAGTTATTAGTTATTAGTTATTAGTTATTAGTTATTAGTTATTAGTTTTTTAGCCCTTCGGGTCTTCGCCATCGCTTTGCGATGTCACCACGGGGCGCGCCCGCACCCTTGAGGGCAAGCCCTCTTCGGGGCGGGCGCACCCAAAGCCTGTCCGAGCATCTTTTGCCAAGCCTAAATAAATTTAGAGCAAGCCCATCGCCATTTCCCAAGTATTCTTTGCAAATAATCCAATCTATAATCTTGTTATTCCAGATAGTAAATTTATGACAATCCCTAGCGTCTTGTAACCAAAGGGCTTTTGCGCCACGTCTGCTTACACGCCAAAGCGTGTAAGAGACTACGCGCAAAAGACCACGCCATCGCTTGGAGCTGGTCGGCATTGCGTAGCAATGACGAAGACCCGCAAGGGCTAATCCGTTAATCGCTAATCGTTAATCGTTAAAAACCCCCGTCCCCACAGCAAAAAATCAAAAAATCAAAAAAAACCGAAAACCCTATTGCAAAACACTTGCAAATGTGTTTTTATCCGTAAAACTTAAAATTAAAGGATAAAAAAATGACAGATACAGACCTCAAAAAAACGCCCCTATATAACCTCCATGTGGAATTGGGCGCAAAGATGGTGGATTTCGCGGGTTGGTCAATGCCCGTGCAATACGCGGGCGATAACGGCGGAATTATGAACGAGCATGCACAATGCCGTAATAAGGCGGCTCTGTTTGATGTATCCCACATGGGGCAGGTTATTTTAACCGGCGATAACCCTGCCAAAGCGATGGAAACACTGGTGCCAGCCGCACTCACCGAACTGGCGGAAGGACGGGCGCGTTATACCTTTTTCACCAATGACGCGGGCGGGATTTTGGATGATTTAATCGTATCAAACGCAGGCGACCATTTGTTTGTCGTTGTTAATGCCGCGTTGCGTGACCAAGACATTCCCTATATGCGCAAGGAATTAACAGGGTTGGACATCACAGAAATCCACGACCGTGCGTTAATCGCCGTCCAAGGACCCGCCGCGGAAAAGGTGGTTGCCAAACACTGCCCCCGCGCCAAAGATATGATTTTTATGCAAACGGAAATCGCCGATATTATGGGGGTGGAATGCCGCGTGTCTCGGCTGGGATATACAGGCGAAGATGGCTATGAAATATCCATCCCAAACGCCGATGCCGAACGAATCACCCGCGCATTTTTAGACGACCCCGATTGCGAACCTGCTGGGCTGGGTGCGCGCGATAGTTTGCGACTGGAGGCAGGGCTTTGCCTTTATGGTAACGATATTGACACCGAAACCTCCCCGATAGAGGCTTCGCTCTTATGGGCGATTCAAAAACGCCGCCGTGCCGATGGTGGTTTTCCCGGTGCCGCCCGAATCCAAAACGAAATTGAAAATGGCGCAACCCGCAAATTGGTTGGAATTGCCCCCGATGGACGCGCCCCCGCAAGGCGAGGCGTGGAAATCCAATGCACACAGGGCAATACAATCGGCATTATTACCTCTGGCGGGTTTTCGCCAACCTTGCAACGTCCCGTTGCTATGGGTTATGTTTTAAAAAACCACTCTACGGCGGGTGAGCAGGTTAATCTTATGATTCGCGGGCAAGCACAGCCTGCGAAGATTGCACCGTTGCCTTTTGTGCAACAAAACTATAAACGATAGAAACAGGAGAAAACAATGACTATCTATTATTCACAAGACCACGAATGGCTTAATGTCGAAGGCGATACCGCCACACTGGGTATTACCGCCCATGCCGCAGAACAACTGGGGGAAATCGTTTTTGTCGACCCAAAGGATGTCGGCGATGATTTTGCCAAAGGCGATGAAATCGGCGTTATTGAATCGGTGAAAGCCGCGTCAGAGATTTTTGCCCCCCTTGATGGCGAAGTGACTGAGGTCAATGAAACCTTAGCGGACGAACCATCCAAGCTGAATAGCGACCCGATGGAAGGTGGTTGGATTTACAAAATCAAATTAACCAACCCCGATCAATTGGGCGATTTAATGGATGAAGCGGGCTATAAGGCCTTTATCGGTTAATTTTTGCAATGTTTTTGTGGGTTTTGCCCACATAAGCCTTGCCCCATCACACTGGCATATACTTGCCACACTGGCATATACTTGCCACACAAACCAACCCTAGCCGACTCAATCTGGCTTATCAAAAGGAACACAAACATGGCTTTCAAACCTACAGATTATTTTGCCTATGACTTCGCCAATCGCCGTCATATTGGCCCTTCACCCACAGAAATATCGGCTATGCTGAAAACCGTTGGCTATAAGTCATTGGACGATTTGATATCCGCCACCATCCCCGATGCGATTCGCCAGAAAGAACCGTTGAAGTTGGACAACGGTATGACCGAACGTGACGCATTGATTCACATGAAGGAAATTGCTGAGAAAAATCAGGTTTTGACTTCATTGATTGGGCAGGGCTATTATGGCACTTCCACACCTGCGCCGATTTTGCGCAATATCTTGGAAAATCCAGCTTGGTACACGGCATATACCCCCTATCAGCCAGAGATTGCCCAAGGACGGCTGGAGGCTTTGTTGAACTTCCAAACTATGGTCTCCGATTTAACGGGGTTGAGCGTTGCCAACGCTTCGTTATTGGATGAATCCACGGCGGCGGCAGAGGCGATGACAATGTCGCACCGTGCGTCCAAATCCAAGATGGATACATTTTTCATTGATGAAAACGCCCATCCGCAAAACATCGCCTTGATGAAAACCCGTGCCGAGCCTCTGGGAATAAAAATCATCGTGGGTGCGGTGGAAGACCTGCCCGCAGATAAAGTTTTCGGCGCGATTTTCCAATATCCGGGTACGCATGGCAATGTCCGTGATTTCACCAAAGTAATAAAAGAATTGCACGAACATAAGGCTCTGGTGACGATTATTGCAGACCCGCTGGCGCTGGCTCTGCTGAAATCCCCGGGTGAAATGGACGCGGATATCGCCGTGGGTTCCACGCAAAGATTTGGCGTGCCGATGGGTTATGGCGGACCCCACGCCGCCTATATGGCGTGTCGCGAGGATTACAAACGCATGATGCCTGGACGGATTATCGGCGTGTCGATTGATAGCCGCGGCAACAAGGCCTATCGCCTTGCCCTGCAAACGCGCGAGCAACATATCCGCCGTGAAAAAGCGAACTCTAATATCTGCACGGCGCAGGCTCTGCTGGCGGTTATTGCCTCCATGTACGCGGTTTATCACGGTCCAGATGGGATTAAAGCGATTGCCGAATCGGTGCATCGCAAAACCGCGCGTCTGGCAAAGGGGCTGGAACAAAACGGTTTTACTGTTAGTCCGAAAGTTTTCTTTGATACAATCACGATAAATGTCGGCACTTTCCAAAACACGATTATGTCGGCGGCCGTGGCGAATGGCGTGAATCTGCGTAAAATCGGCACGGACACCGTGGGGATTAGTATTGATGAACAAACCCGCCCCGAAACGATAGAATCTGTTTGGGCGGCTTTTGGCATAAATCAAGAAGACGACAGCCAAGCAAACCGCGAATACCGTCTGCCTGATGCGATGTTGCGTGAGGGGGATATTTTAACCCATCCCGTCTTCCGCAAAAATCGGGCAGAGGCGGAAATCACCCGCTATATGCGCCGTTTGGCCGACCGCGACCTTGCCCTAGACCGTGCGATGATTCCTTTGGGCTCTTGCACGATGAAGCTGAATGCTACGATAGAAATGATACCCGTGACTTGGCCTGAATTCGCCAATATGCACCCCTTTGCCCCGATTGAACAGGCGCAAGGTTATACCGAAATGATAACCGATTTGAACGAGAAATTGTGTGAAATTACCGGCTATGACGCGATTTCCCAACAGCCCAATTCGGGCGCACAGGGCGAATACGCGGGGCTTTTGACGATTCGTGGCTATCACGCGTCGCGTAAGGAAGCCCACCGCAATGTCTGTTTGATTCCCGTATCGGCGCATGGCACGAATCCTGCCTCGGCACAAATGGTTGGCTGGCAGGTCGTGGTAATAAAATCCGATGAAGACGGTAATATCGATTTGGTGGATTTTGAAGCGAAAGCGAAGGAACACTCCAAAAACTTGGCGGCCTGTATGATTACCTATCCTTCCACCCACGGGGTGTTTGAGGAAACGGTACAGCAGGTTTGCGAAATCACTCACAAACACGGCGGGCAAGTTTATATTGACGGGGCGAATTTGAACGCGATGGTTGGGCTGGTGCAACCAGGGCAAATCGGCGGGGATGTCAGCCACTTGAACCTGCATAAAACCTTTTGCATTCCCCACGGTGGTGGCGGACCGGGCATGGGGCCGATTGGGGTGAAATCCCATCTTGCGCCGTTTTTGCCAGGCCATACAGAGGATACTTTTTCAACCGATATGGGGCCTGTTTCGGCCGCACCCTTTGGCTCGCCGTCTATTCTGCCAGTTAGCTGGGCTTATATTTTGCTGATGGGTGGCACAGGTTTGGCCGATGCCAGCAGGATTGCCATTCTAAACGCCAATTATATTGCAACGCGTCTGCGCGATGCCTATCCGATTCTTTATAGTGCCAAGACGGGCTGTGTTGCGCATGAATGTATTTTGGATATTCGCCCGCTTACCGATAAAACTGGGGTCAGTGTTGATGATATTGCCAAACGGCTTATGGACAATGGCTTTCACGCACCAACGATGAGCTGGCCTGTGGCGGGGACTTTGATGATTGAACCCACCGAATCCGAACCAAAGGCAGAGATTGATCGCTTTATTGACGCGATGCTATCGATTCGCCAAGAGGCACAGGATATAGAAGATGGCAAAATCAGCGCGGATAATAATCCATTGAAAAATGCACCCCATACCGTTGCCGATTTGGTCGGCGAATGGGATCGCCCCTATACCCGCAAACAGGCGTGTTATCCTGCGGGCGCGTTCGGCGTGGATAAATATTGGGTGCCTGTCAATCGGGTTGATAATGCCTATGGTGATAGGAATCTTATCTGTATCTGCCCACCGTTGGAAGACTATATGGATTAATCCGCCCCAGAGTTTATTTGGGGAATTTATGTGGGGTTTATTTGGGGTTTATTGCGCCCCAATCCGTGGATTGCATTTCATATAGGCGTGATGCTGTCCGTTGGAATTCAAAGGCTAGTTTTTTGCCCTGATATAATTTATCGGGCCGGGCGGCGGCGCTGATAATCACATTAACTTGGGCTTCGTAAAGTGTATCAATCATGGTGATAAACCGCTTGGCGGCACTGTCATCGCTTGCGGTTAAAATGGGAATATCGGTGATAAACAAAACGCGGCAAGCGGTGGCAATCGCCAGATAATCGCCCGGACCCAGCGGAGTTTGGCAGAAATCGGCAAACCGCCCGCGCCCGTGGGCGTTATGAAATTGCGGAATTTGAACCTCTCGCCCTTTGCGTTTTATGATTCGCGGGGTATCCGTATCGGCAAACCCGCGCCACAAGGTGTCAATTTGTGTGTCAATTTGTTTTTCACTATCCCCGATAAAATATCGGGTTGCCCCGCGTAGTTTCCCCATGCGATAATCGGCACCGCCATCCAGATTATGGACGATTAAATTTTGCTCTATCAAATCAATAAACGGCAGAAAAGCCGCTCGGTTCAACCCGCCCTTATACAAATCCCTCGGCGCAGGATTGGCGGTCGCAACGATAATCACCCCGCCATCAAACAACGCGTCAAACAACCGCCCAACAATCATCGCATCGGCAATATCGGTGATGTGCATTTCATCAAAACACAGCAAGGTCGTGGTTTCAATCAAATGATTTGCCACGGGCTTTAACGCATCCATCGCGCCAGTTTTGCGCACTTCGGCAAGGTCGTCTTGGATTTCCTGCATAAAGGCGTGGAAATGGACGCGACGTTTTTTTTCCACCTTGGCGCAGGTGAAAAACAAATCCATCAGCATGGATTTGCCTCGCCCAACTCCGCCGAAAATATACAAACCGCGCGGGCGCGGTGCTGCCATGCCAAACAAACCCGACAGATGCCAGCGCGATTTCGCGCGATAGCTTTGCAACTCATGGTAAAGCCCATCCAACCGCACCAAAACCGCACGTTGGTCTGTATCGTCTTTCAAATCACCTTGGGTAATAAGAGATTGGTATTTTTCACTGGGTTGCATAGGTTTCCAAATCAGCCAAGATGATGCTTACCGCGTTGTTTCGCCAGCTTGATTTGTTTTTGGCGTTCTTCAAATCGCTGCTTTGTTGCGGAGTCGGTTTTGTCAAAACACTGATGACACGAAATGCCTTCACGGTAGTTTGGGTGGGTAAAATCAATGGGGGAGAGGGGCAAGCGACAGGCGTAGCAGAGGCTATGGTTGCCCTGTTTCAACCCATGCCCGACCGAAACACGGCTATCAAAAACGAAACAATCGCCTTGCCAAAGACTTTGCTCAGCAGGGATTTGTTCCAGATATTTCAAAATCCCGCCTTTAAGATGAAACACATCCTCCAGTCCTTGGGCTAATAAATAGCTGGTTGATTTCTCGCACCGAATCCCGCCCGTGCAGAACATCGCGATTTTCTTACCCTTGAATTTATCTTTATTATCCTGCCACCAATTGGGAAACCCGCCAAAGGACTCGGTCTTTGGATTGACCGCGTTTTTAAAACTGCCCAGCGCAACCTCGTAATCATTGCGCGTGTCAATAACAACGACATCATCGCTTTGTATCAAATCGTTCCAATCGCGTGGCAAAACATAATGCCCAGTGGTTTGCTGCGGTTTAATCCCCGCCTGCCCCATGGTGACGATTTCCTTTTTCAAACGCACCTTCATACGATGAAACGGCGGGGTTTCGGTTATGCTTTCTTTGTGTTCCAAATCGGCGCACCCCGGCAAATCACGCAGACGCGCCAGTACCGTATCTATCCCCGCACGGCTGCCCGCGATGGTGCCGTTTATCCCTTCCTCTGCCAGCAGGATAGTCCCCTTAATCGCGTTATCGGTGCAGATTTTTTGCAAGGGTTCGCGATAGGATTTATGCTCGGCAAGGGCAGTAAAATGATAAAGGGCGGCAACGATAACATGGCTCATAATAACATATTTTCATCTGGTTTTTTATCTTTTCGCCGTGCGAACAAGAGGCGAGAGCCAAAGGCTCATTAAACGAAACGGCAGTAATGCCAGCAGAGCCAATCCAACTTTCACCAGCCAATCGGCAAGGGCGAGCGATATCCAAAGCGGGGCAATTCCGCCCAAGCCAAGAACAGGGACAGAAATCCACGCCCAGTTTATTTGTGTATCGGCGACCGTGCCAAAGGTGATAAACGCGCCAAAGGAAATCGTGAAAAACAACGCAGTATCAAAGGCAGACCCCAGCATGGAAGAGGCAAAAGGCGCAAGCCACCACGCCCGATTGCGCAGGCGATCAAAAATACGAATATCCAAATATTGGGCAGTGATGAATGCCACGGCAGAGCCAATGGCTACACGTAATGGCACCGCCACCCCTGTATTTAATATAATTTGCGTGCCAATAAGCGAGCAAACAATACCAATACCAAAGCCGATTAAAACCACCCGCCGCGCAGTCGCCGCACCATAAAGTCGGTTCATTAAATCGGTCACCAGAAAGGCAAAGGGATAGGTGAAAGCTCCATAAGTTAAATAATCGTTATAGAGAAATTGCACCAGAATGTTAGAGGCAATAATAACCCCAGCCATGCTGATAACGCCGAAAAGGAAGCCTCGGTTTGTGAAAATATATGTTGATATGGTCATGGGATTTTAATCTTATTTTTTGCAGGTTTTTTTGCGGGGTTTTTATGAAAGTTTATTTTGTCTTACTTGTAAAACATCCACACCGAAAAGTCCAGACCCTAAAATTTTACACTCTAAACCTTCACATTTTAAACCTTAACCCGTTCCGACTTCGCATCATAAAACGGTGCCAGCGAAGCCCGCGCAGACACCCGCGTTCCCGCCACATCAATCTCATAATCAGACGCAAGAACCTGCGCCACAGATTCCCCAACACAAGCAACATAGCCCATGCCCATCGCCGCCCCCAAGGAATGCCCATAGTTGCCAGAGCTCAAATACCCAACAATCTGCCCGTCCCTGATAATCGGCTCGTTATGATATAACAGAGGTTCCGCGTCATTCAAAATAAACTGCACCAGCCGCCTGTCCAGCCCCGCGTCCTTTTTACGCAACACCGCATCGCGCCCGATAAAATCACCCTTATTCGGTTTCACGGCAAAGCCAAGCCCCGCCTCTAACACATGGTCTTCGCAGGTAATATCATGACCAAAATGGCGGAACGCCTTTTCCAAACGACACGAATCCATCATATGCATGCCGCACAATTTCGCTTGCAAATCCGCGCCTGCCGTCATCAAAGTTTCAAACACATGGGCGGCTTGGTCGGCGGTTACATACAGCTCCCACCCCAGCTCGCCAACATAGCTGACCCGATGGGCGCGCGCCAACCCCATGCCAATCTCTATGTTTTGCATAGTGCCAAAGGGATTTGTTTCATTGCCAAAATCATTCGGGCTGACCGCATTTAGCAACGCACGGCTGTTTGGCCCCATCACTGCCAAAACACCTTCGCCCGCCGTGACATCGGTAATGACAACCTGATAATTACCGATATGACGGCGCAACCAAGCCTCATCCGCCAGACGGGTCGCCGCAGGAGTCACAACCAAATACGCGGTTTCAGACAGGCGGGTGACGGTCACATCTGCCTCTATCCCCGCGGTCGGATTCAAAAACTGGCAATAAACAATTCGCCCGACTGGCACGGACATATCGTTGGCGCAAATATGGTTTAAAAATGCCTCCGCCTGTGCGCCCTCCACCCGAATTTTACCGAAAGACGACATATCGTAAATGCCGATATTTTCACGCACAGCACGGTGTTCCTCTGCCGAATTTTCAAACCAATTCTGCCGTCCCCAAGAATAATGATAGCTGGCATCCTGCCCCTCTTTGGCAAACCAATTGGCGCGTTCCCACCCAGCCAATTCACCCATTACCGCACCGCGTTCCAACAGGTGCGCGTGAAACGGAGTCCGCCGAACACCCCGTGCGCTCGCCTTCTGGCGATAGGGGAAATGGTCGGCGTATAGCAAGCCCAAGGTTTCTTTTGAGCGTTCAAACAGATAAGTTTTATTACCCTGAAACGGCTGCATACGGGCGATATCGACATCGCCCAAATCAAAGGGTTTTTCACCCGCATCCATCCATTGCGCAAGAGCCATACCAGCCCCGCCCGCCGATTGAATGCCAATTGAATTAAACCCCGCCGCGACCCAAAAGTTTTCACAATTCGGCGCACGTCCCAAATGATAAGCATCATCGGGGGTGAAGCTCTCTGGTCCATTAAAAAATGTATGAATCCCGGCGGTTTCCAATAACGGCACGCGGTTAATCGCGTTGGCTAGGATGGGTTCAAAATGGTCAAAATCCTCTGGCAACTGGTCAAAGCAGAAATCCGCAGGGATACCGTCCATGCCCCAAGGTTTGGCATTTAATTCAAAGGCACCCAGCAGGTATTTGCCCGCGTCTTCTTTGTAATAGGCGCATTCATCAGGCACCCGCAGGACTGGCATTTGGGTGAGTCCGTCTATCGGTTCGGTCACGATATAAAAATGCTCGCAAGCCTGTAAGGGGATATTCACCCCCGCCATGCGACCGACTTCGTGTCCCCACATGCCCGCGCAATTCACCACATGGTCGGTTTGGATTTCGCCCGTATTTTTATCCGCTTGCCATTTAACCGCACTGATTTTTCCATTGGTTTTTTTGGGGGTTTTTATGATATCCGTAACGGCTATGTTTTCAAGAATCAACGCGTCCTTTTGCCGCGCACCCTTTGCCAAGGCAAGGGCTATGTTTGATGGATCGCCCTGCCCATCAAGGGGCAAATAAACCCCAGCCAACACGTCCGATACATTCAAATGCGGATATTTTTGTTTTATTTCATTGGGGGTAATTTCATGGATTTCCACGCCAAAAGCCCGCGCCATACCCGCTTGGCGAAACAGCTCTTCCTTACGGGCTTCCGTTAAGGCAACGGTGATAGAGCCACAGCGTTTAAACCCAGTCTCTAGCCCCGTTTCGGCTTTCAAATTGCCATAAAGCTCTTGCGAATACTTTGCCAGTCGCGTCATATTGGCGGTGGCGCGAAGCTGAGCAATCAGCCCCGCCGCATGCCAAGTCGTGCCAGAGGTCAATTGCTTGCGTTCCAGCAAAACGATATCTTTCCAACCCGCCGCCGCCAGATGATAGGCAACAGAACAGCCGATGACTCCGCCACCGATAATAACAACACGGGCGGATTTGGGGGGGGATTTTTGAGTCATGGATAAAGCCTTGCGAATTTTGTTTTCATTGTTTCAATCATATCGGATTCAATCAGCCCGTCATCATAAGGCGGGGTGGTGATGTGTTGAACTTTGTCCAGTTTGATGGTGATGATTTTGTTAATACGGTGCGATAAATCTGGCCATAGTTTTTGCCAATAGGGCAATAACGCGGCAAACTCGGCACTGGTTTTTTCAAAGATTTGCACCGCGCCCGCTACACGCAGGGCTTTGCGGGTAAAGGGATTGATAAAATTAACCTCACACGCAGGCTGGGCTGCCAAATTGGCAGAGGTCGCGGGCGAGCGAATATCCGAAAAGCCAAGGGTTTGGTTATCCAGCACCACAAACGTCCCCTTGGGGGAAACGCGTGGATGCCCAGATTTATCTATCGTGGCGACAAAGCCAAGTGGAAAATCGGCAATCATATCTTTGGCAGGTTTGTCTAGTGTATTCGGCATGGCAAGCTCCTAAAATTTCATTCATCGTTAATCGTTAATCGTTAAGACCGCAACCGTTCATTCTCAGGATCCCACAGGGGTTTATCCTCTTGAACAACGCAAGTGTAGCGTGTGCCGTAAATATCCACCTCTAACTTCGTCCCCGCCACAGCCAAATCTGGGGATACCATCGCGTGGGCTATCGCCGCATTCACGCGATACCCAAACGCGCCAGAGGTCGTCTCGCCCACCACTTTGCCATTATGCCACAGGGTTGACATATAGGGCGTGTCATAGTCATCCGCGTCAATAATCAACGATACAAACGCCTTTTTCCGACCCTTCTGTTTTTCACGTAAAATAGCCTCCCGCCCGACGAAATCCTGCGGTTTATCCAGTTTCACAAACCGTTCCAGCCCCGATTCCAGCAAAGAATAATCCGATGATAAATCGCCCTTCCACGTGCGATAGCCCTTTTCAATCCGCAAACAATCCAAGGCGTACATGCCAAACGGAGTCGCCCCTTGCGCCAAAATCGCATCATAAATCGCGGGAATATCGGCGATTGCGGCATGGACTTCCCAGCCCAATTCACCGGCGAAAGACACCCGCGCCAGCGCGACCGACCGCCCCGCGACTTGGGTTGTTTGATGCGATAACCATGGCAAAGACAAGTCTCCATCGCTGATTTGCGCAAACAAATCGCGCGATTTTGGACCGCAAACAATCAGGGTAGAAAAATCACGGGTATGGTCGGACAGCTGAACACCTGCAGGCAAAGCCGCGTTTAACACCTCAAAATCATGCCACTGGGCGGTGGCGGCGGTAATCAGGGTAAAGTGGTCTTCGCTATGGCGAATGATTGACATCTCTGTCAAAACCCGCCCGCGTGAATCGGAAAAATAGCCCAGATTCATCCGCCCAATCTTCGGCAATCCACCGGTTATCATGCCACGCAACCACTCGGCCGCGCCATCGCCATCTATATTAAACCGTGAAAAGCCGGGCAAATCCAGCACACCAACACTATCACGAACGGCAGCACACTCGGCGGCAATTCTGGGTTGCCACGGACCCTTACGCGCCCAAGTTTGGGTTGCTTCTTCGGACAAATCATCACCGTCTTTGGCAAACCAATTGGCACGTTCCCAGCCGTTATAGGCACCCATGACTCCGCCCAAATCCTTTACCTTTTGATGCACGGGGGATTGTTTTTTATCACGTCCAGCAGGCCATTCGTGCTGGGGGAAATGCATAGCGTATTCGTGCCCATACACCTCCATCCCCTTTTGCACGCAATAATCCGTGTCGGTATAATCGGTATAACGGCGCGGATCAACCGACCACATATCCCACTCTGTCTGACCCTCTGTCATCCATTCTGCCAGGACTTTGCCCGCACCACCCGCTTGGGCAATCCCAAAGGTAAAGACGCTTGCCTCAAACGCATTAACCACGCCAGGCATTGGCCCCAGCAAGGGCAAACCATCGGGGGCATAGGGAATCGGGCCGTTAATAACCTTGGAAATCCCAGCACTGCCGAGCAATGGCACACGCGCCATCGCATCCTCTATATGCCATTCAATCCGTTCCAAATCATCGGGGTAAAGTTGGAAGCTGAAATCCTCTGGCATCGGGTCGTCACTGGTTATCCAATGGGCGCGACAGGTGTTTTCATAGGGTCCAAGGTTAAACCCGGCCTTTTCTTGACGCAGGTAATAACTGGAATCAACATCGCGTAATAGGGGCAGTTTTTTCTTGGTCTGTTCGTAATAGGCGGTTATTTCTGGCACCTCTTCACTGAGCAAATACTGGTGGCTCATCACCATCATCGGCACATCGCGCCCGCCGAAAGGTTTGAACATATCGCCGACACGCCCCGCGTAATAGCCCGCGGCATTAACAACATAATCACAGCGAATATCGCCCTTTTCGGTCTTCACAATCCATTCGTTGTTTTTCCTATCGATACCGATAACGGGGCAGAATCGCTCAACCCTCGCGCCCAAATCCCGTGCGCCTTTGGCCAAGGCTTGGGTCAGCTGGGCGGGGTCAATATCACCGTCATAAGGGTCAAACAAAACACCCTCCAAATCGTGGATTTCCATGAAAGGATAGAGCTCTTGTGCCTCTTTCGGTGATAACATCGCCAAATCCATACCCTGATACCGCCCCATGGATTCGGCGCGTTTGAATTCTTGCACCCGTTCCTTACTATGCCCCAAACGAATGGAACCAGTAACGTGGTAATTCATCGGGTAATCCACGGTCGCGCCCAAATCACGGTATAATTCGGTGGAATAACGTTGCAGATTCATAATTGACCAACTGGTGGAAAAGGTCGGGACATTGCCCGCCGCGTGCCAAGTTGACCCTGCGGTTAGCTCGTTCTTTTCCAACAGCAGGCAATCAGTCCAGCCCGCTTTGGCTAGGTGATAAAGGCAGGATGCACCGACGGCACCGCCTCCGATAATGATAACGCGGGCTTGGGTTGGGAAGTTTGAGGGAGTGGTCATTGTTTTTCTTTTCTGTTTTAAGGGTTAAGGGTTAGGGGTTAGTATTGGGGTTTTTGTTTGGCAGAGGGCTCTATTTGATAATAATCGCCCTTATCGGCAACAAATATATGCTCTTTTATCGTTATATCGGTTGGTGTTTCCACAGACCCGCCAGCGATGGATATTTTACCCTCTGACGGCATCCGCCAAAACAGGCTAGACCCGCAGAGGGCGCAAAACCCGCGTTCCGCCTCGGGCGAGGATTGATACCAACGCAATCCATCCTGTTGCGTGAAATGCAAATCGTCGGCGTTAATCTGGCTGGATACCCAGTAATGCCCCGTGGATTTGCGGCATTGCCCGCAATGGCATGCCAAGGCGGGTGCCATCGCGCCATGGATTTCAAAGGCGACCGCCCCGCATAAACAAGATCCTTTTTTCATTGTGTATCCTTTGTTTTGGTTTCTGTATTGGTTTTTTGCAAATCATAACCATAAAAAATAAAATTTTGCAACTTTGCAAGAGGGGGTTTTAGGGGGATTTTTGCGATTTATTTTAACCTGTTCTCACTATTTATCATGGCGGGTTATCATGGCTGGGTTTGCACCGTCATCCAGTTATCCTGAAACGCGGGGTTGATCCCCCGCAATCTCTGCTTTAACAAAGATGCGGTTTTGGGCGATATATCAATGCCAATCCACGCCCGCCCAAGCCGCTCGGCAGCAACACAACTCGTCCCCCCGCCACAAAACGGATCCAGCACCAGCCCGCCTTCAGGGCAGGACGCGGCAATAATCCGTTCCAACAGCACCAGCGGTTTTTGCGTGGGATAGCCGATTCGCTCCGCCGCCATGGGGTTGATAATGGGAATATCCCACACATCATCAATCGGTGTGCCAAGCGGATTGGGGCGGTAAATCTTACCACTTTTCGCCGTGATACCCGATTTGGCAAAACCACTGGTTGGTTTATAGGGCTGACGGACAGCGTCAATGTTAAAAATGCTTTTGTGCGATTTGGCATAACAAAGAATCGTATCGTGCTTACGTGAAAAATAGCCCTTGGCGCGCCCGCCCCCAGTATAATGCCAGATGATTTCATTGCGAAAATGCGCCTCGCCAAAGATACAATCCAGCAAGAGTTTTAACGAATGCGCCATAGTTTGGTCGCAATGGTAATAAAGCGCACCCGTCGGTTTCAAAACCCGATGACATTCAATCAAACGCACCGCCATGTAGGTGAGATAGGCGGCGTTATAAGAATCCCCACCCTCTATCCTTTTAATCGCATCAATCAGAATATCGGCAGTGGGGGAGGTTTTTTTAATCCTATCGTGCCACGCGGGTTTAATGTCTTTAGCAGTGAAAATATCGGTGAAAGCCGCACCCTCGGCACGGCTACCCGCAGGGGCGGTAAAGGTCTTTTTCTTATTAAACGGCGGGTCAAGATAAATCAGGTCTATGGTGGCGGACATCGCGGATAACACCGCCAGATTATCACAGCAAAACAAGGTACGGTTTGGAATGTTTGTCATGGTGCGTTCCTATACATCGGTGCGTTTTGGTGGAGTGGTTTGTAAATGCGGCACATCGGTAAAGCCGTTTTGCGTCATACGGGCGCACGCCAAATCAAAGCTCTTCACCGATATATCCACGCCAATCCAGGCTCGCCCCAAACGTTCCGCCGCGATACAACTGGTGGCACACCCACAAAACGGATCAAGCACAACATCGCCTTTGTTACTGCTGGCGGTGATAATCCGCTCCAACAACATAAGGGGTTTTTGCGTGGGATAGCCCGTATATTCGGTTTTGCTTCGCGCCGCGATTCGCATTTCCCACCAGTTTTCGGGGATTTTGCCCTTTTGCTGATACTCGGCAATATCGTCTTTGGAAAAAGCACCCATCGCCTTGACCAACCCCTGTTTGGGCTTTTTGAACGGCACGCGAACATCATCGCCATTAAATGTCCAAACCTTGCCTTTGGAATACCAAAAGATACTATCGCTTTTCCGATTAAACTGACGCATTTTGGACGAACCAGGTCCGTGATAACACCAGAGGATTTCGTTGCGAAATCCCTCCGCCCCAAAGATACAATCCAACAAAAGTTTCAACGAATGTGACATCGTTTGGTCGCAATGAAAATAAACCGCGCCTGTCGGTTTTAACACCCGATGACACTCCATCAGGCGAATCGCGATATAGGCAAGATAGCAAAAATTATACGACCCGCGACCCTCAATTTCCTTAATCGCCGATAGCAAAATATGCACGGCAGGCTGGGCTTTTTTAATATCGCGCAGCCAATCGTCTTTCACATCCTCGGCGCGAAATATATCGGCAAAGGACGCACCATCGGCTCGGCTACCCGCAGGGGCAGTGAAAGTCTTTTTCTTATTAAATGGCGGATCAAGATAAATCAAATCCACGCACCCAGAATTTATCCCGCGCAAAACCGCCAAATTATCGTGGCAAAAAATCGTTCGGTTTTTTATCGACACGGGCTGGGGCATAATGACATTAGGAGGCTTTTGCCTGTACCAAATCCGCCGCCGCGTCCAAATCCACCGATACCAGTTGGCTGACACCCTGTTCCGCCATCGTCACCCCGAACAAACGGTTCATCCGCGCCATAGTAATAACGTGGTGCGTGATGATTAAAAACCGCGTTTGCGTGCGCCCGACCATTTCATCCAGCAGGTCGCAAAACCTTGCGACATTGGCATCATCCAGTGGCGCATCCACCTCATCCAGCACACAAATGGGCGACGGATTGGCGATAAAAACCGCAAAGATTAACGCCATCGCGGTAAGGGTTTGCTCACCGCCCGACAGCAACGACAAGGTTGCCAGTTTTTTGCCCGGCGGTTGGCACATGATTTCCAAACCCGCATCCAGAGGGTCATCGCTCTGCACCAAAACCAGCTTTGCCGTACCGCCATTAAACAGCTTTTGGAACAGCAGGGAAAAGTTTTTGCTCACCTCATCAAAGGCCTTTAATAACCGCGCCCGCCCTTCACGATTCAGGCTGGAAATCCCACTGCGTAGCTTTTCCACTGCCTGTTCCAAATCGGTTTTTTCTGCGTTAAGCGTTTCATACTCATCGCTGAGCTCGGCCGCGTCTTCCTCCGCCCGAAGATTAACCGCACCCAATGAATCGCGTTGCTGGCGGAGGCGGAGGGTTTTGGCCTCCAATTCGGGCAATTCAGGCAATTTATCGGGGTCAAGAGCCAAGGTTTGCAATAAATCCTCTGGCGTGGTTTGCGCGTCTTCCTCTATTCGTTTGGCGGCAGCATCCTTTTGCTGATTCGCCGATTCGCAATGGACTTCGGCACGCGCACGGGCTTCACGGGCAAGCGAATTGTCGTCTTGGGCGGTGCGGGCAATCGCGTCCTTTTTACGCAAATCATCTTCGGCAAGTGCCAAGGCATCGGCACTGGCTTGGTTGTCTTTTTTCGCCTTATCGGTTAGGTTAAACAGGGATTCGCGTCTCTGTTTTATAGTGGCGGGGCTGATCAGTGCGGCGGTTAAATTATCTTGAACCTCTTCCGCCCGTTTGCCCAAATCCACCATCCGTTGCGCCGCGTCTGCACCGCGTGTTTGCCAGCCTGAAATCTCTGATTGTATCGCGCCCATTCGCGCCCGCCGTGTCTGGGTTTCGCGGTGTAAATCATCCTGAATACTGCGTTTTTCTAACATCGCCGCCCGCGCCGATTCAACCGTTTGCTTGGCGGTATCCCCCTGTTCGCGCAGGGTATCCAACCCGTCCAATTCCGCCAGCGTTTCCTTGGCGGTTTGCAAGGTTTGCTGTGCTTGTTCAATATCTTGGGCAAGGCGCGTTTGGGTTGTCACAGCCGTTTCCATCTGGATTGATAACAGGTGATGTTCGGACTGGGCAAGCGCGAACAGCCGCATAGTCTCACTGCGTTTATGGTCGGCTTCACCGCGGTTTTTCCGTGCCGTATCCTCTGCCGTGTTCGCCTGTTCCAACGCGGTTTTCTGTGCGTCAAACTGGGTTTTGGCTGTGTTTAAATCGGAGTCTAAAGTCTTTAATTGCCCCTGTAATTCACTAAGGCGATTTAAGTGTTGCAACCGCAAAGTCGCTTGGGACGCACCGTCTTGGGACGCACAAAAATACCCATCCCACCGCCATAATGCCCCGCTTAAAGACACCAATCTTTGTCCGGGTTTTAGTTGCGATTGCAGGGACGCACCTTGCGACTCTTCAACAATACCGATTTGTGAGAGACGGCGTTTTAACACGGCCGCACCACCGCTATTTTCGCTGATATGTTCCGCCAAACTGGGCAAGTTATTGGGCAGACCAGAGTGCGAATCGGTATAGGGGGCAAGGCTATGCCAGCCCGCGCCATCAGTTTTCTGCGTCTTGATCAAGGGCGCACGCAAATCATCGCCTAGGGCGGCACCCAAGGCCGCCTCATACCCCGAAGCCACGCCCAAACCATCCATCAGGGGTTTATCCGACCCGCCCTCGCGCCCGATTAAATGCTCCAAAATGCTGATTTCCGCCCGCAGAGTATGAACGTGGCTTTCAACCTCTGACAATTTCATCCGTGCGGTTGCCTCTTCCGCTTGGCATTTCACCCGCGTGGATTCGGCATCTATCAGGGTTTGCTCGGCATCCAAAGTCGCGGTTTCGCAAGCATCACGATCGATTCGCAAGGTTTCCAAATGCTGTTGCCCTTGTGCCAGTTTGGTTTTTAACGCAGAGGTCTCATCGGTGTTTTTTTCTTGTTCATCTTGGTGCTTTTTTAACGCGGATTCGGCTTCTTCAAACAACCGCGTGGCGGAATGATGACGGGCCGATAGACGGGCAATATCCTCGTTCAACCGCGTTTGTTCATTTTCAACCTTTTGCAAATCCTCAAACGCAGCCGTGGCGGTGTTTTGCGCGATAACCAGAGCATCCTCGTGCCCTTGTGCCGCCTCGGTTAGGGCGATTTTTTCATCCTGCAAGGTCTTTATCGTTTGGCTAGCGTCCGAGTCCAATTCGGCCTCACGCTGTTTATCAAGGGTTAATTGTGCCAGTTGAGTTTTCAGGGATTCAATGGTTTGATGGGCGCGAGTTTCTTCGCGTTGCAAACTGGCAGATTCCACCTCTAACCTCTGCAAAGCGGCGGCGGTTTTGCTGGCGTTTTCACGTAAGGGAGGCAATAAATTTTCAACCTCATCCCGTGCAGTTTTGCTTTGCACGGCAGCGGATTGGGCGGTGGCGGCGTGTTTCGTGGCGGTGTTTAATCCGTCAGTCGCAACGGCAAGGGCAACATCCGCAACCTGCCATTGACGGTATAAAAGGATAGCTTCGGTTTGGCGCAATTCCTCGCCAATTTTGCGATAGCGTTTGGCATGCCGCGCCTGTTTTGCCAAAACATTTAACTGGCTTTGCAGGTTTTCTAATAAATCGCCCAGCCGTTCCAAATTGGTTTGCACCCCGCGTAGTTTCAATTCCGCCTCGTGCCTGCGTTGATACAAACCCGCGATACCAGCCGCCTCTTCCAAAATGCGCCGACGGGTTTTCGGCTTGGCATTTATCAGCTCGGCAATTTCCCCTTGACGCACCAGTGCGGGCGAATGCGCCCCTGTGGAAGCATCGGCAAACAGCATTTGCACATCGCGGGCGCGTTGATCTTTACCGTTAATTTTAAAGGCAGAGCCGATATCGCGGTTAATCCGCCGCGTGATTTCAATATTCGGCTCGTGGGTGAAAGGCGCGGGGGCGGATTCGTCCTTGTTATCAATCAGCAGAGAGACTTCGGCATAATGACGCGGGGGGCGACTGCCTGCGCCCGCGAAAATCACATCCTCCATCCCGCCACTGCGCATAGCAGAGGGGCGCGATTCCCCCATAACCCAACGCAGACCTTCCAAAAGATTGGATTTGCCACAGCCGTTCGGGCCAACAACACCCGTCAGCCCCGCCATAATATGCAGTTCGGTTGGGTCAACAAAGCTTTTGAACCCAGCAAGACGCAATTTTGAAAACAGCACGGAGTATCCTGTTGGTTAATGATTAGTGATTAGTGATTAGCGATTAGTGGGGGGAATGTCAAACGAATGGTGAATGATGAATGGTGAATGATGAATTTTTTAACAAAATGTGGAAAAGGGTTTGACGCTAAAGCCCTTTTGTCCCCATATTCAAAAACTTATCACGGCGATTTTTAACCAGTATTTTACCGCTCTTTGTCGCCAGCTCTGCCAAAACCTTTTGCAACACGGGGCGCAGGTTTTCAAACATCTGATTGTGGTTGCGTTGCGCACCGCCAATCGGCTCTGGCACAATCATATCGGCAACACCCAGTTTGCGCAAATCCTGCGCGGTCAGACGTAAAGATTCCGCAGCCTCGCGCATTTTATCGGCGTTTTTCCATAGGATAGACGCGCACCCCTCTGGCGAAATCACCGAATAAATGGAGTGTTCCAGCATCAACAACTGATCGCCCGTAGCCAGCGCGACCGCGCCACCAGACCCGCCCTCGCCAATAATAACGGAGACCAAAGGCACCTCTATCTGCAAGCATTTTTCGGTGCATCGGGCGATGGCTTCGGCCTGTCCGCGTTCCTCTGCCCCGCGCCCAGGATAGGCCCCAGGCGTATCCACCAGCGTTATCACGGGCAGACCAAACCGCGCCGCTATGTCCATCAAGCGAATGGCTTTGCGATAACCCTCTGGCCGTGCCATGCCGAAATTATGATGCAAGCGGGCGGCGGTATCCGCGCCCTTTTCATGCCCGATTAAAACCACGGGCGCACCCTCAAACCGTGCCAACCCACCCAAAATCGCGTTATCATCGCCAAAGGCGCGATCGCCGCGTAAGGGCAGATAATCGGTGAAAAGCGCGCGGGTATAATCGACAAAATGCGGGCGATTGCCGTGGCGAGCAACTTGGCATTTGCGCCAAGGGGTAAGGTCGGCATACAGTTTTTCCAGCAGGGTTTGCGCCTTCTGCCCCAGTGTTTTGACCTCTTTTTCAAGGTTCATATCGGCATCGGGCGAATCGGCTATCGCGCGGAGCTCGGCGATTTTCAATTCAATCTCTGCAACTGGTTTTTCAAATTCTAAATAATTTTGCATAGGGGTGTCCTTTTGGGGTTTGCGGGTATTTTAAAAAAGACTGGGCGGTTTGGCAAGAGCAAAAGCGGGCAAATTGCACAAAACCCCTTGACACTGGGCTGTTTTTTTCTGTATTGTGGGGGTAGGCTGTTTCTAGCGAAAGGATGGGGCGATGTTTCACAGATTATATTTAATTTTGGGGGTGCTTGCGGTGTTTGGCACAACTGCCGTTTTTGCCGATGCGGCGGGTGGCTATCAGGCGTATAAAACGGGCAATTTCAAACAGGCGTTTGTCGAGTGGTTGCCTGTGGCAGAGGCGGGCAATGACCCCCGTATTCAGTATTTGGTGGGCGAGATGTATAAGGAGGGCAAAGGTGTTGCCCGCGATGAAGCGGAGGCGGTTGTTTGGTTTAAACGCGCCGCGATGGGTGCGGATTTGGATGCTTTGATGACCTTAAGTGTTATGTATATTTTGGGCGAAGGAGTGGAGGCGGATTTTGCTTTGGCCTATATGTGGGCGGCGGCGGCGGATGCCCGCGGGCATGATGATGCGGTATCGGTTATGGATTTATTGGACGGTAAGATGGGCGAGGATAGCGGGGCAATGGCGCGGTTATTGGCCGAGCGGTGTATTGCCAGTGGCTATGGCATGTGTGATTATGATAAGCCTTAGGTTTTTAACGATTAGAACTGCCATCGGCGTGATACGGTGTGAGTGATTGATGATTTTTGTCATAAAATTGCAGATTTTTAATAAAATGTGATTATTTTGAATTTTTTATCCTTGATTTTGATGAAAAAGTGGGCTATATGTTGTGTTAGTCGGGTGTCTCATCTAACGCATTATGCAAATAATACGGGAGGCTCAATATGGTTAGCCCAGCCTGACTCCATTACCCTTTATTCTTATTAAAATGGTCTTTAAGCTGTTTTAGGCTCTTATCTTGCATTTCAGATTCTGTTTCTTTCAGATAATCCTTACATTTTTTATACAAGGCCGACTGATTCGGCCAAACCTTTATCCCTGCACCGAAAATCACACCAGTTTTTGTATGCTTGGCATAATATTTCAACTGATTCTCAAAAAATGTATAGGTAAAATCTTCACGCACAAAGGCACGAAAAATATTATAGGCACAAAGGTCGGCAAGCTGAATCCCA
This sequence comes from uncultured Amylibacter sp., assembly GCA_959347345.1. Next base: position 1,998,376 of record OY365738.1, on the reverse strand, counting down.
TTTGAAAGCTCGCTTGCAGTAAAAAGTGGATATTCAATAACTTTACCAAATTTTACATTTTTATTGCCTTCACGTTGGAATTTAGCATGGAGCATCGCAATATTTCGATTGAAATTTTTTCCAGTATCATCCATGATAATAATGGCGTTATGCTTTGAATCATTAGATTTCATATGATTGCGAATACGTTCCAGCAAAAATTCATAGGCTTTTTGGTGCATCTTTTCTATTGATGTACCCTTATCAAGGGCGCGTTTATCAATAACGACACTTATCAAAACTGCCTTTGCCGAATCCAGTTGGTTGTAAAATTCTGTCTGTAATTTATCAATATCTTCTTGGGGGATATTATTAAAAAAAGGAGATGACTTGCGGGCTTTAGGGCTACGAAACAAACTTGATTTCACCTCACAATCTGATAGCTCTAATTTCAAATTATTACGTTTAATTATACCAAGCTTTAAACGTGAAATCTCTTGGTCAAATTTATTCCAATCATTCTCATAAAGCCCGACAGCCGTTAAAACATAAATATGATTGGGGGTATTTCCGCCGTTCGTAAATAAAACTTTATCACGTTGCCCCGATTCATCAATATAAAATAGATACATATTTCTTTACTCCTTTGCACATGATCTATTTTTATACTTTTTTATTTCACAGCCAGCGGTCAAGCCAAACAGTGCAACACCTATCAAAATATAAATCGGTTTCATATCAAATCCCTTCTTGGGATTTTTCATTATCATAACCAGAATTTCCACACTTGGCAAGACACAAAACTATTCTAAATAAAAAAGGGGCAAGGATTAAATCCCTGCCCCCCTGCAAAAAATCTTAAAGCACCATAAAACTACATAGCTTTATCGCGTTGTCCATCCCTGTATAACGCCTTACCCAAAGAAATGCACATCAAACCCATCACCGCGGTAAACGGCAAGGCGCCAATAATCATCGCATTGCGTAGGGCATCCATCGGGTCGGCACCTTCACCGCTTTTCCCAGCAATTAACAAAGTCCCAATAACCGCGGTTAAAATAAGCCCCCAGATAATACGGTGTTTAATCCCGGTTTCTTGGGCACCACCAGACATAATCGTATTCATAACCAGAATACCAGAATCGGCCGAGGTCACCAAGAACGTCATAATTAAAATCACGCACATAAAGGTAATGAGCGACAAGAAGCCTCCGCTTATCATGTGGCTGAGCGTGACAAACAATTTGGCGGTATTGGACGCGCCAATAATAGCACCATCGGCGCCACCTGTTAGCTCTAAATCAATCGCAGAGCCACCCAAAATCGTCATCCAAGCAAAGCAAACCAAGGCAGGAACGAAAACGCACCCAACGATAAATTCACGCACCGAACGACCGCGTGAAATCCGCGCTAAGAACAATCCAACGAAGGGTGAGAACGCAATCCACCAAGCCCAGTAAAAGGTCGTCCAGCCAGCCTGCCATCCGAACAAACGCCCGTTTGTACCAGCCTGATAGGCCGCTTGCAAAGTGCCTTCATCCAGTTCTGCCACAGGGCCGCTCAGCCCTGAAACAAAGCCGTCATAAGAGCCCCAAGCATTCGTTGCTCCGCCCATCAAATCATTGGCGAAAGGTTTTGCCAATTCAGGCAAGCCCGCCGCATAACCAGCCGCATCAATCGGGCCAAACGCCACGAAGCTCAGCGATAAATAATGAATCATATAGTCAATCAAAGCCGAACCATAGGTCGTCATGGCAAACAGAAACGAGCCGAAAATCACGAATATAAGAAGCAAAATCAGCGATAAAACCAGATTCAAATTTGACAGGTATTTAATCCCGCGACCAACGCCAGAGACCGCCGATACAATCGACAATCCCATAATAATCACCAGCCCGACAATCAGCCCAACGATACCAGGGGTCGGGGCATCGCCCGCTTCCATCAGCCAACCCATACCAGTAATGGCATAGACTCCGTCAATGAACTGCGACACGCCAAAGCCAATCGTCACAGACACGCCCAAAATCGTGGCAACAACGCCAAGCACATCAACAATATGTCCCAATGCGCCATTCATCCAACTGCCAAACAAAGGCGTCAGGGCAGAGCGAATCGTCAAAGGCATATTGCGTGTATAAGCATAATAGGCAAGCGATAGCCCGGTCACAACATAGATAGCCCAGGCGTGAAACCCGTAATGCAAAAACGTATAGCGATAGCTGGATTGAATCGCATCAGCCGTATTGCCAACGACTTCGCCTTTCAAAATCTCTGGATTAGAACCCCAGAGCCCCAAAGGCTCTGCCGTGGCAAAAACCATCAAGCCCACGCCCAGCCCCGCGCCAAACATCATAGAAAACCATGAGAAATTAGAGAATTCGGGCTTTTCCCCGACAACACCCATAACGCGCCGTCCGGTACTGGGAATAATAGCAATGGCTAGCAGAAAGAAGAAAAACAGCCCGACTATAATAACATAGAAGGAATTAAAACTCTCCAGTAATTTCCAATTCAATGCGCTGATTGTGCTGTTCGCATCGGGCGAGATAAGCACCCAAAGCACCAATGCGATCATAATTATTTTGCTGAATAGCGCGATTGCCACGCTATTTCCTTCGTAAAAGCCCGATGGGGCTCGGTTTATTTCTAGTTCTGTGAAAGGTGGTTTAATAGACATGTTTTTTTCCTTGTTGGATTAAATTGATTTATGAACGCGCAGATAACCATATATCACAAAATCGTGCAAGGGGGTTTTTGTGGTTTTTTTTGGGGGGTTTTGTGGTTTTTTCGGGTTTTTTGCGATTTTTCGCAGTTTTTTTACTTTTTAGGATATCCATAATTCACCCCTCACAATTCACTATAACAATTAGACATTACCCCGTCTTTATGATATTGCACCCCAAAACCCACCTTTTTATCCCTTGAAAAAGAGCATCCAATGACCCCCAAAAACCCCGAACCCCCAAAACCCGAAAACGCAAAACCCGAAAAACGCAAAATCGGCGCGATAGAAGACACCGCCCGTACCGTCATCTTTGCCCTGCTTTTCGCCGCCATCCTGCGTACCTTGTTTTTTCAACCGTTTTGGATCCCCTCTGGCTCTATGAAAGATACATTGCTGGTCGGCGATTTCCTGTTCGTTAATAAAATGGTCTATGGCTATTCGCGCCATTCCTGCCCGTTTTCCATCTGTCCGATTTCGGGGCGGATTTTCGGCTCTGAGCCGAAACGCGGTGAAATTATCGTTTTCAAATCGCCCAACAGAAACATTGATTTAATCAAACGGCTGGTCGGCTTGCCCGGCGATACCGTGCAGATGAAAAACGGTGTTTTGCACCTGAATAATACCCCCGCCCCCCTAAACGAAGTGGCGGAGTTCGTTGAACCTTTTGCCCCCCAAGGCTCGTTAAACATTATTCCTGGTTGTCAAAACCGCCCGAATTATATTGGCGCGGAGTGCAAGAAACAAAAATTCATTGAAACCCTGCCAAATGGTGTGAAACATAGTGTTTTGTGGATTCGCGACCCTGGGCTCAGCAACACCCCGATTTTCACCGTGCCTGAAGCACATTATTTTTTCATGGGGGATAATCGCGATAATTCCTTGGACAGTCGGCGCAGTGCTGCTATTGGCGGGCTGGGCTTTGTGCCGCATGAAAACCTGATTGGGCGGGCTGATAGAGTGATATTTTCCTCGGCTGGGGCGCGGATTTTGTATTTCTGGACCTGGCGGTCGGATCGTTTTTTTAAGAGGTTGTTTTGAAACTTTCCGCCCCTTTGAACGACTTTTCCAAACGGCTGGGTTATACCTTCAAAACGCCAGAGCTGTTGATTCGCGCGATGACACATCGCTCTTTTGTCTCATTTGATGGGCGCGATAATCAACGATTGGAATTTTTCGGCGATCGGGTTTTGGCACTGGTGATAGCAGAGGCTCTGTTGGGGCAAGATGAAACCGCCGCCGAAGGTGTGATTGCCCCGCGATTTAATGCTTTGGTGCGGAAAGAAACCTGCGCGGCTGTGGCGCAGAGTATCTCGCTGGGCGAAGCCGTAAAAGTCGGGCGGGGGGAATTATTATCTGGCGGGCGCAGCAAAATGGCGTTATTGGCCGATACCATGGAGGCTGTGATTGCCGCGGTTTATTACGACGGTGGGTTCGATATGGCACGGGCGTTGGTGTTAAAGCTGTGGCAGCCGCATATTGATGGCACGATGCACGATGCCCGTGATGCCAAAACCCGTCTGCAAGAATGGACGATGGCACAGGGATTTGCTCTGCCAGATTATACCGAGATTGAACGCGGTGGCCCGGCCCACGATCCGTTTTTTGAAATAGAGGTGTCTTTGCAAAATGGCAAATCAGCGCGTGGCCGCGCCCCGAATAAAAAATCCGCCCAGCAAAAGGCGGCAATGCTGCTGATGGAAAGTTTAAACTTATGAGTGCCAAATCACCTGCCAAAAAACCCGCTAAAAAACCCGCTAAAACACCCACCAAAACGGGACAAAAAAACCCCCAAACAAAATGCGGATTTATCGCTCTAATTGGCGCACCGAACGCTGGCAAATCCACCTTGATGAATCAACTGGTTGGCAGTAAAATCGCGATTGTCACGCACAAAGTCCAAACCACGCGCGCACGAATGCGTGGGATAGCCATCCGCAACCACGCCCAGATGGTTTTTATTGACACACCCGGTTTGTTTGAACCCAAACGCCGTTTGGATCGCGCTATGGTTGGCGCGGCTTGGGCTTCGCTGAATGATGCCGATGTGACCTTGTTGCTGATTGATGCGCAAAAACGCGTGCGGGAGGATGTGCAGGATCTCCTTGCCCAATTAAAAGAGCATGTGAAAACCGCGGGCGAGTCTGAAACGGGCGGACGCAAACCGCTGGCGTTAGTATTAAACAAAATTGATTGCGTTGATCGCAAGAAACTTTTGGAATTATCGCAAATTTTGAATGAAGCGTTTCCTTTTGACGCGGTGTTTATGATTTCGGCAAAAACTGGTGATGGCACGGATTTGATGATGGACTGGTTGGCCGGGCATTTGCCCGATTCGCCCTATCTTTATCCCGAAAGCCAAATATCGGATGTGCCATTGCGTCTGCTGTGCGCCGATATAACCCGTGAAAAATTATTGTTGCGGTTGCATCAAGAACTGCCCTATCATTTGACCGTTGAAACCACCGATTGGCAGGAGAAACCAGACGGCTCTGTGCGGATGGAACAGATGATTTATGTGTCACGTGAGAGCCATAAGGGCATGGTCGTGGGCAAAGGCGGGCTGACGATAAAGGCGGTTTCTACCGAGGCGCGGAAGGATATGGAGACGGTGCTGGATGGGCGGGTGCATTTGTTCTTACAGGTGAAATCACGCCCCGGTTGGGAGTCTGAGCCCGCACGATATCAAGAGCTGGGGCTTGCCTTTTCCAAGAAATAAAATCACACGAAAGCCACACGAAAGCCGCATAAAAATGACTCCCCGCCTTACAACACAATTTTGGATTGATGCCTATCTTTTGCGCCTAGGCCAAGAAACCATCCCCGTGTTTATCACGAAAAAGGGCGATAAAACGGCAGGGGCGATTTTGATTAACCTGAACCTTTTGGACGGCACAGCGCGGTTGTTTCACCGCAGTTATGATAAAGACGGGGCACGGGTTTGGCGGGTCTTACAGGACGGCAGCGAGGCAGAGATAAAATCCGCGATTACACGGCAAATCCGCACCGACCCCGATCTGTGGGTGATAGAGGTGGAAAGCAAAACCGCCCAGCATTTATTGGATGAAATTGGGCTGAATGAGGGCAAACCAGCCATAACTTAACTGGCGATAAAGAAAGCAAAACGATGGATTGGTCTGGCGAAGGAATGATACTTGGCAGCACGCGGTTTGGCGAAACCTCTGCCATTGTTGATGTGTTTTGCGCCGAGCAAGGGCGTTGGTCTGGGCTGGTACGCGGCGGGGCTTCGCGGCGACTCGCCCCGCATTTACAGGCGGGAACGCAAGTGGGTGTGGTCTGGCGGGCGCGGTTAGAAAATCATTTGGGTAACTTTCAGATTGAGCCGTTAAAATCCCGAGCAACCCTGATGAATGATACCGTGTCGCTATCGGCGTTTTCATCGCTCTGTGCCTTGTTGCGGTTTGGCACGCCCGAACGATTGGCAATGGGGCGGTTATATGAAAACACGCTGGCTCTGGTTGATAGGTTGGAACGGGGCGCGGACTGGCATAAAAACGGCAAGACTCAAGTCGCGCGTTATATAGTGTGGGAGGTGGGATTGCTGCAAGCCTTGGGCTATGGTTTGGATTTGTCGTGTTGTGCGTTAAGCGGGGTTACGACAGATTTGACCTATGTCTCGCCCAAAACGGGGCGGGCGGTGGAACGCAGTGCGGCCGAGCCGTGGAAGGAGCGATTGCTGCCCCTACCGGCGTTTTTTATATCTGGTGAAGCGGGTAAAATGGGGGAGGATATTGGTGAGGATATATCAAGTGCCGATATTTTGGCGGGGTTGGATTTGAGCGGGCATTTCTTGCATCATTTCTTGGCTGTTGCTATGGGCAATAAACCCCTACCCGCCGCCCGCGGACGGTTTGTAGAGATGATGAAGAGGCTTGCGAAGAATGATTAATGATGAATGGTGAATTGTGAGTGATGAATGGTGAATTATTGGTTATTCTTGTTATTCGTTATCTAAAATAATTAGAGTTTGTTATTTTAGGAAAGAAATTTACCACAAAATCCAATTCATAATTCACCATTCATAATTCATCGTTAAAAACTTGCTCTTTACAATTCATCGTTAATCGTTAATCATTCATCGTTAATCACTAATACTAAAAAATGCCTGACACAAAAACCCACACCCCCGCACAAACCAACAACCGTCTTGGCATCATCCTGATGATTCTAACGATGCTGGTGTTTGCCTCGCAAGATGGTATCTCGCGCTATCTAGCCGACCAATATAACGTCTATATGATTGTCATGGTACGCTACTGGTTTTTCGCGGGCTTTGTGCTCGTCTTTGCCCGTATCCGCTATGGCTCCATCAAAACAGTCGCACACAGCCGAGTGCCCTTCATACAAACCTTCCGCTCGTTATTATTAATGATAGAAGTCTGCGTGATGGTCGTTGGCTTTGTTTATCTAGGCCTCATCCAATCCTACGCGGTGTTCGCGATTTACCCGCTGTTAATATCCGCCCTATCCGCGCCTATATTGGGTGAATTTATCGGCTGGCGGCGATGGGTCGCCATCCTGTTTGGCTTTATCGGCGTGGTAATCATCCTGCAACCAGGCTGGACTGTGTTTAGCCCGTTTGCGCTCATCCCCTTTATATCCGCCCTGATGTTCGCGTTATACAGTCTGCTGACCCGCTATGTCGCACGGTATGACGCGGCCATCACCAGCTTTTTCTGGACTGGGATTGTCGGCGCGATTGGTATCAGTTTTGTCGGCGTGTTTCACTGGCAAACTATGGCAATGGGGGATTGGGGCTGGATGGCGGTTTTGTGCCTGTGTGCAACTTTGGGACATTATATGCTGATTCGCTGTTATGAAGTGGCGGAGGCTGGGTTTTTGCAACCCTTCACCTATTTCCAACTGGTATTCGGCACCAGTTTGGGGATATTTTTGTTTGGTGAGATATTGCAAACCCCAACCTTGATTGGCATGATAGTGATTGTGGCGGCGGGGCTATTCACCCTCTGGCGGGCGCAAAAAGCCAAAGAAGATTAATCTGCCACAGACTAATTTGATAAATTAGGACTCGTCTGAAAGACGAATAATATCCTGCGCCCAAAATAATTTGGGGTTCTCAAAATTTGGTATCGGCGTCAAGATATCATTTTTACACAGAATCTCTACGGTCATGCGTGCCGTTGGATAGGTCACTTTGGTTTCTGCTTGGACATTAGGAATAGACACAACAGGCCGTTCAAACAGATAATCACATAACGTCAGGGCTGTCGTTGAACGGGTTTTTCTTTGTAGCTTTGCTCTATAATCCTCTCTTAACTCGTTTAACTTATGAATCGTCTCTATCGTTGACTCGCAAGATTTTTCAATCGCGGTAAGAAAAAACATAAGCCAGCTTGTCCAATCCCCTGTTGCCGATACGCCAAACATCTTATCAATATAGGCATCTTTATGCTGGTCTATGTAAGGGCTGATATACAACCACGGCTTGCTTAGTGCGTCTTCTTGCATCAAATATAACGGCACGAGCATCCGCCCAATCCGCCCATTACCGTCCGAGAACGGATGAATCGTTTCAAATTGATAATGAATCAGGGCCGCCGCAATCAAGTCTGGCATCGTTTCAGGCTTGTTATTGATGAAATGTTCCAAGTCATCCATACATTGCAAAGCGGTTTCGGGAGATGGCGGAATAAACCGTGCCTGTGCGATTGTCTTTGCACCAATCCAATTTTGATCCATTTTATAGTCGCCCGCACGTTTATCTGCACCCCTGTTTTTAGACAGATTTTTCAGCAAAATCTCATGCATTCCCTTTATGACGCGGTGCGATATGGGCAGTTTTTCCATAGCTATTTGGGCATAATCCAAGGCTTTTATGTAATTAAGAACCTCTTGATCCGATTCATCACCACTCGTTTCACTATAAGCTTGGACAATGGCAAGATTATCGGCTGTTGAATAGGTGCCTTCCATAGCAGAGGAACGCAAAGCTTCTTTCCTTTGCAAGGGTCTTATTAACAAATATGGATTTTGCACATTTTTGGCAAGGTGTTCCAACCCACCCAAAGCCATACTGGCCTTTACCAGCACGTTGGAAATGGAGTTCATATCAATCTGCGGTGGCAGAGGATTTGGGCAAAAACCATTCACACCGTGCTGCGTTGGAATCAAAGTGCCCGTCATTGTTTCAGTGAATTGCGTCTCATCCATAAGAAAAACCTCTTTTTAATGGGGTGGGGTGTTATAGTTTATAGCACGAAACTATAATAAGGCAAGTGTGAGTTATAGTTTAGAGCGTTAAACTATAATAAGGCAAGTGTGAGTTATAGTTTAGAGCGTTAAACTATAATAGATAGTGTAGGAGTTATACTTTAAAGCCGTAAAGGTATAACAACCAGCTAGTGAGTTATACTTTAAAGCCGTAAGGTATAACAGATAGCTCGTGAGTTATAGTTTAGAGCGTTAAACTATAACAGCATCTTGTGGTTTTTATTTTTTCACCCACAAGTGGCGTGTTTTTATAAAAAAAGTCTAATTTTAGCTAAAAACCGCTTTCCTTTTGGCAAAACTTGCGTTATATCCGTGATAACAGCGAAAATTCTGGCTTCCACCCCCAGAAAATCTTATCAAAACTTTAAGACGGGTTTCGCACCCGTTTTTTTTATGCCTAATCGGCAACCCTAAACCACACCTAAAAAACACAAAAACCATGTCAAACCTCATCGCAAAGAATGAAACCGAACAACGGCTGGCAGAGATGCTGGTACCGTTAATAACAGATAGTGGGTTTGAGCTGATTTGCCTGCGGGTCATGGCACGAAAGGCAACCACGGTACAAATTATGATTGAACGCGCCGATGAAACCACGCTTACCGTTGATGATTGCGCGACCATGTCGCACGAAATATCCGCCCTATTGGATGTGGAAGACCCGATAAAAGCCGATTATACTTTGGAGGTGTCCTCTGCTGGTATTGACCGTCCGCTGACCCGATTAAAGGATTTTGAACGGTGGCAGGGGTTTGATGCGAAGCTGGAAACCATGCACCTTGTCGGCGGGCAGAAACGATTTCGCGGAACCCTCGGCGGATTGAAAGCCGATAAAATCCAACTTGACACGCCAGAGGGGCGGATTGATTTAGATTTTAACGCCCTATCGGGGGCAAAACTGATGCTGACGGACGCGCTGATTGCGCAATCGTTAAAAGCCCAGAAAAACCCTGAACCAACCCTTTAACTTTTTAACCCCATTAACCCCAAAATTAACCACCCTATAAGATAAGGACAAACCAATGACTATCACCACTGCAAACCGCCTTGAGCTTTTGAAAATTGCCGAAAGCGTCGCGACCGAAAAAATGATTGACCCCAATCTGATTCTGGAGGCTATGGAGGAATCCTATGCCCGTGCCGCCAAATCCAAATACGGCAATGATTTGGATATTCGTGCCACGATTGACCGCCAAACTGGCGAATTAACCATGGAACGGGTACGCGAAGTCGTGGCAGAAGTGGAAGAGGGTGCAGATTCTATCCAAATGACCGTGGAACATGCAAAGGCACATATTGAGCATCCCGAAATCGGCTCTGTCATTATTGATAAACTGCCACCGATGGATTTTGGGCGGATTGCCACGCAACAGGCCAAACAGGTTATTTTGCAAAAAGTGCGTGAGGCTGAACGCGAACGCCAATATGAAGAATTCAAAGACCGTGCTGGTGAAATCATCAACGGTATCGTGCGCCGTGTGGAATACGGTAATGTTACGGTGGATGTCGGGCATGGCGAAGCGATTTGCCGTCGCGACCAGCTGATTAACCGCGAAATCTTTCGCCCGAATGACCGTATTCGTGCCTATATTAAAGAAGTCCGCCAAGAACCGCGTGGTCCGCAAATCTTCCTATCGCGTACCGCCCCAGAATTCATGGTGGAACTGTTTAAGATGGAGGTGCCCGAAATCTACAACGGCACGATTGAAATCAAAGCTGTTGCCCGTGATCCGGGTAGTCGTGCCAAAATCTGTGTGATTTCCCACGATGTGTCGATTGATCCTGTTGGTGCGTGTGTTGGCATGCGTGGCTCACGCGTGCAAGCCGTGGTCAGCGAATTACAGGGGGAAAAGATTGATATTATCCCGTGGAATGACGATATGCCAACCCTGTTGGCCGATGCTATGCAACCAGCCGAAGTCAGCAAAGTTGTGATTGATGAGGATAATAACGGCAGGATAGAGGCGATTGTGCCAGATGAACGTTTGTCCTTGGCGATTGGCAGGCGTGGGCAGAATGTCCGTTTGGCCTCGCAATTACTCGGGATTGATATTGATATTATCACCGAATCTATTGAATCTGAGCGGAGGCAAAAAGAGTTTGAAGAGAATTCTGCGATGTTCATGCAAACGATGAATGTTGATGAAGTTGTCGCGCAATTATTGGTATCAGAGGGGTTTGCCACCTTGGAAGAGGTCGCGTATGTTGAGATTGAAGAGCTATCCATGATAGAAGGATTTGATCAAGACACGGCCGAAGAATTGCAGGCGCGTGCTTTGGAATCTTTGGAAGAAATCAACGCCACCGCCCTTGCCGAGGCAAAGGAGCTGGGGGTAGAGCAATCTTTGATTGATTTTGAAGGGCTATCGCCGCAAATGCTGGTTGTTTTGGGGCAGGATGATATTAAAACCTTGAACGAATTCGCGATTTGTGCGGCTTGGGAATTGGCCGGGGGTTTCACCACGGTTGATGGCAAGCGGACAAAAGATGTCGGTTTGTTAGAAAAGTTTGATGTCGGTTTGGCGGAGGCCGAATTGATGGTTATGCAGGCGCGGTTGCAAACTGGTAAAATCAGCGAAGAGGATTTTATCCTTGCCACAACCCCCCAACCCGAAGAGGGCGAAGAAGGCGAAGAGGCTCTTGAAGAGGGTGCGGAAGCATCTGCTGAAGAATCTGGCGAAGCACCTGTGGTTATGCCAGAGGAAACTCCTGTGGAAACTGTGGGCGATGAGCCGACACCAACTATCTAACTAACAAACCAAAACAAAAAGAGCAAAAAAGAAAAAATGGGACAAGTGGTTCAAACAGCAAAACATGCGAAAATTCGTCATGTTCCGCGTCAAAAACCCTCGGCAGAGGCTTTGGCGGCTGGCTTTGCCCATTCTGCTCGTACCTGTATTGTGTTACGCGAACCTTTCCCAAAAGAAAAAATGATTCGCTTTGCTATCAGCCCCGATGGGCTGGTCACGCCTGATATACTCGAAAATCTGCCGGGGCGCGGGCTTTGGGTGTTTGCCAAGCCCGATATTATCACCCGTGCGATTAAACAAAACGCTTTTGCCCGTGCGGGGAAAGCAAATACGAAAAAACCAATAACTCTGCCAGAGGATTTGATGCAAATGATTTGCACGATTTTGGCAAAACGGCTTATTGGGCTGATATCTTTATCACGGCGTAATGGTCGGGCGATTTGCGGGTTTGAGCGGATAAAAACCAACCTGCCCTTGCAACGGGGACAGCTTTTATTACAGGCCAGCGATGGCTCGCCCAATCAATTAAAGAAAATCAATCATCCGGAAAATCACCACGCGGCGCTGATGTGTTTGACCTCGGCAGAGCTGGGTTTGGCTTTCGGACGCGACCATGTCATACATGCCCTGCTAAACGCCCACGGATTAAACCGCAAAATCCAAAATGATGCACGGCGACTGGCGGGACTTCGCAATCCTGATAGTCGGTTTGATACGCACACAAATAGCACCACAGGCACCCCCACAAATAGCACCACAAATAGCACCATAGATAACAAAACGGATAAAGCAGATGAATGATAGACCGCGAAAACCCCTAGGACTCAGTGGCGGGGCAGGTGCGGGCAGCACGCCCACGGGGGGCAAACCCTCATTCAATCGCACCCGATCCTCGCCCATCGTTGTGGAAAAGAAAAAACGCCGTTTAATAAAACCTGCGGGCGGGGCTGCGCCCACGGGTGGCTCGGCGACGTCTTCGCCGATGCAATCCACCGATAAGGATGTTCAACGTCGTATGAAGGCGTTGGAAGAGGCAAAACGGCTAGAATCAGCACGCCAATCAACCGACCAGCAGGAGGCATCTTTGCGCGAAGAAGAACGCGAAGAACGTCGCCGCCAGCGTATTGAAAAAGACAAGGTTGAGCAAGATATCCATAATAAAAAACGCGGTTTGACGCAGAAAACCGCCAAACCAGAGGTGAAAAAAGAACCGCCAAAAGATTTGGGTAAAGAGGCGGGTAAAGACGCAGGCAAGGATGCGAATAAAGACACGGGCAAACCCATCCGCGATACCGCACCCCAAGACTTGCCCCAAAGTATCCCCCAAGATATACTGCAAGATATCCCACAAGACATGCCCCAAGATATGGGAGACAAACCCAAATCACGCGGACCATCGGCTCGGGGTAAAAACCTTGAACCGCAAAACGAGGATAAAAAAACCCACCGTCCAAACGCCCGTTCTGGCGACAATGAACGCCGCCGTGCAGGTAAATTAACCATTTCACAGGCTTTGCAGGATAACGATGGGCATCAACGGTCCTTAGCCTCTATCAAACGCAAACAAGAACGGCAAAGACGCGAATTACGTGGCGAAGCCGCCCCGCGTGAAAAAATCATCCGTGATGTGCAATTGCCACCGACTATCACCGTGCAGGAGCTGGCGAATCGCATGGCAGAAAAAACCAATTCTGTGGTAAAGGCACTGATGACAAACGGTATTATGGCGACGCAAAACGAAACGATAGACGCGGACACGGCGGAATTGATTGTTGCCGAATTCGGTCATAATATCACGCGGGTTTCGGACGCGGATGTGGAGGATGCGATTGAACAAACGCCAGATTTGCCTGCCGATTTGCGCCCCCGCGCCCCTGTTGTCACCATCATGGGGCATGTTGATCACGGCAAAACCTCTGTACTGGACGCTCTGCGTAAAACGTCCGTGGTAACGGGCGAGGCTGGGGGTATCACCCAACATATCGGTGCCTATCAAATCACCGCCAAAACGGGTGCGGAGATTACGTTTTTGGATACCCCTGGGCATGCCGCCTTTACCTCCATGCGGGCGCGTGGTGCGCAGGTTACCGATATTGTGATTCTGGTGGTTGCCGCCAATGACAGCGTTAAACCCCAAACGATAGAGGCGATTTCCCACGCCCTTGCTGCCAAAGTTCCGGTCATCGTTGCCATCAATAAAACCGATTTGCCCGACGCGGATATTAACAAAGTGCGCACCGATTTATTGCAACATAACATCGTGGTGGAGTCTATGTCGGGCGACGTTCAAGACGTGGAAATATCCGCCAAAACCGGTGCGGGTTTGGATAATTTGGTTGATGCGATTTCCCTGCAAGCCGAATTATTGGAACTGCAAGCCAACCCCGATAGACTCGCCCAAGGCGCGGTTATTGAGGCAAAATTGGATACTGGACGCGGTCCAGTGGCAAGCGTTCTCATCCAACATGGCACTTTGAAAAAAGGCGATATTTTTGTCGCGGGCGAACATTGGGGCAAGGTTCGTGCGCTGATAAATGACAAAGGCGAGCGGGTGGATATCGCAACCCCCTCCATGCCGATAGAGGTTTTGGGTTTGAATTCCACGCCTGAGGCAGGCGATATTTTGAATGTGGTTGTGTCCGAAGCCAAAGCCCGCGAAATCTGCGATTACCGCCAAACCGCAGCGAAAGACCGCCGTGCTGCTGTTGGCGCGAATACAACCTTGGATCAACTGCTGGCAAAAGCCCGTGCGGATGAGGTTGTGTCCGAACTGCCGCTTGTGATTAAAGCGGATGTTCAGGGTTCTGCCGAAGCGATTATCCAAGCCTTGGAAAAAATCGGCAATGACGAAGTGCGGGTGCGGATCTTGCATTACGGTGTCGGCGCAATAACGGAGAGCGATATCACGCTGGCAGAGGCGTCATCGGCCCAAGTCATCGGGTTTAACGTCCGTGCCAATGCCCCGGCCCGTGCCTCTGCCAATCAAAAGGGGCTGACCCCGCGTTATTATTCCATCATTTATGACCTTGTGGATGATATTAAGGCGGCCGCCAGTGGGCTGTTATCGGCAGAGATTAAAGAAACCTTTATCGGTTATGCCACCATTAAAAAGGTCTATAAAATCACTGGCGCGGGTAAAATCGGCGGCTGTGAAGTGACCGAAGGCAAGGCCGAACGCAGTGCCGGTGTGCGTTTGTTGCGCGATGATGTTGTGATTCATCAAGGCACATTAAAGACCCTAAAACGGTTTAAAGACGAGGTGAAAGAGGTTAAATCTGGTCAAGAATGCGGTATGGCGTTTGAGAATTATGAAGATATTCGCGAAGGCGATGTGATAGAAATCTTTACGATTGAGGAAATCGCCCGAAATTTATAAACCAAATCTATAAACCAAATTTATAAACCGAATCTATAAAACCCTTATACATAGGATACCACACCCATGCCTGTTAAAAATCAAACCCACACAAACAAATGGGCAGATGCCAATACCTATTCCAAAGATTGGATAACGCGAAGCGAATTGCTCATAAAACTATTTTTCGATTACGAATATGATCCGACACAATCATACACTTTTGCCGAACACGGATGCGGTGTTAATGCGCCCGTTGAAAAATTCTGTGCCTCTTATGAAAACATTACCGTTAAAAAATTTGATATAAAGCAATGGGACGCACAGACAACGGTTTTGGATTTAAACAAACCAAATACGACCCTGCCCAAAAGCAATGTTTGTTTTTTTTCAGGGGTGTTGGAATATATGAATGATGTGGAGTCTGTCCTTCATCAGGCAATGAACGTCAGTGATTTTATCGTTTTAAGTTATGTCTATCTGCCAATAGAGGCAAAAAAAGACGACCAAGCTTTTTTGAATGAAATGAACAAGCGGGTTATTAGTACGGGTTGGCGAAATCATCTTACCACTGATGACTTAACGCAGATATTAACGCGGATTGGCATTATTTCTGGGATAAATACCTATAACGATAATCAAGTGTTGTTTTTAGTAAGAAATTTTTCGACTGAACCTGCCCCCAAATAAAGCCCCCAAATAAAACCAACGTATAAAACCAGCGTATAAAGCCTCCAAATAAAACCAACGTATAAAAATAGATGGGTTGATGAAACCCGCTCACGACATCTTTACTTTCATAAGGGTTTATTTTTAGGCTATACTGCACTTGAACCTTAACCCTTAAAAGGACACCCCTCTCATGACATTTCCCACAAAACTTTCCATCTTCAAAACCATAGCCGTCTTTGGCGCAATTTTAATCGCCCAGCCCGCCAGTGCCGCCACGCAAACCGCCATCTTTGCTGGTGGCTGTTTTTGGTGCGTGGAATCCGATTTTGAATCCGTAACGGGTGTCACATCTGCCGAATCAGGCTTTACTGGGGGAACAACCGACGCGCCAACCTATCGATCCCATGGCGATCATATAGAGGCTGTGAAAATTATCTTTGACGATGAACTGGTAGATTATGATACCCTGCTACACCATTTCTTTCGCTCGGTTGATCCAACCGATGCGGGCGGGCAGTTTTGCGATAGAGGACACGCCTATACCACCGGGATTTTCACCTTTGACCCTGCGCAAACCCAAGCGGCAGAACTGGCAAAACAACAGGCCGCCACCGATTTAAACCGCGATATTGCCACGCCGATTTACCCCGCCACCGTATTTTATCCGGTCAGTGACTACCATCAGGATTACTACAAATCGGACGAGACAATCCTATCGCGGTTTGGTTTTGTTACCAAAGCCGATGCCTATAAACGTTATCGCAAAGGCTGCGGGCGCGATGCCAAAGTGAAACTGCTTTGGGGTGATGCCGCGCCCTTTGTCCATTAGCATATCCGCCGATTTATAGGAGCCTCGCCAATTCTTTTTTACATAAAAAACATCCGTTGGCTGATGGCAACGGCGATATTATTGTTTGTCTCTAACTTTGGGCAGACGTTTTTTATTGCTATTTTCGCGGGCGATATTATGGCGTATTTTAACCTGAGCGCAACGCAATGGGGGGCGATTTATGGTGGCGCGACTATGGCGAGTGGGTTTATTATCCTCTGGGCGGGCGGTTTGGCCGATTTGTTTCGCGTGCGGACTTTGTCCGTTGTTTTTATCGGGCTTATCAGCCTGTCCTGTATCGCAATGGCACTTAATCCATCGTTAATTTTATTACCTGTGATTATTTTTTTATTGCGTTTTACTGGGCAAGGGATGCTATCGCACATCGGAGTCGTCGGCGCGTCCCGTTGGTTTGTAAAAAACCGAGGGAGTGCGCTGGCCTTTACCACCTTGGGTTTTTCCTTTGGCGAGGCAACCTTGCCGATTCTCTTTGCCTTTTTAATCGGGTTTATGGCGTGGTATAAAACTTGGTATTTGGCGGCTGGAACTGCCGTGGTTTTATTAATTATCCTATTAGTTTTATTACGCAAAGAACGCACGCCCCAATCCGAATCAAAACGCGAATCGGCGCACGGGCTGGACGGGCGACATTGGACACGCGCCCAGGTTTTGAAACACGGGTTATTCTGGGGGGTTTTGCCCGTGGTTTTCATTCCGCCATTCCTGTCAACCGCGCTGTTTTTCCAACAGGTGCATTTTGCCCAAACGGCGGGCTGGTCACATACCGCCTTTGTCGCGTTGTTTCCGTTTTATACCATTTCCAGTATTGTGTTTTCCCTGTTTTGGGGGGCGATGGTGGATAGATTCGGGGCAAATCGGCTATTGGCGATTTTCCTACTACCCGTGGTGGTTGGGTTTTTTATCTTTTCCCAGTTTAACGGCGTTGTCGCGTTTATCTTTGGCTTTATTTTTGTCGGCGCGATGCAGGGCGGCAATGCCACGATTCCAATGGCGTTTTGGTCGGAATCCTACGGCACCGAACATATCGGTGCGATTCGCTCGCTGGCGCATACAACGATGGTGATGAGCTCTGCTGTGAGTCCGGTTTTAACCGGATATTTTATTGACCGCAACGTATCTTTTGCTCAGCAAATGCCGTTTTATGCACTGGTCGCCTTGGGGTTATGCGTGTTTTGCTGGTTTATTTGTCGGCGGTTTTTTAAGGATGCGAATTCACCGCTTGCGCCGTAGATACAGATAAAACGCGCCATCCCCGCCGTGCTGACGATGGGCGGGGGTGATTTGGACAATCATCGGGGCAATCTCTTTATCCTTTACCCATTGGGGCAAGCCTTCGCGAATCACCCCGCGATTCGGGCGGTTGAATTCATCAAAGCCACTGCGCAGACCTTTGCCTGTGATAACCAGAATCACGCGGTCGCCCTGTGCATGCGCATTCAGCAGAAAGCTCTTTAACCGCAGTTTTGCCTGCTCCACGGTCATACCGTGCAAATCCAGCCGTGCGTCAATCGGCATCTGCCCCTTTTGCAAACGATTGAAATTACGCCTATCCATAGTGGGTGAGGTCAAAGCACGGGGTGCCGACACGATAACCTCTGGTCGTTTTGTGGTTTTTTTTGTGGGGGGTTTTAAGGGAGATTTCGGGGTCGGTTGCGGGGCGGATTTTGGACTCAATTTCGGGGATGGTTTTGGTGGCAAACCCGGGCTCTTGGGCGAGCCAACCTGCCCAGAAATTTTAACAGAATTTTTAACAGACTTTTTACCCGCAGACTTTTCAATCGTCTCCGACTTCTCGCGCAAATCCTCAGGAATCGGCACGATGTCTTTCACAACCGCCTGCCACAAATCCAAATCCGTCTTATCGATTTTACCCGCCACAGCCGTCCCCTAAAAATTCTAATAGAAACGTTTAGCCAGCAGTTAGCCAGCCGTCTCAACCAATTTCCAATTCGGGTCATCCTCGGCCATATTGCGGACAAAATACCACAGGTCTTTCTGCGCCTTCACCCGATTTTTATTACCCTCAATCACCTTGTCTTTGGCATCCAAAACCACGGAAGTCAGCTCGCCCACGAACGCCACACCAATCCGCGCAATGGCGGTGTCTTTATCAAAGCTCGCCTCCTTCAAATCCATCTGGCGCACGCCAATAAACTCTGCATCAACGCGATAGCCCTTTTTCTGGCGTTGCTTAATCACGGCGGCAAAATCCTTATAAACACTATCGGACAGATGGGTTTTTAACACATCCAAATCATCGGACTCAAAAGCAACGACAATCCATTCATAGGCCATCCGCGCCCCTGTCAGAAACTCAGTTACGCTAAACCGCCCGTCCATCTGTTTCATGGATTGCAACGCCCGCGCGGCTGGGCTGTCGGCGGGGACATGGTTTGTTATATCCTCGTCAATCTCTGCCTGTACCACCTGCAAAGATTTCGGGGACGGTGTGGGCGCATCCTCAGGTTTTTTCAGCGGGGCTTCAAAACCCTCCCGCGTGCCCAAAACTCCGCGCAGTTTTAAAATCATAAACACCGCGGCGATTGCCAAAATAATAATTTGAATACTTGAACCCATAATTGTCTCCTTCATAATTTACCCCGAATTTCGTCTGGCAAAATCCGACTTTATGGTATAATAAAGGTTTATTGGCTAGGAGGCAATGTTATGAGCGTTAAATTTTTACTTTTTATGGTTTTTCTTGGGATTCCTTTGATTGAAATCGCGCTTTTCATTCAAATCGGCGGGTTTTTGGGGCTGTGGGCGACTTTGGGTGTGGTTATTTTAACGGCAATCATTGGCACGGGGTTGTTCCGTAGCCAAGGTTTGGGCGCGTTGCAAACGATTCGGACGGTGGCAGCGCAAGGTGGCAACCCCGCGCCAGAGGTGGCGCACGGTGCGATGATAGTTATCGCCGGGGTTTTGTTATTAACGCCCGGGTTTTTCACCGATGGTGTTGGGTTTCTTTTGATGAGCCGCCGTGTGCGTGGTGTGATTATCGCAAGCGTAGTCGCGGGGATTGTCGCTGGGGTAAAGATGCCACCGCGTCATGGGGGCGTGAATCACTCGCCCAATAGGAACGAGGATATAGAGGCGGATTATAGTTTTGAGGATGAGTCCGATAGCAAAAACAATCGCTAAATAAATATACTAAATAAATAGGCAAAATAAAGATATTGCCAAACTGGGTGTTTTGCGATAAAATACCAATATGAACCCCACTATGCACCCCACTATAAAAAGGAGCCACCCCAATGGCAGATGAAAAAAAACCAAAACCAGAGGCCGCGGCAAAACCCGCCTCTGAGCAAGCCGCACCCCAACCAATTATGAAATGTCAAAGACAATATATCCGTGATTTGTCCTTTGAAAACTTGGCGGTGCAAAAGAATATCACGATGAAAAGCCAACCCAATATCTCTGTCCAAGTGAATATTGACGCACGTAACGCGGGGGAGAGCCTGTATGAAATCACCCAGAAAATGACCGTCAGTGCGCTGGTCGATACCACCACTATTTTTCTGCTGGAACTAGATTACGGCGGGGTTTTTCTGGTGCAAAATGTCGCGGACGAGCAGTTGCATCCGTTTTTAATGATAGAATGTCCGCGGATGTTGTTCCCGTTTATGCGCCGAATTGTCCATGATGTGACGAGCGATGGTGGCTATCCGCCCCTGAATATTGATAATATCGATTATCTTGCGCTGTATCGTGCGGAATTGCAAAAACGTGCGGCGGAAAGTAAGACTGAGAATTAACCAATTTTTCACAAGGCGTGGTCTTTTGTGCGTAGCCCCTGCTCTGTGAGCAGGGACATGCCAAAAGCCCGATCTATGCTTGGCAAAGATTTTCAAATAAAATAACCGCGGGTCATGGTCGCACGTGGTGACAGGGGCGTTGTTTTCTAGACGATAGGTCTGCCCGACAAAAGCCCTCTCAAGGCTTCGTCATTCACATTTAAAAATTACAACCCAAACATCCCAAACGGATAAAACATCACCGAATCGCCCGTTTGTATTTCCATCGCTTCATCGGGCAGTTCCACCAATCCATCGGCCCAGCTGAGCCCGCTAATCTTGCCAGACCCTTCAGAGGCAAAGACGCAAACCCCCATCACTCCGCCCCTATCCGCGACCATCTTTGCGCGCAGATATTCGCGCCGCCCGCCTTGTTTGGATTTGCTAAACCGCGCGGGCAAGGCAAAGCCTCGCGCCGTCAGCCAACCTTGCCCCGATAAAATCCCCAAGGCTGGACGGGCAAAAATCAGCGCACAAACAAAGCTCGCCACAGGATTGCCGGGCAGGGCAAAAACCGGGACTCCCTGCCAATCCGCCAGCGCCAAAGGCCGCCCAGGTTTTATCGCAATACGCCAATCGTGCAAAGTCCCTCGCGATTTCAAAACCGCCGCGATATGGTCTTTATCCCCCGTCGAAGCCCCGCCCGTGGTGATAATCGCATCGACTTGCGCGGCGGCGGATGACAGGGCTTTGGCAACCGAATCGGCAGTATCCTGAACCCGCCCAAGCGCAACCGCATGATAGCCCCACCTGCGCAAAATATCCAGCAGCATCGGCTGATTGGCATCATAAATCTGCGCGGGGGTTCGGTTTTGCCCGATGGAAATAACCTCATCTCCTGAAGACAAAACCCCCACCCGCAGTGGGCGATAAACGGGCACGGTGGCAACACCCGTGGCGCAGAGCACCGCCAAATCTTGCGGGGTTATACGATGTCCTTTGGCGAATATTTTTGCCCCTTGGGCGATGTCTTCCCCTTTTGCGCGGGTATTCGCACCGTGCTTTATGTTGGAGGCAAAGGTGATTTTGCCATCCGTTTTTGTGACCGATTCTTGCAATACCACGCACTCTACCCCTGCGGGTAAGGGCGCACCTGTTAGGATGGGAATGGCGAGCCCCGCACCCACGGGCGAGTCAATCACCGCCCCTGCCGTGGCGTGGTTTTCGGTGAGGGTGAGCGTGGTTTGCTTTGATTTGGATAGGCTGGCGTGGGCAAAGCCATAGCCATCCACGGCCGAATTGGCAAAGGGTGGGTTGGCTTGGCTGGCGGTTATATCGGCGGATAGGATTCGCCCGCCCGCGTTTGGGGTTGGGATTTGTTCGCTGGGTAAAGTGCAGGTTAATCGGGTTTTTAATCCGTCCAAAACATCCGCGACCGCCGTCCAATCTACGCCCGATGGCATGGTTGATTTGGGGGCGGGGGATTTATTCGGACTCGTGTGTTTAATAATAAAATCGCAAAGCCCGTCGGTATCATTCAAATCCAAAACCTCACAAGGCGGAGTTTTAATATCCGTATCACTGGCAATCCCAACAATCGTTTTATCGGTTTTTGCCAGCAAGTTTTGCGTGCCCGATTCTTTATCCGCCCCGCCCCGATAACATTCTATCTTGGGCAGGGGTGCGGTTTTAAACCCCTCTAATAAAACGAAATCCGTCGGTTCTAACTTTGCCAAAAGCGTGGATAAATCAGTCACCCCACCCGCACCCATACCCTCTGCCATCAAAGCAAACCGAGACTCTGATACCACCATAACTTGGCTGGCACCCGCCATACGATGGCGATAGCTATCGCGCCCTTTATGGTCAATATCAAAACTATGATGGGCGTGTTTTATCGTTGCCACGCGATAGCCACGCTTAACCAAGGCTGCCACCAATCGCTCCACCAAATGCGTCTTGCCAGTGTTTTTCCAGCCAATAATGCCAAAGACTCTGGGGTTGTTATCTGCCTTATTCATTGCATAAAATCCTGCCCAAAATCCTGACAATACTGCTCTGCCTGCACCATATCGGCAGGGGTATTGATATTAAAAAACGGGTCAAACGGGGTGGTCTTAAACACAACCGTTTTATTTTTATGCTGATTGCTCCAGCGTAAAATTTTGCGCGTGTCGGCAAGCAAAGCCCTGCGCAAATCATCACGCAAAGACACAGGCCAAAGCCCAAAGGTTGGATGCAGGGAAACCTCATAGCCACTGCCTGCCATGATAATAGTATCAGGTGCCGCAACCCGCATCATTCGCGCCGCCAAATCGGTTGGGAAAAACGGCGTATCTGCGGCGATGGTTAAAATCTGCGTAAAGCCCTGCGCCGCCGCCCAATCCATCCCCGCCAAAATCCCGCCCAGAGGTCCAACAAACCCGCCATCCTCGACAATAGAATCGGCAATAATCGGGCAAGTCACCACACCAGCAAACCGCGCCAAATCGCCGTTGGCGTTCAAAACGACCGCGTCAACTTGCGGGGTCAATCGCGCCACCACCCGCGATAAAATCGTGCAACCGCCCAAATCACGCAGGCATTTATCGCCCCCGCCCAGCCGAGCCGCCTGCCCGCCTGCCAAAATCACACCCGCTATCATGACTCGTCCTCATCATAAATCAGCCGTTCCTGTCCGCTGATACATAAGAACCGTTTGCCGCGTAATCGCCCAATCAGGGTCATCCCGGTTTTGTTCGCCAGCTCCACCCCCCAAGCGGTAAAACCAGAGCGCGATACCAAAACAGGCACCCCCATAATCGCGGCTTTTATCACCATTTCAGAGGTCAATCGCCCCGTGGTATAAAGGATTTTATCCGCGCCAGTCGTCCCCGTTTCAAACATCCACCCCGCGATTTTATCAACGGCATTGTGGCGGCCAACATCCTCCATATACACCAGAGGCTCGGTTTCCTTACACAAGGTCGTGCCGTGAATCGCCCCTGCCGTCAAATACAGGCTGGGGGTGGTGTTAATTTGCGCCGCCAAGGCAAACAGCCAAGAGGTACGGATTTTCACCTGCGGTAGGGTTACGGTTTCAATCGTATCCATCACATCGCCAAAGATAGTGCCCATGGCACAGCCAGAGGTACGGATTTTCTTTTGCAGTTTCTTTTCATAGTCGCTCTGCCCATCGGTGCGAAGGACTATGGTTTGCAGGTCTTCATCATAATCGGCGGCTATTATCGTTTCATTGGCACTGAGCATCCCCTGATTGCGCAAAAACCCCAAGGCGAGCCAGTGCGGATAATCGCCAATCGTCATGGCTGTGATGATTTCCGTGCCGTTAAGAAAGATGGTCAGCGGTCTCTCCTCTATCACGCAGAGGTCGGTTTGCTGCCCCGTCTGGTCACGGGCAGTGATTTGACGGGTCAGCGTGGGGTTGGTTGGGTTGGGGATAATTTTTTTCATGGTGAGTCGCCTATACCACAGATAGGGATGGATTGTGAATGGTGAAGACCCGCAGGGCTCAAAATTAATCCCTAATCGTTCATCGTTCATTGCTAAAACCCCTTGCTTTTTACATTAATATTCCCTAAACACTTCCTAAACACACTCTTAACCAAACGAAAAGCGAGACCCCATCCATGATAATCGGTTGTCCCAAAGAAATCAAAAACCAAGAATACCGTATCGGCATCACACCCAGCGCGGCATTTGAAGCTATATTACGCAACCATTCCGTCCTGATTGAAACGGGTGCGGGTGCGGGCGCGGGCTTTACCGATGAGGATTATATCGCCGTTGGCGCGAAAATCGCCGCCACTGCCAGTGATATTTTCAAACAAGCCGATATGGTTGTTAAAGTCAAAGAACCCCAAGCGGCGGAACGCAAACAGTTGCGCAAAGGGCAAATCCTATTCACCTATTTACACCTTGCCCCAGACCGCCCGCAAACCCAAGATTTGCTGGAGTCTGGCGTGACCGCGATTGCCTATGAAACCGTAACCGATCCGCGTGGCGGGTTGCCTCTGCTGGCCCCAATGTCGGAGGTTGCGGGGAAACTCGCCCCCCAAGTTGGCAGTTGGTCGTTGCAAAAAGCCAATGGTGGCAGTGGTATTTTGCTGGGCGGAGTTCCGGGGGTTGGCCCTGGTAATGTTGTCGTTATTGGCGGTGGTAATGTTGGCACGCAAGCGGGGCGGGTCGCCGCGGGAATGGGTGCGCGGGTCACCGTTTTGGATAGATCGCTGGACCGTCTACGCCATTTGGACGATGTGTTTGGCGGGGTTTTTGAGACCAGCTATGCCTCGGCCGCGAACCTGTTGCGGCTGGTTGCCGAAGCGGATATCGTCATTGGCGCGGTGTTAATTCCAGGGGCGGAAGCACCGAAATTAATCAGCCGAGAGCAGCTCAGTTTAATGAAACCAGGCGCTGTTCTGGTTGATGTTGCGATTGATCAGGGCGGGTGTTTTGAAACCTCCAAGGCAACAACCCATGATGACCCGATTTATATGGTTGATGGGATTGTGCATTATTGCGTTGCTAATATGCCCGGGGCTGTGGCGCGGACGGCGACCATCGCGCTGGGCAATGCGACGATGCCGTTTATGCTGGCCTTGGCGGATAAGGGTTGGCAAAAGGCTTGTTCGGATAATCCGCATTTAATGGCGGGGTTAAATACCCACGCGGGGCATTTGACCTATGATGCAGTTGGCATGGCGCAAGGGATAAAAACCATCACCCCGCAAGAGGCGTTGGTGATTTAATTTTGAGGGTTTCTTGGGGGGTTAATGCACAATTACCCACGCAAAACCGCCCCCGTTGCCGCGCTGACCTTTTTCACCACAGCCGCGCTGATGGCTTCCAAATCTGCATCGGTTAAATTACCGTCTTTGGGTTGAATCCGCACGCTCAAAGCTACGGATTTTTTACCCGCGCCCATTTGCTCTTGCGCCTTTTTACCGCTGAACACATCAAAGACAAACGCCTCAGTAATAAATGCTTTATCCGCGCCTTTGGCGGCGTTCAAAAGCACGACCGCTTCCACCTCTTCATCCACGATAAAGGCAAAATCGCGTTCTATCGCTTGCAAATCGGTGAGCCGCAAGGCGGGACGGGTTTTGGTTTTCGCGGTGGAAAACGGCACACGATCCAGATGCAAAGCAAACCCAACCACAGCAGTTTTTAATCCAAAATCGGCAAGAATTCGGGGGTGAATTTCGCCAAAGGCACACAAAGAATTCTTCGGTCCCAAAGCCAATTTACCCGACCGCCCAGGATGCCACCAATCGCTCGCGCCCCGCAAAACCATCTGTTTGGCTGGCGCACCGATTGCCGATAAAACCGCCGCGACATCGGCTTTCGCATCATAAACATCCACCAGCCGTCGCCCCGCGTGGGGATTACGCGGGCCGCCATGCCCGACCAATATCCCGCAGAGCAGGATTTCTTCATCCTCAGGCTCGCCGCCATGAAATACCGGGCCGAGTTCAAACAACGCCATATCGCCCATTCCCCGTGCGGAGTTCCGCGCCGCCGCCTGCAATAACCCGGGCAAAAGCGAGGGTCGCAGATGGCTCATATCCGCAGAAATAGGATTGCTTAACCGCACGGCATCACTGCCCCCGCCGAAAGCCTCGGCACTCGGTTTATCGATAAAACTATAGGTGATACATTCCAAATAGCCCAAGGCGGCGGTTGCCCGTCTGGCGTGATTTTCGCGCATCAAGCTGGGCGAGAGACGCACCTGTGAGACACCTTTTGACACGGGCGGTAGGGGTGTCGGTTCCAGTTGGCTGAGCGATACGACCCGTGCGACTTCCTCCACCAAATCCGCCGAATCCAAAATATCGGGTCGCCAAGAGGGAACAATGGCGCGGGTATCTTTTATTTCAAACCCAAGGCTCTGCAAAATATCGCGTTGGCGGTCGGCCGACACATCCATGCCAACCAGCGATTTCACCCGCCCCGCGTCCCATTCAAAAAACCGTTTTGTATCGGGGATTTGCCCATCCATCACAACCGCAGAAGCCTGTCCCCCGCATAAATCCAAAATCATCTCGGTTGCCAAATCCAGCCCCTTCACGGTGAATTCTGGGTCAATCCCGCGTTCAAACCGATAGCGTGCGTCCGATTGGATTTTTAATGCCCGCCCAGTCCGTGCGATGGTTATTGCGTCCCAATAGGCAGATTCCAAAAACACATTCACCGTGTCCGATTGACACCCCGTGTTAAATCCGCCCATAATACCAGCGATGCTCTGCACGCCCATATCATCCGAAATCGCGACCATATCCGCGCCCAAAGTATAATCCTTTTCATCCAAGGCGGTGATAGTTTCACCACCCGATGCCAGATGAATCCGCAAATCACCTTTTATTTTATCTGCGTCAAACACATGCAAAGGGCGATTATATTCATAGGTGAAAAGATTGGTAATATCCACCAGCGTGGAAATCGGGCGCAGCCCAATGGCGCGCAGTCGCGCCTGCAACCACGCAGGGCTGGGCGGGTTTTTCACGCCTTTAATCAAGCGACCCGCAAAAATCGGGCAAGCGTTTAATGTATTCTTTTCAATATGAATTTTTATCGGTGCGGTAAAGGAATCGGCTATTTTCGCCGTGGGCTCAGGTTTTAATTTGCCAAGCCCCCTTGCCGCCAAATCCCGTGCAATCCCACGCACCCCCAGCGCATCACTGCGGTTTGGCGTGATGGCAATTTCAATCATAGGGTCAATTTTATCGGGGTCATGGGTCGCCAGATACTCGGCAAACGAAGTGCCGATTTTCGGAGTATTGGGCAGTTCAATAATCCCGTCATGCTCGTCCGATAGCTGCATTTCTTTTTCCGATGCCATCATGCCAAAGGACTCAACCCCGCGGATTTTCCCCACACCAATGGTCGTATCAATCCCAGGGACATAAACCCCAGGCTTTGCCACAACGACATAAATCCCCGCCCGTGCGTTCGGCGCACCGCAGATGATTTGCTTTTGCCCGTCATCGGTATCCACTTTGCAAACCCGTAATCTATCAGCATTCGGGTGCGGTTGTGCGTCCGCGACAAAACCAATGGTAAAAGGGGCGAGGGTATCGGCGGGATTTTTAACCTCTTCCACCTCCAGCCCAAGGTCGGTCAGAGCCTCCGTTATTGCATCAACAGAAGCGGTCGTGTCAAGATGGGCTTTAAGCCAAGATAAAGTAAATTTCATTTTTCTTTTTTTGTTCTCTTTTAGAAAAATTCTTTTTTTTAGGCATTATCATTTCCTATTTCTTCAAGACGATCATAACCTGCATTTGTCAAGCGGTAATTGCTGTCAGTAATCTGCATCATAAAACCTGCATCACAAAGTAAATTAAAGTGAAGCCACCTTTTATAGTCTATTGGGTTCCCTGTTGTGGCTGGTGGCATAGAAATAAAAGATCTCGGGTCTGTTTGAGCCTCAATCATTAGTTCTCTTAAATAATTATCATCGCGTTCCATCTTTTTTCCTTGTTTGTTTTTGATTTGTATAGTGAATTTACATTCACGAGTAATTGTAAATAGCAAATAAAAATTAAAAAGAAAACATAAAATTCAATTTTTATTAAAAAAGAGCAAAATTACTCCCCCGTTGTATTATCCACGCCAACCGCCCCTAAAAAGACTGCCAATATCCGTGCGGGGGTATCGCCCAAGTTCATTCCATTATGGCGGGTTTGCATCGCTTCCATAAAGCTATCGCCAACGACATAAGTTTTCACCCCAATCTTATCGCCGTAATCCACCTCTATCGCGCCCTCTATCACATAGGCGTAAAGCGGCACATTATGAACATGCCAGCCAGTCGTGGTATTGGGCTCAAGGGCAATAATCGCGGCGGTAATTTGTGCCTCCCCCGTGGGATAAATGATTTGCTCACCCGCCACGGTGTGGGTGTCTTGCGATAAAACATCCACAGCAGGATAGCTCTGGGCAACAGCCATCCCACAAAAAACAATGGTATAAATAAAAATAAAAATTCGCATTTTTTTGCTCTCCTATCTTTGATGCAAGGCTGGCATATCCAGCGCGGCAAATCCATAATGCCGCAACCAGCGCAAATCGGAATCAAAAAACGCCCGCAGGTCGGGAATCCCGTATTTTAACATCGCCAAGCGGTCAATCCCCATGCCAAAGGCAAACCCCTGATAGATATCGGTATCAATCCCGCCCGCGCGGAGGACTTTTGGATGCACCATACCACTGCCCAAAATCTCCATCCAATCATCGCCCGTGCCAAGATTTAACTTGCCATCCTGCCATGAACAGCGAATATCCACCTCGGCACTCGGTTCGGTAAAGGGAAAATGACTGGCGCGAAACCGCAATTCCAAAGCATCAATTTCAAAGAAGGTTTTGCAAAATTCCATCAGAACCCATTTTAGGTGCGACATGGAAATACCTTTATCCACGCACAGCCCCTCATATTGATGAAACATAGGCGTGTGGGTCTGGTCGTAATCGGCGCGATAAACCCGCCCAGGACAGATAATTCGCGCGGGCGCACCGTGTTTTTCCAAATGGCGGATTTGCACGGGGGAGGTGTGGGTGCGCAAAACATGCGGGGCTCGGTCAGAATCATTATGCAGATAAAAAGTATCATGCTCGGCGCGGGCAGGATGGTCGGGCGCGATATTTAACGCATCAAAATTGTAATAATCGGTTTCAATTTGCGGGCCTTCGGCAACATCAAAACCAAGGGCGGCGAAAATAGTAATGACTTCGTCAATGACTTGGCTAACGGGGTGAATCGCGCCCGTGCGAATCGGTCGCCCTGCCAAGGACACATCCAGCCATTCGGTTTTTAATCGCGCATCCAAAGCCGCGTCCGTAAGGGCGGATTTTTTCGCGGATAACGCACTATCAAGTTCGGTTTTCAACGCATTCAAAGCAGGAGCAATGGTTTGGCGTAGGGTTGGCTCCATCCCCCCCAGCTCGCGCATTTTCAGGCTGATTTCGCCCTTTTTACCCAACGCAGATAGGCGTAAGGCTTCCAACTCTGCCTCATCCGTAACCTGCGCTATACGATGCAGGTAGGAGTCGCGGATTTTTTGTATGTCTTCATCGGTCATGTTTGTTCCTATCTCCCCTTCATAGCATATTTACACCATAAAAAAAGCCCCACTAACAGCAGGGCTTTTTATTTTTTAATTGGCACTGCACACCTTTTACATCGCGGCCTTAGCTTGGGCAACGATGGATTTGAACGCTTCGGGCTCATGCACGGCCAAATCGGCCAGAACTTTGCGATCAACGACAATCTCTGCCTTCATCAGTGCATTGATAAACCGACTATAGGTCATTGTTTCATCAATGGCGCGAACACCTGCATTGATTCGTTGAATCCACAAGGCGCGAAAGTTGCGCTTGCGGTTTTTGCGATCGCGGGTGGCGTATTGATTCGCCTTATCGACAGCTTGGGTAGCCGTGCGAAAGGTCGTGGAACGGCGACCATAATAGCCTTTTGCCGCTTTCAAAACCTTTTTATGACGCGCGTGGGTGGTTTTACCGGATGTTACTCTTGACATTATCTATCCTCCTATCGTGCGTAAGGCATGTATTTTTTAACGATCTTTGCATCGGCAGCGCATAGCAGGGTAGTCCCACGTGCGTTGCGAAGAAATTTGTTAGACCGTTTAATCATACCGTGGCGTTTACCCGCTTGCGCGGTTTTTATATGCCCGTTGGCGGTGGTTTTAAAGCGTTTTTTCGCGCCTGATTTTGTTTTCATTTTGGGCATTTCCGAGCTCCTGTTAAGAATGGTTTTTAAATCACGCGCGTGCCTTGGCATACCCATATAGGCCAGACCCGTGCGTAGAATCGGGTGTTTAGAGCAATTATTGGGGGAATGCAAGACGTTTTTTAGGTATTAGTTGTGAGTTATTAGTTATTAGTGGGGGTTTTTAGGAAATTGTGCGTTTTTAGTGGATTTAGGGGCTTGTTTAGAATTATATGCAAAAACAGTATCCCCTAATAATAACAGGCGGGCGTTCCCTTGAAAAGCCCAACTAATTCATCACTAATCACTAATCACTAATCACTAAAACCTAGTCCCCGACCAACAGCAGTTTCTCATTCACAGAAGCCACCCGCAGGATATTGGTAGAGCCCGGGGTATTAAACGGAATCCCAGCAATCACGATAATCTTATCCTCGCCCGTGGCAAAATCATAGTCCCGTGCGGCCTTTGCCGCGTTAATAACCGCTTGCTTAAACCTGTTCAAATCATCGGTAATCACGCAATGCAATCCCCACACCAAACACATCTTTCGCGCCGTTGCCAAAAACGGAGTCAGCGCAATAATCGGCACAATCGGTTTTTCACGCGCCGCCGATAAAGCCGTCGTCCCCGAAAAGGTAAAACAGCAAATCGCCCGAACATCGTGTAATTCGGCAATTTCCCGTGCGGCGACGGTTATTGCTTGGGCAATACTATCTTTCGAGACCTTACGCACACTGGCGATAATTTTGCGATACATATCGTCCGATTCCACCTTTTCGGCGACAGAGTTCATAGTTTGAACCGCCTCTATCGGGAAATCACCGACAGCCGATTCGGCCGATAACATCACCGCATCCGCACCCTCATAAATCGCGGTGGCAACATCGGATACCTCGGCACGGGTGGGAACGGAAGAGGTAATCATGCTCTCCAACATCTGGGTGGCGACAATCACGGGCTTACCCACATGGCGACATTTACCGATGATTTGCTTTTGCAAGGGCGGAACGTCCTGCACGGGCAATTCCACACCCAAATCACCCCGTGCAATCATAATCGCATCCGATGCCTCCAATATCGCGTCAAACGCATGCACGGCGGAGGGTTTTTCTATCTTTGATAGGATACTGGCACGACCTTTTGCCAATGTGCGAGCCTCCGCCACATCTTCGGGGCGTTGCACGAAAGACAATGCCAGCCATTCCACACCCAAATCACAGGCGAATTCCAAATCCTTCTGGTCTTTGGGGGTGAGCGGACTGATGGGCAGAACAACATCGGGGACATTGACACCCTTGCGGTTGGAAATCTCACCGCCCGCCAGAACCTCACAATCCGCAAAATCCGCGCCACAGGTTTTCACCTGCATGCGGATTTTACCGTCATTCACCAGAATTTGGGCGGTGGGTTTCATCGCTTGGAAAATTTCTTTATGGGGCAGGCAAGCACGGGTTTTATCCCCTGCTGTTTCATCCAAATCAAACCGAAACGAATCGCCGACTTCCAGCGTTTCGGTGCCATTCTTAAATGTGCCACAGCGCAGTTTTGGTCCCTGTAAATCCGCCAGAATGCAAATTGGGCGGGCGACATCCTTTTCTACCTTGCGGATAAGGCTGTGCCAGAGCTTTAATTCCGCGTGGCTACCGTGGCTCATGTTAAGGCGGAACACATCCGCGCCCGCGTTAAACAAGGCTTTTATCATATCAAAGCTGGCCGAAGCTGGCCCCAAAGTGGCAACGATTTTTACATTCCGACAACGTCTCATAATTAACTTTCTTTTATGGTTTGTGTTTTTTATCTAGGGTGGTATAAACGCGATTATGGCAGACTATACTCCATTTTTTATAAAAGGCAAAGAGCGTTTGGCCGATATCGTGGTGTGTTGCGATCACGCAACAAATTATGTGCCTGATTTTATCGGCGATTTGGGGCTGGACGATATGAACAGCCATATAGCGTACGATATCGGTGCCTTGGGGGTCAGCCAAAATCTGGCGGAGGCGTTGGACGCACCCGTGGTCTGGTCAGGTTTTTCGCGTTTATGTATTGATCCGAATCGGGGGGAGGATGATCCGACCCTAATCATGCGTCTATCCGATGGGCGGGTGATTCCTGCCAATCGTGGGATTGATGAGGCGGGGCGCGAATCGCGTTTGGCGCAGCTCTATCGTCCTTATCATGCGGCCTTGGCTGGGGTGATAAAAACGCGGGTTAATCCGTGTGTTATTTCCATTCACTCCTTTACGAAAAAGCTGCATAATCAACCGCCCCGCCCGTGGGATATAGGGGTTTTGTTCGGCGAAGATAGCCGTTTGTCTGACGCAGTGATTGCGCGGTTAGCGGATTTGGATGTGTGTGTTGGGATTAATCAGCCGTATTCGGGGCATTTATCGGGGGATACGATGTGCCAGCATGCCTTGCAAAATGGCTTGCGGCATGTTTTGGTGGAGGTGCGCAATGATTTGATTGAAACCGAAACGGGGCAGAGGCTTTGGGGCGGGCGATTGGCACAGGTTTTGAGCGAGGCTATTGGTGATATGAATAAGGAGAATCAGAATGGATAAACTGGATAAAAACATAACAACCCAATTGGAGGCGGCGGCGTTTCGTGCATTGGTCGCTCATCTGCGAGACCGCACCGATGTGCAGAATATCGATATGATGGAGCTGACTGGGTTTTGCCGTAATTGCCTATCACGTTGGTATCAAGAGGCGGCACTTGCCCAAGGGCTAGACATGGACAAAGCCACCGCCCGCGAAATTGTTTATGGCATGCCGTATAGCCAATGGCGCGATGAGTTTCAAAAATAGTTGTTAGTTGTTAGTTGTTAGTTATTAGTTATTAGTTGATAGTTACTATATTAGGCAAGCAATTTTTGATAGTTTCAATAACTTTCTTTTCGCAATGGGCTATAATGAATATCATTTTGAATCGATGGATGTATTGGCTCTGGCTTAATAAATTTTTCAATAACACTATTTGATTGTTATTCCTATATTTTAGAGCAAATAAAGCTTGGTCGTTTTCTTTGATGTTATTAAAATAAATATCCAAACGTTTTCCTATACAATGTTGTGAAAATTTTTTTAAATGAAACTTATAATCTCCATTCATTAAATATAATTTTTTTCGTTGATACTCCATAACAGAGTCTAAAATTTCAAAAGCATTTTTTGTTTTATATTCACACTTCGTATCACAAGGCAAAATAAAATATTTATCAGGTGTATGCCTTATAAGATTAAATATATGTTCATTAATATTCATTTTTATTTCCGCTTTTGCTTTAAACCTAACAGCCCTTATAGTCTTTTGCAAAACATGCCCGCGCCAAGTCCTGTGCTTTTTCAATCTCTGCGGGAGTCATTTCCTTTGCAATAATATCTCTGTTTTCTGTGGCTGTTTCTTCGCCATTTGACGCAGCGAGATTATACCACATGTGGGCGCGAACATAATCTTGTAAAACACCATACCCATTGTTATACATAAACCCTAGATTAGACTGTGCCTTTGAAACACCCTGTTCGGCGGATAGTCTATACAATTTCGCCGCCTCTTTGTAATCCTGTGGAACGCCTTCCCCGTTGTCATACAACAACGCCAGATTATACTGTGCCTCTGCACTCCCCTGTTCGGCGGATAATCTGTACAATTTCACCGCCTCTTTATAATCCTGCGAAACACCTTGTCCGTTTTCATATAATAGCCCCAGATTATACTGTGCCGATGCACTCCCCTGTTCGGCGGATAGGGTGTACCATTTCGCCGCCTCTTTGTAATCCTGTGGAACGCCATCTCCGTTGTAATACATCAACGCCAGAAAAAGCTGTGCGTTTTTATACCCCTGTTTGGCGGATAAGGCGTACAATTTCACGGCTTGTTTGTAATCCTGCGGAACGCCCCGTCCGTTATCATACATCACTCCCAGAAAAAACTGTGCCTCTGCATCCCCTTGTACGGCAAGGGGTTGAAACTCAGCAAGGGCAGTTTTGTAATCACCTTTTTTATAGGCATCCAACCCCTCTTGAAAACCAGCGAAAGCAGGTGCGGTGGCAAAAGCAACCCACACTATTAATAAAGCCACACATTTTTTCATCATGTTATCCTTTCATATCTAACCCCACACATTTACCTATTATTAACAATTAACGCAAGGTAAAAACAAATAAAGACGCAAACCCCCTAAAAAAAGTCGCAATCCCCGCTTATTTTTCCCTAACAATAGCCCATAGTCCCCTCTAATAGAAGATAGATAGATAAATAAAACAAACAGGGGGTTTGTTGGTGATTTTGTGGCTTTACTTGCCCTAATTTTGCTTGTATAAGACCCTTCAAAACCCACAACCTAAAAGGACACAACCCATGAAAAAACTATTCTTAACTGCCGTTATCGCGGCCTCCGCCCTGCCCGCCTTCGCCCACCATCCCTTGGCTGGGCAACCGATGGAGACTTTTACCCACGGGGTTTTGTCCGGTATCGGGCATCCTATTTTGGGTTTTGACCACCTGTTCTTTATCGCGCTGGTTGGGCTGGCCGCGATTTTCACCACACGGGCAATGCTTGCCCCGCTTGGCTTTATCGCCGCGATGTTGGCGGGGACGATGCTTGCCTCCTTTGGCGCAACCCTGCCCGCAGTGGAAATTATGATTGTCGTCAGCCTGATTATCCTTGGCGCGATTGTTGCCACGGGGCGCGGGTTGGCGTTTCTGCCCGCCTTGGCGTTGTTTGCTGTGGCTGGCGTGTTTCACGGGGCGGCTTTTGGCGCAACCATTGCCGCGCAAGAATCGGCTGTTGGTGGCGCGGTTTTATTCGGCTATCTGCTGGGGCTGGGTGTGACGCAGTATTTAATCGCTATTGGCACGGGTAAGATTTGCAAAACGCTTTGGAAATCATCGCTGGCAACGGATATCGCCCCGCGTTTGGCGGGTGCTGGTGTCGGCGCGATTGGCGTGTTTTTATTGCTGGAAGCGGGCGAGTCTGCCGTTTTCACCGCCCTTGGGCTTGGATAATTATCTACGGATATGGCGCAAAAAATACCCGCAACGATTATCACTGGTTTTTTGGGTGCGGGGAAAACGACCCTGATTCGCCATCTTTTACAAAACGCGGCAAACCGCCGTATTGCCCTTATCATTAACGAATTTGGCGATGTTGGCGTGGATGGAGCGGTGCTGGCGGGCTGTGCTGATGATAACTGTCTCCCGGACGAGTCCGCTGCAGATGAAATCATGGAACTATCAAACGGGTGTATTTGCTGCACGGTTGCCGATGATTTTATCCCTGCGATGGATCAGATTTTGGCACGGGATCCTGCCCCTGACCATATTATTATTGAAACCTCTGGTTTGGCATTGCCTCAACCGCTGATTCGTGCGTTTAACTGGCCCAGCGTGAAAGACCGCGTAACCGTTGATGCGGTGATTGCTTTGTGCGATGCCTCCGCTATGGGTGCGGGGCAGTTTGATACGCCAGAAGTTCAAAATAGCGGGGAAACCGAGCATGAAACGCCTTTGGCGGATTTGTTTGAAGACCAGTTGGCCAGCGCCGATATGATTGTTTTGAACAAGGCGGATTTATTGGATAAGTCCGCGTTGGCAAAGATTAGCAATGATTTGAAAACCCGCACCCGTGCAGGGGTGCAGATTTTATCTGCGGTAAAAGGTGTTTTGCCGATAGATATTTTACTTGGGCAAGGTAAATCTGCCGAATCCGATTTAACCCATCGCGGTGAAATCCATCACCACCATCATGACGACCACGACCACGACCATGATGACGACCATCACCACGACCACGACCATCATCATCACGACCACGGTCATGATGCCTTTGAAACTTTCGCCTTGGCGTTTGATGAAGTAGAGGATAAAGACGCGTTAATCGCGCGGTTGTCGGAGGCTATTATCAGCCATGATATCCTACGGCTAAAGGGGTTTGTTGCGATTAAAGACAAACCCATGCGCCTATCCATCCAAGCTGTCGGCGCACGGATTGATACCTATTTTGACCGCCCTTTTGGCAGCAGAGAATCCCGCCAAACCCATCTTGTTATTATTGGCACGGCGGGATTAGACCGCGCGAGCATTACCAAAACGCTCTGTCCATAAAAGGGTGTCGCCATGCATGTATTGGCCGCCAAGGCAGGCACGATAGAAGAGGGGAAAGAGCCGATAGACCTCGCCCAAACCCCCGCCGATATTGTTTTTTTATCGGCGGCGGATAGCGAACTGGCCGCCCTCTGCGATGCCCATAATGCGCCCGATTCCACCGATTCGCAAAATAAATCAACCCTGCGACTGGCGAATTTAAACCATTTGCTCCATCCGCTTTCGGTTGATATGCACCTTGATACCTGCGTTGAAAAATCAAAGCTGGTTATTGTGCGATTGCTCGGCGGAATTGGCTATTGGGAGTATGGAGTGAAGCAATACGCGGCGCGTCTATTCGCGGCTGGCGTGCCTTTCGCGGTTCTGCCTGGCGATGATAAACCTGATGAAACCTTGTTTGAGCTTTCCACGATTCCACGCCAAGATTGGCAAAACCTCTGGGGTTATTTGGTTGAGGGTGGCGGGCAGAACGCCACGCATTTTCTGGATTACGCCCGCGCGATGCTGGGGCAGTGCGACCATCCGCCCGCCCCCGCACCGTTATTACGTGCCGGATTATATTGGCCAAACGCCGGGGTTTGCGATTTGGCAAGCGTGCAAAAACAATGGCAAGCAAACGCGCCGATTGTTGCGTTGACGTTTTATCGTGCATTGGTACAGGGTGCGGGCTTGCATCCGATTAACCGCATGATAAAATCGTTAAAATCGCGGGGATTAAATCCCCTGCCGATTTTTGTTGCCTCGTTAAAAGACCCGCTTTCGGTGGCGACTCTGGATGATATTTTTGCCCGTGCGAAACCCGATGTTATTTTGAATACGACTGGATTTGCCGTTGGCACGGGGCAGGCTGATTTGGGCGGGGGTAGTACAATCCCAACCAATCCATTAAATGCCAAAACAACTGATGGTGCGATGGTGTTCCAAGTGGTATTATCGGGGACGTCTCACGAGCAATGGCAGGACGGCACGGCAGGTTTGCCGCCCCGTGATATTGCCATGAATGTCGCCTTGCCAGAGGTGGATGGGCGTGTTTTATCCCGCGCCATTTCGTTTAAAGATGAAGCGTATTTTGACGAGGCAACGCAATGTTCCATCGCCACCTATCGCGCCTGTGGCGACCGTGTGGATTTTGTCGCGGACTTGGCGAGCCATTGGATTCGCCTGCGTCATACCCCTGCAAAGGATAAAAATATTGCCATTATATTGGCGAATTATCCCAATAAAGACGGGCGGTTGGCGAATGGAGTCGGGCTGGATACCCCCGCGGCTCTGGTGCATGTTTTGGCTTTAATGCAAACGCAGGGTTATGATATAAAAAACGCGCCCACGGATTCGGATGCCATGATGCAGCTGATTCAATCCGCGCCTACTAATGATATAAAATCGCGTGGCACACGGACAAGCGATGTGCGGATAAGTTTAGAACAATACGCAGAGCTGTATAAAAACCTACCATACGAAGCCCGCCAGCAGATAGAAACCCGTTGGGGTGCGCCGCAGACCGACCCGTTTATTGCCGATGGGGATTTTGTTTTGCCGATAACTCGGCTGGGTAAAATTTGCGTTTGTGTCCAGCCCGCACGTGGTTATAATATCGATCCAAAGGACAGCTATCATTCGCCCGATTTGGTGCCACCGCATAATTATTTGGCGTTTTATTTGTGGTTAAGATTCATTGAAAAAACCCACGCGATTATTCATCTGGGCAAGCATGGCAATTTGGAATGGTTGCCGGGGAAAGCAACCGCCTTGTCGCAAACCTGCTGGCCTGAAATCTGCCTTGGTGCAACCCCGAATTTATACCCCTTTATCGTTAATGACCCAGGCGAGGGTGCTTGCGCCAAACGGCGCACCTCGGCGGTGATTATTGACCATCTAACCCCGCCTTTGACTCGGGCAGAGAGCTATGGTCCTTTGCGTGATTTGGAAGCGTTGGTGGATGAATATTACGAGGCTGCGCCCTTGGATACCCGCCGTGCCGATATGTTAAAAACCCAGATTATCGCGTTAAGCACTGCCAGTGATTTGGCGCAGGACGCGGGTATATCGGGCGCGGATACCGATGAAAATCTGGCGAAATTGGATGATTATTTGTGTGATTTGAAAGAGGCACAAATCCGCGATGGTCTGCATATATTCGGCTGTTCGCCCGTGGGCGATTTGCGCCGTAATTTAATTTGTGCGCTGGTGCGGATTGCCCGTGGTGATGGCTCGGGCGGTAATAATTCCCTGCACCGCGCGATTGCTGCGGATTTGGCACTGGATTTTGACCCGCTAGATTGCGTGTTTAGCCAACCATGGCAAGGACTGCGCCCGCAGATTTTATGCGATGTTTCGCCCGACACTTGGCGTAGTTTTGGCGACACGGTAGAGCGGATAGAAGAATTATGTTGCGTATTATTGGACGATGTTTTGGCGGATAAAAACCCGCCCGAAATCGGCGATAAAACCACGGCGGTTTTGCACCAGATTAAAACGATAATCGCGCCACTGGTTGATGCATGCGGTGTGCAGGAATCGGCGAATTTAATGACGGCTTTGCAGGCACGGTTTATCCCCCCCGCACCCTCTGGCGCACCGACACGCGGGCGTTTGGATGTGCTACCAACAGGGCGTAATTTTTATTCGATTGATAGCCGAGCTTTGCCCACCCCGACGGCTTGGGCTTTGGGTTGGAAATCCGCGAATTTATTGATTGAACGGCATTTGCAAGACCACGGCGATTGGCCGCGGGCGATGTTGCTGACGGCTTGGGGCACGGCCAATATGCGCACGGGTGGCGATGATATTGCTCAAGCCCTTGCGTTAATGGGCGTGCGACCAAAATGGGATAGTGCCAATCGGCGCGTCACGGGGTTTGAGATTATTCCAATCGGTGCCTTGGGGCGACCGCGGGTTGATGTGACCTTGCGGATTTCTGGGTTTTTCCGCGATGCTTTCCCCGCGCAAATTGATTTGATTGATGCGGCGGCGCGGGGCGTGATGGCGTTGGATGAACCAGCCGATATGAACCCCGCGGCGGCGAGTGCGCGGGCAGATAATTCCCATACCGCCACCGCACGGGTTTTTGGGGCAAAACCTGGTGCCTATGGCGCGGGTTTGCAAACCCTGATTGATGAGGGGATTTGGCAAGATCGCGCCGATTTGGGGCGTGCTTATATTGAATGGGGCAGTTATGCTTACGGAGTGAAAACCGACGGAGTACAGGCAAAACAGGCGTTTGAAACGCGACTGGAACAGGTGGAGGCGATTGTGCAGAACCAAGATAACCGCGAGCATGATATTTTGGATAGCGATGATTATTATCAGTTTGAAGGCGGGGCAAGCGCGGCGGTTTCTATGCTTCAAGGCAACGACCGCCCGATTTATCATAACGATCATTCGCGCCCCGAACGACCGTTAGTGCGGACGCTGGATGAGGAAATCGGGCGAGTGATTCGCAGCCGTGTGGTTAATCCAAAATGGGTAGAGGGTGTGAAACGCCATGGCTACAAAGGTGCGTTTGAAATGGCGGCGACTTTGGATTATTTATTTGCCTTTGCCGCGACAACACGGATGGTGAAAAATCATCATTTTGATTTGGTTGAGGCGGCGTTTATTAAAGATACCGCGACCCGCGATTTTATTGCCGAGCATAATCCAGCCGCCTTGCAGGAGATGGTGGCACGGTTGCAAGAGGCTATTTCACGAGGGCTCTGGCAGCCGAAATCAAATTCCGTGGCGGGGCGGTTGGAGCGAATTGTGAAGGGTGAATGATGAATGGTGAATTATTTTTTGCTTTTAACGATTTTTAGTATTGACACGGTTAGTTTTTTTGTATTATGTTTGTTCTAATTACTAATTATAGGAGAAAATTATGAAAATATCACAAGTTAAAATCAAAAACTTTAGAGGATACAAAGACGAAACCGAAATCTATATTAACGATTTAACGGTTTTTGTTGGGAAAAATGATGTTGGTAAATCAACAATCCTTGAGGCTCTGGATATATTTTTTAATGAGGGCAAAGGAGCTGTCAAACTTGATAAAGATGACATCAATAAAACCGCTCTATCCAATGAAGACAAAAATATTGTTATTAGTATTGTTTTTGATGATTTACCAACCGCAGTTGTTATTGATGCTCAAAATGAAACAAGCCTTGAACAAGAATATCTTTTAAATAGTGATGGAAAATTGGAAATCATTAAAGAATTTCCCAATGCTGGAAAAGAAAAGGTATTGATTAAAGCGTATCATCCAACAAATCCAGATTGTGCTGATTTGCTTTTAAAAAAACTAACCGACTTAAGAACAATTGTTAGAGAACATGATCTTGAATGCGACCAAACAAAAAATGCGGAAATGCGAGCGGCTATTTGGCAAAAATATGAAGATAATTTAGAACTTCAAGAGATACCAATAGATGTATCTAAAGTGGATGAAAAGAACACATGGGAAAAACTTAAAGGATATATGCCAATTTATGCTTTATTTCAGTCAGACAGAAAAAATAGCGATGGGGATGATGAAATCCAAGATCCGATGAAATTAGCCGTTAAGACCATTCTTAAAGATAATACCATTAAAACAGACTTAGAAAATATATCAAATAAAGTTAATCAATACTTACAGCAAGTAGCGGATGAAACCCTTGAAAAACTCAACGAGATGAACCCTGAAATAGCAACCAGTTTAATACCAAAAATCCCCTCGCAAGATAGCCTAAAATGGGCAGACGTTTTTAAAAGCGTTACTATATCAGGGGACGAGGGTATTCCAATAAACAAACGTGGAAGTGGTGTTAAAAGATTAGTTTTACTCAACTTTTTTAGAGCCGAGGCAGAAAGAAGAAAAACAGATAAAAACGCACCAGATATTATTTATGCTATTGAAGAACCAGAGACTTCACAGCATCCAGAACACCAACGAAAACTTATAAATGCTTTTATTGAATTGTCTAAAATGCTACATACACAAATTATTCTTACGACGCATAGCCCCGCGATTGTAAAGATGCTTGAATTTGAAAATCTAAAATTGATAAAAGACCAAGAAGGCAGTAAAGCAGTAGAAAGTATAGAGCAAAAAAGCTTGCCTTATCCATCTCTTAACGAGGTCAATTTTCTTGCATTTGGTGAATCTGATGAAAGTTACCATAATGAATTATATGGATTTATTGAAAGTAAAGGACTGTTAGCAGAATTTAGAAACGGAAAAGACACAATACCATATAATAGAGCGGATAGAATTGGCGTAACAGAAGACAAAATCATTAACGAATACATTCGCCATCAAATACACCATCCAGAAAATGAATTAAATCAAAGATACACGCACGAACAGCTTCAAGCGTCCATTATGGAAATGAGAATTTTTATTAGGGAAAACAACGCCCTCTAGACATAAAAAACCTAGCACCCTTTATAGTCTTTTGCTTTGCAAGCGGTAGCTTTTTTCTGGGCTTCGCTGATTTGTTCGGGAGACATTTGTTTTGCAACTCTATCTCTGCTCTCTACGGCATTTTCATGACCTTTTGACGCGGCAAGGTTAAACCACATGTGGGCAAGAACATAATTCTGCGAAACACCTTGCCCTCTGTAATAAGACACCCCCAGATTAAACTGCGCTGGGGCATACCCAATTTCAGCGGATAACCTGTACCATTTTATCGCTTCATTATAATCCTGCGGAACGCCATGTCCATTTTTATACATCAGCCCTAGATGACTCTGTGCTGCTCCAACCCCTTGTTCAGCGGACAACCGCCACCATTTTGCTGCTTCGCTATAATCCTGCGGAGTGCCTTGTCCGTTATAATACATCAGCCCCAAAAGAAGTTGCGCTGATCCGCTCCCTTGCTTGGCAAGGGGTTTCAATTCACGCACTGCAGTTTCATAATTGCCATTACTCCAAGCATCAAACCCCTTTTGAAAATCAGCAAACGCAGGCAAGCCCGCGAAAAGTGCCACGCACACTATCACTCCAAAAATCTGTTTCATATCAAGTTCCCTTTCACTTGCAAACGACCATAACCAGAAATCCACACATAAGCAACCCAAAACCATTGACAACGCACAAAAAATAACCCAAACTAAAAATAACAACAGAGCGTAAAAATGAAAACAGTCAAATTCACCCAAATGAAACACGGCGATAAGGCCGATTATGATTTCCTAACCGACCTTGAGACCGAGCACACGCGCGGTACGGCAGAGCGGTTGTTAAAGGCGTTGGTGGAGTTGGACGCGGGGCTATCGGGCTATCAAATCACTCGTCTGGGGCATTCCTTGCAATCGGCAACACGGGCGTGGTTTGATGGTGCGGATACGGATTGGGTGGTGGCAACCTTACTGCATGATATTGGCGATATTTTCGCCCCCTATAACCACGATGAATACGCCGCGACTATTTTAAAACCTTTCGTGCGCGAGCAATGTCGCTGGGTTGTGGAAAAGCACGGCGATTTCCAACTGATTTATTATGGAGAGCATGTTGGGGCAGACCCTAATAAACGTGCCGCTTATGAAGGTGCGGTTTATTTTAATGATTGTGTGGAGTTTTGTGCGCGCTGGGATCAAACCAGTTTTGACCCCGATTATAAAAACCTGCCACTATCGTTTTTTGCACCAATGGTGCGGGAGGTTTTTGCCCGCACTCCCTATGATGAAGCTGTGATAAACGCCCCGCCGATGCCTTTGGTAGATAAGGTAGTTGCGGCAGAGCGATTGACAGGAGCAAAAAAATGAAATTAAAAGACTTACAAATTTTCACCGTCGCCACGCCTCCGCCACATTGGGGCGGGCGGTATTTTATCTTTGTCAAACTGACCACCGATAACGGCATCACTGGATTGGGCGAAGTCTATGGCGCCAGCGTCGGGCCCAAAGCTATGCGTGCGGTGATAGAGGATGTATTCGCCCGCCACATGCAAGGTGAATCCCCGACAAACGTTGAAAAAATGTTCCGCCGAGCCTATTCCTCAGGCTTCAGCCAACGTCCCGACCCGACCGTTATGGGCGCGTTTTCGGGGTTGGAAATCGCGTGCTGGGATATTGTCGGCAAGGCAACCGACCGCCCCGTCTATGACATGCTGGGCGGGATGATGAATGAAAAAGTGCGCTCTTATTCCTATCTTTATCCCTTAGAACACCATAAAACCCCCGATTTCTGGTCGTCTGTGGATATGCATATAGAGGCGGCAGAAATTATGGCAAAACAGGGTTTCACCGCGATTAAATTTGATCCCGCGGGTCCTTATACGATGCGTGGTGGGCATCAACCCGCACTCAGCGATATTGATTTATCGGTGCGGATGTGTGCGGGATTACGCGCCGCCTTGGGGACGCAGGTGGATTTGTTATTCGGCACGCATGGGCAATTCACCACCAGTGGGGCGGTGCGATTGGGGCAGGCTATCGCGCCCTATTTGCCTTTGTGGTATGAAGAACCCGTCCCCCCCGATAATATCGCGGCCATGGCGGAAGTTGCCCGCGCTGTGCCAATTCCGATTGCCACGGGTGAGCGTTTGACAACAAAGGCAGAGTTCGCGGCGGTTTTATCCGCAGGTGTTAATATCCTGCAGCCTGCCTTGGGGCGGGCAGGCGGACTCTGGGAGGGTAAGAAAATAGCGACCTTGGCAGAGGTTCATAACGCCCAAATCGCCCCGCATTTATATGCGGGTCCGATTGAATGGGCGGCGAATATTCACCTTGGGATAAGCTGTGCCAATTTATTAATGTGTGAGACGATAGGCACAGGCGGCGGTTTTGCGGGCGATTTAATCGGGCATAGTATCGTCTGGCAGGATGGGTTTATTTTACCACCCAGCGGTGCGGGTTTGGGTGTGCAGCTGGATGAGGCTTTGGCTTTGGCGCATCCCTATGATGGCACGGGTTTGCATTTGGAGATGCAGGACGCACCCTGTGATTATGTTAAGGGGAATCGGTTTGGCGGTGGGGTTTTTTAGGGGTTAGGGGTGAATTATTTCATCTCCTAAAAAATCAGCACAAAAATTTTTCACCGCACCTTCGCGACACAATCAAGCCAAGAAAACTAATCACTCATCAGCCGTTTCACCCGCAACGATACCCGCTGGGCAATATCGCGTTCGGACTCCCGCACCAGTTGCCCGCCCGCGACAATCGCACGACCTTCCACCAGTACATCACGCGCCCCAAACGGCCCGTTCAAAACCAACGCCGCCACGGCATCCCACGCACCCGCCGCGGCCAGCCCTGATACATCCCAAATCGCTATATCGCCGCGTTTGCCAAGCTCAATCGCGCCCAGCTCGGGGCGGTTTAATACCTGCGCACCGCCCAGGGTTGCGACCTCCAAAGCCTCCCTTGCCGCCCAAGCATCCGCGCCATTTTGCACCCGTTGTAATAACAACATCATCCGTGCCTCGCTTAACAAATGCGCCGAATCATTACTGGCAGAGCCATCAACCCCCAGCCCGACCTTCACCCCCGCATCTCGCATCGCGCGAATCGGTGCAATACCAGAGCCAAGACGACAATTTGAACAGGGGCAATGTGCCACACCCGTTTTGCTCTGCGCGAACAAATCAATCTCACCCGCGTCCAGTTTCACACAATGGGCGTGCCAAACATGACTGCCCACCC
Organism: uncultured Amylibacter sp.; assembly: GCA_959347345.1. The sequence continues at coordinate 1,953,616 of OY365738.1, read as the reverse complement.
AGCCGAGTTTCTGGGCATAATCCCCAGGACGCAAGCCGAATTTATCCAAACAATAGGCGATGTCTTCGTCATTTTCCGCCAGATGCGTATGGAGCATCACATTCTTATCCACGGCAATTAAAGCGGCATCACGCATCAAACCCTCGCTAACGGTAAAGGGCGAACAAGGTGCCAGGGCGATTCGCAAAACCGATTCGGGGGATGGGTCGTGCAAATCATCAATAACCCGCAGAAAATCCTTTATAATATCAGGTTCTGATTCCACCAGATAATCGGGGGGCAAACCGCCCAGCGATTCGCCAAGGCTCATCGCGCCACGGGTGGCGGTAAAACGAATCCCGATACTGGCAACACCCGCCACCGCATCTTCCAACCGCGTGCCATTGGGAAAGATATATTGATGGTCGCTGCTGGTCGTGCAACCAGATAACGCCAATTCCGCCGCCGCCAGTTGACAGGCGGTGAAAATATCAATCGGCCCCATACGGGCAAAAATCGGATAAAGCGTTTTTAACCAGCCAAACAACAACGCGTCTTGCCCGGCGGGGACTCCGCGTACCAAGGATTGAAACATATGATGATGGGTATTAATCAGACCTGGGGTGACAACACAGCCCGCCGCGTTAATGATATCCGCACCCTCTGGCACGGGTAGGTTCGCGCCGATTGCGCTGATAACACCGTCCGTGATAAGAATATCACAGACAGGCAGTTCGGCACGGGCGGGGTTCATGGTAACGACGATATCGGCGTTTTTTATCAGGGTTTGATGGGGCATTTTTTATCCTATCTGTTTATTATGGGCGGCAAGAATTTCGCTGGCGGTATGCAAGGCAATAGCAATCGGGCGTTTATCGCCCAATCCAACCGCCCCAATCGGGCAAATCAGGCGGTTTTCGCCAAACCATTTGTCAAATTGATGCTTTTTCGCAACCGACCCTATCATACCAATATAGGGTGCGTCAATCCGTTTCAACGCCGCCCCTGCGATAAGGAAATCAAGGCTATGCTCATGCGTGGTGATAACAAAACTGCTGCCATTCGGCGCCGAGTCTATCAATACTTCAGGCAGGGGTGTGTGGTGTTTTGTTGGATTTGGGGAGTGGCAGAGGGACAATTGCTCTGCCCGGGTATCAACCAAATGCAGATTAAATGGCAAGCCGTCCAAAACCGCGATTAAAGCTCGCCCAACATGCCCCGCGCCGAATATGTAAAGCGAAGGCAGGGATTTTTGCATCCGTGTGTTGTCCTTTAAAAGTTGGGTTTTAAGGGCAGGATTAACAAATTTAGCCTCAACCACAACCTGCCCACCGCAACATTGACCGGATTTGGGGTTTAGGGCGAATTTTAGGGTTTCGGTTGCGGGATTATCGGTCTTTAACATCTGTTTTGCCGCGTCAATCGCGGTTTGCTCCATTTGCCCGCCGCCTATCGTGGCAAACAGGGCAGACCCAGCCTGTCCCGAAGTCTTACCCGATTCGGCAACCAGCATAAACGCGCCGATTTCACGCGGGGCAGAGCCGATAACTTCGGCAATGCGCAAACAGATAACGCAGCGATGCGTATCCAAAAAATCAGGCAGGGTAGGATGGTAGGACTTATGGGAAGACATATCCAACCCCTAGCCCACCTACGCACCAAAGTCAATAAAGCAACTGCCACTCATGCGACCATCATGCCCAACCCCGCCCCTAAAAGTAACAAAATATTCATTTATATTTTACCCCCCACAGGCAAAAAATCCAAAAATAACCCTTGACCTTACAAAAAAATAAGGCTATATGCACAAAAACCAATATGTAGAGACGGCTTGGCACACGCCAACCGCCACAATGATTGACCCTTAAAGGACGAAATAAATGTCTAAAATTTTTATACTGGTTGCCAGTTTGATGTGTATTTTCACCCTTGCCGCGTGTAGTGGTCGCGTTGATACGGCCAGCGATCCGACTTCGATTTGTGCCTCTGTTTTACTGCCGTTTGATGATGCGTGTAGTGAGGCACGGTTTGATGTAAATCGTATTCAATATTGTTTTACCGCTACCAATACGGGGAATGAGGATTGCCAAACCTTGGCGCAAACAGTCCCCTGTATTAACAACCCTTTTGAAACCGCCTGTGAAACCGCCCCGGGGTTTGATCGTATTGATTCTATCCGCGAACAGCGGTGGCTTAATTGTACGTCTTTCTTTCCGGGGTTCCCACCACAAACCACTGGCATACCTTGCAGTTTTGTGGTTGAATGTGGCGATAATGGCAATCCGTTTGCCGCGGCTTGCCTTGAATTTGATGTCTTTGATCGAAACCGTGCAACACGGATTGCACTTTGTACCCCCGACCCAGGCGAAGAACCTAGTGTTATTGGTGGGTGCACGAATATGATCGGCACCCAAACCATAACACGATGTATCACCGCCAATCCGTTTCACGCCGATTGTACGCATGATGCTTTTGATGCGGCGCGGGTGGCGCGGGTGGCGGCTTGTAGTGATGAACCTGCCACGACTATGAATTGCGATAGCGAGCTTGGTGCGGATATCGGTACCGATGATGAAGGGGTGCAAACTGATGGAACGCCCGCTGATGGAACGCAAACCATCGCATATTGTATCACAAATCCTTTTCACGTGGACTGCCAAAATTTGGCTTTTAACACATCGCGGGCAGAACGCCTGATTGCCTGTGGCGATGCTGACCCTAGCAATGTAGATTGTACCTTGGCACACATGCGGGCAACCTCGGCCAATTGGTTGCGCAGTTTTGCTGGAACTGCCCGATTGGATACAGAGCCAGATGACACCAACTCACGCAATCAATTTTTACAAGGAACGCAGGTTATTCCGGTTCCTCTGGATGATGATGACGAGCCAGATCCAGCAGGCCATGAGGGCGGATTAAATATTGGAGACGTGCTAACAATTAGTGGCGAACGCCCCACGGTTTATTCTTTGAACCTTGCCACCGCCCGATATGGCGATATTCCGGAGGGTAGCAGTATGAAGCCACTCCTACTGGCCGATGCAGAGGGTGAGCCAACTGGCGATACCAGCGACGGTGTAGCGTTCTTTTATGGCAGTATTGCGGGCAATGCCAATGGCTATGCTGGGATTTTGGCAGGAACCGATCTTGGTGCTGTGCCAGAGGAAGCAACCTCAAGTGCGACATGGAACGGGCAATTTCGCGTCATTGGCAATTATTTTGCCAATAAGGATTTTGAACTTGAAATTGATTTTAGCGCCCGCAGCGTTGAAGCCTTTGTTCAGGTAAAGAATGATGAAGATGACCCTCTGCATTTTTTAATAGAGGGTAATTTTAATCGTACCACTGGCGTGATTAGTGGCACGGTTGAGCTGGGCGATTATACTGGTAACGACCGCGATGCAACCCTGCCGAATAATGAAAACAGAGGTTCAGGAATGCTGACCGGTCTTATTGGGATCGAGGGTGCGGTTGGCGTTTTTATTAAAAATCCTACGGACACGGACACGGCGGACAACTTTAATTTCGCGGGTGGGTTTGTTGCCGCACCAACAAATTAGTGATTAGTGACTAGTGATTAGTGATTAATTGGGTTTTGTGGCAAACGTCTTGCTTAAAATAACGAACACCTCGTTATTAAATAACTAAAAATAACGAGATCCAGTTATTTTAGATAACGGATAACCAGAATAACCAATATAATTCATCGTTAATCGTTAATCGTTAATCGTTAGTCTTTCAATCGCCCGCAAAACCTCTTCTGGTGTTGCTGGCGTGTTCAAACGCGGACAGGTTTTATATCCGCCGACACTTGCCACAGCCATGGAAATCGCCTCAAACACCGATACTGCTAGCATCAGGGGCGGTTCGCCCACGGCTTTTGAGCGTTTTATCGTCGGCTCTTTATTACGCGACCAATCGGCCAAGGCGACATTAAAAACCGCAGGCACATCAGACGATAGGGGAATTTTATAGGTCGAGGGGGCGTGGGTGCGCAACCGACCCGTAGCATCCCAAACCAACTGCTCACTGGTCAGCCAACCCATCCCTTGGATAAAGCCACCCTCAATCTGCCCAATATCAATCGCGGTGTTCAAAGACTGCCCAACATCGTGCAAAATATCCACCCGTAGGACTTTATATTCGCCACTGAGACTATCCACCGATACCTCTGCCGCCGCCATACCATAGGCAAAATAATAAAACGGATGGCCGCGCCCTGCGTCCCTATCCCAATGGATTTTGGGGGTTTTGTAAAACCCTGTTGCCGATAATTGTATCCGTCCGTAATAGGCGGCGGTAATCAGTGTATCAAAGGCAATTTTACGCCCGCCCGATCCCTCGCCCACCTGTACAAACCCATCCTTAAAGACGATGTCTTTTGCCCGAATTTTCAAATCCCCCCAATCTTCCACCAAAAACTGCGCCAATCGGGTTTTTATCTTTTCCACCGCATTTAACGCCGCCATAGCGTTCAAATCCGTACCAGAAGAGGCCGCCGTGGCGGAGGTATTGGGGATTTTATCCGTTGTCGTCTTAGTGATTTGCACCCGCGATAAGGCGATACCAAAGCCCCCTGCCACGATTTGCGCAACCTTGGTATAAAGCCCCTGCCCCATTTCCGTCCCGCCATGATTAACCATGACAGAGCCATCCTGATAGACATGCACCAGCGCACCCGCCTGATTATACCAAGTGGCGATAAAGGAAATACCGAATTTAACGGGGGTCATGGCGATACCCTTGCGAATCACACCGCCTTTCGCATTATGCGCCAGCACAGCCGCCCGCCTTTTGGTGTAATCGCAGGATGTAACCAGCTCATCCATCAGTTGCGGTGCGATATTATCACGGACTTTTTGATGATAGGGGGTTATGTCGCGCTCCTTATTATTTTCACCGTTTCCGCCATAAAAATTAAGACGGCGAATCGCCATCGGGTCTTTGTTCAGATAAAACGCTATCTCCTCAATCACACGCTCGGCGGCAATCAAACCCTGCGGTCCGCCAAACCCGCGAAACGCGGTATTGGACACGGTATTGGTCTTTAACGGAGCCGAGCGCAACCGCACATTCGGATAATAATAGGCATTATCGGCGTGAAACAAAGCACGATCGGTCACGGGGCCCGATAAATCGGCAGAAAACCCGCATCGCGCCGAAAACATCCCATCCAAGGCAATAATTCGCCCGTCCTTATCAAATCCAACCTGATAATCCACCAAGAAATCATGCCGTTTGCCAGTCATAATCATATCATCATCGCGATCGGGGCGAAGCTTCACCGCCCTATTATACCGCTGCGCGGCCAAGGCTGCGACACAGGCAAAAATATTACCTTGGGTTTCTTTGCCGCCAAACGCACCCCCCATCCGCCGTACCCGAACAACCACCGCGTTTTGGGCAATGCCCAAAACCCCCGCCACCATGTGTTGGACTTCGCTGGGATGCTGGGTGGAGGAATAAACCCGCATATCCCCATCCTCGCAAGGCTGCGCAAGGGCGATATGTCCCTCCAAATAAAAATGGTCTTGCCCGCCGATGGCAAACTGCCCTTTTATGCAATGGGCGGATTTGGCAAACCCTGCGGTTATATCCCCGCGTTCCAATTTCAAGGGCTTGGTCACATAATCGGCGTTTTGGGTTATCGCTTGGGGTATATTAATCGCGGGGGGCAGGGGTTCGTAGGTAATTTTTGCCAGTCGCGCCGCCGCACGGGCAGAGTTTCTATCCGTGGCAATCACGGCAAAAATCGGTTGCCCATAGAATTCCACGTGGGTATCGGCAAAAACAGGTTCGTCATTTAACCCCATTGGGCTGATATCATTGACACCGATAATATCCTTGGCGGATAACACGCCGATAACGTTTTTTGCCGCCAGAACCGCCGTGAAATCGGTTGCAATAATCCGACCGTGGGCGCAGGTGGATAATCCCAGATAGGCATGCAAAGTGCCACTTGGCAGGGGGATATCATCAATATAAACGGCCTGTCCCGTGACATGTTTATGGGCGGAATCGTGGGGGGTATTATTTTTAGTCATTGGCATCCTCCCCCCGAATTTTCTGTCATTTCCAAATAAAACCGCACAAACATGTTTTTTGCCACGGACATACGGTATTCAGCAGAACCTCGCACATCCGATAAGGGTTGGAAATCCTCCGCCAGAGTCTCCCCCGCCGTCTTAAAATTCACCAAATCAAATTCACCTCCAATAAGCGCGGATTCCGCCAAACCCGCGCGTTTGGGAATTGCCGCCATGCCCCCAAACGCTATCCTTGCAGTGGTAATCAACCCCTGCTCCACCGCGATATAAAACGCCACGGATAGGGTTGATATATCCTCATCCCGCCGTTTGGAAATCTTATAGGCGGCGTGATACACCCGCACACCTTTGGGCAAATCGGGCGCAGGAATATGGATGGTTTCAATAAATTCACCCTTGCGCAAATCCTGCTTACCGTAATCAATAAAAAAATCTTCCAGCAAAATATCACGCTTCGTCGCGCCCGCACGCAATCCCAGTCGCGCCCCCAATGCAATCAAAGGCGGTGGTGTATCACCGATGGGCGAGCCATTGGCTATATTCCCCCCAAGCGTGCCGTTATTACGCACCTGCACCCCGCCAATCCGATAAAACAAATCGCGTAAATGCGGATAATCCGCGATAAGGTGGGGGAGGGCATCGGTATAGCTACACCCCGCACCGATAATACGCCCGAATTTATTGTGGGTTATTCTTTGCAGGTCAGTTAAATGGGCGGTGAAAATCATCGGGGTTATCGCGTTAATATGTTTTGTCACCCAAAGCCCAACATCCGTGGCACCCGCGATAATCGTTGCGTTTGGATGGGTTTGCAAAGCCCCTGCCAATCCATCAACCGTAACGGGTAGGATTGCCAAGTCTTCAGTATTATCAGGGTTTGTTATGGTTTTGGTGGACTGATTCTGGGCTTTCATATCTGTCAGGGTTTTTAAGACCGATTCGCGTTCCATAAATAAGGGGTCGTCCTTTTCTTTATATTCGCAGAGGCTTAACGCCGCCTTGCGAATCGGACTATAGCCCGTGCAACGGCACAAATTCCCCTGTAAAGCCGTGTCAATATCCGCCATACTGGGCGCGGGGTTTTCCATCCAAAGCGCATAAATTGACATAACAAAACCAGGGGTGCAAAACCCGCATTGGCTGGCGTGATGATTAACAAAAGCCTGCTGGACAGGATGCAACCCGCCGTTTTTATCGCGCAAATGCTCGACGGTAACCAGATGACAGCCGTCTAGTGCGGGCAGAAAGATGATACAGGAATTGACGGTGATATACCGCAGGGTGTTATCTGGCGTGAGGCGGCCAATCAGCACGGTACAAGCCCCGCAATCGCCTTCATTACAGCCCTCTTTCGTGCCGCAAAGGTTTTTTTCCAGACGTAGGAAATCCAGCACGGTTGTGCGGGGATTTAACCCATCCAAACGGACCGGTTTATCGTTTAGCAGGAAGTCTATCGTATCTTTAGAGCTGGCTTGGGTCATGTTTTGGGTTTTACCGCTTTGGGTTCATTTTGGCAAGAGCGGGGGCGGTTTCCTAGAATTATAGAACAGCCCTAGAATAATAATGAATGCCCTTGCGGGTCTTCGTCATAACTTCGTTATGCCGACCAGTCAAGAAGTGACAAAAAACAACTAATCACTAATCACTAATCGTTAATCACTAATCACTAATCCCCCTTGCATCTTTACCCTTATTTTGGCAAAATAGGGAAAACACACCCCATCAAGAAAGACCCACCCATGACCCACGCTTTTATTTATGACGCGATTCGCACGCCTCGCGGGCGGGGCAAAGCCACGGGGCAGTTACACGAAGTCCCTGCCCTGCGCCTCTCTGCCCAAATCATTAACGATTTATTGCATCGCAATAATTTACCCAATAACGCACCGATAGAGGATGTTATCTGGGGCAATGTCACGCAAATAGGCGAGCAGGGCGGGTGTTTGGCACGCTCGGCGGTGTTATATTCCAATTTAGATCAAGCCATCCCCGGCCTATCGATAAACCGCTTTTGCGCCTCTGGTTTGGAATCGGTCAATCTGGCAGCCAATCAAATCAACGCGGCCGCGGGTGCGGCCTATATCGCGGGGGGTGTGGAAAGCATGAGCCGTGTGCCAATGGGCAGTGACGGTGCCGCCATCGCCGCCGACCCCTATTTGGCGATGAAATCCCATTTCGTCCCCCAAGGAATTTCCGCCGATATTATCGCCACCGAATACGGGTTTAGCCGTGCGGATTGCGATACCTACGCCGCGCAAAGCCATGCTCGGGCGACCTTTGCCACGAAAAATGGCTTCTTTGATAAAAACCGCGTGGCGGTGAAAGACCAAAACGGATTGATTATTTTGGGGCAGGACGAGCAAATCCGCCCCGATACCACGCCCGACTCCTTGGCGGCTCTATCGCCTTCCTTTAAGGATATAGGCGAGGGTATGCCTGGCTTTGATAAAATCGCATTGATGAAATATCCGCATTTGGAACGGATAGACCATGTTCATCACGCGGGCAATTCCTCTGCTATTTCGGACGGTGCGGCGGGGGTTTTGCTTGGCTCGGAACAATTCGGCAAAGACCACGGGTTAAAACCTCGTGCGCGGATTGTTGCCACCGCCAAAATCGGCACTGATCCGACTATTATGCTAACGGGGCCGATTCCTGTGTGCGAAAAAATCCTGAAAACCGCGAAAATGACCCTGAATGATATTGATTTGTTTGAGGTGAATGAAGCCTTTGCCGCCGTGGTTTTGCGTTTTATGCAGCACTTTAATCTGAATGACGACCGCCTAAACGTGAATGGCGGGGCGATAGCCATGGGGCATCCCTTGGGCGCGACTGGGGCGATGATATTGGGAACTCTGCTGGATGAGATGGAACGGCGAGATGTAGCCACTGGGCTGGTGGCGATGTGTATCGGCTCTGGCATGGGTGTTGCCACGATTATAGAACGGGTATAGAACGGGTTTAAATTATGACTATCAAGCAAAAGGAAACAAAGATGACCGCCCCTAAAACCGCACCTATAGATTTCACCATGACCGTTGATACGGACGGGATTGCCACTATTATTTGGGATTGCCCGAATAAATCAATAAATATCTTAAACATGACCAGTGCCTTGCAACTGGACGCGTTGATTGACACTGTCCTGTCCGATGATAAAATCAAAGGCGCGGTGATTGCCTCTGGCAAGCCCGATTTCGCCGCTGGCATGGATTTAAATGTGATAAAAACCATGGCGGCGGATGCGGGCGATAACCCTGCCAAAGGGCTGTTTGACGGAATTATGGGGTTTCATCGGATTTTGCGCAAAATTGAACGCGGCGGGATGGATGCGAAAAACCAAGGTGGCAAACCGATTGCCGCGGCGTTAAGTGGCACGACTTTGGGTATTGGGTTAGAGCTGGCTTTGGCGTGTCATAGGATTTTTGCAGCTGACAATCCAAAGGCGAAAATCGGTCTGCCCGAAATCCTGATTGGGATATTTCCGGGGGCCGGTGGCACAACCCGTATAACCCGCAAAATGGATCTCATGATGGCTGCACCGATTTTATTACAAGGGCAGTTAAACCCGCCACAAAAGGCGAAAACCTTGGGATTGATTGATGAAGTCTGCACGGGCGATGTGATTAAATCCGCCAAAGACTGGGTGAAAACCGCGAGCGATACGGATATCGTTAAACCGTGGGATGTGAAGGGGTTTAAAATCCCTGGCGGTGTGCCATATAGTGCCGGTGGGTTTATGCGTTATGTTGGTGCCTCCGCCATGGTGCATGGCAATACGATGGGGGTTTATCCTGCCGCGCAGAATATGCTGAGCGCGATTTATGAGGGTGCGTCCGTGCCGTTTGATGTGGCGATAAGGATAGAGGCGCGATGGTTCGCCCATATATTGATGAATCCGTCGTCTTCGGCGATGATAAACACGCTCTTTACCTCCAAAAAAGCCTTGGAAAAAGGCGCGGTGCGACCCAAAGACATCCCCCCCATGCCGACCAAACGGCTGGGTATTTTGGGCGCGGGGATGATGGGCGCGGGGATAGCTTTCGTGTCCGCCCGTGCCGGGATTGATGTGGTTTTGATTGACCGCGATGAAGCGGGTTTGACGCGAGGCATGGCTGCGGTTGATAAAATCCTAACCGATGGGATAAATCGTGGTAAAATAACGGCTTCGCAAAAGGAGGCAATCCTTGCCCGTATCACGCCCAGTACCGATTTTGCTGCCCTAAAAGGGTGTGATTTGATTGTCGAGGCGGTGTTTGAACAGACCGATATAAAGGCCAAAGCCACGCAACTGGCGCAAACCCATCTGGCGGGGGATGTTGTTTTTGCCACCAACACCTCTACCCTGCCGATAACCCAGCTGGCGAAAGTCGCGCAAAATGCCGCGAATTATATTGGGATTCATTTCTTTAGCCCAGTTCATAAGATGAACCTTGTGGAGATTATTAAAGGCAAAAACACGGGGGATATCGCGGTTGCCAAGGCTCTGGATTTCACCGCCCAAATCAAAAAAACCCCGATAGTCGTTAATGACGCACGGTTTTTCTACGCCAATCGGTGTATTTTGCCCTATGCGAATGAGGGGATTTCCATGATTGCCGAGGGAGTATCACCCGCACTGATTGAAAACGCCGCGCGTCTGTTGGGGATGCCTGTTGGCCCCTTGCAACTGACCGATGAGATTTCCATTGATTTAAGCGTGAATATCATAAAGGCGACGAAAGACGCATTGGGCGACGACTATCACGCCAGCGCAGCCGATGATATTTTATTCAAATTGGCGAAGGAAAACCGACTAGGGCGTAAGAACGGCGCGGGGTTTTATGAGTATGATGACAAGGGTCGACGGGCTGGTTTATGGCAGGGGCTGGGCAAGGAATGGCCTGTGAAGCCCGATGCACTGGATTTAACCACCATCCAGCATCGTATGGCGTTTGCCCAGACGTTGGAGGCTATTCGTGCTTTTGAAGACGGAGTGTTAATGGATATACGCGAAGGCGATGTGGCGGCGATTCTCGGGTGGGGGTTTATGCCGTGGTCGGGCGGCCCGTTCAGCTGGGTGGATATGTTGGGTACCGCCCAAGCCGTGGAAATCTGCAATGATTTAACGCTGCGGTTTGGTGCGCGGTTTGCCCCGCCAAAGGGGCTATGTGATATGGCGAAAAACGGAGGGCGGTATTATCCGCTCTAACCCCGTTTTGCCGATTTTTTTAATCTAGGCGATTTTATCGCGAAAGATATAGGCGGCAATATCGCGCCGTTCAATCCCATAGTTTGTGTGTAATTCGGTATCGCTGAGCGCGTTCATCCGTTCAAACTCATCCCGCCGTGAATAGGCATCACCAAGCGCGACAAACCATGTGGTAAATCTGGTGAGAGCTGTGTGGAGCGGTTTTAGATTAAGCGAACGTTGGGTTAGAATTGCCATTGATAATATCCTTTTCTTGTTGTTATGGGCTGATAGGGGATATATGGGGTATCCATGGCATAACGACAAGAGACAATAAAGCAATTTGGTGTTGCGTGGCGTGCATAACTATTTAGTTTTTAGTTATTATTAGTGATAAATTATTTTTTGCGTTTAATCATATTTCCCAAAATTCACACTTCACAAAATCCCCAGTTCTTTGGCAGAGGGGGATTTTTGCACAAGCAAAACTGCCCTTACGGGCTTTGATATTAAAAAAGAATGCCAAGTATGATTTCCATAGAAACTATGCCTATCATAAAAACTGGAGCGGGCGATGAGATTCGAACTCACGACCCTAACCTTGGCAAGGTTATGCTCTACCCCTGAGCTACGCCCGCACCATCGGGGCTGGTTTTAACCCCGAATGACACAAAACACAACCCCTAAAAACCCCGAATCGGTAAATTTATCATTTATTTTCACACCCTAGCCCCCCGCCGTGATATCAAAATCATCACTATGGGCAATCACGCTGTCCTTACCCAACAAAATAATACCATAGGCGGCGGGTTCATCAACGCTCAGCATCGTATTTGTGGCGGTCATATCCATCGGCATTTGATGACACGTGCTTTTAAACATAGAAAAACTGAGCCCTGCGGTACTGCCCGAAATCGTGCGATGAACATGCCCGGCGATAAGGTGGGCAATATCAAACCCCTGCAAAAGCTGGATAAAAGCCCCGCCATCATGCAAAGCAATCGCATCCATCCCGGCAAAACCCACCTGAAACGGCGGATGATGCATGAAAATAAGCACGCGTTTTTCACGGGTAGCCGACAAAACCCGCACCAACCAATCGCGGCGTTTTTGACAGAAAACCCCGCTATGGTCGCGGTCGGGGGCGATATCATTGACCGTATCCAAGCAGACCAAAACCGTATCACCCAAATCAACAACCGATTGGATAAACCCGTTTTCATCCACGGGCGCATCGGGGAACGCCGTGCGAAACTCGGCACGGCGATCGTGGTTACCGATTAAAAAACTGGTCGGAATATCAAAATCTTTTAGTGCAGAGCGCAGCCTTTGGTATTCGTCAGGCTTGCCGGTATCGGTTAAATCCCCGGTTAAAATTAACCGCACCGCATCGGGGTGATGCACGCGAGCGTGGGTTAAAGCCGCACAAAACCGCGCATACGGATCAAGCCCGATAATGGTTTTGCCCGCACCGAGCAGATGAATATCGGTCATCACCAGAATTTTTTGATATGGAATAGGCATTTTTATAAACCATTGAAAGTTAGTAATGACTAACTAATTGGTGTTTCTTGATGCGCTGGTAAATCGCTAACAATTATCATGTTAGAAGATTCATCCCACGTATAATAGATTCGCAAACATCTCTTGGGGTCTCGTGTGTTGCCCCCATTTTTAATATGCCAATCTGCCTTATATTTTTGCCCTTCGTGTTCAAATTCATACTCATGGCCACCACATAAACTATTCAAAATACCTTCATATAATCTATAATTATTTTTTGCCTCATCACCACCACCTTCTGTCATACGTACTCTTCTATAATCATAAGCAAGCCATTCAAGACATTTACAAACCATTTCTATTAATTCATATTGGGAATTCTTAAGACCTTTTTTTGCCGAGGCAGTCAGTTCTAAATGACCTGATAAATTTTCTTGAACCCATGCCGCTACTTTCTTCCAATTATCTGGATATGTTGATTGTGGAACTTCTTCACCAGATTGTTTAATAAACTCTTTAAGAATTTGTACTTGATAAATAAGTCCCTTTTTATCTTCTTCTGCATTCTCTGCACGTTCCTCGTTTTGAGCAGCCAAATCAAGGGATTGATTCATTTGGTCATCTAATCTAACAACATCTTTTTCTAAAGAAATTATTTGATTACGAAGTGACTGTTCTAACTCGCTATCTTTTTGTGATTTAATTTTAAGTTTTTTTGTTTCCGTTTCTAATTTTGCGGCGTCCGTTTCTAATTTTTTAGTTTCTTTTTCTAATCTTAAACTATTAACAGAAGAATAACTTAAAATTTCTCGTCCTAACCGATTTTTGCGAATACTATCTTGCGCAACTAAACGGTGTAATTCCCTTATAGCAAAGTTCTTTCTTTTGTTGTTTTTTAAAAATAACCTTGTGACCAATCGATGCGCCCTCGGATTTGCACTTTCATCAAAGCCCGGCATATAGACACGAATCCCGCCATCAAAAACAGATAAAGTTTTTCCAACTTTTTCTGAAAGAGACCATGCTTTTTCAGGATTTAAGCAATAAACATGTGCAATTCCTGTTACAGCCTTTGCAATTTTTTGAGGATCAATTGCGTAATTTTTTGCTTTTGAATCACCGCTAATAACTATCAATGGTGTTTGGCGGTTAGGATTCAAAAGATGGTCTTCAAATTCCATATACGAATCCTTATCATTAATATCTCTACTTGTTGCAAAAAATTTGTTTGTTGCAGAATATACTCCAACCGTTTCAATAAGTTTTTTTATACATCCTGGTGTAGTTGGAGAAAAATTATCATCCATATCATCTGACGTGAGCAACAACCGAAGCCCGATTCGTATCGCCTCATTTGGTTTTTTTTCTAAAATAATTTCGGTTATCCATGTTCTACCAGGGGTCTTTTTATCCTCTGTTCGAACTCCCCAAATCATTGAATCGTCTATAGAAAAAGCAAAACAATCTGTATTTCCTCTATCGAGCAGCAGTTCAAAACTTTTGCCATCCCAGGCATGGGTGGGGATGTCTGTTTTAACACATTTTTTTACCCATTTAAGAATTTCTGATACTGCAAGATTTTTTTCTTCAGTCGAACCAGTTTTACCAAGAACCCCCGAAATTCGAAGAATATCCCGCTCTTGTGTTCTGCTCGCCAATCTTTCGCGATAAGGCTTTGATTGCTCTGATAATTGTGTCATTTATGTAAATCCTTATATTAACTTTAGGTTGTAAATCATATTTTGTATAAAAGATTTTTATTGTCAAGACCCCAAAAGCAAAAAACAGCAAAAAAACTATTCCAGCTCTATCACCAAATCCTTGGCATCCACCTGTGTGCCTGCTGGGGCGTGGATTTTCTTCACCTTGCTATCGCGGTCGGCGTGGATTCCTGTCTCCATCTTCATCGCCTCTATCGTGCAAAGAATATCGCCGGACTTCACCGAGCCACCTTCCGCCACCACGACCGAAGAAATAACCCCAGGCATCGGTGCGCCGATATGGCAGGGATTATCGCTGTCGGCTTGGGCGCGTTGTTGCGTCGTCGCGTGTGCCGAGCGATTAACCACCCGCTCGGTTCGCGGCTGCCCGTTCAGTTCAAAAAACACGCGGGTTTTGCCTTCATCATCCGTCTCCCCGACAGCAATCAGTTGGATTTCCAACCGCTTGCCTGGGTCAATCTCTGCCGATATTTCTTCGCCCGAATGCATGCCGTAAAAATAAGTATAAGTCGGCAAAGTCCGCACCGGACCATAAATATCATGGGCGGCGTGATAGGCTAGGAAAACCTCTGGATACATCAAGTACCCGTTTAAATCCTCATCATCAATCACCTGCCCATCCAGTTTATCCGATAGCATTTTGCGGGTTTTTTCCAAATCCAAGGGGGCAAGGTGCTCGCCTGGTCGCGTGGTCGCGGCGGCTTTGCCCTTTAAGACTTTTTTCACCAATGCGGGCGGAAATCCACCTGGAGGTTGCCCAAGATTACCCTTCATCATATCAACCACGGATTCGGGGAAAGCCAATTCCGCAGACGAATTTTCCACATCCCCGCGGCTCAGCCCTTGGGTGACCATCATCAATGCCATATCGCCAACGACTTTGGAAGACGGCGTAACTTTAACAATATCACCGAACATGTGATTGACTTCGGCATAGGCGGTTGCGACCTCATCCCATCTATCCTCTAGTCCCATAGACCGCGCCTGCGCCTTTAGATTGGTGAATTGCCCGCCCGGCATCTCGTGCAAATACACCTCTGACGCGGGCGCCGATAGCCCGCTTTCAAACGGCGCGTAAAGCGCACGAACCTTTTCCCAGTACCCGTTAATCTCGCGCACATTGTTTATATCCAGCCCCGTATCACGCGGAGTATGGCGCAAGGCTTCGACAATAGAACCCAAACAGGGCTGCGAAGTGCCACCCGAAAACGCATCCATGGCGACATCCACAGCATCCACCCCAGCCTCTGCCGCTGCCAGAATAGTCGCCCCTGCTATACCACTGGTATCGTGGGTGTGAAAATGAATCGGCAGACCGATTTCATCCTTTAATGTTTTTATCAAAACACGCGCCGCGGCAGGTTTTAACAAACCCGCCATATCCTTTAATCCCAAAATATGCGCGCCCGCAGATTTCAAATCCTTACCCATTTTCACATAATACGCCAGATTATATTTGGCGCGGTCGGGGTTTAAAATATCCCCCGTATAACAAATCGTGCCTTCGCAAATCCGCCCGGTTTCAATCACCGCATCCATGGCAACCCGCATGTTTTCCACCCAGTTTAAACTGTCAAACACCCGAAACACATCCACGCCCGTCTCGGCAGATTGATGAACAAAGGCGCGAACGACATTATCCGGATAGTTCGTATAGCCCACCCCGTTTGACGCACGTAACAACATTTGGGTTAGCAGATTCGGCATACGACGACGCAAATCACGCAAGCGTTGCCACGGGCATTCTTGCAAAAACCGATAGGCGACATCAAAGGTTGCACCCCCCCAGCATTCCACAGAAAACAAATTTGGCAAGTTATGGGCGTAGGCATCGGCAACCTGCACCATATCAAAACTACGCATACGAGTCGCCAGCAGGGATTGGTGACCATCGCGCATGGTTGTATCGGTTATCAGCAGTTTTTCTTGGCTTGCCATCCAATCAACCACACCCTTTGCACCCTTTTCCAACAGCAAATCTCGGCTGCCTTTTTGCAAGGTTTCCCCTTGATTTTTCGGCAGTTTTATCGGTGCAGAAGCCCGTGCGGGACGGGTGCGCCCCGATACATCCGTATGACCATTGACGGTAACATCGGCGATATAATTCAAAATCTTAGTCGCCCGATCACGCCGTGGTTTGAAATAAAACAAATCGGGCGTGTTATCAATAAAGGTTGTGGTGACGCTGTTATCCAAAAACGTGGGGTGCTTTAACAGGTTAATGACAAAGGCTATGTTCGTGGAAACGCCGCGAATACGGAACTCACGCAAAGCACGATCCATCCGCGCAATAACCCGTTTTGGGCTGGGTCCATGGGCGGTGACTTTGACCAATAGACTATCATAATATCGCGTGATAACCGCGCCAGAATACGCCGTTCCCCCATCAAGGCGAATCCCCGGCCCCGTGGCAGAGCGATAGGCACTAATCCGCCCATAATCGGGGATGAAATTGTTTTGCGGGTCTTCGGTGGTGATACGGGTTTGCAAGGCATGCCCGTTTAATTTAATATCGGCTTGGGTTTTGGCACCCGTGGCTTGGGGCAGGGTTGCACCTTCGGCTATACGGATTTGGGCGCGGACAATATCAATCCCTGTAACCTCTTCTGTGACCGTGTGTTCCACCTGAACACGCGGATTGACTTCGATAAAAAACACCTCTTCTGTGTCCATATCCATAAGGAATTCCACAGTCCCCGCGCATTCATAGCCAACATGGGCGCAGATTTTCCGCCCCAATTCGCAGATATTATTGCGCTGTTTATCGGTTAAATAGGGCGCGGGGGCGCGTTCCACAACCTTTTGATTGCGCCTTTGAACCGTGCAATCGCGTTCATATAAATGATAGATATTGCCGTGGCTATCGCCCAAAATCTGCACCTCTATATGACGCGCACGGCGGATAAGCCGTTCCAAATACCCCTCACCATTGCCAAAGGCGGCTTCGGCTTCACGCCTGCCTTCCTTTACCTTTTCTTCCAGTTCTTCGGGTTTGAAAATGGGGCGCATGCCGCGCCCGCCACCGCCCCAACTGGCCTTTAACATAAAGGGATAGCCGACTGCCTCCGCCATTTTATGCACCTGTTTCATATCATCTGGCAAAACCTCTGTGGCAGGAACCACGGGCACACCTGCGGCAATCGCCACCTTACGGGCAGAGGCTTTATCGCCCAACTGCCGCATGGTTTTTGCCTTTGGTCCAATAAAACAAATCCCAGCCGTATCACACGCATCAACAAAATCAGGGTTTTCCGACAGCAAACCATAGCCCGGATGAATCGCATCCGCACCCGCCATTTTTGCCACGCGAATCATCTCAGGGATGGACAGATAGGCGGCGACTGGTCCCAAGTCTTCACCGATAGGATAGGCTTCGTCCGCCTTAAACCGATGTAGCCCCAGTTTATCCTCTTTGGCATAAACGGCAACGGTTTTCTTGCCCATTTCATTGGCGGCTCGCATCACGCGAATCGCAATCTCACCCCGATTGGCGATAAGGATTTTTTGGAACTTTTTTTGTGCGGGTGGGTTTTCTTTAGAGGGCATGGATTTTCTCGTGGTTTTTTTGAGGGTTTGAAAAGTGGCGACATTTAATATAATAGCAAAAAAAACGAAAAAGCCAAGAGGGTTTAGTTATTAGTTGTTAGTTGTTAGTTATTAGTGATTGGTTGTTAAGAATTGGGGGCTGGTTATGAGAGGTTAAGGATAGAGGTTTTTTGTTGCGCCATTTCTTTGTGGCAAGCCACTTCGAAATGTCGCCCGCCCGCCCACCCCTCCTGCGGAGAGCTGGACGGGCTATTTTTTGGCTGGGGTTTGGCTCAGCGTCTTGTATAGTGTCTAAATAAATTTAAGAAATAACTATAGTCTTGAAACCCAAGGGCTTTTGGCATGCTCCCGCGAAGCGGGGGCTACGCACAAAAGACCACGCTGGTCGGTATCGCATAGCGATTACGAAGACCCAAAGGGCATCATTAATCATTAATCACTAATCACTAATCGTTAATCGTTAATTCCCGCGCATGAGGCGAGACTTCTGTTTTGCCCAATCGCGTTGTTTTTCGGTTTCTCTCTTGTCGGCTTTTTGTTTGCCTTTGGCAACTCCGACTAGGATTTTCACCCGACCGCGGTCGTTAAAATACATTTTTAATGGCACGAGGGTCATGCCTTGCCGTCCTGTTGCTTGGAATAATTTTGCGATTTCACGGCGTGATGCTAATAATTTGCGCCGCCGCTTTTCTTCATGCCCGAAAGTTTTTGCCTGTTTATAGGCACCGATATAACCGTTGATTAACCATAGCTCGCCATTCTCAACCGCGACATAGGACTCGGCTATATTGGCAGACCCTTCGCGTAAAGATTTCACTTCTGAGCCCTCTAACATCATGCCGCATTCCAAAGTATCCTCCACCGCATAATCATATCGTGCGCGGCGATTTTCGGCAATGCGTTTGTTATTATCGGGTTTTTTCGGTTTCATTATTTGGCAAGTCTCTGTGCATTTTCAATATACAACTCCCGCAGACGTTTGGTTAAATCGCCCACCTGCCCGTTGCCAATTTGTTTATCATCGACACCGACCACCCCCAAAACAAAGGTAGAGGCACTGGTGATAAACGCCTCCTGCGCGGCCATAACCTCGTCCAAACTGAACGCCCGTTCCACCACTTTTAATCCGTGTTCCCCCGCAACATCCAGCACCGCCCTGCGGGTAATCCCTGCCAAAATATCGTGGCTTAACTGGCGGGTGATAATCGCACCGTCCTTAACAATATAGGCGTTATTGGAAGAGCCTTCGGTGATAAACCCATCTTCCACCAACCACGCATCGTCAAACCCACCCGCCTTTGCCGCGGTTTTCGCCATGGAGGGATAGAGCAGTTGTATGGTTTTAATATCACGCCTATGCCAGCGCAAATCAGGCAGAGTCATCACCCGCAAACCGCGTGTGGCGGCGGGGCTATTGATTAAATTATTCTCTTGCGTGAAAAGAACCAATGTCGGTGCGGGTGTATTATCTTGGACAAAATCACGATCAACAACACCGCGGGTTATTTGCAGATAAACCGTGCCTTCAGACAAATTATTCTTTGCCACCAAATCGCGATGAATCGCCAAAAGATCCGCCTCGGAACACGGGGTGCGCATATTTAATTCCGCCAGAGAGCGATGCAAACGTTGCACATGCCCGTCAAAATCAATCAAACAGCCGTCCAGCACGGTTGTCACTTCATAAACACCGTCGGCCATTAAAAACCCACGGTCAAAGACCGATATTTTTGCGTCAGATTCGGCCAGCCAATCGCCATTGACATAGACTATTCTCTCATTATTCATTTTCATTCCCCCAAAGGTTTGTGTGTGGCGGATGAACATATCCGCCTTTATAAGATAAGCCTGCCACGCGATCCCGCGCCAATAACAACGGCGCGTCAAGATCTGCCACCGTGCAATCGCTTGCCAGCAAAACCGCAGGTGCCATGGCCAGCGAAGTGCCAACCATACAGCCAACCATAATCGCAAAATCCAAGGCACGGGCGGATTTGTAAAGCCGCGCCGCCGCGCTGAGCCCGCCAGTCTTATCCAATTTGATATTCACCATATCATATTTTTTTATCAAATGCACGAGGTCTTTTGCGGTATGGCAAGATTCATCGGCACAGACGCAAATCGGGCGGGGTAAATCGGTTAAAATCGCGTCATTATCGGCGGGAAAAGGCTGTTCCAATATCCAAACGTTGGTTTGTTGTAAGGTCGGCAAAAGACGGATATAATCGTTTGCATCCCACCCCTCATTCGCATCAACGATTAATTTAGCCTCTGGCACGGCACGGCGAACGGCGGATAGGCACTCGCAATCGGTAGCCCCCGCGCCCAGTTTTATTTTCAAAATCGGATATTTTTGCGCGGCTTTTGCCTGTTTATACATGGCATCGGGGGTATCCAAAGACAGGGTAAAAGTCGTGGTTTGCGGTGTGGGTTTCGCCAAACCCAGCTTTTGCCAAACTGCTTTACCCGTTTGCTTTGCCCACAAATCCCAGAGCGCACAATCCACCGCATTCCGCGCCGCCCCTGCGGGCAGAAGGGTTTGTAATTGGGCAAGGGTTGTTTTGGCGGGCAGGGTCTTTATCTGCGCGATAACCGATTCCACGGACTCCCCATACCGTGCATAAGGCACAGATTCGCCGCGCCCTGTAACGCCCCCCCGCGTGATTTCCACCCGCACGACTTCGGCCGTGGTTTTCGCCCCGCGTGATAAAACAAACGGAGTTTTTAGGGCAAAGCTATCGTGAAAGGTTTTAATCATGGGCGTGGCTTATGTGTTAAAATCCTCTATCAAAGTCGCGCCTTTAACCGGGCGCAAAACATGGGGTTTATCGGCATCGTAGAGCGCACTGTCCTTAAATTCGTGCAGGGAATCATCCAAAGCAGGTCCGACCAGAATCAACGCGGTGCGGGTGATTTTCGCTTTGCGTACCAAGTCGCGAATCGTGGATAGCGTGCCTCGCAGAATTAACTGGTCAGGCCAGCCAACGCGATAGGCAACCACCACGGCGCAGTCCGCACCATAATGCGGGGTCAGCACCCGTTCAATTTCTCGCATATTGCGAATCGCCAGATGAATCGCCAAGGTCGCACCCGTGCGGGCAAAATTATCCAAGGTCTCGCCCGATGGCATGGAAGTCGATTGCATCGACATTCGGGTTAAAACGATGGATTGCGCGATTTCGGGGATGGTTAATTCCTGCCCCAATACGGCCGCGGCGGCGGCATAGGCTGGCACACCTGGGATGATTTGATAATCAATTCCGTCGGCTTTTAACAGGCGGATTTGTTCGGCAATCGCGCCGTAAAGCGATGGGTCGCCCGAATGAACGCGGGCGACGTCTTGGTTTTTTTGGCTGGCGGTTTTGATGATTGCGTGGGTGTCTTGCAGAGTCATGGCGGCGGTATCACGGATGATTGCGTCTTTGGGGGCTTGTTTAATTATCGCTTCTGGCACTAGCGAACCAGCATAGAGACACACGGGACACGCCCGAATCAAACGTTGGGCTTTGAGGGTAATCAGCTCTGGATCGCCCGGCCCAGCACCAATAAAATAAACGGTCATATTTTAATTTCCTTTTTTCTCAGCAGTGGTATTTTTATTTTTGGCAGCGTAGCCGCGAGGTGTATAAAGCCGCACCCGCCCATCGCCCGTTTGCAGGGCTTTGGTGTTTTTCGCCCCGATAAGAACCAGACACATCATATCAACATCCTTGGTTTGTAAATCGCCCAGATTAACGATTCGCAGGGATTCTTCCGCCCGTCCTAAGGCTCTGGCAATCAAAACGGGGGTGTTCGATGGGCGGTGTTCCAGTAAAATCTCCCGTGCGGTATTCAACAATTCGGTGCGGGTTTTTGATACGGGATTATACAGGGCGATAACAAAATCGCCCAGCGCGGCGGTGCGTAAACGATTGATAATATCGGCGCGGGGGGTCAATAAATCCGACAAAGAAATCGCACAGAAATCATGCCCCAAAGGTGCGCCGATTCGCGCCGCCGCCGCCTGTAAAGCACTGATACCTGGCGCCGATAAAACCTCAACCCTTTTCGCGGCGGGGGATAGGGTTTTATCACAATCCAGCAGTTCAAACACCAGCGCACCCATGGCGTAAATCCCCGAATCGCCCGAGCAAATCAGCGCGATATTTTTTCCCTTTGCCGCCTGTTCCAAGGCGTAACGACAGCGGTCTTCCTCTGCCCCCAATGGGAATGGTTTGTGGGTTTTGCCCCGTGCCGCCGCGCCCAAAAGGTCAATATAAAATCCGTAGCCGACCAATTCGTCTGCTTGTGCGATGAGACGAGACGCCTCTGGCGTGCGCCATTCCGCCTGCCCTGGCCCGATACCGATTAACGCCAATTGTCCGCGTTTGCGTCCGTTTATTTCGGTTATTGGCGCGGGGGATTTGGCAAGGGCGCAGGTTGCATTTATGTTCTTTTGTTTTGGCACGATAAGGTCGCCATTGGCGATTAACATGGCAGAGGCCTCGGATACGCTATGACATCCAACTTCGGCAAAGACGGTTTTTGATGGGGAGGTTAGGCGGTGTTTTTGCGTCTCACACTCCGCCGCGCTGAATACGCGATAGGGGATATTTAATTTTATCGCGACAGCGTTTAATGCGGCTTCGTCCGCCTTCACATCCAGCGAGCCGAGGCAGGCGATACAAAATGGCGATAGGGTATTGGTGCGTAAAGTGTCTGTTATTAAATCCCAGATTTCGTTTATGTCCGCGCCACGGATACAGCCCAACCCAAGGGCTAAATTTTGCGGATGAAAAATCAAATGGCTCTCATCGCCCATCATCGGTTTATCGGTGCAGGTTATTTTTAAATGTGTTTTTAAATGTGGGGCGGTGGAATTTAATAGGGGAGCGAGCCATGTTTTTATTTCATCGGTTTCCACTTGAAAATCCACTGCGACTCCTGCGTCTCGCTGTGCCAATATATTCGCCATAAACCCCGCCGCGTCATGGGGATTTCCCAAACGCCAGCCTATTGGCGGTTCATCTAAAGCCACGCCAAAGGCAATATCACCCGCCGTGGTAATCCCCGCGTGTCCGTTCAAATCCGCGGCAATTTTCCGCGCCAAATTATTGCCACCGTGATGCCCGCCCAGCAGGGGAATGACGCTTTTCCCATCATCTGATATCGCGATAATCGCCGGCTCTGTTTTTTTATCACGCAGGTGCGGGGCAACCGCTCGGATAAGAATCCCCGCCGCGCAAAGCCCGATGATAGGTGTGCCTGCACAAAATAAACTGGCGATATGTTCCAGCGTATTATCAAAGAAAACATCGGCGGTTTTCACCCGCCCAGAGCGTCCGTGAATCGCAAAGCCGTGCGATTTGGCAAGGGTTTTTGCCACGGATTCCCCACCCGCAGATAGGCATAAGATGACGGGTTTTACAGAGTTTTTCATAGACGATTTTACAGCCATGGGTCGCTTCCTTTATTAACGATAATCATAGAAAAATACGGGGCGGGATCGCAGGTCTCTGCCAAGGGCATTATTTTCTCCGTGGGCAGGGTCGCGCGTTCAATATAGGTCGCGTAATCCTCTAACCCCAAGTCGCGCAAAATCCCCTGAACCTTTGGCAAATGTCGCCCCAATTTAATAATCGCGCAAGAGCCAGCCGCCTTTATTGTCGCCATCAAATCTGCCGCCTCCATCGGCGCAGGAATAACCGTCAGGGTTTCATTCCGCGCACAAAGGGGGGCGGGAATCGCGGCGGCACAGGCGGACAGAGACGTCACCCCCGCGATAACCCGCGTGTCAAATTGCGGTGCCAGTCGCGCGAATAAATACATAAAAGAGCCATAGAAAAATGGGTCACCCTCACACAATACCAAAACATCCGTGCCTGTGTTTAATCGCTCGGCAATTTGTTTTGCACCTGTATCATAGGCGGCCTGTGCCAGCTCCCGCGTATTGCTCATCGGGATTGGGATGGTGATTTCCTCTACCTCTTTGGGCAGGAAATCGGCAATGATGGAACGGGCAAAACTCGCGCCAGACTCCAGCGTTGGATAGGCAATGACGCGGGCAGTTTTAATCAAATTATGCGCCTTTAATGTTATCAATTCGGGATCGCCCGGGCCCAGCCCGAGACCGTATAGGATGCCTTTTTTCATGATTTTATAATGCTCCACTGGGTGACGGGCATCGCAGCTCGCCAGCCGATTTTACTGCCAATAGGTTCGGCCCGTGCGCATTGCAAACGCGTTAAATGACCGCCAAACCGCATGTATAAATCCGCCAATATTTGTTCGGATTCCAAGGTCACCGCATTGCAAACCAGTCGCCCCGATGGTGGCAGAGCCTTCAGGCAAAATTCGGCGGTCTCCACGGAGACTCCGCCGCCAATAAAAACCGCATCGGGGGTGGGTAAATCTATCAAAGCCGCGGGCGCATGCCCGGCCCGAATATCCAAACTGGGCGTGCCAAGTGCCAGTGCGTTTTGCGCGGTCAGGGCGCGTCTATCTTCGCGCGGTTCAATACCAATCGCGGTTGCCCCCCGCGCGCTGCGCATCCATTCAATCGCGACAGAGCCACAGCCACAGCCCACATCCCACAACCTCGCACGTGGCAAGGGGATTAATTTCGCCAGAGTTATCGCGCGAATATCTTGTTTGGTCATCGTGCCATCATGGGTAAAACAGCCATCAGGCAGGCCTGTCTTCGGCGTTGGAATTGCGGTTTTATCGGCGATACAATGAATCGCAAGAGTATGAAAATCGGGGACGGTTTCGCTCCACTCTTTCGCCAAGCCGTGGAATTGTTTTTCACGGGGACTGCCCAAATGCGACAGCGCCGATAGTTTGGAATTGCCATAATTGTGCGTGGTTAAAAGTTCGGCAACCGCCTGCGGATTGCTGTTTGCATCGGTTAGGATAAGCAGGCGTTGGTTTGGCTGAATAAACGGGATGATTGTTTGCAGGGGGCGACCGTGCAGGCTCAAAGTTTCCACCCCCGCCAAGCTCCAGCCCATCCGCGCCGCCGCCCATTGAAAGGCGGATATTTGCGGATAAAAAATAATATCTTCGGGTGTGATGAGCCGTGCATAAATCGCCCCGATGGAATACCAGAGCGGATCGCCCGTGGCAAGAAGGGCGACCCTATCGTTTTGATGCGATAAAACCGTATCGGTTAATGCGTCAAAGGGGCTAGGCCATGGGATTTGTTTTGCGCTGGGCGTGAAATCTTTCACCGCGTTCAAATGGCGCGAATCACCGATGATAATATCGGCGGTTTTTAATGCGGTGCGGGCAAGGGGGAGGAGCGACTCCAAGCCATCCTCGCCTATGCCGATAATATGAAGCCACGGGTTTTTCATATTAAACCCCCAATCCACTGACCAGCCCATTGACGGCGGCGGCGGTAATTGCCGTGCCTCCGCGTCGTCCATGAAGCGTGGCAAAGGGGATGTTAAACGGGTTGTTCGCCAATGCGATTTTGCTCTCGGCCGCGCCGACAAAGCCGACAGGAAATCCCAAAATACATGCGGGTTTTTCCTGCCACTCCGCCAGCAATTCCAGCAGATGAAACAGGGCGGTTGGGGCGTTGCCGATGGCTATGATTGCGCCTTTAATATGCGGCTGCCAGAGCTCAACCGCCGCCGCACTACGGGTGTTTTGGATTTGTTTTGCCAGGGTCGGGGTGGTCGCATCATTCAAGGTGGTTATGATTTTTGTATGGCGGGGTAGCTTGCGTTTGATAATCCCCGCCGCCGTCATTTCACAATCGCAAAGGATTTTTGCGCTGGTGTTTAGCGCGGTTTGCGCCGTGGTCATAAGATTGTTTGATAGGCAAATATCATCGGTAATATCAGGCATGCCACAGGCGTGGATAAGCCGCGTGATAAGCGGATGTTGGTCGGCGGGGAACTGCGACAGGTCGGCCTCACCCTTCACAATAGCAAAAGACTGTTGGTAAATTTTTTCGGGGTCGCGGATGTAGTTTAGTGGGAGCATTGAATCAGTCATAGAGTATGTAAGGTCTGTTAGATGTAATCAGTTTTGCGGGTTTGCCTGTCTCATCAGCACCAAGAATCCAACCCTCTTTTTCTGTGATATTTTCACCGTAGCTATTGGGTGCATTAAAAAGGTCTTGCAAGCTATCGTCCCTATCATGGCAGAAGATTTGTTCAACAACAGTTTTAACTTGCCCCGCGTCTTTTACCAACCCAAGGTTTCTTTTGTCCTCTTCTTTGCTTTTCCATATAGAGGGATATATTTCGGCAATCACATGTTTGCTTTTGTTATCTATGCTTTCAAAAGGCCAAATCGCACAATTCGTGTATTTCTTTAATTTACGCAAAGTAGGAATACCCATTAGAGTTTGCGAACCAACAGTAACACCACTAAATAACTGCCAAACAGATTTTGCTTGTTTTCCAGTTTGTTCTTTTAGCTTGTCTTCAACATGGCGAAATTCCGAAATTAATTTTTCATTATATATTTTTGGGTTTTCATTTTTTAAGTAGGGGTATTTATCTTTATTTTTTTTATCAGTTGGACGACCCCAAAATGGACCATTATTATCGGAGAAACATTTATTGAAATCAGAGGCAACATCAAAACGATTATTTTTGTTCTTATCAGTATCCGTAATTTTATCATGTATAAACTGCGAAAGACTACACCAATTATTGTAATCCTTAAAACAAAACTTACTATAAGCATTAGCAGGATAGCCAAAGGGAAAATCAAAACCAATAAGTAAGCGATGATTTTTTTCAGTGGCTTCTTTCATTATGCTTTTTAGATATTTACGGACGCAGGTGCGGGTTGGGTAATTCATTAATTTTATTTGTGTCAAATCCCCTAGCAATTCGGCAACCCAGATAGAATCTGCACCTGTTGTTCGGCTATTCGCCGCCGACCAATCCACCATAATATATCCATCAAACATGGTCATGATTTTTTCTTTCTTGCACTCTCTGGTCCGAGGGGGTGTTTGGCGTGGGGATAAACAGGATGGTCATGACTATGTCCATGGTCGTGGTCGTGCGAGTGTCCATGACTATGACTATGCCCATGCCCATGCCCATGCCCATGACTATTATCATGTGTGTGCTCCCCCGCCGCCTCATCCAACCGACACGCGCCCGTGCAAAAATCATCGCACAAGGCACAATCCGCCACGTTGGAACCCGCGGCGTTTGCGCCTTGCCCCTCGACATGATGGTGGTGGCTTTGCTGGACGGCACCGACTTCACTCTCAAACCCCAAAATCTGCGTGCGATATTTGCACAAGGCACAATTCGGCGGAGGGATTTCGCCCAACTGCTCACAAATCCGCTCGACAAACGTCTCCAACACCTTTGGATGGTCGCCCAAATATCCCGCCTTTACAAACTGCAAATCAGGGTATTTCGCCGCGCAAATATCGGTGAAACCATAAATCCTATCAATTAAAATACCAGAGAATAAAAAATACGGAAACACCAAAATCCGTTTGTAACCCAGCCGAGCCACGTGGTCTAACGCGGGTTCTACCAAGGGGAAAGTCACGCCGCTATAGCCGACTTCGCACCAGCCAAAGCCCAAACCTTCCCACAACATCCGCGCGATTTTGGAGACATTGGAATTGGCATCGGGGTCGGACGCGCCGCGCCCAATCACGACCAGTGCGGTTTCACTGCGGGGCAACGTGCCGTATTGCGCGTCTGCGTCCGCCATCGCGGTATCAATCCGCGCACCTGCGGCGGCAATCATCCGTGCATCAATGCCCAATTCGCGCCCGTAGGATACATCCAATCCGTGCTCTGCCCCATAGCTGGTCAGCACCGTGGGAATATCATTTTTCGCGTGCATGGCGGCAAACAGCATGCCTGGGACGGCGAGGATTTTGGTACACCCCGCCGTGCGCAATTTATCCAAACCCGTGCGAATCACTGGGTTGGCGAATTCCAAATAGCCGTATTCAAACAGCCAATCCTTTGGCAAATAGGGTGGGATTTTGGTCGCTAAGGTCGCGAACTCATCCACTGCCGATTGCGCACGCGAGCCGTGTCCGCAGAGCATAACGCCGATTTTATCGGTGGAGTTAGGGGTCATGGGGGTCTATCCCTGTGGTTCGGGGTGTGTCATAACGAAGTTGGTTTAGATTCCCGAAATGGGTCAATCTGTCGCGCAACGCACCGGTCAGGCCCAAGGTGTGGGCATCGTTAAATTTGAGCATACTCGGTTTGGTGGCAAAAG
Source organism: uncultured Amylibacter sp. (assembly GCA_959347345.1). The sequence continues at coordinate 1,925,447 of OY365738.1, read as the reverse complement.
GCAATCTGTGTTTTGTGCCTTTTTTGCCCGCTTTATTGGCGTTTTATTCGCACTTTACTCTCTGTGATACGGATGATTCGCCAAAATCGTGGCAGAGCGGTAGAGCTGTTCTGCCAATATCAACCGCGCCAGCATGTGGGGAAATACCATCGCGCCAAGGCTGATGCTTTGATTGGCGCGGGTTTGCAGGGCTTGGCTCACCCCCTCAGCCCCGCCAATAACAAAGGTTAAATCACGCAATCCCTCATCCCGTTGGGTTTGGATAATCTTAGCAAAGCCCAGCGATGTCAGGCTTTTACCGCGTTGATCCAAAACGATAACATAGCTATTTTCAGGCAGGGCGCGAATCAAAAGCGCGGATTCGGCGGATACATTGGCGGCCTGGGCATCCACCTCTTTTATCGTCAAGGACGACAACCCCAGCCCGCGCCCAAGGTTTTGGAATTTCTTTATGTAGTCTTCAATAATCGGGTGGGTCGCATCGCGTTTGCCCCGCCCAACAGCACAAATGGTGATACGCATTTTTTTACCCGTTTTTTAATTAACCGCTTCTGGGTCAAAATCCGGCTCGGGCGTGGCATCAAGAAGAGCCTCTGGCGGGCGGGCGGAAACTTCCGCACCCTCCAGCCACATTTTTTCCAACTGATAAAACTCGCGAACCTCGGGGCGAAAGATATGGACGATAATATCGCCCGCATCAACCAGCACCCAATCGCCTTGGGCTTTGCCTTCAATCCGTGGGACGATTTGGTTTTGCTTTAACCGTTCTTGCATGTTTTCACAAATGGAGACAACATGGCGGGCAGAGGTGCCAGATAAAACCACGATATAATCGGCTATCGCCGATTTACCAGCCAAGGGAATCGTGACGCAATCCAAGGCTTTGTCCAGCTCTGCCGAGTCCAAAACAATCGCCAACATGGATTGGTCGGTTTTGGCGGCAATTTTGCGCGGTTTGGTTGTGGTTTTACGCGGTGTTTTTGGGGCGGTTTTTGCCACGGGTTTTTGGGCGGATTTTGATGTGGCTGTGGCGGTCAAAGGCAACACTCCTTTTCATAGTTCATTTCGGGCTTACTTAACATTTATGCTTTAATGCGACAAAAGGCAAGCGGTTTTTCTCTATCTATCAAACCCGACCGTTTCAATCAGGCGCAGGGCTTGCCCACGTAGCTTGGCAATGGCGATTAAATCCAAATTATCAAAGGCAACATCGCCCCAACTGGCAACTAACGCAGATGGCTCTGCCCCCGCTTTTAAGGGATATTCGCCCAAGGATTCGGCATAAATCTGCTGGGCTTTGGCGGTGGATAAATACTCCATCAATCGAGTCGCATTGGCGCGATTCGGCGCGGCGCGAGTCATCGCTATCCCCGATAAATTCACATGCGTGCCGCCGTTTTCAAACTTGGGAAACACAATCCGCACCGATTCGCCCGCTTCGCGTTGGTCAGGGTCGGCCAGCATTTCCGCCATATAATAGGTGTTGCCAAGGGCGATATCACAGGCGCCCGCAAAAATCGCTTTTATCTGGGCGCGGTCGTTGCCCTGTGGTTTTCGCGCCAGATTCGCCTTTATCCCCTGCAACCAAGCCGTCGTAGCCTCCGTTCCATGATGCAATAAAAAAGCCGAAGTCAGGGCGAGGTTATAGGGATGTGTTCCCGCCCGTGTGCAAATCCGTCCGCGCCATTTTGGGTGTGCTAAATCACGATAGGTGGTTATTTCCTTCGGTGAAACGCGGGTTTTGGAGGCGTAAATCGCCCGCGCCCGTGCGGTTAATCCAAACCAATGATTATCGGGGTCGCGGAATTGCGCGGGGATGTTTTTATTTAATATGGGCGAGCCCACGGCTTGGGTTAAATCGGCCGCGACAATCGCATGAAGGCGGGCAATATCAGAGGTTAGGATTAAATCGGCGGGCGAGTGGTCGCCCTCAGCACGCAATCGTTCCAGCACGCCTTTGTTTAGGAAAGTGATGGTGACACGCAGACCGCTATCGCGTTCAAATTGTTGCAACAGCGGGTCAATTAACGACGGCTGGCGATAGGAATAAATGTTAATGTCTTGCGCCATGGTTGGTGTGGCAAGACAAAGCAGGATGATGCCCGAGATAGAAAAAGGGAGGGTGAAAAAACGGAGCATGGGGGGCGGGCTTTCTGTGGGTTTTTTTGGCGGGGCTTTTGTGCGTTATAAATTGCCTATTTATAGTAAAGCAGTATAAATGTAAATGATGAAGCCCCGAAGGGTATCCCTCACACCTAATCACTAATCACTCACCATTCTTAACCTCCCGCCACAGGGTTTCCAGCTCTGCCAGCGTCTTATCCGAAATCGCCTCTTGCTTTTGTCGCAAGCCGTCTTCCATCGCCAAAAACCGCTTGGTAAATTTATCATTGGCTCGGCGTAGAACCACTTGTGAGTCCAACCCCAAATGCCGCGCCATATTCACCAAAGTAAAAAACAAATCGCCCAGCTCCTCTGCCGCGTTGTCCGTATCCCCGACAGCCAAGGCCTGTTTTAATTCACCCGCCTCCTCATATATCTTATCCAAAACCTGCCCCGAATCACCCCAATCAAAGCCAACCCGCGCTGCCCGCCCTTGCAGCTTTTCCGCACGGATAATCGCGGGCAGAGCCACGGCTATTCCCGCCAAAGCCGAACCATCTGCCCCCTTTGCCAACCGTTCTGCTGTTTTAATCTTTTCCCAATCCAAAACCTGCTGGGCGGCGGATTTATCGCGGGATTCCACCTGCCCCGACTCATCGGGGAAAATATGCGGATGACGGCGAATCATCTTATCCGCCACACCACCCGCCACCGCGTTAAAATCAAAATCCCCGCGTTCCGCGGCAATCTGGCTGTAAAAAACCACCTGTAATAATAAATCGCCCAGCTCTGCTTGCAAATCCGCCCGCGTGCCATTTTCCACGGCATCTATTACCTCATACGCCTCCTCCAAAGTATATGGGACAAGGGTTTCGTAGGTCTGCTCAATATCCCACGGACAACCCGTATCGGGGTTGCGCAACCGTGCCATAATCGCCAAAAGCCGTGCGATTTGTTTTTTATCTTTGTCCATGCTAAACTGACCTTTCACTTTCAATTAAAAAGGAGGCACTCATGCCCGTGATTAACCGTATAGCCGAATACTATGATGAAATGAAAGGCTGGCGGCAGCATTTACACGCCCATCCCGAATTGGATTTTGATTGCCATGAGACGGCGGCTTTTGTGGAAAAGCATCTGGCTGAGATTGGCGTTGATGAAATCCACACGGGAATTGGCAAAACCGGGGTTGTTGCCTTGATAAAAGGTAAAGGTGCTGGCAAAACAATCGGTCTTCGTGCCGATATGGATGCCCTGCCGATACAAGAGGTGCGTGATTTGCCCTATAAATCCACCCGCCCCGGATTGATGCATGCCTGTGGTCATGATGGTCACACGACTATGTTATTGGGTGCGGCCAAATATCTGGCAGAAACGCGTAATTTCCACGGCACGGTTGCGTTGATTTTCCAACCAGCAGAGGAAGGCGGTGGCGGCGGTGCAGCGATGTGTCAAGACGGCATGATGGCGAAGTTTGATATTGCCGAGGTTTATGCCATGCACAACTGGCCAAACCGCCCCGTGGGGGAGTTCGCGATGAATGACGGGGCGATGATGGCGGCTTCTGACCAGTTTGAAATTAAAATAACTGGGCTGGGCGGGCATGCCGCTATGCCACAAGAAACGATTGACCCGATTATTGTCGCCGCTGCTATGGTGCAAAACTTGCAAACGATTGTGGCGCGGAATATTGACCCGATTGAGCAAGCGGTGCTATCCGTCACCCAAATCCACGCGGGGGATGCGTTTAATGTGATTGCAGAGACGGCGTTTTTGGTCGGCACGGTACGTTCGTTTAATACGGCGGTGCAAGATCGCGTGCAGGCCGCCCTTATCCGCGTTGTTCATAACACGGCAGAGGCTTTTGGCGCAAAGGTCGAGGTGACCTATACAAAGGGCTATCCGCCGACGATTAACCACCGCGATCAAGCACGGTTTTCTGGCGATGTCGCGACCGAGTTAATGGGCGAGTCCCTGGTTGATCGGGCGGTTAAACCCAGTATGGGGTCAGAGGATTTCGCCTATATGTTACAGGAACGCCCAGGTGCGTATATCTATTTGGGACAGGGGGAGTCGGCTGGCTTGCATCATCCGGAATATGATTTTAATGATGAATTGCTGCCGATTGGCGCGAGCTTTTTTGCCAAATTGGTGGAGACGGCTTTGGTTGGGAAATAAAGGTTGCACCCCGTCTTATGACGGTCTATCATCTCTAAAAGTTGGTCGCAACAGAGGGCAAAAATATGGGTTGCAACCCGTCTTGTGATGGTCTATCATCTCTAAAAGTTGGTCGCAACAGAGGGAAAAAGAAAAAAATGTTTGATGGGATTTATACGCCGATTATCACACCGTATCATTTTGATGGCAGTGTTGATTGGCAGAGCTTGGAACACCTCACCAAAACCCTTGTTAATAAGGGCGTGCATGGGATAATTTCGGGTGGCTCAACCGGTGAAAACTACACCCAAACACCCGAAGAACGGCTGACCATCGCCGCTTTTATTAAAAAACATATCAAAGCACGCGTGGCGTTTATTGTTGGCACGGGGGCGATGCTGACCCACGATTCGCTGATTCTTGCCCAAGGCGCACGCGATTTAAAAGCGGACGGGATTTTGCTGGGCAGCCCGCCTTATGCCGTGCCGACCGAGCGTGAAAATGCGACAAACGCGCTGGCGATTGATGCGGTTGCCGATTTGCCGATTATCCTTTATAACTATCCTGGGCGGATGGGCGCGGATATGGGTCCAGAGTTTCTGGATAGAGTCGGCCGTTCCGCCAATATCTGCATGATTAAAGAATCCTCGGGCGATATTAATCGTCTGCATTTATTGGCGCGGGATTATCCCCATATTCGGCTGTCCTGCGGGATGGATGATCAGGCTTTGGAATTCTTTGTTTGGGGGGCGAAATCTTGGGTTTGCGGGGGGTCTAATTTTTTGCCGAGCGAACATATCGCCATGTATAATGCCTGTGTGATTGAGCGTGATTTCACCAAAGGGCGGGCGATTATGTCGGCGATGATGCCATTGATGCGGATATTGGAACAGGGTGGGAAATTCATTCAATCCATTAAATACGGCGTGCATTTGGCGGGGATTGATGCGGGGCGCGTCCGCCCACCCTTGCAGGAATTACAGACCCATGAAAAACGCGAATTGGAACAAGTGATAACCGTATTAAAAACCACAATCAAACAAATAGAAAGCGAGAAATAAAAAATGGATTTGCTGACAAAACAAGAATATCAAAGCATTGCGGCGGCGATCAACCCGCCGAAAAACTGTTATATTGACGGCACATATCGCCCGTCCAAAAGTAAAAAGCGGTTTAACACGACAAACCCTGCCACGGGGAAAATCATCGGCTCTGTCCCTGACTGTACTCCCGCCGATGTGGATATAGCGGTGATTCGTGCACGGGCGGCTTTTGATGATGGGCGATGGTCGCATTTGCCCCCGTCAGAGCGTAAAGATATTCTGATTCGCCTGTGTAAATTACTCACCCGTAATCGGCGCGAATTGGCGGTGTTGGAAAGCATAGACAGTGGCAAAACCATTTTTGATTGTGAAACGGTGGATATACCAGAGACTATTGATTGTATCAAATGGCACGCCGAGGCGATTGATAAAATTTATGACCAAGTCGCGCCCAGCGATAGCGACCATCTTGCGTTAATCGTGCGCGAGCCGATTGGCGTGGCGGGACTGGTCTTGCCGTGGAATTTCCCCCTGTTAATGTTGGCGTGGAAGATTGCACCCGCCTTGGCCGCGGGCTGTTGCGTGGTTGTGAAACCCGCCCCTGAAACCAGTTTAACCGCCCTGCGATTGGCGGAATTGGCGGGGGAGGCTGGGTTGCCCCGCGGAGTTTTAAATATCATCACGGGGGGGGCGGAAGTTGGCGAAGCCATCGGGCGACACAAAGATATTGATATGGTGTCCTTCACGGGCTCTACCCAAACGGGGAAAAAATTCCTATCCTATTCGGCGGAATCGAACGCCAAGGAAATCGTTTTGGAAATGGGCGGTAAGAACCCCAGTATCGTTATGGATGATGCGGAAAATCTGCCTCTGGTTGCCCAGCATATTGTCGCGGGGGCGTTTTGGAATATGGGGGAAAACTGCTCTGCCATATCGCGGCTGTTTGTGCATAAATCGGTGAAACCCGCGCTGATGAAACAGATAAAAGCCCATCTGCGCCAATGGCATGTTGGTGATCCTCTGGATCCAAAAACCCGTATAGGGGCGTTGGTTAGCCCGAACCATTTTAAAAAAGTATGTTCGTATTTGAAGGCGGCCCCCACGCCGTTAATTGGTGGCGAGGCAAAAAACGGATTCGTTGCACCAACGGTGATAGAACTGCCGAATACGAATCATAAATTGGCGCGGGAGGAAATCTTTGGACCGATTTTATCCGTGATAGAAATCAGTGGTTTGGATGAGGCGATTAAGCTGGCGAATGATACCGATTACGGGCTCTGTGCGTCTATATTTACCGCCCATATCAAACGCGGTCTGCGGGCAGCAAGGGCGTTACGGGCGGGGACTGTGACGATAAACAGCTTTGGCGAGGGCAATATCGCCACGCCTTTTGGCGGGTATAAACAATCTGGTTTCGGCGGGCGCGATAACTCGCTGGCGGCGCACGATCAATATACGCAGATAAAAACGATTTGGGTGGATTTGTGTGATGATACCGATGGGTTTATCGATTAAATGGGGCAGGTAAAAAAATCTTATACTGCCAAGATTTTGCCGAATCACGCCGGGCCAGCCGCGTGGAATGTTTTATTGGGGGCGCAACCCGCGCCCGTGCCTTTGGTTAAAAACATCACCGCCGATTTTGTTATTATCGGGGCGGGGTTTGCTGGATTATCATCCGCAAGGCGATTGCGTCAATTGCAACCCTCGGCTAAAATAGTCGTTCTGGAAGCAGGGCAAATCGCGCAAGGCGCGGCGGGTCGCAATTCTGGCTTTATGATTGATTTACCGCACGATTTAAATTCGGAAGATTATTCGGGCGGTAGCATGGATAAAGACCGCCTTATCATTCGCCTGAACCGCGCGGCGATTGATTTCGCCCGTGGGGCGGTTTTGGATTACGGTATAAAGGGCGATTATTTTGATGAAGTCGGTAAGATTAACGGCGCGACCAGCACCCGCGCCCATGGTCATAATATCGGCTATGCGGGGTATTTACAAGGACTGGATGAGCCGTCCGAAATACTGGACGCGGCGGCAATGAAAGATATAACGGGCAGTGATTTTTATTTATCGGGGCTTTTCACGGCTGGCACGGTGCAGTTGCAACCTGCGGGCTATATCCGTGGGCTGGCGGCGGGGCTGGCAGGGCGCGATGGGGTGCAGATTTTTGAACAAACACCCGCCTTGGGATTTACCAAAGACGGGGGGACTTGGCGGGTGAAAACTCCGCAAGGGCAGGTCAGCACCCCCCGCGTGATTATCGCAACGAACGGCCATTTGGAGAGTTTTGGCGTGGCGACGGGTCGCTTGATACAGGTGTTTTTATACGCCTCTATGACTCGCGAATTGAACGCGGAGGATGCGGGCAAACTGGGTGGCAAAACCCGTTGGGGGATTACCCCGTCAGACCCGATGGGCACGACCGTGCGCCGTATTGATTCGGGGCAAGGCGGGGCGCGGATTGTGACGCGAACCTGCGCGACTTGGTTGCCGAATATGCGCCCGTCTGCACGCGAAGTTGCCCGAGCCAAGCGTGTCCATCAGCGCAAGTTTGACCAGCGTTTCCCTATCTTGGCGGGGATAGAAATGCAGTATAGCTGGGCTGGGCATTTGTGTTTAAGCTTGAACGGAGTGTCGGTGATGGGCGATTTGGGCGACGGCGTGTTTTCGGCTTGCGTGCAAAACGGGCTAGGCACGGCGCGGGGGACGTTAAGCGGGATTGGCGCGGCAGAGCTGGCGTGTGGCACGCGCAGTGATATCAGCGATTATTTTACCGAGCAAGAGCCGCCCCGTCGCCTGCCCCCTCGGCTGTTTAATCTGGTTGGAGGCAACGCGTTTTTACGCTGGAAGGAATGGCGGGCGAAAGGTGACTAGTTATTAGTTATTAGTTGTTAGTTATTAGTGATTAGTGATTAACGATGAATGATTAAAAAGGGGCAGTGCCACATTTTAAGGTTTTATAACCAAACACGGTTGTTTAATCAGGCTAATATCCGTACTTAACCCGCTTCGTAATATTGCCGCACCAGCAGTTGAAAACACAGGCGTTTCTTTAATTGCATTTGCCGAATCTAAATCATCAAAGGCTTTGTGAAATCCGCGTGTCGCGTGTAGTGCATCGCGCCAGTGTTCGTTTGTTGCTGTATGATTTCCCCCACTTACAAAGGCTTCCCAAACAAGCATTGGGTTGCTTTGTGATATTGCTTGCCAAGCATTCCAATCAAGCATTGTTTTGGGAAAAGATTTGCCCCATTCCATTTTAAGTTTTTGCAATGTGTAGCTAACGACTGCAAGACCAATGGTTGTTACTGTTGCCCCCGCACCTGCTGACCAAGCACGATTGCCCTCACCATTTCGGGCTTTGGTTATTATTTGAAGTTCATCCCGATAAGGGACAAAAAGCGGACATTCAAAACCGATTGCTGATGGTGTGTTCTTTGACTGCATAACAAATTGAGTAATGAATTCGTCCAAGTCTTCACCATGTTTTTCATCATTTCCTTGAATGATAGCCCAACCAATGTTTTTTGGTGCACCAACGTCAATCGCGCCAATAACGATATTATTTTTATCATTCATCTTTTATCCTTTCAAAATAAAAAATTATTTAGCCACATTATCGCGATGGATTTGTCGCGGTGAAGCCACCTGCAAGACTACCTCCGTTAAATACACCAACCACACCCTGCTGTCCTATCAATCCAACTATACTAGTTTCTCGATTATTAAAACCCGCCTAAAGTCAAACCATTTTTCACTAATAACTAACAACTAATAACTAATAACTAATCGTTATTGTCAAACCCCCACAAACCCGCTAAACACTCCCCATGACAAAACAACTCGATTACCACACTGTTTTTGAAATCTTCGAACGGTTCTCCAAACACAACGCCGCGCCAAAGGGCGAGCTATACCATATTAACGCCTATACCCTGCTGGTCGCGGTGGTTTTATCGGCGCAGGCGACCGATGCGGGGGTGAATAAGGCGACCAAAGCGCTGTTTGCCGCCGCCCCCTCTGCCGAGAAAATGCTGGAACTGGGGCTGGACGCGGTGACCGACCATATCAAAACCATCGGGCTGTTTCGGCAAAAGGCGAAAAACATCATCACCCTCAGCCAGATTTTAACCGATGATTATAAAGGCATTGTGCCCGCCAGCCGCGCCGCCTTGGAATCCTTGCCCGGGGTTGGCCGCAAAACCGCCAATGTCGTGCTGAACGTCTGGCATCGCCATCCGGCCCAAGCCGTTGATACCCATATTTTCCGCTTTGGCAATCGCACGGGTGTAGCCGTTGGCGCCGATGTTTTGGCGGTGGAACGCGCGATAGAAGACCATATCCCCGCATTTTTCCAAACCCACGCCCATCACTGGATGATTTTACACGGGCGGTATGTTTGCAAAGCCCGCAAACCCCTATGCGACCAGTGTTTGCTGGCCGATTTATGCCAATATGAGGATAAAACACATGGCTAAAACTTACCAAATCATAGGAATTGGCAACGCGATTGTTGATATTCTTGCACCCTGCGAAGACAGTTTTCTAACGCAAAACTCCATTCAAAAAGGGATTATGCAGCTGATTGATACCGACCGCGCCCAGCATCTTTACGGGCTGATGGATAATACCCGCGAAATCTCTGGTGGCTCTGCCGCCAATACGATTGCTGGTTTGGGGCAGTTGGGATTGCGGGTTGCCTATGTTGGCAAGGTAAAGGACGATACGCTGGGGCGGAATTATGCCAAAGACCTCCGCGCCCAAGGGGTGGATTTCCAAACGCCGAAATCCCCTACGGATGTTGAAATGGCAACAGGGCGGTCGATGATTTTAATCACCCCCGATGGCGAGCGGTCAATGAATACTTATTTGGGGGTGTCCGAACACATCGCCCCCGCCGATATTGACACGGCGCAGATGGCCGATACCGATTGGATTTATTTGGAGGGGTATCGGTTTGACGGCCCCGATAGCCATGCCGCCTTTGCAGTCGCGATTTCTGCCTGTAAGGCGGCGGGCGGGCGTGTGTCCTTGACTCTGTCCGACCCGTTTTGTGTGGAGCGGCATTTTGATGCGTTTCATAAGATTATTGAGCAGCACGTGGATGCGTTGTTTTGCAATGAACACGAGCTGGTTGCCTTGTATGGTGGCGATTTGCAGAGTGCGTTGGATAAGGCGGCGGAGAAAACTGCCCTGGTTGCTTGTACGATTGGCGCGGGCGGTGTGATTGTGGCAAGCGGGGCGCGGCGTATGTCCGTGGCGGTCGAACCTGTCACGGTTATTGATTTAACCGGAGCGGGGGATTTGTTTGCGGCTGGGTTTTTGGCGGGGTTGGTTTGCGATAAATCGTTAGAGGTCTGTGCCAAGATGGGCAATATGGCGGCAGCAGAGGTCATTGGGCATATCGGAGCGCGCGTGTCTGCCGATTTGCGTAAGATTTTGGATTTTTGACTCTATAGTTTTAGTATTGACAAGATATTATTTAGAGGCTTTAATAATGCAAGCAAATAAACATAAAAAACGACATTAAAAATGAAAACTAAATTTGACAAAAGAATGTCGTTTTATATGCGTAAAACCCCAGAGGGGTTAAGCTCTTTTATTGAATATTGGGCGGGGATTTACAAAGATTCTATTGAACATCTTTATGAAAATAATATAGACAAAGATTTGAATTCAGAAAACATATTTGACCTTTACCACTGGAAATATGGGCAAGAACCTAAAAGCGAAAATCATCAAAGAACTATAAACAATAATTATGTAAGCTATCTATCTAAATACAAATCATGCCCGCCTACACAGAAAGAATTAGAAGTTGAGTATTTGAACCATCGCGATAAAAAAGGCACTGCGCCAGTATGGAATATCTTTTTTCTACATGTGCTTTCAAAAAACAAACACTTTAATAAGAACCTAAACAAATATGTATATCCAATTTTTGACCAGCATGTTTATCGTGCTATGTATTTTATACAACCAAAAGACATTACGCAATCAAAACTATTTAGAGAATTATCAAGTCTTAATGAACAATCTCGTTTTACAGCTTATGAAACGTATAGAGATTTTTATCAAAATATAGAACACGATACCAATCCGTATCTTAACAAAGGTGATGATAAACACGGGCGTAAAATTGATAGGGCGTTATTTTGTTTTGGCGAATTCTTAATTAAAGGCTAATTTCAAAAAATCATTCATCGTTAATCATTCATCGTTAATCGTTAAAAAAGCATTGACAAGGATAAAAAAATAGTGCAACTTTGGAAAAAACAATAAGGAACCTCCCCATGCCCTACGCCTATGACGACTCCAATATCTTCGCAAAAATCCTCCGCCATGAAATCCCCTGCGACAAAGTCTATGAATCCCCGCATTCCTTGGCGTTTAACGATATAAATCCGCAGAGCCCAACCCATGTGTTGGTGATTCCAAAGGGTGCTTATGTCTGCTATGATGACTTTGTGATAAGCGCGAGCGAGGCTGAGATTATCGATTTTAACCGCACCATCGCGCGGATTTGCGCCGATTTGAACCTCTGCCCAAAACAGGGGGCGGATGGGGGAACCCACGGCTATCGCTTGATTACCAATGCGGGCGCGGATGCCTTGCAAGAAGTGCCACACTACCATGTTCATATTTTGGGCGGGCGAGTGCTGGGGCCTCTATTGGCAAAATCGTAATTGGCAAAATAATAATTAGCAAAAAAATAAGGACATTAAAATGACCACACCCGAACAACCCCAAATCCAAACACCCCCCGAAACCATCCACGTCCAAACCAGTCGCGTATCCTGCGATGGCGGACTTGATAATGGGCTGGGCGGACACCCCCGCGTTTGGCTACAAATCCACCCCGTCACACAGTGGGTGCAATGCCCCTATTGCGATTGCCGCTTTGTGCTGAACGCAACCCCGGCAAAATCATGACTCTGGCAAAGGGGCATCACCTCCACCTTATTGATGGCTCTGGTTTTATCTTTCGCGCCTATCACGCCCTGCCGCCACTCACCCGTAAATCCGATAAATTCCCCATCGGCGCGCTCAGCGGCTTTTCCAATATGCTGTATAAAATGGTGGAAGAGCAATCTGGCGCAAACGCCCCCACCCATCTGGCGGTTATTTTTGACCATAAGGGCAAAACCTTCCGCAACGATATTTTCCCCAACTATAAAGCCAACCGCCCACCCGCGCCCGAGGATTTGGTCGTTCAATTCCCCCTGATGCGCGATGCCACCCGTGCCTTTAATATCGCGGCGTTGGAGGTGGAAGGCTTTGAAGCCGATGATATTATCGCCACCCTAGCCCTCCGAGCGCAAAAAATGGGGGCAAGGGTTACCATCGTATCCTCGGACAAAGATTTGATGCAGGTGGTCGGCGACGGTATTACCATGTACGATGTCATGCGTCATAAAACGATTGGCGTGGAACAGGTGGAAGAAAAATTTGGCGTATCCCCGGCTCGCGTTATTGATGTGCAATCCTTGGCGGGGGATAGCGTGGATAATATCCCAGGTGCGCCAGGGATTGGGGTGAAAACCGCCGCCTTATTAATCAACGAGTTCGGCGATTTGGATACGCTTTTGGCACGAGCCGATGAAATCCCCCAACCGAAACGCCGTGCGGCTCTGCTGGATAATATCGCGCAAATTAAAACCAGCCGAGAGCTGGTTACCTTAAAAACCGATATGGATATGGGTGCGGCTTTTACCGATTTTGATGATTTCACCGTCAAACCGATTGACGGGGATGTCGCGTTGGAATTCTTACAACGGATGGAGTTTCGCACGCTATCTTCCCGCGTGGCAACGAAACTGGGCATGACCCCGCCGGTTATTGGGCAGGCGGATACGACTGACACCACCCCTTTTGCCAAAGCCCGTTATGAGACCGTGCGCGATACCGACACATTAAAAAACTGGATTAAAAAAATATATGACACGGGCTATGTCGCCGTGGATACCGAAACCACTGGGCTGGATGATATGAGGGCAGAGCTGGTTGGCGTGTGTTTGTGCTGCACGGCGGGGCAAGCCTGTTATATCCCCCTTGCCCATAAAGACGGCGATAAATCCAGCGATTCGGATTTGTTTTGCGAGGATGAGCCAACAGGTGCACTGCTGGACGGGCAGATTCCTCTGAATGAAGCGTTGGATTTGCTCCGCCCGATGTTAGAGGATGAGTCTATTTTGAAAATCGGGCAGAACATAAAGTTTGATATAAAAATTTTATCGCGTTATAACATTAATCCCGCCCCGATTGATGATACGATGTTGTTATCCTACGCCCTGCATGGCGGTTTGCATAACCACGGTATGGATACGTTATCGGAACGCTATCTAGACCACAAACCGATTTCCATTAAACAGGTTTTGGTGAGTGGCCGCGCCACGATTACCTTTGATAAGGTCGGGATTGACGATGCAACCCGCTACGCGGCAGAGGATGCGGATATCACCCTGCGCCTATGGCAAACCTTAAAACCGCGTCTGCATGCGGCCAAAGTCACCCGCGTTTATGAAACGCTGGAACGCCCGCTTGTCCCGGTATTGTGCCAGATGGAACGGCTGGGGATTAAGGTGGATAAGGCGGCTTTGGCGAAATTATCAAACGGGTTTGCATCCTCTATCGCGGTGCTGGAGGGGCAGATTTTTGAACAGGCAGGGCAGAGCTTTAATGTCGGCTCGCCCAAACAACTGGGCGAAATCCTGTTTGACAAACTGAAATTAGAGGGTGGCAAACGCGGCAAAACGGGTGCCTATGCCACGGGAGTTGATGTGCTGGAAGACTTGGCGGCCGAAGGCGCCAGCCTGCCCGGATTGGTGCTGGATTGGCGGCATTTATCCAAGTTAAAGAGCACTTATACCGATGCCTTGCAAACCCATATTAACCCCGATACTGGACGGGTTCATACCAGCTATGTTATATCAGGGGCAAGCACCGGGCGACTGGCTTCCAATAATCCAAACCTGCAAAATATCCCGATTCGGACCGAGGATGGGCGCAAAATCCGCCAAGCCTTTGTTGCCGAAGATGGCAATGTTTTGCTATCGGTGGATTACAGCCAGATAGAGCTGCGTATTTTGGCGCATATCGCCAAAATCCCCGCGTTAAAAACCGCCTTTGATAACGGGCAGGATATTCACGCGATGACCGCCTCTGAGATGTTCAATGTCCCAATAGAGGGGATGGATCCGATGATTCGCCGCCGTGCCAAGGCGATTAATTTCGGGGTGATTTATGGGATTTCGGGCTTTGGTCTGGCGAGAAATTTGCGCATTCCGCGCGCAGAAGCGCAAAATTTCATTGATGCTTATTTTGAAAAATTCCCGGGGATTCGTGCCTATATGGATGAAACCGTGGTGTTCGCCAAAAAGCACGGCTATGTTGAAACGCTGTTTGGGCGGCGGATTCACACGGGCGGGATTAATACCCAAGGGCCGCAGGCGGGCTTTGCCAAACGCGCCGCGATTAACGCACCCATCCAAGGCAGTGCTGCCGATGTTATCAGACGCGCGATGATTCGCATGCCCGCCGCCATTGCCGATTTGCCGATTAAAATGCTGCTGCAAGTGCATGATGAATTGGTGTTTGAGGTGCCTGTTGGGGTTTTAGAGGAAGCAACTGCACGGATAAAATCGGTAATGGAGGGTGTTTGTGCGCCTATTTTGCAACTGGATGTGGAGCTTCGCGCCGATGCTGGCTCGGGTCAGAACTGGGCAGAGGCGCATTAAAACGGGCGAATCGGCAAAGGTTTTGGGGGTTTGAAATCGGGTGAAGCCCTAAAAAAGCAAAAAAACCTCTAAAAGCCTCTTGCCACTGCCCCCATTTCCCCCTATAAGGCACACAAATTAAAGATTCTGTGCCGAGTTTTGAAAAAACACTTGCACTCATAGGGTTTTGGGCGTATAGCTCAGCGGGAGAGCACTTCGTTGACATCGAAGGGGTCACTGGTTCAATCCCAGTTACGCCCACCATCTGGTTTAACATAAGTTTGCCCATCGGCAGGCTATAAGGATAAAAAAGGAGATACGTTATGAAAGTACGTAATTCACTGCGGTCATTAAAAGGTCGCCATCGGGATTGCCGCGTTGTACGGCGCAAAGGGCGGGTTTATGTGATTAACAAAACCCAAAAACGGTTTAAAGCCCGCCAAGGCTAGGGCTGTTGGTGATTCGCAACTTGGCGAATCGCATCCCCGAATCGCTCTGTCGAATCACCCCCCCGAATCGCCAAGCTGCGAATCGGGATTTTTCGTCCTATATCTATAAAAGCCACAAAAAACCACGGCAACCCACTTGCAGGAGGGCGGGGGCTTTTGCTTGCTGTACCCACATTAAAAGGCATGTGTTGTGGTTAGATAGGATAAATACGGGGTACGGGCGCAAAAGCCCATGGGTTTCAAGACGATAAGATAATCATAAATTTATTTAGGCTGTGCCTAGATGCTTGGATAGGCAAAAGCCATAAAAACCCGTCCGCCCGCTCTCCGCAGGAGGGGTGGGCGGGCGGGAAGCCCGAACAAAGGGGCTTGCCCCGAAGTGAGGGCGCAACAAAAAATCTCTATCCTTAATTGCTCATAACGAACTCTTACACATCATTCACAATTCACAATTCACAATTCACAATTCATCATTCACAATTCATCATTAAACCCATTGACAATTCACCCAACACAGCTAATAATCCACCACACACCGTTAAAAAGGAATCCCGCCCCATGAAAATCACCCGTATTACTTGTTGGAAGATTGACCTGACTTCGCACCATACCTACACCATGGCGGGTGGCAAAGTTTGCGATACCGTCGCCACGATTGCCCTGCGTATTGACACCGATAAAAACATCAGCGGCTGGGGTGAGGTTTGCCCGATTCCGCATTATTTACCCGCCTATGCCAACGGCGTCATCCCCGCGATAGCGGAAATGGCACCGATGCTTATCGGCGCAGACCCTTTGGGGGTGCAGGCCCTGATGCACCGATTAGACGCACATCTTATCGGGCATCCTTACGCCAAATCGCCGATTGATATCGCCTGTTGGGATATTACTGCGCGGGCGGCGAACTTACCGCTTTATACCCTGCTGGGCGGGCGGGCGCAAAAAACCATGCCTTTGTATCATTCCATAACCTGCCGTCCGCCGAAAGACATGGCGGCTATGGCGCGAAAAGCTTTTGATGAAGGCATCCGCCAATTCCAAGTCAAGCTGGGTGCGGATTGGCGCAACGATGTTGCCCGTCTAAAAGCCGTGCGAGCGGCGGTGGCAGAGGAGTGTTTGGTTTATGGTGATTGGAATTGCGGGGCGAGTCAGTTGGATGCGATTCGCACCGCCCGCGCCGTTGCCGATTTGGATATTATGTTGGAGCAACCCTGTGCCACTCTTACCCAATGTGCGGCCGTGCGGGATGCTTGCGGATTGGCGATGAAGCTGGATGAATCGGCGCATGATACCGCCAGTTTGCTGGCTGGGTATAATTTGGGATGCATGGATGCTGTGGCGATTAAATTATCAAAATTCGGCGGGTTATCACCGGCACGGTCGGCACGGGATTTGTGTCTGTATTTGGGTGCAAAAATGTGTATAGAGGATACTTGGGGCTCTGACATTACCATGGCGGCGCTGTTGCATTTGGGGGCAAGTACGCCCGAGTCCGCCTTGTTAAACGTCTGTGATTTATCGGGCTATGTCGCGCCGCGCCTAGCCCCTGATGCGCCCGTGCGTAAAGACGGGCGGATTGCCGCGCCAAGCGGAATTGGGCTGGGCATCACACCCGATATGGCGGTTTTGGGAACGGCCTTGGCGGTTTTCGAATGATTGATAAAGATATTTTAATTTTGACAAAAGGACTGTTCTAATGACTCTTGAAACCTGGATACCCCGTGCCAATGCGGTCTTCCCCGCTGGCACAACTGGTAATTTTGATGCAACCGTGCTGATTAAATCGGCCAAGGGCAGCCGTCTGTGGGATCAAGACGGGCGCGAATATATTGATTATCTTATCGGCTCTGGTCCGATGATTTTGGGGCATTGCCATCCGGAGATTGACGCGGAAATCACCGCGCAACTGAAAGACGGTTTGACGTTTTTCGCCAATAATACCTTTGCCATAGAGCTGGCGGAGGAAATCTGCACGGCACTGCCCTGCGCTGATATGGTGCGTTATGTTTCCACGGGGGGGGAGGCGGATATGTACGCGATGCGTCTTGCTCGTGCCTTCACTGGGCGTGATAAAATCGTCAAATTTGAGGGTGGCTATCACGGTATGTCGGCAGAGGCTTTGATGTCCCTAGCCCCCGATACTCTGGTGAATTTTCCCCTCGCCCGCCCCGATAGCGCGGGAATTCCAAAGGCGGTGGCGGATAATATGCTGATTGCCCCGTTTAATGACGCGGCCGCCGCCTGTTCCCTGATTGCCGAGCATGGGCATGATATTGCCGCGGTAATCGTGGAACCCTTGCAACGGTTAATCCCCCCTGCGGAGGGATTTTTGCAAGCCCTACGCGATGCTTGCACGGCGGCGGGGATTGTTTTGATTTTTGACGAAGTCGTGACGGGGTTTCGCCTTGCCTATGGTGGGGCGCAAACGCATTACGGAGTGACCCCCGATTTGGCAACCGTGGGTAAGATTATCGGCGGTGGATTTCCTTTGGCGGCCGTGGTTGGACGGCGCGATATTATGGCGCATTTTGATAAATCGGCTGTCGGGGCAGAGCGGTGGTTAATACAACTTGGCACCCTATCGGGCAATCCTATGGCGGCACGGGCCGGGTTAAAAACCTTGGAAATCCTACGGCGGGCGGGCAGTTATGAGAGGCTGTATGATTTGGGTGAATCGATTATGCGGATGTATGACAAGCACCTATCGGCGCAGGGCTTGGCGTTTCAAATCGTCGGGCATCCAACCTTGTTTGATGTGGTGTTTAGCGCGTCCCCGATTCGCAATTATCGCGATATTTTTGCCGCGGACGCGGGGAAGAATACCGTGTTTAATACGGCGTTGCGGGCGGGCGGGTTGTTAAAATCACCAGCCAAATTATATCCATCTTTGGCATTAACTCAGGCGGATTTAGAGCAAACCGAGGCGGCGATAGAACACGCAGCAAAAGCAGTGGCAGGGATGAGCTAATCGCTAATAACTAACTGCCAGACTTTACGCATCACGGACGGCAGGGCCGAGTCGTCAAACGCCTCTGCCTCCATAAAAAACGTATCCGCGGGGGCGATGGCTTCCAGCCCAACATGCCCGACATAAACATCCAAATCCAGATGAAAATGGGTGAAAGTATGGCGCACGGATTGTACCAGAAAAACCCAATCGACAGGCACATCGCCAAAGCTAGGCGGGGTGTGTTTTGGCACATCGCCCAAAGACGATTGAACCCAGTCAGAGCCAACCCAGCCTAACATCCCACCCAGCAATCCACGCCCAACGCGGCGTTCCAGCAACACTGCTCCGTCAAAGCGGATGGCAACATAAACTGCACCCCTACGGGTGGGTTTGGGCGGTTTTATCGCTTTGCGTGGCAAGGTTTCTGCTATGCCCAATATCCGCCCTTGGCAATTCGCATGCCAAGGACAATCGCCACATCGCGGATTGGTCGGTGTGCAAACCGTCGCACCCAAATCCATCAAACCTTGGACATAATCACCACTGCGCAATTTTGGAGTCAACGTTAATGCCCGCTCCCTTAACGTAACTTTTGCCTGTGGCAGGGGTGTTTCAATGGCGAAAACTCTTGCCAAAACCCGCTCAATATTGCCATCCAAAACCGCAACCCGAGCATCATAACAAATCGTGCAAATCGCCCCCGCCGTATAGGGGCCAATCCCGGGCAGTGCCAACAGCCCGTCATAATCCTTTGGGAAAACTCCGTTATGTTCGGACTGAACAATCCGCGCGGTTTTTAACAAATTCCGCGCCCGTGCGTAATAGCCCAAACCCGCCCAAGCGGCCATAACCTCCGCGTCTTCTGCCCCTGCCAAATCCGCCAGTTGCGGCCATTTTGTGGTAAAACGGTGGAAATACGCGGACACGGCGGCGACTGTAGTTTGCTGTAACATAATCTCTGACAACCAAACGCGATAGGGCGTGGGATACTGCCCGGTTTTGCGCAAATCGGGGGCGATTCGCCACGCCATGGTGCGGGCGTTTTTATCGTACCAATCTAGGATGGCTTGGGATTTGGGGGCTTTGGGGGCTTTGGGCAAGAATTGAATCGTTTCAAAATAAAAATTTGCCAAATAAAATTGACAGAGGATGGGTTTTGTTTTACAATAGCATAAATAAAAGGATAGTAAATGATTGCTCCAGATATAAAAACAGGTGCAAAATTGCGTGCGGTGAAAAAACCCGCCAAACCTCGCATAAAAAAACCCTTTAAAAGAAAGGGGTTTTTACAGGCGGGCAGTTTGTTGGAAATTGGCTTGCGGCAATCTATGGCAAAACGCGGGTTTGGCGAATCGCGGGTTTTAACCCAGTGGGCAGAGATTGTCGGCGCGGATATCGCCCGAATTGCCGAGCCGTTGAAGCTGAATTACCCAAAAGACGGGTTTGGCGCGGATTTGGTGGTTTTGTGTGTTGGCGCGAATGCGCCACTGGTGCAGATGCAAATCCCCGATATTATTGAACGGGTGAATAGCTGTTATGGCTATCGCGCGATTACCCGTGTGAAAGTGACCCAAACACGAGGCAAACATGCGGGGGGAAAGCATGCGGGGGTGAGCGTGGCACACGCTGCCATGAGCCAATCCGCTCCCAGTGGTCTCGTGCCAAGTGGCTTTGCCGAAGAAGCCACGCCGTTTCAACACCGAACAAAAGCCGATATTTTGCGTGTGTCCAAGAAACAAGACATGCACCGCGCCCTATCCAATGTACAAAACCCTGCCTTAAAAACCGCGTTAGAGTCTTTAGGGGAAAGCGTTTTTTCTAAGAGTGATTAGTTATTTTAGGCGGAAACGGACGCGTATGGTTAGCAGAACTAGGAATAAAAGAGGGATGCCCGCTATTGTTTGAAACACCCAAATAGCATTAAAAATATCACTTTCCATAAAGGGTGCATAGCATTTTTTTAATGGTGCATTATGAAAAGGTAAAAAACCGTGAGCATTGGCAAAGGAAATTTGTAAAGCACAAAAAACATTTTTTGTTGTAGCCCATATTAAAACAGCCCCCAATAAAATATGCAAAGACCACGCCAAAAGAGCACGTTCAATTCCATAGCCATAATTGGCAAGTTTTTCATAAAGCCAGTAAAAGCATTTCGCTAAAGGACGTGCGAGCCATCTCCTGCATCGTGTTTCTTGGCGATAAAAAAGATGATGGTCGTGGTATTTATCTAGACTTTTCATAAGAGAAGATAAATTTTCATAGATATTTTTATTTTGACGAATTACACTAAAGTTTGCTTTTTTATTTATTTTTGGCCATTTACATTCATCCCAAAGAATATTTGAATATAAGTTTGCTTTTTGAAAACTTGGTGGAAATTCTTTAAATTCGGCATTTTCAAAACTTACAAACCCTATAATTTTTACATCATCAAAAATTGCACGAGCCGAAAACATTGTATTTGTAAATGATACGCCGTTCGAAAAAATTACGTTCGAAAAATCCATGTTTTTACAAAAATTAATTTTATCAAAACTTGTAATACGAAAAAATTTTGCCTCTGTAAAACTTACAACATTAGAAAAAGTTGCCTCGTAAAAAATTGCATCATCAGAGAACGTTGTATTATTAAAAGATGTTTTTTCAGAAAAAATTGCGTTACTAAATGTTACATGCGAAAAAAATTTCACATCGTTAAACCTTGCAATACTAGAGAATTCAGTAACGGTAAAACAAGCACTGCTATAAAAAAATGTTTTATTAAATGATACATACTGATGGAAATTTGAACGTAGAAAAGATACAGATACAGGAAAGATAAAATTTGAAAAATTAACTTCGTCTTTAAAAATTAGGTTGGAAAAATTAATTTCTCTAGAAAATTTTGAATATTCATGATCTTCTAAAAGCTTCTGCAAAATTTCAACCGCGTCTCCTTGACAAACATGATCAGGTATTGAGCCACCAAATTGGTATGTGACTTTTTCGTCGCCATCGTTTGCGTTCTTTAACCAATGTTCGTTGGGAAGTTTTTTTTGTATTGTGGTTAGATTAAATTTTGGAAATTTTGGCATCTTTTGGTGTAAAAAGTAAATGCCCCAAAACCAATGCCAACCGTAGGGCTTTGTACTATAATGTCCTTTGCCCTCATCGCCTCTATCAAGAACAATAGATTGCAAATAAAACTGATACCAAGGGTCATCCTCAGCAGGTGTTAATTCAATTTTTTCTTTGTTTTCATCAGTCATCCCTCCCCTATATTTTGTATAAGAAAAAAAGACAATACCCCTATCCGCGTCGGGTCGCTCTGTTTTGTTGCAAACATATCCACTTATTTACCACATCACAGGTGCGAACACCTTTAAGATGGCTCTTGTATTCAGTGGCAACCCGACTAACTATAAAGCTAGGCGTGTACCACTGTAATATGGTTTGCAAAAACGACTTTACCGACTTATTCCATAAAGCCAAACGCTTTTTAATCTTTGCCAAAAAAACCTTGACTCTTGGATAAAATTCCCTAATAACAATTAAAAAAACTGCGAGCTTTTTCCTGTGCCACACATCCCCATTCAAAAAAATAAAAAAATTAAAAAATCCACCCTATCGCTTATCTTTGCGGGTTTGGTCGCCTGTACGCTCAGCAATTGCACGATTGAACAAGAGGTCGCCGCGCTCAATATCACCAGAACCGATACAAAAGTCTTTCCCCGTTTGGTCGCGACAGAGCGGTTGAAACACGATCTTGCCACCGCCCCCGTGGTATCCCCCAAAGATGCCAATGAGCTAAACACACGGGCGAACCACTTACGCAGTCGCGCCCAGATTTTGCAAGACACCGATTTTTAAAATTTTTGCCCCTAAAATTTTAACCGTAAACTTTTGCCCTTGATTGTCATCCAAAAAGCGGTTATTGAACGGGCAAATCCCTAAACCCTGCCATAACGCAAAAAAGCAAAAAGCAAAAACATGACCCAACCCCACTCAAAAAACCCTCTTCGTCTTGGCATTGCTGGTCTTGGCACTGTCGGTATTGGTGTGGTTAAAATCATCCAAACCCACGCCGATTTGCTGACCCAACGGTGCGGTCGCCCCATCACTATCACCGCCGTTTGCGCCCAATCCAAATCCAAACCTCGCGACGCGGATTTGTCCGATTACGCGTGGGAGGATGACCCAAACACTCTGGCCAAACGCGATGATATTGATGTTTATATCGAGCTTATCGGCGGGGAAAATGGCGCGGCTTATGATTCCATTAAAACCGCCCTTACCACAGGCAAACACGTTATCACCGCGAACAAAGCCCTGTTGGCACACAAAGGTGCAGAGCTGGCGTGTCTGGCAGAATCGGCCCACAAATCCCTGCGGTTTGAGGCGGCGGTGGCAGGCGGTATTCCTGTTATAAAAGTCCTTGGCGAATCGCTCGCGGGCAATGAAATCCACCGTGTTTTGGGCGTGATGAACGGCACGTGTAATTATATCCTGACCCGTATGCAAAAGGAAAACCTACCCTATGAAACCGTGTTTGAAGAGGCTCGCAAATTGGGCTATTTGGAGGCGGATCCAGAGCTGGATGTCGGCGGGATTGACGCGGCACACAAGCTGGTTTTGCTGGCGACTTTGGCGTTTGGCACAAAGCCCGATTTTAACGCGGTGCAGTTAGAAGGGATAAAACACCTGTCCATCACGGATATTATTTATGCGGAAAAAATGGGCTATCGTATTAAACTTTTGGGTGTGGCGGAATATAAAAACGGTGAATTGGCGCAATCCATGCGCCCGTGTTTGGTACCTGCGGATTCGCTGATTGGGCAGTTGGATGGCGGCACGAATATGATTTTGTTAAATGGTGATTTTGTTGGGCCGCTGACACTCTGTGGTGCGGGTGCGGGGCAAGGCCCCACCGCCAGTGCGGTTTTGGGCGATGTGATGGATATTGCACGGGGAATAAATATCCCCGCCTTTGGTATCCCCGCAAAAGATTTATCCCAAGCCCCGCCCGTTTGTTTTAATACGCAACAGCCCTATTACTTGCGTCTAGGTTTGCAAGATGAGGTGGGGGCGATGGCAAAGCTCACCGCCATTCTGGGCGAAGGTGATATCAGTATTGATCAAATCCATCAATACACCGATGCCGATGATGCCAACAAACCCGCCCAAGTTATTATTATCACCCATCCGTCCAAACCCAAGGCGATGCAAATCGTATCGGATAAAATCCGCACGATGTCTGCCGTTTTGGATAGTCCGGTTATTTTAAAAATAGAAAATCTGTAAAGGAAGAATCATGACAGAAGATAAAAAACAAACCTTTGATGACCGTATGTTATCGCTTGGCTTGGCCCGAGTGTCCGAGGCGGCCGCGATAGCCAGTGCCGATTGGATTGGTCGTGGCGATGAAAAAGCCGCCGACCAAGCCGCCGTCAACGCCATGCGCACCCAGCTGAACATGCTGGATATAAACGGAGTGATTGTCATTGGCGAGGGCGAACGCGACAAGGCCCCGATGCTGTATATTGGCGAGCATGTTGGCACAGGCACGGGGATTGCCGTGGATATTGCGCTGGACCCGTTGGAGGGCACAACCCTGACCGCGCATGATAAACCCAATGCGCTGACCGTGATTGCTATGGGGCCGAAGGGTTCTATCTTGCATGCACCTGATGTTTATATGGATAAATTGGCGATTGGACCGGGCTATGCGGCTGGGGTTGTTACTCTTGATATGACACCTGCGGAGCGGGTGGCGGCCTTGGCTGTTGCCAAAAACTGTGGCGTGCGCGATATAACCGTGTGTGTGTTATCACGCGATCGCCACGCCGATATGATAGCCGAGCTGCGCGGGACGGGCTGTGCGATTCGCCTGATAGAGGATGGTGATGTCGCGGGGGTTATCCACACGGCAGAGGCAGAAAAAACCGGTATTGATATGTATATGGGGCAGGGTGGTGCGCCAGAAGGTGTGCTGGCCGCGGCCGCGTTAAAATGCATGGGTGGGCAGATTTATGGGCGATTGATTTTTAATGAGGAGGACGAGCGGGAACGCGCCCGCAAAATCGGTATTACGGATTTTGACCGCGTGTATGCCTTGGATGAATTGGTACGTGATGATGTGATTTTTGCCGCAACTGGGGTGACCGATGGCTCGGTTGTGCAGGGCGCGTATCGCGGGGTTGGCTATACCACGACAGAGACGATTTTGATGCGCTCGCGTACTGGCTCGGTTCGGCGGATTTGGTATCGGCAGAATAAGGGGTGAATGATTACCCATGATGATTCGGAAACCCAGCCGTCCAGCCGTCATCAGGCTTTTTCACACCGCGAAACAAACGCCCAATCCCTTGCCCAATAACCGTGTCTTTCACACCGCTTTTGAACCGCTCAAACTGCATGATATTTTCAATACGGCGGTCTAGGAAATCCCAGCTATCCACGCACTCCACGCTGTCATCCCCCAGCCAAAATAACACGGTTGCCGAATAAACCGCCGCCAGAGTCGCGCGTTTCGTGTACCAATTTATATCTTCCGATTCATCGCCCAAACCCTGCCAAATCTTATCGGCGGTTTGCCAGACCAACTGACTCCCCAAGCCTGCGTATTTCGGCAGAGAAAACATTGCCATATTGCGCCGTACAATCGCTTTGTCGGATAAATTTAAGCGGGTTTTCACGGCAAACACCACACCTGCACGAACACCAACAGGCACGGCATTTGAATCCCTCTTGGCACCCAAAACCTCCACCATCGCCCGATCGCCCATAATATGATACCACCGCGCCAAATCAGACGCACCCCGTGGGCAGGCAACCAGCGCCAACCCCCTATCCACACCAGCGTTTTTTATCGCCCGTTGCAGATTCCAGCCGTCAAAAGCGACAAACTCCAATTCGGCTTTCACCAGCGCATCGCGAGTGATTTGGATGTGATCCGCCTCTGTTTTCTTTATTTTTGGCATTTTTTGCTCTTTTATCGTATTTTGCACTGGACAAGTTGGATATTTATAGTATATATGCATTCTTTGGCAAATACCAGCCTTACTTTTATGAAAAGGGATAAACCCATATGCAAGTCACAGTTTCTGATAACAATGTTGATCAGGCCCTACGGGTGTTGAAGAAAAAGCTCCAACGTGAAGGGGTGTTTCGTGAAATGAAACTCAAACAACACTTTGAAAAACCGTCAATTCGCAAGGCGCGTGAAAAAGCCGAAGCGATTCGCAGAACGCGTAAATTGGCGCGGAAAAAAATGCACCGCGATGGGATGATTTAAGCTTTTTTGGCTTTTGAACATCGTTTTGCACTGCGAAACCCTTTAAACCCTCCGACTCTCGGGGGGTTTTTATTTTTTCCATAAGACTTGCGTGGGTGCAACCACGCAAAAGTCGGGAGGGGAATGCTCGTTTGAACGAGTGTGGTATATTCCCCTTGCGGGTGTTTTATTGAACCACCCTCCCAACCGAGTTTAATACCGATAATGTTCTGGCTTAAACGGACCTTTTGTCGCCACACCGATATAATCGGCCTGTTCCTTGGACAATTCGGTCAACCGCACGCCGATTTTTTCCAAATGCAACCGCGCGACCTTTTCATCCAAATGTTTCGGCAGGATATAGACTTCGTTTTTATATTCCGCCCCGCGAGTCCAAAGCTCTATCTGCGCCAAAACCTGATTGCTGAATGACGCGGACATAACAAAAGACGGATGCCCCGTGGCATTGCCAAGGTTTAACAACCGCCCCTCTGACAATAATATAAGCCGATTACCCGTGCTCATTTCAATCATATCCACTTGGTCTTTAATAGAAGTCCATTTGTGATTGCGCAACGATTCTATCTGAATTTCATTATCAAAATGCCCGATATTGCCGACGATCGCCATATCTTTCATCTCACGCATATGCTCCAAGCGAATGACATCGCGGTTGCCCGTGGTTGTGATGAAAATATCGGCGGTTGCCACGGCATCCTCTAGGCGGACAACTTCAAACCCGTCCATGGCGGCTTGCAGGGCGCAAATCGGGTCAATCTCTGTCACCTTCACCCGCGCACCAGCCCCGCTTAATGACGCGGCAGAGCCTTTGCCAACATCGCCATACCCGCACACCACGGCGGTTTTGCCCGCCATCATGGTATCCGTAGCACGGCGAATCCCGTCAACCAGCGATTCTTTACAGCCGTATTTGTTATCAAACTTTGATTTGGTGACCGAATCATTGACGTTTATCGCGGGGAAGGGTAACAGCCCGCGTTCCAGCAATTGATACAAGCGATTCACACCTGTTGTTGTTTCCTCTGACACGCCTTTAATCATCGCCCGTTGCTTGGTGAACCAGCCTGGCGATTGCTTTAGGCGGCTTTTAATCTGGGCAAACATCGCGATTTCTTCTTCCGAGGTGGGGGTTTCGATAATATCAGCCTCACCCGCTTCCACCCGTGCGCCGAGCAGGATATAAAGCGTGGCATCGCCACCATCATCCAAAATCAAATTGCATCCGCCGTCTTTAAAATGGAAAATCTTATCGGCATAGTCCCAATATTCCTCGAGCGTTTCACCCTTTATGGCAAAGACTGGCACGCCAGAGGCAGCAATCGCGGCGGCGGCATGGTCTTGGGTGGAAAAGATATTGCAAGAGGCCCAACGGACATCCGCGCCCAGCGCAACAAGGGTTTCAATCAGCACCCCCGTTTGAATCGTCATGTGCAAACTGCCGGCGATTCGTGCGCCTTTCAGCGGTTGTGATTTGGCGAACTCTTGGCGCAGAGCCATCAGGCCGGGCATTTCAGTTTCAGCAATAATCAGTTCTTTGCGTCCATAATCGGCAAGGGATATGTCTTTTACAATATAGTCTTTTGTCGGGGCGTTTGTCATAAGGAGGGTCTTTCTTTTGGGGGTTTAAAGGTTCGGTTGCGTCTTTAACATAAAGAGACTAAAATAAAAACCCCAACGCAAGCGGATTTTGCCCGCGATATTGACATTTAGCTGGAAACCCGCCACAAGCAGAACCAATATGACGACCCCCATTAAAAAATCTTTGCCACAAAAAGCCGCCTCCAAACCGCCGAGAACTCCCCGTGAGACTCCCCGTGTTTGGCAACGGATGCTCTCGGGTCGACGGCTCGATTTGCTGAATCCCTCGCCCATGGATATAGAGATTGAGGATATAGCCCATGGGCTCGCCTTTGTCGCCCGTTGGAACGGGCAGACTTTGGGCGAGTATCCGTATTCCGTGGCGCAGCATTCGGTGTTTGTTGAGCATTTGTTTTCCCGCCTAAACCCGCAGGTTGAGGATAAATGGCGACTGGCGGCGTTGTTGCATGACGCGCCCGAATATGTGATTGGCGATATGATTAATCCGGTGAAATCCCATATTGGCGAGGATTACGCACGGATGGATGAGCGATTGACGATAGCGATTCATCAAAAGTTTGCCTTGCCCGGGATTCTGCCTGATTTGATTAAAAAGCAGATAAAACGCGCCGATAAGATTTCGGCTTGGGTAGAGGCGGTGCATTTGGCGGGGTTTCAGCAGCAAGAGGCGAATGTTTTGTTTTCCAGTCCTGCGTTAAAAGATGTGCCCAGCCAGCCGATAACCCCCCTACCGCCAATGCAGGTGAAGGCGGCGTTTTTGGCAAGGTTTGAGGAGTTGGTGATTAGCGATTGATATTCAAAGATAGCAAAAAGAAAAATATTAAACAAGCAAAAAAACTAATCACTAATCACTAATCACTAATCACTAACAACTACCGCGGCCCCCGTTTCGCCAAAATCCGTTGCAGAGTCCGCCGATGCATGGTTAACCGCCGTGCCGTCTCTGAAACATTTCTATCGCACAGCTCATAAACCCTGTGAATATGCTCCCACTTTACCCGCTCCGCCGTCATAGGATTGTCTGGCGGGGGCGGGATTGCGCCAGGCTCTGCCAACAGAGCATAGGTCACATCAAAGGCATCCGCAGGCTTGGTCAAATAATCAATCGCGCCGACCTTCACTGCCGCCACGGCCGTTGCCAAAGCCCCATATCCGGTCAATACAATCACGCGGGAGGTCGGACGGCGAGCATGCAAAACCTCCACCACATCCAGCCCATTACCATCCAAAAGCCGCAAATCTATCACGGCATAGGCGGGCGGGGTTTTCTTGCAGAATTTACGCCCATCCGCCACGCTGCCCAAGGCCGTCGTTTCAAACCCGCGTTTTGCCATCGCTCGTTCTAACGAGCGGCGATACGCCTCATCATCATCCAGAATCAGCAGGGTTTTATCAAGACCAATATCAAGGGGGGGATTTTCCATGTGGAACGCTTTTTATTTATTCATGACTCCCTTATACGGGGTTTTTACTTTTAATACGAGCCGATTCGGCTGATTCACGGATATAAAACGCCCAATATCCGCCTTTGCGGCTAATAATCCTTAATATTTTCTTTACAAACGCCCAAAACCTGCACATAATCTTAAAACCACCCCCCAAAACCGAGCGATTCCCCCATGACACAGCAAACCCCCCTTTTCCTAAACCACTCTGTTCGCTATGATTGGGCACGATTACATACCTTTATTTTGCTACGTTGGCTGGCGATTGGCGGGCAGATTATCACGCTCTGGGTTGCCGATTTTTATTTGAATATAAACCTGCCTTTGGGTCTGTGTGCCTTGGCGATTGGCTGCGCGATTGGGCTGAATATCTTTGCCACACTGACCTTTCCAACCCATACCCGCTTGTCGGAGATGGGGGCGTTCCTTAATCTAGGCTTTGATTTATTGCAACTGGTTGCCCTACTGTATTTCACTGGCGGAATTAACAATCCCTTTACCTTGCTTATTCTGGTACCTGTTACCATTTCGGCGAGCAGTCTTGGCTTTAAAACCACCCTTTTCCTAGGCGGGCTGTCCTTGGCATGTATTACCTTTATCACCATGTTTTATATGCCCCTGACCTTTATAAGCGGGGAAATCTTAAAACACCCTGATTTGTTTCTTGCGGGCAGTTGGGTGGCTTTGTGTATTGGTGTTGTGTTTATGGCATCTTATGCGTGGCGCATTTCGCTGGAGGCTTTTTCCATGTCCCAAGCCCTCAGCGCGACGCAGATGGCCTTGGAACGTGAGCAAAAATTAGCCATGCTCGGAGGGTTTTTGGCAACGGCGGCGCATGAGTTCGGCACGCCTTTGGCAACGATAAAACTGGTGTCTGGCGAATTGCAGGATGAATTGAAATCCCAGCCCGCTTTGTGTCAGGAGGCACGGCTGATTCACGAACAAGCCACCCGTCTTGGGGCGATTTTAAAGAGCATGGGTAAGGGGATAAAAGGCGATTTACAGATGAAAACTCTGCCCTTGGCGGCGGTCGTGCGCCAAGCCAGCGAGCCGCATAAGGAACGCGGTATCCAGATTATTTATTTGGCAAACGGGCAGGCGACTCCGCCGCGTCGCGCCGATAATCCCGATGTTATTGTCTGTCCAGAGGTTATTCATAGCCTGCGTAATCTTATTCAAAACGCGGTTGATTTTGCCAAATCCACGGTTTGGATTGATACCAGTTGGGATGAGTCGGAGGTTCGGGTTTTTATTGGCGATGATGGACGTGGCTATCCGAATGATTTATTGGGGCAGATTGGCGAGCCGTTTTTGCGGCGCAAACGCGGTCGCCCGATTAAAGATAATCGTGAGCAATATAAAGGCATGGGGCTTGGCTTGTTTATCGCCAAGACGTTGTTAGAGCGGACCGGCGCGACCCTGACCTTTCAAAATGCCAATGGTGCGGGGCGTGGGGCCGGGCGTGGAGCCGCGGTGGTGCCTCCCGTGGCGGCGGGGATGGCCAGTGGTGCCTGGGTGCAGATTCGCTGGGATCGCGCCGATTTGGTTTTGCCAGAACATCTGGGGCGTTAATGATGAATTGTGAATTGTGAATTATTTTAGCTCACACGATAGACCACCACCACAAAAAAACTACCCACCGCGATAGGGTTCCACATATTGCAACGCCATATCCCACGGAAAGAAAATCCATGTGTCTTGGCTGACCTCGGTAATATAACTATCCACCATGGCGCGTCCATTCGGCTTAGCATAAACCGTGGCAAAATGCGCCTTTGGGTACTTCGCGCGTACCAATTCCAAGGTCCGCCCGCTATCCACCAAATCATCAATCACCAAAATCCCCGTGCCATCACCAACCAAATCGGCATCGGGGGTTTTTAAAATCCGAGCCTCCGCTTGTTTTTGATGGTCGTAAGATTTCACGCTGATGGTATCAACGATGCGAATATCCAACTCCCGCGCGATAATCATTGCCGGTGCCATCCCACCACGGGTGATAGCAACTATCGCCTTCCAATCGCCCGTTTCACATTTCCCATCCAACCGCCACGCCAAAGCGCGGCTATCGCGATGCAACTGATCCCAGCTGACATGAAACCCTTTTTCATGAGGCAGTTGCGGTGTGTTCATTCTCCCGCGTCCTTGCCCTGTTCCTTGCGCCCCGTGACAATATCAATATCTGGTGCATCCTCTGCCTTCATACCCACCACGTGATAGCCGGCATCCACGTGCAAAGTCTCCCCTGTTACGCCAGAGGATAAATCGGACAAAAGATACATCGCCGATTTGCCAACATCCTCAGTCGTGACATTCCTACGCAGCGGCGCGTTCAGCTGATTCCACTTTAAAATATAGCGAAAATCGCCAATACCAGAGGCCGCCAGTGTTTTGATAGGCCCAGCAGACAGGGCATTCACGCGGATATTCTTTGGCCCCAAATCCATCGCCATGTATTTCACAGAAGCCTCCAACGCCGCCTTGGCAACCCCCATGACATTGTAATGTGGCATAACCATTTCCGCACCGTAATAGGTCAGTGTCACCAGCGATCCGCCATCGGGCATCAGTTTTTCCGCCCGTTGCGTCACGGCAGTAAAGGAATACACCGATATATCCATGGTTGTGCGGAAATTATCGCCAGAGGTATCAACATACCGCCCGCGCAATTCGTTTTTATCAGAAAAGCCAATGGCATGGACGACAAAATCCAACTTGCCCCAGCGTTTTTCAATATCGCTGAAGACTCGGTCAATGGAGTCAGGATTGGTCACATCACATTCCAGCAGAAAATCGCAATCAATACTGGCCGCCAAGGGTTCAACGCGTTTTTTTAAGGTCTCACCCTGATAAGAAAACGCCAGATCTGCGCCGTGCTCATGGCACGATTTGGCAATCCCCCAAGCGATGGATTGCTTATTGGCAACCCCCATGATGAGACCGCGTTTGCCTTTCATTATACCGTTTGTCATTTTTTTGCTCTTTATGTTTTTGGGTTATGTTTTTTATACTAACCGATACATAAAGAGTTTTTTGGGTTTATACAAGAGTTTTTTGGGGTTTCGGGTTTTTTATGGGTTAGTAGCAGGGGGTGGCTTGACGACAAACCCACCGCCAAGGGCATAATCGCTGGGGCGACCGCGTGCCAGATGGCTGTTAAACACCCCGACCGCGCCATCTTCCCCAATCACCCCAGTCAGAGTAGCGGTAAAATCGGATCGATTGGCGGCGCGGAAAACATCGCCACTGGTAAAGGTTGCGACAACAGTCCCGCTAAGAGTCTGCTTGTTAAATCTGCCACTAACGTTCAGACGGCCTAAGCTGTTATTGTCAGTGCCAATGAGCGTCTTATCATCAAAATTTACCTCTAAATCTAGGCTATCAAAAGTCAACGCACTTCTAAGGCTCGTGTTTGCGTTAAACAAGCCACCGCCGCCCTCAGAATGTACTAATATTACGGCTGCCCGTCCGCTAAAGGTGGCAACTGGCGGAGCTTCGGTTAATTCATCACCAACATTCGTGGTCTCAAATCTGCCAGCAAAGACATGCCCGCCATCACCATTCTCGCCTTTTGTTTCTATGATAAGAAAGCCATCCTCGGCACCAAGCCTATCATCATTGCCATCAAAATTGCCCCGAATGGCAGTGCCAAAGACTGTGCCTTGTCTTTCAAACTTATTAAAACCAATACTATTTAGATAACGAAGGGCAACGGCGGATAATGGAGCACCATCCCCACTTGTGGAGGCTTGGAGTGAAAAATTTCCGGGCAGAACAAAGGTGCGCGATGAAAAGTCGTATAATGATTCTTTGGATTCGTTACCGATACAGGCGGTCAGCATCGCGCCACTGGCAATAAGACAGATAAGCGCGAATCGGTTAATAAAAGAGGTTATCATCCTATTTTTATGGGTATTGTTAGGGGTGATATTATGTGCGTTTTTGTCGGGAGTCATGCGTGGTTTCCTTCTCGTTTGGGTTTGATAAAGTGTCATAAAACCCAGTTTAGGCAAATTTCAAATAAAATCAAGCGTTTTTTACAGGTTTTTTCACATATTTTATTTCCCCTAGCCAAACGCAAAAAATCCGCTATAATAGCCACAAAAGAACTCTATCAAAAGAATCGCCTATGTCTGATACATCCGCACATCGCCAAGCCGAAGGCTTTCAAGCCGAGATCCTTGCCACGAAAAACCCAATTGCCTTGTTTAAGGATTGGCTGGCGCAGGCCCATAGTACCGAATCGATTGACCCAAACGCGATTACCTTGGCGACCGTTGATTCGCAAGGTTTGCCCAACGCACGGATGGTTTTGCTAAAGGATATCACGACAGAAGCGTTTGTTTTTTACACCAATTATGGCTCGGCCAAGGCGGCAGAGCTGGATTACGCCAAAAAAGCCGCATTTGTTGTTCATTGGAAGACGCAAAAACGCCAAATCCGCGTGCGTGGGCTGGTTGGCAAACAAGATAACGAGCGTGCCGATGCCTATTTTCATTCACGCCATCCGCAGAGCCAGATTGGTGCTTGGGCCTCCCAACAATCCGCGCCTTTGAAAAATCGGCGCGAGTTGGAGGATCGCGTGGCGGAATTAACCGCGAAATTCGGCGACTCGCCACCGCGTCCGCCGTTTTGGGGCGGCTATTGCCTGTATCCTTTGGCGGTGGAATTTTGGCAGGATGGCAAAGACCGTCTGCACGATCGGTTTTTGTTTGAACGGGCGACATTAAACGCCGATTGGGCGATTACGCGCCTAAACCCGTAAGGGGTATTGTATCCGTAAAGGTTATTTTTTAGGGGGTTTGATACATCTCAAAACCCCATATAGGCACAAGGATAAGCCAAACCCTGCCAAAAGTATTGCGTCTTCCAGCCTTGGCACAAACGCCCCCCCCAGCAATATATCCATCTTATCGCTGATGATAAAGGCGGTGAAAAACGCCAGCAACCCACCGCTTTCTTGATGAAATACCCGCATCATATCAAACCGTGTTTGCCCGCGCCGATAGGTGCCTATATTCGGCAAAATCCGCCAAGTTGTGGCGCGATAATCGCTGTACTCTGCACCAAATTTTTGCGTTAGGAAGGCTTCCTCGCTTTGGATAATACGGGAGTAAAACCACCAGAACGCGACAAGGAACGCGGCAATAATCGGCACAGAGTCCATCGCCATCACACAAGCCAACCACAGAAAAAAATTACCCAAATACAATGGGTTACGACAGATAGAATAAATCCCCGTGGTATTCAAGCTATCCGCCACATGACCGATAATATTCCGACCAGAAGTATTCGTGCCAGCATAGCCAATGGCAAACACCCGAATTCCCAGCCCAAACAGCCCAAAGCTAAGCAGGGCGATATTGGGCAGATCAGCACCCCGTGCAAAGACCGCGACATTTATCTGCAAGCCTAGGGCAACAATCAAAAATAACGGTGGCAGGATGCCCCGATATTTGAACAAAAACATATCAACAGCGTTGGATTTGGTTTGCGGTTTCATGGTAGGGGGGTTGTTTTCTGGGTGAAATATGTGGTTAATTTTGTTATTATAATAGGATGGGTTAGGTGTCAAGAGCAAACCCTTGTGGTGTGGTATTTTTGCCCGATCTGTGGTAATAGGGGTGAAATCAAACGAGGGGGGTGTTATGTTGTTCTTTTTTAAACAGACCAAATCCATTTTTGCCGTAATGGTTTTTTTATGTGCGTTTATCACGCCCGTTTTTGCCGACCATATTTTTGCCGACTGCCAAGCCACATCGGTAAAACTACGCGGGGAATTTGGCGTGGTTGATTTCACGGTTGAGGTGGCAGATACCGATGAATCCCGTTCCAATGGTTTGATGCACAGACGCTCGATGCCGCGATTTTCTGGGATGCTGTTTATCTATGATACACCCCGTAGAGTGTCGTTTTGGATGCGTAATACTCTGATTTCTTTGGATATGTTGTTTTTTGATGAACACGGGGTTTTGCAGAAAATCCATCCCCGCGCTGTGCCTTTGGATGAAACCCCGATTTTTGGCGGGGAGGCGATACAATATATTTTGGAGATAAACGGCGGAATGGCAGAATCCTTGGGGATAGAGACAGGCGCAGAAATGGTGCCCCCTATATGTTAGTTATTAGTTGTTAGTTGTTAGTTATTAGTGAGTCTGCCCTTCGGGTCTTCGTCATCACGACATAGGGCAGTTGAACCTGCCCGACCAAAATAAAAACATGCAAAGCCCATACACAAAAGCCTTAGGTTTCAAGACGATAACTATGTTCTAAATTTATTTAGACTATATACAAGACGCTGAGCTAAACCCCAGCCAAAAAATAGCCCGTCCAGCTCTCCGCAGGAGGGGTGGGCGGGCGGGCGACATTTCAAAGTGGCTTGCCACAAAGAAATGGCGCAAACAAAAAACCTCTACCCTTAACTTCTAATAACCAACCTCCAATCACTAACAACTAATAACTAATAACTAATAACTAATAACTAACAGCCGCACCATCTTTCCTCGGATCACTGCCACCGATAAGCACACCTTTATCATAGTCAATAAACACCGCCTGTGCACCACCAATCGGAACAATCGGGGTGGTTATTTTATGCCCCAAATCGGCCAGCCCTTGGCGCACGCTCGGCGAATACCCGCGTTCAACCGCCAGGTCCGCACCCTCGGCAAAACACCTTGGCGCGTCAATCGCCGCCTGTATATCCATGCCATAATCCACCAGATTGGTTAAAAAACGGCTATGCCCGCAGGGTTGATACGCGCCACCCATAACGCCAAACGGCATAATAACCCGCCCAGCCCGCCGTGCTATGGCGGGAATAATCGTGTGCATCGGGCGTTTGCCACCGCCCGCTTCATTCGGATGCCCCCGCGTTAAATTAAACCCAGCCCCGCGGTTTTGGAAATTAATACCGTAAATATCAGACGCTAAACCAGAGCCAAACGAATGAAACACCGAATAAATTAGCGACACCGCCATTTGGTCTTTATCAACAACCGACAGGCAAATAGTGTCTTTATGAACAGCCTCGCTCAGGGTTTTTATCCCCGCTTGCGCCTTGTCCATCTGTATCAATCCGGCCAGCCGAGCGGCAGTTTCAGACGCAACCATATAATCCAGCCGTGCGGTATAATCGGCATCCGCGATAATCCTATCGCGGGCATCATAGGCAAGTTTTGTTGCCTCAGCCTCCACATGCGCGCGGTCTATCCCCAGCGGGTCATAACCCTGCATATCAAAATGCGCCAGGATATTGTTTATCAAAATCGCCGTCGCACCCTGTCCGTTTGGTGGATGTTCGCACAGCTCTATCCCCTTATATTCAGCGCAAATCGGCGTGGTATAATCGCACTGTGTCGCGGCAAAATCATCCAAACACTGCACCCCGCCAAGAGCGTTTAGCGATGCCACCATATCGCCCGCCACCGCACCTTCATAAAACCCAGCCCGTCCGTGTTTGGCTATTAATTCCAATACCTCCGCCTGTTTTGGCAGGGTGAAAATATCGCCCGTTTGCAGGGGTTTGCCGTCTTTTAAATAAAACTCCCGTGCCCGCCCTTGCAGATGATTTGCGGCAATCGCCCAATCAAAGGCGGTACGCGGGCTGATGGCTATGCCTTCACGCATATAATGAATCGCGGGGGCAAGGATTTTATCCAGCCCAAGCCGTCCGTAATCCGCAGACAAACGGCAAAACCCATCAACCGCACCAGGCAGGGTGACAGATTCTACCGCGTTTATCGGCATGGTTTTATGCCCCGCCTCGCGCAAACTATCCGCACATAATCCCTTTGGCGCACGACCAGAGCCATTTAGGGCTATGACTTCATCACTGTTTGCGGGGGATAACAAAACAAAACAATCCCCGCCCAATCCCGTCATATGCGGTTCCAGCAAACCCTGCAATACCGCCGCCCCAATCGCGCTATCCACGGCATTACCGCCAGATTTAAGAATATCAATGGCAACCAGACTCGCCAAAGGGTGGGAGGTGGCAACCATCCCATTTGTGCCATAAACGGCAGAACGTCCGCCTAGATGAAAATCACGCATGGTTAATCCTTTGCCAGTCGTCTGCTAGTCTTCTGCGGGTTAGGGGTGTGTCGTTCGTGTCGGCTTTAATACGGGTTATGACCTGTGCCAAAGGCTCGGCAATCGTGCGCATGTGATGGGCGTTGGCGTGAAGCAGGGTTTGGCTGTCAATCATCATGCCAACATGCCCGTGCCAGAAAATCAAATCACCCCTAATTAGGTTTTGGGTTAGAGTATTATCGGCAGGAATTTCCTGCCCCAGACCCTGTTGCGGAGTGCTATCGGCGGGACACTCCATCCCAACCCCACGCAAGGCTCGGTAAATCAAACCAGAGCAATCCATGCCAAATTGCGACTCCCCA
The DNA here is from genome assembly GCA_959347345.1 of uncultured Amylibacter sp. The sequence continues at coordinate 1,888,313 of OY365738.1, read as the reverse complement.
CCCCAAAGATAGGGGGTGTTCAAAAACATCTCAGCAATACGAACATAATCTTTTTTGGCATAATCGGTTTTGGCATAATCAGTTTGCGGGTTATTCATAATTTGCGAGTGGGGAATAAATCCGCCCGTTGCTAATTCGGCAAACGCCGAATCACTTTTATCATCAGAAACGCAAATCTTTGCCTGAAACGGCAGCAGAGCCATGGGCAGGGTTTTCACCCCCGCGACGCTATAAATATGCGCCCCGCCAACACCCACTTGCGCGTTTGGTGCAACCCACGCATCCAAACTCTCTTGCCTGATATAGCCAGCATAGCCGTCCTCGGCTCGCGTGCCAAAGATCCAGCCATCACGGGCAGTGGTTAAATCGCACAAAAACCCCTCACCAAACAGGATTTGGCGCACCAATCCACCATTCGGTTTATCAAACATATCACCAACAGGCACAGTGGTTCGGTATTGGGTCTCGGTCTTAGCCATAGCGCGATTCTATCAAGCAAAACAACGCCCGCGCCGAATGACAGGCGCCACCTTTGCTGGCCGCCCCTGCATCCTTTACCGACCAGCTATAAATATCCAAATAAACAAAATCCACCGCCTTTTCCACAAACCTACGCAAAAACAAAGCCGCCGTAATAGACCCCGCCATAGACCCAGGCGGTGCGTTATCCAAATCGGCAATATCGGGTTCAATATCCGTCTCATAAGGTTGCCAAAATGGCATCCGCCAAACCGGATCATCGCTGGCAATCCCCGCCTTAAAAATATCATCCGAAAGCCCATCATTATCGCAATAAAACGGCTGCAAATCGCCACCCAAAGCCACCCGTGCCGCCCCGGTTAATGTCGCGTGGCAAATCATCAAATCGGGCGATTCTTCATCCGCCAAAGCCAGAGCATCGGCCAGAACCAGACGACCCTCGGCATCGGTATTATTAACCTCCACCCGCAAACCTTTACGGCTGGTCAAAACATCCTGCGGGCGGAATGCGTCAGCAGAAATGGAATTCTCCGCCGCTGGAATCAGCACACGCAAACACACAGGCAGTTTTTGACACATAATCATATGCGCCAAGCCCAGCACGGTTGCCGCCCCGCCCATATCCTTTTTCATCAGTCCCATGAAATTACCCGTTTTGATATTCAGCCCGCCTGTATCAAAACAAACTCCCTTGCCAACAAGGGTGATTTTCGGGTGTTTCGGATTGCCCCAACGCAAATCCAGCAAACGGGGCTCTTGCGTGGCGGCCCGCCCGACCGCGTGAATCAGGGGGAAGTTTTGTTTTAACAAATCATCCCCTGTTATAGAGGATAAATCGGCTTTATGATGTTTGGCAAGGACGCGGGTTGCCATTTCCAAATCCGCAGGACCCATGTCATTGGCGGGTATGTTAATCAAATCCCGTGCGATAAAATCCCCCGCTATCAGGGCGTTCATCCTTGCAGTATTGACCTTTGCATGGGGTAATAGCCGTGCGGTTTGCGCGGGTTTGGTTTTATAGCGATCAAAGACATAATGCGATAACCCCCAGGCCAACGTATGGGTTTCATGCTCGGTTTGGGAGTGCTCTGATGCTATGTGATAATCACCCTTGGGCAGTTTTTTCGCAATCCCCGCCATGTGCAGCCGTGCGCGCGACCGCGTGGCGGGTGTTCCCCAACCTGCGAAAACCTTTGATGGTTGCCCTGTTTCATCTGGCCAAATCGCGATTTGGCTGAGGTTGCCACAAAAATCCACCCCATTCAGCCAATTTTGGATTGGTTTGTCTTGAGTTTTCACCCAATCGGGGAAATCATCTGCCTCTATCACATAAATCGGGATACTGGTTTTGAGCGTGCGCACCGACTCGGGGGCAAAAACAGAGGGGGTGAGGTGAAGGGTCATTATGTTTGCCTTAATTGTGGTTGATATGAGGGCGGGTTTTGGCTATACCCCTATTAGATTATTTTGATACCACAAAAACAAAAGGAAAGCAAAATGGATTATGCGAGCAATTTGCCAAGCGATTTGGCAAAAAATGTGGGCAACTGGCAAAGGGGTGCGTTTAACGATAATCGCGCGCTTTATGAACGGCTGGTGGCGGGGCAGTCGCCGCCTGCGTTGGTGATTTCATGCTGTGATAGTCGGGTGTTACCGACAGAGGTTTTTAACGCTGGGGCGGGGGATTTGTTTATCCATCGCAATATCGCCAATTTTGTGCCGTCTGTGGGCGATTCGCATGCTTTGGCAACGGCAGCGGCGGTTGAACACGCAGTGCAAAATCTGGCGGTTCAGCATATTATCGTTATGGGACATTCGGGGTGCGCAGGGGTTGCCGCCTGTTATGATGGGTGTTCGACCAAAAAACAAGCGAGTGATTCGGGTGAGTCTAGCTTTGTTGGGCAATGGGTTGCTTTGATGCGTCCCGCCTATGATGGGCTGGATGAGTCGGCAGACCGCACGGCGCGACTGGTTGCACTGGAACAAGCGGCGGTTTTGTTGTCCTTGGAAAACCTGATGACCTTTGATTTTGTCCATGAAAAGGTGGTCGCCGGTGATTTATCCCTGCACGGTGCGTGGCTGGATATTAAAAGCGGGGATTTGAAAATCTATAATGCGGGTAGCAAGAGGTTTGTAGCCCTTTAATTTCCGCCCCACGCGAGGGCGGGGTCTTTTGTGCGTAGCCCCTGCTCTTTGAGCAGGAGCATGCCAAAAGCCCTATCTATGCTTGGCAGAGTTTCGCGTGAATAATAATCGCAGGTTATGTTTGGCATAGGTCGCACAAACGCCCTAAAATAAAAAAGGCGATCGCATAACGCGACCGCCTTTTTTGAAATTTCTTTCAAACGGCAATAAATGCCAAATAGGCGAACCTACTTTTTGTCCAAAATTTTCATTGCTTGAGCACGGCTTCCGCCCATTTCGTCATCTTCAAGAATAAGTTTCAGTTGAAGAATTTCTGAAAGAGTCAGTTTGTCGATGTTGTCTGTTGGAAGACCTTCAGCTTTTAAAGCCTTGTAAAGAGTCCCAGTTAGCATTGTTGCTTCTGAAGCCATATCTGCAGAAGCAGATGAAGCAAACATTGCAACACTCATTGCAGCAGCTGCGGCAACTGTGATAATTTTAATTTTCATTGTTTCAGTCCTTAAGTTACATGAAAGTTTAGATCGATCTGTTCGAACGACATAGCTCTTTATAGCAATGATTTTCCAAAAATAAAATGACTAATCTTTCACAGATAGGTTATAAAAGCCGATTTTAGGGAAAATCAGCACAAATTGTTAACGATTTTGCGGAAAATTTATTATATTGCTCCAACGCAAAGCCTTGTTTTACAAGGGTTTTTTTGGCGTAATTGGCGACTGTTGCAGATATGATACTTCTTAGCATTCGGTAATAAATATATCACATTTACACGAATATGTTAGCGATTTTTAACGAAAATCAGCTAAAACACCCCCCAGTTTTGCCCAAAATACGGGTAAAATGGGTTTTTTGAACCCCCAAAATCACCCACAAAAGCGAATCAAGCACACATCGCACATGATTCGCATGATTCGCATGATTCGCTATTTTGATCTGTTTTGCCTAAATAGGCAACCACTATATGCAACAGTGGGCGGTATCCGCACCACGCGATAGGAGCCCAATCGGCTTTTGCCCAAGCCCACTTGTGGGCTGGCAAAAGCCTTATCGCGTCACTCCGCAGGAGTGTCAATAAACTAGCACCTACCCCTTTTTCAAAACCCGCCGTCCCAACAGCTCGGCAATTTGCACGGCGTTTAACGCCGCACCCTTGCGCAGATTATCGGACACGCACCACAGGTTTAACCCGTTTTCAATCGTGGTATCCTGGCGAATCCGACTGATATAGGTGGCATACTGCCCGACACAATCCATCGGCGTGATATAACCACCATCCTTACGGTCATCAACCACAACAATCCCCGGTGCGGTGCGCAGGATTTCGCGGGCTTCGGATTCGTCCAAATACTCCTCAAATTCTATATTGACAGCCTCTGAATGGCCAATAAACACAGGCACACGAACACAGGTGGCGGTCACTTTGATGGATTTATCAACGATTTTCTTCGTTTCTGCCACCATTTTCCATTCTTCTTTGGTACTACCATCCTCCATAAACACATCAATATGGGGAATAACGTTAAAGGCAATGGGTTTGGGATAGACCCGCGGCTCCACCTGCGTGCCTGGCACATAGCGTCCCTTAGTTTGATTCCACAGCTCATCAATCGCGTCCTTGCCAGAGCCAGACACAGACTGATAGGTGGAAACAACCACCCGTTTAATCCGCGCACGGTCATGCAGGGGTTTTAACGCAACAACCATCTGGGCGGTGGAACAATTCGGGTTGGCAATGATGTTTTTATTGGCGTAACCCATGATAGCGTCAGGATTGCATTCTGGCACAATCAATGGCACCTCGCTATCATAACGATACAGCGAAGAGTTATCAATCACAACACATCCCGCCTTGGCGGCTACGGGTGCGTATTTTTTCGTCGCCTCGGCACCAATGGCAAACAAAGCCATATCCCAGCCAGTAAAATCAAACCCGTCAAGGTCTTTTGTTTTTATCGTGGAATCGCCAAAATCGCACTCCGTCCCAAGCGAGCGGCGCGACGCAAGAGCGACAATTTCATTAATCGGAAACTGGCGTTCTGCCAGTATCGTCAACATTTCACGGCCGACATTTCCAGTCGCGCCAACAACAGCGATACGGTAGCCCATTTTTTTACCTTTGCGTTCTTTTGGGGGTTTGTGGTTATTTATCGGCTGTTTATCATGGCTGGGGGAAAAGTGCAAGGTTTTGACTGGTGAAATCGTGGCAGTTTGGCTATAGGTAAGACGGACTATCATAATAGGAGCATAATAGGAGAGCCGATATGACCACAGATACACTTAACAATACCCCCACTAATAACACTGCTGACGCAGACCGCCACAACAGCAAAATGGCCAAGAAAAAGGTCGCCCGTGATAAAATCATGGCAACAAAGACCGAGGCACGGGGGTTAATTATTGTCCATACGGGCAAGGGTAAGGGCAAATCCACCGCCGCTTTTGGGATGATTTTTCGCCATATTGCCCATGGGCTGCCCTGCGCCGTTGTTCAATTTATCAAAGGCGGGATGTCAACGGGTGAGCGGGATTTGATTTTGGCACGATTCAGCGATGTTTGCAGTTTTCACACGATGGGGGAGGGTTTTACATGGGAGACTCAGGACAAAACCCGCGATACCGAAATGGCACAGGCGGCGTGGCAAAAGGCTAAGGAGTTAATTCGCGATGAGAGCAATCGCATGGTTTTGCTGGATGAATTGAATATCGCTCTGCGTTATGATTATGTTGATATAAAAGAGGTTGTCGCGTTTCTGCGCGATGAAAAACCGATGATGACGCATGTTGTGATTACCGGTCGCAACGCGTCTGAAGAGCTGATAGAAATCGCCGATATGGTGACAGAGATGGAGCTGATAAAGCACCCTTTTCGTGCTGGGATTAAAGCGCAAATTGGGGTGGAATTTTAACGATTAACGATTAGTGATTAACGATTAATGGGGGCTTTTGTGCATATAGAGCTTTTGCCTAAGGGCAGTTGACCCTGCCCGACCGAGATAAAAACATGCAAAAGCCCATACACAAAAGCCTTTGGTTACAAGGTGATAAGATTATTATAAATTTACTATCTGGAATAACAAGACGACAGGTTAGATTATTTGTTTAGAATACTTGGGAAGTGGCGATAGGCACTTTCTAAATTTATTTAGGCTCTGCCTAGATACTAGGACAGGCTTTGGGCGCACGCTTGCTCGCAGGAGCTTGCTCCAAGAGTCAAGCACGCACCCCGTGGGGGCATCCCAAAGGGATGACGCAGACCCGCAGGGCATTCATCGTTAATCGTTAATAGCTAATCGCTAAAAAACTATTTACCCATTGCATCCTTGGCAATCAGTGCCTCGGCATCTTTACGCGCGGTTGCTTGGACAGCTTCCATCATCGCCTCTGACGAATCGGCAGCGTTCATAGCATCACGCGCAGCCATCGCCGCAGATTCAGCCTTGGCAATCATTGCCTCTGATCCGCCGTCTTGGTTTTGCCAAAAGACAAACCCCGCCACGCCAGCCAGTATAATTATCATGATAATCACGGTATTTTTAGTCATTTTCTTTGCTCCATAGTTCATTTTTTGCCTGCTTATCGTTTTGTTTTGCAGGATTTTTCTGTATGAACCTCACGTATGCGTGAAATTTTGCGAAAAATCAAGCCCTTTTACGCGATTTCCGACAACTTTTATGTATTTATTGCATCAAAGGCTTGACGCACCAGCACAGATAGGCTAATATAACGGGGTATTTGACGACAAATACCCATAAAACAAGGAAAAAAACCATAGCACGCAAACCCCATTATGCCCCCCCAAAGCGCGATACCGGACCACGCGCAAACGAACGTATCGAGGCAGACCAAATCCGCCTGATTGATGAAAATGGCGAAAATGTTGGGCTTATCCGCCCAGCGGATGCCTTGGAAAAGGCGCAAAACGCGGGGCTTGACCTTGTGGAAATATCGCCCAACGCCAATCCTCCCGTTGCCAAAATCATGGATTTGGGCAAATTCAAATACGAATTGCAAAAACGCGAGGCGGATGCGCGTAGAAAGCAAAAAAATATTGAGATTAAAGAAATCAAATTCCGTCCGAACACGGATACGCATGATTTTGATGTGAAATTGCGCAGTATTTTGAAATTCCTTGCCAATGGCGATAAATGTAAGATTACCATGCGGTTTCGTGGGCGTGAAATGGCGCACCAGAATTTGGGCTTGGCTTTGTTGCAACGTGTGGAAGAGGCGATAGGCGAAGACGGCAAGGTGGAAAACGCGCCAAAAACCGAAGGTCGCCAGATGGTTATGTTGGTTGGACCTAAATAGTTGTTAGTTATTAGTTATTAGTTATTAGTTGTTAGTTATGATAGGGTTTGCCGAAACTCATACAACTGGTGTTTTTTAGGTCGTTCAAAGAAACTATGTTAGCCGTCCCATGGTATATAGTGAAAAAATAGTAGGCGTAGATGAAGCAGGTCGCGGCTCTTGGGCTGGGCCAGTTACCGTGGCGGCGGTTATTCTAAACCCCAACCCTGCAAAAATCCCCACAGGGCTGGCCGATTCCAAGACACTCTCAAAAAAACGCCGCGAGGCTCTGTTTGACGCAATAACCCAAACCTCGCAGTTTTGCGTGGTGCATATTGGCACACATGATATAGAGCAGCTAAACATCCTACAGGCCACGCTAAAAGGCATGCGCGAAGCGATTATTGGCTTGCCAACCCGTCCAAATCTTGCCCTGATTGACGGCAATCAAATGCCGAAAAATCTGCCCTGCCCGGCGAAAACCATCATCAAAGGCGATAGCAAATTTGATTGTATAAAGGCCGCGTCCATCGTGGCAAAGGTCAGCCGCGACCGTTTGATGGCGAAATTGGCGCAGGATTACCCGCAATACGGCTGGGAAAAAAATGCTGGATATGGGACAAATTTGCATCACTTGGCATTACAAGACCTTGGGGTCACCCCACACCATAGACGTTTGTTCAAACCGATACACAAGATAGTGTTATTGTCTGGCGCGACCTAAAACCCGGTTTTTATTATTTTCATCGCAAAACCCGCAAAAAATTGACATGCCTGCGCAATCGGGGCATTAAACCGATATGGATAGGGCGACCTATCTGCCTAAAAACAAAAATAAAAAAAACGGCAAGCAGTGATGACAAATAAAAATACAGGTGCGGATTCGAATCCCATCCCCAAAAAAACCCTAAACAAAATCCATCTGGGCGAATGTGTTGCGCTGATGAACACCCTGCCCGAAAACAGCGTTGATTTGATTTTCGCTGACCCGCCCTATAATCTGCAATTAAAGGGTGATCTCCATCGCCCCGATACTTCAAAGGTTGATGCGGTGGATAATGACTGGGATCAATTCGCCAGTTTCCGCGTTTATGATGATTTCACCCGCGATTGGCTGACGGCAGCTCGGCGGGTTTTGAAACCGAACGGGGCGATTTGGGTGATTGGCTCTTATCACAATATCTTTCGCGTTGGCACGATTTTGCAAGACACTGGGTTTTGGATTTTAAACGATGTGATTTGGCGCAAATCCAACCCGATGCCGAATTTTCGCGGGGTGCGGTTGACCAACGCACACGAGACGATGATTTGGGCGGGGAAATCGGAAAAAACCAAACCTGTGTTTCATTACGAAGCGTTAAAGGCGATGAATGACGGGGTGCAAATGCGCTCTGACTGGGTGATGCCGATTTGCAATGGCGGTGAGCGGTTGCGCGATGAAAACGGCGACAAAGCCCATCCGACGCAAAAGCCCGAATCTTTGTTACATCGTATTTTGGTGGCAACGACGAATGTTGGTGATGTTGTGCTGGATCCGTTCTTTGGCACGGGGACAACCGGGGCTGTGGCAAAACGATTGGGGCGGAATTATATTGGCTTGGAACGCGATGCGGGTTATTGCGCGGTCGCGAAAAAACGAATTGCGAGCGTGAAGACTTTGGATAGCGATAGTATCAGTATCAGCCGATGCAAACGCGCCGAGCCTCGGGTCGCCTTTGGGCAATTGGTCGAACGTGGCTTGCTGGCGGCAGGGGATAAATTATATTCCTATCACGGGCGACATAGCGCGAAAATCCGCGCCGATGGCACGTTAATTGCCGCCGATCAACGTGGCTCTATCCATCAGGTTGGCGCGGGTTTAGAGGGTTTGCCGAGCTGTAATGGCTGGACCTATTGGTGTTTTAAGAAACGCGGTCAGACGATTTCAATTGATAGTCTGCGACAGAGGGTACGGGCGGAGATGCCTGTTTGATTAGTTGTTAGTTGTTAGTTATTAGTTGTTAGTGAAATAATCCTGTTAAGGTTGGCTTTTGTGCTTGACTAGGTATTTATTGTTCGCTAGGTTGTAAAAATAACAACAACCATGAAAGAATGAACTATGAAATTTTCTAATATTGAAATTGCCCTTGAAGAGGGTCGCATGAAAATTCCACAATTCCAACGTAATTTCGTTTGGACTTTGGAGGAATCGGCCGCTCTGCTGGATAGTGTTATAAAGGGATATCCTGTAGGCTCTATTATTCTTTGGAATACCGCAGAAAAATTGTGGGCAGTAAAAAATATAGGTGGACTTCCATTTGATACAGTAAAAGAAGGTACACCAGTTAATTATATCATTGATGGGCAACAAAGGGTTACCTCGCTCTATGCAATTTTAAAAGGTGTGGATGAAATAGATAGGAATGGTAAAAAAACAAGCTATAAAAATGTCTACGTTGATTTAAATATTGATCCAAAGACAGAAGGGGACGAAAGAATCGTTGTTTTAGAAAAAGAAGCGGGGACTCCTGAAGACTCAAAACGCTACATAACATTACACGAATTATTTAAAGGAAGCCCCAAAATTACTACAAAATATCCAGAATATACATGGGATAATATAACACTGTATAGAGACAAAATAGTTGGATTTATTTTACCAACAATTGATTTACCAGCGAACGCAAGTATTGAAGTTGCCACAGAGATTTTTACCCGCCTAAATACACGGGGGAAACCACTTGGTATTTTTGAAATTATGGTCGCTAGAACTTATGATGAAAATCATAAATTTGATTTGTCAAAAAAATATATAGAGTTAAGCGAGAAACTTGGTGATTGGAAAATTTCTAATTCTACAGTTTTACAGGTTATTTCAGCATTATTGGAAAAAAATTGCTCTAAAAAGAAAGTCCTTTTATTAGAAAAAGATGCCTTTATTAATACATGGAGTGAGACAGTTGAGGCTCTTAAAACGACTATTGATTTTTTCAAAAATCATTACCGTATTCCATCATCTAAACTTCTACCTTATGATGGTTTAATAGTTCTTTTTGCCTATTACTTTTTTAAAAAAAGAGACAATAAAGATAATAAAGTAACAGCACCGATAGGCAAAGATGCGGATTATCTTAAAGATCTTTTTTGGCGGGTTTCACTCGGAGAACGTTATAGCTCTGCCACAGAAACAAAAATAACCCAAGATCTTAAAAAAATTGATATAATTATTGCTGGTGATAGACCTAAGTATGAATGGAAAGTTGATACTTCTCCCGAAAGCATCAAAAATAACGGCGAATTCGGTGCGGGTAGAAGTTTTATTAAGGCAATTCTAGTAATTTATGCTGCAGAAAATCCTAAATGTTTTAGGACAGGCGGTGATGTTATTCTTGATAATAGCTATCTTAAACAGGCAAATAGCAAAAACTACCACCATTTCTTTCCTAAAGGATTTTTAAACAAAAAGAGTACAAACATAGTAGAAGAATCTTTTAATGATGGTGAAGCTAGAAAAGATTTTTATGTCAATCATATTTTAAATATAACTATTATTGGTGCAGGGTTGAATAGCAATACTATCCGTGCGCATGCACCTTCAAAATATCTATCTGCGTTTCAAAAAGAAAACCCAGAATTAAAATTAAAAGAACATCTTAAAACCCATCTTATTGAATTAGACGAAGATGAGGTTTTAGAAAATAACTATAAAAAATTCTTTAATAATCGTGCCGAACGCGTAAGCAAAGAAATAAAGAAACGGATTATAGAAGATTAGCCCCATATTAGCGGGCTATCACCCAACTAATCGTTAATCGTTAATCGTTAATCGTTAATCGTTAAGCCGCCGCCCGCGCCGCCGCTTGGCGGTCGCTCTCTTCACGGCTGAGCGCGACAGAAGTCCGCACGCCTTTTTCCACAAACCGCATCAGGCCTTCCACGCACCGCTCTGTCGGGTCAATCCCCGCGCACATCAAAACATCACGACCATCGCGCGACCGCGCCCAACGAGCTATCGATTCCACACCGTTGCCATATTTCATATTCTCAGCAATGGCATCGTCCAAAGCCGCCAAAACCACGGCGGCAAACAAATTACGCGCACGGCGACCTTGGGCATTCGTCTCTGCCACTGTATCGGCTGTATTCACAAAATCAAACATTCTTTTTCTTCCTTCATTGTCTTATTTATATTGGGCTTTGCGCCCAAGTGTTACTAAAAGGTTAATATGACATATAATTTACCGCTTAGCTACCCCATTCAAGTCATATCTGCTATGCACTGAACGCATAGCTCGCCCGCAAAATCCCCACCCAAATCCTAGCCCTTTCGCCGTCGATTCCACGCCCGAATTTTATCATACCGCGAAGGGGAAACCAATCGGCGCACCAAATCATCCACCCGTTTGGCTTGCAGCTTTTTCTTGCGCGATTTTTTCACCGCAGCAAGCCCTGCCAGCAAGTACGGCTTGGAGGTTTCACCGACTATATCCTTGGTTTTCACAACCGCCCAACTGGGATAATTGCTATAGGCAGAGTTATCAAACGCCCCCTCCGTCACCATCAATTCAAACCCGTTTTGGCAACAAAACTCCTGCACAATCAATTGCAATAGGGGGAAATCCTCGTGATAATCATCGCCCGCCAGAATCCCGCCGATTTTCACCTTCTGCGCCCAAGACCGAATCGTGCGACCACCCTCTAACCCCGTGCCAGCATAGCCATCCAGATACATAAAATCAAAGGTTTCATCGGGGAATAAATCCAAAGCCTGCTCAAACGTCATGCGCAATAATTTATAAGGCTGAAACACGCCAACCTTACGCAGGGCGGTTTTATACTGCTCTGTATCGTGCGTATCGGCGTACATATCAACGCCAAAGACTTGGTCAAACTTATTGCAAGCAACCATTTTGGCGGAATAATCACCAGCCGCCACCCCCAGCTCTATCCCGATATTGCCCTTGGTTTTCACCAGATTTAGCAAATCAAAACGGGTTGCGCCGTCTAGTTTTTTTATCTGTGGTTTATGATGTTTTTTCATGTGCTGTTTCATAAGTCCAAAGTTTAACAAAGTGTTACTATCGCATGTTTTGCCCCGATTCGCCAGTGCAATTGATGTATAGCCCCCTTTAAGTCCCCCGTAATCCCGCTTGCAAACCCTATTCCTGCATGCTATACGGGCGAATAAGTCTTGCTTATGAATCACAATGTATTAAACTATGGTAAAAATTTATGGTAAAAATCAGCGCAAACGACATTCGCCCAGGCAATGTTTTGGAACATAATGATAGCCTTTGGGTCGCCATCAAGGTCGATAAGGTCAAACCTGGCAAGGGTGGTGCCTTTGCTCAAGTGGAATTGCGCAATGTCCGCAACCAATCCAAATTGAACGAGCGGTTTCGCTCTGCCGATAAGGTGGAAAAGGTGCGGTTGGAGCAAAAAGACCAACAATTCCTATATGAAGAAGGCGAAATGCTGGTGTTCATGGATATGGAAAGCTATGAGCAAACCGAAATCGCCGCCTCGATGTTGGGCGAACAACGGCCATTTTTGCAGGAGGGAATGATGGTGCATATTGAATATCATGAGACCGAAGCGTTAAATGCTCGCCTGCCCGCGAAGGTATCGTGTATCGTGAAAGAGACTGAGCCTGTTGTCAAAGGGCAGACCGCCGCCAGCAGTTTCAAACCTGCGGTTTTGGATAATGGTGTGCGGATTATGGTGCCGCCCTTTATTGATGAGGGGCAGGAGATTAACGTCAATACAGAGACGATGGAATACGCTGAGCGGTCTTAATTAGGGCTTAATAATAGGCTTAATAATAAGGGGTATTTGAAGAATGGTGCCCCCACACGGACTCGAACCGCGGACCTACTGATTACAAATCAGTTGCTCTACCAGCTGAGCTATAGGGGCAAACAGGCAACCCTGCAAGCGGGCTTTTGCGATAAAAAAACCGAAAAGACAAGACCCGCAAGTGGGTGTTATGAAAAAATACGAACAATATTAAGAAAAATGATGGTATTTTGGCGGATTTTTCCGCTTGCTACCCGCATATCCCCCGCACACCCGCCTGTGCACCCCCCCGCACACCCGCCTGTGGGTTTTATTTTAGCGGGGGTTTTGCTATAACCCTGTCCATGCATATAGAGCTTTCCAACATCTGTTGCGCCCGTGGTGGGCAAGCGATCTTACAAAATGTCAGCTTTTCGCTGGGCTTGGGCAAATGCGTTTTATTACGCGGCGGCAATGGCACGGGCAAAACCACCTTATTAAAAACACTGGCGGGATTGGCAAACCCCAGCAGTGGCAGATTAAAGATTGACCCCGAGTCCTCCGTATTTCTGGCGCATTCAAACGGTTTGAAACCAGCCCTGAGTGTGGCAGAGAATTTACACTTTTGGGCGCGGATTTATTGCGCCGATAAAACGCAGATTTCCTCGGTTATCACCGATTTACACCTGACCGCTTTGCGCGATTATCCAGCCCATACCCTATCGGCGGGGCAGTGTCGCCGTGTGGCGTTCGGGCGGATTTTACTGGCAAAGGCGGCGATTTGGCTGTTGGATGAGCCTTTGGCAGCCTTGGATAAAGACAACGCAAAACTGATAAAAACCATCATTGAAAACCACTGTAAAACAGGTATGGCGGTAATTTCCACCCATCAGGATTTGGCTGTATCCAACGCCACCGATATTGATTTAACCCAATTCCGCCCCGCCCAAACCACGCAGGATTCCACCTATTGGGGGCTGGCATGACCGCGTTATTTTTGCGCGATATAAAACTATCGCTACGGGCTGGCGGGGGTTTCGGGCTGGCCTTGGGATTTTTCCTTATCCTAGTGGTTTTCATCCCCTTTGGCGTTGGCACAGACACTCAGGTTTTGGGCGCGATAGCGGGCGGGGTTTTGTGGATAGGCGCGTTATTGTCAAATTTGTTAAGTTTGGATAGGATGTTCTCTATGGACGCAGAGGACGGCGCGCTCGATGCCCTGTTAACCGCGCCGATACCCGCGCCGATGATAGTGCTTTGCAAAACAATCGCCCATTGGGTTTGCACGGGCCTGCCTTTGTGCGTTGCCTCTGTGCCTTTGGGTTATATGCTCGGGCTGCCGATGGGCGGATATTGGGCTTTGTTTATTGGACTGCTGGTTGGCACACCGGCCCTGTCGTTTATCGGTAGCTTCGGGGCGGCACTGACTCTGGGGGTGAAACGCGGCGGGCTGTTGCTGTCAATTATTGTTTTGCCTTTGTATATCCCAACCCTGATTTTTGGCGGGTTAAGTCTGCGAGCCGCCCTTGGCGGATTGGAGTATGGCGGAGCCCTCGCATTCTTGGCAGGGATAAGCCTTGCCTGCGCGGGGATATTGCCGTTTATGACCGCAATGTGTTTACGTTTTAATAGCGATTAATTATTTTTTATTAGTGGGAGCGTGCAGGCTAGACTTTCTTATTTTAGCGGAGCGTGCAAGCAAGCCTGCACGCTTTGTTTTTCTTTTTTGTTTTTTTTGCTATTTTGGTGCGTCTGGATTCCAGTCATCAAGATTAATATCTCTTATGCGTTCAGCAAAAGCAATATGAAAACTCTCTACTCCAAGTCTAATCACTTCATATTGTTCAGCCCATTTTTTTTCATCTTTAATATTTTGATTTTCTATATCTATACCAATACTTGAATGTACTTGTCTTGGAAGCTCCTGCCAATCTAACTTAGAACAAAGTTCTTTTTCAATATCTTTCTTATCTTTATACAATAAATGAAAAAATGCTTTAGCTGTTTTCCTCTCATTTAAATCTATTTCGATCCTTATTTTATTTTCACCCACATAAATTTTTGCAAAAATAGCTGCACCACTACGACCAATATTAAAACATTGCGATTGCCAATGACTCGGCGTTTGCCCCGTCAATTTTGAACCCGCATTTGCCATGTGTTTTTCTAATCCCTGCCAATAGCGTTTTCTTAGAACCTCCAAAGGGGATAAATCTCCCTTGCTTTTTTTCTGTCCCTCGCGCAAACTAGATTTTCTTAAATTTTTTGGATGTACAACAAGATTAAACTTTGGCGCGGGAAGCGAATCTCCAATCTTCAATAACTCAATCTCTATTCCAAAAAATTGAAGGTTGTCATTGGTATTTTCATTTAACCACTTCAAGGCAGCAAGATGCTCTTTTCTAAATTTAGGAGTCACCCAAATCATAGTAAGGGAATCTAGCCCCGCACCATAGGTGATAACTTTTCCAAGATGGTCATGGTCAGTTTTTTCAAGTTGATTCTCAATTACCACTAGCGATTTATCGCTGTTATTTTTGCATACAATATCTGCCGAAAAAGAACCTACTTTAACTTCTGTTCCTTCCAACTCCAAACTCATGCCAATGGCTTCGCCCAAATCTTCAAGATTTTCTGCTTCAGCAAGCCATCTTGTAAAATTTTTATCTTCTTTTTTCCATATATCACGCAATTTTATGCGTTTTACCTTACCAAGTCTTTTTGTCATTTTTATCTTCCTATTATATGATAGCAAAACACTAGCACAAAAATTTTATTCCGCAAGCCCCATAAGTTGTGAAACCAGCGCAAAAATGTCTTGGGCGGTTAAGCCCGCGGCTTTATACATTTGCTCTGGGCTGTCTTGATCTAAGAATACATCGGGGAAGACCATGGAACGAACACGAACCCGCCCGCTATCCAACACACCCGCACCCGATAAAAATTGCATCACGTGGCTGCCAAACCCGCCAATCGCACCCTCTTCTATCGTTACAATCACACGGTGAGTCTTTGCCAAATCCAGCAATAAAGCCTCATCCAACGGCTTGGCAAATCGCGCGTCAATGACGGAAGGTTTAATGCCCCGCACTGCCAAATCATCCGCCGCCAATAAACATTCCGCCAATCGCGCACCGAAAGAGACTATCGCGACTTCCGCACCCTCACGCACCACCCGTGCCTTGCCGATTTCTAAAACCTCAGCCTCGCCAATTCCAACACCCGTACCGCCCCCGCGAGGATAGCGGAACGCAATCGGCCCGTCATTATACGCCACGGCGGTTGCCACCATCCGCGCCAATTCCGCCTCATCACTGGCCGCCATAACGACAAACCCGGGCAAATTCGCCAGAAACGCGATGTCAAAACTGCCCGCATGAGTCGCCCCATCCGCGCCGACAAAACCAGCCCGGTCAATGGCAAACCGCACGGGCAATCCTTGAATCGCCACGTCATGGACGAGTTGATCATAACCCCTCTGCAAAAATGTAGAATAAATCGCGCAAAACGGTTTTAATCCCGCCGCCGCCATCCCTGCGCAAAAAGTCACCGCGTGCTGTTCGGCAATCCCGACATCAAAGCACCGTGTGGGGAATTCGGCGGCGAATAAATCCAACCCCGTGCCATCGGGCATGGCGGCGGTGACCGCGACTATTTTATTATCCGCGCGCGCGTGTTGCATTAAACACTGAGCGAAAACCTGCGTATAGCTGGGGATATTACTGCGGGTTTTATGCTGTTTGCCCGATACCGGATCAAAACTGCTGACCCCGTGATATTTATCTAAGGACTGCTCGGCAGGGCGATAGCCTTTCCCCTTTTTCGTTATCGTATGGATTAAAACTGGGCCAGTGGCGCGGTCTTTGACGAGCCGCAGGGCTTCCAATAACTGCTCCATATTATGCCCGTCAATCGGCCCGATATAAGAAAAGCCTAGGTTCTCAAACAAAGTCCCGCCACTCCCACCAACCGCGATATGTTTTAAAACATCGCGGGCACGTTTTGCGCCGTCTTGCAGGGGTTCGGGTAAAAACGACACGACTCCTTTGGCGGCGGCTTTCAAATCCTGAAACGGCTCGCCCGAATAGAGTTTTAACAAATAGGAGGACATCGCGCCAGTGGGGGTGGCGATGGACATGTCATTATCGTTCAAAATCACGATTAACCGATTGCCCAAATGCCCGGCGTTGTTTAACGCTTCATAGGCCATGCCAGCCGACAGTGCGCCATCGCCTATCACGGCAATCACATCGCTGATGGGCGGAGTGTCCGCAACCGCCAAATCCTCTACTAAATCTCGGGCTACAGAAAACCCCAAGGCGGCGGAAATAGACGTGGAACTATGCGCCGCACCAAAAGGGTCGTAGGGGCTTTCAACGCGTTTGGTAAAACCAGACAACCCCCCGCCCTTGCGCAAACTGTGCATTTTATCGCGCCGACCTGTTAGGATTTTATGGGGATAGCATTGGTGGCTGACATCCCAAATCAGCCGCGCTCTGGGCGTGTCAAACACGGCATGCAGGGCGACGCTGAGTTCTACCACACCCAAACCCGCGCCCAAATGACCGCCCGTTTTGGAGACAATGCGAATCGTCTCGGCGCGCACTTCATCGGCCAAAATCCGCAAGGTTGAATCCGACATATCCCGCATATCTGCGGGCGAATTTACCGTGTCCAGCACGGGAGTTTGGGTGGGAATCGTCTTAGCCATAATGGGGTTTTATCACCGTTTGCGCGTAATAACAAATCGCGCCAGTGCGGCGAGGGTTTTGCCTCTATCGCCAAAAGGCGACAGAGCATCAATCGCTTGCTGTGCCAAAATATCGGCTTGGGCTTTCGCCCCGTCCATCCCCAAAAGCGAGACAAAAGTCGCCTTATTGGCGGAGTCATCCTTTTGGGCGCGTTTGCCAAGATGGGTCATATCGCCCTCATTATCCAAAATATCATCGCGGATTTGATAGGCCAAACCGATGGGCTGGGCGTAGTTTTGCAACGCATGAAACTCTGCCCCCGAATTGCCCGCCAGCCGAGCGCCAGCCGTCGCCGCCCAGTCAATCAAAGCCCCAGTTTTCTTTTGCTGTAAATCGGTAATGTCTGCTATCGTGTGGGTGTGGGCGGTTTGCGCCGACATATCCTGCGCCTGACCTTGTACCATTTTTTGCGCGGCATCCGCCAGTGCGGCTATTAACTCCACGCGAATATCGGCGGAGGTGGGCAGGTGGGTAAGGTGATGGAACGCGAAACTTTGCAAGGCATCGCCAACCAGAATCGCCGTAGCCTCGTCCCATTTCACATGCACGGTCGGCTGCCCACGGCGCAAATCATCGTTATCCATGGCGGGCAGGTCGTCATGGACTAATGAATAGGCATGCAAGGATTCTATTGCCACGGCGGCATGCAGGGCGGTTTTATGGGGGATTTGAAACAAATCACAACTGGCACAGGTTAAAAACCCACGAAGCCGTTTGCCCGCGCCGAGCGTGGCGTGTCGCATGGCTTTGGCAAGGGTGGTATCACGCGGCAGGGCAGTATCAAGGGCGGCTCGGATGGCCTGCGCGGTTTGGTCTAGGTGGGTTTGAAAATCCATTTTGGATGCGGGTTTAGCGGAAGTTAGAAGGAGTGTTAAAAAGTTTGGGGCTGCGCATCTTTAGCCTGCCCGTCCGCATCAAGCGTGATTTGTGCAACCTTTTCTTCGGCCGACTTTAGGCGGGTTTCGCAATGTTTTTTCAAGGCCGCCCCGCGTTCATAAAGCGCGATGGATTGGTCGAGCGGCACCTGCGCACCCTCCAATTGTTTTACCAGAGATTCCAGATCTTGCATCGCCTCTTCAAAGGTCATGTTTTCGATTTTTTTTGCGGGTGTTTTTGCGTCAGTCATTTTTGATTCCTCTATCAAGGTGTATGGATAGGCAAACCATAGCCTTTTTTAATAGGAGATGCAAGGGGAGGCGATAAAAAACCAGCTTGACAAATATAGATTTTGAATGCAAACTGGCACTACAAAACAGGTTGCGACATGATACTGTGACAGGCATAAAAAGATGCCGACCCGTAACATATTGATATTTAACAAAAAAATATCATTAAAAAAAATTAGAGGCAAGCGTTTAGTAGTAATTTAATAAATTAAGGAGTGTGACATGACAAAAGAAATCATAGAAATTCTAGAATCTACTGGACCAACTCGTTCCTCTGTAATAGTTAAAACGTTAGTAAAGACACATAATATTCTTGCGGCGACAGCACGTCAGAGGATTTCTCGTGCAGAAGAACCTATTATGAAATTTCCAACCCTATTACTGCCAAAAAATGAAAAATTCATTTATTTAGAAAAGCAATATAACACCCAGTTGTTTTGGAAAAATTTTCATGACGCTCTTCGTGAAACAAACACTATTTATGCTTTAGCGATTGACGGATTAATAAACAGAGGGGGTATAATAGAAGCAGATGAATTTGCTGTAATTAGCGGTGCACCACTAATATCCCAAAAACAAGTTTGCTCAGATAGGGTAATGGATAACCTCGCTGAAGCTGGCATTATTAAAAAAGAATCTGATGGAAAAAAAGAATATATATCCATTTCTTGCGAAGAATTGTTTTTACCTAATGTTAATCATTGTAGAACCTTACGCCTGACTGAGGGTATAATCTTGGATGGTGTACGTGAATGGGCACGCAACCTTGGTTTAGCCAGTTATAACAAAATCGTAATAAGAGGAGATTCAGAAAAACGGGACGTTGGACCATTTATGTGGGACTTAACAGGACCAAGTTATATCCTTCCTGTACGTGGAAAAAAATATGAAGAAGGGGCTCTATTGGGCGAATATAGACAGGGGTCTCTTGTGGTTGATGTTTTTGCTCAAGGTGTATTCAAAGAAAAAGATATAGGATATTTTGTTAGAAAAATTAAAACATTACAAAGGTCACTCCCTAATCTTAGATTCATGCCTATTTTAATTGCAGAAGGATTTGATTCACAAGCCACTAACTATGGCAGACGGGAGGGGATTATACTTGCGACTATGAATAATATCTTTGGTAAGGATATAGCAGAGAGCATGAAAATGCTTATTGAAACGCTTAATAATGCTGCTGCAATAGCTGCAAAAAACCCTGAAAAGTTAACAAAACTATTGAATCAATTGTTAAAAATAGAAGGGACAAAAAATAATTTAAAAGGTGTTTTATTTGAATTAATATGTGTTTATTTGGCTAAGCACGGCGGGGCTTCTGTTAGTTATTCTGTAAAAGCCACGAATCCAGAAAATGGAGACACCGCAGATATAGATATTTTACAAGTCTTTGGAAGAGAAAAATGCACCGCGATAGAGTGTAAAGGAAAGGGGCCTGGTGGAATCGTTACTTTAGCTGAAGTGCAGGATTGGAAAAGACGATTGGCAATTTTTCTGAGGCATTTAAATAATCGAGAAGACTTTAGAGAATCTTCTATTTCTTTTGAAATATGGACAACAGGAACTTTTTGCAAAGATGCAATTGATTTTTTAGAAAACGAAAAACATGTAAGAGTTAAATATCCTATTGATTGGAAAGACGGTAAAGATATTTTAGATATGGCTATAACACGTAAACAAAAAGGTATAGCAGACGCATTAAAGACACATTATCTAAACCACCCTCTAAGCTCTAACGCGGTTGGGTAAAATCATGGTGCCCGGAAGAGGACTTGAACCTCCACGCCTATACAGGCACTAGCACCTGAAGCTAGCGCGTCTACCATTCCGCCACCCGGGCACGGGTGAAGCGGTCTTACACCTTTAAACCAACAGAGTCAAGCGTATCTAAAACATCTGTGGCAACACCCCAGATAAAAACCCGCGCTTGCAGTTTTCACACAAACCCGCTAGGGTGATGAAAAATGAAAGGTCAAATCATGCCACAAACACACACAGATAAAATCGCGACGGTCTTTGGCGGCTCTGGCTTTGTTGGGCGGTATATCGTGCAACGACTGGCGCAGGCGGGCTGGCGGGTGCGGGTGATTACCCGCCATCCGAATCGGGCGGGGTTTTTGCGTCCCTATGGCTCGGTCGGGCAGATTGATATCAGCAAAGGTGATATTCGCGATGAAGCGGTTTTGCGTGCCGCGATAACGGGCGCGGATGCGGTGATAAATTGCGTTGGGATTTTGAGTGAAACCCGAGGGGCGAAGTTTGCCACTATCCATGCAACCGTTCCCGCAAAGATGGCACGAATTGCCGCGGGTGCGAATGTGGCGCAGTTTATCCATATATCCGCCCTTGGCGCATCCAAAACCAGCCGTTATACGCAAAGCAAAATCGCTGGGGAAGTCGCCGTGCGTAAAGCTTTCCCTAAATCCGTTATCCTCCGCCCGTCTATTGTTTTTGGCGCGGAAGACCAGTTTTTCAATCGCTTTGCGCGGATGGCAAAAGTATTGCCTATCTTACCTTTGGTTGGCGGGGAGACGCTGTTTCAACCAGTTTTTGTCGAAGACATCGCCCGTGTGGTTGCCCGCGCAGCCGATGGACGGATGAGTGGTATTTATGAATTGGGCGGCCCCACGCAGGTTTCCTTTAAGGATTTAATCCAGCAAATGCTGACAATAACCCAACGTAAAAATCGGATTTTTGATATGCCGTTTTTTATCGCACGAATACAGGCGACCGTGTTTGATATGATGCAAATCGGCAGTTTTGGGGTTTTCACCAATACAATCCTAACCCGCGATCAGGTGGAAACTCTGCGGGTGGATAATATCGTGTTGCCCCGCGCAAAGGTGAAAACCTTTAAAGATTTGGGAATTGCGCCAACGCCTCTGGTGGCGGTTTTGGCGGGGTATTTATCCTGCCATCGCCCAGCGGGGCAGTATGGCGAGCTGATTACACCCGATAAATCCTAGCCCAAATAGGTCCAAACCAGCAACCCCACGCCGAAAATCACCCGATAAATCACATAAGGGGTAAAGCTGACCACGCGCAATAACCGCGTCATAATCGCCAGCGCGACCATCGCGGCTATACAGGATAACACGGCGGCAATCCCCGCCACAGCCAGCGCGTTTCTATCGGCGGTGAAAATCGCGCGGCCACCCAGCAAAACGCCAGAGGCTATGATAGTCGGGATAGACATCACCATGGCAATCCGCACGCTGGACGCGCGATCATAGCCCAAACCCCGCGCTCCAGTGATACAAACCCCCGCCCGCGAAGCCCCTGGAATCAGGGCGGTGGCCTGCCACAGACCGATTTTTATCGCATCAATCAACGTCCAATCGGTAAAATTTTTATTCGCTGGACGTTTGTCAAAGATATACAGGATAATGCCAAAGCCTATCATCGCGTAGGCTATGATTTCAACCGAGCGCAAAACCGCAACCAGCCCAGTTATTTGCAAAATAAACCCCGCGATAACAACGGGGATAGTAGCAATAAACAACGCAAATGCCAGCGTCGCGTTTTGCGTTTTCCTGCGTCCCCGTGCGATATCAACCGCGCCATGGGTGATGTGTTTTACCTCGGTGGCAAAGGTCAGCATCACCGCCGCCAGCGTGCCGATATGCACGGCAACATCAATCAATAACCCTTGGTCGGGTTGCCCTGTTAGTCTTGGCAACACCGCCAGATGCGCCGAAGACGACACGGGCAGAAATTCGGTGAGCCCTTGGATGAGGGCAAGGATGATAAGATAATTGTAAGACATTCTTTTTCGCTCTTTTGCTGGCGTCTTGCCTTGTTGCACGGATAGGGTTTGGACGGCTGGCACGGATTTGTTTGGAACGTGAGAAACGTTAGGCTTGCTATGTTTAGCATGTATAGGGGCGGTTTGCAATATTATGTTTTTATCCCTCACTTCTCTCTAAAAAAGACAGCATTATTGACCTATTTTCAAAAGTATCGGCAAAATAATCACAGATAATCCGTTTTTCACCCCCAAATAGGGCAATTTCTATGACCTTTGTGTTTGACTCTTTGCCAAATTCACGCTAATTTCATAAAAAATACCCGCAAAAAACTGCGAATCACCCCAAAACCACCACAGGAGCAACCCCATGTCGCCTCAAAAAATGTTAAAATTCACCGATATCCCGCGTGTTCTGCCGCCCAAACGCGAAACCGCCGAGCGCACCCGCGATTACAACGAAATCTACCAAGATTACGCCCAGAAAAAAGCAACCGAACAATCTTCCCGTTGTTCGCAATGCGGTGTTCCGTTCTGCCAGAGCCATTGCCCCCTGCATAATAACATCCCCGATTGGCTGCGTTTCACGGCAGAGGGACGGTTGCAAGAGGCGTATGAGCTCAGCCAAGCCACAAATACTTTCCCCGAAATCTGCGGGCGAATCTGCCCGCAAGACCGTTTGTGCGAAGGCAATTGCGTCATTGAACAATCCAACCACGGCACCGTCACCATCGGCGCGATTGAAAAATATATCACCGATGCGGCCTGGGAAAACGGCTGGGTACGCGGCCCTGCCCCGAAAAAAGAACGCGGCGAATCCATCGGTATTATCGGTGCGGGCCCGGGTGGATTGGCGGCGGCGGATATGTTGCGGCGGTTTGGCTTTCAGGTGGTGATTTATGACAGCTATGACCGCGCGGGTGGGCTGATGACCTATGGTATTCCGGGCTTTAAATTGGAAAAGGACGCGGTGATGCGAAGGATTGATTTGCTGGAAAAATCAGGGGTGAAATTCGTTCTAAACTGCCGAATTGGCGTGGATAAAACCTTTGGCAGTTTGCGTAAAAAACACGATGTGATTTTAATTGCCACGGGGGTTTATGTCAGCCGAGAGCTGGATAAAATCAACGGCAATTTGAACGGAATTGTGCCAGCTTTGGAATACCTTACCGCTTCAAATAAAATCGGTTTTGGCGATGAAGTCGCCGCGTTTGACTCGGGCGAATTAAACGCCAAGGGTAAAAAAACCCTTGTTATCGGGGGCGGGGATACCGCCATGGATTGCGTGCGGACGGCGATTCGGCAAGGCGCAAAATCGGTCAAATGCCTGTATCGGCGCGATCGGGCGAATATGCCTGGCTCTGCCCGTGAAACCCAAAATGCCGAGGAAGAAGGCGTGGAATTCATCTGGCAAACCAGCCCGAAAGGGTTTAAGGGCGATACGGCGGTAACGGGTGCGATTATGTGTAAAATGCGCTTGGGTCTGGTCGATTCATCTGGGCGCAACCGCCCCGAAGTCATCGCGGGTAGTGAATGGGTGGAACCTGCGGATTTGGTGATAGAAGCCTTGGGGTTCGTTGCCGAAGACCTGCCCAGCCTGTGGAATCAGCCTGATTTACGTCTAACCCGATGGGGCACGATTTTCACCGATAGCACGACCCATCAAACCGCGTTGGACGGGGTTTATGCCGTTGGCGATATTGTCCGTGGTGCGTCTTTGGTCGTCTGGGCGATTCGCGATGGGCGCGAGGCTGCGACGGCTATTTTGGCGGATTTGGATAAAAAAGCACGGTATGGGTCAAGCCATAAACCCGCCCCTAAAAAAACCCAACAAGCCGCATAAGAAAATAGGAAAATAAAATGACAAAAATAGATAAAAACTGGCAAGCCCAAGAACAGGCAAAACGCGACCATCTATCCAAACACGGATTATACGCCCCCGACCAAGAGCATAGCTCCTGCGGGGTTGGTTTTGTCGCCGCCATAAACGGTGAAAAATCACGCCAAGTCGTGCAGAACGCTTTAACCGCGTTAAAAGCCGTCTGGCATCGTGGCGCAGTTGATGCGGACGGTAAAACGGGCGATGGTGCGGGGATTCTTTTGCAAATCCCACTGGCGTTTTTCTATCAACAAATCGGTCGCACGGGACATCAGCCGCGCAAAGATGAGCATATCGGGGTTGGGCAGGTTTTCCTACCACGTTTGGATATCGGGGCGCAAGAGGCGGCGCGATGTATCGTGGAATCAGAAGTCCTTCGCATGGGCTATTACATTTACGGCTGGCGCAATGTGCCAGTGGATTTATCCTGCCTTGGCGAAAAGGCCAACGCCACCCGCCCCGAAATCGAACAAATCATGATTTCCAATTCCAAAAAAGTCCCCCAAGACCGTTTTGAACGCGAGCTTTATATCATCCGCCGCCGGATTGAAAAGAGGGTTCGCGCCCAGAATATCGCCGGTTTTTATATCTGTTCTTTTTCCAGTCAATCTATTATTTACAAAGGCATGATGCTGGCCGAACAGGTGGCGAATTTTTATCCAGATTTAAGGGATGAGCGGTTTGAATCCGCCTTTGCCATTTATCATCAACGGTATTCCACAAATACTTTCCCCCAATGGTGGCTGGCGCAACCGTTTCGCATGCTGGCGCATAATGGTGAGATTAACACCTTAAAAGGCAATGTGAATTGGATGAAAAGCCATGAAATCCGCATGGCTTCGCGTAATTTTGGCGCGATAGCGGAGGATATTAAACCTCTCATTACCCCTGGTGCCTCTGATTCTGCCGCCCTTGATGCGGTGTTTGAAATTATTGTGCGGGCCGGGCGCTCTGCCCCCATGGCGAAAACCATTTTGGTGCCAGAATCAACAGGCGCACGCGATTTGCCACAGGCTTGGCAGGATATGTATTCCTACGCCAATTCGGTGATGGAGCCTTGGGATGGCCCAGCCGCCCTGGCTATGACCGATGGGCGGTGGGTTGTTGGCGGATTGGATAGGAATGGTCTGCGTCCGTTGCGTTATATCGTTACAAAAGACGGGCTGGTGATGGCGGGCTCTGAAACCGGTATGGTTGTCGTGGATGAAGCCAATATCGCGCAAAAAGGCGCGCTTGGCCCTGGGCAAATGCTGGGGGTGGATATGGTGGAACAACGGCTTTATCTGGATGAGGATTTAAAGGATATGCTGGCGGGCAGCAAACCTTTCGGCGATTGGATAAAAGCGGTGATTGATTTGGATGAGAAGACTCGGGCGAAAAAAGAAACCGTATTTTTTAAAGGCGATGATTTGCGCACCCGTCAAATCGCCGCGGGCTATAGTATTGAAGACCTTGAAACGATTTTGCACCCGATGGCGGAAGAGGGCAAAGAAACGCTTGCCTCCATGGGTGATGATACCCCTGTGGCGGTTTTATCGAATCAATACCGCCCCTTGTCGCATTATTTCCGCCAGAATTTCAGCCAAGTCACCAATCCACCGATTGATTCCTTGCGTGAAAGCCAAGTGATGTCGTTAAAGACTCGCTTTGGCAATTTGCGCAATGTGCTGGAAGAGGCACGCGAGCAGACAGAAATTTTATTGCTATCTTCCCCGGTTTTAACCAATGCGCAATTTGAGGCTATGGTGAAACAATTTGCCGATAAGGCGGCCATGATTGATTGCACTTTTGATGGCACGGCCGAGCATGGCTTGCGCGATGCCACCTTACGGGTGCGGGCAGAGGTTGAGGATGCGGTGCGTTCTGGCACCGGGCATATCGTGCTGACCGATAAAGCACAGGATGACTCCCGCGTTGCCATGCCGATGATTTTGGCGACCTCTGCCGTGCATACATGGCTGACGCAAAAGGGTTTGCGGACGTTTTGTTCGTTAAATGTACAGGCGGGCGAATGTATTGATCCGCATTATTTTGCCGTATTAATCGGCGCGGGTGCAACGACGGTGAATGCCTATCTTGCCCTTGATAGCTTGGCTGATCGCGTGGCAAAGGGGTTGTTATCTGTGAGTTTAGAACAGGCGACGGCAAAGTATAAAGAGGCAATAAATCTCGGGCTGTTAAAAATCATGTCCAAGATGGGGATTTCCATGGTATCCTCCTATCGGGGCGGTTTGAATTTTGAAGCTGTTGGTTTATCGCGGGCGTTGGTGAGTGAATTTTTCCCGGGCATGCACAGCCGTATATCGGGAATTGGGCTGAGCGGTATTCAGAAAAAAGCCATCCAAATCCACGCCAAAGGCTGGCATCATAGTATTGATATTCTCCCCATCGGCGGGTTTTACAAAACGCGGCAGAGTGGCGAGACCCACGCGTGGGAGGCGACTAACATGCATCTTTTGCAAACCGCCTGCACAAAAGGGGATTATAATTTATGGCAAAAGTATTCCAAAAACATGCAGAAAAATCCACCGATTCATCTGCGGGATCTTTTGGATTTCACCCCGACCAGCGGGGCGATAGATTTGGAACAGGTGGAGGATATTACCTCCATTAGGAAACGATTTGTCACCCCTGGTATGTCCTTGGGCGCGTTATCGCCAGAGGCACATAAAACGCTTAACATCGCCATGAACCGTATCGGGGCAAAATCCGATAGCGGGGAGGGCGGCGAAGACCCAGCCCATTTCACGCCAGAACCAAACGGCGATAATGCCTCTGCCAAAATAAAACAGGTGGCATCGGGGCGGTTTGGCGTGACCGCAGAATATCTGAATCGGTGTGAAGAGCTGGAAATAAAAGTCGCCCAAGGTGCAAAACCCGGCGAAGGCGGGCAATTGCCGGGGATTAAAGTGACCGAACTGATTGCTCGTCTGCGGTATTCCACCAAAGGCGTGACTCTAATTTCCCCGCCCCCGCACCACGATATTTATTCTATCGAGGATTTGGCGCAATTGATTTATGATTTGAAACAAATCAACCCCCGCGCCAAGGTGACGGTGAAACTGGTCAGTGCCTACGGAGTCGGCACGATTGCCGCAGGTGTTGCCAAAGCCAAGGCCGATATTATTTTAATCTCTGGTCATAACGGGGGCACGGGTGCCTCGCCCGCAACCTCTATTAAATACGCAGGATTGCCGTGGGAGATGGGATTATCAGAAGCCCACCAAGTGCTGGTGATGAATAATTTACGCGATCGGGTAACTTTACGTACCGATGGCGGATTGCGCACTGGGCGCGATATTGTTATCGCGGCGATGCTGGGGGCGGAGGAATTCGGTATCGGCACGGCTGCCCTGATTGCCATGGGCTGTATTATGGTGCGTCAGTGTCAATCCAATACCTGCCCGGTTGGGGTCTGTACGCAGGACGAAGACTTGCGCAAACGGTTCGGTGGCAGCCCTGATAAAGTGGTTAATCTTATCAGCTTTTACGCCGAGGAAGTGCGCGAGATTTTGGCATCCTTGGGTTTGCGTTCGCTGAACGAAGCCATTGGGCGTGTGGATATGCTGGCGCAGGTGAGCCGAGGCTTTGACCATTTGGATGATTTGGATTTGAACCCGATTTTGATTAGCATGGATGGCGCGAAAACCACCCAATATAATCATAAACAACCACGGCAAGAGGTGCCAGATACTCTGGATATGGATATTATCCGCGATGGTGCGGCGTTTTTCCAAGACGGGGAAAAGATGCAGTTATCCTATGCTGTGCAGAATACTCAACGGACAATTGGGGCGCGGGTGTCCTCCCACATAGTCGCGCGGTTTGGCATGAATAATACCTTGCAAACCGACCATTTGTTGGTGAAACTACGCGGCTCTGCTGGGCAATCCTTGGGCGCG
This sequence comes from uncultured Amylibacter sp., assembly GCA_959347345.1. The sequence goes on along the minus strand of OY365738.1, from coordinate 1,860,204 downwards.
TTTGCCTGTCATGGGTTAATGCTGGATGTTGTGGGGGACGCAAATGATTATGTTGGCAAAGGTCTGTCGGGTGGGATGATTGTTATCCGTCCGCCGAAAAACAGCCCGTTAAAGGCGCATAAAAACACCATCATCGGCAATACGGTTTTGTACGGTGCGACGGCGGGGCATTTGTTTGCCAACGGTCGCGCGGGGGAGCGTTTTTGCGTGCGCAATTCGGGCGCGATGGCAGTGGTGGAGGGTTGTGGCGACAATGGCTGTGAATATATGACCGGCGGAGTTACGGTGATTTTGGGCAAGACGGGCGGTAATTTCGGCGCGGGTATGACCGGCGGAATGGCATACGTTTATGACCCAGAAAAGCGGTTTCACAAACGCGCGAATATGGAGACTTTGGTTTGTGTTCCTGTTAGTGTTGCCCATTGGCAAGCCCAGTTAAAGGGGTTGATAGAGACGCATTTTGCCCATACGAACAGCGAAAAAGCTGGCTATATTTTAAATCGGTGGGAGGAGGCTTTGGCGAATTTTGTCCAAGTCTGCCCAAAAGAGATGCTGATTCATCTGCCCCATCCGATTGATGAGACTGCGTCTCTAGTGATTAACGATTAGGGGTTAGTGATTAGTTTTTTAGGGTTGCTTGTGTGGCGAAGTCTAGTTATATTTTTTTGCAAATAAAATGACTAGCGGACAAATAAAATGGACGCAAGACTTGGCGTGGGATTGTTTAAAGATAAACTATGACCATAAAAATTGTTAATCACTAACCACTCATCACTAACCACTAATCACTAATCACTCATAATAATCATTTATATTTATCGCCAAATAGGTTATACTCTATACATGATGTCTGCAAAACCCGCCCGCAAAAATTTCCGCACCCTCCCCCGCCTATGCCTCACCCTATTAAAATGGCTGGCACTACAAGTGCTGGCGTTTGCCCTGCTTTGCCTATTACTGGTCATCGTGTTTCGCTTTATTCCGCCACCATACGGGCTCTATATGAAATCGCAAAGCCACCAACTTGGCGCGATAAAACGCGATTGGCAACCGCTTGATAGCTTTGCCCGCCACGTCCCCCTATCGGTTATCGCGGCCGAAGATGCGGATTTTTGCAGCCATTATGGCTTTGATATTGACTCGATAAAAACCGCGTGGGATGGCGGCAAACACCGTGGAGCCTCCACCCTATCCCAACAGGTCGCCAAAAACGTCTTCCTCTGGCACGGGCGCACATGGCTGCGCAAAGGGTTAGAGGCAGGATTTACCGCCCTGATAGAAACATTCTGGGGCAAAAGGCGGATTTTGGAGGTCTATCTTAATGTCGCCGAATTGGACGCGGGGGTGTTCGGCTGGTCTGCGGGTGCGCAGCATTATTTTGGCGTTGCCCCCGATAAAATAACCATCCTGCAAACCGCCCGATTGGCGGCGATTTTGCCAAATCCAAAGACACGCTCTGCCAGCAAGCCCAGCCGATTTGTCCGCGCCAAAACCGCCCGAATTTTGGACGGTATTGCCACCTTGGAAAAAGAACAACGCGATACCTGCTTTTAACCCCCATTTTGGTTTTGTAATTTTGTTAGAAAACCGCTAAAAGAGCCAAAACCGAAACTAAAAAGAAACCCAAACCATGTATCGTTTATATCATTTTCCTCTGTCGCCGTTTTGTCGCAAAGTCCGTCTGGTCATGGCAGAAAAATCCATAGAAGTGGATTTGCGGATGGAGCCCTATTGGCAAAAACGCGCGGATTTTCTACGTCTTAATCCCAGCAGTAAAGTGCCGGTTTTGCAAGACCACCAAATGGTGCTTAGCGAATCCAACGCGATTTGTGAGTATTTGGAGGAGCTGTATCCAAGCCCCGCTCTGCTGCCCCACGGACCCGAAGAACGCGCCGAAGTGCGCCGTTTGATTAACTGGTTTGACGATACTTTTTATCATTCGGTCACCCATAATTTATTGAACGAACGCCTGTTAAAAAAGGTCACGGGGCGCGGCATGCCAGAGAGCCGTAATATCCGTGAAGGCATGAAAAACATCAAAACCACCTTGGATTATTTGAACTGGTTATTGGATAGGCGGCGGTGGCTGGGTGGCCATATGCTCAGCCTTGCCGATTTCAGCGCGGCGGCACAGCTGAGCTGTTTGGATTATATCTCGGACGTGGATTGGGATCGCTCTGCCTTGGTGAAAAACTGGTATGCAACCTTGAAATCACGCCCCGCGTTTCGCACGTTATTGGTTGATCATATTGACGGGTTTCCACCGCCCCCGCACTATGCCAATTTAGATTTTTGATTTTTATGGATGCCGATTTACATAGCGATTTATTGGCAAAAGCAACCGAGCTTGGCTTTGCCAAAATCGGGATTTGTGCGCCGAATGCGATTAAATCAGCACAGGCAGGATTGAACGGATATTTGGCCGCGGGCTATCACGGGACGATGGATTGGATGTTGGCACGTGCCGATTGGCGCAGCTCGCCTTTGGCTCTGTGGCCGCAGGCAAAATCGGTGATTATGCTGGCAGAGCCGTATCAGGTGGTGCAAAATCCTCTGCTAGCATTAAACGATAAAACCCGTGGTGCGATTTCGGTCTATGCGCAAAATCAGGACTATCACGAGGTGATTAAAAAGCGATTGAAAACGCTGGGGCGGTGGTTGTTGGACTCGGCAGGGACGGGTGAGATTAAAGTTTTCGTTGATACCGCGCCAGTGATGGAAAAGCCCTTGGCGGCGGCGGCGGGTTTGGGATGGCAGGGCAAACATACCAATCTATTGTCGCGTGATTTGGGCAATTGGTTTTTTCTGGGGGCGATTTTTACCACCCTGGATTTGCCGAAATATGATGGGGAAGATGCGAGCGAAAACAATTGCGGCTCTTGCCGTGCCTGTTTGGATATCTGCCCGACGCAGGCTTTCCCCGCACCCTATCAATTGGATGCACGGCGGTGTATTTCGTATTTAACGATAGAGCATAAAGGCAAAATTGATGAAGATTTGCGCCCATTATTGGGCAACCGTATTTATGGTTGTGATGATTGTTTGGCGGTCTGTCCGTGGAATAAATTTGCCGCCATGTCCGCCGCCGTACAAAATCCAGCCTATTACCCGCGGGCAGAATTGCAAAACCCTCCACTGGCAGATTTGGCACGGTTGGATGATACCAAGTTCCGTGCGTTGTTTGCCAAAAACCCGATAAAGCGGATTGGCCGCAATCAATTTATCCGCAATGTGCTTTATGCGATTGGCAATTCTGGGCAGGTTGAGTTATTATCGGTTGTCCGTGATTTGATTGCGGATAAGGACGCGGTTGTCCGCGATGCGGCGATTTGGGCACAGACTCGTCTGGAACAGACGCAGTTAATTCAAAAGGAAACACCATGACACAAAAAACCTTACTCTGTTTTGGCTATGGCGCAAGCGCGGCGGCCTTGGCAAAAATATTACTGCCCTTGGGCTGGCGAGTCATTGGCACAACCCGCGATGCCGATAAAATAAAAACTTGCGATGCCGAACTTCACCTGTGGCACGAGACCGACCTCGCCCCGTTAATAGCACAGGCCAGCCATATTTTATCCTCTATCGCGCCGAATGAAGCGGGCGATTTGGTCTTGGCAAATTACACAAAGGCTTTGACGGCAAAACAATTTGATTGGGTTGGTTATCTTTCCACCACGGGAGTTTATGGCGACCATCAGGGGGGTTGGGTGGATGAAACCACCCCGCCAAATCCGAAAACCGCACGGGGAAAATGGCGCGTGGCGGCGGAATCCGATTGGCAGGATTTGGGGCTATCCGCCCATATTTTTCGTTTGGCGGGGATTTATGGCACCGGGCGTGGCCCGTTTGAAAAGCTACGGCGAGGCACGGCAAGGCGGATTGTGAAAAAGAATCAAGTGTTTTCACGGATACATTTGGAGGATATTGCCCAAGTTTTATTCGCCTCGATTCAGCGAGCAAACCCGCAGGGTGCGATTTACAATGTCTGCGATGATTGCCCAGCCCCTCCAGAGGATGTGATTGCCTTTGGCGCGAAATTGTTAGGCTTGCCCGTGCCAAAAGCGATTGCTTTTGAGGATGCAGAATTGGGCGATATGGCGCGTAGTTTTTATTCGGAAAGCAAACGGGTGCGTAATGATTTGATAAAAACCGAGCTTGGGGTTGGGTTATTATATCCAGATTACAAAAGCGGGCTACGCGCGATTCTTAAGGGCGAATAATTAAATCAGCAAAACCTGCGTGCCGACTTTTACCAGTTCAAACAGCTCTGATATATGGTGATTATACAAGCCAATACAGCCATTTGACGACCGCCGCCCAATCTTTCGCGTATCGTGGGTGCCGTGAATACGATAATATGTCCAGCTCAAATACAACGCGTGCGTGCCAAGCGGATTTTCGGGGCCAGGGGGAATATAGGCAGGCCATTCGGGGTTGCGTTTTAGCATCTCTGGCGTCGGGCTCCAATCCGGCCCCACCCTTCTGCGCACGATTTTTGTTCGCCCCAGCCGAGTCAACTCTGGCGTGGATGGCACACTGGTTGGATAAATCCGATAAGTCTCTTCATCCTGCCCCCAAAAATGCAAAACCCGCGTTTTGGTATCCACCAAAACCACGCCGTTTTGCGTATCATCAAAAAACCCACGCCAATCTTTCGGGGCAAAAGCGGATATATTCCGTGCCAAAGCCTCTGCCGACCCCACGCCCAGAGCCCCAGCAAAACCCGCACCTGCGGTTAATTGCCCAAATGCCCGTCTGGTTATTTTTTTATCATCCATCATAAAAACCCCTTTATGTTTTTGCCATAATAGGCTATAATTCACCCAATGGCAAGAAACTTTATCTGCCTCACACACTTTTTACCACGGTTTTTACCACAGGTTGCCTTTATGATTCGCCTCCCTTTCCTTTGTTTTTGCGCCCTGCTGGTCTTAACCGCGTGTCAAAAACCAGAACCTATATCGATAGAAGTCAGCGGTGCCGGCAAGGAAGTCTTTTGGATTGACCCAAACGATAACGCCATGATTCAATACCGCAGTTTGGACGCGGTGAATTTATTACGCCAAGATAAGGGCTTGCGCCCCCTTAAACTATCACCCGCTTTAATCGCCGCCGCCCAAACCCACGCCAGCGATATGGCACGGCAACAACGACCTTGGCATTTCGGCTCTGACGGCTCTTCACCCTTGGATCGTGCCAAACGCGCGGGGTATGAGGGGATAGTCCTGGGTGAAAATATATCCGAAACCTTTGAGGATGACCTGTTTACCATCGCCGCGTGGAATGGCGATAAACGCGCCCATCGTATTATCATGCACCCCGATGCACGACTGGTTGGGCTGGCGTGGTTTCAAGAAAAGGATACCGGGAAAATCTGGTGGGTGCAGGTGGTTGGCACTTATTAACCAGATTTAGCGGGATTTAGGGACGGATTTCTATTGGAGTTCCTAAGGCGACCTTTTGATAAATCTGTTCTATATGCGCGTCCTTTAACGCGATACAGCCCTCCGTCCAATCAATTATGGTTTTCGCGCGGGTTTTCCATGTTAATTTATCACCGCGCCCGTGGATAAAAATATCCCCACCTGGGTCTTTACCCAAGGCGGCCGCACGGGCTTTATCGGTTTTATTGGGATAGGAAATCCGCAAACTGAGGTGAAAACTGCTATCATCCTTTTTCAAATCAATAAAATATATGCCTTCGGGGGTTTTACCATCACCCTCAATACTTTTATGCCCTTCGGGGGCAAAGCCAAGGCGAATCGGATAGGAATAAAGAATCTCATCACCATTAAAAAAATAGATTTTACGGTTTTGTTTTAACACAACAATACTGGTAATCGGGGGCTCGTTTGTGTCTTGGGCAAAACTCGCCCGTGCAAAAACCAGCAAACCCGCAAACCCCGATAGAAAAAAATTACGCCGTTTCATTGATAGACTCTTTCACAGGTTTTTTAACAGCAGATTTAACAGTAGCTTTTCTATGTCTTTCACTGGCAGATTTTAACTGCCCACAGGCGGCCAAAATATCCTGCCCACGCGGACGGCGTACGGGCGAAGCATAGCCCGCGTCATTCACTATCCCAGCAAAGGACTCCATCCGTTCCGCCGTAGAACATTCAAACGGCGCACCAGGCCACGAATTAAACGGAATCAAATTCAGCTTGGCAGGAATTCCCGCAATTAAACGCACCAAATCCCGTGCGTGTGCATCGCTATCATTCACCCCGCGTAGCATCACGTATTCAAAGGTTATCCGCTCGGAATTCGACACACGGGGGTAGTCATGACAGGCGGCAATCAGCTCTGCCACGGGATATTTTTTATTAATTGGCACCAGTTTATCGCGGAGGGTATCACTGCAAGCATGCAGGCTAATCGCCAGCAGACAGCCAATTTCACGCCCAACACGGGCAATTTCTGGCACGATGCCAGAGGTGGAAAGCGTTATCCGCCGCCGCGACAGGGCTATGCCAGAACCCTCCATAGCAATCAGCATCGCATCACGCACCGCATCGGTATTATACAAAGGCTCGCCCATTCCCATCAAAACAAGGTTGGAAATCATCCGTTTATCGCGGGCAGGTTGATCCCATTCCTGCAAATCATCCCGTGCCACCAGAACTTGGCTGATGATTTCACCTGCGGTGAGGTTACGCACCAATCGCTGCGTTCCGGTATGGCAAAACGGGCAAGTCAGGGTACAGCCGACTTGCGAGGATAGGCACAGCGTGCCACGGGTTTTTTCGGGGATATAAACACATTCCACCTCATGCCCGCCGTCAATCCGCAAAAGGTACTTGCGCGTACCATCGGTGGAGATTTGACGGGTGACGATTTCGGGACGCTCTAGGGTGAAGTTTTCGGTCAAATGCGCACGGAGGGTTTTCGGCAAAGTATGCATGGTTTCAAAATCACGCGCCCCCTTTTGATAAATCCATGTCCAGATTTGATTGGTACGCATGTTAAGATGGCGTTCGGGCAAATCGGTGTCTTGCAGGTGTGCTTTTAACGCGTCCTTTGATTGCCCGATAAGGTTTTGTTTCGCCCCCTGCTCTGCCACTTTACGCGGTAAAACCTGAACCTCTGGGTGCAGGGAGTGCGTTTTAGGGGGGGCGGGGATTTCAGGATTTAACACGATATTATTCACAGTTTTATTATTCACAATTTTTTTTCACACCTTCGGCGGCGGCGGTAAATCCGCTCAGCGAAAAGGTATCTGTGATAGTCTTACCACGGCTAGATTGGCTCTTAATAACCGCGCGATTGCCATCTTTCATCGCCTCAATAATATCATCATCGTTGTCTGGATTAATGCTCCACGCCCATTCGTTGTCTGAGAGCATTTGAAAACTCTCACCATCAATCGCAAGCGTCAGGTATTCGCCCTTTTTCATTGGAAACCCGCTCTTATACGCGATTTCGCCAAACACACCTTTTTCTTTATTATAGGCAAGAAACAAAACCGCAGGGTCGCGGTTCGCTTTTACCACCTTGCCGTTTTGGGTGATTTTTTCCGATATAGGCGGCGACATAGCCCAGCATTCCACGCCATCTTTGCTGAGCGTCCAATCGTTATGTTCGGAAATGACTTTGGCTTGGGCAAACGCCCCACCAGAAACCATCCCCGCAAACGCAAACGCACCAATCCCCAATACAAAAACCATCTTTTTAAACATGACCGCTATCCTCTTTTAATATTTAGCCTAGCGTCTTATAGAATACCCGATAAGATAAATAAACCCTTTTCACACGATTTTTACAAGGTTATTATGGTGTTCTTATGGTGTTTTATCAAATAAAGGCGCGTCCCCCACAGGGTACATATGCACATCGCGGCGCGGATAGGGGATTTCAATGTTGTTTTCCTTTAATATATCCCACAATTTCAAATACACATTGCCACGAATATTGGTGAGTCCCGAGGTCGGGTCTTTTATCCAAAAACGCAGTTTGAACTGAATCGCACTATCGGCAAAATCAATAATATGGCAAACCGGACGCGGGGTTTTCAATACCCGATCAACGCTAAGCGGGGCTTCAATCGCCACCTTACGCACCAAATGCGGATCGCTTTGATACGCCACGCCAAAATCAATATCCACCCGAACAAAGTCAGAACTATGCGACCAGTTAATCACTTGGTTTGTGATAAAATCCTCATTCGGGACCAGATATTCACGGCCATCGCGGGTGGTAATAGAGGCATACCGCGCCCCCAGTTGGGTAATCCAGCCGAAAGTGCCATCAAGGGAAATCACATCGCCAGGTTTGATAGATTTATCCATGAGAATAATAATACCAGAGATAAGGTTAGACACGATCTTTTGCAGACCAAAGCCAATCCCCAGCCCAATCGCCCCCGATAGCACCGCCAAATTGGTTAAATCAAAGCCAATCGCCGATAGCCCGAAAAGCGAGGCACAAACGAACAAAACCAACTGCAAGGCTTTGGTCAAAAGTGCCTTAATCGCGGGCGACATATCTTGGGCGGTTTGGATATAATGTGCGCCGTAGCGATATAAAAAACTGGCTAGAATAAACATCCCACTGAGCGTGAAAATGGCGATAAGAATGGTTAATAACGACAGGTGCATGGTGCCTGTATCAATGGCTATCGCGTCCAGAATTTTACCGGCACTACGGGTGGCACCGGTTAGGTAAAGCGTGGCGTAAATCCAACCGCTCCACGCGACCAGCTTGCGTATCGAGCGATTTTTAATCAAGGTTGTGATGAAATCAATTAAAATCCACGCGCTGACCAATGCCACGATAATTCCAATAAAATAACTGCGCGAAGGCCAGCTGAAGGTTTGCATGGCGTAATAAAACAGCCAGCCCGTCATGATGAAAATCAAAGGTGCCACGCGCCGTTTGATAAAAACATAAATCCGCAATATCGGTTTGGCAACGCCGGATTTTCTGCCAAAGAACGCCCGCAGCGAGTGGCGCAAAAGCCGCGATAGGATAAAGGCGAGGGCGGCAAGGATGATAATAATCGCGATTTGATACAGACCCCATTTCGTGGTCAAACGATCGCTGAGGCTCTGTACCATAGTAAAAGCGTTAAACGCCTCTGCCCCGATAGACCCCGTTATATCGGGATCGGGTGGGGGGATTTCTGCGGTTGTATGCGGGATTATATGCTCGGTCATTTTTTGTTCTTTTTTTTCGCAAGTGGGCAGGCGTGTTTAGAGTGTGATTGATTTTGCCAGACATGTCAATAGACATGTCAATAGGAAGGATGAGATGTTAAAATCGCTATTTGCCTTTTGCCAAATAATCGGCTAAAAGCAAAAATAAACCCCAACATAAGGACTCCTTACCATGACCCGCAAACCCCCAAAAACCCTTTATGACAAAATATGGGACGCTCACCTCGCCCACGAAGCCCCAGATGGCACCTGTCTTTTGTATATTGACCGACATTTGGTGCATGAAGTCACCTCGCCCCAAGCGTTTGAAGGTCTGCGTCTAACGGGTCGCTCTGTCCGCGCCCCCGATAAAACCATCGCTGTGCCAGACCACAATGTGCCAACCACCCCCGACCGTATCCATGGGATTGATAACGAGGATAGCCGTATTCAGGTGGAAACCTTGGATAAAAACGCCCATGACTTTGGCATTCATTATTATCCCGTGTCCGACATTCGCCAAGGTATCGTGCATATTGTTGGGCCAGAGCAAGGCTGGACTCTGCCTGGTATGACGATTGTGTGCGGGGATAGCCATACAGCCACCCACGGTGCTTTCGGTGCCTTGGCGCATGGGATTGGCACGTCAGAGGTGGAACATGTGCTGGCCACTCAAACCCTGATTCAAAAGAAATCCCTTAATATGAAGGTGGAAATCACCGGTAAATTGAACCCAGGCGTAACCGCCAAGGATATTACCCTCAGCGTGATTGGCAAGATTGGCACGGCGGGTGGCACGGGCTATGTTATTGAATACTGCGGGCAAGCGATTCGCGATTTGTCTATCGAGGGGCGGATGACCGTGTGTAATATGGCGATTGAAGGCGGGGCAAGGGCTGGACTGATTGCCCCCGATGAAAAGACTTTTGCTTATGTAAAAGGTCGCCCGCACGCGCCAAAAGCCGACCTTTGGGAGGCGGCTATGGCATCTTGGGCAGAGCTTTATTCCGACAAAGACGCGCATTTTGATAAGGTGATTGTTTTGAAAGGCGAGGATATCGCGCCTTGCGTGACTTGGGGCACGTCTCCAGAGGATGTTTTGCCGATTGATGCCTGCGTCCCTGATGCCAGTGATTTTACCGGTGGCAAGGTGGAGGCCGCGCAACGGTCGCTGGATTATATGGGGTTAAAACCTGGCACCCGCCTGTGTGATATTGAGATTGACACGGTGTTTATCGGGTCTTGTACAAACGGGCGGATAGAGGATCTCCGCGCCGCCGCCGCGATTTTAAAAGGGCGTAAGATTAAGGCGGGATTGCGGGCAATGGTTGTGCCGGGCTCTGGTTTGGTACGCGCCCAGGCAGAGGAAGAGGGCTTGGCAAAGATTTTCATTGACGCTGGGTTTGAATGGCGGATGGCGGGCTGTTCTATGTGTTTGGCGATGAATCCAGATCAGCTGGCACCGAAAGAGCGGTGTGCCGCCACCTCCAACCGTAATTTTGAAGGACGACAGGGGCGCGGTGGACGTACCCATTTGCTCTCCCCCGCCATGGCGGCGGCGGCGGCGGTCACTGGGCGATTAACCGATGTGCGGGGGTTTGGGTGATAGATGTCGGGGTTTAGTGATTATATCGTTTATTTTGATGAAAGTGGGTCACCTGTTTTGAATACCAACATTGCAGACTACCCTGTGTTTGTGCTTGCCTGTATTCTTATGAACAAAAAAACCTATGCAGAACAGATTGTCCCAGCAATCCAAAAATTCAAATTCAAATATTTAGGGCATGACCAAATCGTTTTACACGAGCATGATATAAGACGACAGGCAGAAAAATTTACTTTTTTAAGAGCAAATAAAGAAATTAGAATCAACTTTCTAAGCGATTTATCCAATTTGATACACCAAAATGACTTTGAAATCTTAACATGCGTTATTGATAAAACAGAATTGCGCAAAAATTATCATAATCCTTTTGACCCTTACAAATTAGCACTTTTATTTTCTATGGAAAACCTTGCATTACGGTTGGAAACCCTTGGACAATGTGGTAAAACCATTCACATTATCGCAGAATCAAGGGGTAAAAAAGAAGACAGACAATTAGGACTAGAATTCAAACGAATTAAAAGGGGCAAACCTTTTTTACAATCAAATCAAGCAGATTTGTTTAAAAAATTTGATTGGCAAATCCTATTTTCTGATAAGAAAGCCAATTCCACTGGATTGCAACTTGCAGATTTGATAGCTCGCCCGATTGGAATTCATACTTTACGACCACAACAAGACAATAAAGCCTATGAAATCATTAAAAAGAAGAAACTTGTGGTAAAACACTTCCCCTAAAAAGCGAAAGGCCACTGAGAAAACCCAATAGCCATAACGCCGCCCGGAAAAAGTCCAGTCCATTTAACGCCAACCGAAAAACTCCAGCCAACTTACCCCTAATATAAACATAAATTCACCCAAGTCAACCCCTAACAATCACAAAACCGTGAGGACCACAAAATGCAAAAATTCAAATCCATAACTGGTATTGCCGCGCCGATGCCACTGATTAATATCGATACCGATATGATTATCCCGAAAAAATTCCTGAAAACGATAAAACGCAGCGGGCTGGGCGTGCATCTGTTTGATGAAATGCGCTATGATATGGCGGGCGCGGAAATCAGCGATTTTGTGCTGAATCAGCCAGCCTATCGCGATGCAGAAATCCTCGTCACTGGGGATAATTTCGGTTGTGGCTCTTCACGCGAACACGCGCCGTGGGCGTTGAATGATTTTGGCATTCGGGTGATTGTGTCCACCTCCTTTGCCGATATTTTTTATAACAATAGTTTTAAGAACGGTATTTTGCCGATTGTTTTGAATAAAGAACAACGCGATATTTTAATGACTGCCGCGCAGAATGGCGCGAACGCCCGTATCAGCGTGGATTTGGAGGCTCAAACAATCAGCGCCCCCGATGGGCAGGTTTTCTCGTTTGACCTTGATCCGTTTAAAAAGAAATGTTTGTTAGAGGGGTTGGATGACATTGGTTTAACGATGAAAAAAACCGAGTCTATTGATAGTTTTGAAAAACGGCATAAGAAAGCTGCGCCGTGGGTTTAACGATGAACGATTCACAATACTAACCAAAAGGACACCAAAATGAACAGCACAAAACAAAGCAAAAAAATATTAATCCTCCCGGGCGATGGTATTGGAGCCGAAGTCATGGGGGAGGTTAAAAAAATCATCCACTGGCTGGGCGCAAACCGCGATTTGCACTTTGATGTAACCGAAGACAAAGTCGGTGGGGCCGCCTATGATACCTACGGCACGCCTCTGGCCGATGAAACCTTGGCAAAAGCCCAAGCCGTGGATGCGGTTTTATTGGGCGCGGTGGGCGGGCCAAAATACGATGATTTGCCCTTTGCCCAAAAACCCGAACGCGGGTTGCTACGCCTGCGCAAAGACATGGATTTATTCGCCAACCTGCGTCCCGCGCAATGTTTTGACGCTCTGGCGGATTTTTCTTCCCTGAAAAAACACATCGTCGCAGGGCTGGATATTTTAATCGTGCGCGAGCTGACCTCGGGCAGTTATTTTGGCGAACCACGCGGGATTTTCACCGAAAATGGCGAGCGGGTCGGGATTAACACCCAACGATACACCGAATCCGAAATCACTCGCGTGGCACATTCCGCCTTTAAACTCGCGCAGAAACGCGACAAACGGCTGTGTTCCATGGAAAAGGCGAACGTGATGGAAAGCGGGGTTTTGTGGCGCGAAGTCGTAACAAGCATTCATAAAACCCACTATCCCGATGTCGCGCTATCGCACATGTACGCCGATAATGGCGCGATGCAATTGGTGCGTGAGCCGAAACAATTCGATGTGATTTTAACCGATAATTTGTTTGGCGATATTTTGTCCGATTGCGCGGCGATGTTAACTGGCTCGCTGGGTATGTTGCCTTCGGCATCGCTGGGCGCATTGATGGAAAACGGGCGGCCAAAGGCGTTGTATGAACCTGTACATGGCTCTGCCCCCGATATTGCTGGGCAGAATAAAGCCAATCCCTCCGCGTGTATTTTGTCCTTTGCCATGGCGTTGCGGTATAGTTTTGATGAGGGCAAAACGGCGCAGGATTTGGAAGATGCGGTGCAATCGGTTTTGGCAAAAGGCATCCGCACCGCCGATTTAATGCAGAACGCGGGCGACACACCTGTGTCATGTTCGGGGCTGGGCGATGCGGTAATTGCAGAGCTGGATGGGAAATAATGACTCGGGTTTTATTAACGGGGGGGGCGGGGTTTATTGGCTCGCACGTTTATGCGGCATTGGTTACGGCTGGATTTTCCCCGATAATCGTTGATAATTTCTCCAACTCCAAACCCGATGTGATTGACCGATTGATGCGTTTGACGGGTGCGCCCGTTGCTTGTGAAGTCGCGGATATTTGCGATAAAACCGCACTGACGGATATTTTCAAACGCCACAGGCCCGAGTGCGTGATTCATTTTGCCGCGTTAAAATCGGTGGGGGAGAGTGTTGCAAACCCCCTACTTTATTTTCAAAATAATATTGGTGGGTTGATAAATTTGCTGGAGGTGATGGAAAATCACACCTGTCGGCGACTGGTTTTTTCCTCTTCCGCCACGGTTTATGGAATACAGGAAATCCAACCGATACCTGAAACCGCAAGTCGCAGTTTCACCAACCCTTACGGGTTTTGCAAATTACAGGCAGAGGATATTTTAACGCAATTAACCACGGCAAACCCTGATTGGCAATTTGGCATTTTGCGCTATTTTAATCCCGCGGGGGCGCATCCATCAAAGCTGATTGGCGAAGAGCCAAGTGGCATCCCAAACAATTTATTCCCCTATTTGGCAAAGGTTGCCTTGGGCGAATTGGCGCATTTATCGGTGTTCGGCGGGGATTATGACACGCATGACGGCACGGGTGTGCGCGACTATATCCATGTCTGTGATTTGGCGGAGGCACACGTGAAATCCTTGCAGAGTTTGATAAAAACGGGATGCGGGCATACGGTGAATATCGGCACGGGGCGCGGGTATAGTGTGCTGGATATTGTCCGTGCTTACTCAAACGTGGTCGGGCGCGAGCTGCCCATCCAAATGGACGAGCGGCGGGCCGGCGATGTGGCTGCTTGGGTTGCCAGTGCCGAGCGGGCAAAGTCAGTTTTGGGTTTCCAAACAACGCATGACTTGAGCGATATGTGCCAGAGCTCTTGGGATTGGGTTCGCGCGAACGATTAACGATTAGTGATTAGTGATTAAAAAACTATTCCATAATCGGAATAGAAAACTCGCCGCCTTCTTTAATCCCCGAAGGCCACCGCGCTGTCACCGTCTTTGTGCGAGTATAAAACTTAAACGCATCCGGGCCGTGCTGGTTCAAATCGCCAAACACAGATTTCTTCCACCCGCCAAAAGTATGATACGCCAAAGGCACAGGAATTGGCACATTCACACCAACCATCCCGACATTCACGCGATGGGCGAAATCTCTTGCAGTATCACCGTCTCTGGTGAAAATCGCCGTGCCGTTGCCGTATTCGTGATCCATTGCCAGTGCCAAAGCCTCTTCATACGTCCCCGCCCGCACGACCGATAAAACCGGCCCAAAGATTTCCTTTTGATAAATATCCATATCGCGAGTCACACGGTCAAACAAATGCGCACCCACGAAAAATCCGTTCTCATAGCCTTGCAAAGAAAACTCCCGCCCATCAACAACCAATTCTGCCCCCGCCGCGATACCCGATTCCACCAGAGCCAAAATATTATCCCGCGCCGCAGCCGTAATAACCGGACCATAATCCACATCGGCACCCGCGGTGTAGGGACCGACTTTTAACGCCTCTATCCGCGGAGTCAGCTCGGCTATCAACCTATCGGCCGTGTCTTCACCAATCGGCACGGCAACGGAAATCGCCATACACCGCTCACCCGCCGCGCCATAGCCCGCGCCAACCAGCGCGTCCGCCGCCTGTTTCATATCCGCGTCAGGCATAATCAGCATGTGGTTTTTCGCACCGCCAAAACACTGCACACGTTTGCCATTCGCGCACCCTTTGGCATAAATATATTCGGCAATCGGGGTTGAACCGACAAAGCCAATCGACTGCACCACCTCATCATCCAGCAGAGCATCCACGGCGACTTTATCACCATGCACCACTTGCAAAATACCGGCGGGCAACCCTGCCTCCATCATCAATTCCGCCAGCATCAGGGGAACGCTTGGGTCGCGTTCGGAGGGTTTGAGGATAAACGCATTACCGCAAGCTATCGCAGGGGCAAACATCCACATCGGAATCATCGCGGGGAAATTAAACGGGGTAATACCCGCGCAAACTCCCAAAGGTTGCCGCATAGAATACATATCAATGCCGGGCCCGGCGCTGTCGGTGTACTCACCCTTTAACAAATGCGGAGTGCCGATACAGTATTCCACAACCTCAAGCCCGCGTTGCACATCCCCCGCCGCATCAGGCAGAGTTTTGCCGTGTTCGCGCGATAACGCCTCCGCCAGTTTGTCCATATCGCGGTTTAGCAATTGGACGAATTTCATCATAACCCGCGCCCGTCTTTGCGGATTAACCGCCGCCCAAGCGGGTTGCGCGATTTCTGCCGCCGTTACGGCTTGTTTGACCTCATCCGCGTTTGCCAAGGGGGTTTGGGCGATGATTTCGCCTATTGCGGGGTTGGTGATATCGGCAGTGCGCCCTGATTTGCCAGCTTGATACGCGCCGTTAATAAAGTGTTTAAGAGGGGTCATAGTGGGGTTTCCTTTGGGGTGTTGGTTTGGTTTTTGCCTAGTGATAAAGGAAAAAAGAAAAAAGGCAATAGTTGTTAGTTATTAGTTGTTAGTTATTAGTTATGAATAGCCCATAAGGGTTAAAAAATTAATCCTTTATCATGGTCGGGTCGCTCTATGACATTAGTAGATGCACCACTTTATTCACCACATCACAGGCACGAACGCCCATAAATAGCTATTGTATTCAGTATCAACCCGACTTGATAAAAGCAGGGCTATAAGTATTTAAATTTGGCTACCATAGGGTTCACTCCAATTAAATTGCGGTATAACCCGACTGGTGCCGGGCCATGCGACCGCAAGAAGGACTTGAAGTTCCACGTATTCACCAGTCCCACAGACGGAATCCGCCTATAGGGTGGTTATTGTATTAAGTGGTGACCCAGCTCAAAAAGAGCGGAGTCCTTCCACGATCGCAAATACGACTTTTAACGAAAACAAACCTAAAGTCAAACACTTTTTTACTAATAACTAACAACTAATAACTAACAACTAAAAAGACCCGCGTCGCAAATCCTTTAACACCGATAATTTCGGCGTACGTCCTTTTAACCTCGCCCGATAAACATGCACGGATTCCATCACTCGCATCACATAATTGCGGGTTTCACGATAGGGAATATGTTCAATCCAATCGACGATATCATTGCCAAAATCGCCGCCTTTTTTATGCGGGTTGCCGTATTCCTCAACCCATTGTTTCACCCGATTCGGCCCAGCGTTATAGGCAGCAAAACCCAGCACGTAAGAGCCGTCAAACCGCCCGATGACCTCACCCAAATAGGCACTGCCAATCCGCGCATTATACCGCCAATCGCTGCCGAGTTTTTTCACCGAATAATCCAGCCCCAATCGCCGCGCCACGGGCTTTGCCGTTGAGGGCAAAACCTGCATTAACCCCAGCGCGTTGGCATGGCTTCGGGCGGTCGGGTCAAGCTCGCTCTCCCGCCGTGCGATTGATAAAACCAGCTCGCGCGGAATCGGCGCGTCCAGCTTGGCCAAATCGGTCACGGGAAAATACGCCCGCGTTAAAATATCCCCGTTTAACGCCGCCTGTTTGGCAATTTTAATCGCCACATAAGGGCGGTTTAAATGCAGGGCATAATCCGCCAGTGCGGCTTGGTCGGGCACCGACAAATCCTCTGCCACATGGGTGAAAAAGGTTCTAACCAAATTCAAATTCCCCGAAAAGCCCGTGGCATAATGCGCCAAAACTCCAACCCGAACAACAGAGGATTTTAACGCCTCCACCTCCCGCCAATCGGCGACCTTTTCACGCCCCGCGAGCGTTTTATCATGCAAGATTTTCGAATCATTTAATTTTTCCGCCGCCAGTTGCCCGTAAAATGTCGTTTGATATTGCGCCGCCAAACGGTAATCGGTTTTGGCATCTTTTTTATTGCCCAAAACTTCATTCGCCCGCCCGCGCCAATAGCCCATTCGGGCAACGCTAATCGGGCTGGCAACCTGTAAGGTGGCGATTTTAAAGTGGGATAAGGCGCGTTTGGGATTATCCAAAAACCGCAAGGACAAATACCCCGCCAACCATTCCAAATCCGCCATGTCAGAGCCTTTATCTAATCCATGTCGGCTGGCCAGAACATAGGCGGTTTTGGTATTGCCCGCGCGCATGGCCCGCCGAGCAAACCCACGGCGACGTGAAGCCCATTTATCCCCGCGTTTCAAAACTTCGGCTCGGGTTTGGGTGAGTAGGAATTGTTCCGCCTCATCCCAACGACCTTTGGCAATCCGCCACATAAATCGGTCATACAAAAGCCCTTCGTTAGTCTGCGAGGATGCTGCCACCTTTGCCAATAAAGAATCCACATTGCCGCTTTTATTTTGCAAGGCAATTCTGGCGCGAACAAGATCGGAGTGCAGTTTATTCAAACGCGGTATCATCCGCTTTGCCGCCGCCCGTCCGGCCCGATTCCGCTTCCATAATAAAGCATCGGCACGGGTGGCGTGATGGGGTTTTAAAATCTTAGCATAAGATTTCGCAATCCTTTGTTCTTCGTCTTTTGACAGGGTAAAATCCGTCCAAGCCCGAATGATTTCACGATTCGCCTGGTCGGTTTTGTTATTGCGTGTCAACGCCGCGGCAAAATAAAACGCACCATGCCCAGTTTGCGGCGGTTGGCTGGCGAAATAATCGCGGACTTCGCGGGCCGGGGTGGTGCTATCAATCGCTGCCTCGCCCTGACGGCGCAGATATTTTAACCCAGGCCAATCGGCGTGTTTGCGGATAAAATCGGTATAATCGCGCCAATCGCCCCGACCCGCCCGCAGTTGAGACCACAGGATTAACGCCCGTGCGTCTTTGTCTTTCAGCGAATCACGCAGAGTTTCTGCCGTGGTAAAATTACCCGATGCCACGGCAGTTAAGGCCTTGCCCAATACCACGCCTATATCTTTATCCGATTGGGCAAGCCCAATTGTGCCATATAAAACAAAAGCCATCAGCACAAACAAACGGGGGAATATTTTCATTTTGGCGTGTCCTTTTTTTGTTGTTAAAATTATGCTCTTGCCTATTTTGTTTTTTACGCTATCTTTATGAAAAACAACAGACCAAACCCACCATATTAGATAGGAAAAATTATGACACAGCGAAAAACCCCTGATAGCTTCAAAGGCTCTATGCCCGCGTTAATCACCCCGATGACAGGAGGTGCGGTGGATGAACCTGCCCTTCGTGCGCTGGTTGATTGGCATATTAATGAGGGCAGCCACGGGTTGGTTGCCGTTGGCACGACCGGCGAATCGGCGACCCTTTCGCATAATGAACACGAACAGGTTATCAAAATCATCGTGGAACACACGGGCGGGCGAGTCCCTGTTATGGCGGGTGCGGGCTCTAATAGCACCGCCGAATCGCTGAACCTGATGCGATTCGCGGCCGAGGTGGGTGCCGATGCCGCGCTGGTTGTCACACCTTATTACAACAAACCGACCCAAGCGGGGTTGATCGCCCATTATACCGCGTTGAATGACGTGGGTTTGCCGATTTTTATCTATAATATCCCCAGTCGGTCGGTTGTCGATGTGTTGCCAGAGACTATGGCGATATTGGCGCGGTTGGATAATATCGTTGGGGTGAAGGACGCGACGGGGCTGATGGATAGAGTCAGCCAGCAACGGGCTGGCTGTGGCGTGGATTTTATCCAGCTATCGGCTGAGGACGCGAGCGCCTTGGGCGCGGCCGCCCACGGTGCGGTTGGCTGTATTTCGGTGACGGCGAATGTTGCCCCGCGGCTGTGTGCGGAGTTCCAAAACGCGCTGATGGCGGGGGATTTTGTGGCGGCATTGGCTTTGCAGGATGTGATATTGCCGTTGCACGAGGCTGTGTTTGCCGAGCCAGGTGTGGCAGGTGCCAAGTATGGGGTTTCGGTGTTGGGGCGGTGTCGCGAAGAGCTCCGCCTACCGATGATGCCTTTAACCGAAGCGGTGAAGGAACAGGTGCGGATGGCGATGCGCGGGGCGGGGATTCTTGATTAGTGGTGAATGATTAGTGATTAGTGATTAATGATTAATGATTAGTGATTAACTAAAATCTTAAAGGAGGGTGTTTTATGAGTGATGAAAAAACAAAAGACAGCACAGGTTCTGAAATTATCTATCATTTTAAGGTGTCGCAACATAGGATACCCCTTACACTATCTATAGACGCAGCACAGGCAACCAAAGATATACTGGATGATTTTAATCGTCATTTTTTTAATGGTAAATTAAAATATAAGCTGGACGTTGCTCCCCCTGAAGAGGGAGGGCATATTAAGACTATCATCATAACTTTACTAACTGGCACTATTTTACAAACTACTTATTCTAATATTTTAGACTTTGTAGAGAGTGACGTAGGAAAAAGTTTTACTGAAGAATTAACAGGTCAAAAACCCGCATATTGGTCAGGAAAAGCAGGACAAAAATTACGCAATTTATTGATTGATGAAAGCAATGTTATCCATAGAGATGAACGTAATGTTATCCATAAAAGCGATGAAAAAACACCATCATACAAAATAGACGAAGACACTGAAAAATTACTGGTAAATTGTATGGCGGGTATGCCCATTTATTTTTTAAGCCACGATATTGATAAACTTACTGCAAATAATATTACTCCAGATAAATTTCGTAAATCATTCAACGCCAGAAATAAATTTTATAAGACATGTATGGAAAACAAAGAAATTCAAGGACTTTCTTTTGACCGTTCACATAATTTTCCGATTAAAAAAGAAAATTTTGAAAGCTTGATTGTTAAAATTCCGGATAGTAAGTATTTTACACATAGTATAGTTGATATAGTAGTTAGTTCACCTAATTGGAAAATTACTGGGCGCGGGTGGCAAACCTCAAAGCTTATTACATTTCATATTGATGACACCAAGTTTTGGAAATATGTGGATAATAAAACTATCACGCCTCGTTTTCAAGATAGCATGCAAGTGCAATGGATATATGAATACAATAAAATTAGACCACAAAAGGTTCGTGTTTTAAGAGTGATTTCTTATAATGGAGTCCCTATTTCTGAACGGCTTTCAGAGAAAGAAATTCAAAAAATATGCGACGATAAGAATGCGTTTTCAGAAGATCAAGAACAAGCTAAATCTTTAGACAATAAGTCAAATCTATTAACCGATTTACCTGATGATAACAAAAATGATTCTGAGGATTGATTAAAACAGAGTCGCCTTATTTTTAACATTAATCACTAATCACTAATCACTAATCACTACCCCCTAAAATCCTCTATGTCTTTGATGATTTTCTGCATATCAGGCTCACGCACCCACTCATGGCGGTTGTCATATTTATCATGGATATAGGCTTCAATCTCGCGGAAATCAGCCGTTAGAAAACTATATTCCAAAACATAGCCACGATTGGGGTCGGAGGTTTGATAAGAGTTCAGGCGTTTTTTCACATCTGAAGCGATACCGACTTTCCACTCGCCCTTATATTGCGTGTTGGAAATGATATAAACATATTTCTGCACCCGCACATCCGCGCCCAAATCGCCTCGCACGGGTGGGTGGGTTTGAAAATGCACCTCCTCTTTGAACAATTCATCCTTGCGTTCCACCTCTTTTTTCAGACGCGTTTTCACCAGCTCAAACGCTTTTATCGATACATCCACACCAACCCAAGACCGACCCAGTTTTTCCGAAGCAACGCAGGTGGTCGCACACCCACAAAACGGGTCTAAAACAACCCCGCCCTCAACGCAAGACGCGGCAATAATCCGTTCCAACAACGCCAGAGGTTTTTGCGTGGGATAGCCCGTGCGTTCTTTCGCATGGGCCGATAGCGGGTTAATATCCGTCCAGATAGATTGCGCGGGAGTCCCGGGCAAATCATTCAAATAGGACTTAAAACTCGGCGTGCCATTTTTTGAAATAACGATATAATCGTTGTCATAAAGCAAATCCAATTTTTGCGCGACGGTTAAATTATCGGCGGATTTTCCATTCAATAATTTTTTAACAATCCGCCTTGGTACAGACCAACTTCGCCCGCTATCGCTGGGCTGATACTCACGCCAACGCGGGTCTTTATTATTCACCCCAGGACCTGTTAAGTTTTCTTTTTTATATCTGCCACGTTCATCTTCATAATTAAAAAAGCTATCAACATAGGACTGGTCGTACGGCATATAAACCGTATCAAAATAATAGTCATCCGATTTGGTATAAAAGAAAATAGTATCGGCAATCCGCCCAAACAGCTTTGGGTCATTATGGGCGTAGGTGCGTTTCCAAGTCACCTCATTACGATAGTTCTTTTCATCAAAAATACAGTCCATCAGCAGTTTCAAATAATGCGACATGGTCGGGTCGCAATGTAAATAAAGCGACCCCGTGGATTTTAGCACCCTTCGGCATTCTATCAGGCGAATCGCCATATAGGCAAGATAACAAAAGTTATACGAAGTCCGCCCCTCAATCGTGCGAACCGCAGTCAAAATATCATGGACGGCGTAATGGTCTTCTTTAATATCCTGCAACCAGTCTTCTTTCACGTCCTCCTCGCGAAAAATATCGCTGAAGGATGCACCTTCCGCATGACTGCCAATCGGGGCAGTGAAAGTTTTCTTTTTGTTAAACGGCGGGTCAAGATAAATCAAATCCACGCAGTCGGAATCTATCCCGCGTAAGATTTCCAAATTATCGTGGCAAAAGATGGTGCGGTTTTTTATCGAATCGTTGTTTAGCAAGACCTGCCCCTTTGTTTGAATTTATCATACCATGTATAGTAAGGGGTGTAAAGATTAACAAAGGGTTGATAAAGGATTCATTCGGGCATAAAAATTTCCCCTTCCCCCTTCATAATTCCCAAAATCCCCAAAAACCACTTGACAATCCCGCCAAATCCCTTATTTACCCCCTCAAACCCCGCTCTTTTAACAAATCTCCCCCTAATTCACCTAAAAATAAATAAAAAATTAACCAATCCCTCTTGTCATACGCAAAACCTTGCCTATATGACTTATCAAACGGGGCGCACAAACCGCCCTCAAACCACAAACAAAAGGAAACAACCCAATGGCAAAAATTATCGGCATAGACCTCGGCACCACTAACTCGTGCATTTCAATCATGGATGGCGCGCAACCCAAAGTCATCGAAAACGCGGAGGGCGGGCGCACAACCCCCTCTATCATCGGTTTCACCGATTCCGAACGGCTGGTCGGCACGGCGGCAAAACGCCAAGCTGTGACCAATCCCGAAAACACTCTGTTCGCGATTAAACGGCTGATTGGCCGCAAAATCACCGATGCTGTGATTAAAAAGGATATGAAAACCCTGCCCTATAAAATCGTTGATGGCGGTAATGGCGCGGCCTGGGTTGAGGTGAAAGGCGAAAAATACTCGCCCGCGCAAATCAGCGCGTTCATCTTGGGCAAAATGAAACAAACGGCAGAGGATTATTTGGGCGAGCCTGTCTCCCAAGCTGTCATCACCGTGCCTGCGTATTTTAATGACGCACAACGTCAAGCGACCAAAGACGCGGGTAAAATCGCTGGGCTGGAAGTTCTGCGGATTATTAACGAGCCGACGGCGGCGGCTCTGGCTTACGGGCTGGATAAGTCGGCGGCGAAAACTCTGGCGGTTTATGATTTGGGTGGGGGGACATTTGATATTTCCATCCTAGAAATTGATGACGGCTTATTTGAAGTGAAATCCACAAACGGCGATACTGCGCTGGGTGGGGAAGATTTTGATATGATTATCGTCCATCATTTGGTCTCCGAATTTAAAAAGGAATCAGGTGTGGATTTGTCAAAAGACAAAATGGCTCTGCAACGTCTTAAAGAGGCGGCTGAAAAGGCCAAAATTGAATTGTCCTCTTCCACCCAAACCGAAATCAACCAGCCGTTTATCGGGATGGATCCAAACAGCGGGCAACCTTTGCACCTTGTGTTAAAACTAACACGAGCAACGCTGGAATCGCTGGTGGCTGATTTGGTGAAACGCACCTTAAAACCATGCCAAACCGCACTGAAAGACGCGGGTGTCTCGAAAGCCCAGATTGATGAAATCGTGCTGGTCGGCGGGATGACTCGGATGCCGATGGTGATTGAACAGGTGCAGGAATTCTTTGGCAAAGAACCGCATAAAGGCGTTAATCCAGACGAAGTGGTTGCCACGGGTGCCGCTATCCAAGCTGGCGTTTTGCAAGGCGATGTGAAGGATGTGGTACTGCTGGATGTCACGCCCTTATCCTTGGGGATTGAAACCCTGGGCGGTGTTTTCACGCGTCTCATAGACCGTAACACAACTATCCCCACGAAGAAATCGCAAATCTTTTCCACGGCAGAGGATAATCAAAACGCCGTCACCGTACGGGTGTTTCAAGGTGAGCGCGAAATGGCCGCCGATAACAATATGCTCGGGCAGTTTAATCTGGAATCTATTCCGCCCGCGCCCCGTGGTGTGCCACAGATAGAGGTTACGTTTGACATTGATGCCAACGGGATTGTCTCTGTTTCTGCCACCGATAAAGGCACGAATAAAGAGCAGAAAATCACCATCCAAGCCTCCTCTGGTTTGAGTGATGAGGATATCGATCAAATGGTACGCGATGCCGAGGATAATGCCGAATCAGACAAGCAAAAGCGCGAGCTGATAGAGGCGAAAAATCACGGCGAAAGCATGCTGCACACAACCGCGAAATCTCTGGAAGAGCATGGCGAAAAGCTGGACCCCAACACGGTAGAAGTGATTGAAATGTCCATGGCGAATTTGAAAGAAAGTCTTGAAACGGACGAGCTGGATAAAATCAAAGCACGGATTCAAGACCTAACCGAATCGGCGATGAAATTGGGCGAGGCGATTTATGCCGACCAAGCCCGCGCTGGTGAAAATGAGGGCGAGCCAACCCCAGTGGATGAGGATATCGTGGATGCCGATTTTGAGGATGTCGATAAAGACAAACAATAATCCGCCGTATTGTATAATCCCAAAATAACCCCGTCCTAGTCTCACCCTTTCAGAAACTTTAATAATGTCTAAACGTGATTTCTACGATGTTTTGGGTGTCGCCAAAACCGCCTCCGATGCTGATATTAAAAAGGCCTATCGGAAGGCGGCGATGGACTCGCACCCCGACCGCAATCAGGACGACCCAAAGGCAGAGGCGAATTTTAAAGACATAAACGCGGCCTACGAAGTTTTAAAAGACAGCGAAAAAAAAGCCGCCTATGATGCCTATGGTCATGCCGCCTTTGAAGGTGGTGGCGGTGGCGGGGCTGGATTTAATGCCCGCGATTTCGGCTCTGCTTTCCACGATATTTTTGATGATTTGTATAAAAACTTTGGCGGTGGTGGGCGCGAGCGCAGTTATCAAAGCCGTGGGGCTGATTTACGTTATAACATGACGATTGATTTGGAAGACGCTTTTCATGGCAAAAGTGAACGTTTGGAAAACATCCAAGGCACGGTGCCGTGTAATCTCTGTGACGGCACAGGCGGGGAAGATGGCAGTAAGCCGAGCAAATGTCCCACCTGTAATGGTATGGGTAAAGTCCGTGCGCAACAGGGGTTTTTCACCATGGAACGTGCCTGTCATACCTGTTCGGGGCAAGGGCAAATCGTTACCAATCCGTGTAAGGCCTGCCTTGGGACGGGCAAAACCAGCAAGCCTCGCACGCTTAATGTGAAAATCCCACCTGGGGTAGAAACGGGAACGCGCATCCGCCTATCGGGTGAGGGTGAAGCGGGCGAACGCGGTGGTAGCGCCGGTGATTTATACATTTTTATTCAGGTCAGCGACCATAATTTGTTTGAACGGGAGGGGGCGCATTTATACTGCGCCGTGCCGATTAGCATCACCCAAGCGACTTTGGGTGGCGAGGTTGAAATCCCCAATATAGACGGCGGACGCTCGCGTGTGAAAATCCCCAGTGGCACGCAATCGGGGGCGCAATTGCGTCTAACTGGCAAAGGCATGCCGATATTGAACGGCGCGGGAACCGGTGATTTATATTTGGAATTGGTTGTGGAAACGCCGATAAACCTCACCGCCAAGCAAAAGAATTTGTTAAAGGATTTTGCCAAAGAGACCGCCCAGAACAACCCGCAAGGGGAAAACTTTTTTGGGAAAGTGAAAAAGTTTTGGGAAGAAATTAAAAAATAACGATTAACGATGAATTATTTGTTATTCTCATTATCCTTTATCTAAAATAACTAGGGTAGGTTATTTTTAGTTATTAAATAACTAGGAGTTTTTTATTTTAGGAAAGATGTTTGCTACAAAACCCAATTAATCACTAATCACTAATCACTAATCATTCATAAAAGCATGTCTGGGCAAAGCCCCTCTACCGCTTCCCCGCCCGTCTGTATCACTTGGGCAATCTGTGCCACCTGTGGCAAATGATGCGTAGCATAGAGTCCCGCCAAAACAAACTTACTGTCCAAAAACATCTTATCCCAATCGGCACTACCCGCTTGCGCCTCTGCCGCCACGGCGGATTTCAAAACACCCCAACCGCCACAGAGCCACCCCAACATCATCAGGTAAGGAACGGACACGGCAGAAGCCTCACGCAATTTATTATTTTCAGCATCGGCAACCAGATGCAAAACCGCCAGCCGTGCCGATGCAACCGCTCCGCACAAAGCCCGCGACAACTGCTCCACCTGCGGAATATTTGTTTCAACCCCCGCCTCTTTTTCAATCTCATCCAGCAGTGCCAAAACCCCAGCCCCACCATCTCGCAGAGTTTTGCGATGCAATAAATCATTCGCCTGTATCGCGGTTGTGCCTTCATAAATCGGCAAAATCCGCGCATCACGGTAATGCTGGGCGGCGCCCGTTTCCTCAATATACCCCGCGCCGCCGTGAATCTGCACCCCGTCAGAACAAATCGCAACCGCGCGTTCGGTCAGCCAACCCTTGATGATTGGCACTAACAACGCGGCACGACTCTGCCAAAACACCCGCGATTCACCTGTTTCCTGAACCGCATAATCCATCGCCATTGCACCATAAAGTGCCAAATGCCTTTGCCCTTCAATCTCTGCCCGCATCGCGCCCAACAGACGCAAAACATCGCCATGGTGGATAATCGGTGCGCCCGCATCGCGTTCCAAAGGCGTGGATTGAACCCGTTCTTTCGCGTAGGCCGCCGCCTGATGAAAGGCACGGTTTGAAATCGCCAAACCCTGCACGCCGACGCTAAACCTCGCGTGGCTCATCATCGCGAACATAATGGACAGCCCTTGCCCAACTTCGCCAACCAGATAGCCAATCGCACCATCGTTTTCACCAAACTGCAACACGGCAGTGGGTGAGGCTTTTATCCCCAATTTATGTTCCAGCGAGACACATTTCACATCGTTTCGCGCCCCCAAAGAACCATCCTCGTTAATCAAAAACTTCGGCACGATGAAAACCGAAATCCCCTTTATTCCGGGCGGCGCGTCAGGTGTCCGCGCCAGCACCAGATGAATGATATTATCGGCCATGTCATGCTCGCCATAGGTGATGAAAACCTTTTGTCCGCGGATGCGATACTGCTCGCCGTCAGGGGTAGCGAGAGTCCGCAACACGCCCAAATCGGTGCCAGCGTGGGGTTCGCTGAGATTCATCGTCCCAGTCCAAGTGCCAGCAATCATATTGGGCAGAAAGGTCGCCTTTTGCGCCGGACTGGCAGCAACGGATAGGGCGTGAATCTGCCCAAGGGTCAGCAAATGACACAGAGAAAAACTGATACTAGCGGATTGGAACATTTCATTTATTGCGGTACAGAGGATATGGGGCAGGGCTTGGCCGCCGTGCTCCTCCCCCGCCTCTATGCCAAACCAGCCACCCTGCGCCAGCGCCGTGTGCGCCGCATGAAAGCCATCGGGCAGACGGACCGAGCCGTCGGTTTGCCATTGGCTACACTGCTGGTCGCCGAGGTGGTTTAGCGGGGCAATCACGTTTGTGGCGATTTTGGCGGCCTCATCCAATATAGCCGTGATGATCTCACTATCAAAATCGGCAAAATCAGCAAACTGGGTGATTTTATCCAAGCCAATCGCGTGTTGAATGGCAAAGTGCAGGTCGGTTTGGCTGGGGTTGAACATAGCGGCCTCTTGTTAAAAAATATAAAAACGAGATATAGCAAAAATTATAAGAATAAAAAAGAGTTTTTAACGATTAACAAAAAATAGTCATTATTAACACTTTATTCACCCTTCACCCTATCTAATTCATAATTGACAATTCACCCCCCAATCCCTAATAACCAACACCTAACAATTCACACTTAAAAAGAGCATGCCTTGTCCGAACACGCAACCCCTATGATCGCGCAATTCCTTGATATCAAACGCGACTATCCAAATTGCCTGCTGTTTTATCGCATGGGTGATTTTTATGAAATGTTCTTTGATGACGCGGTGGTGGCGGCAGAGGTGCTGAATATCACCCTCACCAAACGCGGCAAACATCAGGGCAAAGATATCCAAATGTGCGGGGTGCCACACCATGCGGCCGATGGCTATCTGCGTACGCTGATTAACAAAGGCTTTTATGTCGCGATTTGCGAACAACTGGACTCGCCAACCGATTTGGCGGGTAAAGGCGGGCGCGGGCTGATGCAACGGGGGGTTGTTCGCCTTATTACCCCTGGCACGATAACCGAGGAAGCGTTGCTGGACGCACGTCACCACAATTACCTGTGCGCGTTAAACAATATCAATGATGATTTTGCCGTGTCTTGGGTGGATGTCAGCACGGGGGCGTTTCATGTTCAAGCCACGCCACGGGTGGCTCTGTCGCCGTTATTAACGCGATTAAACCCGAAAGAAATTCTGATTCCCAGCGCGATTGATAAACCTTTGCGTGAAATGCTGACCGAAACAGGTTATACCTTAACAGAGCTGGCGGTTTCCAGTTTTGATTGCACGGGCGGCGAATCGCGCCTGAAAACCCAGTTCAAAGTCAAATCCTTGGACGGGTTTGGGCAGTTTGGCTCGCCCGAAATATCCGTCATGGGGGCGATTGTCGATTACCTTGCCATCACGCAAAAGGGGCAAGCCCCCCTGTTATTCCCGCCCGTTTTGGAACGGATTGATAAGGAAATGCAGATTGACGGGGCAACGCGGCGGAATTTGGAAATCACCCATAACCTGTCGGGCGGGCGTGATTTAACCTTGCTGAGGACAATGGATCGCACGATTACCAGCGCGGGAGCAAGGGCGTTGGAGGCTCGGCTTTCCGCACCCTCCACCGATATAAATAAAATAAACCGCCGTCTTGATGCGATTGGCTGGTTTATCGATAATGCCGCCGTGCAGGCGAATATAAAAGACGTGCTGCGTCAAACCCCCGATATGGAACGTGCCCTTGCACGGATTTGTCTGGGGCGGGGCGGGCCGCGTGATTTGGACGCGATTCGGGCGGGGCTGGCTCGGGGGGATGAGATGGCAAAGATTTTATCCGAATCAGGGCAATCCGATAGTATCGCCAAATCCGTGCTTGCCCTACGCGGCCATGAAAAGCTGATAAAGGATCTTGACACCGCCCTGATGGACAACCCCCCCGTTGTCACCCGCGATGGTGAATTTATCAAAGGCGGGTTTCATGCCGAGCTGGACGAAGCACGGGAGCTGCGCGATAATGGTCGCCGAGTGATAACCCGTTTGCAGATTGATTATGCCGACCACACGGGGATTACTTCGTTAAAAATAAAACACAATCGGGTGCTGGGGTATTTTGTCGAAACCCCGTCTTCCCACGCCAATAAAATGCTGGGCGAGGGATTTTCTGATACCTATATCCACCGCCAAACCACGGTGAATTCGGTACGTTTCACCACGGTGGAATTGTCGGAGTTGGAAAACCGTATCTTAAACGCCACCAGTGGTGCTTTGGAGATTGAAAAGCAGTTATTCGCCGATTTATGCGGGCAAATCATTGATTACGCGGTGGAGATTTCATTGGCGGCAACTGCCTTGGCGCGGGTGGATGTCAGTGTTGCCCTGGCCGATATCGCGGTAGAGAAAAACTGGACGCGTCCCGCTTTAAGCACGGATCGTGCCTTTAACATTATCGGTGGGCGGCATCCAGTGGTGGAGGGTGCTTTAAGCCGCAGTGCCGGTGAAGCCTTTATCGCCAACGATTGCGATTTATCGGCGGACGGCAAAAATGCCAAACCGATTTGGTTATTGACGGGGCCTAATATGGCGGGGAAATCCACGTTTTTACGCCAGAATGCGCTGTTGGCTTTGATGGCGCAGATGGGCAGTTATGTGCCTGCCGAATCGGCGCAGATTGGCATTGTTGGGCATTTGTTCAGCCGAGTCGGTGCGTCGGATGATTTGGCACGCGGGCGGTCTACCTTTATGGTGGAGATGGTGGAAACCGCGGCGATTTTAAACCAAGCGGGCAAGGATGCTCTGGTCATTTTGGATGAGATTGGGCGCGGCACGGCAACCTATGATGGGCTGTCCATCGCTTGGGCGACCTTGGAACATTTGCACGGAGTGAATCAATGCAGGACGTTGTTTGCCACGCATTATCACGAATTAACTGGGTTATCAGAGCAACTGGCGGGTGTGAAAAACGCCACGGTGCGGGTGCGCGAATGGCAGGGGGATATTATTTTTCTGCATGAGATTGTGCAGGGGCAGGCCGATAGATCTTACGGAGTGCAGGTGGCGAAATTGGCTGGCTTGCCAAGCAGTGTGATTGAACGCGCTAGCGTTTTGTTGGATCAGTTTAATACCGCACCGTCACCGTTAAAGGGTGCTGGGGTAAAGGGTGGGGCAAAGGCTACCCCTGTTTCTGTGAAAAAATCTGTATTTGAGGCTGAGGCAAAAAAGATTTTGGACGGGGTTGCCCCCGATAGCCTCAGCCCCCGTGAGGCGTTGGATTTGATCTATAGGCTCGTGAAAACGATTAACGATTAACGATTAATTATTTTTTCGTCCAGAGCCATTGGGGGTATTCTGTGTGTGTATCATGTTCTTTAATATCTACACCAGATGAATCTACTTCCGCCATCCCACTCTCCTTTCTTTAAAAAATCAATACGAGATTTTTTTCACCGCACCTTCGCGGGCGCGAAGTTTTGCCACCAGCTCTTCCATCGGTCTGTCGCCTTTTACCCGATTACAATTGCCACAGAGCAATTGAAAGTTTTCATAATAATCCCCGCCACCTTTGCTTTTGGGGATAATATGGTCAATTTCAAAATGCCTGATATCCATCTGGGTACCGCATCCATTACAGACTCTTTTTTGCTCTGCAAACAATCGTTCTTTTATAGATATAGATGGCTTTTCAATTTTAATATCGGTGCGGTGCGGTATCCTATCCGTATGAATAAAATCTTTGAACAATATATCTTTATCGCCTCCTTCCCTCTTCCCGCTGAGCCGTTGCACCAATAAATCTGCCGCTTTGGCTTCTATATCAATACCAATCCAACGTCTGTTTAATTGCTGGGCTGCCACACAAGTGGTCGCACACCCGCAAAACGGGTCAAAGATAATATCTTCCTGGGCTGAAGAAGCCTCTATAATCTTATGTAGCAAGGCAAGAGGTTTTTGCGTTGGATAGCCCGTCCGCTCGCTCGCCATTGTGTTTAATGAGGGCATGATAATCACATCATCAGGCACTTTCCCTTTGGGCATGTCGCCCCCGCTCTTTGCTTTACGCCACGCAGTCATTCCGCTTTCAAACGGAACCAAAACATTATCAGCATAAAAGGTGAAATCCTTTGCTTTAGAATATACCAATATAATATCGTGGGATTTGGCGAATCGTTTTCTACCTCTGCTGGCATTTTTGTAATACCATATAATTTCATTTTGAAAATTATCTTTGCCAAAGATTTGGTCTAAAACAATTTTCAAATAATGACTGGCGGTTGGGTCAACATGTAAATACAAACTGCCTGTGTCCTTTAAGACCCTGTGCATTTGGATAATCCGTTGCGCCATATAGGTAATATAGGACATCATCGCCTTGCCATGAACCCGCCCGATGGAATAGATATATTCTACGAGGGCAGGATGGTCATCCAAAGCATTTAAGCATTCTGCGTCAACATCGCTCCATGTCCATATATCTTTGAATTCTGCCCCCATGGCTTTACTGCCGATTGGTGCAGAATAGGTGCGTTTGGAATTAAACGGAGGGTCAAGATAAATCAAATCCACCATTTCACTGTTCATGCCGTTAAGGATATAGAGGTTATCCCCCGTATAAAGCGTGTTTTGCATGTGTTAATCCTTATTTATGGTTTGCGGTATTATACCGATTGACATAGTAAAGGCAACCTTTCTTTACAAATCGTTAAAAACGAGTAATTCATCACTAATCGTTAATCACTAATCACTAACATCGGGTTTGCCAGAAGACACCCCCACCTGCGCGGGTCGTAACAGCTTATCGGCTATCATAAATCCCTCCGACAAAACCTGCGCGATACAATCCTTTGCCACATCGGGGACGGGCGCGTTATACATCGCCTCGTGATTCTCTGGGTCAAACGGATCGCCGATTTGTGGCATAACTGGCACGATTTTATGATTGGCGAGCGTCTTCACCAGCTCCCGCCTCGTCAATTCTATCCCATCAATCAAACCTTTGTTATTCTCCCGTTGCTCCTCCGTTATCAAATCCAAGGCGCGGTTCATATTGTCATAAACCGACAGTAAATCGCGGGCTAACTTACGCCCGCCATAGATCTCTGCATCGCGGCGGTCACGCTCAAACCGCTTGCGTTGGTTTTCCGCCTCTGCCATGGCGCGCATCAAACGATCACGCAATTCTGCGTTTTCGTCTTCCAATATTTCTTCGGGGGTGCGTTCCTCAATAGGTTCTGCCACACCCTCTTGGTCAACTTGCGCATCCTGCACCCCGTTTTCCACAGAATTTTCACCCGTGTTTTCTACTGTATCTTCCACCTGACCCTCTTCTTGTTCGTGTTTCATCATTCACTCCTTTTTTTCATTTTATTTTATTTGCACCGCACAATATCACCAATCAACTGCGCCGTATAATCAACAATCGGCACAATCCGCCCGTAATTCAGCCGCGTTGGCCCAATCACCCCGACTGCCCCGATAATTGTGTTGTTCTTATCCTTATATGACGAAATAATCAATGACGAACCCGACAAAGAAAACAATTTATTTTCCGCACCGATGAAAATCCGCACTCCATCCCCGTCTTTTATCAAATCAAGGAATTCGCCCATGCCTTTCTTTTGCTCCAAATCATCAAATAACTGTTTGACCCGCGCCATATCCTGTTCATTCCCCGCCTCGCCCAGCAGGTTGGAGCGACCGCGAATCACCAATCTATCCTCGTTATTCATCCCGCCAGCCCACTGCGCCACACCTTCGTTAATCAGCCGTTTCGTTAAAACATCCAAATCGGCGTTGTGCTTTTTAATCTGGGCTTGCAGGCGGGTTTGCATTTGGCTGAGCGTGGCGCCCGCCAGAACCGTGCTAAGGAAATTGCTTGCCTCGCTTAACGTGCTTGGCATCGTGCCTTTGGGCAAATCAAACAAACGGTTTTCCACCTGCCCCTCTTCCGTGACCAATACCGCCAAGGCAGTGTTGGGGGATAGGGACACCAGCTCGATATGTTTAATCGGTGATTCGCTTTTGGCGGTAACAACTAAACTGGCCGATTGAGTCAGGTTTGACAACAGATTACCAACCTGATTGGATAAATCGGGCAGGTCTTCGGGGTCTTGCAAAGTCGTTTTGATTTCCTTTTGCAGGTCGGTTTGCAGATTACCAATTTCCATAAACCCATCGACAAACAACCGCAAGCCCAAATGCGTGGGGATACGCCCAGCAGAGATATGGGGCGCGTCCAGCAGACCCAACCCCTCCAAATCCTGCATCACATTGCGGATAGTCGCGGGGGATATTTGCTCTGCCATCTGGCGGGTTAAAGTTGCCGAGCCAATCGGCGCACCGTGTTTAAGATACGCCTCAACCAAATGGCGAAAAACCTCGCGGCTACGGTGATTCATCGAATCGGTAATGTGGTTTGGCACGGACATGATGGTTTGATTATAGCCGATTGCGGGCTTTACATAAAGACGCAATATTGGTATAGATAGGTAAATTTAGCGATAAAACCCCAGCATAAAAAAAAGGATTACCCCCATGCGCCCTTCAAACCGAGATGCCGATGCTCTGCGCCCTATTACGATTGAAACAAATATCAGCAAACATGCCGAGGGTTCTTGCCTGATTAAATGCGGCGATACCCATGTGTTATGTACCGCCAGCGTGGAACATCGCGTGCCGTTTTGGCTACGCGGAGGCGGGCTGGGCTGGGTTACTGCCGAATACGCGATGCTGCCACGGGCGACCAATCAACGCACCGGGCGGGAGGCTACACGAGGCAAACAAAGCGGGCGGACGCAAGAAATCCAACGATTGATTGGGCGGTCTTTACGTGCCGCGATTGATCGCTCGGTCTTGGGTGAGCGGCAAATCCTGATTGATTGCGATGTTTTGCAAGCCGATGGTGGCACCCGTTGCGCCGCGATAACGGGGGGTTGGGTTGCCCTGCGCTTGGCGATAAACGATATGATGACGCGGGGGGTTTTGAAGAACGACCCGATAACGCATCACATTGCCGCCGTGTCCTGCGGGATTTATCAAAACGCATCGGTTTTGGATTTGGATTATGATGAGGATAGCAACGCCAGCACCGATGCTAATTTTGTTATGAATGATGCGGGTGGAATTATTGAACTGCAAGGCACGGCAGAGACTGCGGCGTTTAGCCCAAGCGAATTTACTGAATTATTGGCTTTGGCACAAACCGGTGTGGCTGCGTTGATAGAGGCACAAAAACAGGCTGTTGCGTGATGGAGGATGGGATGGACTCTGTGCGTGATACGATAGGGGATACTCTGGTTATTGCCAGCCATAACGCGGGCAAGATTTCCGAAATCGCACCTTTGCTTACGCCCTTTGGCATTACCGCCACCTCTGCCGCCGATTACGGATTGATTGAACCAGAGGAGACGGAAGATAATTTTATCGGTAACGCCCGTATTAAGGCGCATTTCGCCGCCAAGGAGCTGGGCTTACCCGCCCTAGCCGATGACAGCGGGATTTGTATTGACGCACTGGATGGTGCGCCTGGGGTTTATACCGCCGATTGGGCAGAGACTCCGAGTGGGCGTGATTTTGTGGTGGCAATGGAAAAAACCTATCATAAATTGGAGGCGATAAACGCCCCCCATCCGCGTAGTTGCTCGTTTTG
Organism: uncultured Amylibacter sp.; assembly: GCA_959347345.1. Next base: position 1,825,488 of record OY365738.1, on the reverse strand, counting down.
GTGTACCTTATGTTTGGCTTGGCCAGACGGGCGTGATATGATTTTTGAAGGGCAGGTTTTTGGGCGGTTTGATTGGCCGATGCGTGGCGATTTGGGCTTTGGCTATGATCCTATTTTTATCCCCGATGGTTTTAATGAAACCTTTGGGCAAATGAACCCCGCGCAAAAACATAAAATGAGCCACCGCGCCGTCGCCTTTGAAAAACTACAGGAATTTTTAACATGACACACAGAACTCTTATCACCACCGATTCGCCTTTTGAAAAGGCGCTGTCTTATTCACGCGCTGTTGTCCAGGGCGATTGGTGTTTTATGGCGGGGGTAACGGGCTATGATTATACGACCATGACCATGCCATCTGATGTTGCCACCCAGACAAAAAACTGTCTTGATACGATTGAGAGGGTTTTGACGCAGGCGGGGTTTGCCCTATCGCAGACGGCGCGGGTGCAATATACTTTAACCGAGCGTGGATTGGTTGATGATTTTATTCCTGTCGTGGGGGCGAGGTTTAAAGAAATCCGCCCAGCCGCGACGATCGTTTTTGCCCAATTGTTAAAACCAGAAATGCTGGTTGAAATTGAAATCACGGCGTTTAAGGGATGAAAATTGCGGGTGAAAATTGGCAAGCTGGCGGGTTTGGGATTTACCTGCACTGGCCGTTTTGCGCCGCCCTCTGCCCCTATTGCGATTTTAATTCGCACCTGTTTCAAACGCTTGATTATACCGCGTGGCAGAGGGCTTTTATCACAGACCTTCGCGCCCAGCATCAACGCACACAGGGGCGCGTTCTTAACAGCGTGTTTTTTGGCGGGGGTACGCCAAGCCTGATGCCGCCCGATTTAGTCGGTGCGATATTGGATGAGATTAATATACTTTGGGGAATAACGAACGCAACCGAAATCACTTTGGAGGCAAATCCTACTTCGGTTGAAGCGGGGAATTTTGCGAAGATAGCAAAGGCGGGAGTCAATCGTTTATCCCTAGGGGTTCAGGCGTTGAACGATACGGATTTGCAGCGGTTGGGGCGGCTACATACGGCAGATGAAGCGGTGGTGGCACTGGCAACCGCCCAGCAAAACTTCCCCCGTGTTAGCTTTGATTTGATTTATGCTCGCCCGTTTCAAACCCGTGATTCGTGGCAGGCGGAATTGACCCGCGCGATGGGATTTGGGGTGGAGCATCTGTCGCTCTATCAGCTCACCATTGAACCCAACACGGTTTTTTATCACATGTATCAAGCGGGGAAATTAAAGGGGTTGCCCGATGAGGATTTGTCCGCCGATTTGTTTGAAATGACGCAAAGGCTCTGCGCCGCGCAAGACCTGCCCGCCTATGAAGTTTCCAACCACGCACGGATTGGGTGCGAATCCAAACACAACATGATTTATTGGCGCGGGGGCGATTGGCTGGGGATTGGACCAGGGGCGCACGGGCGGATTTGCCTGGATAAAACCCGTATTGCCACGACTGCAAAACCTCTGCCCAAAGACTGGCTGGAACAGGTGAAAACCACGGGAACGGGTAGTGTGGATGGTGAAATTATCAGCCAAACCGACCAAGCCCGCGAGTATGTTATGATGTCCTTGCGATTAAATGAAGGGTGCGATTATCGGCGGTTAGAGTCTATTGGTGGTGCGGGGGTTTTTAACGCGGATGTAAAAACCCAAATGATAAAAGACGGGTTGTTATCGCAAACCAACAGCCATCTTATCGCCCAACCAAAAGGGCGGATAATCCTAAATACTTTATTGGCAGACCTGCTGATATAATTACGGCTGAGTCAGCTTTTCAAACAAATCATCCAGCTCTTCCAGCGAGCGATATAAAATAACCACCTGCCCGGATTGCCCGCTTGCCTTGTGTTGAATTTGCGTGCGAAACCCAAGACTGGCGGCGATTTGCTGTTCCAAATCAATCGTATCTTTTGCCTTTTTGGGCGAAGTTAGGCTTTGTTTTGGTTTAGCCTGCCCGCCGCCCAAACCCTTATCAGACCGCCCCGATTTTACCAAAGACTCCGCTTGCCGTACCGACAATTCATCGCGGACAATCTGTTTTGCCAGCGCCACCGCATCGGCATGTTTTATCAGCAGCCGAGCATGTCCCGCGCTTAACTGCCCGGTGCGGACAAAATCCAAAACCTGTTTTGGCAGGGATAACAAACGCAAAGAATTGGCAATATAGGGGCGCGATTTGCCCAGAGCCACGGATAGTTTTTCTTGCGTATGGCCGAATTTATCCATCAGGGATTGATAGGCGGTTGCCTCCTCCAACGGGTTCAAATCGGCGCGTTGAATGTTTTCAATAATACTGACCTGCAACCGCTCATCATCGGTATAATCCCTTATAATAACGGGGATTTCGTGCAATTTAGCCCGCTGGGCGGCGCGCCACCTACGCTCCCCCGCGATAATTTGATAGGTGTTTTTGCTGGCGGGGCGAACGATAATCGGCTGAATAATCCCATGCGTGGCAACCGAGACTGCCAGTTCCGCCAAAGCCTCTTTGGGGAAATCGCGGCGTGGTTGCGACGGGTTCGGTTTAATCTTTTCAATCGGTATGAGCGTGGTTTGATTTTTTACGCCATCGGGTGCGGGGGAATTCTTACCGCCCGCTTTTTTCGGCGTTTTCGGCGTTGAAGCCTCAATATCCGCCATCAGCGCGGATAACCCGCGCCCCAATCCTTTGGTCGATTTCTGTGTCATTTTATCCTCTTTTTATTTTGGGTTTTGATAAATTCATCGGCCAAATCGCGATAGGCCTGCGCCCCTTTGCCGTTTTTATCATAGTGAATCACGGCCTGACCGTGGCTGGGTGCCTCGCTGATTCGCACCGAACGGGGGATGATAGTTTGATAGACAAACTCGCCCATGTTTTCACGAACATCTGCCTCCACCTGTCGCGATAATCGGTTGCGATTGTCAAACATAGTCAGCACGATTCCCTCTATCCTTAGGGTGGATTTCGTGGCCTCGCGGATGCGCCGAATGGTTAATAAAAGCTGCGATAACCCCTCCAAAGCAAAGAATTCCGATTGCAGGGGGATAAGCACGCTATCGCTGGCGACAAAGGCGTTTAGGGTCAATAGGTTTAACGAGGGCGGGCAGTCTATCAACACAAAATCAAATTTTTGCGCTTTGAAATCCGCGGCTTGCAGGGCTGTTTTCAAACGCAAGGTGCGGTCGCTATCACCCGCCAAGGCAACATCGGCAGAGCTTAAATCGCCGGTTCCCGCGACCAGATACAGGTTTTTCACATCGGTTTCAATCAAACCATCGCTGATTGCCACACCGTCAATTAACACATCATAAAGCGTGGATTGCCTTTGGCTCTGCATCACATTTAAACCCATAGAGGCATTGGCTTGCGGGTCTAAATCCAGCACAACAACACGGTAATCCCTATCCGCCAGCGCCGCCGCCAGATTCATCGCGGTGGTGGTTTTGCCCACTCCGCCCTTTTGATTCGCGATGGAAATAACTTTATGCATCTTAAACCTTTGCCCTCAAATCGGTAATTTTAATCATCCGCGCGTTGCTATCGGTTTTGCTTGGCAGCACCTCATCGGTAAAATCAAATACCTGCCGCGCCTGTTCCAATTCCATAGCATAATTCTGCCCTTTTAGAAATAACGCCGTACCGTTTTGTAATAAAAAATTCTGTGCGGTGGGTAAAAGGACGGGTAAGGGCGCCAAGGCACGCGCCATAATCCCATCGTAATCAGGTGTTGTTATCATTTCCAAACGGATGTTTTTGATATCAACGTTTATGGCGGATTCCCGTGCCACGGTACGCAAAAAGACAGATTTGCGGATGTCGCTTTCAATCAAGGTTATCCGCAAATCGGGTGCGTGATATTTCGCCAGAATGGCAATAACCAGCCCCGGAAACCCCGCACCACTGCCCAAATCCGCCCAGTGTTTTGCATCGGTGGGAATGTGAGGCCAGAGCTGCGCCGAATCCAAAAAATGTCTATGCCATATATCGTCAATCGTGGAATGGGCGACCAGATTTATCTTCTTATTCCATTTTTTTAAGGTTTGAGCATAGCGGTGAAAATCATCTATCATCGCCTCCGTCACGGGGCAGATTGTTTTCATCTCAAACAAAAATTGCTGGTTTGTATCAACCATAACTTACCCGTTTCTTTTGCGTGGTTTGTTTGGCGTTCCTTTGCAAATGGGCGAGCAAAAGCATCAGTGCCGCGGGGGTTATCCCCTCTATCCGTCCCGCCTGCCCCAAGGTCGCGGGGCGGGTGTGGGTTAATTTCTGCTGTAATTCTTTGGACAACCCCGCTATATTCTCATAACAAAACCCATCGGGAATCGCCACGTGGTTGTCTTTATGTAGGGCAACAATCTCCGATTTTTGCCGATCGATATATTGGGCATAAAGCGCGTCGCGTTCCAACTGTTTGGCAGTCTCTGGGTCTATCTGGGCAAGCTCTGGCCATATTGTGGTTAAAACTTGCATATCAACATCGTTATAGGATAAAAAAGTCATGGCATTGCGGACGACTCCATCCTGATTTATCTTTATATTATGGGTTTTGGCGACATTTGGGCTCATCTCAAAACCCTTCATTAACACCCGTGCCTTATCCAAACGTTGGATTTTATCGGTGAAAACCTGCACCCGTTCTGGCGATACACAGCCCAAATCCATGGCTTTCGGGGTCAGCCTTTGGTCGGCATTATCGGCGCGGAGAGACAGGCGATATTCGGCGCGGGAGGTGAACATGCGATAGGGCTCACTCACCCCCCGCGTGGTTAAATCGTCAATCATCACACCGATATAAGACTCGCTTCGCTGGAAAATAACCGCGTCACGCCCGATTGCCCGATGCGCCGCGTTCAACCCTGCCACCAATCCTTGGGCAGCAGCCTCCTCATACCCAGTTGTGCCGTTGATTTGCCCGGCCAAAAACAAACCCCCAACATCCTTTAATTCCAAAGTCGGACGCAGGGCGCGTGGGTCAATATAATCATACTCAATCGCATAGCCCGCTTGGAGGATTCGTGCATTTTCCAACCCGCGAATGGAATGAACATAATCCGCCTGCACATCCTCTGGCAGGCTGGTGGAAATGCCGTTGGGATAGATAGTATCATCGTCTAACCCTTCTGGTTCTAGAAAAATTTGATGGCTTGTTTTATCGGCAAACCGCACAACTTTGTCTTCAATGGACGGGCAATAACGCGGACCGTTGCCAGAGACTGCCCCGCCATACATCGCCGATTGCGAGAGATTCTTGCGGATAATATCGTGGGTTTTTTCATTGGTATGGGTAATGGAACAGGCGATTTGACGCGGATGGTTGCCCTTTTTGGATAGGAAAGAAAACAAGGTCGGGTCGCTATCGGCCAGCTGTTTTTCCAGCCCATCCCAATTTATCGTTTTACCGTCCAGCCGTGGCGGGGTTCCAGTTTTCAACCGCTCCATCGGCAACGCAAATTCATCAATCCGTTGCGCCAAACGGGTGACGGCAGAATCACCCATCCGCCCGCCCGCGATTTGTTTTAAACCGATATGAATCACACCACGCAAAAAAGTCCCCGTGGTGAGAATCACGGCTTTCGCGGGGATTTGATCGCCCGTGTTAAGGACAACACCGCAACAGATACCGCCCTTCATAATCAGGTCTGTGGCTTCGCCCTCTATCACCCGCAAATCGGGGTTTTTATGAAATTCTGCCTGCATGGATTGTTTATAGAGACCACGGTCGGCTTGGGTACGCGGACCCTGCACCGCCGCCCCTTTGGAACGGTTTAACAGGCGAAATTGAATCCCCGCGCTATCGGCAACTCGCCCCATGACCCCGTCAAAAGCATCAATCTCACGCACCAAATGCCCCTTGCCCAACCCGCCAATCGCAGGGTTGCACGACATCTCTCCTATCTTGGCAAAATGATGGGTGACCAGCAAAACCGACACGCCGAGGCGATGGGCAGCAAAGGCGGCCTCTGCCCCCGCATGCCCGCCACCAATGACGATAACATCTGGATTTTTCATCTTTTGTGCCTTATTTTAAGGGTTCTGTAGTGATATTATAGTCCAACAGCTCTTGATCCGTCATAACATGAACCTCTTGCGCGGGGGCGGCGTTGATGGTGAAGTAATAAAAATCCTCTGCCTGTTTTTGGGTAAAGCCAGTCTTTTTATAGTACTCAATATAGGGCAGATGATATTCATGCCCGCGGGGGAAATCAACGGCGGTTTTGGCGTTTCTGCCCGTCCCCGTCGCCCACGAATGGACACCAACCTGTGCGCCACGGGCTATCAGGCGGTTTTTACCCGCAAGGAAAAAATCCACCCCGCCAGAGGCAACCAGACTGTCCGAATTCATCGCCATGTCAACCTCTTGCCCGATTAGCCATTCGGAGATTTCCAAATTAGCCTCGTCATCGACAGAGCCAAGGACTTCGCCCATGACAATCGTTGTTATCGCTGGGTTTTCGGCAAACAAGGTTTTTATCTGGTTCGGGGTTTCAGAGGTTATGACACCGTCCATGCGTAAGATTTCGCCCTGCACACTGAACGTGGTTTCCAGCGATTCGGAACACGCACTCAGCATAAAAAGGGTGGTTATTAATAGGGTTAATTTGCGTTTCATGACGAATACTCCTTTCAGTGATTCGGTTGGTGTTTTCATTTATTGCAGGTTTTTTGTATTAATGCAATCTTTTTTATTATATTTTTTCAAATGTTTCACGTGAAACAATTTGGGGGGATTTTGGGACAGTTTAGGGACAGCGGGCAAAAATGTTTCACGTGAAACAATTTTTGCTATTTACCCAGACAGAAACTGGCAAAGATTTCATCCAAAATATCCTCTACCCCAACCGCACCAATCATCTGGTTTAGCGAGCCGAGCGCGGAGCGAATATCCGTGGCAACCAGCTCCACAGCAAAGCTATCGCTTTTAATACTATCCCCCGCCTGTTGCAAAGCCGAGCTCGCGGATTGCATAGCCACCCGATGGCGTTCGCGCGTGGCAGTTTGGGTCGGTAGTATCCGTGGCGACAAAATTCGCACGATATTTTTCATAACAAAATCAATCCCTTGCCCGGTTTTGCCAGAGACTCCTGCGCCTTTAAAATCAGGCGTTTCATCCACTTTCCCACGCAAAATAATATCATCTTTTTGCACGGAAATACCCAAGCCATCCAGCCCGATATCATCCAGCAAAAACACGCGGATGTCGGCGGAGTTCGCACGATCCCGCGCCCAATCCACGCCAAGAGATTCCACCGTGTCATCAGTATCACGCAGCCCCGCCGTATCCAAAATGGTCACGGGCAGACCTTTGATATCCATCCGCACCTCAATAATATCGCGGGTGGTACCAGCGATTTCAGAGGTCAAGGCGACTTTCCGCCCAGCCAGCGTATTGAGCAAAGTGGATTTGCCGATATTCGGGCGACCGATAATCGCCACCTCAAACCCGTTGCGAATCCTCTCGGCGATTTTTGTTCCCATAATTTCCGCCTGCAAAGATTTGATTGTTTTGTCAATCAGCGATAAAACCTCTGTATTCAAATCTTGGGGAATGTCTTCATCGGCAAAATCTATCATCGCTTCCAGCAAGGCACAAGCACGGATAAGGTCAGCCCGCCACGCGGTGACTTTGGCAGAAAACGCCCCGCCAAAAACCCGATTCGCCAAGACCAGTTGTTCGTGCGTTTCAGCCGCGATAAGGTCGGCCAGACCCTCAACTTGGGTTAAATCCAAACAGCCGTTTTCAAAGGCTTGACGGGTGAATTCGCCGGGCTCTGCCAGACGGGTTTTCGGGGATTCAGCAAACACCGCCAAAATCGCATCAATCACCGCCAGCGAGCCATGGCAATGAAGCTCTACCACTTCCTCGCCCGTAAAACTGCCACCTTTGGCAAAGGTCAGTACCAAAACTTGGTCCAAAACCGCACCTTTATGGCGAAACATCCGTAAAGAACGAGCAGGGCACTCCAGCCCGCCAACAAACGGTTTAACAAAATCCACCGCCCCCGCGCCAGACAGACGGATGAGCGCAATCCCCGCAGAAACACGCGGCGTGGCAAGGGCATATATCAGCGAATTATCCATCTAACACATTGATATTAAAAGATTTATTTGTTCATAGAGTCAAAGAATTCTTGATTGGATTTGGTTTGTTTCAACTTGCCAAGCAGGAATTCTATCGCATCGGTTGTTCCCATCGGGTTCAAAATACGGCGCAGAACAAACATCTTTGTCAGGTCTTCGGCATTGACCAACAGGTCTTCTTTGCGGGTACCAGATTTCAAAATATCTATCGCGGGGAAAACCCGTTTGTCGGCGATTTTGCGCTCCAAAACAATCTCAGAATTGCCCGTGCCTTTGAATTCTTCAAAGATAACCTCGTCCATCCGCGAGCCCGTTTCAATCAGCGCGGTAGCGATAATCGTCAGCGAGCCGCCTTCCTCAATATTCCGTGCCGCGCCGAAAAACCGCTTTGGCCGTTGCAAGGCATTGGCATCAACACCGCCCGTCAGGACTTTGCCAGAAGACGGCACGACGGTATTAAACGCCCGCCCCAACCGCGTGATGGAATCCAGCAAAATCACAACATCGCGTTTGTGTTCAACCAGCCGTTTCGCCTTTTCAATCACCATTTCAGAAATGGCAACGTGGCGGGTGGCGGGTTCATCAAAGGTCGAGGCAATGACTTCGCCCTTCACCGTACGCTGCATATCGGTGACTTCTTCGGGGCGTTCATCGATGAGTAGCACAATCAAATAACATTCGGGATGGTTTTTTTCCAAGGATTTGGCGATGTTTTGCAAAATAACCGTTTTGCCGACACGCGGCGGGGCCACGACCAAGCACCGCTGACCCTTGCCAATCGGCGCAACCAAATCAATCACACGGGCGGATTTGTCCTTTATCGTCGGGTCGGCAATTTCCATAGTAATCCGCTCCTCTGGATACAGCGGGGTAAGATTATCAAAATGGATTTTATGCTTGGCGTGGTCGGGCTCAGCAAAATTAACTTTGGTGACTTTGGTGAGGGCGAAATAGCGTTCCACCTCTTTGGGCGAATCAATCCAGCCCTCAACCGTATCACCGGTGCGCAAGGAATGCTGGCGGATGATTTTCGGGGATACATAAATATCCTCTGGCCCAGCAAGATAATTGGCTTGGGGCGAACGCAGAAAGCCAAAGCCGTCTTGTACGACTTCCAGCACGCCCTCGCCAGAAATCTCCACCCCTTCCAGCGACATTTCTTTCAAAATGGCAAACATCATTTGCCCTTTACGCATCGTTGGAATGTTTTCAATATCAAGGTTTTCGGCGACATTAAGCAATTCACTGGCGGACAGATTTTTTAACTCTGACAGAGTGATTTGTTTTTTATCTAAAAGGTCTAGCTCTTTCATAATGGGTTCCATAGGGTAATATGCGCAGGGTTGCGCAAGGGGAGGGGGAGGGGTGTTTTGAATAAAAGATCATATTGGTGGGAGACACCGATCTGTTTTTATGATTCGGTTATTATCGGGTAATTTCGCGGGAGTCAAGCGGTTTTTGCTGATTTTTCGCTAAAACGGCCGTAAAATCACCATTAAAACGATGATTATCAGCAAAATCGTGGGAATTTCGTTTAATAGCCGATAGGTGCGCCCCGAATAGGGATGGATATTTCGCGCCAATAGTTTTCTTTGCGCGGCTAGGAAAAAATGGAACGCGACCAATAGGACGACACAAATCAGTTTCACCCAAATCCAGCCCTGCCCAAAATCCACCAGTCCAGGAATCATCAGCAATAAAAATCCAAGGACTAACGTTGCCAGCATTGCTGGGGTCATAATGCGTTTTAACAATCGTTCTTGCCATATCATTAGGGTAGCACTTGGGTTTATATCCTTTGGGTTTGTTTCCACATGATAGACAAACAGCCGTGGTAGGTAAAACAGCCCTGCCAACCAAGCTATCATAGCTATTATATGGGCGGCTTTTAAATATGGGTAAAGGGCGATTAAGGTTTCCATAAACCTGTATAACATAAAAACAAATAAATTAAAAATTAAAAAAGGGTTGGTGTTTTAGGGTGGGATAAAAAAGGGGATTTTTAGGTGTGCACAGGTTTATCCTCAAAAATGGTGTGGGTCGGTGTGTTATGAGATTTTATCCATAGGCGGTGAATTATGGGGATAAATGACAGTTTTCCCTATAAAAGAGGTAAAATTACTGCTGAATTTTTGCGGGAATTTGTGGATAATCATGGGGATAATCCGCGACTTTGCCCGATAAAAACTTATCCCCATGACTCACAGCTCGCAAAATTCATCCATTAACAGGTTTAATCTCTGTTAAAATATGTTAATATCCGCCAAGCAATTTGCCCTATCCACAAGGTGGCGATTTGAAATGGCTCTTTGCCCACAAATCGCCCCTGTAAGATACATGGGCATACACAGGCAAATGGGGATAAAAATGATAAAAGCAGGGGTTATCGGCTGGCCGATTGAACAGAGCAAATCACCGCTTATCCATGGCTATTGGTTGGATGTCTATAATATAGTCGGGCGGTACGAAGCTATTGCCGTATCGCCCGATGATTTGGGGGAGGCGATAAAACGTTTGCAAGGTCAGGGTTATGCTGGGCTAAATATCACCGTCCCCCATAAGGAAAAGATTTGTGCCATTATTGATAATCTTACCCCCCGTGCCACGCGGATTGGCGCGGTGAATACCATTGTTTTTAAGGATAATATGGTTTTTGGCGATAATACCGATGGGATTGGCTTTATCAATAATCTGAAATCTGGGGCGGAGTTTATGCGGGACTCTGCCATGATACTCGGCGCGGGTGGGGCGGCACGGGCGGTTTTGGATGCACTGATACAAGAAGGGTTTCGCGATATTACTATCGCCAATCGTACCTCTGCCCGCGCCGAAGCCTTGATAAAATCCTTTGCAACGGCAACCGCGAATCTGCATGTAATAGCGTGGAACGATATCCCGAATCACCTTGGCGAATTATCATTGTTAGTTAATACCACCAGCCTTGGCATGGCGGGACAAGCCGAGCTATCGCTTGACCTCACCCATTTATCGCCAAAAACTCTGGTCACGGATATTGTCTATAACCCGTTACAAACCGCCCTTTTGCGCGAAGCCACGCACCGCGGCAATTTAACCATAGACGGATTGGGCATGTTATTACACCAAGCCGTGCCGGGCTTTCATGTATGGTTCGGCACAGAACCAGAGGTCACACCAGCCCTGCGCAACCTTATCATGGCGGGTCTATGATGCCGTATCTTTTGGGTCTAACGGGCAGTATTGGCACGGGTAAATCCACGACCGCACGGGTGTTTGCCAACCTGGGTGTGGCGGTTTGGTCGGCTGATGAGGTGGTGCATTGGCTCTATGAAAATGACGCTGAAATCATTCAAGCGATTGGGGATATTCTGCCCGAAGCCATACAAAACAACGCGGTTCATCGTCCGCATTTGCGCCATGAATTGCAGAAAAACCCTACGTTTTTCCCCCAGATTGAACAAATCCTCCATCCTCGCCTACAAACCCATCGCGCCGATTTTATCAAAACCGAGGCAGCAAAGGGGCAAAAACTGCTGGTCTTTGATATTCCTTTGCTTTATGAAACGGGGGCAGAGGCTTGGTTGGATGGGGTGCTGGTCGTAACGATTGACGCGGCAACGCAGGAAGCCCGCGTTATGGCGCGGGGAACTTTGGATAAGGAACAGTTTGCTTTGCTTTTGGCACGGCAAATGCCAGATGCGCAAAAACGCGGGCAGGCCGATTTTGTTATTACCACGGATTCGCACGATTCGGTGAAACGCAAGGTCGCGGACTTGATTAAACAAATTAAAAATTGAAAAGGCAAACCATGCGTGAAATTATTTGGGATACGGAAACCACGGGGTTTGACCCAGATTCGGGCGATAGATTGGTGGAAATCGCGGCGATTGAGCTGCAAAGCCACCTGCCGACCGACCGAAGATTCCATCGGTATATCAACCCCGAGTGCGAAGTGCCAAGTGGCGCGTTTGAGGTGCATGGGCTGTCATGGGATTTCCTAAAAGCCCATTCGGTTTTTGCCGATGTCGCCGCCGATTTTCTGGAATTCATTGATGGCGCAACTCTGATTGCCCATAATGCCGAGTTTGATATGAAATTCATCAATGCAGAGCTGGGTTGGGCGGGGTTGCCGCCCCTGCCGATGTCGTGTTCGCTGGATACTTTGGTCTTGGCACGAGAGAAATTCCCATCGCAATCCAATTCGCTGGATGCCCTGTGTCGGCGGTTTAATATCGATAATTCCATGCGTGAAAAACACAGTGCCTTGCTGGATTGTGAGCTGTTGGCAGAGGTTTATTTGGAACTTATCGGCGGCCGTCAACCCGACCTTGTTTTGGCAGGTGGAACTAAACCTGCCGTGGCGAAAGAGCCCGCGGAAAAATCCCCGCCTAAAGGGTTAAAAACCACACGGACAACCCCCCTGCCGTCGCGTTTAACCGAGGATGAACGTAACGCCCATCAGGGGTTTATCGGGGAATTGGGCGAAGACTCGCTTTGGAATAAATTGGGCGGTTAGGGGTTAGGAAACCTGGCAAAGGGTGATAATAAACAGCCACAATTTTTTAAAAACCGCCAAATAATAATAAAAAAGTGATAAATTGTGTGTTTATCGCTCTGGAATAATTGCCCATTTTACGCTAAATAAAATCACAAATTCATAAACCCCTATAAAGGAACATTAAAATGACACTCTCTACCAACTTGCTAAAACCTGCTTTTTTAACCGCTTTTATTGCCTTGGCGATGATGCTTTTCGCCCCGCTTGCTATTGCGCAGAGCGATGATGAACCCGTCGTTCTGGAAATGATCCTTGGGGATGAAGACGCGCCTGTAACGATGTACGAATACGCCTCTTTCACCTGCCCGCATTGCGCACGGTATCACACCACGGTTTATCCGTCTTTCAAACGTGACTATATAGACACGGGCAAGGTACGCTTGATTTATCGTGAGGTTTATTTTGATAAATTGGGCATCTGGGGCGGGTTGATTGCCCGTTGCGCTGGCCCTGAAAAATACTTTGGTATCGTGGATTTGCTATATCGGCGGGCTGAAGACTGGGTACGCGCGGGCAATGCTGGGGCAACCGCGCAAGTGCTGCAACAAATCGGTCGCGTGGCTGGTTTGAATGATGAGGAAATCACCGCTTGTTTGAAAGACACGGCTAAGGCTGAGGCGATGGTTGCTGTTTTTCAGGCGAATGCCAAGGAGCATGGGATTACTGGCACTCCGTCCTTTATCATCAACGATGAACCCCAAGCCAATGTCAACTATCCAGAGCTGCAAGAGGTTTTAGACGCGGCGGTTGCTAAGGCTACGCAGTAAGGTTTTAACGTTGTTAATTCGACTGTGATGTCTGATCTGCCGTCCCCTCCGCCTTTAACAGGGATAAAGGTTGTTGAGCTGGCGCGGGTTTTGGCCGGTCCCTGGGCTGGGCAGACTCTGGCGGATTTGGGTGCGGAAGTAATAAAGATTGAAAGCCCCAGTGGTGATGATACGCGCCAGTGGGGTCCCCCTTTTATCGAGTCTTTTATTGCTGATAAGGGTGAAAAAACCACAGAAAAACCTACAAAAATCGGTACAGAAAAAACCACAGAAAAAACAGCCGCCTATTTCCACAGTTGTAATCGTGGTAAAAAATCCGTTGTCCTGGATTTCAAAAATCCAGAGGATTTGGCGACTCTCAAAATCCTTATTGCCGAGTGCGATGTCCTCATTGAAAATTTCAAAGTTGATGGATTGAAAAAATACGGGCTGGATTACGCAAGTCAAATAAAACAAAACCCGCGATTGATTTATTGTTCCATCACGGGCTTTGGGCAGACTGGTCCCTATGCCCACCGTGCCGGCTATGATTTTTTAATGCAGGGGATGTCGGGGTTGATGTCTTATACCGGGTCGCCGTCAAGCGAACCGCAAAAGGTCGGGGTGGCGATTACCGATATTGCAACTGGGCTTTATAGTGTCATCGCGATTCAATCCGCCCTTATCGCACGGCAAAATACTGGCAAAGGGCAGCATATTGATATGTCGCTTTTGGATGTCAGCGTTGCCCTATCGGCGAATCAAGGGATGAATTATTTGGCAACGGGTCACGCGCCGAATCGGCGAGGCAACGACCATCCCAATATCGTTCCCTATCGCGCGTTTCGCCTTAAGGACGGCTGGATTATTCTGGCGGTTGGCAATGACGGGCAGTTTGCATCCCTGTGTCAGGTTTTGGATTGCTTTGAGTTGGCAAAAGACCCACGATTTGCCACGAATTCAGCGCGGGTGGAAAACCGCGAGGCTTTAATTCCTCTGTTGGAAACACGGATTTTACCGATGACTCGTGCGGATTTATTGGCGGCCTGTGAAACGGCAGGAGTACCCGCCGGCCCAATCAATGATATGGCCGATGTGTTTGCCGATTCGCAGGTAAAACATAGGGGGTTGCAAATTGATTTAGATGGTGTAGCCTCTATCCGTAATCCAATCGTGTTTTCCAGTAGTGAGCTGGCGCGGATGGTCGCGTCCCCAGCATTAGGGGCGGATACGGTTGCGACTAAAAACAAACAAAATAAAGGATAAAATTATGAAAACCCCTTGGCATCTTTGGTTTATTGGGCTGGTCGCATTGGTGGCTGGTGGATTTTTTGTGTATGATTTTGCCGCCTCTCAGCTGCGAATTCCTGCCTATATGGAGCACATGCAATCCGCGCAACAAACGTTTTTGGAGCAAATACCGATTTGGGCGCATATAGTCTGGGGGGTTATGGTTGTCGCCATGGCTATCGGGGCCTTGGCGTTGTTACTGCGCAAACCGATAGCGGTGGCGTTGTTTGGCCTGTCGTTTTGCGCCACGGTTGTGATGATTTTTCGCAATATGGTTTTGGCGAATCCGTCGGTTTTTGATATGATGGGTAATGCCGCCTTTGGCTTTGCTGGGGTTATGATTGCCATGACGCTTGGGCTGTGGTTTTACGCAGGGCTAATGCGGGCGCGTGGGGTTTTAGCGATTAGCGATGAATGGTGAATGATGCATGATGCCCTTCGGGTCTTCGTCATTTCTTTGAAATGCCACCACGGGGCGCGCGCTTGACTCTTGGAGCAAGCTCCTGCGAGCAAGCGCACGCCCAAAGCCTGTCCTAGAATCTAGGTAAAGCCTAAAAAAATAACGATTAGCGATTAACGATTAACGATTAATTTTTTTGCCACTTCTTGACTGGTCGGCATCCCGCAGGGATGACGAAGACCCGCAAGGGCATTCATCATTATTCTAGAGCAAACCTATCGTCTAGGAAACGACCGCCTTGTTTCCTAATTTTAGCGGGCGTGCCCGCAGGGGGGGCGGTCGCGCGCACCCTCACCCCCACGGGTGCGCGTCAGCTTATCGGTTGTACTGGGTCAATAGTCTTTAAGAGCCTTCGGTGACGCAAACTCCTTAATACCTAACAACCAAGACGCACACCCTTCGGGTTCGCGCGACCCACGTGCCACCATGATTAATGGTTATTTTATTTAAAAAGTATTTGCCAAGTATAGCCAAAGGCTTTTGTGTATGGGCTTTACGCAAGTAAAGCTCTATATGCACAAAAGCCACGCCAGCTGATAGCTGGTCGGCATTGTTTTAATTTGCGGGCAGGTTCAACTGCCCTATGTCGCGATGACGAAGACCCGAAGGGCATCACTAACAACTAATAACTAACAACTAACAACTAACAACTAATCACCCATCGTTAAATAATTCGCCATAACCTTTGCCGATTTGCCATTTGTAAAAATGACAGAGACTTTTTCCGCCTCAACCCCAACGACGGTGCCCGCGCCCAGCGACGGGTGAATAACTGCGTCATTCAGCCCAAAAATCGGGGCGGTTTTGCCCTCTATAATCACCGCCTCTTGCCGTCCATTTTGGGTTCTATCTTTTTGTGGTCGCCCGCGAGGGTAGGGACTAGGATAGGAACTGTGGCGGTTATTACGGTTATTATAATAGGGACTATAGGGTCTATCACCCCCACTATTTTTATCGTTATTTTTACCGCCTCCATTATTCATATCTTCCACGATACTATCGCCAGTCTTCACGCCCATACCATTATTGCCACGGTTGCTATAAGCAGCAAAACACTCCACTTCCATGACATGCGCAGGCGGCAATTCATCAATAAATTGCGATTTTATACAAAATTGCCAACTGCCAAAAATCTGGCGATTCATCACGTGCGAAATCATACACAACCGCTCTGCCCGCGTTATCCCGACATAGGCAAGGCGGCGTTCCTCTTCCAATCCTTTTGTCCCCTCTTCATCCAGAGTCCGCTTTGACGGAAACAAATCCCGTTCCCAACCAGGCAAAAACACCACAGGGAATTCCAACCCTTTCGCGCCATGCATGGTCATTATGGATATTTTTTCCTCCCCAGCCGCCGCGTCATTATCCATCACCAAACTCACGTGTTCTAACATATCGCCAAAGCCTTCAAAATTATTCAACTGCCCGACCAATTCTTTCAAATTCTCTAACCGTCCGGGAGAATCTGGCGCGGTGTCGTTTTTCCAATGGGCGGTATAATCGGATTCATCCAAGATAATCTTTGCCAGTTCCACATGATCCATCCCATCCTTCATCAACCGCGCCCAGCGATCAAATTTATCCAATAAAATCCGCAAAGAGTCGCTGGCCTTTTTCGCCAAAACGCCATCGTTTAAAACCAGCCGCGCCCCGTGCAAAAGCGACACATCGGCGGCCCGCGCGGTTTGGCTGATTTTCTGCAAGGTTTTATCGCCCAAACCGCGTTTCGGAGTGTTAATAATCCGCTCAAACGCCAGCCCGTCTTGGGGGCTGACCACTAGGCGGAAATACGCCAGCGCATCGCGAATTTCCAACCGTTCATAAAACCGCGGTCCGCCAATCACGCGGTAGGGCAGACCGATTTTCACAAACCGATCCTCAAAGGCGCGCATTTGGTGCGAGGCACGAACCAATATCGCAATATCCTCCAAACTGGTACGCTCATGGCCGCCGCGACCTGCTTGTAAATCCTCTATCTGCTCGCCAATCCAGCGCGATTCGGCGATACTATCAGGCAGGTGAATCAGCCGTAGTTTTTCCCCATCGGTTTGCTGAGTCCATAATTCCTTACCCAACCGCGTTTTATTCGTGCTTATCAAAGCACCCGCCGCCGCCAAAATATGCGGGGTAGAGCGGTAATTTTGCTCTAACCGAATGATTTTCGCGCCCTTAAAATCGGTTTCAAAGCGTAAGATATTGCCAACTTCCGCCCCTCGCCAGCCGTAAATCGACTGGTCATCATCACCGACGCAACAAATATTGTGATGCGTCGCCGCCAGCAAACGCAACCACATATATTGGGCGATATTGGTATCTTGGTATTCATCCACCAGAATATAGCGGAAATAATCTTGGTATTTTGTCAGGATTTCGGGGTGTTTTTTAAACATCTCCACCACATGCAGTAATAAATCGCCAAAATCACAGGCGTTTAAGGTTTTCAAACGGGATTGATACAGACCATAGATTCGCGGACCATGCCCATTAAACGTCCAGCCGTCCGATTGTGGCACAGTATCGGGCAGGAGGGCTCGGTTTTTCCAACCATCAATCAAGGATGCCATCAGCCGCGGTGGCCATAGTTTTTCATCAATGTTTTCCGCACGGAGGATTTGTTTCAGCAGGCGCAACTGGTCGTCTTTATCCAATATGGTAAAGCTGGTTTGCAGACCTGCCACCTCTGCATTGCTGCGTAAAATCTTCGCGCAAACCGAATGGAAAGTGCCCATCCACGGCATCCCCTCCACCCCCTGTCCCAGCAGGGTGCCGATACGGGTTTTCATCTCTCGCGCGGCTTTGTTGGTGAAAGTCACCGCCAGAATCTGATTCGGGCGGGCGCGCCCTGTCATAATAAGATGGGCGATTCGCGTGGTTAGGGCACGGGTTTTGCCAGTCCCAGCCCCCGCCAATAACAGCAAAGGACCATCCAGTGTCTTCACCGCCTGTTCCTGTTTGGTATTCAGCCCATCCAGATAGGTTTTGGCATGGTTGGTCATCGCCTGTTGGCTCAGGCTCGTCTCCTCCATATAATCATAAGGCGGGGGTGTGGGTGAGGGATCGGTTTGGTCGGTCATGGCGTTTTTCGGCTCTTTATATTTTATTTTTGCTGTTTTTACCCTTTTTTAATCCTTTTGAAAAGGCTTGTTCTTGCATTGTTCCGTATTTATTGGAAAATAAAGCAAAAATCACGTCTATACTTGCCTATTTTTGCACTTCCCCCTATAAGGGGGGCATGAATATTGATGAAACCCACCCCGCCATATCCGATTTGAAAACCCGTGCCAAACGCCGTATTCCGCATTTTGTCTGGGAGTATTTGGATAGCGCGACTGGCAAGGAACGCCAGCATAAACGCAACCGCGACAAACTGGATGCGGTCTTGTTTGATACGCAAGTTTTAAAGGGTGCGATAAAACACGATTTAACCACAAAGATTCTGGGGCAGGTGTATGATTTGCCTTTTGGCATCGCGCCGATTGGCATGTCTGGGCTGATTTGGCCGAATGCAGAGCGGCTATTGGCAGGCATAGCAACTCGTGCGAAGATTCCATACGGTTTATCCACCGTTGCCACGCAACGTCCCGAAACCGTCGCGCCGCATTTGGATGGGAATGGGTGGTTTCAATTATATCCGCCCGTGGAAAAATCGGTGCGTTTGGATATGTTAAAACGGGTGCGCAATGCTGGGTTTGAAACTTTGGTTTTAACCGTGGATGTGCCGATTTTATCGCGCCGTGAAAGGCAGAGGCGGGCGCAATTGACGATTCCCCCGCGTTTGACTTTATCCATGATGGCATCGGCGGCCGTTTGTCCGCGTTGGTCGCTTGGCACGGTTTGCACGGGGATTCCGCGTTTGCGTTTGACGGAAGATTATTTAAAATTAAGCGGTAAAGTGCCATCGAACGCCCATGCAGGTCATGTCATTCGCGGTCGCCCCGATTGGGATTATTTTGCCGAATTGCGCGAGGAATGGCAGGGTGCCTTGATGGTCAAAGGCGTGATGCGGGCGGAAGATGCGGTGGATTTGGCGCGGGCTGGCGCCGATGGGATTTGGGTCTCCAACCATGGTGGGCGGCAATTTGACGGCGGGATGAGCAGTATTGAAGCCCTGCCTTTGATTAAAACCGCCTTGGATGCAGCAAAATTAAACCCTGCGATTGTGTTTGATAGTGGTGTGGAAAATGGGCTGGATATTATCCGAGCTGTCGCTTTGGGTGCGGATTTTGTCATGCTTGGGCGGGCGTTTCATTATGGCTTGGCCGCCTTTGGTGTGCGAGGCGGGGAGCATGTGGTTCATATATTGCGGGATGATCTTCGCACGAATATGGCGCAAATGGGCATAGAAAATCTTAGCCAAGCCCGTGCGTTATTGATTAACGATTAAAATAAAAAGTAAAAAGTAACCCCCCATGTCCGTTTCCACCTCCCTTTGGCGTTTTGCAAATCCTGCCTTGTTCCTAACAACTACGCAGAAAATCCTGCCGTTGCTATGGATGGTGGCGATTTTCATCTCAGCCCTAGGGCTGGGCTGGGGGTTTTTCTTTACCCCAAACGATTACCAACAAGGCAGCAGTGTTAAAATTATGTTCATCCATGTGCCAGCGGCGATGATGGCGATTAATTGCTGGGTGATGATGCTGGTTGCCTGTTTAATATGGTTTATCCGCCGTCATCATGTATCCGCCCTTGCCGCCCGCGCCGCCGCCCCTGTTGGATTAATTTTCACCTTGATTGGTTTGTCCAGCGGGGCGTTATGGGGTGCACCGATTTGGGGGACCTATTGGGCGTGGGATCCACGGCTCTCCTCTTTTTTAATTCTGCTGTTTTTTTATATTGGGTTTATCGCATTGGGACGGGCAACACCAAATCCAGACAAAGCCGCCGACCTCTGCACGCTGCTCTGCATGGTCGGGTCGGTCTTTGCCTTTTTATCGCGTTATGCGGTCAGGTTTTGGGAGCAAGGATTGCACCAAGGCAGTTCCATCCCCGTTATCGCAACGGGGGAGCGTAAGATTGATGCGGTGTTCTTTTATCCGTTAATTTTAACTATGGTTGGATTTTTTCTGATTTTCATCGCGTTGGTTTTAGTGCGTACGGGCAATGAGATTCGCACCCGCCAAACCGCGATGTTAAACACTTTGATACTGGAAGAGACGGATGCCTGATTTAACACCTTACACATTTGAAGTGCTTTGTGCTTACGCTATCGCATTGGTTTTATTGGGCGGAATTATCGCCCAGAGCCTGTGGCAAGCCCGCGTATCACAGCGCAAGATCGCCACCCTGCGCCGTGTTCAAAAATCCAAAACAAAAAAATCCGTTTAATCCAGGCGGTTAATCATAACCCGTATCATCGGTTTTTTGCCAACCTGATGATAACAGGTACGCTGAGTCGTACGTTTCATCGCCTGTTCAATCCCATCATCATCCATCCGTGCGACCTTGCCACCTTTGACCTCGTCCAAAATGGCTTCTTCAATCGCCTCGCCCAAATCATCCGAATCCATCGGCATGCCGACAGGTTCTGCCCAGACATCGATAATCTCTTTCCCCTCCATTATGACAAACACCATGATGAGACCGCTTATCGCCACCTGCAATCGCTCGCGGACAATGCCAGATTTCGCGCCAACCAGAAGCGAGCCATCCAGATAGGTTCGCCCAGTTTTAATATGATTGACAATCGCAGGGGTATCACCCGATAAATCCACAACCGTGCCGTTCGGCGCGACAACACTGGTCATCCCCCCCGCTATCGCCATAGCCGTGTGTTGTACCAAATGGGCGTATTCGCCGTGCATCGGTATCAGCATCTTTGGCCGTATCATTTTATGAAACGCCTGTAAATCGGGGGCGTTGGCGTGACCCGATACATGGTATTTATTACTGGTATCATCAATAATTTTCACACCTTGCTGCATGAATTCGTTGATAATCCGCCCGACTTCCAATTCATTACCCGGGATGGTTTTTGAGGAAAAAACAAAAACATCGCCTTTGTTCATGCTCAGCCCCAAATGATTACCCCCCGCCAATTTGGCAGAGCCCGCGCGGCGTTCGCCTTGCGAGCCTGTGATTAAAACCAGCAGTTTGTTGCGCGCGATACCCGTTGCATCCTCCCATTCCATGACCGTTGGGAAATCGCCCAACACTCCCGCGGTACGTGCCGCCCCCAGCATTCTGCGCATGGAATGTCCCATCACAACGATTTTACGCCCTGCGCGCACCCCCGCCTGTGCCAGAGTTTTCAACCGCGCGACATTGGAGGCAAAAGTCGTTGCCACAATCAGCCCCGATTCTTTGCCAAACAAATCATCAAAGGCGGGGGCAAGGGTTGCTTCCGACCGACCCGCGTGATTGGAAAACACATTGGTGCTATCGCACATCAGGGCATCCACGCCCAAATCACCGATTTTATTAAACAAATCCTCGTTAAAAGCATCGCCCATAACCGGTGTTTTATCTATCTTAAAATCGCCACTATGAACGATTCGCTCGTTCGGGGTTTCAATCATCAAGGCAGAGGATTCGGGAATAGAATGCGAAATCGGCAGGAAGGATACTTTCATATCGCCACATTGAACAAACGCGGGGTAGGCTTTGACTTCACGAACCAATCCCTTTTTGCCCTTACCCTGCCATTTGTTATCGTTAGAATCCAGCTTTAACTGCGCCAAGGTCGCGGTAAAACGCCGCCCATAAATCGGCGCACCTAGCAGGTGGGAAATACTCGGCAAGGCACCCAGATGGTCTTCGTGTCCGTGGGTGATAAAAATACCATCCAAGCGGTCGGCGCGTTCTTGGATAAAGCTGAAATCCGCCATTATCAAATCCACCCCCGGGGTTTGGTCCATCCGTGGAAAAGCCACGCCGATATCCACTAAGATATATCGCTCTTTGCCCTTTACGCCATAGCCGTAAAGGTACATATTCATGCCAATCTCGCCCGCGCCGCCAAGCGCGACAAAGCTAAGCCTGTTGTCATTTGTTTGTGTATTACTCATTTTTTAGGTTTCCATTTCTGTGGGGTGTTTAAGAGTTTTAAAGTTTAGGTTAAGTGTTAGGTTAAGGTTTAAATTAACGGGCTAAGTGTTTCGTTTGGCAATCAGGCAAAGCCCGTGCAGGGTTAAATCAGGGCGAATATCGGTGAAAATATCCGTGCCACTTTGGAACAGGGGGGCCAGCCCGCCAGTGGCTATCAGTTTCATATCGCCTCCCCGTTCGATGCAAATCTTTTCATAAATCTTTTCAATCAGCCCAATATAGCCCCAAAACAATCCCGATTGCATACAGGCGGTCGTATTCGTGCCAATCACTCGGGCGGGTTTCGCCATATCAATATAGGGCAGGGCAACGGCAGCACGATGCAGCGATTCGCGAGAGAGATTAACACCTGGGGCAATCACCCCACCGCTATAGGCACCATCGCTATCCACCACATCAAAAGTGGTTGCCGTGCCGAAATCCACCACGATTAAATCCCCGCCGAATAAATCAAAGGCGGCGACGGTATTCACCAACCTATCCGCGCCAACACGGGTGGTTTTATCAACCCGTATATCAATCCCAAGTTTGCAATTCGCATCGCCCACGACCAGAATAGGACAGGCGAAATACCGCTTGGCCAACACGCGGATATTAAAAACTGCCCGTGGCACGGTGGAGCTGACAATGATGCTCTGCGGTTTATTGCCTATGTTTTCAAACGCCATAAGCGGGGCAAGCCAGGCAAAATATTCATCGGCGGTGCGGCTGTGTTTCGTCTCACACCGCCAAGTGGCAAGGTGTGTGTCGTTTTCATAACAGGCAAAAACGGAGTTGGTATTACCGATGTCTATGACGATAAGCATGGCTGTTCCTTTTGTGCGGTTTGTGCGGTTGGGGCAAAGAAAATATCCCCCGCATGGATAATATGCTGGGTGGTTTTATCGGTTAAAATGAGTGCGCCGTCTGCGTTTAGCGTTTCAAAAACACCCGTGTGCGTGGCGGTTTGGGTGCGGGCGGTTATTATCTGGTCTTTATGTCCGCAGTGATTTAACCAAGATTCGCGTATCGGGGCAAAGCCGTTTTGTTTAAATTGGGCAAGGCGGGCTTGATGGGTATTGGCCAGAACGGTTAGGAAATCATCGGCGCTGATGGTTATATTTGCATCGGTTTTTAATGATTTAGGAGGCAGAGTGGTTTGCATATCCGCTTCCCCCATATCAATTAAATTAATCCCGATTCCAACTAAAAGATGGCTCGGCTGTCCGTTATGTGTTCCTGCTGTCTCCAGTAAAATCCCCGCCAACTTCCCGCCATTTAACAAAACATCATTCGGCCATTTTAACGATAAACCCGTATCCAAACCCAAAGACACGCAGGCATCATAAACTGATAGAGCCGCAACAAAGCTGTGCAACGCCACCTCTGCAATCGGCTGATCAATCGGGGCGCAATAGGTTGCGGCAAAATTGCCTTTTTGCGTCGCCCAAGCCCGCCCACGCCGACCTTTCCCTGCGGTTTGCGCGTGCGCCAACACCCAAAAGGGTGCACCGTGCAAATTATCACGGGCATAGCAATTTGTGCTATCCAGTTGCTCAAAAATATGGCGTGAAACCGCGCTTGGCCATATCATATTTTGCGGGGTTTTATTTTTATTAAACATATTATTTTAACAACTGTGCGGCGGCGGCGGTTGCCAAATCTTGCAGCCCAAATAAATTCCCCGCACCCAAAATAATCACCAGGGCAGAGCCGTAAAATACCGCACGATGCAGGCTTGGCATTGCGTCATCCAGCCCGTCCTTATCCTCGCCAAAATACATTAAATAAATAATCCGCAGATAATAAAACGCCCCAATGACCGAGGCTATAACCCCGCCAATCGCCAGCCAAATCAACCCCGCATCAATGGCGGCACGCAGAACATACAGCTTGCCAAAAAAGCCAATCAAAGGCGGAATCCCCGCCAGTGAAAACATCAAAACTGCCAAGCTCGCGGCGCGAAGCGGTGCACGGTTTGAATACATGCCAAGGGCGCGAATGTCCGTAATTGGATTTCCATCGCGTTCCATATTTAAAATAAAGGCAAAAGTGCCAAGGTTCATGGCGATATAAATCACCATATAAAGCAGTAGTGCCGCCACCCCTTGCGCATCCCCCGCCGCCAGACCCATCATGGCAAACCCCATGTGGGCAATGGAAGAATACGCCATCAGCCGTTTGATATTGGTTTGCCCAATCGCGGCAATCGCGCCAACAAACATGGACGCTATGGATAAAAACGCGATTATCTGCATCCAATCTGTTACCACCAATCCAAATCCATCAAACAATAAACGGGTGAAGAGACCCATCGCCGCCAGCTTTGGCGCGGTGGCGAAAAACGCGGTTACCGCCGTTGGCGCACCCTCATAAACATCGGGAGTCCACATATGAAACGGCGCGGCAGAGACTTTGAACGCCATGCCAACGCATAAAAATACCATGCCGAATATCAACCCCAACGCCAGCGCTCCGTCATTCATATCCGTGCCAATGGCGGTGGTGATATCGGCAAAATTGGTTGACCCGGTATAGCCATAAACCAAAGACGCACCATAAAGCAAAATACCAGAGGACAACGCGCCCAGTACGAAATATTTCAATCCAGCTTCGGTCGAGCGGACACTATCACGGCGAAACGCCGCCAAGACATAAAGCGATAACGATTGCAATTCCAGCCCCATATAAAGCGCGATTAAATCACCAGCCGAGACCATCATCATCATGCCAAGAACTGCCAAAGCGATTAAAATTGGGAACTCAAATTTTAACAACCCGTGGCGTTTCAAATAATCTTTGTATAATAAAAGCAATATCCCCGTTGTCCAAAGAATCGCCACCTTTAAAAACCGCGCGAATCCATCATCAATAAACGCACCATTAAAAGTCTCACGGGCGGGTGCGCCGAGCACGGCTATCCATCCGCCAAGGGCAAACATAACCATCGCGGTGATGACAATTAAATGCCCCGCGGACTTGTCTTTCTGCCCATAGACCCCAGCCATCAGCGCACCCAAAGCAAATATGGCAAGGATGATTTCTGGCAAAGCGGGGTAGAAATTTGGCGGGGTCATAATCATAATCCTTTAATGCGAAGTGGTGGCAGGTTGCACCCCGCCTCCAGATAAAGAGGGTTCAATGGTGGAAAGCAGATGCGCGACACTCGGCCCAATAATATCCAAAACCAGAGCCGGATAAACACCCAAAACCAGTGTCAAAACCACCAAAGGTAGCATCAGCATTTTCTCACGCATGTCCATGTCTTTTATCGTCAGCAAGGTTTCTTTCACCATATCGCCCAGAATGACTCGCCGATAGAGCCACAAAGCATAACCCGCCGATAAAATCACACCCGTGGTCGCCCCGAAGGCTATCCAGCTATTGGCACGATACGCCCCGATTAACGTCAGAAACTCGCCGACAAACCCCGAAGTCCCAGGCAAGCCAACATTCGCCATGGTAAAGAACATAAACACCAGTGCGTAAATCGGCATGCGAATAACCAGCCCGCCATAGGCAGAAATCTCTCGCGTATGCATACGGTCATAAATCACTCCGACCGCCAAAAACAACGCCGCAGAAATAAACCCGTGGGATATCATTTGAAAAATCGCGCCGTCAATCCCTTGGCGATTGAGTGCGAAAATCCCCATAGTCACAAACCCCATGTGCGCGACAGAGGAATAGGCAATCAGCTTTTTCATATCTTCCTGCATCAGCGCAACCAGCGAAGTATAAATAATCGCAATAACCGAAATCGTCATCATAAAGGTGGATAAAACATCCGAAGCCACAGGAAACATCGGCAGGCTAAATCGTAAAAATCCATAGCCACCCATCTTCAGCAAAATTGCCGCCAATACGACAGAGCCCGCAGTGGGTGCCTGCACATGCGCATCGGGCAGCCACGTATGAACTGGCCACATCGGCAGTTTCACGGCAAAGCTGGCCAAGAACGCTAGGAACAACAAGGTCTGCACTCCGCCAACGATAGACACACCAAGGAAAACAATTGTTTCGCTGTTAAATTGATGATTTAACAGGGTCGGAATATCCGTGGTATTGGCCGCCGACCACATCACAATCATCGCCACCAGCATTAACATCGAGCCCAGCAGAGTATAAAGGAAGAACTTAAAAGCGGCATAGATTCTATCAGCCCCGCCCCAAATCCCAACGATCAGGAACATCGGAATCAGCCCAGCCTCAAACACCACATAAAACAGCACCAAATCCAAGGCACAGAAAACCGCCAGCATCATGGTCTCCAACATTAAAAATAATATCATATATTCTTTGACTCGCACCTGTACAGACCAACACGCACCAATGACGATTGGCATTAAAAATGTCGTCAGCATAACAAACAAAACGCTGATACCGTCCACACCGACTTTGTAATTTAATCCCGCCAACCATTGATAGGTTTCAACCAGTTGGAAGGCGGGGTTTGTCGCGTCAAACTCCACCAATATCAGCAGGGATAATAAAAAAGTTGCGCCTGTTGCCACCAAGGATAAAACCTTGGCGTTGCGCACGCTGGTTTCATTATCGCCCCGTGCGAAGACGAATAAAATCACCGCCGCCAAGGCGGGTAAGAAAATCACAATGGATAAAAGATTGTCCATATTATTTAAATCCTCCACCAATAATAAACCAAGCAATCAATGCCAAAAGCCCCAACAGCATGGCGAAGGCATAATGAAATAAATAGCCCGATTGCACCCGTCCCAAAAACCGCGTGAAGAGGGGAATCATACCCATGGCTATGCCATTTATCGTGCCATCAATCATCCGTCCATCGCCGAATTTCCATAAAAACCGCCCCAAGGCTTTGGCAGGGTTTGTGAAAATACGCTCATACAATTCATCAAAATACCATTTGTTTAGGAAAAACGCGTAAATTGCATGTTGCTGTTTTGCCAAGGCAACAGGCGCGGCGGGACGGTAAATATAAAACACCCACGCCAAGGCAAACCCGCCCAGCATAACGATTGTGGAAGATAACTTTACCCAAATCGGCACATAATGGGCATCGTGAATAACGCTGTTTGTCGCGTGGTTGTTATAGACGGACGCGCCGAAAAACCTTTCCACATTATCGCCAAAGAAATCGCCAACCCAATACATACCGGCAAAAATCGCACCCACTGCCAAAACGATAAGGGGGATTAACATAACCCACGGTGATTCGTGGGCATGGGCATGGGTTTTTTTATCACCCCGCTCTGTTCCATAAAATGTCATAAACATCAATCTCCATGAATAAAAACTGGTCATCCCTGCCGCCAAAACCAGCAAAACAAAACCATATTGCGCCGTGCCAAACCCCGCAGCAAAGGTCGATTCAATAATCGCGTCTTTTGAGAAAAACCCAGCAAAACCATAATGCGTCAGTGGAATCCCAACCCCAGTAATCGCCAGCGTGCCAATTAACATGGTGATAAAAGTAATCGGGATTTTACGCCGTAAATTGCCATAATACCGCATGTCTTGCTGATGATGCATCGCGTGAATGACAGAGCCAGCACCCAAGAACAACAACGCCTTAAAGAACGCGTGGGTGAGCAGATGAAACATTGCCACTTGATACGCGCCAATCCCCGCGGCGACAAACATATAACCCAGTTGCGAACAGGTGGAATAGGCGATGACTCGCTTAATATCGTTTTGCACCAGCCCGACCGTGGCGGCAAAAAACGCGGTACTCGCCCCGATGATAACGATGAAATTCGGGGTGAAGGTGGCGTATTCTAACAGGGGGGAGACTCGGCAGATTAAAAACACACCCGCCGTTACCATGGTCGCGGCATGGATTAAAGCGGACACGGGGGTTGGTCCCTCCATCGCGTCTGGCAACCAAGTGTGCAGGAATAATTGCGCCGATTTTCCCATCGCGCCGACGAATAATAACAGGGTGACTATTTCCAAAGCATTCACCTGCCAGCTGAGGAATGTTATCGTTTGCGTCGCCATATTTTGCGCCACATGCGGGTCTAATATCACATTAAAATTAATGCTCCCCGTTAAATAAAACAATCCAAAAATCCCCAAGGCAAAGCCGAAATCGCCGACGCGATTGACCACGAAAGCTTTTATCGCGGCGGCGTTTGCCGTTGGCTTTCTATAATAAAACCCGATTAAAAGATAGGACGCGAGACCAACACCCTCCCAGCCAAAAAACAATTGCAATAAATTATCGGCGGTGACCAGCATCAGCATCATCCATGTAAAGAGTGACAGATAGGCGAAAAACCGCGGACGATAGGATTCGCCATCCCGCCACTGCGGGTCTTTATCCATATAGCCCCATGAATATAGATGCACCAAGGCCGATACCGTGGTAATCACAACCAGCATAATCACGCTGAGACGATCAACGCGAATCGCCCAATCGGTGATAAGACCGCCACTGGCTATCCAGCGAAACAGGGGCAGGACTGCGTCCGTTTCAAATTGGAAAAACACGACCCACGATAATAACGCGGATAAAAATATTAACGCGGTTGCGCATAATAACGCCCCGCGTTCGCCCAGACCACGCCAGCCAAACCCGCAGAGTATCGCCCCGATAAGCGGGGCAAAAAGAATGATTTTTTCCATAAGCCTAGCCCTTCATCATATTAATATCTTCAACCGCGATAGAGCCACGATTGCGAAAGAAACACACCAGAATCGCCAGCCCAATCGCCGCCTCTGCCGCCGCTACGGTCAGCACGAACAGGGAAAACACTTGCCCTGCCAAATCGCCCAAATGGGCGGAAAACGCCACCAGATTTATATTCACCGCCAGCAATAATAATTCCACCGACATTAAAATAATAATGACGTTTTTGCGGTTTAGAAAAATTCCAAACACGCCAATAACGAATAGCATGGCTGCCACTGCCAAATAATGTTCTAAAGATATCATGGTGTTTCCTTTCAGAGTCCTTTGCCAGAGTCTACATCGCGCATTTCAATCGCGGTTTTTGGGTCACGCAGGATTTGCGCGGTTATGTTTTGCCGTTTAATATCGCGCCGATGACGTAGGGTTAGAACAATCGCGCCAATCATCGCGGTCAGCAAAATTAACCCCGATACCTGAAACGGATAGACATAATCGGTATAAAGAATCTGCCCCAAGGCGGCGGTATTATGCAGGTCTGTTGGTGTCACGGCGGTGCGCAAGGTTTGGGCTTCGGAGGCAAAAACCCAATGCGTTAAAATAACCCCCAGTTCAATTAAAAACACCGCCCCGACAAACAGCCCAAAGGACAGATATTTATTCGCGCCTTTTTTCAAAGCGACAAAATCCACATCCAACATCATCACCACAAACAAAAACAAAACCGCCACCGCGCCGACATAAACGATTGCCAAAATCATAGCAATGAACTCTGCCCCCAGCAGAACAAACAGCCCCGCCGTGGCAAAAAACGCCGCGATTAACCACAGCACAGAATGCACCGGATTCCGTGCGGTGATAACGCACAGGGCCGAGCCGACACTCAGCGCGGCAAACATATAAAAGGCAATAATATCAAAGCTCATCTGGTTTTCTTTCTTAACGATAGGGCGCGTCTAATTGCAAATTGTGGGCGATTTCGGATTCCCATCTATCGCCATTTTGCAAAAGTTTTTCTTTATTGTAAAACAATTCCTCGCGGGTTTGCGTGGCGAATTCAAAATTGGGACCCTCGACAATCGCATCCACTGGACATGCCTCTTGGCAAAATCCGCAATAGATACATTTGGTCATGTCAATATCATAGCGGGTCGTGCGCCGACTGCCATCCTCGCGCGGTTCGGCATCAATGGTTATCGCTTGGGCGGGACAAATCGCCTCGCACAATTTACAAGCGATGCACCGTTCTTCGCCGTTTGGATAGCGACGCAAGGCATGCTCACCGCGGAAACGTGGCGACAGAGGCCCCTTTTCATGCGGGTAATTTAATGTCGCTTTCGGTGCGAAAAAATACCTCATAGCCAGCCGAAAGGCATGGAAAAAATCCGCCAATAAAAAATATTTTATTGCTCGTGTGTAGTCTTGCTTGTTCATATTTTCATACCTGTTCTCTTTGTGTATTTCCTAAGTTCATCAACCAAATTTTGATTTTCTTTGCGTGTTATTCCTGTATTGATTTCATCAATCAATTTTAAATTATGTGTTTTTACTAATAACGCAATACAAAACATATCCGCCAACCAAATAAAACCAATAATGGCAAAAATTATACAGCCAACTATAAGACTAACTAGGCTAAACCAAAATAAACCATATAAAATCGCACCGACCAAAAAGCAAAAACTAATCAACATCATAATTGCCATCTTTATTGCCTTAAGGTAAAATTTGTGAGCTCCAATAAACCCCGCAAAAAACCAAAGAAAAAATGCAACTGATTCGCTTTTCTTGTTAGCCTCAAAATCCATCAAAGCAAGTGTATCATTTGAAATTGTATTTTTATTACTAACCATTTTCTAACTCCCCACAACCCAACGGGCATAGGCTCCGCCAAAGGCTTCGTATTGGGCAAAACCCGCGACAATCACAACCCAGACCAGCGACATGGGTAAAAACACTTTCCAGCCCAGTCGCATCAATTGGTCGTAACGATAGCGTGGGACAATCGCCTTTACCATAGAAAATAAAAAGAAAACCACCGCCATTTTTGCCACCAGCCAAAGCGGGCTATCGGGCAGGGCCGGAATGGGGGAGAGCCAACCGCCGAAAAATAACAACGCACATAAGGCACACATCAGCCAAATCGCGATATACTCACCCGCCATGAATAATAGGAACGGTGTGGAAGAATACTCAACCTGATAGCCCGCAACCAGTTCCGATTCCGCCTCTGGCAAATCAAACGGCGGGCGGTTGGTCTCGGCCAGGGCAGAGATGAAAAACAAAAATACCATGGGGAAATGCGGCAACCAATACCAATTGAAAATGCCATAGGCTCCGTCTTGCGCCTTTACGATATCAACAAAACTGAGCGAGCCCGTGGAAATAATCACACCGATAATAATAAAGCCAATGGACACTTCATAGGAAATCATCTGTGCCGCGCTGCGCAAAGCACCCAAAAACGGATACTTGGAATTGGACGCCCAACCGCCCATAATCACGCCATAAACCTCCAGCGAGGACACCGCAAAAACATATAAAACCGCGACATTAAGATTGGCAACAACCCAAGTTTCACTAAACGGAATCACCGCCCAAGCAATGATTGCCAGAACAAAGGACGCAAGCGGAGCCAAGAAAAACACCACTTTATCACTGCCCGCAGGCACGATAACCTCTTTAAGAATATATTTTAACGCGTCCGCCACGGATTGCAAAATCCCCCAAGGGCCAACGACATTGGGACCACGGCGCATTTGCACCGCCCCCCAGATTTTCCGATCGCCATAAACCAGAAGCAAAAGACTGACCATAACAAAGCCAATCATCGCCAAACATTGGGCAAGGATAATGATAAAAATTCCCAGAGTGCTATCAAAAAATGCCATGATTTATCCTTTGTCCTTCACGCGGTTTTTCGCCCCGAGCGAAAGCTCTGCCATCAAGTTTGATGCCCGCGCAATCGGGTTGGTTAAATAATGATCCGATATCGCGTTTTGAAAAACGGCATCTTTAATCGCCCCGAGTTTTACCGTATTAAATTTATTATCCGCAACCTCATCCAGATCCGCCAAATGCGGGTGCGTGGCAAACAAATCGGCGCGGAGAGCATCCAGCGAATCAAACCCCAAAGACACATCCAAATAATCCGATAACGCACGGACTATCGCCCAATTTTCACGTGCCTCCTTCGGCGGAAATCCAGCGCGCATCGCCATCTGTGGGCGACCTTCGGTATTAACAAAAAGCCCGCTTTCTTCGGTATAACAGGCCGAGGGCAAAATCACATCGGCACGGTGCGCACCGCGATCGCCGTGGCTACCCTGATAAATCACGAACTTATCGGCGGGTAAATCGCATTCATCCGCGCCCAGATTATAAATCACATCGGCGCGTTTTACCGCCCGTTTCATCCCCCCCGTGGAGGCAAAGCCAATATCCATCGCGCCGACTCGTGCGGCCGCGGTGTGTAAAATGAGCAGCTTGGATTTGGTATTTTTCACCAGCTTTTGCACCAGTGCCAAAACCGATTCGCCATCACTGCCCTGCAACGCACCCTGCCCGACTATCACAACGGAACGGGCGTTTTGCGTGGCGGGCGAAATCTTTTTATCGGCAAGCATCTGCAAGTTTGCGCGATTATCGCCGACATAAGCGTAATCATAGGTCAAATCCGTCTGTTCCCCGACCAGCCCAACCGTTGCCCCATTCAGCCAAGCTTTGCGAATTCTTGCGTTCAAAACCGGGGCTTCTTTACGCGGATTTGTGCCAATCAATTGGATAAATTGTGCGTCATCAATATCACAAATCCGCGCCGTGCCAGCGTAGCCACCACGATTGCCAATCGGCAAAAACGCATTATCGGTGCGGCATTCCACCGCCCCGCCCAGCTCGCCCATCAGTTTTTTCACAGCAAACAGCGGTTCAACAGGCATCAAATCCCCCGCCAGAGCCAGAATTTTTGCACCCTTCCCCGACCCTTTTACCGCACGGGCAATGCTACGAAACGCTTGCTCCCAACTGCATGGGTGTAGCTTGCCACCTTTACGCATATAGGGTTGATCCAGCCTTTGGCGGCGCAACCCATCCCAGACAAACCGCGATTTATCGCCCAGCCATTCCTCATTTATTCCGTCATGATTACGCGGGAGAATCCGCATCACATCGCGCCCTTTGGTATCCACGCGGATATTGCTGCCCAAGGCATCCATCACATCTATCGTTTCAGTCTTGGTCAATTCCCAAGGACGGGCACTGAACGCGTAAGGCTTGCTGGTCAGCGCACCCACGGGGCAAAGATCAATGATATTGCCCTGTAATTCGCTGTCCAAAGTTTGGTTAAGGTAAGCAGTAATCTCTGCATCCTCACCCCGTCCGGTCTGCCCCATTTGGGTGATCCCCGCGACTTCCGTTGTGAAACGAACGCACCGCGTGCAAGAAATACACCGAGTCATTTGCGTGCCAACAAGCGGCCCCAAATCCAAATCTTCAACCGCGCGTTTCGGGTCGATATAGCGCGATTCGGCCGCACCATAGCTCATCGCTTGGTCTTGCAAATCGCACTCCCCGCCTTGGTCGCAAATCGGGCAATCCAAGGGGTGGTTGATGAGTAAAAATTCCATCACACCTTCGCGTGCCTTTTTCACCATGGGGGAGGTGGTTTTGATAGCGGGCAATTCGCCATTCGGCCCTCCGCGTAAATCGCGCACCTGCATCGCACAAGAGGCAACAGGTTTGGGCGGGCCGCCAACAACCTCCACCAAACACATGCGGCAATTGCCCGCGATGGACAGCCGTTCGTGATAACAAAACCGAGGGATTTCCACGCCAACAATCTCACACGCTTGAATCAGAGTCATGGCCGGATTGACCTCCACCTCCATGCCATCAATAATAATTTTGCGCAAATCCGCCATTACTTTTTCCATAATAACCTGCCAATTTCGGTGTTTTTATCAATCTGCTGAATACCATAGGCGCAGAACCCCGCCGTGTCTTCCACATCCACATTTTGCGCGGATAGCGCGGTGGTTGCCCAAACGCGAAGCCGGGCTTTTTCTTCTTTGCTTTTGAGAAAAACGCGGATTTCTTGAAGGCTGTGCCCCTGCCTGCGGGCGTAGGTATAAAGCGATTGCAAAAATATCATCCCGCGAATATGACGGACATGAATGTTTGCGCACCTATCTTTTAATTCGGTGGCGATTCCTGCGTGAAACAAATCGGTGTAAATCCTATCGTCGGTCCAAAATTTGCCCGCCCGTTCAGGGTTAGCAAAACTCGGCACAGCCAAAACAGCCGTGAAAACCACGATTAAAACTATCAAAGGTATCATCATAACTATCCTATATCGTCTTTGCGTTTTCATCATAGCTTTGCTTTCTATACGCATGGGCCCGGGGGTTTTCTTGGGTGGTTTTTTGCGTGGTTTTAATACGGTCTTCTATTTCATCGCGGAAGTGGCGAATTAACCCTTGGATAGGCCAAGCGGCGGCATCGCCAAGGGCGCAGATTGTATGACCCTCCACCTGTTTTGTCACGTCCAGCAACATGTCTATTTCCTCCACCGAAGCACTGCCCGCCACCAAGCGTTCCATAATCCGCATCATCCAGCCCGTACCCTCCCGACAGGGGGTGCATTGCCCGCAGGATTCGTGTTTGTAGAATTTTGCCAGCCGCCAAATCGCCTTTATCACATCGGTGCTTTGGTCCATCACTATCACAGCAGCCGTGCCAAGACCTGATTGTTGATCGCGCAGATAATCAAAATCCATCAGGGCATCATCGCAGAGCCGTGCGGGTAACAGTGGCACGGAAGAGCCGCCAGGAATCACCGCTTTTAGGTTTTTCCAACCGCCACGCACCCCGCCACAATGTTTTTCTAATAGCTCTTTTAACGGAATAGACATCGCCTCTTCAACGACACAGGGTGCATTGACATGCCCCGATATGGCAAATAGCTTTGTCCCCGTGTTATTCGCCCGCCCAAAGGAGGCAAACCAATCCGCGCCACGGCGCAAAATCGTTGGCACAACCGCGATGGATTCCACATTATTCACGGTTGTTGGGCAACCATACAGCCCCGCACCCGCAGGGAAAGGCGGTTTCATCCGTGGCATGCCTTTGCGTCCTTCAAGGGATTCCAGCAGAGCCGTTTCCTCACCACAAATATACGCACCCGCGCCGTGATGCAGATATAAATCAAAATCCCAACCCGATTTGGCGGCGTTTTTGCCCAGCAAGCCCGCATCATAAGCTTCATCAATCGCGGCTTGCAGGATTTCACGCTCGCGAATGAATTCCCCACGGATATAAATATAGCCAGTATTCGCGCCCATACCAAAGCCCGATATCAAACAACCCTCAATCAAACTATGCGGGTCATGGCGCATGATTTCGCGGTCTTTACAGGTGCCGGGCTCTGACTCATCGGCATTGACGACGAGGTAAGACGGGCGACCATCCGATTCTTTCGGCATAAACGACCATTTTAATCCCGTCGGAAAACCCGCACCACCACGCCCGCGCAAGCCTGATTTTTTCACCTCTGCCACAACCCAATCGCGCCCGCGTTTAATTATGCGCCCCGTGCCATCCCACGCGCCACGCGATTTCGCGCCCTTCAAATCACGGGTGTTTAGCCCGTAAAGGTTGGTGAAAATACGGTCTTTATCTGCGAGCATTTTTTTTGCTTTCTGTATCTTGTGTAGCACGCGCACGGCGCACCTGATATAAAACGACCATCGCCCAGAATAGGGCAGCAAGGGCGGCAAAATCAAATAGGAAGGCATAGCGACCCGCCAGATTTAACTGCTGGGCGAAGAGTTGCAACCCCAGCCAAAGCACGGCTGTGCAACATATCACAATAGAGGCTGTTCGGGCTTTTCGCAAGCCCTCTCCGCCAAGAGGTTTATTACTTTGGTGTTCGGTCATTTTTTCACCTTTGGTTTGGCTTTGGCTTTAGGTTTGGCTTTCGTCTTTGGCTTGCTTACAGACGGCTCACCCAAAATCCGCGCAATGGTATCGCCCTGTGCCAGTGCCAAACTGACCGAGCCATTGTGTTGATAACTCGCGCCCGTGCCATCTTTTAAAGAAGTCAAACCCATAAGCGGTTCAGCAGCAAACCGCCCGTTTTGCGGACCGGGAATCGGCACCTGCCCCGCTTCAAATCCATCCAATAACGCATTAAAAGAATCCCCCGTCAAATCCTCATAAAAATCTTTGCCAATCTGCACCATCGGTGCGTTGGAACAGGCGCCCAAGCATTCCACTTCCTCCCAGCTAAACCGCCCATCGGCAGAGATTTGATGCGGCATAGGGGCGATACGTTTTTGGCAAATCCCCACCAAATCCTCGGCACCGCAAATCATGCAGGAGGTCGTACCACAGACCTGAATATGCGCGACAGAGCCGACAGGCGCAAGCTGAAACATAAAATAAAAGGTCGCCACTTCCAGCCCGCGAATATAGGCCAGCCCCAGCATATCGGACACGGTTTCAATCGCGGGTTGCGATAGCCAGCCCTCCTGTTCTTGCGCCCGCCAAAGCAGGGGGATAATCGCGCTGGCGGCGCGCCCCGTGGGGAATTTTTTAATCTGCTCCTGCGCCCAAGTTTTATTGGCGGGTGTGAAGGCAAACGATTTGGGTTGGTCGGGGTGTAATCGGCGCAGGCTCATCGGTCAATCTCCCCAAACACGACATCCATCGTGCCAATAATCGCCGCCACATCGGCCAGTTGATGCCCCTTTGCCAAATGGTCAATCGCTGCCAAATGGAGATATCCTGGGGCGCGGATTTTCACCTTATAGGGTTTGTTTGTGCCGTCCGATACCAGATAAACCCCGAATTCACCCTTTGGCGCTTCCACGGCAACATAAATTTCCCCCATCGGCACTTTAAACCCTTCTGTATAGAGCTTAAAGTGGTGAATCAAAGCCTCCATAGACGTTTTCATCTCGGCCCTGCTGGGCGGATTTATTTTTTCACGCGATAGCACGGGGCCAGTTGCATGCCCCAATTTTTCAATGGCTTGCTGGATGATTTTCACCGATTCGCGCATTTCCATCATACGGCATAAATAGCGGTCAAAACAATCGCCCTTTGTGCCAACGGGGATTTGAAAGTCAAATTCATCATAGCATTCATAGGGTTGAGCGCGGCGCAAATCCCACGCCATGCCAGAGCCTCGCACCATAACGCCAGAAAATCCCCAATCCAACGCCTCTTGCTCGGACACCACGGCAATATCAACATTACGTTGTTTGAAAATACGGTTTTCGCTGAGCAACCCTTCAATATCATCCAAAACATCGGGAAATTCCAACGACCACGCCAAAATATCATCCAGCAGAGCCGGTGGGATATCTTGATGCACGCCACCAGGTCTAAAATACGCGGCATGCAGACGCGCACCACTGGCGCGTTCGTAAAACACCATCAGTTTTTCACGTTCCTCAAACCCCCAGAGCGGCGGGGTCAGGGCACCGACATCCAAGGCTTGGGTCGTGACATTTAACAGATGATTCAAAATCCGCCCGATTTCGCAAAACAAAACACGGATAAGGGACGCACGATACGGCACGGGGGTTTGCGTCAGCTTTTCAATCGCCAAGCACCACGCGTGTTCTTGGTTCATCGGCGCGACATAATCCAAACGGTCAAAATACGGCAGGTTTTGCAGATAGGTGCGCGATTCCATCAGCTTTTCCGTGCCACGATGCAACAATCCAATATGGGGGTCGCACCGCTCGACGATTTCGCCATCCAGCTCCAAAACCAAACGCAACACACCATGCGCCGCAGGGTGCTGCGGGCCAAAGTTAATGTTAAAATTGCGCACGGTTTGCGTGTCTTTTAGCGGAGTATCCATCAATCCAAATCCTTATTACCCGCGGCGGCCGCGGCAAAAACCTCTGCCTCAGTCATTTTACGGGTTTCATTACGCAGGGCATAGTTGGCGGGTTTTTTATCATGAAAAATCTCTAACACCACATCAAATTGTGCGGGGTTTTCAAAACAATGGATAGAGGCATATTGCGTGGATTTATCGCGTGACTGCCACATTAGGGTTGATCCGCACTCACCACAAAATACCCGCTCGCCCCAATCAGAGCCTTGATAGATTTTAACGGGTGCGCCCGTTTCAAACTCCGCCGTTCCAGCGCAACTGGTGGAAATAAACATCCCACCCGACCATTTCTGGCACATACCACAATGACACACCCCTGCCATATTATCGGGCAAGGTAGCAGTGAATTTACACGCTCCACAAAGACAAGTTCCGATTTGTTTATTTGGCATCAACGTCTCCCTCTTCATCCAAAATATATTCCGCACCCTCCCACGGGGACATAAAATCAAACTGGCGGTATTCTTGGGTGAGTTTCACTGGTTCATAAACCACCCGTTTTTCCGATTCGCTATAACGTAATTCGACATAGCCTGTTGTTGGAAAATCTTTGCGCAGGGGATGCCCTTCAAACCCATAATCGGTGAGCAATCGGCGCAGGTCAGGATGATTGGCAAAGGTCAATCCGTACATATCAAAAACCTCGCGTTCAAACCAAATCGCGGAAGGATGAATCGCGGATAGGGAGGGCACGGTTGTGTCCTCACGCACTTGGGTTTTAATCCGCAAACGTTGATTGCTATACATGGATAACAGGTGATAGACCAAATCAAAACGCGGCTCGCGCCCCAGCCAATCAATCGCGGTAATATCAATCAGGGTGGAAAACTTCATCCCCTTGGTTTTGCGTAAGGAATCAATCAACGGGCAAAGAGCCTCCATCCCAACCGATAGCACCAATTCGCCTTGCGGAGTCACCGACACTTGGTCGGCACTGAGGGTGTGTGCCTCGGCGATTAAATCGCCCAATTCGGATAAGGATAGGGTCATAATTTGCTACCTTACAATCGTGCCAGTTTGGCGGATTTTGCGTTGCAGTTGTAAAATTCCGTATAGCAAAGCCTCTGCCGTGGGCGGGCAACCTGGGACGTAAATATCCACGGGAATGATACGGTCACAGCCACGCACGACACTGTATGAATAATGATAATAACCACCGCCATTGGCGCAAGACCCCATGGAAATAACATAACGCGGCTCGGGCATTTGGTCATAAACTTTACGCAGGGCGGGTGCCATTTTATTGGTGAGCGTCCCCGCAACAATCATCAAATCGGATTGACGAGGGGAGGCACGGGGGGCAGTGCCAAATCGTTCCACATCATAGCGGGGCATGGCCATTTGAATCATTTCCACGGCGCAACACGCCAGCCCAAAAGTCATCCAATGCAGCGATCCCGTCCGCGCCCAGTTAATCACATCATCAACCGAAGTCAGCAAGAATCCTTTGTCTTTTAACTGCTGGTTTAATTCTGTGTTTGTTTGTGTATTTATCGGTGTTTGTGTGTCCATCATTCCCATTCCAACGCCCCTTTTTTCCATTCATAGGCAAAGCCAATCCCCAAGACCGCCAAAAACACCAGCATCGACCAGAACCCGAAAGTGCCGACATATTGAAAGCTCACCGCCCAAGGGAACAAAAACGCTACCTCCAAATCAAAGATGATAAACAAAAGTGCGACCAGATAAAACCGCACATCAAACTTCATCCGTGCATCATCAAAAGCGTTAAATCCGCATTCATAAATGGATACTTTTTCCTTATCAGGGTTGCGCACGGCTATCAGCACGGCCGATAGTATCAAAACCACGCCCAAGCCAACGGCAACCCCTAGAAAAACCAAAATGGCGAGGTAGTCTTGTAATAAATCTTGCATTCGCGGACTCCTTTATCTGGTGGCACGCAGGTTTGAGATGGTTATAGGGTCGTTATAGGCGGGTAATCCCATAAGGTCAAGAGCCAAAACGGGCAAGAATCACCCCCCGTGCAAGAGGATTTTTAGGACTGGTTTTTGCGGTTATTTGGGGATGGGTTATTTTTCACCCAATTCGCGGCTTCGCGTGGCCGCCGCGCCAATCGCCCGATTCATGAGGGGTGTCAAACCATCTTCACCCATTAAAACCTGTAACGCCGCCTCTGTCGTGCCAGCGGGGGAGGTCACATTGATACGTAATTGTTCGGGCGAGTCATCGCTCGCCTGCGCCAGTGCACCCGCGCCGGCAACCGTTGTTCGTGCCAAATTCAGGGCAATATCGGCGGGCAACCCTTGGGCTATGCCCGCAGCCACCATTGCCTCTATTAGGTGAAAGACATAGGCCGGACCAGAGCCAGAAACCGCCGTCACCGCGTCCATTTTATCCTCTCCCTCCAGATGAATCACCGCGCCAACGGCGGATAATAAATCTGTCGCCAAATCACGGGCGGTATCGCTGGTTGCCTTATTACAGACAACCGCCGAAATCCCCGCACCAATGGCCGCAGGGGTATTTGGCATGGCGCGAATCACGGCGCGGTTGCCACCCATATTTTTATTGACAGCATTTTCAAAATCACAAATCCGCACACCCGCCGCGATTGATAAAAATATAGTATCGGCATCGCCAGTTTTGCCTAGCTCGCCAAGGACTTTATCCATCATCTGCGGTTTCACCGCAATAACGCAAACCATCGGTGATTTCGGCAGGGGGGCGTTCAGGTGCAAGCCCTTCACGCTTTTTACCCAGTCATTCGGGTGCGGGTCATTCACCCAAATACTGGTGGCGGGAATCCCATCCTTTAACCAGCCCTGCAAAAGAGCAGAACCCATTTTGCCACAGCCCCATAAAACCAATCCTTTTTCGGTTATTTGTTCCTTTGCATTGCCTATTTTACTGGTCATTTTATCCCCCTAAGCCCGACCTTGGGTCGCATCAAACACCATCCGCATCGCCTCGGCAGGGGTTTCATCGCCCCAACATACCAGTTGAAACGCGGGGTAGTATTTTTCACATGCAACCATCGCGCCCTGCATGACTTGGTCCAGCTGGTCGGGCAGGATTTCAACCCCAGTTAAAACCAATCCATAACGATAAACCACGACTTTTTGCGCGGTATTAAACACGAACGAGCCACACCAGCATCGCTGATTAACCAGATTCAGCAACTCATACAGGGTGGGCATGCGTTTTTTCGGATGCTCCATTTCAAAACTGCAAACGACATAGAGCGTTTGTGCGGGGGCGTTATATTCCAGCCCGATTTGATAGGTACGCCAAACCCCGTGGGCGACCAAACTGATTTGGTCTTCTTGCGTGCGAGTCACCGCCCAATCGCGTTGACGGGCAAGGAATTCCACCAAATCAATCGGGTGATGTTCGGTGTAATCAACAGAGGTGGTCAGTTCTTTTAATACGTCCATGGAGATGCTTCTGTGAGGGGTGCTAATACAAGGTTTTGGGGTGAAGTGGGTTTCAAGGGCTAGATATAGTGGTTTTGGCGGTGAAATCCAGCCAATAGCGCGGCGATTACCCTTATAACAAAGAAAAATGATGCGGGTTATGGTTTTCTTGTGGATAAAATTTCGGTGCGGGGCAGGTGAATTTTACGCCGATAGGTAATACTATTACCTCTTGCCAAAAAATCCATTCGTGCTAATATCTGGTTACAAAAGATGGGTTGTGTGCCGTCTAGGGATAATCTCTAAACCTTGCACACCCTTAACAACAGAGGGAAAAAGAAAAAATGAACACTTATGAAAAAAATCTTGAAACTGCGGGGGTTGTTTTGCCTGACGCACCCGCACCTGCCGCCAACTATATTCCCTTCGTCAATGTCGATGGGATGATCTATATTTCTGGGCAAATCTCGCAAAATGCTGAGGGTTTCGTTTGCGGTAAATTGGGCGCGGATTATTCTGTGGAGCAGGGGCGGGCGGCGGCACGGCTCTGTGCGATAAATTTGGTGGCGCAATTAAAGACGGCTTGCGGTGGCGATTTATCGCGGCTGGTGCGGACGGTGAAATTGACGGGTTATGTTAATGCCACGCCCGATTTTGACCAGCATCCTGCGGTGATGAATGGCGCGTCCGATTTTATAGCAGAGATTTTTGGCACGGCGGGCAGGCATGCACGGGTTGCCGTTGGCTGTGTCAGCTTGCCCTTGGGCGTGGCGGTGGAGGTCGACGGGCTGTTTCAAATCCGCAATGATGGCTAGGTGTGTTCCGTTACCTCGGGTGTTTTTAGACACGCCTTTGGCGCATCGCACTTTGCATGATGCCCCGCAAGGTCGGGCAGAGAATTCTGTTTCGGGGGCGATGGCGGCGATGGACGCGGGCTATGGTTTGGAAATAGACGTGCAACTATCGCGTGATAATGTCGCGATGGTTTTCCACGATTATGATTTGCTGAAATTGACGGGGCGTGCGGGTTTGGTACGTGATTTCACCGCGGCGGAGCTGATGGAAATTGGATTGATAGGTGGGGCGGATAAGATTACTCGGCTGGATAATTTTTTGGCAAAAATTTGTGAGCATGGCGGGGATTTACCGCCCATTCTAATAGAACTAAAACCGCAAAATAAAACGCTTGGGGCAGAGACACCCGACCTCGCCCAAGCCGTGGCAGAGGCGGTTGCCGATTGCCCCGCCCCCCTTGCCATAATGTCGTTTAATCCGCACTCAATCAAACATATCGCGCGGTTTTTGCCCGATACTCCGCGTGGGTTGGTTAGCGATGCGTTTGCCCCGCAAAACTGGGCGGGGGTGAGTGAAACCCGATGTAAAGAGCTGGCACAGATGGCGGATTACACCCCGCTTGGCGCGTCTTTTATATCGCATAATGTCAATGATTTGGATAATCCGCAAATTGACAAAATCCGTGCTTTGGATGGGGCGGTTTTATGCTGGACGGTACGCAGCCGCGCGCAAGAAAAAACCGCAAGGATGCGAGCCGATAATATTACCTTTGAGGGATTTTTGCCATCTTAAAAATCACCCTTCATCAATCCATTGCCGAAATCCCTGAAAACGATTGGGATGCATGTTTGCACTACGATAATAGTCGCGATAATCCCCGCGTGGTTGATCCCTTTACCACCCATCGGTTTTTATCTGCCTTGGAGATCAGCGAATCGGTTGGTGCAAAAACCGGCTGGCACCCCGTGCATTTGGCAGCTTGGGAAAATAAAACTCTTGTCGCCATTATGCCGTGTTATATCAAAACCCATTCCCAAGGCGAATATATTTTTGACCATGATTGGGCGGCGGCCTATGAGCAGGCAGGTGGGAATTATTATCCCAAACTTCAATCAGCCGTGCCTTTTACCCCCGTCACAGGTCGGCGGATTTGTGCGCGGGCGGGCTATGAAACCCGCACTGTGCCCGCCTTGATAGAGGCCGCACAAAACCTCACCCGTGATAACGGGTTTTCCTCGTTTCATATGACATTTTGTCATAAGGATGATACGTCACACGCGCCAAAGACTTTAATGCACCGCAAAAGCCAACAGTTCCATTGGTTTAATAAAAACTACAAAGGGTTTGATGATTTTCTGGCCGACTTATCCGCCAATAAACGCAAAAACATCCGCAAAGAACGCAAAGAAGCTCAGGCGTTCGGCGGGCAGATTCATTTGCTTACGGGCGATGCCATAAAACAACCCCATTGGGATGCGTTTTGGCGGTTTTACCAAGACACGGGTGCACGTAAATGGGGGCAACCCTATCTAACCCGTGATTTTTTCACACAGGCTCAGGCAAAATTGCGCGATGATATTTTGCTGGTCATGGCAGAAAAAGACGGGCAGTGGTGCGCGGGTGCTTTGCATTTTATCGGGGCAGAGTGCCTCTATGGGCGGTATTGGGGCGAATCCAGCTATCACCCATGTTTGCATTTTGAATTGTGTTATTATTGCGCGATTGACTACGCGATTGAGCAGGGTTTAGCACGGATAGAGGCTGGCGCACAAGGCGGGCATAAATTGGCACGGGGATATTTGCCGCAAACAACGCAATCGCTACATTGGTTTGTTGATGAGGATTTTGGCGCGGCCGTTGCGCGGTATGTGCAGGCAGAGGGAAAAATGATTGAAAAACACAAAATCGCCCTTGCCAATCACGCGCCATTTCGTAAGGTGGAGTAAAAGGAGGCTGTTATGCATGAATTATTAAAAGACCGCACGGTTTTGGACGGCTTGTTTGCCACGGGTTGGCAGATGGTGGACGGACGCGATGCGATAGAAAAAACCTATTCGTTCAAATCGTTTGTCGCGGCCTTTGGCTGGATGACTCGCGCGGCGATTTGGGCAGAGAAATATAACCATCATCCAGAGTGGAGCAATGTCTATGGACGGGTTCATGTTGTTTTAACCACGCATGCCGTGGATGGGCTGTCTGATTTGGATGTGAAATTGGCGAATAAAATGGATGGGTTGTTTGCGGGCTAATCACTAATTTAAAGCAATTCCAAAACCGCTTCCCCTGCCGATAGCTCACACACACCCGGATTTTCATCCATCTGCACGTTGGTAATCAGCCCATCTTCCACCACCATGACATAACGTTTGGACCGGTTTATCAACCCCACGGCGGGTGCGTCAAACTCCATCCCCAAGGCTCGGGTAAAATCACCAGTGGCATCGCATAACATCGCAATTCCTGCCGCCTCGGCACCCGTTTCATCGCCCCATCTTGCCATAACAAACGGGTCATTCACCGAAATACAAACGATATGGGTGATTCCCTTTGCCCGCAATTTATCGGCAACGCGAATAAAACTGGGGATATGGGCGGTGGTGCAGGTACCAGTATAGGCACCAGGTAGGGCAAAAATAACCGCCCGAGTGCCAGCAATACGGGCGTTAAGGTCAATCTCTTCCACACCCTCTGCCCCCAAAGTTAAAAGTTTCGCAGGCGGCATGTTCGTATTTATCAGAGTCATAAAAATTCCTTTTCTTTTGTGTTAATCGTGGTATGATGAAACATACAAAACACCATTATTGGCAAAATGTAAAGCATAAAAAGGAACAGAAAAATGGCACATGTGATTATAATTGGCGCGGGGCAGGCGGGATATTCCTGTGCGGCTCGGCTTCGGGGCGATGGGTTTGATGGCGATATTACGCTGGTTGGCACGGAATCGGCACCACCCTATCAACGCCCGCCTTTGTCAAAGGGCTATCTGCTGGGCGCGTTGGAGACGGAACGTTTGTATCTGCGACCGATGAGTTTTTACCAAGA
Organism: uncultured Amylibacter sp.; assembly: GCA_959347345.1. The sequence goes on along the minus strand of OY365738.1, from coordinate 1,780,618 downwards.
TAATAATATCACCTTGCGTTTGAATCAAACCGTTCGCACGGTTGATAGCACCGCGCAAACGATTACCATAAACAATGAAGTCCTGCATTATACCGACCTTGTTTTCACCACGGGGTCTGAGCCACGTCGCTTGCCCGATGCGGTTGGTGGTGGATTGGGCGGCGTTTATACTCTGCGGGGGTTGGATTGCGTTAATCGCTTGCGCGGCGAGTTTAAAAAAGACCAGCATTTGCTGATTATTGGCGGTGGGTATATTGGGTTAGAAACCGCCGCCGTGGCGCGACAAATGGGCGTGCGGGTGAGCCTCATTGAAATGTCAGAGCGGATATTGCAACGGGTTGCTGCCCCGCAGACTTCGGATTTTTTCCGTACCTTACATACCGAACATGGCACCGATATTATTGAAGGAGTCGGGTTGAAAACTCTGCTGGGTGATACTCGCGTGTCCCAAGCGGAATTGACAGACGGGCGGATTTTGGATATTGATTTTGCCATCGCCGGGATTGGCATACTGCCGCGAACAGAGCTGGCCGAAGCCACAGGTATTACCCTTGATAACGGCATAAAAACCGATGAATTTGGGCGCACGAGCCACCCCCATATTTGGGCGGCGGGGGATTGTGCTTCCTTCCCTTACAAAGACGGGCGGTTGCGGTTGGAATCTGTACCCCATGCGATAGAGCACGGTGAAATCGTGGCGCAAAACATTATGGGTGCGGGTGTGGGTTATACCGCCAAGCCTTGGTTCTGGTCGGATCAGTTTGATGTGAAACTGCAAATCGCCGGGTTAAATACGGGTTATGATAACGTTATTACCCGTAAGGGTGACTCGGGAGTTTCATTTTGGTATTATCTGGGCGATACATTACTGGCGGTGGATGCGATGAATGATGCCCGCGGTTATATGGTTGGCAAACGCCTGTTGGAAGCGGGCAAAACCGCCGATAAAACCGCGATAGCCAATCCGCAAACGGATTTGAAAACTCTGTTATAGGCGAGACATATGCGGATTATTGCCGGTAAATATAAGGGGCGAGTGCTGTCTGCGCTGGGTAAAGGCGATAATCCCGCCCATCTACGCCCGACCAGCGATAAGGTACGTGAAAGTATTTTTAATTTTTTAATGCATGGCGGGCAGGGCGATTGTATAACCGATGCTCGGGTTTTGGATTTATGCGCTGGCACGGGTGCCTTGGGTTTGGAATCGCTGTCGCGTGGGGCGGAGTTTGCCTTGTTTATTGATAACGGGGCGAAATCGCGTGAAACCCTGCACCGTAATATCAAAATGCTGGATGTGGAAAATACCACGCAAATAATCCCCCGTGATGTGATGCGTTTGGGGGTTGCCAGTACCGCCCCGTTTGATTTGATATTCTTTGACCCGCCTTATGGTAAAAACATGGGCGATGTCGTTCTACCCCAGCTTTTATCGGGCGGATGGATGAATGCGGATGCGACCATTCTTTGGGAAGAGGGTGCGGCGCAATCCGCCCCCGCAGGGTTTATGATGTGTGATACCCGTATCTATGGACAAACTTGGGTGCATGTTTTACAACCAACCCAGACATAAAATTTTAAGGAGAATAAAATGCACTATTGGTTATTTAAATCAGAGCCGAATACTTGGTCTTGGCAGCAGCAAGTCGCACGGGGTGAGTTGGGCGAAGAATGGGATGGAGTGCGCAATTATCAAGCCCGCAATAATATGCGTGAAATGCGGCTTGGTGATTTGGGGTTTTTCTATCATAGTTTGACGGAAAAAGCGATTGTTGGAATTGTTGAGGTTTGCAAACTGGCGCACCCTGATAGCACGACTGATGACGCAAGGTGGGAATGCGTGGATGTCAAAGCGGTAAAACCCGTGGTAACACCCGTCACTTTGCATGAGATAAAAGCCCGTGCGGAATTGGCAGATATGGTGTTGGTGAAAAACTCGCGCCTATCAGTGCAACCTGTCAGTGCCGAGCAATGGCGGATTATTTGTGCCTTGGCAGGGGTGAGCGTTTAGCCACGCGTGGGCTTATATCTTTTCACTCATCAGGGACGCGGTGAAACCCAAAGTATTATCCGTGCCATCCGAATCGCCGTGCGAATCAGATTTTGCCCGCGTCCAATCCACCCTATCAAACCCGCCACAATTCGGGCAAACGGCAGCCCACCGCGGGGCGATATTATGGCAGTTGCCACAAATCCATTGCGCCCCACGCGGTGCATCCAAGGCTTTATTTAACCAACTGCGCACCACGTGATCCGCCGCCCCCTCGCCCCGTTCAATCGCCGCCATTAGGCTGAGCGAACGCAGCGTCGGATCATCCTCTACCGTGTCATTTAACGCCCGCCTCGCGCTGGGAAAATCCTCTGCCTGTAATAACAATTCGGCGCGGAGCAGGTGAGTTTCCACATGCTCTGGCACGGCTTTTAATAAACCAGAAAAACGGCGCAACCGTGCTTTTGCCGTTTCATCGGGGGCAAGCGTGGCAAAGGCGCTAGCACTATCGGGATGGGGGGCGAGCGTCCAGCTTTTGCGTAAAATCCGTGTTGCCACACGGGGGGAATTATCCAACATTGCCATTTCAGCCGCCAAAATCGCCGCAGGAACCAGGGCAGGGGCGGCTTTATTCGCCTGTATGGCAAGGGCTTTGCCTGCGTTAATATCACCAGCATCCAGCAAAACGCTCGCCCGTGCCAAGGCCAAAACCGCACCCCGCCTGCGCCCGACTTCGCGTGAAATCACCCGCGCTCGGGTTTGTTTGGCAAGGGTCTCCATCGCCCCGGCCCAATCCTTTGTTTTAATCTGTAAATCCATTAGCACGGATAGGCTGCCCGCGTGTTTGGGATTTTCCTCCACTGCCTTTTCTGCCAAAACCTGCGCCGAAGACTCCTCCCCCCGTGAGAGTTTTTTATGTATCAATCCCTGCAACGCGGCAAACCGCGTGCGTTTATTATCCAGCAATTGTTTGTAATAATGCAAACTGCGTTTTTCATTCCCCGCCAGATGCGCCGATTGCGCCCCGATAAAATGGGTCAGGGTGTGATTCGGCAAAATCCGCTCGGCCTTTTTTACCGCGGTTAATGCGGCTTTGCCATCGCCCGTTGCCAAAGCCGTCATCGAATCGGCCAGCAGGGCAAAGGCGCGTTTTTGCCGATTACGCGAAAAATACCGCCCCAGTGCGGTTTCATCTCCGTTCAAAAACCGAATAACCGCGATAATAAGCCCAACCAGTTTTTGCACCAGCCAAAGGATAAAAATCCCCAGTAAAATCAGCAAGGTGGCGATTGATGGGGTCATAGAAACCTCAACCCCCAGCAGTTGAACAATCACCATCCCGCCTTGATCCGCCAGTGCGCCAAAGCCAAGGGCGAGTAGCCCGACAATTGCGACAAAAATAACAATGCGAATCAGCGTCCAAATCATTTTTGGGTGCCTGTAGAGTTGCTTGTATTTTGGAAATCCATCACGGCTTGGGTTGCGGTGTTTTGTGTTTGGGCTTGGGGTAGCCAATCACCCAAAGCGGTTTGCGTGGCGGGGGTCAGGGTGCTGGCTTGGGTTAAAACCTCTGCCAGATTATTGCTATCCAAGGCGACCTGCATCCGTGCCAAAATCGCATCGGTATCCGCCCCGTTTTGTGCCCCGTTTTGTGCCCCGTTTTGTGAGTGTAAGGAGCGCACTTGGATTTGCGATTTTAAGAAATAAAACACCCTATCCATCAGCCCTGTTGCCGATTTGATTTGTTCAGACTGTGCCGATGCTAAGGCAGATCTGGCTGCTGGGGCAAAGGTGGTTTTTAGGGTTTGCATGCCAATAATGGCTGTGGTTTCAAAGGGTTTTAAGTCTTCGGGGATGGACACCCCCGAATTGCGTAGCAGGGTCAACGCAGGGTTCAAACTACCCCCCGTTAGCAAAACCGTGTGTAGTTGCGTCAAAGCCGTTTGACGCGCAGTTTCGGCGGTATCGCCAAGTGGTAGGGCTTGCCTATTTGCCTGTTTTATATGGGTATTGAGACGAGTGGTTAGAGCATCCTGCTGGGTTTGCAAAATATCAATCGCTGTATTTAGCTCGCCACGAATCGCCGCGATTTGTGCGGGGGATATTCCTGTTTCCCCCTGTTCTGGGGCATTATTTATATCGGTCAAAAGCCGTGCCAAATTCTTTTGCAAATTCGCCAAAGCGGCGGTATTATCGCGGATTTGCCCGCGAAGACTATCGGTTTCATCAACTAGTTTCTGCGCCAGTGCGTCCATCGTTTGATTGATGGTATCCTCCCCGCTATCCTCCTGCGTGGATTCCAAAATATCCAGCCGTGCAAGTAGCGTTTGTTCGCGTTGCTGTTGCGCACCTGTAGCCTGTTTGGCGGTGGTTTCATAACCATCCAAACGCAGGGCTTGGTTTGCCAAATCCTGCCACAGGGCGGTATTTTGTCCATAGAGCCAAAAGGCGACACTTGCCAAAAACCCCACGATTAAAATTATCGGCAAGCCAAACAAAATCCATCGGAAAATTTTCTTTTTTCCTGAAAAGATTCTTGTAATAAATCCCCCGCGTTTTGGCGATTTATTATCTAACATTTTTGGCTCATCTGGTTTCATTTTCATCGCTTTTTTATTGCTTTTATAGATTCGGTTGGGTCATAATTTCGCCCAGCCGCGCAATCATGGCAGCACGGGTTGGCTCGGGTGCAGTTTCCACTTTTATCAAAGATTTGTCAAATCGTATCGCCACGGTTTCACTGATGGCAAGGATTTTTAACCGATGCGGCTCTAACCCCGCCAGTACAGGCAGCAAACATTCTGCCCCAAAGGCAGAAAAAACCGGAATACAGAGGGTGCGATTTTGCAAGGATTGATGCTCTGCCCGTGTTAAATCACGCGGATGTTGGGCGTAGGCAATAACATCTTGCACAAAACCCCCCTTTTCACGCAAGGCACCCGTTAAATCAAAGGCAACCTGCGCACAGCGTGGATAAATATAATCACCGATCGGAATTTGCCCCAGCAATTCCTGCGCCGTTTGGGCAACTACCACGGGGTTAAACCCCGCCAGCCGAGCCTGTTCTGCCGTCATCTCCCCCACGCAAAACGCCAACCGCCCATCGCCGTTATAGTGCCGAGCCATCGCCAAAACCCCCGTGGCAGAGGTGAAAATAAACCCCGCCCCACGCGGATTTGGCAGAATAATATCATTAAAAACAATCCGTATCAGGGGGGTATAGAGCACCCGCGTCGCCTCCACCCCCGCCGCGCGAACAAAATCGCGCGCCCGCGATTTCGGGCGAATCATCATAAGATAGGGTTTGGATGCGGTCATAACAGTTGCAGATTGATGCGATGAATGATAGGGGAATGATAGGGCGTGAAGCCGAACTATAACCCAAGTCGTGAATTTTTACAATGACACTTTGCATTTTAGGTATTGAAAGCACATGCGATGAAACCGCCGCCGCCGTGGTGTGTGTGCCACGGGCGGTGAAACCTTTGGATAAACCCAAACCCGCCCGAATTTTATCAAACATCATCGCCGACCAAGCGGGGTTACACGATGTATTCGGCGGGGTTGTGCCAGAAATCGCCGCCCGCGCCCATGCCGAACGGGTGGATATCTGCGTGAAATCGGCGCTAGACAAAGCCAACCGCACGCTAAATTCCATGGATGCGATAGCGGTTAGTGCCGGTCCAGGTCTTATCGGTGGGTTACTCAGCGGGATTATGTGCGCCAAAGGTTTGGCGATTGGCGCGGATTTGCCCCTGATTGGCGTTAATCATCTGGCCGGTCACGCCCTTACCCCGCGTATGACGGACGGGGTGGCCTATCCGTATTTGATGGTTTTAATCAGTGGCGGTCATTGCCAGTTTTTGGCAGTTTTGGCGGCAGAGCATTTTATCCGTCTTGGCACAACCATTGACGATGCCCCAGGTGAAGCCTTTGATAAAGTGGCGAAACTGCTGGGTTTGGGCTATCCTGGTGGGATGCTTGTGGAGCAAACCGCGCGTTTGGGGGATAAAAATCGGTTTGATTTCCCCTTGCCGATGGCGCGGGCGGAGGGCTGTGATATGAGCTTTTCTGGATTAAAAACCGCGTTGCGTTTTGCTCGCGATAAGGTGGTGGCGGATAACAATGGGTTGTCTGTTTCTGATCGCGCCGATTTATGTGCCTCATTTCAATGGGCTGTGGCACGGATTTTGGCGATAAAAACGGCAAAAGCAATCGCGCTATTTCGCACGGTTTGCGCCGATGCGGGTGTGGCAATCCCAACCCCGGTTATCGCGGTTGCAGGGGGAGTCGGGGCTAACTTATGTATTCGCGAAGCTTTAAAAGAAGTCGCGGATAAGGCGGGGTTTGCCTTTATCGCCCCGCCTTTAAAGTATTGCACCGATAATGCGGCGATGATTGCTTGGGCGGGGGGCGAGCAGTTTGCTGGCGGTCGGTTTGATGGTATGGGATTGGTTGCCCGTCCGCGTTGGCCTTTGGATATAATGGCAACGCCCAAGTTGGGCAGTGGCAAACGGGGGGCAAAGGTATGAGCAAAATTGCGATAATCGGCGCGGGGTCTTTTGGCACGGCTTTGGCGGTGGCTTTGTCGGCACAGGGGCGCGATTGCGTTTTATGGGGACGCGATGCCGGGCTGATGGAACGGATGGCGCGGGAGCGTGAAAATCCGCGTTATTTGGCGGGGGTGCGGCTGAATGAGCGTATCACTCCCACCGCCGATTTGGCGGATTTAGCGGGGGCAGAGGCGGTTTTAATCGCCTTACCCGCGCAGAACTTACGGGGGTTTTTGTCCGATAAACCTATTCTGCCCAACTCACCGATGGTTTTATGTGCGAAAGGAATAGAGGTTAAAACGGGTCTCTTACAAAGTCAAATTCTGGCGGAATTTCACCCAACCGCCCAAATCGCGGTTATCAGTGGTCCGGGTTTTGCCTGCGAAATTGCGCGTGGCTTACCCGCAGCCCTAACGCTTGGGTGTGCGGATGCACAAATCGGGCGAACCCTGCAAACCTTGTTTTCTGGCACGCAGTTGCGGTTTTATTTATCCGATGATGTAATAGGAGTGCAACTGGGCGGGGCGTTAAAAAATGTCATCGCCCTTGCCGCGGGGTTGAATGCGGGTGCGGATTTGGGGGCGAGTGCGGGGGCTGCCCTGATAACCCGTGGCATGGCAGAGCTATCCCGCCTTGCCGTCGCCCTTGGGGCAAGGCGTGAAACACTAATGGGTCTATCAGGGTTTGGCGATTTGGTGTTATCTTGTACCTCCGCCCAATCGCGCAATTTCCAATTTGGCGAGGCTTTGGCGCGTTCAAACAAATTTCTGGGCGAGCAAACCTTTGAAGGTGTCGCCACCGCCTTTGCGTGTTTGAAACTGGCAGAGGTCGCAGGGGTGGATATTCCAATCATCGCGACTATGGCGCAAATCTTAGAGCGGAAGATGGATGTGAAACAGGCCTTAACGGTTTTGATGGCGCGACCTTTGCGCGATGAATAGCCCTTGCGGGTCTTCGTCATCGCTTACGCGAATGCCGACCAGCGTGGTCTTTTGTGCGTAGCCCCCGCTTCGCGGGAGCATGCCAAAAGCCCTTTGGTTACAAGATGATAATGATTCTATAAAATCACTAATCACTAATCACTAATCACTAATCGCTCATAAACCGTTTGTGTAAAAACGCTTCCAATCCCCCGCGAGTTTGAGGATTGGCCAGTCCAAATTCAATAGTCGCCTGCAAAAACCCATCTGGCGTTCCGCAATCATACCGCTCGCCATTGAAAAAATATCCTTTCACCTCTGCCCCTGTTTTTATCTCTTGATTCAACGCATCGGTCAATTGAATCTCCCCACCCGCACCCGCGGGGGTATCAGACAAATGATCCATAACCCTTGGCGATAAAATATACCGCCCAATCACGGCACAATCAGACGGCGCATCAGCCACTTTCGGCTTTTCCACCAAACCACGCAGATGGGCGATATTTTCATCACGCCCCGCCATATCCAAAATACCATAGCTTGACACCACATCACGCGAAACCTGCATCGCCCCCACTATATTAGTCGGCGTGTCCTGCCACATCTGCACCATTTGTTTCAAACACCCGACCTCTGCCTTTATCACATCATCGGGTAATAACACGGCAAAATACTCATCCTTATGGATAAAATGCCGAGCGCAACTGACGGCATGCCCCAATCCCAAGGGCTGTCCCTGACGTAAATACGCCACGTATTCATTGCTGATATTGGACTCCTGCACCCGTGCCAAAATATCCGCTTTGCCGTTTTTATCCAGCATTTCTTCCAAAAAATGATGGCGGTCAAAATAATCGGCTAGGGCGGATTTTTCCCTTGCGGTGATGAAAATAAACTGCTCTATCCCTGCCTCCCGCGCTTCATTCACCGCGTATTGCAACAACGGTTTATCCACCAAAGGCAGCATTTCCTTTGGAATTGATTTTGTCGCGGGTAGAAATCGCGTGCCGAGTCCGGCGACTGGAAAGATGGCTTTGGTTATTTTCGGGTTCATTTGGGTGTCCTTTTGCGGGTTCGTTTGGGGATTTTATTATTTTATTGCGTGGATATGTCAAGTGTCATTTGACTTTTTACCCAAATTGCGATTATACTGAGCCAATCGGTTTCAAATCGCCTGACCTTTAACAAAGCCCTAACCTCTATGCCAAAATTCCCTGTTCTGTGCGTGTTTTTTATGCTGGTCGCCACTTTGGTTGCTCCTTTAGCGGGGGCGCAATCCACACAAAAACTCAATATCGTCACCACCTTCAGCGTCCTTGCCGATATGGCGCAAAATGTCGCGGGCGATGCGGCCAATGTCACATCTTTAATTAAACGCGGGGCGGAGATTCATAATTATGAGCCGACGCCAAAGGATATCGTTCGCGCCCGCCGTGCCGATTTGATTCTCTGGAATGGCTTTAATTTGGAGGTCTGGTTCGCCCAGTTCTTTCAAAATCTGGACAGGGTTCCCGTGGTGGAATTAACCAACGGTATCACTCCGATTGATATCTATAACGGTCCTTATAGTGGCAAGCCAAACCCCCACGCCTGGATGTCGCAACACGCCGCCTTTATTTATATTGATAATATCCGTGATGCTCTGATACAATATGACGTAGGTAATGCCGACACATACCGTATCAACGCCACGCGGTATAAGAGGCAAATCACCAAGACGCTCGCGCCGATTCGCCGTGAATTTGAAACTCTTGCGGAAGATTCACGTTGGTTGGTGACCTCTGAGGGTGCGTTCAGTTATCTTGCAAGGGATTTTAATCTACGCGAGCTTTTCCTATGGCCGATAAATGCCGACCAGCAAGGCACACCCAAACAGGTGCGGGTTGTGATTGATACGATGCGCGAGCATAATATCGGGGTTATATTTTCCGAATCCACGATTTCACCCGAGCCTGCCAAGCAAATTGCCCGTGAGGTTGGGGCTACCTATGGCGGGGTTTTATATGTGGATAGCCTGTCGGTGAAGGACGGCCCCGTGCCGACCTATATTGATTTATTGCAGGTGACTCTGCAAACGATTTTGGCGGGAATAAAGGAGATAAAGCAATGAAAACTTTTGTGAAAACCGATGTGAAAAACGATGTAAAAAATATGTCCCCCGCGATTAGCGTCAAAAATTTATCCGTCAGCTATGCCAACGGGCTAAACGCCCTGACAGATGCCAGTTTTGCTGTGCCAAGCGCCTCTATCACCGCTCTGGTTGGGGTCAATGGCGCGGGTAAATCCACCTTGTTTAAGGCCTTGATGGGGCTGGTACCGCATCAAAACGGGCAAATTACCATTCTGGGGCAATCGGTTCGTGCTGCCTTGGCGCAAAAGATGATAGCCTATGTGCCACAGTCCGAAACCATTGATTGGTCTTTCCCCGTGTTGGTGCAAGACGTGGTGATGATGGGGCGATATGGGCACATGGGGATGTTGCGTATTCCGCGTAAAGTTGACCATGAAAAGGTGGACGAAGCCCTCCGCCGCGTGGATTTAACCAACCTGCGCCATCGGCAAATTGGCGAGCTTTCAGGTGGGCAGAAAAAACGCCTATTCCTCGCACGGGCTTTGGCACAGGATGCCCAAGTTATCCTGCTGGATGAGCCGTTTAGCGGGGTTGATGTGAAAACCGAGGATATGATGATTGCTCTGCTAACCGCGATGCGTGATTCGGGGCGGGTGATGCTGATTGCCACGCATAACCTCGGCTCTGTGCCAGAGTTCTGCGACCACAGTGTTTTAATCAATCAACGGGTGCTGGCCTTTGGCAAAACCGCCACGGTTTTCACCCAAAAGAATTTGGAGGCAGCCTTTGGCGGAGTCCTGCGCCAATTTGTTCTTGGCGGGGCCGATTTACATACCGATGGTGATAAACGCAGTGTCACGGTTATTACCGATGATGAACGTCCGATTGTGATTTATGATGAAGCCCCCAAAACACGCCCTGATAACAAACCTGATACCCCCCCCGATAATAAACCTGATAAGAAGGCGGATTAACCATGCTTGCCCTCTTATCCGAACCGTTTTTCTATCTTTACATGCGCAATGCTTTGTTCGTGGCAACGCTGGTCGGGGCGTTATGCGCGTTTTTATCGTGTTTTTTAATGATGAAAGGCTGGTCTTTAATCGGCGATGCTTTGTCGCATAGCGTTGTGCCAGGGGTGGTCGGTGCCTATATGATTGGCTTGCCGTTCAGCTTTGGCGCGTTTGTCGCGGGTGGGCTGGCGATGGTGGCGATTTTATTCCTAAACACCCGCACGGGACTCCGCCAAGATACCATTATCGGCGTGGTTTTCACCGCCTTCTTTGCCTTGGGGCTGTTTATGATTTCACTATCGCCCGTCTCGGTCAATGTCCAAGCGATTATCCTTGGCAATATTCTGGCGATTGCCCCGATTGATATGATACAATTGGTTTTAATAGGGTTTGGCTCTCTGGCGTTTTTATCGTTAAAATGGCGCGATTTCATGCTGACCTTTTTTGATGAAGTCCATGCCCGTAGTGTCGGTTTGCCAACCCGTCGTTTGCGGGTGATTTTCTTTACCATTCTGGCTTTGTCCATCGTTGCCGCCTTGCAAACTGTCGGTGCGTTTTTGGTGATTGCCATGGTGATTACCCCTGGGGCAACCGCGTTTTTATTAACCGATAGATTCGCGCGGTTATTGATTATCAGTGTCGCACTGGGTGCGGGTAGTGGCTTTGTTGGCACTTATATCAGCTATTTTATCAACGGAGCGGCGGGGGGAATTATCGTGTTATTGCAAGTATCCATGTTTTTAGTCGCCTTTTGCTTCGCGCCAAAATACGGCTGGCTCATGAAAAAATTCCGCGCACCGATAGACCGACAAACGGGGGGCTTGTTATGATAGAAACCCTAACCCTGCCGTTTTCCTATCCCTTTATGCAGAACGCCTTTTTAATGGTGATGGTGCTGGCGGTGCCTTCGGCGATGCTGTCTTGTTATATGGTATTAAAGGGCTGGGCGTTGCTGGGCGATGCGCTCAGCCATACCGTATTGCCTGGCATAGTCGTAAGCCATCTGCTGGCGTGGCCTCTGGTTATCGGGGCGTTTATCAGCGCAATGACTTCTGCCTTGTTAATCGGATTTTTGCAGAGCCACACACGGCTAAAGGCGGATACCATCATGGGGGTGGTGTTTTCGGGGTTTTTCGCCGGCGGGCTGGTGCTGTATTTAAGCATTCAATCGGCGGTGCATTTGGATCATATCCTGTTCGGCAATATCCTTGGCATAAACGGCGCGGATTTACGTACCAGTGGCGCGATAGCCCTGTTTATCACGGTTATTCTGGCGGTATTTGCCAAGGATTTGATGCTTTATGTGTTTGATTCTGTGCAGAGCCGTGCTGTTGGCTTGCCCTTCCGCACCCTGCCCACGGGGGTGTTGCATTATGGCTTGCTGGTTATGATTTCGCTATCGGTTATCGCGGCGATAAAGGCGGTTGGAATTATCCTCAGCATCGCGTTTTTAATCATGCCAGGGGCGGTGGCGTATTTATTGACGCAAAGATTTCATAGGATGGTTTTGATAAGTATTCTTGTCGCGTTCCTATCAAGTATCGCTGGGGTTTATACCAGTTTTTTCATTGATAGCGCGCCTGCACCGACTATAGTGTTAATTATGTTTTGCGGGTTTATCTGTGCGTTGCTATATAAACAAGGCAGAATGGCACGGGCTTTAAGGGGGATAAAATGAAGCCGCCCTCTTTTTGGTATAAAAAACACGGGGCATGGGCAGGGGCTTGGGCGTGGCTCTTATCCCCGCTTGCCTGTCTATATACATGTGCCAGTGCCGTGCGGTTATCACGCCCGCCCCGTGCAAAGCTAAATATTCCAGTGATTTGCGTGGGGAATGTTAATCTTGGCGGCTCTGGCAAAACCCCAAGCGTGATTTTTATCGCCCAAATTTTGGCAGATAAAGGCAAGCGTGTCCATATCCTATCGCGTGGGTATGGCGGGCGGTTGCGTGGTCCGATTTTAGTATCGGCAAAATCGAGCGCAAAAGATGTCGGGGATGAGCCGTTATTGCTCTGTTCCTTCGCCCCCACTTGGGTGGCAAAAGACCGTGCGGCGGGGGCAAAGGCCGCCCAAAACGCCGGTGCAGAGGTGATAATCATGGATGATGGTTTGCAAAACCCTTCGGTGAGAAAGGATTTATCCCTGCTGGTCGTGGATGGCGGTTTGGGCTTTGGCAACGGGTGTGTGTTTCCTGCGGGTCCGTTGCGAGAGCCGATTGATACTGCCCTCACCCGCACCGATGGTGTGATAATTATCGGCGATGAAACCGCGATTTGCCGCACCCACCCGCAGCTAAAAACCATGACCGATTTTGTTGCCAAAGGGCAGATACAGGTTTTGCCAACGGGGATGGAGTGGCAGGGTTTGCGCTGTTTGGCCTTCGCTGGTATTGCCCACCCGCAAAAGTTTTTCCAAACCCTGCGGGGGACGGGCGCGGTTATAGTCGAATCCATCGGTTTTGCCGACCATCAGGTTTTCTCTGCCCCTTTGTTAAGGCGGTTGGCAAAGCGGGCAACCGCCTTGGATGCCACGCTTTTATGCACCGAAAAGGATAAAGTGCGGATGGAACCCGCGTGGCAGGATAAAGTGATGTCGCTGCCCGTACGCCTTGATATCAAAGATTCGGCGGCGTTAATCGCCGCACTGGATGGGTTATTTTAATCGCGTTTGTAACCCGCCTTGTTTTATCCTGATAAACCGCGTAAAGAGCTTTTATGACTCGTGCTTTTAAATTGCCAGATACTTTGCCATTGTTTCCCCTGATGGGGGCGGTGCTTTTGCCGCACCTGCGTTTGCCGTTGGAGGTTTTTGAACCCCGCTATGTCCGTATGATTGACGATGCGATGAAAACCGACCATCGTTTAGTTGGGATTATTCAACCTTTGGAACACGATAAAAAGCCAGAGGTAAAAACGGGGAAGGCGAAAGCCGACCTTGCCCAGATGGGCTGTGCTGGGCGGATTATTGAACTGCGCGAGGTGGAAGATGACAGCTATAAAATCGCCCTGATTGGCTTGACGCGGTTTCGCGTTGTTAATTTAAAACGCAAAACCACTCCGTATTTGCGTGCCGAAGTGGATTGGGTGGATTTAAAGGCAGGCACGGCGCAGAATTTGGGCGAAGATGTCAATTGCGCGGCTTTGATGGATATTTTAACACCCTATTTGAAACAAAACGATTTGTCGATAGATAAGGAATTTTTGGAAGAGGCGGATGGTGAGTATTTGGTTAATGTGTTGTCAATGATTTGCCCGTTTTCTCCACAAGAAAAACAGGCGTTAATAGAGGCTGTGAATGCCCAAGGACGGGCAGATATGCTCTATACACTGATGAGTTTCGCGTTAAGTGCCGGTGAAAACAGCCAAGAGGTTTTGCAATGACAAATTCGGGAAAAAATTCGGGGACAAAGTCTTCAGGAGAGGCGAAAGAGCCGATAAACGGCGCGATGTTAGAGGTTTTGGTCTGCCCAATAACGGGCGGAGCCTTAGAGTATGATGCGGCCAAGGGGCAACTGATTTCCCGCAAAGCCCGCCGTGTTTTCCCGATTCGCGGTGGTATCCCGATTATGCTGGTGGATGAGTCTTTGCCGATTAGTGATTAATCCCTAAAACAACTCCCGCCCCTGCATAAACCTCGGCACGTCTGCACCCGCACCCGCGCCCAACCGTGCAAACCCCTGTTTGGCAAAGGGCAGAGAATTGACCATCCCCAGCCCCAGCCCGCGTATTCCCCGTACTAGTGGCACATCGTTAGAAAACAAACGGTTCAGCCCATCGGTTGCCAGTGCCATCGCGCAGGTATCAAACCGCCGCCAAACCTGATAGCGATTCAAAACATTTACCGCCCCGATATCCTCGCCATTTTGCACCGCGTCAAACAAAACTTGGCACAAGGCGGCGCTATCAAACAAGCCAAGGTTTAACCCCTGCCCAGCCAAAGGATGAATCCCATGCGCGCTATCGCCAACCAAGGCGATTCGCGGTCGCACAAAGGACTCGGTTAATGCCAAGCCCAGGGGATAAGCACCCCGCGTGCCATCCAACGCGACTTCGCCCAGAAAATCCCCCAGCGTTTCACGCAATATCGCCAAATAGCCCGCGTCATCCAAACCATGGATAAGGTTGGCGCGTTTGCGTTCCTGCGTCCAAACGATGGAAACACGATTGCCACGTAAGGGCAACACCGCCAAAGGACCGTTTGGAGTGAAAATCTGGTGCGCCGTGCCGTGATGCGGTTTGCTATGGCTTAACGCACAAACCAATGCCGATTGCGGATAATCCCAGCCAATACGGACGATGCCCGCGTTTTTCGCGACCTTTGAGTCGCGTCCATCACAGCCAATCAGCAGTTTGGCACATATATTTTTACCGATTGTTTTACTTGGGGTTTTATTTGTGGCAACCGCGACCTCCACTCCGCCACCCGTGATAGTATGCCCGCTAACTTGAGTATTTGATAAAACGGTAATCAGGGGGTGTTTATCCACGGCTTTTGAAAGAACCTCGCGTAGGGGCGCGTCCTCTATCAAAAACCCGAGGGCTTCACCCTCCATCATCGCCCTATTAAAATGCAGATAAAACGGGGAAATCCCTGCTCTGCTCAAATTCCCCTTAGCATCGCTGATTTTCATATCCAAAATCGGCTCGGCATGGGTTTGCAAATCGCCCCACAATCCAAAAACCGTCAGCATCCTCTGCACCCCAAGGTTCAGGGCATAGGCACGTCCATCGGGTTCGGTCTTACCTGAGGTCTTACCCGTAGCACCCTTATCCACCACCACAACCGCCAGCCCAATCCGCGCTAGCCCCAGGGCAAGCACCGCCCCGTTGATACCTCCCCCCGCGATTACAACATCGGGTACAACATCCGTTTTCATTTGTTTTTTCACACCTGCCATAACGCGGGTTTTATCCTTTATCATCCCCTATTCCAAGCCCGGCAAACGCCAGCCCAAATAAAAATTAGACAAAAATACCACAAAAATACCATAGTTTACCCGCAAAATTCCCCTAAAAACCAAAATACCACTTGGCTAGGGCGATAAAACTTGCTATAAACCCAATCAAAGGACGTTAGATCCGGTTAAAAAAGAGGCACTGATGGAGCTCCCGCATAGGTTTGCAGACCTTCATGACTATGTATTTACGCGATTGCGTGGCTTGTTGGATGAACATCCAGCAGGGGGGGTGCCACTTTCCATGTCTGTTGGCGAACCCCGCCATGCTATGCCCGATTTTGTCGCGCCGATTATTGCCGAGCATATCGCGCGGTTTGCCGATTATCCGCCGACCGAGGGGATTGACGATTTGCTGGACGCGATTGCGCGGTGGTTTCATACCCGTTACGGTGTTGATTTATCCCCGCAAGATAACATTATCTCGCTTTGTGGCACGCGGGAGGGGTTGTTTAGTTCGGCCCTTGCCCTCTGCCCCGAACGCAAAAACAACGCCACGCCAAAAATTCTGGTACCCAATCCGTTTTATCAAGTCTATGGTGCGGCCGCACTGGCATGCTGGGCGCAGCCGATTTTTGTCCCTGCTACGGAGGATGCCGGATTTTTGCCAAATTTCAAAGCCTTGCCCGCGAAAACTCTGGATGAGACGGCGATTTGTTATCTGTGCTCGCCGTCCAATCCGCAAGGTGCGACTGCCGATGAAGCCTATTGGCAAGACCTGTTATCGCTGGCAGAAAAACACGATTTTATTATTTTCGCGGATGAATGTTATGGCGATATTTATGAGGGGAGCCCGCCGCTTGGCGGTTTGCAAATGGCACGTAAATTTGGCGCGGATGAAAACCGCGTTGTGTCTTTCCATTCGTTATCCAAACGCTCTAACCTGCCTGGGTTGCGTTCTGGCTTTGCTGCCAGTGGCGCGAAAAATATCGCGGCGTTAAACCACCTGCGTAGTTATAGTGCGCCGGCCCTGCCACTCCCCTTGCAACGGGTTAGTATTGCCGCGTGGAATGATGAGGTGCATGTGAAAGCGAATCGTGCGTTATATCGTGAAAAATATCAAATCGCCAATACTCTGTTTGGCGGGGTTGAGGGTTATACCCCGATTCGCGCGGGGTTCTTTTTATGGCTGCCCGTTAAGGATAGTGAATCTGCGACCTTGAAACTCTGGCAAGACACCGGGGTGCAGGTGTTGCCTGGGGCGTTTTTAAGTAAGAAAACCGATGATGGTATTGACCCCGGAAAAAACTATATCCGCGTTGCCCTCTGTGCGCCCTTGAAAGAAACCGAAACTGGATTACGCAATATTGCCGCGTGTCTATATGACATTAAAACAGATTTGAAACACCACGGGGAAAATCGATGAAGTGGAGCGTTAATGACTATAATGAAAACGCGGCTTTTGTGTCGCAATACGGGCAGGATGTTGTGGCGTTGCTTGCGCCCGCGCGGGGCGAAAATATCCTTGATCTGGGCTGTGGCGATGGCGTACTGGCAGAGCAAATATCGCAAATCGGGTGCAAAGTCACCGCGATAGATTCCAGCCAAGATATGATTACCGCCGCACGAAAACGCGGGCTGGATGCCCATGTTATGGGCGGTGAAGCTATGGACTATCACACCCAATTTGACGCGGTTTTCTCTAACGCTGCCTTGCATTGGATGAAACAGGCGGACAGAGTGATTGCCAATGTTTATCGTGGATTAAAAACCGGCGGGCGGTTTTGTGCGGAGCTCGGCGGGGCTGGGAATGTGCAGGCGATAATTCGCCAGATTTACGCCCAGCTTAGCAAAATCGGGCTGAATGGTGATGATTACAACCCGTGGTTTTTCCCCAGCAAATTTGAGTACGCCAATAGACTGAAACACGCTGGATTTCATATCGTGCAGATGGAATTGTTTGAGAGGATGACTCCCCTGCCAATGGATGTTGCAGGGTGGTTAAAAACTTTCGCCAACCCGTTTTTGCGTGATGTGCGCGACGTTGCACAGGCGGATTTTATTAACGCTGTTAAGGATGGCGTTGCAAACGAGCTGCAAAACGAACGGGGCGACTGGTTCGCCGATTATGTTCGCTTGCGGTTTTTGGCATTTAAAAAGGACTAAATTATGGCTGTAAGAGACTCTTTGTTCGAAAATCCCCTATTCGGGACGCAAACAAAAACCAATATGCAAAAGCGATTGGCGGAATTATCGGGGGTGGTGATTGCCGCACTGGGTGTTGCGCTGTTTGTTATTTTGTTCAGCTATTCTGCGGTTGATCCGAATTTATTCAATGAAACCACTGGCCCCGTGGATAATCGGTTTGGTCGTACTGGGGCAACGATTGCCACTGCTTTATTCCTAGTCATCGGCTGGGCGGCGTGGGTTTTGCCGACCTTATGCGTGGTCTGGGGTGTGCGGTTTTTCAGGGCAGAACATCGTCCGCGCCGTTGGCACGCCTTGGTTTGGCCGTTTTTCACCTTGATACTTTGCGTGCATCTGGCAACCTATCCTGTGCCTGGCTTTTGGCAGGAAAGCTGGCCGATGGGTGGGTTATTGGGTGATGCTCTGCTGACCTATATTTTGAATTTTTATCCTTTGCCGAGCATGGCTTGGGTGGGGTTATATTTCGCCTTGTTGGGCGCACTGGTCTGGTCTGGGATGCTGGCGTTTGGCTTACGTTGGACGGAAGGCAAAACCATCGCGGGCTATGGTATGGCTGCGGTTTTTGCACTTTATGCTATGGTGCGGTGGGTCGTTGGCTTTGGCTGGCGGATGCTGACCATGATAATAGGGGGGATATGTCGCGGGATGTGGAACGCAATAAAATCCCGTTTCAGTCGTGATACGGAGGAAATCCCTTATGACGAAGCCGCCTATGATGCCGCCGCCGCCGAATGGCAAACCGATAATATGCGTCAAGAATTGGGCGACCGTCCCGTGTCGGATTTTACCGACCCCCCGCAATCGGAGGTAGATTTGATTCGCCCAAGAATCGCCCAAAGGATAAAAGAACTCATCCAGCAAAAGAAAAACCCGCAGGAGGATGAGTATGACCGTATTTTGGATGGTGCC
The DNA here is from genome assembly GCA_959347345.1 of uncultured Amylibacter sp. Next base: position 1,762,063 of record OY365738.1, on the reverse strand, counting down.
TTGGGCGGACGGCAAGAGCCGTCATTTTTGGCGCAAGAGCCCGTGCCGCCTCACGCTCCCGATGCAAATATGGATGCCCCTCATGTTATTCCACAAAAACCAGTCGTGCAACACGCCCCCGTCCGCCCGACCCGTCAATCACGTCAAGCCAAGGCAGAGACTCAACCCGACCTTTTGCCCGCCGCCAGCACGGGCGAGACGTTTGTCTTTCCCCCGCTTGGGCTTTTATCCAGCGCACCGCCCGTGCAACGCGCCCAGCAGAGCGATTCTGCCCTACAAGAAAACGCCCGTATGTTGGAAAACATTTTGGAAACCTACGGAGTGCGTGGCGATATTACCTCGGTTCATCCAGGCCCTGTCGTCACCCTTTATGAATTGGAGCCTGTTCCCGGATTAAAGGCCAGCCGTGTGATTGGGCTAGCGGATGATATTGCCCGATCTATGTCGGCACTGGCGGCACGGGTTTCCACCGTACCAGGGCGTACCGTTATTGGTATAGAGCTGCCGAATGAAAACCGCGAGACGGTTTATTTACGCGAAATCCTATCGTCGCAATCCTATGGTGATGGTACGGCGAAACTACCGCTTGCCTTGGGTAAAGATATATCGGGCAAAACCGAAGCTGCCGATTTATCCAAAATGCCGCATTTGCTCATCGCGGGGACAACGGGTTCGGGCAAATCCGTTGCTATAAACACCATGATTTTATCACTGTTATATAAGCTCAGCCCAGAGGAATGCCGCATTATTATGATTGACCCAAAGATGTTAGAGCTCAGCGTTTATGATGGAATTCCGCACCTATTATCCCCGGTTGTCACCGACCCGAAAAAAGCCGTTGCCGCGTTAAAATGGGTGGTGGGAGAGATGGAAGACCGCTATCGTAAAATGTCAAAAATGGGTGTGCGCAATATCATTGGCTATAATGATAAGGTGAAAGACGCATTATCCAAGAATGAAAACTTTGAACGCACCGTGCAAACCGGATTTTGCCAAGACTCGGGCGAGCCGATTTTTGAAACCGAAGTGATAACCCCGCAAAAACTACCCTATATCGTTGTTGTCGTGGATGAAATGGCCGATTTGATGATGGTCGCGGGCAAAGAGATTGAAGCCTGTATTCAACGGCTGGCGCAGATGGCACGTGCCTCTGGTATTCATTTGATTATGGCAACGCAACGACCCTCGGTTGATGTGATTACCGGAACGATTAAGGCGAATTTCCCCACGCGGGTGTCGTTCCAAGTGACCTCCAAAGTTGACAGCCGTACGATTTTGGGCGAAATGGGTGCAGAGCAATTATTGGGCATGGGGGATATGCTCTATATGGCGGGCGGTGGGCGGATTACCCGTATTCACTCGCCTTTCGTCTCGGACGAAGAGGTGGAGGAAATTGTCAAACACCTGAAAGCGCAAGGCGCGCCCGATTACGTGGATAATGTCGTGAAAGGTCCGCCCGATGAAAGCGGGTCGATTGATGCGGTATTGGGACTCGGCTCGGATGGGGATGAAAACGCCCTGTATGACCGTGCCGTTTGGATTGTTGCCCAAGACCGCAAATGTTCCACCTCCTATATCCAACGTAAGCTGTCTATTGGCTATAACAAGGCTGCGAAACTGGTGGAAGAGATGGAGCAGAACGGAGTTGTGTCAACCGCCAATCATGTTGGCAAGCGAGAGGTTTTGGTGCCAGAACCGCATAACCCTGATAAGAATGGTTAGGGGCGGGGTGTCTTTTAGTCAAATTGTTGTGAAAATCTTGCCATCGGGGGTTTTTATTTTTGATAAAGTCGCTATAACCGCGATTATGACATTATTATCTTATACCCCCGCCTTCACCCGCGCCCTGCGCAATTTCTCGATTCTTGCCGTGTTTGCATGTTTGGCTTTGCCTGTTCATGCCCAAGGGCTCAGCGATGCCCATAAGCAAAAGCTGGATGAAATATCCACCTATCTGAATACCTTGGTAACGGTGAAAGGCAGTTTTGCCCAAACCAACTGGGACGGTTCTGGCAGTACTGGTGATTTTTATCTGCAACGCCCTGGTCGTCTGCGGTTTGATTATCACGCACCCTATGATGATGATATTATGATTGTGGATAGTGGCACGGTTGCGATTTTTGATAAGTTTTCAAATCCCGACCCAAAGCAGTTGCCTTTGAGCCGTACCCCGCTTGCCCCTTTTTTGCAACGGAATGTGGATTTTGCCAACAGTAATTTTATTTATCAAGTGATTGACAATGGCGATACCATCAGCGTGTTTGCTCGCGATCCAAAATTGCCAGAGCTGGGCTTTGCAGAGATTATCTTTGGCAATGACCCTGTTGTTTTGCAGGGCTGGGCTATGACCGATAATCGCAATATAGTCACCCGTGTGCGCCTTGGTACAATAGAGGCAACGAATGATTTGCCCGCACGGTTGTTCAGCATTAATCGGGTTGTCTCCGAGCGTAAAGATCGCAAAGGCGAGAACTAATCGCGCGATTTGGGGGTATTGGTGCGGTTATGGTTTTTCTTGTAAAATACTCAGCACGGATTGTGTGTTGCCTGTTTGCTCTGGTTTTACCCAGCCATGCACAGGTCTTAAACCAAGATCAAGAAGCCCATCTTAATGACATATCACAATATCTAAACACGCTGGCGACAGCCCAGGGTACTTTTGTTCAAGCCAACCCTGATGGCTCTGACACGGGCGGTAATTTTTATCTATCCCGCCCCGGACGGATGCGGTTTGATTATGAAGAACCCAATAAATCCTTGGTCGTTGTCAGTGGCGGCACTATCGCCATTTTTGACCAATACTCCAATTCTGAACCGCAGCAATTCCCCCTGGCCCGCACCCCGTTATCCTTGATTTTGGAGCGGGTGGTGGATCTGAGCAACCGCGATATGATTTTTGATATGCGTGATAATGGTGATAGCACCAGCGTGTTTGCCCGCGATGTGGAACGTCCAGAATTGGGCTTTGTGGAAATCACCTTCACCAAATCCCCGATTGCCCTGACCGGTTGGGTGATTACCGATGAGCAGAGCAAAAGAACCAGTGTGCGATTGGTCGAATTGGAACGGGTTGATCTGATTCCCTTGCGCTTTTTTAATATCCTGCGGATTAATGAAGAGCGTAAATTAAACTAATCAACACCTACGCAGTTGTTGTTTATAGATGATAGAACGTTCCTGCACCGACCGCGCCACCTTTATCAGCCATTTTTTCTTACGATAGGTTTTATTTTTATAACCCGTATGACCCTCGTGATAGGCAAGGTATTGCTTATAGGCATCTTTGCGCCGAATCCCGTTGGATTTATAGCTTTTGTTCATATACCAGCCAATAAAATCCACCGAATCGCCGAAATCATCCCGTTTTGCTCGCCCGCGTTTTTGCTCGCGTTGATACCATTTCCACGTGGCATCCAAGGCTTGGGAATAGCCATAGGCAGAGGACGGGCGTTTGCCGCGTTTGTTCTTTGGCGGGCGGGCGCGACCCTCAAATTTTGATTCTTGGTAAATCGTCGCCATAATCACATGGACGGGGACTTTCCATTTGCGCTTGGCGGCTTTCAAATCCTTGTGCCAATCGCGTTTTTGTTTCACGATTGAACAGGCGTTTTCTATGTTACGCGGGGCTTTGGAGGGTTTTTTTCTGAGCCCGCAAGAGGCGACAAATAAAATAAGGCTAAGGATAAGGAGCGTTTTTATGATACGCGATATGGGGGATGTCATGTATAATGTCATGAGGGGTAAGACCTGTTTTTCACTGCTTTTTATGTTTTACCAATCTTTTGCGTTGGTATTTGCGATAGACTAGCGGTTTTTGCCCCACCTGTAAAGCTAAATCATAAAAACCAGCAAAATAGGCAGAATAACGACATATAACCCGGTACTCGCCACAACCAACCCCGCCACCTTTTGCGAATCAGAACCATAGCGTTCCGCCAACAGGTATGAAGTCACCGCAACAGGTGTGGAAATCTGCAATACCAGAATGCTCAGCGATAATTTATCCAGCCCAAACCACAGCCCAACAGCCAGTGCCACCCCCAAACATATCGCGTATTTTATCACGCTTAGGAAAAACGTCAGCGCGTAATCGCCAATTTTTAACCGCGCCAGCGCAACCCCCAAAGTCACCAGCATCAGTGGAATCGCAGGTTGCCCAGCCAATTCCAAACTGTTCGTTAAAAAAACCGGCGTTTGCCAACCCATCACCATAAATACCGCCCCCAGTATCGTTCCCCAAACCACAGGCTCTTTTATCAGCCCAATCAGCGAGGCACGCCCCGCGACCATCCAAATCCCAATACTAAAGGAATAAATCACCATAACAGCAAAGACAATAATCGCATGCGCCAGCCCGACTTCGCCAAAGGCAAAGAACGCCAAGGGCAGCCCCAAATTGCCAGTATTGCTGAAAATCATCGGCGGCCAGAAGGTGCGCAAATCCAACCGCATAACCCGTAATAAAATAAAGAAAATCGGGGTTATCAGGGCATAAACCACTATACTCGCCCAAAAGGTTGAGCTAATCGCCGCCGCGTCAAGATCTGTTTTCATTAGGGCAACAAAAATCAAACACGGTAAAAACAAGTTCATAGTGATTTTCGTGATGAAATCGGTGCGATAGTCAAACCCGACCCTGACCCAGATAAACCCCATGGCCGATAAGATGAAAACAGGTGCGATGATGTTGATAATATACATGGGATGGGTCTTTATGAAAGGGGGTTTCCCCTATAAATAGTGGGTGGGAAAATAGTGGTCGGGACGGCTGGATTTGAACCAACGACCCCTTGTACCCAAAACAAGTGCGCTACCAAACTGCGCCACGCCCCGACACTGGCGTCCGTTTATAAAAAATTGTGGATAAAGGCAAGTCTTTTTTGTACTTTTTTACTGTCTTTTTCCCTGTTCTAAAAAACTTATTAGGAAAATCAAATACATGGCAAAAAAGTTATTTTTGCCTAAAATCAATCACATGTTAAAAAATAATTTTTTTGTAAAAAAACCCCATTTACTATTCTGTGAATATCGTGCTATTTGCATAAAAGGATAAAAAACACCACATCTAGTAGCAAAAAAAACTTTGCACACAAGGATAAAAACAAAAAAAGCACTGATATTGTGTTTGCGTCCCAATCAAAAACAGAGTCTACTCTGCCCGTATCACCGTTTGGGCATGGTTATGATTCTGCTCAAAAAAAGAAAAAAGGTAAAAAAATGCAAAAGGTAAAAAAATGAAAATCAACCGCCGTTTCACTAAAGCAGGGCAAGATGCCTTTGCTGGTATAGAGTTCCGCACCGCGGTATCAGAGATTCGCAACCCTGATGGGTCTGTTGTTTTCACCCTTGATAATGTTGAGGTGCCGAAAGGCTGGTCGCAGGTCGCAACGGACATTATTGCCCAGAAATACTTTCGCAAGGCGGGTGTGGCGAAAAACCTTGCCCCCGTGGCGGAAGATTCTGTGCCAGAATTTCTCTGGCGGTCTGAACCGACACAGAAACAGCCGAAACGTGAAAAAGATGCCTATGATGGCGAGACTTCGGCACGGCAGGTTTTCCACCGCTTGGCTGGCACTTGGGCCTATTGGGGTTGGAAAGGTGGCATGTTTGATACCGAAAAAGATGCCCATGCTTATTATGATGAAATGTGTTTTATGCTGGCGAATCAGATGGCGGCGCCGAATTCGCCACAATGGTTTAACACGGGTTTGCATTGGGCATACGGGATTGATGGACCGTCGCAAGGGCATTATTATGTTGATTATCAAACCAAACAAATGACAAAATCCACCAATAGCTATGAACATCCGCAACCCCACGCCTGTTTTATTCAATCCATCCAAGACGATTTGGTTAATGATGGCGGGATTATGGATTTATGGGTGCGGGAGGCTCGGTTATTTAAATACGGCTCTGGCACTGGCACGAATTTTTCTTCCCTACGCGGAGGCAATGAATCCTTGGGCGGGGGGGGAAAATCCTCTGGTCTTATGTCGTTTTTGAAAATCGGCGATCGGGCGGCGGGTGCGATAAAATCGGGTGGCACAACCCGTCGTGCCGCCAAGATGGTGATTTGCGATATGGATCATCCGGATATTGAAGAATTTATCTCTTGGAAGGTAAAAGAAGAGCAAAAAGTAGCATCGCTGGTCGCGGGGTCTAAAATCCACCAAGACAAATTGAATAAAATCTTTGACGCGATTGGCAGTTGGGATGGGAAACAGGCGGATGCCTCTGACCCCAAAGTTAATAAAACCTTGCAAGCGGCGATTCGCTCTGCCAAGCGGGCGATGATTCCCGAAACCTATATCGGGCGGATTTTGCAATACGCACGGCAGGGGTATAGCGCGATTGATTTCCCAACCTATAATGTTGATTGGGATTCAGAGGCTTATGTGACAGTTTCAGGGCAGAACTCAAACAACACCGTGCGGATTACCGATGCGTTTTTGCGGGCAGTCGCCGATGACGCAGATTGGGAATTATTGCGCCGTACCGATGGTGCGGTTGCCAAAACCGTGAAAGCCCGCGATTTATGGGAAGAAGTCGGACACGCCGCTTGGGCTTGCGCCGACCCTGGTGTGCAGTATCATGACACGATTAACGCGTGGCATACCTGTCCAGAGGATGGGGCGATTCGTGCGTCAAACCCCTGTTCGGAATATATGTTTTTGGATGATACCGCGTGTAATTTGGCGTCTATGAACCTGTTAAAATTCTACAAAGACGGGGTGTTTTTGGCGGATGACTATGTCCATGCCACACGCCTTTGGACGATGACCTTGGAAACATCGGTTTTGATGGCGCAGTTTCCATCCGAATCGATTGCGCGGTTGTCGTATAAATTCCGCACCCTTGGGCTGGGACACGCCAATATCGGCGGGTTGCTGATGACTATGGGTCTGTCTTATGACAGTGATGAGGGTCGGGCTTTGTGCGCCGCCATAACCGCCGTGATGACGGGGATCTCCTATGCCACCTCTGCCGAAATGGCGGGGAGTTTGGGCGCGTTTGATGGTTATGAGAAAAACGCGCACCACATGTTGCGGGTGATTGCCAATCATAAACGCGCCGCCTTTGGGGATGCGGATGGATACGAGGATATTAACATCAACCCCGTTGCCCTTGACCATGAAAACTGCCCCGATAAAACGCTGTCAAATCTGGCGAAAACCGCTTGGGAGGATGCCCTGCGACTGGGACAGAAACACGGCTATCGCAACGCCCAAGTCACCGTGATTGCCCCGACAGGCACGATTGGCATGGTGATGGATTGCGATACCATGGGGATTGAACCCGATTTCGCGCTTGTGAAATATAAGAAACTGGCGGGCGGGGGTTATTTCCGCATCGTCAATCAAGCTGTGCCGTCTGCGTTAAAACGGCTGGGGTATAATACCGCACAAAGCAAGGATATTATCACCTTTGCCGCTGGGCGTGGCTCTTTTGTTGACGCACCCGCTATTAACGCCAAAACCTTGCAGGGGCTGGGCTTTGGGCAGGCGCAGTTGAAAAAATTGGAAACAGGGGCGGCGACCGCCTTTGACATTCGGTTCTTGTTTAACGAAGGCACTTTGGGCAGTCAATTCTGCCAAGACACCTTGGCAATACCGCAAAATCTGCTGGGGCATGTTGGCTTTGATTTGCTGACCTATCTGGGCTTTACCCGTGGGCAAATTGAACAGGCGAATAATTTCATCTGTGGCACGGGGACTTTGGAAAACGCTCCGCATTTGAAAACCGAGCATTATAGCGTGTTTGATTGTGCCAATCCCTGTGGCAAAACCGGGGTTCGCTCCTTGAGTGCAAACAGCCATATTACCATGCTGGCGGCGGCGCAACCGTTCGTTTCTGGCTCTATTTCCAAAACCATCAATATGCCAACCAATACCACGATAGAGGAGTGTAAGAAGGCCTATGAATTATCTTGGAAACTGGGGTTAAAGGCGAACGCGCTTTACCGCGATGGTTCCAAATTATCGCAACCTTTGGCGGGGTCTTTGCTGGAGGATGAGGATGACGATTTTGAAGACAAAATCGCCGATGCTCCGGCCTTTGAACGCGCTCAAGTGCTGGCGCAAAAATTGGTGGAAAAGGCCGTGCGGGAAAAACTGCCCCATCGGCGCAAGGGTTATACCCAAAAGGCAATCGTTGGCGGGCATAAGGTTTATCTGCGCACCGGTGAATATGAAAACGGCGATATTGGCGAGATTTTCATTGATATGCATAAAGAGGGTGCGGGCTTTCGCGCCATGATGAATAATTTTGCCATCGCGATTTCCATTGGTTTGCAATACGGGGTGCCGTTGGAAGAGTTCGTGGATGCCTTTACTTTCACGCGGTTTGAACCTGCGGGCATGGTGCAAGGCAACGATAGTATTAAAAACGCAACTTCGGTTTTGGATTATGTATTCCGCGAATTGGCAGTGTCTTATTTGGAAAGGACCGAGCTGGCGCATGTTCAACCGACGGGGGAGAGCTTTGATACCTTGGGGCGTGAAACCGAAGAGGTTATTGGTGATAGTACCTTAAACAGCGATAATCTGGACGCGATTCGCCGTATGTCATCCTCGGGCTATTTGCGCAAACGCATGCCGCAAGAATTGGTGGTATTGCAAGGTGGGCAAGCGATGAAGACAGGCACGCTTGGCGGGGCGGGGGTGAGTGCAACGGGGGCAACTGGTGCAACCAGTGTTTCTGGCACACCTGCGGTTAAAAAGGGGATGATTTCGCCTTTGCCCGATGCTCGTAAAGTGGCAAAACAGCAGGGGTATGAGGGCGATGCCTGTAGCGGATGTGGCAATTATACTCTTGTGCGCAACGGCACATGTATGAAGTGTAATACCTGTGGTGAAACCAGCGGGTGTAGTTGATTTTTGCGATTAGTGACAATATGTCGCACTTGAAAGGGCTTGCCATAGGTCGCAAAATTGGCTAAACAAAAATAACTGCGTATCGAACCGCGCAAAATTTACAAACAAAAGGAGTCTCTCATGTCTGTCACAAATCTTAAACCCTACCCTGTTAAACCCTATCCTCTTTTGTGCGAAGTCCTTATGGAACGCGCACCGCTTATCATTAAAAACCCCGATGTCGCGCGGGTTTTAAACCGAGTTTTGCTGGTCGCCTTTGGCGTGATTTTGCTGACCCTCTGCGCCAAGATAAAATTCCCCATTCCTGGCTCGCCCGTGCCTGTGTCCATGGGGACTTTCGGTGTTTTGATGATTGGCGCGGGCTATGGCATGCGCCTTGGGCTGATGACGATTTGTGCGTATTTGCTGGTCGGATTGCTGGGCTTTGATGTGTTTTCCAATTCTTCTGCGGACTCTTACGGCTGGGCTTATATGAGCGGTGGAACGGGCGGATACCTGTTTGGTTTTCTCATAGCGGCCGCGTTTCAAGGCTGGGTCGCACGATTGGGCTGGGATCGCTCAATCGGTTTTGCCATGCTGGCAATGGTGCTGGGCAATGCGATTATTTATGTCTTTGGGCTGGCGTGGCTGGGTGTTGTTGTCGGCTGGGACAAACCGCTTTTGCAATGGGGGCTAACGCCGTTTCTTGTTGGCGATGTTTTGAAAATCGCAATGGCAGGGTGTTTATTACCCGCGCTTTGGGCGATGATTAATCGCACCAAAGGCTAGGCAAAATGCCTAAACAGTAAAGGATATAACAATGGCATCAAAAAATACAGTAGTAGCATTAAAAAATACACAACAGCAAGATAATTTTGCTGAAAAAACAAGTTTCGAATCTGAATCATTTAATGTTGATAGGATCAATGAAGCAATACAAAAAGATGCAGGTTGGCAAGTTTTAATTCCAAAGTTACAGCCATATGCAGATGTAAATTGGCAAGATATATTGCAACATCAAAAGGATATGGTGCAAGCACCTGCTGATATATTTTTGAATATTGGTGCGATGAAATTCCGCCCTCAAGAAGATATGGCACAAGCAGCTGCCGAGATATTTTTGGATATTGGTGCGGTGAAATTCCGCCCTGAAGCCCCTTATACTCTTACCTCTGGTCTGGTATCCCCAGTTTATGTCGATTGTCGCAAAATCATCAGCTATCCGAATGAACGCCGCACGCTGATGGGGTTTGCCTGTGAGGTGCTGGCGCAAAAAATCGGCACGGGTGCGTTTGATTCGGTCGCGGGGGGGGAGACGGCGGGCATTCCTTTCGCCGCGTGGATTGCCGATTTGATGAATTTACCGATGCAATATGTCCGCAAGAAACCAAAGGGCTATGGTCGCGATGCCCAGATAGAGGGTGATATCAAAGAAGGTCAAAGGGTGTTGCTGGTTGAGGATTTATCCACCGATGGTGGTTCCAAACTGGCGTTTGTCAAAGCACTGCGCACGGCGGGCGCGGTTTGCAATCACACGGTTGTGGTGTTTTATTACGATATTTTTAAGGACACACCGACCCGTTTGAAACAAGACGGGGTAGAGCTGCATTCCGTGTTAAGCTGGTGGGATATTTTGGCAGTCGCCCGCACCCGTGGTGATTTTGACGAGGCGACTTTGCAGCAGGTAGAATCGTTTTTGAACGCCCCGATACAGTGGTCTGCCGACCATGGTGGCACCTATCAACCGCCAAGTTAGTGATTAGTTATTAGTTTTTAGTGATGAATGTTTTTGCCACTTTTTGACTGGTCGGCATTTCGAAGAAATGACGAAGACCCGCAAGGGCTAAAAATCAATCCCCTATCAGGGTCGGGTTGCTTTATACCTGTTGCAAAACAGCTCCACTTATTCACCACATCACAGGTGCGAGCTCCTTTGATACGGCTCTTGTATTCAGTGGCAACCCGACTTGATAAAAGCGGGGCTATAAGTGTTTAAATTTGGCTATCATAGGAGTTACTCCAGTTTAAGTTACAATTGTAACCCGACCAGCGTCGGGCCATTGCAAACATTTACTAAAGTAAGAGTTTCCCACATATTCACCATCCCATAGACGGAGTCCGCCTGTGAAGTGGTTATTGTATTAGGTGGTGACCCGACTAACTTTTTATGATTAGAAGGTCACTTTAGAAATGTTTGCGATAACGACTTTAACGCAAAAAACCATAAAGTCAAACGCTTTTTCGTATTCCCTAAAAATTCATCGTTAATCGTTAATCGCACATCGTTAAAAACCATTGCCACCTGCCGCCATCCGTGCTAGATAAAACCATGTCAAATAAACCCCCGCTTTTGCTATATCTTGCCGCGCCGCGTGGATTTTGCGCAGGCGTGGATCGCGCGATTAAAATCGTTGAACTGGCGATTGAAAAATGGGGCGCACCAGTTTATGTCCGCCATGAAATCGTTCATAATAAATTTGTTGTTGACGGCTTGCGTGATCGTGGTGCGGTGTTCGTGGAATCTCTGGATGATTGCCCGCCCGATCGTCCGGTGATTTTTTCTGCCCACGGGGTTGCGCGGTCGGTCAAAGACAAGGCCATTGCCCGTAATATGCTGCACGTTGATGCCACCTGTCCGCTTGTTTCAAAGGTGCATATAGAGGCAGCACGTCATTTCGCCAACGGTCTGCAAATGGTGATGATTGGTCACGCGGGGCATCCCGAAACCATCGGCACGATGGGGCAATTGCCTGCGGAAGCGGTGCTGCTGGTGGAAACCGTGGCGGATGTCGCAACCTTGCAAGTGCGCGATTCGGCGCGGCTGGCGTTTATCACCCAAACCACGCTCAGCATTGATGATACCGCCGAAATCGTGGCGGAATTGCGGTCCCGTTTCCCCGATATTATCGGCCCGCATAAGGAGGATATTTGCTACGCCACAACCAATCGCCAAGCGGCCGTGAAGGCTATCGCGCCACTGGTTGAGGCAGTGCTGGTTATCGGTGCGCCCAATTCTTCTAACTCGCGCAGGTTGGTGGAGGTGGCGGATAAGGCGGGCTGTGGCTATGCCCAACTGGTGCAAAACGCGGATGAGATTGATTGGCGGGCGTTGCAAGGGATTCGTGCCTTGGGGTTAACGGCGGGGGCTTCCGCGCCAGAAAGCCTGATAGAGGGGGTGATTGCCGCGGCTTCCGCCCGATATACCGTGCAGTGTGAAGTCGTGGAAACCGCCGTGGAGGATGTTGCCTTTAAGGTGCCAAAAGTGCTAAGAGAGGGGGAGATGAACCATAGCCAATCCCACCCCGATGTGGTAAAGTGAAACCTAACATAAACTTTTATAACCCATGATTCTATGACAACCAGTATTTCTCCTACCACAGAGCAAAAAATCTACCGTCAACATTGGAAAACCTTTATGGACGACCAAGATAACGGCAGTGTTGATTTAATTCTAACCGACCCGCCCTATGCTATCAGCCGTGAAACTGGGTTTTCTAAATTTAAAACGGGTGTCCCGCGGTTTGCCGTATCCATGGATTTTGGCAAGTGGGATCATAGCAAAATTTCCTTAAACGCTTTTGTAAAAGAGTGTTATCGGGTGCTACGGGTCGGCGGAACAGCAATCATCTGGTACGATGTGTGGAAAATCAGCGACGTAGAAAAAGCCATGCAAAAAGCTGGCTTTAAAATGCTACGCCTGATTATTTGGCAAAAAACCAACCCCGTTCCCCTAAATCAATCCGCAACCTATCTGTCCAATACCCGCGAAATTGCCGTTGTCGGCGTAAAGGGCGGCAAACCAACTTTTAACGGACGTTATGATAACGGGCTTTATCACACGCCGATTCCACGTCATGGTGGTAAAAAAATACATCCTACGCAAAAACCGATTGATTTATTTGCCAAACTTGTGTTAAAACACAGCAATAAGGGCGATTTAGTGATAGATCCCTTTGTTGGTAGTGGCACAACAGGTGTTGTGGCCGTACAAAACAACCGTCGCTTTAAAGGTTGCGATATAGATAAAACATATGCTGAGATTGCTAACCAACGCGTTTTAGCAACAAAAATAAGGAAGACAAGAGTAATGGATAAGAAGGAAAAGAAAAAAACTAAAACCGAACTTTTTTTGGAGTTAGCAAAGCCCGATAAAGAAGGATTTAGCCCGCCTGTGGGTATTGAGCGTTTTATAGGACCTTATGAAAGTTTGCGCTTTGGCAATGGGGGTTCGTGGTGTCGCGATGATGGCACGCTTGCCAAAAAATTTAATATCCGCCGAAATAAGGAAGGCAATAGAATTGTTTCAATAGAATTGCATGGACTTAAGAAAGCACCGATTGAAAAACCAATCCCCGCTCATATTAAACGTGCTGTTGGCAAAGAGCGATGTACTGTACTTGCAACTAGCGGAGTTGAGATTGACCATAAAGATGGTCGTAGAGATGACCCGCGGCTTTCTGATATTACGCAGGTTAAAGAAGAAGATTTTCAACCGTTATCAAAAGCCGCCAATAACGCCAAACGACAACATTGCAAAGAATGTCGTAAAACTGATAAGCGATTTGATGCAAGACGGCTTGGCTATTCGCATGGGTATGTGCGCGGTGATAAGGTTTATAGCGGTTCATGCGTTGGGTGCTATTGGCACGACCCTTACTTTTTCAATCAAGAGTTTCCAAAATTATTGGATAAATAGCAAAAATGCTAGAAACATTAATTTACACAGACGGTGCATGTTCGGGCAATCCGGGGCCCGGCGGTTGGGGCGCGGTTTTAATCGCAAGAAAGGACGGCGCGGTTATCAAAACCCGCGAGCTTAAAGGCGGGGCGCGTTTAACGACAAACAACCAGATGGAGTTAATGGCGGCGATATCCGCCTTGGAAACATTAAAAGGAGCGGTGCGATGCACGGTGATAACCGACAGTGTTTATGTCAAAGACGGTATCAGCAAATGGATTGACGGCTGGAAGAAAAACGGCTGGCGGACGGCGGCGAAAAAGCCGGTGAAAAATGCCGACCTGTGGCAAAGGCTGGATAAAGCGCGGCAGACCCACTCGGTTAAATGGGAGTGGGTGAAAGGTCACGCCGGGCATCCGCAGAATGAGCAAGCCGATGCTTTGGCACGGGCCGGGATGGAGCCTTATAAATTGTGAATTGTGAATTGTGAATGATGAATGTTTAGGCTTGATTGTGTGGTAAAGTCTGGTTATAGTCGTTTGCAAATGAAAGACTTTACAATGAAATACCCGCCGAAAAACACACAGAAAAACACACAGAAAAACACCCGCCGATGACGAATCGTCCCGCCCTTGGTATCAGCCTTATGGTGGTGTCCATGTTGTTTTTCGCCCTGTGCGATGGCGCGATAAAGGCGGCTAGCCCGGCCATCAGCGGTGGCTGGATGATTCTGTGGCTGGGCCTTGGTGGGGTGCCGATATTTGCCGTGATTTGCGTGATGCGCCGTGAAATGCCCCGCTGGAAAAACTTCTTTCACCCGCTGGTTTTATTGCGCAATTTGGCCGAAGCCGTTGGCTCGGCTGGGATTGTCATAGCCGTGACTTTGGCACCGCTGACCACCGTCTCTGCCATTCATCAATCGATTCCTGTGATTGTCACGCTTGGCGCGGTTTTGTTTTTAAAAGAAACGGTCGGCTGGCGGCGGTGGAGCGCGATTGTCGCGGGTTTTTGTTTTGTTTTGATGATTATTAAACCTGGTACGGACGGCTTTGATGCCAATCTTTTGTTCGCGGCGGCGGCGGCCGTTGGGCTGTCCGTGCGCGATTTGGCAACCCGAGCTTTGACCAGTCCCATCAGCACGATGCAGTTGTCCTTGTTTGGCTATCTCACGTTAATTCCCGTGGGAGTGGGCGCGGTTTTTATTGAGACGCAGATGGGGTTTGAACCGCGCGAGCCGATGGATGGGCTGTATGTGTTTTATGCGGTGCTGGCGTTGTTAAGCGGGGTTGTCGCCTATGTTGCCGTGACCTCTGCCACGCGGATTGCGCTGTTGTCTGTGGTTGCGCCGTTTCGATATACTCGGCTGGTTTTCGCGCTGATTATGGGGATTTTTATCTTTGGCGAGAGGCTGGATGGATTGACGATTATAGGCGCGGTGGGGATTGTTGGCTCTGGGTTGTTTTTGCTTTTGAGGGAAAAAGGACTTAAAAGCAAAAACCCCTAACCCCTATTTACACTCCGCCCACTTTCCGCTATACACCCCCCATGACTATTATCACAGATATATTCGCCCGCGAAATCCTAGACAGCCGTGGCAACCCAACCTTGGAGGTGGATGTCACGCTGGAAGACGGCAGTTTTGGTCGTGCGGCCGTGCCGTCAGGTGCCTCCACTGGCTCGTTTGAGGCGGTGGAATTGCGCGACAATGACAAAACCCGCTATCACGGCAAGGGCGTATTAAACGCGATAAACAATGTGAATACCACCATCGCGGATAATCTGCTCGGCATGGATGCGACACAGCAACCCCTGCTTGACCAAGCCATGATTGATTTGGACGGGACGAACAATAAATCCAACCTTGGGGCGAATGCGATTTTGGGCGTGTCTTTGGCGGTCGCCAAAGCGGCAGCAGAGTTCTGTGGCTTGCCTTTATACAGGTTTATCGGCGGGGCGAATGCGGCGACCTTACCCGTGCCAATGATGAATATCATCAATGGCGGGGAACACGCGAACAACGCGATTGATATCCAAGAATTCATGATTATGCCCGTGCGTGCCGACTCGTTCAGCGAAGCCCTGCGGATTGGTGCGGAGATTTTTCATACTCTGCAAGCCCAACTTGGCAAGGCGGGGCATAGTACCAGTGTCGGCGATGAAGGCGGCTTTGCCCCGAATTTGTCTTCCGCCACGCAGGCGTTAGATTTCATTATGACGGCGATTGAAACGGCGGGCTATCGCGCGGGAAGTGATGTGTATCTGGCGTTGGATTGCGCGGCAACCGAGTATTACAAAGACGGGGTCTATGATTTTAAGGGTGAGGGTGTGAAACGCGATGCTGCACAAAACACCGCTTACCTAAAGAAACTCGCCACGGAGTATCCGATTTTTTCTATTGAAGATGGGATGAGCGAAGATGACTGGCAAGGCTGGCACGATTTAACCCAAACTTTGGGCGATACCTGTCAATTGGTTGGCGATGATTTGTTTGTCACGAACACTGCCCGTTTGGATATGGGGATTGATAAGGGCTGCGCCAATTCAATTTTGGTTAAGGTCAATCAAATCGGCACTTTGACGGAAACCCTAAACACCGTTCAAACCGCCCATCGGGCAGGATATAGTGCGGTGATGTCGCATAGATCGGGCGAGACGGAAGATACTACCATAGCCGATTTGGCTGTGGCAACCAATTGCGGGCAGATTAAAACGGGGTCTTTATCGCGCTCTGACCGCTTGGCGAAATACAATCAATTGTTGCGGATAGAGCAAGAATTGGGCGATGCTGGAACCTACGCACACCTAACGATGAATGAAAAATAATTCATCATTCACAATTCACAATTAAACCATGACTCACCACGTTATCATTATTGACGGCACGCAATCCCGCCTCAGCAAAGGGCATGAGACGAATGCCGGGCTTTTATACAAACTGCTCAGCGAAGCGGTGGATAAAAAGGAAACGGTCATTTGGTATGACGAGGGTGTGCAGGGCAAAGGGTTTTGGAAATTCCTCGTTATGGCCTCTGGTATGGGGATTAACCATTCCATCCGCGATGCCTATGCCCAGCTATCCAGTCGCTATCGCAAGGGCGATAAGATTTATCTGTTCGGGTATAGTCGCGGCGCCTACGCCGTGCGCTCGCTGGCGGGGATGATTGCCAAACTGGGGTTGTTGCGGTATGAACAGGCAACCCAGCGCAATGTGATGAACGCGTTTCGTATCTATGAACGCAAGCCGCCTGAAAAAATCCGCCGTGCCTTTTGCTATGGGCGGTGTCATCACGATGTGAAGATTGAGCTGATAGGACTGTGGGACACGGTGAAAGCCCTGGGGATACCCTACCCGATTTTATCGCGGCTTGCGCCTATGGCAACCGAATTTCACAATGATAGAATCAATGCCTCCACGCGGTTTGCTTTTCATGCCTTGGCACGGGATGAATCCCGCACGGATTACAAACCTGTGATGTGGAATGTCAGTAAGGATTGGGGTGGAGTGATGGAGCAGGTTTGGTTCAAAGGTGCGCATGGCGATATTGGCGGGCATTTGGATGATTTCCAAATCGCACGGGGGATTAGCAATATCGCGCTTATTTGGATGGTGGATAGGATTGAAACCCATACGGACTTGCGGTTTCCGAAGGGTTGGCGCGCGCGGTTTCCGACCGATAAAACCGCCCCGGGTTTTGGTGATAATCGCGGCATTGCCCGATTGTTTATTTTCCGTGCGAAACGGGTTTTGGGGCTTTATCCGCACGAATACCTGCATCATACTGCGGTGCGGGAGGAAGATTCGCTTGGTGAAGGCGTGAAAATTCCGATAAAAACCGATGATATTGGGCTGGAGTAAAGCTCTTTTGAACTTCTTGTGAAACCCCCCGTGCAAAACCGCCCTTGCAAGCGGGGTAAAAAACCTTTATAGTTTGGTGAAATAAGAGGGCTTTGATGACCGATACACAGATAAATTACGCCGACGCACGGCGCACTATGGTGGATTGCCAAATCCGCCCCAGTGATGTGACCCGTTTCCCCATTCTGGCGGCGTTTTTGCAGACCGCACGTGAATGTTTCGTGCCGATTGATAAAAAACCCCTTGCCTATATGGGCGGGCATCTGCCTTTATCAAACGGGCGGGTGTTGCTGGACCCGCGGATTTTTGCCAAGATGTTAGAGGTTCTTAATATCCAAAAGTCAGAGATTGTTTTGGATATCGCCTGTGGTTTGGGCTATTCCTGCGCGATTTTGGGGCAGTTAGCCCAAGCGGTTGTCGGGGTGGAGAGCGATGAGCTCCAAGCCAGTCAAGCCAGCGAAAGGGTGATGCAGGCGGGGGTGGATACTGCGTTAATTCTCTGTCGGGGATTGGGGATGGGTGCGGTGCGCCATGGTCCCTATGATGTGATTATTATTCAAGGCGGGGTGAAGGTTATTCCGGCGCGTTTGATTGCGCAATTAAATGACGGCGGGCGGATTTGTGCGATTTTTAATCAAGGTGCGGGTGGCAAATGTCGTATAGGGATAAAGATAAATGATGCGATTGCTTGGCGTGATGCGTTTGATGCGAGTGCGCCGATATTGGCGGAATTTGATATGGAAACGGGGTTTTCATTTTAACCGATGAAACCTATAATAATAAAAACAGGAACAGAAAAATGATACAGAGTAAAAAAAATAAAAATAATAATAAAATGCAAAAGATAATAGGCATAGTTTTTGCTAGTTTTGTGCTTGGCGCACCCTTGGGTGTTCCATTAGGCGTTTCTACCAGCTTTGCCCAAACCAGTTTAAAGGATGCGTTAAGTGCGGCCTATACTTCCTCCGACCAGCTCCGCGCCTCCCGTGCTGCTGTCCGTCAATCGGACGAAGCGATTGCCCGCGCCCGTGCCGCCTATTTACCCACTGTTAATCTCAGTGCGAGTGCTGGACGGACTGAACCGAAAACCGAAGGTATTTTGAACGCCAGCAACACCCAACGTGCCAGTATCGCTGTGGAACAATTAATCTGGGACGGCGGGCGTACCTTTTCCAATATCAATTCAACCATAGCCGAATCCGAACGGGCTAGGCAAAACCAAATCCTAACCGAGCAATCGATTTTATTAATGGCTATCAACGCGTTTTTTAATGTGCAGAGCCACCAACAAGAAATCGCCATAAACGAAAACAATGTCCGTGTTTTAACCGAACAAGCCCGCGCCGTCCAAGATAGATTCGCATTGGGTGCGGTGACTCGCACTGATGTCAGCCAAGCAAAGGCGCGGCTGGCGGCGGCAACGGGTCGCTTGGAACGCTCCAAGGGGACGTTAAAATCCTCCATCGCGCAGTATCAATCCGTCATCGGCATCGCCCCGATTGATTTGATGATGCCCGATTTCACCCCCGATATTCCGCCCTCAGCAGATGAGGCGGAAACCCTTGCTTTGGCAAAACATCCCAGTATTTTGGCGGCTCGATTGACCCTTACCGCGGCCGAGTTTCAATTAAAACGCGCCTATCGCACGGTTGTGCCGAGTGTGACGGGGAGTGTGAATTATGGGATTACCCGCAGCAATGAGTTTCCAGAAGAATCGGATGTTTTAACGGCATCGGTGAATCTCAACGTGCCTTTGTATCAGGGCGGGATGTTGAACTCTGCCAAGCGGGCGGCACATGCGGGAATATTGGCGGCCAGTGCGCAATTAAGCGACCAGTTACGCAGTCAACGTCAGCGAGTCTATTCGGCTTACGCGAATTGGCGGGCGACAATATCTGAAAAAGCGGCGGCGCAAAGCCAGATAGAATCGGCGCAATTGGCGTTTGAAGGTATCACGCAAGAGGCGAAATTGGGTGCACGGACGACTCTGGATGTTTTGGATACGGAGCAGGAGCTGTTATCGGCACGTTCAAACTTCATTCGGGCTGAGCGGGAGGAATTTATCGCGGTTTATACGATTTTGGCAGAGATTGGTCTGTTAAACGCCAATTATTTGGGATTGGAAGGTGTGCAAGATCCCGTTAGTGCGCCCTATTCTGATGAACAGAAGGCCAAGGTGACCGAATCTAGTTTGGGCGAAAGACGCTTAAAGCTGTTGAAAAAGATTGAAGATAATTTTTAATTTTTAATTTTTAGGCGTTAATCACCACGCGGCTTTGTCTTTGCCAGTTTTGAAAAATCCAATATAAATCGGGGCGGGCAAAGCCAACACACCCCATGGTCGGATGCGACGGGCTACGCCATACATGCAAGAAAATCGCCGAGCCCGCACCAGGGCAAGGTTTTTCAGGGGTTTCTGCCATATTAAAATCCAAAACCCCAATAATATCGTAGAGCCTATCTGGACGGTACAACCGCTCGTGGCTATACGCGGGCTTACAACAGCGCAAACCCCGATTGTAATCGGCACTGCGGGTATCATCAATCCAAATATCATCGCGATAAATCGGCGCAACCCGCGCGCCCGCCACCCGCGGTGGATAGAGTTTATCGGCGCGGTATTTCACCGATAACAACCGATACCGCCCCTTTGGGGTGATACCATCGCCCTCCCCCCCTTTATCACCAATTCCGCCAAACCCAATGCTAATGGCAAAGTGTTGCCCGCAAAAGCGGGCTTGCCTAGGCGTAATCACCAAATCATAAAACCCAGCCGTTTTCATAAATTTCCCCAAAAAAGCATCAAAAAACCCTTACAACACATGCCCAGATTTTGTCGCTTTGGTATGTAAATAATCAGCATTCTGCGCGGTTTTACCGACCCGTAACGGCACCTGTTCGCGCACCGACACCCCAGCCGAGGACATCATCTTAACCTTCAATGGATTATTCGTCATCAGGTGAATTTCCCCAAATCCAAGGGCGCGGATAATCTGTGCGCCAAGGGCAAAATCGCGTTCATCATCCTCAAACCCCAGCCGATGGTTCGCCTCTACCGTATCAAAGCCGAGGCTCTGCAACCGATAGGCACGCATTTTATTGGCGAGTCCAATACCCCGCCCCTCTTGATTCATATAGAGCAACACCCCCGCACCTTTCGCCACCATACGGTTTAACGCCGTGTTTAATTGCGCCCCGCAATCGCATTTCAAACTACCCAGCAAATCGCCAGTGAAACACGCGGAATGCAACCGTACCAGCACCGCCGAATCACGGGCGGGTTGCCCAATTTCTATCGCATAATGCTCGGCACTGCCATCATCAGGGCGATAAGTATGCAAAATTGTATCGGCGCACATCGCCAAAGGCACACGGGCCGAGGATATTAATTGCACCTGTGGGGGGCGGGCTAGCTGGGCGTGCAAAATATCGTGGGCTATCGTGTCTAATCCAATATCCGCGTTCGCGTCCTCGTCTAATTCCACAACCAGAACCGATGGCAAAAGATAGGCAGATTTGCACAAATCCAGCAGAGTCTTCGCCATCCCATCAGGCAACTCCGCCCCCGCGCCAAACGGCCCCTTTAGTGGCACATTCAAATCACAGGACGGATCGGCCATGGCTTGTACCCAATAAAAATCAGCAATATCTGGCACGGCAACAGCAGCATAATCCGTCTGCGGAGACCAAAGCGATAATGTTTGCGCCCGCCGTCCGCTGATAATCATGGACACTGCACCTAAATCATGCATCCCAGCCAGACGCCCGCCATCCAAAGATTCCGCCGCCAAAACCAACCATTGCCGTGCGTCCCCATCCAAAACAAACCCCGCCCCCACGCGCAAATTTGTTTTAATACGGGCAATTTGTTCGCTGTTTGTCAGAGCTAATGTCGATTTCACTGTCATAATACCCCCGCTTATATTACAAAACCACGCGAAATTATACCGCCACCTTGGCAAAAATGAAACATTTTAGCCGAATTTGACACTATCGCGTGAGCCCTGACGCTTTTCATTGAACTTACCGAAAAAATCGCCATTTTAACAAAGAGCGGGACACAAATTCACCCCCCGCACTAAAAACAAAAGGAACAAAAAAAATGAGCAATCTTAAAAAAATACTGCTTGTCGATGACGATTGTGATTTGCGCGAGGTTTTGGCAGAACAGCTTGTCCTCAGCGGGGATTTTGATGTTTATGAAGCCGAAGACGGTGCCTCGGCGCTGGCTCGTGCCAAGGAAGCCATGTATGATTTGGTGATTTTGGATGTCGGGATGCCTGACATGGACGGGCGCGAATTGTGCCGTTTATTGCGCAAGCAAGCGATAAAATGCCCGATAGTCATGTTGACCGCCCAAGACAGCGATTCTGATACAATTTACGGACTGGACGCGGGCGCGAATGATTACATCTCCAAACCGATAAAATTCCCAGTGCTTTTGGCACGGATTCGCGCGCAATTGCGTCAGCATGAACACTCTGAAGATGCGAGTTTTGGCATAGGTCCTTATACCTTTAAACCTGGGGCAAAGATGCTCTTTACCGGTGATAATAAAAAAGTCCGCCTGACCGAAAAGGAAACCAATATTTTGAAATTCCTGTATCATTCGCAAGAAGGCGTTGTCGCGCGGGAGGTTTTATTACACGAGGTTTGGGGCTATCATGCCGAAGTCACGACCCATACGTTAGAGACCCATATTTACCGTTTGCGTCAAAAGATTGAACCCGATCCCACAAATGTGCGCCTGCTGGTGACCGAATCTGGTGGCTATCGACTGGTTGCCTAATGGCGATCACCATTGCCACGTGGAATATCAATTCGGTGCGGTTGCGAGAGGAGTCGGTTTTGCGTCTCTTACGCGACCGTGCCCCCGATGTTTTATGCTTGCAGGAGTGTAAATCGCCACTGGAAGATATGCCGAGGGCGGGGTTTTCCGCCCTTGGCTATTCGTTAATTGGACGTGGGCAGAAGGGCTATAACGGGGTGGCGATTTTATCGCGTTTGCCGATGACGGACGCGGGTTCGCGTGATTTTGTTGGCAAGGGGGATGCTCGCCATGTCGCGGGGCAGTTGGAAAACGGCTTGCGGATTCATAATTTTTATATTCCCTCTGGCGGGAATATTGCCGATGCGGTGAAGAATGAAAAGTTTGACCATAAGCTGCGGTTTGTCGAGGAAATGCGCGATTGGTTTTTGGCGGAACCCGTGAATAAATCCATTATCCTTGGCGATTTTAATATCGCGCCCGCGCCTGCCGATGTCTATGACCATAAAAAAATGATGAAGATTATTTCCCACACACCAGCAGAGGTGGAACGATTGAATGCGATGCGCGATAGCGGACCATGGGTTGATGCGGTCGCGCCGTATTTGCCTGATACGGGGCGCGGGCGGTATTCGTGGTGGACCTATCGTGTGCCTTTGTGGAATCCGGAGGATTTGACGCGTGACCGTGGGCGGCGGTTAGACCATATTTGGGTGAGTGCCGATTTGGCGGATGCGGTGCAAGATGCGGGGATAGTGCGCGACACCCGTAGCTGGCAACAGCCGTCTGACCATGTGCCGGTGTTTTTAGTTGTGGATGTTTAGGGGTTAGTTATTTTTCAAAATACCGACCAGCCCAGACGTGGCAAAAATATTCATTATTAAAAATCCTTGCCAATTTATTGAAAACCCGCTAAAAGACTATTTCCATCCAAACATAAAAACGAACACCCATGCTAGACCTCAACACCCCCGCCCCCGCAACCGACATAATAAAGACCGCGAGCGAAGCCACCTTTATGGCCGATGTCATAGAGGCCTCCAAAACCACACCCGTGATTGTCCTCTTCACCGCGCCTATGCGCGAGCCGTGCAGAACCCTGACCCCCGCGTTGGAATCCGAAGTCACCGCCGCCAAGGGCAAAATCAAACTGGTCAAACTGGACGTTGATAAAAGCCCCCGCATCGCGCAGAGCCTGCGTGTCCAATCCATCCCCGCCGTTTTCGTCTTTGTCAATGGGCAACCGATTGATGGATTTATGGGGGCGAAGACTCCGTCCGAGGTGAAAACCTTTGTCGCGGGTTTGCTGGGCGGTGCGCCCGATGACGGGCTGGAACAGGCGGTGGAGGAGGCGCAAAAAATGCTGGACGCGGGCGATACCGCCAGCGCGATTGAGGTTTTTGCCGCGGTGCGGGGCGAAGACCCCGCCAATATCCCCGCCTTTATCGGGCTGGTTCGCGCCCATATTGCCGCCGAGGATATGGAGTCTGCACGCGATATTTTGGCGCAGGCCACGCCAGATTTGGCGGCGGATGCGGGTGTTATTGCGCTGACTGCCCAGATGGATTTGATTGACCAAGCCCGTGGCGTTGGCGATATAATTGCGTTGCGCGTGGCGGTTGATAAGAACCCCAACGATTTTGCCGCCCAGTTTGATTTGGCTTTGGCAGAGCTGGCAGCGCAAAGACCAGAGGCGGCAATGGACGCTCTGCTGGCGATTTTTGCCCGCGATGCCACGTGGAATGACGGGGCCGCGAAAGACCAATTGTTAAAGATTTTTGAGTCCTTGGGTGCGGATAATGAATTGGCGCAGGCGGGTCGGCGGCGGCTCGCGTCTATTATTTTTTCATAATATTTTTGCATAAAAAAGGATAAAATAAAAATGGCATTAACAGGAAAAGAATCCAGCACTCGCGCCCGTGAATTATTGGCGGGAGTCCCCGTGATTGCGGTTTTGGAAATTGAACGCGTGGAAGACGCCGCTCCTTTGGCGCGGGCTTTAATCGCGGGTGGCTTACCGATTTTGGAGGTCACTTTGCGAACCCCTGTTGCCCTTGATGCTATCGCCCAGATGAAAACAATTAAAGATGCGGTTGTCGGTGCGGGCACGGTTTTGCGCCCAAAGGATGCTATCGCTGCCCGCGCGGCTGGTGCCGATTTTGCCGTCTCGCCTGGGGCGACTGTCGGATTGATTGATGCCTGTGAAGCGGAGGATTTGCCGTTGCTGGCGGGTATCGCCACCCCGTCAGAGGCGATGGCGATGTTGGCACGCGGTTATGATTTCTGCAAATTTTTCCCCTCTGAGTCCATCGGCGGTGTCGCGTTATTATCGGCGTTAAACGGTCCCCTGCCGATGATGTCCTTCTGCCCAACTGGGGGGATTAGTGCCGCCCTTGCCCCCAGCTATTTATCCCTGCCGAATGTGATATGTGTCGGCGGCTCCTGGGTCGCACCGAAACAATTAGTTGCCGACAAAGCCTGGGGACAGATAGAGGATTTGGCGCGGGATGCGGCGCGGTTGGGTGGATAGCGGTTATGCTAACACCAGTTTTGGTTTATTCAATAAAAATGGTTTAACAGGATTACAGATTTTTATTTTTTTAACGTCATAGTTCTTTATAAACATTTCCCGTCCTTTACTGCGACAACCAAGATATCCATTTGCAAGATTTTTTTCATTCTTTTGGTCATCCGTCCTGCTGATTGTATATTGCCATTCGTGGTCTTCTAAAACCTTACACCATTTGTATAAATCTTTGACCTCTGGGGAATTGTCATAGGTTATTAAAAAATTCAATCTGTTTTTATTTCTTTCAAGACATTCTTTTAATCTAATATGATCCGCCATTTCAAAATTATGCGGATAGAATTTTTTCTGGTCTGCGTTGTAATACGGTGGATCAACAAAAAGAAAACTTTCGGGCGGCATATCATCAATAACACCTTCAAAATCACGGCATGTTAATTCAACACCTTGTAACCTATCAGAAACAGTTCGCAAGTGGCGCGGCCAATTTTCAGGTCTCATTGAATATTTATCACCATAGCCAAAGTAACAATTTTCTTTTTTCATAATACCAGAATACGATGTCCGATTCAGATAAAACCATCTAAACGCTTCTTGCAATTTATTCTTGGGTTCATATTCGTTTTTATAATATCCATGCCATTCTTTCGTTGCCTTGATACCGTCAAGCAGTTTTAATAGCTTACCAAGATTATCTCTGATTTGTTTTAGAGTATTGATAACATCCCTGTCTATATCATTTAAAATAGATCGTTCTGACGGCTCTTTCGCAAAGAAAATAGAAGCCCCGCCCGCAAAGGGTTCGCAATAAACATCCGTGTTTGGAATGTGTTGCATAATTAACTTTCGGGCGTAAAATTTACCCCCCGCGTATCTGAAAGGAGAGTTGCTTTTACCTGACCGAGCATCGCTATTTTTTGTCATATTACTAAGTCCATATATCCTGTATGATTTGCCCTAAACGTTTTTTACCGAAAGTTAATTTATAATAAGCATTAGAGTACATTACATACTGAATATGTGATATTTTTGACACATTGAAGTATTTTTCAAGGATTTTTCTTGACTCTTTACATCTAATGGTTATGGTGTTTGGCATGGAACATAAAATATTAAAACTATCAGAACTATCCAAGATATCTCTTGACTTGGAAAATCCACGTCATGCAACTTTTAAGACTGAAGCCGAGGTGATTGCCCATCTCTGCGATAAGGAAAAAGGGCAGGGAAAAATTATTGCGTTGGCGAAAGATATTGCTGAAAATGGATTAAGCCCTTTTGAACAAATTGCAGTTATTGAAAAAAAGGATGGTTCTTTTATCTGTGTCGAGGGTAACAGACGTATTTGCGCATTAAAGCTATTAAGCGATCCAAAGTTATCACCAAAGAGTTGTCAAGATGATTTTGATGAAATATCTAAACAATTTTATGCGTGGAAAAAAACAAAACAGATTTATGTAGCAAAATTTGAAGAAACCAATGAAGACCGTAAAAAAATTGAACTTTGGTTGAATAGAACTCATGCAGGTCCAGACAACGGTCGGGGGCGACTGCAGTGGAATTCAGAACAAAAAGCACGACATAATGAAAACCACCAAGGCAAATTTGCTTTGGCTGTATTAGATTATGCTGAAGAACAAGGGTTTATTTTAAAAAGTAAAAGGGTTGGACGAATTTCTACGGTCAAAAATTGGCTTAGCTATTCTATAATGCTCGATACGCTTGGATTAAAAGCACGCGATGCTGGTTCTTTAAAAAACTTATCTGGGGCTAACCTTATTGCTTTTAAGCAATTCATAGCAGATGTATCTGCAAAAAATATTAATTCTTGGACAAATAAGGATAAAGCTGAAGACTATGCTAAAAAACTTATTAATAATAAAAATGTTTCTAATGAAGGTTTAACCTCTGCGGGTGGTGCGGTAATTAAATCACCCCCAAAGTCGCCACCCTCTCCAAAACCGACAGAACCTAAAAAACCAAAAGTTGTTCCGGTAAATATTGAACTTGAGAAAGCATTAGAACAGCTAGATAATTACAAACTTAAAAATATCTATTATTCGCTTTGCGAAATTGAATTATTAAAACATACGCCGTTGCTTTATGTTGTTGCTTGGGTTTTTATAGAAACTCTAACAGCTGAATGTGGTAGAAATAATAGTGAGGATGGTAGGGGCGGTTCAAAATTTCCTGAGTATTTAAATAAAAAAATGCATGATCTATCTTTTGGTACAAACAGTGAGCGTAGAGATATTGGGCAGGCAGTAAAATTTATTTCTGAACGTGGTAACACAACAAAGCATGATAAGAGAGTTGCTGGTTTTAATGATTTAGAGTTGGTAGGCAATTTTCAAACAATAGAACCTTTACTTTTAGTACTTGCCAAAGAAGCCATAAAAAACAAAGCTAATTAAATCTTTTCGTAATTCACTCCCCCAACTCCTTCAAGCCGCGAAAAAACGCCAGAGACTCGGGGTTCGCCAAGGCCTCCGTATTCTTTACCGCACGACCCAAAACCACATCACGCACCGCCAGCTCTGTTATCTTACCCGATTTCGTTCGCGGAATATCGCGCACCGAAATAATCTTTGCGGGCACATGGCGCGGGCTGGCATTATCCCGCAAACGCGTTTTTATCCGCGCGACCAAATCTTCATCCAAAACCGCACCCTCCGATAATCGCACAAATAAAATCACCCGCACATCATTGTCCCAATTTTGCCCTATCACCACGGCTTCGCTGACCTCTGCCATTGATTCCACTTGGCGATAAATTTCTGCCGTGCCGATACGCACTCCGCCCGGATTTAAGACCGCGTCTGAGCGCCCATAAAACACCATCCCGCCAGAGGGATGCATCGCCACCCAATCGCCGTGATGCCAGATATTTTCAAACCGTGCGTAGTAGGCGGCATGGTATTTCGCACCATCCGCATCGCGCCAAAACCCCACGGGTTGCGAGGGGTGGGGACCCGTGCAAACCAGCTCGCCCGCCGTGTTTTTCAACGCGTGAGCGTTTTCATCAAATACCGCAACCTCCATCGCCAAATGGCGTTTTTGACAGACGCCAGAATAAACCGCGTCCAGTGGGCTGCCGCCGACAAAACAGGCGATAATATCCGTGCCACCTGCTATGGATGATAGGCAAACATCGGTCTTCCAGTTTTCATAAACATAGGAAAACCCCGCAGGCGATAGTGGCGATCCCGTGGAAAGAATACACCGCAAAGCGGGCAACGCACCCCGCGTTTTCGGTTTTATATTTTGCTTGGCACAGGCATCCAGATATTTTGCCGACACCCCCAAATGGGTGACATTTTCACGCCCCGCAATCCCCGCCAAACGATAGCCATCGGGGAACATCGGTGCGCCATCAACCAGCACCAAACAGACTTTGCTTGCCAAGGCAGACACCATCCAATTCCACATCATCCAACCGCAGGTGGTGAAATATAATAGGCGATCGCCCGCTTTCATATCGCATTGCAATTGGTGCTCTTTCAGGTGTTGCAGTAAAGTCCCCCCGTGGGAATGAACGATACATTTCGGCAAGCCAGTCGTACCAGAGGAATATAAAATAAACGCAGGGTCATTAAATTTCATCGGTTCAAACTGGGGGGTGTCCGCGTGATAATCCGCAATAAAATCGCCTATTAAAATACCGCGTCCGTTAAATTCGGTTATATCGGGCGGGTTTTTATCAGCACAGAGAACAATCTTTTTCACGCTTGGCAGGTCTTGCATGAGATTCACCAATCGTTCCGTAAGACAAAAATCTTTGCCATTATAAACCGTATCAATACAGGCAAAAATAACCTTAGGTTCAATTTGCCCAAACCGATCCAGCAACCCCCGCGCTCCGAAATCGGGTGAGCATGACGACCAGATCGCGCCAAGACTAGCCGTTGCCAACATCGCACTTATTGCCGTGGCGTTATTGGGCAAAATCGCGCCGACTCTGTCGCCCTTTTTCACACCTGCATTTATTAACGCCTGTTGCAATAGGCTCACCTGTTCGCGCAATCCCTGCCAAGATAAAACACCGCGTGTGCCGTCCTCTGCATAACTGATAAGGGCGGGTTTATCGCCCGACCGAGCCAATAAATTTTGCGCGTAGTTCAACCGCGCATCAGGGAAGAACCGCGCGTTTTTTATATCCGATTCATCGGTTAAAATCCGCCCACCCATTTCACCCTGTACAGAACAGAACTGCCAGACTCCCCGCCAGAAATCGGCGCGGTTATTCACCGACCATTGCCACAAATTATCATAGAGGGTATCATAGCCACCCGTATTAAAATGGGCGGTATGTCCAGCCCAATACTCGGCACTAAACGCCGCCAATCGACTGTTCGCTTGACGCGACAAAGACGGTTTCCACAAATAATTTTCCACACAATTTTTCACACAATCTTCCACCCATGCCTCCTTTTTCAAAAATAAGAGCGAATGCCCTTTATATTCCCGCTCTTTTGCGTTATTATACCAATTAACGTTTCAAAAGAGAAGACTTGCAGATAAGAGGTATCGGTGCATTATTCACTATTAACCCTATTAAAACAAGGGATTTCTGGCAATAAATCCTGGCAGCCCGTTTGGCGCAACCCTGACCCCCAGCCCGCTTATGATGTGATTATCATCGGCGGGGGTGGGCATGGGCTTGCCACCGCGCATTATTTGGCGAAAACTTTCGGTATCACCCGCGTGGCGGTTTTGGAAAAAGGCTGGATAGGCGGTGGCAATGTTGGCCGTAATACCACGATTGTTCGTTCCAATTATATGCTGAAAGGCAATATCCCGTTTTATGAACATTCTTTGAAACTATGGGAGGGATTGGAGAAAGACCTGAACTACAACGTCATGATGTCGCAACGCGGTATCGTTAATCTGGCACACACCGACGGTCAAGTTGACAGTTTTACCCGACGAGGCAACGCGATGTTAATGGCGGGTAGTGATGCAAAGTGGCTGACGCAAAAGGATTTGCGCAAATGGTTGCCGTTTTTGAATTACGATGACGCGCGGTTTCCGATTAAGGGTGGGCTTTTGCAAGCCCGTGCGGGGACGGCACGGCATGACGCGGTTGCTTGGGGCTATGCCCGTAGTGCCGATAGCCATGGTGTGGATATTATTCAAAATTGCGCAGTGACGGGGTTTGTCATGAAAGGCGGTAAATGCCTTGGGGTGGAAACCACCAAAGGCACGATTCATGGCGCGAAAATTGTGTCATGTGTGGCGGGGAATTCCTCTCGTCTCATGGCAATGGCGGGTTTGCGTTTGCCGATTGAAAGCCATGTTTTACAGGCGTTTGTCACGGAAGGATTAAAACCGATTTTGCCTTGCGTAGTGACCTTTGGCGCGGGGCATTTGTATATCAGCCAGTCGGACAAAGGCGGGTTGGTTTTCGGCGGTAATATCGATGGCTATAACAGCTATGCTCAGCGTGGCAATCTGCCAACGGCGGAGCATGTGATGAACGATATGATGGCGGTAATGCCCGCCTTGGGGCGGGCGCGGTTATTGCGGATGTGGGGTGGGGTTATGGATATGTCGATGGATGGCTCGCCCTTTATTGATAAAACTGGGATTGATGGTTTATATTTTAATGGCGGCTGGTGCTATGGCGGGTTTAAGGCGACACCCGCGTCGGGGTTGGCTACGGCGCATTTATTGGCGAAGGATGAGAGCCATCCTTTGGCGAAAGAGTTTAGGTTGGATAGGTTTCAGCTCGGGCGGATGATAGATGAAAAAGGTGTTGGCGCACAGCCGAACCTGCATTAATGGGGGGATTAAAAATGACTATGCAAGAAGGTAAAAAAAATGATTATTGAGCATCCTTTACTTGGACCGCGTGATGCGGAGGAGTTTGTGCATCTGGGCGATGCGTCTTTACTGGTGCGTCCTGATTGGCAGGCGGGTGATGCCGCGCAGGTGCAAGATAAATTTCATGACTATGTTTATTTGCGCGATAATCCGGCGGGGGAGTATCGTGAGCTTTGGTATCACGAGCATGGGGATAGGTCGTATTTGGTGGTGACTCGCTGTACGATGAGCCACGATATTTCGCGGGTGGAATTGGCACGGGATGTTGCCCAAAAATTAAATAAAAATTTGAAAAATAATACTAAAAAAACAGCAATAAAACCTGTGGCAAAAAAATCCAAACCTAGCAAGAGCACAAAAAAATGACCGAACAAACCTATCGTATTGACGGCGGATTAATTGACCGCGACCGCCCTTTATCGTTTTCGTTTAATAACAAAACGATGCAGGGGTATGAGGGGGATACCTTGGCCTCTGCCCTGCTGGCAAACGGGGTGCGGCTGGTTGGGCGGTCGTTCAAATACCACCGCCCGCGGGGGATTTTTTCGGCGGGAGGGGAAGAGCCGAACGCATTGGTTCATATCGGCAGAAACGCGTTTGGCACGCCCAATACCCGCGCAACAACGGCAGAGCTTTATGAGGGTTTATTTGCCCGCAGTCAAAACCATCGCGGTCCTTTGGCGTTTGATATCATGGCGATAAACGATTTTCTATCGCCGTTTTTATCGGCGGGGTTTTATTACAAAACTTTCATGTGGCCAGCGGTGTTTTGGGAAAAGGTTTATGAGCCGATTATTCGTGCCTCGGCTGGTTTGGGGCGGTTGTCTGGCGCGGCCGATCCCGATTGCTATGACAAGGGGTTTTTGCATTGCGATGTTTTAATTATCGGCGGGGGCGTGGCGGGTATCAGTGCTGCCTTGGCGGCGGGTGCGGCGGGTGCGCAGGTTATTTTGGCACACGATGATTTTGCCCTTGGCGGGGCAATGATGGGCGCGGATGATTTGATAAACGCCAAACCCGCACAAGATTGGCTGGCGGAGGCAACGGGCAAACTCGCCACCATGAATAATGTGCGGGTGATGACGCGGACTTGCGTTTTTGGCGCGTTTGACCATGGGATTTATGGCGCGGTGGAAAATAAAACCGACCATCTGCCCCCCTCACTGTTAGCGTCAAATAAACCCCGTCAAATTCTGTGGCGGATTTATACCCGTGCGGTTATTTTGGCAAGCGGAGCAACAGAACGCTCCATCGCCTTTGCTAATAATGACCGACCAGGCGTGATGCTGGGCGACTCGACTCGCACTTATGCCGAGCGGTTTGGCGTGGCAACGGGTCGCGCGATTAGCTTTTTCACCAATAATGATAGCGCGTGGCATACGGCAAATATCCTGAAACAAAAGGGGGTGGAAATCGCGGCAATGATTGATGTGCGCGATATTGCCCCGCCTTTGTCCCTGTCCAACACCGCCATTATTATGGGTGCGCAGGTGAAAACCACGCACGGACGCGGGGCGATCTCAGCGATTACTTTAACAAATAATCAAACGATTAAAACCGATTGTTTGGCGGTCTCTGGCGGGTTTAATCCCAATGTGCATTTAACCTGTCATCATCGCGGGCGGCCTGTTTGGGACGCCGGGCTGTGTGCTTTTGTTGCCGATGGAATGCCGAAAGGCATGTGTGTTGTTGGCGCGGCAACGGGGGTTATGAATTTGCATAACACGCTAAAGACCGCCTCTCAAACGGGTAAATCGGTTGCCAAGGATTTGGGGTTTGCCAAAAAAACGCCACCCGCACCTTCGGCGGGCGATAAGGGGCAGATTTTTGCGATAAGCGAATTTTGGCAGGTAAAGGATAAAAAATCTAACACCCGCGCATGGGTTGATTTGCAAAACGATGTCACGGTTAAGGACATAGAGCAGGCACAGGCAGAGGGTTTTAAATCCGTGGAACACCTGAAACGCTACACCACTTTGGGCATGGCGACAGACCAAGGCAAAACCGCGAATGTTTTGGGTTTGGCGGTTTTGGCACAAGCGAGCGATCGTGCGATTTCCGAAGTCGGCACAACCGTGTTTCGCCCGCCGTATAGCCCCGTGTCTTTGGGTGCCTTTGGGGCGCGTTCAACGGGGCAGGATTACATGGCAAAACGCTTGACTCCCTCGCACGGCTGGGCGGTTGAAAAAAACGCGGTTTTTGTTGAGGTTGGACAATGGCACCGCGCCCAATGGTATCCGAAAAAGGGGGAGGCGACTTGGCGCGAATCGGTTGATCGCGAGGTGATTGCCACGCGCAAATCTGTTGGGATTTGTGATGTTTCCACGCTTGGCAAAATTGATATCCAAGGGCGCGATGTAGCAAAGTTTTTGAATTTCGTTTATGCCAATGGCTTTGCCAAATTGGCGGTTGGGCGGGTGCGTTATGGTTTGATGCTGCGCGAGGATGGGATTTGTTATGATGACGGTACGACCGCGCGGTTGGGTGAAAATCATTTTGTTATGACGACAACAACCGTGAATGCCGGGCTGGTTTATCGCCAGTTGGAATTCGCCCGTCAATGCCTGTGTCCGGATTTTGATGTGCATTTGATTTCGGTAACGGACGCTTGGGCGCAGTTCGCGATTGCCGGGCCTCGTTCGCGCGATTTGGTCGGCGAACTGGTTGCCGATTTGGATTTATCAAACGCGGCGTTTCCGTTTATGGCCTGTGCAAATGTACAGGTCGGCGGGGTTGAGGCTCGGCTGTTTCGGATTTCGTTTTCCGGGGAATTGGCGTATGAATTGGCGGTGCCAGCGCAGTTTGGCGGGGCGTTTATCCGCGATATTATGAAACGCGGTAAGAAATATAAAATAACCCCCTATGGGGTTGAGGCGTTAAATGTCATGCGGATTGAAAAAGGGCATTTCACCGGGGCAGAGCTGACCGGGCAAACCACCGCGTTAAACCTTAATTTGGCACGGATGGTATCGGTGAAAAAGGATTCGGTTGGCGCGGTTTTATCACGGCGTGAAGCGATGATGGCAGAGGGCTCGATGCGTTTGTGCGGAGTGCGCCCCGTTGATCCAGAGCATCAGCTTCGTGCGGGTGCGCATTTTATTGAAACGGGTGCTGTGCCGAATTTGGATGGCGATTTGGGCTGGGTGACTTCGGTGTGTTGGTCGCCGAGTTTTGGGCGTTATATTGCTTTAGGTTTTATCAAAGACGGTGACAAACGCGGTGGTGATATTTTGCACGCTTGGGATGGGTTACACGGGTCAAGCTGTGATGTAGA
This sequence comes from uncultured Amylibacter sp., assembly GCA_959347345.1. The sequence continues at coordinate 1,728,285 of OY365738.1, read as the reverse complement.
AATTGTATCGCCGCATTTTTATGATCCAGAAGGGACGATTCAAAATGGTTAAAGTTGTGAAAAAATCTGTGGCAAAAACGGTGAAAGAATCTGTAAAAACATTTGAACCCTTACAGGCGGTCGCGATTTTGGCGGGTGAGGATTTGGTTTTGGATTCGTGTAGCGTTCGGGTCTTGTCCATGAACATAATGTCTTTCGCCATGCCACGCGGGCAGAAAACCGCCGTGGCAAAAGGATTAAAAACGCTAGGGTTATCGTTGCCAACCGCGCCAAAGATTTTTATCAAAGACGGGGTTTATATCGTGCAAACCCAGCCCGACCAGTGGTTTTTTATCAGTGATGCTCCCCCGAAAAAACAAACAGAAAAACAAACCTTAAAACAAATATCCGCGCTGGGTTATTGCACCGACCAGAGCCACGGCTGGGTCGGGGTAGAGCTGTCTGGTGTGGATGTTTTATCGGTTTTGGAAAGGCTCTGCCCGTTGAATTTATCACGGGAATCTTTTGCCATAAACGCCTCCGCGCGAACATCGCTGGATCATTTGGGGGTGTTAATGATACGGCTGGGGGATAATCGGTTTTATTTGTTTTCTGCGGCCTCCTCGGCGGAGTCATTTTTGCATGGGATTAAAACCGCGATTTTGGCAGTGAGCGAATAATTATTCACCACTCATCATTCATCGTTTATTTTTTGCGCCGCGAAGCAAGAAGCTTCAAACGCAAGGCATTTATTTTAATAAACCCCGCCGCGTCTTTTTGATCATAGGCCCCCGCGTCATCTTCAAAGGTCACATGCGCCTCGGAATATAAACTATCATCCGACCACCGCCCAACGACTTGAACACTGCCCTTATACAACTTTAACCGCACCGAGCCATTGACCCAAACCTGCGAGGTATCAATTAACGCCTGCAACATCTCACGTTCTGGACTATACCAATAGCCATCATAAATCATGGCGGCATATTTCGTCATCAACTCGTCTTTTAAATGCATCGCCCCGCGATCCAAAGTAATGCTTTCAATCCCGCGATGCGCCTCTATTAAAATCGTGCCACCTGGGGTTTCATAAATCCCCCGCGATTTCATGCCAACACTGCGACCCTCCACCAAGTCCAGGCGACCAATCCCATGCACCCGCCCCAATTCATTGAGAGCGGTCAGCATATCGGCGGCATCTAACACCCGCCCATCCAGCGAAACTGCGTCGCCTCGTTTGAAAGTCAGCTCGATATATTGCGCGGTATCGGGCGCAGATTCGGGGCTATTGGTGCGCTGATAGACATAATCGGGTGCTTCTTTTGAAGGGTCTTCCAGCAATTTACCCTCTGACGAGGTATGTAATAAATTGGCATCAACGGAAAACGGAGCCTCGCCCCGTTTGTCCTTGGCAATCGGAATTTGATGGGCTTCAGCGAATTCCAGCAATTTCGTACGGCTGGTTAAATCCCATTCGCGCCACGGTGCAATGATGGATATATCGGGGTTCAGGGCATAGGCGGCCAGTTCAAACCGCACTTGGTCGTTGCCTTTGCCCGTGGCACCGTGGGAAATCGCATCGGCTCCAACTTCCCGTGCAATGTCAATCAAATGCTTGGCAATTAGTGGCCGCGCGATGGCGGTGCCCAGTAAATACCGACCTTCATACAAAGTATTGGCGCGAAACATCGGATAGACAAAATCGCGCACGAACTCTTCGCGGACATCGCGAATGAAAATATTTTGCGGTTTAATGCCGAGTTGCAATGCCTTTTGTTTGGCGGGTTCCAGTTCCTCACCCTGCCCCAAATCGGCGGTGAAAGTTATCACCTCGCAATCATATTCGGTTTGCAACCATTTAAGGATGATAGAGGTATCAAGCCCACCCGAATAGGCCAGCACAACTTTTTTTATTTTTTTATTTTTAGACATGGGGTTTTTCCTTTTCCTTTTGGCAGGGTATTAGCCAATTTTGTGGAAATTTGCAAGCCCACGCGTGGGGGCGAAAAAACACCTAATCCCTACCCACCAACTCATGCCGATTGAGCCGCCGTCCAATAATCGCAAACACCCAAATAATCAGCAAGGTACAGATAATAAAATACCCCGCCACCAAAGGATAGGCGATAAACGGATTAAACGTCTTCTCGGCAAAATAATTGGCATAATACAAGGCATCGCCCTTCTGCTGCCACGCGGGAAACGCGGAAAAATAAACCAGAGTTGTCGCGTGAAACATAAACACCGCCTCGTTCGTATAAGACGACCAAGCATAGCGTAATAAGGTCGGCCAAACGACAAACCGAAACCTCTGAAACGGACGCAAGCCCAAAGCCGCCGCCGCCTCTATCTGTGCCGATGGAACTGCCCGCAATGCTCCGTAAAAAATCTCTGCACTATAGGCCGAGGTATTTAAAAACAAAACCAAAACCGCGCCCAGCCAAGCCCGCGATAACAGCCGTGTTTCCATCGTTATTGTCGTGAAAATAAGATTGATATCAATATTATATTTCGGCAATAACACAAAAACCTCATAGGCAAAGAAAAACTGAATAAACAAGGGTGTGCCGCGAAACAGATAAACATAACCGCTCGCCAGCCCGCGAATATACCGATTGCGTTGGTTTTTCCCCACTGCCAAAAGCAGGGCAAAGAAAAACCCAAAACACAGCGCGATAATCATATAATATAAATTCCACAACACGCCAGAGCCTATCAGCACCACTTGTTGGCACAAATCAATATCGGCACGGGGCAGACCGCGTTCGCCAAAGCCAAACGCCCGTAAGCCATAATCAAAAAGGGTGTCATAACAGCTCATCACGACTCCCCCTTATTGTGAATCCGTGACAGGTGGGTATGCACTTTTTCAAACACCTGTTGCGAAGCCCAACTGACCAGCAAATAAAACACAATCAGGGCGGTGAAATACCAAATCCGCCAGTCCGGATGGGCGTAGGTGTAAAGCGTGGTTTTCTGCCCGCCCAGCTCCCGCGCCCAATAAACGATATCCTCTATCCCCAATAAAAATAATAAAGGCGTGGCTTTAATCAATAACTGCCATAAATTGGATAATCCGGGCAGGGCGAAAATCCACATCTGCGGGATTTCTATCAAACGGCGGATTCGCCGCCGCGATAGCCCGACGGCGCGACCCGCCTCTATTTGTCCCGATGGCACGGACTTTAACGCGCCATCCAAAACATTGGAAACAAACGCGCCCATAACGATAGCAAAGGCCACCACCGCCAGCAAAAATCCATAGGTATCATGCACCCAAGCGGCGGCGTTGCTGACTGGCATTTTGGCGGCGGTGCAAACGACAAAATCATTGCCACGCCAGATGGGTTCGGTGCTTGCCGAACACAGCCATTTATGGCGTAGAACTTCTATTAACTGGTCTAATGCAATCGGGGCGAAAAGGAAAAACACGATATCGGGGACGCCGCGAACAACAGAGCTATAGCCCCAGCCGAACCAGCGAATCGCCCGCCAGTTTGACCGCATGGCAAAACTGCCATAAAAGCCAAATAGTAATGCCAGAGGTGCGACCATAAAAATCAGCATCATCACAGTGCCGAAACTTTTGTAGAACGCCAGATGTTTGCCGGTTGTTAGATAGCACGATAGCCAGCTAAGCCCATCCAACGTGCCAACATTGATACAATACTCAAACATAATAACACGGTAAATTTTGGGGCAGTGTTAAACAGGGGGGCGGGCAGAACCCGCGCCCCCGTATAGTTTCAAATAAGGTGGGGATTAAAACCACCCGTTAAAATACGGCAGCTTCCGCCCCGAACCATTTTTTAATCATCGCGTTCAATCGACCGTCTGCTTTTAATTTCTTAATCGCTTTGTTGAACTTTTTGCGTAGCTTCTGGTCGCTTTCACGCAAACCCACACCGATACCGTCGCCCAAGATAACATCTTCGCCTACGAAAACCAGCTCGCCATTTGATTCGTTAACAATCGGTTCTAAAAACGCTTTATCGGCGAGAACCGCGTCCGCCTCACCATTGCGCACGGCAGCAATCGTTTCATCGGGGGATGAAAACTCCTGCAAGGATGCACCAGAACTGGCAACATGGCTGGATTGAATGGTGCTGACTTGGGCGGCGACAACTTTTGTCAAAGCCATCGCATCGGCACCGCTGAGTGCGACATAGGCCGACGGGTCGGCAGGAAAGTAAGACTCGCTGAAATCAATCACTTGATCGCGTTCTTCGGTAATGCTCATCCCCGCCATAATCGCGTCATAGTTTGATGATACCAGATTGGGAATAATCGAATCCCATTCGTTCGTTACCCATGTGCAATCCAGCTTGGCAATTTCGCACAGGGCATCGCCCAGCTCGCGTTCAAAGCCGTCAACTTCGCCATCATCGTTGATCAGATTATAGGGGGGATAGGCACCCTCCGTCCCTATTCGCACGGTTTGCGCAAGGGCAGTGCTCGCCAAAGTGCCAAAGGCAAGTATCGTGGCGGATAGTAGTGTTTTTGTTAAAACTTTCATTTTCATCTCCTTTAATTGTTTGGTTTGAAAGATGAAGCTATAGGACAAGGAAAGCGATGATGAGTCAAGTGGATTTCTGTAGGGTTTTTGTGGATTCAGGGGGATTTTTTGGAAATTGGCGGGATTCAGGCGGATTTTTGGGGAATCGCGCCGATTAGGGCGGAAAGCTCTTGCCGTTCGGTTTGGAAATGGGCGGTTAGCACGGTTATATCTGGTGCGGGATTGGTTTTGTGGGTCTCGCAATACTCGGCAACCGCGCAAAACCCCAGATTCACCGCGCATCCCTTTAAGAAATGTAAGAGTGCGGGGATTTGTGCCGAATCATCCCCTGCTTTATTTCGCCTGCGTAATTTCGCCAGAGCCGCCTCCCCCTCTTGCAAAAAACCCGCGACAATAATGAAAAAATCATCCTCGCCTATATCGGCACGCAGTTGCCCAATTCGTGTTTTATCAATCATAATCCCCCCCTTTTTAATACTCGCCCCCCTTATAGCGACAAAACATTTAAAAATATCTTGCAGTTTTACGCTTTTCTTTGGCGTATTTTTGCCGTGTTTTTCGTACGGATTAAGGATTTACAAGGCAAAACTGATTATCTATGCGCTATGTCCCCTCTCCCAAAAAACCTTTCCCCAAAGAAACTACGTGTTTTAGTTGTTGATGATTCGCCAGCCCAGCGCAGCCTGATATGCCGTCATTTGCAGGAGTTTGGGTTTGATTATGTTGAGGCGGATTCGGGTAAGGCGGCGTTACATATTGCTAACACCCAAGCGATTGATGTGATTTTATCCGATTGGATGATGCCACAGATGTCGGGTTTGGATTTGTGTGAAAAAATCCGTAAAACTCCGCCAAAAGCCTCCCCTTATGTTTATTTTATTTTGCTAACGGTGAAATCCGAAACGCTTGATATTGCCAAGGGTTTGGGCGCGGGTGCCGATGATTTTCTGATAAAACCAATCGCAAAGATAGAATTGAATGCGCGGCTCCGTGCCGCCGCCCGTCTGTTACAAATGCACACAGAATTGCAAGAAAAGCAAACCCAAACGGCGCAGGCGTTTGAACGTCTCAATTGCGCCTATCAGGTGATTGAAACCGATTTGAAAGAGGCAGGTCAACTGCATCGCGCCATGATGCCGCCCAGCCGTGCCGAGTATAAAAACGCCACGGTTCATACCGCGTTCAAATCCAGCCAGCATCTTGGCGGCGATGTTTTGGGATATTTTTGCATTGATGAAAACCGCCTTGGGTTTTATGGCTTGGATGTCTGCGGGCATGGCGTGCCGTCGGCTTTGTTGGGGGTGCGGTTGGGCTCGTATTTTAATCCCGATAATCCCGCACGGAATATCGCGTTTGATGCCGATGGAGCGGGCTATCGTTTGCGTGACCCAGCCGAGGTGGCGGATTTGTTAAACGATTTGATGCTGAATATGGTGGAATCCGATTTATACTTTACCCTGGTTTATGGCACGTTAGACCTTGAAACAGGGGCCGGGCGGATGGTACAGGCGGGCAGTCCGCATCCTGTTGTTTTTGGGGCGGGTGCGGGTGTGCAAAAACTCGGCACGGGTGGGATACCGATTGGATTGGTGGAACATGCGGGCTATGAAAGTTTTGCTTTTGATGTAAAACGGGGCGCACGGGTGTTGATTTATTCCGATGGTTTGGTGGAGTGTGAAAATCCCAAAGGCGTGGGGTTGGAGGAGGCAGGTTTAATCGCTCTTATCAAACGCCACAGAGCCAGCGCGATTGATGATTTCCTGCCTGGTCTGATAAAGGATGTGAAAAAATACCGAGGTCAAGCGGGGTTTGAGGATGATATTTCGGCACTGGTTATTGAGCGGTGATAGAGTATAATTGAGTGGGGATTATCCCTGTGGTATTTTATGGTTTTTTTGCTATAAGGGGGATGAAACAAAATAACCCCCCTAATAAAATCATGACTCAAAAAATAAAAATCCCTGATACTGCCCCGCCAAGCGATTTGGGGGGCGATTTGGTTCTGCCTTTCCAACTGGACGGTGCCAATACCCGTGGGCGGATTGCTCGGTTTGATACGACCCTAAACACGATTATTGACCAGCACGATTATCCGCCCGCCGTGCTGATGCTATTGGCAGAGGCTGTGATGCTCTCCGCCCTTATCGGGCAAACGATTAAACTGCGTTGGAAGCTGTCCTTGCAAATCCGTGGCGATGGACCGATTCGCCTGATTGCCACGGATTATTTTGCCCCAAGTACCGCCGATGGTGCGGCAAAAATCCGTGCCTACGCCAGCTTTGACAAAGACCGTATGTCAGAAAAAATAAATGAGAAAACAAACGGGAACGCCAAAGATGAAACCCTTGAAGCCTCGTTTAAAAAAATCGGGCAGGGGGCGTTTGCCATTCTTATTGACCAAGGGCAGGGGATGACTCCGTTTAAGGGAATCACCCCGCTTTCGGGCGCGTCTTTGTCCTCCTGTGCGGAGACCTATTTCCATCAATCCGAACAACTGCCCAGTCGGTTTGTTGTGAAAATCGGCACACCAAAAAAAGCCAACCCCACGAACCCGTCCCAGTGGTCAGTCGCGGGAATGATGGTACAACACCTTGCCGCCAATTCCGCCGATACCACCGATGCCGCGCAAAAGGGTGAGGATTGGCAACGTACCCTCGCCCATCTTAACACATTAAAATCGGCAGAGCTTTTGGATAAAACCCTACCCCATGAGACGCTTTTGTATCGGTTGTTCCATCAGGAATCCTTGCGGATTTTCCCAGCCCAAGCGGTGGAATTCGGCTGTACTTGTTCCAAATCGCGGGTGAAACAGGCCTTGTCGATTTATTCTGCCAAGGATATTGAAAAGATGACTTTGCCCGATAATACCCTTACCGCCGATTGCCAGTTTTGCGGGGCGCATTATACTCTGTCCCCCGATAGTGTTGGGTTTCAGGCGAATAAAGATAAAGACAATGACGGATGAGTCACGGATAAAAATATCCCCCGCGTGGCTGACCGATGCGCCCGTTAAACGGGTTATGGAGTGTTTTGCCAATGCGGGTTTCCCCGCGTATTTTGTCGGTGGCTGTGTTCGTAATGCTCTGCTGGATTTGCCTGTTACCGATATTGATATTGCCACCCCCGCCACGCCCGATGAGGTTATGGAACTGGGACGGGCGAGCCATATAAAAACCCTGCCAACAGGGATTAAACACGGCACGGTTAGCTGGATTTTAGACGGGCAGATTTTCCAAATCACCACCTATCGCCGTGATATAAAAACCGATGGTCGCCACGCGCAGGTGGCGTTTTCTGAGTGTATGAAGACCGATGCTGGGCGGCGCGATTTCACCATGAACGCGCTTTATGCGGATGCGGCTGGCATGGTGTTTGACCCGATGTCTGGGCTGGATGATTTGCGTCGCGGGCGTGTGCGGTTTATTGGTGACGCGGGGCAGCGTATTGCCGAGGATGGCTTGCGTATCTTGCGGTTTTTTCGGATGTCGGCACTGTATGGTGCAGAGTATGGTGCTGATGGTGGCGATAAATTGGATGCGGCGGGTTTGGCCGCCTGTGGTGCGAATGGTGCGGCTTTGGCGCGATTATCGCAAGAGCGGATTAGCACCGAATTTCGTCTTTTATTATCCGCGCCGAACCCTGCCCCCGCGATTCTGGCGATGGAGGGTGCGGGGTTATTAACGCGGATTATTACGGGGTGTCGTGCCGATTTTATCACGCGGTTTATTGATTTGGAAACGGCTGTTGGGGCGCGGGTGAATTGGATATTTCGCTTGGCAATTCTGGGCGGGCAAGGCGTGGCGGAGGGCGAATCCGCCTTACGCCTCAGCAACGCAGAAAAGAAATCCTACACGGGTGTTTTAGTGGCGGGCAAGGTGTTGGATTCTGGTATAAAAAACTCTGCCTTGGGCTATTATCATGGTGCGGATATTGCCCGTGCGGCGGTGATGTATCACGCGGTTCAGCGTGGGCAAAATTTGGATAAAGCGGTTTTAGAGCAGATAGATTTCGGTGCCAACCAGCAAAATAAACACCCGATAAAGGCGGCGGATTTGATGGCATTTGCCGAAGGTCGTGAATTGGGGGATTTGTTAAAAAAGGGCGAGCGCATTTGGGTTCAATCCGATTTTACCAAAACCAAGGAAGCGGTTTTGTTAGGGATTAATCACTAACATTATCGCCTTGCGCAATAGGAAACCCGCGCAAAAACGTCTTTACATCCATTGGGATTTTACCGGCTCGTTGCAATTTTAATAGATCTAATGCACCTTCGCCACAGGCTATTGTTAGATCAGATTCAGATTCCAAAACCGTCCCTGCCGTCCCAACTTTATCCACCGCAACACTATCCATTGCAACCCGTGCCGACAGGACTTTCACCCGCTCGCCTTTGCAATAAAACCACGCCCCAGGAAATGGTGATAGCCCATGGATATGATTGCGAACCTCCGTCGCCGAATCATGCCAATTTATCTTTGCCTCGGCTTTATCAATTTTATGAGCATAGGTAATATCGCCACTTTGGGCAACCGCCCCTGCCTGCAAAGTTTCAATATCAGGCAAAGCCTTCACAACCATCCCCGCGCCAATATCACACAATTTCCCCGCCAAACTGGCGGTCGTATCTTCTGCATCAATCGCGACTTTCTCACACGCCAAAACCGCGCCTTCATCCAGCCCCGCATTCATCTGCATCAAACACACCCCCGTGGTTTTATCCCCCGCCATAATCGCGCGGTGAATCGGCGCAGCACCACGCCAACGCGGCAAAAGCGAGGCATGGATATTCACACAGCCAAGTCTTGGCGCATCCAAAACTTTGGTCGGTAAAATCAAACCATAGGCAACGACAATCGCCAAATCCGCCTTCAAATCCATAAAATCCTTACAGGCATCCCCCTTAAAATCATCCACAGTCCGAACCTCTAACCCCGCCGATTCACCCGCCCGATGCACAGCACAAGGCCTCTGCGTTTGCCCGCGTCCGGCCCGCCGAGGTGGCTGGCAATATACCGCAACAATATCACACGCCCCCTGCAACGCCGATAAAATCGGCACGGCAAAATCGGGTGACCCCATAAAAATAACACGCAGAGATTTACCCATTTTTATCCCCAGTCAAATTCAAAACATCCTTTTTATATTTTATCATTTTCTTAGTTAATATCGCCCGTTTGACTCGGCTGAGGTGATCGATAAATAAAATACCGTTCAAATGATCCAATTCATGCTGGGCGCAGGTCGCCCATAATCCGTCAAACTTCTGCTCAACCTCGCGCCCATCCAAACCCCAATACCGCATCACAACCCACGCTGGCCGCGTGATAGGCTCAAACAAACGGGGCAGGGATAAACACCCCTCTTCCTGCGTGTGGGTTTCATCGGCAACTTCCATGATTTCCGGATTAAACAAAACTAACGGCGAGCGTTCCGTGTCTTTATCCGTACAATCCATCACAAACAGACGCGATGAACGCCCAATTTGCGGGGCAGCCAAACCAATGCCCGGGGCGTTATACATGGTTTCCAACATAGCCTGCGCCAATTCACGCGCCGCCGAATCGATGTCTATCGGCGCACAGGGTTTTTTCAAACATGCATCGGGGTGCAGGCGGATTTTCAATTTGGGTGAATTTGATAATGACATGGGGGTTTATTTATGATAAAATCGCGGTTTATGCAAGAAACCCCACAAGAAAACCTAAAATAAAACCAAAAAGAAAGCCCCAACAAATGCCCACAACCAATTTTGATAAAATCATCCCACGCAAAAACACCCACTCGCAAAAATGGGATGGGATAGCATCGCGCTTTGGTGTAACCGCGCCAGACGCGCTGCCTATGTGGGTGGCGGATATGGATTTTGCCGCGCCTCCCGCCGTTTTGGCGGTATTGAAAACCTATGCAGAACACGGAGTTTTCGGCTATTACGGTGATTATACCGCCTATCACGCGGCGATTTGCAATTGGATGAAAACCCAGCATGATTGGCAGGTTGATCCGTCCCATATATTTGCCACCCACGGGGTGGTTAATGGGCTGGCGGTTTGTCTCCAAGCGTTCAGCCAACCGCGCGATGCGGTGATGTGTTTCACCCCCGTTTATCACGGAATTACCCGTATTATCGTCGCCAATGACCGCGAATTGGTGCAGTGTAAGCTGGCGCATAACAACGGGCGGTATGAGATGGATTTTGACGCTTATGAAGCCCAAATGACCGGGCGCGAGCGGATAGTCATTGCTTGTTCCCCGCATAATCCGGGCGGGCGCGTGTGGGAAGCGGGGGAATTGCGCGAATTGGCGGATTTCTGCATAAAACACGATTTGATTTTGCTGAGTGATGAGGTGCATCATGATTTGATTTTGGACGATGTGCGCCATATTCCTATGTGCAATGCTGCCCCCGATATAGCCAATCGGTTGGTGATGTTAACGGCCGCCAGCAAGACGTTTAATCTGGCGGCGGGGTATGTTGGCAATGTTATTATTGCCGATGATAGTTTGCGCGAGCGGTTTGCGCGGGCGAATTCGGCGGCGGGCAATTCGCCCAATTCGTTTGGTTTAATGATGGCCCAAGCGGCCTATGAGGATGGGGGCGAATGGCTGGCCGATTTGCGGCGGTATATCGCGGGTAATCGTGATGTGTTCGATTTGGGGATTGCTGGGATTCCTGGGCTGGAGTCGATGCGGTTGGCGGCGACCTATTTGGCTTGGGTGGATTTTTCTGGCACAGGGATGACGGAGGAAGAGGTGCTGTCTCGGGTGCAAACCCGTGCGCGGATTGTTGCCAATCATGGGGCGACTTTTGGCGATGGCGGGGAGGGGTTTTTGCGCTTTAACCTAGCCGCACCCCGTGCGGTGATAGAGCAAGCCGTGTTGCGGTTGCAAGAGGCGTTTGCGGATTTGCAGTGATTTTGGGCTTGCCAAGGGTGTAAATTTTGGCTATGATAATGAAAAACCACAAAAACCTCCAAGAAAGAATTTGATATGAAACCAATTTATATTTTGATAAGTGTTGCACTGTTTGGCTTGACCGCTTGCGGTGGTAGCACACCCACACCCGAACCCGCCAATAATAACGCGGGAGGCGGCGTGATTTTAGATTTATTTGCTATAAATGTAGTTCTATTAAATGGCTGGGATTCTTGATGTTGGTTGATGAACCCCTTCTTAAGCAATTTGACGCAGTTAAAATATCACCTTTTTGGGCTTTCAGCGATAAAACGCGTAAAGATACCGCTTATATAACGCATGGCTATCATCGTTATCCAGCTAAATTTATTCCACATATTGCCCGCGAGCTTATACAATCCTATTCAGAGCCAAATGACTTGGTTATTGACCCGTTTTGTGGGTGTGGCACTGCTTTGATAGAGGCAAAATGCCTAGGCAGAAAATCAATTGGTGTTGATATCAATCCGGTCGCGCATTTGCTCACAACAGCAAAAACAACTGCCGTTAATCCATCCGTTTTATTAAATCACTATGCCGAACTGAACAAAAGCATTGATGGCTATTGTGATGATAAAGTTCAAACCCGCGAAGTTCATCCTAGAATAGAGTATTGGTTTGATGACCAACGCAAACAAAAACTTGCATTTTTACTGGAACATATTAAAGCAATACCATCCGAGCCCAGCCGAAATTTCTTTTTGTGTGCTTTTTCCAACATCCTAAAAAATTGTTCTATTTGGAACCAAGGTAGCAATAAACCAACCCGCGATTTGGAAAAAATCCCAGCCGAGCCTTTTGCCGCTTTTGCACGGCATGTTAAATCTATGTTAAAAGGCAATAAAGAGTATTATGAATATTTGGAATACTCCAAGAATACCGAGGTTTTCTGTCGTCCTTTTTGTGGTGATGCAAGAACCGTACCGATTGATGATGGCAGGGCGAGTCTTATCGTTACATCGCCCCCCTATGTGACCTCCTATGAATATGCTGATTTGCACCAACTGGGTGCGCTTTGGTTAAATTTTACCGATGATATACAGGCGTTTCGTAAAAGATTTATTGGCACAGCTTCAAACAAATTAAAAACATTTGAATTGAACAGCACGATTGCAGATGATATTGTTAAAACCATGCATGAAAAATGCAAAAAAACAGCAGCCGAAATCGCCACTTATTTTGGCGAGATGAATCAAGTATTTTATGAGATGTCGCGGGTGTTAAAATCAGGCGGACATACTTGTTTTGTCATAGGCAATACCAGCCTAAAGGGGGTTGCTATACGCAATGCCGAAGTCTTTGCCGAACAGCAAGCCAATCTTGGGTTTAAACTGGTTGATATTATCATGCGTGAAATTCCATCAAAAATGCTCCCTTCAACACGTGATCCTATAAATGGGCGATTCGCGCCATCCTCCCAAAGCAATAAAAAGTTTGCCTATCCTACCGAATATATTTTGATTATGAGGAAACAATGAAATTTAATTTTGAAAATTTACTTGAAATTTATAAAAAAATTGAAACCAAGTACGGTGACGATTCGTTTAATCATTTATCTGAAGTTCTTGAATTGGCAAAGTCGCGTCATAAAGCAGGTTTTACCGGGAATGAACACGGGCAATCATGGCGGGCTTTTAAAGGCAAAAATCTAGAAAAACTTATCAAATATATTATTGCAGATAGAATAGGAAAATTAGGGCTTGCTATGGAGGATGGCAATAAATTAGAACGTACCAATAGTAATAACCTGACAAAGGTGCAATGCAAAGTAAAACGCAATTTATTAATTGATTATGGTGAATATGGGCATCATTTTCCTGATGTAGATATTGTTGTGTATAAACCAGAATCAGGGGATGTAATCGCACTGCTTTCCATTAAAGTTTCCTTGCGTGAAAGAGTTGCGCAGACGGGGTATTGGTGTTTAAAGCTCCGCGCCCAAGATTATACGAAAACAATAAAAGTATTTTTTGTTACCTTGGATGAAGACGGTGATTTTGCCAATAGACCAATTATGAAGAAAGGACGTGCGATAGCGGAAACGGATACAGATGGTGTTTATATTTTGAGTACCGAAAAATTTGAAGCGAGCAAAAAAGTTAAATCATTTTCCCAGTTAATCGTAGATTTACAAAAATCTCTTAATTAATATCTGCAAAAACTAACGCCGCCGCCTCCCACGCACTTGCGGTTTATCCAACACCGCATCCACGGTGCGTTCCACCACAGCTTGTCGGGTCAGGGGGTTTTCTGATATCACCAATTCCACCGCTTCCAGCCGTCGCACTTCATCGCGCAGACGCGCTGCCTCTTCAAACTCCAGATTTTCCGCCGCCGTTATCATATCCTTGCGCAACTCCGCCAGATGGGTTTGCAGATTTTTGCCAACATGGACATCATCCACCTTCGTCGGTATCCGCGATAAATCGGTATCGCCAGCAAACGCGCCACGCAACGCATCTTGGACATTCTTTTGAATACTTAACGGCGTGATATTGTGTTCTTTATTATAGGCGATTTGGCGCAACCGCCGCCTATCGGTTTCATCCAAGGCGCGTTGCATAGAGCCAGTAATCCTATCGGCATACATAATCACCCGACCCTCCACATGCCGCGCGGCGCGACCAATCGTTTGTATCAGCGAGGTTTCAGAGCGCAAAAACCCCTCCTTATCCGCGTCCAAAATCGCCACCAGAGCGCATTCGGGGATATCCAAACCCTCTCGCAATAAATTAATCCCGACCAGAACATCAAAGGCACCCAAACGCAAATCACGCAGGATTTCAATCCGCTCCAAAGTATCAATATCGCTGTGCATATAGCGCACTCGCACCCCGTGTTCGTGCAGATATTCGGTCAAATCCTCGGCCATACGTTTGGTTAAAGTGGTCACCAAAATACGATGGCCTTTGGCGGCAACCGTGCGAATCTCTGCCAATAAATCATCCACCTGAGTGCTCACCGAACGGATTTCAATCTGCGGGTCTAACAGCCCAGTTGGGCGGATAATTTGTTCGGTGAAAATACCCTCGGCCTGTTCCATTTCCCACTTTTGCGGGGTGGCGGATACGAACACCGATTGCGTGCGCATCGCATCCCACTCGGCAAATTTTAAGGGGCGATTATCCAAACAAGACGGCAGGCGAAACCCGTGTTCAGCCAGCGTCGATTTGCGGTTAAAATCGCCCTTATACATCGCACCGATTTGCGATACGGCAACATGGCTTTCATCGGCGAAAACAATGGCGTTGGGCGGGATATATTCAAACAGAGTCGGCGGGGGTTCGCCCGCTGCCCGCCCTGTTAAATACCGCGAGTAATTCTCAATCCCGCTGCAAATACCAGTTGCCTCTAACAATTCCAAATCAAACTGGGTGCGTTGTTCCAAACGTTGTGCCTCCACCAATTTATTTTCGCGGTGCAACACGGCTAGGTGGGCATGCAATTCGGCGCGAATGGCAACAATCGCCTGTTTCATAGTCGGCCCTGGGGTGACATAATGCGAATTGGCATAGACGCGGATTTCTTCCAGCTTATCGGTTTTCTCACCCGTTAGCGTGTCAAATTCGGTAATCGCTTCCAACTCCTCGCCAAAGAAAGACAACCGCCAGCCACGGTCATCAAGGTGGGCTGGCCAGACCTCCAAACTATCCCCGCGTACGCGAAAACAGCCCCGCGTAAAAGCACCATCGTTGCGTTTATATTGCAGGGAAATCAGTTTTTTCATCACCCCGCGCATTTCGTAATTTTCCCCGACAACCAAATCCTGTACCATTTCAAAATAGGTCTCGGCCGCGCCAATCCCATAAATACACGACACAGAGGCGACGATAATCACATCATCGCGTTCCAGCAGGGCGCGGGTGGCGGAATGGCGCATACGGTCGATTTGCTCGTTAATTTGCGAGTCTTTTTCAATATAGGTATCGGAGCGTGCGACATAGGCCTCGGGTTGGTAATAGTCGTAAAAGCTGACAAAATATTCTACGGCGTTGGTGGGGAAGAAGGCTTTGAATTCGGAATAAAGCTGGGCGGCAAGGGTTTTATTCGGGGCAAGGATGATCGCGGGACGTTGCGTGGCTTCGATGACTTTTGCCATGGTAAAGGTTTTGCCCGTGCCTGTCGCGCCCAATAAAACTTGGTTGCGAGTGCCCGCGTTCAGGCGGTCTATGATTTCGGTTATTGCGGTGGGCTGGTCGCCCGCTGGTTCAAAATGGGATTTTAACACAAAGGGACGACCGCCTTGTCTTTTCGGGTGGTCGTGAACGGATACTTTTGCTTTTTGCTGTTGGGACATGCGGGGGAGTATAGCGGGGTTTTTGGGGATTGTGAATGGGGTTTAATAATTTAATACCTAAAATTGCACTTGAACTCATACTGATTTTTTGCCATAATACTGGCAAAGGTATTAAACAGGCCATGAAACAGGAGAGCAAAAACATGTTTGCAAAAATCTATCAACCCGCGCGTAATGTGATGCAGTCTGGGGCAGGGCAGAATAAACTGGGGCACGGCAAAAGCTGGGTTCTGGAATTCGCCCCGAAAGACGCGCGGCAAAAGGATACCCTGATGGGCTGGACGAGCAGTGGTGATATGAACACGCAGGTGTCGATTCGCTTTGCCACAAAGGAGCAGGCGATACGCTACGCCCGCGATAACAACATTCCCTATCAAATTGCGCCCATCCAAAACCGTGCGCCAGTGATTCGCGATGGCGGTTATGGTGAGAATTTTGCCACCAATCGCCGTGCCGTTTGGACCCATTGAAGTATTTTAAAATCCGTGTATAATAGGAATTTAGGCTCCTTAGCTCAACCGGATAGAGCACCTGCCTTCTAAGCAGGGGGTTGCAGGTTCGAGTCCTGCAGGAGTCGCCAACCGATAAAAAAACGGGCAAAAGGACACGGTTAGATGACAGATTATGGCGTGATATTGGGCGCGAAACGCACGGCTATCGGGGCGTTTCAGGGCTGTTTTTCCGAGACTCCCGCCCCACTGCTGGGCGCACAGGCGATTATCGGTGCAATGCAGGACGCGGGTGTTGATAAATCCCAAATTGCCGAAGTTTTTATGGGCTGTGTTTTATCCGCGGGCTTGGGGCAAGCACCCGCAAGGCAAGCAACGATTGGTGCGGGGTTGCCCTCCGCCACGCCGAGCACCACGATTAACAAAGTCTGTGGCTCTGGTTTGCAATCGGTGATTTTGGCGAGTACCGCCATTGCCGCGGGGCAGGCGGGGTTTTTCATCGCAGGGGGCATGGAAAACATGACCCGTGCGCCGTATTTATCGCCTGAATCGCGTGGCGGGGCAAGGCTGGGACATGTGCAAATGCTTGACCATATGTTTTTGGATGGGCTGGAGGATGCCTATGAAAAGGGCACCTTGATGGGCTGTTATGCAGAGGCGACTGCGGGCAAATATAACATAACCCGCGCAGCCCAAGATGAATTTACTCTGCAATCGTTAACGAGTGCTTTGGACGCACAGAAATCTGGCATGGCGGGCAAAGAAATCATCGCGGTGGAATTGACCGATAAACGCGGCACTAAAACCCTGATTGATACGGATGAAACACCTGGGCTGGCTCGCCCTGATAAAATCCCCCATTTGAAACCTGCTTTTGCCAAGGGCGGCACGGTCACGCCTGCCAATTCGTCATCCATTTCTGACGGGGCGGCGGCTCTGGTTTTGGGCTCGGCTGATGACACGCAAGGCTTGCCGATTAGGGCGCGGATTGTTGGTCATAGCAGCCATGCCTGCGCGCCCGAATGGTTCACCACCGCCCCGATTGGCGCGATAAAAACCTTGCTGACACGGCTGGATTGGTCGTCTGATTCGGTGGATCTGTGGGAGATTAATGAAGCCTTTGCCGTCGTCCCCCTCGCCTGTATGCAGGAGCTGGGTATCGCCCGCAACCGCGTCAATATCTTTGGCGGGGCTGTTGCGCTGGGGCATCCGATTGGTGCGTCTGGGGCGCGGGTTTTGGTCAGCTTAATCAATGCGTTGGAATGCAAAGGATTGAAGCGTGGGATTGCTGCCGTGTGTATCGGCGGGGGCGAAGCCGTGGCGGTTGCGATTGAAGTGAGCGATTAATTTTTTAGCTTGGCAAAAAATCCTTACGAGATTTTTTTCACCGCACCTTCGCGGATGCGAAGCGTCGCCACCAACTCCTCTATAGATACAGAGGGTTTTTCAATTTTAATATCTGTACAGGGCGGTATTTTATCTGCGTGAATAAAATCATCAAACCGCACCGATTCATTGCTGAGCCTTTGCACCAATAAATCCACCGCTTGGGATTCTATATCAATCCCTATCCAATACCTGCCCAATTGCTGGGCTGCCACGCAGGTTGTCGCACAGCCGCAAAACGGATCAAGCACGATATCACCTTGTTTTGAAGACGATTCTATAATCCTATGAAGCAAGGCAAGGGGTTTTTGCGTGGGATAGCCTGTGCGTTCCCTCGCCGAAGTTGCCAGCATGCCAATTTCCCACCAGTCCTTTGGAAATACCATTGTATAAGGCCCTAAACCATCGCCATCATCAAAGAGCGTAATATTTTTATTCCCCGTTGCATAGCCAAGTCCCATATATGATTTTTGTTTGACGGAATAAAATTGGAACGCGGCAGATTTTGAATAAAACAAAATCGTATCGTGTTTTTTTGAAAACTTTTTACGGCTCGCCCCACCGCTTTTATAGCACCAAATAATTTCATTTTGAAAATTTTCTTTGCCAAAGATTTCATCTAATATTATTTTTAAATAATGGCTGGCGGTCGGATCAACATGTAAATATAAACTGCCTGTATCTTTCAAAATACGGTGCATTTGAATAATCCGTTGCGTCATATACATAGCATAAGACATCATCGCCTTGCCGTGCACTCGCCCAATTAAATAAATATACTCTATTAAAGTGGGGTGATTATCCAAAACATTCAAACAGTCGGTATCAACATCACGCCAAGTCCAGATATCTTTGAATTCGGCACCGTGGGCTTTACTGCCACTTGGCGCAGAATAAATACGTTTGGAATTAAACGGCGGATCAAGATAAATCAAATCCACAGAGTCATTGTTCATGCCGCCCAGAATATAAAGATTATCGCCCGTGTAAAAAGTATTTTGCATTCACGTTTAACCAGCCGTCCAACCACCATCCACCAAGATAGAGGTGCCGGTTATTAACGCGCTGGCATCGCTTGCCAGAAAAACAACCACCCCCATAATATCCTCTACCGTGCCAATCCGCCCGAGTTTTATCTTTTGCTTTATCCATTCCACGCGGGCGGGGTCTTCAAAAGTCGCCTCGGTCAGGGCGGTTCTTACAAAGGTTGGGCAAATCGTATTAACGCGGATATTTGCCGCACCCCATTCAATCGCCATAGCCTTTGTCATACCCTCCACCGCGTGTTTTGTCGCGCAATAAACCGAGCGGTCAGGTCCGCCAATATGCCCCATTTGGCTGGATATCGTCATAAGCGAACCAGCCCGTCCCGTCGCCATCAATCCCTTTGCCACTTCGCGTAGGGCAAAATAGGCGGCGCGTAAATTCACTTGCGTGACCGCGTCAAAATCCTGCGGGTCGGTGTCAAGTGCCGCCCCATGCCGTGCCATCCCCGCGGCATTCACCAAAATATCAAACGCACCATTTTGCCCAATCATATCCGCCAATTCGGTGGTATCGGTGACATCCAGCGCGATTGTTTTTGCCGTTCCGCCGATTTGTTTAATCATATCCGCCGTGTCTTTTAATCCATCGGCGCGACGGGCGCATAATATCACCTCCGCACCGTATTCCGCCAAAGCCACACCTGCACCCTGCCCAATGCCAGAGCTTGCGCCCAGAACCAGTGCGCGTTTGCCATCCAAACGGAAGGCGGGGGTTTTTGGAGTTTTTAATATTTCACCCATGATGTATCCTTTTTATTTTAATAGTTTATAAAAAATATTTAGTAAAGGCAACACGCACCATCGGTCGCCGCGCCACATTGCGCCCGGAATTGCGCGAACAAATCACGCCCAACACCTTGCTGATTTTCACGCAAATCAGGGTGGGTGATTTTGCGATTAAACACCGTTTTATCCTCCACCTCTAACACACCTGTTTCAGCATTAAACACCACCATATCGCCCGTTTGCAAATACGCCAAGGGACCGTTTTCAATCGCCTCTGGGCTGGTATGAATCGCCGCCGCGACTTTACCAGACGCGCCCGACATCCGCCCATCGGTTATCAGGGCAACCCGCAATCCGCGATCCTGCAATACCCCTAAAATTGGCGTGAGGTTATGCAGCTCTGGCATACCATTGGCGCGGGGACCTTGATAGCGAACAACGACTATCACATCCTCATTAAACTCGCCATTTTGAAAGGCGGTCTTAACGCCCCGCTGATCGGCAAAGACGCGAACCTTCGCACGATGCACCAAATTACCCTCCGCCAAGGCCGAAGTCTTAACAACCGCCTGCCCCAAATTGCCCGATAAATGCGCCAGCCCACCGTGGGTTTGAAACGGATTATCGGCAGGGCGTAGGATTTTATCGTTCAGCGATTTATCCGCACCCGCTTGCCAGGTCAGCGTGTCGTTTATTAATTTCGGCTCTTGGATATAATCGGCTAACCCACCGCCCATAACCGTTTTGGTATCGGGGTGAAGCAAGCCTGCATTTAACAACTGCCCGATTAAAAATCCCAAACCGCCCGCCGCCGTCATGTGATTCACATCGGCCAGCCCGTTGGGATAAATCCGCGCCAAAAGCGGGGTAATCGCGGATAAATCGGCAAAATCCTGCCACGTTAAAATAATCCCAGCCATCCGCGCCATGGCGATTAAATGCAGGGTTAGATTGGTAGACCCGCCCGTTGCCATCAGCCCGATAATTCCATTGACATAGGCCTTTTCATCCAAGATCTCACACACGGGCAGATAGGACTCCCCGATGTGGGATAACGCCAGCGCACGCTGCACACCAGCCTGCGTCAGGGCGGTGCGAAGCGGAGTATTCGGTGGCACAAAGCTCGTCCCCGCCAGATGCAACCCCATAAATTCCATCAGCATTTGATTGGTGTTTGCCGTGCCGTAAAAGGTGCAGGTGCCAGGGCCATGATAGCTCGCCATTTCAGCACGCATCAGGGTCGCACGGTCGGCCTTGCCCGTGGCAAAATCCTGTCGCACCTTGGCCTTTTCATCATTGCCAAGACCAGAGGCCATAGGCCCCGCGGGTAAAAACACGGCGGGCAGATGACCGAAACTTGTTGCCGCCATAACCAGCCCAGGCACGATTTTATCGCATACGCCCAAGAAAACCACCGCGTCAAAAACATTATGCGATAATGCGATTCCCGCAGCCAATGCGATGGTATCGCGAGAGAACAGGGACAATTCCATGCCCGCTTGCCCTTGGGTTATACCATCGCACATGGCGGGGACTCCGCCTGCGACTTGGGCTGTTGCGCCAACCGCACGGGCGGCTTCGCGGATGATTTCGGGGAAGGTTTCAAACGGCTGATGCGCCGATAGCATGTCATTATAGGCGGTGATAATACCAAGGTTCGGGGTTTTTTCTTTTAACAAAGCCGCCTTATCGCCCTGCATCGCGGCGTAAGCATGGGCTTGGTTGCCACAGGTTAAATGTGCGCGACGCACGCCATTGTTTTTATTTTCATCGCACATGTCAAGATAGGCACGACGCGGTTTTTGCGAGCGTTTAATAATACGCTCCGTGATTACTTTTAATTGGGGGTGAAGGGTCATGATTTACCTGTTTCAGAGCCTAACTGCCCCGCCATCAATCCCGCCATATCAATCATACGATTGGAAAACCCCCACTCGTTATCATACCACGAGACAACACGGCACAATCCGCCCTCCGTAACGCAGGTTTGGGGTGCGGCAAAATTGGAGGATGTGGCGGTGTGATTAAAATCAACCGACACCAACGGCGCGGTCTCGTACGCCAAAACCCCAGCCAATTCGCCCAAAGCGGCGGCCTGCATCGCGGCGTTTAATTCCGCCACGCTCGGCACTTTTTCCACATTAAAAGACAAATCAATCATCGACACATTGGCGGTTGGCACCCGTAGGGCAGAGCCCTCAATCCGTCCTTCCAATTGCGGTAAAACCAGCGAAATAGCCCGTGCTGCACCCGTTGACGTGGGTATCATAGACAGGGCGGCGGCGCGGGCGCGATACAGGTCGCTATGATTGCGGTCATGAGTCGGCTGGTCGCCGGTATAGGCATGGACGGTGGTCATATAGCCAGAGACTATGCCAAAATGCGCATCCAAAACCATTGCCACGGGGGCAAGGCAATTGGTCGTGCAAGACGCGTTTGAGACGATTAAATCATCGGGTTGCAGGCTGGTATGATTAACGCCAAAGACTATCGTTTTATCGGCGGATTTCACTGGGGCCGATACCAGCACTCGTTTGCTGCCGTTTTGCAGGTGGGCGGCGGCTGCCTCCCGCGTGGTAAAACGACCAGAGCATTCCAGCACGATATCAACCCCGTTCCAGTTTAGCTCTTCGGGTTTGGGGTTTTGCGATAGGGCGATTTTCAGCTCGCCAATCGTCATGGTGGTGTCCGTTACCGCTACCTGTTTGTCAAACCGCCCATGGACAGAGTCAAACCGCAATAAATGGGCGAGGTGTGCGGGCGGTGCCAAATCGTTAATGGCAATTAGTTTCACGGGGGGGTTCGGCATGTTAGATAGTGCGCGCGCGATGCAACGCCCTATCCGTCCAAATCCGTTAATGGCGATGGTGGGGGTTTGTTGGGTCATAGGATACCTTTGTCGTTTTTGTTAAATATAAAGTCCTATATTAGCAATAACGGGGGGAATTGGCAAGCCCCTATATGGCGACCATGTTTGGGGGGCATCCCTCACTTTGCAGGTCTGGCGTTTTTAAAAGGTGTTTTGCTTTTTTATACCGAAGGTCTTTATGCAAAAATATATCCTCAGTTCCTTTTCTATTGGACGAGCCATAATTTAACCCCCAAGATAATCTGTTGTCTTCATAGCTTTTGTATAGCTCTTTTATCAAATCATTACTATCATAGGATAATAGCCAGCGAAAACCCACGGCGTTTTCTATAATCTTTTTGGCAATTTTTTCATGGTCTTTGGTGGTGTAAAAATTCATATAAAGCCCGTTTGCCTTTTCCACATAGGGCGGGTCAAAATAAACAAAACTGTCTTTGGGGGCTGTGCGGATTACAGCCAAAGCATTTTTATTGGTTACTTTTATTTTCTTTTTATGTTCGGCAATCGCACGGATTTTTTCTATCAGGACGGGTTTATTAAATCGTGCATCAATTTTGTATTCGCCCGATTGGTGATAGCCACCAATTAGCCCGCCTTTAATAACCCCCGAAACGTTGGTTCGGTTTAAATAAAAGGTGGAAAATCCAAGGGTGAATAAATCGGCTTTGGCTTTATTATTTTGAATTTCTTTTTGCAGTTTCCATGTGTCAATATCAATGTAGGTGTCGTTAATTTTTTCACAAAATTTCTTGCTTCTATACACAACGCTATACCAGAACGCATAAATAGAGCGGTCAAAATCGTTAATGGTTATTTTGCTGGCATAGCCATCCAAAAGCAAGGATAAAGCCACACCCGCACCCCCCGCGTAGGGTTCAATATAATGACAGCCCTTTAGGTCGTTTTCATCAAAAAGCTTTTTGATAAACGGTGCGAGCTTGGTCTTGCCCCCTGGATAGCGTAAAGGCGAATAAAATTTATTTGGAGGTTTCTGCGCCATGGGTTTTCTCTAGAATTTTTCCAATGATAAGCGATAGAGCAACGGTTTGGTCTCTGCTGATTATATAGGAATTTTTATGAGCACCTTCATTTAATACCTGCGCCATATTTTTTTTCCGTACATTATGAAAAACTAAATAAAGTTTATCTTCATCAGTAAGTTCCTTTTCTGCGTCATCAAAATATCTATCTATGTATGTCTTCACGTCTCTTTTATATTTTCTGTCGGCGACTTGGCATAACAATCTTAATCCCATTACCACAATCATTGTAGCATACTCTGAATACTTTTTTTTAATTATTTCGCTATGAATTTTTCTTAAATCAAAAAAAAGATTTTCTGTTATATCATCTTTAAAATGAGGTGTATTTTTACCGAATAAAGTTCTTTCCTTTGATTTATTTCGTGGCCTCTTTTTTTCAGTAACAGAAGATTCTTTATTTATATTTGGCTGTGGTTTATTTATATGCGGGTGGCGTTTTTTCTCTTTGTTTTTTGATATAATATTAGAAATTTCGGCATCTTGTTCTAGTAAGGATATTATACCGAATCGATTTTCACGTGTTGTAATTTTTTCATTATCAACTAGCTTAACTATTCTATCTAAAATGGTTTTAAGGTCATCGTCACTGTAAGGCGATTCTAATCTATTATTTTTTCCAGAAATATTCAAAGCTTTTAAAGCTTCATTTGAAAATACTTCTTCTTTTACAAAAACTTGATTCATAAAAAGATTGTTTGAAATAATACCTGTTGCCTCATTAAGCACCATAAAAAAAGATTTGGGCTCTTTCATTTCTTTATGCTTAAAAATATCTCTTTCGAGTGGTTTCCAGCTACCGCCTTTTGCGTGTTTTCTCTGAATGTTATCTAGCACAACTTCCTTATCATGACAGACACTACATGGAAGCTCTTCGGGAAAATCAATTTCTGAAAAATCATAATCGGAGTCCACTTCTACATGTCCATATTTAATCTTACCAATTAAAACACGCCTGTTGCCATCATAAACCACAGGCTTATCATCTACATAAAAAACGATAGGTAATTCGCTGTAATCATATCGCTTACCCATCAATTTAAAAAGAGTTTTCAAATTCCATCTGCTACGCCCATCGGTGCTTATAGCAAGCGTGGCAATATCTTGATCTGTCGCCACTGTATCAACAGGATACCTCGGATTTTCTGTCCATAGGACCAAATCCTTGATATTTATATATTTTATTTCTTGTTCAGGCTTTATTTCTTGCTCTGCCATTGTACCCTCGTTAAGATTGATTTTGTCTTTCAAACGCAACATAATGGCTATTTTGCAAATTATGTCAAGCGATTACCCCAAAAAACCTAAAAACCATTCACAATTTACAATTCATAATCCACAATTCCTCTAAAAACCCCCTTGCATTCGCCCAAAAACCAGTATAAAACCCCGATTCTGTACGCGTGGCATACTAAACCGATTCTTGCCATAATCGTTTTGGGCTTATCATAAACCCATGTTGCGCGGGCAGACAACGAAACCAAAGACCCGTGGGCGGGGCTAAAACCACCCCCACGCGGCCAAACCTATGGCAAAAGGGGCTTGCCCCGAAGGATAAGATATGTGTGCAAAAGCCACGATGGAAGAGTTTGAAACGCTCTTAAACGAAAGTTTCGAAGTAGACGCGCCCGAAGTGGGCTCTGTCGTAAAAGGGCGGGTTATCGCCATTGAAGCAGGTCAGGCGATTATTGATGTCGGCTATAAAATGGAAGGGCGCGTGGATATAAAAGAATTCGCCGACCCAGGACAAGAGCCAGATATAAACATCGGCGATCGCGTTGATGTCTTCTTAAAACAAATCGAAAACTCACGCGGGGAAGCGACCATTTCCCACGAGGCCGCCAGACGCGAAGAATCATGGTTCCGCCTTGAAAAAGCATACGCCGCCGATGAGCGGGTGGATGGCGCGATTAACGGCCGTGTTAAAGGCGGTTTCACCGTTGATTTGGGCGGTGTTTTGGCGTTCCTACCTGGCTCTCAAATGGATGTGCGCCCAGTGCGCGATGCCGCGACTTTGATGAATATCACCCAGCCGTTTGTGATTTTGAAAATGGACCGCAGACGCGGTAATATCGTCGTCTCTCGGCGGGCTATTTTGGAAGAATCCCGCGCCGTGCAACGTGCCGAAATCGTTGATCAGCTCAGCGAAGGCAATACCGTGGATGGGGTTGTGAAAAACATCACCGAATACGGTGCGTTTGTGGATTTGGGCGGGATTGATGGCTTGCTCCATGTTACCGATATATCGTGGTCGCGGATTCATCATCCCTCGGAAGCTTTGGAAGTCGGGCAAACCGTCCAAGTTCAAGTGATGAAAATCAACAAAGAAACCCATCGGATTTCTTTGGGTATGAAACAGTTGCAGGACGACCCGTGGATGAGTGTGGAAGACAAATTCCCCATCGATTCTATGCATATGGGCAAAATCACCAATATCACCGATTACGGTGCATTTGTCTCTTTGGATAAAGGTGTTGAAGGTTTGGTGCATGTGTCAGAGATGTCATGGACTAAGAAAAACCTGCATCCGGGCAAAATCGTGTCTATCAGCGAAGAGGTGAAAGTCGTTATTTTGGAAATTGATACGACCAAACGGCGTGTGTCTTTGGGCTTGAAACAAGCACAGAACAACCCGTGGGAAGAGTTCAATGAAAAATACCCAAGTGGCAGCCAGATTGAGGGTATTGTTAAAAATACCACCGAATTCGGTTTGTTTATCGGGTTGGAAAACGATATTGACGGGATGGTGCATTTGTCCGATTTGGATTGGAATCGTTCGGGCGAGGAAGCTCTTGCCGATTATAGCAAGGGTGATACTATTACCGCCGTTGTCACCGATGTGAATATCGAAAAGGAACGTGTTTCTTTGTCGGTTAAAGCGCTGAGCGAAGATCCCTTTACCGAGGCAACCTCTGGCGTGAAACGCGGTGCGGTTGTATCCGTTGTCGTGACCAAGATTGAGGATGGTGGGATTGAAGTGGAATATGAAGGTATGAAAGCCTATATCCGCCGTTCTGATTTGAGCCGTGATCGCGATGAACAACGCCCCGAACGGTTCGTTGTTGGTGATAAGGTGGATGCCCGTATCACCGCGATTGATAGCAAAACCCGCAAATTGAGCCTGTCTGTGAAGGCACGTGAAATTGCCGAAGAGAAGGAAGCGGTAGAGCAGTATGGCTCGTCCGATTCTGGGTCTGTGTTGGGGGATATTTTGGGGGTTGCCCTGAAATCCGCAGCGTCTGATAAAGAGGCCGCCAGCGATAAACCTGCGAAAAAGGCACCTGCGAAGAAAGCACCTGCAAAAACTCCGGCGAAGGCAAAAGCCGAGCCAAAGGCAAAAGCTGATAAGGCTGAGCCTGAAGCAAAGGTTGATGCAAAGCCCGAAGCAAAAGCTGAGGACGCGGTAGAGGCAGAGGTGAAAAAACCTGCCAAAGCAGCTACTAAATCTCCAGCCAAGCCTAAAGCAAAAGCAGAGCCAAAAGCCAAAGCCGAACCAAAGGCGAAAGCTGATAAGGCTGATAAGGACGCGGATAAGGACACCGATAAAGACTCTGGCAAAGAAGCCAAAGACTAAAATCCGTCTTAATCTAACAAAAATCAATCGGGGGGCGGGGATACCTGCCCCCTTATTATATGCGATAAACCCCCGCACCCTCCGCCTAAACCCGCCTAAACGCACAAAAAAATCAAAAAAACCGAAAAAAATACTTCACATAAAAAGTAATCCCTGCTATACGATACCTAAATTACAAATTACGCATTTGCACTTGGGGGATAAACCGATGACACGATCAGAGCTTACCAATAAACTCTTAAAAGAAAATCCAGAGCTGGCACTGGCAGATGTGGAAAACATTATTGAAACCTTTTTCAGCCAAATTGTCGCCACCTTGGAAAAAGGCGGACGGGTGGAATTGCGCGGGTTTGGCACTTTTTCCGTTAAAAAACGCGATAAACGCACGGGGCGCAATCCCCGCACGGGCGAATATGTTGAGGTTGCGCCGAAAAATGTACCGTTCTTCAAAATCGGTCGCCAGTTGCACGCACGGCTGAATTCCAAATAAAAAATCTTTGGGGACGCGATGATAAAATACCTTAAATACATCTGCCTTGCCCTTATCGGCTTTCCCTTATTCCTGCTGGCTTTGGCAAATAACCACACGGTTAATCTGTATCTTTTCCCTGAATCCATCGCCGCGTTTTTGGGATTGGACGCGTTTATCTCCATGCCGTTGTTTATTGCGTTGCTTCTGGGCGGGCTTATTGGTTTGCTGGTTGGGTTTATTTGGCAAGGTCTGCGGGGGCTATCGGCACGGCTTCACGCACGATTGCAACAACGCGAGCTAACCCGTGTGAAACGCGAAGCTGAACGATTGAACCAGAGCGAAACGGGCGCAAGCCCAAAAGACGATATACTGGCGTTAATTGAATGAAGGTAAAGATTTGCGGGCTATCGACACAGGCAGGAATTACCGCAGCTTTGACTGGCGGTGCCGATTGGCTGGGGTTTGTCTTTTGTGCCGAGTCGCCCCGTGCGATTGATAGTGCCCGCGCCCAAACTCTGTTTCAAAATATCCCCGAAAACACGGGTAAAGTCGGGCTGGTTGTCAACGCCGATGATGCGTTTTTGGATGCGTTGTTATCGGCCGTGCCGCTTGATATGATACAGCTTCACGGCGATGAAACACCCGCGCGATGTCGCGATATAAGGTTGCGGTTTAACCTGCCCGTGATGAAGGCGATTGGGATTAAAACGCACAAAGACCTCGCCCAGATTGCCGATTATGAATCCGTTTGTGATATGATTTTGCTGGACGCAAAACCCCCGCGTGGAACGGCGCAACGCGGAGGTCATGGGCAGGGGTTTGATTGGCGGGTGGTGGCGGGCTATCCTTGGCACAAACCATGGATGCTGGCGGGCGGATTGTCCGCCGATACTATCCATCAAGCGGTGGCGGAGTCGGGTGCGCGGGCGGTGGATATCTCCTCTGGTATTGAGCGGATAAAAGGTGTAAAAGACCCCGACCTTATCCGTGATTTTTTAAAAATTGCCAAATCTATTAACCCTGAGAAAACCCCCTAGCAGAAAGCCTAAACCCATGCAAAAAAAATTACCAAACAGCTTTACCAACACCCCCGATGCAAACGGGCGGTTTGGCGATTTTGGCGGTCGCTTTGTGTCGGAAACTCTGATGCCGTTGATTTTGGATTTACAGGCCGAATACGACCGAGCCAAAGACGACCCAAAATTTTGGGCAGAGATGGACGATTTATGGACGCATTATGTTGGACGACCCAGCCCGCTCTATCACGCCGAACGCCTGACCGAGGAGCTGGGCGGAGCAAAGATTTATTTAAAACGCGATGAATTAAATCACACAGGTGCGCATAAAATTAACAATGTCTTGGGGCAGATTTTGCTGGCACGACGGATGGGCAAAACCCGTATTATTGCCGAGACGGGCGCGGGGCAACACGGAGTGGCAACCGCAACCGTCTGTGCGCGATTTGGTTTGAAATGCGTGGTTTATATGGGTGAGCAGGATGTTGAACGGCAGGCCCCGAACGTGTTTCGGATGAAACTGCTGGGGGCAGAGATTGTGCCAGTATCCTCTGGTCGTGGCACGTTAAAGGACGCGATGAATGACGCGATGCGCGATTGGGTGACCTATGTGGATGAGACGTTTTATTGTATTGGCACGGTTGCCGGCCCGCACCCCTACCCTGCCATGGTGCGCGATTTTCAATCGATTATTGGCAAGGAGACGAAGGCGCAAATGCATAAGGCTGAGGGGCGATTGCCCGATACTCTGGTCGCGTGTATTGGCGGTGGCTCTAACGCGATGGGTTTGTTTTATCCGTTTTTGGATGATGACTCCGTGGCGATTATCGGGGTGGAGGCTGGCGGCAAAGGCGTGGATGAACGGATGGAGCATTGTGCCTCTTTAACCGGTGGTCGGGCTGGAGTTTTACACGGCAATCGCACGTATTTATTGCAAGATGAGGATGGGCAGATTTTAGAGGGACATTCGATTTCGGCAGGTTTGGATTATCCGGGGATTGGACCAGAACACGCGTGGTTGCATCAAAACGGGCGGGCAAAGTATGTTGCCATAACGGATAAAGAGGCGTTGGATGCGTTTCAATTATCCTGTCGGACGGAGGGGATTATTCCAGCGTTAGAACCCGCCCATGCCTTGGCGCATGTGGTGAAAATCGCGCCCGATTTGCCACGCGATCATCTGTTGGTGATGAATATGTGTGGGCGTGGCGATAAGGATATTTTTACCGTGGCGCGGGCTTTGGGTTTGGATATGGCGGGGTTTTAGATTAGTGATTAGCGATTAGTGATTAGTGATGAATGAACCCGAACCCCCAAAGGATATTACGCCTATTGTGAAGTCGGTGGGAATTAACGATTCCGAAAAGATTTTAGCAAGGCTCTGCGATGAAGTCTTTCTTAAACTCTGGGCTTACCCGAATCCCTACGGAGAGCAGGGAAATGAGTTATGCGATGTCTTGGCAGTTTTTGAGGAGCATGTTTTTATTTTTTCTATTAAGGATATTTTGTTTAATACAAAAAAACCGCCTGATGTGGCTTGGGACAGATGGAAAAGAAAAGCCATTGATGAGTCCATTAAGCAAGTAAGGGGTGCTGAAAAATGGATAAGAAATAACCCTGAAAAGATTTTTTTAGATGCGCAATGCACAGAAAAATTTCCTCTTCCTATTGATATAAAAAACTTAAAAATTCATAGAATCATTGTGGCACATGGAGCAGAGGAAGCATGTAAAAAATACTCTTCTAAGAACATACACGGGTCATTGGGTGTTTGTTATTCTGATTCAGTAGATTCTAAAAAAGAGACAGGAACTATTGGTCCTTTTACTTTAATGTTAAACCGAGAAGAAATTGTTCATGTCTTTGATAACCACAATTTGGGTATTATCTTGACCGAGCTGGATACGGTACGCGACCTGCTTTGGTATTTTGAAGCAAAAGAGCACGCGATTAAAAAATATCGCCACCTTGCTTGTTCTGGTGAGGAAGAATTACTGGCAAATTATTTTTGTAATTTTGATAAAAAGACCGAAAACCATTATATTGGAGAAAAAAATAAAAAATTTAATACATTTATGGCTTGCGATGGTCTCTGGCAGGAATTCACTGAGAGTGAGGCATATCAAAGGAAAAAAGCGGAGGATGAAGTATCATATTTATGGGATGA
Source organism: uncultured Amylibacter sp. (assembly GCA_959347345.1). The sequence continues at coordinate 1,697,797 of OY365738.1, read as the reverse complement.
GCTACTTCAAAAAACACTGCAACATGCTTTAGATGGGACGCTAACAGGTAACGCGAATGCTTTTAAAGGTAAATCAGCATCGGTCGAAATGGCAAAAGAGCCACGCTTTTCACGCAGAGAGATTATTAAACGTCTAAAAAACGCTATCCATGAATTTTCTAGTAATACAGATAACCAGATGCGCCACATAGTTTATTTTTCATCTTATTATCCTGACCTTATGTATGTTTTTTTTCAAATGCCATGGTTCCCAAATATGGATTATGAAAAAGAATACCGTCCCATGAAACGTGGACTTTTAAGTATTGCCTGCGGTATGACAAAAAACAAATTTCCACATCTTAAAAAAGTTATTGGAATAACAATGGATCCACCCAAACCTAATCAACGTACTTCCGAGGATTTTATACTAATGGATTGTGAAGATTGGACAGAAGAACGAGCAGAATATTACAGAAAAGAAAATAAAGAAACAGGATTAAATACTCTTGGAAAGAAGCCGTTAAAGATGAATAGAGGAAAAGCTTATGAATTTCCTCCCGCTCCAAATCATGCTGTTAAAACACCAACAAAAACAAAGCCACAGCGCAACGACCCATGCCCTTGTGATAGTGGTAAAAAATATAAAAAATGTTGTTATATGCGGTGATACCATTCATAACTAATCACTAATCACTAATCACTAATCGTTAATCGTTAATCACTAATCGCTAATCGCTAATCACTTCGCCAAAGCAAAAACCCCATCCACATCCACATGCGTTTCAATATGGCTGGCAAGGTCATCTAGGGCGCGATTGACACCCGCTTCAAACCCCGTGTTCAAAGCCTCGGCCCCGTGGCTGCGCAAAAACGCCGCACGGAACGTATCACTGGCAAACAGCCCGTGAATATAACACCCCATAACCGTTCCCGCCGCATTCATCGCGCCCTCAGCTCGTCCGCCAAAATCCAACCACGGGCGGGCGCAATCACCACCAACGCTCTGCCCGATGTGAATTTCATAGCCCGACACCGCCGCGTTTTCATACAAAGGCGCGACCCCTGCTACATTCGCCAGCCGTTTTTCCGCGCTCATCCGCGTGGTAATATCCAAATGCCCCAAGCCGTCATACTCGCCCGCCCGACCTTCCAGCCCGTCCGCATCAATAATCCGTTTGCCCAGCATTTGATAGCCCCCGCAAATCCCCAAAACCCGACCGCCTCGGCGAATATGGGCGGCAATATCAACATCCCAACCCTGCCCACGCAGATAGGACAAATCGGCAAGGGTGGATTTTGACCCAGGAATAAGGATTAAATCGCAAACAGGAATGGCCATGCCCGCAGGGATAATCTCCACGCGGAGATTGGGTTCCGCCATCAGCGGATCAAGATCATCAAAATTGGCAATACGAGGCAGATGTGGCACGCAAATATGATAGCCCGTTTGCGCCCCATTCTGCCCGCTATTTTGCCCTTGATTTTGACTGACAGGCAAGGACACAGAATCCTCTGCTGGCAATCGCCCCGCACCCTCAAACCAAGGCAGAACACCGAAAGAACTCCACCCCGTATGACGGGTAATATCCGCCAAGCCTTCATCAAACAACGCGACTCGTCCGCGAAATTTATTGATGATAAACCCCTTTATCCGCGCGGCATCGGCGGTGTTCAAAACCTGATACGTGCCAACCAGTGCGGCAATCACCCCGCCACGATCAATATCGCCGAGCAGGATGACAGGGATATCCGCCGCCTCAGCAAAGCCCATATTGGCAAGGTCGCCACTGCGTAAATTGGTCTCTGCTGGACTGCCCGCGCCTTCCACAATCACCAAATCCGCACCGATTTTTAACCGCTCAAAACTCTGCATCACGGCGGGTAATAAACGCGGTTTTAAACTGGTATAATCCCGAGCCTCCGCCCGCCCACATTTCTGCCCTTGGATGATTAATTGCGCACCCAAATCCGTTTCTGGCTTTAGCAAAATCGGATTCATATCGCTGGTTGGCGCAATGCCACAGGCACGGGCTTGCAAGGCAGTCGCCCGCCCGATTTCGCCCCCATCGGCGGTTACGGCAGCATTATTTGACATATTTTGCGGCTTAAACGGACGGACAATCAGCCCACGCCGATGCGCCAGCCGACACAATCCCGCCACCAGCAGGGATTTGCCAACATTAGAACCGCAGCCTTGTATCATAATGGATTTTGTCATATACGCTCTTTAATTGTTTAGCGGGGAAATTTCAAGATGAACACACAGGCACATTTGATAATGGCGGCCGCCATGTTTGCGCGACCAAACGCGCCACGGATAACCACGGCCGCACTGATTGGCGGGTTTGCCCCTGATTTCTCGCTGTATTTTTTGTTTTTTTGGAGTCGCTTTGTCAATGGCAATTCGCCAGAATATATTTTTCGCACGCAGTATTATTCGGATAGTTGGCAAGCGGTTTTTGCCGTTGATAATTCGTTTTTCGTCTATGCGGGACTGATTGCACTGGGGTTGCTTTTACGGCGAGAGTGGCTGTGGGTGTTTGCCGCGGCCGCCTTTGTTCATCTGTGTTTTGATTTCCCCCTGCATCATGATGATGCCCGTCAGCATTTCTGGCCAGTAACGAATTGGGTGTTTGAAAGCCCGTTTAGCTATTGGGATCGGAGTCATTATGGCACTCTCATCAGTCGGGTAGAGATTGTTTTTACCCTTATTTTACTGGTGATTTTATGGCGGAGATTTGTGCGAATCGTGCCACGAATTGTCATTGGATTGCTTTTTATTGTGCAACTTTTGTTTTTGTCAGATGGGATATTGCGCTGGGTTTTTACTGGGCTTTTTGGCGAATTTTAAACTTTTAGCCAGCAAGGCGACGCATCAATGCCTCTAACGGGCCACGCTTGAATCTGCTTAACCACAGATAAGAAAACACCGCACCAATCAAACAAAATCCCAAAGCCACGCTAACGGACATCGTCAGGCTTTGCCCTTCCAGTGCGCCAAGAATTTCTAAAACGCCCATACCGATTACAATATGGGCAAGATAAAGGCTAAGAGTCAAACGCCCTGCTGGCACGATAAATCGCGCAATATCCAAACGGATAAGGCTGGGTGCGCCGCGCAAACATAGCCCAATCAATGTTGCGCTTGCGCCCATCCCCGCCAAAGTATAAAGCGGGGTCGGAGGTATCGGTTCGCTGCTGGCTAAAAACGCCAGCTCTGGCGCGGTTTTTATCAAGGCGGGGTATAACACTGCGCCGATGGCTTGGCTACACCCATAAAGCAAAAGCCCAAAGATAATCAGGCGGTTTTGTGTGCTTATTTTATCCAAAGGCAAACGCGCCAAAATCATGCCAAACAGAAAAAACCCCGTCCATGGAATGACGGGATGCCAGCCGTTAAATATCAGATTGCGGGCAAAGCCCAAAGGTGTCCAAAAATCATTATAGGTCAGGGTTTCCCAATCCCATCCCTTATCGTAATCAAGGGTAAAAAGCAGACTTAAAAAACCGATATTAAGGGCAAAAATCAGAGCAATCAGAGCAGGGATGCGTAAGGTTAAAACCATCACACCAAAAAAGAAATAAACCGCGTAATAGTGCAAAATATCGGCGGGAAAAATCAGTTGATTGCCCAAACCCAAAGCCATTAGAAACAGGCATCTTTTTGTGGTAAGGGCAAAAATATTTTTTCCCGTTATTTGATTTGTATCGCGCAAATATGCCAGCCCCAAACCCAACCCAGCAAGGGTGACAAAACTGGCGGCGGCGCGGCCTTCTAATAAGATGGTAAATCCGCTTAAAACATGTTCAAACGTGCCGTTTATACCCGCCACGCCCATAACAATTTTGAAATTAACTATGACCATACCGACAAAGGCGATAAAACGCGCGATGTCAAGCCCAATAAGACGTTTGGGTGATTGTGTCATATAATTGTGCCTTTACCCAAACCATAAAAATGGAGGCGAGTATCGGAATCGAACCGATATACACGGATTTGCAATCCGCTGCGTAACCATTCCGCCAACTCGCCTCAAATTTTAGGATGCCAATAGCACCCCTCAGGTGGATTGCTTATAGGTGGTTTTTTAACATTCTGCAAGCGTTTTTTGCAAAAAACAAAAAACTAAACAATCGCCCCTTTAATCCAGTCTTCCAAGGCGGATTTCGGCGCGGCGCCAGTTTTATTGGATACGGCAACACCGTCTTTGAACATAAATAACGCGGGGATGCCGCGCACACCCAATTCGGCAGGGGCGTTTGGATTTTCATCGACATTGACCTTGGCGATTTTCACACGACCAGCGTATTCCACCGCCAATTCCTCCAAGGCGGGGGCGATTTGACGGCACGGTCCGCACCATTCTGCCCAGAAATCCACGACAACGGGGATGGGGCTTTGTTTCACTTCTGCATCAAAAGTTGCATCGCTGACGGCTATTGTTTGGCTGTTATCTTGGCTCATAAGGGGGGTCTTTCTTTGGTTAAATTGAAATTGATACCCCCCGTTTAATCGGTTTTCGGCGCAAGGTCAAGCGGTTTTATTTTCTCCAAAGCCGCATAAATCAAATCTTTTGGCAAAGGCATCAAGGTCGCGGTGCGCGTCCATAAAATCGCCGTTTCAATATCGCGGTCGGGGTAAATCTGCCCCAGCCCATAATGATACGCACCCATCTGGGCAAGGATAGAGTCGGGCGTGGTCTCAGGCGAGGTCGGCGGGGTGCTATGGCTTTTGTAATCCACCGCCAGAATGCGGGTGGGGTCAATTATCAGCCGATCAATATAACCACGCATCGCGTGGTTCTTTAACAAAGGCGCGATACTGGGCGCGGTTATGCCAATTTCGGCATGGCTGTTTTTGCCGAAAAGAAAGGCGAGGGTTTTATCGCCCAGCAGGTTGGTTGCTTGCTTTATTATCGCGGGGGTTTGGTCTGGGTCGGGTGCGTCAGACAACAGAGCCGTAGCAATCTCGTGCCATTGCTCTGGCGGATAATTTGGCAAATGTTCCAATAAAAGATGCACGCCAAGCCCCCAAGACTTTGCCGCGTTTTGCGCCGCGGTTTGGGCAGGAGTTTGGGCGGGTAAATCTTCCTGCTCACGCGGTTTTATATCTATCGCGTCCTCCGTGTGTGTATCGGGTAGCAAACGGCTAGGGCTTAACGGTTGGGCTGGTCGTGGACTCGACGCGGGTTTGGTTTGCGTCCAGTTGGGTTTTTCTGTGGCGGTTTTTTGCACGGGAGAATCAGGCGCATCCACCTGTTGCCAATCGCCCGTTTCCAAACGCTGGATGGTTTGCCCAGCCAAATCATAGGCGACACTTTGCCCGCGCATCGCGGCCTCCACCAAATCGTACCAAGTCTCTCCACTCTGCCCGCGACTGCCCGCGCCGCAGACTATCAGCCACGATTCGGCGCGAGTCATGGCGACATAAAGCAGGCGCAATTCTTCCTCTGCCCGTTTTTGTTTATTCCGCTCAGCCAAGGCCAATTGCGCTTGCGAAGCCTCATCCTTGCGACTCGCCCAAACCAACATACCATCATCCGTTTTTAATATCTTATCCGTGTTTGGCGTGCGCCGCTCGGCCGTATCAGGCAGAATGACCAAAGGCGATTCCAGCCCCTTTGCCCCGTGAATCGTCATCACCCGTATTTGATTTAACTGCCCGTCCAAGGCGCGTTTTATCGTCAAATCATCGGCGGCAAACCACTGCAAAAATCCGCTGAGACTCGCCGCATTGCTGGTTTCAAATTTCAACGCCTGCGCCAAAAGTTCATCCAACGCATCCTCTATTTCTTCGCCCAATCGCGCAATCATTTTTTTACGCCCGCCGTGGTGGATTAAAATCCGCTCTATCATTTCGTACGGACGCAGGAAATCGGTATGTGCCAAAATATCGCGCAAAATATCATGGGCGGATTGATAGTCCGTTTGTTTTTCTTGCAAGACCTGCCAAAGCGTTTTATCGCCGCGACCGTAAGCAAGGGTAAAAAGATCTTGCTCGGACAGGTTAAACAAGGGCGATCGCAGGGCTTCGGCAAGGGATAAATTATCGCTCGGCAACAGGGCAAAATGTAGCAGCGATAAAATATCACAAACCGCCAATTCTTGTTTTATTTTAAAAGAATCCGCACCCGAAACTGCCAAGCCATTTTTTTTCAGCTCTTTAATAATCGCGTGAAATAACGGCGAGCGACGGCGCAAAAGAATTAAAATATCCCCCGCTTGCAAGGGTTTGTCGCACCCGTCTTTTTCTATCAAAGGCGGGTTGGTAAGGATGGTTTTTATCTGTGTCGCGATGTCTTCGGCAAGGGTGAGGTGCGGTGCTTCGGTGCTGGGCGCGGCCAAAGGTTCAAACCATTTCGGCATCTCTGGGGGGTCGTTTTTTTCAATAAACGGCCACAAATCCACACGCCCATTTTTATCCGTGTGAAAACTTTCATGCTTTATATCCGCATTAAACGGCGGGTATTCTATCGTGGCAAACAGGCGATCAACCAATCGCAAAATCGCCGGCCCCGTGCGGAAAGAATAGAGCAACTTTTCCTCTTGCAAATCCTCCCCGACATTTTGCAGGGCGGTTTGAAACTGATTTTTCTTTTTGGTAAAAACCTCTGGGTCTGCACCTTGAAAAGAATAAATAGATTGCTTTTCATCGCCAACAACAAACAAGGTGCGCTGTGCCAAATTCGCCGAAGATCCGTCGGTAAAATCGCTGTGCAAGGTTTGGATAATTTGCCATTGACGCGGGCTGGTGTCTTGGGATTCATCAACCAAAATATGTTCCAGCCCCGCGTCCAAACGATAGAGAACCCACGGCGCGACCTCTGGCAGAGTCAACAATCGCTCTGCCAATAAAATCAAATCGTCGTAATCCAAGGCGGCCATTTGCGTTTTCGCGGCCTGATAACGGATAAGATACGCCCGCGCAAAATTGTGCAAGGCACGGGTGCGCACGTATTCTTGGATGGATTTTATACTATCATACATGTCGCCGAATTGCACGGCAAGGGTTGCGATGGTTTGATGGGCTGGATGCCCCTTTGCCAAAACCGCTTGGGTTGGGAATAATTTTTTACGCACATCACCCGTGCCTGTTAGGAATAATTTTTTCAATCCGTTCAAAATATCGGTGGGCGAATCGGCTCTCATTGCCGCGTTTAAAAACGCGCTGTTTTTCTGGTCGGTTGCTTTTCCCTGTATCATCGGTTCAATCAACCCTGTTAGAAATGCACGTATGTCATCGGATAAAAATTCGGCAATAAGGCTATCAAGGCTTTCATTTCCCGTCAATCCAAAATCCTGCGGGGTGGGGATTCGGTCAAACTCTTTTTTATGTTTTTGAATCGCCGCCAGCAAATCATCGGGTTCCAAATCGGTCATAAACCGCGCCAATATTTCCAACGCGGGCGCATCAGTGCTTTGCGCCAATTGTTCCAAAACCTGACTGCGAAGCACCCGTTGATCGCGCTCTTCCATCAATTTAAAATGGGGCGAGACTCCCGCTTCCATCGGAAACCGCCGTAATAAAGAATCGCAAAAAGCATGGATGGTTTGGATTTTCAAACCACCCGGAGTTTCCAAGGCATTGGCGAAAAGCCGCCTTGCGCGGTTCAGGGTTTCCGTATCCAAAAACGATTTATCCTCGCCCAAGGATTCCAGAGTCTCGCGTAAATCGTCTTCGCCCAACATCGCCCAACTGCCCAAATGGGCGAACAATCGGGTTTGCATTTCTGCCGCCGCGGCGTTGGTATAGGTCAGGCATAAAATCCGTTGCGGGTCGGTGCCGTGCAATAATAATCGGGCGACTCGGTTGGTTAAAACGCGGGTTTTGCCGCTGCCCGCGTTGGCATTCACCCAAGTGGAAAGACTGGGAGTCGCCGCGATATTTTGGGCGCGGGTGGCGGGGTTAGTCATCTTTCGCCCCCGTTAATTTTGTCGTTAATTTCTGCGCAATCGGCGTGTCGCTATCGTTCCATTCGCCGTACCTTGCAAGGTGATCGTAATCCGACTCATAACTGATAAAGCTGGGTTTATCCCGCGCGACAAACCCGCGTGTTTGGTTTTGATAGCCCGCGATAAGTTCGCGAAATTCTGCCCAAGCGGTTTCAATCGGACTCGCGTCCATCGGCACAGCATAGGTTTTCAAATCCCGCCCCAAACTGATATATTCCAAATGAGCAACCGCACTGGCAGGCAGATTTTCAAACCCGCCTTGTTGCAAAATTGCCCCGCTAAGCAAAAGCTGTTTATCAAAATAATCAACCTGTTTGGCAGTGGGAATCGTGCCCGATTTATAATCAAAAATATGCATCGCGCCGTTGGGATTTTTATCGATTCTATCGGCTTTTACGGTCAGGCGAAAATCCAAATCAGGCAGGTCTAAATAACCCGCCAATTCCAATTCAAACGGAGTCGCCATCCCGCGCCGTGTTATTTCGGCGGTAATAAAATCCTTGGCAATACTCGCCATCCGCCCCAGCCAAAGCTGACGAATCGCAGGCCACGGCACGGTGTCCTCCATCACTTGTTTGGCAATTTTTATCAGCAGTTCGTCCGCGTCATCGGGCAGACCGTTTTGCGTGGTTTTGATAAAATCCTCCATACATTGATGCAGGGTCGTGCCGCGCACCAGCGCATCGGCGGTTTGCCCCAAGGGGGGGATTTTTTTTAAGTCCAAAATCGCGCGGGCATAGATTTGATACGGGTCCAAAATCAGAGTTTTAATCTGCGTGACGCTCAGCCGTTTTAACCCAATATTTGTTGGTAAAATCGGGGCGGGGCGGAGTGCGCCAGCCATCGCGGTTTCAGGTTTATCCAGCCCACGGGCAAGTCGCGTCCAAACCTGCCCGCGTGTTTTCATCGCGTTATATTGTGCCTGCCCACCCTCGCCCAGACCGACAAAAAGATTGGTCAGACGCGATAGCCACCGCGCCGCAATATTCGGCGTGTCGCCCGTGCGTAAAGAGCGGCTGAGGATAACTTCGTTTGCCGTAATCGCGGTTTGGAAATCATGGGCGGCAAGGCCGATATGTTGCTCTGGCAAAGACAGCCCGATTTGCTGACGCAAGGGGCGGTTCAGCCACGCATCGGGTTTGGCTCTGTGCGGCCAAGTGCCTTCGTTCAAACTGCTCATTATCACCAAATCCGCACCTTGAGCGCGGGCTTCCAAAGTGCCACGAATCGCGACCAACGGATGGGCGGCCTGCGCCATCGCGCGAATTTCTGGCGCGGATAAAATAAACCCGATTAACGCGTGATAATCAAACGGAGTCATCACCCCGCCGAATGTCGCGTTTTCTTTCAGCTCTTTAAATTTCTCAAAACATTGCTTGCCACTGGTTTTTGCCCAAAGGGCGGGGCTGGGGGCTTCGGTTTTGCCCGTAGTCAAAAGCCCCATCATGGAGTCGTGCAAGGCAACCCAATCGGTCAAGGGGCGGTCGGTTTTATTTTCCAAAGGTTTAAAAACCGCATCCAACCAATCCAGCCACTCGGCAGATACATTTAATTTTTTAGAATCCCGCGCGATATTTAATAAGGTCTCAATCCCCAACACCGCCGCGCCACCGCGCAAAATATAACGTTCCAAATCGCGGGTTTGCGTGAGATGTTTAATACGATCCTCCGCGTCCATCGCCCGCGTCATCGGGTGTTTTAATATCGCCAGAAATGTCGGCAAATCCAAATCCCGCCCCATCGATTCGGCGCAGAGCCGCATAAACACACCACTGGGACAGGCGGACAAAACCTCACCCACGCTGTTATCCGCGACAATCCCCCAGCGCAATAAATTCGTGGCAATCCGCCGCGCCAAATCGGTATTCGGCGCAATCACCATGGCAGATTTTTTATCCTCTATCGCGTGGCGCAAAATTAACGCGATGGATAGGGCTTCTTCCTGATCATCATTCGCCTCCACCATAGTTACATCCGCGCTGGCGAGGGGCAAATCATCCGCCGCCGCACGCCCGTCTTTATACCACTGATCGCTGAGCGGAGCGGGACGCAAAGCCAGAGATACCAATTGTTCGCGGGCGCGATTGTGGGTTTTTGCCTCCCCCCAAAGCGGGATTTGTTTCGGTGGTATATCCAACGTTTTCAAAAACCGAGCCAGCGCAGATTGACTATGTTCAAACGTATCGGCGCGGGTCTGCAAAGCCTGCCACGCTGCGTCCGGCAAATCCCTATCAAAGCCCGGCAAAATCACGCACCCCTGTGGCAGTCGTGCAACGGCGCGCATAAAAATTGCGGTCGGCGCGCGCGAACCCGTCGAGCCAATAACAAAAACCGGGTTTTGTGGTGGCACGGTTTGCCAGAGTTTTTCATAATGCTCTGCCATATATTTTTGGCGTTTGTGCGTATCAAGCAGTTCATTATCGGCATCATACCGCGCGATTATATTCAAAAATTGCAAACTACGTTGCCAATATTCGGACTGATTATCCAAGGTTAAAGTTTCAAATATATCGGCGGGGACGCCGTGTTCATGCATCTCATCGAGCAGCCCCGCCAGCGAATCGGCCAAATCATAACTGGCCGCGGGCGGGGCAATATCGGGTTGGTTTTGCAATAGGGTGCGCACGGTTTGCGCCAGTAACAAACGGCGACGCAAGGGCGGGTTTTCGGCGGGCGAGGCAATCGGATTTTTCTGATAATCATGCAGGTGGGTGATAAGATGAATCCGTGGCAAAAAGCCCGCGTTATTTTGCGAGAGCATGGATAACAGACGGCGTTTTAATCGCTGCGCATTGACGAAAATATCAATATCCGCCATGGTCTCTGGTGGTTGGTTTTTTAATCTCTCATGCAGATGGGTTAGGAAATCTGCCAGAAAATCACAGCCAAAAGGTTGGGCGAAAACACGCGGAGTCGGGGCGGGTTGGAACATCATAACACTGCGCCCTGTGAAAATTTTAATTGTGCGAGTTTTAATCCGTCCGTGTGTCCCGCGTCCAGCCAATCTCCATCATAAATGACACCAAAAATACGGTTTTGTTTTATTAGATTTTGCCACACTTCGGTTAGGGAAAAACAGGTTTCTTTTATATCGCATAGCCCTTCGGTTTTAATAATCTGCGCCCCCGAATAAATAAAATCGGCTTGCGTGGTTTTATTTATCAGGCGCGATTCGCCGTCCAAATTAAAATCACCCGTGCCTTTATATCCCATTGCGCAGGTGCGCCGAACCAGCAAAAGCAAGGCATCCATAGTTGCGTCATTCCAAGACTCCATTAACTCCGCCAAGGGATTTTTATTCAAAAATAAACAATCCGAATTCATGGTAAAAACCGGGTTGCTTTGCATGGTACGGTTTGCGTTTTTCAACCCCCCCCCCGTTTCAAAAATATCGGGGGTTTCATGGATAAGCGTTATATCGGGGCGGGGCGCAAAATGGGTTTTCATCTGCTCTGCCAGATAATGGATATTGATAAAAGTCTTTATATTCAGGTCGTCCGTATGGTCTATTGCGTAATCAATCATCGCGCGGTTTTTTATTTTTAACAGAGGTTTCGGGCAGGTTTGCGTCAGCACCCCCATCCGCGTGCCGAACCCCGCGCCAAAAATAAGGGCAGTATTGGGCGCGGTCATTTTGGATTTCCTTTGGTGCTGGTTGCTCTGGTTTTTAATTCGGCAATTAAATTTGGCGTGGGTGCGGGGATATTTTTATCAACCCAATTTGCCAGCTCCTGGCAATCGGGATGGTGCAACGCGGATTGTAAATGTTGCCAAACACGGGGCAATAAATCACCATATTGCGCCTTACCATCACGCACGCACAAACGGGTGAAAATCCCCAAAATTTTGCAATTCCTTTGTGCGCCAGCCCGATGATAGGCGGATATAAATTGCGTTTTTGCCGCATCTGTAAGTCCGCGTTTTTCGGTATAACGCAACAGCATGGACTCGCGCAAATCCGCAGAAGTATCACGCCGCGCATCCATTAAGAGTGAAACCAAATCATAACCCGCATGCCCCAATAACGCGTCTTGATAATCCAGCAAACCAACACGAGCTTCGCCCGTTCGCGTGGGTAGCCAGATTAAATTTTCAGCATGGTAATCGCGTAGGGTTAATGTTTTTTCGTCCATTAACGGGGAACAAAGGGCGGTGATAATTTTATGATACTCGGTCGCATCCGCATTTTTATCGGCAAACGCTGGCACATACCATTCGGTTAAAAGTGCGGCCTCCCGCAGGTAGGTTTTAATATCATAAACGGCAAGGGTTTCGGGCGCGGGAGTCTTATGCAATTTCACCAGCACATCAATCGCCGCGTTATAAAGTGTAGTTTCTTCTGCGGTTTCTTGCGTGGAATCGCTATCACAAACCGTCTTAAACAAAGCATCGCCAAAATCCTCTATCAATAAAAAACCGTTTTTTATATCGGCGTGATAAATCTGTGGCGCGGACAATCCGCGTTCCAGCAACATCGCGGTGATAGCGATAAAGGGCGCGACATCCTCGCCCAAATCGGGATTGGCATCCATCAGCAAACGGCTGATTTTACCGTCATTCAAACGGGTATAATGGCGGTTTGACGCATCGGTTTTTAACGGCTTGCGACTGGCACTTGCCCAGCCCGCGGTTTGCAAAAATACCTCAATCATATCGGCGCGGGGGGTCATATCTTCGCCATTTCTTTTGGCAATACATCGCCAATTTGGGTGTTAAAAAAATCCGTCCAACGCGAATGTTGGGATTGAAATGACAGAACGCGTTGGTGTTCCGACACAATGCCAAACCGACAATGCAAGGCGTGGCTTGGCACAGAATCGCCGAGGATATCTGGCCATTCTATCAAACACAAAGCACGGGTGAATTCGTCATAAAGCCCCAGTTCTTCCAGCTCCCCCGCGTCCATCAAACGATATAAATCGGCGTGGCAAATCGCAATGTCCTCCCCATCATAAGTTTGCATCAGGGTAAAAGTCGGCGATGGAATGGTTTGGGTTTTATCGCGCAAAAACGTTTGGATAAGAGCGCGGGCAAAGGTGGATTTGCCCGCCCCCAAATCACCATAGAGCAATAAAACATCCCCCTGTTTCAGCATGGGCGCGATGCGCCGTGCCAAATCCTGGGTTTGGATTTCGGATGATAAGATAATCTGCGTATTCACAATCTGCCCCAAATTTATAGCGTGTTTTGGGGGCAAGTCTAGGGCAATCCACGCGGGGTTTCAAGGGTAAAATTAACGGGTAAAATGACCCCATCATGCTTCCGCCGTTAAAAACGGCGATTCGCTTATCCTTGACGGGTGATGACCTATGGATTTATCCTGTAAATAAAACTCACAAACCGTCTGCCCATTGCCAAGCGGCACCGCCCGCAATCCCAAATCCTGCCCGGTTTTTGTGATGATATCCGTCATCCAAACCTCCCGCACACCTGCCTGCAAAACAAAATCGCGCAGGGTTTTAAACACACCCGTTCGCTGGCAATGATCGGTCCAAGTCGCCATCAGCGAATCAATCGTGCGCAGGGGAATACCACTGGAAAAAACCTCGCCCCACATGGTATCAAAGGTTTGATTGCTAAACGCCACCGCCCCCGTACGATCAAAAATCACAATCGCGCTTTGCAGGGCATCAAACACGCGATAGAGGCTTTTCAAATCGGCGCGATATTCGCGTTCAACGGTGATATGATTAGTTATATCCTCAATATAAAAAGACAAAGCCTGATTCGGATGGGCGTGGGCGCGGACGTGGTAAATCTGCCCGTTGGGCATATTCCAATCCTCTTCATATAGGATTTTTTCGGGCTGGAACGGGTCGTTATTTTGCCCGATTTCCTGCCCCATTTCTGTATCCAAAACAATCCCATGATTGGCTTTATTCGGCATACAGGCGTTTTCAAAAGGCTTGCACCACGCGTTAAAATCGGGTGGTTCGGGCAAGGTCCCCTTATCATGGAGGCGATGCAGAAATTCCTTTAAACTGGGTTGACCTGCAAGCCACGCAGGGGATAAATTCAACAGCTCTGACACACGCGGATTAAACATAGTCAAACTGCCACCCGCATCAAAAAACACAATTCCAACGGGGGCATAAATAAAAGTTTGCGATATATTTTGCACCAGTTTTTGCCGTCCTATTTCGGCACGCGCCGCCTCTGCCGCCGAAATTGCCCGAAAATAACTATGGTTTTTAAAGGTCAGTGTTTGCAGATTAAACGGCAGTTTTTGCGGTGCAGCTTTATCCATCAGCACGGCGCGAATCGGTGTGCTACCAATATCAGCGGGAGTGGCTTCACCGTTAATTTGAAACAGGGCAAGACTGGGTGTGTCATAACCCAAGGCAGACATTTTATCCCTAAACGCACGGTTTGCCCAAACCAATTTCCCCCCATCCTCGCGCCAAATCAAATCAGGCAAGCACTCGGCACCGCGTTCAAAACCATTACGAATCCGCGAGCGGATTCGCGTGCCAAGTTGGGCAAAGCTCGCCTTACGCAACATCTGCGCCGACAGACCACCAAAGCCCAACAGCACAAACAGCACGCATAAATAAATCGACCAAGCCAGTGTCATTATAAAGTCCCCTTTTGTACTAGACAGGGTCTATAAAAGGGATAAAAGATTAAAAAAACGTTAATTAATGGGGAATGAAAAAAGGGGCAGTTTATCACCGCCCCTTTTTAATTATTTATCACTAACACTTACTCTTTCACTGCTGGCGCAGGCGGTACTTCTGGCACAGAGGACGGGGCAGAAGATGGCGCAGAGGACGGCATAGGCGGCATCGCCGACTGCCCATCGCCACCGCCGTTATAATCCGCATCGCTACGATCAGAGCGCCCTAACACATCGCGCAAATCATCCAGCTCGATAAAATTATCGGCCTGACGGCGCAGTTTATCCGAAATCATCGGCGGTTGCGACCTTATCGTGGATACCACAGACACACGCACACCTTTCCTTTGCAAAGCCTCCACCAATGGGCGAAAATCGCCATCGCCAGAGAATATAACGATATGGTCAATATGGTCTGCCAGCTCCATCGCTTGCACGGCCAGCTCTATATCCATACTGCCTTTTATCTTGCGCCGCCCTTGGGAATCCACGTATTCCTCGGCGACTTTCGTTACCATAGTATAGCCGTTGTAATTCAGCCAATCAACCAGTGGGCGTAGGGGCGAATAATCCTCGCCCTCCAACAACGCAGTATAATAAAACGCCCGCAGCATTTTGCCACGGCGCATAAACTCGGTCCGTAACAGCCGATAATCAATATCAAAATTCAGGGCCTTGGCGGCGGCATACAGATTAGAGCCGTCAATAAATAAAGCCAGTCTTTCATCGCGATAAAACATAATTATATCCTTTCCTTGTTTTATTCTTTGGTTTAAAGATGTAGTCCTATACATATTCGTATATAAAATATTAACAACCATATTTGGGCGAAAAATCAAGTGGAAAAAAGAAATTTTAATAACATTTTTGCTATTGCTCTGGGGGCGAATGGGGCGGAGGACATTGAAACGGTGAAAACCGTGGTTTTGCGGGCGGTGGAGGCTTTAAAAGCCGATAAAAATATGGGTATTATGGCGGTGGCAAGGTTGTATCAGTCCAAAGCTTTCCCGAAAAACAGTGGCGTAGATTACATAAATACGGTCGTTATTGGACGATGTTTTCGCTCGCCAAAACAGATTTTGATGGATTTACACGGGTTAGAAGCGACATTTGGTCGCACCCCCAAAACGCTGGGTTTTGATGGGTTGGATGCGAATCGGTGGGCCGCGAGGGTTTTGGATTTGGATTTGCTGTTTTATGGCGGGCAGGTTTTGCCGAATGCAGAGGTTTTTGGGCAATGGCGGGGGTTGGCGTTATCGGAGCAGATGCGGATTGCCCCAACCCAGCTCATCCTGCCCCATCCGCGTATCCAAGATCGCGCCTTTGTTTTGCGCCCTTTGACCGATGTTGCCCCCGATTGGCAACATCCTGTTTTGGGCAAAACCGCAGGGCAGATGTTAAAGGATTTGCCGAGGGAGGCACAGGCAGAGACTTGGGTTTTTAACGATTAACGATGAATAGCCCTTCGGGTCTTCGTCATTTTTTCAAAATGCCGACCAGCTCCACGCGAGGGCGTGGTCTTTTGCGCGTAGTCTCTTACGCTCTTTGAGCGTAAGCAGACGTGGCGCAAAAGCCCTTGGGTTTCAAGACGCTAGGGATTCTATAAATTTATTTAGACTATATACAAGACGCTGAGCCAAACCCCAGCCAAAAAATAGCCCGTCCAGCTCTCCGCAGGAGGGGTGGGCGGGCGGGCGACCGAACAAAGGGGCTTGCCCCGAAGTGAGGGCGAAACAAAAAACCTCTATCCCCAACTCCTAATAACAAACCCCAAATCCCTAACAACCAATCATTCATCACTAATCACTCACCACTAATCACTAAAAACCGCTTGCCTTTTTGCAAAAAACCGCTATATACACCTGAAAACCCACAAAAAACCGCTACCCGATTCGCTAAACCCCCCACAAAAAACCCAAAAGGACCCCCCCCATGGCTCGTGTTACCATTGAAAATTGTATTGATATTATCCCCAATCGCTTTGACCTTGTGATGGTCGCAACCCACCGTGCGCGGCAGATTTTCTCTGGCGATACGCCTTTGGTTGATCCTGGCGATAAAAAAGAAAAAGCCCCCGTGCTGGCGTTGCGGGAGATTGAAGAAGACCATTATAGTGCAGAGGATTTGATGGAACGCACTATCCAAGGCAACCAAACCCAGATTGAAATTGACGAGCCTGATAATGCCGATATGGCTATTTTAATGGGTGAAGATGGCGATATGGGTGGGGATGATACGGAAAACGAAGTCCTTCTACGCGCCCTGATGGCGGCACAGGGAACACCAGAGGGAACTCCCACGGATGAAATGCCCGAATAGTTTTCGTGTGTAATTTTCGTGTATAGTCGCGGATAATTCCATCTTTTAATCCTTTTATACCTATGTTATGAATTGTGTTATGAATAAGGAGCAATTCGCCCCTTACGGATAACCCGATGATTACCAGCCAAAATCTGATAGACCAGATCACCACCTATAACCCCAAATCAGATCTTGATTTGATTCAGCAAGCTTGCGATTACAGCAAGCTGATGCACACGGGGCAAACCCGCCAATCCAACCTACCCTATTATACCCATCCTTTGGAGGTTGCCCTGATTATGGCAGCCCAACACATGGATGATTCCACCATCATAACTGCCCTTTTGCACGATGTATTGGAAGACACGAACGCCGGTTTTAACGATATTGCCAACCGATTCGGCACGGAAATCGCCCATTTGGTGGAGGGTGTGACGAAGCTGACCAACCTTGATCTATCGCATGTTCCGCTAAACCCAACCCCCCCGAAACAAACCGAAGCCGAAGAACGCCGCAAAATGCTACAAGCAGAGAATTTGAAAAAATTCTTACTGGCCAGTTCCAAAGACCTGCGCGTTTTATTGGTGAAATTGGGCGACCGATTGCATAATATGCGCACCATTTCCTTTATGTCCGCCGATAAACAAACCCGCAAAGCCCAAGAGACTATGGATATTTTTGCCCCCCTTGCGGGCCGTATGGGGATGCAAAATATGCGTGAAGAATTGGAAGATTTGTCTTTTGGCGTGCTGAACCCGAAGGCTCGCACCTCCATCATGCGCCGTTTTATCAAATTAAAAAACCAACGCGGGCTGAGCGTGCCAAAAACCACCAAGGATATAAAAGAGGTTTTAACCACGGCGGGTATCACGGCAGAGATTTATGGGCGTGAAAAACGCCCCTATTCCATCTGGCATAAAATGCGCCAGAAAGACGGGGTGTTTGAACGATTATCCGACATTTACGGGTTTCGCATTATTGCCACGGATGAGGCGGATATTTATCCTATTTTGGGCGCGATTCACAAACGCTGGCGCGCCGTTCCTGGACGGTTTAAGGATTATATCAGCCAGCCGAAACCCAACGGTTATCGCTCGCTCCATACCACAGTATCAGGGCGCGATGGGCGGATTGTGGAAATCCAAATCCGCACCGAGGATATGCACCGCATCGCCGAATACGGTGTGGCGGCGCATTGGTCGTACCGCGATGGGAAACAAAGCACGGGCGGGGATGCGCCCGACCCGTTGTCTTGGTTTGCTGCGGTGAAGGAAAACATTGAAAATATCGAAGACCACGAGGATTTCGTGGAAAACGTCAAATTGGAAATGTTCACCAATCAGATATTTTGTTTCACCCCTAAAGGCGAAGTGGTTAATTTGGCCAAAGGTGCCACGGTGATTGATTTTGCCTATGCGATTCACAGCCGTTTGGGCAATCAATTCATCAGCGCACTGGTGGATGGGAAGGACGCACCGCGCTCGCTGCGTTTGCGCAACGGGCAATCGGTGGAAATCACAACCGCCCATGGGCAGTATCCGGATGAGAGCTGGATAAAACACGCCAATACCAGCCATGCCCATCGTGAAATCCGCCGCGCCTTGGCTGTGCAAAAACGCAAGGGATATTTTATCGCGGGGCGTACCGACCTTGATCTGGCGTTTAAGCGGATTCAAAAACGCCTGACTTTGAAAAACATTGATGTTGTGATTCGCAAGTTAAATTTGAAAAACCGAGAGGCGCTCTTCACCGATATAGGCAACCCAAACGCGCAGTTAAAGCCAGAGGATGTGATTCAAATGCTCTATCCTGAATTGGCGCAAAATCCGTCTTTAAAAAAGGCGGGGAATAAAACACCAAACCACGGGCAAACCAGCTCTATTGTGATTGGTTTAGAATTGGGGCAAGTGCCTAAATCCGCGCCGTGTTGCCAGCCCCTGCCTGGCGAGCGGATTATTGGAATTGCCACGCAAAATACAGAGACAAACACGGACACAAACACAGAGCCACAGACCCAAACAGACACCAAGGCAAAAACGAGCGAAAAGAAAACCGTTCTTATCCATCGGATTGACTGCAAAACGCTGGTGGAATTAGAGGGCGAAGATTGGATAGACCTGCATTGGTCGGGCAACCACGCCATCCCCGATAACCGCGTGGTTTTGGAGCTAACAGTCGCCCATGACGCAGGGGTTCTGGGGCGGATTTGCACGCTTATTGGCGAAAACAAATCCAATATCACCGATTTGGTTTTCACCGAAAAACGCGCCGATTTTTATCGCTTGGAAGTCTGCCTGACCCTACGCGATGTCGAACACCTCTATCATATCATCGGCGGGTTAGAGCTGGATCCAGATATCTCTCGCATTGTTCAGAAAAAACGATTTGCCAAATTGATTTAGCCCTTTTATTTGCCCGCGATTTACCTTATATGATAAGGGCAGTTGAACCTGCCCGACCAAATAAAAGCCCTATCCATCCCCAATAAAGCACCCATTATGTTTAAACGCCGCATCCCCCGCACATTGTTAAACAAACTGCGCGAGCTGATTTATCCCCACGGCGGGTGGCGCAGGGCGTTAAATTATATCAGCTATCGGGTGAAACGGATTCCTGATAGCCCGCATAAAATCGCCCTAGGCGTAGCCTGCGGGGTTTATGTTTGTTTCACCCCGTTCTTTGGCTTTCATTTCTTTTTGGCAATGGGGCTGGCGTTTATCCTCCGCGCCAATCTTTGGGCGGCGATTATTGGCACCTTCTTTGGCAATCCCATTACCTTTCCACTTATCGCCCTTATCAGCTATAATGGCGGGGCGTGGATTTTACAATCCAGCAGTTCTGAAACCGTATGGCGAGAGATTCGTAGCGGGTTCAGCGATGCTTGGGGTTCCATCTGGCATAATATCAAAACGCTTTTTGGCTATGGGCAGGGTGATTGGCAGGGGTTTGTCGATTTTATCACCCATCTGGTTTTACCTTATATGCTGGGCGGGTTATTGCCCGGGATTATCACCGCAGGCGTGATATATTTTATCCTGAAATCGCTGATTCGGATTTATCAAAAACGGCGCAAAGGGCGGATTGTGAAAAAATGGAAAGAATTGCACGAAGCGATTAAAACAAAGGGGCAGGCGGATGAGTGATGAATTACGTCTTGGTGTGAATATTGACCATGTGGCAACGGTGCGCAACGCTCGCGGGGGTGCGAATCCGGACCCTGTGCGGGTGGCTCTGCAAGCCCAAGCGGCGGGTGCCGATGGTATCACCGCGCATTTACGCGAAGACCGCCGTCATATTTGTGATGCCGATATAACCGCGTTAATCGGGCAATTATCCATTCCTTTGAATTTTGAAATGGCAGCGACGGAGGAAATGCAAGCGATAGCGTTAAAACACCTGCCTCATGCCGTTTGTATCGTGCCAGAAAAACGCGAGGAACGGACAACCGAAGGCGGGCTGGAACTGCGACGGGAGGAAAACCGTATTGGTGATTTTATCGCGCCTTTGCGCGAAGCGGGGTGTCGGGTTAGTATTTTTATCGCCGCCGAGCAAAAACAGATAGAGGCGGCGGCAAGGATTGGCGCACCCGTGATAGAGCTGCATACGGGTGCCTATTGCCACGCCCATGCGGAAGGTCGGCTGGCGGATAAAGCGGTGGAACTGGCCAAGCTGGTGTCCATGGCGCAATTTGCCACGGATTTGGGGTTGGAAGTGCATGCCGGGCATGGGCTCTGTTTTGAAACGACTCCGCCGATTGCCGCGATTATGTCGGTACGTGAATTAAACATCGGGCATTTCTTAATTGGCGAATCAATCAGTATCGGTATAGCCGCGGCGATTGAAAAAATGCGGGCAGAGATGGTGCGGGCAAGAACAGGGATAAAACCATGATTGTCGGGATTGGCACAGATATGGCGAATATAGAGCGGATTGGGCGGACGCTGGATAAATTCGGCGAGAGGTTTCGCACGCGAGTCTTCACCCCTGCTGAGCTGGATAAAGCCGATAGCCGCGCCAATTCCCCCAAGACCTATATCGCCACCCTTGCCAAACGATGGGCGGCGAAAGAGGCAACCAGCAAAGCTTTGGGAACAGGAATCGCCATGGGTGTGTCGTGGAAGGATATTTCTGTATCAAACCTTGACAGCGGTCAGCCGATTGTTACATTGAGCGGTTGGGCCTTGGAGCGGGCAACCGCCATGGTACCCGCAGGGCATCGCGCTGTGGTTCATCTCAGTTTAAGCGACGACCACCCCTGGGCGCAAGCGTTTGTGGTGTTGGAAGCACGGGTTTTGGCAACGAAAGATGCTTAATCAATTATGCAAAAGCAAGTGTTTTTTGTTGTTCTGCCTGTTGAATGATTATATCATCATAAACATATTCCATGACTCGTTTAAGATTGGCAAGATTTGTACTACGGCTTTTTGCCAATCGAGACGCGCCTTTATTCAAAAGAATCGCATTGCCCTTTGCTTCAGGTGGCATGTTTTGGTAGTCTGCCACAAAAAGAGGCATCCTGAGTTCTAACGTTTTAAGCCCTGCTGCAAGAGTCCCACCTGTTTCGCCCGCTTCAATGGCTATCATCACGCGACTTAAAGCAATAATAAGATAATTGCGTTGCATAGCCTGCCAATTCCGCCATATAGCTTCGGGTTCAAATTGGCTGATGATAAGGATATTATCCCAATCCCAAACATCCCGAAGCACCTTTTTTATACGAAATTGATTCATACCTTCTGGCAGAACAAATATTGTTTTACCGCCAGCTTTCAAACTATTATAATGGGCTTCAAGATCAACCCCAGCCGCATTTCCAGAAACGACAACGATATCTTGTGATGCCACCTGTTCGGCACAATCTTTTGTTATTTTCAAACCTTTTTCACTTGATTTTCTAGACCCGCAAAAACCAACACTAGGTGATTCAAGCAGATCCTTGTTGCCCTTCATATAAAGATGTTTAGGGGCATTTTTCCCCATCACCGTTTTTACACGCGACGGATAAAAATCATCGTTAAAGCCAATTTTTACGAGCTCTATTTTGTCTGATTTTGAATAAGTTATTGGCGGCATTTTATTCATGTCGTTAAAATCAATCACTAGCATAAAAAATCTGGTTGCGGGGGTAGGATTTGAACCTACGACCTTCAGGTTATGAGCCTGACGAGCTACCGGGCTGCTCCACCCCGCGATACCGATTGTGCCTTTTAACCTGCTTATTTACAAAATACAAGGCGGATTCGGGGTTATTAGGGGATAAACCGCCAATCCCCGCGTTTTACTTGGGGTTTTAATCCCTGATAAGAGGAAGTACCGACTGCCCAGCCGTTAATTTGTGATTATAGACCTGTTTGAAAATATCTTTAAAGGCTTCTTTGGAGTCCAAAACCTCCCGCAACAAGTCATTTTTCACCAAAGACACATAGGCGGCGGCGGAATAGGCTTGGCAATTTATTGATTTTTGCGGATTAAATTCTATATCCGTGAAACCTTTATATTCTGCCACTTTATCCGCCAGCCATTCATCTGCAGACAAGGCGTTTATGTATATCCAATCATAGAAAAATGTTTTGGGTTCGCGGGGAAAGGATTCGCCTTGCAGGTCAAAGCCCGTTAATTCGCCCGCATTTTCTGCCCGCTCGCGGATGGTTTTTTTTGCCTCGCGGGCGGTCATTTTGTAAATATCAGGAAAGGGTCCCGCGTGTTTAAAGACCTTACTGCCCTGAAAGGCGGATTCCACGCAAAGCCGTTTTTCGGAGTCTTCTGGGTATAGGAAAAGATTAAACGCGCTGGCTCTTACCCCTGCATCTTCAAGCGATTTGCTGGATATTTCCAGTATGGGTGCGATGCCTTTTTTATTCGCTTCTTCGTGCAAAGAAACAATGGATTTTTGTTTTTGGGATGGAGCAAACCCCGCATGCCATTTGAATTCAATATCTTTTTTGATGACACCAACTTTATTTAGGTTGGGGATATATATAGTGCGTGTTGCCATTAGTATCGCCAAAATTTCCAATCGTGTCGGTTATCAAATAAATCACCACGAACAAAAAACTCTATACCTAGTTTCTTTGCATTCCATTCGTCAGCAATATTTTTATCATCCGTATAAACCCCCGAGATGTGTTTTGGCTCAATTTGGTCAAATACTAAAACTTCGGCTTGCGGATTGGTTGTGTAGTGTTCAGGCAATTTAGTAAATTCACGCGTCCATTTAGGTCTTTCTTCAAACATAGATTCAAAAGCCACGATGCCCTTAAAATTATTCATATCTCCATATCTAACATCACTTTTCGCGGCATTCATTGGATAAAAAGCACATTCTGTTTGTAATAGTATGTCAGTACTAATCTCTATAATAACCCACGTAGCCTCCCCGTATTTTTGCTTTGTTACATAAAGCATTTTGTAATTTGGAAACTCAATTGAACAACAACATGTAACGTTTGGGTATTTATCCAATCGTTTATTATCACTGAAAGCAGATTTTAATCCTCTTGCTTCAATTTGCTCCCGTGTTAAAAGCCCGTTTTCAAGAATACTTTCCAAATTGCTCAGTTGAGTAAAATGCAAAAGTCGTTTTATCCCCCGTGCCTCAATGGCTTCCTTTATTTGTTCCGCATCTTTAATATCAGACATATTAAAAAATCCTTAAAAAACGTGAATAAAATCACCAACAGCGAAAAAAATTAAAATTCCCAACTGGTCACGTGTTTCACTTCCAGATAATCCTCTAACCCCCAGGCGCCGCCTTCGCGTCCGTTGCCAGATTGCTTATACCCGCCAAAGGGTGACGGACCACGTCCGCTATCGCCATTAACCCGCACCATGCCAGAGCGAAACGCCCGCGACACTCGCCGCGCCCGTTCCACATCGCCCGTTTGAACATAGTTCGTCAGACCATAATCGGTATCATTGGCAATGGCAATCGCCTCTTCCTCACTATCAAACGGAATCATCACCAGAACAGGGCCAAAAACCTCTTCCCTTGCAATAACCATATCGTTATTCACATCAGCAAAAACCGTTGGACGGGCAAAATACCCCTTGTTCAACCCGTCAGGGCGACCGAGACCGCCAGCAATCAGCCGAGCCCCCTCTTTTATCCCCTGTTCAATCAAACCTTGCACCTTGTTAAACTGCGCTTCGCTGACCAACGGCCCCATATGCGCGCCTTCAACAGACGGATCATTGACAATGACATCATTCGCGGTTTTCGTTGCGATTTCCACCGCCGAGTCATAAATGCTCCGCTCCACCAACATCCGTGTTGGCGCATTGCAGGACTGCCCGGTATTGTTAAACACGTGTTTCGTGCCACGCATCACCGCGTCCTTATCGGCATCGGCAAAGACGATATTCGCGCCCTTACCGCCCAATTCCAAGGTGACGCGTTTTACCGTTTCCGCCGCGGCAATGGTAATCGCACGACCCGCACGGGTAGAGCCAGTAAAGGAAATCATATCCACATCCTTATGGCTGGATAATTGCGTGCCAACCCCCAAACCATCGCCATTCAGCAGATTAAACACACCCGCAGGGACACCCGCCGCGTCCATAATCTCGGCAAAGACAATCCCAGACAAAGGCGATATTTCAGAGGGTTTTAATATCGTACTACAGCCCACGCCAATCGCCGGAATAACTTTTAGGCAGATTTGATTCATCGGCCAGTTCCACGGAGTAATCAAGCCAACGACTCCAATCGCTTCACGGATAACCCGTTCGGTTTCAAACCCTTTAATCGGGGTTTCAAATTCGAAATCCTTTAGGGTGGTGATGAATTTTTTAATATGCCCAACACCCGTGGTGAATTGCTGTTCGCGTGCCATGGTCATCGGCGCACCCATTTCCATAGAAATCGCCGCGATTAAATCATCGCTGTGCTTTTTATATTGCTCGTAAATCGTCTCTAACAACTCTATCCTTGTTGCGACAGAGGTTTGCGACCAGCTGTTAAATGCTGTGCGCGCCGCCGCAACCGCCGCGTCTGTGTCGGCTTGACTGCCGAGAGAAATGGTCGCGCAAGCCTCTTCCGTGGCGGGGTTAATGACCGTGAAATCGTTTGGCTGGCTGGGTTTAACCCATTGCCCGTTTATGTAAAAATTGCGTTTATCCATAGTGTACACCTTTTTTATTGGAATATGTGGGGTGGTGCGGGGTGCTCCCCGCCCGTGTGAGTGGTGTATAGTATAAAATTTGGCAAAAGGCAAGGATTTTTTAACCTTTTATGGTGCTGAATAAAAGCGTATAAGGCAAAATGATAAACTGGGAAAGACTATGACAAAAACAAAAGCAAAGACTCAATCACAAGATAAACCAACAGGCGAGAATGAAAACCCACCCGCGTTTTTGGGGGTGGAGGAGTCTGCCACGCACCGCCTTTGGCTTGGCCCGACCAATGCGCAAATGCGTAAGTCCAGCCAAATGACGCAAATCGCCGATATCCCCGATTTATTGGCGCGGATTTTGGCGCGGTTGGGGGTAGAGCCTAATGACGCAACCGCTTACCTCTCCCCGCGTTTGGCGGATTTGATGCCTGACCCGTCCACGCTTTTGGATATGGATAAGGTGGCAGAGCGGATTAATCAAGCGGTGCAAGAAAACCAACGTATTGCTATTTTTGCCGATTATGATGTTGACGGGGCGTGTTCGGCGGCTTTGCTGATGCTCTGGTTAAAACAACTGGGGCTGGAGGCTACGCCTTATATTCCAGATAGAATAAAAGAGGGGTACGGTCCAAACAACCCCGCCATGCAGCATCTTTGCCAAGACCACGATTTGATTATTTGCGTGGATTGTGGCACGATGGCGCATGCGGCGTTTGAGGGGATTTCTTGCGATATTATCGTGCTAGACCATCATCAGGGGGGTGAAATCCTGCCCCCATGTTTCGGCGTGGTTAATCCAAACAGGCAGGATGAGGTCAGCGAATTAACCTATCTTTGTGCCGCTGGAGTGGTGTTTATGACGTTGATTGCCCTAAATCGTTTGCGGGCGAAAACCGATGAAACCTGCCCTGATTTGATTGAGATGCTGGATTTGGTTGGCTTGGCGACTGTTGCCGATGTTGTGCCTTTGGTTGGGTTAAATCGCGCCTTTGTTCGCCAAGGATTGAAAATCATGGCGGGGCGCAGGCGGATTGGGCTGGTCGCCTTGATGGATACGATTAATCTGTTTGGCGCGCCGACGACTTCCGATTTGGGCTTTGGTATTGGTCCGTGTTTGAACGCTGGCGGGCGGGTTGGGAAAGCCGATTTGGCATTAACCCTCCTATGCTGTGAAGACCCAGAATTGGCAAAAATCTATGCAGAACAACTGGCGGTATTGAATAAGGAGCGGCGGGGCATTGAATCAGTCATCACCGACCTTGCCCGCGCCCAAGCCGTGGAACGCGCCAAAACAATTGGCACGAATGCCCCGCTTGTTTGGGCGGCAGAGGAAGGTTGGCACAGCGGAGTTTTGGGGATTGTCGCGGCACGGATAAAGGAATCGAGCAATCGTCCCTCTGTCGTCATTGGCTTTGATGGGGATATTGGCAAAGGCTCTGGTCGGTCTCTGGCGGGGATAGATATCGGTGCGGGTGTGGCAACCTGCGTGCGGGAGGGACTTTTGCTCAGCGGAGGTGGGCATAAAATGGCAGCAGGACTCAGCCTTCATCGCGATAATTTGGACGCGGCAATGGCGCGTCTAGCCGATTTATTGGCAACACAAGGGGCGGGGGATATTGGCCCAGCAAACCTGTATTTGGATGGGGTTGCACGGGTGAATGCGATAGATGCAGAATTGATAGACCAGTTGGAACAGGCGGGGCCTTATGGCTCTGCTGTTGCTGGTCCTCGGTTTGCTTTTGCGGGAATGCGGGTCGCCTATTGCAAACCTGTCGGCGATACCCATTTGCAACTGCGCTTTGCTGATGAGGATAAAGCGCAAATCGCCGCGATAGCGTTTCGCGCCTTTGATGGACCTTTGGGCGATATGTTAATGAACCATGGCGGGGCGGCGTTTCATATTGCAGGGCGGTTGGTCGTTGATACTTGGCGTGGCAAACGCACGGTGAAACTGCGACTGGAAGATGTTGCGGTTAGTGATTAGTGATTAACGATTAACGATTAGTGATTAGTGATGAATGGTGAATTATGAATGGTGAATTATGAATTATGAATGGTGAATTATTGGTTATTCTTGTTATTCGTTATTTAAAATAATTGGAGCTCGTTATTTTAGGAAAGAAATTTGCCACAACCTCCCGCTAATCACTAATCACTAATCATTAATCACTAAATCCCTGCCTCTTCCATCAAACGATTGGACGCATCCTCTACCACCGTTTCAATCCGTTTTATCAAAACAGCAGGTGTACAATCGGTTTCAATAGAAGGCAAATACTCCATCACCGCCAAACCGCCACGCAAACACCCGCCATGCTTATTGCAAAAACAGCCGACATTCGTTGCCACAGGCACAATCGCTCGCCCCAAGTTCTGCGCCAAAACCGCCGCCCCGATTTTATAGGGCATAGCAACCCGTGGCGCAACCCGCGTGCCTTGCGGATAAATCACCAGTTGCGTTGTCGCGTCCTTATCCTTTTGCACCCCCGATAGCATCTGGCGCATGGATTTGCCCTTTTCCCCGCGTTTCACCAAGCTGACCCCCAAGCGGGAGGCATAAAAGCCAAAAATTGGCACATAGCGCAATTCTTTTTTCATCACAAAATTCGGTTGATTCAAAGTGGCAAAATGAATCAAAATATCAAAAAACGATTGGTGTTTGGAGGCTATGACGACCGAACCCCTTGGCACTTCGCCGCGAATTTCATAACGCAACCCGCATAAAATCCGTGCCGAGGATAAAATAAACAGGGCGTAAAACCGACACATTTTATACGCCCATTTGCGCGATATGGCCGCAGGAATCGCCCCAGCAATGCCAATCACCGCCATGGCCGCATAGATTAAAAAGGCAAACAGCCATGCCCGTAAGCGATACGAAAACCCCATCAAATTTATCCTTTTGTTTGGGGGTGTTTGGTTGATTTTTCGCCCCTTGTCAATGTATTGTCAATGTATTGTCAATGTTTTACATGAAAAAACCTTGCAAGCGGGCGGGATTTGGGGTAAGGTTTGATAAAATAAACCGATAATCCGCCCCCAAAACCCTAAAAATAAAGACCAATAAAACCGATGCGCCTGTCCTGTCCAAATTGCACTGTGGAATATGAAATTGCCGATGAACTTGCGCCTAAAAGCGGGCGTACCATGCATTGCAGCAATTGTGCGCATGTTTGGATGCATTATCCGCCTTTGCTTTTGACCGACCCTTTGGATGAGGATGAGGGCGCAAAACCCAAAAGCAGCAAAACGCAAGAGGTGAAAAAACCCAAACGTTCCCAAACAACCAAATCGCCAAAGACGCGTGCGAAAAGCACAAACCAAACCGCCAGTGTAACGGGGGAGGCGGAAGAGCCGATGTCCTCTGACCAAATCGTTGAAATCCTGCGTGATGAGGCGCAATACGCCAAATCCGTCCGCCAAACCACCGCCCAAAAACCTGGGCAAAAACCCGCCCAAACCACCGCAGCCCCGAAAGGTGCGAAATCGCCTATTATAAAGGGCTCTGGTATCAAAACCACCCCGCCGATTCATTTTATTATGCCGTCAGAGCCACAAGAAGAGCAGCAGGATAGATCCAGCCGCAAACCCCCACGTAAAACCATGGGGAAAAACACAGATAAAAATTTGGGCAAAGCAGATGAAACAGACGGTTTTGACCCCCTAACCACGCCTTTGCAAACCAGCCCTTATGGCGACACCGACCCGCCCCTCGCCCCGAATGACCACAGGATTTTCTTCGCTGGCTTTCAGGTGGGGCTGTGTGTTGTTTTGCTGATGGCCGGGCTTTATACTTTTGATGCCCAGATTGCCACGTTTTTACCCAGTACCACGCCGATTTTGGCCGATTACACCGCTTTTATTGAACAGGTCTATCAACAGGGCTATGATTTTTATCTGTCTTCTGTTAAACCGTCCCTAATTGAGTTTTTTGGGCAGGAGTTTTTTGACTCTGATTTTTTTAATCAATTCCGCCTATTACATCGTTTTTAAGAAAGAATTTGTATGTCTATTAGTAAGAAAATTGTTGAGGATTTTGTCGCCAACGGCGTGGAATTCGTCACCACCGTACCGTGCAAACAGCTGGCTGGCGTGATTGAGGAGTTGGAGTCGCATAAAGCCGTCTATCACATTCCCTCTAACAAAGAAGACGAAGGCATGGGGCTGTGCGCGGGTGCTTTTATGGGTGGCAAACGTTCCGCCATTATTATGCAAAACACGGCGATTGGCGTGACGATAAACACGCTGGTGACTTTGATTCAATACTATCGCATGCCCCTGCCGATGCTGATTAGCTTTCGCGGGGAATTGGGCGAGCCTGTTGCTTGCCAAGTGGAAATGGCGGTTCATACCAAATCGTTATTGGCACAGTTAAACATCCCGACCTATCATTTCCACGACGAGGCGGATGTGGAGGAATTGGACGCAATCCTAAAACATTGTTTTATGTGTAATAAACCTGTTGCTATCTTGACCGATGCGACCTTTTGGAAAGGCTATTAAAATGATACGCTCCGAGATATTAAAAAACATCGCGCCGATACTTCGCGACCATTTGGTGATTTGCAATATTGGTTTGCCGAGCCAAGAATTGCACTCTATTGACGACCAGCCCAGCAATTTTTATATGCTTGGCACGATGGGGTTGGCGTCCTCTATCGGGTTGGGCTTGGCTTTGGCGCAGGATAAGAAGGTGATTTCTATTGATGGCGATGGCTCGGTTTTGACGAACCTTGGCACCCTGCCAACGATTGCCAATAATGTGGCGGATAACTTTGTTTTGCTGGTGATTGATAATGGTAGTTATGGATCAACGGGCGACCAGCCGACCTATGCTGGGATGAAAACCAACCTAACCGATGTTGCCCGTGCCTGTGGGTGTGAGACGGTGGTAGAGTGCCAAGCCGAGGATACGGGCGCGGTTTTAACCGCCGCTTTGGCCAGTGATAAGATGACGGTTATTATTTGTAAATGTGAGTCGGGTAATGTGAAGTTGCCAGTGATTACCATGGACCCTGTGGTGATTCGTGATCGGTTTATGCGGGTTGTTAGCGGTTAATCGTTAAAAATTCAATCAACCGCACGGCCGCCTCGCTATCCCAATCGGCTTCCCCCTGTAAGCGGGCAATGATAAAACCATCCCTATCCATCAATACGGTTGTCGGCAAACTACCCGCACCCAAAGCAAGGGCAAGGCGTAGGTTCGGGTCGCGATAACGGGTTAAATGGGTGATGGATTGGGTTGTGAAAAACGAGTCTATATCCGCGGTTTCATTCCGCCCCGTGGCAATCGTGATAACTTGAAAATCCGCCCCCGCCAAATCCTCATTTCCCAGTGCGATTTGCAACCGATTGAGACTGGGCATTTCGGCCAAACAGGGTGCGCACCAAGTTGCCCAGAAATTGATTAAAACCACGCGACCATGGAATGCAGACAATTCAAGGCTCTGTCCGTTTTTATCCAAAAACTCCAAACCTTCGGTTGATATTGGCGGGATTAATGCTTGAAATCCTGCCATTTCATCCACAAAAAAATCCGTGTATAAATCTGCCCTTGCATCTGGTGGCAACTGGCGGTAAAAGGATGGTGAAAACACCACCAATCCCACAGCCAAAACAATCCCAAGCCCACAAAACCCGTATAACATGCTCTTTTTCATCAAACAGCTCCTTTAACTCTAGTATAACCCAATGACGACAAAAAAACCAATCAACAAAATGTGGGGCGGGCGGTATGCCACGGGCCCGGATGCTATGATGCAGGCGATTAACGCCTCTATCGGGTTTGACCAACGGCTGGCTGGCGAAGACATTAAGGGCTCGCTTGCCCACGCCGATATGCTGATAAAACAAAAGATTATTTCAAAAACCGATGGCGAAGCGATTAAAAAGGGACTTGCCCTGATTGAAACCGAAATCGCCCAAGGCACCTTCACCTTTGATGAGGCAATGGAAGACATCCATATGAATATCGAACATCGGTTGGGGCAACTGATTGGCGATGCCGCAGGTCGCTTGCACACCGCCCGCTCGCGTAATGACCAAGTCGCGACTGATTTCAAACTCTGGACGCGCACCCAATGCGATTTGGCGATTGATGCACTGGATAGAGTGATTGCTGCCCTGCTGACCCAAGCCGAGGCGGGGATTGATATTATTATGCCGGGCTTTACCCATTTGCAGATAGCCCAGCCGATTACTTGGGGGCATCATATGATGGCCTATGTGGAAATGTTTGCCCGGGATCGCTCGCGGTTTTGCGATGCCAGAGAACGGATGAACGAATCACCCTTGGGCGCGGGTGCGCTGGCGGGCACTGGATTTGATATTGACCGCGATTATACCGCCGATAAATTGGGGTTTAACGCGCCAAGTGCCAATTCGCTGGATGCTGTGTCTGACCGTGATTTCGCCTTGGAATTCATGGCGAGCAGTGCGATTTGCGCGGTTCATCAGAGCCGTCTGGCAGAGGAAATCGTGCTCTGGGCTTCGGCCCCGTTTCAATTTATCACGTTGTCCGATAAATTTTCCACGGGCTCGTCCATTATGCCCCAAAAGAAAAACCCTGATGGGGCAGAGCTGATTCGCGCCAAAACTGGGCGGATTAACGGGGCGTTTTTCGCGCTGTTAACCGTGATGAAATCCCTGCCTTTGGCCTATTCCAAAGATATGCAAGAGGACAAAGAACAGACCTTTGATTGCGCCGATACCGTGGTTTTATCGCTATCGGTGCTGGCGGCGATGCTGGGTGATATAACGCCACAGGCCGAGCGGATGCGGGCGGTGGCAGAGCAGGGATTTTCCACGGCAACGGATTTGGCCGATTGGCTGGTGCGTGAGCTGGGCATGCCGTTCAGGCAAGCCCACGGGGTGACGGGCGCGCTGGTGGCATTGGCGGAATCGCGTGGATGCGATTTGGCGGGGTTATCGCTAAAAGATATGCAGGGCGAATGCGCCGATATTACGAACGGTGTTTTTGATGTGCTGGGGGTGGAGAATTCGGTGAAATCCCGTGCCAGCTATGGCGGGACTGCCCCTGTGCAGGTGAAAGCACAGATAGCCCGTTATCGTTCCAAGCTGGCAAAGTCATGATTTTGCGGGTGTTTTTAGTGGTGATTTTGGCGGGTGGCACCCTTACGGGGTGCGGTATCAAAGCCGACCCCCTACCCGTTATCAATGCTGAATCGTGAATAAATCGCAAAAAACCCCCCAAAAAACCACAAAAAACGCTTGCAAAGGGCAAAAAACGCGGTTATAGTAGCAAGACCCCTCTTATTACCATAGTAAAGGACTCTTAAAATGACCTATCTTAAATCCCACACCCTTGCACCCCGCCTATCAGGTTCAATCCTATACAGGCTTATAGCCGTGTTTTCACTGTTTTTAATAACCGCCTGTGGTGGTGCGCTGTCGCTTGATGTGAATCTTGATACTCCCGAATCCCGCTTGGCGGCCCGGTGTGCGCCAAATCCGTTTGAAGCAGAGTGTATTGAAAAGTTCGCCGATGCGCGCAATGTGGTTATTACTGGTTGTGTGAAAGATGCCACGCCAGAGCTATGCGGCACTGCAACAGAATTTGTTTGCGAGGGTAACACGAATGACGCGGAAGACACGGGTAATCCGTTTGCACCCCTGTGTCAGACAGACGCCAACTCAGACACCTATCAGCTCGCACGGGAAAGCACGATTAGCACATGTATTGATCCCAGTGGCGACCTTGCCAGCCAGTTTTGCGTTAATGCGATTGAGGTAACTTGCGTTGATGACGCTGGAAGAACAGCGAATCCGGATTTATGTGCTGGATATACGACAGATCAAGCCGTTGTTAGTACCTGTGATTCGGATCCTTTTAATAGTGCCTGCGATGGCAATCCAACTTATATAGCACAACGTAACGCTTTTTGTGCAACCTCAGCCAACGCAGCTACCAGCCGTTGCACTACCGTGATTTCAAGCACTTGCACCTATGACGCAAATGATGCGAATAATGCGGGTGATCCGTTTAATGCCCTGTGTGGTACGACCTATGAGGCGTCACGTAATACTATTATTACGGCCTGTACCACGGATTTGCGCGGGCGGTTGTGCCCCAATGCGACCACCTTTGCTTGCGCAAAAAATCCGTTTCACGCGCTGTGTTATGATTCCTCTGCCACGGTATTCCAAACCGCCCGCAGAACGGCAGTTACCAACTGTGGCGATGGTACGACCACTATTACCGAACAGGTTTGCGCAGACGCAGTCCAGCAGACCTGCGAAGGGGATAGTGCGGATACTTTCAATGCCTTATGTATTGCGTATAGCGGACAACCCGCACAAACAACCGCTTGCGGGGATAATGATGCTGCAACACGGTGCTATCTGACAGAACAAATTAACGCTTGTGCTGAGGGTATTGAAACATCGCGGTGCGCGTCGCTTGGCACGGGTGCTATATCCACCTGTAGTGCTGATCCGTTTGCCACGGCTTGCGTGGCTGGTTCCACCTTTGCCCCCTATCTGTCTGGGGCACAGGGGATACGCTATACATATTGCAGTGCAACCGGTCGTTCCGCCACAGATGAACTTTGCGCGAGCTATCGCGCCTGTAACACCGCCTTTACCGGTAATACAGCTGTACCTGCGGGTTGTGGTGATAATTTCAGCACAACGTTGAGGGATGGTTGCGTGGTGAGTGATGCTGATTTTCTTTTTTCCACGCAGTGTGATGGCGGACGATTTGACATGCTACGGAATACCTTTTGCGGTACGAACGCGAATGGTGTGAATAACCTGTTTCACCCAAAGTGTACTGCGGCTTATCAAGACGCCACGGCACGGAACTCGTTTTGTACAGCTGACCCGTTTCACGAAAGTTGTAAGAGCAATGCAGCCTATGCTACGCTGCGGGAGGATCTTTGCACTGGTGATGCGGTTGTGACCCCGCATGCCAGTTGTGTGACACCTGCGCTTGGGACGTCACCGGGATCCGGAACCGAGCCCACTTTCATTCCCGGCCCCAAATATGCCGATAGCTTTTTGTCTGTAACCATAACGCAGGATCACGCAATTGCACCCGCACTTGAAGCCATCATTCGAACCGTTGATATACCTGACACCCCCGTCGAAAGACCGGAAATGGGCGCGATTAATGTCGGTCGCCGTGGCGGTGCTGGAACAGAAGCCAATCGGAACAGAAACCCTGATGGCTATGCCTTTTTTACGCTGATAAAACCAGGCGATGCCGAGGCTAACCTGCGGACATCCCAACATGCTGTGATTCTGCCAACAACCAATCTGGGCGCGCCTTTAACTGAGGCACCTGCCACGGCGGTATGGCCCGGACATTTTAGCACCACCGAAAATCCCACGCAAACGGCGGTGGATTTTTATATTGATTGGACCAAAAAACAAATTAACTTTAGCAATGATGCCGGAACCGGACTAGGGCTTCATGTTGCACCTAACCGTGCGGAGGCGAGACCAGCTATTGCCGTCGCCGCTCAGCTACGTTTATCTGTGCATTTTAACGAAAAAGGCCAGATATATAATAGCTTTGCTTCGATTAGGGATGCCACGAATAACCACGGTTTATTGAGAGTCATTGGGTTTATTGGCCAAGAAGGCGTGGTTGCGGCCTTTGTTGACCGCGAAAATACGGGTATTGACGGCAATAAGAACACGGGCAATGCGGGCGGTTTCACCGCATCAAATCCAGACCATCCCGACTATGAGGAAGCGGCTGTGGCGGAAGATGAAAGCCTGGCGGAGACAGGGGCAGATAGTAATGCAAATCTGGTTAATTATGAGGATTGGACAGAATCCTCCGTCTCCCCTGCCGAGGCGCCAAGCACACCAGGCAAAAGCGAATTTTTGCAAACCACCGTATTTACGGATGGAACACGCGGTTTTTCTAGTTTAGCCAGTGGTGCAAATGCGCAAATTGGCGATTTCAATGGTGCCGACTTCCGCACTAGGTTAGTAGGAGGCGATGCCACAAATGGCTTTGCCGTCAAGGCACAGGGTGGTAATTTTTACGCTGGGGTTTTACATACTGCAAGTGTGGGTGCGCCGATAGATGTGGCTGGGTTGACAGCACAAAGTATCCCAAGCGCACTATGGCGGGGCGAATTGGTGGCACAGAGTGGTACCACTACAATCAGACGCCCATTTGACCTTACCGTTAGCTTCACCTCTAACCATGAAGGGCAAGCTGGGGAATTAGATGGCACAGTTAGAAATGATATACGCAGCCTCAATTCCGGTCTCTTATACACCATTGATGGTAGATTTAACCCACGGGGCGCGATAAGTGGCACTATCCTTAGAGGGTTAATCAGCGCACCCCTATCTGGGATTATCGGGCAAACTGGCGCGATTGGTGTGTTTGCTTCAAATGAAGAAAACAATAAATTTGCTGGTGGCTTTGTCGCAGTACCGTATCAGGTGCCAACAGCAGTCACTTACAGTAACGTTTGGACGGCTTCGCATGGTGCGGGGAAATACGGATTGTTCGCCGAACCCCGTGCAGAAAACCATTGGTTGGAAGGCGGAAAAGCGGGTGCCAATGGGCAGAGCGTAGCGGGGATTACGGCTCGTGACGGCGGTATTCTTAGGATGTCAACTGCCACATGGAGGTTGGCGAGTATTGGCACGGATGCCAACGATGGTGTGGCGTTTTATACTGGTGTATACAAGGGTAGGCGACAGTTTTATTCGGGTGTGACCTCAGGAACAGATTTGGGTGCACCTGTGCAGAGCAAATCGGGTAGTGCAACTTGGGTTGGACAGCTGTCAGCGCGACAGAATGTCGGGACTGCGGCGGCACCCGTAATTCAAACCCGTTACGGCGATATCGCTCTTACCGTTGCTTATACCCAAACGGGTGGAAGCATCACTGGTGGTTTGTCGGCAAATCCCCTTACCAGCCCGGGTTACACCTATCAAGTTAGGGGTAGATTTAATGAGGATGGTTTAGTGGAGGGTAATGTGAACACAGTTTCAAGCAGAGGCACCGAAGCAGGATTTTTATCAGGTCTTATCGGCCAGGGGGGTATCGTTGGTGCCTTTGTTGCCCCGAATGTTGCTGGCGGATTTGTCGCAAGACCGGGCAAGCCCAATCTTGCCGCGACGGAGACGACTTATCAGGATTGGC
Organism: uncultured Amylibacter sp.; assembly: GCA_959347345.1. Next base: position 1,661,700 of record OY365738.1, on the reverse strand, counting down.
TTTATGCCACACAGGTTAGGGGTGAAGCGTTTGTCTCTGTCCCCCATAACGCATCAGGTAGATGGAATGAGGTTTTGTTGACATCAACCACCGCCCCCTACCATATATCTTATGGCCATTCACGCACGGATGATGGTGCCAGACGCAGGTCATATACCGTTGCCGTTACCTTGGGCAAAGATGCGAATAATGCGGATATCCCCACCCCCGCGGGCTTGGTTGGCGGGTATTCGTATATGGCTTCCCTATGGAATGAAAACGGTTGCTGTGCTCCTGAATCTACTAGCGCCATTCAACGTACCTTTCATGCAGGGATTCATCCAAATACAAATGTTGGCAGGCCTCTTCCATTCGGGAGTTATCGTCCTCCCGGCTTTACGACAGGGGATAGAACCCCAGTCGTGGCAACGTGGCGGGGGCATGCGCATCTATTTGGCAATAAAAAATGGAATTATACCAGCGGTGCTACTACCGTTGATCAATCAGATGGAGTTCGTGGCGGTACAAATTTCAACCTGAGTATTAATTATAGCAACAGAAATTTCTATACCTCTGGTGCTATTGGAGGGTTTCTTGCTATGAACGGATACTGGGATGAAAGGGGTATTATGACAGGGACTGTTACCAATAGCCTTGCTAATTACCCAGATGGGACTATCACAGGGCTTATCGGGCGTGCTGGCGCGATTGGGGTGTTTATTTCTAACGAGGGTGCACGAACCTCTACCTATGGCTGGACTGGTGGCTTTATTGCCTGTCCAACTGTTAAGGCTAATGGCTCGGGTCGGTGTGCGAACTAATAACGGGTGGCGATTCGTCTATCGGTTAGGGTGTGGTTAAAAACTGCGTTTTAATCGCGGCAATCGCGGATTTTATCTGCACAGAGTCAATCCCGCGCACAACCAAATGCGCCCCATGCTGTCCATTTTCATAAAACGGGTAAGAGCCGATGGTTATATCGGGATGGTCGCTGGCTATCCGCGCCAAAGGCAGGGCAAGGGTTGATTCGGGCAAATCCACACGGACAGAGTCCGAGCGCACCCGCGCCCCCGACGGCAAGGTCGGCAAAAGATTGGCAACCATATCGGCAAAAATATGCGGCACTCCCGCCAGCACATGCAGGTTTTCAATACTAAACCCAGGCGCGCCCGATATCGTGTTTTTTATCAAAACCGCCCCGTCTGGAATCCGCGCCATGCGCAAGCGGGCAGGGGTTAAATCATCCTCCCCCCCTTTATAGTGGCTTGCCAATATCGTGCGGGCATCTTTACGGATTGTTATCTTGCAATCAAACGCTTCCGCCACGCACTCGGCGGTGATATCATCGTGGGTGGGGCCAATCCCTCCACTGGTGAAAACGTGTGTGTGGGTTTTGCATAATTCACGCACGGCTGTGATAATCGCGGTTTTATCATCGCCGATAACCCGCACTTGGTTTAAGATAATCCCAACCTGCCCCAATACCCCCGCCAAATGATACATATTAGCATCACGGGTGCGCCCGCTGAGGATTTCATCGCCAATGACAATCATCGCGGCTGTAGGATTAGTTTTAGTCATAGGGGTTTGATATAGGTTATTGTGCGACTTGGCAAGAAGCACACCGCCCTCTTGAATTTTGCCCTCTTGAATTTTGGGGAGATTTCGGCTATACCCACGCCCATGACTCATATAAACCAAAGCGGTATCACTATTCACCAGCCGAGCGATTTTGACGGGATGCGCCGTGCTGGTCGGCTGGCGGCAGAGGTTTTGGATATGATCGGCGAGCATGTCGCCCCTGGTGTCAGCACGGGGCATTTGGATAGCCTCTGCCACGATTATATGCTGGCAAACGGTGCCACCCCCGCGACCCTGGGCTATCGCGGCTATCCCAAATCGTGTTGTATTTCCATCAATCATGTTGTTTGCCACGGTATTCCCAGCGATGATAAATACCTGCGTGATGGTGATATTTTAAACATAGACGTGACCTGTATTTTGGATGGCTGGTTTGGTGATACTTCGCGGATGTTTATCGCGGGCAGGCGTAGCCGTAAGGCCGAACGTTTGATAAAACTCACCCATGACGCGCTGATGATTGGTATTGAAGCGGTTCGCCCAGGCGCGTATTTCGGCGATATAGGCGCGGCAATACAGGGCTATGTCGAATCGCAGGGCTGCTCGGTTGTCCGCGATTTTTGCGGGCATGGCTTGGGGCGGGTGTTTCACGCTCCACCGAATGTGCTGCATTATGGGCGGGTTGGTTCTGGCGCGATTTTGGAAGAGGGGATGTTTTTCACGATAGAACCGATGGTGAATTTGGGGCGGTGTGAAACGAAGGTTTTGGCGGATGACTGGACGGCTGTGACCCGCGATAAATCTTTGTCGGCGCAGTTTGAGCATTCGTTGGGTGTGACCCGCGATGGGTGCGAGGTTTTCACCGAGTCCCCAAAATTTCTTGGTAAAGTTTTTGGGGGATAGGTCGCGCGGAGGCTATGACCTTGACTTTTATCGCTATACCGTATATAACCCCTAGCTACAAGGAAGGAGCCTTTGGATGCCAGCCCCCCGTACACATTCTATATATGCACCCTTGCGTATTTTGCTGGTGATGGCGCTTTTTGTGGCGTTAAGTGCTTGTGATAAAGGCTTTAATTCCCCTGATATTTATGACCCGAATGAGGTTCAAAACCGCAAAATCCATGAGTTTAACAAATCCATCCTCAGTATTTTTGTGAAAAAGGACGCGGACGGTAAGGCGATAAAAAAGGACAAACCCACACGATCAAAGGGCAAGCCAAACCCGATTATCCCCAATTTCGTTAATAACCTGTCCATGCCACGCCGCGCGGTTAATAATATATTGCAAGGCAAGCTGGATGAGCTTTTCCAAACAACCATGCGGTTTGTTTTGAATACAACCGTGGGTGTTGCGGGGATTGTGGATGTGGCAACGGCGGTTGGGGTGAAAAATCGCTCTGCCGATTTTGGGCAAACGCTGCATACTTGGGGCTTTGGCGAGGGGAAATTTGTCTCCCTGCCGTTTTTCGGGCCAAGTACAGAGCGTGATGTCGCAGGGCGTATAGTGGATGTTTTCACCGACCCGTTGCGGTTGGTGCTCAGCCGCGAACAACGATATGCACGTTTGGGTTTACGGATTATTGGGATTGTTCAAAATCAGCGCAATTATTGGGATGTTTCGCAAAATTTACTGTATGAATCCGAAGATAGCTATGCAACCATCCGTTCCTTTTATTTACAAAACCGCCGTTATTTCCTAAACGAGGGCTTGGATATTAACGATTTGGAGGATCCTTATGCTGATGATTATGAATAGATATATGCTGGTGGTGCTAGCGATGGTCTTTGCCGCGCCTGCGTTTGGGCAGATTAACAAGGCGACGGCCAGTGTTTTTGTCGATATTTTGATTGTAGATGTTTTGGCGGCGGTCAATGCCGATCTGGACGATGAAGCCCGTTTTGCCCTGTTTGAGGATACTTTCAGCCAATATGCCGAAGTCCCCCTGATTGCCCGCAAAGCCCTTGGTCCCAGCTATCGCAGTGCCACGGATGCGCAAAAAGCCGCCTATCAAAAGGCGTTTAGCGGTTATATGGCGCGGTTTTATGGCGGGCGGTATTTTGTCTCGTTTCGCGGGGCGGAGGTCGTGACGGGCGATGTTACCCGCGTTGCTGGTGGCTATCTGGTGGATTCAAGGGTTACCATCGCGGGTAGGGGCGCCTATTCCACGCAGTGGCAGATTCTTGATGTGAAAGGCACATTTAAGGTGTATAATATCTTTTTAGAGGGTGTCAGTTTGCTGAGCGATATCCGCACCCAGATTGGCGCGATTTTGGATAAGAATGGTGGGGATTTGGATAAATTGATTGTGCATTTGCGAACCGCTAAATGAGTTATTAGTTGTTAGTTATTAGTTGTTAGTGATGAATGCCTATTTCCAGATTTGTTCGGCAATTTTGAACAATATTTTTTGCCTTTCTTCCAGCTCTTTGGGGCCAAACTCACTCATTGCCTCCAATGATAAATCAAACTTATTGTTTAAATCTTTGAAGTCATTGTTTGCGTGAGAAAAATCACTAGTAAGAGTTTCATTCCAAAGTAATGAACCAGCATAGGTTTTTAACTTTTTAGAAAAAGTTTCATTGCTGCTTGATATATTATCTTTGCCTTTTAACAAAAGCAATCCGCCTAATCGATTTCGTTCTATTTCAAAATCATCTTCGTTATCAAAGAGTGCTATATTGTCAGGATTTTTAGATAAGATATGTTCAACATGAAAACCATCTTTTGCTCCTGTTTTCCATGTTAAATCATAGATAGGGTGCGCCATCTTTTTGTTAAGATGTTCAGCAAAAAACTCCTCTACACGCGCAAGGACATAACGTTTAAATCGCCGATTAAGCGTATCACCAATTTGCCTAAAATACCTATAATTAAAGGTAGATTCAATTTCGGAATTACGCCGTCTCTCTAATTCATTTTTTAAGTGTAAATCAAATACTTCGCGAATTTTTGTTGCAGGCTCTCCCCTAATACCTGCCGAAACTCTATAAAGGATTTCTTGAAAACCATTGCTATCATATGCACCTTGTAACTGCAATAAAGAAAATAAGCGGTCTAACTCTAAAGGAATCTGTTCAAGCTTTTGTTTCTCTTCGGGGTCATTTTCAAAGCAAGATGACATTACTAGCATTGATGCTCCATCAATATCTACAGCCTTATTATATAAAAAACCAGATTCAGAATTTGAATCAGATTCTTTTAAACATTTAATATAGAGTTGTGAAAAATATTTAAATGGTCCCTCTAAAAAATTAAGCACACCTTCTGGATTGCGTGATAAGCGTAAACGTTCTTGAAATTCATTTGTAAATATTTCCCGATGATAGTCTCCGTCAAAATGTTGTGCCTCGCTACGACTATCAGCAAATTTTGCCTTAAAATAATTTCGAAAGAAAATATCTGATTCGTTTTCACTATATTTGTTTATTGAACTAATTCTATCATCCCAAAGATCGTTATATTTGTTTTTATACAGTAAATCTTTTTTTATCTGCCCAAGTAGCTTGCCTTTTACAATTTCATACGGTGCAAGCCTTACGCCTCTGTCGTTAATAACCTCAAAAACCATTGGAACATCTGTTTGTTCTACTGAAAGTTCAATTAATATCAAACGTTCTAAAAAATAAAAAATAAAAGTTTCAAGTTTATGTTGAGAATCAAGCTGTATCCTAAAAAAGTTTTTGATGGTTACAAAATTTGCTACCATATTTTTTGAAGTTATACCCAGATTTGATAATTCGGAGTCTATTTTATCTTCATAAATAGCTGTTTGTGTTTCACGATGTCCTTCGTGATCCATCCAAAATTGTTTTTTAAATCCTGATGATCCTGCAATTCTTTCATCTATCCAGCCAATCAATTTAGAATTATACTCTGTTGCCAAATGAAGTAATGTGATTGCCATTAAAGATAATGTGGTTAATCTTTGCTGACCATCCACAATAAAAACTTTTCCATCAGCCTTATTTGTGACATAGGTATTCAAATAATACCATGGATAATGGCTTTGGATAAACTCATGCGATGGGGGTAAATCGCTATGTTCTTTATAGGCTTCATTAAACTTAACGAATATATCATCTAACAAACGAGCAACTGGTGTATATGTCCATTTATAATCACGTTGATAAAAATCAATACTAAACCGAGATCCCGAAAAAACGGAATTTAAGTTTTGTTTATCAGGTAATACGTCCATGTTTCCCTCCTATTTACATAGTATAGTTGTTTTGCTAGATATTATAACCAATCAATTCTCCAATAGCAACCCCTAAAAAACTAACAACTAATAACTAACAACTAACAACTAACAACTATTTACCAGTGAGACTATCCAAAATCTGATCCAAAATCGTCCGTGCCTTTGTATCCTCATCCGCCCCGCCATCGCCTATCACCCGCCGCTTGCGCCGAGCCAATCCACGCACAGGCGCACCCTCATCGGCAAACAACGCACGCAACGGCAAGTCTTCGTGAATCCGCACCATCGTCTCGCGCCAAATATCGGCGGGTAAAGACCCGCCCGTGACATTCGCCAGCCGCGCATTGTCATCATAACCCATCCAAACGCCGGTAATATAATCCGCGCTAAACCCAATAAACCACGCATCCCGCGCCCCTTGGGTTGTCCCCGTTTTCCCGGCAATCGCCCGACCATCGGGCAAAATCGCCCGCGTGCCTGTGCCAGTTTCAATCACTTGGGTCAGCATATAAATCAAATCCGATGCCGCCGCGGGCTCTATCACTCGCGCCCCCAATCCGCCAGTTTTGCCCAATAACGCCGCGGGCTCGCCTTGGATTGTCAGGTTATTAATCGCATAGGGTTTCACCGCCACACCGCCCGTGGCGATCCCACCATAAGCCCCCGTCATCTCTATCAAAGTTGATTCCGAAACACCCAAGGCTAGCGCCGGCCCCTCCGCCAATTTACGGGTAATGCCAAAATCACGGGCAAGCGCGCGCACCCGCACCCGCCCGATTTTCTCTGCAACCCGCACGGCAGAGGTATTGATGGATTCCGCCAAGGCTTGGGTCAGGCTAATCCGCCCCAGATATTCGCCCTTCTTATAATTCTGCGGAGACCACGCGCCCGACCCCGCAACCTGCAAAGTAATCGGCGCGTCCAAAACAATATCATTGGGCAGATAGCCCTGTGTCATCGCGCTGGCATAAATAAACGGTTTAAAGGAAGACCCAGTTTGCCGCAACGCTTGGGTCGCCCGATTAAACGTGCCTTGCTGTTTCGTATCACGCCCGCCAACCATCGCACGGACAGAGCCATCGGGCGACATCACCACAATCGCCGCTTGGGCGCGGGATTGTTTGGACACTTTGGTATCAAACACGAATTGCAAAGCCTCTTCCGCCGCTTTTTGCACAAACGGATCAAAGGTGGAGTGGATAATAATATCCTCGGTCGTGTTTTTTATGATAAAATCGGGGGCAATTTCCATCACCCAATCGGCGAAATATCCACCCGCCTTTTCTTTGGCGGCGGTGGATAAAGTGGCTGGATTGGCACGGGCAAAATCGGCCTCTTCCGCGGTAATCCGCCCCTGTCTTTGCATTAAGCCAACAACTAAATTCGCCCGATTGACGGAGCGTTGCAAATTGTTCGTCGGCGCATTGGCAGAGGGTGCTTTCAACAACCCCGCCAGCATAGCCGATTCGGCAATATCCACATCCCGCGCCGATTTGCCAAAATACCGTTGGGCGGCGGCCTCAAACCCATTGCTGCCCGCGCCCAAATACGGGCGGTTCAAATACATCGATAAAATATCGCGTTTTGAGTATTTTATCTCCATCGCCAGCGACATGGGGATTTCTTTAATCTTGCGCTCTTTACTGGGTAGGTCGGCGAAAAACGCATCCTTGGCAACCTGCTGGGTAATGGTGGAGCCACCGTGACCTGCCAAGGCACTGCGTCCTTCAAACAGATTGGTGCGCATCGCGCCAAGGATACCGCGCAGAGATAAGCCAAAATGGCGGTAGAACCGTTTGTCCTCGGTTGCCAAAATCGCGTCCAAAAGATGCGGGGATACCGTGTCGGCAAAGACCAGCCCGCCGAATTGATCGCCTCGCCAAGCGAAAACCTGCCCGTCCTTATCCAGCAGAGTGACAGAGCCTTTTTGCCGATCATCCATCAGTGTAGCTGCGGGCGGTAGCGTGGAATAATAATAGCCCGTCGCCAGCGATAACCCCAGGCAAAAGACGGCGAACAATCGCCAGAATAGCCAACGTATCGCACGGCGCAGTGGATAGAAAAATCGGTAGAGAAACCCGCGTTTTTTTGGGCGTGGTTTCGGGCGGTTTGGTCGGTTTGGAGGATTTGGAGTGCGAGGTGACACGGGGATTGCTTTGCGTTTTTGTTTTTAGTTTTTGTGCAGGCGTGGGGGGAATTTAGTATTTTTTAACGGATGTGTCAAGTTTAGGTATGAGTGATGAATAATGAATTATTTTTGCCATTTGAAAAAAAAGGGCTTGCAAACCGCGTTAAATGTTCTAATATTCAAAACATACCTGCTCTTTATGCTTTAATCAGGATAAACCAACCCCTAACAAAAGGAAATGAAAATGAAACCGAACCTAAACCACTATCCCTTGCGTGTTGATTTGGCCGCCGCTTTTCGCTGGACGGCACGGCTGGATTTACACGAAGCCGTTTCCAATCATTTTTCCCTTGCCGTCAATGACGACAACACGCAGTTTTTAATGAACCCGAATCAGGTGCATTTCTCGCGGATTAAAGCGTCCGATTTATTGCTGCTGGATGCCAATGATAGCAACACATTAAACACGCCGAACGCGCCCGATCCCACGGCTTGGGGCCTGCATGGGGCGGTACATCGGCTCTGCCCGCACGCACGATGTGTGATGCATGTTCATTCCGTTTATGCCACGGTTTTGGCCAGTTTGACCGATAGCCGCCTGCCATCGATTGACCAGAACTCGGCGATTTTTTATGACCGTGTGGTGATTGATGAGCAGTACGGCGGGCTGGCGTTTGAGGAGGAAGGCCTGCGTTGCGCCCAGTTATTCGCCGACCCGCGCCATAAGGTTATGGTCATGGGCAACCACGGTGTGATGGTGATTGGCGATAGTGTCGCGGATACTTTTAATCGGATGTATTATTTTGAACGCGCCGCCAAGACCTATATTTTGGCGTTGCAAACCGGGCAACCTTTGCGTGTGCTGAGCGATGAGATTGCCGCCAAAACCGCGCAAGAGATTGAAGAGTATCCTGAGGGCGCCGATAAACATTTGAAAGAATTAAAGGCGATTTTGGATAGCGAATCGTCTGATTACGACCAGTAGGCGGGGGCTTTTGCTTGCTGTACCCACATCAACGGGGGGCGGTTGTTTTTGAGTAAGGATACTTGCGGGGTACGGGCGCAAAAGCCCTTGGGTTGCAAGATGATAGGTTCGTTTTAAATTTATTTAGGCCTTGCCAAGCATAGATCGGGCTTTTGGCATGTCCTGCTCATAGAGCAGGGCTACGCACAAAAGACCCCGCCAGCTGATAGCTGGTCGGCATTATTGTTTTATTTTACGACCCATCCATGCTCATACTATGAAATTCCGCCACCTCAACCGAACCATCATCGGCAATCAGCGGACATCTCTGTGCTACGGCAAGGGCTGCGGTCATATCAGCCGCCTCTATCACCGAATACCCGCCCGCGGGGTTTGAGCCGCCATTATCGGCAACCCCGCTTTTTGACACGGTTTTGGACATGCCAAGCGGCGCACCCATATCAACAAAGTTATTGGCAGTATCGCGCATCCACGCCTGCCACCGCGCCATCATATCTTTGCCAGCCTCTGGTGTTTCGGGGCGTTTTCCCCCGTGATATATAAATAAAAATTTCGCCATCTGGAGTTTCCTTTTGTTTAAGTTATGCCTTGATTTTCGCAGCACTATCCTTTACATAACAGATAAAGGAAACCATTACAAATGACAATTTCATCTTTTTTCAGCCCAATATCGGGGCTAAATTGGCACTGTTTGCCGACGTGGAAACGGGCTGCGAAGAACACCAGTTGGTGCTTGCTGGGTTGCTCTATCGGCGATTTTGGCACGATTGCGTTTTTTCAATTTAGCGGGATTGCTTGGCCAGTTTTGGCGATTATGACCTTGGCGATTATCAACGGGTTGCTGACCTCTATCGCGTTGGAAACGGTTATATTAGCGCGGCAAATGACGTTAAAATTGGCGTTTAAAACGGCGATTGGCATGTCGCTGATTTCCATGGTTGGCATGGAAACCGCGATGAATTTAACCGATTTTATTATGACTGGCGGGGCGAAATTGACGTGGTGGGTGCTGCCGTTTATGCTGGCGGCGGGGTTTATCGCGCCCTTACCGTATAATTATTGGCGATTAAAAGCCTTGGGCAAATCCTGTCATTAGCCACGCAAAAACCCTATTCCCCCTTTTGCCGTTCTTTCATTTTCTTATGCGCGGCGGGTGTGCCATCGTGGAAAGAGCCAAATACAACATCCCAAGGGATTTCCAAACTGCCATAATTACATTCAAAATAACGATGATGCATTTGATGATGAAAGGTGCCAAGATTAAGACGGTTTTTATCTTTCACCACCAAACCCTCAAACCCTGAATGGGTGCTGGCGGCACTCAGCGTATAATAATGCAGATGGTAAATAATATGCAACGGATGCGCCCCGATAAGCCCGTGTATCAGCACCCCGCCAAGGTAAATAATATGCTCTATCGGATGCATTGATAGACCCGACCACGGCCCTACATTAACATTGCGATGATGCACGCTATGAAACCGCCGATATAGCGGCGGCCAGTGTAACATGCGGTGAATCCAGTAAAAATAAAAACTCTCCCAAAGCGGAATAAAAGCGAAATAAAGCACAAATAAAATCGGATGATTGCCCCAGCCGATATAGGGTATCCAGCCGTTCGCTAGCAGATAGGACACGCCGATTTCATACAGGCTCCAAACCGAAACACCACTGACCAACGACCAAAACATATTATCGCGCACTTGTCCATTAAAGGCAAATTGCCGCCCAGATTTCACCAAAGGGCGGGCATCAAACCGCAGAGTATCGCCTTGCTTGCGCCAGATATACAGGTAAAAATGCAAGCCACCAGCGATGGTGAAAAACAAGACCAGATTGCGCAGATAAATCATGGCTATCCAATCAAAATTGAGCGTTTTCATTTGGTCTAACGTCGGGTGAAACCAGTAATAACTGACGCAAGCGATTGCCAAAATAATCAATCGCTCTGATATGAAAAACCACGATTGCCAGAGCCATTGGGCAGCCGCTTTTATCCGCAGAGGCCAGATGAAAAGCGGTGAGATGGACAGAGGGATTGGCGGGGTATAATGCCAGCCAGATTTTTTTTGCTCTGGGTTTTGCTCTGGTTTATTTTTATTTTTATGTGTCATATTTTTATTCCTTTACAGATATAAAACGCGCAAAAAAATCAAATATCGGCGCGGGTTTTGATTGTATCAAAACCCTCATCAATCAGCAATTCGCCATTGCGATAGACCGGACGCAGGATATTTTGCTCGCCCTTCTTAACCGTGCGTTCGCCAACGGTGACAAAGCCTCCCCCACGTTCCACCAGCGCAAGGCGACCCTTTTTGGACGATTTTTCCGGCGCGGTAATCGGGTTTTTAAAGACATCGTGCCACACCCCGTCAATCATAACCGCGTTGGCTTTCATCGCATAGTTCATGGTATCGCGGTTGATATTCTGCAGCAAACCCGCGCCCATCCCCATGGCGAAATTATCAACCGACAACCCACGGGCTATCGCGCGGTCAATCAGCCGCGTGATGGTGATTTGATTCATCCCATCGCCTTGGATAACGCGAATAAAATCGGGCAGAACCTTATAGCCTTTTTGATTGGTTTTATAGCCAAACTTTGCCATCAGCATTTCAATCACTTGCAACGGCATAGCCACTGCATCACCGCTATCAGGGCGGACAATTAAAGTACCCGTGCGGTTTTCAATCAGAGATTTTAACGCACCACCCCAGATTTTTTCCACCGCATTAAAAATATCATAGCTATCGGATACACAGGCAACCGCCCCGTTTGGGAATTGTTCCAATAGGTTGCGATAGGCCGATTCCTCTTGATTCTGCCCCCAAGTGGTCATGGTTGAATGCTCGCTTGCCGGGATGGAAATCCCCGCCATATCCGCACCGTAATATTCGCGTGCGCCAAACACACCCTCCAGAGTATCCGTGCCTTTGAAATTCACCAGATGCGCCATTCCGCCCAGCATCGCGGTTTCAGAACCCGTTGCGCCTCGCGCGCCAAAATCGTGTAGTTTAAACGGCAATTGGTCGCGCGGGTTGTCCGAGGATTTAACCAACCCTGCGTAAATGATTTGCTTCAAAGCGCGGCTTTGGCTGGCAACCGTGCTGGGGTACCAAATCGCCCGCAACAGCGCGGTTTCAACATAGCTGGTCAGCCACGCCAATTCGGGGTCGGTATTGGTGATTTGCACCTGCACATTGCTGGGGGTCATCACCAAACCCTCTGGCACTGCTTCTATTTCAAGGGGCAGAAACCCGTGCCATTTATCGACAATCCGTGTCCAGCCCGCGCGGTTAAACGGGACTCCGTGGGCGGTTAATAAAGATTGCGCTTCATCAATATCGTTCTGGCAAATCGGGGTTTGCAGGTATTGTTTGATAAAGGCTTGCAGTCCGAAAAAGACCGCCGATTTGAAGGCACCCCCGCGTGGTTCAATATAGGAGGACAGGTGGGTCATGCCCTTTGGATATTGGGCAAAGTGCGAGGTTTTATAGCTGTCCGTACGTAGGATGGGATTGAGGTGTAGCATTTTTTGACTCTTTGGTTAGGGGGTTGTCCCTCTATACCACAGATTATCGTAGAATAAAAACCGCTCTTTTAGCGATTAGCCCTGCGGGATGCCGACCAGTCAAGAAGTGGCAAAAAATCCAAACTTAAAAATCCAAATTCTCCACATTCAGCGCGTTTTGCTGGATAAAATCACGGCGGGGTTCCACCTCATCCCCCATCAGTTTTGTGAACAAATCATCGGTCTCTGCCAAATCGGCAACCCGCACCTGCAATAACACACGGGCGTTGGCATCCAGAGTCGTCTCCCACAACTGGCTTGGGTTCATCTCACCCAATCCCTTGTACCGTTGCAAGGAAAGCCCCTTTTCACCCTCGGTCATAATCAGACGTAACAGCCCAACTGGCCCATAAATCGGCCAATCTTTTTCCTTATGGCGATAGGTGGCAATGCCAGAATACACCTCCTGCAAGCCTTGGGTCAAAGACCCAAGCCGCCGTGCATCACCACTGTTCAAACACTTGCCGTCCAAGGTATAACTCTCTTCAACCCCGCGCAAAGAACGGCTAAATCGCAAGCCCTGTTCTTGGGTTTGTCGCCCCTGCCACCCCTTTTCATATTCGGTTGATACCTCATCCAATCGCGTCACCACCGCATCACAAACACCTTGCGCATCTTCCGCGACACGCCCCGTGATAAACCCACCGGCAATCGCCATTTGTTCCAAAATATGGCGGTTATAATGCGTTGGGAAAGAATCCAAAGCCGAGCCAGCCAACCGTGCGTCTTTGATAACGCGTGTTAAATCCTCACCCGTTATGACGCTTTTATCGGCAAGGGTTAGCGATCCATCTTCCACACCATTTTGAATTAAAAAATCCTCCAGCGAGTCTTGGTCTTTCAGATAAACCTCCGACTTGCCGCGTGCCACTTTGAACAAGGGCGGTTGGGCGATATACAAATATCCGCCCTCTATCAATTCGGGCATTTGGCGAAAGAAAAACGTCAAAAGCAGGGTGCGGATATGCGCCCCATCAACATCCGCATCGGTCATAATAATGATTTTATGATAGCGTAATTTCGTCACATCAAACTCATCACGACCAATCCCTGCGCCGAGCGCGGTTATGAGATTCGTAATTTGCTCTGATGACAGCATTTTATCAAACCTTGCGCGTTCCACGTTTAGGATTTTCCCACGTAGAGGCAGAACCGCTTGGTTTTCACGGGCGCGCCCCTGTTTGGCAGAGCCGCCCGCGCTATCCCCTTCCACGATAAACAATTCTGATTTGGCGGGGTCGCGCTCTTGGCAATCGGCCAGTTTTCCGGGCAGGGATGTGCCGCCAAAGGCGGTTTTACGGCGGGTTAAATCGCGGGCTTTGCGGGCGGCTTCGCGGGCAAAGGCAGCCTCTACAATCTTCTGCACGATGTTTTTTGCGGGGGCGGGGTTTTCCTCAAACCATTCGGATAGTTTTTCGTTTAACAAGGATTCCACGGCTGTGCGGACTTCGGATGATACCAATTTATCTTTGGTTTGGGAGGAAAATTTTGGGTCAGGGACTTTCACCGATAACACGCAGGTCAACCCTTCGCGGGCATCATCGCCGCTGAGCGCGACCTTTTCTTTCTTTGCCAGACCAGAGCTGTTGGCATAGTTGTTAATCGTCCGTGTCAAAGCTGCCCGAAACCCCGCCAAATGGGTGCCACCATCGCGCTGGGGGATGTTGTTTGTGAAAGGCAAGACGGATTCATAATAGCTATCATTCCACCAAAGCGCCGCCTCAATCGTCATATCATCGCGTTCGCCGACAATATAAATAGGCTCGTCCAAAATAGACGTTTTGGAACGGTCCAAAAACCGCACGAATTCGCGCACACCGCCGTCGTAAAACAGGGTGGTTTCCAAAGGTTCAGCTTCGCGTTCATCGCGTAGGATGATTTTCACGCCAGAATTAAGGAACGCCAGCTCTCGCAAACGGTTTTCCAAGGTTTTAAAAACATAATTGCGGTCGGAAAAGGTGTTTAAGGTCGCCAAGAACCGCACTTCCGTGCCAGTTTCACCACCCGAATCGCCCGACTCCTTCAGGGGTTCGGTGGTCTCGCCATGCTCAAACCGCACAAAATACGCCTTCCCATCGCGCCAAATCCGCAATTCCAGCCAATCGGACAAGGCATTAACCACCGACACACCAACCCCGTGCAACCCGCCAGAGACTTTATAGGAATTGGAATCAAACTTGCCACCCGCGTGTAGCTGGGTCATGATGACTTCGGCAGCGGATACGCCTTCTTCCTCGTGAATTCCGACAGGAATCCCGCGTCCATTATCGCGGACAGAGACGCTTTCATCGCCATGAATGATGACAGAGACGAAATCGGCGTGTTTGGCAAGGGCTTCGTCAATACCGTTATCGACAACCTCATAGACCATGTGGTGCAGCCCGCTGCCATCCTCGGTATCGCCGATATACATGCCTGGGCGTTTGCGAACAGCCTCTAACCCCTTTAAAACCTTGATGGAATCGGCATCATAGTCCTGCGGGATATCTGCGTCTTGGGGGGTGTTCTCAATGGTGTCTTCGGACATGTTTCATGCTCTTTTTTATTAGGTTGGTTTTGATGGCTTAATATAGCATAAATTTGCGCTTATGTCACCTAATTATAGGCAATTTTGCGGTTTTTTACCGCTTTTAGCCGATTATCGCGCCAATCCCAATCACCCCCGCCACGCCAATCAAGGCAACTCCCGCGATTTGGTTGATGCGAATCAGCCGTTTCGGGTCTTTTAACAGGTTACGAACAAAGCCAAAACACGTCCCCAATAGCGTATTTCCAAAGAAAGACACGAAAAACGGTATCAGGCAAATCACGATAATATCGGGGAGGGTCAGGGTGGTGAAATCAAACATGCTCGGCAGAAATCCCAGATAAAACACAATCGCCTTTGGGTTCGCCAGAATAACCACCCAGCCCGCGATAAACCCCGCCAGAATACCGGGCGTGGATAGTTTTGAGTCCTCCGATATGGTTTTGCTTGGCCAGATAATCAGCCCCGCACCCATCAAGCCCAGCATCACCACCGCCCCTATTTTGAAAATAAGGATAATATCGCCATAAAATGTGGTGAGCCAGCTGACCCCAAGAATCGCCGTGGCAGGCCAGAATATATCGCCCAGTGCCACCCCCAGTGCCAAAGGCCAAACCCCGCGATATCCCATGGACAGCCCCCGTGCCATAACCGCCACCCAAACCGGACCAGGTGTGGCGAACAGCACCAGCATCGCGCCGAGGTAAATTAAAATCTGTGAGAGGGTTATGGTCATGATTTTAGTTATTAGTTATTAGTTATTAGTTGTTAGTTGTTAGTTGTTAGTTGTTAGTGGATTATTAATTGTAAATTGTCAATGATTAGGGGGAGCGATTTATAAGTCATTAACCGTTAATTATTGCCTATTGACAATCCATCATTCACAATCCATAACTAATAACTCACAACTCATAACTAACAACTAAAAAAATGCTTCTTCATACTTTAATCGACACCCTGCCAAAGGCCGAATTGCACCTGCATATAGAGGGTACTTTGGAACCAGAGCTGATGATGCAGCTTGCCAAAAGAAACAACATCACTCTGCCCTATAAATCGGTCGCGGAAATCCACGCGGCCTATGATTTTGATTGCTTACAGGATTTTCTAGATTTATATTATCAAGGGATGTCTGTTCTAATAGAGGAACGCGATTTTTACGATTTGACTTGGGCGTATTTGGAAGTTGTCCATAAACAAGGTCTGCGCCATGCGGAGATTTTCTTTGACCCACAAGCCCACATGGAACGCGGTATAGCGTTTGATACCGTGCTGGCGGGCATCGCCCACGCCCTGCAAGACGGGCATAAACTTCTTAAAATATCATCGCGTTTAATCATGTGTTTTCTGCGTCATTTGCCCGAGGATTCCGCCTTTGAAACCCTAACCTGTGCGTGCAAACACAAAGACCATATCTTTGGCGTTGGGCTGGATAGCTCTGAACGTGACTTCCCCCCGCAGATGTTTTCACGGGTGTTTGCCGAAGCCCGCAAACAGGGTTTCACCGCCTTTGCCCACGCGGGTGAGGAAGGCCCCGCCGAGTACGTGCGCACTGCCCTGGATGATTTGCAGGTCGCACGGATTGACCACGGCAACCGCGCCTTTGACGATGCCCCCTTGATTGCCCGAATCGCCCGCGACCGCGTGCCTTTGACCATGTGTCCTCTGTCCAATTTACGGCTAAAGGGGTTGGATGATTTGGCGCAGCACCCGATAAAACGCGCCCTTGATGCGAATATTATCGCAACGATAAATTCCGATGATCCGTCCTATTTCGGCGGGTATATTAACGATAATTACAAGGCGGTTGCGGAGGCTGTTGGATTGACGGCGACGGATATTATCACACTGGCAAAGAATTCTTTTATTGCCTCTTTTATTCCCGATTCGGATAAACAGCTCCATCTTGATAAAATTGATACCCAAGCCGAGTCTTGGGCGAAAGCGACAAAATGAAACTGCCCCTAAACACCTCCCTAAAAATCCTCCCCGATTTTGCTCGTATCGGCGAAGAAAACGCCTTTCGCGTTCTGGCCCGTGTGCAGGATTTGCAAAACAAAGGTCGTGATATTATTAACCTTGGCATTGGGCAACCCGATTTCCCCACGCCTGAACATATCACCCACGCCGCGGTAAAAGCGATTTATGACGGACATCATGGCTACACCGATGCGCGGGGTATGGTGGCTTTGCGTGAAGCTGTTTGCACCGATTTGCTCCGCCGTACGAATGCCGAAATCCATCCCGATAGCGTGCTTATCACTCCAGGTGGCAAGGTTGTTATGTATCTAGCGATCGCCCTGTTTGGGCAGGCGGGGGCGGAAATCCTCTACCCCGATCCGGGGTTTCCGATTTATCGCTCGCTGATTGAATACAGCGGAGCCACGCCGATTCCTATCCCGATACGCGAATCCAATAACTTCGCCTTTAATGCCGAGGAAACTCTGTCCCTGATAACCGATAAAACCGCGTTGATTATTGTGAATTCCCCCGCCAATCCCTGTGGCGGAGTCAGCCCCCGCGGTGAAATTGATGCTCTGGTAAAAGGTCTAGCCAACCGCCCCGACATAGCCATTTTGTCCGATGAAATCTACGGGCAGATGTGTTATGACGGGCAAACCCATACCAGTTTGCTGTCCTATCCAGAAATCCGCGATCGTCTGATTGTGCTGGATGGTTGGTCTAAAACCTATGCTATGACGGGGTGGCGTTTGGGCTATGGTATTTTTCCGCCCGCACTTTATGAACCTGCGCGAAAGCTGGCGGTGAATTGCTGGTCTTGCGTCAATGCGCCAACGCAATGGGCTGGGCTGGCGGCGCTGACGGGCTCGCAAGATTGTGTGGCTGATATGGTGGAGGAATTTGATAACCGCCGTCAAATCATGGTGGCGGGTTTGAACGCGATAGCGGGGATTAGCTGTATTGCGCCCAAGGGCGCGTTTTACGCCTTTCCCAATATCACAAAAACAGGCTATACGGCGGCGGCGTTTGCTGAGGGGTTTTTGGAAACCGCAGGGGTTGCCACGATTGGTGGCACCGATTTTGGCGTGATGGGAGAGGGTTATGTTCGGTTCAGCTGTGCCAGCTCCGCCGAATCAATCAAAACCGCACTGGATAGATTGGGCGGTTTTATCGCGGGATAATCGCGGTTGATATTTCATCTGTCTTAGGTTAAACATCCGTTAAATAAATTATAAGCGAGCACAAAATATGTGGATTTCCCTATGTAAAACATTGGTGGCAAAAACCATCCAAATCGGCGATTTAACCGTGCATTATCCCGATGGGACGACGCAGATTTTGGGCGATGGTACCGCCCCGCATGTTGAGATTTTTTTGCAAGATCCGACCCTGCCACGCAAAATTATTTTGAACACCGATATGGCGGTGGGTGAGGCCTATATGGACGGTCGCCTGACCATAACCGATGATGATTTGTTTGGGTTTTTGGAATTGGGAATAAAAAACCGCCGTTATTTTAATGATGCTCCGCCGTCTGAGCGGGTATTCTGGGTGCGCTTGCAGGGTTGGATTCACCATCAGTTGCGCACTATAAGATCCAATAATATTTTGGAACGCGCCCGCAAAAATGTCGCCCATCATTATAATTTATCAGATGATTTATACGACCTTTTCCTTGATGAAGACAAACAGTATTCTTGTGCATATTTTAAAACAGCGGGCGATACTTTGGAGGCGGCGCAGGAGCAGAAAAAACACCATATTGCCAAAAAGCTGTGTTTGGAAAAGGGCATGCGGGTTTTGGATATTGGCTGTGGTTGGGGCGGTTTGGGTTTGACTTTGGCACGGGATTACGGAGTGGAAATCGTCGGGGTTACCCTGTCCGAATCGCAACATAAAATTGCCGTGGCGCGGGCGGGCGAGGCTGGGTTGGATGTTGATTTCCGCCTGCAAGATTATCGTTTAGTTGACGGGCAGTTTGACAGAATCGTGTCCGTTGGAATGTTTGAACATGTTGGATTAAAACATTATAATGAATTCTTTTCCCATGTTTACAAACTGCTGAACCCCCAAGGTGTCGCGTTAATCCACACCATCGGGCGTAATTCCGCACCCTTTGCGGTTAGCTCTTGGATTCAAAAATATATTTTTCCGGGTGGGTATTTGCCATCCTTATCCGAAATTACCGCCGCCAGCGAAGAGGCGGCGTTAGAGACTATGGATATAGAAATTCTGCGCCTACATTATGCCGAGACGATTAAACATTGGCGGGCGCGGTTTGACGGTAATATTGAGGCGGCACGGCTGGTTTATGATGATAGATTTTGTCGGATGTGGCGGTATTATTTGACCGCTTCTGAGACGACGTTTCGGTTTGACAAACAGGCGGTGTTTCAGGTGCAACTGGTTCGGGGTGCAGGGGGCGCGGGGGTTGTGCCATTGACACGCGATTATCTTTATAAATAATCGTTAAAATCTAGGCAAGCAGAGTTTTTTCATCATACCCAATAATCTTTGCAGACACAATCTGTCCCCTTACTTGGGGTGTGGCAAACATAACTTCGCTAAAATCCTCGCACCGTCCGCGATTATCACTCTCCATCAAAACCGAGCAAACCGACCCCACTTGCCGTTCAAAATGCGCAGCCCTCGCCGCCTCACCCAAGCCACGCAAAACCGCCGAACGTTCTTTTATTATATCGGCAGGTAATTGCGGCATCCGCGCCGCAGGCGTTCCCACCCGCGCCGAAAAGCCAAAGACATGCAACCAAGTCAATCCGCATTCCGCCACCAAATCGCAGGACTGCTCGAACATCGCCTCCGTCTCTGTCGGGAAGCCCGCGATAATATCCGCGCCAAAAACAATATCGGGACGCGCCCTGCGAACCGCCGTGCAAAAATCAATCGCATCCTCGCGACAATGCCGCCGCTTCATCCGTTTCAAAATCATATTATCGCCAGATTGCAGGGACATGTGGATATGCGGCATAAACCGCCGCTCGCTTTTCATCGCATCAATCAGGGCGGAATCCGCCTCTATACTATCAATACTGCTGAGCCGAAGCCGCGCCAAACCCGCAACATGACGCAGGATTTTTTGCACCAAATCGCCCAAACGCGGCTGGCCCGGCAAATCCGCACCCCAACTTGTCATATCCACACCCGTTAAAACCACTTCGTTAAAACCGTTATCAACCAGCCGTTGGATTTGCTCTATCACAAAGCCCGCAGGGGTGGAACGCGACGGGCCGCGTCCATAAGGAATAATGCAAAAAGTACAGCGATGGTCGCAGCCGTTTTGCACCTGAACATAGGCACGGGCGCGCCCGTCAAATCCAGCCAAAAGATGGCTGGCGGTTTCGCGAACCGCGCTGATATCGTTGACCTTTATTTTTTCTTGCGCGCCGATGAAATCGGGCGGGGTGAGGGTTGCCACGGTTTTTGGTGAAGTTTTCAAACCCGCCCAACTGGACGCTTGCATTTTTTCATGGTTGCCCAGAACCACATCCACCTCTGCCATTTTGGCGTAAGATTCGGGCGCGATTTGCGCGGCACACCCCGTCACAACCAGCCGAGCATCGGGGTGCGCTTTACGCAATTTACGGATTTTCTGACGCGAGGTACGCACTGCCGCCGCCGTCACCGCACAGGTATTAACGATAATGGTATTTTGCACACCCGCGTCTTGGCATAAATCCTGCATGACTTGGCTTTCATAGGTATTCAAGCGACAGCCCAGCGTTTCAATAATCGGCAAAGTCACGCGAACCCCTCCATAAAATCACGGCTTAAAACCCCGCGAAACACCAACGCGGTCTGCCCGCCCATCCAAACTCCATCATCGCGCCAATCAATTTGCAAAATCCCGCCGTCCAGAATAACCTCTACACGGGGGTTAATCAAACCTTTGCGATGGCTTGCCACCACGGCAGCACAGGCACCAGACCCGCAAGCAAAAGTCATTATCCCGCCGCGTTCCCACACCCGCATTTTAATAGAATCCCGCGTTAAAACTTGCACGAATTCCACGTTCGTTCTCTCTGGAAACAACGGGTTTTTTTCAATCGCCGAGCCGAGTCGTGGCACATCAATCCCCGCCACATCATCCGTAATAAAGACACAATGCGGGTTGCCCATGCCGACCGCACTTGGGCTATCGTCCAAGGGCAAGGCATCAATATCAACCGCTTTGGCAAGGGGAATATCGCGCCAATCCAGTTGAGGTTGCCCCATATTCACCCAAATCATTTTGCCCGATTCACCCGTTTCATTGGCTTTCATAACGGCGGGTAACAAACCATTGCCCGTCTCCAAAACCACGGTATCTTTGCCGCTCTCCGCCATTAACAAACGGGCAACGCAACGGCTGGCATTACCGCAGGCGTTCGCCTTGCCTCCATCGCTGTTCCAAAAGGCCAGATGCACATCGGCGCGGGTGGATTTGCCCATCACCACCAGTTGATCAAAGCCCACGCCAAAATGACGATGCCCCAAAGCACGCGCCGCGCCTTTGCGGATATCTATATCATCCTCGCGTGCGTCAATAATAACAAAATCATTGCCCAGCCCGTGCATTTTCAAAAACACCCAGCCGTTGCTTGATTCGTTCAAATCGGTTGCTCTTAAAGCCATTGTTTGGTTTGCCTTTTTTAATAAGAGTCGGTTTTACCACGATTATACAAATTATTCTAGGGGTGTTTTTAGCGGGTATTTTTACCATTTGCATTGCGTGGCTTTATCGTATAAAACCATGCTTTATTAAACCGAAATGAAGAGGCATTTTTATGTATCGTATTATTGGCAAGTTAAATACCCGCGCGTTTCGCATCGCTTGGATGCTGGAAGAATTGGGCGTGGAGTATAAAATAGAACCCGTTGTTCCGCGTAGTGATGTGGCGCGTGGGTTTAATCCCTCTGGCAAGGTTCCGGTACTGATGGTTGGTGATGTCGCGATTATTGACAGTGTCGCCGCGATTCAATTTCTGGCAGATAGCCATGGTTTGATGAGCGATAAAGCTGGCACTTTGGGTCGTGCCACGCAGGATAGTTTCACCCAATTTATCAATGATGAGTTTGATGCGGTGCTTTGGACGAACGCCCGATATGAATGGAATTTGCCGGAAAAATACCAGATAAATGCCGTGCGTGATGGGCAGATATTTTTGTATGAAAAGGCGTTGCGGACTTTGGAGACGCGATTTACCAATGCTCCGTATTTGATGGGGGCGCAGTTAAGCGTGCCTGATATTGTTTTGATTCAATGTTTGGGGTGGGCGCGGGTTAGCAGGTTTGAGTCGCCGAAAAGTGAAAAAATCCGTGCCTATATAAAAACCTGTATTTCGCGTCCAGCCTATCAACGGGCGGATAAATTGCGCCAAGAGATGAGCGATTAGTTTTTACGAAATTCGTGAGATGACAAAATCCATTTGGTCATGCAAAATCTGCACCAAATCCTCTGCCCCCGTTCTTTGCAAACCAGCCCCCAAACCCGCTAGCGATTCTTGCGCCTTTGTGCCAAATGCCCGCGCCCGTGTTTTGGTTTCTTCCAACGCGTCATATTTTAATAACAGCTCTTTCGCCCGTTCAAAATCGCCCGATTCTTGCTTGCCCGTTTCCATCACTCTTTGCCAAAAAACCCGCTCGCCCGCATCGCCCCGTTGCAGGGCAATAATCACGGGTAGGGTCATCTTACCCTCTCTAAAATCATCGCCGGTATTTTTGCCTAAATCGGCAGAATTGCCATCGTAATCCAGCACATCATCAACGATTTGAAAGCTCATGCCCAAGGCCTCGCCATAATTATAAAGCGCGGTTTCGCTGGCCGTCCCCGCACCCGATAAAATCGCACCCACGCCACAGGAGGCAGCGAACAACGCCGCCGTTTTGCCCGTGATAATCCGCAGATAAGTCGCCTCATCTGTCGCGATATTTTGCACCGCGCTCAGCTGTAAAACTTCGCCTTCGGCAATCGTCGCGGCGGCAGAGGACAGCATATCCAGCACCGCCAAATCGCCAACCTGCACCATCAATTGAAACGCGCGGGCAAACAAATAATCGCCGACCAGAATCGACGATTTATTATCCCAGAGCAGATTTGCCGATTCGCGCCCGCGGCGTTTATCGCTCTCATCCACGACATCATCGTGCAATAAAGTCGCGGTGTGAATGAACTCCACCACGGTTGCCAGATGAATGTGAAACTCGCCGTCATAGCCGCAAATCCGCGCCCCCGCCAAGCATAAAAGCGAGCGCAACCGCTTGCCGCCCGCGCCAATCAAATGCCCGCTAACCGCGCCAATCCGTGGCGCATGGTGCGATTGCATGGCGTGGTCAATCATCTGATTAACCTGCGCCATATCGGCGCGACAGTGGGTTTGTAAATTCTCAAACGGGGTCGGTGGGATAGTCATTGGGGGGTGTGCCTTTCGCGGCATGTATAGCGTGTTATCTTTGGGATGGCAATATCGTTTGTTATTGCTGGACAAACCCGTGCGGGGCTGGTAGGGTTGGGTTTATGGAAGTTGAAACAAATGGATTTTTGGATGGGCGGTTGCAGATTTTGCAACCCGTTACCGGCTATCGCGCCGCGATTGACCCGATTCTTTTGGCCGCTTTTGTTCAGGCAAAATCGGGGCAATCGGTGCTGGATGTCGGGTGTGGAGTCGGGGTGGCCTTGCTGGCTGTTGGCGTGCGGATTTCGGATTTGATGCTTTATGGATTGGAACGCGATGAGGCAACGGAGGAGTTGGCGCAGGAAAATGGTGTGAAAAATAAAATTCCTGTAACGGTTTTCACTGCCGATTTGGCCGATTTACCGCCCGCGTTAAAGCAGGCGACCTTTGACCATGTCATAACCAATCCGCCCTTTCATAAGGATAAAAATTCCGCACCGCAGCAGAGCCATAAGCACTCCGCACATCAAGAAAGCATGGCTTTGTCTGATTGGATTACTGCCTGTTTGCGCCGTGTGAAACCGCGTGGGTATTTTTATATGATTCATCACGCGGCTCGGCTGCCCGATATTCTCACCAGTTTAACCGCCTGTGGCGATATAACCATTTTGCCGATTGCGCCGCGTTTGGGTCGCGATGCCAACCGTGTTTTGATTCGCGCACGCAAGGGGGCAAAGGGTACGGCGCGGCTCTGTCCGCCATTGGTTATTCACCAAGACCACGACCATAAAACCGATGGCGAGGATTATAGCGATACTGCCCTTGCCATTCTGCGCCACTGTGCGGGGCTAAAAGATGTACTAAAGGATTTGTAAGGCACAAAAATTTTATCACAAAAACCTTATAGCCCAGATTTTTCGCATGACATTTGCTTTCATCTGTGGTTTAATCAAACCATAACCCAACCAACCTAACCCGAAAAGGAAATTTTATGTCACTATCATCCCACCTAGCCGAGCTGAAAAAGAAACACCAAACCCTGTCTGATAAAATAGAGTCTTTACAAAAACAGCCCAGCGCGGATGATTTGCAAATCCAAGATTTGAAAAAACAAAAGCTCCACCTAAAACAACAAATCCAAAATTTGTCGGAAACTGCCTAAACTTCGGAAAACGCGCTGAACTCGCAATCGTTCCATTTTGACAGAGCATGCGGGTGGGCGAAATAATACCCCTGCATGCAATCCACGTTACAGTCGCGTAAAAATTCTGCCTCTGCCTGCGTTTCCACCTGCTCGGCAACGGTGAACATATTGAAATGCTGCGCCAGCGAACATAAGGCCGCCAGCAAAACCTGATTATCCGTGTCCTTGTGAATGTTGCGAATAAACTGCCCGTCAATTTTGACAATATCAAACCGAAACGTGCGGAAATAGCCGAACGAAGTATTACCCGCGCCAAAATCATCCAAAGCAAAGGAAATCCCACGACCGCGCAAATCATGCATAAAGGCACGCGCGAGGGTGGGGGCGGACATGGCAGAAGCCTCAGTAATTTCAATAATCAACCGCCGTGCCAGCGTTTCATCCCCCGCCAAACCGCGATTTAGTTCCGCCATCCAATCGGGATAATCGATCGATCGCGCCGACATATTTATCGCCAAACATAAATTCGGCTCTGCCCGTAACGCCTCCAATCCCAACCGCAGGGCGATGCAATCCAAAATCCGTCCCTGCGGAGTATCCTCCACCAGTGGCATGAACTGGGCGGCAGGAATTAAACGCCCGCGTTTATCAGGGACGCGAATCAATCCCTCATAATAAACCACTTTTTGCGCATCACGACCATAAACAACAGGCTGATAAACCAAACTGATTTTATCATTTTTAATGGCGTTTTGCACGGCTACCAAAACCCGCTCCCGCCCGCGTCGTGCCACATGATCCCGCGCCATCTGCCCAAAATTCGGCAAACCAGGCGGCTTTACACCCCCGTTCAAATGATTGAATTCCATAATCCCCCTCCAATAAAAAACCCCACACGGGTAATCCCCGCGTGTTTTATTAAACTTTACAGAAAATCCCTAACAAATGATTAAGATTTGTTAATTTTATTCGCACTCTTTTTCTTATTGTGTTTTTTATCGTTTTTGTTATGGTGGGCAAAAAGGGGATATTATGGGCGAGCGGTGCGGCTGGGTTACCAGCGATGACATCTATATTAAATACCACGATACCGAGTGGGGCGTGCCAGAATATGACAGCCGTGCCTTGTGGGAAAAGCTGGTTTTGGATGGCTTTCAAGCGGGGCTGAGCTGGCTGACTATTTTAAAAAAGCGTGAGGCGTTTCGGGCGGCGTTTGCCGATTTTGACCCGATAAAGGTGGCGAAATTTGATGAAACGGATGTGGAACGCCTGATGCATAACGCGGGGATTGTGCGCCATCGTGGGAAAATAAACGCGGCGATAAACGGGGCGCGAGTGTGGCAAGAGATTGAGGCGGAACAGGGGTTTGCCTCGTTTTTATGGGATTTTGTCGGCGGTGCGCCGATTGTTAATCATTGGCAAACCCAGGCCGAAGTGCCGACCCGTGATGCGGTGTCCGAGGCGATGTCGGCGGCGTTATACGCCAGAGGGTTTCGGTTTTGCGGGCCAGTGATTGTCTATGCCTTTATGTCGGCGAGTGGTTTGATGAATAATCATTTGGTTGGGTGTCCGCGGTATCGGGCGGTTTAGGTGTTTGACGGCTAGATGGGTTTTTATAGGTTAAAAAAGTCACAATTCACAAGCAACCACCCACCATTCGGGGTTTGCTCGCATCAACTGCTTGGCTGCGATTTGTGCCAAATCCATCGTTGGAAACAGACCAAAACAACTGGGACCAGAGCCTGACATACGGGCAATTCCCGCGCCAGCTTGCGATAAGGCGGACAGCACATCGCCAATCATCGGGCAGGCTTGGATACTGGTGGATTGCAAATCATTGCGGGTGTGGCGTAGCAGGTCAATCACACCCGAAAAACTATCAATTTTAATATCCCCCGCTATACCGTCTAACCCCGTATTGTTTTTATCAGCAAGGTTTTGAAAAACACTGGCAGTGGATAGGGGGAAATTCGGACAAACCAAAACCGCCGATAGGGGGGGTAGTTTTATCGGCGATAAATCCGCGCCAATACCACGCATGCGCATCGCTCGCCCTGCCAAACAGACAGGCACATCCGCACCCAAAGACAACCCGTTATCGGCGGGTAGGGGGTGGTTGCATATCTGCGATAAAATCTGCAATATGGCGGCGGCATCGGCAGAGCCTCCGCCCAAACCCGCACAAATGGGCAGGTTTTTTATCAGGGTTATATCGGCTCCGCAAAGCCCCGCAAAGCCCTCCGCCGCGGATAGGATAATGTTATCCTTAATCGGTAAATCCGCGCCAAACTCACCTTCAATCTGCAAAGAAAATCCGTGTGCGGGTGGTTTTGGCACGACCCGAAGGATATCGCCATACTCCCCCAGCACAACCAAACTATCCAAAGTGTGATAGCCCGCATTATCCTGCCCAGTCACATGCAAACATAGGTTAATTTTTGCGCGGGCAGTTTTTTCAATAACGCTAGGGTCGCCCATGCGGTTAATTCCGCGTAAGTGTAAAACCATTTTTTGGTAAATCGCTTTTTATCAAACTGGTCTCTTGCTCTAAAACATAATCCAGCCCAAAATCCAGCTTTTGGCGAATCCGCACGGCATCTTCTTCCTCAGCACCAAAGTTTAACGCCCGCCGCCATTGAAAATACGCCTCTCTCTTACGTCCAACTTTCCAATAGATATCACCCAGATGGTCATTCACAATTGGATCAAGAGGCTCCAGAGTCGCCGCGTGTTCCATCGGTTTCACCGCCGCCTCAAACTTGCCCAAACGATACAAAACCCACGCCAAACTATCGGTGATATACCCGTCATTGGGACGTTGCGCGGATGCGGTTTCTATCATTTTTTGCGCCTCTGCCAAATTGGCATCGCGCTCAACCAGTGAATACCCCAAATAATTCAACACGGACGGATGGTCGGGCGATAATTCCAAGGCTTTGCGCAAATGCGCCTCCGCTTGTTGCCATTTATCAGTCCGCTCTGCCGTTACGCCAAGGTAAAAATACAACGCCCAGTGGTTCGCTTGGGGGATTAAAACTTGGGCTTTGGCTTCATTATAGGCATCATAAGCCTCCTGATAGCGTTCCTCCAAACGATAAACATCACCCAGGCTCATATAAACACGGGGGGTGTCGGGATGAGTGCGGGTCAGGTTTTGCAACACTTCCACGGCCGCGTCGCTTTTGTCATCCTCACGCAGAATATCGGCGCGAGTGATTTCGCCCTCCAAAAACATCGGGTGGCTTTGTGGGATTTTTGCCAAGCTTTCCACCGCCAGTTTTAACTGGTCGCGGTTGCGTAATATAGTGGCGATTTGAATCGTGGTGGGGGTGTCATCGGGGCGTAAATATTCCGCCAGTCGCCCATAATTCAAAATATTACGGGCGGAAAACACGCGGTCTTCCTCTGCCAAACTCAACAGAAATTCGGCCGCACCTTGGGAGGCGTTAGTGACGAAATCATAAATAAGCGGTTGTTTAGCGGCAATCTGGTCACGCAAAATAATCAGCTCTTGATCAACCGTGCCACCCAGAAATCCGTTTAACAGAGCCAAAGCCTCCTCCCCCCTATCCAACTGATACAGGATTTTGGCATAGGCGATATTACCGCCGCGATTGGGAATGGGCGAGCCGCCATCCTCGCCCGCCAGAATCATTCGTGCCGATTCAAAATCCCCCGCCGCGGCAAAGCTGAGTGCCTTATTATACTGCCCGAAAAGCTTGCCCCGACCCGACCAGCCGGCGTTATCGATAATATCGTGGGACTCTTTTAAATCATTCTGCCCGAATTTTGCCCAAGACAGCAACAATCGTTGTTGGAATTTTTTACGAGTCACTGCGTCATTTTGCAAATGCGTCTCGGCGGCGATAAAATCCCCGATTTTCATGGCGTGAACCGTTAAAACAAGTCGTGATAATTCATCCGATTCGTTTAAGGTGTTTAATTTTTCGGCGATAGCAACGGCCTGCCCGACACTGCCTTTTGCCACCAAAACTTGTATATAATCACGCAGGGCAAAGATATTATCGGGCTCGGCGGTTAGGACTGTATCAAAATACTGCGCCGCGTTTGCGTAATCCTCGGTTAAGCTCGCCTGATGCGCCGATAAAAATGTGCCAGCCTGCCCCGCACCCCACGCGGGGACGGCAAAACACGATAGTGCCAGACTGATAATAAGGGATAATAGGGGGATGGATTTTGTGCGGGTCATGTTAGGCTCTTTTGTTGTGGGTTTTTTGCTAGTGTGGCTTATTTTATGAAACTTGTCAAATGTTTTTTTTGATGAGGCGAGGTTATAGCGTAAAAGTGTTTTTTTGCGTTTGAAAAAAATTATGCTATAAAAAACCCGATAGCTAAAACTCCCGCTCGGGCTATTCACGGGTGGCTATAAGGGGGTTGCACCCCGTCATGCGAATAGCCTCTAAACTTGAACCAACGGACACAACAGAGGGAAAAAAAACTACATGTTGGGGTAGTTGGGACCATCGCCGCCTTGGGGGGTTTTCCATGTGATATTGCCTGCTGGGTCTTTAATATCGCAGGTTTTACAATGCACGCAATTTTGCGCGTTGATTTGAAACTGGGGATTGCTGCCATCCTCGGCTCGGATGATTTCATACACACCTGCGGGGCAGTACCGTTGCGCGGGCTCGCCATACAACGGCAAGTTCTGGGCAACAGGCACGGTTAAATCGGCAAGGGATAGATGGGTCGGCTGGTCTTCGGCGTGATTTGTGCCAGAAAAACTGACATTGGTTAGGCGATCAAAGCTAAGCTGTCCATCGGGTTTGGGATAATCAATCATTGCGTGGGCATCGGCGCGGCCGGTACATTCCGCATCGGTTTTGCCGTGTTTTACCGTGCCAAAGGGATTCCAGCGAAATAAATTCGCCATCCACATATCCAGCCCGCCAAACATAAGGGATGCAAGCAACCCCCAGCGCGACCATATCGGTTTGACATTGCGCACGGGTTTTAAATCGGCGGCTATCGCGCCATCGCGCACTTCGGTTTCATAATCGGACAGGGTATCGCGCGTGCGCCCTTTGGCAATGGCGGAGGCCGCAGCCTCTGCCGCCGCAATACCAGAGAGCATCGCGTTATGATTGCCCTTAATCCGTGGCACATTAACCATGCCAGCCGAGCAACCCAGTAAGGCCCCGCCGTTAAACGCCAGCTTGGGCAGGGATTGCCATCCACCTTCGTTTATTGCCCTTGCACCATAGGCTATCCGTTTGCCACCTTCCAATACCGCACTGATTTTCGGATGATGTTTGAATCGTTGGAACTCCATATAAGGGAACAAATGCGGGTTTGTGTAGTTTAAATGCACAACAAAGCCGACATAAACTTGGTTGTTATCCAGATGATATAAAAACGAGCCTCCGCCAGCGTTTTTATGCAAAGGCCAGCCCATGGTGTGCATGACCGTGCCTTCTTTATGTTTCGCAGGGTCGATTTCCCAGATTTCCTTCATTCCCAGCCCGTATTTTGGCACATCGCAATCCGCGTCTAGTTTATATTTGGCAATGGCTTGTTTGGAGAGCGAGCCGCGCACACCTTCCGCCAAAAACACGTATTTGCCGTGTAGGGCAAGCCCAGGTTCGTAGTTAGGACCCGCAGTGCCGTCCTTTTGTTTGCCGAATTCGCCGGCGACAACCCCGATAAGGGTATCGTTTTCATCATAAATCAATTCCGAACACGCCATGCCTGGGAAGATTTCCACGCCCAATCCTTCGGCAATTTCCGCCAGCCAGCGACAGACATTCCCCATGGACACGATATAATTCCCGTGGTTATTCATCAGGGGGGGCATCATGAAATTCGGCAGGGTGAAACCGCTTTTCTCCGACAACATCATGAAAATATCCTTTTTCACGGGGACGGTTATTGGCGGGTTTTGCGATTTCCAATCGGGTAGGAGTTTGTTTAATCCAGATGGGTCAAGCACCGCGCCAGAGAGGATATGTGCACCAACTTCAGAGCCTTTTTCCAAAACGACAACCTCTAGGTCTGCGTTTATTTGTTTCAGGCGGATGGCGGCGGATAATCCAGCCGGCCCCGCGCCCACGATAACGATGTCATAGTCCATGACTTCGCGATCAACTGGGGCAACTGGGGCAACTTGGGCAGTTTGGGTGGTTTCGGTCATAATTTTGCTCTTTTATAGTTTTGGTTTTTATGCTTTTAGCAAAATATCGCCAGAAGTAAAGCCATTAAAACCGTTTAATCCAACGCAGGGCGGTTGCTAATTCGTTATCTGCATTTGCATCATGGGCAGGTTGGTTAATTAGGGCAACACCGACCGATAGGCTGGATGTTTTGCTGAGATTATTGGTATAAAAAACCTCCATATTGGTTTGTTGCCCGTTGGGGGTAAGGGCGATGCGGGATGTGCCGTTAGGGATGAATCCGCCCGTGCTGTCTCTATCGGCGTTTAATTGCGCAGTGGCGGAATAAACTTTTAATGGACGCGCAAGAATAATATCAAAACGGTCGGTGTCCTTAAACACTCGTTGCTTGCTGATACCAATCAAGGCCGCCGAAGTGCGTATATTTGAAAAATCGCTGAGCAATGCGCCATCTAACCCCGATTTAATCCGCGTTTGCCCGTTTGAGACTTGCCCAAATATCCGCACATCCCCGCGCTCAAACCCTAGACCCAGCGTTAGGCTCTGCGTCAAACCTTCCGTGCCATCAAACAATCCACGCCCGCTCGCACCCAGAAAGCTACCCTGTTCTTTTATCACCGACAAAACCCCGCCGAAATAAAGCCCAGAGTTCTCGCCTATATCAAATCCCCGTTCTGCCTTTATATCAAACGCCAATACGTCACCATTCACCCCATCGCCTCGCCGAAATCCATAACCCACATTCCAATCCTGATAGCCACTGGCTAGATGAAAAGCCGTGCCGTTCTGTACCAAATGGGCGTAGGGGTTTGGGCTGGTTTGGGCGATACCGAAACTCTGAATATTATCGGAATAAAAGCCCAAGATACTGGCGGTGTTATTGGCCGCGCCACCCGTGGCAAGGCTGATATTTGCCCCCTCCAAATCCGCGCTGAATTGCAAGGAGGATATTTGCTCGGTATTTTCGGTATTGCCAAAATCCCCGCTATCACTGGTGCGAAACTGCGTCATGAGATTAAACCGCCCAAAATTTAGATTTGCCGACCCGCCATTGTCTTCAAACGATAATAGCGAATCCAAAGCAAAGCCAAACTCTTTATTACTCACCCGCCCGGATAAATCCACGATATACCCGCGTTCATAGTCATCATAGGCAACAACCCGTCCCAATTCGCCCTGCCCGCTATTATTCCATTGCAAGGCATTGCCGAAGGCCACAGGCAGGGATAGTGATGAAAATCCAACTGCCGTTTGCCCATTCCCCGCCGCCAAAGTTACCGGCCCAACAGGGCGCACAGCCGCGCCCAAATCCAACACTCCATTGCCGTAATCGGTACTATACCAATCATAACTGGGTTCTGGGCGGCCCGGATCCCACGCGGTTCTTAACAGGATTTCCACCGCTTGCTTTGCGGTTAATGTGGGGAAAGTGCTGAGCATAACCGCCACAGCCCCCGCAACATAAGGCGCGGAAAAAGACGTGCCAGAGGTGCGTTCATACCCGCCCCCCGCGGTGGTGGTATAAACCTCGCCCGGGGCGGCCAAACAATAACGGATATTCGTGGTATCACATAGGCTGGAAAAATTGGCAATCGTGCCAAATTGATCGACCGCCGCCGCACCGATAATCAGCCCGTCAAAAGGACCGTCTTGTTCGTCTGCCTCGTCCGTATCCATCGCCTCAAGATCATCTATAATAGTGCAAAACGCACCCAGCCGCATGTCCTCTTGATCCGTGCCACAGCCCGCCCGCGCACGGGTTGCACCCGCCAAAGCCGAAGGATAATCGGTCGGAGTCAGACGGTTATCAACCGCCGATACGGGGTCAAAATCCGGGTCGTCATCAGGGATACCCCGTGCCGAGGAATTGCCCGTGGCAAAAATAACGGCAACATCGTTTTGTGCGGCATAAAACAACGCACTGGTGATTCTGCCGATTTCTGCATTTGGGATTGGTGTAATAACCTCTGTTTCAACAAAGTTTTCATCCATCATTCTTGTCCGAGTCTGCCCTTCATCTAAGTCTTGGAACGTGTCCCCACCCGCGCTGATATTAATGACCTTCGCGCCGTTATCCACGGCATACCGAATAGCCGCGGGGATGCCTTCGGGATAAGGCTCGTTATTATTGATCGGATTCTCCTCTTCGTCCACACCTGGAATCAAAAGATCGTTTTTAACCACCAATATTTCTGCATTATAGGCAACACCGTGGATGCCAAGCCCGTTTCTTGCCGCCGCCATCACACCTGCAACATTCGTCCCATGACCACAATCGGCGCAATCATAATGATTGATGTTATCTTTCGGGCGAGCGTCGGTTGGGTTGATATTGGTGGATAGCGGGCTGATTTGTCCGACAAAATCGGGATGATCCGTGTCAATCCCCGTGTCAATTATGGCGGCAATAACGCGGTTTTCCCTGCCATTCGTGCCAAGACTATCGGCAAGGGTGTAAATCGCAGCGGCGGAGATTATATCAAGCGCAGGGGTGCGTAAAAATTCCTCCGTATGATAGGCAGTGCGATTGTCAGGATTGCCGCCACCACCAGAGGTGCAGGCAACTATAAGGCAAAGGATAAGGGGTGTAAAGAAAAAACGCATGGGTGTTCCTGTGGGGTTCCTGTGGTGCTCCTGTTGGCAAGAGGTTTTTATGCGTTTAGCAAAATATTGATAAGAGGTAAAGCCATTAAAACCGTTTAATCCAACGCAGGGCGGTTGCCAACTCGTTTTTGGCGTTTGCATCATGGGCGGGTTGGTTTATTAGGGCAACCCCGACCGATAGGCTGGATGTTTTGCTGAGATTATTGGTATAAAAAACCTCCACATTGGTTTGTTGTCCGTTGGGGGTAAGGGCAACGCGGGACGACCCGTTAGGGATGAATCCGCCCGTTTCAGTGCCAGTGCCTTCCCTATCGGCGTTTAATTGTGCAGTGGCGGAATAAACCTTTAAGGGTCGCGCAAGGATAATATCAAAACGGTCGGTGTCCTTAAAAACCCGTTGCTTGCTGATACCAATCAAGGCCGCCGAAGTGCGTATATTTGAAAAATCGCTGAGCACCGCGCCATCTAACCCAGATTTAATCCGTGTTTGCCCAGCGGAGACTTGCCCAAATATCCGCACATCCCCGCGTTCAAATCCCAGCCCCAGCGTTAGGCTCTGCGTCAAACCCTCCGTGCCATCAAACAACCCACGCCCGCTCGCACCCAGAAAGCTACCCTGTTCTTTTATCACCGACAAAACCCCGCCGAAATAAAGCCCTGAGTGCTCGCCCAAATCAAATCCCCGCTCTGCCTTTATATCAAAGGCCAATACGTCACCATTGACACCATCACCCCGCCGAAAGCCGTATCCTACATTCCAATCCTGATAGCCGCTGGATAGATGAAAAGCCGTGCCGTTCTGTACCAAATGGGCGTAGGGGTTGGGGCTGGTTTGGGCTATACCCAAGCTCTGAATATTATCGGAATAAAAGCCCAAGATACTGGCGGTATTATTGGCCGCACCGCCCGTGGCAAGGCTGAGGTTTGCCCCATCCAAATCCGCACTGAATTGCAAGGATGATATTTGCTCAAGCTGGTCTGTTGCGCCCCTATCACTGGTGCGAAACTGCGTCATGAGATTAAACCGCCCAAAATTTAGATTTGCCGACCCGCCGTTGTCTTCAAACGACAATAGCGAGTCCAAAGCAAAGCCAAACTCTTGATTATTCACCCGCCCGGATAAATCCACGATATACCCGCGTTCATATTCATCATAGACCACAGCCCGCGATAATTCCCCCAGTTGCAAGGCATTGCCGAACGCCACAGGCAGGGACAGCGTGGCAGTATCAATCGCCGTATAAACCTGCCCTTTCCTAGTGGTTTGCGCGCCCACGGGATTCAAGGCGGCACGGAGATCCAATATCCCGTTGCCAACTTGCCGATGTGTAACGTCAAAGGCTTTTTTGCCCACTTCTGGAATGGGGTCTCTTGCCGTTCGTAATAATAGGTTCAAAGCATCCTTGGCATCTAAATTAGAAAAGGTAGAGAGCAATACCGCCACTGCCCCCGATACATGCGGGGCGGCAAAAGAGGTGCCGTTTGTGGTGATATAGTTACTGCCAGTAAACCTGCTATCGCGGGTTGTGTAAATATCCTCGCCCGGGGCGGCCAGACAATAACGTGGGTCGGCAACCTCGCAAGTGCTAGAAAAACGTGAAAAATTGTCGTTTTTATTAACAGAGCTAACCGCCACAACATGCCCATCAAACGGGTCGGGGTTTTCGGGTGTAATACGGGTTTCAGGGGTTTGCCCGCAAAAAATGCTGATGAGCTGTACGTTCGTGGGTAGATTGCCCAGATCGCAGGTAAAAGCCTCACTGCTTGCCCCAGCAACGATAGCTGGATAAATTGGACCGTTGTCTCTTTTAAATCCTTCGTTGCCTGTGGCAATAACAACGGCAACCCCTTGACTGGCGGCATAGGTCATGGCGCGTGTTATGGAGTTTCCTTTGGTTTGATCTTCCTTAAAAATATCGTCATGACCCAAGCTGATATTGATAACCTGCGCGTTGTTATCGGCGGCATAGGTAATCGCGCGGGCAATATACTCAATCGCAATCGGTTCAACAAAAACGCTATCCCCGTTTTCGCGTTCAATCAATCGCCTATCGGCAACCTTAATCGGCAAAATACGGGCATTATAGGCAACACCTTGCATGCCGACACCATCGCGTGCGGCGGCAATCACCCCCGCCACCTGCGTGCCATGGTCACTGCCACCAACATGCCCAATGCTTTTTCTGTCCTCGAAATCGCCACTGTTTTCGCGGCTGATATTAATCAAATCAGAGCTGATACGCGATTGCGGAAATTCCGGATGTTCAATATCCAGCCCGCTATCAATCACGGCAACGGTTATACCCTCGCCCGCGCTTCCGCCTCTGCTTTGATACACCGCATCCGCATGGATTGAATCCAGCCCATAATTGGCAAAGAACTCGGCATTGCGGATTGGCACAGGCGTACCCCGCCCGCCACAGCCGACAAGGACAAACACAATCAAACTTGCCATAAAGATAAAACGCATCATCATCGCCTAATTTACTGTTTTAATGCCCGTTTAACCTACCCGTGTTCCAAACCGTGCGATTTTACCTTGACAAGACTGACACCTATAAGCTATGATTTAACAAAACACAAACCAAAACACATGAATTTAACGCGAGCAAGCCTTCCATGGACAAAATACCCCTAACTTTACACGGCATTCAAACGCTTGAAGCCGAATTGAAAAAGCTGAAATCAGAGGATCGCCCGAATATCATTCGCGCGATTGCCGAAGCTCGTGAACACGGTGATTTATCGGAAAACGCCGAATATCACTCGGCGCGAGAGCAACAATCCCTGATTGAAGGACGGATAGCAGAGCTGGATTCGATTTCGGGGCGGGCCGAGATTATTGATGTGGCGGCGCTATCGGGGGCGGTGAAATTCGGTGCGACTGTGCATTTGATTGATGAGGATACACAAAAGGAAACAACCTATCAAATCGTCAGCGAATATGAGGCGAATATAGAGAAGAATTTGTTAAATATCGCGTCCCCCATCGCGCGGGCTTTGATTGGCAAAGAAAAGGGCGATAGTGTTGAGGTTCGTACCCCAGGTGGGGAAAAGAGCTATGAAATACTGGATATAAAGTTTGTCTAGCAAGGATGCCGCGATGACTCCCCCTATAATACAAAAAACCGTACAATGTGGTTCTGTGCGGTTTTCCAATGATAATCCGTTTGTTTTAATCGCCGGTCCCTGTCAGTTGGAAAGCCATGACCATGCCCGCAAAATCGCCAAAGAGCTGGTGGGGATTTGTGGGCAGTTATCGATTCCTCTGGTGTTCAAATCCAGCTTTGATAAGGCCAATCGGTCTAGCCATCAGTCCCAACGCGGGGTTGGCTTGGACGCGGGGTTGGAAATATTGGGCGCGATTAAAGACGAATTCGCCATTCCTGTCTTGACCGATGTCCATGACACTCAGCAATGTATTGCCGCCGCGAAAATCGTTGATATCGTGCAAATTCCAGCATTTTTATGCCGTCAAACCGATTTATTACTGGCGGCGGGCGAATCGGGCTGTGTCGTGAATGTGAAAAAGGGGCAGTTTCTGGCACCTTGGGATATGCAAAATGTCGTGGATAAAATTGAATCCACGGGGTGCGAAAAAATCCTTTTAACCGAACGCGGGGCGAGTTTCGGCTATAATATGCTGGTCAGCGATTTTCGCGCCCTGCCGATTATGGCGCGAACCGGCTATCCGGTTATATTTGACGCGACCCATTCGGTGCAACTGCCTGGCGGGCTCGGCAGTAGCTCTGGCGGGCAACGCGAGTTTGTGTCCCCTTTGGCGCGGGCGGCCGTGGCTGTGGGCTGCGGGGGGTTGTTTATTGAAACCCACGAAGCCCCCGATACCGCCCCAAGTGATGGTGCGAATATGGTGCCATTATCGGGCATGCACGCGTTATTATCGCAAGTTGCGGGGATTGATAAGCAGATAAAAACAGGCGTGGTGGATGGTTAGCGTGGCGATACCCCGTGATAAAAACCGCGTTGTTTTGTGTATGAAATGGGGCAAGACCTATAGCGCCGATTATGTTAATGTTCTGTATAACGCGGTGATGAAAAATGTAACCGCACCTGTGCGGTTCGTGTGTTTAACGAACCAGCCTGCGGGTTTGGTTGGCAGTATTGAAACCTTTCCCATCCCCGATTTGGGCATTGCGGATAAATTCTGGTACCACGGGGCGTGGCCGAAAATCAGCGTGTTTCAGCGTGATTTATATGGTCTTTCAGGGCGGTGTTTGTTTATTGATTTGGATAGCTTTGTGCTGGGCAATTTGGACGGATTTTTTGAAACAAAAGGTGCGTTTATCGGTATTGATGCGGGGAAAAACTGGTACAAGGGCGGCGGGGGCTATCCCGCCATGCTGGGAACTGGGATTTTTGCCTTTGATTTGGGTGAATTGGGTTTTATCGTTGATGATTTTATCGAGGCACAGGAGTCTATTATTGCCACCCACGATTTGGAACAGGCTTATGTCCATCATAGGCTGGGCGATATTGGGTTTTGGCCAAATGATTGGGTGATAAGTTTCAAACGACATGTGCGCCAACCGATTGGCTTGGATAGGATTTTTGCCCCGAATCCCCCGCACGGGAGTGCGAAGATCTTGGCGTTTCACGGGTATCCACGCCCGATAGACCTGATGCAAGGCGGTAATTGGGCGCGATTCCCAAATTACGGCAAAGGCGTAGTCGATTGGGCGCGGCAGTATTGGCTGACGCATGGCGGGGTGATTTAGATGGGTATAAAATCTATTTTAAAATCTATTCTAAAATCGGCGGCTTTTCACGCCAATGGTCGCCCGCGTGGCTGGCTTCGCCGTTTGGTTTTTGATAAAACCGTGGTGCATAGCAAAGACCCAAAACGGGGGTTTTATTATCTGGTTTATGGCTTTGATGGGCAACCCCGCCCGGCCTTTGCCAGCTGGATTTTGCCCGGATTAAACGCGCGGAAACAATTTGATTCCTCGATTGGGGATAAGAAAAGAACCGATATTATTCAAGCTAATACTTTGGCGGGCGCATCGCGAATTTCCATTATCACAACCGTGCATTGTGATTATGTCGCGGTGTTTTTGCAAACCTTGTTAAAACCGCTTTGTGGCGAGGTTGCACTGCTTTATGACATGCCGAAAGACTTCCCCGATGATTTGTATTTTGTCATTTGTCCGCATCAGTTTAACGACCTACCGCCGCCGATGAAACGTATCGTTTATCAGTTGGAACAATCGGATAGATCACCGTGGTTCACGCAAAATTATATTGATATCCTCAGCGATTCGCTGGCGATTTTTGACTATAATATTGAAAATATAGCCTATCTGCAATCGCGCGGAATTTTGTATCGTGATATTTTTTATATGCCAGTTTTGCCGCTGGTGCCAGAGGGGTTTAACACAGAGGTGCTTAATACAGAACCCGCCCCCCTTGCTACCGATTTTGATGTGCTGTTTTACGGCACGATTAATGACCGACGCAAGGTTTATCTTGATCGCTTGCGCCGTGAGTTTCGGGTGAAAGTTGCCCATCGTTTGTTCGGGGCAGAGCGTGAAGCCTTGATAAAATCCGCCCCCTTGGTCGTTAATATCCATCATTACAAGGATTCTTTTTTGGAAACCACCCGCCTGTCAGAGGTGTTAGGTCTCGGCGGGCGTATTGTGTCTGAAACCGCGATAGATCAAAGCAATCATTCGGGGTTTGAGGACAGTGTTATTTTCTGCCCAAGTGATGATATTGAATCAATGGTGCTTGCCATTAAAACCGCCTTAAAAGATAAAACCGAGCCGGATTCGCACCATGATGTAGCCCGCGTGGCAGCCCTTAAACCGATGCAGGCAGAGGCGGGGTTTTTCTTTTACCGTGCGCTTTTGGCACTTGGTATGATTGATTATAGCCAGTTTTATGATTTGACCCACGACTGGGTTTTGCCCGATGAACCCTTGCTTTTAAACCTGCCCGAAAATCCAGACCGCAGGATTTGGGCGCAAGTTCAATACCAGCAGAATTCGGCGCAAAAACCGCCAGTGATTTTTAATGGATTGCGCCATAGGCAGAGCTGGATTGGCTGTGCATTCAGCTATAAATATATCGGGCAGAAAGCCATAGAACAAGGGATAAAACAGGTGCAAATCCAAGAGGATGACGCGAAATTCCTGCCCCAGTATGACAGCAACACCGCCATTATCCGCGATTATTTGGCGGAAAATATCGGCGAGTGGGATGGCTTTGTTGGGCTGTTAATTGATTGCCCGCAAAGCGCGAAAATCACGCGAGTTCGCGAATTTAACGGCTTGCAGTTTATTCATATTGATTTCTTTATTTCAATGGTTTATGGGATTTATGCCACGCCGATGTTGCATAAAATGGCGGATTATCCATTAAAACCCTTTGCCCAGATGACCAAGAAAGACGCGATAGATACCTATCTTAATCGCCCGCCCGTTCGGGTTGTGACGGTCGCACCGTTTATTGTGGAACATTGTACGGAGTTTGATTCAACGCTTTGGCCAGTGAATAATGCAGAAACCACGGCTAGTATTGAAGCAACCCAAGCCCGTCTTGCCCAGATGGTTAAGGCGTTTTTGGCGACAAAAGGCGATTAAGCCACTCCCGCCCGCAAAAGTTGCAAAATCGTAATGAGCCCTGCGATTTTGCCGTGCGCGATTCCATCCTCCATGACAAAAGCGGCAGAGATTTTATGCTCCTGCAAAATCCCAATCGCCCGCCCACACAGGCAATCGGGCGATAAAACCACAGGTTTCACCGTCATAACATCGCGTGCCTTCGTGTCCTGCATCGCCCCACGCATAGAGCCATCGGCGTTATCCTGCAAGTATCGGCGAATATCGCCATCGGTGATAATCCCCGCCAGCGACCCGCCCGAATCGGTTAATCCAACCAGCCCAAAGGCTTTGTTTGATATCTCGCCAATAGCATCAATCATAGTCGCGGTTTGCGCCAACAAAGGCAAATCCGCGCCCTTATACATCACCGTATCTATTGGAATAAGGCTGGAGCCCAATTTGCCCCCTGGATGAAAATCACGAAACGATTCTTTGCTGAACCCGCGCATTTGCAACAGGCTGACCGCCAAGGCATCGCCAATCGCCATTTGCAGAAGCGTGGAGCTGGTCGGGGCAAGGTTATGCGGACAGGATTCGCGAACCTCTGGGCAGATAATCGCCAGCTTTGCGCGTTTGGCTAGGGTAGATTCCGCCGCCCCCGTTATGGCAATGGTTGGAATATCAAACCGTGCGGCATAGGTTAAAATATCGCCCAATTCGCGGGTTTCCCCCGACCATGAGAGCATTAAAATCACATCCCCCGTTTGTATCATACCCAAATCGCCGTGGCTGGCCTCGGCTGGATGGACGAAATAGGCGGGGGTGCCAGTGGAAGAAAAGGTTGCCGCCAATTTGCGACCTATCAGTCCGGATTTGCCCATACCGACAATGATGAGACGCCCTTTCATAGCGAAAATCTGCGCCAATGAGCGTTCCAGAGATTCGCGTAAAGCGTCTTTGCTACCGAGGCAATCAACAAACCCCTGCAAGCCAGCGATGTTTATCACCAGCGATTCGGTTATGGAGTCTATTTTATCAAACATGCGGGGTTATCCTTTTGGCCTTTTGGCCTTTTGGGTTAGGTTTCTTGATTTTATCTGTGTCTTTGTGTAAAGGGTAGGGGATAAAAGGTAAAGGCAAAATGGATAAAAATCATAAATTTAAGCGGGGAGTCTTGTGGTCGCTGTATTTGGCACTCTCTTATACCCTGTTTTTCGCCGCCCCGATAATTCTGCGTGGGCGATTACGGCGGGGTAAGGAAGACCCCGCACGGATGGCGGAAAAGCTGGGAATTGCCTCTGCCCCGCGTCCTGCCAAAATTTTGGGCGGGCGGTTAATTTGGCTTCATGCGGTGGGTGTGGGCGAGGTTTTGGCTCTGCCCGCCCTGATTGCCGCGTTATCGAAAATTCTGGACAAACAGGCGGTTCCGTTTCATTTTTTAATCACGACTTCGGCTTTGACTTCGGCACAGGCTTGGGAAAATAACCGTGTGAAAAACACCACCCATCAGTTTTTGCCCTTGGATTTTCATCGCTTTAATCAGCGGTTTTTAAACCATTGGCACCCTGATATCGCGATTTGGGCAGAACGTGATGTTTGGCCTGGGATGAGCCACACCTTGGCAAGGCGAGGCATCCCGCAGGTTATCGTCAATGGGCGGATGGATGTCGCCTCCTATCGGGCGAAATCGGCGTGGCGTGGGCTGTTTGGTGCGGTTTATCGGGTTTTTGCGTGGATTGATGTGCAGGATGAACTAAGCTTGCAGCATTTTGCATCCCTGGGTGTGGAACGGGGGGATTTATATTGCTCGGGTAGTTTGAAAACCTCTGGTCCGGCTTTGGCGGATTTGCCGTTGCAACGGGCGGAGTGGCGCGCGCACTTGGGCGAAACCCGTTTGTGGCTGGGTGCGTCAACGCATAAGGGGGAGGAAGCGGTTGTTTTATCCGCCCAAGTGGGGGTGAAAAATCGAGCCTTGCTTTTGGCACCCCGCACCCCGCATCGCGCCGAAGAGGTGTATTACATCGCGACTGGGCTGGGGCTATCCGCGTGTTTGATAAAGGATGGGTTGCCGCCAGCCGAGCCGTTTGATGTTTATATTGAAACGCAAATCGGGCAGATGGGGCTGTGGTATCGTTTGGCTGATTTTGCCTTTGTCGGCGGGTCGCTCTGTGCGGTTGGCGGGCATAACCCGTACGAGCCAGCGCGGCTGGACTGCGCCATTATGCACGGGGCAGAGGTTTTTAATTTTGCCGAGGATTATCGGGTGTTTGATGCCAAGGGCGCGGCGGTGTTGGTGAGCGATAGTGCCGATATTGCGCGGGTTTTGGCGGGAGGTTTGGCGGGGTTTGACCGCGAGGCGTTGGTAAAGAACGCCCAAATCCTCGCCCAAAGCGGGGAGGCGAACTTAGCTTGTGTTGCAGAGAGAATCTGTAAGCTAGTTATTAGTTATTAGTTATTTTCCGCCTTTTTCTCTGTTACATTTTATACATAGCATTTGGCAGTTGTCTGCGTTTGTCTTTCCATCCAAGTGCCAAGGTGTGATATGGTCGGCTTCCATTTGTTCAATTTCAAAATGGTCTCCACCTATAGCACAAATCCCTTTTTGCCTTTCGTATGCCTCGCGTTTTTGCTTTTCATTAAAAACACGGATATTCAAATATCTTTCTTTTCTTTTTAGAACAAAAGTGTAAATGCCTTTTTTATTGCCGACATCTTCATCTTCCATCAGTTTGGCAATTTCTGTTTCCAGTTTTGCCGAGTCCAATTTTTTATCTTTGAAGTCGTTGTAAAGACCTCCCCAATCTACGCCTTTCATTTCTTTTCGGGGTTCGGTAAAAGTTGCTTCTACCCAATTTATAACATCTTGAAAATACTGCCATAATTCCTTGGCATCATCATCGCGCCTATGTTTATCCATATAAAGCTCTATTTCGCCATTATTTATCCATTTTATAGTGGTTTCTAAATAGTCTTGTCTAATTGGCGACCCATTCAAATATCTGCTACCCAGACCAAAAGCAGCACATCCGTTTTTGCTAAAATATCTTTTTGCATCAGTAACCCAAGGACCTGAATAAATCGCATTTCGTAATTCTTGGTCGGTTAACCGTTCCCCAGCGATATTAATGGTTTTGAACCAGTCCATTTTTTCGCTATCCGTGCCTTTGCATTGATAAACCATAAGTTCGTAGTTTAAAATTTGGTCTCGTTGGTTTTTTTGTAAGTTATCAAAACTTATCTTATTAAAAGAAAAATCACCATTTACATATTCACATATTGATATAGTTCGTTGTTGCCCATCAATCACTTCAAAATTTCCATCATCGCGCACCGCCCAATACATGACGTTTAAGGGGCGGTTTTTCATAATACTATCAATTACCGCATCCCTTTGTTTATCTTTATATATGAACTCGCGTTGATAAGGGGGACGAATATCCAGCTTTTCGCCAAAGCCAACAACCCCGCCTCCGTCTTTGCTTTTATCGTCATAGTCTTTGGTTAATTCACCGATTGTAATTTTTGTAAGTTTAGGTATCATAGTTTTTTATTTCTTATAATTATCCGAGAATATAGGCTTTTACCGTTTATCCTTAAATCTTTATCATCATCACCTTTGCGAAATTTGATAATCTCAAATTGGTCTGGATTATATTTATTCATAAATGTAATTGGCACTCCCATTGCACCTTTATAGTCCATTGGAATATCTTTTGTTTTATCTATATTAATTGCATCATAATTATCATATTTTGGATAATCTTTTGGGTTGTATTTTTGATAAATAATAAAGTCTTCATGTCGTTTTTTAATATCAAGATTTGTGAACCATTGCACCCCTGAAACTCTTATCATTCCCTCTTTATGGTCTGCGTCAGACGCATAATCCTTATAATGTTTATTTATAAAATGCGCCATGTTTCTGTTAAAGCCATTTCCCAACCACATTTTGTTATCTTTCAAAAGTGGGAAAATTTCTTTATAGCCAATTGCATTTTGATGTCCAATGATAATGAATTTTTTATCATATTCCACAAGTTGAGCAACATATTCTCGGAATAAAGAAAATGGTGGATTTGTCACAACAATATCAACTTGTTTTAGCAAGTTAACCATTTCTTCATTGCGAAAATCGCCATCGCCTTTTAGGTGATAAATTCCAATTTCTTCTGGGTCTGGCACACGCTCGCCATCTTTAAATCCGTCATATTCTAAATAAATAGCAGTTTCGGAATCGTTTTTACTAAAGAAATCCCTATCTTGGCTTTTATAGCAAGTCGTAATTAGCTTTTTTAAACCCAAATGTTCAAAATTATATGAAAAGTAGTGAAAGAAATTGCTAAACCTAGGGTCATCACAATTACAATAAACCACCTTATCCTTAAAGTGGTGCTTATAGTGCTTTAACTCTTTTTCTATATCGGTAAGCTGTGTATAAAACTCGTCATTTTTTGCGGTTTTCGCATTATGCAAGTTCGCATTCG
Source organism: uncultured Amylibacter sp. (assembly GCA_959347345.1). The sequence continues at coordinate 1,617,447 of OY365738.1, read as the reverse complement.
CTGTCGTTATAGGCATGGTTTTTCCCCATTTTCAATAATCCATACCATTTTAATAGATTTAGAAAGTAAATGAAAGGTAAATTTATTAAAATTTATTAAAAAATACACTAATCCCTATAAATCGGGAATTTCTTACACAAGGCAACCACCTCTTCGGCAACGGCCTTTTCCACCGCGTCATTGCCATCGGCTCCGTTATCAGCCAAACCATCAATCACGCGAATAATCAAATCCCCAATCGCGCGAAACTCAGCCTCACCAAAGCCTCGGCTCGTCCCCGCAGGTGTGCCCAATCGCAGACCAGAAGTCACAGTCGGCTTCTCTGGATCAAACGGTATCGCGTTCTTATTACAGGTGATATTCGCCCGCCCAAGCGCCGCGTCCGCGACATTCCCCGTCACCGATTTCGGGCGCAAATCCACCAGCATTAAATGCGTATCCGTGCCACCCGTAACGATATCCAACCCGCCCTTCACCAACTGATCGGCCAGAGCCACTGCATTGGCGCGAACCGATTTTTGATAGGCTTTGAAACTGGGGCGCAAAGCCTCGCCAAACGCCACCGCCTTGGCGGCAATCACATGCATCAGTGGGCCGCCTTGAATCCCCGGAAATATCGCCGAATTGACCTTTTTCGCAATCGATTCATCGTTCGTTAAAACCATCCCGCCACGCGGACCGCGGAGGGTTTTATGGGTCGTTGTCGTTACCACATCGGCAAAAGGAAACGGGCTAGGATGCTCCCCCGCCGCGACTAACCCCGCGAAATGTGCCATATCCACGTGCAAAATCGCACCGACCTTATCGGCTATCGCCCGGAACTTGGCAAAATCAATCTGGCGGGGAATGGCAGACCCACCTGCTATGATGATTTTGGGGGAATGTTCCACTGCCAAAGCCTCAATTTCATCATAATCAATCAAATTATCCTGACGGCGGACACCATATTGCACGGCATTAAACCACTTGCCCGATTGATTCGGCGCAGCCCCGTGGGTTAAATGCCCACCAGACGCCAAATTCATCCCCAAAATCGTATCACCTGGTTGGATTAACGCCTGCATAACGGCTTGGTTAGCCTGACTGCCCGAATGCGCCTGAACATTGGCGTAAGAACAGCCAAATAAGGCAAGAGCGCGTTCCACTGCCAAATCCTCTGCTATATCAACATAATGACACCCGCCATAATACCGCCGATGGGCATAGCCTTCGGCATATTTATTGGTTAAAACAGAGCCTTGCGCCTGCATCACGGCCCGTGATACAATGTTTTCAGAGGCAATCAATTCAATCTCATACCTTTGGCGGTCAAGCTCGCCTTCAATCGCTTTAAAAATAGCGGGATCACGGCTGGATAATTCTTCTGTGAAAAAATCTGGGTTATTAGTCATAGGGTTGCTTTCTTTGTTAGATAAAGTTTTAGAGTCTGTGGTTTTATACCGTTTGGGTGCAGTTGCCTGTTTTGATTACGAACAGATTATGCTAGAAACGATATTAAGACTTTTGCAATTAAAGTGCAAGCCCCAAAATATGTGAGATTAAAATGAAGTTATTGATGCTTGCCAGCTCTGCCGAAATGGCGCAAACTGGATTATCCGCGTTAATACGGCGGTATGGGGCGAATAACGCCCCCGAAGACAGCGATGTGATAGTCGCCTTGGGCGGTGATGGCTTTATGCTGGATTGTTTGCATGCCTATCAATCGCTGGGCGTGCCGATTTATGGGATGAATTGCGGGACGGTTGGGTTTTTGATGAATGCCTATGACGAGGATGATTTAATCGAGCGGATAGACCGCGCCGAATTGGCGACATTAAACCCGTTGCAAATGCGCACCGAATCGTCTGATGGCGCGGTTCATAGCGATTTGGCAATTAACGAGGTATCGTTATTACGTGGCGGACCCCAATCCGCCAAGCTGGCGATTAGTATTGATGGACAGATGCGGTTAGAGTGTTTGGTCTGTGATGGGGCGATGGTGGCAACCCCTGCTGGCTCTACGGCGTATAATTATTCTGCACATGGGCCGATATTGCCGATAGGGGCGGGGGTTTTGGCCTTAACGCCTCTGGCGGCTGTGTTGCCAAGACGGTGGCGCGGGGCAGTGTTGCCTTTGGCAGCCCAGGTGCGGATTGATGTGCTGGACGCGGATAAACGGCCGGTGAATGCCAGTGCCGATGGCAAAGAAGTGTTGCGTGTGCGGTGGGTAGAGGTGGCTATCGCCCCGCAGATAGAGCATCGGATTTTGTTTAATCCAGGGCATGGGTTGGAAGAACGATTGTTACGGCAGCAGTTTGTTTAGGGAGTTGTTAGTTATTAGTTATTAGTTGTGAATGGCTCAATCAGTCATCACGAACCCCTAAAAAATATCCCTTGCAATAATATCGTTTAGGTCTGCCCTTGGGCGGATGGTAGAAAATTGGTCGCCTTTGACCATGACCTCGGCGACTAAGGCACGGGTGTTATACTCACTGGCCATCACGGCGGCATAAGCACCCGCCGTGCGAAACGCCACCAAATCCCCCTCACCCATCGGGGGTAAAATCCGAGCCTCAGCAAAGCTATCGCCCGTCTCACAAATCGGGCCAACCACATCATAAGGCTGGGTTTGCGCGTTTGTCTGTATCACGGGAATAATATCGTGATAGGCATCATACATCGCCGGGCGAATCAAATCATTCATCGCCGCATCAATGATAAGGAAATCACGATTTGTCCCGCGTTTCACCCAAATGACTCGCGATAGCAAAATCCCCGCGTTGCCGGCAATCATCCGCCCAGGTTCCAAATCAATCTGCACATCCAAATGCCCCAAGGTATCGCGAATCACCCCCGCGTATTCATCCAGCGAAGCCGATGCGTCCCCCGCGCGATAAGGAATCCCCAAACCGCCGCCAACATCAATCCGCGTAATACTATGCCCATCGGCACGCAAATCCCCGCACAAGATCGCCAGCTTTTCATACGCCAGCCGATAGGGGGTTAAATCGGTGATTTGACTGCCGATATGGACATCCAGCCCGATAATCCGCAATCCGGGCAACGCCCCCGCACGGGCGTAAATCGCGCGGGCTTCGCCCAAAGGAATGCCGAATTTCGTTTCCGCCCCGCCCGTGGCTATCTTTTTATGCGTGGCGGGTGAAACATCGGGGTTAATCCGAAAGCTAATCGGCGCGGTGGTGTTTAACGCCAAAGCGATTTCATTCAACGCCAGCATTTCTGGTTCGGATTCCACATTAAACTGCCCGATACCCTGCTGCAATGCGGTTTTCATTTCTGCCCGTGTTTTGCCAACGCCAGAGAAAACGATTCGCTCTGCCGCAATACCAGCCGCCCTCGCCCGCATATATTCACCGATGGACACAACATCCATACCCGCGCCCAAATCGCCCAGCAGTTTCAATACGGCTTGGTTGGAATTCGCCTTTATGGCATAGTGGATATGGGCGTTTAAACCCTCCATCGCGGTTTTTAATTGGCTATAATGACGGGTCAGAGTCGCCGAAGAATAGACGTAGGTCGGCGTGCCGAGCGCCTCGGCTATCGTGCTGAGTGGCACGTCTTCGGCATGCAAAACCCCGTCTTTGTATAAAAAATGATCCATAGTCCCTGATTATGCTTTTATTAAAAAAATTTCAAGCGGTGATTGCCTGTAAATGGGCGATTTCTGCACTCCGTGCGGGGGCGTAGTCCGAAAACCCGTGTTTAACTACACGCCAGTGGCAATAAACCGCGATACGCCAATGATAAAGCACGGCGAGCTGATGGTATCTTGCGACAAGGTTTTGGTCGGTGAAGGTAGCTAGGAATCGTGCGGTTTCATCGGCGGATAGCGGTTTGCCGCGATATAAGGTTTGCATGGCGGGGGAGATGAAGCTGGCCAAATCCACCGCCCCATCGCCAAGGGCCGGGCATTGCCAATCAATCAAACATAGGGGGGTTTTGGGGCTGGTTTTGTCACAAATTAAATTACCCGCAACAATATCGGTATGGGTCAGAACGGGGTTCGTGATACTCTTATATATGGGGGCATGTAAGGGGGTATCTAAAAGGGGGATAAACCCCCGCAAGCCACTATCGGTCTTACAGTCGGTCTTATCGCATGATATATCGTGTAATATCTGCTGGGTGTCATGTACCATCCGCAAAGGTGTCGGCGCGATTTTCACCTCTGGCGGGGCGGGGGTCGCGTGAATTTGTTCTATCAACCTTGCCACGGGGGCGGTATCGCTCTGCCAGCTCTGCCCCGCGACATAGTGATAAAGCAAAACCGCGCCAAAGGGTGTTTGCATCGCCATCTTGGGACGCGGGGTGGTTGCGGTTTTATGAAGGGCGGTCAAACACGCCCATTCCGCCGCAGGGTCATTCGGGTAAAACGGGTTGTTTATATCTGCTGTATTATAGAGTTTGCAAATCAGGTTTGATTCGACCAAACGCCAGACAAAATTGCTCCGCCCGCCGCTTTGCACTTGCCAAGTTTGTCCATCGGCAATCGCATCCTTGGCAACAAGATAGGTGTTTAGGTCTGTTTGGATTTGGTGGGGCATGTGGTTTTGTGTGTTTTGGGGCTTTTGGGTTTGGGGTGTGTGTGATGGGTTTTGTGCCACTTGTCAATGTTAAAAAATGCTTGCTTATTTCGTCAAATTATGAAAATAAGCGAGTCATAAAAACGGCACAAAAACGGCTCCGTGGCTCAACTGGATAGAGCAGCCCCCTCCTAAGGGGCAGGTTGCAGGTTCAAATCCTGCCGGAGTCGCCATTATTTCACCAATCCCCATAAATTATGCAAATCCCACAGATAGATGCGAATCATCTCGCCCCCGCCACAAATTGCTCTATTATTAGCGTGCTATCAGCGTTTTATTGCCCAATATCCCCGATTTATTTGCCCTAAAAAACAAAATTATTAAAAACCGTTGGAAAAACACGAAAATAAACGCAGTTGTGATTTGCATTCTGTAAATAAATATACTATTTACGCCCGAATTGTCTTAACATCCTACGGGGTACATCTTGCTAAAACGTTTTATTATTTACTCGGCTTTCTGCTTTGGGGCTTGGGTTGGTTTCTTTATGATGCCTGCCTTTGCCCAATCAACCCTTACCGCACAGGCACGTGCGCAGATTGAGGAATTGATGGCCGAAGGTCAGCTTGAAACCGCCTTTAACCTATTGCAAGAAAGCAACCCGTCAGAGTTTGATGTTGCCCTGTTTTACGCCCGTAGTTACAAGGTCACCCAAAGATTTAATGAAGCGATTGAACTGCTCCGCCGTGTTTTGGATGAATTCCCTGATAATATAGAGGCACGGCGCGAATTGGCGCATAACTTGTTTTTGGCACGGCGGTATATTCCCGCGCAGTTTCACTTTAATCAGCTTTTAACCTTGGATGGTGATCCCGAATTCACCCAGATTTACAACCAATTCTTGGGGCGAATCGCCGCCAATAAACGGTTTGGGTTCAGTTCATCCTATTCTTTTCTACCCTCCACCAATATCAATCGTGGCACGGATACCCAAACCACTGCTGGTGGGCAACTTACCATCGGTGAGGAATCGCAGAGTACCTCTGGGCTGGGTATCCAAGGCAGTTTGAATGGGTTTTGGCGCAGTAGTGGTGCCAGTGGTGTGCGTAGTACCGTTACGCTCAGCCTGTCTGGAACGAAATACACCAATACCGATCTTTATGATACGCTGACCACCTCTTTGCAGTTTAACCGCGAGCATATTTTAAGCCAAACAACACGGCTCAGCTATGGACCGTTTTTGCGCCATACTTGGCGACAGGATAACCGCGATAGCCGATCTATCGGGATTCAGGGCAGTATATCTGAGAATGTCGCACCACGTCACCAAATCTCGCTATCGCTCAACATCCAAGGTGTGGATAATCTGTTTGACAAAAGAAGCAATTCGGCGTTTTTCCAAAACACCGTTGGCTGGACGTATTTTTTAAGCCCCAGTACCTCGTTAAACAGTTCAATAAACTTTAGCAGAAACCGAAGCAACGGTGGCAATGATGCCGCGTCCTATGGTGGCTATCGTATTGGCACACAGCTCAGCCGTCGGTGGAAAGGCGGGTTGGTGACGCAATTGGGTGTTGGCTATACCACGCGTAAATATGTTGGCTTTTTCGGCGGGTTTTTAGGCGTGGGCGGTATTCGCGAGGATATCGTCAGAGATTTAAGCATTGCCCTATATCATACAAAGCTGAGCTATCGTGGCTTTGCCCCGCGGATTTCGTGTTCAAGGTCGCTCAGCAGATCTAATATCGTGTTTTATGATAACCAAGTGTCAGAGTGTTTGATTGGTATTACCCAAAGTTTTTAAGCCTGTGTGTGTTTTTATTTGTTTTACCGTGTGTTAAGGCTAGAATAAACCCGTGTTTTTTGCTAGAACAGGCAAAAAGGATAAACAGGTGAAAAAAGAGACACAAAATCCCTCCCAAAATACGGGGCAAAACAACGGGCAAAATCCGCCAGAAAACGGCGTTTGGAAATCGGGACGCGGTAAGGGGCGCAAAACCCTGAAAGGTCGCCAAGTTGAAACCGATGCCACCACGCAGGTGCAAGCGTTATTGAAAAACCGCCCGCAAAGCCGTGATTTACTCATCGAACACCTGCATCTGATTCAAGATAAATACGGGTATATTTCCGCCGCCCATTTATGTGCGCTGGCCGATGATATGCGCCTATCACAGGCAGAGGTTTATGAGGTTGCCACCTTCTACGCCCATTTTGATGTGATAAAGGAGGATGAAACGCCGCCACCGTCCCTGACGATTCGCGTGTGCGATAGTTTGTCTTGCGAATTGGCTGGGGCGCAAACCTTGCTGAGCGCGTTAAAAAACGGGCTGGATGAAAAAAATGTGCGGGTTCTGCGCGCCCCCTGTATGGGGCGGTGCGATACCGCGCCGACCTTGGAAATCGGGCATAATCATATTGATTGTGCGACTTTGGAAAAAGTCCAAACCGCGATAAAAACAAAGGATTTTCACGCCAAAATCCCTGCTTACGAAACGCTTACTGATTATCAAAAAAACGGTGGCTATGAAACGCTGGTAAAATTGCAAAACGGGGATAAAACCCCCGATGAAATCCAAGACCTTATTGCCGAATCGGGTCTGCGTGGGCTTGGCGGTGCTGGCTTTCCTTCGGGTAAAAAATGGTCGTTTGTTCGCGCCGAACCCGCCCCCCGCTATCTGGCGGTGAATGGGGATGAGGGCGAACCTGGAACTTTCAAAGACCGTTATTATCTGGAACGCACCCCGCATTTGTTTTTGGAGGGCATGCTGATTGCCGCTTGGGCTGTCGCGGCAGAAAAATGTTTCATTTATATGCGTGATGAATACCCCGCCGTTTTGCATATTTTAAGAACCGAAATCGCCGCCTTGGAAGCCGCCAAAATCATTCCTGTTAATATGATAGATTTGCGCCGTGGCGCGGGTGCTTATATCTGTGGCGAAGAATCGGCTATGATTGAGAGCATAGAGGGCAAACGCGGTCTGCCGCGCCATCGCCCGCCGTTTGTCGCGAATGTTGGGATTTTCAACCGCCCAACCTTGGTGCATAATGTGGAAACCCTACATTGGGTTGCGCGGGTGTGCCGCGAGGGTGCTGGGGTTTTGAACACCACGCAGAAAAACGGGCGGATTGGGTTGCGTTCCTATTCCGTCTCTGGTCGGGTGAAAAACCCAGGGGTTTATCTGTTGCCCGCAGGCTCTACCATTACCGATATTATTGCCGCGGCGGGGGGGATGTTGGCCGGGCATACGTTCAAAGCGTACCAACCAGGCGGTCCGTCTGCTGGTATTCTACCCGCGCACATGAGTGATATCGCGATGGATTTTGATACCTTGCAACCGCATGGCAGTTTCATTGGCTCTGCCGCCATTGTGATTTTATCGGATAAAGATAAAGTCCGCGATGCCGCGTTAAATATGCTGCGGTTTTTTGAGGATGAGAGCTGCGGTCAATGCACCCCCTGTCGTTTGGGCTGTGAAAAGGCGGTCAAACTGATGCAGGCGGATAAGTGGGATACGGATTTATTGGAAGATTTGTGCGAGGTGATGGTGGATGCCTCTATCTGTGGTTTGGGGCAGGCCGCGCCGAATCCGATTCGCTTGACGATTAAACATTTTGGCGATGAGGTGTAAGGTATGGGCGATATAAACGAAGAAACAATCACCTGTCATAGCCCCGCTATGGGCAAAGACACTGCCAAGAAGAGTCCTGTGGATATTCCCGCGTGGAAGTTTCACGCCTGTCGCCACGCGATTTTGGCGGTGTTGGATGAGGGGGAGACCATCGGCTGGGATGCTCTATCCCGCAGTGCTGACGCACGATTAACGCCCGAAGAACGCGGCGATATGGGCGCGGTTGGCTGGCACATGATGACGGTGAAACTGGAAATGCAGGTTCGCGGGGAAATCCACCGCAGTAAGAAAAACAATGTTCAGGTTATTGTGTAATGCCAATAATCGCAAAAAATAGGAAAAACCAATGACAGATAAGACAACAGATAAGATGCCTTTGGGCGCGTTTTCAATCAGCCTTGCGGTAAAGGATTTGGCACGTAGTCGGGCTTTTTATGAAAAGCTTGGGTTTAAAACGATGGGCGGTGACCCCGACAATGGCTGGCAAATCTTGAAAAATGGCGACCATATTATTGGGCTTTTCCAAGGGATGTTTGAAGGCAATATTATAACCTTTAATCCAGGCTGGGATCAAGATGCAAAAGAAACACAATCCTTTATGGATGTGCGCGATATACAAGCTCGATTAAAATCAGCAGGGCTCGTGCTGGACTCCGAAGCCGCCGATGGCACAGGCCCGGCCAGCCTTACTTTAAAAGACCCTGACGGCAATCAAATCTTGATTGACCAGCATAGATAATATAAAATAGATAAGAAAAAATAGGAAAAATCAATGACCGATGAAAAAAAGATAACCTTCACGCTGGACGGCAAAACAGTGCAAGCCACGCCCGATGAAACCATTTGGCAGGTGGCGAAACGCAGTGGCACAACCATTCCGCATCTGTGCTATAAGGACGCGGTGTCCTATCGCGGGGATGGTAATTGTCGCGCCTGTATGGTGGAAATTGACGGCGAGCGGGTGCTGGCCGCCTCCTGCATTCGCAAGGCTGGCGAAGGTATGGTGGTTAAAACCAACACCGCACGGGCGGAAAAATCGCGTTCGTTAGTCATGGAAATGCTGATTGCCGACCAACCGCCGAAACAAACCGCGCATGATTCGTCCAGCCATTTCTGGCAGATGGCAGAGGCACAAAACCTCTCCACCAGCCGTTTTCCTGCCGTTGAAAAACCCAGAGTGCCTTTGTTGGATGCCTCGCATTTGGCGATGTCGGTTAATCTGGATGCCTGTATTCATTGCAATTTATGTGTGCGAGCCTGCCGCGATGTCCAAGTCAATGATGTTATAGGTATGGCGAATCGCGGGCGTGATGCCAAAATCACCTTTGATTTTGATGACCCGATGGGCGATTCCAGTTGCGTTGCCTGCGGTGAATGTGTCCAAGCCTGCCCGACGGGTGCGCTGATGCCCGCGAAAGCCTTGGATAAAAATCAATCGGGCGATTTGGCGGCGTTTGATGAAAAGATAGACAGTATCTGCCCCTATTGCGGGGTTGGCTGCCAGTTGTCGTTTCATGTGAAAGATAACGAGATCAAATGGGTAGAGGGTGCGGATGGTCCATCCAATCAAAACCGTTTGTGTGTCAAAGGGCGGTTTGGCTTTGATTACGTCAATCATCCGCATCGTTTGACAAAACCGCTGATTCGCCGCGATGATGCACCCGCGAAAGGATTGAATGTAGACCCTGCGAATCCCATGACTCATTTTAGGGAAGCGAGCTGGGACGAAGCGCTTGATTACGCCGCCGATAATATGCGTGGGCGTGGGCGTGATATTGCTGGGTTTGGCTCTGCCAAATGTTCGAATGAAGAGGCATATTTGTTCCAAAAGCTCATCCGCACAGGGTTTGGGCATAATAATGTCGATCACTGCACGCGGCTCTGCCATGCGTCCTCTGTCGCCGCCTTGCTGGAAAATATCGGCTCGGGCGCGGTGACCGCCACCTTTAATGAAATTGAAAACTCTGATGTTGCCATAGTCATTGGCGCGAACCCAACCGAAAATCACCCCGTGGCGGCGACTTATTTTAAACAATTCGTCAAACGCGGGGGGAAATTGATAGTGATGGATCCGCGTGGCACGGGATTGCGCCGTCATGCCGATTGGATGTTGCAGTTTCGCCCGGGTACGGATGTTGCATTGTTAAACGCGATTATGAATGTGATTGTGGAAGAAAAATTATATGATACCGATTATATCGGGCGAATGACCGAAAATTGGGACGCTATGTGTGCGCATTTGGCGGGTTTCACGCCAGAGGCGATGTCGCCGCTGTGCGGAATTTCTGCCGATACGATTCGCGCGGTTGCTCGTGTTTATGCTGGGGCAAAGGCGGCGATGATTTTCTGGGGAATGGGTGTGTCGCAACATATCCACGGCACGGATAACGCGCGGTGCTTGATATCGCTTGCCTTGATGTGCGGGCAAACGGGGCGGAGTGGCGCGGGCTTGCATCCCCTACGCGGGCAAAATAATGTCCAAGGGGCGAGCGATGCTGGCCTCATTCCGATGTTCCTGCCCGATTATCAATCGGTGGAGGATGACGGAGTGCGTTCTGCCTTTACCGATATTTGGGGAACGGGGGATTTTTCGAACGAGAAAGGTTTAACGGTGGTTGAGATTATAGAGGCAATTCATAAGGGGGAAATCAAAGGTATGTATATCTTGGGGGAAAACCCCGCGATGTCGGACCCTGATGTCTCCCACGCTCGCGATGCGCTGGCAAAGCTGGATATTTTGGTGGTGCAGGATATTTTTCTGACGGAAACCGCGAACTATGCCGATGTTATTTTTCCCGCCACGGCTTGGGCGGAAAAGAACGGCACGGTCACCAATACAAACCGCCAAGTGCAAATGGGTCGGGCGGCCATAAAACCCCCGGGGCAGGCGCGGGAGGATTGGTGGATTACCACGGAATTGGCGAATCGGTTGGGGTTGGGTTGGGATTATACTCATCCAAAACAGGTGTTTGAAGAGATGAAAAAAGGCATGCCATCGCTGGATAATATCACGTGGGAGCGGTTGGAAAAGGGTGCGGTGACTTATCCGTCCAATTCCCCCGATGACCCTGGGCAACCCATCGTGTTTGGCGATGCGTTTCCCCGAGCCGATGGGCGGGCGTTATTCACCCCTGCTGGATTAAGCCCGCCTGCCGAAGTGCCAGATGACGATTATCCGATGATTTTAACCACGGGTCGCCAGTTGGAACATTGGCATACGGGGTCTATGACTCGCCGAGCGTCCGTTTTGGATTGGGCAGAGCCAGAGGCGAATGCGTCCCTGCACCCCGCGACTTTGCGCAAATTGGGCGTGTCTGCGGGTGAGATGATAGCGATTGAAACACGGCGCGGACGGATTGAAGTGATGGCACGGGTGGATAGAGGCGTGTCGGAGGATATGGTGTTTTTGCCTTTTGCCTATGTTGAGGCGGCGGCGAATATTTTGACGAATCCCAAGCTGGACCCTTATGGTAAGATTCCTGAGTTTAAGTTTTCGGCTTGTCGTATTTTTAGTTGTTAGTTATTAGTTATTAGTTGTTAGTTATTAACACAATCCAAAAATAACAAAGGAATACACATGAAGGTATTTGTAAAATATGTTTGGGCGTTTATCCCCGACAAATGGCCTATCGTGGCATTTTCAAAACCCGGACACCGTCTTAAACTTTTAAGGGAATCAAACCCTGGCGATCTTGTCGTTTTTATTGGTGCGAATAATAGCAATACACCGAGAGAGGAAGATCGTGGCAGACTGCTGGCAATAGTAGAATTTGGCAGGAAAGAAATAGACACGCTGGATGTTCTAAAACAAGAAGACATAAGAAGTGAAAATGATTTCAACGAGAAAGGCGAATTCAAATGGCCACAAGCATTAGCAATAACGCGGGCGTGGCGTTTTACCGATAACCCTTTGCCTCTTATTAAAGATATAATCGCAGAAAAACTTCCTGCTAATTCTATAAGCCAAGCTATTGAATTGAACGATGCCGACAGCCAATCCGTGCTTTCGCTTGCCAAAGAAGAGGTCGCACTTCCCCAAAATGAAGTGATTGAAAAAATTGCAAGAACAAACAAAAGACTATCGCAAAACAACGCAACAAAAGGACCTGTTCCTTCTGCCTCCAGTAAAGGCGGACAACGTAGCCTAGGCAATCCAGCCTTTACCTATGCCTTTAGGTTTGAGGATAGCAATTATTGGAAAATTGGCTATACGGGCGATATTGATAAACGATTAAAAGATGTAAATAAACATATTCCTGTGGATTTGTTAAAACAAAGCTGGAAGCATAATTTGAAGCAGGGGTCGCCAAGTGAAACCGATGCGTATAATATGGAACAACGTGTTCTTGAGTTACTTATTAAGTATCGGAAGCAAGGCGAAATGGTTGAGTGTAGCGAGACAATTTTGCTGAGTGCTTGGGCAAAAGCTATTGAACTGTAATCCATTTGACAATTCACAACTAATAACTAATAACTAACAACTAACAACTAAAAAAAGGAACGCACATGAGCGACGACATCTACAAAGCCAAGGCGCGCCAAGCCGCCCTTGATTACCACGAATTCCCCCAACCCGGAAAGCTCGAAATCCGCGCGACAAAGCCTATGGGCAACCAATTGGACTTGGCGCTGGCCTACAGCCCAGGCGTGGCAGAGGCTTGTGTGGAAATAAAAAACAACCCCCAAGACGCGGCGCGTTTCACCGCCCGTAGCAATCTGGTCGGGGTTATCACCAACGGCACAGCTGTGCTGGGCTTGGGCAATATCGGTGCGCTCGCCTCCAAACCCGTGATGGAGGGCAAGGCGGTTTTGTTTAAAAAATTCGCCCACATAAACTGTTTTGATATTGAAATAAATGAACCAGACCCGCAAAAACTCGCCGAATCCATCGTCCGTTTAGAGCCCACTTTCGGCGCGATTAATCTGGAAGACATCAAAGCCCCCGATTGCTTTATTGTCGAGGATTATTGCCGCAAACACATGAACATCCCCGTGTTCCATGATGACCAGCACGGCACCGCGATTGTTGTCGCCGCCGCCGCGCTGAACGCCATTGCCTTGGCGGGCAAAAGCCCGAAAGCGATTAAAATTGCCTCCGTAGGGGCAGGTGCGGCTGGGATAGCCTGTTTGAATATGCTGTTAAAACTGGGAATCCAGCGTAAAAATATCTGGCTCTGCGATAGCGGTGGTTTGATTACCAAAAAACGCGACCCGCAAAATAGCCAAAAAGCCGCCTTTGCCCAAGACAGCGATTTAACCAGCCTAGACCAAATAATAGACTCTGCGGATATGTTTTTGGGGCTATCGGGGCCCGCTATCCTCACCCCTGCAATGGTTAAAAAGATGGCAAAACGCCCGATTATCTTTGCCCTTGCCAACCCCACGCCAGAAATCATGCCAGAGGCGGCGAAAAAAGTTGCCCCTGATGCGATTATTGCCACGGGACGGTCGGACTATCCAAACCAAGTCAATAACGTCCTGTGTTTTCCCTTTATCTTTCGCGGTGCCTTGGATGTTGGTGCAACCACGATTAACGAAGAAATGCAGGTTGCCTGTATCCATGCGATTGCTGCGCTGGCGCGGGAGGCAACCGATGCCGTCGCGGCAGAGGCCTATAATGATGAGGATTTGACCTATGGTCCTAATTATTTAATCCCAAAAGCGTTTGACCCGCGTTTGCTCTGCGTAGTGGCGGGTGCCGTGGCGCAGGCGGCGATGGAATCGGGTGTGGCGAAAGCTCCACTGGATATAGAGGAGTATAAAAACCGCCTTGAAGCGATGACGAATAAATCCGCGATGCTGATGCGCCCGGTATTTGAGGCGGCCAGGCGTTCGGTCCGCCGTATTGTTTTTGCCGAGGGCGAAGACCGCCGCGTTCTGCGTTCTGCCTATACTATGTTAGAGGAAACCTGCGATATCCCGATTTTGGTTGGTCGCCCGAAGGTGATAGAGGAGAGATGCCAAAAGCTGGGTCTGCCGATGGATGTCACCGCGCGTTTTGAGATTGTAAATCCCGAAAAGGACGCAAGGTACTTTGATTATTGGAACAGTTATTATGAGATTATGAAACGCCGAGGCGTCACCCCCGACACCGCCCGCGCGATTATTCGCACGAATACCACGGCGATTAGCGCGGTGATGGTTCATCGGGGCGAGGCTGATAGCATGATTTGTGGCACTTATGGGCAGTATCATTGGCATCTAAAATATGTCCGCCAGATTTTGGCACGGCAGGGGTTATCGCCGATTGGTGCTCTGTCATTGAATATCATGGAGTCGGGGCCTATTTTTGTCGGTGATACTCAACTGAATATGCAACCCACGCCAGAGCAAGTGGTGGGATGTGTGATTGCCGCCGCCCGCCATGCGCGCCGTTTTGGGGTCGAGCCTGTGGTTGCTTTGTGTGCGTCTTCGCAGTTCGGCAATCTTAACACCCAGACGGGCGGGGTTTTGCGCCAAGCCGTGCAGATGCTGGACGCGATGGATTTGGACTTTTCCTATGAGGGAGAGATGAACGTGGATACCGCCTTGGATGGTGCCTTGCGCCGTCGGTTGTTTCCTGCGGCTCGGATTAAGGGGACGGCCAATGTGCTGATTTTCGGCAGTGGTGATGCCGCCCTAGCGGTCAGCAATGTATTGCGCAAAGCCGCCCAAGGGTTAGAGGTTGGTCCTATTTTAATGGGGATGGGCAACCGCGCCCATATATTAACCCCCGATGCTCGGTCGCGTGATTTGCTGAATGCGGCGGCTTTGGCGGGTAATGATGTGGCGTGTTATGCTTAAGGTGAAGTTTTTTGGTGGTTAGGGACGGTTGATAAAAAAACTTGCGAAATGTCGCAAATGTGGTTTTATGATAAGGCAAAACCTGTTAAAAAGGTCAAACAAAAACAACAAACCAAACAAAAGGATGCAAAAAATGAAACACAACTTAGATAAATTAATTGAAGATGCCCGCAAGGTTAAACCAACCGAGCAGGATATATTTGACCATAAAGTTAGTTTTGTCTATGGCAATCTAAAGATTGATGATGATACCATCACGCGCGAAATGGTAAGAGATGCAGCCTTGAAATATGAAAGACAGAAAAAGGATAAAAAGAATGAAGGATCGCAAAAGCATTGCTGAAGATCCTAAACTTATTACAGATCTTAAATTTTTGAAAGAAAAGGAACGCCAAAACAACTTTGCACAAATTAGCTGGGCTATGGAAGAGGTTTATAAGTGGATAAATAACAAGGAAGCCAGCTTTAAGCCATCTGTTTTATTTCATTTAAATAGGCTTGCTCTAGATTCTATTCATTTGGGCGCGGGAAGTTATAGAAACACAGAAATTAAAATCAAAGGTAGCCGTCATAATCCCATTCATGCATCAAAAATTCCCGATGAGGTTGAACAGATGATGGAGTATTTATCCGATAATTGGGAGCGTGAAACACCAATTCATTTGGCCGCCTATGCCATGTGGCGGGTCAATTGGATACATCCGTTTTTTGATGGCAATGGACGCACTGCACGGATTTTTTCTTATATGGTTTTATGTGCCAAAACAGAATTTGTTCCGGTAAATGGCAATGCGATTCCAGAACAAATTTTGGCAAATAAGCAACCGTATTACAAGGCTCTTGAAGATGCAGACACGCATTATAAGAAGGGAAAGATTGATGTTTCAAAAATAGAACACTTATTAACAAACTATCTGTCAGAGCAATTATTAGGTGTGCATCAGCAAGCAACAGGTAAAACAGGTGCCGAAGACCAATCAAACCCAAACGAGCCGCAATCACGGATAAAAAGAGAGTCCCGATTTTCAAAATGGTATGATAAAATCGAAAAAAGACCTGTTTTAATTAGCATAATCGTTGCAATAGGTTTATTTATTTTGGGTTATTTTCTTATCTAATCCTAATCCAACAACCCCAAATCGTGCAAACTGGCATGGCTTTGTGCGCCAATAATAATATGGTCGTGTAAGGTAATCTTCACCGTATCTAACGCAGCTTGAATATGGTGGGTTAGTGCAACATCGGCTTTGCTGGGTTTTGGGTCGCCAGAGGGATGATTGTGTACCAAAACGACAGAACAGGCGTTCAATTCTAGGGCACGTTTCACCACCTCTCGCCGATAGACTGGAACGTGATCAACCGTGCCTTTCTGCTGTTCTTCATCGGCGATAAGATTGCCTTTTTTATCCAAAAACAAAATCCGAAACTCCTCATTTTCCTTATGTGCCATAGCAATATGGCAATAGGTGAGCAACGCCTGCCAGTTTGATAAAATATCGCGGTTCAAAACCTCTACCTGTGCCAATCGCTCTGCCGCCGCGGTAACAATGCGGAATTCTTGGATAACCGACTCGCCCACGCCTTTTATCGCCAATAGGCGACTGCTTGGCGCGGAGATAACACGGTTAAAATCGCCGAATTCCGCCAGTAGGGTTTTCGCCAAAGGTTTTATATCACGGCGGGGAATGGCGCGGAACATAATCAGCTCTAACAGTTCGTAATCCTGCAAAGCCTGCTTGCCAGCGCGCATAAACCGACTGCGCAACCTTTGGCGGTGGTTGCGGTTATGGTCTTTTGGTTTTTGGCTCTTTTGCTTTTGGGGGGTCTCTATAAGAAGGTCTTGTTTGAAGGTTTGTTTGAACGTTTGTTTGGGTGGTTGTTTCGGCTCTTGTTTCAATGTATCTTGCGGTTTATCATGCGGTGCCTCCCCATCCCCCATATCATCGCGACCCTCATCACGGGCGGATTCATCAGACACCCCTGCCCCCACCCCACCAAACAGGGGCGGTTGCGGCAATTCATCAAAATAAAAAGGCATTCTGTCCATCATACTCACACCCTATTCGCCAATTCCTTAACAAATAATGAATCCACACGATTTTTTATATTTTTATTCATACCCCGAAAAAATCCATAAAAAGAGTCGCAATCCCCCGATAATTCGTGTATAACCCGATTAGAAAATTCTAACCGCCTACAAAAGGACTCGAGTCATGGGCTTTTTTTCAGACATGTTTTCCATTGATATGGCCATTGATTTGGGCACTGCCAATACCTTGGTTTATGTAAAGGGTAAGGGGATTGTGCTGAATGAGCCTTCGGTTGTTGCCTATTCTATCAAAGATGGGCGCAAGCAGGTGCTGGCCGTGGGTGAAGATGCCAAAATGATGCTGGGGCGCACGCCTGGAACTATCCAAGCCATTCGCCCGATGCGCGATGGCGTGATTGCCGATTTTGATGTGGCAGAGGAAATGATAAAACATTTCATCCGCAAATCGCATAAACGTTCATTTTTCTCTAAACCTCGGGTGATAGTTTGCGTGCCTTACGGCGCGACTCCTGTGGAAAAACGGGCGATTCGTCAATCGGTTTTGGGTGCGGGGGCGCGGAAGGCTGGGCTGATTAGCGAACCGATTGCCGCCGCCATTGGTGCGGGTATGCCGATAGCAGAACCGACAGGCAATATGGTCGTTGATATCGGCGGTGGCACGACAGAGGTTGCGGTGATTTCCCTTGGCAATGTGGTGTATGCTCAATCGGTGCGGGTTGGCGGTGATCGGATGGATGAAGCCTTGATTTCTTATCTTCGCCGCACGCAAAACCTGTTAATCGGTGTATCCAGTGCCGAGCGGATTAAAACAGAAATCGGTATCGCGCGAAAGCCCACTGATAATGACGGTAAGGGCAAATCTATGATTGTCCGTGGGCGCGATTTATTAAACGGAGTGCCAAAGGAAATCACCATTTATCAATCCGATGTGGCAGATGCGTTAAGTGAACCTGTCCAACAGATATGTGAGGCTTTGATAACCGCCTTGGAATCCACCCCGCCTGATTTGGCCGCCGATATCGTTGATCACGGAGTGATGCTGACTGGTGGCGGGGCTTTGCTGGGCGAATTGGATGTTGCCCTGCGTGAAAAAACTGGGCTGGCGGTTTCCGTGGCAGAGCAGAGCCTGAATTGCGTGGCTTTGGGAACGGGGCGGTCGCTGGAATATAAAAATCAACAAGCCCATATTATTGATTATTAATCTTTATTGGTGAGCGGATGGATGGGGCAAAAACTTGGCACAGCATAAAAATCCACCAACAGGTTTTGGGCGCGTTCTTGGGCGTATTCTTTTGGGCGTGCTGATTGTTATTTTGCTTGGCTTTTTTATCCTTTGGCGGGTGGATAATGTCCGAGCCGAGCGGTTTCGTGCCTCCATAGCCGATAGGGTTGTTACCAATTTATCTTGGACTCTGGTGCCGATAACAAAAATATCCGCGATGGTGCGCGATTATCAATCCTATGAGCAGCTTTACCAGCAAAACCAAGACCTACGGCGTGAATTGCAACAGATGAAGGCTTGGCGAGAATCGGCCTTGCAGTTGGAACAAGAAAACGCCCGTTTGCTGGATTTGAACAAGGTCAAAGTCAGCCCGAAATACAGCTATCTATCGGGCCGTTTGATAACCGATTCGGGCAGTCCGTTTCGGCAATCTGCTATTATCAATCTTGGGCGGTTTGATGGGTTGCGCGATGGCTGGGCGGCGATGGATGGCTTGGGCTTGGTTGGGCGGATTTCGGGGCTGGGCAATCATTCGGCGCGGGTTGTGTTTCTAACCGATACCAATTCGGCAATTCCTGTTATTATCAAACCCTCGGATCAACGGGGGATTTTAACCGGGGATAATTCGGCATACCCGTCCTTGTCGTTTATTGAATCGCGTGGGCAGATTAAGGCGGGGGATAGGGTTTTTACCTCTGGCGATGGGCAGGTGTTTCCGCCCGATTTGCTGATTGGGCAGATTATCATTGATAAGGACGGAGTGTTGCGGGCCGATTTGGCGGCGGATTACAAACGGTTGCAGTTCTTGCGGATTATTCGTTATAACTCGGTTGAACAGATTACCCTGCCGAATCAACCGATAGTGCCTGCCCCTGCTTTCCAATCGGGGGCGCGGTGATGGCACCAAATGTGCGGGTTTGGCGGCATCAGTTTGTCTATGGATTCGTCTGTGGGGTGTTGATTTTAAGCCAGTTGATTGCCTTTGATTTTTTCAAAGGGCAAGGGCATTCGGGCGATGTGATGTTGGCTTTGACTTTTGCTTTGGTGATACGCAAGCCAAGCTATACCCCGATTTGGCTGGTGGCGTGTGCGTTTTTCTTTGCCGATATTATGCTGAACCGTCCGCTGGGTTTGTGGACCTTGCTGGTGGTTTTGGCTGTTAATGTGGTGCGGTCGAATCTGGGAGTATTTCGCGATATGAACGTGGCGGCCGAATGGGCGAATATCGCGGGGATTATCTGTGTGATGGTGATTTTAGAGCAAGCGGTTTTGTCCGTGGTTGGCGACCATCGTATTTTGCTGGGCGCACTGGTCTGGCATGTCGGCGCGAGTATTTTTGCCTACGGAGTGGTGGTGTTTTTACTGACCTATATTTTTAATATAGGGAAACCCGCCTCTAACGATTAGTGATTAACGATTAACGATTAGTGATTAGTGATTAGTGATTAGTGATTAGTGGTGAATTTTAGCCCTTGCGGGTCTTCGTCATTTCTTCGAAATGCCGACCAGCTCCATGCGATGGCGTGGTCTTTTGCGCGTAGTCTCTTACACGCTTTGGCGTGTAAGCAGACGTGGCGCAAAAGCCCTTGGGTTACAAGACTATAGATTCGTCATAAATTTACTATCTGGAATAACAAGATTATAGGTTAGATTATTTGCAAAGAATACTTGGGAATTGGTGATAGGTTTGTTCTAAATTTATTTAGGCTGAGCCTAGATGTAAGGACAGACTTTAGCCATAAAAACCCGTCCGCCCAAGCCTCGCAGAGGGGTGGGCGGGCGGGCAACCGAACGAAGTGAGGGCGCAACAAAAAACCTCTGCTCTTAACTTCTAATAACCAGCCCCCAATCCCTAACAACTAACCCCTCTTTACAATCTGCAAAAAATAAACCAAACTAACCCAACCCCCGCACAAAAAAAGAGCAAAAAAAAGCAAAAACATGCGCCCAATCCAAAACCAAACCCCGAACCATCAAAAAACCCGCCTGCCTCGGCGGGCGTTTATGCTGGGCGGATTGCAGGCGGCGACTGCTCTTATTATCGGGGCAAGAATGTATCATCTGGGCGTGATGAAAAACGACCAATACCGCCTATTGGCGGAAGAAAACCGTATTAGCATTCGCCTGCTATCGCCGTCTCGTGGGCTGATTTATGACCGCAACGGCGATTTGGTCGCCCGCAACGCCCATGTTTATACCGTTGAAATGATATCCGAACAGGTACAAGACCCCGAAAAAATCCTGCATCGGTTGGCGCAAATTATCCCGCTCAGCCAAGCCCAGATGGACAAAGTCATGGCGGAAATCGCCAAACAACACGCTTTTATCCCCGTCACCATTGCCTCTGATTTGCGGTGGGAGGATATTGCCGCCATCTCTGCCAACGCACCGTCCTTGCCCGGGATTATTCCGCGGCTTGGCTTTAACCGCGAATACCCCGTGCGCGGGCATTTCTGCCATATTATCGGGTATGTCGGCGCGGTCAGCGTGGCGGATTTGGAACGTGATACAACCCAAGACCCCCTGCTGCGGATTCCTGATTTCAAAATCGGCAAGGTCGGGATTGAGGAATCGTTGGAACACTCTTTACGCGGGGCGGCGGGCAGCAAACAGGTGGAGGTGAATTCAACTGGGCGCGTGATACGCGAGCTATCACGGATTGACCCGAGTGCTGGGATTAACGCCCAAATCACCATTGGGCGGGATTTGCAAACCTTTGCGCTGGCGGCGATGGGGGATTATATCGGCTCTGCCGTTGTTATGGATATAAAAAATGGTGATATTCTGGCGCTGGCTTCCACGCCGACCTTTGACCCTAATGTGTTTTTAAAACCCCTCTCGCAAGAGGTTTGGACAGGGTTAAACGATGCCCGCAGTCGCCCTTTAATTAACAAAGCGATTTCGGGGATTTATCCGCCTGGTTCTACCTTTAAAATGGTGGTTGCCTTATGTGCCTTGGAGCACGGGCTGGTGTCCTTGGATGAGAAAATATCTTGCAATGGTGGGCTGGATGTCTCTAATCGTAGATTTCATTGCTGGAAGAAAAACGGGCATGGGGCGATGACCTTGCGCCGCGCCCTGCGTGAATCCTGCGATGTGTTCTTTTATACTATTGCCCTGCGTCTTGGGATTGAGAAAATCTCTGAAACCGCCAATCAGTTGGGTTTGGGGGTGATGCCCGATTTGGATTTGTCTTCGGTGAAACAGGGTTTGACCCCAACCAAGGCGTGGAAACAACGGATAAAGCAAGAGGGCTGGTATCCAGGCGATACCGCCAATTCGTCCATCGGGCAGGGGTTTGTTTTGGCAACGCCACTGCAACTGGCGATTATGACGGCAAGGATAGCCTCTGGCAGCGCGGTGAAAACCCGCCTGATAAACGCGGTTGGCGGTAAAATGGTGCCTATCCCCGCACCCGCACCTTTGGCGATTAAACCAGAGCATCTGCATGTCATACGCGAGGGGATGTTTGATGTATCAAACCACAAACGCGGCACGGCTTTTTATTCACGGATAAAGGAAGCGGGTAAGGAAATGGCCGGGAAAACTGGCACCAGCCAAGTGCGCCGTATTGCCGCCAGCGAACGCCAAACGGGTGTGATTAAAAACAAAGATTTGCAATGGAATCAGCGCGACCATGCTCTGTTTGTCGGCTTTGCCCCTTATGATAATCCGCGTTATGCTATTTCTGTGGTGGTGGAACACGGCGGTAGTGGTTCGTCCACGGCCGCGCCGATTGCCCGTGATATTATGACAAAAACATTAAACCTTGGCACCGATGGCTATGGTGATTTCCCAAAGAATAAAAGCGAGCGAATATGACAACTTGGAGCCATACCCGCACCCCCGAAGTTCTGGGGTTGCGCAAAATACTATATTTCCATTGGGCTTTGGCATTTTTAATCCTGAGCGTGGCGTTAATCGGTGTGTTAATGCTGTATTCCGTGGCGGGCGGGGATTCGGCACAATGGGCAACAGCCCAGGCTATACGGTTTGGCGTGGGCTTTGTTATGATGTTTATCGTTGCCCTGATTCCGATTGATTTCTGGCAAAAGATGAGCATACCGATTTATATCGTTGCCCTTGCGTTATTGATTATCGTGCAATTCGTTGGGATTTCGCACGGTAGCGCGAAACGCTGGCTAGACCTTGGGGTGTTTATCATTCAACCGTCCGAAGTTATGAAAATCGCGCTGGTGTTAATACTGGCGTTTTATTATGATTTATTGGATGAGGCACGGATTTCAAATCCGCTCTGGCTTATCGTGCCATTGATTTTAATCGGCCTGCCGTTTTATTTGATTTTACAACAGCCCGACCTTGGCACGGCGGTGTTATTACTGGCGGGCGGGGCGGTGATGATTTTCATCGCGGGGGTGAGTTTGTGGTATTTTGTCGCCGTTTTGGGCGCGGGGATTGGGCTGGTTTTTGCCATAATTATGACCAAAGGCAGCGAATACCAGTTATTAAAAGATTACCAATATCGGCGGATAGAAACGTTTTTAGACCCGAGCTCTTCGCCTTATGATGACGGCTATCATATCACGCAATCAAAAATATCGCTTGGTTCTGGCGGGGTATCGGGGCAGGGCTTTATGCAAGGCACGCAGAGCCGTGGCAATTTCCTGCCTGAAAAACATACCGATTTTATCTTTGCCATTTGGGGCGAAGAGTTTGGTTTTATCGGCGGGCTGTCCCTGTTAGTAATTTACGTTACGATTTGCGTGTTTTGCGTGATTGCGGCGATGCGCAGTGCCGATAGGTTTTGCTCGCTTTTGATTGTCGGAATTACCGCGACATTTTTCTTTTACTTTGCCGTTAATATGTTAATGGTGATGGGGTTAATTCCGGTTGTTGGCGTGCCACTGCCCTTTGTTTCTTATGGTGGGTCTGCTATGATGGTGTTGCTGTTTAGCTTTGGTCTGATACAATCAGCCCATATTCATAAGACTATTAGGTAAATATTAAGTAAGGAGAATCACGATGTTAAACATTTTATACGACGGCGAGCCTTCGCGCTGGGACAAATACCAACGCGGGCTTTTGCCTGTGCTAAAAGCAGCGGGGATTGCCGCCAATTTCGCCCCCAGTTTTGATGACCCTGCCGCGGTCGATTATATTTTATATTGTCCAGATGGTGTGTTGGATGATTTCACCCCTTATACCAACGTGAAATTGGTGCAGAGCCTGTGGGCCGGGGTAGAGGCGGCTTTGCAAAACAAAACGCTTTATCATCCTGTCGCGCGGATGGTAGAGGTGGGATTAACCCAAGGCATGATTGATTATGTTATTGCCCATGTGATGCGGATTCATCTGAATCTCGATCGTTTTATTCTTGCCGAGGCTGGGGAATGGGATGATACCCCGCCGTCTTTGACAACGGCGCAGGTTGTCGGGTTTTTGGGACTGGGAACGCTGGGGATGATTTGTGCCGAGCGTGTGGCGAATATTGGCTTTCAAACAATCGGCTGGGCGCGGGGCGAAAAATCGCAGCATGGATTGGTGGCTTACACTGGCACGGCTGGTCTGCGCTCGGTGCTATCGCAAAGCGATATTTTGGTGTTGCTGTTGCCCCACACCCCGCAAACTCGCCATATTATTAATAAAGAATCGCTGGCTTTGATGAAGCCCAGCGCGTCTATTATCAATGTCGGGCGGGGCGGGTTAATAGACGATACGGCCTTGCTGGCGGCCTTGGATAATGGGCGGCTGCATTCTGCTACCTTGGATGTTTTTGATGTGGAACCGTTGGATGCGAACCATCCCTATTGGGCGCATGATTCGGTTTTGGTGACCCCGCATGTTGCGTCCTGCACGCGGATTGAAACCGCCTGTGATTTGATTGTTGAGAATATACGGCGGACTGAAGCGGGCGAGCCACCTTTGCATTTGGTTGATAAGGAGGCGGGATATTAATGGTGAATTATGAATTATGAATTGTGAATTGTGAAAAGATAAAACATGCAAAACACTTTTTATACGGGCGATAATCTTTATATCCTGAACGGCATGAACAGTGAAATGGTGGATTTGATTTATCTTGATCCGCCGTTTAATTCCAAACGCACCTATTCCGCGCCCGTTGGCAGCAGAGCCGCAGGGGCTTCGTTCAAGGATATCTGGACGTGGGAAGATGTGGATAGGGACTGTTTGGATGGTTTGGAACAATACCCCAAATTGGTGGAATACATATATTCAATCGGTGCGATTCATAGCACAGGTATGATGTCTTATGTCGTTTATATGGCGCAACGGATTATTCAAATGCACAGGGTTTTGCGCACCACAGGCAGTTTTTATTTACATTGCGACACGACCGCCAGCCATTATTTAAAAATCGTTTTAGACCAGATTTTTGGCGAAAAGAATTTCAGGAACGAAATTGACTGGGTCTATAACAGGTTTTCACGCAGGGGCGATGCTTATCCGTCTATGAAGGACACGATATTCTTTTATACGAAATCGGATGATTATCATTTTACCCCGCAGAGCCTTCCGCCAAGGGATGCCCAAAGATATGAAAAAGGCTATCATACTGTTGTTGATAAAGGGCAGCGCAAATTATTGGTTTATGATGCCGAAAAGGCCGCGCAAAAGATGAAACGGGCGAAGGCGCAAAACATCCCCATCAGTATGACAAAAGCGCGTGCGGCGATTATGGGTAATGTTTGGACGGATATCCCGATTCTTAATCCTATGGCGAAAGAGCGCACGGGCTATCCCACGCAAAAACCGCTGGCCTTGCTTTATAGAATTATTGAGGCTTCTTCAAAAAAAGGCGATGTTGTGTTTGACCCGTTTTGTGGCTGTGCGACAACTTGCGTGGCGGCGCATCATCGAGGGCGACAATGGATAGGTATTGATATAGAATCCCAAGCGCGCGAGTTATTGATGACGCGGCTTGGCACGGATGCGGGGATGTTTAAAGATTTTCTGCCCACTGATAAAATACCACACCGCACCGATATTAAACTTGAAAAACCGTCCAAGCCGATAAAAGACCGATTGTTTGCCACGCAAAAAGGTTTGTGTAATGGATGCGCAAAATCATTTGATAGTGTCAATTTTGAGATTGACCATATTATCCCTAAAAGCAAAGGTGGCGGGGATTATTATGAAAACTTTCAATTATTATGTGGCAATTGTAATAGGGCACGCGGCAACAGACCGATGGAGATGTTGGTGGATAAAATTCGCAAACGCGAAGAGGCGAAGGACGAAATTAACGATTAGCGATTAACGATTAACGATTGATTTTTTTACTACTTCTTGACTGGTCGGCATTTCGAAGAAATGACGAAGACCCGCAAGGGCTAAATAATTGTGAATGATTGGTTATTAGAGGTTAAGAGCGGAGGTTTTTTGTTGCGCCCTCACTTCGGGGCAAGCCCCTTTGTTCGGGCTTCCCGCCCACCCACCCCTCCTGCGGAGTGCGGGCGGACGGGTTTTTGTGGTTAAAGCTTGTCTTTATATCTAGGCACAGCCTAAATAAATTTATAGAAAACCTATCACCCATTCCCAAGTATTCTAAACAAATAATCCAATTTACCGTCTTGTTATTCCAGATAGTAAATTTATAGAATCATTATCATCTTGTAACCAAAGGGCTTTTGGCATGCCCCCGCGAAGCGGGGGCTACGCACAAAAGACCATGCTGGTCGGCACTCATTTTTTTAATTTGCGGGCAGGTTCAACTGCCCTATGTCGCGATGACGAAGACCCGAAGGGCAGACTTAACCATAAAAAACTTGCCATAAAAAAAGCAAGCACCCTTACGGCTACTTGCTTTAATCATTCATCGTTAATCGTTAATCACTAAAAGACTAGCAACTATAATACAGCCCATATTCCACAGGATGGGGGGTTGTTTCATAGATCATCACTTCTTTCATTTTCAAATCAATATAGGCCTCTAACTGCGCCTTAGTAAAAACCCCGCCTTCCAGCAAATAATCCATATCACTGCGCAACGCATCCAGAGCTTCACGCAACGACCCACACACGGTTGGAATATCGCTCAGCTCTTCTGGTGGCAAATCGTACAGGTCTTTATCAGACGGCTCGCCTGGGTCAATCTTATTGCGAATCCCATCAAGCCCAGCCATTAATAACGCCGAAAAGCACAGGTACGGATTGGCGGATGGGTCTGGAAACCGTGCCTCCACCCGTTTGGCTTTGGCTGATTCTGTCCAAGGAATCCGCACACAACCCGACCGATTGCTGGCGGAATACGCCCGCAAAACCGGTGCTTCAAACCCAGGCACCAGCCGTTTATAGCTGTTCGTGGACGGGTTCGTTATCGCATTCAGCGATTTCGTGTGCTTTAAAATCCCGCCGATAAAATACAACGCATCTTGCGACAAATCGGCATATTTATCACCTGCAAACAACGGCTTACCACCCTTCCATATTGACATATTCACGTGCATACCAGAGCCATTATCACCGACAAAAGGCTTTGGCATAAAGGTTGCCGACTTGCCATAAGCGGCCGCCACATTATGAATGATATATTTGTATTTTTGCAGATGGTCGCCCATTTCCACCAAACTGCTAAAGACCAACCCCAATTCGTGCTGGCAAGAGGCAACCTCGTGATGGTGTTTATCCACCTTCATGCCGATGGATTTCATAGTTGAAAGCATTTCGGAACGCAAATCATGGCTGGCATCCACGGGATTGACTGGAAAATACCCGCCTTTTAAACCAGGGCGATGCCCCATATTGCCCATTTCATATTCGGTATCCGTGTTCCAAGACGCGTCATGCGCATCCACTTCAAAAGACACCTTGTTAATGGAATTGGAAAATCGCACATCGTCAAACAAAAAGAATTCCGCCTCGGGCCCCCAATAGGAGACATCACCAATACCAGATGCTTTCAAATACGCCTCTGCCCGCATAGCCGTGGCGCGGGGGCATCGCTCATAGGTTTGCCCAGTATCAGGCTCCACCACATGGCAATGCACCGCCATGGTTTTTTCGGCATAAAACGGGTCAACATAGGCGGTGGTTGCGTCCAAAAGCAGCTTCATATCGGATTTTTCAATACTCGCCCAGCCATCAATGGAAGAGCCGTCAAACATCAGACCGTTTTCAAAAAAGTCCTCATCCACTTCGTCATTAATCATGGTGACGTGTTGCAGTGTGCCGCGCGGGTCGGTAAAGCGAACATCCACGTATTGGATATCCTCGTCTTTGATACGTTTTAGCAGGTCTTTGATTGGGTTTGTCATTGGTGTAATCCTATGTTTGGGGGTTTTGGGGCTGGCGTTATAACGCCTCGACCCCGTCTTCACCGGTACGCACGCGCACCGCTTGTTCTACGTTTAAAACAAAGATTTTGCCGTCACCGATTTTGCCGGTATGGGCGGCGGTGCTGATAGCCTCCATCGCGGAGTCCAGTTGTTCGTCGCTGACGACCACTTCGATTTTCACCTTTGGCAGGAAATCAACGACATATTCGGCGCCGCGATACAGTTCTGTGTGTCCTTTTTGCCGTCCAAAGCCTTTGGCTTCTATCACAGACATGCCTTGGATGCCGATGTCTTGCAGGGCTTCTTTGACTTCGTCCAGTTTGAACGGTTTGATGATGGCTTCTAATTTTTTCATAAGACGGGTCTCTTTGTTTGGCGGGTTTGCTGGTGGCAAAATCCGCATAGGGTTTGATATGGCGAAATATCGCTGGCAAAGCAAGGATGACGATGGGAGTGTTGGATGGATTGGTGGGTTTTTGCGGGGGTTTGCCTAAATATTAGGCAAATTGCCCAAAATATAGGCAATATCGAATCAAATAGGGTGCCGATTCGCCCCTTACCCCCGTTTAATCGCAATATTCTTCGTTTGAACATAGTTCCACAACGCCTCGCGTCCTTTTTCACGACCATAGCCCGATTTGCCATAGCCACCAAACGGGGTTTCCACCCCGCCTGCATACCATTCGTTAATAAACACCTGCCCCGCACGAATCTGCCCAGCCATCCGCATTGCTCGGTCTAAATCACGGGTGAAAACCCCGCCAACCAGCCCGTAATCGGTGGCGTTAATCATGGCAATCGCTTGGTCGTCGGTTTGATACGACATCACCGATAATACCGGGGCAAACACCTCTTCCCTTGCAATCGTCATATCAGGGGTTACGTTTGAAAACACTGTCGGCTCCATAAAAAACCCGTCCTTATTCATGCGATGGCCACCGCAAACCAAGGTTGCACCCTCCGCCTGCGCCTGCTCACACATTGCCACTGCCCGTTCCAACTGGGGTAGGGAGATCATCGCACCCATGTTCGCGCCGAAATCCGTACGATCTATCCCCGCGCCAACGGATAATCCCCGCGCCATATCGGCGACTGCTGCGACCAGTTTATCGTGCAGACTGCTATGAACAATCACCCGCGATAGTGCCGAGCACACCTGCCCCGCGTTAAAATAAATCCCCCAGCGGACATCGTTAATAAAACCATCAATATCCGCGTCTTGGCATAGAATCGCGGCGGACTTGCCACCCAGCTCTAACACACAGGGTACGATATTTTGGGCGGCGGCGGTGCCAACGGCTATCCCCGTTTCAACCGAGCCTGTGAAAACAATCTGGCGCACATCGGGATGAGCCGCCAAGGCCGCACCCGCGATTTTGCCATGCCCGCAGACGATATTCACCGCACCTGCGGGCATATCGGCGGATTCGGCAGCTTTGGCAATATAAAAGTGAGTCAGCGGATCCAATTCGGGTGATTTAATGACACAGGCGTTGCCTGTTACCAATGCCGCCGATAACGACCGTGCCGTCATTTCCAAGGGATAATTCCACGGGATAATCTGCCCCGAAACTCCGTAAGGTTCATAAACCGTGAAATCATAATAGCCATCGCCGAGGGGGATTGACCGACCCTCCACCGTTTCGCCCTGATTGCCGTAGTATTCAAAATATCGCGCCGCACCAAGGACTTCCATCTCGGCCTCCCATAAGGGTTTGCCTGATTCTAAGGTTAAAAGCGGGGCGATTTCTTTGACATTTTCTGCCAAATACCGCCCCATTTGTTGGACTTTGCGCGAACGTTCCACGGGGCGCAGGGCCGATAATGCACGGCGGGTATGGCAGGATTTGGCGGCGGCAACGGCGCGATCTATATCATCGGCATTACCGCAAGCTTGTTCGGCGAGCGGTTGCCCCGTTGCTGGATTATCCACGATAATAGGCGGCTCTGTACCATCGCAGAACACCCCGTTTATGTAGTTTTGCCATTTTTTGCGGTCTGGTGCACTCATTTTGTCGGCTTTCGGTTTGTGTATTTGTTTTGTGTAAAGGATTTTTGCCAAAGGTCAATGGTTTTAGTGATTAGTGATTAGTGATTAGTGGTTAGTGGTTAGTGGTTAGTGATTAGTGATTAGTGGTTATTTTAATTATCTATTATCTAAAATAACTGGTGTTCGTTATTTTTAGGAAAGAAATTCGCCACAAGCCCCATTCATCACTAATCATTCATCACTAATCACTAACTGCCCGCATCCATTCGTGCAAGGCTTTGACAGAATGCTCTGAATTCACGCCACAGTCTGGATCAACAACCAACGGACCTGGGCGATACCCGCGTGAGCCTAACCCGCGTTGAACCGATTCGACCAAGCCAATATCTTCGGCCACGGTGGTGGCACGATCTTGAACCGCCAAATCGTGAATCATCTGTTCATCGCACCCGTCAAACCGATACCATCCGCGCCAAATCACCACCTTATCCACCGCCACCGCGTGCCAATGGTAGGTGTTTAAAACATTGCCCGGATAGACTTGAAAGCTGAAATTCGGCCAGAGATACCAGCTTGAATACTCCCGCGCATGGGCAAAACCACTGTTAATATCATAGGTCATATTATCCAGATTTTGACACTCGGTCGTGTGGCGCAAACAATAGCCCTGGGGCATGATATTATAGGTCTCTGGCTTCACAACCCCCGTGGAAAAAGTAGGGTGGTTCAACGCGCAATGATAACATTCCGAATAGTTTTCCACACTGACCTTCCAATTACATTTTTCCGGTATTTCCACCCGTACTAAGGGCGATAAATCGCGATAATTCGGCACGAATTCCTGCAATTCCGCCCGTGTGTTTGGATACCAGTCTTCCATCGGCTTGGCATTTTCATCCAAATTAACGAAAATAAAGCCCAAAAATTCCTCCACCTGTGCCGACATTAAACAAATATCGCCGCGCACAAACCCCGCGACTTTCTGCACATTGGGGCCAGAACGTAACTGCCCGCTCAATTCATACGTCCAAGCATGATAGGGGCAAACCAGTGCACGGGTATTGCCCGCGCCTTGTACCAATTGATGGGCGCGATGCTGGCAGACATTGTAAAACACCCGCAAAACATCGTCCTTATCACGGATGCAAAACATATCCTCCGTGCCAATAGTGAAGCTGACATAATCGCCGATATTTTGCACGGCACTGCTATGACAGGCAAACTGCCACGTGCGGGCAAAGAGGTTTTGTTGCTCTTGCGTGAAAATATCGGGGTCGGTGTAATACCGCCCGTCTAATGATTTTACGGGTTGTGATTTTGTGGGTTGCTCTTTTGCCATTTTATCCCTAATCCTTTTATTTCCATATTGCCTAAAACTTGATACCAAGCTATTGATACCTTGTAAAGCGATTTTTTTCTTTTAACGGAGAGACCATGACAAAAGAAATCCCCCCAAAAAACCCCAGCACAAAAAACTTCCCTAGCCAAGCACGGGTGGTGATTATTGGCGGTGGCATTATGGGCTGTGCCTTGGCCTATCATCTGGCGCATTTGGGCTGCAGTGATGTTGTCCTACTGGAAAAGGGCGAGCTGACCAGTGGTTCCACTTGGCACGCGGCTGGGCAAATCACCCAATCCACTTCCAGCTATGGTTTGGGTAAGATGGTCGATTACAATATCGGGCTGTATTCGGGCGCGTTAAAGGCGGAAACGGGACAGGATGTCAGTTGGCACGGCTGTGGTTCTTTGCGACTGGCGTATTGCGAGGATGAAATGGATTGGCTACGTCATACTTTATCCGTGGGGCGTGGTTTGGGGTTTGAGATTGATTTGATTGATAAAGAGAAAATTGCCAGCCTTCATCCCTATTACAATCTGGATGGAGTCTTGGGCGCACTTTATACCCCGAATGACGGGCATGTTGATCCGTCCAACCTTACCGCCGCCTTTGCCACGGGGGCGCGGAATCTCGGCGTGCGGATATTTCGCCAAACCCGCGCGACGAATATAACACGGGTGGGCGATGATTGGCTGGTTGAATCGGAAAAAGGTGCGATTACCTGCGAGCATGTGGTGAATGCGGGTGGCACTTACGCCCGCCAAATCGGCGAATGGTCGGGGTTGCAGTTGCCTATGACCTCCATGACGCATCATTATTTGGTAACCGATACGGTGCCAGAGTTTCAAACCCTCACCCATGAATTACCCGTGGTGCGTGATGATAAGCTGGTATCGGGGTATATTAGGATGGAGCAGAAATCCGCCCTGATTGGTATTTATGAAAAGCAAAATCCAAACGCGGTTTGGCTGGATCATTGCCCTTGGGAGGCTGAAAATGAATTGTTTGCCCCCGATTATGACCGTATTATGCCGTGGTTAGAAAACGCCTTGGAACGTATGCCGATATTGGCGGATTTGGGGATTAAACGCGAAGTTCATGGCGCGATTTCCCATCCCCCCGATGGCAATCCTTTGGTGGGGCCCGCGCCCGCTTTGCCCAATTATTGGTGTTGTTGTGGCACGCAGATTGGTATTGGTTGGGGCCCTGCCCTAACGCGGGAGCTGGCTCGGTGGATGTTATTGGGCAGTGCCGATATATCCATGCGGGAGTATGACCCGCGCCGTTTTGGCGGCTATGCCGATAAAACTTGGCAGGTGATAAAGGCGAAAGAGGATTATTGTTTGCGTCATGAAATTCCTTTTCCTCATTTCAATCGGCTGGCGGGGCGACCGATTAAACCCTCACCCCTCTACGCGGTTTTGCGTGATAAGGGTGCGGTGTTTGAAGAGGTTTATGGTCATGAACGCCCGCGTTGGTTTGCCACTGATGGGATGCGTGCACAGGATATTTATTCGTTCAAACGCAGCAAAGTGCAAGAGGTGGTTAATGCCGAGGTCTTTGCCGTGCGCAACCGTGCCGGACTGATGGATATCACTGCTTTTACCAAGGTGGAAATCAGTGGCACAGGTGCAACCGCGTTTCTGGATGGACTGGTTGCCAATCGTTTGCCGAGCAAAATTGGTGGGTTGTGTTTGACCCATCTTTTGAATCGGCGCGGACGGATAGAGCTGGAAACAACGGTTTTGAAAAAGGCGGATAATCGGTTTTATCTGGTGTGTGCGGCGTTTTTTGAACAGAGGTTGCTGGATCATTTGGCGGAAAATCTTAAACAGACGGATAAGGTTAAAATTGAAAACCTATCCGATTCGCTTACCGCTCTTGCCTTGAATGGTCCGAAAGCCCGCGATATTTTATCGCAATGTAGCCCCGCGGATTTGGGCGATACCGCGTTTCCATGGCTCAGCTCACAGGAAATAGATGTTGCCGGTCATTCGGTTTGGGCTTTGCGAATATCCTACGCGGGCGAGCTGGGGTGGGAGCTTCATATGCCGAACGCCGCGGCCTTGGCGGTTTATCAGGCGTTATCACAGGCGGGTGCGGCTTATGATATGGTTGATTACGGCTCTTTCGCGATGAATGTTATGCGGATGGAAAAGGGCTATCCTGGCGCGGGGGAGCTGAATAATGAGGTGACTTTGCCAGAGGCAGGTGTGATGCGGTTTGTCAAACTGGATAAGGGGGATTTTTTGGGGCGTGATGCCACGCTTAAAAGTGCTTCCGCGTCCAGTCTGCCGTGGATCTGTGCCTATTTAAGGATAGAGGCGGATGGGATCTATGATGGTGTTGGCGGCGAGCCTGTTTTGTGCGCGGGTGAGACGGTCGGCAGTCTATCTTCGGTGGTTTATAGCCCGACGGTGAAATCGTTATTGGCCTTCGCCTATATCAAACCGATGGCGGCGAGCGTTGGGCAGAAGCTGGAAGTTATGATAGCGGGCGACTTGCGAGGCGCGGTTGTGCTCAATAACGATTAATGATTAATGATTGACAACTCACACTTAATCCCTAACATCTCATAAACCCTATACCGAAAGAAACACCTAAAACTATGACTCAAGAAAATCCTCAAAAAATCCCTAAAACAATGAACGCCTTTGTTTTGCATCACCACGGCGGGCTGGACGCGTTGCGCTATCATACCGATTGGCCTGTGCCAAAGCCCGCACCGCATGAAGTCCTCATCCGTGTAACCGCCTGTGGCATGAACAATACCGATATTAACACCCGCTCTGGCTGGTATTCCAAAAACGTCACCGAGGCGACCACGGGCGATGCCTATGACTCGGTTAATCAGAACGACCCGACTTGGGGCGGTTCGGGGATAGAATTCCCCCGTATCCAAGGTGCGGATGTTGTCGGGATAGTCGTGGGGCTGGGCGCGGATGCGCCAAAAACCCTGATGGGAAAACGGGTTATGACCGATAACTGGCTACGCGATTGGAACGACCCGATGAACCGCGAGTCGGCACGCTATTTCGGTTCAGAAAAAGACGGCGGGTTTGCCCAATATACCACCATAGACGCACGCAATGTCGCACCGATTAACAGCCCGCTCAGCGACAGCGAGCTTGCTACCTTTTCCTGTTCCACCACCACGGCAGAGGGTATGCTTACCCGCGCCAATGTCAGCGAAGGCGACCGCGTGTTAATCACCGGAGCCTCTGGCGGGGTTGGCTCTGCTCTGATACAATTGGCTAAACGGCGTGGGGCGTTTGTTATCGCGCTGGCAGCACCGATAAAACACGCAGGACTTGCCGCGTTAAACCCCGATGTTTTGCTATCGCGTTCGCCAAGTGATTTGCCCGCCGAATTAACCGCAAAAACAGGCAACGCCCGTGTTGATGTGATTGCCGATATTGTCGGCGGTTCTGCCTTTGCTCCGCTGATAGAAATTCTTGAGCGGGGCGGGCGTTATGTCACCTCTGGCGCGATAGCCGGGCCGATTGTCGATTTGGATTTGCGCACGCTTTATTTGAATGATTTAACCCTTTATGGCTCTACCGTTATTCCCCCGCATATTTTCACCGATGTTGTTGGGTATATTGAGGCGGGGGCGATAAAACCAATGCTGGCCGCGACCTATCCCTTGGCTGATTTACACACCGCGCAAAAGGCGTTTATTGCCAAGCAACATAGCGGTAATATCGTTATCAACCCCTAGGAGTCTATTATGAAAATCCCAGCAATGAAAATTACTGCCATTGATGTTTTCCAAGTGGATTTACCCCTGACGAAACCGTATTTTTTATCGGGCGGGCGGTTAAAATTCGAAGTCCTTGATGCCACCTTTGTGCGGATTGAAACCGATGCGGGGCTGGTTGGCTGGGGCGAGGGTACGCCTTGGGGTCATACCTATGTTCCTGCCCACGGGCCGGGTTTGCGCGCTGGGATTGAAACCCTAGCCCCTGCGGTTTTGGGGCTAGACCCACGGCGGCATATTGTCATAAACCGCGCGATGGATAAGCAATTGCCCGGTCATCTCTATGCCAAATCGCCGATTGATATGGCGTGTTGGGATATTGCCGGGCAGGCGGCGGGGTTGTCCTTGCCCGATATGCTGGGCGGACGGCATGGGGAGGCTACGCGGATTATGTCGTCTGTGTCGTCTGGCACTCCGCAAGAAATGCTGGATATTATCAAGGAGTATCGCGCCATTGGCTATCGCGGGCATTCGGTAAAGGTCGGCGGGGATGTCGAGCTGGATATTGCGCGGATTCGGTTTTTGGAGGAAAATCGCGTGGCGGATGAGCGGATTTTATACGATGTTAATCGGGCGTGGTCGCGGCGGGAGGCTGTGATTGTTATGAATGCAGTCGCCGATTTGGGGGTGAGTTTTGAGCAACCTTGTGAGACTTTGGATGATATCGCCGCCGTGCGCCGTTTGACCAGCTCGCCGATTAGCGTTGATGAATCTTTGGTTAGTTTGGGTGATATGACGCGGATTGCCCGCGATGGCTTGGCAGAGATTGCTGGGATAAAAATCAACCGAGTCGGCGGTTTAACCCGTGCGTGTCAAATCCGCGATGTCGCTTTGGAACACGGGATTCAGATTTATGTGATGGCAACGGGTGGCTCTGTTTTGGCGGATACGGAGGCGGCGGCCTTGGCGCAAACCATCCCGCCAGAGTTTCGTTTGGGCGGGTGGGCTTGCCAAGATATGTTGTCGGTGGATGTCGCCCCTGGACGCGGAGTTCGGGGCGGCGGCACGGGTGATTTGTGCGTGCCAGAGGATTTGGCAGGGCTAGGTTTTGCTCCGTCTGTCAATATGCTGGGCGGG
Source organism: uncultured Amylibacter sp. (assembly GCA_959347345.1). The sequence goes on along the minus strand of OY365738.1, from coordinate 1,581,814 downwards.
GTTGTGGCGCGATATGTTTATGCCCAATCCTAATCTTCAAAGTATTCTGGATAGCTTGCCGTCATACCTTTTTTGATGTTATCAACGTTGCTTTTAACTGACTTTGCCCATTCATTTAGTAAAAAATCTTTTGCCTCTTGCCAAGTTCTATTAGCTGGCACACGACATTTATCCCAGTTTGATTGAAATGGTTGATTGATAGAATTTGTAGCACAATGAGTTATATTTTTAAGGGAAACTGAAAAAATATCTGCTGGGTTAGTTTTATTAACCACAAAATAGTAATAATCCCTGTTTTCATCGGGACTTTCATTCGGCTTCATTCTTTTAAAAAAACCTTTATTTTGGGGTGGCACACCAATAGGGCTTTGTCCTGTCAGTAGATAATAAATAGCTTTTTTAGCCCCCGTATTATCATTGGTTTTCAGTTCGCTTATTTTTATATTACAAAAGCAATCATTGATTTTACAATCATACCAAGACCTATTATTAGACCCATCAAGATTAGGAGAAAAAACGACCCATTTTTTGGCATCTTTGAGAAGATCGACAATCCCATCTTCTAATATTGCAGAAGCCACTCTGGCATCCCTCCCCTCTGTATCAGCGATAAGAGCATTAATTTCTGCAGTTTTACCTTTAAGGTATTTTGCTGCGTCAATAAGATCTTGCGGTATCATAAAACCTCCATTGGTGTAGTTGATAAACTTCTTTGAGAAAAGATTAATCTTCCATCACAAACAAACCCAAGGGTTGCCCAATCCGTATTATTAAGTTTTTCAAGAGCTTTTTCAATATTAATACCCTTTTTTGGAAATAAAGCAAGCACAGAACCATCATAAGATTCCACTTCACTGACAAAAAAGGGCTTTTTATTTCTAGTTTTACCATTCACATAGATTCTTGGACCCGTTCTTTGGCAAAATTTTCTACCCCATTCCCACCAATTTGATTCGTCAAAACGGCGTATACCTCGCATTAATAACCTCTTTTTATGAGGGTATAAACTGTCATCCTTACGGTTATAAATAACGCGTCTTGTTTCGCCAGTTTTTGCGGTTCGTGAATACACCATATCAGTGCATCCGTTTTTTTCACTAACAAAGGCATCGTCAGCACCACTAACAGCACCAACTTTAATATCAAAAAAATCGCCTAATGTTGTACCAAACAAATTGCTAGAGTCTGCCCCAGAGTAATCATTAAATAAAATCTGCCCAGACCGACATTGAAACATCCCTGTGGGTTGCATGTTTCTGTCTGTTCTGCCTTTTTCCCAACGCCATATAGCGCAATTCGGGGCGGCATCTTTAAATATCTTTTTATCGCCTAGCTCGTAATAATGGCTCATTGAACCTTGATTATACAATAATTCGTTTAATTTTCTAGCAGATGTTGCTTTTAAAAAATCCCTTGGAGTTATGAATATAAGTTCGCCATTTGGGTTTAGGTGATTTAGGCATTTTTTAATAAAGAAAAGATAAAGGTTGCTTCGCTTATCCAGCAAAGTATTATCCAGTAAGTTTTTTGTTTCTTCGGCGATGTCATTATATCTAACATAAGGAGGGTTGCCGATGATTGTATCAAATTTGTTTTCATTGGAATAGGCAAAAAAATCCCCTACGATAACTCTATCATTGTTAACAACAGTTCCATCAATTTCTATACCAACGGCTGTGTTTTCTAATACAGAAAAAAACGCGCCATCACCAACGGAAGGTTCTAAAATACTTCCTTGATTAACACGCAAGCCAACCATCTTATCCACGATGTCTGGCGGTGTAAAAAATTGCCCTAAATCTTTGTTCATAACAAATACTCCATTATAATGTTAGTGTGAAAGCAAACTAGGGTATTGCTGAATCTCTGTCAAGCATTTTTTATGCTTTTTTAGAACAAAAGGTGAATCTTTTGATGAAATATGGCAAAAAATCACCCAACAGGCGATTTTCCCCGCCTCACCAACAGCTTGTTCAACGCATTGACATAGGCCTTGGCACTGGCAACCACCGTATCCGTATCGGCGGATTGCCCAACGACTATCCGCCCGTCCTCTTCTAATCGCACGCTGACCGTCGCTTGGGCATCGGTACCGCGAGTCACCGCCTGCACTTGGTATAATTGCAAATGCGCCTTATGGGGAAATAACGCCTTCACCGCATTAAAAGTCGCATCCACAGGCCCATCGCCTGTCGCCTTGCCCTGATGCTCTGCCCCATCAATCAGCAGAGTCAAATCGGCACTTTGCGGTCCATCCGTGCCACAAATAACCCGTAACGCCCGCACTTGGATAAAATTATGGGCGGTTTGGCTTTCTTCATTGCTAATCAGAGCAATAAGATCGTCATCATAAACCTCTTTTTTCCTATCCGCCAAGGCTTTGAACCGCACAAACACATCGTTCAGCTGATTATCCGCCAAATCATAACCCAAATTCGCCAACTTAGAACGCAAGGCCGCCCGCCCAGAATGCTTGCCCATCACAATACTGGTTTCAGATAAGCCAATATCCTCGGGGCGCATGATTTCAAAGGTATCGGCCGATTTTAACATCCCGTCTTGGTGAATCCCGCTCTCATGCGCAAAGGCGTTTTTGCCAACAATAGCCTTATTATTCTGCACTTGAAAGCCTGAAACCGTGGCGACTCGGCGGCTGATATTGATGATTTTCTGTGTGTCAATCCGCGTGCGATAAGGCATAATATCATTGCGCACCCGCAGTGCCATCACCACTTCCTCCAAAGCGGTATTGCCAGCCCGCTCACCCAGCCCGTTTATCGTGCATTCAATCTGCCGCGCCCCGCCCATCACCGCCGCCAAGGCATTGGCCGTCGCCATCCCCAAATCATTATGGCAATGGGTGGCAAAAACAACCGTATCCGCGTCAGGCACGGTTTCAATCAAAAACCGAATGATTTCGGCGGATTCATTCGGCGCGGTATAGCCAACGGTATCAGGGATATTAATCGTGGTTGCGCCAGCGCGAATCGCCACCTCAACGCATCGCGCCAGATAGTCGCGTTCGGTACGCGTGGCATCCATCGGCGACCATTGGACATTATCGCAGAGGTTTCGCGCATGGGTGACCGAGGTTTGGATTTTTTCTATCAGCTGTTCGGGGTTTAGGTTTGGAATGGCGCGGTGTTGCGGGGAAGTGCCTATAAATGTATGAATCCGCGGGGCTTTGGCGTGTTTCACCGCCTGCCAACAGCGGTCTATATCGCCGATAACCGCCCGTGACAGTCCGCAAATAACCGAGGATTTTGCCAGTTTGGCAATATCGCTGACCGCCTTAAAATCCCCGTCAGAGGCGATTGGAAACCCAGCCTCAATAATATCCACGCCCATATCGTCCAGCATTTCGGCGATTTCCAGCTTTTCGGTATGGCTCATGGTAGCACCTGGCGATTGCTCACCATCACGCAGGGTGGTGTCAAAGATCAAGACGCGATCTTGGGGGGCGGCGTTTGGGGAAGTTGTCTTTACCATAGGGATGGTTTTTATAGGCAAGAGGCGGGGATTGCAAGGCATGGTGATATAAAAAACACGCTTGCAAAGGTTTTTCACCCCGCACGGCTTGTTTTTTATATTAAAATCGGCAATAATCCCCACACCCACATAAAAATTCACCCAAAAATAGCCCGTTTGGAAACGGGCAAACCCTTAAAACCATAAACCCATAAGGAGCCCCAAAATGACCCTTCGGCAAAAAACCCGTCTTTATGCGACCCCTAATAACACCCGCGCTTGTTTTGAACTTATCGGCACGATAGCCGTGTTTTTTATCGCCGCCTTTGTTGCGCTGGAGATGATAGGCTCGGTTTGGCTGCAAACACCGTTTATTCTGATTGGCGGGCTTTGCGTTTTGCGAATCGGGGTTTTGCAACACGATTGCGGGCATAATTCGTTTTTCACCAGCAAACGGGCGAATACCGTTATTGGCACGCTTTTATCGGGGTTTTGCTTGATTCCATTCCGTTCTACCCAATATAATCACAACCGTCACCACGCCCATATTGGCGATTTGGAACACCGCGAGTCGAGCGAATTTTTCGTCATGACCAAGGCGGAGTATCTGCAAGCCACCCCGCGCGCTCGGCTGGGTTATCGGATTTATCGCTCTCCCATAACCCTGTTTCTTTTGGGACCGTTTTTGATTTTTATGCTACGCTATCGCTGGCCAAAGAATATCGATAAAACTGGTGTTATGGATGCGATGATAACCAATGCTATGCTGGCTGCCTCGACCATCGGAGTGTTTTATTTTTATGGCGGAATTGGGCTGTTAGTGATGTTTATTATGCTGATGATTGGCGGCGGGCTGGCGATATTTTTGTTTTATGTTCAGCATAATTTTGAAACGACCTATTGGGATAGAAAACCCGATTTACAGTTTGATGAGGCGGCGTTAAATGGCACTTCGGTGATTGATTTCGGGGCGTGGTTTGATTTTGCCGTGGGCTATATTACTTATCACGATTTGCATCATTTGAACGCGGGTATTCCGTTTTATCGGCTGGCGGGGTGTTATCGCGCGATTGCCGAGGATATGAGCCCTACGCAAACTCGTATTGGGTTGTGGGCGGCTTTGGGCTGTGTGCGGTGCAAGCTGTGGGATGAAGACCAGATGCGGATGGTTGGGTTTCCCAAACGGGCAGAGGTTGCAATTTCGTCTGCTTATGGTATATAGTAGGGGTTGCTTATTGATATACATAGGGTTTGACATTTGTTTTGCCTGTGGTATATAGGATAAAAAGGAGTCGTAAAATGGGACGTATTGAACAAGATATTAAACCTGCCCAATATGATTTGGGTCAAGCTACAAAGTGCTTTGAGATACCGATAAGGCGTAGAGATGTTGATAATCTAATCATGCTGGATACACCTAAAATTCCAAGCATGCTTGCTGGAATTACAGAAGAAGATTCGATTCGCGAAGCCATTGAAATTTGTTTTAAAAATGCTCTTGAACGCGATGGGCGTAAGATAAATGTTTTTACCAATGGTAATTTAACTGGTCCTACTATACAAACAGTCGTGCAATTTGTTAATTAAGCAAAATTGTTATTAATTTTTTGAGCTTCTTGGGGGCAATATGACCGAAGAAGAGTATGAAAAAGCCATAGATGATTTGCTAAAGACTCGGGGTGGTTCCTATGACAGACCCTCTGGTTGGTTGGCAAATGGATTGGCATTTTCATGTGATAATGTCCCCGTCTTGGTTACCTTTGCGTCAGAACTTACCCCCAAAGGCAGAAAAGCTTTTGTTGAAGATTTACGCGAAAGATTAGCCAAAGATTAACCTTATTGCAAAAATCCCCTAAACCCCCCTTGCGTTTTCTTCCAAATCCGCTATACAGGCGAAAACCCAAACCCCAAACCACCATATTTTATCAAAAGGATATACCATTATGGCACGTATTAACCCGATTCGCTTTATCAAAGAAGTCCGCTCTGAAGTGGGCAAAATCGTCTGGCCTACTCGGCGCGAATCCATCGTAACCACCATTATGGTTTTTATTATGGCAGCCGTTGCCGCAGGTTTTTTCTTTCTGGTAGATCAACTGGTGCGCTTGGCACTTAACGCAATCGGTATCGGGGTTTAACCACCCCGCCACCCCTAATTAACGCTTATTCACAGCAATAAAGGCAGGAACAGCAATGGCAAAAAGATGGTATTCCGTGGCGGTCTTATCCAACTATGAAAAAAAGGTTGCCGAGGAAATCAACAAGCTGGTTGAAACCAAAGGCTTGCATGATGAAATTGAACAAGTCCTTGTGCCAACCGAAGAGGTGGTCGAGGTTCGGCGTGGCAAAAAATACAATGTCGAGCGGCGGTTTATGCCTGGCTATATCCTATTACGGATGGAGATGAATGAAGCCAATTTTCATCTGATTGATAAAATCAATCGGGTGACCGGATTCTTGGGGCAACCCGGAAAACCATCGCCAATGCGCGATAAGGAAGTTAAATACATACTGAATCAAGTGGAAGAGGGTGCGGAATCGCCGCGCACGCTCATTTTGTTTGATGTTGGTGAAAATATCAATGTCACGGACGGTCCCTTTGCGGGCTTCAGTGGTATTGTAGAGGATGTTGATTCAGACAACGCTCGCCTAAAGGTCAGCGTATCAATATTCGGGCGCGCCACCCCGGTAGAGCTGGAATACGCTCAAGTGACAAAACAGGCCTAATCACAAGATTAAGCCATATTATGTGGGAGGGTATTCGCGTCGCGATGCGAACAATCCGAACCACACCAACCTAATCCAGGCGACACGCGGTCGTTTGGATGGCATAAAAAGGAGGCCATTATGGCTAAAAAAATTGCTGGCACAATGAAACTGCAGGTTCCTGCAGGGCAAGCCAACCCATCCCCCCCTGTCGGTCCTGCTCTTGGGCAGCGCGGCATTAATATCATGGAGTTTTGCAAGGCATTTAATGCTAAAACCCAAGATTTGGAGGCAGGGGCACCCTGCCCAACGGTTATCACCTACTATGTTGATAAATCGTTTTCCATGGATATCAAAACTCCACCTGCGTCTTATTTTCTTAAAAAGGCCGCCAAGGTGAAATCTGGCGCACCTTTGACGGGGCGTGAGTATGTCGGCTCGGTTAGTCTGAAACAGGTTGAAGACATCGCCAACGCCAAAATGAAGGATTTGAATGCAAATTCTTTGGAGGCTGCGGTTAAAATTATTATGGGCTCGGCCCGTTCCATGGGAATAGAGGTGAAGTAATGGCGCAATTTGGAAAAAGAACACTGGCGGCGCGTAAGGCTTTCGCTGATAAAACAAACGTCACCGTGGAAGAGGCGGTAAAACTGATAAAAGCCAACGCCAAGTCAAAATTTGATGAAACCGTTGATATTGCTATGGTTTTGGGTGTTGACCCGCGCCATGCCGATCAAATGGTACGCGGTGTTGTTGGCTTGCCCAACGGCACAGGCAAAGTTCTGCGTGTTGCGGTCTTTGCCCGCGATGCTAAGGCGGAGGAAGCACTGGCGGCTGGTGCCGATATTGTCGGGGCAGAGGATTTGATGGAAACCATCATCGCGGGTAAAATAGAGTTTGATCGCTGTATTGCCACGCCTGATATGATGCCTCTGGTCGGTCGTTTGGGCAAAGTGCTGGGGCCTCGCAACCTGATGCCCAATCCCAAAGTTGGCACGGTAACCGCCGATGTTAAATCCGCGGTAAGTGCTGCCAAAGGTGGCGAAGTCCAGTTTAAGGTGGAAAAAGCCGGTGTTATCCACGCAGGTGTTGGCAAAGCGTCCTTTACCGAGCCGAAACTGGTGGAAAACATCCGTGCCTTTATTGACGCGGTGCAACGTGCCAAACCCGAAGGTGCAAAAGGTGCGTATATTAAAAAAATCGCCCTCAGCTCCACCATGGGACCCGGTATTTCGGTGCAAATGGATTAATAAAATTGCGAATCGGGTAAATTCGTTTAACCGATTCGCAAAGTTTTGCCCAAATGATTAAAAAACCGTAAGAATCATCCTAAAAACCGAAAATACTTGGCAAAAGCCTCTTGCAATTCAGCCAATCTCACCCTATAACCCCAAAACATGAGGGAACTATGATTCGCAAACGCGATTCGCAACCCCTTTAACTTGTCCGAGACGGTGGGTGTCCAAAAGACATAATTCCTGCCTGAGATAGGGAACACGATAAAACACCCCGCGCTTGCGCGATGCCGTTTGACCCAGTTCCTGTTCATGGATTGAACCGCCAAAGGCAACTTTGGTCAAACAGAGCCGTAAAGCGAAGGCTTTACATAAGTTGGAGCATTGCTGTGGATAGAGCCCAAAAAGAAGCGTTAGTCAAAGAACTAGGTGGAATTTTCACGGACTCTGGTGTTGTTGTGGTTTCACATTACACTGGTCTTACAGTTGCAGAAATGCAGGACTTCCGTGCGCGTTTGCGCGATGCGGGTGGATCTGCGCGTGTGGCAAAAAATCGTCTGATTAAAATCGCGCTGGACGGCACTCCGTGCCAAGCGATTGAACCGTTGTTCGAAGGGATGACTGTGGTTTCTTATTCCACAGACCCAGTGGCGGCGGCAAAAATCACCAATGAATTTGCCAAGGATAATGAAAAACTCGTTATTCTTGGGGGATCTATGGGCGATAAAACCCTTGATCTGGCTGGCGTAAAAGCCGTGGCTGCCCTGCCATCGCGTGATGAGCTTATTGCCTCTATCGCGGGATGTATTGGCGCACCTGCTGCCAATATCGCGGGCGCAATCGGCGCACCTGCTGCCAATATCGCATCCTTGATTGAGGCTGTGGAGAAAAAAGCCGCATAACCCCGACACCTAATTAACCCCTTATAACCCCCGTGAAAACACGGATAAACAAACCGAAAGATTGGAAAACAAAAAATGGCTGATATGAAAGCACTTGCCGAAAGCATCGTTAAACTGACCCTGCTGGAAGCACAAGAACTGAAAACTATTCTGAAAGACGAATATGGTATAGAACCTGCCGCTGGTGGCGGTGTTATGATGGCCGCCGCTGGTGGTGATGCTGGTGCGGCAGAAGAAGAAAAAGATGAATTTGATGTCATCTTGAAATCTGCTGGCGACAAGAAAATTAATGTTATTAAAGAAGTCCGCGCCATCACTGGCTTGGGCTTGAAAGAAGCCAAAGATTTGGTAGAGGCTGGTGGCAAATCTGTCAAAGACGGCGCGTCCAAATCAGAAGCGGAAGAATTGAAAAAACGTCTGGAAGAAGCAGGCGCGGAAGTAGAATTAAAGTAACAACCAGTTACAAAGCGGGCTGGTCCCGAAATCCCGCCGATTTCGGATGACCGCCCGCTTTGTATGTTTTCTTTCTTTTTGGGTGTCCTTTTTTCACGAAGGGCACCTTAAAAGACAGAAAATTCGGGCGGCAGATGATGGGTGTCTGCCAAGAATAGAATTTTATGTCCCCCAAAGGTAGGATGCGCCGCGCCCAAGGTGTCCCATCCAACTGCGCACACGGGAAACCGAATTGAAATAGAAAATAGAGTTTCGCGCCTTTGCATATCGGGGCGTGTTAGTCTGAAAATGCTTTTGCCAAGTTCCCATTATTAAAGGGAGTAGCGGTCTAAAGGCACAAAAAAGAAGGATACCAAACCGATGACAACACCTTTTGCTGGTTATAGACGCATTCGTAAGAATTATGGCAAAATCCGCGAAGTTCAGGCTTTGCCGGATTTGATTGAAATCCAAAAAAACAGCTATCAGTTGTTTTTAAAATCGGGTTCGGGCGAAGAGCCAACATCGGACGAGGGCTTGCATGGCGCGTTTGAATCGGCGTTTCCCATCAGTGATTACAATGAAACGGCGTTGTTGGAATTTGATAAGTATTACATTGAATCGCCAAAGTACGATATCCAAGAATGTATGCAACGCGATATTACCTTTGCCGCACCCCTCCGCGCGACCTTGCGTTTGGTTGTGCTGGATGTGGATGAGCGCACGGGCGAGCGGTCGGTAAAAGACATAAAAGAACAAGACGTGTTTATGGGCGATATTCCCCTGATGACCAATGAAGGCACTTTTGTCGTTAATGGCACGGAGCGCGTGATTGTCTCACAAATGCACCGCTCCCCTGGTGTGTTTTTTGACCATGACCATGGGCGCACCCACAGCTCTGGCAAGTTGTTATTTACCTGCCGTGTGATTCCCTATCGCGGGTCGTGGTTGGATATAGAATTTGATGCCAAGGATACGGTTTATGCCCGTATTGACCGTCGGCGTAAATTCCCTGTGACGACCTTGCTTTATGCCTTGGGTTTGGATCAGGAAGAGATTTGTTCAACCTATTATGACACCGTCAGCTATCAATACGATAAAAAGAAAAACGCTTGGGTTTGCCCGTTTTTCCCCGAACGGATTAGCGGTACGCGGCCAACGGAGGATGTTATTGACGCGAAGACCAATAAAGTTGTTATTAAAGCGGGTGATAAAGTCGCCCCGCGTTTGGCCAAGCAATTGCAGGCAGAGCAGAAAACTCCGCATATCCGCGTGTCCTTTGAACAGATTGACGGGCGGTTTGCCGCGCTGGATATTATCAATGAAAAGACTGGTGAGATTTATGTAGAAGCTGGTGAAGAGCTGATTATCGATTATGATAAAGACGGCAAAATCAAGGGTGGCAATGTCATGGCTTTGATAGAGGCTGGTGTGACTGATGTGCCAACCTTGGATATTAACGCCGATGCTGGTCCCTATATGCGCAATACCATGATTATGGATAAGAACTATAATCACGAAACCGCCCTGTTGGATATTTATCGTATTATGCGCCCAGGTGAGCCACCTGCGTTGGAAACCGCCTTGGATTTCTTTAACGGGTTGTTTTTCAAACCAGATAACTATGATTTGTCGGCCGTTGGGCGGGTGAAAATAAACTCTCGCCTTGATATGAAGGCGGATGCCAGCGAGCGAATCCTCAGTAAAGAGGATATCGTGGGTGTGGTAAAAGAATTGGTGGATTTGCGCGATGGACGCGGGGAGACCGATGATATTGACCATTTGGGCAATCGGCGTGTGCGCTCGGTTGGCGAATTGATGGAAAACCAGTATCGTATTGGGCTATCACGGATGAAACGGGCGATTCGTGAGCGGATGTCAAATGTGGAAATTGACACGGTGATGCCGCAAGATTTGATTAATGCCAAGCCTGTTGGCGCGGCGGTGCGTGAATTCCTTGGCTCTTCCCAATTATCGCAGTTTATGGACCAAACCAATCCTTTGTCTGAAATCACTCACAAACGGCGGTTGTCGGCTTTGGGACCAGGTGGGCTGACACGCGAGCGTGCAGGTTTTGAAGTGCGCGATGTTCATCCAACCCATTACGGGCGGATGTGTCCGATTGAAACGCCAGAGGGTCCGAATATTGGTTTGATTAACTCCCTTGCGTGTTTTGCTCGGGTGAATAAATATGGCTTTATTGAAACACCCTATCGGCGTGTGATTGATTGCAAACCCACGGATGAAGTGGAATATATGTCCGCCGATGTGGAAATGCGCCATGTGATTGCCCAAGCGAATGCCGCCTTGGATGAAAACGGCAAGTTTAAGAATGATTTGGTATCCACCCGTAAGGGCGGGGATTTTATGTTAAATCCGCCAGAACGGATTGAATATATTGATGTCAGCCCGAAACAATTGGTTTCGGTCGCGGCATCCTTGATTCCGTTTTTGGAAAATGACGATGCCAACCGTGCCTTGATGGGCTCTAACATGCAACGGCAAGCTGTGCCTTTGTTGCGGGCGGAGGCTCCGTTCGTTGGCACGGGGATTGAGCGGATTGTCGCCCGCGATAGTGGTGCGGCGATAGAAGCCCGCCGTGGTGGGATTATTGACCAAGTGGATGCCCAGCGAATCGTTATTCGGGTTACCGATGCGATGGATGCGGGCGACCCTGGTGTGGATATTTACCGCCTGCGCAAATTCCAACGTTCCAACCAAGATACGTGTATTAACCAACGCCCTTTGGTTAAAGTTGGCGATACGGTTCGTGCCAGCGATGTGATTGCCGATGGACCTTCCACCGATTTGGGGGAATTGGCTCTGGGTAAAAACGTGCTGGTCGCCTTTATGCCGTGGAATGGCTATAATTATGAGGATTCAATTCTGATATCCGAGAGGATTGCCAAGGATGATGTTTTCACCTCGGTGCATATTGAAGAGTTTGAAACCACCGCCCGTGATACCAAACTGGGGGCAGAGGAAATCACTCGTGATATTCCCAATGTCGGCGAAGAAGCCCTGCGCAATTTGGATGAGGCTGGTATGGTTTATATCGGTGCAGAAGTTGGACCGAAGGATATTTTGGTCGGCAAAATCACCCCCAAAGGTGAAAACGCCATTACGCCAGAGGAAAAACTGCTCCGTGCGATATTCGGGGAAAAGGCGGCAGATGTGCGCGATAGCTCTTTGAAAGTGCCTGCAGGGAAATCTGGCACGGTTGTTGAGGTGCGGGTGTTTAACCGCTATGGTGTTGATAAGGACGAACGCGCCTTGCAAATTGAACGCGAACAGATTGAATCTTTCACCCGCGACCTTGCTGATGAGATTGAGATTTTGGATAGAAACACCTATGCTCGTTTGGAACAACGTTTCATGGGGAAAAAGGTTGCCAAGGGGCCGAAAGGTATTAAAACAGGCAGTATTATTGACAAAGAAATGCTCTATGAAACCTTAACCAGCCGTGGTTTGTGGTGGCAGTTAGCGGTCGATGACGATAAAATTGCCCGTGAAATAGAGGCTTTGAACGAACAATACGATAAGCAAAAAAATCATCTGCAAGAGCGTTTTGATGATAAGGTGGAAAAAATCCGCCGTGGGGATGATTTGGCTCCTGGTGTTTTGAAAATGGTCAAAGTGTTTGTTGCGGTGAAACGCAAATTGCAATCGGGCGATAAAATGGCCGGGAGGCACGGTAATAAAGGCGTGATTTCAAAAGTTGTCCCAGAAGAAGATATGCCATTCTTGGCGGACGGAACTGCGGTTGATTTTTGCCTGAATCCTCTGGGTGTGCCATCACGGATGAATGTTGGGCAGATTTTGGAAACCCACATGGGTTGGGCGGCGCGGAATCTGGGCAATTCTATTAACGAAGCCCTGCGTGCCTATCGTGCTACGGGGGATATGTCGCCCGTGCAGGAGGCGATGCGAATCGCATACGGGGATGAAATTTACCAAGATACTATTGCCAAAATGAAACAGCCAGAATTCATGGAATGTGCGCAAAATGTCACCAAAGGTGTGCCGATTGCCACCCCCGTTTTTGACGGCGCGAAAGAGGCGGATGTCAATGATATGCTGACGCGGGCTGGGCTGGATACTTCTGGTCAATCCACGCTTTATGACGGGCGCACGGGTGAGGCGTTTTCACGCAAAGTCACCGTCGGGATGAAGTATGTTTTGAAACTGCATCACTTGGTGGATGATAAAATCCACTCGCGTTCCACTGGACCTTATAGCCTTGTCACACAACAGCCCTTGGGTGGGAAAGCCCAATTCGGCGGGCAAAGGTTTGGCGAGATGGAAGTTTGGGCGTTGGAAGCTTATGGTGCCGCCCATACTCTGCAAGAAATGCTGACGGTCAAATCGGACGATGTAACAGGCCGAAATCGCGTTTATGAATCTATTGTGAAGGGCGAGGATAATTTCCAAGCTGGCACACCAGAATCGTTTAATGTGTTGGTGCGCGAAATTCGCAGTCTTGGGCTGAACGTGCAACTGCTTGATCAAAAAGAACAAGAGGAAGAGTAAAATGCCAAATATAAACCAAACCACACCTGCCCTAACCGCGTATAACAAAGGATAAAACGATGAACCAGCAAATGATAAATAACCCGTTCAACCCTGCCGCTGCCACCAGTGGCTTTGATGAGGTGCAAATCTCTCTGGCATCGCCAGAGAAAATCCTATCGTGGTCTTTTGGCGAGATTAAAAAACCAGAAACCATTAACTATCGTACTTTCAAACCCGAACGCGATGGGCTGTTTTGTGCGCGGATTTTTGGTCCTATTAAGGATTACGAATGCGTCTGCGGTAAATATAAAAAACGCAAATATAACGGCGTTGTCTGTGAAAAATGCGGTGTGGAAATCACCATTCAACGGGTGCGCCGCGAGAGGATGGGGCATATTACTCTGGCCGCTCCTGTTGCCCATATTTGGTTTTTGAAATCCCTGCCATCGCGGATTGGTCTTATTTTGGATTTGACCTTGCGGGATTTGGAACGGATTTTGTATTTTGAACAATATGTGGTGATTGACCCTGCCTTGACCGAATTATCGGCGGGACAGCTGATGAACGAAGACGAGTATTACGAAGCCCAAGATGAATACGGCGAAAGCGGTTTTCATGCGGGTATCGGGGCGGAAGCCATCCGTGAAATGCTGTCCAATGTCAATTTGGAAACCGAAGCCGACCATCTGCGTGAAGATTTGGCGGAAGCCACGAGTGAGCTAAAAATCGCCAAAATCATCAAGCGGTTAAAGGTTATAGAAGCCTTTATCGAATCGGGGAATCGCCCCGAATGGATGGTGATGACGACTTTGCCCGTGATACCGCCAGAATTGCGCCCGCTTGTGCCACTGGATGGTGGGCGGTTTGCTGCCTCGGATTTGAATGATTTGTATCGCCGTGTGATTAACCGAAATAATCGCCTGAAACGGCTGATGGAACTCCGTGCGCCTGATATTATTGTGCGTAATGAAAAACGCATGTTGCAGGAATCCGTGGATGCCTTGTTTGATAACGGGCGGCGCGGTCGGATTATCACAGGCACGAATAAACGCCCGCTGAAATCTTTATCTGACATGTTAAAAGGTAAGCAAGGGCGGTTCCGTCAAAACTTGCTGGGCAAACGGGTGGATTTTTCGGGGCGTAGCGTTATTGTGACTGGTCCAGAGTTAAAACTGCATCAATGCGGTCTGCCCAAACAAATGGCGTTAGAGCTGTTTAAACCCTTTATATTCAGCCGATTGGAGGCAAGAGGGCTATCCTCCACCGTCAAGCAATCGAAAAAATTCGTGGAAAAGGAACGTTCAGAAGTTTGGGATATTTTGGATGATGTGATTCGCGAGCATCCAATTTTGTTAAACCGTGCGCCAACCTTGCACCGTTTGGGTATCCAAGCGTTTGAACCAATTTTGATAGAGGGCAAAGCGATTCAGCTCCACCCGTTGGTTTGTGCCGCGTTTAATGCCGATTTTGATGGTGACCAAATGGCGGTGCATGTACCGCTCAGCCTTGAATCGCAATTGGAAGCACGGGTTTTGATGTTATCGAGCAATAACGTCCTATCCCCCGCCAACGGCAAACCGATCGTTGTCCCATCGCAAGATATGATTCTGGGGATTTATTACCTTAGTTTGGCACGCAAAGGCATGCCTGGCGAAGGGATGATTTTTGCCTCCCCGAAAGAGGTGGATCACGCCTTGGATAATGCCATCGTGCATCTGCATTCCAACATCGTTTGTCGTATGGAAGTGGTTGATGAACAGGGTAATACCGTCTATGAACGTTTTGATACCACCCCAGGCCGAGTAAAATTGGGCTGCCTTCTGCCCCCCAACAATAAAGCTCCGTTTTCTTTGGTTAATCGCCTATTGCGTAAAAAAGAAGTGGGTGAGGTTATTGACACGGTTTATCGCTATTGCGGTAAGAAAGAATCGGTTATTTTCTGTGATAAGATTATGTCGCTTGGCTTTAAAGAATCGTGCAAAGCTGGGATTTCCTTTGGCAAAGACGATATCGTTGTGCCAGAGAAAAAAGAGATTTTGGTCAATGCCACGCGTGAGCTGGTGAAAAGTTTTGAACAGCAATATATGGACGGTCTGATATCTCAGGGTGAAAAATATAATAAAGTTGTGGATGCTTGGACAACCGCCAATGAAGAGGTGACAGAGGCTATGATGACCTCTATCTCCACCGCCAAATTTGATAAGGATGACGTGGAACAAGAACCGAATTCTGTCTATATGATGGCGCACTCTGGTGCGCGGGGTTCTACCACGCAAATGCGTCAGTTGGGCGGGATGCGTGGGCTGATGGCGAAACCGAATGGGGATATTATTGAAACGCCAATTATCTCTAACTTTAAAGAGGGTCTCTCGGTGCTGGAATACTTTAATTCCACCCACGGGGCGCGCAAAGGTCTGTCCGATACTGCGTTGAAAACCGCGAATTCGGGTTATCTAACACGGCGACTGGTTGATGTGGCACAGGATTGTATCGTGCGTCAAGATGATTGTGGCACGCCATTATCCATCACAGCCCGCGCCGCGATAAAGGATGGGATTATTATCTCTACCTTGTCCGAGCGGTGTTTGGGGCGTGTCGTGGCAGAGGATGTTTTGCACCCTGCAAGCGGTGAAATCATGGCAACCAAAGGGCAGATGTTGGATGAGCGGATGTCAGATGAGATTGAAAAATCCGGTCTGGTATCGTTGTTAATCCGTAGTCCGCTGACTTGCGAGGCCGAAGAAGGTGTTTGCGCCCAGTGTTATGGTCGTGACCTTGCCCGTGGTGAAAAAGCCAATATCGGCGAAGCCGTCGGTATTATCGCGGCACAATCCATTGGCGAGCCTGGAACTCAGCTAACCATGCGTACCTTTCACATTGGTGGCGTGGCAGAGGGCAGTCAGCAGTCTTTCCAAGACAGCTCCCAAGACGGGATTATTGAAATCCGCAACGCCAATATATTGAAAACCCGCACGGGTGAGTTTTATGTTATGGCACGGAATGTTGTTGTCGCTATTATGGATGAAAATAAGCAAGAGCTGGTAACCCATAAAGTCGATTACGGCACAAAGCTGTTGGTGAAAACCGGCGATAAAGTGGCGCGTGGCGATAAATTGTTTGAATGGGATCCTTATACCCTGCCAATCATTGCTCAGCAAAGCGGGATAGCCCGTTTACATGATTTGGTCGCGGGTGTGTCTTTGCGTCATGTGACCGATTATGAAACGGGGATTACCCAGCGTATCGTGTCCGATTGGCGTTCCATGCCGTCCAAATCCGATTTGAAACCAGAGGTTTCTGTGGTTGATAAAAAGACCGGTGAGGATGTGTTGCTGGAAAACGGCAACCCAGACCGCCATGCTATGTCGGTTGATGCGATTTTGTCCGTTGAAGACGGTCAGGAAATCATCGCGGGTGATATTTTGGCGCGGATTCCCCGTGCCAGCACGAAAACAAAAGACATCACCGGTGGTTTGCCCCGTGTGGCGGAATTGTTTGAGGCTCGCCGCCCGAAAAACCACGCGATTATTGCTGAAATGGATGGCTATGTGTCATTCGGCAAGGATTTCAAAAACAAACGGCGGATTCAAATCACGGCGAGTGATGATGAAACCAATGTGCGTCATTATATGGTGCCGAAGGGCAAGCATATTCCCGTACGCGAAGGCGATTTTATCCAAAAGGGCGAATATATTATGGACGGCAATCCTGCCCCCCACGATATTCTTAATATTATGGGGATTGAGGCTCTGGCCGAATACATGATTGAAGAAGTTCAAGAGGTCTACCGCCTGCAAGGTGTGAAAATCAACGATAAACATATTGAGGTTATCGTGCGCCAAATGCTGCAAAAATGGGAAATCAGCGAATCGGGTGGTACGACTTTGTTAAAAGGCGAACAGGTGGATAAGGCAGAGCTGGAAGAGATTAACGCTCTTGCTTTGAAAAAAGAGTTAGACCCTGCCGTTGGTGCGCCAATTTTGCTGGGGATTACTAAGGCTTCTTTGCAAACCCGCTCGTTTATTTCTGCGGCTTCTTTCCAAGAGACCACACGGATTCTTACCGAAGCTGCGATTAAGGGTAAGAAAGACCGATTGATTGGGCTGAAAGAAAACGTGATTGTTGGGCGTCTGATTCCTGCTGGCACAGGTGGCGCGATACAAAAAATCCGCGCCATTGCGGCCGAACGCGATGCGGTTATTTTGGAAGATAAGCGTAAAGAGGAAGAAGCAAGGCTGGCTTTGAACGCCCCCACGGATTTAGACGGGGATAAAGACCCGTTTGATGAGGCGGCGATGTTTGAACGTCTGCAGGCCGATGTGCCAGAGGATATGAGCGATGATACGACAGGCTCTACCGCTGACGCTATGGAAGTTATGGATACCACCAGTGATGATGCGGATGATGCGAATCTGGTTGCCGATGACACGCCCGCACCAACTGAAGAGTCGGATATCGTTACATAGGTTTTGTTATGATTGATGAAAAGAATGTTAAAAGGGTTAATGATTTACCGTCTTGTACAGGTAAGGTAAATCACCCTATGCATGCGTTTTTCCTTCGTCGCAAACGGGAAAGATTTGCTATCAGTTTTGATGATCTTGGTGCTACAAGGGGTGATTGTGGTAGGTATCCAAAGCAATTACCCCCTAGTGCATACAAAAAAACGGAATGGTGGATATATGATTTTAACGGAGGCACGCACCCTAATGCACTCGCGTGGCTTACGGCTGGATGGCGTATTGAAAGCCTATCTCTTTCAGATGAATATGTTATCTTTGTGCCGTTTGACCTGCCTAAAACCATAAAAAAGTAAAAATAAGCATAAAAATCCATAAAAAAGACATATACCCATTGCAAACCTGCGAAAATATTGGTATATGCGCCTAATAATTGGGATAACACCCTTTTAACACCAGCCATAACTGGCGGACATGATCCAGACACTTGTCGCGATCCTCTGATACATAAATGTCGGTAAGACCTGTTTTTTATAGGTTTTAACGCGGGATTGCTTGTTTTCTTAACGGGCGGTTCAAACGAAATTCGGTAAGCGGGGAACCTCATGCCAACGATACAACAGCTGATTCGCAAACCGCGTCAGCCAAAGATTAAACGCTCAAAGTCCATGCACCTTGAGAATTGCCCGCAAAAGCGGGGCGTTTGCACTCGCGTTTATACCACAACGCCGAAAAAACCGAACTCTGCTATGCGCAAAGTCGCCAAAGTACGCCTTACGAATGGGTATGAGGTGATTTCGTATATCCCAGGTGAGGCACACAATTTACAAGAACACTCGGTTGTTTTGATTCGCGGCGGTCGGGTAAAGGATCTTCCTGGTGTTCGGTATCATATTTTACGGGGGTGTTTGGACACCCAAGGCGTTAAGGATCGCAAGCAACGGCGTTCCAAATACGGCGCGAAGAAGCCGAAGTAAGGGATTTAAGTTATGTCAAGACGCCACGCCGCCGAAAAACGCGATGTTCTGCCTGATGCCAAATTTGGCAACACTGTGCTGACGAAGTTTATGAACAACCTCATGTTAGATGGTAAAAAATCCATTGCAGAGGGTATTGTTTATGGCGCGTTAGACCGCGTAGAAGAAAAAATCAAACGTCCGCCGATTCAAGTTTTTGAAGAGGCTTTGGAGAATATCAAACCCACGGTTGAAGTTCGCTCGCGCCGTGTTGGTGGGGCAACCTATCAGGTGCCAGTGGAGGTGCGGGTGGAACGGCGCGAAGCTCTGGCGATTCGCTGGTTGATAAAAGCGGCACGTGGCAGGAATGAAAAAACAATGCAAGAACGGCTTGCGGCAGAAATGATGGATGCGGTGAATACCCGTGGCGCGGCTGTGAAAAAACGTGAAGACACTCATAAAATGGCGGATGCGAACAAAGCATTCAGCCACTATCGCTGGTAAAGGACTAGAACAATGGCACGCGACTTTACGCTTGATCACTATCGCAACTTTGGGATTATGGCACATATTGATGCTGGTAAGACTACATGTACAGAGCGGATTTTATATTATACCGGTAAATCGCATTCCATAGGCGAGGTGCACGATGGTGCCGCCACGATGGATTGGATGGAGCAGGAACAGGAACGTGGGATTACCATTACCTCTGCTGCCACGACCACTTTTTGGGAGCGGACAGAAGACGGTGAAAATTCTGAGGGTAATAAGCATCGTTTGAATATCATTGATACCCCTGGACACGTTGATTTCACCATAGAAGTAGAACGTTCCTTGGCGGTTTTGGACGGCGCGGTTTGCGTGCTGGATGCCAACGCAGGGGTTGAACCACAAACAGAAACCGTTTGGCGGCAGGCCGACAGATACAAAGTCCCCCGTATTGTTTTTGTTAATAAAATGGATAAAACGGGTGCGGATTTCTTTAACTGCGTTGCGATGATTAAAGACCGTACGGGTGCATTGGCTATGCCAATTCAAATCCCGATTGGGGCGGAAACTGAGCTGGAAGGCATCGTTGATCTGGTCACCATGGAAGAATGGGTTTATGCGGGCGAAGATTTGGGCGCAACCTGGGAAAAACGCGAAATTCGCGATTCGCTGAAAGAAACCGCTAATAAACTGCGTCATGAAATGCTGGAATTGGCAGTGGAGCTGGATGATACCGCGATGGAGGCTTATTTGGATGGGACAGAGCCTGATGTTGATACCTTACGCAAACTGATTCGCAAAGGCACGATTGGGATGAATTTTGTGCCTGTGCTGGCGGGTTCTGCTTTTAAAAACAAAGGTGTGCAGCCTTTGCTGAACGCGGTGATTGATTATTTGCCTTCGCCCTTGGATGTCGTTGATTATATGGGCTTTAAACCTGGTGATGAAACCGAAACCCGTGATATTCCCCGCCGTGCGGATGATAATATGGCGTTTTCTGGGCTGGCGTTTAAGATTATGAATGACCCGTTTGTTGGCTCGCTGACCTTTACGCGGATTTATTCGGGCGTGATAAACAAGGGTGATGCTATCATCAATTCCACCAAGAACAAGCGTGAGCGTATTGGGCGGATGATGATGATGCACTCTAACAACCGCGAAGAAATATCAGAGGCTTTTTCTGGCGATATTATCGCGCTGGCAGGTTTGAAAGATACAACAACGGGCGATACCCTGTGTTCATCGGCAGAGCCTGTTGTTTTGGAAACAATGACTTTCCCCGATCCGGTGATTGAAATCGCGGTAGAGCCTAAAACCAAGGTTGACCAAGAAAAAATGTCGCAAGGTTTGGCGCGTTTGGCGGCCGAAGACCCGTCCTTCCGCGTGGAAACCGATTTGGAATCAGGGCAGACGATTATGAAGGGCATGGGCGAATTGCACTTGGATATTCTGGTTGATCGGCTGAAACGTGAATTTAAAGTGGAGGCGAATATCGGCGCACCACAGGTTGCGTATCGCGAGACTATATCCCACGAAGCCGAAATCACTTATACCCATAAGAAACAATCTGGTGGGTCTGGTCAATATGCCGAAGTGAAAATGCTGTTATTGCCGACCGAACCTGGCGAAGGCTATTCGTTTGAATCAAAAATTGTCGGTGGCTCTATCCCCAAAGAATATATCCCAGGTGTGGAAAAAGGTATCAAATCCGTTATGGATAGCGGACCTTTGGCGGGTTTCCCCGTGATTGATTTTAAGGTAGAATTGCTGGACGGCAAATACCACGATGTTGATTCCTCGGTCATGGCGTTTGAAATCGCTGGACGGATGGGCATGCGTGATGGTCTGCGTAAGGCGGGCGCGAAAATGCTGGAACCCATTATGAAGGTAGAGGTGGTGACACCAGAAGACTACACAGGCAATATCATTGGCGATTTAACATCGCGGCGTGGTATTGTCCAAGGACAAGATACCCGTGGTAATGCGATTGCCATTGATGCACGGGTTCCACTGGCCAGCATGTTTGGCTATATTAATACGTTGCGCTCTATGTCCTCTGGACGGGCGAACTTTACCATGCAGTTTTCGCACTATGAAACTGTTCCTTCCAACATTTCTGAGGAAATTCAATCGAAATTCGCCTAGGCGTAGATACCCCCGCGCGTTGCGCATAAAAAACAGGAGGCCATTATGGCAAAACAAAAATTTGAAAGAAACAAGCCGCATTGCAACATTGGCACAATCGGTCACGTTGATCACGGCAAAACGACGCTTACGGCGGCGATTACTAAGCAATTCTCGGATACCTTTAAGGCGTATGATGAAATTGACGGTGCGCCAGAAGAAAAAGCGCGTGGTATTACGATTTCCACAGCCCACGTGGAATATGAAACCGAGGCGCGGCATTACGCCCATGTTGATTGCCCAGGACACGCCGATTATGTGAAAAACATGATTACTGGTGCTGCGCAAATGGACGGCGCGATTTTGGTGGTGAGTGCCGCCGATGGTCCAATGCCCCAGACTCGCGAGCATATTTTGCTGGGTCGTCAGGTTGGCATTCCCGCGATGGTTGTCTTTATGAACAAAGTCGATCAGGTGGATGATGATGAATTGCTGGAATTGGTTGAGATGGAAATCCGCGAATTGCTATCCAGTTATGATTATCCTGGTGATGATATTCCCATCGTTTCGGGGTCTGCTCTGGCGGCTTTGGAAGGGCGCGATGATGCTATCGGCACGGAAAAGATTTCCGAGCTGATGAAGGCTGTTGATGCCCATATCCCGCAACCTGCACGTGCTGTTGATCAGCCGTTCTTGTTGCCGATTGAGGATGTGTTTTCAATCTCTGGTCGCGGGACGGTTGTGACAGGTCGCGTGGAACGCGGCGTTGTTAATGTCGGTGATGAGATTGAAATCGTTGGTTTGAAAGCCACGACAAAAACCATCTGCACGGGTGTGGAAATGTTTCGCAAACTGCTGGATCGTGGCGAGGCTGGCGATAATGTCGGGGTTTTGCTTCGTGGCATTGAACGTGATGCTGTGGAACGCGGGCAGGTTCTCTGCAAGCCGAAGAGCGTTAATCCACACACGAAATTTGAAGCCGAGGTTTATATTTTGACAAAGGATGAAGGCGGGCGGCATACTCCGTTTTTCGCCAACTATCGTCCGCAGTTTTATTTCCGCACAACCGATGTGACTGGGACGGTGGAACTACCGTCTGGCACGGAAATGGTGATGCCTGGTGATAATTTGAAATTCAATGTGGAGCTGATTGCGCCGATTGCTATGGAACAAGGCTTGCGCTTTGCTATCCGTGAAGGCGGTCGGACTGTTGGGTCTGGTGTTGTTGCCAAAATAAACGAATAAAAGAAACCGAACGGCGGGGTTTTCAAAACTCCGTCGTTTTTAACAAAAGCAAGTCTTGAAAGACAAAATGATGCAAAACCAAAATATAAGAATTCAGCTGAAAGCGTTTGATTACCGCGTGTTAGATGCCTCAACCGAGGAAATCGTTAATACCGCCAAACGGACGGGTGCGCAGGTGCGTGGCCCTATTCCTCTGCCGAATAAAATTGAAAAATTTTGCGTTCTGCGTTCGCCTCACGTGAATAAAAAATCGCGCGAGCAATTTGAAATTCGGATACACAAACGCTTGTTGGATATCATTGATCCAACACCGCAAACGGTTGATGCGCTGATGCGTCTTGATTTGGCGGCGGGCGTGGATGTTGAAATTAAACTATAACTATAACTCTTTAATGGCACTGGTGTTGTTAAACAAAAAGGCAAAATAAAATGCGTTCTGGTATTATTGCAAAAAAATTGGGGATGACCCGCCTGTTTATGCAGGATGGACGACAAGTCCCAGTAACGGTTCTGCACATGGATAATGTGCAGGTGGTTGCCCAACGCAGGCTGGAATCGGATGGTTATACCGCCGTACAGCTGGGCGCGGGGATGGCAAAAGTCAAACGTCAATCGGCTGGACAACGCGGGCATTTTGCCAAGGCAAAGGTCGAACCCAAACGTAAAATCGTGGAATTTCGTGTTTCAAGCGATAATTTGATTGATGTTGGGGAAGAATTAACCGCCAATCACTTTTTGGAAGGTCAAAAGGTTGATATCGCGGGCGTGACGATTGGTAAGGGGTTTCAGGGCAGTATGAAACGTTGGAACTTTAGCGGGCTTCGGGCAACCCACGGGGTATCCGTGTCGCACCGCTCGCACGGGTCAACTGGGCAATGCCAAGATCCGGGTAAGGTTTTCAAAGGTAAGAAAATGGCCGGGCATATGGGGGCAAAACGCCAAACCACGCAGAATTTGGAAGTGATAAAAACCGATGCTGAACGCGGGCTGATTATGGTAAAGGGCGCAGTGCCTGGTTCCAAAGGTGGCTGGGTTATGGTGAAGGATTCTGTAAAGAAAGCCGCGCCAAAGGATTTGCCGATGCCAGCCGCGTTGCGGTCGCAAATGAGCACCGCACCCGCACCTGACGCGCCAAAAGCCGACCAAGTTGCCGATACGGCTGAGGTGATGGAAGAAGTTGTGGATGCTCCTGTAGCAGAGGCAACACCCGCACCAGAGGCGCAAGTGGAAGCAACGCCAACGCCAGACACACCAGAGGCTAAAGCCGAAGAGGTGAAAACTGAAGCCCCTGCCGATGCGGAAGTATCTGCCGATGCTCCAGAGCAAGAAACTCCAGAGCAAGAAAAAGGAGAGTCCAAATGAAGACCAAGGTCATTAACCTAGAATCCAAAGCCGCAGGCGAGCTTGACCTAGACGATGGGATTTTCGCCTTAACTCCGCGTGTTGATATTTTGCACCGTGTTGTCCGCTATCAGTTGGCGAAACGCCAAGCTGGCACGCATAAGGTAAAAACCCGTCGCGAAACCAGCTATTCCACGCGTAAAATCGTACGGCAAAAGGGCTCTGGCGGGGCGCGTCACGGCGACCGTAACGCCCCGATATTCCGCGGTGGTGGGATTTACAAAGGTCCAACTCCGCGTAGTCATGCCCATAAGCTCACGAAAAAATTCCGTGCCTTGGGATTACGCCACGCCCTATCTGCAAAGGTCAGCGCGGGTGAATTGATTATCCTAGACGAGGCAACATTGAAAACCGCAAAAACCAGCACACTGGCAAAAATGGTCTATAACTTGGGTTGGAAGAAAACCCTGATTATTGACGGCGCCGAGCTTGATGCGAACTTTGCCATGGCTTCGCGTAATATAACGGGTTTGGATGTTTTGCCAAGTGCCGGCGCGAACGTCTATGATATTTTGAAATCCAATACTTTGGTTATCACCAAAGCTGGCGCAAAAGCCCTTGAAGAGAGATTGAAAAGAGATTAACATGAGCACCAAAGCCGAACTTTACGATATTATCCGCAAACCCCTTGTAACGGAAAAATCCACCCTAGCGTCCGAATACGGCGCGGTTGTGTTTGAAGTGGCAATCGCGGCGAATAAACCCCAGATTAAACGCGCCGTTGAAACCTTGTTTAACGTCAAGGTGAAGGCGGTCAATACCACTATTACCAAAGGCAAGGTCAAGCGGTTTCGCAATAAATTGGGCAAGCGCAAGGATGTGAAAAAGGCCTATGTTATGCTGGAAGACGGCAATACCATAGACATAACAACAGGGCTGTAAGCCGAACACTTAACCGCCCCAAGTGGGCAAAAAACTGAGGCTTAACCGCCCAAGGACGAAAGAAAAAACAATGGCATTGAAGTCATACAAACCAACAACACCAGGCCAACGCGGGCTGGTTTTGATTGATAGATCAGAGCTTTGGAAAGGGCGACCTCTAAAGGCGCTGACCGAAGGTATCAGCAAACACGCTGGGCGTAATAATACTGGCCGTATTACTATGCGGCGTAAGGGTGGCGGTGCCAAACGGCTGTATCGTAAGGTTGATTTCAAACGCAATAAAATGGATATGCTGGCGGTTGTGGAACGGATTGAATATGATCCGAATCGCACGGCTTTTATCGCACTGGTGAAATATGATGATGGCGAGCTGTGCTATATCATCGCACCCCAGAGATTGGCGATTGGTGATAAAATCATCTCTGCCAATAAGGCCGATATAAAGCCCGGAAATACCATGCCCTTTACGGGGATGCCGATTGGCTCTATCGTGCATAATATCGAATTAAAACCTGGTAAGGGCGGGCAAATCGCGCGGTCTGCTGGCACTTATGCTCAATTTATCGGGCGCGATGGTGCTTACGCGCAAATCCGCCTGTCATCGGGCGAGCTGCGGATTGTTCGCCAAGAATGTCGTGCCACGATTGGCGCGGTTTCTAACCCCGACCATGGCAACCAGAATATGGGTAAGGCGGGGCGCAATCGGCACAAGGGGATTCGTCCTTCTGTCCGTGGTGTTGTGATGAATCCCGTTGATCACCCGCACGGCGGGGGTGAGGGGCGAACCTCTGGCGGGCGGCATCCAGTTACCCCTTGGGGCAAACCAACAAAAGGTGCGCGTACAAGAACAAACAGAAGAACGGATAAATTCATTATCCGTTCACGTCATAGCAAAAAGAAGGGGCGTTAGAACATGAGTCGGTCAGTATGGAAAGGTCCCTTTGTGGACTCCTATGTGCTTAAAAAAGCAGAAAAAGTGCGCGAATCAGGGCGCAACAATGATGTGATTAAAATTTGGTCGCGAAGATCAACTATTTTACCACAATTCGTTGGTTTAACTTTTGGCGTTTATAACGGCAGAAAACATATTCCTGTGAATATATCAGAGGATATGATTGGACAAAAATTTGGCGAATACAGCCCAACCCGCACCTATCATGGGCATGCGGCGGATAAAAAAGCAAAACGGAAATAGTCATGAGTAAAACAAAAAACCCACGCAGAGTTAATGATAACGAAGCATACGCGGTATCGCGTGCCATGCGCACCAGCCCGCAAAAGCTGAACCTTGTCGCGCAACTGATTCGCAATAAACCTGCGGAAAAGGCACTGACTACCCTGCATTTTTCAAAAAAGCGTATCGCGCAGGATGTTAAAAAGACCCTGCAATCCGCCATTGCTAATGCCGAAAACAACCACAATTTGGATGTCGATGATTTGATTGTGGCAGAGGCCTATGTTGGCAAAAACCTCGTCTTAAAACGCGGTCGCCCTCGCGCCCGTGGTCGTTATGGTCCAATTCTTAAACCAACCGCACAATTAACAATTTTGGTGCGTCAAACTGTACAGGAGCAAACCTAATGGGACAGAAAATAAATCCAATCGGGTTTCGCTTACAGGTTAATCGAACATGGGATAGCCGCTGGTTTGCCGAATCAAAAGATTACGGCGATTTGCTGCACGAAGATATTCGTATCCGTAATTTTATCAAAAAAGAATGCATGCAGGCTGGTATCGCACGGGTGATTATTGAACGCCCGCATAAGAAATGCCGCGTGACGATTCACACAGCCCGCCCTGGTGTCATTATTGGCAAGAAGGGCGCGGATATTGAAGTGATTCGCCAAAAACTACTACGGCTGACAAATTCTGAACTTTTTCTTAATATTGTTGAGGTGCGTAAGCCTGAAATGGATGCGGCTTTGGTTGCCGAATCCGTGGCGCAACAGCTGGAACGGCGGGTGTCTTTCCGCCGTGCGATGAAACGGGCAGTGCAAAACGCTATGCGTATGGGGGCTTTGGGCATTCGTATCAATGTCGCAGGTCGTTTGGGCGGGGCAGAAATTGCCCGCACCGAATGGTATCGGGAGGGGCGCGTGCCGCTTCATACTTTACGCGCTGATGTTGATTATGCACGGGCGGAGGGCTTGACTGCCTATGGAATTATTGGTATTAAGGTCTGGATTTTCAAGGGCGAGATTATGGAACATGATCCTGCCGCACGGGATCGCCGTATTGCAGAGCTTCAAGAAGGCGGTGCTGGACGGGTTATGTCAAACACTCCGCGACCAGAACGCGCTTAACGGATATAGGGAACACAAACAATGCTTATACCAAAGCGACCAAAATACCGCAAACAGTTTAAAGGCCGTATCCACGGCTTGGCCAAAGGCGGTTCGGATTTGAATTTCGGCTCTTATGGGCTGAAGGCAACCACGCCTGAACGCGTGACTGCTCGCCAAATTGAGGCGGCACGGCGTGCCATGACTCGTCATATGAAACGGCAAGGGCGGGTGTGGATTCGTATCTTCCCCGATGTGCCTGTTACCAAGAAACCGACCGAGGTTCGCATGGGTAAAGGTAAGGGGTCTGTGGAATTCTGGGCGGCTCGGATAAAACCGGGGCGTATCATGTTTGAAATTGATGGTGTGAATGACGGTATAGCGCGGGAGGCTTTGCGCCTTGCCGCCATGAAATTGCCCGTGAAAACCCGCATCGTTGCAAGAGAAGACTGGTAAAGGATTAAACCGATGAATGTATTAGAATTACGTGAAAAAACGCCAGATGAGCTGGACGAACAACTGGCTCTTTTGAAAAAAGAGCTGTTTAACCTGCGCTTTCAAAAGGCATCAGGGCAAAGCGAATCAACCGCGCGGATGCGTACAGCTCGGCGCGATGTTGCGCGGGTGAAAACCGTTGTGAATGAAAAAAAACTAGGCGAAAAAGCCAAAACCGCCAACGCTACCACGGCGGCGAAGTAAGGAAAAGGAAAGACTATGCCAAAACGAATCCTGCAAGGAACCGTCACGGGTGATCAAAATGCGCAGACCATAACGGTTTCTGTTCAACGTGCTTTTCAGCATCCCGTGTTGAAAAAAACGATTCGCAAGTCAAAGAAATATCGGGCGCATGACCCGGCTAATCAATTCAAAATCGGCGATACTGTGCGTATTCGCGAATGTCCGCCGATTTCGAAAACAAAACGCTGGGAGGTTTTGGCAGAGGGCTAACCCTTTATCCAAACCCCACAGTATCACGAAACCCTGAGGCGGAAGTCCTCAAAGGTCGAAAGGTAAAAAAATGATCCAGATGCAAACCAATTTGGAGGTTGCAGATAACAGCGGCGCACGCCGTGTGCAATGTATCAAGGTTTTGGGTGGCTCTAAACGTAAATATGCCTCTGTTGGGGATGTTATCGTTGTGTCAGTCAAAGAAGCAATCCCACGCGGGCGCGTTAAAAAAGGCGAAGTCCGTAAGGCTGTTGTCGTACGTACCGTGAAACAGGTTCGGCGCGAAGATGGCTCTGCTATCCGCTTTGATTCCAACGCCGCCGTTATTTTGAATAACGCGGGCGAGCCTATTGGCACACGGATTTTCGGTCCAGTTGTGCGCGAATTACGTTCAAAGAATTTTATGAAAATAATCTCTTTGGCACCGGAGGTTCTATAATGGCTGCGAAATTAAAAAAGGGCGATAAAGTCATTGTTTTGGCTGGTAAGGATAAGGGCAAGGAAGGCGAAGTGCTTTCTATTAACCCCTCTACCACCAAGGCAGTCGTGCGCGGTATCAATGTTGCCGTGCGCCATGTTCGCCAAGATCAAAACACCCAAGGCGGGCGCGTCCCCCAAGATATGCCAATTCATTTATCCAACTTGGCCGTGATTGACCCAGATGAGGGTGGCCCGACTCGGGTTGGATTTAAAATGGATGGTGAAACCAAAAAGCGGTTTGCTAAGAAATCAGGAGCATGGATTGATGGCTGATTATACCCCCAGAATGAAAACCCATTACAAAGAAACCGCACGGAAAGCCCTGCGTGAAGAATTTGCCTATAAGAATGATATGCAAATCCCTCGGCTGGATAAAATCGTGCTGAATATGGGTATTGGTGAAACGGTGAATGACACGAAGAAAATTCGCTCTGCCGTGGCTGATATGACCGCGATTGCGGGTCAGCAAGCGGTGATTACCAAAGCCAAGAAATCCGTTGCCAGCTTTCGCGTCCGTGAAGGCATGCCTTTGGGCTGTAAGGTCACCTTGCGTGGCAATCGGATGTATGAGTTTATGGATCGTTTGGTCACCGTGGCAATGCCGCGTATTCGCGATTTTCGTGGCGTATCGGCGAAAAGCTTTGACGGCTGTGGCAATTATGCCCTTGGCTTGCGCGAACATATCGTGTTTCCAGAGATTGATTTTGATAAGGTTGATGAAATCTGGGGCATGGATATTGTTATCTGCACAACGGCAAAAACCGATGCAGAAGCGAAGAGCTTGCTGAAACAATTTAACATGCCTTTTGGCACCAATTAGGGAAGAAATACAATGGCAAAATCTGCAATGGTTCAACGTCAAGTTAAACGTGAAAAGCTGGTAAAAAAATACGCAGCACGGCGCGAGGCGTTAAAACTGATCGCTAATAATAGGGAACTGCCGATGGAAGACCGCTTTAAAGCGCGTTTGAAATTGGCTAAACTGCCCCGCAATTCTTCACCAACACGGCTACACAGTCGGTGTTTGGTGACGGGTCGCCCAAAAGGGTATTATCGTAAATTAAAAATGTCTCGGATAGCTTTGCGCCAATTGGCCTCTGATGGGTTAATTCCGGGCATGGTTAAATCAAGCTGGTAAAGGGAAAAAGATATGAACGATCCTCTTGGTGATATGCTTACACGGATTCGCAACGCACAAATGCGTGGCAAGTCAACTGTTATTTCCCCCGCGTCAAAATTGCGCGCTTGGGTCTTGGATGTGCTGAAAAATGAAGGCTACATCCGCGGCTATGAGAAGCAAAAAAGCGATGGCGGTTTTGCGGAGCTGTCGATCTCGTTGAAATATTTCGACGGCTCGCCCGTGATTAAAGAACTAAAACGGATATCCACGCCAGGTCGGCGGGTTTATTCCAGCGTGAAGGACCTGCCCCAAGTACGGCAAGGTCTGGGTGTCGCTATTATTTCAACACCCAAAGGGGTGATGTCGGACGCACAAGCACGCGCTGCCAATACTGGTGGCGAAATCTTATGCACAATTTTTTAAGGGGTTAGGGATGTCTCGAATCGGTAAAAAAGCAGTAGAATTGCCCGAAGGCGTTAATGCTGTTGTCTCTGGTCAAAAGGTAGAGGTAAGCGGTCCGAAAGGAACCCGCGCCTTTCACGCCACGGATGATGTCACGCTCAGCCTTGCGGATAACGCGATAACGGTAACCCCGCGTGGCTCGTCCAAACGCGCCCGTCAGCAATGGGGCATGTCGCGTACGCAAATCGCCAATTTGGTGACAGGGGTGACGCAAGGCTTTGTCAAAGAATTGCAAATAGAGGGTGTTGGCTATCGTGCCGCTATGGCTGGCGCACAGGTGAAACTGGCTTTGGGTCTGTCCCACGATGTTTTATTTGATGTGCCAGAGGGTGTGAAGGTCACTGTTGCCAGTCCCACCTCTATGATTGTTGAAGGTATTGATCAGCAATTGGTTGGGCAAGTCGCCGCCAATTTGCGTTCGTACCGCCCGCCAGAGCCGTATAAAGGCAAAGGCATCCGCTATAAGGGAGAGTTCATCTTCCGCAAAGAAGGCAAGAAAAAGTAAGGAATGAATTATGAGCATTGATAAAAAAGATCTTTTCGCGCGTCGCCGTCGGCGTACCCGCGCCAAACTGCGCCGTGTATCGGGCGAGGCTTTGCGCCTGAGCGTTCATCGCTCTGGCAAAAACATTGCCGTGCAACTGATTGACGATGCCAAAGGGACGACTTTGGCGGCGGCCTCTTCTTTGGAAAAAAGTTTGGGCGTGGTTGGTAAGAATAATAAAGAAGCCTCTGCCAAAGTTGGCGCGGCGATTGCCGAGAGGGCAAAAAAAATCGGTGTTGAAGAATGCTATTTTGATCGGGGTGGGTTTGTGTTTCATGGCAAGGTGAAAGCCCTTGCCGATGCAGCCCGCGCTGGTGGTTTGAAGTTTTAAGGGAGACAGGATATGGCAAGAGACGAACAAAGAGGCGGTCGCGATGACAATAATCGGGGCGAAAATCGGGGACGGGGGCGCGAAGGCGACCGCGACCGCGACGAAGCACCCGAATTCGCCGACCGTTTGGTGGCGATTAACCGCGTATCCAAAACCGTAAAAGGCGGTAAGCGATTCGGTTTCGCCGCATTGGTTGTTGTTGGCGATCAGCAAGGGCGTGTTGGCTATGGCAAAGGCAAAGCCAAAGAAGTGCCAGAGGCTATTCGTAAAGCCACCGAACAGGCGAAACGCAAAATGATTCGCGTGCCACTGCGTGAAGGGCGGACTCTGCACCACGATATCCAAGGTCATCATGGCGCGGGTAAAGTTTTAATGCGGACGGCTCCACAGGGGACAGGTATTATTGCGGGTGGCCCGATGCGGGCGGTTTTTGAAATGCTGGGTGTGCAGGATGTTGTGGCGAAATCTTTGGGGTCGCAAAATCCCTATAATATGATTCGCGCAACCATGCATGGCTTGATGAAGGAGACTTCGCCAAGGCTCGTAGCCCAAAGGCGCGGTAAGAAAATGTTGGATGTCAGTGCGAAAGAAACACCGCCAAAACCAGCACAAATAAAAGAAACACTTGAGGGTTAAATCTGATGGCAGACACGGATAAAAAAGTAGTGAAAAAAACACTGGTGGTAAAGCAAGTGGGCTCGCCCATTCGCAGACCCGCCAAACAACGTCAAACCCTGATTGGGCTTGGCTTGAATAAAATGCACAAAACGCGGGAGCTGGAAGACACACCAGCGATTCGCGGGATGATTCGCAAAATATCCCACATGGTGGAAATTATAGAAGAAAAAGGGTAGGATTATGAAACTACACGAATTACACGATAATCCAAACGCGACAAAGAAAAGAAAACGCGTTGGGCGCGGTCCGGGCTCTGGCACGGGCAAAACGGCTGGTCGCGGTATGAAGGGGCAGAAGTCTCGTTCTGGCGTTTCCATCGGCGGTTATGAAGGCGGGCAAATGCCCTTGTATCGGCGGATGCCGAAACGTGGTTTTACTCCGTTTAATGCCAAGCAGTATGCCGAGGTTAATCTGGGTGCGTTGCAACGGTTTATTGATGAAGGCAAAATAAAGGCTGATGCGCCGATTACCGAACAAGTGTTGCTGGACTGCGGTCTGGTGCGCCGTTTGCGTGATGGTGTGCGGATTTTGGGCAAAGGTGAGCTGAAGGTCAAAGTCGATCTGGTCGTAACTGGCGCGTCCAAAGGTGCTGTTGTTATGGTGGAAAAGCTGGGTGGAACACTGGCTGTTGCCCCTGCCAAGCCTGAAAAAGTAACACGGGGTAAGGCTTTGGTACGCAAAAACGAAGCCGCGGCTTTGTTAGCTGGCGGTGCGCCAAAAGCGAAACCCGCCCCTAAAGCAGAAGCCACTAGTGGCGAAGAACCTAAAGCCGAAGCTCCTAAAGCAGAAGAGCCAAAAGCAGAAGTTAAAGCCGAAGCCACAAGTGGCGAAGAACCAAAAGCCGAGGCTTCAAAAACCGAAGACTAAACCATAGGTGATTGCTTTGCTTTCACATTGATAAATACGCGAAAAAAAACAAAACAGAAGGTACAAAAAAATGGCATCAGCAGCAGAACAAATGGCGGCAAACCTAAACTGGGGTACTTTTGGCAAAGCCAAAGAATTGCAACAGCGGATTCTCTTTGCCCTTGGGCTTTTGATTGTCTATCGTATTGGCACTTATATTCCCGTGCCGGGGATTGACGCGGTGGCTCTATCGCAATTTGTCCAAGATATCCAAGGCGGTATCGGCGATGTCGTCAATCTGTTTTCGGGCGGTGCGATTGGTCGTATGGCGATTTTTGCCCTTGGGATTTTGCCTTATATCTCTGCCTCTATTATCGTTCAACTTATG
Organism: uncultured Amylibacter sp.; assembly: GCA_959347345.1. Next base: position 1,548,923 of record OY365738.1, on the reverse strand, counting down.
ACGGCAATGGTGCCACAGCTGGAACAGCTAAAGAAAGAAGGCGAACAAGGGCAGAAGAAAATCAACCAATACACCCGCTATGGCACGGTGTTTTTGTCGGTATTCCAAGCCTATGGTCTGGCACGCGGGTTGGAGGTTTCCAATCTAGCGACCTCGCCTGGGTTTCTCACCTTTCAATTACCCTGTATTATTACGCTGGTTGGCGGGACGATGTTTTTGATGTGGTTGGGCGAGCAAATCACCGCACGGGGTATCGGCAACGGGCTGTCGTTGATTATTTTTGTCGGTATTATTGCCGAATTACCCGTAGCGATTTCGCAATTCTTTAGCCAAGGGCGGGCTGGGTTCTTATCCCCCGCGATTATTATCGGCGTGATTGTGATGGTTATCGTGGTGATGGGTATCATTGTGATTGTCGAACGAGCCTTGCGAAAAATCCTTATCCAATACCCGCGTCGCCAAGTTGGTATGAACGTCTATGGCGGGGAAAACAGCAATCTGCCGTTGAAGGTTAATCCCTCTGGCGTTATTCCGGCGATTTTCGCCTCGGCGTTGTTGTTGATGCCAACCAGTTTCAGTACATTTTCTGGCACCCAAACCTCGCCCGTGGTTAATACCATATTGGCGGTTATGGGACCAGGTCAGCCGTTGTATTTCGTTTTGTTCGGCGCGATGATTATCTTTTTCAGCTATTTTTATACCGCCAATGTGTCGTTCAAAACCGACGATGTGGCGGATAATTTGAAACGGCAAAACGGCTTTGTTCCGGGGATTCGTCCGGGGCAACGCACCACCGAATACCTTGATTATGTGGTAACACGGGTTTTGGTTCTGGGCTCTGTTTATTTGGCACTGGTGGCTTTGTTGCCAGAAATCCTGCGCTATCAGTTGGAAATTCCGTTTTATTTTGGCGGGACATCTTTGCTGATTGTCGTCAGTGTGACGATGGATACGATTAACCAAGTGCAATCGCACCTTATTGCCCATCAGTATGAGAGTCTGATTGAACGCTCTCGCCTAACTGGTAAAAACCGTGCCAAGGCACGGGTTCGCAAAAAGCCCCGCAAATGATAAACATTATTCTTTTGGGCCCGCCCGGAGTTGGTAAGGGTACGCAGGCAGGTTTGTTAGTGAAGCAACGCGCAATGACGCAGTTATCCACTGGCGATATGCTCCGCGCGGCCAAGGAGTCTGGATCGGCTTTGGGGAATAAAGTGGCGGATATTTTAAACAGTGGCGCGTTGGTCAGCGATGAGATTGTTATCGCTTTAATCAAAGAACGGCTGGAGGCTGGGGAAGATACTCAAGGATATATTTTTGATGGGTTTCCACGGACTCTGGGGCAGGCGGAGGCTTTGGGCGCGCTTTTGGATAGTGTCGGGCAGAGTTTGGATTATGTGATAGAGATGCGGGTGGATGATGCGATTTTGGCGGAGCGAATCACTGGGCGTTTTACCTGTGGCGCGTGTGGCGCGGGCTATCATGATAGTTTTAAGTCGCCCAAAGTTGCAGGGGTTTGCGATGCTTGCGGTGGGGCGGATTTTGTCCGCCGTGAGGATGACACGCCAGAGGCGTTAAAGATTCGGCTGATGGCGTATTATAAAGAGACTTCGCCCCTGATTGGCTATTACCACGCCAAGGGTGTATTGCACCCCGTTGATGGCTTGGGTGGAATTGATGAGATTAACGCGAATATCGCTGGAATTCTTGCTTGATTAAAAATAATTAAAAACAACGGGGGGTGCAAGCCTATGCAAAAAACTACAAGAATTATTGATCTGATTATGCGGATTTTCTATTTGGCTATTTATTTTGGCGCAGGTATCACGGCGCTGTTTTTCGTGGGTGTCTATTCTGATAGTATGACTATTTCATTCCTTGAGCCGCAAGGCAGGGGTGAAATGCAGGTTCTTGGGGCGTTTTATATCACGACCGCTGCGGTGTTTTTGTATCAATGGATTAAAGGGCAGGTTGCGACTATCTATATCAATCCTGCCTTGGTGATAAGTGCGACTTTGGTGTCCCGATTGGTCTCTGTCTTGAAAGGCGATGTTAATCAAGCCCTCGTCATTCTTATCGTTTTTGAAATCGTGCTTGCGTTGTGGGCATTTTGGGGCTTAAGTAGATATCGTGCAAAGGTGGTTTAGCCCTTCGGGTCTTCGTCATCGCTTACGCGAGCGCCTAAATTATTAATGACTAATGAAAGGGTCTTTTATCATGATGAAAAATTTTACACCAAAATGGTTTTTGTGCGGATTTGCCTCTGCACTTGTCGTTGTTCTGGCAGGGGCGGGGCTTTGGATGTTTATTTTTGTTTCCACGCAAGGACAAGGTCATGCGGGTCATTCTCAATACAAAGGGCAAGAGGCGCGTTTAATCAAAAGCCTATCGCCTGATGATATAAAACAGCTCCGCGCTGGGGAAGGTTGGGGGCTGGCGAAAGCGGCAGAGCTAAACGGCGTGCCCGGCCCCGCGCATTTGTTAGAATTAAAAGACGAAATTCCACTTAACCCCGCGCAGATTACCGCGATTGAATCGCTTTATGATGCGATGAAAACCGAAGCTATGCAGATGGGGGAACAGCTGGTCGCGCAAGAACAAACCCTTGAAACGCATTTTAGAAACGCGAGCATGGATGATGCCGACTTACGCGGGTTGCTTTTGGAAATTGGGCAAACGCTTGCGACCTTGCGTTATACGCATTTGCGCATGCATTTGAAGGCAAGTGAGCTTTTGTCCGAAGAACAGATTAATCGGTATAATACTTTAAGGGGCTATTGACAGCCCTTCGGGCTGAAGTTTTTTGGTTTCCCGCCCGCCCACTCCTCCACAAGGGCAGTTGAACCTGCCCGAAAATAAAAATAATAGAGCTGGACGTGCTATTTTTTGGCTGGGGTTTGGCTCAGCGTCTTGTATAGTGTCTAAATAAATTTAAGACATATTTATCGTCTTGAAACCCAAGGGCTTTTGCGCCACGTCTGCTTACACGTCCGCAGGACGGGTAAGAGACTACGCGCAAAAGACCACGCCATCGCATGGAGCTGGTCGGCATTCGCGTAAGCGATGACGAAGACCCGAAGGGCAGACTCACTAATAACTAACAACTAATAACTAAAAAAAATCCCCAATATTAACAAAAAACTCATAAATACCCATATTTCCCCAAAAATCCCCTTGCAATTTGCCAAAATCCGCTCTATAACCCGTTTTTTGGAGACATTTTTGCCACTTTATCACACAAGTGATTCGCAAAATCCGTCTCTTTTTTAATGGTCGTGCCAAAAAACACGGCTTTGTTGTGAAAACAGGTTCCGGAGATACGGAACCGCAACGATAAGGATAAGACTTTGGCACGGATTGCCGGCGTTAATTTGCCATCACATAAAAGGGTACCGATTGCCCTGACCTATATCACTGGTATTGGTCGCACATCGGCAGAAACCATTTGTAAAACCGCGGGTATTGACGTGACACGGCGCTTGAATGAGCTGTCTGACACAGAAATCCTATCCGTGCGTGAAGCGATTGATGCCAGCTATTCGGTTGAGGGTGATTTGCGCCGTACCAACACCATTAACGTCAAACGCTTGATGGATTTGGGTTGCTATCGCGGCTTGCGTCATCGGCGCGGTTTGCCAGTTCGCGGACAACGCACCCATACCAATGCGCGCACACGCAAAGGCCCAGCCAAAGCAATCGCTGGTAAGAAGAAGTAAGGGATAACAATGGCAAACGCACCACGTATCAAACGCAAAGAGCGTAAGAACATCACATCTGGGATTGCCCATGTGAATTCTTCTTTTAACAATACAAAAATTCTGATTTCAGATTCGCAAGGCAACGCAATTGCGTGGTCTTCTGCTGGCACGATGGGCTTTAAAGGCTCTCGTAAATCCACACCCTATGCCGCCCAAATGGCAGCAGAGGATGCGGGGCGTAAGGCACAAGAGCACGGAATGCAAACCCTTGAAGTGCAGGTACAGGGTGCGGGGTCTGGTCGTGAATCAGCCCTTCGTGCGCTGGCAGCTATTGGTTTGAATGTCACGGCTATCCGTGATGTGACACCAATGGCGCATAATGGATGTCGCCCACCTAAACGCCGTCGCGTTTAGGTATTTTAAAGTAACCTCGAGCGTTTTTTTGGTCTGGACAGCCGAAAAGACAAGAATGGAGGCATAAATGATCCAGAAAAATTGGCAAGAATTAATTCGCCCAGAAAAAATGGTTATCCAACCAAACGAAAATTCCAAGAATCAAGCAACTGTTGTTGCCGAACCTTTGGAACGCGGTTTTGGTTTGACGCTTGGTAATGCCCTGCGTCGTGTGTTGTTATCGTCCCTTCAAGGGGCGGCGATTACCTCGGCAAAGATTGATAATGTATTGCACGAGTTTTCCTCCATCGCTGGTGTGCGGGAGGATGTAACCGATATTGTTTTGAACCTGAAAGGTGTTGCTATTTCAATGCATGCCGAAGGGGCGAAACGTGTTGCTATCGCGGCGACTGGCCCTTGTGTCGTTACCGCGGGTGATATATCTGAAACGGCGGATATAGAGATTTTGAACAAAGACCATGTGATTTGTCACTTGGACGATAACGCGAATCTGTATATGGAACTGACCGTGGAAACGGGCAAAGGCTATGTCCCTGGGGATAGGGGTCGTATGGAAGACGCGCCAATCGGCATGATTCCCATTGATGCTTTGTTTTCCCCTGTGGTGCGGGTGTCTTACGATGTTCAACCGACCCGCGAAGGGCAAGTTTTGGATTATGACCGCTTGACGTTAAAGCTGGAAACGGACGGCTCTATCATGCCTGACGATGCCCTTGCCTATGCCGCACGGATTTTGCAAGACCAATTGCGTATCTTTATTAATTTTGAAGACCCGCAAAGCGACAAACGCGACAGTGATGAGGATGAATTGCATTTTGACCCCGTATTGTTGAAAAAGGTGGATGAGCTGGAATTATCCGTCCGTGCTGCCAATTGCCTGAAGAACGATAATATCGTTTATATCGGCGATTTGATTCAAAAGACTGAGGCAGAAATGCTCCGCACCCCCAATTTTGGGCGTAAGTCTTTGAATGAAATCAAAGAGGTTTTGACTGGCATGTCGCTCCATCTGGGTATGGATATTATGGATTGGCCACCCGATAACATCGGCGAGCTGGCAAAAAAATACGAAGACCAACTGTAAGAAAGGAAGAGCAATGCGCCACAAAAGAGGATACCGCCGATTAAATCGCACACACGAGCATCGTAAAGCTCTGTTTGCCAATATGGCTGGCTCTTTAATAGAGCACGAACAAATCAAAACCACTCTGCCGAAGGCGAAAGAACTCCGTGCGGTGATTGAAAAGCTGATTACGCTGGGCAAGCGGGGCGATTTACACGCCCGTCGCCAAGCCGCCGCCAAGCTGAAACAACCCATCCTTGTGGGTAAGTTGTTTGAGGTTTTGGGGCCACGTTATCAGGCTCGCAAAGGGGGTTATACCCGTGTGTTAAAGGCTGGATTTCGCTATGGTGATATGGCGCCGATGGCGATTATTGAGCTGGTTGATCGCGATGATATGGCTAAGGGCAAGGCGGATAAAGAACGCGTGCTGGCTGAGGCTGAGGCGGCAGAGGACTAGGTCTTTACGCGACTTTACGATAAAAAATTTGGATAAAGGCGTGGGGGCAACCTCGCGCCTTATCTGTTTTTAGGGTTCTAAACCGAATCTTAAAAACCCTTTGCAAAATCGCATCTTTTGTGCGATTATCTCCCCATGTCAAAATCTGCCTCCGACCTGTTCCAACCTGCCACAAATAAAATTGGCGATAAGCAACCCAATGCGGGCATTGCCCCCTTGGCCGATAGGATTCGCCCCATCCATATTGACCAAGTCATCGGGCAGAAGAAATTATTGGGCGAAGGCGGTGCCCTGCGCAGTATGTTACAGGCGAACGCCTTGACCTCGCTAATTTTCTGGGGTCCCCCAGGGGTTGGCAAAACCACCTTGGCACGGTTATTGGCGGATCAAATTGACGGTACTTTCACGCAAATCAGCGCGGTTTTTTCTGGCGTTGCCGATTTGAAAAAAGTCTTTGACGCGGCGCGGTTGCGCCAGCAAAACGGCACGAAAACCCTGTTATTTGTCGATGAAATCCACCGTTTTAACAAAGCCCAGCAGGACAGTTTCCTCCCCTATGTCGAAGACGGCACGATTATTCTGGTCGGTGCGACCACGGAAAACCCGTCTTTTGAATTGAATTCTGCGCTCTTATCGCGCACCCAAGTGATGGTTTTGGAACGGCTATCCCTGGCGGATTTGGAATTGATAGCCCAACGTGCCGAACAGGCACAGGGCTTTGCCCTACCGCTGGATGCCCCCGCACGCGAAGCCCTATTGGAAATGGCCGATGGCGATGGGCGGGCGTTGTTAAATCTGGCAGAGCAATGTTTCGGCTGGGCCGAGGCGGGTAAGAAAACAAAACTCACCCAAGAAGAGCTGGGCAAACGCCTGATGCAACGCGCCCCGCTTTATGACAAAAGCGGGGAGGAGCATTTTAATCTTATCTCCGCCCTGCACAAATCGGTACGGGGTTCAGACCCAGATGCCGCGCTTTACTGGTTTGTGCGGATGTTAAATGGTGGCGAAGACCCGCGTTATTTGGCGCGGCGAATCACCCGCATGGCGGTGGAGGATATTGGCTTGGCGGATACCCGCGCCCAAGATATTTGTCTGGCGGCGTGGCAGACTTATGAACGGCTTGGCAGTCCAGAGGGCGAATTGGCACTGGCACAGGCGGTGATTTACATGTCGCTCGCGCCGAAATCAAATGCCTCTTATGCCGCGTATAAAGAGGCGGTTCGGGATGCGAAAAAGACGGGATCGCACCCCCCGCCGAAACATATCAGGCAGGGTGTGACAAAGCTGATGAAGGAACAGGGCTATGGTGCGGGCTATCAATACGACCATGATTCGCCTGATGGGTTTTCGGGGCAGAATTATTTCCCTGACGGAATGGCGCGGGGGATTTATTACCTGCCCGTTGAGCGGGGCGAGGAACGCGAGATGAAAAAACGTATTGATTATTTTGCCAAACTGCGTGTTGCCAGAGGTAAAAATAATGGCAAAGATAAAGATAAAAAGGATTAGGCGATGATTGTTATTTTTGTCGGGCTTGGCGGGGCGATTGGTGCGATTTTGCGTTATGGAGTCGGGGTGCTTGTGGCAACACCCTTGGCTACCTTGGCGGTTAATGTTATCGGCTCGTTTTTAATTGGGGTGGTTTGGGTGATGCTGGCGCAAAAGGGGTTTGACCGAGCCTCCGCCTTTTTAATCACTGGTGTTTTGGGCGGTTTCACCACCTTTAGCGCGTTTTCGCTGGATGCCCTGCGTTTGTTTGAATCGGGGCGGTGGGGTGCGGGTGCGGGCTATATTGCCGTATCGGTGCTGTGTTCCCTGCTGGCCATATTTTTGGCTGTTATTATGACTCGTGCGTTAAATACGTAAGAAAGAAATAAAATGTTACCAACAGATACCCCAACAGACCCACCGATAAAAATCGGTGTGCAGATGATAGAGGTCAAACCAGACGATGCCGAACAACGGCTTGATCGCTGGTTGCGGCGGGTGTTTCCCCAGCTCACCCAAGGGCAGATTGAAAAGATGTGCCGAAAGGGGCAACTCCGAGCGGATGGCGAGCGGGTGAAATCGGCAACACGCCTGATAGAGGGACAGATGATTCGCGTCCCCCCCATCCCATCAAAAGACGCGGTCTTTGATTATGACCCGCATGTGCCACGCACTCGCCCGTTAAAACAAAGCGATATTGATGAAATCCGCGCCTGTGTCCTGTATAAAGATGACGATATTTTGGTGATTAACAAACCCGCAGGCTTGCCCGTGCAGGGGGGGTCTAAACAAACCCGCCACCTTGATGGATTGTCCTCTGCACTGATGTTTGAAAGCGATATAAAACCGCGATTGGTGCATCGTTTGGATAAGGATACTTCGGGGGTTATGGTCATGGCGCGGAGCCGTATGGCAGCGGCGCGATTGGCACGGGCGTTTGCTGGGCGGGAGGTTCGTAAAGTCTATTGGGCTGTGGTTGCGGGCTGTCCAAATCCCCGTGCCGGGCGGATTCTCTATGCTTTGATAAAATCCATTGGCAAAGATACCGATAATGAAAAAATGCGCTGTGTTTTGCCCGATGTGGCGAAACACGATAAGGATGCTCAGCCCGCGATTACCGATTATATGATGGTGGAGACGGCTGGCAAACGCCTATCATGGCTGGCGATGATGCCGATAACCGGGCGGCGACATCAGCTCCGCGCCCATATTGCCGAAGTGGGGAGTCCCATTTTGGGCGATAGGAAATACGGGGCGGTGGTGAAAAGCGGTGATGTTGGTTTGGCACGACCAGGCGAGCGTGCTGCGCCAAGCATTGCTGGGGTGGATGAAAAATTGCATCTACACGCCCGTGTGTTAATGTTGCGCCATCCTATGACGCAAAAGAAGCTGGAATTTATCGCGCCCTTGCCAGAGCATATGGCGCGGACTTGGGCGTTATTGGATTGGCCAGATGATACGGATGTCAGCGATCCTTTTGATGAAGGGTAAGGTTATGACTCCGCCTGTGAAAAATATAAAAAGCATAAAAAGTTTGAAAAAACGGTTTTGGCAAAACGCATGTTTTGATGAGGTGGCTGCCAAAAATTCTAAGGGCTTCCGCATTTCGCTGGATTCCTATGGTTTGACCACCCCTGCGGGGCATGCGTTTATCGTGCCAACCCGTGGATTGGCGGTGAAAATCTGTGCTGAGTGGAACGCCCAAGCCCAAGATATAGCCCCTGAGACTATGCCCGCCACGCGTTCTGCCAATTCCGCGATTGATGGGATTGCGTTTAATCGGGACGAGGTTCGCGCTATGTTGGGTGATTATGGACGTGCCGATTTGCTGTATTATCGGGCGACTTCGCCCAAAGCGTTGATTGACCGCCAAGCCCTCGCCTGGGATCCGATTTTGCGCTGGGCAGGGGCGCGGTTTGATACGGAGTTTCAAACGACCCAAGGTGTTATGTTCATTGACCAGCCAGAGGCGGGGGTTGCGCGATTGCGGGCGGAACTGTGCAAGTTAAATGATTTTCAATTGGCTGGGATGCACGATTTGATTACCATTAGTGGCTCTTTGATATTAGCGTTGGCGTTAATAGAGCGGCAGATTGATGTCGCCCAAGCGTGGCACGCGGCAAGGATAGATGAGGTCTGGCAGGCGGAGCTCTGGGGTGCGGATGAAGAGGCGGTTCGGGTTAGTGATTTACGCTATCGCGCGTTTTGCGGAGCGTATGATTTTTATTGTGAAGCGAGTCTTTAGTTGTTAGTTGTTAGTTATTAGTGATTGGTTATTAGGGATTGGAGGTTGGTTATTAGAAGTTAAGGGCAGAGGTTTTTTGTTTGCGCCATTTCTTCGAAATGTCGCCCGCCCGCCCACCCCTCCTGCGGAGAGCTGGACGGGCTATTTTTTGGCTGGGGTTTGGTTCAGCGTCTTGTATATAGTCTAAATAAATTTAAGAAATATCTATCGTCTTGAAACCCAAGGGCTTTTGCGCCACGTCTGCTTACGCTCAAAGAGCGTAAGAGACTACGCGCAAAAGACCACGCCCTCGCTTGGGGCTGGTCGGCATCATTGTTTTTATTTTCGGGCAGGTTCAACTGCCCTATGGGAAATGACGAAGACATTGTTTTTATTTTCGGGCAGGTTCAACTGCCCTTGTGGGCAGACTCACTAATAACTAACAACTAATAACTAACAACTAACGGTTATTGATTCGCTTTTTGAATAAAATTATCCCTATTTGCCCGAAAAATCCATCAATTCCCCGCCAATTCCCCGCCAGAATCCCCAAAAAACAGCAAAACCCCTCCACAAATATCGTTTGTTTTCAACCAATTAACAAATTTTTTCATAAAAATCAAAAACTACCCTTGATTTTATCCATAAAACTAGGGCATGGTCTTTGGCAACGCTATGGCAAGGAGAGATTTTCTTAACGTAGTTATCAAATACATGACCCAGTCCGTCTTGGATTGGGTTTAACCATCCCTTTGGGGAAAAACAATCTATGAGGATTTAAAATGAAAAAAACAACTTTTATCAGTGCAATGACGGCCGCAGCTTTTGCAGCCAGCGTTGCAGGAGCTGGTACGCTTGAAGATGTCAGAGCAAAAGGCTTTGTCCAATGTGGCGTCAATACGGGTCTCGTTGGGTTTGCTGCTGCTGACGCAAATGGTCGCTGGGACGGATTTGACGTGGCTGTATGCCGCGCCGTTGCCGCCGCTGTTTTGGGCGATGCCGAGGCCGTGAAATTCACGTCTTTGACAGGGAAAACACGCTTTACTGCGCTGGCCTCTGGCGAAATCGACATGCTTTCACGTAACAGTAGCTGGACTTATTCCCGCGACACGGATTTGAAATTCACCTTTATCGGGCTGAATTACTATGACGGTCAAGGCTTTATGGTTCCAAAATCACTGGGCATTACTTCTGCCAAAGATTTGGACGGCGCGACTGTTTGCATTCAAACAGGTACAACGACAGAATTGAACTTGGCGGATTTCTTCCGTAAGAACAAAATGTCTTATGAGCCTGTACCCATTGAAACCAATGCTGAAGCGCGTGCGCAATACTTGGCTGGTGCTTGTGACACATACACAACGGATCTTTCAGGTCTGGCTGCTACACGTGCCAATTTTTCAGAACCACAAGACCATGTTTTGTTGCCTGAAGTTGCGTCAAAAGAGCCTTTGAGCCCGCTTGTTCGTCATGGCGACGACCAATGGGCAGACATTGTGCGCTGGTCTTTGAATGCGATGATCGCTGCTGAAGAGCTGGGGGTTACCTCTGCCAATGTTAATACAATGGCGGCGACACCAACAGAAAATCCAGAAATCAATCGTATGCTGGGAACAGAAGGCGATTTGGGTGCTATGTTGGGTCTATCTACGGATTGGGCGCACAAAGTTATCTTGCAAGTTGGTAACTACGGCGAAGTTTTCGCCCGCACAATCGGTGAGGATACTCCCATCGGTCTGGAGCGTGGTTTGAACAAGCAGTGGACAGAGGGTGGCCTGATTTGGGCTCCGCCTTTCCGCTAGGTTGAAAAATGATAGGGGCAGGCTTTAACGCCTGCCCTTATTGTAAAGAGGTCTTAAAAGACAAATCATTAAAGGCAAATTATCGCTTAAAACCCGCGTTTGGATTTTATGCTATTGTTTGGCTACCTGTTTGCAAAAATGGATTTTAGGGAAAACTATGGTTAATAGCAAAAATAACGCTCCGACTGCTGATAGCTTTCGCATCAGTATGCTTTTGTACGATACTCGCTATCGGTCTATGACTATACAAATTATCGCTTTGGTCGGAGTTATTTCCGCCCTGTTTTGGCTGGGTGGCAACGCCTTTGATAACTATTTCAAAGAAAAACCCCCGGGCTTTGGCTTTTTGGGCGATACTGCTGGCTATGATATTAACGAACGCCTGATTGAATATACTTCGCAATCCACCCACGCCCGCGCGTTGCTGGTTGGGCTGTTAAATACCCTGCTGGTGGCGTTGGTCGGCTGTACGTTGGCGACGGTTCTGGGCGTAGTCATTGGCGTTCTGCGCCTATCGCGCAACTGGATTATTGCCAAGATTATGACGGTGTATGTGGAGGTTTTTCGCAACATCCCCGTGCTGTTATGGATTGTTGCCTTTGTCGCGGTTTATATTGAGATTCTGCCCTCCCCTGGTGAATTCAAAGGCGCGAATCCCACGGCGGCGATGTTATTTGGCGACACGGTTGCCCTGACGAATCGCGGGCTGTCTATCCCTATGCCCCTGTTTTTGGATGGTAGCTTGTTTGTTGGTATCGGCTTTGTTCTGGCGATTATTGGCTCTATATTCTTTGGTCGTTGGGCGAAAGCACATCAGGAGGCAACTGGGCAGATTTTGCCAAGGTTCTGGATTCGCTTGGCGATTATTATTCTGCCGACTTTGGCGATTTTTTATCTGCTAGGGCGACCGATTACTGCCGAATACCCCGTTCTAAAAGGGCTTAACTTTCAAGGTGGGATTTATTTGACCAAAGCCTATATCGGCTTGACGGCGGCCTTGGCACTCTATACCGCCGCGTTCATTGCTGAGGCGGTTCGTGCGGGGATTTTGGCGATTGAGCATGGGCAGACCGAGGCGGCCGCTGCCTTGGGTGTGCGCCCCGGTCGCACGATGCAACTGATTATTCTGCCCCAAGCCCTGCGGGTGATTATTCCCCCGCTGATTTCGCAATATCTGAATTTGACCAAGAATTCGTCCTTGGCGATTGCCGTTGGCTATGTCGAGCTGACCGGGACAATCGGTGGGATTACCCTGAATCAAACCGGGCGTGAAATGGAATGTTTGCTGATTTTAATGGCGTGTTATTTGGTTATTTCTTTGACCATTTCCACTATCGTCAATTATTACAACGAACGTATAAAGTTAAAGGAACGATAAGATGGATAACCCCGCCACAAGCGATGTAGCCTTTGTTCGCAAAGACATGTTACCAGAAAAAACCGCCCCGATTGGTGAGGTGGGTTTGCTGTTTTGGCTACGCAAAAATATGTTCTCCTCTTGGTTAAACGGGGCGATGAGCATTGCTGCGCTGACCTTTATTTATATCTGTTTGCGCGGGATTGTGCCGTGGTTAATCGCGCCGACTTGGAACGCCGATAATTTGATAGAATGCTATGAAATTCTGCTATCGCAAAACAAAACCGGTGAATTTTCGGGTGCGTGCTGGGGGGTTATTCGGGCGCGGTGGTTGCAACTGTTATTCGGGTTTTACCCCGCCGATGCCTATTGGCGACCTATCTTAAGCCTTGTTTTACTGGTCGTGGCGATTGCCCCCGTGCTGTTTTCTGGCGTACCGCGTAAAATGCTGTGGTTCTCTGCCCTTTATCCGCTTATCATGGTCTGGCTATTGTGGGGTGGAAATATCTGGATTCCCATGCTGGTGATTGCTGGGCTTGGGGTTGTTTATGGCGTGTTTTATATCGCGTCCAGATTTATGGGCGAGCTGTTTGGCATTATCATTTCCGTCCTTGCCGCGATTGTCTGGATGTTTGCTTTGCCGAGTATCAATGCCTCTTTCAACGCTGGTTTTACCTCTTTACGGATGGACTCCGCCCCGATTAACGCGCAAAATAGGATTGATGAAATCACCCCGCAAATTGCCGAATTGGAACAAACAGTTATCAGTTTGACCCGTCAAATAGACGCGGATGTGGTTGTTAAAGACAAGATTGTTGAGGAAATAGAAGCAACCCATGCCCTGTTGCATGACGATACCCAAACCGATGCGCAAAAGGAAACCCATTCCCAGCATCTGTATGTTTTATCAAAAGACCTTCGCGCTCAACTGGCTATGATGGTTGGGATACGCACCGATAGAGTCAGCGCGTCTGGCAAAATGGGGCTGTTGGATAAAGAGCTTCGGGCGGCGAAGAAAATCGTCAGCGCGATTGCCTCCCTACCCGCACGGATTGTCGAATTGCCGGTTTTACAAGAACAAGCCAGTGCGATGCGCGATGCCTTGCCCAGCGAGTATCAAGGGATTGATGAGCTGGGCGATATTCCAGAAAAGCTAGACCCCGATTTGACGCAACGAATCATCGGCACGGTGGAGGCTGATGCCAAATACCAAGACGCGAAATTGGCGATTCATGATGACCGTGCTTTGATTGGGTTGGTTGGGATTCGCCCCGTGGAAAGCCGTGTTTTCGGCGGGTTTATGCTGTCATTGGTGATTGGTATTACCGGGATTGCGATGTCCTTGCCCATCGGGATTGTTTTGGCTTTGGGTCGGCAATCCAATCTGCTGATTGTCAAATCGGTTTGTGTCGGGTTTATTGAATTTATTCGCGGTGTGCCACTGATTACCTTGCTTTTCGTGGCCTCTACCCTGCTGAATTATTTCCTTCCGCGTGGCACATCTTTTGATATTATTCTGCGGGTGATTATTATGGTTACGCTGTTTGCCAGTGCCTATATGGCGGAGGTGATTCGCGGTGGGCTGGCGGCCTTGCCGAAAGGGCAGTATGAAGGTGCGGATAGTTTGGGCCTCAATTATTGGCAGGCCACGCGATTGATTATCATGCCGCAAGCGTTAAAAATCTCTATTCCCAGTATTGTTTCCACCTTTATTGGGCTGTTTAAGGATACAACTTTGGTATCCATCATCGCGTTGCTAGACCCAATCGGGCTATCAACCAACATCCGCGCTGACCAAGCGTGGAATGGCATTATTTGGGAGCTGTATGGTTTTATCGCCGTGGTCTTCTGGATTTTATGTTTTTCCATGTCGCGCTATTCAATTTATTTAGAGCAAAAGCTCAAAACATCCCATTAAGGAGGGGTTTATTATGGCAGAAGCTATGAAAATGGAGGTCTCGACAGAGATTGCAATCCAAATTGAAAATATGAACAAGTGGTACGGGGCGTTCCATGTGCTAAAGGATATTGACCTTACCGTCTATCAGGGCGAGCGTATCGTTGTCTGTGGGCCTTCTGGTTCTGGCAAATCCACCTTGATTCGCTGTATCAATGCGTTGGAAAATCATCAAGAGGGTAAAATCACCGTGGATGGTGTGCATTTGTCCTCCGATTTGAAAAACATTGATAAAATCCGCTCAGAAGTCGGGATGGTGTTTCAGCATTTTAACCTGTTCCCGCACCTCAGCATTTTGGAAAATTGCACTTTGGCACCGATTTGGGTGCGCAAAATGCCAAAGAAAAAAGCCGAAGAGATTGCTATGCACTTTCTGGAAAAGGTGAAAATCCCCGAACAGGCGGATAAATATCCGGGGCAATTATCGGGTGGGCAACAGCAACGGGTGGCGATTGCGCGGTCATTATGCATGCAACCACGGATTATGTTGTTTGATGAGCCGACCTCGGCGTTAGACCCAGAGATGATAAAAGAAGTTCTGGACACGATGATAGAGCTGGCGCAAGAAGGCATGACGATGATTTGCGTGACGCACGAGATGGGTTTTGCCCGTCAGGTGGCGAATCGTGTTATTTTTATGGATGCTGGGCAGATTGTTGAGCAAAACGAACCAGAAGAGTTCTTTAACAACCCGCAATCAGAGCGCACGCAATTGTTCCTCAGCCAGATTTTAGACTAGAGATTTTAGACTAGGCGTTTTGGGTTAGGGGCTGTTTTTGAAAACCCGCATGTGATAGGCGGAGTGCTCGCTGGTTCGCCCCGCGCCCGCACTTATTGGGCAGGAACGGCGGACTTTACAGCCAGCAAGACATCCCGTGTCGGTTTGCAAAAAATCCTTACAGGCGCGGACGTTATAAAACCCATCGGCTTTAATTGTATCAAACGCCCCGACAGGACAGGCGGTTAAACAGGGTTTTTCGGCGCAACTATCACAGGGGGATTTGGGGGGAGATTCGGGTTTGTGGTGCGGCAGAGGCAGTTTTTCAACAAACCCCAAGGCACCGCGATAAGACACCATCAATCCTTGCGTATCATGCACCAACATCCCAACGGGTGAAGAAAACGCCCGCCCTGATTGCTTGGCATAGTCCAAAAACGGCGCATAGGGCGGACCGCCAAAAGGAAACACAGGTGTTGCGCCAAGATGATTCGCCAGTTCGGTAATCACCCGTTTTGACCAGTTATCTATCGGATCACCATCGTTCGTGGCTTCGGGTGCGGTTTGAAACCGCGTCCAAAAATCGGGCGCGGGCGAGAGCAAAACCAACGTTCCCCATTTTTCACCCTCGCCTGCTTTTGGATGAAACGCCCCGGACTGTATCAATCCGTAATCGCGCACCGCGTTATCTATCTGTGCAAGATTCATTTCTTTTTATTCGCAGAGGTATTCGCAGAGGCAAAAGGCAACCACAAAGACCAGCCCAGTTTCTCAGGTTTATCATCCTGCCAAACCAACCCCAGTTTCATCGCGTCATGCCCGTCTTCGGGTTGGGGAATATAGGTGCCGCCCAGCCGATCCCAAATCGACAGAAAAAAGCCATAGTTGCTATCATGCTCGCGCCGATGGGTGGAATGATGCACGCGGTGCATATCGGGGGTGACGATGAATTGGCGCAAAATCGCATCCAGCCAAATCGGCAAACGCAGGTTCGCGTGGTTAAACATAGCCATCGCGTTCAGCGTTATTTCAAAGACCAGAACCGCCAAAACCGACACGCCCAGCAGATAAACTGCGCCGATTTTCAATAGCATGGACAGGGCAATTTCTATCGGGTGAAACCGCAGACCAGAGGTCGCGTCAATGTCTCGGTCGGCGTGATGAACCCGATGCAGTCGCCATAAAAACGGGATTTTATGGGTGATGACATGTTGCCCCCAGATGATGAAATCTAGTATTAAAATCGCCAATATGAATTCCGCCACACCCAGCCAGCCCCCGCCAAAATCCAATATATTAAACAAACCCCAGCCTTGGTTTGCCGCATCAAAGGCGGCACCAATCGCCAGCATGGGAATCGCCAGCCCTAGGAAAAATAGGGCAATCATATTGCTGATTGTCAGGGATATATTGGTGAACCAGCGTGGTTTGCGCGGGCGCACGCGGGCTTTGCGTTCAAAACCCGCCTCTGCCAGAATAAGAACCACCAGCAGGGTTGAAAAAATCCCAAAGCGAATCAGGGCTTCACTTATCATCATAAATTTCCTTTTTACCGAGCCATTAAGACCTTATCATAGTGCCTGCGCCAAAGTTGGTAAATAACTCCAACAAGCACACATTATTCACCCGCCCATCAACAATAACCGCGGCTTTCAGCCCGTTTTCCAAGGCTTTCAAAACGGTTTCTGTTTTGGGAATCATCCCATCCTTTATCACACCCGCCTTGGTTAATTTGATAACATCCGCGGGTTTCATTTGGGTGAGCAACTGCCCCTTCGCGTCCTTCACCCCCGCAACATCGGTCAGCAATAACAGCCGAGACGCCCCCAAACCAGAGGCTATCGCCCCCGCCGCCGTATCGCCATTGATATTAAATGTCTGCCCGTCAGCACCAACGCCAAGCGGGGAAATCACCGGAATATAACCCGTTTGCGCCAGTGTATTCAGCAAGTCCGCGTTAATTTGCGTTGGCTCGCCCACCAGCCCCAAGGCGGGATCCAGCTGCCGACACATAATCAAATTAGCATCCTTCCCCGACAGCCCAACGGCCGCGCCGCCTTGGGCGTTTATCGCGCAGGCAATACGTTTGTTAATCGTGCCAGACAGAACCATTTCCACAACGGCGACGGATTCAGCCGTGCTAATCCGTTTGCCGTCTTTGAATTCGGACGGGATATTCAGGCGATTTAGCATATCGGTAATCATCGGGCCACCGCCATGGACTATCACAGGGCGCAGGTTGCATTGATGCAACATGACGATATCACGGGCAAAGCTATCCAGCGCGGCATCAGAGGACATCGCGTGACCGCCCAGTTTTATCACGATGGTTTCGTTATCATGGCGACGAATATGGGGCAGGGCTTCGCTGAGTATCCGTGCGGTTTCGATATTGTCACGTTGGGTGCAGAGTTGTTTTTTCATGGGATTTTTTTGCGTTGGGGGTGGTGTAAAGGTCTATTATAGTCTTTTATGCGACACTTGCCAAGTGTGATTTTTAAAGCGTGATTCGCCCGCCTATCATTAAACCAAAGTCGCTATCGTATGTTTTATCGTTTCTATCCCAAGTCCTTTGGCAGAGGACGACACGATAATCTCAGAAAAAGACGCGGGGTATTGCTTAAGAACCTTTTGCGTATCGGCAATCACGCTTGCCAAGTCCGCCTCTTTTATCTTATCCGCCTTGGTTAAAACCACCTGAAACGTCACGGCAGCACGGCTTAACATCTCCATCATTTCCTTATCCACCGCCTTTGCCCCGTGCCGTGCATCAACCAGCAAAAACACACGGCGCAGGTTCGCCCGCCCAGCCAAATACGCCCGCAATAAAGCCTGCCATTTTTGCACCACAGCCAAGGGTGCTTTGGCAAAACCATAGCCCGGCACGTCAACCAGATAATGCGCCTCGCCCAAGGTGAAATAGTTAATCTCTTGCGTCCGCCCAGGGCGGTTGGAGGTTCTTGCCAGCCCATTGCGCCCGCAAATCGCGTTAATCAGGCTGGATTTGCCAACGTTGGAACGCCCAGCAAAACAGACCTCTATACGGTTCGGTGCGGGCAAACCGCCCATCGCGACTACGCCCAATAAAAAATCAATCGGTTGGGAAAATAAAACATGGGCTACGCGTTTTTCGGCATCGGTAGGCTCTGGGGTAAGGGTGAATTCCATATTACAAAACGCGCAAGGTATCGCCCGTGCGTAGGACTCCGCCTTGTTTCACCACGGCATAAACGCCGAAATTCGTATGCCCCCAATTATCCTTCAAAACCGCCAGAGTATCGACATCAATCTGCCCAGTTTTGGGGTCGGCTCGGGTGGCGTTGCATCGCGCTATCGGCTCGCGTATTTCCAAAATAGATGAGCCGATTTGGATATCACGACCGATCCAGTGGGACTCCTCCCACGCATCAAAGCCATCAAACCACAGATTGCCGCGCCAGCGTTCCATGGATAAATCTGCGAGCCCCGCCCCCAAAGCGACCGCCGTGTTTGTCGCACAGGAATTCAGCGAAATAGAGGGATAATCGGTATCGGTCATACCGCGTTCGGACAGGCGAACCAACCCACGGGGTTTGGCGCGATTTGCTGGTACCATCGGGCTCACCCAATCAATAAACCGTGCGTGGTCGTCCGTATCATCAGGGCAAAAAACCAATGGCGGATAATCGGGATGGGTCAAGGTCATCACGCCCTGCCCAGCATCCCCCTTAGAATCCCAGGCCGCGTTAATCGCATTTAATGTCGGGGATTTCGCGCCAATGGAAAAATTAGCACAGGCAACCCAAGCGGGCGCGTCCATATTAAACTTTGTTGCCTCATGCGTCACCGCCCAAGCCCTATCCATCGGCATGGTTTTGCCCGCCGTCAAAGCAACCTCGCCCAAGGACTCGCGCCCGTGGGATTTTATAGGATAGCGGAATATCGCGGATAAAGTTCCCATTGAATCACCTGTGAATCGCCTATTTTTTACGGTTAGTGATATTGCCCAAAATATCGGGTTTCACCCCTTGGCTTCGCATAATACTGTATTGCTGGATAAAGGTGATGGTATTATTCGCCACCCAATATAAAATCAGCCCAGCCGCAAACTGCCCCAACATAAACATAAACACCCACGGCAACCATGCGAAAATCTGCGCTTGGGTTTTGTCGGTGGGGGCGGGATTCAGCTTTTGCTGTAACCACATCGTCACACCCATTAAAATTGGATACACCCCGATGCTGAGGATAACGAGGAAACTGCTTGGCGACGGCACACCCCAAGGCATCAGCCCAAACAGGTTAATAAAAGAGGTCGGGTCGGGCGCGGATAAATCCTGCACCCAGCCAATAAACGGCGCGTGGTACATTTCAATCGTGACAAAAATCACTTTATACAGGGAAAAGAAAATCGGTATCTGCAATAAAATCGGCAGACAGCCCGCCGCTGGATTGACCTTTTTCGCCTTGTATAATTTGATGAGCTCTTGTTGCATGGCGGCGCGGTCTTCGCCGTGTTTATCGCGGAGTTTTTGCATTTCTGGCTGTAAATCCTTCATCCGCGCCAAGGATACATAGGATTTATACGCCAAAGGAAACAGCAGAGTTTTGATAAACAGAGTCAGCCCGATAATGGCAAACCCCATATTGCCCAGCCAGCCGTTAAAGAAATTCAAAATCAGAAAAATCGGTTTGGTTAGAAAGAAAAACCAGCCCCAATCGATCGAATCCACGAATTGTTCCACACCCGTGTCTTGATAACTGCGGATGATTTCGTATTTTTTCGCACCCGCGAACAGGGTGGTTGCGACCTCGGCACGCTCGCCCGCCGGAATTTCCATCACAGGCAGGCGCATATCGGTTTGGTAAATATCACTCCGCGGCGAGTATTTGGACACGGAGGTAAAGCTCTGCCCCGGGGCGGGGATAAGCGTGGACATCCAGTATTTATCGGTAAAGCCAATCCAACCTTGGCTGGCGACATCTATCTTGCTAATATGGGCGGATTCGACCGTGTCCAAATCTTGGTCGGGCATATCGTTGTAATCAATTTCCTCAATCACGCCGTCAGAAGCACGGACTACGCCTTCGTGCAGGATATAAAACCCGACCGTATCAGGCTCGCCCTTTCGGGCGATAATACCGTAGGGGGCAAGGGCAAAGGGGCTGTTTGTGTTGTTTTCAACGCTTTGCGTGATGGTGAAAAGATAATCCGCGTCAATGGTGATTTGACGGCGAAAGATGATGCCTTTGCCGTTATCCCAGATGAGGTTTAACGGGGATTGCACGGATAATTCCGAACCAGACTCCACCTGCCAAGGTGTTTTAGCCGTTGGCACATCGTCATAATCCAGTCCAAAGGCAGGTGCCCAGCCGTGAATCGCGTAATAGGCATCTGGTGCGCCTTCGGGTGAAAACAGGGTGATTTTTTCACTATCATCATTCAGGCGGACATTGTAATCCAGCAGGCGTAAATCATCAATCCTCGCGCCAATTAAAGCGACAGAGCCAGCCAGCCGTGCGGTTCTAATCGGAATACGCGTGGTGCGGGTGAGGGCGGTATCACGCGCCTCTTGCGGGGTTAGGGCAGGGGTGGTGATAATCGGTGCGGCCGCGACAGAATCGGTTTGCGTGGATTCGGCGGTCTCCGCCCCCGATTCAGAAGCGGTGTCAGGGATGGTTGGGGGAAAGAAATACATCCAGCCCAGAATCACCACAAGCGACAGCCCCATCGCTAGAAAAAGATTTTTATCGTTGTTGCCTTGGTCGTTCATGTTTTTGCTCTTGCCCGTGCCTGTGTTAGTGTTAGTGTTAATGTTTGTTTTTATACACTTTTACATGGGGTGCAAAAAACTTTTCGCCCCTATTGCCTAAAAACACACCAAAGGTCAAGGGGTGATTTTTAATCCAGCAAAATCAAACAGCTCGGTATCCAATAAATGCGAAGGTCGGGCGGTCATTAAGGCATTAAACATCACTTGACGGCGGTTTGGAGCGTGTTTTTCCCACTCATCCAGCATGCGTTTTATTTGCACCCGTTGCAGACCCTCCTGTGCGCCGCATAAATCGCACGGAATAATCGGGTAATTCATCGCCGCGGCAAAATCGGCGCAATCCTTTTCCGCGACAAACGCCAAGGGGCGATAAACAAACAAATCCCCCGCTTCATTCAACAGTTTGGGCGGCATAGCCGCCAGCCTTGCGCCGTGAAACAGGTTCATCAAAAACGTCTCTAATATATCATCGCGATGATGCCCCAAAACAATGGCGCTGCACCCTTCCTCCCGCGCTATACGGTATAAATGCCCACGGCGCAGACGCGAGCAGAGCGAACAATAGGTGCGTCCTTCGGGAATTTTATCCATAACGATGGAATAGGTATCGCGGTATTCAATTCGGTGGTCTATCCCCATTTTGGTCAGGAATTCGGGCAGAACCGTGGCGGGGAATTCGGGCTGTCCTTGGTCTAAATTACACGCTAGGATTTGCACGGGCAGAACCCCGCGCCATTGCAATTCTATCAGGGCGGCCAGCAGGGTATAGCTATCCTTGCCCCCAGATAAACACACCAGCCATTTGGCATCGCGGTCAACCATTTTGAAATGGTCTAGGGCTTCGCGGGTTTGGCGGATGATACGTTTGCGCAGGTGTTTGAATTTGGTGCTTTGCGGAGCGGAGGCAAATATCGGGTGAATTTCTTTGAGTTGGTCTAGCATTGCGTTTAGTTGTGAGTTATTAGTTGTTAGTTATTAGTGATTTGGATTTTTGTGCGGAGGTTGTGGGAGTCTTGACTCTGTGGGTTTATTGGGTATAGTGATTTTCAAATAAACTTACAAGATAGGAAAGCCCATGAAAACCCTTTTTGCATTTTTTGCATCATTATTTTCGCGTGGCTCGCCTGTTATGGATGATTTGGTTAAGGGGATAAAAGCCCTTAATAAAGGTGATTATGAAACGGCTTTGCGTGAGTTAAAACCTTTTGCCAAAAAGGGGGATGCACAGGCACAGTATAATCTGGGTCTAATGTATAGCAATGGAGACGGCGTTGTGCAGGATGAAAAGGAAGCATTGAAATGGTTGAGATTATCTGCCGAACAGGGGTATGTATATGCACAAAATAATCTGGGGCTGTTTTATTACAACGGGCAGGAGGTTGTGCAGGATTATAAGAAGGCAGTGAAATGGTTCATCCTATCCGCCGAACAGGGACTTGCAGAGGCACAGAATAATTTAGGACAGATGTATAGAAACGGATTTGGCGTTGTGCAAGATTACAAAGAGGCAGTAAAATGGTACACCCTATCTGTCAAACAGGGAAATGCACAGGCACAGTTTTTTCTAGGGTTAATGTATAGCGACGGGCATGGCGTTGTACAGGATTATCAGAAAGCATTAAAATGGTATAGCGTATCAGCCGAACAGGGGCATGCAGGTGCGCAGAATAATTTGGGGTTTATGTATAAAAAGGGGCATGGAGTTGAACAGGATTATCAAGAAGCATTAAAATGGTTTAGGCTGTCCGTCAAGCAGGGGGATGCAGAGGCACAGCATAATATGGGGCATATGTATAGAAAAGGGGAAGGTGTTAAACAGGATTATCAGCAAGCATTCAAATGGTTTGCCCTATCTGCTCAACAGGGGTTTGCACAGGCACAAAATAATCTTGGGCAGATGTATAGCAACGGGGATGGAGTTGCACAGGATTACAAGGAGGCGATAAAATGGACTAGGCTGTCCGCTGAACAAGGGGCTGCAGGGGCGCAGTATAATCTGGGGATTTCGTATTGCAACGGGGATGGAGTTGCACAGGATTACAAAGAAGCGTTGAAATGGACTAGGCTGTCCGCCGAACAGGGGTATGCAGATGCACAGAATAATTTGGGAGTACAGTATGGGCTTGGACAGGGTGTTCCACAAGATTATATCCTTGCCTATATGTGGTTTAACCTTGCCATGTTAAATGGTCATAAAAATACGGTGAAGATAAGAGACTCGCTCGCAAAAGAAATGACACCCGAACAAATAGCGGAAGCCCAAAAACTAGCACGTGACTGGATGGCAAAAAAAACTAATAACTAACAACTAATAACTAACAACTAATGATATTATGCTCAGGCCCATAGCCAAAGCCCGTGATATTCTGCACATCATTGCCACCTTCTATCACCAAAATATCATGCTCACGATAGCCACCCGCGCCCAAAACCCCCGCAGGCACAGTCAGCATCGGCTCCATAGACACAACCATCCCTGGACTTAACACCGTGGTTATATCCTCGCGTAGTTCCAATTCCGCCTCGCGCCCATAATAATGCGATAAAATCCCAAACGAATGACCATAGCCAAAAGTCCGGTACTTCAGCAAATCCCGCTCGGCAAAGAATTCGTTAATCTCGGCGCAAATATCATTGCATTTCACGCCAGGTTTTATCAAACCCAAGCCCAACTCGTGCGCGGCGACATTGGCGTTCCATATCGCCAAACTCTCCTTATCAGGCTCGCCCAAAAACAAAGTGCGCTCCAAAGCGGTATAATACCCGTTAATCATCGGGAAAGTATTCAGCGATAAAATATCCCCCTTTTGCAATCGGCGGGTGGTGACGGGATTATGTGCGCCATCGGTGTTTAACCCCGATTGAAACCAAACCCAAGTATCGCGCAGCTCGCTGTTTGGAAAAGCCTCGGCAATCGCCAGTTCCATGGCATCACGCCCCGCCATAGCCACGTCTATTTCACGGACACCCTCGCGTATCGCATCGCGTACCGCCGCCCCGCCAATATCGGCAATACGTGCGCCACCTTTTATCATTTCAATCTCTGCTGGGGATTTAATCATACGTTGACGCATAGTCGCAGGGGCAATATCAATCAGCGATTTGGGCGATAGGAAATCCACGGTCTTATCACGCATAGCCAGCGTCATATGGTCGGATTCTATCCCTATCTCTGCCCCCGCCCCGCATAATTGCAAAACCGTGCGCCAGTAATTATCCCTCTGCCAATCGGTGTAGGTGATGTTTTCACAGGCAGACCGCCGTGCGGGTTGCCCGTGGTCTATTCCCGCCGATACCGTGGTGATGGCGGCCAGCGTCACTACGCAAGCATAAGGTCGCCCAAACGCACAATATAAAAACCCAGAATAATAGGCAATCCCGTGCATAGAGGTTAGGATAACCGCGTCCAGTTGCTTTGCGTTCATAATATCGCGCAAGCCCGCGACTCGGCTGTCGTATTCGGCTTGGTCAAACGGCAGGATACGCCCGTCTTCGGGTGGGATTTGATAATTTACCGCACGGGTAGAATGCTGGGTTGTCATAATGGAGGCTCCTTTGGTTGGGGTTATTAGGTGTGGCAAGATTAGGGATTTTATGTTAAAAGGCAAGCTAAATCGCCGCCATTTTAGAAAGCCCATTAGAAAGCCCCTCCATGACCCTGACAAAAGAGACTATATTACAAGAGCTGGCACGTGTGCAGATGCCCAAATCTGGTGCAACGGGTGGCAAGTCCATTGTTGATTTGGATATGGTTCGCGCGATTGTTATTGAGGATGGGGCGGCGGGTAGCCACGTGCGGTTTGTTTTGGAGGCAGCACCCGATGACGCACCAAGGATGGAACCCGTTCGGGCGGCGGCGCAGCAGGTGATACAGGATATCGCGGGTGTTGAATCCGTCCAAGTGGTTTTAACCGCGCATGCACCGCCAAAACCTCCACCTAGTTTGAAACCCAGTTTGAAAATAGGCGGGCATCCAAAACCCTCCGCCGACCGTCAAAAGATAGACGGAGTGAAACAGATTATTGCCATAGGCTCTGGCAAAGGCGGGGTTGGCAAATCCACGCTCAGCTGTAATTTGGCGATAGCCTTGGCGCAAACAGGTTTGCGGATTGGGCTGTTGGATGCGGATATTCACGGCCCCTCGCAACCCCACATGATGGGGGTATCTGCCCGTCCGCAATCGCCCGATGGCAAACGGATTATTCCTTTAATAGCCCACGGAGTCACCATGATGTCGCTGGGTTTAATGGTTGCCGCCGACCAAGCCGTGATTTGGCGTGGCCCGATGTTAATGGGTGCCTTGCAACAGATGCTGTTACAGGTGGAATGGGGCGAGCTGGATATTTTGCTGGTGGATTTACCGCCTGGCACGGGCGATGTGCAACTGACTCTGTCGCAGAAAATCGCCCTTGATGGGGCGGTTATCGTCTCCACCCCCCAAGATATAGCCCTGCTGGACGCACGCAAAGCCTTGGATATGTTTGTGCGGTTAAACATTCCGATTTACGGACTGGTGGAAAATATGGCGCATTATATCTGCCCGAAGTGCGGTGATACCGCGCATATTTTCGGCACGGGCGGGGCGAAAACCGAGGCAACCAAGCATGGCATAGCCTTTCTGGGTGAAATCCCCTTGGATTTGTCCATTCGTCAAAGTGGCGATGATGGTGTGCCGATTGTGGTGGTTGATAAGGTTATGGCAAAATCCTATCAAACTATTGCAAAAAACCTCTTGCATAATATATGAAGGACGGCTAGGATATATGTCATGAAACAGATTAAAAACTCCTCCCTTGTTGGGAAATTGCTGATAGCCACACCCCATGTGGAAGACTCGCGGTTTGACCGTAGTGTGATTTATATATGCTCGCATTCCAAGGACGGCACGATGGGGTTGGTTATTAACAAACCGATTGACGGGCTGGGGTTTGATGATGTTTTGAAACGGTTAAAGATTAAACCGTTGCGCCCGATTACCGGGGTGGATATTCATTTCGGCGGACCGGTAGAGCGCGAATGTGGCTTTGTTTTGCATTCAACGGATTATAAAACGGGGGCAGAGACTCTGGCGGTGAATGAGACTTTTGGGATGACGGCTTCGCTGGATATATTGGAGGATATATCGCGCGGTCAAGGGCCGTTGCAAAAGTTATTTACGCTGGGGTATGCGGGGTGGAACGCCGGGCAGTTAGAGGCGGAATTATCGGGCGGCGGGTGGTTATTGACTGAGGGGAATTATCGGCTGGTGTTTGAGGTGGCGAATGATGATAAATGGGGGGCGGCGATGCATAGTATCGGCGTTGATCCGAGGGTGTTGTCGGGGGTTTCGGGGCGTGCGTAGTTGTTAGTTGTTAGTTATTAGTGATGAATGATGAATTGTGAATTGTGAATTGTGAATGCCTAGTCTAGGTGAAAGGATAATGACATGCAAAATAAACTATTGAAAATAGCACGAATGGGTCTTGCCCTAGCGGTTCTTGTGTTTGCGGGGGCGTTGCCCGCTTTGGCGCAGGATTGCCATAGATGGATAGATAAAGAAGATTTTTTTTGGGGAAATCAAACACCTGAAAAAATGGAAAACTGCCTGAATGATAGGGAAGATGTCCATGCGCGAGATGAGTCTGGGCAAACACCGCTTCATCGGGTAGTGCAGTTTAATACAAAACCTGAAGTAATTATGATGCTGGTGGAGGCGGGTGCAAATATAAATTCGCGGGATTATATTGGATTTACCCCACTTCATTACGCGGCAAAAAACGCCTATCTTGATGTAACTGCCACCCTGTTGGCATTAGGGGCAGACATAAATGTGCGTGATGCAAGAGGTCGCACACCGCTTTATGAATCAGCACTCGGAAATAAAAACCCTGATGTGATTAAAGCATTTTTGACGGCTGGTGCAAATGTAAATATCCGTGATATGGATAAAAGCACACCACTTCATGAGGCAGCATTTGGAAACCCTAACCCTGAAATTATCACTATTTTATTGGACGCTGGGGCTGATATCCATGCACGGACTATTGGTGAAGATACCCCACTTCATTGGGCGGCATTGAATAGTCCAAATCCCAAAGTTATTATGACTTTGTTAAATGCTGGGGCAGATGGCAAGGCAATTAACATAGATAAGAAAGTGCCTTTTAGCTTTGCAATGGATAATGACGGAACGGTTAGGCATTCAATTAAAGGCACTGATGCTTATTGGGCGTTAAGCGATTCACGGTTTGAGCCATGATATAAAAATAGGTCTTGCGAATAATTTGTTAAGTTATTATATTATGGTAAGAGCTTTTACTATTTAGAAAGGATATATGGTATGACACTTGAAATAATAATGCAACATTGGCAAAATGCGCCTGTTTATGTTTGGCAAAATGCAACTTTTGGAGATATTCAACTTTGTTTAGAAAATGGAAGAGAACTGGATGAACGGAGCGAGTACCATAGACATATGCCGCTTCATCTCGCGGCAATGTTTAATAGCGACCCTGATGTGATTAGTACATTGGTGCGTGATAATCCGCACTTGGATGCAAAGGATAGCATGGGAAATTCACCCCTTCATTTAGCGGCAAGATGGAATCCAAAAGTAGAAATTATTACAGAATTATTGAAAGCTAAAGCCAACGTGTTGTCGAAGAATGATAAAGGGCGCACACCACTTCATGGAGCAGCATTTGGAACTAGAAACCCTGATGTTATTACGGCTTTGTTGGATGCTAAAGCAGATGCCACCTTAACCGATGCTAATAATAAAACGCCCTTTGATTCTGCAAACGGGAACATGATGATTAAAGATTCTGAGGCTTATGAAAGACTAGGCAAAGAAAGCGGGCAACTCTAAAACCCCATTAATCGTTAATCGTTAATCGTTACCCAGAGGCTCGGCGTAGCCTGTCATTAATCCCCACGCCTAGTCCGTGGTTGGGGATTGGGGCAACGGCTATGGTCTTACCCAAAGCCAGAGCTTGGCTGTCTAACCTATGTAAATAATCAAATAAATTATGGGCGGCCTCGGTTAAATCGCCGCTCGGGGATAGGTTTAAAGCCCTCAGCTCGCCATCGCCAAACCCAAGATAGAGCTGGCCTGGACGGGGTGACAAAACTCCCATGGCTAGGGTGGTTTTGGGGGCGTAATGAACCGCCAGTTGCCCGGGGGATAAAATAGGGGAAACAGACGAACCCCCCATAATCGGCATCACGCCAATCACCTCGGCTATTGCCTCGGCACTTATACCACCCGCCCGCAGCACCTCAACCGAGCCATCCGCTCGTGGATATAAAATCGTTGATTCCAACCCAACCGAGCAACTCCCCCCATCAATTACCGCATCAATCCGCCCATCCAGCCCAGCGATAACATGTGCCGCAAGGGTCGGGCTTATCCGCCCAGACGGATTGGCAGAGGGTGCGGCTATCCCCACGCTCCCACCCCGTGCCAAAGCAAACGCGCCCAACACCGCCTGTGCGGTTTTATCAGACGGCACGCGAATCGCCACGGTATCCAAGCCCGCCGTAACCAACCCAGATAGTCCTTCAGATTCTGGCCCAACATCCCGCACTGGCAAAACCAAACTGAGCGCGCCAGGCCAAAACGCCGAAGCCAAAGCCATCGCCACCTTATCAAACCTTGCAAAGGCGCAAGCATCCCCAATATCCTTCACATGCACAATCAGCGGATTATTGGCGGGGCGGTTTTTCGCGGTAAATATCGCGCCCACCGCCGCGTCATTCTGCGCATCCGCGCCCAGCCCATAAACTGTCTCTGTCGGAAACGCCACCAGCCCACCCGCGCACAGGATATCTGCCGCCCGCGTTATATCATCGGGGTGAGTTGATAAAATGGATGTTTTCACAGGAGGTTTCATAACCGCATTTTTATCTTATTTACGCACAAAAGACTATACATAACCGCCAAATAGTATAAAAGCAAAATAAAAGCCTAAACGATGACTCCAATAACCTATCCCTTTGATACCCCCCCAAAAATCGGCGAAGCGATTGAAATCGCTGATGGAGTTCTCTGGCTACGCCTGCCCCTGCCTATGGCACTGGACCACGTGAATATCTTTGCCCTGCGGGATGGGGATGGGTGGTGCGTGATTGATAGCGGGTATTATAGTAAGGACGCAATCGCCCTCTGGCAGGATATTTTGCGCGGCCCTTTGGGCGGTTTGCCGATAACTCGGCTTATTCTAACGCATCATCATCCAGACCATGTCGGCATGATGGGTTGGTTGCAAACGACGCAGAACGCAAGGCTTTATACCAGCCGCACGGCTTGGCTGTATTCGCGGATGATGACGTTGGATGTGTGCGAGGTTTGGTCGCAGCAAGCCGTGGAGTTCTACCGCACGGCTGGGGTCAGCGCCGATATTATTGCCGAGCGCACCGGCAAACGCCCGTTTAATTTTGCCGATTGTGTGTATCCGATGCCTTTGGGCTTTCATCGATTGGATGAGGGCGATGTTTTATCCATTGGCACGCGCGATTGGCAGGTTCGGCTGGGCGGAGGTCACGCGCCCGATCAAGTGACGCTCTGGTCGCAGAGCGATAATTTGGTGATTGCGGGTGATCAAGTCCTGCCGACTATTTCCCCCAATATCGGCGTTTATCCGACCGAGCCTTTGGCCGACCCTCTGTCCGATTGGCTGGCAAGTTGCGAATCGTTCCGCCGCGTTGCCCGCGACGACCATTTTGTTTTATGCGGGCATAAGCTGCCGTTTATCGGACTGCCCGCACGGTTGGGGCAGTTAATTGACAATCATCATGGGGCTTTGGCTCGGTTGGTGGAATTTTTACGCGTGCCGAATACGGCTGTCGGGTGTTTTGATGTTTTGTATAAACGCACGATTAAGGATGGGGAGTTTGGGTTGGCCTTGGCAGAGGCCTTGGCGCATCTTAACCACCTGTATTTGGCGGGGAAAATAACGCGGGAGCTGGATGAGAATGGGGTTTTGCGGTTTTTTGCCAGTGATTAGTGATTAGTGATTAGTTGTTAATCGTTAATCGTTATTTACAATCCCCCGCACTTATGGCATTATTACGCTAAACCACTAATCACTAACACCAAAGACGGAGCTAAAAATGGCAAAACCCACAAAAGCAAAAAACCCCAGAGCAAAAAAAACCCACACCCACGGGCAAATGGATATAACCGCGCAGGAGCAAACCTTTGATGGCTTTGTTCGCTGGTCAATCCGCCTGTGCGTCCTGACGGCGATCGTTTTAATCATCCTCACCTTCACCACACCATAAACCACAAAACCGAAAGACCGTTATGAAATTATTGCGATACGGGGAACGTGGCAAAGAAATCCCAGCCATGCTGGACGAAGCTGGGCATATCCGCGATTTATCCGCCTATGTCCATGATTTTTATGGCGAGGCTGTTTCAATAAAAACCCTGAAACGTCTGCAATCCTTGGACACGGACAGCCTGCCTACCCTGCCTAAAGGTGAGCGTATTGGCGCGTGTTTGCGCGATATTCCCACGTTTTTCGCTATTGGTTTGAATTATCACGATCATGTGAAGGAAACGGGGTCTCGCACCCCGCCAGAGCCTTTGTTGTTTTCCAAAGCAACCACTTGTATTAACGGCCCCTATGACCCTATTATCCTGCCAAAAGACGCGGGCAAGCCGTCCGTTCATACGGATTGGGAGGTGGAATTGGGCATGGTTATCGGGCAGGATTGCTATCAAGTCAGCGAGGAGGCGGCCTTGGATTATGTATCGGCCTATTTCGCCGCCAACGATGTGTCGGAACGCGAGTTTCAGAAAAACCGTGGCGGGCAGATGATTAAAGGCAAATCCGCTCCCAGTTTTGGTCCGATTGGGCCTTATCTGGTGACTCCTGATGAAATCGGCGACCCGCAGAATTTGAAACTGCAAACCCTGGTGAATGGGGAAATCCAGCAGGATTCCAATACGCGAGAGATGATTTTTTCCTGTGCTATGATTATCCATAAAATCAGTGGGTATATGGCGTTGCGGACGGGGGATGTGATTATCACTGGCACACCCGCAGGGGTCGGGTTGGGGCAAACTCCGCCTCGGTTTCTGGGCGCGGGGGATGTGGTGGAAATCAGCGTTGAAGGACTAGGGGCGCAACGGGCAGAGGTGATTGCGGGGTAGGTTTTATGTGCCACCCAAATCTGCTTCATTTAGTTCTTCAAGGATTTTTAATACCGCATCGCGTGGATTGTCTGCATTCAAAATCGGGCGACCTACGACGATATGATTCGCTCCGTTTTGGATAGCTTCTTTTGGTGTGGTAATACGTTTCTGGTCGTTATTATCCGCCCCCAATGGGCGCACCCCAGGCGTGATAATCAGTTTATTTTTGGCTTCTGGCAGGGCACGAATCGCGGCGGCTTCGTGGGGCGAGGCTATCACCCCATCCGCCCCAGCCAAAAACGCACGGCGGGCGCGGTCAACCACCAGCGTTTCAATCGCCCCGTTTTGTATCAGAGCCTCATCCAAATCGGCGCGGTTAAGCGAGGTTAAAAACGTCACGGCAAGGATTTTCATCGGGCTATCCCCGCGTCCCTCAACCGCCGCACGGACAACATAAGGGTCGCCATGCACGGTTAGAAAATCCAAATCATATTGGGCAACGCCTCGTACGGCTTTTTCCACCGTCGCGCCGATATCAAAGAATTTCATATCCAGAAAGACGCGTTTGCCTTGGTTTTTTAACTCGATTGCCAAGCCCAACCCGCCTTGGCAGAGCATTCCCAACCCGATTTTGTAGAAACTAACGCTATCGCCTAGTTTTTCTACCATTGCTTCGCATTCAATAAGATTAGGTAAATCTAGGGCGACAATTATGCGGTCATCATGTTTCATGGGGAAGTCTCGGTTTGGTGGGTTTGTTTGTGTATAGAGTATGATGGGGGAGTTGTAAATGATTAACGATTAACGATTAATGATTAACGGGGGCTTTTGTGCATATAGAGCTTTACTTGCGTAAAGCCCATACACAAAAGCCTTTGGCTATGCTTGGCAAACGCTGTTTTAAATAAAATAACCATTATTCATGGTGGCACGTGGGTCGCGCGAACCCGAAGGGTGTGCGTCTTGGTTGTTAGGTGTTAGGGAGCTTGCGTCACCAGCGACTCTAAAATACACTGACCCAGTACAACCGATAAGCTGACGCGCACCCGTGGGGGTGAGGGTGCGCGCGACCACCCTTTTTGGGCGGTCGTTTCCTAGAATTATAGAACTGCTCTAGAATAATAATGAATGCCCTTGCGGGTCTTCGTCATTGCTACGCAATGCCGACCAGCTTTTAGAAGGGCATGGGTTATGTTTGGCAAGGTCTTTCCTAAAATAACAGGCTTTGGGCACGCCCGCTTGCTCGTAAGAGCAAGCGGGCGTGCCCCGTGGCGACATAACAAAGTTATGGTGCAAAGCCCGAAGGGCTAAAATTACCATTCATCGTTAATCATTCATCGTTAATCGTTAATCGTTATTGTTAAATCCCACCAAACCCGCTAAACACTCCCCATGATGTGGATTATTCGCCTATTTCTCTTTGCCATCCTAAGAATCGCCTTGATGTTTTGGCCAATAACCGCTTTGCTTATCGGGGTGGGCTTGCTCTACTTTGGCATAATCCCCTAACCCCCGCCCTAAAAAAGGAACACAAAATGCTGTATATGAACGTTGTTGGCAATCTTTTAGAAACACTGGCGACAGTTTTTATCTTTGCCGTTGGGCTGGGTTTTCTGGTCGTCATCGTGCTGTTCGTGATTGACCGTTTGCAGACAGAGGATGCGGTACGCCGAAACTACCCCGTTGTCGGGCGGTTTCGCAAGATTTTCACCGAATTGGGCGAATTCTTTCGCCAATACTTTTTTGCCATGGATCGCGAGGAAATGCCCTTTAACCGCGCCGTGCGTAATTGGATTACGCGGAGCTCCAGCGGTGCGTCTAATACCATTGCCTTCGGCTCTACCCGCAATTTGACCGTGCCGAATACGCCGATTTTTGTCAATGCACCCTATCCGCCTTTGGATTCGGACAAGGTTGAAGTCAAACCGATGCAAATCGGCACCAGTTGCCGCATCCCCTATTTCGCCCCCAGTTTTTTTAATATATCTGGCATGAGCTATGGTGCGCTTTCACGCCCTGCCGTGCGGGCTTTGTCTTTGGGCGCGAAAAAGGCCAATATCTGGATGAACACGGGTGAGGGCGGATTATCCCCGTTTCATTTGGAGGGTGGGTGCGATATCGTTTTTCAAATCGGCACAGCAAAATACGGAGTGCGTGATGAAGCGGGCAACCTCTGCGATGACCGCTTAAAACAACTGGCGGAGATAGAACAGGTGCGGATGTTTGAGATTAAACTCTCCCAAGGGGCTAAACCTGGGAAAGGCGGGATTTTACCGGCAGAAAAGGTGACAAAGGAAATTGCCGAGATTCGCGGTATTAAAATTGGCGAGCCCAGTATTTCACCCAATCGCCATACTGACATTGCTAGTAATGAGGAACTTTTGGATAAAATCGCCCATATTCGCGCCGTGACGGGTAAGCCTGTTGGTATCAAAACCGTGATGGGTAGTTTTACCGCCCTTGCTGATTTATTGGATATGGTACTGGCGCGGGGGATGGACTCTGCCCCCGATTTTATTACCTTGGATGGCGGCGATGGTGGCACGGGGGCGGCACCGATGCCTCTGATGGATTTGGTCGGCTTGCCCTTGCGCGAATCCCTGCCCAGAGTCGTTGATATACTGGCAGAACGCGGTTTGCAATCGCGGATTCGCCTGATTGCTTCGGGGAAATTGGTTGTGCCTGGGGATGTCGCCTGGGCTCTGGCAACTGGCGCGGATTTTGTCAGCTCGGCACGGGGGTTTATGTTTTCACTGGGCTGTATCCAAGCGTTAAAATGCAATAAAAACACTTGCCCCACTGGTATAACCACCCATAATAAGCGGTTTCAAAAGGGCTTGGTGCCAGAAAATAAAGCCGATAAAGTGATGAAATACGCCCAAAGTATCGTCAAAGAGGTCGGTATCGTCGCCCATTCCGTTGGCGTGCTGGAACCGCGTGATATGACCCGCCATCATGTGCGGATGACTCGCGGGGATGGGCAGAGCATGGCGATGGATGAAATCTGGCCAGAAGTTGGGGCAAAATCACAAAATGGCTAGCTGTGTAAAAAAGGTATTGCAATCTAGTGCGGTTTCCTTGTAAAGTGCGGATGGAAGATTCAATAAACCAAGAAAGACCCTAACAATGACACTCAAATATTCAGATATAACCCCCAAATCGGTGTTTTTAAACCGCCGTCAGATTATTGCGGCCGCGGCCGCGCTGGGGATTGGCCACGGGCTGGCGCGTCCAGCGCAGGCAAAAACCATCGACGCGACAAAATCCAAATATACCGTGGATGGCGAAATCACGCCAAAGGAAGTGGTAGAGAATTATAACAATTTTTATGAATTCGGCACGGCCAAAAGCGACCCTGCACGATATGCCCATCAGCTCACCACCGACCCATGGTCTGTGGAAATTGGCGGGATGGTGAATAAACCTGGGATTTATGATTTGTCCGATATTTTGGGTGGCAAATCCATGCAAGAACGGATTTATCGGTTTCGGTGTGTTGAGGCTTGGTCAATGATTGTGCCGTGGATTGGGTTTCCTTTGCACGAGCTATTGGCGCAGATAGAACCGCAAAGCGGCGCGAAATACATTGCCTTTGAAACCCTGTATCGCCCCGAAGAAATGCCCGACCAAAACCGTATCAGCGTGATTCCCTATCCCTATGTTGAAGGGTTGCGTTTGGATGAGGCTCTGCACGATTTAACCTTGATGACAACGGGGATGTATGGGGAAGAGCTGCCCAATCAAAACGGTGCACCGTTACGCCTGATTGTGCCTTGGAAATACGGGTTTAAGTCGATAAAATCGATTGTTAAAATCACCCTGACGGATGTTCAACCGCCTACCTCTTGGAACAAATATAGCAAGCGGGAATATGGGTTTTATTCCAATGTCAATCCCGATGTGAATCACAAACGTTGGTCACAGGCGAGCGAACGCCCACTGGGTGGAGGCTTGTTTGCTGGCAAGATTCCAACCTTATTTATGAATGGCTATGGCGATGAGGTGGCTGGTTTGTATGAAGGTATGGATTTGGCGAAGTTCTTTTAGGGAACGTTTGGGTAAATTCGTTTAAAAAGAGGGAATCGTTATGAACATCACCGCAACCCTGAATCAAACAACAAAGAAAATCCCTCACTGGCTGATTTATATCCTTGGGGTTGGGCTGGTTACGTCGTTGTTTTATAATGTTTTCACGAGGTTCATCCCCGACCCGCAGAAATATCTGGAATTTCAATTGGGCGAATGGGCGTTGAAGTTTCTGGTGGCTTCGTTGCTGATTACTCCGATTCGCAATATCACGGGGGTTAATCTGGTGAAATACCGCCGCGCCCTTGGGCTGACTGCGTTTTTCATGGCAATGGCGCATCTGTCGGTGTATTTGTTCTTGGATGTGCAGTTGGAATGGCGCACCATTGTGCAAGATATCACCCGTCGCCCCTATATTATGTTCGGTGTGCTGTCGTTTGTGGTGATGATTCCTTTGGCTATAACCTCTCGCGATAAGGTGGTTCGCAAGATGGGACCGATAAAATGGGGTCGTTTGCATAAATTGACTTATGTCGCGATTATCGGGGCGGTGCTGCATTTTGTTTTGTTAAAGAAAACGTGGGAGACGGAGCCGTTGGTGTATTGCGGGATTGCCCTTGTTTTGCTGGTTTATCGGGATTTTGCTAGACGGCGTAAGAATGCCAAGCGGGCGCGCTCAGCAGGGTAGAACCTCCCGCAGGGTGGTTTATTTTTGCCACAGGTAACGAATTCTTTACCCGTTTCGTTTATTGCGAATATTGCAGTTTGTTCGTTTTGGTGCTAGTTATGAAAACAACCCTGCATGTGTGGGGTAAAACGACTAAAAAGTAGGAAAATAAAATGTCTGTTAAATCTGCGTTCCACGAACGCCTACCCAAAGAAATTGATATTAAGTGTGCCGATAGTTTGCGCCAGATTTTGGCAGCAACAAATCAATCAAATGGTACAACAAAAATCGGTATCACCATAGACAAAGAACGATCAGCGGATGTGGTTCTTACCCATGGTGTTGCTAAAACATTTTTGGATGTTTTACGGCTGATTTCCAGTGGGCGTGGGTTTCAAATGGTGCCTTATGGGGCAGAGCTTACAACCCAACAGGCTGCGGATCTGTTGAATGTATCGCGTCCCTATTTGATTAAAATTCTTGATGAAGAGCAAATTGCCCATACCCTTATTGGTCGGCATCGGCGTATTAAAGCCGTGGATTTGTTTGCCTATAAGAAAAAACGTGATGCGGAACGCGAACGTCTGTTGACAAAAATGGCGCGTATTGATGCAAAGTATTTACTTGATACATGATAGTAAATCGTTTTACCGTTATTGTTGATGCTTGCGTTTTACAT
>OY365738.1:0-1507500 GCA_959347345.1 uncultured Amylibacter sp. | reverse complement strand
AGGAACTCGGCAAAATACCTCCGTAAGTTCGCGAGAAGGAGGCCCGATTGGGACGCAAGTCTTGGTCGGGGGCACAAACCAGGGGGTGGCGACTGTTTACTAAAAACACAGGGCTCTGCGAAGTTGTAAAACGACGTATAGGGTCTGACGCCTGCCCGGTGCTGGAAGGTTAAATGGAGGTGTGCAAGCACTGAAACGAAGCCCCAGTAAACGGCGGCCGTAACTATAACGGTCCTAAGGTAGCGAAATTCCTTGTCGGGTAAGTTCCGACCTGCACGAATGGCGTAACGACTTCCCCGCTGTCTCCAATATAGACTCAGCGAAATTGAATTGCCTGTTAAGATGCAGGCTTCCCGCGGTTAGACGGAAAGACCCCGTGCACCTTTACTACAGCTTCACACTGGCATCAGGTCAGACGTGTGCAGGATAGGTGGTAGGCTTTGAAGCATGGACGCCAGTTCGTGTGGAGCTTCCCTTGAGATACCACCCCTGTCTGTCTTGATGTCTAACCGCGGTCCGTTATCCGGATCCGGGACCCTGTGTGGCGGGTAGTTTGACTGGGGCGGTCGCCTCCTAAAGAGTAACGGAGGCGCGCGATGGTGGGCTCAGACCGGTCGGAAATCGGTCGCTGAGTGCAATGGCATAAGCCCGCCTGACTGCGAGTCTGACAAGACGAGCAGAGACGAAAGTCGGTCATAGTGATCCGGTGGTCCCGAGTGGAAGGGCCATCGCTCAACGGATAAAAGGTACGCCGGGGATAACAGGCTGATACTGCCCAAGAGTCCATATCGACGGCAGTGTTTGGCACCTCGATGTCGGCTCATCTCATCCTGGGGCTGGAGTAGGTCCCAAGGGTATGGCTGTTCGCCATTTAAAGAGGTACGTGAGCTGGGTTTAGAACGTCGTGAGACAGTTCGGTCCCTATCTGCCGTGGGTGTAGGAGACTTGATGGGAGTTGCCCCTAGTACGAGAGGACCGGGGTGAACGATCCACTGGTGGATCTGTTGTGGCGCCAGCCGCAGTGCAGAGTAGCTATGATCGGACAGGATAACCGCTGAAGGCATCTAAGCGGGAAGCCCCCCCAAAAACAAGGTCTCCCTTGAGGGCCGTGGAAGACCACCACGTCGATAGGTCGGATATGTAAGCGCAGTAATGCGTTCAGTTGACCGATACTAATCGCCCGATAGGCTTGATTTGATTCAGTAATAGACAGAT
Source organism: uncultured Amylibacter sp. (assembly GCA_959347345.1). The sequence goes on along the minus strand of OY365738.1, from coordinate 1,506,285 downwards.
TTATTCTGGCTTTACTGGGCTGCAAAAGTGAAAGACAAACATCTTATAAAATCCCCCCTTCCTCTTTGGTTTGGTGGTCATAGCGTGAGCAAAACACCCGATTCCATCTCGAACTCGGTCGTTAAGTGCCACTGCGCCGATGGTACTGCGTCTTAAGACGTGGGAGAGTAGGTCACCGCCAATCCAAAGGGGAAGGGTAAGGATAATGCTTTTAATGAATACTGTATATGTTGTAAAAACAAGGAAAGCCACCCGAAAGGGTGGCTTTTTTTGTTTTAGGAGAGGCTTTGCCAATATGTAAAGAAAAGGCTTGTAATCTTACATATCCTTGTGTATATGTAAAGATAATCCAGTTTTCTTTACATATCTTTGTTTATATGTAAAGATAATCCAGTTTTCTTTACATATAGGGACGAACAGTGAAAGATTCTTATCATATACCCGCACTTATGGTCTTTTTTTATTTTTTTTAGATGCATTTTTATTTTTAAGTTTGTTATAAAATAGTTTCAAAGATGGATTAGTTGTATGGTCAATCATGTGTTTGATAATTGGTCGTAGTCCTTCGTCGTGCATTTTAGAGCAAGTTACGAAATACCAAAAAATAGTTGTACGAATATGCTCGCCATAATCACCAAATTTTTCCTTTAGTTTTAATGCAGTATTCCCGTCTATTTTTTCACCCAATAGCATAATTAATTGGGAAAACAGTATTTGATGCGTTGTATCAATTTCAAAGATTTGCTTTGATAAAAACTCAGCGCCGTTCGTGTCAATCGCCAATAGGGCTCTTGCAGACTGAATTCTTAAATAATCGTTTTGTTTTGCATTAATAAAAATGTCTTGAAAGAAGGTGTTTGCGGCTTCAAGAAATTTAGAGTTAAAATTTATTTTGCTATCTTGGATAGATTTTACAATACCATCGCAAACATAAGGAAAGAGATGCGGGTATATATTCAAGCATATTACCAAATTTTGAAATTCTGGTTTTTTAGTATAAAGCGATGCTTTTATGTATTTTTTTAGATTATCTTCGTGTGCATCTGTAGCTGAAATTTTTCCCCAAAAATCTTCAAGATTAATTTTTTGAAATTCTTTTATTGCCTCCTGACCAGGGTATTGAAAGTATTTGGCTATTCTTGTTGCGTAGCCAGTAGAGTAAGTTTTTGTTCTTTCAGTTTTTTGATTTGGGTCTGGCGCATCAAACACATCCTTTTTTTCACCCTCTTCGTCGTGTGATTGAGTTAAGTCTATAATTTTTGTTTTACCAGAGTTTAAAAAAAGTCCTTCGCGTGCGAGCGCATTTGTTAAAATTTGCATAGCCTCATAAGCTTCTATTTGATTTTTTGTAAATATCCGGTAATCATCAACATAGCGAATAAATTTAATTTTTTGTTCCTGTAATTCTCTATCCACATTTATTAACATCGCCTCTGCTAATAGACGACTGGCATCGCTTCCAACAGGTATGCCGAAAGATTTTTTAGCAGACCATGTTGAAAGTATTGTATTGATTTGTTTAACAATTTTTTCATCGCAATTAATTTGAATAAGCCTATTTTCTAACTCGTGTAGATTAAGACGATCATAAAAATTTGATATATCAGTAATTATTTTAACTTTATAAGTTTTGGTTTCGGATAGTTTTTTTGATTTTTGTCTAAACTTATCGTATCCTGTCCTGTCTAGCATTATTATTTTGCGCTCGGAAAAACGATTTGAGAAAACAATATCTTTTTTTAATCGGTTCTTTTCTATGAGTGTTCCTAAAGAAAAAACTAAGGATGTGTATTTGAGTGTATCTAATAGTGAAATTTGTCTAATTTGGCGAAAGGTGTATCTTCCTTTGGGAACAAGGATTTCCTGTACTCCCCCAACCTCGTCAGGTTTTTTTCTAATTTCTAAAATAAAAAAATCATTCCAGCTTTTTTCAAGTATTTCCCCATTATCAATAATCATTTTGCTCTTTGATAACTTTATTTCGGGCGTTTCATTAAAAAAGGGCGGTTTGATAACATCATCGCAGCCATCTAAAATAATGTGCCTAATACATTTTTTAATGTTCTTTTCATCCATGGTGTATATCCTCGTATAAATGTTTGATAATACGCAAAACACCTTACAAGTATAAAAATATAAGAGTCAATACCTTATTTTTAGACTTACTTCTAAAAAAGAGCAAAAAAGAGCAAAAAACCCTAAAACCTTTTAACAAAATAAACCTGCGTCACACCACTGCCGCCCTCATACCCCACGCCCATAGTCACGGTTTCATCATCAATCGCGCGGGTAAAAATCTCTGCCGATAAAATCCCCACGGCAGCCCCCGCCAGAACCCCCGCCAAATCGTGATGATCCGAATGAATCCGCGAATACCCGACAAAAACCGCCCCCGCCAAGGGCGCGGCAGAATACCGAATACCATAGCGTTTGTGCAAATACCACGCGCCAGAAAACGCCGCACTGGTATGACCAGAGGGAAAATTAAAATCACCGCCATTGGGACGCTCGCCCAGCTGATAATCGCCAACTCGCACATTATTCAACCCGCGTTTCAAAACATGGGTTGCGACAAAATTAACACCTATGGTCTTTGAGATTTGCGCCAAACCTTCCCAATCGCGTTTGAAATAACTGATGCCAAGGGCGGTCAGGGGATTAAGGATTTGAATGATATCGCCCGCCGTTTCAATGGTTTTATCCGCGCCCGCCCGCACGGCACTGGGGCTGACGGATAGGCAGAGTATCATAATTATGCGGAAGATGCAGGTTTTCATACACGGGTAGATAACATTTTTATGATTTTTTCACACGCGGGAATACGCCCATATTATCCTTAAAAACAACAAAAAGACAAAAAAAAGTGATGCACAAGTGCGCACAAAAAACCATTTACCCCTTGCATTCTGCGTGATTTTTCGTATAATGCGCAAGCCTTGGGCAAACTTTGGCATATTTACTTTCATAATAGGACTGCTATGTCTCGATTCTCCCTGCCTTATTTTATCCGTGTTTGCGTTGTTTTGCTATGCGCGGGGGTGCCGTTTGCGCCATCCGTGCTTTACGCTCAGCAACAGCAACAACCGCAACCGCGCACTTTGCAAGAGATTGAATTGTCCAAGCCGACAAAGCTGTTTTTCACCCTTGATTATAGCAGGCATAAGGGGTCTGAATTGCTCAGCTTTGGTCTGTTTCATGCCCGTTGGAAGGCGACTCCGGATGAGGCGTTTCGCCCCGGGTTCTACGCCAGTTTCACCACGAATTTGGACACCGAACGCCCTATTTTTTATGATTTTCTAACCGTGGATAGCTTTCCATCCCATCCCATTGAGGCACGTTATTCGCGTATCACTATGGTTAATTTCGGGCTGACCTTTGCCACCTCGCGGTCGTTGATTTTGTACGGCGGGCTGGGGTTTGGGATAGAAGCGGGACGGGTAGAGCTGAATGATGCCTCTGGTGCGCTTAATAACTCGGGCAAACGGAATTATTCTGTGCCTGATGAGGCGACCAGCCGTAGCGCGGTTAATCTTAATCTTGGCGCGATTGTGCGGGTGAAACGGGTTGGGATTAATGTTGGGATTAATACCTTTACGGCGGCACCTTATATCGGGGCGGCCTGGGGGTTTTAGGCGGGATTTTAGGCGGGATTTTAGCGATTTACAGGTTCATATAAAGGGGAGTGTGTGCCGTCAAGTACTACGCCTTTCCACCCTTTACCAAGTGCGCAAAAAAGCGAAAAGAATCTGGCAGGGGCTGAGGGACTCGAACCCACGACCCTCGGTTTTGGAGACCGATGCTCTACCAACTGAGCTAAACCCCTATAAACCAGATATGCTGGTGTATAACTGATTATCGCAGACTTGGCAAGGGGTTAAAAAAATTAAACCAATCGTCCCTATAAACCGTGATAAACCCCGATAAAACCCGTTTTTACCCTTTGTTATTGTCTTGTTTTTTGCTATCCTGCGGGCGGTATTACTCCGAACACTCTTCTTAAAAACAGGATTTACATGACCCGCCATTATTTAAAACGCGCCTCTAAAACCCACGCTACAGATTCAACCGATGTGCAAAACATCGTTCAAAAAATGCTGGCAGAGATTGAAACAGGCGGCGAGCAAACCGCCCGTGATTACGCGGCAAAGCTGGATAATTACACCTTGCCACCCGTGCTAACCGCCGATCAAATCGCGCAAGCCAGCGCGAAAGTATCGCAAAAATTAAAGGACGATATTCATTTTGCCTATGAGAATATCCGCAATTTTGCCCAGTTGCAAAAGGACAGCCTTGCCGAATTTGAAAACGAAATCCGCCCTGGTTTGATTGCTGGGCAAAGGTGTATTCCCGTCCGTGCGGCGGGCTGTTATGTGCCGGGCGGGCGGTATAGCCATATTGCCTCTGCCATGATGACGGTCACGGCGGCGGCGGTTGCGGGTGTGCCACAGATAACCGCCTGTTCGCCCCCGCGTGGCAATGAGGGCGTGAGCGACGCGATTATTTACGCCGCCAATCTGTGCGGGGCAACCCATATTTTATCCATGGGCGGGGTGCAGGGTGTTGCGGCTATGGCGTTTGGGCTGTTTGGTTTGCCTGCCGTTGATATCGTTGTTGGGCCGGGAAATCAGTTTGTGGCAGAGGCAAAACGTCAGCTTTATGGGCGGGTTGGTATTGATATGATAGCGGGGCCGACCGATAGTTTGATTCTGGCGGATAGCACGGCGGACGCGGAAATCGTTGCCACGGATTTGGTTGGGCAGGCAGAGCATGGCTATAATTCGCCGGTTTGGTTGGTGACGGATGATAAGGTTTTGGCGGAGTCTGTGATGGCGCGGATGCCTGATTTGATTGCCGATTTGCCACAGGTTAATCGCGATAATGCCACCGCCGCTTGGCGTGATTATGGCGAGGTTATTTTGTGCGATTCGCGTGAAGAGATGGCAGCCTGTTCGGACGATTACGCGCCAGAGCATCTTACCGTTCAGGCGAAAGATTTGGATTGGTGGTTGCAAAGATTGCAGTGTTATGGCTCGTTATTTTTGGGCGAAGAAACCACGGTTGCCTATGGTGACAAAGCCTCTGGTCCCAGTCATGTTCTGCCCACGGCGGGGGCGGCGCGGTATACGGGCGGGCTTTCGGTTCATAAATATATGAAGATTGTCACGTGGCAAAGGGCAACGCAGGAGGGTGCAAAACCAATCGCCGTGGCAACCGCGCGGATTTCGCGTTTGGAGGGGATGGAGGCACACGCCCGCACCGCCGATATTCGCCTGAAAAAATACTTCCCACGGGAAAATTTTGATTTAAGTGCGGAAGATTAAACGATGATTAAACCGTGCAAAGGCAGATAAACCATGGCTGACGGGTCTTTCGCAATTTTGCTGATTGCCGCTGGGCTGACCGATATGGCGTTGAATTATTGCACTGTGCCAAAGGGCTGTTTGGTGATTACCGATACCGTGCCAAGCTGGTCTTTTTCGGCGGGGCAGGTGGTGAAAGAGACGTTTTCGCTTAATCGCAGACAGGTGGTGAAACGCCCCGCACCCGCCGTGGCGGAGGTCTATGTGCGCTATAATTTAAACCATAAAATAGGTCCTTTTGGCAGTGCTGTTGGCTTTTCTGTTGGGGGCAATGGCGAGCTGTGGTTGGGCTATGGTTCTACCTATGATTTTGATTTTGGCGAGTCGCCGATTTTTCTGGAATTGCACGGGATGACGGGGATTTACGCGGAAAACAACGGCTATGATTTGGGCGGGGTGATTGAATTTCGCTCTGGTATAGAGGCGGGGTATGAGAATAAAAAAGGCGTGCGGTTTGGCGTGTCTTACGACCATCGCTCCAATAACCAGATTTATCGTAATAATCCGGGGATTGAGACCCTGCAACTCCGCGTGAGCATCCCGATGAAAAGCGGGCGAAGACCGCGTGGCAAACAGCCGTTGCGGTCGGGGCATAAATAAATTTTTATTGCGAATCGGTTGGGCAGATTTTTTAAATTTATGATAATGTTTATAGTGTGTTAGAGTAGGATATAATATGACAATGTTTTGGGGAATTATTTGGATAATTTTCTTTTTGTATTATCTTTTTAAAAAATAATATAAGAGAGTTTAATTCAAAACATTATCGTCCTGCGCCGCTTCCCACGCCATCATCGCGCGTTTAATCGGCAAACCCCAGTGATACCCGCCCAGCCCGCCAGATTTGCGCAAGGCACGATGGCACGGAATCAGCCACGAAATCGGATTACGCCCAATCGCCGTGCCAACCGCGCGAACCGCACGGGGATGGTCGATCGATTCGGCTATGGTGGTATAGCTCGCCCGCGCCCCAGGGGGGATGGTCAGCAAAGCCTCCCAAACCTTAATATGAAACGGCGCACCGATAAGATGCAGATTTATCGGGGTGGTTTGTGCGGTTTGATTGAAAATAGTCTGTGCCAAAGCGGTGATTCGCGTGGGGTTTTCGTTAAATTCCGCACAGGGCCACCGCCCGATAAAATCATCCAAGGCGGCGGCGCGCCCGCAAACGCCAGCAAAGCCAACGGCACAAATTCCCCGCGGAGTTGCCATAATCAGGGTCGTGCCAAACGGGCTCTCAGTCCAGCCGTAATCAATCAGTAGCCCCGCGCCCTTTTTCGCGTAGTCGCCCGGGCTCATCGATTCCCAATTTACGAACAAATCGTGCAAGCGACCAGAGCCAGACAGCCCCGCGTTTAACGCCGTGTGCATCAGGGTTGTTTTGTTTTCCAGCATGGTTTTCGCGTGAATAAGGGTCAGGTATTGCTGATATTTGGTCGGACTGATACCCGCCCATTTGGTGAAAACACGTTGGAAATGGGCTTGGGATAGCCCCGCCGCCTGCGCGATTTCCGCCAAAGACGGCTGGGCTGGGCGGTTTTCCTCGATAAAATCAATCGCGCGTTTTATCAGGTCATAGTGGTAGGGGTTTTTATCGTCCATAGGGGCAGTATGGGGTAATTTTGGCGAAAAAGCGACCCGAAACGTGCTAATTATTAACGATTAACGATTAACGATTAATGATTAATGATGCCCTTCGGGTCTTCGCCATCGCTTACGCGATTGCCGACCAGCGTGGTCTTTTGTGCGTAGCCCCCGCTTTGCGGGAGCATGCCAAAAGCCCTTGAGTTACAAGATGATAGTGATTCTATAAACTTACTATCTGGAATAACAAGACGGTAGAGTGGATTATTTGTTTAGAATACTTGGGTGGTGGTGATAGGTTTGCTCTAAATTTATTTAGGCTGTGCCTAGATACAAAGACAGACCATAGCCACAAAAACCCGCTCGCCCAAGCCTCGCAGAGGGGCGGGCGGGCGGGAAGCCCGAACGAAGGGGCTTGTCCCCAAGTGAGGGCGCAAGAAAAGAATCATTCATCGTTAATCGTTAATCATTCATCGTTAATTTAGCCGCCTATTCAAAAACCTCTTCCACACCCGCGCCCCAGATTTGCGGTTTTTCCATCCATCCCCACACGCCACCTTTTGATACGCGACACCAATCCTGCACACAGGCTTCCAAAAACGCAATCGCCCCGCGTTCGGCGCTGCCGAGCGGTTCTGCCTCTGCCGATGGCGTTTTATACAACGTCACATCCGCCATAAACACAACTGTGCGCACCCCCGATAACAGGCGAAAATGCATCCACCCGCCTTGCCCTTCAAAATCCACCACCCGCCGCCAGTGTTCAAATTCATCAATCACTTGCAGTGGCATATTTTGATGCTGAAACACCCAGTCAATGCGATGATGCAGGTCGGGGCCACGCCGCACATTACCCTCCGCCGCCTTCATGGAAACCCAACGTGGGATGGGCAGACCTGTGACTCGCCCTTTTTGCTCGTTAGCTTGCGTATCCGCCTGCGCCCCCGCACCCGTGCCGAAAACGACACAGAGCCACAGAGAGATAGACAGAACCACACCAAATTGTAAAAACCGCATATCGCATCCTTTTTAACCTTGCGCTTTTATAGCCTAAGCCATAAGATAAGGTAAGTAAAAACCGCGAAAGGCAGTGAAAAAATGCCACAAAAACCCAAAAAAATACCGCTAAAGGTTATCGTCACGCGTAAGCTGGACAAACAGGTGGAAGACCGTCTTTGCACCTTGTTTGATACCGAATTGAACGCGACCGATAGCCAGTTTAGCCAAGATCAATTGATTGACGCGATGACTCGCGCGGATGTTTTGATTTCCACCCTGAATGACCGTCTGGATGGTGAGACTCTGCGTCAAGCCAGCCCGAACCTGCGATTGATTGCCAATTATGGCGCGGGGTTTGACCATATTGACATTAAAACCGCCGATTCGCGGGGGATTGCCGTGTCCAACTCGCCGTCTAAATTCACCGCCACTGATACGGCCGATATGGCTATGGCGTTGATTCTGGCGGTGATGCGGCGTTTTAAGGAAGGCTCTGCCGTGATGCAATCGGGCGATTGGGCGGGCTGGTCGCCAAGCGATTTTCTGGGCGGGCGACTGGCGGACAAACGGCTGGGGATTTTGGGAATGGGGCGGATTGGCGTGGAATTGGCGATGCGGGCGCGGGCGTTCGGGCTCAGCATTCATTATCATAATCGCAAGCCTGTGCATCCGCAAATCCAAGACCAGTTACAGGCGGTTTATTATGATAAATTGGATGATTTGCTGGGGCAGGTGGATATTTTATCCATAAGTTGCCCGTTTAACGACCAGACGAAAAACATTATGGATGGGCGAGCCTTGGGGTTATTGCCCAATCACGCGATTGTGATTAACACCAGCCGTGGCGAGCTGATTGATGAGGCGGCGCTGGCGGCTCTGTTAGAAAACGGGCAGCTGGCGGGCGCGGGTTTGGATGTTTTATTGCGTGGGCAGAGCATCAATCCGTCCCTGCGTAATATGGCGAATGTGATGTTATTGCCGCACATGGGCTCTGCCACGAAAGAGGCGCGGATAGAGATGGGGGAAACCGTGATTTACAATATAAAAATGATGGAAGACGGGCATACTCCGCCGAATCGGATTATTCCCGCGATGCTTTAGTCGGGGCTTTAATCTTGGTTTTAGGTGGGGCTTTAGTCGGTTTTTTAGCGGGCTTACCACAGACCGCGCAATTCTTTGCACGGCTTATTTTTATCTTGCGGGACTCCGCGCCCAAAGCATCATAAATCATCAAATGCCCCTGTAAAACCGCCCCCGCACCGGTTATCCATTTTATCGCTTCGCTCGCCATCATCGCCCCGATTATCGCGGGCAAAGCACCCATAACACCCGCCTCGGCGCAGCTGGGCATTTGATCGCGGGTCGGCTCAATCGGGAAAACGCAAGCATAGCATGGGGTGTTATCCGCGTTTGGATTAAACAAGCTAACCTGCCCATCCCACTGCCCTATCGCGCCAAAAATAAAGGGTTTTTTCGCCTGCCAACAGGTTTTATTAACCAGCCACCGCGTGGCAAAATTATCCGAGCCATCAATAATTAAATCAAAATCTTTGATTAAATCGGCGGCAATATCGGCATCAAATCGGCGGTGATAAGGGGCGATTTTCACATAAGGATTCAGCAGGTTTAACCGCATCTGGGCGGCAAAAACTTTGGGTTTATTCAGGTGGGTTTCATCAAATAAAACCTGTCTTTGTAGGTTGGAAACCTCCACCACATCATCATCAATAATCCCAATCAAACCGACCCCAGCCCCCGTTAAATAAGACAAAATCGGCGCGGAGAGCCCGCCCGCTCCAATCACCAAAACCCGTGCTTTGCGCAGGTGCATTTGCCCCGCTCCGCCGATTTCACGCAGGACAATATGGCGGGCATAGCGGTCTAATTCGGCTTCCGATAATGTGGTGTCTTCGGGTTGTTCGGGCGGTTCGGGTTTTAATCTGGTTGCGCTTAAAAACCGCAGATACACCGCCAGCGCGATTATTAAACCGATTAAAAACGCGCCCTTGGCACTGAGTGCGTTTGTGATGATTTGCCAAAATCCGTCCATCCCTAACCCCGCCCAGTAGAGCCGAAACCACCATCCCCGCGTAGGCTATCGGGCAGGGTATCCACCCGCGTAATATCCACCCGCACAATCGGGCTAAACACAATTTGGGCGATTCGCATGCCGTGGGTTATGTGGAAATCCTCGCCCCCGTGGTTAATCAAAATCACGCCCAACTCGCCGCGATAATCCGCATCAATCGTGCCAGGGGTATTCAAAACGGTAATCCCATGATGCAGGGCCAGCCCCGAACGCGGACGTATGCTCGCCTCCATAGTATCAGGCATCGCCAATCGCAAGCCCGTGGGGATAAGCGCCCGCGTGGCGGGTTTTAACACAACCCCCGATTCGCGCAAATCGGCAGGAAAATTGGCGTGTAAATCCATGCCCGATGATTCGGGTGTGGCATAGCAGGGCAGGGGGATTTTTTCATCCGCCGAATCGGTATAGCACATGGCAACGCTCGCGTTATTCATCTGCTAAATCCCCAAGAAAATCGCTAATTGCTTGCGCCAGTTTTTGCCCAAGGGCGGTTTTGCTCATCCGCGTCCAAGGCTCAATATCTTTTTGCTCACCCCCGCGAATCACAACAACACGGTTAGTCGCGCCCCCCATCGTTTCAGGCTCGCTGACATCATTGGCAATCAGCCAATCACAGCCCTTGGTTTTGTATTTCGCACGGGCGTTTTTTATCACCGAATCGGTCTCGGCGGCAAAGCCAATGACTAATTTAGGGCGACGGGTTTTATGCTGGGCGACCTGCGCCAGAATATCGGGGTTTTGAATTAAATCCAGAGTCGCGCCCGTATCCCCCGTTTTTTTCATCTTTTGCACGGCAGGAGTGCGCACCCGCCAATCCGCCACGGCGGCGGCAAAAATCGCAACATCGGCGGGCAGGGCGGACATCACCGCACGTTCCATATCCTCGGCCGTTTGAACGGGAATAATAGCACAACCCGTCGGCATCGCGCCCGCCACCGGGCCCGTGATAAAAGTCACCTTTGCGCCAAGATGAACCAATGCGGTGGCAATCGCCGCCCCCTGCTGACCAGAGGAGCGATTGCCAATATACCGCACAGGGTCAATCGGCTCGTGCGTCGGGCCAGAGGTGACAATAATATGTCGCCCGTTTAGCGGCATCGGGGCGGGGGTGTCCGCCAAAGATTCGGCTATGTTTTGCACTATCATATCCACCTCTGCCATCCGCCCCATGCCGAATTCCCCGCAAGCCATCGTGCCCTCCATAGGGCCACAAACCCGCACTCCGTCATTCAAAAGCGTTTGCAGATTGCGCTGGGTCGCGGGATGGTGCCACATCCGCACATTCATGGACGGCACCAAAATCGCCGGTTTATCCCGTGCCAATAGCAAGGTTGTTGCCAAATCATCCGCCATTCCGTGTGCCATTTTCGCCATTAAATCCGCGCTGGCGGGCGCGATAACGATTAAATCGGCACTGCGAGACAGCTCTATATGTCCCATCCGTGCTTCGCGGGTTAAATCAAACAGGTCGGTAAAAACCTCCGCCTCTGCCAAGGCAGCAACGGACAAAGGGGTTACAAACTGCGCCCCCGCACGGGTTAGCACAGGGATAACCACCGCCCCACCATCGCGCAGACGGCGGATTAAATCCAGCGATTTATACGCGGCAATGCCCCCGCCGATAATCAGCAGGATGCGTTGGTTTTTCAATATGTCGGTCACTTTGGTATCTTTCTTTTAGGGGGTATTGTAGAGCTTGGGGGCGGGCTATGCAAGCCTAATTTTGCGGCCTAGGTTTTTGGCGGGGATTTGTGGCGTTGCGATTTTGCCGAAAAATGGTAAAAGAGCAAATGGTAAAACAAATCCCCAATAAAATTCTGGTGCTGGGCGGGGCTGCCAGTGGTAAATCCGCCTTTGCTGAGGGGTTGTTGGATGGGGTGAGTCCGCGTGTTTATATTGCTACGGCGCAGGGATTTGATGGGGAAATGACCGATAAAATCGCCCAACATAAAACACGGCGTGGTGCGGATTGGCACACGATAGAGTCCCCGCGTGGATTGGCAAAGGCGATTGAAAATGCTCCGCTCAACGCCCCGCAAGGTGGGATTCTGGTCGATTGCATCACCATGTGGTTGGCGAATATCATGGATGCGGATATGGATACTGATATGGATGGGGAAATCGCCGCGTTTTTGCATGTCTTTGAAACCAGTGAAAAACGGCTGATTCTGGTCTCCAATGAAACAGGTTTGGGGATTGTGCCTGATTCGCCCGATGTAAGGCGATTTCGCCAAAGCCAAGGCGAATTAAACCAAGCCCTCGCCGCCCGTGCCGACTGCGTTATTCAAGTTATTGCGGGCTTGCCGTTAATCTTAAAGGGGCAGATTTGATGCGGTTGTACTGGGTACGCCACGCGCCAACGGGCAATAAAAACCTGATTGGCTGGACGGATGTCCCCGCCGATTTATCCGATTCGGCGACTTTGAACGCCGCCCGCGACCAGTTGCCAAAGGATGCGTTTATCATATCCTCGGATTTATCCCGTGCGCGGGCAACCAAGGCGGCGTTGCGAACGACGCAAACCGATTTACCCGATGATTCGCGGTTGCGTGAAATCCATTTCGGCGTTTGGGAGGGCAAATCGCACGAGCAAATCGCCAAATCCCACCCCCAGCAGTCCCGCGATTTCTGGACGAATCCGTGTAAAACCTCTGCCCCGATGGGCGAGGATTGGGGTGCGTTGTCCGCCCGTGTGAATCAGTGTGTGGAGGGATTGGTGAAGACCGCCACAGATAGCACCACAAATAGGGACATGATTATAGTGTCGCACATGGGGCCTATTTTATGCCAAATAGGACGCGCCCGTGGGCTGAATATCCAGCAGACTCTGGCCTTGCGGATTGAACATTTATCGGTACATTGTTTTGATTATGATGGTGCGGGGTTTTCATACCTATAGGCTTTTATTTTCCCAAAATCCAAGCTATAAAACCACAAAACCATAAAACAGGAGCCCCCCTATGCCAAACACAAAAACCGCCGCTATCATCGGAGCGGGAGTCATTGGCGCGGGTTGGGCTGCACGGTTTGCCCTGAACGGCTGGACTGTGCGGATATTTGACCCAGACCCAGACGCGCCCGCCAAGCTGGACGAAGTCATGGACAACGCCCGCCGTGTGTTGCCGATGTTGTACGAATGCGCCTTGCCGCCCGAAGGGAGCATCACCTTTCATCCCAGTATAGCCGAGGCGATAACCCCTGATACCGCCTGGATACAGGAGAGCGTATCGGAACGCCTGCCCCTGAAAACCCAAATCTACCAGCAGATTGAACAGGTCGCCGCGCCCGCCGCGATTATCGGCTCTTCCACTTCGGGGTTTCGTCCGTCGCAACTGCAAGAGGGGTTGAAAAACCCCGCCGCCGTGATGGTTGCCCACCCGTTTAATCCAGTCTATTTATTACCGTTGATAGAGGTCGTGCCGACCCCTGAAAATCCCCCCGAAACGATAACCCGTGCCTGCGCGATTTTAACCAGTCTTGGCTTTCACCCCCTGCATGTGAAAAAGCAGATTGATGCCCATATTGCCGATAGGTTTTTGGAGGCGGTTTGGCGCGAAGCCCTCTGGCTGGTGAAAGACGGTATCGCCACGACCGAGGATATAGACAACGCGATTCGCTATGGTTTCGGGTTGCGTTGGGCGCAGATGGGTTTGTTTGAAACCTTTCGGATTGCGGGTGGCACGGCTGGGATGGAGCACTTTTTGCATCAATTCGGTCCTTGTTTGAAATGGCCATGGACTCGGCTGATGGATGTGCCTGATTTGGATGAAACCCTGATTGGGCAGATTACCCAGCAATCAAATGACCAAGCCAAGGGGCTGTCGATTCGCGAATTGGAACAGTTGCGCGATAATAATCTGGTGGCGATTTTGCGGGCGTTAAAGGCGCAAAATGCGGCGGCGGGACAGTTAATAAAGGACCATGAAGCTAGCTTGCCCAAACCGAAAACCACGGGCAAAAATAAACCTCTGCAAACCGTCAACCGCACCATTCCGATTGATTGGACGGATTACAACGGTCATATGAATGAGAGCAGATATGGACAGGTTTTCTCTGACGCGGCCGATTCGGTTATGCAAACTATCGGCGCGAATGCCGATTATATTAACGCGGGGCAGAGCTATTTTACCGTTGATATCCACATTAAATTCCTGCAAGAAACCCATAGTGGCGATAAGATTTCCGTTGAGACTATTGTTTTATTGGCAGAGGGTAAGAAGCTGCGTCTGTTTCATAAAATGTTCGGCGCGGATGGCACACTGCTGGCAACGGGCGAACAGATGCTGATTCATGTCAGCCTGACAACCCGCCGTGCCTGCGAGCCCCGCGTGGATATTTTGAACGCGGCAGAAAAACTAGCGGCGCATCACGCCGACCTAGCAATAGGAGTCTGAGAAATGGATTTTGCCCTAAGCCAAGAACAAGAAATGATCGTGCAAACCGTGCGCAGTTTCGTGGAAAAAGAAATCTACCCGCACGAGCAAGAGGTGGAACGTGCGAATTCCGTCCCCCCCGATTTGGCGCAGGATATCAAACGCAAGACCAAAGAGCTGGGCTTTTATGCCTGTAATTTCCCCGAAGAAGTCGGCGGGGCCGGGCTATCGCATTTGGATTTTGCCCTTGTTGAACGCGAATTGGGGCGGGGGTCTATGGCGCTCACGCATTATTTCGGACGACCGCAAAATATCCTGATGGCGTGTCAAGGCGACCAGATTGAACGATATCTTCTGCCCGCGGTGCGTGGCGATCGTATGGATGCCTTGGCGATGACCGAGCCCGAAGCGGGCTCTGACATTCGCAGTATGGCCTGCACGGCGCGGCGCGATGGTGGCGATTGGCTGGTGAATGGCACGAAGCATTTTATTTCTGGCGCGGGGGCGGCCGATTTTTTCATCGTCTTTATCGCAACGGGCGAGGATAAAACCGAACGCGGTTTGAAAAAACGCATCACCGCGTTTTTGGTTGATCGAGGGACGGCGGGGTTTGAAGTCCGCGATGGCTATCGGTCGGTTTCCCACCATGGCTATGATAATAAAATTCTGTCTTTTGATGATTGTCGTTTGTCGGACGCACAGGTTTTGGGCGAGGTTGACGGCGGCTTTGCCGTGATGAACGAATGGCTTTATGCCACGCGAATTACCGTCGCCACCATGTGTGTCGGGCGGGCGCGGCGGTGTTTTGATTACGCGTTGGATTACGCCGCCACGCGCAAACAATTCGGGCAAACCATCGGGCGATTTCAGGGTGTTAGCTTTCAAATCGCCGATATGATAACAGAGATTGACGCGGCCGATTGGTTGACTTTGTCCTCTGCTTGGCGGTTGGATCAGGGGCAGAATGCCAATCGGGAAATTGCCAGTGCCAAAGTTTATGCCTCTGAAATGTTGGCGCGAGTCACCGATGCGACCTTGCAAATCTTTGGCGGAATGGGATTGATGGATGATTTTCCAATCGAGCGATTTTGGCGCGATGCGCGGGTTGAACGGATTTGGGATGGCACATCGGAAATCCAACGGCATATTATCAGCCGTGATTTATTACGGCAAAAGGGTAGTTAAATGCGCGCGGATTTAACGATAGATTTATCGGCACTTCAGCATAATTGGCGGTGCTTTCGCGACCTGTCATCTGGGGTGACGTCCGCCGTGGTGAAGGCCGATGCTTACGGTTTGGGCGCGGGCAAAGTTGCGGGTGCTTTGGCGGCGGCGGGGGCGCGTGATTTTTTTATTGCCCAAACGCAAGAGGCTTTTGCCGTGCGTCAGGCTATCGGTTCGGGCGGTAAAATTTACCTGCTGGGCGGGTTGTTCGCGGGCGATATTGACCTTATCAAACGCGATAATATCATTCCCATTTTGAACACGCCAGAGCAAATTAAATTGCATAAAAGCCTCTTAAATAATCATCCTTTTGCCGTCCATTTGGATACGGGGATGAATCGTTTGGGCGTGTCGCCCGTTGATTGGGCTTCGGTTAAACCCCATATAAATAACGCGAATTTGATTATGTCGCATCTTAGCAATGCCGAGGATAAAGCCGATTCAATGAACACCCATCAGCGTAAATTGTTTATGGATTTAACCGATGGGATGACCCCGCCGCGTTCATTAAGTGCCAGCTATGGTACGGCTTTCGGCGCTGATTTTCATTTTGATATGACCCGCCCCGGAATTGGGCTTTATGGCAGTGCGGTTTTGCCGAATATAAAACCCGTGGTCGGGCTATCCCTGCCGGTTTTGCAGGTGCGTAAAATTGCCGTCGGGGCGCCCGTGGGCTATGACGGGACGTGGGTCGCGCCCGTGCCGAGCACGATTGCCACGTTAAACGCGGGCTATGCCGATGGGATTTTTTATGCTCTGGCGCGGGGTGAGTTGCATCTGTTTGCCGATGAAACCGCCTGTCCGTTAATCGGGCGAGTCTCCATGGATTTGATGAGCGTGGATATATCGCATTTGGCGGATACACCCACGCATTTATCGCTATTGAATCATCACCAAGGAATTGATAGTGTCGCGAAAACCGCACAGACTATTCCCTATGAAGTGCTTTGTGCTTTGTCCCAGCGATACGCGCGGCATTATATTAATGGATAAAAAATAAGCAATAAAATGATTTTTATATTAAATACTTTTGGCTCTATTGGGCGTTCTGTTTTATCGCTGTTTCACACGATTGGTGCGATATTTTTATTCATGTGTCGCGGGGTGGTGCATATTATTTTACCGCCTTTTTATCCGCGTGCTTTTATTGCGCAACTACTGCAAATTGGATTCTTTAGCCTGCCTGTCGTGGGCCTCACCGCGTTCTTTACAGGGGCTGCACTGGCGTTGCAAATCTACGCGGGCGGGGCGCGGTTTAATGCCGAATCGGTTGTGCCGTCCATCGTTGCCATTGGTATGATGCGCGAGCTGGGACCCGTGCTTGGCGGGCTGATGGTGGCGGGGCGCGTGTCCTCATCCATCGCGGCAGAGCTGGGAACAATGCGTGTGACCGAACAGATTGACGCGCTGACAACCCTATCCACAAATCCGTTTAAATACCTTGTCGCGCCGAGGCTACTGGCGGCGACCTTGTCTTTACCCGTGCTGGTTTTTATCGGTGATATTATCGGAATTATGGGCGGGTTTTTGGTCGGCACAAGGCGGTTGGGATTTAATGAAGCGACTTATTTAAAAAATACTTTTGATTTTTTAGAACCCTCTGACGTTATATCTGGGCTGGTAAAAGCGGCCGTGTTTGGCTTTATTATCGCGCTGATGGGGTGCTATCATGGCTATCATTCTGGGCGTGGGGCGCAGGGGGTGGGGCGTGCGACTATCAGTGCGGTTGTCGGCGCGTCCATTATGATTTTAACCGTCAATTATATATTGACCGATTTGTTTTTTAACTAGGGGCGGGCGATGATACAGATTGAAAACCTCTCTAAATCTTTTGGCGCGAACGCGGTTTTGCGCGGGATTAATATATCGATTGCCACGGGCGAAAGCCATGTTGTCATCGGTGGCTCTGGCACTGGCAAATCGGTTTTATTAAAATGTATTTTGGGATTGATACAGCCCGAACAAGGGCGGATTTTGGTGAATGGCACGGATGTTTTGCGAGGCTCTCGCGATGCGTTTTTGGCGCAATTTGGCATGTTGTTTCAGGGCGGTGCATTGTTTGATAGCATGCTGGTTTGGGAAAATGTGGCGTTTCGCCTGCTGTCTGGTGCGGGGAAAAAATCGCGGGCAGAGGCGAAAGATATCGCCATAGAAAAACTACGCCGTGTGGGGTTGCGAGCCGAGGTTGCCGATATGTATCCTGCCGAATTATCGGGCGGTATGCAAAAACGTGTTGGGCTGGCACGGGCGATTACCAGCGATCCCAAAATTATATTTTTTGACGAGCCGACAACGGGGTTAGACCCGATTATGTCTGGCGTGATAAATAAACTGATTCGCGAATTGGTGACAGAGCTGGGGGTGACCGCGATAACCATCACCCATGATATGTCCTCGGTTCGCATGATTGCCGATTCGGTGACGATGCTACACGCGGGGGCGGTGCAGTGGAGCGGCGGTGTTGCGGATTTGGAAAACTCTGGCAGTGCGCATTTGGAACAATTTTTATCGGGGTCGGCTGAGGGGCCGATTGAATCGGTTCGATAAGGGCAGTTGAACCTGCCCGTCAAAAAAAATAGTTTAGTGTTCGGGGTCGGGCTGGGGCAAGTCCGCCACCGCTCCATTTTCATCATTTAAAAATTCTGTTGGCATAGATTTCTTTGCCTTCGCCCCAAGGGTTTTTAATTTTTCGGTCTTGCCAATTATATTCCCCCGCCCCGTGGATAATTTATTCATCGCGCCGTCATAGGTCTTTTGCACTTTGCCAAGCTGGTTGCCAATCGCGTCCATATCTTCAATAAACCCCACGACTTTATCGTATAATTCGCCCCCCTGCCTCGCGATTTCCACCGCGTGTTTATTCTGCAATTCCAGCCGCCAAATAGAGGCAATGGTTTTCAAAGTCGCAAACAAAGTGGAGGGACAAACGATGACGATTTTCTTATCCCACGCATAGCGATGCAATTCAGTATCGCTCTGCACAGCAAGGGCGTAAGCACCCTCTATCGGCATAAACATCAAGACAAAATCAGGTGATTCCAGCTTATCAATATGTTCATAACCTCGGTCTTGTAAATCGGTGACATGCTTTTTGACAGAGCGCAAAAACTGCGCCAGATATTGGGATTTTTCTTCTGCGGTTTCCGCCGAGCAAAACCCCTCATAATGCGTCAATGAAACCTTTGAATCAATAATCACATGTTTATTATCGGGCAGGTGAATCACAACATCGGGACGTTGGGATTTGCCCGTTTCAGATTCTTTTAATCCCATACCCGCGCCTTGCACGATATAATCCTGCCCCTTGCGCAAGCCCGAATCATCAAGGATTTTTTCCAACATGACTTCGCCCCAGTTGCCTTGGGTTTTCGAATCGCCCTTCAGGGCATCGGTCAATCCGCGAGTTTGTAAGGTCATGCTTTCATGCACTTCCACCACCCGTTTTATTTCTTCTTTCAGGGCGAATTGTTCTTTCGCTTGTGTGCCGAAAGAATCTTTCACCACGGTTTGGAATTGCTGGAATTGGTCTTTGAACGGAGTCAAAAGATTGGTAATATCTTTTTGCGATTGCTCGTTAAATTTTTTATTTTTCTCTTCCAATATTTTGTTTGCAACATTTTCAAACTGCACACCCATTTGGGCTACATTATTTTTATGCTCTACCAATTGCGTTTCTGCGTGGGTTTTTTCTGCGTGAAGAGTGGCGTTTTGCTGCTGGGTTATTGATAGATTTTCTTGCAGTTTATCGGCGCGATTTTTTGCTTCTGTAAGTTGGGTTTTAAGCTCATTGTTTTGCGTTTCTAGGATAGTTTTTTGCTCATCCGCACCCGTATCCGCACCAGCGTTCGGCTTGCGTCCTTTCGCTAGAAAAAACCCAAAACCCGCGCCAGCTATGCCAACACCTAAAGCAATAAAAATGATAGTAAGAAAATCCATAACGACACTCTAACCCCAAACGCCACAAAAATGCAAGCGGGTTTAGGCGGTCAATCCCTTGGGGTCATCCAGCCCCGATGCTCGGCAAAACGCGGTCAGGGTATTGGACAGCAAACAGGCTATCGTCATAGGGCCAACCCCACCCGGAACGGGAGTAATCGCGCCCGCGTTTTTCCCAGCAGAGGCAAAATCAACATCCCCAACCAGCATAAATTTACCGTCCTTTTCGGGATGCGGAATACGGTTAATGCCAACATCAATCACGGTCGCACCCGCTCCAATCCAATCGGCGTTAATCATCTGCGCCCGCCCGACAGCGGCCACCACAATATCGGCGGCGCGAGTGATTTTTTCAATATCTTTCGTGCGGCTATGGGCGATTGTCACCGTGCAACTATCGCGCAATAACAGGTTTGCCATCGGTTTGCCGACTATATTAGAACGCCCCACAACCACAGCATTCAAGCCCGACAAATCGCCGTAATGATCGCGCAGCATCATCAAACAGCCCAAAGGCGTGCAAGGCACCATGGATTTCTGCCCAGTCGCCAGCATCCCAACATTGGAAATATGAAAGCCGTCAACATCTTTATGCGGGGCAATGGCGTTGATAACAAGGTCTTCGTTCAGATGCTTTGGCAGGGGCAACTGGCACAAAATCCCATGCACGGCAGGGTCATTGTTTAACTGATTTATTAACGCGAGCAAATCGGACTCGGCGGTATCCACGGGCAGTTTATGTTCAAAACTGTTCATCCCAACTTCAACCGTCGCGGCGTGTTTATTGCGAACATAAACCGCCGAGGCAGGGTCTTCGCCAACCAAAACAACCGCCAATCCGGGAATCGCCCCGCCATCCGCGATTATCTGCGTCACATAGGCTTTGACCTTTTCACGCACGGTGGCGGCAAAGGCTTTGCCATCAATTATTATCGCATCATTGGACATCTAAAACAACCCGTCAATGACACCGTCTTTGTTAATGCAAATCGCCTCTGCCGACGGTACGCGAGGCAAGCCAGGCATTGTCATAATCTCACCACAAATCACCACGATAAAACCGGCACCTGCGGATAGGCGGACTTCACGCACGGGCAGACTATGCCCCGTTGGCGCACCACGGCGGTTCGGATCGGTGGTGAAAGAATACTGAGTTTTTGCCATACAAACAGGCAGATGACCGAAACCTTGGTCTTCCCATTGCTTTAATTGGTCGCGGATTTTGGAATCCATCAAAACTTCGTCCGCACGATAAATCCGTTTTGCCACGGTTTCAATCTTTTGCGTCAAAGGCATTTTATCAGGGTAAATCGGCGAGAAATTAGCGATATCCGAATCGGCAATATGGGCGACTTTCTTTGCCAAATCGGCAGAGCCTTTTGACCCATGCTCCCAATGTTTAGACAAAACAGCCTCCACCCCTTGGGTTTTGGCGTAGTCTTGAATCGCCTTCACCTCGGCATCTGTATCCGTGACAAAGTGGTTAATCGCCACAATAACAGGCACGCCGAATAGTTTCAGGTTTTCAATATGACGACCGAGATTGGAACAGCCTTCCTTTACCGCCGCGACATTTTCGGGGGCAAGGTCAGCCTTTGCCACCCCGCCATTCATTTTCATCGCGCGAATCGTGGCGACCAAAACAACCACGCTGGGGCTGAGACCCGCCTTACGGCATTTGATATTCAGGAATTTCTCTGCCCCCAAATCCGCGCCAAAGCCAGCCTCCGTCACCACATAATCCGCCAGTTTCAAGGCGGTTTTCGTGGCAATAACGGAATTACAACCATGGGCGATATTGGCAAAAGGTCCGCCATGAACAAAGGCGGGGTTGTTTTCCAAGGTCTGCACCAGATTGGGCTGCATAGCCTGTTTCAGCAGAACCGTCATCGCGCCGTCCGCCTTAATATCACGGCAATAAACCGGACTACGGTCGCGCCGATAGGCTACGATAATATCACCCAGCCGTTTTTCCAAATCGGTAATATCGTTGGCAAGGCACAAAATCGCCATGATTTCAGAGGCTACGGTAATATCAAACCCAGATTGACGCGGAAAGCCGTTCGTCACCCCGCCCAGCGAGGTCACAATATCGCGCAAGGCACGGTCATTCATATCAACAACACGTCGCCAAACGACGCGCCGTTGGTCTATTTTTAAATCATTCCCCCAATAAATATGGTTATCAATCATCGCCGCCAGCAGGTTATGGGCAGAGGTGATAGCGTGGAAATCGCCAGTGAAATGCAGGTTCATATCCTCCATTGGGACAACTTGGGCATAGCCACCGCCAGCCGCCCCGCCCTTCATCCCAAAACACGGACCAAGCGAGGCTTCGCGGATGCAAATCGCGGCGTTATGCCCCAGCGCGTTCAGCCCATCGGCGAGTCCCACGGTCGTGGTCGTTTTACCCTCACCCGCGGGGGTTGGGTTAATCGCGGTGACCAAAATCAGGCGACCGTCTTTTTTGGTTTTTTGGGCTTTGATGAATTCCGCGCTGACTTTCGCCTTATCATGGCCAAAGGGCAGCAGGTGTTCGGTGGGGATGTTCAGCTTCGCCCCGACCTCTTGAATCGGGATTTTCTTGGCTTCGCGGGCGATTTGGATGTCGGTTTTGTGGGTCATATTGTTTCCTTTTGTGTTCGTTTTGGGGTTATGCTTTTAACGGAGCACTCGGGCGCATTATATGGATTTTTTGCGATTTTGCCAGTGGGAAACCGACCCATTTTGTTAATGAATCGTTAAAAAACGGCAGATAGGATTGGGCTGTGGATTAAAACCCAGCGCAGTCTGCGGTATTGCCGATGGTCGCGCAGGTTGTGTTTATTCTGGTGTGAGACAGTGCATTTAGGCGGTCGAGCGTTTCTTTATATTCCAAACGGCGTTCGTTTTCGGCGCAAAGCGTGATTTCGGGGGTGTTTTCGGCGTAGCCGTAAATCGCGCATTGTTCAATGAAACGCGCCATGGTTTGTTCGGGCGGTTCAATGGTGCAGGCTGTTAAGGCCGTTATTATGAGGGCGGAGGCGAGAGTTTTTGTGGTCATAGCGATGTTCCCTTTTTGCAGTGTTAGGGTGCGGTGGATGCACCTGTTTAGGGATATTATGATGAAACGGGGGAAAGTTCAAGTGAGTTTTTAGTGATTAGTGATTAGTGATTAGTGTGGGTAAGCCTCAATAGGCAGTTTCAACGACTTTAAGAACAGTACCTTTTGCGTCTGTAATAATCGCACATTTAATGTCACCGACAATTGAACTGGTTTTTATAACTGTATCTCTGGGTCTATCTATGGTAGGTTTAAGGTGTTTTTCTCCTTGAAAAAGAAAAGGTTCTTTTGGGGTAAATTCAATCCCAATTTGCATATCAGTTTTTAATATTTTTGCTTGCGCTCTTGGTGTTGGTAAAAAAATTCCTGCGTTCCTTTTAGGTCCATCTGAATAAATACTGCTCGCTTTAAAATCAAACGCCCAAGTTTTGTTTTCCGTCGCTAGAGTCTCTTGATTACTATAATCTTTTTTTCCTTTTCTATCAAAAATACCATGAACACTTAGTATAGATTTCACCACTTCAACCTCTTTACCATAGGCATTAGAGGCTGGATATGAGCCAATTGCGTTTTCTTCTATATGCAAACCAATAGCATGCAAATTACCAAAATCAAAACTGCTAACAGATGGTACAGAATCTTCAAACCGTCCATTAACATTCGACCAAGCAAACACTTCAACTAAAAATCTTTCATTGTCGGCATCATAATTTACATATTTTGGGGAGTAGGTGGCTTCAACTATCATTGTTCCATTTGGCGTTTTTTTCCGTGCGTTAAATTCTTCAGTTGTTTCAAATTCATCTTTCACTAGCGCATACCCAGACATTTGCTCTGCAACTGCCATAGGGGAAATCATCTTGACGACATCGCCAACGGCATGGGTACAAGTCGCGAATGCCACTGACGGAAATACCGCAAGCTGTATAATAATAAGGGATAAGATTGTTTTTTTCATAAGATAGACTCCTGCTTTAAGTTATGCCCTATTCATATAAAACAAAAATAATAGTGTCAATGCGAAAAAAGTTATTAATTGTTCGTTAATGGGCTTGCAACTTGATATAAAATATATTATGTTAAGTTTCATATATGCCTTTAACGAAGAAAGGAGGTGAAATAAAAATGGCAAATTACTGTGTAAATAAAATAGCTCAAACCACAAGCGGTGATCACGAGGTTCATAATTTAGAAACGTGTAGTCATCTTCCTGATCCAGCAAACCGTAGACCTTTGGGTAGCTTTAACTCATGTGGTCCCGCGGTTACTGCAGCAAAAAGGATTTATCCACAATCAAATGGATGTTATCATTGTTCAAGAACATGCCATACGGGTTAATTATTGTTTTGCTAAAAAATGGTATTACACCCTATCAGGTGTAATCCGTGGCACGCCCGCTTACTCGTAAGAGTAAGCGGGCGTGCCCGTGGGGGCATCCCAAAGGGATGACGCAGACCCGAAGGGCAAAAATCACTAATCACTAATCACTAATCGTTAATCACTAACCCGTCGGTTTCGGTTTTAACCCCGTACCTTTCCCAGTGGGTTTGGCTTTCGGCTTCACCTTTTTCGCCGTCTTAGGAATTGCCGATAACGACGGCGCAGAGCCACCGTCAGGATCATCATCCATATCCAACGGCTTACCATCAATCACTTTTTGCAGCTCATCCCCCGTCAAAGTTTCATACTCTAATAACCCCTTTGCCAACCGCTCAAAATCCGCCTTGCGTTTTTTAATAATCTTCACCGCGGTTTGATAGCCCGTGTCAATAATCGTTTTCACCTCAGTTTCAATCAATTCCTTAGTCGTGGCAGATATAGAAAACCCGCCGACATTACTGCCGCTATACCCCTCGTGCGCGGCCTGATAATCAATATCGCCCACCTTATCCGACATCCCCCAACGCATCACCATCGCCCGCGCCAAAGCCGAAGCCTGCTGAATATCGCCCGAAGGCCCATTAGTGACATTTTCCGCCCCGTATTTAATAATTTCCGCCGCTTTGCCCGCCATAGTCATGGCAATACGATGCTCGCACTGGCGTTTATGCATGTTAAGCTGGTCGTTTTCTGGCAAGGCCATGACCATGCCCAAGGCTCCACCACGGGCTATAATCGTGGCTTTATAGACGGGATCGCATTCCTCTAAAGTCATGCCGACAATCGCATGCCCAGCCTCGTGATACGCGGTTTTCTCCAACTGTTCGCGGGTGCGTACCATAGATCGCCGCTCTGCCCCCATCATAATTTTATCCTTGGCGAATTCAAAATCATCCATAGTCAACGCGTTTTTGCCACCACGGGCGGCGGTCAGGGCGGCTTCATTCACCAAATTCGCCAAATCCGCGCCCGTAAATCCGGGCGTACCCCGCGCGATAATCCGCAAATCGACATTCGGGGCAAGCGGAGTTTTGCGGGCATGCACCTTTAAAATCTTCTCTCGCCCTTTGATATCGGGGTTTGGCACATGGACTTGGCGATCAAACCTGCCCGGGCGTTTTAACGCAGGATCAAGCACATCGGGGCGGTTTGTTGCCGCCAGTAAAATCACACCCTCGTTGGTGGAAAAGCCGTCCATTTCAACCAGCAATTGGTTTAGGGTTTGTTCGCGTTCGTCATTGCCACCGCCATGACCGGCACCGCGATGACGACCAACCGCGTCTATTTCATCAATAAAAACGATGCAGGGCGCGTTTTTCTTGGCCTGTTCAAACATATCGCGGACGCGACTGGCACCCACACCGACAAACATTTCCACGAAGTCAGAGCCTGAAATGGTAAAGAACGGCACACCTGCCTCGCCCGCGATAGCCCGTGCCAGCAGGGTTTTGCCCGTCCCAGGGGGGCCAATCAGCAACGCCCCTTTGGGGATTTGCCCGCCTAGGCGTGAAAATTTATTCGGGTCACGCAGGAAATCCACGATTTCTTGCAGTTCTTCTTTCGCTTCATCAATCCCCGCGACATCGTCAAAGGTTTTGCGGTCTTCGTTTTGGTTTAACAACCGCGCCTTTGATTTGCCAAAGGACATAGCCCCCCCGCCCCCGCCTTGCATACGGTTCATTAGGAATATCCAAATGCCAATCAGCAGAATGAACGGCAAAAGATAACGCAGGATGGAGCCTAAAAACCCCTCTTTTTGCGATTCGCCTGTGACGGTGACTTCTGCCTCTATCATGTGGCGTAGCAACTCGCCGTTGTCTTCGGGTTTTATTGTGGTGTAGCGTACGCCTTGGGTATCGGTGGTGGTGACGGTTTCCCCGCTGATATCGGCGGATTGGATTTCCCCGCCATCAACCATTTGGATAAGGCGTGAATATTCCAGCGTTTGGGTGTTGCCCTCCGTGCGGTTGCTGAATAAATTAAACAGCCCCATTAGCAGGAAAAAGGCGATGACATAAAGGATGATTTTACGGTTGTTGGACAAAGGGGAGTTCCTTATTAAAGTTGTGCGCGGTCTCGGGCGCGGCAGGGTTGGTGTGAATATAGCGAATGTTTAACAAAATATCAAGGCTCAGTTTTTAACGATTAGGTGTTAGGGGTAAATGATTCACAATTAAAAACGCATTTAATCAAAACAGATTTATCCGCGTTATTTGCATCGGGTAGGAACGGTGCGGCGATAAGGCTATCGCCTTGCCATAGGGCGGGTGTGGCGGACAAGGCTTGGCGGGAAAGTCCCGCATCGCGCCAGTTTTTACACAGCATAATCCCAGTTTCACCCAAAGGGCGTAGTTGCATTCCTGCTATATCTCCCGCATCCCCCGTGATTTCAATCTGCCAATTATTATCATAGACAAAAGCCTCGCCTAAAACCTCGGGCAAAACATCACAAATAGGCATTGCCTTTGGCTCGCGTGATATTTCTAAATCCGCGCCTACAAACCCGACAATACACCCTGCCAAAGTCGATCGTTTGCCCTCGGTTAAATGCTGAAACAACGCAGTCATAGCCGTGGCACGTGGCGGATAACCCGACCCCGCAATAAATCCAAAACACTGCATCAAAACCCGTCTTTGGAAATCAAACGGCTCGGCGGATAAGCCCTGCCAATCAACCCGCAAACTGCCAGTTTTTTCAACACGAATATGGGTCGCCATCAGTTGCCGAACGCGGTAATCCAACGCTTGCCTTGCCCCCGCCAAATCCTGCGCAGTTGTGTAAATCCGTGCGGGGTCTATGCCCAGTTTTGCCAGCTCTGGCAGGGCTTTGCGCACACGAACCCGCTCAAAGATTTCATCCTCATTCGTGCTGTCCTCTGCCCAAGACACGTTTTTTTCACGCAAATAATCGCGCAAAGCCGCCCGTGAAACAGATAAAAACGGACGCAACCACAAAACCCCCTGCGCCAAAAACCTATCGCGCATTATTGCCAGCCCATCAACGCCTGAACCCCGTGCCAAACGAATCACAAAGGTTTCAATCACATCATCGGCGGTGTGGGCGATTAAAACCGCCGATAGCCCCAGCCCCCGCGCCCATTCAGCAATTAAATGCCGCCGAGCCATCCGTGCGTGGGCTTGCAAATTGCCCTGCCCGTCCCAATCCTGCCAAGATAAAACAGCGTGGGGGATGGATAAATCGGCGCAAACCGATTGCACGAGAACTATGTCATCGTCCGCCTCTGGGCGCAAGTGATGATGAACCGTGGCGGCGTGTAGCGGGGTGTTGGTTTGCCTGCAATACGCCGCCAATGCCACCAATAATGCCATAGAATCGCCCCCGCCAGAGACGGCAATACCGATACCGCCTTTAGCACCGCTACTCGGCAAATCCTGTTTGGCAAGGAAAGTTTTTAAAATCGTAAGGGGCGAGTCGCCTGCCTCACCCACCAAAGTTTCCACACTCATGTTTTTGCCCGCCATGCTTTTGCCCTCTGTGTTTTCACACTCATGTTCCCACACTCATGGACAGCCTATTTCCAAGCCCTTAATCTGTGCTTGTTCAATCATCAATCCCTCGGCAGGATAGCGGTGTTCCATCAAGGATAACATCCGACAGGCTGGCTCTTCCTGTTCATCACGCCACAACCCCAAACCATAGCCAAGCAGAGCATTCGCCCCATACCGCCCCGCTGGTTTATACTGCAAACTGTTCAAATAATTGCTGGTCGCCAAGTCCCATTTTTCCTGCCGAGCCTGTGCTTCGCCCAACCAATAATGGGCATCCGCGCCAAGGTCGCTCTGCGGGTATTTTTGGATAAACAGGGTAAATTGCCCCTCCGCCGCGGGTAATATATTGTTTTCAAAGGTTTTTATCGCGCGATCATAGCTATCGCGTTCAGCCTCATCCAAAACCATCTCGGCGGGGGCGGGGGCAAGCGTGGCAAAGGTATCCGCGTTTGATTCGGGTTCGGCGGCAGCATCGGCGGTTATGATAATATCGGGTTCGGGTTCGGGCTGTTTGGCGAATTGCGATATATCGCCGCCTTCCAGCTCGACCACTCTGTATTCCAAATCTTCCAACTGATTGGTGGCGCGTTCCAATCGGCGTTCTATTTTATATTGCAAAGTTTCAAACCCGCCCGTGATTTCGCGCAAGGCGACTTCCATATCATCAAGGCGGATAGCCATGCCTTGGATTTTGGTGGCGTTGCGTTCGCGTTTTTTACGACCGCCGCGTTGGGTTTCAAGGGCGGTGCGTAAATCGTCGCGAAGTTCCTCAATCTGGTCTTGCAGATTAACGATATCTTGACGCATGCGGGTTAGGATTTGCTGTTTTTGCAACTCCGCCTCTATCAGTTCGCCCGCATCTTGAAGAGATTCGTTTTGGGCGGATTCGTCTTGAAGAGGCTCATCTTGGGCAAAAACGGGCGGGGCATGCCCCATTATCAAAACAAGACATGCCAACAGGCATAAACGAGATTGCCATAAACGAGCACCCTTTAAACAAGGGCGCGACCACAGATGTTTCATCATCCTTATCCCTTAAAAACTGCCACCATCCAAAACGGTCACACCACGGCGATTTTCGCTATAACATGTTTCATTGGAACACAGCGAATCGGGGCGTTCCTTACCGTAAGTAATCGTGCGCATACGGTTAAACGGAATGCCTCGGCTGACCAGATAATTCTGCACCGAAGCCGCCCGTCTTGCGCCAAGTGCCAAGTTATATTCGCGTGTGCCTTGCTCATCCGTGTGACCTTCTATTAAAATAGTCACGCGGCTGTTTTCCAATAACCAATCGGCTTGTTCGTCCAGCAGGGCAATGCCTTCTGGCGATAAACGCGATTCATTTATGGCGAAATACACGCGGTCGCCCACGGTTTCCTTAAAATAAGCAGCCGTGGCGGGGTCAAGCGCGTTTTGGGATATGTTAGAATCTTCCCCCGCTTGTCGGTCTTCTTTGGGCTGACAGGCAGCCAAAGCAAGCAGGCTTGCCCCGACCAATAGGATTTTCAGGGATAGGTTTTTGTGTGTGTGGTGCATGATTTGCCCTCTTTTTTATTTTATAGTTTGCGTTTCTCCCCCGTTTAATAACAAAACGGTGGATTAACATAGCCCACTTTACCGCGAAAACGCTAGGGACGCAACCCCGACCAAGACGCATCCGTGGCAAAGGCGGGTGTGGGGACTCTTTTTACATTGCGCCCCGTGATATCAACGGAATAAAGATACACTGCACCCTCACTACCCGCGAACTGCCGTGTGAACATAATCACCCGCCCATTCGGCGACCAAGTCGGTGATTCGTCCAAAAACCCGCGTGTGAGCAAGCGTTCCTTTGTGCCATCCGTGCGCATCACACCAATGTGAAACTGCCCGCCGCTGATTTTAGTAAAGGCGATACTATCGCCGCGTGGCGACCAAACGGGGGTGCCATAGCGACCTGTGCCAAAGCTAATCCGTTTTGCCGCGCCACCAAAAGCGGGCATAACATAGATTTGCTGTTGCCCGCCACGGTCTGATTCAAAGACAATCTGCGTACCATCGGGGGAAAAGCTGGGTGAAGTCTCAATCGCTGCCGTATTGGTGATTTGCTGTTTTTGCCCGCTAATCAAATCCAGCAGGTAAATATCGGCGTTTCCGTTTGTTGATAAGGACAGCAAAACCTGCAAGCCATCGGGGGAAAAACGTGGGGAAAAGGACATGCCCGCGTCATTATCCAACAGGCGTTTTTCACCTGTGGTGATATCAACCAGAAAGATTTGCGGGCGACCCGTTTCATAGCTGGTATAGACGATTTCCCTGCCATTGGGCGAAAACCGAGGCGATAGGACTATCGCATTATCATTCGTAAGATAGGTCAGGTTTGCCCCGTCATAATCCATAATAGCAAGGCGTTTCGTGCGGGCGTTCTTTTTACCATCCTCAGCAATAAACGCCAGTCGGCTGTCAAAATAGCCCGATTCTCCGGTTAGGCGAGCGTAGATAATATCGGCGGATTTATGGGCAATCCGCCGCCAATTATCGATATTTGTGCCAAATTGAATACCCTCGCCCAGCTCCGCACCCGAAAACACATCATACAGGCGAAACCGAAAGGTCATGGAATCGCCTTGCACGTCCAATTCGGCTATTATTAAGGCTTGGGCGTTAATGGCTTTCCAGTTCGCGAAGGTCGGGGCAAGGGATAAATCGGTTGGCTGACCGATATAGGCTTCACGCGGAACAAGGCGGAGCAGACCCGTGTTAATCAAATCGTTGGTTATCACTTGTTGCATGTTAAAACGCAGAATGGCGGCGTTTGAATCGCTGTCCTTTGGCGTGAGGGTGTGGGTGGTATCATTGCGTTGCTCCTTTGTGATAAAGGTTGGCATAGCAAAGGGCAGGGTTTCAATCACGCCTTGGGTGATTTCAAGGCGGAGCGGGGTTTGTGCGGGGCTGGCTTGCACAAAGCCCAGTAGGGATGCAAGCAGGGTGAATATGAATAAAAAGCGGTGTCGTAGGGTCATTTGCGGGTGAGTATAGCATGGGATTTGTCAAACCGCAAGATGAGTTGTGAATGGTGAATTATGAATTGTGAATTGGGTTTTGTGGCAAATTTCTTTCCTAAAATAACGAACTCCAATTATTTTAGATAACGGATAACAAGAACAACCAATAATTCACCATTCACCATTCATAATTCACCATTCACACCCCGTAATCCTGCAACGCACTCACCGTCATCTCGCCGTTCCGCATCGTCAGGATAGCCCGTGCGGTTGCGTTCCCTGCCGCCGCGGTCGTGCAATACGGGATCTTGCCACGCAACGCCGCCGCGCGAATATCTTTGCTATCCTCAATCATCTTTTGATTGGGCGTGGTGGTGTTCAAAATCAAATCCACCTCACCTGCCCGCAATTTATCCACGATATTCGGCGAGCCCTCGTATCCTTTCAAAACCAAAGTATTACCCACGCTATTTTCATCCAACCAAGCAGACGTTCCCGATGTTGCCAAAATATCAAACCCCAAATCAAACAAAATCTTCGCCGCCTCTAGCATCGTCGCGGATTTATCCTCTTCTTTAATAGAAATAAACACCGTCCCGCCGTCTGGCAAAACCACACCCGCGCCCAGTTGCGCCTTGTAAAACGCCCGCTCAAAGCTGACATCCAAACCCATCACTTCACCCGTTGACCGCATTTCGGGCCCCAACAGAGGATCAACCCCTGGGAAACGATTGAACGGCAAAACAGCCTCTTTCACCGCGAAATGCGCAGGCACAGGGGATTTCAAATCAAAATCAGATAACCGCTCGCCCGCCATAATCCGCGCGGCAATCGCGGCGATTGGGGAATTCACCGCCTTAGCAACAAACGGCACGGTGCGCGATGCACGGGGATTGACCTCTAATATAAAAACCTCGTCCGCTTGGATGGCAAACTGCACATTCATCAGCCCAACAACCCCCAGCCCCAGTGCCATAGCACGGGTTTGCGCGGTCATTTTTTCAATAATATCGGCGGACAGGGAATAGGGCGGTAGGCAACACGCGCTATCGCCCGAGTGAATCCCTGCCTCCTCAATATGCTGCATAATCCCCGCGACATGGACATCGACTCCGTCACATAAGGCATCAACATCCACCTCTATCGCGCCGACCAAATACCTATCCAGCAAAACCGGATTTTTACCAGACACGCGGACAGCCTCTCGGATATAACGATGCAGGGACTCGTCATTGTAAATAATCTCCATCGCACGACCGCCCAGAACATAGGACGGGCGAATCACCAAAGGATAGCCCAGATGGGCGGCTATCGCTATCGCTTCATCATCATTATGGGCAATGCCGTTTTGCGGCTGTTTCAGGTGCAGGTTTTCCAGCAGTTTTTGAAAACGCTCGCGGTCTTCGGCCAAATCAATGGCATCGGGGGAAGTTCCTAGGATGGGGATTCCAGCCGCCTCCAACCCCTCTGCCAGTTTCAAAGGAGTCTGCCCGCCGAACTGCACAATCACCCCGCAAAGCGTGCCGTTCTTTTGCTCGGTATGGAGGATTTCCAGCACATGTTCCAAACTTAACGGTTCAAAATATAACCTATCAGAGGTGTCGTAATCGGTTGACACAGTCTCTGGATTGCAGTTAATCATAATCGTTTCATAGCCCTGTGCGGACAGAGCATAACAGGCATGACAACAGCAATAATCAAACTCTATCCCCTGCCCAATGCGGTTTGGACCACCGCCCAGAATGACTATTTTTTTATTATCGGTGGGGTGGGAATCGCATTCCACACTGTCCATGGCGGGGGTTTCATAGGTGGAATACATATAGGGAGTTTGCGATTCAAACTCTGCCGCGCAGGTATCAATCCGTTTGAAAACGGCGCGAATACCAGCGTTATGACGCAAGGTGCGGATATCCTGTTCGGGCGTATCGGTTAAAATCGCCAGCCGAGCGTCCGAAAACCCCATCATTTTAATCCGCCGCAAACCGCCCGCATCATCGGGCAAACCATGGGTTTTAATTACCGACTCCATATCTATGATTTCACGGATTCGCGCCAGAAACCACGGGTCAAAATAGGTGGCTTTGTGGATGTCTTTATCGGTCAAACCTTCCCGCATCGCTTGGGCTATTAACAGCAACCGTTTTGGGGTTTGCGCGGAAATCGCGGTAATAATCGCGGATTTATCGGGTGCGCCTTTAATCTCTATATCATCAAATCCAGTCAAATTCGTTTCCAGCGAGCACAACGCTTTTTGCAAGGATTCATGGATAGTCCGCCCAATCGCCATAGCTTCGCCGACCGATTTCATCGCGGTTGTCAGGTTTTCCTCTGCCCCAAGGAATTTTTCAAAGGTGAAACGGGGGATTTTGGTGACGATATAATCAATACTGGGTTCAAAAGAGGCTGGGGTGGTTTGGGTGATATCATTCGCCAGCTCATCCAGCGTATAGCCAACCGCCAGCTTTGCCGCGATTTTGGCGATGGGGAAGCCCGTTGCCTTTGATGCCAAGGCGGAAGAGCGCGAAACCCTTGGGTTCATCTCTATCACCACCATGCGCCCGGTTGCGGGGTCTATCGCCCATTGCACGTTAGAGCCGCCCGTTTCCACGCCAATTTCACGCAATATATTGATGGATTCGGTGCGCATCCATTGGTATTCTTTATCGGTTAGGGTCAGGGCGGGGGCGACCGTGATACTATCGCCCGTATGCACGCCCATAGGGTCTATATTTTCAATGGAACACACGATAATAGCGTTATCGGCAGTGTCACGAACGACCTCCATTTCGTATTCTTTCCAGCCCACCAGCGATTCATCAATCAATATCTGGGACGCGGGCGAGGCATCCAGCCCCTGCGCACAAATCTTTTCGTATTCCGCGGCGGTGTGGGCTATCCCCCCGCCTGTGCCACCCATCGTAAAGGCGGGGCGAATCACGGCGGGCAAGCCGATATCCTGCATCGCGGCGAGGGCTTGGGGCAGGGTTTCGGCAATCGTGGCGCGGGGCGATTCTATACCCAATCTGTCCATAGCGGCACGGAAAAGCTGGCGGTCTTCTGCCATTTCAATGGCGTTGCGGTCTGCGCCTATCATAGTTATATTGTGGCGTTTGAGCGTGCCGTCCTTATCCAAATCAAGGGCGGTGTTTAGGGCAGTTTGCCCGCCCATGGTTGGCAATAACGCGACGCGGGCGGTGGGATGTTTGGCGCATTCGGTTTCAATGATACGGGCAACCACGGCAGGGGTGATGGGTTCGATATAGGTCGCGTCCGCCATATCAGGGTCGGTCATAATCGTGGCAGGGTTGGAGTTTACGAGGACGATGCGATAACCCTCTGCCCGCAGAGCTTTGCAGGCTTGAGTGCCGGAATAATCAAACTCGCAGGCTTGACCGATGATAATCGGCCCCGCGCCGATGATGATAATCGTGTCAATATCTGTTCTTTTGGGCATGGTTTTTTTAGGGGGTAGGGGTGAGTGGTTAGCGGGGTTTTAACGGTTTAGTGGGGGAAGTTCAAGGGGGTTTGAACGATTAATGATTAACGATTAACGATGAATGATTGGTTATTAAGAATTGTGGGTTCGTTATTAGAAGTTAAGAGCGGAGGTTTTTTGTTTCGCCCTCACTTGGGGGCAAGCCCCTTCGTTCGGGCTTCCCGCCCGCCCACCCCTCTGCGAGGCTTGGGCGGACGGGGTTTTATGGCTAAAGCCTGTCCAAGCATCTAGGCACAGCCTAAATAAATTTAGAGCAAACCTATCACCACTTCCCAAGTATTCTTTGCAAATAATCCAATCTATAATCTTGTTATTCCAGATAGTAAATTTATGATAATCTTATCATCTTGTAACCAAAGGCTTTTGTGTATGGGCTTTTTCGCAAGAAAAAGCTCTATATGCACAAAAGCCCCCACTAATCGTTAATCGTTAATCGTTAATCGCTAAAACAGCGCCCGCCAAATAAAGCGACCCACAAATCACAATCCGCGCATGCGCATCCACCGCTATAATATCATCAATCGCGCCTTGCACATCCACAGCCGCCACTGCCGATAGCCCTGCCCCGCGTGCCGCCTCCGCCGTTTCATCGGCGCTGAGGGTGGCGTCTTCACCAGGGATGCTGACGCTATAAACCCCCTTCACCAAGGGCGCAAGGGCGGTGAAATACCCCGCCACATCCTTGGTCTTTAACATCCCGACAATCAAATAAAGCGGGCGGGCGGGCAAGGCAGATAGGCTCTCCCCCAACGCCACCGCCGCCGATGGATTATGCCCGCCGTCCAGCCAAACCTCTGCATCCAAACCCGCAAACGCACCCTCCGTCAATTTCTGCAACCGCCCAGGCCATTCCACATTCTGCACTGCCCCTTGATAAGCCGACTCTTCGCGCACATGCAACAATCGCATCATTGCCAAAGCCGCCCCCGCGTTCAAAACCTGATGCGCCCCCGCCAGCCTAGGCATCGGCAAATCCAACAACCCATTTTCATCTTGGAAAATAAGGCGATTATTCTCTTCCCACGCATGCCAATGCTGCCCATAAACCTGCAAAGTCGCATAGGATTCGCGCGCGCATTTTTCTATCACTTCCATCGCCGCATCCTCCTGCGGGGCAACAACACAGAAGGTATTGCGTTTTAATATCCCAGCCTTTTCAAAAGCAATTTCCGCCAAAGTATCGCCCAAATACTGCTGATGATCCAGCGAAATCGGGGCAATCATAACGGCGGTGGGCTCGTCAATCACATTCGTTGCATCCAAACGCCCGCCCAGCCCGACTTCCAGCAAAACATAATCAGCAGGACACCGCGAAA
Organism: uncultured Amylibacter sp.; assembly: GCA_959347345.1. The sequence goes on along the minus strand of OY365738.1, from coordinate 1,470,985 downwards.
ACGCCAGCAACGCCGCGCAGGTGGTTATTTCAAAATAAGTAATCGGCGCACCCGCGTTCGCCTGTTCGCACTCGTTCAAAACCGCCTGTAAGGCGGCATCGGAAATCAGTTGCCCATCTATGCGAATCCGCTCTGCAAACCGTACCAAATGGGGGGAAGTATAGGCATGGACGCGATTGCCAGCAGCCTCCAACCCTGCACGCAGAAACGCCAAAGTTGAGCCCTTGCCGTTCGTACCAGCTATATGAATAACGGGAGGCAGCGTGTGATGCGGATTGCCCAGCTTATCCAGCAGAGCCAAAACACGGTCGAGCGACAGGTCTATTATCTTTGGATGCAACGCCATCAGACGTGACAAAATTATATCGGTTTGCCCCTGTTTCATTGTGCCAGTTTCATTATATATAGTGTCATTTTGATTTGGCACCAGCAGCACGGGCAGGTTTTTTATGCGATTCGGCGGAAGACGGACTCGGCAAATCACCCTTTATCTGTGGCGGTTGCTTCATTAACATCCGCAAGATCAACGCCAATTCCCCGCCCAAATCGCGCCGATGCGTCACGCGATCCAGCATCCCGTGTTCCACCAAATACTCTGCCCTTTGAAAGCCATCGGGCAGTTTTTCACGGATAGTTTGCTCTATCACTCGCGGTCCAGCAAAACAAATCAGCGCGTTCGGCTCGGCAATATGAATATCGCCCAGCATAGCGTAGGAGGCAGTCACCCCGCCAGTCGTCGGATGGGTTAAAACAACGATAAAGGGCAAGCCCGCCTCTTTCAAATCCTGAATAGCAACGGTGGTACGCGGCATTTGCATGAGGGACAAAATACCCTCCTGCATCCGCGCCCCGCCAGCAGAGGCAAACAAAATCAGCGGAGCACGGTTTTTCTTCGCGTGCTGACACGCGGCAATCACGGCATTCCCGACATACATGCCCATAGACCCCGCCATGAAATTAAAATCTTGGGCGGCCATGACCACGGGGACTTGCGCCATTTTGCCAAAGGCGATCAGCATCGCGTCATCCTCGCCCGTTTGCTTTTTGGCGATACGCAGTTTTTCGGGGTATTTCTTTTGGTCGCGAAACCGCAGGGGATCAACGATGGGCTCTGGCGGGGTGAGTTCACGGAATTGCCCGTCATCAAACAGGGCGGTGAAACGCTCGCGCGGTTTGATATACAGGTGGTGGTCGCATTCCAGACAGACGTTTAGGTTATCGGCAAGGTCGCGGTGGAATAGCATAGCCTCACACTCTGGGCATTTCGTCCAGAGGTTGTCGGGCGTATCGCGCCCCGCGAATAAAGAGTTAATCTTTGGTTTGACGAAATTGGTTATCCAATTCATAGCGTGGAATCTGCCCCTTCTTCAGATTGGGTTGTTAGGCGTGTTTTGGGGAGCCTAGCGTAAAGGCGGGGGATTGGCAAGGGGGGTTTTAGTGATTAGTGATTAGTGGTGAATGATTGGTGAGGAATGATTGGGTGTTAGGGATTGGATTTACTGCACAATTTATCAATCATATCGGCTATTTTTTCCGATTAGCATCACTTTCCAATACTATTCGCTTATATTTAAGGATTTTAGTTTGTCTTTGCGTCGCCATTCACTCCATTTCTTACCTATTGAACGAAGAATTTTTGTTTCAATGATTTCCAAGAATTCTTGAAACATTTTGTTGTTTGATTTTATACCCTCTTGGCTGGTTGTAAATACATCAATATTTCCAGATTTGTCACTATCTAAAATATTAAGATGAATTTGTCCGTAAAGATAACTGGCAACAATGCGTGTCTTAAAAACAGAGGTGTGTTTTAATATATTTGTTTCGCGCAACCGCCCATTGACAAATACATCAATGCCTGTTTTTTCTCTTGCACTAAAAATATTAAGGTGGGATGGTTTTTCAACAGAGGCAATAAAACCTTTTATATCTTTATTTTCAAAAGATATATCTAATCTTTCTTTTAGATTTAATGTATCAAGAAAAGGGTCATTAAATTTATTAATAGTCCATAAAAATTGTGTATTTTTAGAAAGTTCTTTTAAATCATTAAAATTAACTTCTTCGCCATTTACAGAAATTGAAAATGACGGGTCAATTAAAGAAAACCGAAAATGCATTGCTATTAAGCCCCGCAGGGTCTCAATATCATTGCTGACCTCTTCGTTTGTATTTTCAAAATAAATAATTGTTCCGTGTTCGTGGTCTTTTTTTAGATTATCAAAAATGCTTTCGTCTAGCAGTGCAAGTGGGCAATTGTCAGGATTTAAATCATCTGTAATTGCCTCGTTTAACGTTTTATTATCAATAATCCCACCAATATAATCTGTATCACTTGTTTTAGAAGCAATATGAATTCTTTGCGCACAGGATAAAAGGGCGAGCTTGCCAATGCCCTTTCTGCCGATATAGGGGCGTTTTTTATTTGGGGAAAGCTGTCCGTCGTGGCTTCTTTTAGAATAGCCTATTTTTAAGAATTTTATTCGAAAATCACTATCATCCATTCCGATGCCATCATCTCTAATTGAAAAATATTTGCCGTTTTCATCAATCGTTATCCAAACTTTTGTAGCCTCAGCATCCCATGAATTGGAAATAGCCTCACCCAATACAGTGATAAAATTCCTGTATAAATCTCTGCCCAAGTGATTCAAAACGCTCAGCGATATGTTAAAAGAAAATGGTTGTGTCATAATAAGTCCGTAAATCCAAGTAGTTTGTTTAAGTGTTTATACATCTTTGGATGGCGTTAAATACATAAGGTAAAAGTACCGCTAGTGTGTATTTGAAAATGACATTGCGTAATTATATCCATACCCAATAAAACATCAAAATCAAAAAATGCGTTTTCAAGCACCCAAACATTTACAGAGCAGAACAAGTCTTCAGGTGTAGATAATCGTTTTTCAATGATTTTACCGTTTGCATTTTCAATACGCACCATTTTCCCACTAGGGATCGTTAAATCTATGATAGATTTTGCACAGGGCATTATACCGCCTATACCATTTATATAATCCCATTCGCCCTGCGCAAGACCAAGTTTATCTGCAGCCTTTTTGGTAATACATGTCGATTGTGCCCCTGTATCCAGCAACGCCCTGTAACGTGGTAGCTTATCCAAGTCATGGTTTTTGCCTGTTGCTTTGGTAATATAGCAATCAAACAAAATTTCATTATCAATAATATCGCCTGTGAAACAAGACATTTTATATTACGCTGCCGCGTTTTTAGGGCGTAAAGAATAGCTCCTAATACCCAAATGTTCTACCTTTGTGTTAATTTTCTTTATCGAAAACTTGCCTTCCCCATGGTATTTCAAACCAACTTTATAGGCATCAGCTAGGTCATTATAGACATCTATCAATTTGCCATTGGAAAAAAGTGCGATTTTGCCATAGGAAGTTTCCAAAAGCTTTTTTTCCATTTTCTCATAGGCGGCGATGTTTTTTTGTAGTTCATCCATTGGGTTTCTCCTTCTCCAAAGTTTTATACATAGGGTTTCTAGGTGGTTCGCTAGGACTCAAGGTTAATCACAAGTTCAAACTTATGGCAACACCTAAAAGCGAAAATACGGGGTGTGGTAAAAATATAATGATTTATGGATTAACTGTCAATCACTAAATTGCACGTCTTAAATATCTGTAAAGGATTGGCAATCAGCCCCGCACCGCCCGTAGCATAACATCTATATTTTGCGGGTCTGCATCTGGGGTGATGCCATGCCCTAGGTTAAAAATATGCGCCCCTTGGGAAAACGCGGCGACAATCGCGCGGGTTTGGCTCGCCAAAGCCTCCCCCCCCGCGACCAACACGGCGGGATCAAGATTACCCTGAACACAGCCCAAAGGTTGCAAATGCGTGGCCGCCCAATCGGGGGCGAGCTCGTGTCCTATCGCCAATCCTTGCACCCCCGTTTGTTCAAAATACAATCGGTAATCCGCGCCAGAGACTCCGCGGGGAAAGCCTATAATCGGCACATCGGACGCGCGGCGCAAACTACGCACAATCCGCACGGTTGGCGCGATAACGTACCGCGCGAATTCGTCACCCTTTAACGCCCCAGCCCAGCTATCAAACAGTTTTATCACCTCAGCACCCGCCTTTATTTGCGCCAAAAGATAGGCGATTGTTGCGTCCGTCAACCGCTCCATTAACGCATCAAAAATCGCAGGATGCTCGCGCATAAAACGCAAAGTCGTCTTCTGCCCAACCTCGCCCGCGCCCGCAATCATATAGGTGGCAACCGTCCAAGGCGCACCTGCAAAGCCAATCAATGCGGTCTCCAAAGGCAAAGCCCCGCGTAAATTCCGCAAAGTTTGGTAAATCGGGGCAAGCGTGTCGTGGATATCATCAGCCCCGCCCAACGCGTTCATATCGGCGGCGGTTTTTATCGGCGATAATCGCGGACCCTCGCCCGTGACAAAGGACAGCTCCGCACCCAAGGCCTGCGGCACCAGCAAAATATCGGCAAACACAATCGCCGCGTCAAACCCATAACGGCGAATCGGCTGTAAGGTGACTTCCGTTGCTAAATCCGAATTGTAACACAGCGATAAAAAATCCCCAGCCTGCGCCCGCGTGGCTCGGTATTCGGGCAGATAACGCCCAGCTTGGCGCATCACCCAAACCGGCGGGCGTGGCAGGATTTCCCCGTTTAGGGCGCGTAAGATGGATTTGTCTTTTGATTGCATAGTTCTAAATTTTTTGGGAGTGCCTTCTTTTTGTCCTTTTAGCGTGCCTGTGGCAAAAGGCAACCTTTCATATTGCATTTTTTGCCCGTGGGCGTTAAAACCAACCCCATGCAGTTTAATGAAAAAAATCCGCTTAAAATCGGCACGCGAGGCTCGCCCTTGGCCTTGGCACAGGCAACGCAAGTGCGCGGGCAACTCATGCAGATTTACAAATGCCCCGAGTCCGCGTTTCAAATCATCCCGATAAAAACCACGGGCGACACGATGGCAGAGCACCCTTTGGGCGAAATCGGTGGCAAAGGATTGTTTAGCAAGGAAATAGAGGATTGCCTGCTGGACAACCAGATTGATATTGCCGTGCATTCTATGAAGGACATGGCGGTCAGCCTGCCTGCGGGCTTGGTGATTGATTGTATTTTGGCGCGGGGCGATGTGCGCGATGGGTTTTTATCGCGGCATAAGGGGATAATGGATTTGCCAAAGGGTGCGGTTTTTGGCACGTCCAGCCTGCGCCGTGCTGCGCAAATACGGCGGTTGCGCAAGGATATAAAGGTCGTCCCGTTTCGCGGTAATGTGCAAACGCGGTTGGCGAAATTGGATAAGGGCGTGGCGGAGGCTACGTTTTTGGCGATGGCGGGATTGCATCGGTTGGGGATGGCGGGTGTGGCGCAACCGATGGAAGTTTCGGTGATACTGCCCGCTTTGGCGCAAGGGGCGATTGGTGTGCAAAGGCGCGAGCGTGATGACGCGATGGGCGAAATTTTGTGCAAGTTGGACAACCAAGCCAGCCGTATAGCGGTTGAGGCGGAACGTGCTCTGTTGGCTGGTTTGGATGGGTCGTGCCGTACGCCTATCGCTGGACTGGCGGTCGTTGGCGCGACTGGGATTGTCCTGCAAGGCGAGGTTCTGCGTCCCGATGGGTCTGAATCTTACCATCATAAATTGGCGGTTGGATTGTGCGATGGTGCGGCCGCGGGGGCAGAGATTGCCTGTGTTTTGCGTGGCAAGATGGGCGCGGGGTTCTTTGATTAACTAATAAAAAAACCCCGCACCAAACGGTACGGGGTTTTTATTTTTCATAATGTCACCCTGCCATAAGGCAGGATAAAACGCCTACTCTTCGTGTGGCAGGATTTGGTTCAAAATAACCGCAGCCAGAGCAGTTGGCGCAACAGCAGAAGTCGCCAGAACTTTTAATGTCCCGGGCAAATACTGCACCGCCATCGGCACGAGATTTAACCCCAACCCAAAGGCCAGAGAAATCGCGATAATCGCCATATTACGACGGTTCATAGGCACAGAAGACAACAGATTCATCCCCGCCGAAGCAACCATCCCGAACATGACAATCACGCCACCACCCAACACAGGCAAAGGCATAGATGAAATCACCGCCCCAACCTTGGGCAACAACCCGCACACGATAAGAATTACACCAGCAATCGTCACAACATGACGCGACATAATCCCCGTCATTCCGACAATCCCCACGTTCTGGCTGAACGAAGTATTCGGCAATCCGCCAAACACCGCCGCAATGGCTGTGCCGAGTCCATCGGCATAAGTCGCGCCTGAAATCTCTTCATCCGTGGCAATCCGCCCTGCACCCGCTTGGGTGGTAGCGGTTGCATCACCGACCGTTTCAATAGCGGATACGATACACACCAAGGTCACGACAATCACCGCGCCCAGACTGAATTCAAACCCATAAGGCATGACTTGCAATCCAGTAATCCACGCAGATTTGCCAACCGCGCCGAAATTAACCATGCCAAACATAAACGCCAAAGCATAGCCCGCCAGCAACCCGATTAGGATAGCCGCCGAAGAAATCAGCCCTCGCCCAAAGAATTTACACGCGACAGACACGATTATCACAGTTAACGCGACAGCCCAGTGCATCATAGAGCCAAAGCTGGGCGCGTTCATTTGGAATTCAGCCGCGCCACCAGCAGAATATTTAATCGCAACAGGGATTAGATATAGACCAATCGCCAAAATCACCAACCCCGTTACCAAAGGCGGAAACAGAAAGCGCAATTTTTTAATGAAAGAGCCTAGGATGAAATGCAAAACCCCGCCGACTAAACAGGCGGTCAGGGCGACACCCAAACCTTGGGTTGCGGCCAAACCCGCCAGCACGCCGACAAAAGCGAAACTCGTGCCTTGCATAATTGGCAATCTCGCGCCGACTGGCCCGACACCGATGGTTTGAAACAGGGTTGCCACACCCGCGAAGAGCATTGCCATTTGGATGAGATAGATTTGCTCTGTCCCGCCAAAGGCAAGGCCAGCCGCGCCCGCTACGATAATAGAGGGTGTTACGTTTGAAGCAAACATCGCCAGAACATGCTGCATTCCCAAGGGAATAGCCTGCATCATTGGCGGTGTTACGTTTGGATCGTCATTGGACGACATATTTGTTTTTGTAGAAGTCATAGCTCCTCCTTTTTTTATTGTTTGTTAGATAGTGTTATCTAAATAGTGTGGCTAGGGTAGGGGATTTTTTGCTAATATCAAGGGCAAAACGGGGTAAATATCACGGATTAGTGTGGTTTTTTGGGTTTTTTGGGGAAAACAGGGATTTTAGAGGGCGGTAAATATGTAATCCTATAAAATCAATACGATATTTTTTTCATAATCGCCTCACGCGCCCGCAATCGCATCACCAAATCTTCCATTGGTCGGTCGCCCTTTACCCTGTTACAATTCCCACATAATAGTTGGAAATTTTCATAATAATCCCCGCCACCTTTGCTTTTGGGGATAATATGGTCAATTTCAAAATTCACCGCATCAAATTGTTTCGCGCACCCAGCGCAAAGCCCGCCTTGCGTCTCAAACAATCGGTCTTTTATCGGTTTGGAGGGTTTTTCCACTTTAATATCGGTGCGATGCGGTATTTTATCCGTATGAACGAAATCCTTAAACATCCCCGAATCATCACCCAACCGCGTCATTAATAAATCTGCCGCTTGGGACTCTATATCAATGCCAATCCAGCCTCGCTGTAATTGTTGCGCCGCCACGCAAGTGGTCGCACACCCGCAAAACGGGTCAAACACAACATCACCTTGACGGCTGGATACGTTAATAATACGATGCAACAAAGTAAGGGGTTTTTGCGTGGGATAGCCCGTGCGTTCTTTCGAACGAGGCGGGATAAAATCAATCTCTTTGCTTCGCAAATAGCTCCACACATCGTGCTCACTGGGGCCTTTTGTGTCAATATAAATGATTTTTCTGCCCTTTGCTTTTTCCCGTTTAATAATAGAATCGGGCGTATCCTCTGGGCGGTAAATCAATAATTGATTGACTTCGCCACCCTGTATATTATAGGGTTTTGGGTTGCGCCTTTCCACATGCAACGGATTAAAGGTATAAGTATCGCTTTTGCTATAAAACAAAATAACATCATGGTTTTTTTGAAAATGCTTTGAGACATTTGACCATTTCCCATAGTGCCAAACTATTTCGTTACGGAAATTATCTTCCCCAAAAATCCCATCTAAAATGATTTTAAGATAATGGCTGGCGACGGTATCGCAATGTAAATATAAACTGCCTGTGGTGCGCAAAACGCGGTGCATTTGGATGAGCCGTTGCGTCATATAGGTGATATACGACATCATCGCTTTGCCGTTAATCGCCTCGATTGAGTATATGTACTCTGCCAATTCTGGGTAGTCCGCCATTCCATTTAGGCATTCTTCATCCACATCGCCCCACGTCCACATATCTTTGAACGAAGCACCTGCGGCTTTACTGCCGATTGGGGCGGAATAGGTGCGTTTGGAATTAAACGGCGGGTCTAGGTAAATCAAATCCACGGAGTCGCTGTTCATGCCGTTCAGGATATAGAGATTATCCCCCGTATAGAGCGTGTTTTTCATCGTTAATCCTTGTCCGTGGTTTGCGGTATTATACCGATTGCCATAGTAAAGGCAACCTTTCTTTATAAATCGTTAAAAACGAATAACTAACCCACAACCATAACCGCCTCATCCAAAACAAATTCCACCAAATTATCCTGCTCGCCGATATAATCAATAACCGCAAACACGCCCGACCCAGCTAAAGGGGTAAGGACTCCGTGCCAGACATTGCGATGCAGGTTAATGCCTTGATGCGCCTCGGTGATAAACGCCCGCACCCCAACAGGCGAGCCGCCCGCATCCCCCCCAGAATTTTGGGCCACTATCACCAAAAACGAATCGGGCGAGCACGGAATAAACGCTTGCGAGCCAAGCGGATGCCGTTCCAGCAAATCCACCGAATATGGCAAACTACGCAGCTCAGCCCGAAACATGCTAATCCCCACTTGCCCGTCCAAAACATCCACCCCAGCCAAATTATGAAACCGTTTGCATTTGCCCGCGTTAATGGTTTTGGGCGACAGCCCGCGAGTATCCAAAACATCGCCAAACTGGGCAAACGCCTCGGGCGTTATCGGAACGGCTTTAATACTAGCCATAATTCACCCGCCAAACACGCGCAATTTCGGATGGCGATTAACATCCTTATACAAAATATAGCGAAACGGCACATCCCCAGTCGCCACACAGGCTTGCGGACAAAACGCCCGTAGCCAGATGAAATCGCCCGCCCCAACCTCTATCCAATCGGTATTCAGCAAATACCGCGCCGTGCCAGATAGGATATAAATCCCGTGCTCCATAACATGGGTTTCCTCAAACGGAATACAGCCCGCGGGCTGGAAAGTAACGATATTAACCGTCATATCATGGCGCAAATCATCGGCCGCGACAAACCGAGTCGTCGCCCAAACACCCTCACAATCGGGCATCGGCGTGGGGGTAGTGGATTTATCGTGGGCAACAAGCGGCTCTGGCGCGGGTATCCCCGCCACGGATTCATAGGCTTTCCTAACCCAATGAAAGGTCGCGGTTTCATCGGTTTCATTCCAAATCGTCCAGTCCGCACCAGCAGGTAAATAGGCATAACCCCCCGCCGTCAAATCATGGGAATCGCCATTGATAGTCAACCGTGCCAAACCATCAACGACAAAAATAACACCCTGTGCATTGAGGTCTGGTTCGGGTGCATCAGAGCCTCCGCCCGCTTCCAGCTCGACAATATAATAGCAGAAGGTCTCGGCAAACCCGCTGAGCGGTCGTGCCAGAATCCAAGCCCTCGCCCCCTCCCAATGGGGCAGGGAACTGGTGACAATATCACGCAGGACCTCGGCGGGAATAAAAGCATAGGCAGTCGTGAAAACCGCGCGGCGTTGCAATTCGGTGGATTGTGCGGGCAGTCCCCCGCGTGGGGTATAATAGGTCATCGTAATATATCCTGTAGGCGCAACAGCGCGATGCGTTCAACTTGCGTGCAAGCGGTTTTGAATTCGGTTGCCGTGTTGTTGTTTATTCGGTGTTGGAATTGTTGTAAGATTTGGTCTTTGTTTAATCCTTTTACCGCGATAATAAAAGGGAAATCAAACTTTTTCATATAATCAGAGTTAAGCTGGGTAAAGGTTTTAAGTTCGGTTTCGGTTAAACTATCCAGCCCCGCCCCCGCCTGTTCATCGGTGGAATGTTGGGTGAGTTTCTTTGCCTGCATCAATCGCCCCGCCAAATCTGGATGGGCGCAAAGGATTTTTAATCGTGCGGGTTTATCCGCCGCGCGGAAAATACGAGCAAAGGCGTTATGCAGCCCAAGGGCGGTATTATGCGCCACGCCCAATTCCAAATCCCACGCTTGCTCGGCAATCCAATCGGAATGTTCAAAGACTCCGCCGAAGGCCGCGATAAAATCGGGTTTAGTCATGCGTGTGGGCGGGTTGGTAATTTCGGGCGGATGGTGTTTTTGCCAATGCTCGGCAATTTCTATCCGTTTGGCAAACCAGACTTTATCGTGGGATTTGACATAATCAATAAACCGAGCGATGGCGGCAATTCGCCCAGGTCGCCCAATCAGGCGACAATGCAACCCGATGGACATCATTTTGGGCGAACCCTCCGCCCCTTCCGCATAAAGCGTATCAAAGCTGTCTTTTAAATAGGTGAAAAACTGCTCTGCCGTGTGGAAACCTTGCGCCGTGGCAAACCGCATATCGTTGGCATCCAAGGTATAAGGAATGACCAATTGATGCGTGTTTTTATGAGCGTGCCAATAGGGTAAATCATCAGCATAGCTGTCCGATACATAGTCAAACCTGCCATTTTCAGCAATCAAATTAACCGTATTGTCAGAGCATCTGCCTGTGTACCAACCCCTCGGCGGGCTGCCTGTGGTTTGGGTATGCAGGGCGATGGCGCGGGTAATATGGTCGCGTTCTTGGTTTGCGGGCATGTCTTTATATTCAATCCATTTGAGCCCATGGCTGGCGATTTCCCAATCGGCGGCTTGCATGGCGGCAACTTGTTCGGGCGACCGAGCCAAGGCGGTTGCCACACCATAAACCGTCAGGGGAACGGCGGTTTTGGTGAAGAGCCGATGAACCCGCCAGAACCCAGCGCGCGCCCCGTATTCATACATGCTCTCCATATTCCAGTGCCGTTGGTTTGGGAAGGGTTGTGCGCCGATGATTTCGGATAGAAATGCTTCGGAGTTTGAGTCGCCGTGGAGGGTGCAGTTCTCCCCACCCTCTTCATAATTCAGCACGAATTGCACGGCAATGCGGGCGGTGTTTGGCCAGCGTACCTGTGGCGGGGTCGCGCCATAGCCCCGCATATCACGTTTATATCGAGTCATTTTTTAATACCCTTTCGTTTTTTAAGGGGAGGTTTGGGGGATGATAGCCGATTTGGGGGGGATTGTGAATAGGGGGTGTTAGTGATTAGTGATTAGTGATTAACGATTAGTGGGGGCTTTTGTGCATATAGAGCTTTACTTACGTAAAGCCCATACACAAAAGCCTTTGGTTACAAGACGTTAGGGATTCTATAAATTTACTATCTGGAATAACAAGACGTTAGATTGGATTATTTGCAAAGAATACTTGGGAATTGGTGATGGGCTATTTCTAAATTTATTTAGGCTTTGCCTAGATACTAGGACAGACTTTAGCCATAAAAATCCGCTCGCCCAAGCCTCGCAGAGGGGTGGGCGGGCGGGCAACCGAACGCAGTGAGGGCGCAACAAAAAACCTCTACCCTTAACTTTCAATACCTAACTCTTAATCTCTAATAACCAATCATTCATCACTAATCACTAATCATTAATCGCTAGCCACTTGCCTTTATCCTCAATCAAAGATATAAAACTCCAAAAAACCCATTTAACCTCATTTAACCAAGAAAGAAACTCATGACAAACGGCTACCTAACAACCCACGTGCTGAACACAGCAAAGGGCATCCCCGCGGGCAATCTACGCATAGACCTGTACGGATTAAACGCACAAAACCCCGCCCTCATCCGCTCGCTCACCACAAATGCGGATGGTCGTACGGACAGCCCAATCCTACCCAAAGACGAATTCGCCCTTGGCGGCTATCGTTTGGATTTCTTCGCGGGTGATTACCTGCGTGGGCTGGACGACCCGACCCCCGATGTTTTATTCTTTGATATTATCCCCATCGTTTTTAACATAGACGATATAAACGCCCACTACCATGTGCCGCTTTTGCTGTCGCCCTATGGTTACAGCACCTATCGGGGGAGCTAACCGATGTATGATGCGGCGATTTTCTTTGCGTGGATAGAGCTGGCGGTGCGCTGGCTGCATATTGTCACGGCGATTGCTTGGATTGGCTCTTCGTTTTATTTTATTGCGCTGGATTTGGGGCTGCAACCCGCGGTCAAAAAACGCAAAGGTGTGCATGGTGAGGAATGGCAAGTCCATGGCGGTGGCTTTTATCATATCCAGAAATATCTGGTTGCCCCCGATGCTCTGCCCGAACATTTAACGTGGTTTAAGTGGGAGAGTTATGCCACATGGCTATCTGGGTTTGCCTTGATGATTCTTTTGTATTATGCTGGGGCGGATTTATACCTGATTGATCCGCATGTGGCGGATATAACCGTGTGGCAAGCGATTGCGGTATCGGTTGGCTCTATCATAGCCGTCTGGTTCGGTTATTCAGCCCTGTGCCAATCGCGGTTTGGCAGTGATAATCGCCGCCTGATGGTGTTGCTTTATATCCTGCTGGTCGCCTTGGCTTGGGGCTATACGCAGGTGTTTTCTGGACGTGCGGCGTTGTTGCATTTGGGGGCAATCACCGCCACGATTATGTCGGCGAATGTGTTTCTGGTGATTATCCCCAATCAAAAAATAGTCGTGGCGGATTTGCGGGCAGGGCGCAAGCCTGACCCTCGCTTTGGGCAAATCGCCAAGCAACGTTCCACCCATAATAATTATCTGACTCTGCCAGTGATTTTTTTAATGTTATCGAACCATTATCCTTTGGCTTTTGCCACCGAGTATAATTGGATTATTGCTTCGCTGGTGTTTTTAATGGGGGTGAGTATTCGTCATTATTTTAATACCCGCCACGCACGGGGTGGCAGTCCGCATTGGACTTGGGGAGTGACTGGGATTTTGTTTCTGCTGATTATGTGGCTTTCCACGGCGGGCGGGGCGGTTGTGCCGAGCAGTTCTGGGTCTTCTGATTCTGATTCGGCTCGGGTTGCCCCGATTTCGTTAAACAATACCCAAACGCGGTATGTTGAGGCGGCTGGTTTTGGTGCGGTGCATGATATTATCACCACCCGTTGTTCGGTGTGTCATGCGGTTGCGCCCAGCTATGACGGGTTGCCGTGGTCGCCCAAGGGGATAGTTTTGGAAACGCGGGCGCAGACCGCGCTCTATGCCAAAGAGATTTATCTGCAAGCGGGGGTGAGCAACGCGATGCCCCCCGCCAATTATTCTGGAATGACGGAAGAGGAACGGGCAGTGATTCGGGCGTGGTTTCGGGGCGTTCCGTATTTCTAATTTTTTTGTGCAGGGGTTGACGATAAAACAAGTTCGTCAAGCCTGTAATTGGTAAATAGCTTTTTATTTTTCGTCTTTTGGTGGGTACGGGTCATTTCCATAGCTATTACCAGCACGAATTTGTCCGTTTCTACCATGAATTTTGGTATCAGACTCTTGATTTCTGGCAATATCCTGTGCCAATGGAATAGCTTCCGCTTGTGTGGGGACAACATGGGTTGCCCTTGAATTACCTGCACCCTTAACAGCCCAGCCGTCCTTATGCGGTACAACATGTTGATTTTTACCTCTAGCCATGATGATATTTTCCTTTTATTTGAAATTTGAGATTGCTATTCTCAGTTAAGCTAATTCTTATTATATTTAAATAAAAACTCATTTGCAAGCAAAAAAGAACAAAAAAAGAACAAAAAAGAGCGAAAAAGGATAAAAAAGAGCAAAAATTAATTATTAACCGCCACCGCCAACACCGCCTCACACTCAGACGTTTCCGCCTTTAACCGCGCGCAAACCTTATTCGCGTTTATCTCCGTAATCCCAACGAACTCCGCATGATAGCCCCTGCTGGTCGATTTCACCTGCCGTAATGCCCCATCCAGAGAACTTATATCCGCCAACACCGCCTCTAACAACGCCTTTTCCGCACGAACCCGCGTGCCATAAATCCCCAAATGCACCGCCCACTTACGCCTATCCGTGCGCAATTTGGGACGTTCAATCACCCGCGCTTCCACTCGCCCCAAAACCACACTGCTTGGCATTTGCTCTATTCCGCGGGTGATTGCGGCAATTAACACCGCCTCGCTTTCATCCGCATCCCCCTGCGCTGGCGTGATATTTTCCACACGCGGGGCGGCCGCCTCACCCCCGCCTAACTTCGCCAAATTCGCCGATACAATCGCGCGTTCCACCGCCAAAACATCCGTGTTATCCGAGCCCAGATTGGCTGGACGGTATTTCGGACGGATATTAGCAATCGCCACACGGCGACCGACCGCATCAGACCGCCCTACCCCTGGCGGTACCAGAATCTTTGGCGGGGCGGCGGCATAGCGTGTTGCCTTCGCCCTATCAAACCCCATATCCAGCAATTCCACCACCCGCCGATTGCGCGAGGCTGAACTCTTCCCGCCAAACACCGTGGCAATCACGCGTTTATTGCCCCGCTCTGCCGAGGCCACCAGATTAAACCCAGCCGCCACGGTATAACCAGTTTTTATCCCATCCGCGCCCTTATAGCTGTTCAAAACCTTCCTATTCGTGTTATTCACCGTTTTTATTCCGGTATCGGCGGTTCTACGCGAAAACAAATTATAGTATTCGGGGAAATCTGTCAGCAGCCTGCGCCCCAAAATCGTCATATCCCGCGCGGTGGAGGTATGCCCCGTTTGCGTTAAACCACTGGGGTTTTTGAATGTCGTCTTGGTCATGCCCAGTGCCTTTGCCTGCCTATTCATCCTATCGGAAAAGGCGGCTTGACTGCCCGAAATCCCCTCTGCAATGACCATCGCCGCGTCATTCGCCGATTTCACGGCAGAGGCACGGATAAGATAGCGCAAGCGAACGCTTGACCCCGCCCGCAAGCCCAGTTTGGACGGCGGTTGGCGGGCGGCTTTTTTAGAGATCTTGATTTTCGTATCCAAAGTGATTTCCCCGCGTTCAATCGCGGCAAAAGCCACATAAAGCGTCATCATTTTGGTTAAAGAAGCAGGATGCAGGCGGGTATCGGCGTTGCGCGAATGCAGAACCTCGCCACTTTTGGCATCAATCACCATCGCCGCATAAGGTGCGGCCATCGCCAGCCCAGCGGACAAAATAAAGGCAAAACTAAACAGCCCGCCACGCAACATAACCCATATAAAGCGGGGGATAAAAGGATTATTTCGGCTGATACGGGGTATCATCGTGTTTGCGTGCTTACTACTGGTTTCACCCCGTTTATCGGGGTTTGTTGTTTTTATAGTGCCATTTATACACAAAACAAGGTAAAAACAAAACAGTTTTTTGATAAAAATGCAAAATTTTGTCAGTTTTATTGATTTTTTAATTTTTTTCTTTATACAGGGGGGAGTCTGTTTGCCCGTATTGTTGCATTTATTGTTGCGGGGTTTTGCGGATAAAATCACCCAAACAAAAGTATAAATGCCCCGATGAGCCCAAACAATCCCTCCGATTTCCCTAACGAATCTGCCGATTCTGATTTGGCAACAAAACCCCGTGCCGAGACAAAACGCCCGCAGATGTATAAAGTCATTTTGCTAAATGACGATTATACCCCCATGGAATTCGTGGTTTTCGTGTTAGAGCAGTTTTTCAAAATCTCCAACACCCAAGCCTATCAGTTAATGCTGATCGTCCATAAAAAAGGGCTGGCGGTTGTCGGAGTGTTCAGCCGCGATGTGGCGGAAACCAAAATCACCCAAGTCATGGCAGCGGCAAAGAAATACCAGCATCCGTTGCAATGTATTATGGAAAAGGATTAGGTTGGTCGTGGAAATCCTGACCAAATCCGATTGTTCCCGTTTGGATATCGGGGTGGAAAGCGGGCAAATCCCCTTGCCCATCGCCCCCTTGGTCGTTTTGCGGGCGCGTGTGCGTGGCTTGTATCAAAGTTTAAGCCAAACCATGACCCCTCCGCCCCTGTGTGTGCAGAGCTTTTATCCAACCTACCAAGCCCTGAAACACGCGGGGGTGTTGGTGCAGGAGGATGGGTGGCAAAACATAAACCCCAAAACCATTATCGTTGAAATTGTCCGTGCCAAGGCGGAAACCCTCGCCCTCATCGCTGATGGTTTTGCCGCTTTGAATACAGGTGGATTGCTGATTATAGATGGGCAGAAAACCGATGGGATAGAGAGTATTTTGCGTCTGATAAAGGCGGAAATCCCCTTGGCTGGTGTGTTTTCAAAATCCCATGGCAAAACATTTTGGCTATATAAAGACCGCGATATTTTGCACCCGCAAGCCGCCGATTGGCAGACGCAAGCCGCCCATCGCCAAGATGCAAACGGCTGGTGGCACGGTGCGGGGTTGTTTAGTGCCGATAGGATTGACGCGGGTTCGGCGTTTCTGGCCACCCATTTACCGAATAACCTAGGCAAACGGATTGGTGATTTTGGCGGGGGGACAGGTTGGCTATCCGCGCAAATACTGGCAAAATGCCCGAATTTACACGAATTACATGTGTTTGAGGCAGAGGCAATCGCCCTGACCCTCGCCCATAAAAACATCACCGATTCGCGTCTAAAAACCCATTGGTGCGATATTACCGCTTTGCCTCCGCCCGCACATAATCGCGGGCTGGATAGTATCGTGATGAACCCGCCGTTTCATACATCGGCAAAGTCCGAGCCCGCCTTGGGGCAGAGATTTATTGAACAAGCGCGCGCCCATCTTGCCCCCAAAGGGCAGCTTTGGCTGGTGGCGAACCGCCATTTGCCCTATGAATCCACGTTGACGCGGTGCTTTAATCAATGGCGCGAAGTCGCGAAAAACCCCAATTTCAAAATCATCTGCGCCCAAGGTGTGAAAACCCAAAAGGCAAAACCCCGCCCAAAAAACGGACGGTAAAACGCATGTTTTTATTTCCCCCAAGACCCGCTATACTATCCATCACACCAACCAAAAGGGCAAAGACATGAGCGTTTCCATCAATAATAAAACCGCCATTATCACGGGCGCGAGCAACGGTATCGGGCTGGCTATCGCTCGGCAATTCGCGCTGGCGGGCGCGAGTGTCATGCTGGCGGATAAGAACGAAGATGCCCTGCTCAGCCAAATTAAAAAACTGCAAGAGGATGCGCCAAACGCAAAACTAAACCTGCGTTATTTTGCTGGGGATTTGCGCCAAACCCTGACCATGGCGAACCTGTTATCCGCCACTATTGATGCGTTTGAACAGGTTGATATTCTGGTGAATGCCGCGCGGGTTGTGCTGCCCTCGTCAAATCAGTTAGACCCGAAATTTGATAATTTTGACGCGCAATTCAAACAAAATGTGCTGGCCAATTTGCGCCTATCGCAGATGATAGCCAAGCGGTTTATCAAACAAACACAGGGGGAGGCGGACATTTCATCCGATTCGGCGGGGGTGATTATTAACCTCAGCTCTATCGCGACCGATATGATGCGCGATGATATGATGGCGTATTCGGTGTGCTGTGCGGCGGTGAATCAAATGACGCGGGCGCTGGCGGTTAGCCTTGCTGGCAATAGGATTCGGGTGAATGGGATTGCCATTGGCTCGGTCGAAAGTGAAAGCCTGAGCCGCCTGTTATTGGATAACGATGACTTGCGCGGTAAGGTGATTGAGGCAACCCCGCTTGGGCGGATAGCAGAGGCGGGGGAAGTCGCCGAGGTCGCGCAATTCCTTGCGTCCAGCAGTGCCAATTTTATGACCGGGCAGATATTGACGGTGGATGGCGGGCGAACCCTGTTAGACCCTTTGAAATAAGGGGAAAATAAGGGTTTTATTTGCTAGATTTCGGCAAATTAAACAACGCTTCTGCGTCGTCTGGCGTGTTAGAATCCGCCTCATCACCATCAGATTTCGCCTCCGCACCAAAGGAAAAATTCTCTAATCCGCTAATTGCGCTGGGCATCTTTTGATCGCCAGACATGCCCAAAGATTCCTCAACATTCACCAGCCCTTCGCCCTCCAAATCCTGCACAGGCATCGTGCCGTCCTTCTTCATTTTCGCAACAGCCTTTTCAACCGCCGCGTGTAAATCAACTTGCTTGCAGAGACCCAAGGCAACAGGGTCAATCGGTTGGATATTGTTGATATCCCAATGGGTACGCTCGCGCATAGCTTTGATAGTTGGCTTGGTCGTGCCGACCAGTTTTGATATTTGCACATCGGATAATTCGGGGTGAAACTTCACCAACCACAAAATCCCAGCAGGGCGGTCTTGGCGTTTGGATAAAGGCGTATAACGCGGACCACGGCGTTTTTCTTCGCCTTTAGTCACTGGATTATCCATCAATTGCAACTTGTAAATCGGTGAAGCCTCACCGCGCGAAATCTCCTTCCGCGTTAATTGATTATTGGAAATCGGATCGAACCCCTTCATTGATACACCCGTGTCATCATCGGCGATTGCATGCACTTCTAGCTCATGCAAACCGCAAAAGTCAGAAATCTGTTTAAAGGTTAAGGTTGTATTATCCACCAGCCAAACGGCGGTGGCACGAGCCATAATAGGTAGGGGCATAAGCAATCCTTTGTTGTGTGCTGTATGGTTAAAAAGACAAAATCTTAACCGCGTTATAGCGGGTTTTTAACAAAAGGCAACCCCCTAAAACCCCCTAAAAATCCTACATTATCCTATCAAAACGCACCTATATCCTATGAATTCCTATAAAAAGCCCCCGAAGGGCTAAAATCAATCGTTAGAAACTAATAACCAAACCAACGGCAACACCAACCGCCAGCACAAACCAGCCCACACGCACCCAGCCCGATTTACGCACAGGCACATCCGCTTTCATCCGCGATTCCCAATCGTCAATCATCGCGGGCAGTTTCGGCCCTAACCGCGCCAAGGATTGCATCACGCGCACCCCATCGCGTATCATCCCCGCCGCGCCCAGATGGTTTCTAATATACCCCTCCACCTCTGGCTTTGCCACAGTCCATAGGTTCAAATCGGGGTTTAGCGTCCTTGCCACACCCTCCACCACTACCATAGTGCGTTGCAATAAAATCAGCTCTGTTCGGGTTTCCATGCCAAACTGCGCCGTCACCTCAAACAAATGCGCCAGCAACCGCGCCATGGAAATCTTATCGGCGGATTGCCCAAATATAGGCTCGCCCACCGACCGCAAGGCTTGGGCAAACGCCATCACGTCTTGCCCCTGCGGGACATAGCCCGCTTCAAAATGCACCTCAGCTATCCTGCGATAATCCTTGGTAATAAAACCCATCAAAATCTCCGCATACACCCGCCGAGTATATTCATCAATCCGCCCCATAATGCCGAAATCCAAGGCGACCAAATCCCCCGCCTCGTTCAATTTCAAATTGCCCTGATGCATATCGCCGTGAAACAACCCATCTCGCAAAGCATGCCGCAAAAACATGGTGATAATCCGCGCACCCAAATCGGGCAAATCCCTGCCTGATTTACGCAAGCCCTTAATATCCCCCAGCGATAGCCCATCAACCCATTCCGCCGTCATAACCCGCCGCGCACAGAGTGGCCAGAGCACCTTCGGCACGCCAAACCCCGCATCCCCCGCCGTGTTTTGGGCGAATTCATCCGCCAAGGCTGCCTCTTGCCGTAAATCCAGCTCATTGCGCACTATATGTTCAAAATGGGCGGTCACGGCTTTCGGTCGCAAACGGCGGGTTTTCGGGGCAAGCCATTCCACCATCGCGGCGGCAAAGTTAAAAGCATTCACATCACGGGCAAAATCACGTTCGATATTCGGGCGAAGGATTTTTATCGCAACCTGTTGCCCGGTTTCACGTAAAGTTGCCTTATGGACTTGGGCTATGGACGCGGCCGCGACAGGCGGGGTAAAGTCGGTGAAAATATCGGTGAGGGTTATTCCCAGTTCCTTTTCCACTTCCGCAATGGCTATATCTTGGGCAAAGGCGGGCAAGCGGTCTTGCAGGATTTTCAACTCCTCCGCCAGCGCAACCCCGACAACATCGGGGCGAGTCGATAGCAACTGCCCGAATTTAATATAGGCAGGCCCAAGCGCGATAATCGCCCGTAGCATAGGCGGATGGGTGGCATCGCCTCGCAACCCCAGAATTTGAAACGGTGCGCCAAGTCCCCGTGCCAATATCCGCACCGCCCGTGGAGCTTCTATCAAATCCAGCAAGGTGCGCATCGCCCCCGTGCGTTCAAAGGTTGCCCCCGCACGGATTAACCGCCATATATTATGAGGACCACGCATTATATCTTCCACGCGGAATGGAGGGCGGCTATGCCAAAGGATAAATTGCGGTATTTCGCACAGCCAAACCCGCAATCGCGAATCGTTTCTAGGAAATCGTCTTGTTTGGGGAATTTGCGGATGGATTCAACGAGGTATTGATAGCTGTCGCGGTCTTTGGCTATCATCTGCCCCATCGCGGGAATCACATTAAACGAATAGGCATCATACGCTCGTTGTAAGGCAGGCAGGGATAAATGCGCGAATTCTAATATCATCAAACGACCACCGATTTTCAATACGCGGTGGGCTTCCGTCAGGGTTTTGGTAATGGAGGTGACATTGCGAATGCCAAAGCTCATCGTATAAACATCAAAGGTATCATCCTTAAACGGCAGGTTCATCGCATCGGCACAAACCCAATCGGCACGGTCGGTCAGGTTCTTTGCGGTTGCTCGCGCCGCGCCCGCATCCAGCATAGCAGGGGTCATATCGGCAATCACGGCGGTGGAATTGGGCGCACGGTTCAAAAACCGAAAGGCTATGTCGCCCGTACCCCCCGCCACATCCAGCAGATGTTGCGAGCCCCGTGGTGCCAGCCAATCAATCATCATATCCTTCCAAATACGATGGACTCCCAGCGACATAACATCATTCATCGTGTCATAGTTCGCGGCAACCTTGGTAAAAACATCCGCCACCATACCAGCTTTCGCCGATTCGCGGATGGTTTTAAAACCGAAACTGGTTGTCGCGGAATCGTTTTTCATGTGCCTAACTTTCATAAAACCTTGCCAAGCGGTGCGTGGCGTGATAGCGTTAGGCGACTCTATACCACATGTCCCCCCAAACAATAAAGACCCGTTATGCCCGAATTGCCAGAAGTTGAAACCGTTATGCGCGGGTTGACCCCCGCCTTGCTGGGGCGACAGATTGTCGGTGCGGAGGTTCGCCGTGCGGGGTTACGCTATCCTTTCCCTGCGGATATGGCGGGGCGGTTGCGTGGGGTTCGGGTGATTCATCTGCATCGGCGGGGTAAATATATCCTGTGCGATTTGGATAGTGGGCAGAGTTTGTTGATTCATTTGGGTATGTCAGGCTCGGTTCTGGTGTCTGCTGGGCAGGGCGATTTGGGCAAACACGACCATGTTGTTTTGGATTTGGATAATGGCGGGCGGGTTATTTTTAACGACCCACGGCGATTCGGTGCGTTGGATTTGATACAGACGGATAAGGCCGATTTGCATCGTTTGCTGGTGGGAATGGGGGTGGAGCCTCTGGGTAATCATTTTAATGATGCGTATTTGGCGGGGGCTTTTGCGGGCAGGGCTGTGCCGATAAAAACCGCGCTTTTGGATCAGCGGATTATCGCGGGGTTGGGGAATATTTATGTTTGTGAGGCTTTGTGGCACGCCCAAATATCCCCCATTCGGGCGGCTGGGCGGATTGGGCGACCTCGGCTGTCGCGGTTGTGCGTGGCGATTCGCGATGTATTGGAACGGGCGATTGTCGCGGGCGGATCAAGCCTGAAAGACCACCGCCAAACCAGTGGCGATTGGGGGCATTTTCAGCATCATTTTAACGCCTATGGGCGTGAAGGCGAGGGGTGTTTGGCGAATATTTTACCGAATCACTCAGCGAATCAGTCGGGTGCGAATCGGTGTTCTGGCGTGATTCGGCGAATCGTTCAATCCAATCGGTCGACCTTTTATTGCCCAAAATGTCAAAAATAGCCCGTAAAGCGATATTTGCCTCTTGACCTTTGCTAAATTCTGCCCTAAACGGGGCTATTATTTTTGAAACCACTTCGGGATACAGAGGAATACACACATCATGGCCAATACACCACAAGCCAAAAAACGCGCACGTCAAATCATTCGGCGCACGGAAGTTAATAAAAATCGGCTGTCTCGCCTGCGTACGCACCTGCGCCGTGTTGAGGCTGCGATAGAGCAAAAAGACCAGACCGCCGCGCGGACTGCGTTAAAAGAAGCGCAACCAGAATTGATGCGCGGTGTGACAAAAGGTGTTTTGCATAAAAACACCGCATCACGGAAAATGTCGCGTTTGTCGGCACGGGTGAAGGCACTGGGGGCGTAGCCTAACCATAAGGCTTTATCCTTATGTTGGTGATTCGCCGATTCCCGCCCCGCGATAAAATTGTAATAGTTTTACAATAAAAATTATATCCCCAAAGAAATTTCACAAAAGTGAAAAAAAGTGAAAAATCGCACAAAACATGTGCAAAAATATTTTTTCACCCCTTGCATCCCATGCCCATAGACGGTATTCTTTATCAAATGCGCCATGGCTTTGGGCTGGGTCGCACAAGGTTAAAAATACCACAGTCAAACCGCCCGCTTTCGCGGAGGTTTATGGGCTGTGGTTTTTTATGGTTTATCCACAAAAAATCCATATAAAACAAATACTTAACAAAAGAAAATTTTTATCACTTTTGTGTAAAATTCTCTCTTTTAGCCCTTGATAATTCCCCCGAAATTGTTGTATTGTTAACCTACTAATACGTGACAAGATTCACGCTACTGCCAAATATTTCGGGAAACCGTTTCATCCTAATTTGTCTTTTTTCAATAAGATAGGTCGATACATTAAGGTGATTTTTCTGTGAGCCGATTTGCCTTTTACCCCCCCCGAATCGGGTGCGTGTGGTGATTCGCCAAAATATGAATATCCGAAATAAGTCGGATAGGTACAGCGTCAATCGTAACAAGAAGGTTTGTAAGAATGACGCTTGATGATGTTTGGAAAAATGTTCAATCTGCATTGCGCACAGAAATCGGCGAAGGCGCATTTAAGAATTGGATAGCACCGATGGCGTTGGTGTCGTGCGAAGATGGACTGGCGGTTTTATCCGCTCCGACATTGTTCTTTGGCAACTGGGTATCGCGTAATTATGGCAACCGAGTCTGCGCGTTATTAACAACCTACGGGCAGAGCACGTCACGATTGGAATTCTGTCTTGCGACTTCACCCGCCCAAGAAACCACTACCCAAGAAAACATGGGCGCAACACCGCATCCAACATCGCCAGCCCAATCCCTTGGTCTTGCGAATCCTTCTAGCAATACCGATGATAGTCCGTCTTCCGCTTTGCCATCAACCAAGCTGAATAAAAACCTCACCTTTGAAAAGTTTATCGTTGGTGTGCCGAATCAGCTGGCTTATGCCGCCGCCCAACGTGCCGCCCAAACCGATGAAACCAATTTTAACCCACTCTTCATGTACGGCGGGGTTGGCCTCGGCAAAACCCACCTGATGCATGCCATCGCTTGGGATATCAAATCACGCAAGGCAAACGCGCGGATTTTATACCTATCGGCGGAACAGTTTATGTTTAAATTCGTCCAAGCCTTGCGGTTCAAAGACACCCATGCCTTTAAGGAAATGTTTCGCTCTGTCGATGTTTTGATGATTGATGATGTGCAGTTTATCGCGGGTAAAAATTCCACACAGGATGAATTCTTTCACACCTTTAACGCCCTTGCCAACGCGGATAAGAAAATCATTATCTCTGCCGATAGAACGCCTAGTGAAATTGACGGACTGGAAGAGCGGATAAAATCCCGCCTACAATCGGGCTTGATTGTGGATTTGCACCCGACCGATTATAACTTGCGTCTTGGGATTTTAACCGCCAAGGTCACCGCCTATCAAAAAAACAATCCGCAGATTGTCTTTGCCGATGGAGTTTTGGAATTCATTGCCGATAAAATATCCGCCAATGTGCGGGTTTTGGAAGGTGTATTAAATCGGCTCTATGCCTTTGGCGAGCTTATTGGGCGTGAAATCAGCCAACCCATGGCGGCGGAATGTTTGGCGGATATTCTGCGTTCCACGCACCGCCTGATTCGCATGGAAGATATTATTCGCACGGTTACTGAACACTATAACCTTACCACCAGCGATATTTTATCACCCCGCCGTGCGCGGGAGGTTGCTCGCCCGCGTCAAATGGCAATGTATCTGGCAAAGAAATTAACCCAGAAATCCCTGCCTGAAATCGGGCGGCATTTTGGCGGACGCGACCATACCACCGTTATTCATGCGGTAAGAAAGATAGAGGAACTTTGCACCAATGATACCCGAATCGCCCAAGACCGCGAGGCCTTGCGGGTGATATTGGAACGATAATCGTTTTTGCCCTTGACGCTTAACCCTTAACCCCCTATAACAATCCATGTAAAAGAGAGACCCGTAAAATGACCAAAGAAACCAAAGAAAAAAAACCCACTAAACCCACCAAAACAAAAGACTTAGGAGAGAAAAAAATGAAAGTCAGTGTTGAACGCAATTTTTTATTAAAAGCAATGGGGCAAGCCCAATCCGTCGTTGAACGGCGCACAACCTTGCCTATTTTATCAAACGTATTGATTGAGGCAGAAGGCGATGGTATCAGCTTTCGCACAACCGATTTGGATATTGAAATCATCAGCAAAATCACTGGCATGGTAGAAACCGCTGGGGCGATTACTGTGTCCGCGCATACTCTTTATGAAATCGTGCGCAAATTGCCAGAGGGCGCGATGGTGCAGCTTTATACGGATGAGGCAACGAATTTGATGCATGTCAGTGCCGGTCGCTCGCATTTCAAACTCACCACTCTGCCACGCGATGATTTCCCAATTATGGCCAGCAGTGAATATCAGTGTAATTTTTCTGCCCCCGCACAGGTTTTGCGCCGTTTGTTTGATAAATCAAAATTCGCTATTTCAACCGAGGAAACGCGGTACTACCTGAACGGTGTTTATATGCACAAGGCGGATAGGGATGGTAAAGATGTCCTTCGTTGCGTTGCAACCGATGGTCATAAATTGGCGCGGATTGATGCCGAATTGCCCAAAGGTGCCAAAGATATGCCAAGCGTTATTGTCCCCCGCAAAACCGTCGGCGAAATGCGCAGTTTGCTGGAAGAGGATGATAGCAAAATTGCTGTGTCCGTGTCTGAAACGAAAGTTCGGTTTGCTTCGGCAGAATTGACCCTGACTTCCAAAGTCATTGACGGCTCTTTCCCCGATTACAATCGGGTTATTCCAAAGGATAATCCGAATCGTATGGAAGTGGATGCGAAAGATTTGGAACGTGCCGTTGATCGGGTTGCGACCATTTCATCAGAACGCTCTCGCGCCGTTAAAATGAACATTGAAAATGACAAGCTGGTGCTATCCGTGTCTGCCCCCGATTCGGGTGCTGCGGAAGAGGAACTGGGTGTTGCCTACGATAAAACACCGATGGAAATTGGCTTTAACGCCAAGTATCTGTTGGAAATCGCCAATCAAATTGAAAAAGACAACGCGATTTTTATGTTTAACACAAACAGCGACCCCGCGTTAATTCAAGAAGGCAAAGACGATTCCACGCTTTATGTCGTTATGCCGATGCGTGTCTAATTTGATGTTATGGCGATTACTCTTTTATCGCTGTCTTATCTGCGTTCGCACAAAAACACGACGTTAAACATTGACCCCCGCCCTGTTGCCATTTATGGACCCAACGGCGGGGGCAAAACCAATGTGTTGGAGGGGATTTCTCTCCTTTCCCCTGGGCGAGGTTTGCGGGGTGCGACTGCCCGTGATATGATTCGCCAGCCCGATAATTTGGGCTGGAAGATTAAGGCTAATCTTAAAACCGCGCAAGCCCTGCATCATATAGAAACCGTTTTTGAAGGCGAGCCAACGCGTAAAGTTTTCATTGATGATATGCCCGTGGCGCAAACGCGCCTTGCCCAACTGATTCCGATTATCTGGCTGACTCCGCCGATGGATCGCCTGTGGCAAGAGGGTAGTGAAGGCAGGCGGAGGTTCTTAGATCGCCTAACGCTCAGCCTTATTCCAGAGCATGGCGATTGTTCGCTGACCTATAATCGGGCGATGCGCGAGCGCAATCGTTTGTTAAAAGACGGTATTCAAGACCCCGCGTGGTATAGCGCGATTGAAACGCAAATGGCACAGGCGGGGGCGTTGGTCGGGCAGAATCGCGGGTTGGCTTTGGCGCGGATTATGGCGGAACAAAACGCCTCCACCAGTGCGTTTCCCACGGCGGTTTTGTCGATAACCAATAAACATAGCACCACGCCGATTACCGATTATGAAACCTTGGCGCGGGCTTTGCGTGATAATCGCAGGTTGGATATGGCGGCGGGGCGGTCCTTGGCGGGGCCGCATCGCGATGATTTGAACGCGGTTTATCGCGCCCGCGGGATGCCCGCGAATATGTGTTCCACGGGCGAGCAAAAGGCGTTGCTTATCAGTGTTATTCTGGCTTCGGCACGGGCTTTGTCGCAGGATTTTGCCACTCCGCCATTGGTTTTATTGGATGAAATCAGTGCGCATTTGGATGAAACCCGCCGTGCGGCCTTGTATGATGAGATTTGCGCGCTTGGGGCGCAGGCGTGGATGACGGGGACAGAGGCGCATTTGTTTGAATCCCTTGGCGACCGCGCCCAGTATTTGAATATTCAGCCGAGCGATGGGGGCTCAAAAATTGCTTATGAGACGGTTAAGAAAACTGCCAAAAAGCCCACCAAGAAAGTGGTTAAGAAACCTGCCAATAAGTCCACCACAAAATCAGTTAAGACCCCCGCCAAGAAACCCTCTTGACACTTAGCCGATTTTTTATAGACTGGGTTAAGACACCCAATATTTAGGACGATGAAAATGCCACCCGATAGCACCCCCGATACCACCCCCGATAGCCCACAACGCATTACCATGATAACCCTAGCGGTTGAGGATATGGCAAAATCACGGGCGTTTTATGCCGCGCTCGGCTGGATAGAAGCCGAAGGTGGCAACGATAAAATCGCGTTTTACTCCATTGATGGGCAGTTCTTTTCGCTGTATTCCCGCGATGCCCTAACCGCCGATATTAGCATGCCGATTCACACACGAACAACAGGCAGTATAACTCTGGCAACAAATTACAAATCCAAACGGGCGGTTAATGCCGCCTATCAAACCGCGCAGGACGCGGGGGCGGTGGTTATTACCAAACCGACCGAAGTCTTTTGGGGCGGGTATTCTGGCACCTTTGCCGACCCTGATGGGCATTTGTGGGAGGTTGCCTTTAACCCATTTTGGACGCTGAACGCCAAGGGGCAGTTGGAAGGCAACCCGTGAAAATAGAGCCAACAGACGCGGTTTCCCTATGCGCCGATTTGGTGCGCTGTCCCTCTGTCACACCGAACGAGGGCGGGGCGTTACGCCTGATTGAACCCCTGCTAACCCGTGCGGGATTCACTTGCACACGAGTTGATCGGGGCGGGGTTTGCAATTTATTTGCCCGATGGGGCGGGCAAACGAACGCCCGCACTTTTGGTTTTAACGGACACATAGATGTTGTGCCTATCGGCGATGAATCTTTGTGGTCTGTCCCGCCTTTTGATGCAGAGATTCGCGATGATGTTTTGTATGGGCGCGGCGCGGCCGATATGAAATCTGGCGTTGCTGCCTTTTGCGCCGCCGCCATTGATTTTGTCCAAACCACTCCGCCCGATGGCGCGATTATTATTACTTTGACGGGTGACGAAGAAGGCCCCGCCCAAGACGGCACGCGGGCGATTCTGGATTGGATGGAGCAAAATGGCGAACAGATGACCCATTGTTTGGTGGGCGAGCCAACCTGCCCCGAACAGATGGGCGATATGATGAAAATCGGCAGGCGAGGCTCTATCAACGCGCAAATCACCGCGATTGGTGTGCAGGGGCATGTCGGCTATCCCGATAAGGCAAAGAATCCAATGCCCGCGTTGGTCGCGCTTTTGATGCGATTAAACACGCCGATTGATGATGGCACGGAACATTTTGAACCCTCAAACCTTGAAATTACCGCGATTGACACGGGCAATTCTGCGACAAATATTATCCCCGCACGGGCAACTGCCGCGGTGAATATCCGTTTTAATGATGCCCATACCAGCGATTCTGTGATTGCGTGGTTAAAGGGGATTTTGCAAACCGCCAGCGAAGAAAGCGATATTAAATTTGATTTGCAAACCCGCGTAACGGGGGAGAGTTTTATCACCCCGCCCAATGATTTTTCTGCGCTTATAGCCGATGCGGTTTGTGCGGAGACCACGCGAACCCCCGTGCCATCGACTACGGGGGGGACATCGGACGCTCGGTTTATTCAAAAACACTGCCCTGTGGTGGAATTCGGATTGGTTGGCAAAACCATGCATCAAGTGGATGAATGCGTGTCCGTCCCCCATATCCGCCAGCTAAAATCCATTTACCTGCGCGTTTTGCAAAGCTATTTTTCATGACACCGCGTCATTTGTTTATTATGGTGAAAGAACCGCGGGTTGGGCGTGTGAAAACACGGCTGGGTGTGGGGTTGGGGGCGATTGCTGCGACTTGGTGGGCTCGTCATCAAACCCGCGATTTAATCGCGCGATTGGGCGCGGATACACGGTGGCAAACTTGGCTGGCGGTCGCGCCCGATGTGGCAGGATTGCAGAGCCGCGTTTGGACGAGCCGTCTGCCCCGTTGGGCGCAAGGACGTGGGGATTTGGGTGCGCGGATGGCGCGGATTTTCCGCTCGGATATAAAGGGTAAAATCGTGATTATCGGCGCGGATATTCCCAACATAACCCCGCGTTTGATTGACAAAGCGTTTCATAACCTTGGGCAATATGACGGAGTTTTTGGCCCCTGTCCCGATGGTGGATTTTGGCTGATGGGGCTGCATCGCGGGGCAAAACCTGTCCCGCGAAATCTGTTTTCTGATGTGCGTTGGTCCAGCGAGCATAGCCTGAATGACACCATAAAATCCATGCCGAATTTGCGAATTGGCTATATTGACGTTCTGCGTGATGTAGATGATGTTGACGATTTGGCGGAACTTAAAAGTATAAATTAAATGACAAAGAAACTCCCCAAACTACCGCCTGTTATGGTGCTGTCGTGTGATTCTATTGATGCTGCGGGCGATGTCTGGGCAAGTATTGCACAGGGTGACCCCCACCCCGATTTGCGGATTCATTTCATTGCCAAATCGGGCGACCCGTCGCTGAAAGTCGGTGATTTTATGCTCTGTCGTATAAACCCTAGCGAGCAAGACGATGTCGATTTTGAAGCCCGCCTTATCCGTAAAATCCCCGCTCCCAAAAATAATGGGGGTGATTCGGAAAACACGCAAAACCTGATTGGTATTTATCATGCGTCACCCACTGGCGGGCGGTTGCTGCCGATTAGTAAGAAAACGCGAGGCGAATGGGCGGTGGCTGAAAAGGATAAAAACGGCGCGATATCGGGGGAATTGGTACGTGCCACGCAGATTGCTCCGAAGGCACGGATGGGCTTGCCGAAGGCGCGAATTATAGAACGATTGGGCGCGGATACCACCCCCAGCCCCAGCATGATGGCACTGCATAACCATGAAATTCCGATGGAATTTTCCACTGCAACCCTGACCCAAACCCGCGAAATAAAACCGATAAACACACAAAACCGCAAGGATTTGCGCGATTATCCGTTTATCACGATTGACCCGTTTGATGCCAAAGACCACGACGATGCGGTGTTTGTCCAGCCCGACCTCGACCCACAAAATAAGGGCGGTTTTATCATTTGGGTGGCGATTGCCGATGTCGCGGCTTACCTGTCGCACGATACGCCACTGGATGCAGAGGCTTTGTTTCGCGGTAATTCGTGCTACTTCCCTGACCGAGTTGTGCCGATGCTGCCCGAACGGCTTTCCAACGATTTGTGTTCCCTGCGGGCCGGTGAAGACCGCCCAGTTTTGGTCGTGGCAATGACGATTGATTTGAACGGTGAAAAAACCAAGCATCAGTTTTATCGGGCGATGATTCGCTCTGCCGCCGCCCTGTCGTATCAGCAGGTTCAAACGGCGTATGATGGGGCGGCGGATGCGGCAACCACGCCGTTTATTGACCCGATTACCCAGCTTTATCGCGCCTATCATGCCGTGGCGATTGCGCGGGAAAAACGCGCTCCGTTAGACCTTGATTTGCCCGAGCGCAAAATTACCCTTGGCGCGGACGGCACGGTGGAATCGATTCATTTCGCCCAGCGAAAGGATGCTCACCTTTTGATAGAGACCTTTATGATTATGGCAAACACCTGCGCGGCAGAGGAGTTGGAAAATAAAAAACAGCCGCTTTTATACCGAATTCACGAATCTCCGCCAAAGGAAAAACTGGATGCTTTGTCTGATGTTGTTCGCTCGTTGGGTTTGAAATTGGCAAAAGGGCAGCGTTTGCAACCCGCCCATTTGAACCGTTTATTGGCGCAGAGCAAAAAGACTGCCCACAGCGAATTGGTCAGTATCAGCGTTTTGCGTTCCATGACTCAGGCCTATTATGGGGTGGATTCCTTGGGGCATTTTGGGCTGAATCTAACGCGGTATTGCCATTTTACCTCGCCGATTCGCCGCTATGCTGATGTGATTATTCATCGTGCTTTGATACGGGCTTGCGGGCTGGGGGATGATGCGGGCGATACCCCAGCGGTGGAGGTTCTGGCAGAGATTGGTGCGCAGATTTCACTGAGCGAAAGGCGGGCAATGATGGCGGAACGCGAATCGGCCGACCGCTATCTGGCGGCGTTTTTGGAGCGGGATATTGGCGCGACTTTTGACGCACGAATCGCCGGCTTTTCGCGGTTTGGTATTTTTGTGCGGTTGATAGACACGGCGGCCGATGGGGTGATTCCCTTGCGCAGTTTGCGTGGCGAATACTGGCAGTTTGATCGGGATAAAAACGTCTTGCAAGGTGCGCGGTCTGGCTGTATTATCGGGCTGGGCATGGACGCGCGGGTGTGCTTGCAGGATACCAACGCGAACACGGGTGAAATCGTGTTTGATTTGATTGAATTAAATGGTAAGCCCTTACCCAAGTCTGGTTCTGGGCATAAAAAGCCGAGGTCGGGCAAGCGGCGTAAGCATACTAAAACAGGCAGAAGATAAAAAATGCGCATGATAAGGACGGGTATTTTTGCGGGTGTTTTCGGGGTGCTATGTGGTGTGGCGACCCCGATATTTGGCGATGACATATTTAATAAAAAGGCAGAAACGATGACAGATGAAACTATTATATTGGCGCAGGCGGAGGCGGGGTTTGACGCTTGGGTGAAGGATTTTCGCGCCGTTGCGTTGAAAAATAATATCACCCCCGCCGTTTATGATGCGGCGTTTCGCGGTGTGCGATTGAATAAAAAAGTTTTGAAGAACGACCGTAATCAGGCGGAATTTACTTTGCAGATTTGGGATTATTTAGACCGTGCTGTGTCGCCCGATCGCGTGCAGCAGGGGCGTGAAAAACAGGGCGAGTTTGCCGATATTTTATCACAGATAGTCGCACGGTTCGGCGTGCCCGCGCCGATTATTTTGGCGGTTTGGGGGCTGGAATCCTCCTACGGTGCGCGGATGGGCGATATTGATACGATAGAGGCTTTGGCGACTTTGGCATATGACGGACGGCGGGGTGAGTTCGCCCGTGGGCAGCTTTTGGCAGCCTTAAAAATATGGCAAAACGGCGATAATGGGACGGAGCGGATTATCGGTTCTTGGGCTGGTGCGATGGGGCATACGCAGTTTATTCCGACAAGTTATCAGGCTTACGCGGTGGATTTTATCGGCGATGGAGCGCGGAATATTTGGTCGCGGACTGACCCGACAGATGCGCTGGCTTCCACCGCCAATTATCTGGCAGAGCACGGCTGGAATGCCAACCGCCCGTGGGGGGTAGAGGTGCGTTTGCCCGCTGGATTTGACTATGGCAAGGCGGATTTGAAGACGAAATTATCGCGGGCTCGGTGGGCAAAATTGGGTGTGGTTTTGGCGACGGGGGAGGATTTGCCAAAGGCGAATTGGGGCAAGATGGCAATGTTTTTACCTGCTGGTGCGAAGGGGCCTGCGTTCTTGGTGACCGCCAATTTCTTTGTGATAAAGCGGTATAATAACGCCAACGCCTATGCTTTGGCAGTGGGGCATTTGTCCGATAGATTGGCGGGCGGGGGCGAGGTTATCGCCGCGTGGCCGCGTGATTTGAACGCGTTATCTTACGCCGAACAGCGAGAGTTGCAGGAGCAATTAATTCGTTTGGGTTTTGACCTTGGCGAAGTTGATGGGATTATTGGCGAGCAAACCCGCCAAGCGATTCGGGCGTTTCAAAAATCGGTTGGGCAGGTGGCGGACGGGATGGATAGCCATGAATTATTGGATATATTAAAGAAGGCGAGGTAGTTGTTAGTTATTAGTTATTAGTTGTTAGTTATTAGTTGTTATTTATTATCCGTTCTTTATTATTTATTATCCGCTCTTTATTATTTATTATCCGCTCTTTATTATTTAATCGCCTCTTTATTATTCATCACTAATAACTAATAACTAACAACTAACACCTAACCAAGATATTTTTTCAAAGCAGGCGGTGGATTTTTCAAAACCTCCGAAGTCGCCACGGGCGGATACGCCACACCCTCTGCCACAACAATCGTCTGCTCTGCGATATAGGCCGCGTCCTCTGGCAAGTGCGTCACCAGTAATAAAGTCGCCCCAGTTTCCGCCACAATCTCTGCCACCAAATCCAACATCTCATACCGCAAGGCTGGACCAAGTGCGGCGAATGGCTCGTCCAAACATAACACAGGTTTGCGCCGTAATAACGTCCGTGCCAGTGCCGCGCGCCCCGCCTGTCCGCCCGATAATTGCGCGGGCAAACGCGTGCCATAATCCGCCAGCCCAACCCGTGCCAAAGCACCCTCCACCTGTGCCCATTCCGCCGATGACAATCGCAAATCGGGACGCAATCCCAGTGCGATATTTTGGCGAACAGTCAAATGGGCAAACAAATTATGATCCTGAAATAACAGCGACACGGGGCGTTGCGCGGGCGGTAAATCGGTAATATCCACCCCGTCATAAATAATCCGCCCCGCGTCAATATCCATCAATCCAGCCAAGGCAATCAGCAAGGTTGATTTGCCCGCGCCAGACGCGCCCAGCAGGGCTATTTTACGCCGTGGTTCTATCATAAAATCCGCGCTTAAAGTGAAATCACCACTGCGAACGATAAGGTTTTCAAATGCTATCACCGATTCGCCCCCCTTTATCACACAGCCAAAATAGCCCGAAACTCAGCCCAACCAAACACAACGCAACCCCGCCCGCGGCGGCTATTTGATAGGACTCCATTAACCGATACATCAGCAACGGCAGGGTTTCCAAATTCGGCGGGGCAAACAGGGCTATCACGCCAAGATCCCCCATGGATAACGCCAAAGCCAAGCCCGCAGCAAACCCCATCGGACGGCGCAATCGCGGCCAAATACACAGGCGAAACCGCGTGGGTGCCGTCATCCCCAGACTGGTGCCTAGGCGACCATAGGAGGCCTCTGCCCGTATCATCGCGGGCAGAAGAATCCGCAGGGCAAAGGGGATGCTCATCAAAGCATTGACCAAAATAACCACGCCAAGCGCGACATCAAACGGATTAATAAAACGGTTGATAATAATAAATAAACCCGTTCCCATAACGAAAGGCGAGGCCGATAAAATAAGCACGCCAAAAGATTCTATCACGCGACCAATCCCCGCTCGCGTGTTTGCCCGTGTATTTAAAAGACGAATAATCAGGTTTGATAAAGCGAGCGTCATGGCTATCGTAATCACCATCGCCGCCCCCGCAACCAGCACAGAATTCAGACCCGCCCGCCAGATAGTATCGGGCAGAACCACCAGCCCAGCCAGCCCGCGAAGACCTATCGCACCCAAGGGCAAAAACAAAAACCCAGCTGTTAAAATCAAAACTCCCGCGTCAAAAATACGCACGACCGCCCCGCGTCCATCCCAGCGTTTCGGCGGGCTATCCAACCCCAGAGTCATATCGTATTTCCGCGTGGCAAACACCGCCAGCATGGATAAAACTGCACAGAGCCCGAATTGAATCATCGCCAGATTCGCCGCCTTACCCAAATCAAAATCAAACCGCAGGGATTGATAAATTGCCAGCTCTATCGTCGTGGCGCGGGGTCCGCCCCCAAGGGCAAGCGCAACAGCAAAACTGGACACGCATAATAAAAAAATCAAAACAAAACTGCTTGGCACGACACTGCGCAAAATCGGGCGTTCCAGAATTTTATTGATATGGTTTGAGTCCATCCCCAATTGCGCACATAGGCGAAATTGCTCGGTTGGAATCGCCAGCCAGCCTTGCAAAATCAAACGGGTAGCCAAGGGCAAATTAAAAAATACATGCGCCAAAACCACGCCAATAAATCCATAAATATTAAGCGGCATAAACCCAAATTCACCGATGACAGAGGACACCCAACCCGTGCGCCCCCAAACCGCTATCAGCGCGAAAACCGCGACAATCGCGGGCAGGATAAACGGCGCACCCAGCAGGGCTACCATCACGCCGCGTCCCCAAAAGACTCGCCTTGCCAAGGCACGGGCGACAAAAATCGCCAGCCCCACGCTGATACTAGCAGAGGCCCCCGCTTGGATAAGGGTAAAGCGAATCGCCGCCCAATCGCTTGGCGTTAAAGGCGCGGATATATCGCGCCACAGCCAAACCGCAACCAGCGTTCCCAGCGTTAAAAACACCAATAACGCCACCGCCAAACCGCCGAAAATATAGGTATGGGGCTTTATTGGCTGAGCACGGTAAGCCATTCGGCAATCGCTTTCTGACGCAAAGATTCCGCCTGTTCGGGCGAGAATATCAGGCTCTTGCTCGGCGCAATTAACCCATCAAATCCATCGGGCAATCCCGCCTCTGGCAGCACCGCAGGGTACATCCAATTTGTCGTTGGAATGACCGATTGAAACCCCGCCCCCAACATAAACGCAAGGAAATCATCCGCCAATTTGGGTGTGTCGCTGGCGGACAATTTACCCGCAACCTCTATCTGCATATAATGCCCTTCGGTGAAATTCGCGGCGGATTTTGTCGGGTCTTCCTCCGCTATAATATGATAGGCGGGGGAGGTCGTGTAGGACAGCACCATATCGGCTTCGCCCGCGACGAACATGCCATAAGCCTCCGACCAGCCCTTTGTTACGGTCAGGATTTTTGGGGCAATATCGCGCCATATATCGGCGGCGGCATCGCCGTAAATATGCTTTATCCAAAGCACCAAGCCAAGCCCTGGGGTGGAACTGCGCGGGTCTTGAATAACGATTTTGAAATCATCAGGGCGGGATGCCAAATCAGCAAAGCTATCGGGGGGGTCGGGTAATTTCGTGTTATCATAAACAAAAGAAAAATAACCCCAATCGTAGGGTAGAAATACATCGTCCGCCCAATGAATCGGTAAATCCAACGCGGGGGTGGGGTTTGTTAAAGGCGCGAATAATCCGGTTTTTTTGGCGCGTTCGGTCAGGCTGGTATCCAGCCCCAAAACTATGTCGGCATCGGTGCGTGTGCCTTCCAATTGCAAACGTGATAAAATCGCCACACCGTCGCCCGCGGCGACTAGCTGCAAATCACACGCGCAGGTTTTTTCAAACGCGGTTTCTATCAAGGGGCCGGGCCCCCAATCGGACACAAAGCTATCGTAGGTATAAACCGTTAAAATCGGTTTATCCTGTGCGTGGCCAAGAGTTATTGTAGTGGTGGCAAGCACGATAAACGCGGTTATTATGGCGGGGAATTTCACGGGGTTTCGCATCATATCGTCCTTTGTATAAAGCAAACAGGCGATAGACAAGGTGATTGAAAGCGATTTCATGCAACCTTTCCTACGCCAGTATAATCTGGTTCAGGTTCAACGGGTTTATGCACGCGGCACATCTCAGATTGCAATAATCCCCCCGAGGTTGCCCCCATCATAGCGTTTTTTCCCCCGCACGCAAGCCCAAATCAGCCTAATTTTCGTTTTTATACCGCCCATGCGTTGCCACGCGGGTGTTTTTACGGTAAGAGAGCATAAGAACCTTTAAGGAAACCCTGCTATGTCATTCAATACTTTCGGTCATTTGTTTCGTTTTACCACCTGGGGGGAGAGCCATGGGCCCGCGCTGGGCGCAACTATTGACGGCTGTCCGCCCAATATAGCGTTGGATGAAACCGATATTCAGCAGTGGTTGGATAAACGCAAACCCGGGCAAAATAAATACACCAGCCAAAGGCAGGAAGCCGATAAGGTGAAGATTTTATCGGGGGTTTATCAGGGCAAAACCACGGGGACTCCGATTCAATTAATGATTGAAAATACTGACCAGCGGAGCAAAGACTATGGCGATATTTCGGATAAATTCCGCCCTGGGCATGCGGATTTGTCCTATTGGCAGAAATACGGGATTCGTGACCCGCGTGGTGGTGGGCGAAGTTCCGCCCGTGAAACGGCGGCGCGGGTTGCGGCGGGTGGAGTCGCGCGAAAGGTATTGGATGCGATGTTGCCAGAGGCGCGGATTCTTGGTTATATGGTGCAGATGGGCGAGCATAAAATCAATGAAACCCGTGATTTGGCACAGATTGACCAAAACCCATTTTGGGTGCCAGATGCCAAGGCAGCGATGGATTGGGAAGATTATTTGAACAAACTACGCAAGGATGGCAACAGCGTTGGCGCGGTGATAGAGGTTATCGCGCAAGGGTTTCCTGCGGGACTCGGTGCACCGATTTATGCCAAATTGGATACGGATATTTCGGCGGCCATGATGTCTATTAACGCGGTTAAAGGCGTGGAAATCGGCGCGGGGTTCGGCGCGGCGAATCTATTAGGAACGCAAAACGCCGATGAGATTGATTTTAAAAACGGTGCGCCAGCCTATCGTTCCAACCACGCGGGCGGGATATTGGGTGGAATTTCCACGGGGCAGGATATTATTTGTCGCTTTGCCGTCAAACCGACTTCGTCCATTTTGCACGCTCGTGATACGATTACGGCTGGCGGAGTGGCTAGTCAAATTATCACAAAAGGTCGCCATGACCCGTGTGTGGGGATTCGCGCCGTACCAGTGGGTGAGGCTATGATGGCGTGTGTTTTGCTGGATCATATTTTGCGGCATCGCGCCCAGATGGGCGGTGCGGTTGGCGATACTTTCGGCAAAATCGGGGGCTGATGATGAGCGTTGATTTGATATCGCTCTTGGGGTTTGTTATCGTGTCGTTATGGACTCCTGGTCCGAATAATACGCTGATTGCTCTGTCGGCCGCGCGGTTTGGGTTTCGGCGCAGCCTGCCCCATATGGTCGGCGTGGCGTTCGGTTTTGCGATTATGAGCTTTCTGATAGCCTTTGGCTTGGGCGCGATTTTCCAGCAGAGCTGGGTGTTGCGCGAGGCCGTACGCTGGACGGGTATCGTGATTTTGCTATGGTTATGTTGGCGGATAGCCACTGCCTCTGCCCCCAATCTGGATGGGAAAACCGATAAAAAACCGTGGGGGTTTTTGCAGGCGGCGGCGTTTCAATGGATTAACCCAAAGGCTTGGGTGATGGCGATTAGCGTGACCAGCCAGTTTGTATCACCCGATGCGCCGTTGCGCTCTGCGTTGGTGATTTCGGGGATGTTTGCGGTGTTGGGGTGCGGGTCGTCTGCGGGCTGGGGGCTGTTTGGCAGCACGATAGTGCGGTGGTTAAAAGGCGACTGGCAGGTGATGGTTTTTAATCTGGTGATGGCGGGGTTGTTGCTGTTTTCTATTGTGCTGATAGTGGTTGCGGATCTTTGATTAACGATTAATGATTAACGATTAACGATGAATGCTATTCGCAATGCCGACCAGCTCCACGCGAGGGCGTGGCTTTTGTGCATATAGAGCTTTTTCATAAGGGCAGTTGAACCTGCCCGACCGAAATAAAAACATGAAAAAGCCCATACACAAAAGCCTTTGGTTATACTTGGCAAATCCTGTTTGAATAAAATAACCATTCGTCATGTTTGGCACGGGTCGCGCGAACCCGAAGGGTGTGCGTCTTGGTTGTTAGGATAATAGGATTTTGCGTCACCAGCGACTCTAAAATAAACTGACCCAGTACAACCGATAAGTTGACGCGCACCCGTGGGGGTGAGGGTGCGCGCGACCACCCTTTTTGGGCGGTCGTTTCCTAGAATTATAGAACTGCTCTAGAATAATTATGAATGCCCTTGCGGGTCTTCGTCATTTCTTCGAAATGCCGACCAGTCAAGAAGTGGCAAAAAAACATTAATCGTTAATTTGTGCCTAGATGCAAAGACAAACCATAGTAAATTTATAGAGAACCTATCGTCTTGTAACCAAAGGGCTTTTGGCATGCTCCCACGAAGTGGGGGCTACGCACAAAAGACCACGTTGGTCGGCACTCGCGTAAGCGATGACGAAGACCCGCAGGGCTAAAAATAGCCACAATCACTTCTTATGAAACAAAACCTTATAGCCCCAGATTATCAGCAAAACCCCGATAACACTGCCCAGCCCGATACTCACAGGCAAGGGAAACACCACCAGAGTCCGCAACAAATACGGAATAATAAAAAACCCAGCAACCGCGCCCAAAATCCCCAAACCCATAGTGGTTAGAACATCGGTATTCATCCCCATCATCCGCGTGCCGACAAACCCCAGCCCCGCGCCGATAAAAACAAACAACCCTATCATCATAAGCATAGCCATTTCATACCCCCTAAAATTAACCCAACAGGGCAACCAGAGTCTCACCCAATTTCGCGGGGGAGGGTGCGATACGCACCCCCGCGCCCTCTAACGCCGCGATTTTATCGTCCGCCCCGCCTTTGCCACCCGATATAACCGCGCCCGCATGTCCCATAGTCCGCCCTGGCGGAGCCGTCCGCCCCGCGACAAACCCCACGGTTGGTTTTGACCGCCCGCGTTTGGCTTCGTCTATTAAAAACTGCGCCGCGTCCTCTTCCGCTCCGCCACCGATTTCCCCAATCATAATGATGGATTGCGTGTCCTCATCCGCCAAAAACAATTCCAGAATATCGATAAATTCCGTCCCCTTAACAGGATCGCCGCCAATACCAATGGCAGAGGATTGCCCCAGCCCGCTAACCGTCGTTTGATACACCGCTTCATAGGTCAAAGTCCCAGACCGCGACAACACCCCAACCGAGCCTTTTTTAAAAATAGCCCCAGGCATAATGCCGATTTTGCATTCATCAGGGGTCATCACTCCCGGACAATTCGGCCCAATCAGGCGCGAGCCAGAGCCTTGCAAACGTTCCTTCACCCGCACCATATCTTGGATGGGGATACCCTCAGTAATACAAGTAATCAGGGAAATTCCTGCATCTATTGCCTCTTCAATCGCCGCCGCCGCGCCCAAAGGCGGGACATAAATCACGCTGGCAGTCGCACCAGTCGCGCCAGCCGCCTCTGCCACAGTCGCGTAAATCGGCAAGATTTCCCCGCCCGCGCCCTGCCAATCGCTGCCACCTTTTTTAGGATGCACCCCTGCGACCATCTGCGTGGCGTGATACGCCAAAGCCTGTTCCGTGTGGAAAGTGCCAGTTTTACCGGTCAACCCCTGCACGATTATTTTTGTGTTTTTATCAATAAGAATCGACATGTTCTACCCCTTTACCGCACGGACAATTTTTTGCGCCGCGTCATCTAAATCATCGGCGGCGATAAGGTTCAGCCCGCTTTTGTTCATTATTTCTTTACCCTGCGCCACCCGCGTGCCTTCCAATCGTACGACCAGAGGCACCTTCAGCCCAATGTCTTTTACCGCCGCGACCACACCCTCTGCAATCACATCGCACCGCATAATCCCACCGAATATATTCACCAGAATCCCCTTAACTTTGGCATCCGAGGTGATTATTTTAAACGCCTCCGTCACCTTTTCACGGGTTGCCCCACCGCCCACATCCAGAAAATTCGCGGGCGTAGCACCGTATAATTTGATAATATCCATCGTTGCCATCGCCAACCCCGCGCCATTCACCATACAGCCGATTTCACCATCCAAAGCGATATAGGCAAGGTCATGGCGCGAGGCTTCAATCTCTTTTGGGTCTTCTTCGGTTTCATCACGCAGCTCGGCAATATCTGGATTGCGAGACAGCGCGTTACCGTCAAAAGACATCTTTGCGTCCAGTACTTTAATATCGCCCGATTTGGTGACGATTAACGGGTTTATTTCCAACAGCGACATGTCCTTTTCGGTAAAAGCACAATACAGCAGTTTGAACAATTCCACACCCTGCGTTCGGGTATCGCCCTGCAAACCCAAAGCATCGGCGATTTGTTCGCCCTGTTTATCCTGACAGCCTATGCTGGCGGTTATGGCTATGGTTTTCACACGGTCGGGGGTTTCCTCTGCCACGGTTTCAATATCCATACCACCGGCGCGGGAGACGATGAAGCTCACCTGTGCCGTGGCGCGATCAACCAGAATGGATAGGTACAATTCGTCTTCAATATCCGCGCCATCCTCGATATAAAGCCGATTGACTTGCTTGCCTTGCGCCCCGGTTTGTTTGGTGATGAGCGTGCGGCCAAACATTTCCTTGGCGTTCTGTTCGGCCTCTTCTGCGCTGAAACACACCCGCACCCCGCCTTTCGCATCTGGCAAATCTTTGAAATGTCCCTTGCCACGTCCGCCCGCGTGGATTTGGCTTTTGACCACCCAAACTGGGCCAGGTAAAGACGCTATCGCGCTCGCCACGCGGGTTATATCGGTGATAGCCACGCCTTTGACAACAGGTGCGCCATAGCCCTTTAGGATACGTTTTGCTTGGTATTCGTGGATGTTCATGGTTTGCCCTTAATTGCGGTTTTGCCCGACTGTAAATGATTTTTATGAAAATGACCAGTGTAATAATTCCAAACTATACAAACCCGCGTAATCTGTTATATTGGCTGTTATAGTGTGGCAAAATAAAAAAGGATACTGTTATGAACACCCCCATAAATACCCCCATAAAAGCGGCGATTTGTCGCCAATTCAAAGCACCCCTTACGATAGAGGATGCCATCCTAGCCCCCGTATCATCTGGGCAAGTGCGGATAAAAATAAAAGCCTGCGCGATTTGCCATTCCGATATTGCCTTTATAGACGGTATGTTTGGCGGGCATTTGCCTGCGGTTTATGGACACGAAGCCGCTGGGGTTGTTATGGAAACGGGCGGCGGTGTTACGGGGTTTGCCACGAACGACCGTGTTATCGTCACCCTGATTCGCTCTTGCGGGCAGTGCTGCCCTTGCACGCAAGGACAACCGACCGCATGTAGCACCGATTATGACCGCCTAGCCGATTCGCCATTACAAACGAAATCGGGTGAAAAACTGGAACACGGCATGGCGGTGGCGGCTTTCGCCGAGGAAGTCATCGTTGACCAAAGCCAAATCCACCTTATCCCCGATGCCTTGCCGATGGAAGTTGCCGCACTCTTATCATGTGGAGTCATCACGGGTTTTGGTGCGGTGGTGAATTCCGCCAAGATGCGCAGTGGCGCGTCTGTCGTGGTTATTGGCGCGGGCGGGGTTGGTTTGAATACAATCCAAGGCGCACGGATTGCCGGGGCACGGCAGATTATCGCCGTGGATGTTGCCCGCGATAAACTGGATTGTGCCGCCGATTTCGGCGCAACCGATACCGTGCTTGCGGGCGCGGATTTAACCGATAAAATCCACACCCTAACGCAAGGCGGGGCGGATTATGTCTTTGTCACCACGGGCGCAATTGCCGTGTTTGATACCGCCCCTGATTTGCTGGCACGGGGCGGCGAGATGGTGATGGTTGGCATGCCCCCCGTTGGCGCAAAGGCGAATTACGAGCCGATTAACATCGTATTTTCCAGCCAAGTTTTGCGGGGTTCGCGAATGGGAGAGACGGTATTGAAACGCGATATCCCCATGCTATTGTCGCTTTATGACCAAGGGCGGTTGAAACTGGATGAGTTGATTACCAACCGCTATGGATTTGCCCAGATTAACGAGGCGATAGCCGATACGCGAATCGGCAAATGTCAGCGCAATGTGGTTATTTTTGATTAGGCGGGTTTAATAGCCGTGTTTTATAGCCGTGTTTGATTAATCACATAAAATTTACAAAATTTACAGATTTACAGAATTTATTGTAATTTATTACACAATTTTACACGATATTAATACAATTGCAAAACAATCCGTCTTGACTTTACCCGTATTATAGGCAAACTTGCCCATTCACGGTGTAAAGGCTTTGCCCCGATTCGCAAAACGATTCGCAAAGATTCGCAAAACCTTACGCCATAATGTAAATATAAAGACCCGCCCAACAATTTTATTTGTGGGCGGTTTAACAGGAGAAACACTAATGTCTAATTTTACACGAACTAAACTCACGCGGAGGGGAGTTATCAAAACAGGCGCCGTTCTAGGTGCTGGTTTGGCGATGCCTACCGTTCTTACGAAACCTGCCAACGCATACACGAACGAGCCTTCTGGCAGTTCGGTTACGCTCGGCTTTAATGTGCCACAAACTGGTCCCTATGCGGATGAGGGTGCGGACGAACTTCGCGCCTATCAGTTGGCGGTTGAACACCTGAATGGTGGTGGCGATGGTGGTATGATGAATACCTTTTCATCCAAAACCCTAAAGGGCAACGGCATCTTGGGTAAAAAAGTGGAATTCGTTACGGGTGACACGCAAACCAAATCCGATGCGGCGCGTGCGTCAGCAAAATCCATGATTGAAAAGGACGGCGCGGTTATGATTACTGGCGGGTCTTCTTCTGGTGTGGCGATTGCTGTGCAGGGTCTGTGTCAAGAGGCTGGGGTGATTTTCATGGCGGGTTTAACCCATTCCAATGATACCACTGGTAAAGATAAAAAAGCGAACGGGTTTCGCCATTTCTTTAACGGCTATATGTCAGGGGCGGCACTCGCCCCCGTTTTGGAGGCACGTTATGGTTCCGACCGCAACGCCTATCATCTGACGGCGGATTATACTTGGGGCTGGACGCAACAAGAATCCATCCAACAGGCAACCGAAGCAAAGGGCTGGAATACCGTGAATAACGTGTTGACACCTTTGGCAACGACTGATTTCAGCTCGTATATCGCCCCCGTTTTGAATTCGGGTGCGGATGTGCTGGTTTTGAATCACTATGGCGGGAATATGGTGAATTCATTGACCTCTGCCGTGCAGTTCGGTCTGCGTGATAAGCAAGTCAATGGTAAAAACTTTGAAATCGTTGTGCCGTTGTATTCTCGCCTTATGGCGCGGGGTGCGGGTGAAAATGTGAAGGGTATCTTTGGCTCTACCAACTGGCATTGGTCTTTGTCCGATGCGGGATCGAAAGCTTTCGTCAAATCATTTGGCGAAAAGTATGGATTCCCTCCCTCACAGGCCGCACACACGGTTTATTGTCAAACTCTGCTGTATGCTGACGCGTGCGAGCGGGCTGGCACATTCAATCCGTGCGGAGTTGTGGAGGCCTTGGAAGGCTTTACATTCGATGGTTTGGGCAATGGTCCAACCGAGTATCGTGCCGAAGACCACCAGTGCTTTAAGGATGTTTTGGTTGTGAAGGGTAAAGAAAACCCGACCTCCGAATTTGACGTTCTGGAAGTGGTGGAAGTCACACCCCGTGCGCAGGTGGAATATCCTGCCGACCACGCAATGTTTGCGGGTGGGGAATTGGGTAAATGTAACCCAGGCGCGTAAGCGTTTTAATATAAGGCCACGCTGGCGGTTTGCTGGCGTGGCTTTTTTTATTTTTATACTATATAGACAGGTTCATGGAACAGGTATTATTACAAATCCTAAACGGCTTGGATAAAGGCAGTGCTTATGCACTGATTGCCCTTGGTCTCACGCTGATTTTCGGCACGTTGGGCGTGGTTAATTTCGCCCACGGCGCGTTGTTCATGCTGGGCGCGTTTTGCGCGGTATCGGTACAAGCGTTATTAAATGTATCAAAGGTAGCCCTTGACCCAACCCGATTGGATTTTCTGGGCAACCCATTAAAGGTGAAAACCCCCTATGTTATGGATTGGTTTGGCGAATCCATCGGGGCTGTGTTAATT
The DNA here is from genome assembly GCA_959347345.1 of uncultured Amylibacter sp. The sequence continues at coordinate 1,426,569 of OY365738.1, read as the reverse complement.
GATTGGTCTGTGCCTTTGGCGATTATAGTCGCCATCCCCGTGATGATTTTAATCGGGTTTATTATGGAACGCGGGCTGATTAAACACTTTTATAACCGCCCGCATTCTGACCAGATTCTGGTGACCTTTGGGCTGGCGATTGTTGTCCAAGAAATTATCAAAGCGTTTTATGGGGCGAACCCGATTCCTACGCCTGCACCTGACCAGTTCGTTGGCTCTTTTGATTTTGGCGTGCTGATTGGTGCGCCCGTTAATGCGATTATTTATCCCTATTGGCGGTTGATTTATTTTGCCTCTGCCGTGGCGATTATCGCGGGGATATTTTCGTTTTTGCGATTTACCACCTTTGGCATGGTTGTGCGCGCAGGCATGGCAGACCGCGAAACGGTGGGGCTGTTGGGGATTAATATCAATCGGCGTTTTACCATTATGTTTGGCATAGCCGCGGCGGTGGCGGGTGTTGCAGGGGTGCTTTATGCTCCGATAAATTCGCCCAATTATCACATGGGTATGGATTTTCTGGTACTGTCTTTTGTTGTCGTAGTCGTCGGCGGCATGGGCTCATTACCCGGGGCGGTGTTGGCTGGATTTTTGCTGGGGATATTGGAGAGTTTTGCGTCCACGAATTACGTAAAAGCGTTTTTCGAAGCCTTATACCTGCCGTCCATTGACCAGATTATTATTTATCTAGTGGCGATTATTGTGTTACTGGCAAGGCCGCGAGGCCTGCTGGGGCGCGCTGGCGTGATGGAGGATTAACAGATGAAAACCATCGCAAAATTGTGGGGCAGTTCGGATAAAAACCTGATGCTCTTCGTTATTTTTATCAGCCTGTTCGCGCCGTTTTTATTAAACCCGTTTCCTGCCGATTCCTCGCTGGCGCAGTTTAACGCGGGGTATCCCGATTTGATGCAACGGTTTGCTATCTTTGGGATTTTGGTTATTGGCTTTAATATCCTGTTTGGATTAACGGGGTATTTGTCCTTTGGGCATGCGGCGTTCCTTGGGGTTGGGTCGTATTCGGCGGTTTGGATGTTTAAATTATTGAGCATGAATATCGTTCCCGCAATGATTTTATCCGTGGTCGTCTCTGGTATTTTTGCCCTGTTAATTGGGTTTATATCCCTACGCCGTTCGGGGATTTATTTTTCTATCTTGACCTTGGCGTTTGCCCAGATGAGCTATTCTTTGGCGTATTCGGTTTTAACCCCGATTACCAATGGGGAAACAGGATTGCAATTAACCCTGAGTGACCCGCGTGTTTTGGATGGCGCGGTGGAGCAGGGCAATTTGCCCGTTACGAATCTGTTTGGGTTAGAGATGCGTGATACTTTTGCCCTTGATCTGGGCGCGTGGACGTTTCAATTTAATATCGGTTATTATACCGCGGCGTTTTTCCTGATTGCCACGTTTTATCTGTCTTTGCGGATATTTCGTTCGCCCTTTGGGTTGATGCTCCGTGCCGTGAAAACCAATCAAACTCGGCTGAATTATACGGGGCTGAATGCGCGACCTTACACGCTGGCCGCCTTTGTGATTTCTGGCATGTATGCGGGGCTGGCGGGCGGTTTGCTGGCATGTATGGATCCACTGGCAGGGGCGGAACGGATGCAATGGACGGCTTCGGGTGAAATTGTTTTGATGACGATTTTGGGCGGAGCGGGGACTCTGTTGGGCCCCATTCTCGGCGCGGGTTTTATTAAATATTTTGAAAATATATTCTCAAAAATTAACGAGACGGTTCTGCATGGGTGGTTTGCATTTCTGCCCGATGGGTTGGAAAACACGATAGTTTGGGTGTTAAAAATATTCGTTGGCAAGGGTTGGCATTTAACCCTTGGCATGCTGTTTATGCTGATTGTGATATTCCTGCCCGGCGGTTTGATGCAAGGTGTGCAAGGGATTTCTCGCTGGTCTTCTCGCTGGATTTGTCGGCTGGTAAATCGGCTATCGCGTAAGGAGGATAAATAAAATGGGTATTTTAGAAGTCCAGAATGTGAATAAATCTTTTGGCGGTTTGCATGCTTTGCAAAATGTTAATTTGAATATAGAGCAAGATACAATCCACGCGATTATCGGGCCAAACGGGGCGGGTAAATCAACTTTGCTGAATTGTTTTGTTGGTAAATTACTACCCGATACAGGCACGGTTATGTTTGATGGGAAATCTCTGCTGGGTATAAAACCGCATGAAATTAACCAAGCAGGGGTGTCTCGCGTTTTCCAAACGCCCGAGATTTTCTTTGATTTATCGGTTTTTGAAAATGTGATGATTTCGTGTTTTGCCAAACGTGATGGTGGGTTTCGTCTGAATATGTGGCACGGCACGGATAGCCAAACCGATGTCCGCGATAAGACCAGCGCGATTTTGCACGATGTAAATATGGATAGCAAAGCCGATATGATTGCCGCTTCGCTATCGCGTGGCGATAAACGCCGCCTTGAAATGGCGATGTGTTTGGCGCAAGACCCGAAACTATTATTATTGGATGAGCCAACGGCGGGGATGGCACGGGCGGATACCAATAACACCATAGAATTACTGGCGGAAATCCAAAACAAACGGCGGATTACTATGGTTGTGATTGAACACGATATGCATGTGGTGTTTTCGCTTGCCCAGAAAATCAGCGTTCTGGCGCAAGGCACGGTGATAGCCGAAGATATACCAAAGAAAATAAAAGGACATCCAAAGGTGCAAGAGGCCTATCTTGGGGGGGCGCACTGATGAATACCAAGATGAATAAAGAGATGAATACAAAGATGAATACCGAAAACCCCATCCCCTCCGTTTATTTTTCTGCCCACGATTTGCATGCCTATTATGGTGAGAGTTATATCGTGCAAGGCGTCTCTTTGAATCTGGATGAGGGGGAGATTTTGGCTCTGCTGGGGCGTAACGGCGCGGGTAAGACTTCCACCTTGCGGGCGATTGCACGGATGGATAATCCAGCCCTGCATCGGGGCGAGGTTTGGTTGAATAACGAACCCCTGCATCTGGTTGAATCGTGGCAAGCGGCGCAGTCGGGGGTTTCGCTGGTGCCAGAGGATAGGCGGATTATCCAAGGGCTATCCGTGGAAGAAAACATTATGCTAGCGCAGATTAAACCGCCCATCGGTTGGTCGCTCGAGCGGATTTATGAATTGTTCCCCCGTTTGGGCGAACGCCGCCGTCAGGAAGGCACGACGCTTTCAGGGGGCGAACAGCAAATGCTGGCGATTGGGCGGGCTTTGGCTCGGGATATTAAATTGCTGTTGCTGGATGAACCTTATGAGGGACTCGCGCCCGTGATTGTGCAAGAGATTGAAAAAACCCTGCATTTGATTCGCGAACAGGGGATTACCACTATTATAGTGGAGCAAAACGCGGTTGCTGCTCTTGGGCTGGCCGACCGTGCCGTGATTTTGGACACGGGGCAGGTTGTTTTTGACGGCACGGCAAAGGAAGTGCTGGATAATGTAGAACTGCGCCATGAATACTTGGCGATATAACACCCGATTTAACATCCAATGAAAAAGGTAAAATAATGACCGATGAACCGATAAATAAAATCCACCCGCCCTCCGAGTCCACAATAAAACACGCCCATATCACGGCAGAGGGCTACGCCCAAATGTACGCCGATTCGATAAAAGACCCTGCCAAGTTTTGGGGCGAACAGGGCAAACGGCTCGATTGGATAAAACCCTATACCATCGTTAAGAACACCAGTTTTGCCTACCCCGATGTGTCGATAAAATGGTTTGAAGACGGTATCCTAAACGTCTGTGCGAATTGCGTTGATCGCCACCTGCCCACGCGGGGCGACCAGACGGCTATTATATGGGAGGGGGATGACCCAAATATAAGCCAACACATAACCTACAGAGAATTGCACGAGCAAGTCTGCCGTTTGGCGAATGTCTATAAATCCTTGGGCGTGGGTAAGGGCGACCGCGTGGTTTTATACATGCCGATGATACCCCAAGCCGCCTATGCTATGCTGGCTTGTGCGCGGATTGGCGCGATTCATTCCATCGTCTTTGGCGGGTTTTCCCCCGATGCTCTGGCAAGCCGTATTACCGATTGCACGGCCAGCCTGCTGATAACCGCCGATGAAGGACCGCGTGGTGGTAAAAACGTGCCGTTAAAGAAAAACGTTGACGCGGCGTTAAAGATTTGCGGTGATATTCCCACACTGGTTGTTGCCCGCACGGGTGCGGGTGAAAATAAAGACGGGCGCGATTATGACTATGATACTATGGTGAAAAATGCCAGCACCGATTGCCCTGTTGAACCGATGAATGCGGAAGACCCGTTGTTTATCCTTTATACTTCGGGCTCTACGGGCAAACCAAAGGGTGTCGTCCATAGCACGGGCGGTTATTTGGTTTATACCGCGATGACCCATTATTACACCTTTGATTACCATGATGGGGATGTTTATTGGTGCACCGCCGATGTTGGCTGGATTACGGGGCATAGCTATATCGTCTATGGTCCGCTTGCCAATGGTGCAACAACCCTGATGTTTGAAGGCACACCAACCTACCCCGATGCCTCGCGGTTTTGGCGGGTGTGTGAAAAGCACAGAGTCAATCAGTTTTACACCGCCCCAACCGCGATTCGTGCGTTAATGGGGCTGGGCGATGCGCCCGTGACGGCTTGCGATTTGTCGTCTTTGCGGGTTTTGGGAACGGTGGGCGAGCCGATAAATCCAGAGGCTTGGAATTGGTATAATAAAGTTGTCGGCAAGGGGATTATCCCGATTGTTGATACTTGGTGGCAGACGGAAACGGGCGGGCATATGCTCACGCCCCTGCCCGGTGCTACGCCAACCAAGGCGGGCTCGGCGACTACGCCTTTCTTTGGCATCCAGCCCGTGGTGTTAAACCCCACCACAGGACAGCCGATTATGGAGGCGGAGGCAGAGGGGGTTTTGGCTATAAAAGACAGCTGGCCTGCGCAGATGCGCACGGTTTATGGCGACCATAAGAGGTTTGTGGAGACTTATTTTGCCGCCTATAAGGGCTATTATTTTACCGAGGATGGGTGTCGCCGTGATAAAGACGGCTATTACTGGATAACTGGGCGTGTGGATGATGTGTTAAATGTATCGGGGCATCGCATGGGAACGGCAGAGATTGAATCTGCGCTGGTCGCGCATGCTTGCGTGGCAGAGGCTGCGGTAGTCGGCTATCCCCACGATATTAAGGGGCAGGGGATTTATTGCTATGTTACTTTGAACGCGGGAATTGCCCCCAGCGATGATTTGAACGCGGAATTACGCGGATGGGTGCGCGGGCAGATTGGCCCGATTGCTACGCCTGATTTAATCCAATTTGCCCCGGGTTTGCCGAAGACTCGTTCGGGCAAGATTATGCGGCGGATATTGCGTAAGGTTGCAACGAATGAGTATGATAGTTTGGGCGATATTTCTACGCTGGCAGAGCCTGAGGTGGTTAAGGATTTGATTGCCAATAGGATGAATCGGTGATGGGTGTTAGTCCTGAATCAGCCCGCGCTAAACCCGCCGCGTTAAACTGGCAAGACCCGTTTTTATTGGAAGACCAGCTATCGGGGGAAGAGCGATTAATTCGCGATAGTGCCGCGGCCTATGGTCGTGATAAATTAACCCCGCGTGTGATTGCCGCGAATCGCGGCGAAGTGTTTGACCGCGAAATCTTGCGTGAAATGGGTGCCTTGGGATTTTTGGGTGCAACCCTGCCGTCCGAGTATGGCGGGGCAGAGGCGAATTATGTTTCTTATGGATTAATAGCGCGGGAGATTGAACGTGTGGATAGTGGCTATCGTTCCGCCATGTCCGTGCAATCGGCGTTGGTTATGCATCCGATTTTCGCCTATGGGACGGAAGCGCAACGTTTGAGATACCTGCCCGATTTGGCAAGTGGTGATTTGGTCGGGTGTTTTGGGCTGACCGAACCTGACCATGGCAGCGACCCTGGCTCTCTGATAACGCGGGCGCGGTGTGATAGTAAAAATTCTGGCGGGGATTACCGTATTTCTGGCGCGAAATCCTGGATTACCAACGCTCCAATCGCCGATGTTTTCATCATTTGGGCAAAGTCGGACGCGCATGACGGCGCGATAAAAGGCTTTATTTTGGAACGCGGGATGAAGGGGTTAAAAACCCCACGGATAGAGGGGAAATTTTCTTTACGCGCCTCTGAAACGGGGATGATACAGATGGACGATGTGGTTGTCCCTGCGGATAATATATTGCCCGAAGTGTCGGGGTTGGCAGGGCCTTTCGGCTGTTTAAATCGGGCGAGGTTTGGCATCGTTTGGGGCGCGATGGGGGCGGCCGAATCGTGCTGGCTGGCGGCGCGTGATTATACGATGAATCGCTCGCAATTCGGTCGCCCGCTGGCGGCGAATCAATTGGTGCAGAAAAAACTGGCGGATATGCAGACGGAAATCGCGCTGGGTTTGCAGGGGGCGTTACGGTTGGGGCGGATGTTTGATGGGGGGGTTGCCTCGGCGGAGGCTATCAGTTTGATGAAACGCAATAATTGTGGCAAAGCCTTGGACATAGCTCGCGTGGCACGTGATATGCACGGTGGCAATGGCGTGTCCGATGAATACCGCGTGATTACGCATGCGATGAATTTAGAGGCGGTGAATACCTATGAAGGCACGCACGATGTGCATGCTTTGATATTAGGGCGCGGACAAACGGGGTTGCAGGCGTTTTTTTGATAATGGTGAATTATGAATTATGAATTGTGAATTATGAATGGTGAGTTATTGGTTATTTTGGATTAGGGGTTAGGTATTGGAAGTTAAGGGTAGAGGTTTTTTGTTGCGCCATTTCTTTGTGGCAAGCCACTTCGAAATGCCGCCCGCCCGCCCACCCCTCCTGCGGAGAGCTGGACGGGCTATTTTTTGGCTGGGGTTTGGCTCAGCGTCTTGTATAGTGTCTAAATAAATTTAGAAATCACCCATCACCAATTCCCAAGTATTCTTTGCAAATAATCCACTCTCTCGTCTTGTTATTCCAGATAGTAAATTTATAGAGAATCTATAGTCTTGAAACCCAAGGGCTTTTGCGCCACGTCTGCTTACGCTCGAATCTCCTATTTGTCGGGCAGGTTCAACTGCCCTTATGAGCGTAAGAGACTACGCGCAAAAGACCACGCCATCGCTTGGATCTGGTCGGCATTCGCGTAAGCGATGACGAAGACCCGAAGGGCATCACTCATAAAAACCTGCCATAAAAAAAGCAAGCAACCTTACGGCTGCTTGCTATAATCACTCACAATTAATAATTCATTCATCGTTAATCGTTAATCGCTAATCGTTAGAAATTAACCTAAAACCCCAAGCCTTCGTACTTCTTCTTAAACTTGGAAACCCGTCCATCGGAATCCAGCAAATGCTGCTTCCCACCAGTCCACGCTGGATGCACGGTTGGATCAACATCCAAGGTCAAAGTATCGCCCTCTGCCCCATAGGTAGAACGCGTTTGATAAGTCGTCCCGTCAATCATTTTAACGGTAATCGTGTGATAATCTGGGTGAATCTCTTTTTTCATTTCTTTTATCCTTTGTCTTTTGGAGCGCGGTAGTTCGTTTGCTCTGCAATCCGCGCTGATTTACCACGCCGTTCGCGCAGATAATACAATTTCGCCCGTCTTACACGCCCACGGCGCAGAACGGTAATCGAATCAATACTGGTGGAGTGCAGGGGGAAAACCCGTTCCACACCCTCGCCAAACGAAATCTTACGCACGGTGAAAGAGGCTTTGACAGACCCCCCGCCTTGCCGCGCGATACACACGCCTTCATAGTTCTGCACACGACTGCGCGTCCCCTCAATAACCTTATAGCCGATGCGAATCGTATCGCCCGATTTGAAATCGGGGATAGCATGTCCCAGTTCGGTTAGGTGTTCAGCGTTAAGCTGTTCTATCATATTCATCGTTTTTTCCTTTGCCCTATTCATCAGGGGCTTTGTTTTTATTCATTTGGTACAGCTGCCAAAGATCTGGCCGCCTGCGGTGTGTCAAGGTTTTGGCTTGCTCATCCCGCCACTGACGAACCCGCCCGTGATGACCTGAAAGCAAAACCTCCGGTATTTCGCGACCCTTCCAATCAAAAGGTCTTGTATAGTGAGGATATTCCAAAAGTCCAGAGGAAAACGACTCCTCTTTTATCGATTCTTCATTTCCAATAATGCGCGGTATAAGCCTTATCGTCGCATCAATCAAGACCTGAGCGGCTATTTCTCCGCCAAAAAGGATAAAATCTCCGATAGAAACCTCTTCAATCGCATATTCTTGGATGATTCTTTCATCAATTCCTTCGAATCGGCCGCATAAAAGCGTGATACCCTCGGTTTGGCTGAATCGCTGGGCATCCGTTTGGGTGAAACGCGCACCGCGTGGGGATAGATAAACAATCGGCCATTTGGCGCGGTCGTTTGGGGTGTTTATCGCGGCGTGGTCTAGGGCGGGGCCCAAAACATCGGCGCGCATCACCAGCCCCGCGCCACCGCCAGCAGGGGGTGCGTCAACATCGCGGTGTTTGCCGATACCGTAATCGCGCAAGGCGATGGTTTCCAATCGCCATAGGTTGTTTTTAAGGGCTTTACCGCTGAGCGATAAATCCAACGCACCGGGAAAAGCCTCTGGAAACAGGGTGATAACCCGTGCTGTCCATGGGGGGGAGTCTTGTGGTGATTCGTGTGGAGTATTTTGCGTTTCCATTTTCCTACAATCCTAAAAAAGCCTAAAAAGCCTAAAAAAGCCCATCTGGTGTATCAATAACAATCTGCCCTTTGGCGATATCAACGACCAGCACAACCGCGTGGCTAAACGGCAACAAAACGCTATTTTCTTTTGTCGCGGTTTGGGGTTGAACCTCCAAAATATCGCCCGCGCCATAGTTATGGACGGCTATGATATGACCCAAAGCCGTGTTATCTTGCCCAACAACCGCCAGACCAATCAAATCGGAATGATAAAAATCATCCGCTTTAAGGTCTGGCAGGTCGCCTCGATTCGCGAAAAGTTGCGTGTTTTTAAGGGCAATCGCGTCTTCGCGTGATTGCACACCGTCTATACGCACGGCAATCCCATCCTTTATCGTGCGGACGCTGTGCAGGTGGAATTTTTGCCCCGACTCCGAAAACACATCGCCATAGGCGGTGATATTTTCGGGAATCTGGCAAAAGCTCTTCACGCGCACTTCGCCATGCACGCCAAACGCGCCAAGAATGACGCCAAGGCAAACGGGGGAAGTCACCGAGTCCATCGCATGGTTATGATTTCACCTCTTCTTTTGGGGCTTCCTCTTTTGGAGTTTCAGCAGGTGCTTCGGCTTCGGCAGGGGTTTCCTCTGCTTTGGCTTCTTCGGCAGGTGCTTCGGCTTCGGCAGGGGTTTCCTCTGCTTTGGCTTCTTCGGCTGGTGCTTCGGCTTCGGCGGGAGTTTCCTCTGCTTTGGCTTCTTCAGCAGGTGCTTCAGCTTCGGCAGGGGTTTCGGCGGGTGCCTCTGCCTCTGCTGGTGCTTCGGCGGGTGCCTCTGCTGGTGCTTCTGCCACTGGTTCTTCAACCACTGGTTCGGCTACTGGCTCTTCAACCACTGGCTCTGGCGCGGGCTTCGGCTTTGCGGCCTCTTCCTTTGCCACCTTCTCAGCTTCGGCTTTTTCCGCTATCCGCGCTTCTGCCTTTTTGCCAATCAAGGCTTTTTTCGGATTATTGCGCACGGTTTTTTCCATAACCTCGGCTGTTTCCAAAAACCGCCGCACCCTGTCTGTCGGTATAGCACCGACGGACAACCAATGCTTGATACGCTCAATATCCAGATTTATCCGAGCCTCATCATCTTTGGGTAAAAGCGGGTTATATGTCCCCAGCTTTTCGATATAACGCCCATCGCGCGGCATCCTGCTGTCTGCTGCGACGACGCGATAAAACGGACGTTTTTTGGACCCACCGCGGGCCAGTCTGATTTTCATTGCCATTGATATTTACTCCTTGTTGGCTTTGTTTTTATACAGTTCATGTTTTTTAATGACTTCGCCAATCATGAAATTAAGAAATTTCTTAGCGAAGTCGGGGTCTAAGCCCGCCTCAAGCGCTATGCGCTCAAAACGTACCATCTGTTCAGCCTCGCGATCAAGCGACGAGGTTGGTAAATCGTAATCACCCTTGATCTTGCCAACGGCGGCGGTTTGATTAAACCGCTCTGCAAGGGTGTAAATCAGCACAGCATCAAGGCGATCAATAATATCGCGGTGCTGTTTGATTTGGGGAATAGGGTCTTTTTTAGGGGTCATGAGAGCTCCTTTAGGGTTGGGTGGCGATAAACCAGACAATCGGGGTCGTGGCTGGCGGTTGTCTTTTTATCATGGAACGCGCCGAGCCGTTCTGCCAGTTTAATGGAACGAGTGTTTTCGGGCGCGATATAGCTGACCGCACCATCCCAGCCGAGCCGTTGATAGGTATCCAAACGCACTGCCTGCACGGCTTCATAGGCGATTGATTTGCCCTCAAACCCCTCAAAAACATGCCAACCGATTTCGCGTTCATCCCAAGCTGGCATGTAAAACGGACCAGCCAAGCCAATAGCCGTATCGCATCCCCGCTCGCAAATCGCCCACAGACCATAACCACGGATTTGCCAATGTCCCAGATTCGTGGCAAAATCGCGGAATCCGTGGTTTGGTGACAGCCCCCTTGGCGGGCGATCACGCACGGATGAGGCAGCATAGGCAGTGTAATCCGCGCCAACAGGTGGGCGTAAAACCAGCCGTTCGGTTTGTAAGGTTAGAGTGTCAAAAGAGTGCGTCATGGTATTCATCGTTTCTTACCAAAACCAGACAAGCCTGGGGGTAATTGCACCCCGCCACCAAATCCAGATAAACCACTGGGTAAATTATTGGGCAAGCTATCGGGCATCTCATCTATCCGTTGCATGTGTTTGCTAGCCTCTGCCAAGGCCCCCGCATCGGGCGCACCCGCACCCATAGGATTGCCACCCTTACCCATCATCATGCTCATCGCTTGTTTCATCATCCCGCCTTTGCCCAGCTTTTTCATCATATCGCCCATTTGCCGTTGCATTTTTAACAACTGGTTTAGCTGTGGCACGCTTAGCCCCGCGCCCTTTGCCACGCGTTTCTTACGGCTGGCCTGCATGATTTTGGGATTGGCACGTTCGGCCTTTGTCATTGATTGAATCAAGGCGATTTGATGCTTTAGGGTTTGGTCGTTAATCCCTTGTTTTTCAATTTGTTGCGAGATTTTCTTCATCCCGCCCATCATACCCATGACTCCGCCAAGCCCGCCCATGTTAATCATTTGCTCTAACTGCATTTTCATATCGTTCATGTTAAACAAGCCCTTTTTGAAACGTTTTTCCATACGTTTGGCCTGTTCAACCTCTATCGTTTCTTGCGCCTTTTCCACCAAGGACACGATATCGCCCATGCCTAAAATCCGCCCTGCTATCCGCTCTGGCATAAAGGTTTCCAGCGCGTCCAGCTTTTCCCCAAGCCCGACAAATTTAATCGCACAGCCCGTCACCGCCCGCATGGATAACGCCGCGCCACCGCGCCCATCGCCATCCATCCGCGTTAGAATAACGCCAGAGATATCCAGCCGTTCATCAAATTCTTTGGCGACATTAACCGCGTCCTGCCCAGTCAATCCATCCACAACCAGCAGAGTCTCACGCGGGTTCGCTATATCGCGGACGGCTTGGACTTCGTCCATCAGGGCAGAATCTATATGCAACCGCCCCGCCGTATCCAAAATATAAACATCATAACCGCCAAGTTTAGCCTGTTGTTTGGCGCGTTTGGCGATTTCCACGGGGGTTTGCCCCGCGACTATTGCCAGGGTATCCACCCCGACTTGTGTGCCGAGAATCGCCAACTGCTCCATAGCCGCAGGGCGGTTTGTATCCAAAGAGGCAAGCAGGATTTTCTTTTTATGCCGTGCCAGCAGGTATTTCGCCAGTTTAGCCGTGGTTGTGGTTTTACCAGACCCCTGCAATCCAACCATTAAAATAGGCGTTGGCGGGTTGTCTATTTTCAACTCCCCCGCGTTGGCATCATCACCCGCAAGGAAATGCACCAGTTCGTCATGGACTATTTTTACGACCTGCTGGGCGGGGCTGACGGATTTGGTGACCGCTTGCCCTTTGGCTTTATCGCCAACGGCGCGGATGAAATCACGCACGATAGGCAGGCTGACATCCGCCTCCAGCAAGGCTATGCGTACTTCACGCAGGGCAGCGGCAACATCGTCTTGGGATAAAACCGCGTGTTTGGTCAGTTTATCAAAAACACCGGAAAGGCGTTCGGACAGAGTATCAAACATATCTTAGTGCCTTTCTTTTTTGGCGTTTTGCGCAAAACTTCGTGGCAAAGCATAACGACACCCGTGGGCGCAACGCGCTGACGGATGGTGATCCTTGGACCAGAAGTTTTGAACTTCTTGTGGATGTTTTGGCGTTTAGGGGGTTTTTAGGGGAAGGTCAAGGGGGTTTTCGGGGGGTTTTTAGGGATTATGCGGTGGTTATTGGTGATAAATGGCATTCCCTACCGTTTCGGACACAACATCGCAATCCGAATAAACGCCCGTTCCAACACCGCATGATCAGGCACAGGATCACCCGACCTTAACGCCAAATCCGTTTGCACCAATAACCGCAACACACTCTCCAACGCGGGCAGAGTCCATCGGCGCAACTGATTTAACAACCGCGTCCGCCTCGGCCCAAAAATCGGTGGCTTAGTCGCGTTTAACGCCGCCTCTGCCCCGCGATCGGAAGCACGCATCGCGTATAACAATTTAAAATGACGGCTTGCCATAATACACAACGCCACGGGGGCGGTGCCTTGGGCAAACAGCCGTTGTAAAATCGGTGCAATCTCACCAAACCTGGCCTCTGCCAAGCGGTAAATCACATCATCAATCGCCGCATCCACGCTGCTGGGGGCGCATAGGGCAACCTCTGCATCACTAAGCGGCACCTCATCTTGATACTTATACAAAGCGATTTTCTGCAATAACTGATTAAAATCCCCAACCCCCATATCTTGGCTTAACGCGATTAAACTGACCATAGCCGCATCCTCCATCCCATCAAGCCCGTTTTGCTTTAAGGTCGCGATAATATCATCGCGGCTGGGCGGGTCTTCGTAAAGCGGAATTGTGGCGATATTAGGCGATTTTTCACACAATAGACGCAGTTTTGACCGAGCATTCAGCCAACCCGCCGTGATAATCAAACGAGCATCACCCGCTTGCCAATCGGCCATCGCACTTTCCAACGGTTTTGCCAAGGAATCGGTTGCCTCCTCTATTAACACCGCACGGGGACCGGGGAAAAACCCCTGCGCCTTTATTTCATCGGCTATCTGGCTGGGGTCAGAGCGAATGTCACCCATACTCAAACGCGATAACCGCATATCGGATTCGCCCTTTTCACCGATAAACCCGATAATCAGCCGTTTTTGCCAAACATCAATCTGCGCCTTATCCATACTATAAAGCATCACACCCGCGTGGGTATCATTGGGCTGTTTTAGGTAATTCTTCGCGCTTGCTCCGCTGAGTTTCATTGCCACCAATCCTGTGCTGTTATGCTTAATCGGCTGTAGGCCTGTTCTGCCAATCCTTCGATTAAACGGGTGTTTGCCGATTCTTTGGCACGGCGAGTCGGGAAGGTCGCCCCTGTCGCGCTGTACGATACGGTGTTGGATTGGCTATCGCGGAATAAGGTTGCGCCCGTGGTTAAATCGGTAATACGATAGGTTAAGTGTCCAGTTAGCAAAAACCGAACCGTGTCAATATTGCCAATGACAACAAGGTTTTCTTCGGTGATTCGCAGGGTGTAACTCATCTGAAACTGTGGTGATTCCTGTTGCCCAAGCCGTAATAACAACGATTCGCGGAATTCAAAATCATTGCGGTTATTGCGTTCAGGGATTTGGATTTGCCCGTGTAAATCCCGTGCTTGCGAATCCTGTTTGTAAAGCGGTTGAAACCCGCAGGCGACCAGCGATAGCATCAGCGCAAAGCCGATTAAAAAACGCGGATAAAAGCGATTAGACCACGACATTCACAACCCGCCCAAGGACTACAATCAGTTTTTTTATCGGCTTGCCGTCTATCGCGCGAATCACTCCGTCCTGTGCGAGTGCCAAGGCTTCCACCTCTGTTTTATCCGCCTCGGCAGATACGGATATTTCGGCGCGGCGTTTGCCGTTGACTTGGATGGGGATGATGACGTTCGTTTCTTGCAAAAGGTTGGGGTTTAGAACTGGCCAATCGGCCCGCACAATCAAACCTTTGCCACCGAGCTTTTGCCAAATTTCCTCTGCCAAATGGGGGGTGAAAGGATTCATCAAAACAACCAAATCCAGCATAGCCGCACGGCGGGCGGATTTAGGGGCCTCTGATTTTGCCAGTGCATTGGTTAGAGTATAAAGGGCGGCCACGGATTTGTTAAAGCTAAAACCCTCAATCCCTTTTGTCACCGCATCAATACAACGATGCACATCGCGTTCCAAATCCGCCGAATCGTCCTCATGCATCGAGTCAATAACTTCTCTAAAATCAATAACTTCGTTGTCATTTTCAGAATCATTATTCGTATCTTCATTAGGACTCAATATGGCAATTCTTGTCGAATCAATATCTTCTTCATCTTCTTTTTCATCTTCAAAATCACCACCCGAATCATCCATCTCATCAATTTCCACGGCAATCCGCCACACCCTTTGCAGGTGTTTCCACGCACCCTCCACCCCCGCGTTAGACCACTGCAAATCGCGTTCTGGCGGGGAATCCGACATGACAAACCACCGCGCCGTATCCGCGCCGTATTGGTCAATAATATCATCAGGGTCAATCACATTCTTTTTGGATTTGGACATCTTAACCGAACCTCCAACCGTAACGGGCGCACCATCATGGGTTTCATAGCCATCCGCACCCTTACGCACTTCATCGGGAGTTATCCAGTTGCCATCGGCTGTTCTATAAGTCTCATGACAAATCATCCCTTGGGTGAAAAGCGCGTTAAACGGCTCTTTCGCCGATTCGGGCATAGACCCGCTTGCCACCATCGCACGGGCAAAAAACCGCGAATATAACAAATGCAAAATCGCGTGTTCAATCCCGCCGATATATTGATCGACATTCATCCAATAGTTGACCGCCTCAGCATCCGTTGGTGTATCGGCATGGGGGGCGGTGAAACGGGTATAATACCACGAGCTATCCACAAAAGTATCCATCGTATCGGTCGTTCGTGTAGCCACCCCGCCACATTGCGGACAGGTGCAGGTTTTCCACGCGGTGTGGTGATCAAGCGGGTTGCCCGCCGATTCAAAGCTGACATCCTTTGGCAGAACAACGGGCAGGTTTTCCTTTTTCTCCGCAACAATACCGCAAGCATCGCAATGGACGGCTGGAATAGGACAACCCCAATAGCGTTGGCGTGAAATCCCCCAATCACGCAGGCGATAGTTTATCTGGGCTTCGCCCATGCCCGCATCGCTAATCCGTTTTATCACTTCGGTTTTCGCCGCGTTTATCGTTAATCCGTTCAGAAAATCCGAATTGATAAGGCTGCCCGTGGCGGTATAGGCGGTATCGTTAATGACGAATTCGTTCGGGTTAGCATCGCTGGGGCAAATAACCGGCAAAACTGGCAAATCATACGCCCGCGCAAAATCCAAATCGCGTTGGTCGTGGGCGGGGCAACCAAAAATAGCCCCCGTACCATACTCCATTAAAACAAAATTAGCGACATAAAGCGGCAAAACCGCGTTTTCAATAAACGGATGGAGCAGTTTAATACCCGTATCAAAGCCCTTTTTATCCGCCTTTTCCAAATCCTCTTGCGCCGTGCTGGTCTGGCGACATTCCGCGTTGAACCGTGCCAAATCGGGGTTTTGCGTTTCTAACGCTCGTGCCAAAGGATGGTCGGGGGAAATCGCCCCAAAGCTCGCCCCGAACAGAGTATCTGGGCGGGTGGTATAAACCTCCAACTCGTCAAACCCCGTGGGTGCGTTTTGCGTGGTAAAGCGGAATTGCAAACCTTGGCTTTTGCCAATCCAATTGCTCTGCATTAAACGGACGTTTTCAGGCCAGTTTTTCAAATCATCCAGGCTATCCAGTAAATCTTCGGCAAAATCGGTGATTTTGAAAAACCATTGTTCCAGCTCGCGCCGCTCCACAATCGCGCCAGACCGCCAACCGCGGCCGTTTTCCACTTGTTCATTCGCCAAAACGGTTTTATCAACGGGGTCCCAGTTGACCACTGCCTTTTTGCGATAAACCAGCCCTGCTTGCATCATATCAATGAATAACGCCTGCTGATGGACGTAATAAGTGGGGTCGCAAGTGGCGAATTCACGCGACCAATCAAACGACAGCCCAATGGGTTTTAATTGGCCCCGCATATCGTTTATGTTTTGATGAGTCCAATCGGCGGGGTGGATATTTTTATCACGGGCGGCGTTTTCGGCGGGCATGCCGAAGGCATCCCAGCCCATCGGGTGCAGGACATTAAACCCCTGCGCGGTTTTATATCGGGCAACGACATCGCCCATCGTATAATTGCGCACATGCCCGACATGGATGCGCCCAGAGGGATAGGGAAACATCTCTAATATATAGTATTTTGGGCGGGTGGAGTCGGGAGCGGTTTGGAAGACTTGGTCGGTTTCCCACTGGGTTTGCCATTTGGGTTCGCTGATTTTTGCGTTGTATCGGGACATTTTAATAGGGGGGTTATAGGGTGTGGGGGTTAGAGATATGGGTTAGTGTGTATTTGATGGATTTTTGCGGGATTGTAAATAGTTATTAGTTATTTTTGCCACTTGCAATCAAAATATAATTGGGCTATTGTGGTGGAGTCGACGAGGGCAGGTAACCTTCATACGACACATAGAGGATTGGTGTTCCAGTCTATCCTCCCATTTGGTTGGGAGGGCGATAGAATAGAAAACTGCTTGCAGGAATATATCGCACCCGCGTATGGGGCTTACCTGTCTCCCAGCACTGATGTGCTGGGAGGTTAGCTTGTCGTTTTGTGAAAAAGGACAAGTTATGAAGACTCAAATAATAAAAATAATACCCTGCCTGTTGGCGGGATTCATCCTATCGGCTTGCGTTGGGGCGGTTAATCTTGCTGAGGGTGCGGTTAAAAATACTAAAAGCAACACTAAAGAAGAGCCTATTGTGGTTGACCCTCAAGTCGCCCTTATTAACAGATGCACGACAAAAGACCTTGCAACCGATGCAAGTTGCGCCCCTATCGTTGCAGACCATCCATGTATAGAAGACCCTTTCGGCGGTGCGTGTGATATAACTTTTACAGATTACTATAAAACCGCACAGGCGAATCGTATTAGTTTTTGCCGTGAAAATACCACGCACAATCTTTGCGTAAGTGCTATTGAAAATGTTTGTGATGATAACCCTTTTGATGCTGATTTATGCTTTAGCAACAATGCTTATCATAAAACACATGAATTAATGTGCGAAACCGACCCAACCGCCCCGCGTTGTGAAACAACTATAAGCAGGGTTTGCAAAGACAATATATTTCATGGATTTTGTGATGATACGCCTATTCATGAATCGGCACGGATTGATGATTGTATTACAGCAGGAAACGCGGGCGAGGCGCGTTGCACGGGGGCGTTTGATGCGAATTCTTGTATTCTAAATCCCTTTGGTGCGGGTTGTGATACCCAAAGCTATTCTGTCGCACGGGCAAAGCGTTTTGAGTTTTGCACTTCTAACAAAGGCGGTGCTTGTGCTGGTTTTACTGCTTGCGAGGAAAATCCCTATGGAGCGGGTTGTGGCACACATTTTGAATACAAAAAATTACCCACTGCGAAGAGCTGGTTGCAAAGTCTTGATTCACCTTTACCCAAAGTTCCAAATACGGTTAATCCCAAACACGAATTTTTGCAAGGCACAGAAGCAGGATTAGATTTTGGAGATGCTAGGGATTCTGGTTATGTCGATGGTAAAGATATACGTATTTCCCCAAGTATTACCACCTTAAACTTTGCATCTAACGGTTTCGGCGGGGATGGTGCGGATGGCGTGGCTTTCTTTAAGGCTTCCCTGTATTACTATGCTGGAATTTTATCAGGGACAGATTTAGGTGCACGGATAACCGAAACAACTGTAAATGCCCGATGGAATGGTATGTTTCAAGCTATTGGTAATTCTGTATTTAATCTCAGAGGAAATGATGGAAGAGAGTTTTATACTAATACTAATGTATCTAGAGATTTTGCCCTTATTGTTAGTTTTAGCACAGGAGAGCAAGCTGGAAATATATCGGGCTCTGCGAGCTATTATTCACTAACAGGCAGTTTTGATAATAAAGGGGTAATTACAGGGACAGTTGAACGTTCTGTAATTAGTTCTGCAAGACGTGCTATAAACGGACGTGTCAATACAAGCGGAACTCTAATTGGTTTAATAGGACAAGAGGGGGCGGTTGGGGCTTTTATCAGTGATGCAGCAGACCGTGATGATTATGCTGGCGGGTTTGTTGCCCGTCCGCCTGCTGAATAAAAAACGGGCGGGGTTTTACGCTCGCCCGTTTTGTTGTAATTATAATTTCTTCTGCCAAAATTCAGTAGTAGGCTTTACTTTCTGGCAAGCATTTACATAGTCTATCAGTGCAATCAACTCCTCTTGTAATTGGTTGCTCTTAAGTTCTCCAAGCCTCCATTTTTTCCAAAGGTATTCTAATAAGTCGGGTAAGACATGTGGTGGATGGATTAGGTCGTTAGCCAATATCCTAAACAATCCTTTACCTTTTTCCGTCCATATTGCGTCAGAATCAAGGTTATCCCAAGTAGCTCTTGCACATGTTGTTTCGGGATTTGGAGCGTATTGAACAGTTAAGTTATTATTGTCAAAGATAAAGTTATAAGGGTCTTCATTTTTATATTTGGGTGTATAAAATTTAGCTTGCAATGTAATTGGGTTCATTTTTTTGATGTCTTCCATTTTATTTCCTTTCGCTTATTTTAACAAGTCGCTTATATCCAAGCCATCAAGCTCTTCTTGTGCGATTTTTAAAAGCTTTTCGGTAGGAGTACGGGATAGCCTATCCATTACATATTTTTCTACCCCAACATTTGAGACGAGGTCAAAAGTTGGACTAATGCCAGCACTAAAAAGAAAATCATCAATTGCTTTGAATTTTACCAGACTTGCGATTATGTTCTGCGTCATCCTTTCCATCAATTTTTGTTTATGTATCTCTTTTATTTTCGGTTTCATTTTATTTTCTTTCTTTTTATTGCACTCGTACAAGTGCTGGTTTTTAGAGGGAGGCTTGTTGAGTCAGCAACCCCGTAAGGCTACTGACTCCGCCACTTGCGCCCAGAAGAATAAAGAAACCAGCAACCAAGGCTGCTAGCCTCAAGCTTTTAATCTTTATTTTTATTTCCATAATAATCTCCTTCCTAGACTCTCTAAAAGAGTCTTGTCTTAAATTCTGACCGTAGCCATTCAATGTAAACGTTTTTGTTTTCTTTTCAGTTTCGTTTATTGATACATACAGAGACAATTCTTCCGACGCTATTGTTCATTTTTAACCAAATTTTATTCAGTCAATTAACTGCATCTTAACATATTTATTAACCTTTGTCAAGCATAAAAATAAGGGTAAATTTTATATGTGGCAATTATGCCACACACTAATTCATAACCAAAAACAAAAAAATGGCAATTCACCATTCACCATTCACCATTCACCATTCACCCCTCACAATTCCAAAAGCCTCGGCATAATTTCCACAAAATTACACGGCTTATGGCGGTAATCCAATTGCGCCTTCAAAATCCCATCCCAGCCGTCGCGACACGCACTCGGGCTGCCAGGCAGGGCAAACAAATACGTCCCACCCGCGACCCCACCACAGGCACGGCTCTGCACCGCCGACACCCCGATTTTATCCATAGAGACCATGGCAAAGACTACTCCAAACGCGTCAATCTCTTTTTCATAAACATCGCGGTGCGCCTCCACCGTTACATCGCGACCCGTCAAACCCGTGCCTCCCGTGCTGATAATCACATCAATTTGCGCGTCCGCAACCCACCCACGCAAAGCCGCGGCAATTTTGGCACGGTCATCGCGGACAATTAGCCTCGCCGAGACCTTATGCCCTGCCTCCCCAATCAGACGCGCCAGCATATCGCCCGCACCATCGGTTTTGGCATCACGGCTATCCGATACGGTTAAAATCGCAATATGCACGGGGATAAAATCACGCGAGTTATTGCCCATCCTTGCCACCTTTATTTGCCCCTTTATCCGCCCCTTTATCCGCCGTTTTATCCAAATAAGATTTCATCCGCAAAAGGTCAGCCCAAGATTGCCTCTTTCGCAACGGATCGCGCAATAAACGAGAGGGATGCTGGGTAGCGATAACGGCACAGCCTAGCCCCTCGTGCATCACGCCAACCGCACGATGCGCGTCCTTATTCCCCAGCACAGCCTGCGCGGCGGCTTGCCCCATAACTACCAATAACTCTGGCGCGACCAATCGCACATGAGCCGCCAAAAACGGCGTCATCATGGCAATTTCATCATCATAAAGCCCGCGCCCCTGCGGTGGATGCCAAGGCGAGACCTGCGTTAGATATAACCCATCGCGGGCAAATCCAATCGCGGCAAACATCGCATCCAATAACCCCCCCGCTTCACCAGAAAAACAGGTGGCGGTTTTATCATCTTCCCTATCGGGTGCATCGGCAATCACCATAATTCGGGCGTTCGGCGACCCCTGCCCAAAGACAAAATTCCGCGCACCCTTTTTCGGCGCACAATGGTCAAATATATTTAACGCATCGCGCAAATCATCCAAAGTCTGGCATTTCTGCGCCAACATCGCGGCGATTTCTGGCACGGCTTTTTCAGGCAGAGCGGGGGCGGTGCTGACTTCGCGCAAATTCGCGTCCGTCTTCGCGTCCATATTCGGGGCGGGGGTTTTAACAGGTGCGGGCGGTTTCACCGCAATTTTCTTCGCCACCACCTCTTTATACCTATCGGTCGGTGATTCGCCAAAAACCTCATCCACGCCCGATTCCTGCTGCCATTGCATGGCGGCAATTAACGCCCGTATCTGCGATTTTGAATATCCCTCTATCTGTGCAACACTGCCCAAAGCCCAGCCCCTTTTTTATCTAATCGCCCTAGCATAGCCGATTTTCCTACCCATGTTAAGAGTTTTTTATTGATTCACCCGCTTTTACCCCCGTTTTATTATTGCCTTATCCATCCCACACGGCTATAACGCAAAAAACGATAGCGAGGCTATGTATGAAATTTCGCGCACCCCATCTTTTGGGAATTGAACATCTTCACATAGATGATATTCATAGTATTTTGAATCGGGCAGAGGATTACGTCACCCTCAACCGCCAAACCGCATCTGCCCCGCCCATTCTGGCTGGGCGGACGCAAATCAATCTATTCTTTGAAAATTCCACCCGCACACAGGTTAGTTTTGAGCTGGCAGGCAAACGGCTCGGCGCGAATGTGGTGAATATGGTCATGGCGGCATCAAGCATTAAAAAGGGTGAAACCCTGATTGACACGGCTATGACATTAAACGCGATGCGCCCTGATTTGCTGGTTGTCCGTCATCCCGAATCGGGGGCGGTGGAGTTGCTGTCTAAAAAGGTGAATTGCGCCGTGGTTAATGCTGGCGATGGGCGGCACGAACACCCGACCCAAGCCCTGTTGGATGCCTTAACCATCAAACGGGCAAAGAGCCGCCTTCATCGCCTATCCATAGCCATTTGTGGCGATATAGCCCACAGCCGCGTTGCCCGTTCCAATATCTTTTTATTGGGTAAGATGGAAAGCCGCGTACGGCTGGTTGCCCCGCGGACGTTATTACCTGCGGGGATTGAACGGCTGGGGGTAGAGGTTTTTGAGGATATGAAGCAAGGGCTCGCCGATGTTGATGTCGTTATGATGTTGCGCTTGCAACGCGAGCGGATGGACGGCGGGTTTATTCCGTCTGAACGTGAATACTATCACCGATGGGGTTTGACGGCGGAAAACTTGGCGGTGGCAAAGCCCGATGCGATCGTTATGCACCCTGGTCCAATGAACCGAGGGGTGGAGATTGATGGTGAAATCGCCGATGATATCAGTCGCTCTGTCATACACGAACAGGTGGAAATGGGGGTTGCCGTGCGGATGGCGGTGATGGAGCTTTTGGCAGGGGGGGATGCAAAATGAGTGGTGGTATGCGCGATAAAATCTTGTTGCATAATGCGATGTTAATTGACCCTGAGAATCGCAGCCAAGGGCTTGGCTCGGTTTTAATAGAGGACGGCAAAATTAAAGCCGTTTCCTATGAAACCGCAAATGGCAAGGCAGGTGGCAAAACGCAAGATATAAAAAACACAAAAGACGCAGAGACTATAGATTGCCACGGGCATTACCTCGCCCCTGGTATCATAGACATCGGGGTAAAGGTTTGCGAACCTGGCGAACGCCACAAGGAAAGCTTTCGCAGTGCGGGCTTTGCTGCCGCGGCGGGCGGTATCACAACAATCGTCATCCGCCCAGACACGCACCCCGCGATTGACACGCCCGAATCCCTGACCTTTATAGTGCATCGTGCCGACCACGCAAGTGCGGTGAAAGTCCTGCCCTTGGCGGCCCTAACCAAAGGGCGATTGGGACAGGAAATGGCGGAAATCGGTTTTCTAAAAGACATGGGCGCGGTCGGGTTCAGCGATTGCGACCATGTCGTTGTCGATAATAAAATCTTTGCCCGTGCGCTGGCCTACGCTGATTCTCAAGACGCATTGGTGATTACCCACGCCCAAGACCCGTCTTTGTCTTTGGACGCGGCGGCGACTTCGGGTGTTTTGGCTACTAAACTGGGTTTGCCCGCCGTGTCGGTTATGGCGGAACGATTGCAGTTAGAACGCGATGTTGCCGTTTTGGAAATGACTGGCGCAAGGATACATATTGACCAGATTTCCACGGCGGTTGCCTTGCCCGTTTTGGCACGAGCAAAGGCGGATAAACTGCGCATCACGGCTGGGGTTTCAATCCATCATTTAACCTTGAACGAGCTGGATATTGAAGGCTTTGGCAGTTTTTTCAAACTAAAACCGCCCCTGCGGGCAGAGGATGATAGGATGGCTATGGTAACCGCTTTGGCGAGTGGTCTGATTGATATTGTCGGCTCTTTCCACACGCCACAGGATGAAGAAAGCAAGCGGTTGCCGTTTGCCACGGCGGCCTCAGGGGCGGTGGGGTTAGAGACGTTTTTGCCCGCATTAATGCAGGTTTTCCATAGTGGCGCGATGGCAATGCCCGATTTATGGCGGGCGGTATCCTTGCATCCCGCGCAATTATTGGGGCTGGAATCGGGGCGGTTAAGCGTCGGTGCGCCCGCCGATTTGGTGGTGTTTGATGCGGATAAACCGTTTGTGTTAGACCGCACGAAATTGCTTTCCAAATCCAAAAATACCCCCTTTGATGGGCATAAAATGCAAGGGCAGGTTTTGCACACTATGGTCAATGGACGCAGGGTTTATTCGTTATGATGATGGGGATTTTGGCTGGGGTGTATTTGTTTATCGCCTATGTTTTGGGCGGAATTCCTTTTGGATTGGTGATTGCGCGGGGGTTAAATCTGGGCGATTTGCGCAAACTAGGCTCTGGCAATATCGGTGCGACAAATGTTTTACGAACGGGCAATAGGCTGGCGGCGGTGGCTACGCTGGCGTGCGATATGGGCAAGGGCGCGGTTGCGATTGGACTGGGTGTTTGGCTGGGTGCGCCCGATTGGTTAATGGGTGCAGGGGTTTTATGCGTAGTCTTTGGCCATTGTTTTTCTCCGTTTTTGCGGTTTAGCGGGGGCAAAGGTGTCGCCACATTTCTGGGCGCGATGTTGGTGTTAAGTTTTGGCGTGGCGGTGTTGGTGTGTTTATGCTGGCTGGTTGTGGCGTTTTTATGGCGGATATCCTCGCTGGCGGCGTTGGTGGCAACAGCGGGTGGGGCTGTGATTTTGCTGGTGTTTGGCGGGGTGGATATGGCGGTGGGCGTGGGGTTATGTGCCGCGTTAATCTGGTGGCAACATCGGGGGAATATCCTGCGACTGCTTCAAGGACAAGAGCCCCGTATTGGCGGTTAAAGATTAACGATTAAAGACTCTGGTTTAATTCATTCCCCGCAGGAATTTCACGCTCCCGCCGTGCGATATAATCTAATAACGCCTCATCCACAGCCTTATCCAGCTTAGGCTCTTGATACTCTGATAACAGCTTCCGCGCCAAAACCCGCGCCCGTTCGCCGGTTTTCACACCACCCTCTGCCTGCCATTGCTCTATGGAATTGTTATCAAAAACCTCTGGCATAAAAAACGCCGATTGGAAGTTTTCTTGCGTATGGGGATGCCCCAGATAATGCCCGCCTGGGCCAATATCACTTATCGCCTCCACCGCCTCATCAAAATCATCCCAACGCGCCCCTTGCCCCATGCGATAGGCCATAGCACACTGCTCTGAATCCACAATAAACTTCGCCACGGAGCAATGCATACCTGCCTCATTCCAGCCCGCCGAATGCCAGATATAATTCGCCCCCGCATGCAAGGTCGCGCCCAGAGTTGTCGCGCTTTCATACCCCGCTTGCGCGTCAAACACCTTTGCCCCGCCCAGCGCGGAAGACGACCGCCACGGAATTTGATAAAACCGCGCCATCTGCCCAATCATAAAGTTCATCAGGCTAATTTCTGGCGTACCCGCCATCGGCGCACCCGATTTCATAGACACAGTGGAAAGATAATGCCCGTAAATCGCGGGGCATCCCTTGCGCACAACTTGGGTATAGGCGAGCGCCGACAAAGCCTCTGCATTCAATTGCGCCACGCTGGCAGGGACAGAGGCAGGGGTATTCGCCCCGCCCAACACAAACGGCGAGCATAAAACTGGCTGATTACGCCGACAAAACGCACGCATCGCCCCAAGCATCGTTTCATCCCAAACCAGAGGCGAATTGGCGTTACAATTGCCCGTGACGACTGCATGGGTTTTCATAAAATCCGCCCCGAACAGCAGGGCGCACATGTTCAGCACATCCTCGGCATTTTTAGGGCTGGTGGTCATGCCCATAAAGGTTTTGTCAGAGTGCTTCATGGAAGAATAAGTGATTCGCAAATGCCGTTGGCTTATCGGATGGTCATAGGGTTCAACGATATGATGCGACGTGCTATGCAACGCGGGTATCATATGCGATAGCTTATGAAACATCGCCAAATCATCCAGCGTGGGATTGCGCCGAACATCGTCCAAATCGCGCAAATAAGGCGCGCCCGCCATAGGGACAAAGATGCTATGCCGCCCGCCAAAGGGCAGGTTGTTTTGCGGATTACGGGCGTGGTAGGTGAAACCTGCGGGGATGGATTTGATGAGCTGTTTTACCAGTCCTCGGTCTAGGTAGACTCGCTCGCCGATGACTTTCGCGCCTGCTTTCTTCCAGTCATTTATAGCGGTAGGGTCGCGGAAATGCACGCCTACGTTTTCCAATATATCGGCGGAGGTTGCGTCAATTTTTTCCACCTGTGCGCCGTTCATTATTTCGCATAGGGGCAGGGTGTTTTTCAGTGCGGGGAGCATTTTGAAATCGCGTGTGGCGCGGAGGGTGCGGCGGGATGCGCGGCCGCCTGTGCGCTCGCGTTTGGGTTCGGTAAGGGTCATTTGTTTTCCTGTTTTTAGTTATTAGTTATTAGTTATTAGTTGTGATTTATTAGGGGGTATTTTTTGAATTATTGCAATAGTTTTATTTTGCATGTATAAAACCAATAACTTGGAAAGGAAGAGTTATGAAAAAGATTTTTGCAGTTATAGCAATTGTGCTTGTGGTTTTTGCGGGTGGTTTGTATTTCGTCTTAAATAATACTGACGCAAATAGTATTGACGCAGGTTTAATTGCTTACAATGACCGCGATTACAAAACCGCTTTATCTATTTGGCAACCCCTCGCCAAACAAGGGGATTTATATGCACAGTTTTATTTAGGTTTAATGTACGATAAAGGGCATGGCGTTCTACAAGATTATAGCCAAGCAGAAAAATGGTACAGACTCGCCGCCGAAAAGGGTGTTGCAAAGGCACAATTTAATTTAGGTGCGATGCATAAATTAAACAAAAACTATAAGGAGGCAGGAATATGGTACAGCTTCGCGGCTGAACAAGGACTTACAGAAGGGCAATATAGTTTGGGGAGCCTATATCGGTGGGGAAAAGAAGTTTCAAGGGATTATGTTCGCGCTCACATGTGGCTTAACCTTGCCACATCAAATGGTGATATATCTGCCGAATATAGCCGAGATTCACTTGCAGACGATATGACCTCCGAACAACTAGCAGAAGCCAAAAAACGAGCAAAGCAATGCAAAGCCACAAATTACAAAGAGTGTTGACTTTTTTGGATTTTGCAAATAGCAAAAAAAACTAATAACTCACAACTAATAACTAATAACTACTTGACACTTGCCAAAAAACCGCTAAACACCCCCCTAGCGATTCATCGTTACGCGATTTAACGCGCGGGCCCGTAGCTCAGCTGGTAGAGCATCTCACTTTTAATGAGGCGGCCACAGGTTCGAATCCTGTCGGGCTCACCATTTTACTTTGAAAACGTTTTTGGGCATAAACCTATGACACACAAAATCACTATCCTAAATGGCCCCAACCTGAATATGCTTGGGTTGCGCGAACCAGAGCTTTATGGGCATAAAACGCTGGACGATGTCCAGACCGATTGCGAGACTCTGGCGGGGGATTTGGGCGCAAACCTCACCTTTCTGCAATCCAATTATGAAGGGCAACTGATTGAATGGATTCAAAACGCACGGACGGAGGCGGACGGTATTATCATCAACCCTGCGGGGCTGAGCCATACCTCTGTCGCGTTGCTGGACGCGCTGCATTTGTTTGAAGGTCCGGTGATAGAGGTTCATATTTCTAACATCCTGAAACGCGAGGCGTTTCGGCATCATTCATACGTATCGCTCCGCGCCGATGGTGCGATTATAGGGTGTGGGACGCGGGGGTATAGTATGGCTCTGCGTCAAGTGGTCGCGATTCTTACAGAATCAAAATAACCGAAAAAGATTAACCGAATCGGATTAACCGAATCGGGGAAAACGAATCACGCACGGGTTTGGCGTAAAGCCTCGCCCAGGGCAATTCCCGCACAGACTACCACATTCAAACTGCGGGCAGGCGGAGTCATCGGTAATTTCACCCGCCCATCGCATATATCATGGACAGAGTCAGGCACCCCAGCCGATTCGCGCCCCAACACCAAAACATCATTGCTTTGGAAAGAAAAATCCCATAATTCCGTGTCCGCCTTGGTTGTTAAGAGAATCAGGCGACCCGATTCATTGCCAACCTTGCGACCCGCCAAATAAGTTTCCCACGATAAATACCGATGAACCCGCGCAATATCGGCGTAATCCATCGCCGTTCGGCGCAAAATCTTTGTGGAAAGGGGGAAACCGCAGGGTTCTATAATATCCAAATCCAGCCCAAAACACGCACACAGGCGGATAGTCGCGCCCAAATTAGCAGCAATATCGGGTTGATACGCACATATTCGCATAAGTTTTCCACTTTTTTCACTCGTGAAACCCCGCGAGGTCTAGACGATTTGATTTTATTAGTGTAATAAGCCCATCATAATACGAATGCAAGTAGGTTTTGAACGGAGACTTCCCCTATGGCTAAAAAATTGGTGGCGAATAAAAAACAAACCCCAGCCCATGCGGCGAACGGCTCGCGCCGTGATTTTCTGTATGTTGCCACGGCGACAACGGGGGCTATTACGGCGGCGGCGGTCGTCTGGCCTTTGATAAATCAGATGAATCCCACCGCCGATGTTCAGGCGTTATCGTCCATAGAGGTGGATATATCGGGGGTTGAACCTGGCACGCAAATCACTATTAAATGGCGTGGTAAGCCCGTGTTTATCCGCAGGCGCACCCCAGCAGAGATTGACGCGGCACGCACCACCGCCCTCACCGATTTGCCCGATACCAATTCACGCAACGACAACGCAATCGGCGATGCCACGGACGCAAACCGCGCCTTGGACAAAGACGGCGAGTGGCTGGTGATGGTCGGAGTCTGCACCCATCTGGGCTGTGTGCCTTTGGGCGATGCGGGGGATTTCGGCGGGTGGTTCTGCCCCTGTCATGGCTCTCACTACGACACAGCAGGGCGCATCCGCAAAGGCCCCGCGCCCGAAAACCTGCCCGTGCCAAAGGCGGTTTTCATCAATGAAACAACGATAAAACTAGGATAAGGAAAAACCTATGGCTGGAATTCCCCACGACCACTATAAACCAAAATCAAAGTTTGAAAAATGGCTTCACACGCGCTTGCCGATTGTGTCTTTAGCCTATGATACTTTGATGATACCAACCCCGAAAAACCTGAATTGGATGTGGATTTGGGGGATTGTTTTGACCTTTTGTCTGGTGATGCAAATCATTACAGGCGTGGTTTTGGTGATGCATTATACTCCGCATGTCGATATGGCGTTTGATAGTGTCGAGCATATTATGCGAGATGTTAATGGCGGCATGATGATTCGCTATTTCCACGCAAACGGCGCGTCTTTGTTTTTTATCGCCGTTTATGCCCACATGTTTCGCGGGCTTTATTATGGGTCGTACAAAGCTCCGCGTGAAATCACGTGGATTATTGGGATGCTGATTTATTTGCTGATGATGGCGACTGGGTTTTTGGGCTATGTTCTGCCTTGGGGGCAAATGTCGTTTTGGGGCGCGACCGTGATAACGGGGTTATTCGGGGCTATTCCAGGGGTTGGACCGATTATTCAAGAATGGCTATTGGGCGGTCCAGCCGTGGATAACGCGACTCTGCAACGGTTTTTCTCGCTGCATTATTTACTGCCTTTTGTGATTCTTGGGCTGGTTGGTGTGCATATTTGGGCGTTTCATACCACGGGTAATTCAAACCCCACAGGGGTGGAAGTTCGGCGCAAATCAAAGACGGAAGCGGAAAAAGACACCCTGCCGTTCTGGCCTTATTTTGTGATGAAGGATTTGTTCGCGCTGGCGTTGATTATGACTATTTTTATGGCGGTTGTCGGCTTTATGCCGAATTATCTGGGGCATCCTGATAATTATATTCCTGCCAATCCACTGGTGACTCCTGCCCATATTGTGCCTGAATGGTATTATCTGCCGTTTTATGCGATCTTGCGCGCGATTACCTTTGATATCCTGTTTTTGGATGCGAAGTTTCTGGGGGTTCTGGCGATGTTCGGCTCTATCTTTGTGATGGCTTTGGTGCCGTGGTTGGATACGTCTGCTACGCGGTCTGGTCGCTATCGCCCGATGTTTCAAAAATGCTTTTGGCTGTTGGGTGTGGCGTTTCTGGTGCTGATGTGGTGCGGGGCGCAAAACCCGGATTATATCATCGCGGGGATGTCGGAAGGTGGCGGTATGATGGTGATGGAGGAAGCGGGCCCGGGCATAACTCCGTTTGTCACCGTGACCAATCTGGCACTGATTGCCACGATTTACTGGTTTGCCTATTTTTTAATTATTTTGCCAGTGTTGGGGCGGTTGGAAACACCGAGGCCTGTGCCTGTGTCTATCGAGGCGGATTTTGATGCACATTATCCTGTGGGGGTTAAGGGTAAGGGTGGCGTGAAATCCGTTGCTGTGACTGGACAACCCGTTGCCAAGAAACGCGGTCGCCCTGCGGGTTCTAAAAATAAACCAAAATCTGCGTCTAAAAAAGCCGCAAAAAAACCCAATACAAAAGGATAACTCTTATGAAAAACTTTTTGCTCTTTGCTCTGTTTTCGCTTGCGCTGGTTTTGGGCGCGGGGACTGCCAACGCCGCGGGTGCTGGTAAGGTGAAAGACCATGATTTCAGCTTTGATGGGCCGTTTGGCACGTTTGACCAGTATCAATTGCAACGCGGGATGCAGGTGTTTCAAGAGGTTTGCTCTGCCTGTCACGGCTTGCGTCATGTGGCGTTTCGCACGCTGGGGGATGAGGGTGGACCGCATTTAAGCGCGGATCAAGTGAAGGCTTTTGCCGCCAATTACGAAGTTTATGACGCGGAGCTGGATGATTTCCGCACGGCAAAGCCGAGCGATAAATTCCCCCTTAGCGCGGTTGAAAACGCCCCCGATTTGTCGTTAATGGCAAAGGCGAGGGCTGGGTTTAAGGGGCCTTATGGTCTGGGTATAAATAAGCTGATTTACGGTAGTGGTGGGGCGGAATATATTTTGGCTATCATGACGGGTTACACGGGGAAAGAGCGTGAGGAGGCAGGCACGCTTTATTATGAAAACACGGCGTTTCCTGGCGGCTGGATAGCTATGGCACCGCCTTTGGTGGACGGGCAGGTGGAGTTCGCGGATGGTCACGGTAATGATGCCAAGTATCTGGCGGCCGATGTCGCGGCGTTCTTGCAATGGACGGCAGAACCGCATTTGGCGGCGCGTAAGCGGGTTGGGTTCTTAGGCGTTGCGTTCTTGGGGTTGCTGACGTTGTTGTTATATTTGACAAACAAACGGCTGTGGGCTCCGCATAAGCATCGCAAATCTTAATGATTAACGATTAACGATTAACGATTAACGATTAACGATTAGCGGGGGCTTTTGTGCATATAGAGCTTTACTTGCGTAAAGCCCATACACAAAAGCCTTTGGTTACAAGATGATAATGATTCTATAAATTTACTATGGTCTGTCTTTACATCTAGGCACAAATTAACGATTAATGATTTTTTGCCACTTCTTGACTGGTCGGCATTTCGAAGAAATGACGAAGACCCGCAGGGCAGACTCGGTAATCATTATTCTAGAGCAGACCTAATAATCTAGGAAACGACCGCCCAAAGGGTGGTCGCGCGCACCCTCACCCCCACGGGTGCGCGTCAGCTTATCGGTTGTACTGGGTCAGTGTATTTTAGAGTCGCTGGTGACGCAAACTCCCTAACACCTAACAACCAAGACGCACACCCTTCGGGTTCGCGCGACCCGTGCCAAACATGACCGATGGGTTTTAACAATAAACGATAAAAGTTTTTTGTTTTCGCCCTCACTTGGGGGCAAGCCCCCCTCGTTCGGGCTTCCCGCCCGCCCACCCCTCTGCGAGGCTTGGGCGGGCGGGTTTTATTGGCTAAAGCCTGTCTTTATATATAGGCATAGCCTAAATAAATTTAGAACAAACGTATCGTCTTGTAACCAAAGGCTTTTGTGTATGGGCTTTTGCCTACGGGCAAAAGCTCTATATGCACAAAAGACCCCGCAGGGTTAAAACCCCACTCTCAACATTAAAAACAGAAAAATGGCAGTCCCTAGGGGAATTGAACCCCTCTTTCCAGGTTGAAAACCTGGCGTCCTAACCGATAGACGAAGGGACCGCACGGTATATGTGCGTGCAAATAGCACCTCTGCCCGCCTTTGGCAAGACATTTTACAAATAAATTCGTAAAAAACCGCCCAAACCATGGATTTTATGTGACAAACCGCGTGCCGTCATTGACTCTGCCCGTTGAACCCTGCATAGTCGCCCGATGCAAAATGACCAAAACGACCCGCTTAAAACGCTAGAAGACAAGATAAAAGCGTTGCGCCCGCCCGCGCCCACTCCGCCTGAGGAAAACCATTACAGCGCGGCGCAGGCTGGCTGGCGCATGGTGACAGAGCTGGTTGTCGGGGTTTTGCTGGGGTTTGGCGTGGGCTTTGGGCTGGATAGCCTGCTGGGCACCACGCCTTGGCTGATGATTCCGCTGACCTTATTGGGCTTTGCCGCGGGTATTCGCACGATGATGCGCACCGCGAGCGAGATACAAAAGAAAAAGGAAGATGCGCAATAAAATCAATACGACACGTTTTTTATCACCTCATCACGGGCACGGAGTTTTGCCACCAAATACTCCATTGGTCGGTCGCCCTTGACCCTATTACAATTTCCACATAATAATTGAAAATTTTCATAATAATCACCGCCACCTTTGCTCTTTGGAAAAATATGGTCAATTTCAAAATTGACACTATCAAATGGTTTTTCACAGCCACTGCACAGCCCTTTTTGTGCCTTAAACAATCGGTCTTTTATCGGGGCGGAGGGTTTTTCCTCTTTAATATCAGTGCGATGCGGAATTTTATCTGTATGGATAAAATCCTTAAACAGTATATCTCTATCTCCTGTATCGCTTTTTCCACTGAGCCTTTGTACCAACAGCTCTGCCGCCTTTGATTCTATATCAATACCAATCCATTGCCGCCCCGTTTGTTGCGCCGCCACGCAAGTTGTCGCACACCCACAAAACGGGTCAAACACAACATCCCCCGCGTTTGAAGACGCTTCAATAATCCTATGAAGCAACGCCAGCGGTTTTTGCGTGGGATACCCCGTGCGTTCTTTCGCCTGCGAATTCAAAATAGGGATTTCCCAAAAATCAGGCATGCTCACCTTTTGCTGGTCTTCGCGATAAACGATTTTATCATAACCACCGTGGGTTATTTTCCGCGCGGCTTTTTCCCTGTCATAAACAATCAGTTGCCTTACCCCCTTGATAACATTGGTATGATAGCCGATTTGATAGTGTTTTCGTTGCGCGGTCTCTGTATCAAATAATTTATTAAATGTATGATTGCCCCGCGATTTGGCATAAAACAAAATAGTATCATGGTTCTTTTGAAACAGATTGGCGGTGTTCGTCCATTTTCTATAACACCAGATAATTTCGTTCATAAAATTAGCCTGCCCAAAGACTTCATCCAAAACGATTTTCAAATAATGGCTTGCCACAGGGTCGCAATGTAAATATAAACTGCCCGTGTCCTTTAATACGCGGTGCATTTGGATGATTCGTTGGGTCATAAAGGTGATGTAAGACATCATGCCTTTGCTATGGATTTTCCCGATTGCGTAAATATATTCCGCCAGCTCGGGGTAAATTTCCAACCCATCCAAACAGTCCGTATCGACATCGCTCCAAGTCCATATATCTTTGAACGAAGCCCCCGCGGCCTTACTGCCACTTGGCGCGGAATAGATGCGTTTGGAATTAAACGGCGGGTCTAGATAAATCAAATCCACCGTTTCACTGTTCATGCCGTTTAGGATATAAAGATTATCCCCTGTGTAAAAAGTGTTTTGCACCTGTTTGTCCGCCGAGCGAATAAAATTTATAAAAAGTTAGTCTGCCCATATACTAAAATCTACGGAAGACGTAAAATGGATTGGATGTTTAGGCTGGTTGTTTGATAATGATTCAAGATGGTGCAAAGGATGTTCTGTTCCAGCTAACAATTTTTTTATTATCGCCACCTGCTCTGCAAACCGATCATCATTGCATTCATTACCCCAAGCACAGATGATTGTTGTATTAGGCCTTCTTGCGTATTCTTCAATAATTCTAAGATTTTCTGTGCCACTCTGGTCATCCACTCTTTCGTAATTATTTTTATCTTTCTGGACAAAAGAAAAAAGGTTTGTCACACAAAATCCGCCAAATTCCGTTCCACCAAAATCATGATGGTGTTCTTTTGCGCGGTTTTCACATGTTGCTATTGCAGTGTCACTATGCACCAATGCTGCTGTTGGTATTGCTGCTAAAGGGTTCAACATAACGAACATTAGAACGGGAGTGTCTGGGGCTGTATCCCAGATTCGTTCTAATAAATAACGGTATTTCATGTCTTCAGAGTAAATCGCGAGGGACTCTGTGCCACCTTGTCTTGTATGGCGACATTCTATTGTGTTTAGTGCTGGCATTGTTTTGCTTTCTTTTTAATTGTTTAAGTGTTGTTAGTCTTTAACCATAGCAGAATGAAAAACATTAGGCAAGAGAAAATAACGACCCCCTAATAACGCCCCCCTAATCACTAAAAACTAAAAAAACGCAGTTTCCCCCTTTACCTTTCACAAAAAACTGTTAATAACCCCCTTATTGACATAAAACCCCCAAACCAAAGGGAAACCAAGACATGGCAGTCGAAGAAAAATCAGGCTTTAACATCCACCCGATGGATCAGTTCGTGGTGCGCCCGCTGTTTGATGGGCAAGACCTAAACATGATTACTCCGTCCAATGTTACACTCTGGCTGGGGCTGGCGGTATTGTCCGTGGTTATGCTGCTGGTTGTTGGCACGCGCAAACGCGCCCTTGTCCCCACGCGCAGCCAATCCGTGGCGGAAGTCATCTATACCTTTGTCTATAAAATGGTCGAGGATATCGCGGGCAAAGACGGTCTGAAATACTTCCCTTATATCTTTACCCTGTTTATCTTTATCCTTGTGGCGAATATCATCGGGCTGTTGCCCACTGCTTTTACCACGACCTCGCATATAGCGGTCACTGCCACCATGGCTATGGCGGTTTTTCTGGCGGTTACCCTGCTGGGATTTTACAAAAACGGGTTTAAATTCTTTGGGTTGTTTTGGATTTCATCCGCGCCCTTGCCCCTGCGCCCGATTCTGGCGATTATAGAGATTATATCCTATTTCGTTCGCCCGATCAGCCATTCCATCCGCTTGGCAGGAAATATGATGGCGGGTCATGCCGTTATCAAAGTGTTCGCTGGCTTTGCTGGCGCACTGGGAGTCTTTTCCGCCTTTCCCATTATTGCTATTATGGCGGTATATGGGTTGGAAACACTCGTAGTCTGTATTCAGGCCTACGTTTTCACCATTCTTACTTGTGTATATTTGAACGATGCTCTGCATCCAGTACATTAGCAAGAATAAAACATCAGCCATCCAATCATTAAAAGGAGTACGAAAATGGCAGTAGAAGGAGATCTTGTGCAAATGGGCGCGTTAATTGGTGCAGGCCTTGCCTGTACCGGTATGGGCGGCGCAGCCGTCGGCGTGGGCCATGTTGTCGGGAATTATCTGGCAGGGGCGTTGCGCAATCCAAGCGCGGCCGCAGGCCAAACCGCAACTATGTTCATCGGTATCGCGTTTGCAGAGGCTTTGGGAATTTTCTCGTTCCTTGTTGCGCTTTTGCTTATGTACGCACAATAAATCGTTTTAAATCAATCATCAGGTGCGGGCGGGTTTGCTCGTGCGCACCTTTAAATAAAGGACACTCATAATGGCAACGGATACAACGGAACACGCAGTCGGCATGCCTCAGCTGGATTTTTCCACCTTTCCCAATCAAATCTTTTGGTTGGTTTTAACATTGGTGGTTTTGTATTTTATCCTTAATCGCGTGGCTTTGCCTCGGATTTCGGGGATTTTGCACGACCGTCAGCGTATTATTCAGGCGGATTTAAACCGTGCAGAGGAAATCCGTTTGCAGGTGACAGAGGCGGAAGCCGCCTATAACCAAGCGTTAAAGGAAGCACGAAGCCAAGCCGCCCAGATTATCGCAGAAACAAAGGCAGAGATTCAAAAAGAATTGGATAAGGCGTTGGTTATTGCCGATACCGAAATCGCGGCTAAGGTAAAGGAATCGGAAAAGACTATTCAGGCGATTCGCAAAAATGCCCAAGAATCGGTATCCGAAGTCGCCGCGGCTGTTGCCCATAATTTGGTGGAGACTTTGATGCCCGCCTTGGCCGATGCCAAGAAAATTAAAACACATGTTGCCACGCGACTGGAACAATAGGATATGCAGATGAAATCTTACATAAAAACTATTTTGGCGGGGGGGTGCGTTTTCACTACACCTGCTTTTGTCGCGCCCGCGTTCGGTGCGACTGGTCCGTTTTTCAGCCTCAATAACACCGATTTTGTCGTTAGTATTGCCTTTATTTTGTTTATCGGCGTGTTGTTATATTTGCGTGTGCCGAGTCTGGTTATGACCATGTTGGATAAACGCGCCGATGATATTCGTGCAGAGCTGGATACCGTCCGCGCCCTGCGGGAAGAGGCGCAAGGCATTCTGGCGGACTATGAACGCAAGCAGAAAGAGGCACAGATAAAAGCCGAAAATATCATAACCACCGCGCAGGAGGAGGCTAAACACGCCGCCCAAAAGGCCGAACAGGATTTGAAAATATCCATCGCTCGCCGTCTTAAGGCGGCTGATGAGCAGATTGATTCCGCCCGTGCCGCCGCGATTAAGGAACTACGCGACCATGCCGCGTTAATTGCCACGCAGGTTGCCGGTGATATTATTAAAAAAGACCTGTCGCCCGCGCAATCAAATGTGCTGGTGCAAAACGCGATAAAAGAGCTTGCAGACAAGCTCCATACATAAGGTTTTGCCATGCCAACTCTGATTACGATTTGTGATACTTGTAATATAGTAAAGCCCGAAACTCCCCCCGAACAAACGGATGGGGAGGTGTTTGCTGGACTGGTTGAAGCGGCGGCTGTTGGGCGAGCGGGGGTGCAAGTGCGCCGTCATTCGTGTTTGATGGGCTGTCGCACGGGGTGCAATGTGATAATACAGGGTGCGGGGAAGATGACCTATGTGTTAAGCGCGTTTGAGCCGACTGCCGATTCGGCGCAAGGTGTGGTGGATTATGCGATTTGCCATAGTGAGAGCGAAAGCGGGCAGGTGCCATTCCGCCAATGGCCTGAGGCGGTAAAGGGGCATTTCACCGCGCGGATTCCTGTAGAGCCTCTTGCCGAAGTCTAATGTCTGGTTTGCCCCCCGTAAATAGCAGGGAGCATGGCGGCGGATTGGATGCCGCGATTGCCGAATATGGCGGGTTGGCAAAAGATTGGCTTGATCTATCAACGGGGATAAATCCCACGCCCTATCCTTTACCCGATATTCCTGAAACGGCTTGGCATCGTTTGCCTGATGCGGATGGGTTCGCGCATTTGTATTCTGTCGCACGGGGATTTTGGCATGTGCCTGATGGGGCAGGGATGATTGCCAGTGCGGGGGTTTCGGCGATTATCGCCAGCTTGCCACGGATGGCGGAGGGTTTGGATTGCCCCCGTCAAATCCGTATTGATACACCGACCTATAACGAATACGCCACTGCTTTTAGTACGGCAGGTTGGCAGATAGAATCGGGGGACGCACCCGTCCGTATTATCGTTCATCCAAACAACCCCGATGGTGGGCTTGCTAGTCTGTCCGCCGATGATATTAAAAACGATATTAAAACCGCGAGTCTTATCGTAATTGATGAGAGTTTTTGCGATTTAACCCCCAACAAATCGCTGATAGATTTGACGCGATATGATAATGTCATTGTGCTAAAGGGCTTGGGGAAATTCTGGGGGCTGGCGGGGTTACGGCTGGGCTTTGCCATCGGGCAACCCGCGTTGATGAAACGGCTGGATACCCTGCTGGGTGCTTGGGCGATTTCTGGTCCGGCACAAATTATCGGGGCAGGGGTTCTGCAAGATACCGCTTGGGCGGATAAGACCCGTGCTAGGCTGCATAAAAACGCGGGGCGACTGGATGATATTGCCACGGCAAACGGATTAACACGGATTGGCGGTACTGATTTATTTCGCCTGTATAGTTGCAAAAACGCCCCCGCGTTAAAACATCAGCTTGCCAAACACGCCATCTGGTCGCGGGTGTTTTCCTATAATCCAAATTGGATTCGCCTTGGCTTGCCCGCCGATATACCTGCCAACTGGCACAAATTAGAAACAGCTTTAGAAACCGCCTTACAAACCACAAATAGGAGCATAAAATGATTCCCCTAATGACCCCAATCACAATCCTTATCGCCGCGATGATATTGGATAGCTTAATGGGCGAGCCGAAACCATTATGGCAAAGACTCCCCCATCCTGTTGTCCTCATGGGGCGATTAATTGCCCTGTTTAATAAATTATTTAATCGCGGACGCGCCCGCAGAGCCAAGGGGATTGTCGTTATCATAACCCTAGCCACGGGCAGTTTTGCCCTAGGCATAGCCATCGAGCAAATCTCCCCCTACGGTATTTTGGATGTCGTGGTTGTCGCGGTTTTGCTGGGTTATCGCAGTTTAATCACCCATGTGGTCGCCGTTGCGGACTCGCTGAAAGCCAGCACAGAAAACGGTCGCGCCGCCGTCGCCCATATCGTCGGGCGTGAAACCAAAGATTTGGATAAAAACGGAGTCGCCTGTGCCGCGATTGAAAGCTGCTCTGAGAATTTCTCTGACGGAGTCCTTGCCCCGATTTTATGGTATTGTGTCGGCGGGCTTGGCGGGCTTATCTGCTATAAAATGGTTAATACCGCCGATAGTATGATTGGCTATAAAACCGATGATTACAGAGATTTCGGCATGGGGGCGGCTCGGCTGGATGATATTATGAATTGGATTCCCGCACGGGTTTGCGCGGTCGCGATTTGCCTAACCCATTGGTCGGGGGTCGCTTGGCGAGTCGTCTGGACGGATGCTCGGCATCACGCTTCGCCCAACGCTGGCTGGCCAGAATCGGCAATGGCAGGGGTGCTGGATGTGCGATTGGCGGGGCCGCGAGTGTATAAGGGCGCGATTTTCACCGCCCCCTATATCAACGAATACGGGCATAGCGATTTGGGACCGTCTGATATAATAGATGCCGCCCGCGTGGTCGGGCGTGTTTGGCAAGTCATACTAGGCGGGCTTATTGTCTGGTTTAGCTGGTTTTGGGTGTTTTAATGCAAATATGCAAATGATTGCGCCCACCACTACGCGAAAAAACAACCTTACTGGATAGCCGTTCTATTAACACCCAGCCAAACCCCGATTCGGGCAAATCCGCCAATTCGCAATTCGCCAAATCAATCCGCAAAGGTTCGGGGGTGCGGAACATCCC
The DNA here is from genome assembly GCA_959347345.1 of uncultured Amylibacter sp. The sequence continues at coordinate 1,387,818 of OY365738.1, read as the reverse complement.
CGCCCCCCTATCATAGGTATCAATGAAAATCTGGTCGTCTTCAATCACCATAGCCAAATCAATTTTGGCGTTCGCGGGGGTATTAAACCCATAGGCGTGCTGGATGATATTGTTAAAAACCTCCACCAATACAATGGACGTATCCTCAATAACCACGGGCGGGATATTTTGCGCGGTCAACCACGCTTGCGTTTGCGTTAGAATATCCGTGGCGGAGGCAAAATCCGCGTTAAACTGCCGCTTAAATTGGCGGGGTGCGCTGCACAGGTTCGCCTGTCCCATGGGTTAGACCGATGGCACATCAGGCGCGCCCAAGGCCGCCGAAATATCGTCATAAATCGCAAAAACCGTGTCCATGTGGGTTAGCGCAAACATCTTTGCCACGCTGGGGGTTAGGCTTGATAGATAAAATCTGCGTTCCTCCCCCGTGTATTTAAGATGCGATGTTAATGTGCCAAGCCCAGAGCTATCCATAAACTCCACCGCGCGGAGGTCTAGGATAATCCAATCCGCCCCCTGATCCACCAGTGTTTTCAGCGTTTGTTTGAAAGCCGAGCATTCCGCCGCGACAAATCGTGGCTCGTCCAGCGAGATAACCATCGCCTCGCCCCGTATTTTACATGAAAATTTCATATTTCTGTTCCCCTTTAAATAAATAGTATCCAAGCCATAGGTTTGGATTAAAAAGTTTTACAAGAAGTAAATTTTTGGAAATTATTATTTTCCGTCATTTTACTTCTGTTTTATTTCCGTTTTATGCGCGTTTAGTGGGCAAAATTTGCCCACCGCTCCACACCGCATCGGGCCGTTTGCAACAATCACAGAGAAAATTTCCACTTTATTTACCAATCCCACAAGCAAAAAATGCCCGTGAAAACGGCTTTTGTATTGAGTGGTGACCCGACAGCGTTTGATAACTGCGGAGTCTCTATGATTATTGCTAAGACGGATTATAGCGAAAACATGGATAAAGTCAAATGAATCATCCGTCACAAATTTTCCCAAAAAAATCAATAAATTGTGTAAAAAATCCAAAATTTAGTAAAAAAATCAATAAAATAGCGTATTTTTTAGAAAATAACATCATTTTATGGGTATTTTGACTTGCTCTATACCGCAACATATTGTTATATGACCGCACCAAAGCACAGAATTTTTCTGTGCATTATTACAATGATGGAGTATATCAATGGCTCAAAAACCAATGACCAAAGCACAACTAGTTGCTAACCTTTCTGACGCAACTGGCGCAAATAAAGTAGACGTATCACGTTTTCTTGACGCTCTTGCTGAAGCCGTATCAAAAGAAGTCGCCGCAGGCGGTGCTGTAACAATCCCAGGATTGGGTAAATTTCAGTGTCGCGCACGGCCAAAACGGATGGTGCGTAACCCTGCTACCGGCGAACAGTTTGAAAAAGCTGCCGATCGCGTGGCTAAGGTGACAATTGCAAAAGCATTGAAAGATGTAATTAACCCCTAGTTTGTTTGAAGATATTTTGAAAAGGCCGCGCCCAGGTGCGGCCTTTTTGATTCGGGGTACCATGGACATTAAATCATTTTTTATGGGGCTGAGCTTTGCCCTGATTTGGTCCTCCGCCTTTACCTCTGCGCGGATTATTGTCCAAGACGCGCCCCCACTGACTATTCTATCCCTGCGATTTTTAATTTCTGGCATTTTGGTGCTGGCGATTGGCTTTGCCCTTGGGCAAAGGCTGCGGTTTGCCACGATTCCATGGCGGGCGGTTATTTTGTTTGGCGTTTGCCAAAATACCATTTATCTGGGGCTTAATTTTATCGCGATTCAGTCGTTGGAGGCAGGGTTTGCCTCTATCATAGCCAGTGCCTTGCCACTGGTTGTTGGGCTGATAGCCTTTGGCGTGTATCGTGAGCGTATCGCGCCAATGGGTATAATCGGGCTGTGTTTGGGCTTTGCGGGTGTGATTTTAATTATGGCGCAACGGGTGACGCAAGGCGCGGATATCGTCAGTACTGGGCTGTGTATTATCGCGGTGGTTGCCTTGGCGGTGGCGGCTTTGGCGGTACGCGGTGCTTCCTCTGGCAGTAATCTGCTGATTGTGGTGGGTTTGCAAATGCTGATTGGCTCTGCCAGTCTTGCCATACCTGCGATGGTGTTTGAGGATTGGGTGATTAACTGGTCGGCAACGATGGTTGTTGCCTTTTCCTATACGATAGTGATGCCTGGGGCGGTGGCAACGATTATTTGGTTTATGCTGGTGAATAGGATTGGGGCAACGAAAGCCGCGACTTTTCACTTTTTAAACCCGTTTTTCGGGGTGGCAACGGCGGCGGTTATTTTGGGCGAGCCACTGGGGATTTACGATATAATCGGCGTTGTTATCGTTATGGGGGCGATTTTGATGGTGCAGTTAAGCCGAGTGCGGTGAATTGTGTTTATCAATTCACCGCCACTTGCCCGCACATATCATCAAAATAATCACTGCTTGCGCATATCATCCTTGCTAATCCCCGCGACGCACACGGGGGCTTTCATCGCATCCCTGCGGAACGGCTCACCCAGTTCCTTGTTTAACAAAACTTCAATAAAGGTGGTTTTGCCCGTTTTCATCTGGGCAGTAACAGCCTCTGCCAAAGCATCGCTTAACGCGTCCATCGTGGCAACCTGCACGCCAATCAACCCGCAAGCCTGGGCAATCGCGGCGTAAGAGACCTCTTCATCCAGCTCTGTGCCGACAAAATTATCATTAAACCACAGTGTGGTATTGCGTTTTTCCGCCCCCCACTGATAATTGCGGAAGACTATCATGGTTATAGCAGGCCACTCGCCGCGCCCAACAGCCGTCATTTCATTCATAGAAATGCCGAACGCTCCATCGCCAGCAAAGCCAACGACAGGCACATCAGGGCAGGCTATCTTTGCCCCGACAATCGCGGGAAAGCCATAGCCACAAGGACCAAACAGACCAGGTGCTAAATATTTACGCCCCTGTTCAAAACTGGGATAGGCATTGCCAATCGCGCAATTATTGCCAATATCAGAGCTGATAATCGCGTCCTTTGGCAGGGATTTTTGAATCGCCCGCCACGCCATACGCGGTGACATATTATCGGGTTTATCGGCTCGGGCGCGTTTATTCCAAGTCGTGCCTGGGTCGTCATCCTCGTGATCCATAGAGGTCAATTCCTGCGCCCAAGCGGATTTCGTTTGCGCGATGGTTTCCTTCCGCGCGGCTCGCCCCGTATCGCCCGCGGTATCGGTCAATCCGTCCAGCAAGGCGACCGCGACTTTCTTTGCATCCCCGACAATGCCAACGGTAACGGGTTTGGTAAGACCAATACGGTCAGGGTTCATATCGACTTGGATAATCTGCGCATCCGCAGGCCAGTAATCGATATTATAGCCAGGCAGGGTGGAAAACGGATTCAACCGCGTGCCGAGCGCAAGCACAACATCGGCTTTGCTAATCAGCTCCATCCCCGCTTTGCTGCCGTTATAGCCCAAAGGCCCAGCAAACAAAGGGTGCGTGCCAACAAAAGCGTCATTATGCTGATAACCACAGCAGACGGGCGCGTCCAGCCGTTCGGCTAGGGCGGCCGTGGCGGCTATGCCGTCCGACAGAACTACGCCCGCGCCGTTCAAAATAACGGGGAATTTGGCGGATGACAGCATAGCGGCGGCTTTGCTGATAGCGTCCGCCCCGCCAGACGGGCGTTCAAATTCGACAATTTGGGGCAGGGTGATGTCAATGACTTGCGTCCAGAAATCACGGGGGATGTTTATCTGTGCGGGGGCAGAGGCGCGTTTGGCTTGTAAAATAACGCGGTTTAAGGTTTCTGCAATACGGGTTGGGTCGCGGACTTCCTCCTGATAGGCGACCATGTCTTGGAACAGCGCCATTTGTTCCACCTCTTGAAACCCGCCTTGACCGATGGTTTTATTGGCGGCTTGGGGCGTGACCAGCAGTAAAGGCGTGTGATTCCAATACGCCGTTTTAACGGGGGTGACAAAATTGGTAATGCCCGGGCCGTTCTGTGCCACCATCATGGAAACTTTGCCAGAGGCTCTGGTGAAGCCATCCGCCATCATGCCCGCGTTGCACTCGTGCGCGCAATCCCAAAAGGTAATCCCCGCCGTTGGGAATAAATCAGAGATAGGCATCATGGCAGAGCCGATAATCCCGAAAGCGTGTTCAATACCGTGCATTTGCAGGACTTTTACGAAGGCTTCTTCAGTTGTCATTTTCATAGTTTGGGTTTCCTTTTTTAAAGAGAGTTATTGTGGTGTATGGCGTGGGTATAGTGTGGAAAGTGGGAATTGTAAATGGTTAGTTGTTAGTTGTTAGTTATTAGTTGTTAGTTATTAGGCTTGATTATTTATTGATTGCTGGTTATAGTCTTTTGCAAGTGAAAAAGGATAAGGGACATGCAAAATAAACTATTGAAAATAGCACGGATGGGTCTTGCCCTAGTGATTCTGTCTTTCGGGGCGTTGCCCGCGATTGCGCAGGATTGCGAGGGTTGGGGGGATAAAGAGTGGAAAGTTTTAGAGAATTTTTGGATAAATATAACTCCCGAACAAGTCCAAGCATGTCTAAATAATGGCGCAGATTTGAACGCAGAGGGTGAGCATGGATACCCTCTTTATCTGGCAGCGTCGAGCAATGAGAACCCCAACGTAATTAAGGTTTTGCTAGATGCTGGCGTAGATGTAAATACACGAAGTAGGAGTGGAAACACACCGCTTCATTGGGCAGTCGCGGGCAATAAGAACCCCAAAGTAATTAAGGTTTTGCTGGATGCTGGTGCAGATGTGAATGCACGAAGTAGGAATGGAGACACACCGCTTCATTGGGCAGCGAGCCAAAATGAAAACCCCGAAATAATTAACGTTTTGCTGAAATCTGGGGCAAAATTAGAGGTGCGGAATAAGTTGGGACAAACACCGATCTATTCGGCGGTGGGCAGGCGGGAAAAACATAATAGTCTTAAAATAATTATGACTTTGATTGATGCGGGATCAAATGTAAATGCACAAGGCAAGGATACAAGCGGAGTAACATCATGGAGCGGATATACACCACTTCATTGGGCAGCAATTCAAACTAAAAATCCTGACGTGATTATGATTTTGCTAAAGGCAGGTGCAGACGGTAAAATAAAAAGTGAAGACAGGAAAACGCCTTTTGAATTTGCAAAGTACAACTCAGCACTTAAAGATACCAAAGCTTATTGGGCGTTAAGTGATGCGCAATACTAAATATTAACTGAAAGGATAAACAAATGGTTTTAATAGATAATTGGGCAGATGCAGATGCATATACAAATTTTTGGTTTGAAATGACTCTTAAAAAATTGCAAGAGTACCTAGATAATGGTGCGGATGTGCATGCACGAAGTTGCAAGGGGGAGACACCTCTTTATCGGTGTGTTTGCGGGCTTTCAAAGGCACGTCCTGAAGTAGTCAAAGCTTTACTGGATGCTGGGGCAGAGGTAAATGCAAAAGATAAGAACGGTGGCATGCCAATACATGAGGTGGCGCAATGGCATGAAGATATTGAATTGCTTAAAATCATGCTGGATGCAGGAGCGGATGTAAGCACACCAAATAATTATGGCGTTACTCCGCTTGTTTTTGCTGCAAATCGTAATAAAAATCCTGAGGTTTTTGTAGCATTAATAACCGCTGGGGCAGATGTAAATGCGGTTTCTAGTGGTCGCCAAACAGCACTCCATGAGGCAGTGCAAAATAATCAAAACCCCCATGTGGTTATGGTTTTGTTAAAATTAGGTGCGGATGCAAAGATAAAAGATAGCAGGGGACAAATACCCCTTGACTACGCAGATAACAATGAAGCTCTTAAAGGCACTGATGCCCTTGAAGAATTGCGTAAAAGAAGCCAATAGTTTTTAACAACTAACAACTAACAACTAACAACTAATGAACGCACCGCCAGACCACCCCCCCATCCCCCCGCAAAAAATCGGCGTGATTATCTGCAACCTCGGCACGCCAGAGGCTACGGATTATTGGTCAATGCGCCGCTACCTAAACCAATTCCTATCCGACCGCCGTGTGATAGATTACAGCCCGTTCCTCTGGCAACCCTTGCTACAAACGGTTATCCTAACCACGCGTCCGTCCAAATCGGGGGCGGCCTATCGCTCTATCTGGAACACACAGGCGGACGAATCCCCGCTTTTAACCATCACCAAAGACCAAACGCACGCCATCAAAACCCGCCTAGCCAAACTTTACGGCGATAAAATCATCACGGATTTTGCCATGCGTTATGGCTCCCCCGCGATAAAAACCGTGATAAAACAAATGAAAGCCCAAGGCGCGGATAAAATCCTGTTCTTCCCGCTTTACCCGCAATACGCGGGCGCGACCACCGCCACGGCGAATGACGAAGCCTATCGCGCCCTGATGACTATGCCGCACGCCCCCGCGATTCGCACCGTGCCGCCGTATTTTGACCGCCCGAATTATATTGACGCACTGGCTGGGACGGTGTCAGAGCATTATGCTGGGTTGGATTATACGCCCGTTTTGGTTGCCTCCTATCACGGGTTGCCGAAACGGTATTTGACGCAAAAGGGCGACCCGTATCATTGCCATTGCCAGAAAACTTCGCGGTTGTTGCGGGAGAAATTGGGGTTTCAGGACGGGCAAATCGTCACCTCTTTTCAATCCAAGTTTGGACCAGAGGATTGGTTGGAACCATCCACGGTCGATTGTGTGGCGGATTTGGCACGGGCTGGGCAGCGCAAAATAGCCGTGATTGCCCCTGCGTTTTCTGCCGATTGTATTGAAACTTTGGAAGAGATTAATGAGGAAATCAGGGATAGTTTCATCCACGCGGGCGGCACCGATTTCACCTATATCCCGTGTTTGAACGCGCAAAAATCCCATATTGATGTGCTGTGCGATATTATTCAAACAGAGCTGGCGGGGTGGGTGTAAGACTCACAACCAATCGCGCAAAACCGCAATTAGGGGTGCGTCGGCGGGCAACATCTGGTAGGTTTTTAAATCCTTCGGCCAAACCCACGCAAGGCTCTGCCCTTCGCGTCCTTGCACTATACCCTCCCACTTGCGACAGGCAAACACTGGCATCAGCAGGTGAAAATCGCCATCTTTACCCCCAGACTCATTTGTGTAAGCATGGCTGGCAAAGCTAATCGGGGCAAGGCACGAATCCCACGTGTGAATCCCCAGCTCTTCATTTAATTCGCGTATCAACGCGGACTCTGGCGTTTCACCTGCCTGCAATTTCCCACCCGGAAATTCCCAAAACCCCGCCATTGATTTGCCCTTTGGACGTTGCGCCAACAGCACCCGCCCGTCCGCATCAATCAGCACGGCAGCCACGACCAAAACCAAAGTCACGAGCGATAATCCGCGTTAATACGGATATAATCGTGGGTGAAATCACAGCTCCACATGGTGAAATCGCCCGTGCCAATCGCCAAATCCACATGCAGATTAATCCGCTCGTTTTTCATATAATCGGCGGTGGTTTTCTCATCATAACCGCCCGCCACCGCGCCGTGTTCTGCCACCAAAATATCGCCAAACCAAATCCGCAATTTATCGCGGTCGGCGGGTTGCCCTGCTTTGCCCACTGCCATGACTATCCGCCCCCAATTCGGGTCTTCCCCCGCGATTGCGGTTTTAACAAGGGGGGAGTTCGCGATGCTCTGGGCGATGATTTTTGCCGATTGCGGGCTGGTTGCACCTGTTATTTTTATGGTTATTAGCTTTGTTGCGCCCTCGCCATCCCTTACAATAGCCTGCGCCAATTCGCGCATGACTTCGCCCAAGGCGGTACGGAACGCCGCGTTATCGCTGGCATCCACGCCCGATTTGCCCGTGGCAATCATCATTAAAGCGTCAGAGGTGGAGGTATCGCCATCAACGCTAATCGCGTTAAAACTGGTTTCGTTTGTGGCGGTCAGCATAGCTTGCAGGTCGGGTTGCGCAATCCGCGCATCGGTGAAAATATACGCCAGCATGGTCGCCATATCAGGGGCAATCATGCCAGAGCCTTTGGCAAAACCGCCGATAAGTACGGGCTGTCCGTCTATGTTAATATGGCGGAACGCGCCCTTGGCAAAGGTGTCGGTTGTCATAATCGCCCGTGCTGCGGGTTCAATCCCATCATCGCGCAAATTATCGTGTAAATCGGGCAACATCGCACATATCGGGGCGGGGTCTAGTGGTTCGCCAATAACCCCCGTGGAAGAGGTGAAAATACGGCTTGGCTCGGTTTTCAAAACATCGGCGGTTGTGCGGACGATTTCCGCCACACTCGCCTGCCCCCGCGCCCCGGTAAAAGCGTTGGCATTGCCCGAATTCACCACGATTCCTATGGCTTTATCGGGGGCGTTATCGGTGCTATCGGGGGTAGGGGGCAGTTTGCTCTGACAATCCAAAACACATGCCGCCCGCGTTGCCGAACGGGTAAAAACGCCGGCAATTTGACTGCCCGCACAGGCGTGTATCAGCACCACATCATCGCGGTTTTTATACGTAATCCCTGCCGAAATCCCTGCCGAACCTGTGGCAAAAAGTATCCCCTCTATTGGGGGAATAGGCGGAAATTCACTTGCCATCGGGGCGATTCTTACAGAGTTTTTCATAGATGAGCCCATAATGCCGACTATCCACCTATTCCACCAAATCATTATTACGGATAAAGGCGGGATCCAGCCCCTCCACATGACGGGTTATTTGTGACTGGCTCCGTAGGACTTGCAGATGGTTTTCCACAATAGATCCGCTTATCTGTCCTGCGATTTTTTCTGTTACGGAAGCAATCGGCGGCGGTGCAACCTCCCGCACATCCTTTAAAATAATAACATGCCAGCCGAATTGGGTTTGCACGGGGGGGGATATATCGCCCACCTCCAACGCCAGAACCGCCGCCTCAAACGGGGCAACCATCGCACCCGCACCGAACCAGCCCAAATCACCACCACTCGCCCCACTGGGACCAGTCGATTTAGCCTTTGCCAATTCAGCAAAATCCGCCCCTGCGGTCAGCTCAAGGATAATTGCCTTCGCTTCATCCTCTGTATCCATTAAAATATGGGCGGCCGAGTATTCCTGCTCGCCACCCGCACCGTATTCTTCATCATAAGCCGTCTGTATCATATCGGGGGTTATCGCCTCCCCCACTATCCCCTCTATCACATAACTAGCCGCCGTATTACGCACCTTATTGGCGATAAGGATTTCCCCGCGTAAATCCCCCGCCTTCATCTGTTGTTGCAGTAACGTCTGTTCAATTATCTGTTCCAGCAGAGCGTTAAACAAAACATCATCCTCCAGAGTTTGGTATTGCGCGGGCAAATCATCCAGCAAAACAATCAAATGCCCGGCAGTAATATCCGTGCCATTGACCGTTGCCAGAACACTGCTAGCCTCCAGCGTACCGCCATTAAACGGCTTCCCACCGTTTTGTGAAAACATATAAAAACCCGCCAGAGCCAAGCCCAGCAAGGTTATCATTCCAAAAATTGCCCGTCGTGAAAGTGTCATAAATTTACCAAGTCCTTTTATTATTTGAATACTTGCCTATCTACTATGATTAGGATATAGAGGCAAGGCAAAAGCGGTAAAAAGTTTTTATTTTGTGATTGGAGCAAAGAAAATGTTAGGGTTTGATTCGGTTTTCGGACAACTGTTCGGCACGCATAATGGGCGTATGTTAAAGACGCAAAGCGGTCTTGTTAAGGCTATTAACGCGATGGAGCCTGAAATATCCGCCCTATCTGATGAGGAAATACAGGCAAAAACCCCTGCGTTTAAGGCGCGATTGGAACAAGGCGCGACCTTGGATGATTTGCTGGTTGAGGCTTTTGCGGTGGTGCGAGAGGCTGCCTTGCGTACCTTGGGACTCCGTGCATACGATGTGCAGCTTTTGGGCGGGATATTCCTGCATAAGGGCAATATATCAGAGATGAAAACAGGCGAAGGCAAAACCCTAGCGGGGGTTTTCCCCGTGTATCTTAACGCCCTGATGGGTAAAGGCGTGCATGTTGTCACGGTTAATGATTATTTGGCACGGCGCGATGCCGAATGGATGGGGCAGGTTTATTCGTTTCTGGGTATGGAAACGGGGGTTGCCGTTCCCAATATGTCTGAAACCGATAAACGCGCCGCGTATCTGGCGGATGTGACCTATGCCACCAATAACGAGCTGGGGTTTGATTACCTCCGCGATAATATGAAATCCGACCTATCGCAAATGATGCAACGCGAGCATTTTTATGCAATAGTGGATGAGGTGGATAGTATCCTGATTGACGAGGCACGAACGCCTTTGGTTATATCGGGACAGGCCGAGGATAGGTCAGAGCTTTATACAACCCTAAACGCTCTAATCCCAAAATTAACCGAAGACCATTATATTTTGGATGAAAAATCGCGGAGCGTCAATTTAACCGATGAAGGCAACGATTTTATCGAGGCGGCGTTGTTAGAGATGGGGGTTCTGCCCGAGGGGCAATCGCTCTATGATCCCGAAAGCACCAGCGTGGTGCATCATATTAACAACGGCCTGCGCGCCCATACCTTGTATAAAAAAGACCAGAATTATATCGTCCGCGATAATAAGGTCGTTTTGATTGATGAATTCACGGGGCGCATGATGGCGGGGCGGCGTATGGGTGATGGGCTACATCAGGCGGTAGAGGCGAAAGAGGGGGTGGAGATTTTGCCAGAAAACTCTACGCTTGCGTCTATTACTTTCCAAAATTACTTCCGCTTATACGATAAATTGGCGGGGATGACGGGGACAGCCCAGACCGAAGCCGAGGAATTCGGGCAGATTTACGGGCTAGGCGTTGTGGAAATCCCAACAAATCAGCCGATTTGTCGTATTGATGATGATGACGCGATTTATCGCACCGCGGCGGAAAAATACCGCACCGTGATTTGTGAAATAGCCAAGGCGCATTTGAAAGGGCAACCGATTCTGGTCGGCACGGTTTCCATTGAGAAATCCGAATACCTATCGGAGTTATTGAAAAAACCCGCCGAATTAAAACGCATGGCAAAGGAATTGCGAACCTTGGCAGAGACTTACAAAGAAAAAGAAGCCACCCCGTTTATTGAGGATGCAACGGCGTTGGAAACCCTCGCCCAGCAGAAAAACGGCATTCCCCATCATGTTTTGAACGCAAGGTTTCATGAACAAGAAGCGTCTATCGTTGCCAATGCAGGGGTATCGGGGGCGGTGACTATTGCCACGAACATGGCGGGTCGCGGTACGGATATTCAACTGGGCGGGAACTTTGATATGCGCCTTCGTGCAGAAATCGGCGATAAGAAAAACGTGGATGAAACCGCGCTGGCGGAATCCATAAAGGCGGATATTGCACAGGATAAGGAAAAGGCTTTACAGGCAGGCGGGCTGTATGTTTTGGCGACAGAACGGCATGAATCTCGGCGGATTGATAATCAGCTACGCGGGCGGTCTGGACGGCAGGGTGATCCTGGGCGGTCGGCGTTTTTATTATCATTGGAAGACGATTTGATGCGGATTTTCGGCTCTACCAAACTGGATTCCATGTTGGGGCGTTTGGGCATGGTGGAGGGCGAGGCTATAACCCACCCTTGGGTCAATAAATCACTGGAAAAAGCCCAAGCCAAAGTGGAATCGCGGAACTTTGACATTCGCAAGCAACTGTTAAAGTTTGATGATGTTATGAACGACCAGCGCAAGGTTATTTTTGAACAAAGGCGCACGATTATGCAAGTGGAAAACCTGTCCGAAATCGTGAAAGACATGCGGTATGAGGTGATAGATGATATTTTGGATGACACGATTCCCGTGGGTGGCTATGTCGAACAATGGGATGTGGACTCGATGCAAACGCAACTGCGCGATACTTTCCGCGTGGATTTCCCTATTGAAGAATGGGTGAAACAGGAGGGTATGAACGAAGACGATTTGCGAGAGAAAATCGCCCACCAAGCCGATGAGATGATGGCGCGAAAGGCGGTTGATATCGGCGCGGATGACATGCGCAATGCGGAAAAACACTTTTTATTGCGGACGATTGATTTGAAATGGCGCGAGCATTTGCTCAGCTTGGAACATTTGCGTTCGGTTGTTGGGATGCGCGGGTATGCTCAGCGTGATCCGTTAAATGAATATAAGACCGAGGCGTTTGCCCTGTTTGAAACCATGTTGGATAGCTTGCGGGCGGATTTAACCCGTACTTTGGCGATTGTTCGCCGTCCCACGCCAGAAGAACAGCAAGATATGATGCGTCGCCAGATGGAAGAGACGGCGGAGGGTGATGCACGGTTAGGCGAATCGGCGGGCGAATCGGGGGCGGATACTCCGAATCCCCATCTTGAAAATAAGAAGAAATTCGCGGGAGTCGGTAGGAATGATAAATGCCCGTGTGATTCGGGTAAGAAGTTCAAGCATTGCCACGGAAGACTGTGATAAGATTATGATAAGATTATGATGGTGGATTGTGATAAAAACGCGAATTTCCCAAATTTTTCACGATTTTTCACAAATTTACATAGTATAAACATAGTGATTCGGGCAAATATGTGTGAATTTTGCCACAAAAATGCATAAAAAGCATTAAAAAGAGCTTGAAAGCATCAAAAACTACTTAACATTTGTTAAATAAGCGTGTAGCTTGCCCTTACACATGCGATGAATTGTTTTTGTCGCGCACATTAAAACAGTTCGAAATAAATCGTAAATTTTTCGAATCAAAAGGAAATGAAAAAATGAAACTGAAAACGAATAAATTGCTAACGCTTACCCTTGCTAGTAGCCTTGTTGCTATTACGGCGGGTTGCGGCGGAGGCACAAAAGCCGCGGCTCCTACTGGGACCACTCCAGTTGTTGTACCGGACCCCGTTACTTATACTGAATGGGCTGCGGGTACAACAATTGCAACTGATGACACCGCAAATGCCTTTTTGGCAGGTGTGGCAGCGATTGCAGGTACCGGAGGTGCAGCAGATACGCCCGTCACTCTAACAGGTGTGCCTACTGCTGCAACGGTTGAAACTCTTAACCTAGCCTATGAAGTTACAGGCAGAGTTGATGCCGTACCTGGTACAAGTAAGGGTGCTAATCCCGTAACTTTCGGTGGTGCTGCCACTAATGGTGTTGCATTCGCTACCAATGGTGCGACCGTTGATGCTGACTTGCGTTATTTTGCAGGTGTGGTTGCTGGCGCAGATGTGGGTGTACCTTTAGTCACAGCAACAGCCGCTGGTACTTGGAATGGTATATTCCAAGCGGTCGGTGCTAATGCAGTTGAAAGAGACTTTGAACTTGATGTTGATTTCACAAACTCTCAAGTCAGTGCGATTATTCCACTTACGGGTGATGATGCATCTGCCACTGACGTTATGTCTTACTTCTTCGTCGGTGACTTTGCTGCTGGTGTGATAACTGGCGACATCATTTTTGGTGACTTCTCGGCTGCTGCTGATGCTGATGCTGCTCTTACTGCTGCTGGTGTGGCTCTTGCTGCTGCGGTTGCGACTGGTGCAGTTTCACCTGCAACGGATGGAGTTGGGACACTTTCAGGTCTTATCGGTGCAAACGGTGCGCTTGGTGCTTTCTATAGTACTGCAAACGGCGCGGATGGTTATGCCGGTGGGTTTGTTGCAACAACAGCTGCCAATGTCGGTGGTGATGACCCTGATGTTGTATATGCCGATTGGGCAGCTGGTGCTACGCAAGCTGCTGTCATAACTGACAATGCTTTCTTGGCAGGTACGGCAACTGGTCTAACAGGTGCGCCTTCTACTGGTGTAACGGTTGAAACGCTTAACCTTGCTGAGGTAATTACTGAAAAAGTTGATACCGTGCAGGGTGCAGCTGGTGATTCAGCTGCGAATGCTGGTGTTGCTGGTACGGATGGTGTACGTTTGGGTGGCGCTGCCACTAATGGCGTTGCATTCTTTACCACTGGTGCGACAACCGAAGCGCGTTATTTTGCAGGTTTGCATAGTACCACGGATTTGGGTGCGCCTATAAGTGCAGCACCAGCCACAGCCACTTGGAATGGTTTGTTCCAAGCGGTCGGTACTGGTGATTATGCAACGGCTGCAAAAGCATTCGCGTTGACGGTTACTTATAGTGCAACTGCTGATAGTACAATCATAGGTCTTGTTGGAGCGAATACCAATGGCGATGCCTTCACTGGTACATCTTATTACGTCTCTGGTACGTATGATGAGAATGGTGTGATAACTGGTAATGTTCTTTATAGTGATTTATCGGCTGCTACTGCTCGTCCTGCTGCGCTTACGGCTGCTGGTTTGGCACTTACCGCCGCGCTTGCGACTGATGCTGCTTCACCTGCAACGGATGGACTTGGGGTACTTTCAGGTCTTATCGGTGCAAATGGTGCGGTTGGTGCTTTCTATAGCAATGCAGAAGACGCGACCGATGGTTATGCTGGTGGGTTTGTTGTATCAACGACTCCCAATGCTACTGATGCAGCTGATGCTCTGGTAGCGTATGTTGCTCCTGTTGTGGAATATTCCGATTGGACAGCTACTGTTCTTTCTGCAGTTCCAACAACAACTGGAAATGCATTTTTGGGCGCGACTTCAGCAACTGCTTTGACAAACGCACCTAGTGGAGCGGTTTATACAAGTGTTGAAGATACAGACATAACTGGTGGCGTGTTGCTTTCTACGCACGTAGTTGCTGCTAGTACAGCCAGCTTTTTTGCAGGTTTGCATAGTGACACAAATCTAGGTGCACCTGTGCCAACGTCTGGGTCAAGTGTAGTTTGGACAGGACCGTTCCAAGCGGTCGGTGTTGCTCCTTATCTAACTGAATCAAAGACTATCAGTCTTACAGTTGATTTTGTAAATACTACAATCACTGGTAGCGTAGCGTCTGGTGTAGCAGCTTCTACTACTATTGATGCCTCCCCTGCTTATCACATCAATGGTACATATAATACTGCTGGCGTGATTTCTGGGTTTGTTGCTTATAGTCCTGACGCTGCCAATACTGCAGCTGGGCTTTTGCTTGCTGTTAGTGGTGGTACGACTGGACCTGGGACTCTTACAGGTCTTATCGGTGCAAACGGTGCGGTTGGCGCATTCATTAGCACTGCTGTAGGCGCGACTGGTTATGCTGGTGGCTTTGCTGTCAAACCCTAGTTAATAAAGGTGAGCGGGCGCGTCTTCGCGCTGGCTCGCCATCTTAAAAAAACCTTTTCAAAGAAAAGGACGCGCACGCCCGAACACCAACGGGCGTGCGTTTTTTTATGTCTCGCGGGTTTTTAATCTTTACGTCTCGCCCAAATGTGGTATAGGGTATGATAAAAAGGAATACGAACTTGCGCCATTTTTCACCCCAAAAGCTCGCGTTTCATAGCGACCATCGCCCGCGTAGATGGGTGCGCCGTTTGCTGTTTAAAAAAAGCGGGGTTTTGAAACAACCACGCCCTATCTTTCACCGCTTGGTTTTTAAAAAAAACGGTCGCCCGCGCCCGCATTTCGCCCCTTGGATTACTATCGGTTTCACCGCCCGTCAGCATTTCAAAACCGAGTCCTTGGACAAAATGCGCGATGACATCATCAAAAACAATAAATTAATGAAAGTGAAAACCGTCACAATCCTTACGACTCGGCACGCCGACTATAACGCACGGGTGTTTGCGTCGTTGCTTGCCCCGCTTGGATTAAAGGTGCAGGTGTTATTGCACAACCCGATGGTCTATAACGATGACTTTTACATCGTTCTGTGTCCGCAAACCTTTGAATCCCTGCCCCCGCCGATGAAACGAATCGTCTTCCAGTTGGAACAAAACACCCGCTCAGACTGGTTCAGTGATGCCTACATGGATGATTTATCGCAATCGCTGGCCGTGTTTGATTATTCCAGCGATAATATCCAGTTCTTACAGGATAACGGCATATCCTACCGCGATATATTCGAGCTGACCATCGCGCCAATCGCCGATTATATGACCCCCAAAAAACCACCTAAAAAACCACTCAAAAAACTAGGGGCAAAATCCCCCGATTTTGATGTGTTATTTTATGGCGCGTATAATCCCCGCCGTAATAAAATCTTGAAACGGCTGGGCAAAGAATTCCGCGTCAAATCCGTATGCGATGTGTATGGCGAGGAAATGCGCGATATTATCCGCCAAGCCCCCGTTGTCGTCAATATCCATTTTTATGAAAACGCACTCTTGGAAACCACACGGATATCAGAGGCCTTGTCCTTGGGTGCGCGTGTCGTATCCGAACGCGGTATTGATGAGGATAAAAACCGCGATTTTGCCCCCTGCGTGCGCTTCTGCCCGATGGATGATGTGGAGGCTTTGGTCGCGGCAATAAAGGCAGAGCTGGCGGAGGCTGGCTCGCCCGTTCTGCCGATTGATTTGATGGCGCAGGCGCGGTTTCGGTTTTATCGGGCGTTATTGGCGATAGGGATGATTGATTATGCGCAGTTTTATCGGCTGACGGAGGATTTCACCCTGCCCACCGATAAAATAATGCTGGGCTTGCCCGAAAACGGGGCTCGGCGGGCATACGCACTGGCGCAAAACCCCGATGTTTATATTTTTGACGGCTTGCGCTATCGCACGGGTTGGATTGGGTGCGCGATGAGCTATAAATACATGGCGCAAAAGGCGTTGGATGCAGGGTTTGAAACCGTACAGATATTTGAGGATGATGCCGATTTTTCCAAAGACCATAAGGCGCATCGCGCGATTATTAAAGAGTATTTGGCGGAAAATGACGGGTGGGATGTGTTTTCGGGAATTCTGGTTGATATCCCCCCCCATGCAAATGTTTTGGATGTGCGCGATTACAAAGGGCTACGGTTTATCTATTTGGATTATTTTGTATCAATGGTTTATGGGGTGTATCCACGGGCTATTTTGCAAAAAATCGCCGATTATCCAATCAATGATACCCGTGATTTGGTTCAAAAAGACGACCAGATTGATATTTATTTAAGACGAGAGCCAGTGCGGTGTTTAACCACTTCGCCGTTTCTGGTGACCCATGCGAAGGGTTTGGATTCAACCCTGTGGCCATTAAGCAATGAAGAGTTTTATGAAGAGGTGGGAACAAAAGCCGTGAAGACCTTGGATGAAAAAATTGATGCGTTTATGAAAAATTAGGCGGGGTCTTTGCATAATCCTTGTAAATACTTGCCGTAATCGTTTTTCGCGTATTTGTTGGCGAATTCACGCAGGCGGGTTTTATCAATCCAGCCGTTGTTAAACGCGATTTCCTCTGGGCAACCCGTTTGCATCCCTTGGCGTTTTTCCAAGGTACGAACAAAATTCCCCGCATCCAATAAAGAGCCATGTGTGCCAGTATCCAGCCACGCATACCCGCGCCCCATACGGGTCAGGGATAGGGTGTTGTCATCCAAATAGCTTTGCAATAGGCTGGTGATTTCCAGCTCCCCACGGGGGGAGGGTTTGACATTCCGCGCCCGTGTTGGCGCGGTTTCATCCATAAAATACAGCCCGGTAATAGCGTAGTTTGACGCGGGGTTTGCGGGTTTTTCCGTGATGGATTTCACGCGGTTGTTTTCATCAAAATCGGCGACTCCATAGCGTTCGGGGTCAGACACATGATAGCCAAATATCGTGGCACCTGTGTTTTTACCGTTGTTTTTATCGGCGGTTTGCAGTAATTTGGGCAAATCATGGCCAAAGAAAATATTATCGCCCAAGACCATCACGCTGGGCGAGTCGTTTAGGAAATCCTCTGCCAGAATATAGCTTTGCGCCAATCCGTCAGGGCTGGGTTGTACAATATAATGGAACGACAGCCCCCATTGTGCGCCATCCCCCAGCAGGTTTTGGAATTGCGCTTGGTCGTGCGGTGTGGTGATAATCGCGATATCGCGTATCCCCGCCAGCATCAGCACGGACAGGGGGTAGTAAATCATCGGTTTGTCGTAAATCGGCAGCAGTTGTTTGGACACGGACAAGGTGATGGGGTAGAGCCGCGTGCCAGAGCCACCTGCTAGGATAATGCCTTTTCGGGGGGTCATTTTTTTGTTCTTTCGCTTGTGTCTTGTGGTGATTTCTAATATCACGCATCTTATCACACAAACAAGGCAAAGACAAATGATGAAAACCCCCGCACTATATTTTATTCTAACCACTGTTGTTTTGGATGCCGTGGGGATTGGGATTATTTGGCCTGTTCTGCCTGATTTAATTCGTGAAATCGGGGGCGTGGATTTGCCCCGCGCCGCTTTGTGGGGCGGGGTTTTGGGCTCTGCCTACGCCGTGATGCAGTTTTTGTTTAGCCCTGCTATTGGCAATTTATCCGATAGATTCGGGCGGCGACCTGTTTTGTTTATCACTCTGTTTATCATGGCGGTGGATTATTGCATTATGGGGCTGACCCATTCCATTTGGGTTCTGCTGCTTGGGCGGATAATCGGAGGCATTGTGGGCGCGACCATTCCAACGGCGATGGCTTATATGGCCGATATATCCAAAGGCAGTGCGCGGTCGGTGAATTTCGGGCTGATTGGCGCGGCTTTTGGGATAGGTTTTATTTTGGGGCCTATGTTGGGCGGAGTTTTCGCCAGCTTTGGTCTGCGTGTGCCGTTCTTTATGGCGGCGGTTCTAACGGCGGGGAATCTGGTTTTCGGCGTGTTTTGCCTGCCAGAGACTTTGAAACCAGCGAATCGCCGAAAGTTGGAATTATCGCGCCTTAATCCCTTTGGCGCGTTTGCGGCGGTGGCGCGTATATCGGGTTTGGGGATGTTGATGGTCGTGCTTTTCTTCAATCAAATCGCGGGGTTAAGCTATCCCACAATTTGGGCGTTTTATACGATTGAACGTTATGGCTGGCAGTCGTTTCAGGTTGGGCTGTCTTTGGCTGGCGTTGGCGTGGCGATAGGGATTGGGCAAGGGTGGTTGATCCGCCATGCGATTGCGATTTTGGGCGAATGGCGCACGGTGGTTGTGGGATTTTGCGTGGCGAGCGTGACATTTTGTTTATACGGGGTGGCGACGCAAGGCTGGATGGCTTATGCGATTTTGCCGATTTTGGGCGTGAGTGTAATAGCCCATCCCGCCCTTAACGGGGTGGTTTCCCAAGCCGTTAGCGATGATGCACAGGGCGAATTGCAAGGTGTTATTGCGTCCATAACTGCGGTTGCCGCGATTATCAGCCCGCTGGTTATGTCTGGGGTATTTAGCTTTTTTATCCGCGAGGGTGCGCCGATTTATCTGCCCGGCGCGCCATTTTTCTTGGCGGCTGGTTTGCAGATTATAACGTTGGTTATTTTTGTGCGGGTTATGTGGGTAAGGAAAATTTAACTTGATTGACGCTCCTTGCGGAGCGACACGATAAGGCTTTTGCCTTCGCAAAATCCCGTTGGTATTTATACGAAAATCATGCTCTCCCAGATCCCGCAGGAGTCGGCGGGGCGAACACCTTTATCATCTAAATGCCAAAGGGCTTTTGTGCCATGTCTGCTTACGCTCGAATCTCCGATTTGTCGGGCAGGTTCAAATTGCCCCATGGGAAATGACGGTGGGCATCATCCCCCATTACCCACGCGAATCGTGCAACAAATAGCAAAGGGCTTTTGCATCTACCCGCCTTGCGGGTAGTAGGCAAAAGCCCTCCGCCCTCGTATCATCACTTGGGAATATCGCTGTCAATCCCCTCAACATAAAAGTTCATTCCAGCCAAGGTGCCATCATCGGCAGTCTCACCTGCCGCGAGCCATGCAGAGCCATCCTGCTTATTAATCGGTCCAGTAAAGCTATGCACCTTACCCGCCGAAATCGCATCCTTCAAAGCAGTCGCCGAACTGCGCACATCGGCAGGGATTTTATCAGAAAAATCACCAATGGCGACCATCCCCTCGGCTATACCGTCCCAAGTATCGCGGGACTCCCACGTGCCATCAATAGCCGCCTGAATCCGCGCGATATAATACGGCGCCCAGTCATCAATGATAGAAGACAGCCGCGCGTTCGGTCCAAACTGCTTCAT
This sequence comes from uncultured Amylibacter sp., assembly GCA_959347345.1. Next base: position 1,367,828 of record OY365738.1, on the reverse strand, counting down.
ATCCGAGGCCTGTCCAAAGGCAAAAATCCCCTCTTTTTCGGCAATAGTCATCGCGGCAGGCGAATCCGTGTGTTGCATAATAACATCCGCACCTTGTTCGATTAAAACGGTGGCCGCGTCGGCTTCTTTGCCAGGGTCAAACCAAGTGGAAACCCAGATTATCTTCATCTTCACATCGGGATTGACCGCCCGCGCCGCTAGGTACGCGGAATTGATGCCCCGAATGACTTCGGGAATGGGGAAAGAGGCAATATAGCCAATCGTATTGGTTTTCGTCATGTGTCCCGCGATATGTCCAATCACGCTCCGCCCTTCATAAAAACGTGCGGAATAGGTGGAAACGTTATCGGCGCGTTTATAGCCCGTGGCGTGTTCAAACCGCACATCGGGGAATTTCTTGGCGACATTGATGGTCGGATCCATATAGCCAAAGGAGGTGGTGAATATCATATCCGCCCCGCCTAGCGCCATTTGCGTCATCACGCGTTCGCTGTCCGCACCCTCTGGCACGGATTCGACAAAGACGGTTTCTACCGCGTCGCCGAAGTGTTTTTCAACGGCTAGGCGGCCTTGGTCGTGTTCGTAAGACCAGCCGAAATCGCCGACAGGGCCGACGTAGACAAAGCCTATCTTGGTTTTGTCTTGGGCAGTTGATTGGGTTGCCAGCAGGCCGAGGGTTAGCGCGGCGATAATGGCTAGGGTTGTTTTTAAGGTGTTCATTTTGGTTTCTCCTGTAAAATGATATGGGGGTATTCCCATTTTGTGATGGTAGTATAACCTAGTGTGCGGGGATGGCAAGCGTTTTTTTAACAATTAGTTATGAACGATTAACGATTAACGATGAACGATGAACTATTTTGGTTGTAAAAAGTTGCCTTTCGTTTGTAAATTGTGATAAAAGAGTTTTTTGAGCTTGCAAAAAAAAATAAAGCGATTAAAAATACACCTGCATATTGGGAATTAAACGATTCGCAATATTAAAAAACTAACTGAAAGGAAAAAAAGATGGTTTTGACAGATAACGATTTCCAAGAGTGGAGCAACAAAACAGTTGAAAATTTGAGAAGAAACCCGCATATAAGGGAATTAGTCAATATGCATAGCGGGAATGGGTTTAGACCGCTTCATAAAGCTGCTTGGTGTTGTCCAGACCCCGATGTAATTATTTGTTTGATTTCTAACGGGGCGCGTGTGAATGAGCAAGATTCGGATAATTCTACACCGCTTCATTATGCAGCGAGGCATAATAATGTTGATATAGTAAGTGCCCTTTTACATTGCAATGATGTTCTTATAAATGATGGTATTGAAGTAGAAGCGGCAAATGTGAATGTGTGCGATAACAACGGGAGAACGCCTTTTGACTATGCACAGGAAAATCCAAATCTTGTAAATAATGAAATTATTGAACTCTTGCGCCCCTAAACTTAATAATTCATCATTAATTTATTTAGGCTATGCCTAGATACTAGGACAGGCAAAAGCCACAAAACCCCGTCCAGCTCTCCGCAGGAGGGGTGGGCGGGTGGGCAACCGAACGCAGTGAGGGCGCAAGCAAAAAACCTCTGCTCTTAACCTCTAATAACCAACTTCCAATTTCTAACAACCAATCATTAATCGTTAATCGTTAATCGTTAATCGTTAAAAAACACTTTCCCCAAGCACGCGGGTGCGTTCAAAGCCGCCCGCTTCCTATTAGACGACATAATCACCAGCACCACAATCGTTGCCAAATACGGCGCCATAGACAAATAATACACCGGAATATCCAGCCCCCACGCCTGTAAATTAAGCTGAGCAATAGTAATCCCGCCAAACAAATACGCGCCCAATATCACTCGCCACGGTTTCCATCCTGCGAAAACCACCAGAGCCAGCGCAATCCAGCCCGCGCCCGCCGTCATCCCTTCGCTCCACTGTGGCACGCGAATCAAAGACAAATACGCACCGCCCAGCCCCGCGCAGGCTCCACCGAATAATATCGCCAAAACCCGCACTCGCACGACATTATAGCCCAGAGCATGCGCGGCATCGTGGTTCTCACCCACCGCCCGCAAAACCAGCCCCGCCCGTGTGTGGCGCAGAAAATACCACACCAGCCCGACCAGCAAAACCGACAGATAAATCATCGCGTCATAGCCGAACAGCCCGCGTCCAATCAGCGGTAAATCCGATAAAAACGGGATGTGTAATTGCGGTGATTCGGGCGGTTTTATACCCGTGTAATTATGCCCTAAAAACGCCGCCAACCCTATGCCAAACAGAGTCAACGCCAAACCAGAGGCGACTTGGTTTGCCAAGAAATACTGCGTTAATACCACAAACGCCAGCGATAAAACCGCACTGCCCGTCGCCCCCGCGATAAAGCCGATAAACGGACTGCCCGTGCTGACCGCCGCGATAAACCCAGCAATCGCGCCGAAAATCATCATGCCCTCGACTCCCAGATTTAAAACACCCGCTTTTTCAACGACCAATTCCCCCGTTGCCGCCAGTAAAACAGGGGTTGCCGTGCCAATCAATGTGACAATCAGGGCTATTCCGTAAAGTGACAGAGCATCAAGCATGACCGCCCCCAATCCGCACCCTAAACCGAATTAAAACATCCGTTGCCAGCAGGAAAAACAACAGCATCCCCTGAAACACTTGGATAGAGGCTTTCGGCAGTCCAAATTCCGCCTGTATAATATCACCGCCGACATAAGTAATCGCCAGTAGCACCCCCGCCAGCACGATGCCAAGCGGATGTAATCGCCCCAAAAACGCTACGATAATCGCGGTAAAGCCATAGCCCAATGGAAACGTCGTGGATAGTTTGCCCGCTGGTCCCGTTAGCTCAAATACGCCAGCAATCCCCGCCAGCGCACCTGACAGCCCCAAACACAGGGCAATCATTACATGCGGTTTCACCCCAGCAAACCGCGCCGCCCGAAGCGAAAATCCGCTTAGATTGATATGATAGCCAAGGATATGACGGGTGGAAATAACGTAGGCAAGCAGGCTGATTATCAAAGCGGCAAACACCCCGATATGCACGCCACTGCCCAACCAAAGCTCTGCATTATGCGCCGAGTCCCAATCTTGGAAACTGCGGCTTTCGGGGAAGTTAAACCCCTCTGGATTGCGCAAAGGCCCCGTGACCATCCCGTTAAGAAACTGCAAGGCGACATAAACCAGCATTAGGGAGACCAGAATTTCATTCGCGTTAAACCGAATTTTCAAATAGGCGGGGATGAGCCCCCATAAGCCCCCCGCTATACCCCCGCTTATCACCATCATAGGCAGGATAAAGGCGGAGTCCACAGAAGCAGGGTCAGCAGGATAAAACGCCAGCCCAACCGCGCCACCGCCCAGCGCACCCATGATAAACTGCCCTTCTGCCCCGATGTTCCAAAACCCCGCACGAAACCCAAACGCCAGCCCTTGGGCTATGATAATCAGGGGCGCGGCTTTGATGAGAACCTGCCCGCGATAATAAAACGCGAACTCGCCAAATACGGGGTCCCAAATAATCATTCTTATGGCGACAAACGGGTTTTTATTCAGCACCGCGAATAATAGCCCACCCGCGATAAGCGTTGCTATGATAGCAATTAATGGCGCAAGAACACGCATGGGTGCGGAGGGCTCGGCACGATTTTGTAAATATATCATTGCCCCGCCCCGCCCATCATAAGCCCGATTTCATCCATCCCCAACGTCTGCGTCGGGCGTAATTCGGATAAATACCCGTTGTTCAAAACCCCCAGAGTATCGGATATTTCCAGCAATTCATCCAAGTCTTGGCTGATGACTATCACCCCCGCGCCGTCCTCTGCTAGTTGAATTAACGCACGACGGATAGCGTTCGCGGCCGCGGGATCCACCCCCCAAGTTGGCTGATTAACGATGAACACGGCGGGGTTTTGTAAAATCTCTCGCCCTATAACGAATTTCTGCAAATTCCCACCAGACAGGGATTTTGCCAATGCGAATATCCCGCTTGTCCGCACATCAAAAGTATCAATGATTTTGTGCGTTAAGCCATGCACATGGTCGTATTTGATAAACCCCCGCGTGCCGAGGTTTTGGCTATAAAAAGCCGTAAGCATCGTGTTTTCCGCAAGGGTCATGTTGGCGACTCCTGCGTGATTGCTGCGTTCCTCTGGTGCGGAGAATATCCCCGCCATCCGCCGTGCGGTTGGGTTTAACGCGCCGATATGCGTTCCTTTAAAGGTGATAGCGTGGGGGGCAACCGCATCCTCGCCCGATACCGCCAGCATGAATTCGTCCTGCCCGTTGCCCGCGACTCCGCCGATGCCGATGATTTGCCCTGCCGATAAATTCAGGTTAATACCGCGCAAAGATGTGCCAAAAGGGTCTGCCGATTCCAGTGATAAATCGTTTATTTTTAACAAGGTCTCGCCCGTTTTCACGGTGTGGCGTAGGGGAGCGGAGAGCTTTGCCCCCACCATCGCCTCTGCCATGGATTTGGCGGATTCGCGTCTGGGGTCGGCCGTGCCGATAACCCGCCCTGCACGCAGGATAGTTGCGCGGTCGCACAGGGTTTTTATCTCTTCCAACTTGTGGGATATGTATAAAATAGCCGTGCCTTCGCTTTGCAATTGGCGTAGGGTTTTGAACAATCGGGCGACCTCTTGCGGGGTTAATACCGATGTCGGCTCGTCCATAATCAGCAGTTTTGGGTTTTGAATAAGGCAACGGACGATTTCCACCCTTTGGCGTTCGCCCACGGATAAATCGCCGATTAGTCGGCTGGGTTCTAGGGATAGCCCGTATTTTGCCGAGGTTTCAACGATGGTTTGGGATAAAATCGCGGGTTTCGGCGGGGTTTCCATGCCAAGGGCGATGTTTTCGGCAACGGTAAGGGCTTCGAATAGGGAAAAATGCTGGAACACCATGGCTATGCCTTGGGCGCGGGCGGCGCGAGGCTGGGCAGGGTGAAACGGTTGCCCGTCCAGCGTCATTGTGCCTGTGTCGGGTTTAACAAGCCCGTAAATGGTTTTCACCAGTGTGGATTTGCCCGCGCCGTTTTCGCCCAATAATGCGTGGATTTCACCGGCGTTTATCGTTAGGGTAATCGCGTCATTCGCCATCACGCCTGGGTAGGATTTGCAGATGTTTGAGAGGGTGAGCATGGGGTAAGGCGGTTCGTTATGGAGTTCGTTTTTAGGGGGTCGTGGTTTGTGTTTAGTGTGTTTTTGCGATTAAGTAAATATAAATTTTAACACTTGTTTAATGATTGAATAGCCTATAATAAAAATATGAAAGCAGAAGAGCAAGCGATGCAAAAGAATACCATATTCACGGGCGATAATCTCTATATTCTTCGGGGTATGGATAGCGATTCGGTGGATTTGATTTACCTTGATCCTCCGTTTAATTCCAAACGGATTTTTCACGCCCCTGATGGCAGTACCGCCGCGGGGTCGTCTTTCAAAGATACTTGGAAATGGAGCGATGTTGATGAAGGATTGTTAGCACAATTATTTGATAAACACCCCTCTTTATCCAGTTTTATTCAGGTGATAGATGCGGCGCATGGCAAGGCTATGATGGCTTATATCGGTTTTATGTCCCTGCGGATTTTGGAATTGCATAGGGTTTTGAAACCAACAGGCTCTTTTTATTTACATTGCGATTCTACGGCTAGTCATTATTTGAAAACCGTTATGGATACGATTTTTGGCGCGAATAATTTTCATAATGAAATTATTTGGCAAAGGAATTCTTCCCGTGGTAAGGGCAGTCAATATGCCGCAAGGAAGTTTGGCGCGAATACCGATACGATTTTCTTTTATACAAAGACCAAGGATTATTATTTGAATCCAATAGCGGAATTTGATGTGAATGACGCGGAAATTATAAAAAAGTTTAATAAAACGGATGAAAAGGGCAGGCGGTATAACACGACTACCCCTGTTTTTAGGGCAAAAACTATGGGCGCAAGACCTAATCTTTGTTTTGAATGGCGCGGGTGTAAAAATCCATATCCATCGGGGTGGCGATTAAGCAAGCCCCGTTTGGAAGAAGAATATCAAAAGGGAAATATTATTATTAAAAGCGGGGCAAGGGTGGAAAGACGGCAATATCTGGATGATTACAAAGGCACTCCGCTTGATAATAATTGGACGGATATTCCGCGAGTTTCGCGGGCGGAAAACACGGGCTATCCCACGCAAAAACCGCTTGCCTTGCTTTATAGAATTATCAAAGCATCCAGTAAAGAAGGCGATTTGGTGCTTGATCCGTTTTGCGGGTGTGCGAGCACTTGCGTGGCGGCGCATCATTTACACAGACGTTGGATTGGTATTGATATTGAGGCAAACTCGGTTAATATGGTTGTTAATAGGTTAAGCGATGCCAATGGGGTTTTTGATGATTTTATTGCTAGAAACCTTGCCAATCCGCAAAATCCCCCTATAATCCCCCTATGACTCAAACCCGCGCCAAAACCAAATCCCCCGCCTTTATTCATCTGCGAGTCCATACCGCCTATTCCCTGCTGGAAGGGGCGTTGCAAATAAAAGACCTACCGCAAACTTGCCGTAAAATGGCGATGCCCGCGCTGGCCATTACCGATACAAATAACATGTTCGGGGCGTTGGAATTTGCCGAAGCCCTTGGCAATTCGGGTATTCAACCCATCATCGGCTGTCAAATGGATTTGCGAGTAGATACCACGCAAACGGCGGGGCAGACTGTCGGTGATAACCCGCCCGCTGGTCGCCCGATTGTTTTGCTGGCACAGAATAAAACGGGCTATGATAATTTGCTACGCCTGAATTCCCGCCTATATCTGCATGAAGAAATCAGCAAAGGCGCGATTAGTATTGCCGATTTATCCGCCCATAATGACGGGTTGATTTGCCTGTCTGGTGGTGCTTTGGGTCCTATCGGTAAAATCCTGTGCGATGGGCAGAAGGGCAAAGCGAAGGCCTTGATGCAGGAACTCGCCGCGATATTCCCCACGCGGTTTTACATTGAACTGCATCGGCATGGCACGGACAACACCCTGACCCCCGAACAATCCGCCAGCGAGGCTGATTTTATTGACCTTGCCTATATTTTGGATTTGCCTTTGGTCGCCACCAATGATGCTTATTTCGCCAATAAAGACATGTTCGCCGCCCATGACGCGCTGATTTGCATTGCCAATAACGCTCGTGTTGATCAGCAAAGCGGGCGCAGGCGACTGACACCAGAGTATTATTTGAAAACCCCAGATGAAATGATTCGCCGATTCGCCGACTTGCCAGAGGCGATTGAGAATACCATTGAAATCGCCAAACGGTGCGCGTTTAAACCGAGCACCCAAGCCCCTATTTTACCGAAATTCGCCGATGATGAGGTTTCCGAATTGCGCCGTCAAGCCGCCGAAGGGCTTACTGCACGATTGAAAACGATTGAGCCCTCCGCCAGCGTGGATGTTTATGAAAAACGGCTGGAATTTGAGCTGGATATTATTATCAATCGTGGTTTCCCCGGTTATTTCCTGATTGTTGCCGATTTTATTCGCTGGGCAAAGGATAATAATATCCCTGTCGGGCCTGGTCGTGGCTCTGGCGCGGGGTCGTTGGTTGCTTATGTTTTGCAAATCACCGATTTAGACCCCTTGCGGTATTCGCTTTTATTCGAGCGGTTTTTGAATCCCGAACGTGCCTCCATGCCCGATTTTGATATTGATTTTTGTATGGAAAGGCGAGAGGAAGTTATCCAATACGTCCAGCAAAAATACGGTCGCGATAGGGTCGCGCAAATCATCACCTTTGGCGCGTTGCTATCCAAAGCAGCCCTGCGTGATGTTGGGCGGGTTTTGAACATGCCGTATCCCCAAGTTGATCGCCTTGCTAAACTCATACCAGAAGAGGGTGTCAAACCCGTTTCCATTAAAAAAGCATTAAAGGACGAACCGCGTTTGCGTGACGCTGTACAGGCGGAAGAAATAGTCAAACGCCTGATGGACTACGCGGGACAGTTAGAGGGATTGTTGCGAAATGCCTCCACCCACGCGGCGGGTGTGGTGATTGGCGATCGCCCGTTGGATGAGCTGGTGCCGTTGTATCAAGACCCTCGCTCGTCCATGCCCGCCACGCAATTTAATATGAAATGGGCGGAAAAGGCGGGGCTGGTGAAGTTTGATTTTCTGGGATTAAGAACCCTGACCGTCATTCAATATACGTTGGATTTCCTGCGGATTCGCGGGATTGATATTGATATTAGCGCGATTGATTTAACCGATAAAAAGACCTTTGATTTATATTCTGCCGCGAAGACTATTGCCGTGTTCCAAGTGGAATCATCGGGTATGATGGATGCGTTGCGGCGGATGCGGCCTACCTGTATAGAGGATATAGTCGCTTTGGTCGCGCTCTACCGCCCCGGTCCGATTGAAAATATCCCCCTGTTTTGCGATATAAAAAACAACCGTGCCAAGCGGCAGAAAATGCATGATTCTATTGACCACTTGCTGGATGAAACCCAAGGGATTATCGTCTATCAGGAACAAGTGATGGAAATTGCCCAAGTCATGGCGGGCTATACCCTCGGCGGTGCGGATTCGTTGCGCCGTGCTATGGGTAAGAAAATCCAAGCCGAGATGGATAAAGAAAAACCCAAATTCATCGCGGGTGCTTTGGCGAATGGCGTGCCAAAGGGCAAGGCGGATGAGGTTTGGAATCTGCTGGATAAGTTCGCGAATTATGGCTTTAACAAATCCCACGCGGCGGCGTATGCTTTGGTGTCCTATCAAACCGCATGGCTAAAGGCGAATTATCCTTTGGAGTTCATGGCGGCGGTGATGACCTGCGATATTCACAACACCGATAAAATGGCGGTTTATTACCGCGAGGTTGAGGCTTTGGGGCTGGTTGCTCACCCCCCTTGTGTTAATAAATCCGAGGCGACCTTCAGCGTGAAGGATGGCAAAATATTTTACGCTTTGGGTGCGTTAAAAAATGTGGGTGTAGAGGTTATGCGTCTTATCAGTGATGCCCGCAAAGACGGCGAATTCACCGATTTGTTTGATTTTGCCCGTAGGGTGGATTTGCGCCGAGTTGGCAAACGTGCGTTGGAACGGCTGGCGGCGGCGGGTGCGTTTGATTGTTTGGATGGCAATCGGCGGCGCGTGCATGATGGGATAGAATCGCTGGTCGGCTATTCTAATACTGTGATTAGCGAAAAGAATTCTCAGCAAAATGCTCTGTTTGGGGGAGGTGATGAATTGCCGCCCCCGCCCTTGCCCGATGTGAAAGATTTCCTGCCAAACGAGCGATTGATAGAAGAGCATTTGGCAATCGGGTTTTATCTATCGGGGCATCCTCTGGACGATTATCAATCGGTATTGGCGCGTAAATCTGTTCTGACTTTTGCACAGATGAATGCAAAGGTGGAAAAGGAAAAAGATACCTTGCATTGTAAATTGGCGGGTGCGGTTGCGTCCAAGAAAGAGCGGATCTCGGCAAAGGGTAATAAATTCGCGTTTGTCCAGTTATCAGACCCAACGGGGCTGTATGAGGTTAGCTTGTTTTCAGAGGCTTTGGCGGAATATCGTGGGTTATTGGAATCCGGGCAGAATGTTGTTTTGAACGTGGAGGCGGGGTATAATGACGGGCAGTTGCGCCTGAATGCTCGTAAAGTGCAAACGGTTGAGGGCTTTATGGGCGATGTATCCATAAAGGGGTTGCGGATTTTCGTGGATGAAGCGGCGGCGTTGGAGTCGGTGGCGGCACGGTTGGGGGATTTGTCTGGTGCAGGGGCTCGCGGGTCGCAAGGCGCGGTGCATTTGGTATTACGTGCGCCTGATTTGGACGGCGATGTAGAGCTGGCGTTAAAGGATAGCTATCCGTTGAACTTGCAGATGAAATCGGCGTTCAAAGGAATCGCTGGGGTGCTGGGGATTGAGGAGTTTTAATTAACGATTAACGATTAACGATTAATGATTAGTGATTAGTGATGCCCTTCGGGTCTTCGTCATCGCTTGCGCGATACCGACCAGCGTGGTCTTTTGTGCGTAGCCCCCGCTTTGCGGGGGCATGCCAAAAGCCCTTTGGTTACAAGATGATAGGGATTCTATAAATTTACTATCTGGAATAACAAGACGATAGATTGGATGATTTGCAAAGAATACTTGGGAATTGGTGATGGGTAAGTTCTAAATTTATTTAGGCTTTGCCTAGATGCTTGGATAGGCAAAAGCCACAAAAACCCGTCCAGCTCATTATTTTTATTTTCGGGCAGGTTCAACTGCCCTTGTAGGAGGGGTGGGCGGGTGGGCAACCGAACGCAGTGAGGGCGCAACAAAAAACCGCCGCTCTTAACCTCTAATAACCAATCATTCATCATTAATTTAGCCCTTCGGGTCTTCGTCATTTCTTCGAAATGCCGACCAGTCAAGAAGTGGCAAAAAATTAATCACTAATCACTAATCGTTAATCGTTAATCGTTAATCGTTATTCACACCCCCCCGCAGGACACACAACAAACCCGCCAGAATAATTAGAGTTACCATAGTTTGACTCGGTGTAAAATGTCTCGCTGATAAACGCGCCAACCGCGCCTTTTTGCCCGATTAAGCCTGTCAGAATCCCTGGTTCCAGATTATAACGGTCAGGGAGTTTTGGGTTGTTAGTAAAGAATGCGGTATACTGCACTGTTCCCGTTATTAACCCAACGTCGTTATAATTCCCTTGCAACAAGTAGTGGTAATCAGAAGCCCATCTTCGGGGAGCATGAACAAAGGCATAAATGCTTTTTTCAGAATAATCAATGCTCAGGTCCAGATCTTTATTCACATATTCACCGTCCCCATGTTCTACGCGAATTTGTCCGTTCCAGATGGCGCGTCCCGATGTTTGGCTTAAAGGCTCGCCCAAATTGGTATCCGATAGAATGCCAGCGTAGGCAAAAATACCTGTTGTAGGAACGGTAGATAAAAACGAATCAAAAACGTAACTTCGTGATGCTCTAAAGAACGCCATGCCACTGGATACATCCCCGCCCAAGGCTTTCCCTTTATAGGTTGCGTCGCGCAGGTTCAAAGTTTTGACTCCACCGATGGGCGTAAAATCACCAGTATTGAGCCCGGTTGCAGTTCCGCGTAAGAATTGGTTATGTATGTATTGTGTATCCGGACTTGCGGGCAGGTCCTTGGCAAACCCTTGCGACCAAGTGGCGAAGTTCGGTCGTGCCAAGGTGCCTGCGCAATCACCACTATATTGCTTTGCTTTCCAAGAGCATTCGGTGATTTTTGCCACCCGCGCGGTGTCGTATATTCCGCCGTAAAGACAATTCACGCTAAAGGGGTCATAGCTACAGATTCGCTCGATATTAATACCTACGCACAGATCGTCCTGCGGATTATCATTGCAAAAGTCAACACGGGCTTTCCGCGCCAACTCCGCAACATTGCCAAGATTATCTATGCCACCACACAAACCAGAAAAGGGGTTTTCAAAACACGCCCGCTGTTCGGTCATATCGGTGCATCGTGATTCGCGGGTGTTATCTGCGGTGATGCAATCAATCAGCCGTGCACGGCGATAGAACGGGTTGCTGATACACGCGCTATCAAACGGATCACCTGTGCAAATCGTGGTTATCGTGGTGGCACACTGCGGATTATTGGCGGTTTGGCGACATGCTGCCCTATGCAGGGTTTGATAGCGGTCGTCCTTATCGCAAATCTCATCGCGCAAGTTGGCATCGCAGATTTGCATAATAGCCTCGCCACAACGGGTTTCGGTGGTTAAATCGGCGGCGCGGCACGCCTCCTTACGGGCGTTTTTATAGCGGTTATCATCGGCGCATAACGTATCTAATGGGGTCGCATCGCACAAATCTTTGACAATCTTTTTGCATTTCTTATCACTTTGGTCTTCGCGGCAGGCCGTAATACGCGGGGTGTCATAACGGCTATCGCCCGTGCATAAATCATCCAGTGCGTTGGCATCGCATACCTGCGTTATCACATCGGCGCAACGGCTATCTTCAGGCGCACCACGGCAGGCGGTTTCGTGTGCGTCGCTATAACGCGAATCGCTGGCACAAATATCATCCAGAGCCTCGGCATCGCAGAGTTGGGCTATCACACCAGCGCAACGGGAATCGGTGGGCGTACCACGACAGGCGGTTTCATGTGCGTCACTATATCGCGTATCATCCGCGCAAATATCATCCAGCACGTCAGCCGTGCAAAGCCGCTCTACGATAGAGTTGCAGGTAGTATTTGAATTCGCACGGCAATAGGTCTCTCTTGCAGTCTCAAACAGGGGGTCAGAGCGGCAGTCGCTACCAAAAGGGTAGGTCATGCAAAAGGTAACGGGCTCACAAACCGTGCCACTTAGCATGCCATCCGTGCAACCATTGAAAATCGCCGTCCGCTCTGCGGAATAATCAACGCCAGTAAGACGGCAGATATCATGAAATGGATTGGCATAGGGGCCTGTGTCTGTGCAAACCGCGGTATCTATCGCTATGCAAGCGATATCGTCCTCGTGGATACTGCCGCTATCCCGATATGCAGCAGTGCATTGACTCGTTTGTCCGTCACGGTGAGAATTAAACGCACTATTCACGCAGGTTGTGTCGGTTTCATAGCCCCCCTTGCGCAGGCAGAGTAGGATGGTCTCTGTGCATCCCTGTAGATTCGAATTATTCTGGCAAGCCTGAATCAAATTTTTGCGTACCTGATGATAGGGGTTATCGGCACGATTGCATAAGGGGGAAAACAAATAATTATCTGTGTTGCTGTCCGTGCAAAGGGCAGCTCGGACATTATCGCAAGGAAAGTTGGCAAAGTCCGCGCCGTTGCAGTTTTCAGCTTTCATCGTGCGAATCGCGGCGAATTCTGGTGCGGTGTTGCATGTTCTCTCGTTTAGCATGAGTGTCGTGGAAAAGGGTGCATTGCTACACGGGGCAAGCGCGTCACAAGCCGAACCTATGAATCTCCCATTATAACAGCTAAGCACACGGGCTTCGCGCTCTTGATTAAAGGCGGGATCCTTGCAAAAGCCTTTGTTTGCTGTATCAAACGGATTTTGGAAGCAATACTGAATAAAATTCGTGCAAGCCGCAGCTTGGCGGGTTTCATCTGCACGGCAGGTGCTGACTTGGTGGTCGCGGTGGCCCGCCCACGCGCTATGCTTTAAACAGCGATACAAGACGTTTTCAAAAGGGGATTCGCGGCAAATAATGTCAAGGGAACTGCATAAATAACTGCCGCGGATTTCTGCGCGGGTGAGCGTGTGGCAATAGCTCACCCGCCCTTGTCTAATCGTCTCGGCATCGGTTAGGATGGTCGCGCAGACGTCTGCAAAGGGGTTTGAAACGCAGGATTGCGCGGGGATATTCGTGTCCGTGCATTTTGGGTCTGTTTGCATAGTATCGCCCATCAGCGTGTTTGAGCCAGTGGCGCAATAATCCACCCGTGCCGTGGTATTGAAGGCATCGCATTTGGTTGCGAACAGGTTTTCTGATTGCTGACATATCGTTTGCGCCCCCGTGCAGAGGGATGCTATTGGGCTTTCCCCATTGCAATAGTCAAACCGTGCTTGTTTGGCAGAGTCTAAATTATCAAATGCGGCATCGCATTGTCCGCCTTCAAGGAACGGATTTTCTAGGCAAGGTGTGGTTGTGGCAAAATGCTGACAATCGGGCGAGCCTGTGTTTGCTGGTTGGTTGCAGTGGGTGATTTGCGCGGGGATATACCTATTATCCCCCGTGCAGAGCCTATCCAGTGCGTTTATATCACAGGCACGGGTTATTGTATCAACGCACATCGGGTTATTCAGCGATTGACGGCAAGCATCGCGGTGCGTGTCTTGGTAGCGTGCGTCCTTATCGCAAATCGGGTCGTGCAGGTTGGCATCGCAGATTTGCATAATAGCCGTGCCACAACGGGTTTCCGTGGTTAAATCGGCGGTTCGGCAGGCGGTTTGGCGGGCATCTGTATAGCTGTTATCCTCGGCACATAACGTATCCAATGGTGTAACATCACACACATCTTTGATAATTTGTGCGCATTTATTATCGCTTTGGTCTTCACGGCAAGCCGCAATACGCGGGGTGTCATAGCGGCTATCGCCCGTGCATAAATCATCCAGCGCGTTGGTCGCACAAACCCGCTCTATGGTAGGGTTGCACAAATCAGTTGAATTCGCACGGCAATAGGTCTCTTTCGCATCATTAAACAGCGCGTCATCGGGGCATTCTGAACCAAACGGGTTGGCTCTGCAAGCAATGACGACCTTACAAGTCTGGCCGCGCAGCGTGCCTCCAATACAATTATTGAAAATCGTATAGCGTCTGGTTGCATAAAGTCCATTCGTGCTATTAAGATAGCAGAGTTCATGAAATGGATTGGCAAATCGACCAATATGGGTGCAAACCGCGCGGTCTATATTTCGGCAAAAGGTATCACTGGTTTGTATTCCGCCATTATCCTGATTGTTTGAAATACAGTTTGTAACGGACGTAGTACGGAGAGTATCAAAGGCAGTATTCACGCAGGTTTTATAGAGCTTATACGGATTAAGCACGCAGTGATTGATATTATCGGTGCATCCTTCGGCATTGGAATTAGATATGCAAATATCAATCAAATCCGTGCGCAGGTGTTGATACGGGTTATCGGCGCGATTACACAAGGGGGAAAACAAATAGTTATCTGTGTTGCTGTCCGTGCAAAAGGTCGCTTGGACATCGTTGCAGGAAAAATTGGCAAAGTCCGCGCCGCTGCATCCTTCGATTTTTATCGTGCGAATCGCCGCGAATTCTGGGGCGGTGTTGCATGTTGTCTCGTTTAGCGTGATTGTCGTGGAAAAGGGCGTGGCGTTACACGGGGCAAGCTCTTCACAAGCTGGGCTGCTGAATGTCCCGTTATAACAGCCAAGAACGCGGGCTTCACGCTCTTTGTGAAAGGCGGAGTGGGTGCAAGCCCCGTGTTTGTTCTCTGCATCAAACGGGTTTTGGAAGCAATACCGAATAGGACCCGTGCAAGCCGCAGATTGGCGGGTTGGGTCTGCACGGCAGGCAATGGCTTGGCGGTCGCGGTCGCCCTCCCACGCGCTATGATTTAAGCAACCATATATTTTTTCAAAAGGCGATTCGCGGCAAATTTGATCAAGATTCGCGCATAAATAATTGGCGGTGATTTGTTCGGGGGTGAGCGTGTGGCAATAATTCACCCGCCCTTGTCTAATCGTCGCGGCGTCGGTTAGGATGGTCGTGCAGACGTCGGCAAAGGGGTTTGAAACGCAGGATTCGTTGTTTTCCTGTATGGCAACGCATTGCGGGTTTGGCTCGGCGTTAAGCAACGCGTTTGTGCCAGTCGCGCAATAATCCAGTCGTGCCGTGTTATTGAAGGCATCGCAGTTTGTGGCGAATAGGTTTTCTGATTGCTGACATATTGTTTGCGCCCCGGTGCAGAGTGATGCTATCGGGTTTTCCCCATTGCAATAGTCAAACCGTGCTTGTTTGGCGGATTCTGGGTTATCAAATGCGGCCTCGCATTGTCCGTATTCAAGGAACGGGTTTTCTAGGCAAGGTGAGGTTGTGGCGAAATGCTGGCAATCGGGCGAGCCTGTGTTTGCTGGCTGGTTGCAGTGGGTGATTTGCGCGGGGATATAGCGATTATCGCCCGTGCAGAGCCTATCCAATGCGTTTATATCGCAGGCGCGGGTAATCGTATCGGTGCACATTGGGTTATTAGGCGATTGACGGCAAGCGGTGCGGTGGGTTTCTTGGTAGCGTGAGTCGGTGTCGCAAATCGGGTCACGCAGGTTGGCATCGCAGATTTCGGTTATAGTAGCGGGGCAACGGGGGTCTGTTGGGTTTTCACGGCAGGCGGTTTTGCGGTCGTTTGTATAGCGGTTATCGGTGGCACAGATGGTGTCCAGAGGGTTTGGGTCGCACAGGGCTTTGATGATGGATTGGCAACGGGGGGCTGTTGGGTTTTCGCGACAGGCCGTTTCACGGGGGGTGTTGTAGGTATTATCGCACAGAGCATCAAACGGGTTATCGGTGCAGATTCTGGCGATAGTATCGGGGCAACGGTTATCACCGCTATCATTACGACAAACCGATTCGCGCTCAAGGTTATAGGTATTATCGCAAAGAGCATCAAATGGATTATCGGTGCAAACACGGGTTATAGTATCGGGGCAACGGCTATCACCGCTATCATTACGACAAACCGATTCGCGCTCAAGGTTATAGGTATTATCGCAAAGAGCATCAAATGGATTATCGGTGCAAACACGGGTTATGGTATCGGGGCAACGGCTATCACCGCTATCATTACGGCAAACCGATTCACGGTCAGAGTTATAGTCATTATTGCAAAGGGTATCAAAGGGATTATCCCCGCAGACTCTGGCTATGGTATTTGTACAATCACCCTCGCCTTGGGTTTTATTGCGACAAGCGGTTGCTCGGTCGTTATTATAGGTATCGTTGCAAAGCGTATCAAATGGGTCAGCCCCGCAGACTCTGGTTATAGTATCTGGACAACGGTCATCGCTTGGGTTTTCACGACAGGCCGATTCGCGGTCGCTATCATAACCGCTATTATCGGTGCAAAGGTCATCCAACGCATCGGCATTGCAAAGACGGGTTATGGTGGCTGGGCAACGGCTATCGCTTGGATTATTGCGACAGGCCGATTCGCGGGCGGTATCATAACTGCTATTATCGGTGCAAAGGTCATCCAGCGCATCGGCATCACAAAGACGGGTTATAGTATCTGGGCAACGGTTATCACTTGGGTTTTCACGACAGGCCGATTCGCGTGCGGTATCATAACCGCTATTATCGGTGCAAAGCTCATCCAAAGCATCGGCATTACAAAGACGGGTTATAGTATCTGGGCAACGGCTATCACCGCTATCATTACGGCAAACCGATTCACGCTCAGAATTATAGGTATTATCGCAAAGAGCATCAAATGGGTTATCCTTGCAGACTCTGGTTATAGTATCGAGGCAACGGTTATCGCTGCTATCATTACGGCAAACCGATTCGCGGTCAAGGTTATAGCTATTATCGCAAAGAGCATCAAACGGATTATCGGTGCAGATTCTGGTTATAGTATCGGGGCAACGGGAGTCTTCTGGGTTGGCACGACAAGCGGATTCGCGGGCGGTATCATAACTGTTATCATTGGTACAAAGAATATCCAACGCGTCAGCCTCACAAAGACGGGTTATAGTGGCTGGGCAACGGTCATCGCTGGGATTATTGCGACAGGCGGACTCGCGGGCGGTATCATAACCGTCATCACTGGCACAAAGAGCATCCAGCGCATCCGCATTACAAAGACGGGTTATAGTGGCAGGGCAACGGCTATCGCTTGGGGTTTCACGACAAGCGGTTTCTCTGGCGGTATCATAACCGCTATTATCGGTGCACAGGTCATCCAAAGCATCGGCATTACAAAGGCGAGTTATCGTATCTGGGCAACGGTTATCGCTTGGGTTTTCACGACAAGCCGATTCGCGGGCGGTATCATAACCACTATTATCGGTGCACAGGTCATCCAGAGCATCAGCTTCACAAAGACGGGTTATAGTTGCAGGGCAACGGCTATCGCTGCTATCATTACGGCAAACCGATTCGCGGGCGGTATCATAACTGCTATTATCGGTGCAAAGCTCATCCAGAGCATCGGCATTACAAAGACGGGTTATAGTATCGGGGCAACGGTTATCACTGTTATCATTACGGCAAACCGATTCGCGGTCGTTATTATAGGTATTATCGCACAGAGCATCAAACGGGTTATCGGTGCAAACACGGGTTATAGTATCTGGGCAACGGTTATCGCTTGGGGTTTCACGACACGCCGATTCGCGGGCGGTATCATAACTGCTATCATCGGTGCAAAGGTCATCCAACGCATCGGCATTACAAAGACGGGTTATAGTATCGGGGCAACGGTCATCGCTTGGGGTTTCACGACACGCCGATTCGCGTGCGGTATCATAACCGCTATTATCGGTGCAAAGGTCATCCAACGCATCGGCATTACAAAGACGGGTTATAGTGGCGGGGCAACGGACATCTTCGGGATTATTACGACAAGCCGATTCGCGGTCACTATCATAACCGCTATCATCGGTGCAAAGGTCATCCAACGCATCGGCATTACAAAGACGGGTTATCGTATCGTTGCACATCGGGTTATTCGGCGATTGACGGCAAGCGGTTCGGTGCGTGTCTTGGTATCTTGCGTCCTTATCGCAAACAGGGTCGCGCAGGTTGGCATCGCAGATTTCGGCTATGGTATCGGGGCAACGCGGGTCTTGCGGATTGGTTCGGCAGGCGGTTTTGCGGTCGTTTTTATAGCGGTTATCGGTGGCACAGATGGTGTCCAGTGGGTTTGGATCGCACAGGGCTTTGATGATGGATTGGCAACGGGAGTCTTGTGGGTTAGTGCGACAAGCGGACTCGCGGTCGCTATCATAACCGCTATTATCGTTGCAAAGAGCATCCAGCGCATCAGCTTCGCAAACACGGGTTATAGTATCGGGGCAACGGTTGTCTTGCGGGTTTTGACGGCAAACCGATTCGCGCTCGGTGTCATAGGTACTATCGCACAGAGCATCAAACGGGTCATCCGCGCAGATTTCGGCTATATTATCCCCCGAATCACCCCCCGAATCAACCGTCCCCGTATCCCCATCCCCAGGCTCGCCCGCCTCGGTATCATCACTATCATCACACAACGTATCCAACGGATTCGCCTTACAAATAGCATCTATCGTGTCAAAACACCGCGTATCAAACGGATTAAACCGACAGATTTCCACCCGTGCCGCGCTATACTTCACACTCGCACACAAGGCATCAAACGGATCCTCGGCACAAATCCGCGCCAGAGTATCAGGGCAACGCAAATCATCGGGCGTTGCTCGGCACATATCCTCTCGCATATCATCAAAATCCACACCACAGGTTGAATCAAACGGATTATCCGTGCAAACCTCGGCAAACTGAGAAACCGCAACGCGCTCGCCTCCACCGCCTCCACCACAGGCGGCTAAAACAAACAGGGCAAGGGTGAAAAATTTATGCATGGGAAGTCTCCTTATAGGTTGGGGCGTGCGCCTTTATGCCCCCCTTTTGACACGCAAATGGATAATAAAAAGAAAACGCGGGCAGGGTAAAAAACACGAAAAGAAATGTTTATTTTTGCGGTATTTTAATACCTATTATCTTAACTGTTTGAAATAAAACGATTATTTCTTTAGAAAAAGACTTGAAAATTACGTATAAAATGATAAAAGACACGAAACCCAATGATAAACATAGGAAAAACCAAGGAATAGATATGAAAACCTTTTCTGCAAAACCGACCGACATTCACAAAAAGTGGCTGCTGATAGATGCGGAGGGTGTGGTGCTCGGCCGCCTCGCCACAATCATCGCGTTTTATTTACGCGGTAAACACAAGCCGACTTTCACGCCGTCCATGGATATGGGCGACAATATTATCGTTATCAACGCCGATAAGGTGCAATTAACGGGGAA
The DNA here is from genome assembly GCA_959347345.1 of uncultured Amylibacter sp. Next base: position 1,348,301 of record OY365738.1, on the reverse strand, counting down.
AAAACGCAGCGATAAAATCCATTATTGGCACACGGGGCATCCTGGTGGCATTAAACAGCGTACCGCTGGGCAGATTTTGGAGGGGGAATTCTCTACGCGTTTGCTGGAAAAAGCCGTGAAACGGATGTTGCCCGGGGGCGTGTTAAGCCGTCAGCAGATGCGCAATTTGCGGATTTATGCGGGGACAGAGCACGAACACGACGCGCAAAAGCCAGAAATACTTGATGTGAAAAAGATGAACCCTAAAAACACGCGGAGCCAATCATGATTGATGAAATTGAAACACCAGAGACTGCACCAGTTGCAGAATCACAGGGTATGATGCCGAATTTGGATGGTGCTGATAGCCCGACCAAATCGCTGGGTGATTTGGCGGAGGCTGCCAGCGAACCCGTTGTTATGAACGAGCCTGTGCCATTGCGCGAAGCTGTTCGCGATTCGCTGGGGCGGTCTTATGCCACGGGCAAACGCAAAGATGCTGTGGCGCGGGTTTGGATCAAGCCTGGGTCGGGTAAGATTGAGGTTAATGGGCGTGAGATGTCTGTTTATTTCGCCCGTCCTGTGTTGCAGATGGTTCTGCGTCAGCCGTTTTCGGTGGCGGATGTAGAGGGGCAGTTTGACGTGATGGCTCGGGTGAAAGGCGGCGGTTTGTCTGGGCAAGCGGGTGCGGTGAAACACGGGATTTCTAAGGCGTTGCAGTTATACGAGCCGTCTTTACGGCGGGCGTTAAAGGCGGCTGGGTTTTTGACCCGTGATTCGCGGGTTGTGGAACGTAAGAAATACGGTAAGGCCAAAGCGCGGAAGAGCTTTCAGTTCTCTAAACGGTAAGATTGTTTGGATTTTTGAGGGGGTGGGGGCTTTTGTGCGTAGCCCTTACTTCGTGGGGGCATGCCAAAAGCCCTTTGGTTGCTAGACGATAAGCCTTTCCTAATTTTGTTATCTGGAATAACAAGATTATAGAGTGGATTATTTGCAAAGAATACTTGGGAATTGTTGATAGGTTTGCTCTAAATTTATTTAGGCTTTGCCTAGATGCTTGGATAGGCTTTAGCCATAAAAACCCGTCCGCCCAAGCCTCGCAGAGGGGTGGGCGGGCGGGAAGCCCGAACGAAGGGGCTTGCCCCAAGTGAGGGCGAAAGAAAAGAATCATTCACCATTCACTATTAAAACCCATCGGTCATGTTTGGCACGGGTCGCGCGAACCCGAAGGGTGTGCGTCTTGTTAGCGAGGATAATAGGGTTTTGCGTCACCAGCGACTCTAAAATACACTGACCCAGTACAACCGATAAGCTGACGCGCACCCGTGGGGGTGAGGGTGCGCGCGACCGCCCCCCCTGCGGGCACGCCCGCTAAAATTAAGAAACAAGGCGGTCGTTTCCTAGAATTATAGAACTGCTCTAGAATTATTACGATGCCCTTGCGGGTCTTCGTTATCGCTACGCGATACCGACACGCAAAAAGGGGTGCGTACTTAACTCTTGAGGGCAAGCCATATTCAAGTAAGTACGCGCCCAAGCCAATACATTAGCGTTGGTAAGGTTGAGCTTTTTCCAAAAATTGTCCGAATTTAAATAATGCCATATCAATCTTACGCTTTGCGTGGTCACCATCCTCATTAAGGTATTCTTGGATTTTGTTTTCAATCTCTTTATAGAATTTTTTATATTTGATATATTCCGTGTATATAAAAAGTTTTTTAGCCTGACTATCTGATCTGGGCAGTTCCCTAGGTTCTTTTAATTTCATAAAGCGCATGGCGCGATAGGCGTGTTTATCAAATATAGGATATTCATCGGGTAATTTCTGTTTTAAATGCGGATTTTTTGAAAGTATGTGCAGATAAAAGATGTTCCATATTGCCCCGCCTTCCTGTTTATGATTCAAATATCTATCTTCAAGTTTATCAAGTGCGGGCAGTGGTATTAGATAATTATTTTCTATGCTTTTTATTTTATGGGCTGCAATTTTCCCTTTGCCTTCATTTTTCCATCTGTAAAGCTCTTTTATGTTATACTCGGTTAGGGTTTCTTTTATGTGTTTTTCATAAATACTTTCAAGAGGGTCATTGTAAAGCCCAGACCAATGTCTAACAAAAGAAAGTATGTTATCAGATTCTATAGAAAAATTTAAATTCATATCTTATTATCCTTTTTTATCATTTTTATTAACTAATCATTAAGCCGATAATAATCAACCCTAGCATCTAAGCAAAGCCTAAATAAATCTAGGAAAAACCTATCATCTTGTAACCAAAGGCTTTTGTGTATGGGCTTTTGCCTATAGGCAAAAGCTCTATATGCACAAAAGCCCTCGCCCTCGCGTGGGGCTGGTCGGCATTTCAAAGAAATGACGAAGACCCGAAGGGCTAAAAAACTAATAACTAATAACTAATAACTAACAACTAAATCACGCGTGTATCGCCCCATCGCCACATGCCAGCGCGGCCTCTCGCATAGCCTCACTGAACGTCGGATGTGCGTGACAGGTCATCGCCAAATCCTGCGCCGAAGCCCCGAATTCCATCGCCACGCAAACCTCGTGTATTAAATCCCCAGCCGCTGGTCCAATCACATGACACCCCAAAATACGGTCGCTCGCGGCATCCACCAGCATTTTCACAAACCCATCGGCTTGGAAAACCGCCTTAGCACGCCCGTTGCCCATAAAGCTAAATTTACCAACCTTATAATCCACACCCGCTTCCTTTAACTGCTCCTCGGTTTGCCCAACACTGGCAACCTCTGGCGCGGTATAAATCACGCTGGGAATGATGCCGTAATTGACATGCCCTTTGCCACCAGCTATCACTTCGGCCACTGCCATACCCTCATCTTCGGCCTTATGCGCCAGCATCGGCCCCGTGCAAACATCGCCAATCGCATAAACACCGTCCAGATTCGTCCGCCAGTCCGCACTCGTTTCAATCTGCCCTTGGGCAGTCATCACACCACCCAAATCGCCGAACCCAAGCCCGTCGACAAACGGTCGCCGCCCCGTTGCCAGCAGAACGCAATCTGCCTCCATCACCTCGACCTTATCGGTTTTCATCACCTTATATTCCACCTTTGCACCTTTGCCTTTTACCGACACGGACTGCACAGCCGCCCCCATAATAAAGCCCAAACCTTGGCGTTTTAGAATACGCTGGAAGGTTTTGCTGACCTCACCATCCATCCCTGGAGTAATACTGGGCAGGTATTCAATCACACTGACTTCGCTGCCCAACCGAGCATAAACCGACCCCATTTCCAACCCAATCACTCCCGCGCCAATGACGACCATTTTCTTTGGCACTTTGGGCAGGGATAACGCGCCCGTGGAGGACACGACTATTTTCTCATCCAACTCCACGCCTTTTAACGGCGCGACATCCGAGCCCGTAGCGATAACGATGGATTTCGCGCTGTGCGTCTCTTTGCCGATTTTAACCTTGCCGTCGCCCGCCAAGCTGCCCCAACCGCGCAGCCAATCGATTTTGTTTTTCTTAAACAGGAATTCAATCCCCGCGGTGTTTTGCGCGATGACTCCCGTTTTGTACTCCTGCATTTTGGCGAAATCTATTTTGGGAGTCGCGGTAATGCCCATTTTTTCAAAATTATGCTGGGCATCGTGGTAGCAATGGCTGGCGTGGAGCAACGCTTTGGACGGAATACAGCCGACATTCAGGCAAGTGCCGCCGAGCGCGTCTCGCCCCTCTACACAAGCGGTTTTCAGTCCTAATTGCGCACAGCGAATCGCGCAGACATAACCGCCCGGACCCCCGCCTATGATGATAACGTCGTAATTTGCCATTTTGTTTTTCCTTTTTAAAGTTGGGTTTTAGAGTTGGGTTTAGAGGCTTTCATAGCAGGTTTTTGTGACCGTGCGTTTGAAATCTTGGATGGTTTGGGTTTGTGCTTGGGCGGTTTGCCCCTGCGGGTGGCTATATGCGGCAAGGATAATTTCGGTGAGTGGCTTTGCCATGTCGGCGAAATCTGGGTTGGCAGAAGTGCTCTGTTTCGCCGCCTCCATGACCTGTTCCATTGGTGTGCCGTCTTGACGTTCAATCATTATTTTTTCGGCTAATCGCCCCACGGCTTTGCATATAACATAGTCCTGCGCGGTGGCGGGCAGTGCGATGGCGAAAGCAAACAGTGCTATTAAGATTATTTTGCGCATTTTAATTTCCCCCTTTAATCACTAACAACTAATCACTAAAATCAAACGTCAATCAGCAACCGCGCGGGGTCTTCCAGCAACTCACGCACACGCACCAGAAACGTAACCGCCCCTTTGCCATCCACCACGCGATGGTCATAGGACAAAGCCAAATACATCATCGGGCGGGCGACCACCGCATCCTCCACCACAACCGCGCGTTTTTGTATCGCGTGCATCCCCAAAATCCCCGATTGCGGGGGGTTCAAAATCGGCGACGACATCATAGAGCCATAAATCCCCCCATTGGAAATCGTAAAACTACCGCCCTGCAAATCATCCATAGCCAGTTGCCCATCGCGGGCTTTCTGCCCCAATATAAACAGGTTTTTTTCCACATCAGCAAAGCTCATCTGGTCGGCATCGCGCAGCACAGGGACGACCAAACCGTTGGGGGTGCCGACGGCTATCCCCATATTAACATAGTTTTTATACACGATTTCATCGCCGTCAATTTCGGAATTAACCTCTGGCACTTCTTTTAATGCAACGCAACATGCCTTGGTGAAAAACGCCATAAACCCCAGTTTTATCCCGTGTTTTTTCACGAAATCCGCCTGATGGGCGGCACGAAGGGCGATAATCGCGGACATATCAACCTCGTTATAAGTGGTCAACATGGCGGCGGTGTTTTGGCTGTCTTTCAGCCGTTTGGCGATGGTTTGACGCAGGCGAGTCATTTTGACTCGCTCCTCCCCTTGTTGCGGGGTTTTCGCCGAAACGGGGGAGCTTGCGGGGGTGTTTATCGGTGTGGTGCGGTCTAACGCCGCCAGCACATCGGCCTTCATAATCCGTCCGTCACGCCCCGTGCCAGCAATGTTTTGCAGGCTATGTTCCGTCATCAATTTTTCTGCCGAGGGTGCGTTTTTGACTCCTGCGGGGGTGGGCGTTTCTGTCGCCACGACTGTGGTAGTCGTTTTATTACCGCCCGTATTGGCGGGGGTCGCGGGCGCAGGGTCGGGCGCAACAGGGCTCTCCTCTGCGCCCGCGCCGTTCTTCACGGAATCGCCCGCCGCGCCAATTTTAATAGTCGCCAGCAACGCATCAATCCCAACATTCGCACCCTCTGCCACGATGATTTCCGCCAACACGCCAGCCTCTGCCGCGGATACCTCAACGGACACTTTATCCGTTTCCAGCTCGCAAATTATTTCATCACGGGCGACGGTATCGCCAGCTTTTTTATGCCATTTGGCGATGGTTGCCTCGGTAACGCTTTCACCCAGAGTAGGCACGCGAACTTCGCTGATTTCTTTAGACATTATTTCTTTCCTTTTTTAACAGATTTTGCGGGTTTCAAACTTAACGCATCATTGACCAGAGAATCCTGCTCTTCCTTATGACTCCGCGCCAAACCAGTGGCGGGGGCGGCGGCTTCGCCTCGCCCTACATAAATCGGGCGGGTGTGTTTTGCACCGATTTTCAACAGCAATTCTTCCAAATGCGGGTTGATAAACGACCAAACACCTTGGTTTTGGGGTTCTTCCTGACACCAGACGATATCGGCTTGCTTAAACCGCGATAGTTCCTTGGTCAAAGCGATTTTCGGCACGGGGTAGATTTGCTCCACCCGCATCAGGTAAATATCGCGGATTTCGCGATTATCGCGTTCTGCCAGCAGGTCATAATAAACCTTGCCACTACATAAAACCACCCGTTTTATCTGCTTATCGGCAACCAGTTTTGTATCGGACAAGCCGTTTTCCGCGTCATCATGCAAAATACGGTGAAAGCTGGAATCGGCGGTGAAATGCGCGACATCATTAACCGCCATTTTATGACGTAACAAGGATTTCGGCGCCATAATCACCAAAGGCTTACGATAAGTACGATGCAACTGACGGCGCAAAATATGGAAATAATTGGCGGGAGTGGTGCAGTTTGCGATTATCCAATTGCTCTCTGCACACATCTGTAAAAACCTTTCGGGGCGGGCGGAGGAATGCTCTGGTCCTTGCCCTTCATAGCCATGGGGCAGTAGCATCACCAGCCCAGACATCCGCAACCATTTGGATTCACCCGATGAAATAAACTGGTCAATCATAATCTGCGCACCATTGGCGAAATCGCCAAACTGCGCCTCCCATATCGTCAATGCGTTCGGCTCTGCCAAAGAATACCCGTATTCATAACCCAAAACCGCGTATTCGGATAGCATCGAATCTATCACCTCATAAGGTGCTTGTTTGCCTTCGCGTATATGATTTAATGGATAGTATTTCTGCCCGCTTTCCTGATCAACAAAGCCAGAATGACGGTGGCTGAACGTGCCACGGGTGCAATCCTGCCCTGATAATCGCACGGCAAAACCCTCTATCTGCAAAGAACCAAAAGCCAACGCCTCTGCGGTAGCCCAATCAATCCCCGTGCCGTTTTCCAACGCCGCCTGTTTTGCCTTCAAAATCCGCAACAGCGTTTTATGGGGGTTAAAATCGGCGGGGACTTTGGTTAAAGCCGCCGCAATTTCCTTAAACCGAGTCTTGGAAATCGCGGTTTTACCGCGTTGATATTCTGGGTCTGTGCTTTCCAAATGCGACCAGTTTCCATCCAGCCAATCGGCTTTGTTCGGTTTGTAATCGCGCCCTGCGGTGAATTCTTCATCCAGTTTGTTTTGGAAATCGGTCTTTTGCTGTTCAAACTGCTCTGCACTTAACAGCCCATCTTTTATCAATCGGTCGGCATAAATCTGCATAGAGCTTTTGTGGGCATGGATTTTTTTATACATTTGGGGCTGGGTGAACATCGGCTCGTCCCCCTCATTATGGCCAAATCGGCGATAGCAGAAAATATCAATAACCACATCTTTATTGAACTTCTGGCGGAATTCCACGGCGACTTTTGCGGCATGCACAACAGCCTCTGGATCATCGCCATTCACGTGGAAAATCGGTGCCTCCACCATCATAGCAATATCGGTGGGATAGGGCGAAGAACGGCTATCGTGGGGCGAGGTTGTGAAACCGATTTGATTATTAACAACGATATGAATCGTGCCACCCGTGATATGCCCGCGAAGGCCAGATAGCCCGAAACACTCGGCAATAATCCCCTGCCCAGCAAAGGCAGCATCACCGTGTAATAACAGGGGCAGAATGGCGGAACGATTGCGCCCGTTGCGGTCACCCTTGGCGCGGGCTTTGCCGAGAACCACTGGATTAACCGCCTCCAAATGGGACGGATTGGCGGTTAGGGATAAATGTACATTGTTATCGTCAAAGATACGGTCGGCGGACGCACCCAGATGGTATTTGACATCGCCAGAGCCCTCCACTTGGTCGGGTTTGGACGAGCCACCAAAGAATTCGTTGAAAATCGCGCGGTAGGGTTTTGCCATCACATTGGATAGCACATTGAGCCGCCCGCGGTGTGGCATGCCGATGATAATATCCTTAATCCCAAGGGCGCCACCGCGTTTGATGATTTGCTCCATAGCGGGGATGAGGGATTCTGCCCCATCCAGCCCAAAGCGTTTCGTGCCAGAGTATTTGACATGGCAGAAGTGTTCGAATCCTTCTGCCTCTACCATCTTGTTTAGAATCGCCGCGCGACCCTCTTTCGTGAATTGGATTTCGTTTTTATATCCTTCTATCCGTTCCTTTAGCCAGCTTGCCTCATCGGGGTTAGAAAGGTGCATATATTGCAGGGCGAAAGTGCCGCAATAGGTGCGGCGTAGGACAGTCAGGATTTCGCGGATAGTCGCGGATTGCATGCCCAATACATTGTCCAGAACGACTTCGCGGTCGAGGTCAGCATCGGTAAATCCGTAGTTTTCGGGGGCTAATTCGGGATGCGGGGTTTTATCGCGCATATCAAGCGGGTCTAAATCCGCGATTAAATGCCCGCGTAGGCGATAGGCGCGAATCAGCATGAGGGCGCGGATACTATCCAGAACCGCACGTTTGGTTTCGGCGGGGGTTTCGGTTTTATTTTCTGTGGAGGAGGGGGCAGGGGTTGTGGCTTGGGTTTTGCCATCTGCCTTGCCGTTGCCTTTGTTCCCCCCATTAGACCATTGCGTATCGGGTGAGGTTTCTTGATTCGTTAGAGGCCAATCGGCACGTTTCCAACTGGGTGCGGTTGTTTCATCCGTTGCATCCGTTGCACTCTCTTTCGCATTATCCTTTAACGCAGCATCAAAAAAATCCGCCCAGCTCTTATCCACCGAATCGCGCGATTGGCAAAACGCCGCGTATATTTGCCCAATATAGGCGGCATTATCCCCCTGTAAAAACGACAGAGCGTGCTGGTCTTCATTGCCCGCCCCCTTATTTATATTAGGTTGGTTCGTGTCTGCCTGTGTCATCGGTTTTTATATCCAAGAATGTTATGCGAGGTTCGCGTAATCTACCCTAGCTGAGGGTCTATCTGTTTGCAAGCCGCCAAAAGCCCTTTCACCGACTCCACTGATTTATCAAAACCAGCCTGCTCGGTTTTATTCAATTCAATCTCTACAATCCGTTCAATCCCATCCGCACCAATAATCGTTGGCACACCGACATAGAGCCCTTTTACCCCATAGGAATCAGCCAAATGCGCCGCGCAAGGCAACAGCCGTTTTTGGTCTTGCAGATAGGCCTGCGCCATTTCCACAGCACTGGACGCGGGGGCATAATAGGCCGAACCCGTCTTCAGCAAGCCCACGATTTCTGCGCCACCATCGCGGGTGCGTTGGACTATGGAATCGAGTTTCGTCTGACTCATCCAACCCATTTTCACCAAATCGGGCAGGGGAATCCCGCCAACCGTGGAATACCGAGGCAGTGGCACCATCGTATCGCCATGCCCGCCAAGGACAAACGCGCTGACATCTTTCACCGATACATTCATTTCCTCTGCCAGAAACGCGCGAAACCGCGCACTGTCTAGGACACCCGCCATACCGCAGACTCGGTTTGTCGGCAAGCCACTGTATTGTTGCAACGCCCAGACCATAGCGTCCAGCGGATTGGTGATACAGATAACAAAAGCATTAGGGGCGGCTTTGGCAATACCTTGCCCGACCGATTTCATGATTTTCAGGTTAATACCCAGCAAATCATCGCGCGACATCCCAGGTTTGCGCGGGATGCCAGCCGTTACGACGCAAACATCCGCGTCGGCTATGTCCGCGTAATCGGTCGTGCCTTTCAGGTGTGCGTCAAATTTTTCAATCGGGGCGGATTGGGTTAAATCAAGGGCTTTGCCGTGCGGAGTGCCTTCCGCTATATCAAACAAAACAATATCACCGAGTTGTTTTAGGGCGAATAAGTGCGCCAGAGTGCCGCCGATCATGCCAGCACCGATAAGAGCGATTTTTGGGCGTTTTATTTTGGGGTTCATTGTGGGTTCCTTTGTATTTGTGGGTGTGTGGTGTTGTTTATAGGGTTTAGCGGGGAAGAGCAAGCCTAGTTATTAGTTATTAGTTGTTAGTTGTTAGTTATTAGTGAGTCTGCCCACAAGGGCAGTTGAACCTGCCCGAAAATAAAAACAATGTCTTCGTCATTTCTTTGAAATGCCGACCAGCCCCAAGCGAGGGCGTGGTCTTTTGCGCGTAGTCTCTTACGCTCTTTGAGCGTAAGCAGACGTGGCGCAAAAGCCCTTGGGTTTCAAGACGATAAGGTCTCTATAAATTTATTTAGACACTATACAAGACGCTGAGCCAAACCCCAGCCAAAAAATAGCCCGTCCAGCTCTCCGCAGGAGGGGTGGGCGGGCGGGCGACATTTCGAAGAAATGGCGCAAACAAAAAACCTCTGCCCTTAACTTTTAATACCTAACCCCTAATCCAAAATAACCAATCACTAACAACTAATAACTAACAACTAATAACTATTAAACGGCAACGGACACACTCGCCCAACACGGCGTTCCCCATCCATCGCGATTTCCACCAACGCCCCATCCTTGGCATAGTCAATATCCAACATAGCAAAGCCAAGGTTCGCATCAAAATCAGGCGAATAAACGCCAGAGGTCACAAAGCCAACCTTACGATTGCCCTTGCGCCACCCTTTATCAAAACAATCCAGGGGAATATAGACGGGAGTCATCGGCGCACCCTCTATCCGCACACCCATAATACGGCGTTTCACACCCTCTTCACGCTGCTTTAACAACGCCTCTTTACCGATAAAATCATGCCCCGCGTCCAGATTGCAATAGGCATCCAGCCCAACCTCTAACGGAGTTTCATCCGTAGTCATATCGTTGCCATAGCTAAATAACCCGCCCTCAATCCGTTCAATCAAATTGGGGCAACCAGCACGGATATTATACGGTGCACCTGCGAGCATAATCGCATTCCACAAAGCCTCGCCCAATGCGGAATCATTCAAATAAATCTCAAACCCGCCTTGTTTAGACCAACCAGACCGCCCGATATTCATCTGCACCCCCTGAAACTCAAACGGTGCGAAATCAAAGAATTTCAACGCACGGATTTCATGCCCAAATACTTCCGCCATCAAATCATCGGCGCGGGGACCCTGTATCGCAAGCGGGTTGACATCGGGTTCGGTGACCTCTACATCCAGCCCCAGCCCCTGCGCCAAACCCTGCACCCAAAGCAAAACATCGCTATCGGCGATTGAAAAGGAAAACTCGTCTTCATCCAAACACAACACCAACGGATCGTTTATAATCCCGCCTTTCGCGTTAGTCAAAGGCGCGTAATAACACCGTCCCACGCGGGCTTTACGCAAATCTCGCGGAGTCATCATAACGGCCAATCGCCTTGCGTCTTTGCCCTTTAGCAGCACTTGCCGTTCGACCGAAACGTCCCAAATCTGGACGTGATTTTTCAAATGGTGATAGTCGTCTTGTAAAGAATTAAAAACCGCAGGCAGGAACATGTGGTTGTAAATGGTGTAGGAACGGGGCGGTGTTTTCTCCATAGCTTTGGTGAAAGGCGTGGCGCGGAGGCGGCGGGTTGGCAGAATGCCCGATGTGTTTATAGTGGTTTTATCTATGGAATCTGTCATTTGTGGCGGGTCTTTTGGGATGGTTTGAGGTATGAGTATAGTGTGGGAATTGTTAATTGTCAATTCATCACTAACAACTAATAACTAATAACTAACAACTAAAAAACCCCCTTGCGCTTTGCCATCAAACGCTATAAGCTCAAAAACATGACCGATAAACCGCCACAACCCCCACAAAACCGCCCGCTTTCGCCGCATTTGACGATTTATCGCCCGCAGATGAGCTCTATGACCTCCATCCTCGTGCGTATCAGTGGGTTATCGCTGATTGTCGCGTTTTTCCTAATATCAGGGTGGGTTTGGGCGGCGGCGGTATCGCCAAAAGCCTTTGCTTTTATGACTTGCGTGCTAACCCATCCAATCGGTATCATCATCCTATCCGCGTCACTCTGGGCGTTATTTTACCACAGTTTGGGCGGGATTCGCCACCTTATTTGGGATATGGGCGCGGGGCTATCGGTGCAAAACGCGGACAGAATGGGCTGGATAATGATTATCGGTAGCGTGGTTTTAACCGCCCTTTGCCTGTTGTATTTTGGGGGTGTATTATGACCACGAACCGTCCCCACGCTAAACATTGGCTGATGGAAAGATTCACCGCACTCGCGCTGATTCCCCTGACCATCTTTGCTGTTGTTATCTTTGGCTGTTTAATCGGCAAACCCCATGCGGAAGTCATCGCTTGCCTAGCCTCACCGATAGTCGCCTTACCCCTCACCATGTTTTTCCTGCTTACCAGCAAGCACCTCAGCGACGGACTCCAAGTCATAGTCGGCGATTATATCCACGCAAAACCCGCCGTCATCATTCTGCCGATTCTTATCCGTGCGTTTTGCTGGGGTGTTGGCTCTGCCGCTGTATTCGCCCTGATATCCCTGATGATACGTAACTGAACCCCCCATATAAAAGGACTCCCCCATGGCAAGCTATCAATACACCCACCATGATTACGATGTGATAGTCGTTGGCGCAGGCGGGGCAGGGCTCCGCGCGACCCTAGGCATGGCGGAACAAGGGCTAAAAACCGCCTGTATATCCAAATTATTCCCCACCCGTTCGCACACCGTCGCCGCCCAAGGCGGAATAGCCGCCAGCCTTGGCAATATGGACGTCGGCACGGATATGAACGACCATTGGAAATGGCATTTATACGATACGATAAAGGGGTCAGACTGGCTCGGCGATACGGACGCGATGGAATACCTTGTCCGCGAAGCCCCCAAGGCGGTTTATGAACTGGAACACTATGGCGTGCCGTTTTCACGCACCGAAGAGGGCAAAATTTACCAACGACCTTTTGGCGGACATACCACCGAATATGGCGAAGGTCCGCCCGCTCAACGCACCTGTGCCGCTGCCGACCGCACGGGGCATGCGATTTTACACACGCTTTACGGGCAGTCATTGAAACATAATGCGGAATTTTACATAGAATACTTTGTGCTGGATTTAATCATCAGCACGGACGGTATTTGCCAAGGTGTAGTCGCGTGGAAACTGGACGATGGCAGCCTGCATGTGTTTAACGCAAAGATGGTTGTTCTGGCAACGGGCGGCTATGGGCGGGCGTATTTCAGCGCGACCTCCGCGCATAGCTGTACCGGCGATGGCGGTGGTATGGTGGCGCGGGCTGGTTTTGCCTTGCAGGATATGGAGTTCGTGCAATTCCACCCAACCGGGATTTATGGCGCGGGTTGCTTGATTACCGAAGGTGCACGGGGCGAAGGCGGATATTTAACCAATGCCGAGGGCGAACGGTTTATGGAACGTTACGCCCCGACCTACAAAGATTTGGCTTCGCGGGATGTCGTGTCGCGGTGCATGACCTTGGAAATCCGTGCGGGGCGGGGGATTGGCACGGAAAAAGACCATATTCATCTGCATTTGAATCACTTACCGCCAGAGACTCTGGCGGAACGTTTGCCCGGCATTACCGAATCGGCGCGGATATTTGCGGGTGTGGATATTCACAAAGAGCCGATTCCCGTTTTGCCAACCGTGCATTACAATATGGGCGGGATACCGACCAATTATTGGGGCGAGGTTTTGAATCCCTCCGCCGAAGACCATGACCGTATTTTGCCCGGTCTTATGGCTGTGGGGGAGGCTGGGTGTGCGTCCGTGCATGGCGCGAATCGGCTGGGTTCTAACAGTTTGATAGATCTGGTTGTTTTCGGGCGCGCCGCCGCTGTTCGCGCGGGGCAGATTATTGAGGCAGGGGCGGCCAATCCCCCTGTAAATATGGCTTGCGTGGATAAATGCGTTGCGCGGTTTGACGGGTTGCGTTATGCGGGCGGGGCGGTGGCAACGGCTGATTTACGTTTGGAAATGCAAAAGACTATGCAAGCCGATGCGGCCGTGTTTCGCACCGAAAAAACCCTGGCAGAGGGGTGTGAGAAAATGACCACGATAGCGGGCAAACTGGATGATATTAGCGTTAGCGACCGCTCGCTGATATGGAATTCGGATTTGATGGAAACGCTGGAATTGGCGAATTTAATGCCGAACGCACTGGCGACTATATTTGGGGCGGTGGCGCGGCGCGAATCACGCGGGGCGCACGCGCACGAGGATTATCCAGATAGAGATGATGCGAATTGGCGGGTGCATTCGCTGGCACGGGTTGCGGGGGCTTCGGTCGCGATGAGTTACCGCGATGTTCATACTGCGCCGTTAACTGCGGAGGCAGATGGCGGCATTTCACTGGCAAAAATCGCGCCGAAAGCACGAGTCTACTAGTTATTAGTTATTAGTGATTAGTTATTAGTTATTTAGGAGTTAAAAATGAATGATAAAATAGTAAATAAAACGATTTATGGAATCGCGTTTGATATGGTTCAAGCCAAGCTGGACGAACACTATCATGTTAAGTCAACGGGTAATGCTTATAATGATATTGCGGAGGTTTTAATCGCTCGTGGATTTTATCGTCAGCAGAAAAGTATGTATTTTGGCAATGATAGTATTAGTGCTGTTGAGTGTGTTTTGGCAGTGCAAGAATTATCTAAAATGTTTCCTTGGTTCGCGCCGTCTGTTGGTGATATAAGGATGTTGCGGATAGAGGATAATAACGATTTAATGCCCGCGATAACTTGGATAATGGATAACTTGGGTGCAGATGGTGCTTAACAACTAACAACTAATAACTAACAACTAACAACTAAATAAAAGAGGATAAAATGGTTGAACTAACCCTTCCAAAAAATTCACGTATGACGACGGGCAAGACTTGGCCTGCGCCCGATGGGGCGACTCGGATTACAACCCTAAGGATTTATCGGTATGACCCCGATAATGCCGATAATCCGCGCGTGGATATCTATCAAATTGACCGCGATAAATGCGGGCCAATGGTGCTGGACGCGCTGATAAAAATTAAGAATGAGATTGACCCGACCCTGACGTTTCGAAGATCGTGCAGGGAGGGGATTTGCGGGTCCTGCGCGATGAATATTGACGGAGTCAATACGCTGGCGTGTATCTACGGGCTGGATGATATTAAGGGCGATATTAAAATCTATCCCCTGCCTCATATGCCTGTGGTAAAGGATTTGGTGCCTGATTTAACCAATTTTTATGCCCAGCATGCGGCTATTATGCCGTGGTTAGAAACCAAAACCGCCCGCCCGAAAGAGGAATGGAAACAGTCCATTGATGACCGTAAAAAGCTGGATGGTTTGTATGAATGCGTGATGTGCGCGGCCTGTTCTACCTCCTGTCCCAGCTATTGGTGGAATGGCGATAAATACCTTGGACCAGCGGCTTTGTTGGCTTCGTATCGGTGGCTGATTGATAGCAGAGACGAGGCGACGAGCGAACGGCTGGATGCCTTGGATGACCCGTTCAAGTTGTATCGGTGTCATACGATTATGAATTGTGCCAAGACCTGTCCCAAAGGGCTGAACCCCGCGAAAGCGATTGCTGAGATTAAGAAAATGATGGTGAAAAGGGAGGTTTAGTTATGGTTATGTGTTATTTATATGAATTATGGAACTTTTTGAAAGATAATTTTATTCCGATTCTTGTTGTTTGTTTTATTATTATTTGGGCTACTATTAAATGGCGACATATAGTTAAAGAACGGGCAAAGCGTTTTAGGGCTTGGTGCAAACTTTTATGGAGAGGTATTAGAAAAATTCTTGCAGGTGCTTTGCTTTTGGTCGCAGTTGGTTTTATTATTGCAGCTTTTCAATTTTTTTGGCCGGATATTTCTACACTTTATGAAAATTTATCTAAATTAATAAAAGATTTACCTAAACTAACAAATCCAACTGGTGTCGTCCCGTCTGAACAGATAATTGACGCAGGAATTATTTTTTCTATCTCTATTCGCTATTTTGGTATTGTTGCGGCCGCAGGTGCTATTATTGGTTATATTATCGCTATTGCACGCAATTTAATTTCCGATAACCAAAATAAAATTAGCGAGCATGGGCGGGTAGCCGAGCAAATCTCGCGGGCAATAGATCAAATTGGTGCTTATAAACAGAATTTTGATAATAATAAGGATAATAAACCCAATATAGAGGCACGAGTCGGTGGGATTTATTCGTTGGAACGTATTGCCAAAGATAGCGATGATGATTATGAAAAAATTATGGATATTCTGTGTGCTTATGTACGTGTAACGGCTTTAAAGAAATATAAACCTATGAGAGAAGATATTCAAGCTGGGATAGATGTTTTAGGTACAAAAAAGAAATATCTATTATTCTGGAAGCGGGATAAATTTCGTGTTAATTTAGAAAACTGCAATTTATCAGGCTATCGGTTTAGCGAGCTTAGTTTTAACACATACACCGATAGCAGTAATGGCACAATTTTTGATAAAAGTAAGTTTTATCAGTCCAAATTTTATAAAACAGATTTGTCTTATGTTTCTTTTGACGATGCTATTTTAACAGAGGCGTATTTTGAAGGTGCTACACTTAGAGGAGCAAGATTTGAGGGTACAAAAGTTCATGGTGCTGATTTTAGTAAGGCTAAAAAACTAACCCAAGAGCAAGTTAATAAAATGTTTGGAGATGAACATACACAACTTCCAGATGATATAGAACGTCCCCAACATTGGCTAACCCCCATCTAAAAATCACCGTTCGCCCTTGTAATTTTTATTAAACCATAATAAAACATTAAAGTGGCTTACCAAACCCCACAAAAAACCTAAAGGAGAAACAAAATGAAACAACCAATAACCATAAACCCCCAAGACCTAAACTTAGAACCTATCGTTGTCAAATGCCTTGATGATGAAGAAGGCATGGGCTGGGATGTTGATTTTGCCCTGCGCGTTGAAAAAGAATACAAACGCTATCTTGAAATGTGCAAAGAGCATCCAGACTTACCCCTTGTTCCATCAAGCCTTGTTGATGAATTCTGGCATTTACACATTCTTGATACCCAAAAATACGCGGTTGATTGCCAAGCGATTTATGGGGAATTTTTGCACCATTTCCCTTACTTCGGCATGCGTGGCGCGGTGGATGAGGCGAATTTGAAACGTGCTTGGCGACAAACGCTGGAAGTCTATCAATCCATGTTTGGCGAACCTGCACCAGCGGATTTGTGGGCGAAATCACAGCGGTGTCCAAATTGTGGCAGGCGAATCAAAACAGACGGAAGTGATGCCTATAAAATGGTGGAACGCCCGACTTTGGCGTCTGTTTTGGGAGAAAATTACGCTCGTTAGCAAAAAAACCCTTGACAACCCCTTTCCCTGTTGCTATATGCACCATGTTCCTTACGGAACTATAGTGATAAACGCGCATAGAATAAGCGGATCGGACCTGGGGGCGGTACCCAGCGGCTCCACCAAAACCCAAAAATTTGGATTGCGGGGCCGAAATAGGATCGACGGACGTCTAAAAATGTTAGCTTTTGCTCGGTGCGGTGTCGCTGTTATCGACCCAAGAAGCTTAGTTGCAAATAACAACAATGCTCCGGTGGCTCTTGCTGCATAGCAGTAGGGAAACCAAAACCTAACTCCCTTTCCTTTGCAGGATCTGGGCGGGGTCCGCAGGTACCTGGCAACAGAAACCTGCACTAATTCCCCCTAAGTGTTAAACAAAAAATGCAAAACATCGCCGTCGCGCAGGGCGTACCCCTTACCCTCGGCGCGCATTTTGCCAGCCTCTTTAGCACCCGATTCGCCCGCGCAAGAGACATAATCATCATACCCAATCGTTTCCGCACGGATAAATCCACGCTCAAAATCCCCGTGAATCACCCCCGCCGCCTGTGGTGCAAGCACGCCCCGCGCCACCGTCCAAGCCCGCGCTTCCTTTGGCCCGACCGTGAAAAACGTCTGCAAGGTCAATAAATCATAGCCCGCACGGATAAGGCGATTTAACCCTGGCTCTGCCAAACCCATTTCATCCAAAAACATCTTGGCTTCGTCCCCGTCCAGTTGGCTGATTTCCTGTTCAATCGCGCAGGAAATAACAACACAGGCGGCGTTTTGCGCCTTTGCCACGCCTTCCACCAACGCGGAATACGCGTTGCCAGAGGCTGCCGATTCTTCCTCAACATTACATAAAAACAAAATCGGTTTGGCGGACAATAGCCCCAAGGCTTTCCACGCCCGCGCCTGTTCCGCATCCACCTGAATCATCCGTGCTGGGTCGCCCTTTTCCAAACACGCCTGTGCGCGGAGCATCAAATCGCGTTGTTCCAAAATATCCTTATCGCCCGATTTTATCTTGCGCACAATACCGTGCAAGCGTTTTTCAATGGAATCCAAATCCGCCAGAATCAGCTCGGTTTCAATCAATTCTATATCGGCAAGCGGGTCAATCCGCCCCTCTACATGCGTGATATCGTCGTTTTCAAAGCACCGCACAAGGTGGGTTATCGCGTCACATTCGCGAATATGGGCAAGGAATTGGTTGCCGAGCCCCTCGCCCTGTGCCGCGCCTTTTACCAGCCCCGCGATATCCACAAAGGTCATCTTTGCAGGGATAATCTGGGCAGAGCCAGCAATCCCCGCCAGCACATCAAGCCGAGGGTCGGGGACGGTGACTTCGCCCGTATTCGGCTCTATCGTGCAAAACGGGAAGTTCGCCGCCGCGGCCGCCCCCGATGAAGTCAGCGCGTTAAACAGCGTGGATTTGCCAACATTGGGCATGCCAACGATACCAGTTTTAAATCCCATGGGGGTGTTCCTTTTTATGGATTGATTTTTGTGATTGTTTTTTGTGTGGATTTACTGTATTTTCACGCAAAAGACCATATCAAATGTGACGGGAGTCGTGATGAATAGTGCGGATAATCGTATAGATAAAAAGTTCAAAGCTCTGCGGGAGCAAGGCCGCCCTGCCTTTATTTCGTATATTATGGCGGGGGATGGGGATTATCAAACCTCGCTGGATATACTGCTGGGGTTGCCTCGCGCGGGGGTAGATATTATTGAGCTGGGGTTGCCGTTCAGTGACCCTATGGCGGATGGAGTTATCATACAAAAGGCTGGGCAACGGGCGTTGGCGGGCGGTATGACTCTGATAAAGACGTTGGAACAGGTGCGGGTGTTTCGCGCGGCGGATGATATAACGCCGATTGTGTTGATGGGCTATTACAACCCAATTTACAATCACGGGGTTGCTGATTTCATCCGTGATGCGGTCGCGGCGGGTGTGGATGGCGTGATTATCGTGGATTTACCGCCAGAAGAGGATGAAGAGCTGTGTTTGCCAGCCCAAGCCGCGGGCTTGCATTTCATTCGGCTTGCCACGCCGACTACTGACGCGGGGCGGTTAGGTGTCGTGATGCGCGGCGCGGCTGGTTTCGTTTATTATGTAGCGATTAAGGGGGTGACTGGCGCGGGGTCTTCTTCTGCCGATTCGGTCGCGGGGGAGTTGGTGCCGATTCGCGCGGTCAGTGATTTGCCGATTTGCGTGGGTTTTGGGATTAAGACGTTTGAGGATGTTCGTTTGATGTCGCGTGTGGCGGATGGTGTGGTTGTCGGCTCTGCCATTGTCGAGCGGATAGCCGATGGGGATACAGCAGAGCAGGTGTTGGAGTTTGTTGGGGGATTGGCGCGAGGAGTGATTAGTGATTAGTGATTAGTGATTAGTGATGCCCTTCGGGTCTTCGTCATCGCTACGCGAATGCCGACCAGCGTGGTCTTTTGTGCGTAGCCCTCACGGTGTGAGGGCATGCCAAAAGCCCTTTGGTTTCAAGACGATAGTTATTTCCTAAATTTATTTAGACACTATACAAGACGCTGAGCCAAACCCCAGCCAAAAAATAGCCCGTCCAGCTCTCCGCAGGAGGGGTGGGCGGGCGGGCAACCGAACGCAGTGAGGGCGCAACAAAAAACCTCTGCTCTTAATCCCAAATAACCAATAATTCATCATTAAAACCCCACTAATCACTAATCACTAATCATTAATCACTAAAAACACTTGCATCCCCCCCAAAAATCGCCTACATGGGGTTTCTTATTCGCGGACTTGCACCCTTGGAGGCAAGCCGCAGTTCTAAAAAACTCTAAAAGGAGCACATCATGGCAGGAAAAATTCCTGATTTAGTGGTACAACCACGCGCGGGGACAGGCAAGGGGGCCGCCCGCTCTGCAAGACGCGAAGGCCTTGTGCCGGGCGTTGTTTATGGCGGCGGGGCAGAGCCTATGCCCATCGCTATCCCCTTTAATATCCTGTTCAAACGGCTGAAAGACGGTGGCTTCATGTCCACTCTTTTCAACCTGAAACTGGACGGGCAAGACGATGTTCGGTGCGTGTGTCGTAGCGTTCAACGCGATGTCGTAAAGGATTTGCCCGTGCATATCGATTTGCTCCGCTTGAAACGCGATAGCCGTATTAATATGCACATTCCGTTGCTGATTGAAAACGAAGAGATTTGTGTTGGTTTGAAAAAAGGTGGCGTTTTGACTATGGTGCGCAACGATATTGAACTGCGAGTCACGGCTGGCGATATTCCAGAAAACATCCCAATTGACATTGCCGATTTGGATATTGGTGATTCGATAACGATTTCCAAGGTTACTCTGCCAGAGGGTGCGAATCCTGTTATTGCAGATCGTGATTTTATGATTCTAAACGTAGCTGCCCCAACAGTTCTGAGTGCTGAGGATGAGGAGGCTGATCAAGCCGCCGCAACAGACGCCGCAGAAGAAGGTGCAGAAGAAACACCAACAGAAGAGGGTTCTGATAAAGAATAAGCTACCGAATTTCGCGGATTTTCGCAGTCTTTCTGTGAATTTTTGTGGTCACTTTTGTGGTCTTTTCTGTTGAGAGTAAAACACCTTCAAACCCTCGCGATGCCAGCTTGGGTTTGGGGGTGTTTTTTTATCGGCTTTGCTGGTAAGTTTGGGTTTTGCACGAGAATTTGCAAAGGAGCGTGATATGAAATTATGTGTTGGATTGGGAAATCCCGGACCGCAATACAGCCACCATCGCCATAATATAGGCTTTATGGTGGTTGATGCGCTGGCGCGGCGACACGGGTTTGCCCCTTGGCGTGATAAGTTTAACGGCTTGGTTACGGCGGGCGATATTGACGGGGAAAAGGTTATTTTGCTAAAGCCGATGACTTTTATGAACCTATCGGGGCAGTCTGTGCGTGCCACCGCCGATTTTTATAAAATAGCACTGGCGGATGTTATTGTTTTCCACGATGATTTGGATTTGCCCTTGGCTCGGGTGCGGATAAAAACCGGCGGAGGCGCGGGCGGGCATAACGGGCTGAAATCCATTGATGCACATATGGGTGCGGAGTATCAGAGGGTGCGGATTGGCATTGGTCGCCCTGATAATAAGGCGGGTGTGTCGGGCTATGTTGTCGGTGATTTTTATAAAGAGCAGGAATCAGAGCGAATGCGTGTGATTGATGGATTGTGTGAGCTGAGCGGGTCTTTGGTAAAGGGCGATTTGGCACGGGTTCTGCGGGTGAATGATGAATTATGAATTATGAATTGTGAATTATTGGTTATTCTAATTATCCGTTATCTAAAATAACTATGGTGAGTTATTTTTGGTTATTTAATAACTGGGTGTTAGTTATTTTAGGAAAGAAGTTCGCCACAAACCCAATTCACCATTCACCATTCACAATTCACCCTTGTCAAAACCTCCCGCGCGATTTTCTGCCCGATGGGTTTGCCTTGCCCTAACGCCATTTTATCCATCTCTTGCACCAGTCGCGCGACCATAGCAAACGACCGCTCCATCCGTGATAAAATATAATCCAACACCTTTGGCTCAATCAAAATTTGACGGTCATCAAACTGCTTTAACATAATCATCGCCAGCAGTTGATCGTCAGGCGGGGCTACACGAGCAAACCCTGCGGCTTGCAAACGGCTCTGCAAATCGGGGATGCCAATCGCCCAATCGCGCAGCGGAATCGCGCTGGTTAATAACAGCCGAGTCCCCGCCCCCGCGTCCATCATCAAATTATACAGATGAAACAACGCGGTTTCACAGGCGGGCGGCATCGCCCCGCAATCCTCTACACACACGCGCGATTCGGACAAAATCGCTAAATCCGCCCCCGCCAAATCCGCGCAGTTTATCACCTTCGCACCGCAATCATCCGCCCAAATCCGCGCCAGATGGGATTTACCCGCCCCCGATTCGCCGACTAAAATCAACGCCACGGGTGCGTCTGCGCCGACTCGCGTTAGCATTTTTACCGCAGTTTCATTGGAATCGGACACAAAGAAATCGGCCCGCCCAAAGGCCGTTTTCACTGGCAAATCAAAAATCAGTTGCTTAACCACGGGTCTACCTTTTACCCGTGTTTTTACCCGCACGGGGCTTTTTCTTCACCGCCTCGCCCTTGAAATCCGCGCCTTGATACAAACGACCTTGCAAATACCGCCCTATGGCAAAGCGGGAAACCACACCGATACACGCCGCCATAGGCACAGCCAGCAACAGCCCAGTAAAACCCGCCAACGCCCCAAAAGCAGACAGCGAAAACATCAGCCAAACAGGATGCAAACCAACCGACCCACCGACCAGTTTCGGGGTCAATATATTGCCCTCCGCCGTTTGCCCAATGACAAAAATCGCGGCAACAGCGATAATCCATTGTGGCTCGCCCCAAAATTGAAACAACGCCAGCCCAATCGCCAGCACTCCGCCGATTGTCGCGCCGACATAGGGAATAAAGCTGAGCAAACCCGCGACCAGCCCAACGACTAGCCCAAATTGCAACCCGACCAGAGCCAGCGTAACCGCGTAAAACCCGCCTAATATGGCACAAACGCTGAGTTGCCCACGGACAAACCCCGCCAATACTCGGTCCATTTCCAGCGCAAGCCCGCGAATATCGGCGCGGTGATCGCGTGGCAACCACGAGTCTATTTTGGCAACCATATTGTCCCAATCCAGCAGCATATAAAAGGCGACAACGGGGGTGATAACCATAAAAATAAGGATATCAATGATACCAAAGGCAGAGCTGAGGATGACTCCAATTAAATCATCGCCACTGGATTCCAATCGGGCGGTGATTTGGGCTATGCCCCGTTCCAACAGGGGTGATTCCTTTGCCAAACTCGGCAGGTGTTCATTCAAAAGCGTTTGTGCGATGGCGAAATAATCGGGTAAGGCGGTGATAAGATTGACGATTTGGCGTTGCAATTCGGGTAGCAGGGTTAGGAGTGCCAGAACGATTATCAATACCGCACCGATGCTGATAAACGCGGTTGCGACTGCACGGGGTAGGCGTAATGCCTCCAATTTATCCACCAGTGGATCAAGGAAATAGGCGATGCCCATCCCGACTAGGAATGGCATTAACGTCCCGCCCAATAGCCACACGAAGGCGATAAGCGCGACCAATCCCGCGCTCCAATAGATGATTTGTTGTGAAACTTTTAGGCTCATGATTCGTATTTATCCCATAATGCCCGAATTTAACAGGGTGTGGGGGTCAAATTTTGTGCGAAGGTCTGTTTGGATTTGTGCGATGGCGGGGGCAAGCGGGGGGAAGGCGTTTGTTTTATCCTTTGTTTTATCCTTTTTTTTATCGGTGTTTCCGCGTAGGCGGGTGGCGTAGCCTCCCAAGGGTTTAGATTTTTCGGGGGCGTGTTCGCGTAGATTAAACCGTAAATCAAACCCAAGTGGGCAGAGCACCCACGCCCTTGCCCCGCCCCAATCAAAAAAGTACTCAACGGGTGTTCCTGTATCGGTCAAATCCCGCATGGCTCTACCAAAATCGGGTGCGTCAGAGGATTTCATACCGATTTGCCAAATATCCCCAGTCTTGCCAATAAAAGGATGCAGGTTTTTCACCGATTGCCAGAGGTTGGCGGAAATATCGGGGTTGGTCTCCACGGTAATATCGGTTTTAATATCGTCCTTAATAACCTTACCCAAATGGTCTTTTAACGCATCGGTTCTATACCGCACAGAATCGGCAAAACCCTCTATCCGTATTAAAGTTATCGACGCAGACCCCCCCAAACCGTTCGGCACATGCGCCGCACCCGTGATTTGATAGGGGCTGTTTAACGCCGCCGATAGGCAACCCACCGCGTCATTATCATTCAATCCGTTAAGGCACAAAGTCGCGCCGACCTCGGGTTTCGGCAGGGTTTTGAACGCCAATTCGCTGATGACCGCAAGCGTGCCAAAGCTACCCGCCAGCAGTTTCACCAAATCATAGCCCGTCACGTTTTTCATCACTCGCCCGCCGTTTTTAATAATCTGCCCGCGCCCCGTTATGGCGCGAAGCCCAATCATACTATCGCGACACGCGCCAGCGACTATACGGCGCGGCCCCGATATATTACACGCTGCCAGCGCACCGATAAGCGGGGTTTTGTCCTGTGTATGCAGGATTTCGCGGTAATCGGCAGGTTCAAACGGCAGATGCTGTCCGTTTGCGTCCAGCAGAGATTCAACCTCTGCCAAAGGCGTTCCCGCAGCGACAACGAGCGTCAACGCCTCTGGTTCGTACAACCGCACCCCGCGAATGTTTTGCATGGATAAAATGGCGGTGTGATTTACAGGATTGCCCAGCGTGGCACGGCTGCCCCCGCCCAGAATACGAAAAGAATCGCCCGTCTTACCAGCGTTTTCAATCACACCAGCCAGCGCGGTTTCATCATCGGGGGAATAGGTTTTCATCACATCCCCCCGCGCCGTGAAAGACTACATTCCAAAGGAAACACCTTGGCGGAGTTTAACAGCCATTTAGGGTCAAACACATCCTTTACCCACATTTGCGCGTCTAGGTCATCATGGTTAAATTGCGCCAATAATAGGTCGCGTTTTTCTATCCCAACCCCGTGTTCGCCACTTAAACACCCGCCGACTTCCACACATAACCGCAGGATTTCCGCACCTAATTTTTCACACTTTTCCAAATCCCCCGCTTTATTAGCATCATACATGATTAACGGGTGCATATTGCCGTCGCCCGCGTGAAACACATTGCAGACAGGCAAGCCATATTGCGCCGATAATTCGGCTATACGGGTTAAAACCTGCGACAGAGCCGACACGGGAATCGCCCCATCCAAACACATAGAATCGCTGATTTGCCCAACCGCGCCAAACGCCGCCTTACGCCCCGCCCAGATAGCGGTAGATTCGTCCGCCGATTGGCTTTCGCGTATTTCCACGGGGTTATGACGGGCGGCGATTTTCCTGATTTGCGCCAGTTCGTATGTTATTTCGGCATCACTGCCCTCTACCTCTACAATCAAAACGGCGGCGGCTTTTGGATAGCCTGCGTTGCAAAAATCCTCCACCATCTCTATGCAAAGCTTATCCATGAACTCAATCGCCACGGGTAAAATCCCCGCCTTGATAATATCGGCAACGCAAGCCCCCGCAACCGATTCTTTATCAAAGCCGATTAAAATCGGGCGTGCGCCCTCGGGTTTTGGCAGGATACGCAGGGTCGCCTCGGTCACCACCCCCAGCTGCCCTTCAGAGCCACAAATCACGCCCAAAAGGTCAGCCCCAGGGGCATCCAGCATGTCCGCCCCGCCCAATTCCACCACAGTTCCATCCATCATAACCATAGTCACGCCCAGCAGATTATTAGTCGTCACCCCGTATTTCAAACAATGCGCCCCGCCAGAATTCATCGCGATATTACCCGAAATAGCGCAGGCCAGTTGGCTGGACGGGTCGGGTGCGTAGAAAAACCCGTTGTCCTGCACGGCATCCGTTACTGCCAGATTAGTCCGCCCCGTTTGCACGCGAACAAAGCGGTTTGGGTAGTCGATTTCCAAAACCTCCGTCATTTTTGCCACGCCCAAAACCAGACAATCGGCGGTGGGCAAGGCCCCGCCTGTCAGGGAAGTCCCCGCCCCGCGTGGCACAACGGGGATGTTTTCTTTATGGCAAAAACGTAGGATTTGGCTGACTTGTTGCGTGCTGCTCGGCAGTGCCACCAGCATTGGCGGGCAACGATAGGCGGATAAAGCGTCGCATTCATAAGCACGGGTTTCGTGTTCATCATGGATAAGGGAGTCCTTGGGCAGAAACGCCGATAACGCCGCGACAATCGCCGCCTTTCGGCTCATCAGGGCGCGATTGGGGGCGGGCATATCCATGGCGGGTTTTCCTTAAAATGATTAAACAGGAACTGAATCATCATCACTAAAATTGGCGGCGTTTGTATCGTCCGATGATGAGGGGGCGGGAATGGCTTTTTGCGATTTAGGTGCAGGGATAGATTTTTGCTGGTCAGGGTATTGCGATTCATCTGCTAAATTGCTGAATTTCGTGATTTCCCCGTTGAAGTGTAAATCTACCTCACCAATTGGACCATGCCGTTGCTTGCCAATAATAACCTCTGCCTTATTATGAACTTTTTCCATATCTTCTTGCCATTTTGCCATTTTTTCACCGTCATTTTCATCGGGTTTTAACCGTGCAAGATAGTATTCGGCACGATAAACAAACATCACAATATCCGCGTCTTGCTCAATTGACCCCGATTCGCGCAAATCGGCAAGCTGGGGTTTTTTATCATCGCGTTGCTCCACCGCCCGCGATAGCTGAGATAGGGCAATAACGGGGATATTTAATTCCTTTGCGATTGCCTTTAATCCTTGGGTGATTTCGGAAACCTCATTAACACGGTTAGGATTCGCCCGCGCGGGGCGCACCAATTGCAAATAATCCACTACCAGTAAATCCAACCCATGCGTGCGTTTCAAACGCCGCGCCCGTGTTGCCAGTTGATTGATGGGTACGGCGGGAGTATCGTCAATGTAAAGTGGGCATTTCTCTAATATCTTTGCCGCATCTATCAATTGGCGGAATTCGGTTTCGTTAATGTTGCCAGAACGTATTTTATAGGATGGCAATTCGGTTGCTTCGGATAAAATCCGCCCTGCCAGCTGTTCGGACGACATTTCCAAAGAAAAGAAACCAACAATTCCACCCGCGATTGTGCCCTCTGTTCCATCGTCTTTTTTGCCTTTTTTATAGGCCTTTGCCACATTATAGGCTATATTTGTTGCCAAGGCAGTTTTGCCCATGGAGGGTCGCCCTGCCAGAATCAGCAAATCGGATTTTTGCAACCCACCAAGGATTTCATCCAAACTATCTAACCCTGTGGAAATCCCCGCCAACGAGCCATCGCGTTTATAAGCTGCATGTATTTGTTTAATCGCATCGGCGGTTGAAACGACAAACCCCTGAAAGCCCCGTTCCACTTGCCCCTGTTCGGATAGGATGTAGAGCTTTTGTTCCGCCTCGGCTATATGCTCGCTGGGCGTAGTATCAATGCTAATCCTTTGCGCCCCTTCAGCAATATCATTACCAATGACGATAAGTCCGCGCCGTAATGACATATCATAAACCATCTGGGCGTAATCGCGTACCGCCATAACGGAGCTAACGGATGCCGCAAGTTGATTCAAATAATCTTGCCCACCAAGTTCTAGGAATCCCTCGTCATCCCTCAAAAATGTATTAGTAGTGACAGGAGAGGCGAATGTGTTGCGTTCTATCTGCGACCGAATTATTTCAAAAAGCCTTTTATGAACGGGGTCAAAAAAATGTTCCGCCTTAACGATAGGGGAAACATGTTCATACACCTCGTTATTAAACAGCAAACTGCCAATAATAGCTTGCTCTGCTTCTATGTTGTGAGGGAGAGTTTCTGATTCGTTGACGTCCGTATCGGGTGCGGTTTCTTTTAAGGCTCTGATTTCGCTCATGTTTTTATCAACTATCGGTTTTTGGGTGGCAGTGTTAGGGTTAATGTTAGGGTGCGTTATAGCATAAATTTCCTATCGCACAAACCAGTAAAATGGCTCTGGCGGATTAAATGCGGTAATTGTGTTATTATCGGGGGTGATTTGTGCAGGTGTAGCTTGCGGGTCGTTGCCCTTTTCAAGGGTAATCGTGCCAGTATTTTGGGGCAATCCGTAATGTGCCGCGCCATATTCGGCGCAAAATCCGTTTAACGCAGGCAGGGCGTTTTCTTCATCAAACACTTGCGCCAGCAAAGGCAGAGCATGCGGGGCGGTAAAACACCCAGCACAGCCACAGGCGGATAGTTTATCGGTATCCATGTGCGGTGCGCTATCGGTTCCTAGGAAAAACTTGGGGTTGCCAGATATCGCCGCCTCACGCAACGCCAGCCGATGGATCTCGCGTTTCGCCACAGGCAGGCAATAATAATGCGGGCGAATCCCCCCCGCCAAAAGATGCGTGCGGTTTATCATCAAATGATGGACGGTGATAGAGGCGGATAGAGTCTCACCCGCCCCCAGCACGGCCTCCACAGCCGTTTTCGTGGTGATATGCTCTGCCGTGATTTTTAATTCAGGCAGGGTTTCGTGGAGGGGTATTAAAACGCGGTCAATAAAAACCGCCTCGCGGTCAAAAATATCAATATCGGGGTCGGTGACTTCGCCATGGATGCACAGGTTCAGCCCCATATCGGCCATACGTTCCAGCACGGGCATCACGTTTTTCAGGGTTTTCACGCCGAAATCCGAATGGGTGGTCGCGCCCATGGGATAGTATTTTACCGCTATAACCCCTGCCATATCCACGGCGATGGGCAGGTCGTTCGGGTCGGTTTGCTCTGTCAAATACAGGGTCATGAGGGGGGTGAAATCAGCATCGGGCGGCATCGCGGCAATTATCCGTTCGCGATAATCACGGGCATTTTGCGCGGTAACAACAGGCGGATTGAGGTTCGGCATAATCAGCGCACGGGCAAAATGGCGCGTAGTCTCTGGCAACACCGCCCGCATTATCGCGTCATCGCGCAGATGCAGATGAAAATCATCAGGGCGGGTGATTTGTATTTTTTGTGTCATACCCCCATGTATAATCGTATTTTGGCAAAAGTCTAGCTTGCGGGTGGCGCGGTTTTGCGTTATATTGGCGGGAATATGAAAGGGCATCTTATGAAAAAGATTAACATTGCGTTTATTCGTGCGAATTGGCATGCGGGAATTGTTGGGCAGGCTTACGATGGATTCGTGGCAGAGATGAAGGCGCAGAATCGCCCGTGTGATATTGATATGGTGGAAGTTCCTGGGGCGTTAGAGATGCCTCTGGTCGCGCAAAAGCTGGCGAACACGGGGAAATATGATGCGGTTGTGGCGGCGGCTTTGGTGGTGAATGGCGGGATTTATCGGCATGAGTTTGTCGCGGCGGCGGTTGTGGATGGATTGGTGCGAGTCGGTTTGGACACAGGGGTGCCAGTGTTTTCCGTGTCATTGACCCCGCATGAGTTCCAAGAAACGCCCGAACATATTGATTTCTTCACCCGTCATTTTGTGAAAAAGGGCGCGGAAGCGGCACGGGCGGTTGTTATGATGGTGGATTTGGTGATTAGTGATGCAAAAGGCGAGTCCTGATAATCAAGCTACACTGGGCTCTTTGGCCGAATCCGCGCGTAAAACCAAGGACGGCAAGCTGCCCCCCGTGCATCTGTGGAACCCGCCGTTTTGCGGTGATTTGGACATGCGGATTGCCCGCGATGGCACTTGGTTTTATCAAGGCACACCGATTGGGCGCAAGGCTCTGGTGGTTTTGTTTGCCTCTATTATCCGCAAAGATGGGGATGATTATTTTCTGGTGACTCCCGTTGAAAAAGTTGGGATAAAGGTTGATGACGCGCCTTTTATCGCGATTGATTTTGATGTGTCTGGGGCGGGGGATTCGCAGACAATTACCTTTCATACGAACGTGGATGATAGCGTTATTTTGTCGCGGGACGCGCCTTTGCGAATGGCGCATAATCCGCAAACGGGAGAGCCCGCGCCCTATGTTTTAGTCCGTGCGAATTTGGAGGCGTTAATCGATCGTAAAAGTTTTTATCGGTTGGTGGATTTGGGGGAAGTTATGCCGTATGATGGGGAGGATTGGTTTGGTGTGCGCTCGCAGGGGCGGTTTTTTCCGATGATGCGAGCGAGTGAGCTCTAGTTGTTAGTTATTAGTTGTTAGTTATTAGTGATTGGTTATTAAGAATTGTGGGTTTGTTATTAGGTGTTAAGGGTAGAGGTTTTTTGTTGCGCCCTCACTGCGTTCGGTTGCCCACCCGCCCACCCCTCCTGCGGAGAGCTGGACGGGTGATTTTTGGCTAAAGCCTATCCAAGCATCTAGGCACAGCCTAAATAAATTTAGAACAAACCCATCACCAATTCCCAAGTATTCTTTGCAAATAATCCACTCTATCGTCTTGTTATTCCAGATAGTAAATTTATAGAATCCCTAGCGTCTTGTAACCAAAGGGCTTTTGGCATGCTCCCGCGAAGCGGGGGCTACGCACAAAAGACCACGCTGGTCGGCATTCATTGTTTTAATTTGCGGGCAGGTTCAACTGCCCTATGTCGCGATGACGAAGACCCGAAGGGCATCACTAATAACTAATAACTAACAACTAACAACTAAAAATCGTCTTTCCGCGTCCGAATCGCACAAAACACATCAGAATCACTCGCGCTAGCCATCCCCATATTCGCCTTCACCCCAGCCACGCCTGCCCGCAAGAACGGGTTAGTCGCCAATTCCAACGATAACAACGACGGCACAGTCGCCTCACCCCGCCCGCGAGCCTCTGCAATATCCTTAACCCGCGCCTGTAAATCGGCATTATCAGGCTCTATCGTCACGGCAAACGCGCCATTCGCGGCGGTATATTCATGCCCCGAATAAATCATCGTATCGGCAGGCAACTCCATAAATTTCTTCAAAGTAACCCATTGCTGCGCCTGGGTGCCTTCAAACACACGACCACACCCCAACGCCATCAGGCTATCCGCGCTGAACGCCGCCTTTGCATCCTTAAACAAAAACGCAATATGCCCAATCGTATGACCCGATACATCAATGACTTCGCCCTTATGCGCCCCTACGGTCACAGAATCACCCTCTGCCAAGCCGTAATCCAACGCGGGCAACCGATGCGCATCCGCCGCACCACCATAAACCATAGCACCTGTTGCACCGCGAATAGCCTCCACCCCGTCAATATGGTCAGAATGATGATGGGTAATCAGGATTTTATGCAAAGGCCAGCCCTTCGCGTCCAAAGCCGCCAAAATAGGCGCGGATTCGGGCGCATCAACTAGCGCGGTTTCGCCCGTATCCGTGCAACGCAGAATAAAGGCATAGTTATCTTCCAAACATGGTAGGGTTAGAATTTCTAAAGACATCGGGTTTTCTCCTGTAAGTGTGGGGTTAAGTGTGTTATAGTACTATAATGTGCCACATTTACAGGTAAAAAGCAATGCGTTTTGATGTCGTTGATTTGAAAAAGTTTTATTACCGCACGTTTTTAGGGCGTACGGTGCAAAAAGCCTTGCGCAAATGCTTGTGCGATATGTGGGGCGATACTAAGGGGCAAACGATTGTCGGGTTCGGCTTTGCCACGCCTTTGTTACGTCCGTTTTTGGCGAAAGCTCGGCGGATTATAGCGTTAATGCCAGCAGAGCAAGGGGTGATTGCTTGGCCTGGCGATACGGGCGAGCATCTGGCAAACTGTGCGGTCTTGTGCGAAGAGCTGCACTGGCCGATAGCCAACGGGCAGGTGGATAAGCTGGTTTTATTGCACGCTTTGGAAACATGCACGGATACGGATGCTTTGTTGGATGAGATTTGGCGGGTGTTAGGTCCAGGCGGGCGGGTTGTTTTTATCGTATCCAATCGGTCGGGGCTTTGGGCTCGGTCGGATAAAACGCCTTTTGGCGTGGGGCGACCGTATAGTGTCGGGCAGGTGGAGCATTTATTGCGGTTGCATAAGTTCGTGCCAGAACGCCATTTTCCTGCCTTGTATTTTGCCCCGTCTTCGCGTCCGTTTTGGCTGCGGATGGCGGTGTATTGGGATTATATTGCCCATCGGCGGATTATTCCCGTGGTTGCGGGGGTGATTTTTGTCGAGGCGAGCAAGCAGGTTTATGCGCGTCCTCGTGATGGAGTGGGGGAGCGGGTGCGGGTGCGCTCGCCGTTGGGGAAACTGGTGGTGAATTGTGAATGATGAATGGTGAATTATGAATGATGCCCTTCGGAAAAACCCCCAATTCACCATTAAAAACCCCCTATTCACAATTTTTTTCAAATAACCTGCAAATAACCCCTTGCCATTGCATAAAGAATTGTTTTATATGACCTTACTGATTTACTTAACAACGGAGCACACTTTATGGCCTTTGAACTTCCTGACCTTCCTTATGACTATAAGGCACTTGAAAAACACGGCATGTCGGCAGAGACACTTAAACTACACCATGACTTTCACCACAAGGCTTATGTCGATAATGGCAACAAATTGATAGAGGGGACAGAATGGGATTCTGAACCGCTTGAGGATATTATCCGCAATAACTATGATTCCACCACGTCAGTCCAAAACGGCATCTTTAACAATCTGTCGCAATTTTGGAATCACAACCAGTTTTGGGAAATGATGGGTCCAACTGGACGCGATATGCCGTTTGAACTGGAAGCGGCGATTCTGGATAGTTTCAAAACGATTGAGGATTTCAAACAAGCCTTTATCACTGCGGGTGTTGGGCAATTCGGCGCTGGCTGGTGCTGGTTGGTGAAAAAACCCGATGATTCGCTGGCGATTACCAAAACCGCGAATGGAGTTAATCCTTTGTGTTTTAATCAAATAGTGCTGCTTGGGTGCGATGTTTGGGAACACGCGTATTATTTGGATTATCGCAATAAACGCCCCGATTATATCCGTAATTTCTTGGATAATCTGGTGAATTGGGAAAATGTTGCTATGCGGTTAGAGGATAGCTAAAGGCTGTTCGCCCATATTTTTTAAGGTTTTGTGGAAAAGGAAACAAAACGTGCGTGTTGTATTATTATTGGTTGTGGTCGTGGTGGTTGGTGTGCTGATCCGCGCGACTCTGTTTTCTGGTGGGGAAGAAACGCCAATCGTGGCGGAGGGGGCGGAGGTTTCCGCACCCGCAAGCGAGGAAACTGCCGAACCCGCAAGCGAGGAAACTGCCGAACCCGCAAGCGAAGAAACCGCCGAAGAAACTATGGTGGCAGAGCCGAAAGAGCCCTCAGCTTCTGACGAAACCCAACCTGAACCTGCCCCAGACCTTATCGCCCCCAAATTTGATGTTGTCCGCGTGGATAAACAGGGCAACGCGGTTGTCGCTGGCGTGGCATCGCCTAACAGCACCGTCCAAGTCCTTGGCAATGGCGCAGAAGTCGCCCGTGCGCAAACCGATGGAAGCGGTAATTTTGTCGCTTTATTTGATATTCCCGCAGGGCAACCGCCACTGGTTTCGGAACTGGTGGCAGACCCAGACGGCGCTCAGATAAAATCCGCAGAGAGCTTTACCATTCTACCGATTGACCCGACCCACAAAACCGCCCCCTTGATTGTCGCCAAAGACGATGAAGGCGTGACATTATTACAGACCGAACCCATCGCGCCCTCCGCCACGGATTCCGTCACAGAAATACAGATAGACACGATAGATTACGGTGCCACGGGTGATGTTATCATCAAGGGTCGCGCCAACGCAGATGGGCGCGTTCGCGTGTCCATCACGGGTGGCGAGCCGATTGAATCGCCCATTACGGACGGCGCGTGGCAGGTATCCTTGCCCGATGTTGCGGTTGGTGAGCATGACCTTTTGGTGGAGGCTTTGGATGAAACCAACACCATCACCGCCACGATTGATTCAACCCTTAACCGAGTCTCGCCCCAAACGGTGGACGGCAATAGGCAGGTTACTATTCAGGCGGGCGATCATCTGTGGGCTTTGGCGTATGAGAGTTATGGCGATGGTTTGCGCTATTTGCAGATCTTTGAGGCGAATAAAGAGCTTATCCAAAACCCCGATTTGATTTTCCCTGGGCAGATTTTTAACATTCCACAAATTGACACGCCGACCACCGAGTAATCCATAAGGCGCAAATTTTTAACAGAGCCAGAATGTGCCTAAAAACAAAGACCAAATCCAAGATACCCCTGCGGTTCTTACCAGTATTCTGCCCTATCTTTGGCCGAGTGGCAAACATTGGGTAAAACGGCGAGTCGTTGCCTCCCTGTTCGTTCTGCTATTCGCCAAAATACTCACCGTCAGCATCCCGTTTTTCTACAAAGCGGCGGTTGATATTCTATCCATGACTACCGATCCTTCAAACCCCGCCTTTATGCTCGCCTTGGGCGCGGTTGGGCTGGTGGTGGCTTATGGTACTATGCGGATTTGCTCGGTAGGGTTTGACCAATTACGCGATGTTATTTTTGCACGGGTTGGGCAACGCGCCCTGCGTCAGTTGGCGTTAGAGACTTTTCAGCATATCCACCGCCTATCCCTGCGCTATCATATCATGCGCAAAACTGGCGGATTAAGCCGAGTCATTGAACGCGGGGTAAAAGGCGTAGAATTTTTACTCCGCTATGTTCTGTTTTCCGTGGGGCCTCTGATTTTGGAATTAACCTTCGTTGCCGCGATATTGTTTTTCGTCTTTGATATTTGGTATTTGGCAATCGTGGTGGTCACCATAGCTCTTTATGTCTGGTTCACCTTTGCCGTCACCGAATGGCGCGTGAAAATCCGCAAAAAGATGAATCAGCAGGATACGGAGGCGAATCAAAAGGCTATGGACAGCCTGTTAAACTTTGAAACCGTGAAATATTTTGGCGCGGAGGAACGTGAGGCGGCTCGGTATGACGACAGCATGCGCCAATATGAATCGGCGGCTTTGCAGACCAATTACTCGCTGGCGTTTTTGAATTTCGGGCAGGCGTTGGTTATTAATATAGGACTGGTTTGCGTTATGGTGCTGGCCGCCCTTGGCGTGCAACGCGGCGATTTGACGGTCGGCGATTTTGTTATGGTCAATGCGTATATGGTGCAGGTGACGATGCCTTTGAGCTTTCTGGGGACGGTGTATCGCGAAATCCGCCAAGCTATTGTGGATATGGGTGAGATGTTTGATTTACTCCGCCAACCGCAGGAAGTTGTGGATATCGCGGATGCTCCCGATTTGGCGGTGACGGGTGGGGCGGTGCGTTTTGATGGGATACTCTTTGGCTATGGTGCGGCGCGGCGGATATTAAAGGATGTGTCGTTAGAGGTGAAAGCGGGGCAGACGCTGGCGATTGTCGGGCCGTCTGGTTCGGGTAAATCCACCATCGGGCGGTTGTTATTTCGGTTTTACGATGTGGAGGGCGGGCAGATTTCCATTGACGGGCAGGATATATCGCAGGTGACGCAGAAATCCCTGCATCAAACCTTGGGGATTGTCCCCCAGGATACGGTTTTGTTTAATGATACGATTGGCTATAATATCGGTTATGGGCGTGAGGGTGCGGGGCAAGATGAAATTATAGCCGCCGCTCGTGCCGCCAAAATCCATGATTTTATTGTGCAGTTGCCAGAGGGCTATGATACCTCCGTCGGCGAACGCGGGTTAAAGCTGTCTGGTGGTGAAAAGCAACGTGTGGGGATAGCGCGGACTCTGTTAAAGAACCCGCCTATCTTGGTGTTGGATGAGGCGACCTCTGCATTGGATACGGAGACCGAGCGTGATATACAGGATAGCCTGCGTGGGTTAGGACGCGGGCGCACGGTGATTATGATTGCCCATCGGTTGTCCACGGTTGTGGAGGCGGATTTGATTGTGGTGTTGGAAGAGGGGCGTGTCGTGGAAAGCGGACGACACGATGGGTTGCTGGCTTTTGGCGGGCGGTATGCCGCGATGTGGGAGCGACAGGCGGATGAGGAGGTTTTGGTGGGTTAGTGGTTAGTTATTAGTTGTTAGTTATTAGTTATTAACGATTGGTTGTTAGGGATTGTGGGTTTGTTATTAGGAGTTGGGGGTAGAGGTTTTTTGTTGCGCCCTCGATCTTCGGTTGCCCACCCGCCCACCCCTCCTGCGGAGAGCTGGACGGGGTTTTGTGGCTTTTGCCTGTCCTAGCATCTAGGCAATGCCTAAATAAATTTAGAGCAAACCTATCGCCCCTTCCCAAGTATTCTTTGCAAATAATCCAATCTAACGTCTTGTTATTCCAGATAGTAAATTTATAGAATCCCTAGCGTCTTGCAACCAAAGGGCTTTTGGCATGCCCCCACGAAGTGGGGGCTACGCACAAAAGACCACGCTGGTCGGCATTCGCGCAAGCGATGACGAAGACCCGCAGGGCATCACTAATAACTAACAACTAATAACTAATAACTAATAACTAATAACTAAAACCCTACCAATTCTCTTTTATAGACGCGAACAACCGATGGACATAGCCCATCGCTTGCCTCTGCCCAAATCCCATCGGCAAACCAGAGCTATCAAAATCCCAGAACTCATCCTGTGGATTAGTAAAGGACAGCACACTCCCCACGGCGGCGGCGTAGGCGGCGGTGGTACTCGTCTGGGGCGCACCTTTTATCCGCAAATGCCGCCCAATCCGCACCTGATGCCCTAATATACGGCTGGCAAAACCCTCCATCCCCATCACTTGACTGGCACCGCCTGTCAAAACAATCCGCTGGCTGACCAAATTATAAAAATTCGCCTCTTCCAGTTTCATCCGAACCTCCTCCAAAATTTCACGCAACCGAGGCTCCATCACGCTTATCAAATCGGCACGGCTGATTTTCTTACTATCATAATCCCAATCGCCGGTATTCTGCCCAACTCCGATAAAATCGCGGTCATCGGCGCGGGTCGCAACCACCCCGCCATAATGGTTTTTTATCCGCTCAACCATCGTATCGGACACGTTCAATCCGTACGAGATATCACGGCTGACGTGATCGCCCCCCATCCGCACACAGGCGGAATAAACCAAATGACGGCGGACAAAGACACTGACCGAAGTCGTTCCCGCCCCCATATCAATACAGGCCGCCCCCAGTTGTTTTTCATCCTCTGTTAGCACGGAAATCCCACTGGCATAAGCAGAATTCACCAGCCCAGCAATTTGCAAATCACAGCTTTTCACGCAGTTTAACACATTGTTAATGACTCGCTTTTCCACATCCAATTTGTGCATTTCCACACCCAGTTGATAGCCGACTTGATCCAACGGGTGGCTTAAATCGCCTTGGTCATCCAAGGAAAACCGTATCGGCATAAAGTGCAAAGTCTCAAAGTCCGGATGGGTTGGGCGGGTATCACACCCCGCCATCACGCGGACAATATCGCGTTCGCTGACGGTTTGCCCTTCCAGTTGAGTGCTGTGGTTCAAATTATACGATTGCGCTCGCCCACCAGAAAAACAAACGATAGCGTGGTCTACCCGCACTTGCGCCATTTTCTGCGCCTCTTGGATAGCTTGGCGGATATCGCGTTCGGTCTCTTTCATATCCACTATTTCACCGAAACGAACGCCGCGAGATTGGATGTTGCGCACGCCTACGACTTCAAAACAGGCGTGGCGAGCGATATTATCACTCGGCAATTCCCCGCTATGCTGGACATTCGGGTCAAACCGTAAAATCATGCAAATGATTTTAGAGGTGCCAATGTCTAACACCGCTATCACGCCACGGCTGACTGCCTCGCGTTTGTGCCGTTGGAGCTTCTTTTGAAATTCGTAATGATAGTTCATCAGTTTATCCCCAAAATCGCCGCTTGCCCTGTTTGGAAATCTTCCAAGGCGGGGGTGGATAGGCGGACAATAGGACGTTCCAAATTGCGCATATCCACTATGCTGATATCACGGGTAAGGATGTTTGCGCGGTTCTGCCATTCAATCACCTGCGCCAGAGCGCGTTCGGCATTATCCTGTGGCAACTGAATGATTTGCCCTCGGTCCAGCAAGATATCCCAACGGCGTTCGCCAACCCGTGCCAGCCCCAGTATTCGGGCGGATAAATCGGGCGATAACTGCGCCATTAACGCCAGCATCGCGCGGGCTTCTGCCAGATTAGCCTGCGCCCCAAGCCCAGTAATTAAAGGCAAATCCAAACGGGTTCTTCGCGTGGGAATAGTGCCAGAGCGCACCCCGTTCTCATCCAATAAAACCAACGCCACACCGTCTTTCATTACGGCAACGGGGGTTCGCGGGGTGACGATAATATCCAAAATCCCACCGACTCGCTTAACCAACGCCACGGATTTCACCGTATCAAGGGCTTCTATCTTTTGACGCACCGAAAACAAATCCAGCGTCAGGGAAGATTGCGGCAAAGCCACCCCCGCAGCATTGCGCACCGCTGTATCCAAACCCGCATCAACCCCCGTGATTTTCACGAGGTTAATCATGAACTCTGGGCGTGTTTGCAGGGCTGTTATCATGCGAATCCATTTTTGCTCTATATCCGTTTGAAAACCGTTGATAGTGCGATAGCCCGCCAAATAAAACCCAATCAAACATAGCATCACAATCGGCACTGCCTTTTTCACGACAAACCGAAACTGCGGGGTTAGCCATAATCGTTGCAGTTTATAGCTGGCGCGGCTGTTATGACGCGGGGTGTTTTTTATCCCGATGAATTGGTGGAAAACCTTTTCCGATTCGGCGTTTAGCGGTTTGATATTGCTTTCACGGGTGAAACTTTCCTCGGTCAAGGGCGGGGCAATAGTCACTGCCCCACGCAAAGCCTCAATCGGTGGGTCATCCAGCAAATCCATGTCTTCATAGCGGACGATATTGGGTTTGTGTTTTAACGATTGCATGACGCATCCTTTACAATCCAATTAACCAATGCGGGATAATCCATACCCGCCAGAGCCGCCTGTTCGGGGACTAACGATGTGGGGGTCATTCCTGGTTGCGTGTTTGTTTCCAGCAAAAATAATCCATCCAGCCCGCGTGGTTCATCCCAGCGAAAATCGGTACGGGATACTCCGCGAGCCGATAACGCCCGATGCGCCCGCCCCGCGTAATCTAGGCAAGCATCAAATATCTCTTTCGGTATATCGGCGGGGATAATGTGTTGCGAGCCGCCTTCGTTATATTTTGCATGGTAATCGTACCAATCGGGGGAGATAATATCGGTGACGGTCAAGGGCGAATCGCCCAACACGGTTACGGTTAATTCGCGCCCCGCGATGTATTCTTCCGCCATCAGAGTTTCAGGTAAATCATGAGTCAAATTATCGGGCAAATCCGCGAGCGTTTTATCGGCATTCATAATATAAACCACCCCCAGGGAAGAGCCTTCATTGATAGGTTTAATAACATAGGGCGGTTGCATCGGGTGTTTCGCACGGGCGGCGGTTTTAGTGATAATATGGCTTTGCACCACGGGCAGGCTATGGGTGCGGTATAAAGCCTTAGTTTTCTCCTTATCCATAGCCGTGGCAGAGGCATAAACCCCCGAATGGGTATAAGGGATTTTTAACCATTCCAGCAGACCTTGGATACAGCCATCCTCGCCCCAGCGACCATGCAGGGCGTTAAAAACAATGTCAGGTTTGGCGGTTTGTAAATCGTGGGCGATGGAATCCCCCGCGTCCAATTCGGATACATGATAGCCCAGAGTCCGCAAGGCACGGGCGATTTCACGCCCCGATACCAAGGATACATCGCGTTCTTGGGAAAAACCACCCTTCAAAACCGCTATACGCTTTGCATGCGTAGAGTGCGGGCGTGCGTTGCCTGTCATATCTGCCTCTTCCAACCTTTTTCACAAGGTTTTGTCGTTATATTCGGGTCTTAATCGCCCGTTTTTAAGAACGTTTTAGTCTTCACCTATACGCTCTATTTCCCATTCTAGCATGATTCCTGTGGATTTGAAAACCTTTTTTTGAATATCATTGCCAAGTTTTTCTAAATCATGGGCTGTTGCCCCGCCTGTATTGACTAAAAAGTTGCAATGTTTGGGTGACATTTGCGCCCCGCCAAGGGTTGCACCGCGCAAACCCGCGTCTTCTATCAGTTTCCATGCTTTCAGCGTGTTTGGGTCATCAATCGCACCAGTCGAGCTATAACCCGCAGGATTGCGAAAGGTAGAACCGCAGGAGCGCATGTCAATCGGTTGTGTTTCACTGCGTTTTGCCAGTGCCGAGTCCATTTTGGCGTTTATCGCATCGGGCGAGTCCGCCGCCCCCTGCAAAATGGCAGAGGTCACAATAAACCCATCGGGCAGGTTGGTTTTGCGATAGGCAAAATCTATATCGTCGCGGGTTAGTTTCACGGTTTCACCCGTCCGCGTCACACCCTCACCCCCCATAAAAACATCGGCAATATAGCGACCATAGCACCCTGCATTCATCTTTACCGCCCCGCCGATACTGCCCGGAATTGTCCGCAAAAACGCCAAATCAATGCCAGCCTCCGCCGCGCGTTTGGCAACGATGGAATCCAGCGCACCTGCACCCGCTCGGATTTGGCAATCCGCCAAGACTTCCACATCATTAAACCCGCGTCCCAAACGGATAACCACACCCTTTACCCCGCCATCCCTGATGATTAAATTGGAACAAACTCCGATAGTGAATACGGGGATATCGGCGGGCAAATCGCGTAAGAATTCGCGTAAATCATCGCTATCTGCGGGTTGGAATAAAACCTGAGCCTTCCCGCCGACTCGCAACCAAGACAACGCGGATAGGTCAAAATCCGCTTGCAAACGACCGCGTACTTTGGGCAAGGAGTGCATCATTTTTTATCCAGCTTTGCCAATTCCTGTGGCAAATCATTCGCCCATGTGCTGATACTACCCGCACCCAGACAAATCACCATATCGCCCGATTGGGCATGGGTTTTAACGAATTTCGCCAAACCCTCCGCACCATTCAATTTGCCGTCCAGAGCATAAACCCCACGATGCCCATGGTCACGCAATCCTGCCAATAAATCGGCTTGGGATGCGCCGTTAATAGGCGACTCCCCCGCGCTATACACATCACAAATCCCCACGCAATCGGCCTGATTAAAACAGGTGCAAAAATCCTCAAACAAATCAAATAGACGGCTGAACCGATGCGGTTGATGCACTGCCAAAACCCGCCCTTTCGTAACTTGACGAGCCGCATCCAATACCGCACGAATTTCCACAGGATGATGGGCGTAATCATCAATTAACATCACCCCGTTCCAATCCCCTATATGGGTGAATCGCCGATTAACGCCTTTGAAATTGGCAAAGGCAGTTTGGATTTGCTCATCGGTAAGCCCCAAATAAATCGCCAACGCGATAGCACCCAAGGCGTTTGATACATTATGCGCCCCAGGCATGGGCAAAGCAACAGCAATCCGCCGCGTATCCGCTATCACATCAAAATGGCTATTCCCCGCGCGATAGACCAGATTTTCCGCCCGCACATCGGCTTGCAGATTAAAACCATAGCTGATAATTCGCCTATCGTGCATCCGCCCGACTAGGTTTTGAACGACCTCGTGGTCGGTATTGCAAATCCCCACACCGTAAAAGGGGATGTTGGAAATAAACTGCTCAAACGCTGCCAGCAAGGCTTCAAAACTGCCGTAATGTTCCATGTGTTCGGAATCGATATTCGTCACCATAGCGATAGTCGCGGGCAGTTTCACGAAAGTGCCGTCCGATTCATCCGCCTCTACCACCATCCATTCGCCCAAACCCATCCGAGCGTTAGAGCCGAAAGCGTGGATAATCCCGCCGTTAATCACGGTTGGGTCCATGTTTGAGGATTCCAGCAAGGTTGCCACCATGGTTGTCGTTGTGGTTTTGCCATGCGTGCCAGCAACGGCTATGTTTGATTTCAAACGCATCAGTTCGCTGAGCATTTCCGCCCTACGCACAACGGGGATAGAGGTTCGGCGCGCCTCCATCAACTCGGCATTATCGGGCTGGATAGCGGATGAGACAACGATAACCTCGGCCCCCGTGACATTGCCCGCCTTCTGGTCGGTGAAAATCTTTGCCCCTAGCGATTGCAAACGGTCGGTTATTTTGCTGGTTTTTATATCGGAGCCTTGGACTTTATAGCCGTGGTTCATCAAAACCTCGGCAATACCAGACATGCCAATCCCGCCAATCCCAATGAAATGAATCCCGCCTAATTGACGGGGGAGTTTCGTTGGGTCTGCGGGGTTGGGAATTAAGGTAGGGGTCATGGTGCGGGGTTTTCTGTGTAGGTTTCTGCGTGTGTTTCTGCGGGGTTTTCTGTGGGGTTTTTATTTTTATCAAGGGCGGTTTGCATCACCAAATCCGCCAAAACCACCGCCGCATCTGGTCGTGCCAGCATCAGTGCCGCCTGTGCCATTTTTGCCGATTTGGTGGGTGCGTTTAATATCCCCGTGACGATTTTTTTCAATGTCGGAGCGTCCAGCTCGTCCTGCGGTAAAATAATCCCCGCACCAATATCCGCCAAACACCGTGCGTTCGCGGATTGATGGTCATCCATAGCCGTTGGCAGGGGAATTAACACGGACGGGCGACCTATGGCGGCAATTTCACTGATGGAAGACGCGCCACTACGCGAAATAACCAATTGCGATTTCACCAGATGATCGCCGATATTATCAAAGAACCCAGCGACTTCCGCCCGAATCCCCGCGTTTGTATAAATCGCGTGGCATGCGGGTGCGTCTTCCGTACGGGCTTGGTGAATGATGGTAAGCCGAGTGCGCAGGGCTTCGGGCAAGGTTGCCAGCGCGAGTGCCACAGGTTCGCCCAGTGCGGCAGAGCCTTGCGAGCCACCGATAATCAGCATCTGCAAAGGCCAGTTGCCCGGGGCGATATACCCCGCACCCTGCCGAGCTTGGATGGATTTACGCAGGGGATTGCCGATAAAAACCCCCGTGGTGTTTTCATAATCTTGCGCCAAAGGCAGGGCGCAGGTTAGCAAATTTACCTTCGGAGCAAACCGCCGATTGACTCGCCCCAGCAGGGCGTTTTGCTCGTGTATAACGCGGGGGACTCGCGCCCATCCGCCCGCCAATAACGCAGGAATGGACGGATATCCGCCGAAACCCACGATAACCGCAGGTTTGTTTTTAAAGATAAACCATCGTGCCGATAACGCCCCGCCAAGGATTTTCGGCAAAACAAGCAATCGCGCCAATAACCCGCCACGGGCAAAAGTGGCAGAGCCGATTTGTATCCGTGCCACCGTATCGGGGAAACCCGCGCTATACCGCAACCCGCGATCATCGCTCATTAACGCAACCCGCCAACCCCGCGATAGCATTTCTTCGGCGAGCGACTGGGCAGGGAACATATGCCCGCCCGTTCCCCCCGCCGCGATTAAAACCAACGGGGGGGAGGTTGTTTTTTGTTTAAAATTCATTTTTAAAACTCATTTTATAGTCCTATTTTGCAAACCCTGCCCGCCAGAAAAAATATTCTGCGGGCGCAAGCGGGTAAAGGCAAACAGCATGCCAAAGGTCAAGCCAAACGCTAATAATGACGAGCCGCCATAGCTGATAAACGGCAGAGTCATGCCTTTCGCGGGTAACAAACGCATGGTCACGCCGAAATTAATAAAACATTGGATGAAAAATAGGCTGATAAGCCCTGTTGCGGCGAGTCGCATGAAATTATTGCTCTCTTTCATAATACGCATGAAGGATAGCCATGTAATCGCGCTGAATAACAGCAAAATCAAACAGACCACGAATAGCCCGAATTCCTCTGCCACCACGGCTATGATAAAATCGGTGTGTGCGTCTGGTAGGTGCCATTTGGATTCGCCTTGCCCGATGCCGACTCCCCACCATCCGCCTTCCTGTATGGCGTTATGGGCGTAACTTAATTGAGTATAGGGCGACAGGTCGGGCGATAAAAACGCATCAATCCGCCCAGCAACATGCTCGGAATTGGCGTAGGCAATCATGCCAACCGCCACCAGTATCGCGCCCAAAACGCCGATAACCAGCCAATTCGCGCCCGCCACGATATAAATGGCTGTCCAAGCAAAGACCAGCAGGCTCGCCTGTCCATAATCGGGTTGCATGATAAGGATAAAAACGACGAGGGATAGGGATAGGAATGACACTCCGCGCCAAATAATCCCCGCGCCGTTCATCCCGCTGGACATCATCCAAGCGGTGAAAACGACAAACAGGGGTTTGATGAATTCGGAGGGTTGAAGCGAGCCGAAAGGCGTGGAATACCAGCGCACCGCGCCTTTGCCGTAATCCGTGCCGAGCAAAGGCAAGCACATCAGCGCAATCAGGGCGATGAAAAACCCCACGATACCCAGCCTACGCACCCAATTCGGCGATATAATGGCGGTCATGAAAATCACGGCTAGGGTCGCCAATCCAAACACGGCTTGGCGTTTGACATAGTAGTATTGGGGCAATCCGTTGCGCTCTGCCAGAGGCACGGAGGCCGCCAATGCCAGCGCAACCCCAACGATGAATAAAAGGATGAGCAAGGCGAATGAGACCTTATCAACGCTGCGCCACCAGCGTGAAAGCTCTGCCTCGCGTGGGGTGGTCACGCCCAGACTATGTGCCATATTGGTCATAGATACCGCCTGTTTTCTGCCTCAGTTTTATGCCGCCTCTTGTTTTTCTTGGGTGGCTTTTGGGGGAGTATAGGGGATTTTTGGGGGGTTTGCTAGGGGGAAAGTGATTTTTTTAGATATTAGTTGTTATTTTAACGATTAACGATTAACGATTAGTGATTAACGATTAGCGGATTAGCGGATTAGCCCTTTGGGTCTTCGTCATCGCTTACGCGAATGCCGACCAGCGTGGTCTTTTGTGCGTAGCCCCCACTTCGTGGGAGCATGCCAAAAGCCCTTGGGTTTCAAGACGCTAGGGATTGTCATAAATTTACAAGCAGGATATACAAGACGATAGTTTAGATTATTTGCAAAGAATACTTGGGAATGGGTGATAGGTTTGCTCTAAATTTATTTAGACTATATACAAGACGCTGAGCCAAACCCCAGCCAAAAAATAGCCCGTCCAGCTCTCCGCAGGAGGGGTGGGCGGGTGGGCGACCGAACGAAGTGGCTTGCCACGAAGTGAGGGCGCAACAAAAACCTCTGCCCTTAAATTCTAATACCTAACGCTTAATCCCTAATAACCAATCATTCACAATTCACAATTCACCATTAATCGTTAAAACCCTCTATATCCCTAACGATTTTCTGCATATCAGGTTCGCGCACCCACTCGTGGCGGTTGTCATAATGGTCATGGATATATTTTTCAATCTCACGAAAATTAGGCGTTAGAAAACTATATTCCAAAACATAACCACGGTTCGGGTCGGAGGTTTGGTAAGAACTCAGGCGTTTTTTCACATCAGAAGCGATACCAACTTTCCATTCCCCCTTATATTGCGTGTTGGAAATGATATAAACATATTTCTGCACCCGCACATCCGCGCCCGTACGAACAGGAGGCTCGGTTTCAAAGCTAACCAAATCATCTTTGAATAAAGAATCATCCTCCCACTCCACCTCTTTTTTCATACGTTCCCTGACAAGATCGTATGCCTTGACCGACACATCTATCCCAACCCATTTCCGTTTGAATTTTTCGGCAGCAACGCAGGTGGTCGCACATCC
Organism: uncultured Amylibacter sp.; assembly: GCA_959347345.1. The sequence continues at coordinate 1,303,320 of OY365738.1, read as the reverse complement.
GCAGAACGGATCAAGAATAATACCACCCTCAGGGCAAGATGATTTTATAATCCTTTCCAGCAAAGCAATAGGCTTTTGGGTCGGATAACCCGTTGCCTCCTTACCCCGTGCGGGGGAAATATCGTTCCATAAATCCTGCAAGGGAACGCCTTGTGCATGGGTTAAATGCTTTTTATAATAATAAGGTCCATCCGTTTTTAATTGAACAAGCATATTATCATTAAACATGCTTTGCATCGTTTCAGGACTAAATCGCCACGCCCTTTTTATCCCTTGAAATGTATAAGGTTTATTGCCCCCCGATTCGTTCGTGCAGGGCAACAATCTGTATTCCCCGCGATTGTCTTTATATTTGTAAAATTCCTTTAAATAAGCCGCGTCATATGGTGTGAATTGCCGTTTATAAAAAGAGGCTTCAGACCCCCCGTACCAAAAAATAACATCATGCACGCTTCCCATAACCTTTGTTGCAAGGTTATGAGTATCCTGTCGCCGTTTCCAAATGATTTCGTTTTTGAAGTTCGTCTCCCCAAAGATGCAATCCAAAAGCAGTTTCAAATAATGCGACATAGTCGGGTCGCAATGCAAATAAAGCGCACCTGTGTCTTTCAAAATCCTTTTGCATTCTATCAGGCGAATCGCCATATAAGCAAGATAACAAAAGTTATAGGAAGTCCGCCCCTCTATCGTTTGCACGGCAATTAACAGGTCATGGACAGGGTAAAAATCCTCTTTTATATCCTGCAACCAATCCTCTTTCACGTCTTCCTCGCGGAATATATCGCTGAAGGACGCGCCCTCGGCGTTACTGCCAATCGGGGCGGTGAAAATCTTTTTCTTATTGAACGGGGGGTCAAGGTATATTAAATCCACGCAATCGGAGTCTATCCCACGTAAGATTTCCAAATTATCGTGGCAAAAGATGGTGCGGTTTTTTATCGAATCGTTATTTAGCAAGACCTGCCCCTTTGTTTGGATTTGTGATAGCAAATATAGTAACAGGTGTAAAGGTTAATAAACGGTTCATTAGGTCGTAATAATTCACCATCCCCTATTCATAATTAACACCTAAATAACAAATAATACAAAAAACCCACAAAACCCCCTTGCCATTCCCTCAAAAACCTGCCAAACGCACCAAAAAGCCCAAACAATGGGTGGATAATCCGTAAATGGACGCGCCGAAAACTGGCGCACGGGTCAAACCAGACCTAAGAGCGTTATAGGACACAGGCGAAATGAAACCGTTAATCGGCGTGATTGGCAATGCTTTTATTGTGAATGATGGCTATCCTGTGCAGGGCGCAGGCACCAGCAATCTGAAAGCTATCGCAGAATTGACGGGGGCAACCCCCGTTATCGTGCCGTCTATGGGCTATGCGGGGGAACTCGCCATAGATTTAGACACCTTCGCCCCGCATTTCGCCGGATTCTTATTCACGGGCGCGTTCCCCAATGTTCATCCAGAGGAATATAACGAGACCCCAACCGAAGCACACGGCACCTTTGACCGCGACCGCGACCGATTGGCGTTGCCACTCATCCGCCATTGTGTTGCGCAACAAATCCCCATTTTGGGTATTTGCCGAGGTTTCCAAGAATTCAATGTCGCCTTTGGCGGCGCTCTTTACCCCGAAATCCGCGACCTACCAGGGCGGATGAATCACCGTATGCCGCCCGATGGCTCGCTGGACGAGAAATTCGCCCTGCGCCATTTGGTGCAGTTTGAAAAGGGCTCGGTCTTCACCGATATTTTCAAAACCGATGCGATTATGGTGAATTCCCTTCACGGGCAAGGGGTGAAAACTTTGGGCGATTGCGTCTGTGCAGAGGGCTTTGCCCCCGACGGCACGCAAGAGGCTCTTCGTATCAAAAATGCTGATTTTGCTCTTGCCGTACAATGGCATCCCGAATGGCAAGCGGCAGACAATCCATCATCGCGCGCGCTGTTTTCAGCGTTCGGCGCGGCGGTTCAAAACGCGCGATCAAGCGCACACACGCCCCACTAATGGGGCAGAGCAGAACAGGGCTTTATGACCAAATTTACCGACCTTAACCTTTCACCGAAAATCTTGCAAGCTATTGAAGATGTGGGCTATGACACGCCGACTCCTATTCAAGAGCAGGCCATACCCTTTGCGCTGGAAGGGCGCGATGTCTTGGGGATTGCCCAAACAGGCACGGGCAAAACCGCAGGTTTCACCCTGCCTATGATACAAAAACTGGCGCGAGGGCGCGGGCGGGCAAGGATGCCTCGCTCGCTGGTTTTAACGCCAACCCGCGAATTGGCCGCACAGGTATCAGAGAATTTTGAGCTTTATGCGAAATACGTAAAATTGGATATGGCGTTGCTTATCGGCGGCGTGTCGTTCAGGGAACAGGGGCGATTGCTGGACAAAGGCGTGGATGTTTTAATAGCCACCCCTGGGCGGTTATTAGACCACGTTGGGCGCGGCAAATTATTGCTCAGCGGGATAGAAATTATGGTCGTGGATGAGGCCGACCGTATGCTGGATATGGGTTTCATTCCCGATATTGAAAAGATTTTCAAACTAACGCCCTTCACGCGGCAAACCTTGTTTTTCAGCGCGACTATGGCGCCAGAAATCGCGCGGATTACCAAGGAATTCTTGCAAAATCCGGCGAAGGTGGAGGTGAAACGTGAAGAGATGACCTCGAACCTGATAACCCAACGGGTGTGCGATTTGCCAACCAATGTAAAGCGCAGCAATAGTCCGGTTAAACGGTCGGTTTTGCGGGCGTTAATCGCCCATGAATCGCATCAATTAACCAATGCGATTGTGTTTTGTAACAGGAAGTCGGAGGTGGATACCTTGCTGAAATCGTTTAAGAAACACGGGATTAGCGCGGGGGCTATTCACGGTGGATTAGAGCAAAAACATCGGTTGCGGGTGTTAAAATCATTTAAAAACAACGAGATAACGTTCCTGTTGGCCTCCGATGTGGCGGCGCGGGGGTTGGATATTCCTATGGTGAGTCACGTGTTTAATTATGATATTCCCACGCATCCAGAGGATTATATCCATCGTATTGGGCGGACTGGGCGCGCTGGGCGTAGCGGGTTTTCGTTTAGTTTATGTGCCGAGGCGGATCATAAATATTTAGCGGCGATTGAAAAATTGATGGGTAGCAGGATATTGTCGATTGAGCTGGATGATTTCGGGTTTGAGGCAGAGGCGGAAGATAAGCCGAAATCGCGGACAACGCAGAGGGATGCGGGCGGTGCTGGTGCTGGTGCTGGCGGCGGTTCGGGTGATAAAAAACGCGAAGGCAGTGGTGGTCGCAGACGGCGCAATCGCAGTGGTAGTAAAACTGGCGGTGCAAACCCCAACGCTAAACCAAGTGAAAACCGCGGTGAAAACCGTGGCGAGAATCGCGGTGAGAAACGTGGTCAGGGGCGTAATAGGAAACGCGGTGAAGGTCGTAATGAAACCCGTGGTGAGAATCGTGGTGAAAACCGTAATGAAAAACGCACCGAACCGCGTAAAGAAACCCGCAACGAAGGTCGTAAAGAAGGTCGCAACGAAGGTCGCAATTCTAATCGCAACGAGGGGCGCAATCGGCGCGACGGCGGACAAGGCAAAAGCAAAGTTGCGGGTATGGGCGAACATATCCCAAGTTTTTTAAAATAGTTTTTTTAACGATTAGTGATTAATGATTAACGATTAATGTTTTTTGTTTAGCCCTCACTTGGGGGCAAGCCCCGATCTTCGGGCTTCCCGCCCACCCACCCCTCTGCGAGGCTTGGGCGGACGGGTTTTTGTGGCTAAAGCCTGTCCAAGCATCTTTTGCACTGCCTAAATAAATTTAGAGCAAACCTATCACCAATTCCCAAGTATTCTTTGCAAATAATCCAATCTATCGTCTTGTTATTCCAGATAGTAAATTTATAGAATTTCTATCATCTTATAACCAAAGGGCTTTTGGCATGCTCCCGCAAAGCGGGGGCTACGCACAAAAGACCCCGCCCTCTTGCAAGTTGCAAAGCGGGGTAATATGTGCGACACTGCCGATAGCAAAACGCAAAACACAAAACGCAAAATGCAAAACACTGCACAGACTAGAAAAGGCTCTGTGCAAAAGCCGTTGTTTTGTGAAAGATATTGGATTTAGAATGTAAGGAGTGGGTATGATAGATTTCATTAAAAAGCGTCTATTTAGAAATAAAACTATGATAGACGATATTCCCAAAGATTGGCGCAATGCTCTTGACGGTCATGTTGGGCGAGTTAGATGGCGCAATACTATAACTGGTATAGAGGCTTTTTTACAAAACGAGGAGAGCGAAAACCGCGCCTATCAGCCAGAAGGTCAGGATATTTTCGCTGCATTTAAGGCAACTCCTTTTCATAAAGTGCGCGTTGTCATTATAGGGAAAGATCCCTATCCAAAACCTCGTGATGTAACGGGCATAGCTTTTTTTTCTAACAGAAATCCTACAAAAAGCTTAAAAAATATTTATACCGCGATGGGACGTGATGGTATAGGGAACGCGAATCTTACAAATGCTTGTCTAAAACGTTGGGCGGAGGAAGAATATGTTTTGCTGCTAAACTCTGCATTAACATTGCATAAAGATGTCAAAGAAAATTTGCGCACAGAACTTTGGAAATGCTTTATACAAGCTGTTGTAGAAGCATTGTCTAATAGCGGGCGACCAATACATTTTATGTTATGGGGTGGGCATGCTAAGGTCTTTGAATACTATATAAAGACCCCGCCTTGCCATATCCATACAACAAATCATCCAAGTCAGCGTAACGGCGGAAACCTTGATGTGTTTCTAAACTGCCACCACTTCTCTGCTGTAAATACAGAGATAGCAGGAAGAGAAGGCGAAGATGCAAAAATAAAATGGATTGTACCACCAGAAGAAGCCTAAAATGACTAACCCCCTCTCCCACCGCCACCTAAAAAACCTATCGTTCTGGCTGTTAGCCCTCACCATCGGGGGGGTTGTCGGGTTTGCCACGGTCGGCTTCCGCCTATCCATAGCCGCCCTGCAATCCGTATTCTACGGCGCAACCGACCCAACCCTCCACACCGCCGCGCGAGATCTACCGTGGCTCGTCGTCCTGATATTACCCATCATAGCAGGGCTTATCATCGGGCTCATCGTCAAATATTTCATCCCCGAAGGGCGCGTGCAATCCATCGCCACCGTCATAGAAGGCGCGGCGTTAAACAAAGGCCGAATCGCGGGGCGATCGGGGTTGGCATCGGTCGCAGCCTCGCTGATTACGCTGTCCATGGGCGGATCAACAGGGCGCGAAGGCCCGGCGGTTCATCTGGGCGCGTTAGTCTCCTCCAAAATCGCGCGGTTCATAAACGCGAACGGCATCACTGGGCGCAACCTGCTAGGCTGTGCGGTCGCCGCCGCCGTATCCGCGTCCTTTAACGCGCCAATCGCGGGGGCGTTATTCGCACTGGAAGTCGTTTTGCGCCATTTCGCCATCCACGCTTTTGCCCCGATTACGCTGTCCGCGGTCGCCGCAACCGTCGTCAGCCGCGTGATGCTAGGCGATGTGACAGAGTTCATACTCCCCCTGCGCAACGATTATTTCTACACAGAATTGCCATTTTTCATTCTGCTAGGATTGTTTTGCGGGCTGGTTGCCGTGGGGTTTATGCGCTCGGTTTTTATCGCGGAGAAAATGGGCGATTGGGTGCAGAAACGCGCGCGAATCCCGAGGGTTCTGCGCCCTGCTTGCGCGGGGGTTTTGCTGGGGATAATAGCGATATGGTTCCCCCATATCATAGGCGTTGGCTATGAAACAACGACGGCCGCGCTGACTGGACGGCTGGCGTTTCAAACGGTTATGGTGTTCGCTTTGGTGAAAGTCATTGCGGTCGCGATAACCATAGCTGGCGGTATGGGCGGGGGGATATTCTCGCCGTCCCTGATGCTGGGGGCGTTGGTGGGGCTGGGATTTGGGCTGATGTCGGGGGTGTTTCTGCCGACTATGCAAGGGGATGAGACGTTGTATGCGCTGGCGGGTATGGGGGCGGTGGCGGCGGCGGTTTTGGGTGCGCCGATTTCCACCAGCCTGATTATTATAGAGATAACGGGCGATTGGCAGGCAGGCTTGGCGGTGCTGATTGCCGTGTCTATATCCAGTTTGGTGGCGGGAGTCTTCGTGCAACGTTCGTTCTTTTTAACGCAATTGGCGCGGCGAGGGGTTTATCTGGCAGAGGGTCCGCAACGGTATTTATTGGCAGGATTGCAGGTTGCGGGTTTGATGCGTTTGATTGGTACGGTGTCGGAGGCGCGGGCGCAGGCTCTGGCGCGATTGGCGGAAGATGGAGTGGTCGTGCAGCCCAGCCAGAGCGCGGATGCGGTGATACATTTATTCAATCAGCATAAGTGCAAGGCGATTGGCGTTATGGACGAGGCGGGGGTTATGATAGGTGCGTTGTATCATGTGGATGTGTTAAGCGCGTATAGTGCGGCCTTGGCGGATTTGGTGAAGGAGGAGCATGGTTAGTTAGTGATTAGTGATTAGTGATTAGTTGTTAGTTATTAGTTATTAGTTATTAGTGATTAGTGGTATCATTGCGCGGTTCGTAACACTATTAAGACTTGACAACGGATTAAGAAAAGATTAGTAAAAAAATAAACAGATAGGAAACCAACATGGCTGATATTGTATCATTTTCATCATTTGAATTGATTGCAGGCGACGAAGTGCCTGATAAAGCATATCTGGATAATGCTTTTGCGCAAGATAGCCATGAAGTAAATCATGGGGATTCTTCACATATAATTAATTGTAAAGTGATTGAAGATAGGTTTTATTGGCTATATTCAAACTTTGGTAAAACGATGCCACATCCACATATTGTCGTAGATAGTCAATTATTTACGAAACATCAAAATCTTAGAACCGAGAACCAATTTGAACCCACCAAGCAACTATTTGCTATCTATGATATACAATCAACGCTTTTTTATATTTCAAATTTGCTGCAGAAAAAATTTATAGAACATTTTCTTAAAGATGTTGCAGGTAAAGAGGTGGTTATTAAAGAGGTATATAAAACTGTTAATGACTTTATTGAAGCAATTCAAAGCATAAGTAAAATACAATTTACAGGCTCACGTGACTTGATTAACCAAAATAGTGACCTGCATCAGCGCGTGAGGAATGTTTATGGGTACGATGAGCCAGACCATTTTTCAATAGAAGCACGATGGGAAAGACCCATGAGCGATAGGCTAAAAGATACGCTTCGTGGTTTTGCCCAACACCAAAAAGATGGCGATATAAAAACTTTAGTTTGTATTGGGAAAGATGACAGAGGGCTTTCAACTGTATTTAATACCAATAGCTTTATCAAAAAAATTGATATTCCAATTCAGAGAGACGAACAGAGTCTTTTTCCCCCAGACGTGGTAGAGAACCAGATAATCTTAAAACTAAAGGATATATACAATGCGTCCTCTTCATAAAGTTTTCGCGGTTATACTATTTTTTGGAATCTTTATTATTTCATACACGCTAGAATTACGATTGACAGATAATTTTGTTAGTTATCTAATTACTTTCTTTTCCATTGTGTTTGGTTTTTTCTTTACGGCTGTATCCGTCCTGTTTGGGAAAAATTTTAGCAGAAGATTGCAAAGCCAAGAAGACCCTCATAAAAGGACACGGACAAATCTTAACGCATTAGTGGCGTACTTTAAGGTTAATATATTCACCGCCCTATCATGTATTATTTTGCTTTTGATAATTAATCTATCGGACATGACGGTACAAACTCAATCTAGCCATATCGCAGAATGTTCTTATTTATGGAAAATTCCCTTGTGTTTGAATCAAATTCTTGCAGGAATATCTCTTGGTTTGGCTTCAACAAGTGTAATGGTTATGCTTTTGTTGTTTAGAATCTTTTTTAATGGATTTATAGAAGAGGCAAGCAAGCCCCAAAACTAATGAAATTTTGCCCTCTTGCACTGCACAAGTTTCCCCCGAATCTTGCTAGTGGATGCCGAGAATTCTAGTATTTGACGGCGACCCGCTAATCACTAATCACTAATCGTTAATCACTAATCACTAAAACACCGCATGCCTTCTTCAAAAACACCTGCGTTTGCGGACTACATAACGGGGCAATCACTCGCTCTACCCGTGCGTGGTAGGCGTTTAACCAATCCAGCTCTTCCCCCGTTAACAGCCCCACATCAATCAAATTTTTATCAATCGGGGCAAGGCTTAACGTCTCAAAATCCAGCATATCGCGCCCGTCATCCCCGCGAGCCTCCGCGTGCTTCACAAACACCAAGTTCTCTATCCGCACGCCAAACGCACCCTCGGCATAATAGCCAGGCTCGTTTGATAAAATCATGCCCGCCTGCAAAACCTCACCCGCCCGCCGAGACAACCCTTGCGGCCCCTCATGCACCGATAAATACGCGCCGACTCCATGCCCGGTTCCGTGGTCGTAATCCAGCCCAGCCGACCACAACGCCACCCGCGCCAGCGCGTCCAAATCTCGCCCAGCCAGCCCGATGGGAAACCGCGCAACGGACACCGCAATCATCCCCCGCAGAACCAGAGTCGCGGCAAAACGCGCCCGTTCGCCCACATCCCCAATCGCCACCGTCCGCGTTATATCCGTTGTTCCATTGATATATTGCCCGCCAGAATCCACCAGCAAAACATCGCCATTCTGGATTTGGCGGTTGGTTTTTTCAGTGACTCGGTAATGGATAATCGCGCCGTTTGCGCCCGTGCCAGCTATCGTATCAAAGGAAATACCACGCAGAGTATCGGCTCTACCGCGATAGGATTCCAACGCCCGCACCACATCAATTTCGCTGATTTGCGGGTTTGTGCCGAGCGAATCCAGCCAGCATAAAAATTCGCACATCGCTACCCCGTCCACTATATGGGCGGCTTGGCTGTTTTTGATTTCCACGGGATTCTTACAGGCTTTGGGTAGAGCGATTGGGTCACGGGCAAAGGCAAAATCTATATTCGCCGCGTGCATCGCGTCAATTAACGCATAGGGAACGCTGCCTTTATCCACGCGAACCGTGCCAGATAAACCCGCGATAACGGGGATAAAATCATTCATCGGTTTAATCCGTACCGAGTCGCCCAGATGACCACGCACGGCATCGCGAACCTCCGAATCAATAAACAAATCAACCTGTCCGTCATCATACAAAATACCGAAACTTAAATTAATCGGGGTGTGCGCCAAATCCGCACCACGAGTATTTAACAGCCACGCCAGATTATCCACCTTGGTAATTAACGTGGATTTATGCCCGTCTTTGCGTAAAGTCGCGGCTATATCCGCGCGTTTATCGGCATGCAGAACACCCGCGTATTTCTGCGGATAAACGCTCATGGGGGTATTCGGGCGGGGCGGTTGATCGTGCCAAATCGCGTCAATTAAATTATCACACGGGATTAGTTTTATGGTAAATGTATCCAGCACTTGGCGCATAGTTTCAACCTGCCCCGCACTGTATAACCAAGGGTCAAAGCCCAGCCGTGTATCCGCCCCCAAAACCTCACCCGCCCAGTGGGTTAGGGTTTGCGCGGGCGATTCCAGCAGGGTAAAGTCTGCCATATTCACCTGCTCGCGCAATTGCAACCGATAGCGACCATCGCTGATAATCGCGGCTTGTTTTGCCAAAATGAGGCACTGCCCAGCCGAGCCAGAAAACCCCGTTATCCATTCCAGCCGAGCATCGTGGGCGGTTGGGGACTCGTTTTGAAACGCATCGGCGCGGGGGATGAAAAACCCATCCAAACCTGCGTCCGCCATAGCCCCCCGCAATTTTACCAAACGCGGGTGCGTGTCGTCAGGCAGGGCAGGTGGGGTGAAATCTTGGAACATTATCTTGCCGCCCGAACCGCCCCAACCCCGCGTCCTCGCCGTGCTTTCTTTGGCTCTTTGGTATCAAACAAATCCACCAATTGCTCGGTTATCGCGCCCGCCAACTGCTCTGCATCGGTAATGGTAACGGCGCGGTGGTAGTATCTGGTGACATCATGCCCAATCCCAATCGCCGCCAATTCCACTCCACCCCGCGATTCAATCATTTTTATCACTTTACGCAAATGCCCCTCCAAAAACGCTGCCGAATTCACCGATAAAGTGGAATCATCCACGGGCGCACCATCGGAAATCACCAGCAGAATCCGCCGAGCCTCGTTACGTCTGGATAGGCGGTTATAGGCCCATTCCAAAGCCTCCCCATCTATGTTTTCCTTTAACAAACCCTCTTTCATCATCAAGCCCAGATTATCGCGAGTCCGCCGCCACGGCATATCGGCGGATTTATAGATAATATGGCGCAAATCATTCAAACGCCCGGGTTGCGGAGTATCCTCTGACGGCACGCGGGTTTCCAGCCATTTCTCACGGCTCTGCCCGCCTTTCCACGCGCGAGTGGTAAAGCCCAGAATTTCCGATTTCACCTGACACCGTTCCAAAGTTCGTGCCAAAACATCGGCACAAATCGCGGCAATGGAAATCGGTCGCCCACGCATAGACCCCGAATTATCCAGCAGCAAAGTCACCACGGTATCCAAAAACCGCGTGTCCTGTTCTACCTTAAACGACAACGGAGTCGTGGGGTTGCTGATAACCCGCGCCAATCGCCCCGAGTCCAGCAAACCCTCTTCCATATCAAACGACCACGCACGGTTTTGCGCGGCTTGCAAGCGACGTTGCAGTTTATTCGTCAATCGGGCAACCACGCCTTTTAACGGCTCTAACTGCGTGTCCAGATAGGCGCGGAGTCGTTCCAATTCAATCGGTTCTGCCAAATCTTCGGCTTTTATTTCCTCATCAAACTCTGCCGTATAAACGGTGTAGTTCGGGTCGGCATCGGATATCGGGCTGGGGGTGGGTTGTTCGGAGGGATTCGCGTCCGCCTGCTGTTCGGGTGTGTCTTCGTCTTGGGCGGCATCCTGTTCATCCATGCTGGCTTGGCTTTGGTTTTCCTCTGCCAAATCGGGGGGCAGGTCAATATCGGGAGTATCCTGATCTTCGCCATCACCACCGTCCGTATCTGGGGGCGCGTCTTGGTCATCCTCGGCGTTTTGTTGCTCGCCATCGTCATCGGGTTTATCGTCCGGATCATCGCCCAATTCATCGCCAAACCCCAAATCTTTTATCAATTCACGGGCGAATTTGGCGAAAACCGTGGGGTCTTCAATCTGTGCGCCAATATCATCAAATCGTGTGCCTGACCGCTCGTTAATAATGGTTTCCCACTGCGCCAAAGCGTGGGTTATAGTCGCGGGCAAAACTCGCCCAGTGATTTTCTGGCGTAAATAATAGCCCAAAGCGATTTCCATTGGCACGTCTTTGAAGCTCTGCGCCACATCAAAATTCTGCTTTAATGCGTCTGATTCCAGCTTCGCATCGATATTACCCGCCGTTCCGGGCATTGCCCTTGCCCCCAAAGCCTCACATCGTGCCTTTGCCATCGTATCATACAAGGCAACCGCCTGCGCACCTTGCGGTAAATATCGGTTATGCACTGCCTCATTATGAAACCGTTTGTGCAGAGCCAAAACATCGGAAGTCCCCCGTGCCATCAGGATTTCATCATTCTTTAACGCACGGGATATCTGTGGCAACCGCGCGATTTCACCACTGACTCCTGCGGGGTCTGGCGTGAAGGTCACATTCAAATCCGCATCATTCGCCATAGCCCGCATCGCCAAGGATAGAGCCTTTTTAAAAGGGGCGGCCGTGTCGTTTGATGGGTATTTCATGGCATAAGCCCTAGCCTAAACTGACATTGATTGCGCTTTCTGGCAATTCCTCGTCAAAGCAACGTTGGTAGAATTCGGCAACAGTCTCGCGTTCCAATTCATCGCATTTATTCAAAAACGTCAAGCGAAAGGCAAAGCCGATATCGTTAAAAATCTCCATATTCTGCGCCCAAGTGATAACCGTGCGCGGCGACATAACGGTGGAAATATCCCCGTTCATAAAGGCACTGCGGGTGAGCTCCGCGACCGTGACCATCTGTTTTAATATCTTCGGGTCGGCATCGGGCGTTTTGGACGCGATGATTTTTGTTTCTTGATCGTGGGGCAGGTAATTCAGGCTGGCGACAATAGACCATCTGTCCATCTGTCCTTGGTTAATCTGCTGGGTGCCGTGATATAGCCCCGTGGTATCGCCCAGCCCAACGGTATTCGCCGTGGCAAACATACGAAAGCACGGATGCGGGGTGATAACGGTGTTTTGGTCTAGCAGGGTGAGCTTGCCATCAACCTCCAATACCCTTTGTATCACAAACATAACATCGGGGCGACCCGCGTCATATTCATCAAAGACAATGGCGACAGGGTTGCGCAAAGCCCAAGGCAGGATGCCTTCTTGAAACTGGGTGATTTGCTTGCCGTCTTTCAGGCGGATAGCGTCTTTGCCGATTAAATCAATACGGCTGATATGGCTGTCTAAATTAACGCGAACGCAAGGCCAGTTTAGCCGTGCGGCGATTTGCTCAATATGGGTGGATTTGCCAGTGCCGTGATAGCCTTGGATTATCACGCGGCGATTATGGGCAAAGCCCGCAAGGATAGCCAGTGTGGTGTCATGGTCAAAATGATAGCTTGGGTCGATTTCGGGGACATGCTCGGTTTTGGTGGGGAAGCCGAGGATTTCCATTTTGGAATCTAGGTTGAATTCGGTTTTTATGGATATTTTCTTGGTGGGTTTGTCCATGGTTTCAAAAGAGTTTGTCATAGTGTGGGTCCGCGATAGGGGGTTTGATTGGTTGGTTTATGGTTGGTTTATACTGTGGGTCAATGTGATATTTTTGGGGAAATTGCAAGGGGTTTTTTGCGGATTTTATGGAAAAAATAAAAAACGGTTTGTTATTGGTGGTTAAGGATGGCGGTTTTTTGTTGCCCACCCGCCCACCCCTCCTGCGGAGAGCTGGACGGGTGGGATTATGTTTTTTTGGTTATTTGTAAAACGGATGATACCAGCCCCCGTTCCCCACGCGAATCGTGCAACAAATAGCAAAGGGCTTTTGCATCTACCCGCCTTGCGGGTAGTAGGCAAAAGCCCTGCGCCCTCTAGGACACTTTAGGTATCGTCTTTTGGGGCGGGGTCTTTGCTCGGGTTTAAGGTCAAAGGCGGGGCAGAGCTGGTTTTGGGATGGGTCGGGTTCGGCATGATGTGGGGTGCGTGGCTTACAGGCTCACGCTGGCTTACAGGCTCGCGTTGGCTTACAGGCTCGCGTTGGCTGGTTGGTTCATGCTTGCCTGTTTCACGCCCGCCCGTCTGGGCAAACATCGGCGTACCTGCCAAAGGGGCGGGGATATCCGCGTCCGCCAAGCTACTGGCGTTTTTATAGAAAATCAAAATCGTCTGTCGGCTTTCCACCTTCCGCCTTAACAACCCACGCCGCGCCACAAACGGCAGAGTTTCAGAGCGCAGAAATCGCCACCCTTTATTCGCCATATCATTCAAAACGGCAGTCATTTCATCGGATAAATCCGGATTTTTCCCCATTAAAGGCACGGCCCACTGGGCGCGGTCAGGTGCGGGAATAGTCGTATAGGTAAGATCTGTCATAGGTTATCTTTCAAATAGGGGTTGATAAAAACGGTCATAAAGGGGATTCAAAGTCTCTTCATCAAACAGCGAGGATATGGACGCACCATTGGCTATGTTCATAATCGCTTGGGATAATACGGGGGCCAGCGGCACGGCACGGATTTTCTTGCATTTCTGCGCCGCCTCCGTCAATTCAATCGAATCGGTAATAACCAATTGTTTCATAGAAGAATGGGTAATACGGTCAATCGCGGGGTCAGACAAAACTCCGTGAGTGATATAGGAATGAACCTCCTTCGCGCCCTGTTCCAGCAAAATATCGGCAGCCTTACACAAAGTCCCAGCCGTATCGCAAATGTCATCAACGATAATGCACCGCTTGCCTTTCACCTCGCCAATCACGGTCATCTCGGACACTTCCCCCGGCTTATTACGCCGTTTATCAACGATAGCAAGGGGGGCGTTAATCCTTTTTGCCAGCTCCCGCGCACGGGCAACCCCGCCCACATCGGGGGAAATAACGGCTATATCGGTTAAATCGCGGAAATTATGGATGATATCCAGTGCGAACACTGGTGCGGCATACAGATTATCCACGGGTATATCGAAAAACCCCTGTATCTGAGTCGCATGTAAATCAAGGGTTAAAACCCGTTCCACACCAGCCTCCACCAGTAAATTCGCCACCAATTTGGCAGAGATTGGCGTGCGTGCCTTGCTACGGCGATCTTGGCGAGCATAGCCGAAATACGGTATAATAGCGGTAATCCGTGCGGCAGACGACCTACGCAAAGCGTCCGCCATAATCAGCAGTTCCATCAAATTATCATTAGCAGGGTTAGAGGTGCTTTGGATGATAAACATATCCTCCCGCCGAACGTTTTCAAAGACTTCAACGAAAATCTCGCCATCGTTAAACCGTTCCACCCGTGTATCGGCGAGCACAACGGGGCGACCATTCTGCATAGGCATATTGCGGGCAATCGCCTTGGCTAGGGTTCGGTTGGAATTGCCGGTTATCAGTTTTGGCTCGTGCTGTGGCATGGGATGTCCTGTTTGTGGGTTTTTAGCTCTTTTAGCACCATGAAACGGGTTTGCATAGTCTTTTTATATGTGCTAGGGTGTTTTTACGATAAAATTGTCACTTTGAAAAGGATATAAAATGACCGATATTGATTATTATGTGTTTCCACTGTCGCCTTATTGCTATTTGGCTGGGGCTAGGTTGGAGGCTATGGCGGAGAAATATGGTGCGCGAGTGGTGTATAAACCTGTGTTATTAATGGAATTGTTTGATGAAACTGGGGGCGTGCGACCTGCCAAACGGCATCCATCGCGAATGGCGTATCGCGGGCAGGAATTGGCGCGGTGGGCGGAGCATACTGGGTTGCCTTTGAATTTGAAACCCGCGTATTGGCCTACCGATGCTGGAATGGCGTGTCGTGCGATTGTGGCGGCGCAGTCTGACGGGTCTGGTGATACGGGCGCGTTTGTCCATGCCTTATTGCGGGCAGTTTGGGCGGAAGAGAAGGATATAGCGGAGGAGGCTGTGGTGCGCGAAGCTCTGGTGGCAAGCGGGTTTTCTGGTGATTTGGCTGATCCTGATGATGCTAATAATTATGGGGATACGTTAGCCGCCAATACCGCCGAGGCTGTGACGCGGGGCGTGTTCGGTGTGCCGTTTTATTGGATAGGTGAGGATGCGTTTTGGGGGCAGGATAGGCTGGATTTTGTGGAGAAGAGGCTGGCTTCTAGTGATTAACGATTAACGATGAATGATTAACGATTAACGATGAATGATTGGTTATTAGAGATTAGGAGTTAGGTATTGGAAGTTAAGGGCAGAGGTTTTTTGTTGCGCCCTCACTTCGTTCGGTTGCCCACCCGCCCACCCCTCCTGCGGAGAGCTGGACGGGGGTTTTTGGCTAAAGCCTATCCAAGCATCTAGGCAAAGCCTAAATAAATTTAGAGCAAACCCATCGCCACTTCCCAAGTATTCTTTGCAAATAATCCACTCACCCGTCTTGTTATTCCAGATAGTAAATTTATAGAGAACCTATAGTCTTGTAACCAAAGGGCTTTTGGCATGCTCCCGCAAAGCGGGGGCTACGCACAAAAGACCACGCTGGTCGGCACTCGCGTAAGCGATGACGAAGACCCGAAGGGCATTCATCACTAATCACTAATCACTAATCGCTAAAACAAACCCATCCACCTCTTCATCCGTGGTCGCCCAATTGCAGATTAACCGCGCCGATTCCACCCCATCTATCCCCTCTGGCGTGGGATGCGGATAATAGGCCGCACCCGCCGACCGCGCCCGCTCGTGCCCCGCCGAAGACCAGCCCGCGAACACCATATTCGCCTCACACCCATGATGCAAAACCGCGCCCGCCGTGGCCATTCCAACCGCTAACCGCGCCGCCGCCGCGTTCGCCCGCCCAGCCAATCGCAACCACAAATCATCCGTCAAATACGCCAACATCTGCGCCGATAAAAACCGATGTTTGGAAAACAAATGCCCAGCGCGTTTGCGTCGCAATTCAAATTCCCACGCCTTCGCGGGGTCAAAGAAAATAACAGCCTCCACCCCCAAACACCCGTTTTTAGTCGCGCCAAAACTAACCGCATCAATCCCGCATTTCCAGCTCATATCCGCCGCCGAGCACCCCAGCGCGACCATCGCATTGGCAAACCGCGCCCCATCCAGATGCACGGGCATATCAAACCGCGCGGCTATATCGCACAAATCGTGCAACTGGGGCAGGGAATAAACACCGCCCAGCTCATTAACCGAGGTCAGGGACAGGCAACCTAACTGCGCGTTATGGACTCCGTGTGGGGCGGTGGTTTCAACCGCTTGGGCGAATATATCCGCGTCAATCCGCCCGTCCGCCCCGTCCAAAATATGCAGTTTTGCGCCACCCGTAAAGAACTCTGGCGCGGCGCATTCGTCGGTTTCTATATGGGCGTTTTTGTGGCAGAAAATCTTTTGCCACGGCTGGGTGAAAGTGCTGAGAATAAGGCAATTCGCCGCCGTGCCAGTGGCGACCAGATGAACCGAAGCCTCGGGTGCTTCAAATATCGTGCGGATTTTATCGCGCACTTCGTCCATCAAATCCTCCGCACCATAAGGCGGAGTATAACCCGCCCCCGCGTTTTCCGCCAGCAGGGCTGCTAATATTTCGGGGGCGGCGGGGGAGGCGTTGTCGGAGGCAAAATTCATGGGCGGTCTTTTAAATTGTTAATGATGAAATCACAGAGATATTTCACGAATATCCCCTAATCAAACGTCCGACTGTCTTTTATCTGATCCCACGCCCACACGACATCTTGCAGTTGAGATTCATGGCTTCTATCCCCGCCATTCAAATCGGGATGCAGAGTTTTTATTAACGCTTTATACTGTTTGCGCAAAGCCTCTTTATTCCAGTATTCCTTAGCCTCCAAAATCACAATCGCGCGTTTTTCGGCGATAGTCAACCGCCGCGACCCGCCCAAAGCATTGCCACGACCCGGATTTTGCGTGGCATTTTTGCCCAAAACTTGGTGCGGATTGTTAATGCCCATACGCTCCCACGCGCGTTGTTCGGTGGTTTTGCCACGGGGTTTTTCCTGTCCATCCTCACTGGATGCGAAGGGATTGTCGAAAGTCCCCGTGTCATAATGCTCGTAATAATTCCACTTTTGGTTAAATTGACGGACATGAGCAAGGCAGAACCAGCGAAACTCTTCCATATTATTGGGATTCATCGGGGCGCGGTATTTACCAGGCTTCTCACACCCGCGGTGCTGGCAGGATTGCAGCGAGGTTTCTTGCGCACCTGGCCCTGTTCCCTTTGCCCGTTTGCGCCGTTGTTTATCGGCGGAAACGGAAATATCAAAATTAAAAGGGTCGGTGCTCATTGTCGTTTTCTTTGGGTCAGGGATTGTTTATGGTTTGCTTTAGCACAAAGAGTTGGTAAAAGTCTAGTTAAATTAACCTCTTTTAGAATAAGGTCGTGCGAATCCGATGAAAAAAACAATAATGGGCAAGTTGGAACGGGCGTTTGCGCCTGTGGAAGTGGAGGTTGTGGATGAAAGCCATCTGCATATTGGGCATGCGGGCTATCGCGAGGGTGGGAACAGCCATTTTGTCGTGCGGATACGGGCGGCGGCGTTTGATGGGGTGTCGCGGGTGCAGGCGCAGAGGTTGGTGTATAAGGCGTTAGCGGAAGAGCTGGACGCGGGGTTGCATGCGTTACGGTTGGATGTGGCGGGGGTTAGTGGTGAATGATGAATTGTGAATGATGAATTGTGAATTGGGTTTTGTGGCAAATTTCTTTCCTAAAATAACGAACTCCAATTATTTTAGATAACGGATAACAAGAATAACCAATCATTCACCATTCATCATTAATCATTATTAAATCCCTCTATCTCTTTAACAATCTTTTGCATATCGGTTTCAAACACCCACTCATGCGGGCTTTTATAAAGGTCATGGATATAGGATTCAATCCTGCGAAAATTGGGCGTTAGAAATTTATATTCCAGCACATACCCGCGTTTCGGATCAGAGGTTTGGTAAGAACTCAAACGGCGTTTTGGGTCAGACGCTATGCCGACCTTAAAATAATTCTTATATTGCGGGTTTGATATGATATAAACATATTTTTCCAGTCGTTTTTCCTTCCCTGTATCCGTACGCTTTGGTGGGCTGGTTTGGAAATCCACCTTTTCTTTAATCAACTCATCCACGCGTTCCACTTCTTTTTTCATCCGCTCTTTAATCAGCTCAAACGCTTTTATGGACACATCCACACCAATCCATTGCCGACCTAGGTTTTCCGCCGCAACGCAAGTCGTCGCACAGCCACAAAACGGATCAAGCACGACATCACCCGCATTACTGCTTGCCTTAATAATCCGCTCTAATAAAGCGCGTGGCTTCTGCGTGGGATAACCCGTGTATTCGGTTTTGCTCCGCGCCGCGATGCGGATTTCCCACCAATTTTCAGGGATTTTACCCTTTTCACGATATTCTTTGACCTCTTCATCCGAAAACGTACCATCGGTCGCCATAGCCCGCCGCAGGCTTTGATTCGGGTCTTTGAACGGCACACGAACATCATCGCCATTGAACGTCCAAACCTTGCTTTTAGAGTACCAAAAGATACTATCGCTTTTCCGATTAAACTGGCGCATTTTGGGCGAGCCTGGCCCGTGATAGCACCAGATAATTTCATTGCGGAAGTTGATTTCGCCAAAAATACAGTCCATCAGCAGTTTCAAATAATGCGACATGGTCGGGTCGCAATGCAAATACAGACTGCCCGTTTCTTTCAAAATCCTATGGCACTCCAGCAGGCGAATCGCCATATAAGCAAGGTAGCAGAAATTGTAGGACGCTCGCCCCTCTATCGTTTTCACGGTGGATAATAAATCGTGGATAAAATAATGGTCTTCTTTAATATCCAAAAGCCAGTCGTCTTTCACATCTTCTTCACGGAATATATCGCTGAAGGACGCGCCCTCGGCATTGCTACCAATCGGGGCGGTGAAGGTCTTTTTCTTATTAAACGGCGGGTCAAGATAAATCAAATCCACGCAGTCAGAATCTATCCCACGTAAAATCTCCAAATTATCGTGGCAAAAGATAGTGCGGTTTTTTATCGAATCGTTATTTAGCAAGGCTTGCCCCTTTATTTGGATTTATCATAACATGTATAGTAGCAGGTGTAAAGGTTAATAAAGGGTTCATTAGGTCGTGAAAATTCACCATTCCCCTTTCACCACTACCCCCTAACCATTCATTCCAATTCACCACAAATTTACCCCACATTCACCGCAAATTTACCGCGATTTGCGCATACAAAATCCTTGATCCAAACATAAAAACAAGGGATAAGCGTCCCTGTTAATAACGCCTATTGCCAATAGGTTTTCACCGGTGGTCGCACCATTTTATGCAATGATAATCCACGCACCGCGGATTAAAACAAGGAGAGCACAATGAACACGAGAACAAACCAGCCCACAAAAACCCCACTACTCGGACGGGCAACATCAGCCATCATCTTATCCGCGCTCTTCATCCTTACCGCTTGCGGGGGCGGGGGGCTTGCCGCCAGTATAGACAGCCAAGCCAACAACATCCAAAACGCATTGAAAACCGCACTAACCCCCTGCCTAAGCAATCCGTTTGGTGAAGATTGCGGCGATACTTACGCCGGGGCCCGCAAAGCCGTGATTGATGTCTGCTCGCAACCGCCAAACGTGAATACCGCACAATGTGCGCCGATAGTCGGCTATTGCGTGCAAGAGGATAAAATAGCGCAAGACGAATGCACGCCCGCCTTTGCCGTCAATCCTTGTATTCAAGACCCGTTCAATGACGGCTGTGATAAGGACGAAAAATTCGCCAAATTTCGCGACCATGCTATCGGGCACCGCGTGAATTTCTGCCGTGATGGGACAAACGCCGATAATGACGCGCTTTGTGCGCGGACTATCGTTCATTTGTGCGAAGGGGAGGGCAGCCCGTTTGATACCATTTGCAGTGCCGATTATGGGCAAGCTCGGCTGGATATGGCCAATAACTGCCGTTTGGATGCGCAAGGCGATGGTTGCACCGTTGCTATTAATGCCTGTAATTCAAACCCGTTTCGTGCGACTCTGTGCGGTATTCCCGCGTTTGAGGGCGCAAGGATAACCTATTGCAACACCGCCGAAACCATCGGGTTAAGGAATTGCCGTGATGTCGCCGCTAGATATACCTGCGTTACCAATCCCTTTACCGATGATGTGGATTGCTCGGCTGCCGAGCACCTTGGCAGTGCCCAAGCCCTGACGGATGCCCAGCATGAACGCGCCGCGTTTTGTACCGAGGGCAATAACCTCTATACCCACGCGACCTTATGTATTGGTGCGGATACCGCCAGCGATTGCATTGATAACCCGTTCGGCGAGTGTCAGGGGTTTTATAGCGATGTAACGGCGCAAAAAGCCGCCCAACAAGCACGGATAGACCATTGTGAAACGCTGGGTGTTAATGGCGCGGATGCGGGGTTGGATTCGCGGTGTTTAACCGCGATATTTGCCCATTGTACGGCTGACCCCCTATCAACGACCTTTGGCTGTTTGACCGATACGGATTATGACATGGCACGGTTGGATTTAGCCCATACCTGCCTTGCCGACCCAAAGGATAAAACCTGCACACCAGAGGTGAATACCTGTAATACCGCCCCGTTTGGCAGTGAAACTTGCAATAGAGACGCGTTTAATCTTGCACGGACGACTTTTTGCAATGAAAACCAAACCCTGCGGGTGTGTAGCACGTATGCCGAAAACACCGCGTGTTTTGAAAACCCCTTTATGGATGGTAATTGCGATGCCGAGTTAGGCTCTGCCGATGCGGTTATGGCGACCCGCACAAAGCGACACGATTATTGTAGCGGTTTGGGTGCGGATGAAAATGCTAATGAAAACGCCAATGAAAACGCAAACGCAAACACGAATTCGCGTATTGCCCGCGCCGATTCGCTCTGCTCTGGTGCGGTGAAATCGTTTTGCACGGATAATCTGTTTGCTGCCCAATATGGTTGTAGTGCCGATGATGCCTATGATGTTGCCCGTATAGCCCATTGTGCTATGGCAGATAATTTCACCTCAACCGATTGCGAAGTGACGGTTATGGATTATGTCTGTTTGTCCGACCCGTTTATGACGGGGAATGGCACGGATTGCGAGGTCCAACTGGGTGGCACACAGGGGTTTGCCGATGCCAAATCCGCACGGATAAGCCATTGCCAAACCCTTGCCACTGGTGGGGCGAGCGTGCGTGAGGATATGGCTTGCATCAATGCGATTGCCGACTTCTGCGCCGATAATTTGATGGATGAATCCTTTGATTGCCTTACCGATTCACGCTATAAGGCAGAGCGGTTGGCTCTGGTTAATACATGCCGCGTTACGCCTGAGGGTGCGGGGTGTACTGCCTTGATTAAGTCCTGCAATGAAGATCCGACTCAAAGCAATCTTATATGCAGGGATAATCCTGCCTTTCTGGGTACAATTGCCAATTATTGCAATCAGGGTAATGCGATAGCAACGCAATTTTGCGCACATTACGTGGATACTTACACTTGCTTTGATGACCCGTTTTCAACCGTGCCAAACACTGACTGCGCGGTAGAACTGGGCAGTGCCGAATTGGTGACTCTTACCCGCAATGCGCGTTTGACCTATTGCCTTGGCGATAGTGCGAATTTTGAACTTTGCGTGGGGGCAACGCCGATGATTTGCACGGATACGGGCGACCATGCCAACCCGTTTGCCGCCGTTTGCCATCAGCATAATAACAGCTATGCCGATGCCCGCGATAGTGTTATTAGAAACTGCGCGATTAGAGCCAATGTGGATGACTCTGACTGTGCGTTTGTTTTGGCACGCCCCACGGCCGCGACTTTTGAGCAAAGTTTCACAACCGAGCTGGCAAGCGTTGCCGCCAATGGGGATGTATCGGACTCCAACCAATTCCTTATCGGGCTTGAGCACGGTTTGGATTTTGGCGATGTCAATGATAAAGAGGGGAACGACCCGACCATCACCCATCTAAGCCTGACTCCAGCGCGGTATTATACAGAAAATCTTCAAAGTATTTCCGAATATGGTGTGGCGTTTTTCGCGGGACAACCGCATGAAACAACGCGGTTTTATGCGGGGATATTCTCTGGCACGACCCTGGGCAAACCCTTGCCTGCCTTTACCCAAGGCGATGATGTCCATGCGACTTGGACTGGCAGTATCCAATGGGTGATTAGCGACGCTGGCGCGTCTGGCTCTGCCACTTCCGCCGTGAAAGATTTTGATTTACGGATTGATTTTCAGCAAACCGCGATTAGGGGGGTTGTCAGACGGCTTGGTGATGAGGTTACCGATAACTATGAGCATTTTTTGCTGGAAGGCACTTTTAATGAAAAAGGGGTGATTGATGGTACGGTTAAACTGGGTATCTTTGCCAATAATGATGCGACCGCCACGCCTACGGAGGTCAGTGCGGGGGTTGTTAAAGGGCTGATTGGTGAAATCGGAGCGGTTGGCGCGTTTATCAGTGATAATGCGGCGGATGTGGGCTATGCTGGCGGGTTTGTGGTGACTCCACCAGTGGAGTCAGACTCTGTGGTGGAAACGCCAACGCAAGAGCCAACGCAACAACAGGGTTCGTCCTCTGGGCAACCTTCGGGCGGTTAATCACAGTTTTAATTTATATTAATTTATATGTGAAAAAATTAAAACTTGGTAAAAAAACGCTTGACGCACATGCAAACATAAGGTAAAAAGATTTGATACTTTCATGTTTATTAACCAAACATCTCTCAAAAACTAAGGAACGATACGATGCGTAATATAAACTCAAAACTTCAAACACTCTTTGCAAGGGGTGGGGCTACAGGGGGGACTATTATTCCCGCCCGCCAATCTGTGGCACGTTTAACAACAGTGCTATTCGTGGTGATGTCCGCTATGTTTATCCTTACGGGCTGTGGCTTGGGTTCTTTGATAAATGCTGCGCGTACGGGCAATCTTCCCTGCAATATAAATCCGTTTCAAACAAAATGCTATCCTGAGATAACCGAAGAATTGTTGGCTGGAGCAGCAACGGTAATAACCGACGACGAAAGCACAGACTTAACCCCCGAAGAAATCGCCGACCGTGATGCATCCATCGCTCGCCGTGCAGCGCAAGAGGCCGCACGGAAAGCAGCATTAGCAAAATATGCCCCCGAACGCCAAGCATTGATTGAACCCGTTGTTGCCGAATGCACTGCCAATCCGCGGGCAGCGCGATGCCGTGATGCCTTTGTTTGGTGCAGTGATTTTGAAAACACCAATTCCCCCGAATGTGCGAGCGCACTGGCAGCCCAAACGGGTGTGTTTAGTTGCTTAAAAGACCCGTATAATGAGGCTTGCGAACAGCAGACGGCCTTGCAAGAAACAATCAGTGGTCAAGTGACAAAGAGAGATGCAAACAACGATGTGGTTTTAGATGAAAATGGCGAAGAAGTAACAGAATTAAAAATGGTATCCTTGGTGGAAAACACCAGACAGGCGCGGATTAATTATTGCCGAGATACAAATGATGCAGGTGTTCCAAATATCGAAATCGAATCAAACGCTGTTTTATGTGCATCTACAATTACGAATGTGTGCGAGGACGAGACCAATCCGTCAGGTGTTTTTGATGTGTTTTGTAAAGATGATCCAGCCACGGGCGAAACCCCCTATGCGGATGAACGGTTAAAAATCGCAACAACTTGCCTTAATGATGAAACACCCACCTTGGCAGAGGGTTGTACCTCTGTCGTTAATTTTTGCAATGAATCCCCGTTTGGCAATCCTAATTGCGATATTCCTGCCTTTGCCCCCGCGCGGTTGATACGGGTTGAACTATGTATTGACGCCAGCACCGCGGCACAAGCAAACGCGTGTGGGGTTGAACTTGCCAATAATCCTTGTTTTGGCGACCCTTTCACGGATAGCGTGGATTGCGCCTCTGAATTTAATCTGGGCAGTGACGCAAATGTTAAAACCGCCCAACAAAGCCGTGCGGTTCTTTGCGTGAATGCCTTTATTGCAGACAGATATCCAGATATATGCGGGGGGGCGGTTGCGAAAGAAGCATGCGTCACAGACCCTTTCGGTGGTACTTGCGCAGAGGGTCTTGGGGCGGGACAGCTCATCGCCCAACAGACTCGCGCACGATATTGTATTGTTGGTGACAGAACGGAAGACCCGCTCTGCCTTGGGGCGACGAATCAGAGTTGCATGCAAAACCCGTATCACGCGTCTTGCACGACTTTCTTTGGCACGGCGGAGCAAGGTACAAATGCCCAGCTATTTCGCACCAATCATTGCGAGACGCAGATAACGGCTGGTACGGCAGAGCAAGACAACCTTTGCGCCAGCTATTTGTCTGAAGGGATTGCTTGTAAGAGCAATCCATTCCGCAAGACTCCCGTGGTGATGTGTACCGTTTCTAAATATGATAGCGCAAGACAGACAATCGTTGAAGACTGTGAGAGCGGTGCTAGGACAGCAGGTTGCACGAGCAATTTTATAAACAGTTGCCTCGATAACCCGTTTGTGCGGTTTTTAGTTCCGGGTAGCAATCCTGATGATAATAATCTTATACCTAATGATGAGGCTTGCGGTGCGTCCCATTTTGACAGTACGCGGTTAAAAAGTCAGACAAGATTAGTTAATGAATGCCGTGCAGGGACGCGGACAGAGGGATGTGGGGGGTCACAAGACAGCGTTATCAATGCGTGTAATCGCGCCCCCTTTGCAAACTATAATGGTGATCCTTGCGCACCTGCCTATTTTGACGGCGCACGTGTTGCCGCATGCACTGACGCGACAACGGCTGGTACGGCGGATTGCACGGACGACATACTCACCCGTCCAAATGCCGCCACTTGGGCGAAGAAATTTCGCGATGATAGCGACACGCTGGTTGCTTTGGACACCACCTCCACCCGAAAAAACCAATTCTTATTGGGGACGGCAAATGGGATTGACACCACAGGCACAACTACAACCGCCACCTTATTAATGATAGGGGATGATTCCCCAAACGGCGTGGGCTTTTTCACCGCGAACGACCGCTTTTATGCAGGGCTGTTTGATGGGGCAAATCTGGGCGCACCTTTGAATGATGGCACGCAAGCTGGCACTTGGACGGGTGATTTGCGAGCGGTTATCGGTTCAAGCGCAACCCCTAGCGCAGTGTTGCCAATGACGTTGCACGTTATCTATGCCGATGGAGGTAATACACGGGTTATCAACGCCTTTGTCCCCGTTTCGGGTACCACCCACTTCTTGCTGGATGGCACTTTTACCGCCAATGGCGTTATAGAGGGAACGGTAAATTATGGCGCATTCACGGGCGGAGTCGAAGGCACCCCCGCGGGTGGTCGCGCCACAAACGGCATATTGACGGGTATTATCGGGCAGGATGGTGCGTTGGGCGCGTTTCATAGCAATGAGTCAGAGACGAGTGGCTATGCAGGTGGATTTATCGCGACAAAACCAGCCGAGTAATAGTGCGAATACTAAAGCGAATAACATCGCGTATGATACCGCGTATGGTATAGTGTATAACAATCCCCGCAAAAATATTCACAAAATCCCCCAAAAATCCAAAAAACGCTAAAAAAGTGGAAAAAATATCACTTTTTCATAAAATCTTTTCAAAATTTATGCTTTTTTTAAAAAAGCCTATTGACAAAACCCCCTAAAACCTGCGAAACGAGCTGGAACGGTCTTTGCGACCATCACGAAATACACGAATTCTGCGTAAGAAAGTGCAGAAAAATTAACGGAGGCATCAATGCTACACTCTTTAAAACCTGTTAAAAACACAACTAACCTAACGGCTAATCTAACGGAGGCATCAATGCTGAACCCTATAACCTCAACCAAAAACAAAACTAATCTAATGGAGGCTTCAATGCTTAACACTTTAAAAACAAACTTAATCCTTACTCGCGCGGTGCTTATCGCATTATTCGCGGGTTTATTTATTCTGGCCGCTTGTGGCGGGGGCGGGGCTGCTGCGCCAACCACACCTGCGGGGCCAGGGACGAATGCTTGTGATGCCAATCCGTTTGGTCCAACCTGTACCAGGCCTGCGGATGCAACAGCGCGGGCAACGGCGATCACCGATTGTGCTACCAGTATTGATACCAAAGCCACTGAAAACTGTGCTATTGTGCCTGATGCGGTGCGATATTGTTTGAGTGACCCACTTGATTCTACTTCGGGTACAACGGCGTGTGATGCGACGGCGTATGACACTGCAAGGCAAGGTTCAGGTGTCACGCTTGCTGTGCTGGAAACCACTCGTCTTAACCTTTGCCGTGAGGGTTCAAACAGGAATGATTTGACTTTATGCACCAGTGCGGTTGTGCAAAACTGCGGTGATGATGCCAACCCGTTTGATTTGCTTTGTGGCAGATTGAACCCCGCGCGGGACGCAATTATTGAGAAGTGTGTCGATAGTGCAACACTTGCGGATTCTACGAAGAATGCTGATTGTGTGGCGGCGCGTACGGCGGGTTTCACTTGTTTTGATAATCCTTGGGCAGACTCATGCTTAACGTCAACAATGTATCGCGAATTTGCCAGCTTTAGGGATGATGCACAGACGAGCCGTCTTGCTTATTGTCTGGGCGATGATGCGGATGTAGGGGTTTGCGGGTCTGCTTTGGCGCAGGTTTGTGTGGATAGTGGTGCGGGTGCCAATCCGTTTGACGACCTTTGCATGGCTACGGGCAATACTTTTGATAGTGTGCGGGCAGATTTTGCCACGAACTGTTTTAATGATGAGAATAATGGTGCTGATTGTACCGTGACAGCTTTTGAAATGGCACGTACGGGCGATGCTGCCCTATGTGATGGGGTGGCTGGCGAGCTTGCGACAAATCCAAATGACCCAACGTGTATGACAACACCTGTAACCGTTGCAAGCTGTTCCAGTGCGCCGTTTTCTACGGATTGTCGGGGAGTCGACACCTTTGCTGGGGCGCGCACCGCTCTGTTTGGAATTTGTACGAATGGTGTCGTTGATGACAAAGACAGTTTTTGTGATGCTGATGGTAATAACAATGGCGGGTTTACTGCGGATGAGATTACGTGTCTAGCAAATCCTTTCACGACTGGTGGCTCGGTTGATTGTGGGATGTTGTTCACGGCTTTGGGTGGCACTGTGGCGGACGTGCAAAGCACTTTGATTACGGCTTGTACGGGCGATGGTGCGGATGGCACAAACCCGCGGTGTACGATAGCGGAGGAGGTCGTATTAACGGATTGTCTTCGCGATCCTTTTGTCGTCGATTGTGATACCGCTTTGGGTGCAACAAATTTGATGACAGCACAAAGCAATGTGCTTGCACTTTGTACGGCTGCGGATAGTGATAACTTTGCAACGAACTCAATTTGTACGAGGATTGCTAGTGATGGTACTGATAATAATGGGAATATAAATGTAAAAACCTGTTTGAATAATCCTTTCACCGTTGGTACGATGCTTCTGGGTGCCACTACTACTAATTGTGAAACAGTTCTGGGTGGTACGGAAGCCGTGACACGGGCGCGAGCCAATTTGATTGCGCTTTGCACGGGTGCTGATGCTGATGGTGCGAACACGCTTTGTACGATAGCGAAGGATACCGAAGAAACGGTCGCATTAACGGTCGCATTAAAGGATTGCCTAGCCAATCCTTTTGGGACGGGTTGTGATACAGAATTGGGCGATAGTTTGACAACAGCGCAAAATAATTTGATTGAGGTTTGCACAGGCGCGGATGCCGATGGTTCAAACACCCGTTGTGCGATATTGGGTGATGTGGAAGTAACAACATGTCTAGCCAATCCTTTTGACGCAACCTGTGTTGCAGAATTGGGCATGGAGCAAGCGACAACAGCGCAAATGAATATACGTGAACTTTGTACGACTGCGGATAGTGATAATTTTAGAACGAACACGGTTTGTACGAATATACCTGCTGGTAATGTAAGAACCTGTTTGGATAATCCTTTCACGGCTACCGTTGCTGGCACGATTGATTGTGAGATGTCTTTGGGTGATTCCGATGCCGTGGCACGGGCGCAAGCCAATCTGAACGCACTTTGTTTCGGTGATACGCCTGATACAGCACTTTGTACCCCCGAGCTTAAAACATCGCAATTTTGCTCTGCCACAGCGGCGGGTGCAGACCCTTTCCATGCGTATTGTGAAGATGTCGCTAATATTGATGCCGCTGACACAGGTGTGCGGGCGTTATTTTGTGACGAACCCGCCAATGCAAGCGATACGCGTTGTGCGACACAGACAACCTGTGTTGCCAATCCATTTGCCAGCGATTGTTTAGCTGATGGTAATATTTATGCCGATAACCGCGACCGTGCTATTGCTGCATGTGAGGGTGTGGCAGAAGTTGACAGAGATACCTCTCCCCTTTGTATGGGTGTAGAGATTAAAGCGGAGATTCCTGCGGTTCCGGGTGGCGCGGCTTTAGTACCAGCCGTAAATCTTGCTCATTGTGTTGCTAACCCTTTCCTTGCGGATTGTGCGGATGGTGCGTTTGATAGTGCAAGAACAAGTTTATTTAATGCATGTGACGGCGTGGTAGGTGATAAAACGTCCTCTACCCTTTGTACGGATGTAGAGATTAAAGCGGAGATTCCTATGGTTCCGGGTGGCGCGGCTTTAGTACCCGCCGTAACTCTTGCTAGCTGTTTTGCTAACCCTTACCTTACCGCTTGTGCAGATGGTCTGTTTGATGGTAGGAGGGATACCGTTCGGTTTCTTTGCACGGATGGCGGTGGACAAACGAAAACTGATGCTTGCGGCACTGTGGTTGGGCAAGATGCCTCTGACATGCCCGTAACAGTTCAAGGTTGTCTTGATGCCCCGTTTAGTGCCGATTGTACCAATGGTGCTTTTGATAGTACAAGAATGGCGAGCGTTAGCACCTGTGCTGGTGTTTCCTCAGATGCCAGAACAGGTACGGCATGCGAGCAGGTGATTATCGCCGCAGATGCGACCAATGACGTGACCCTAGTCACTGTTGCCACTTGTACTGATGACCCGTTCGCTTCGGGTTGTGAGACGCTTGATGCGTTTGCGGGCGCAAGGTGTACCGCTAACCCATTTTATGCCGATTGCCTTGATAATGCCTCCTATGACGGCGCAAGGTGTATGGCTAGACCATTTGATACAGGTTGCGCCACGGATAGTAACTATGACACCGCAAGGGATGCTATCTGTGCCCCCCCCAGTGGTGGAGGTTTGGGAACTGCATTTAATTCAGAATGTACCGAGGCAGACTATCCAAATATAGCGACCGCACGGCAGAGTGCTGCAGGATATTGCCTGGCCCTCCCCGATTCTCCTAGTTGTGATACAGCAGTTTCATCTGACATAGACGCGCCAACGGCTCGTGCCTGTGGGTACAACCCTTTCACCGCTGGGTGTGATGCCGAATTGTTTAACACTGTCGAACGGCAGGCTGCCTATTGTGCCGATGACGCCCGCACGATTTTTGATACGAATTGCGATTCACGCACGGGTATTGCCACCGCGCGGGGTAACGCGATTGGCGAGTGTGTTGCCTTTCTTACCACTAATAAGAATGATGCCAGTTGCACAGGTAGAGTTATTGTCGCAGGGGTTGCTGAGGATACGGTTGCGGGAACGCCCGCCATTCCTGCCGTAACAGTCGGCAGTTGTCTGGACGATCCGTTTCATACGGCTTGTGCCAGCGATTTGTTTGATGAATTCCGTGCCGACCATATGGAAGTTTGTATGAGCAATGGTAACGCCAAGCTGCCAAGTTGCACAAACATAAACACCGGCGACACAACTTACCAAACTTGTCTTAGAAACCCGTTTGATACGGCATGCATGTCTTCTACAAGTGGGCATAGGTACAGGAATGCACGGGCTGCCCGTTATGCTTTCTGTGAAGGTTCGCGTGCAGGGGATGAGGGCGGTACTGGCGGTCTCTGCGCGGGTGAGGGCTCGGGTGGAACTGGAACCACTATCCGTAGTGAAATTTGCTCGTATGACGGTGTGGTTGCGATTGGCGACCGTCTGAACCCGTTTGCAGGAGTTTGTGGTGATGACAATGCCGATGCGCAAATTGATTATTGTGGCGTGGGTGATAACAGTAAAACGCAGGATTCGTGTACGGATTCCACCTTTAATACGACTGTTGCCGCTGGGTGTCTTGAAAATCCGTTTAGCACGGCTTGTACGACTGCGACTACCGACGCGATAGATGCTGACGTTAGAACCAGAATAACCACAAAACGCGTGGCGTATTGCCGTGAGGCGGCAGGGGAAGATTTTGATGCCACGCTTTGTAATCTCGATGCTGCCGTAGGTGTTGAAAATGAAATTTGCGCGAGTCAAGGCGCGAATGGCGACCCGTTTTCAGGTCTTTGTACCCTTGATGATGCGGATTTTGCCACAGAGCGGGCGGCTTTTGTTCAGGCTTGTGATGCATTGGTTAAAGCAGATTCATCTGCAACGGCTTTGGCTGGTGGTGCGACTTGTACCGCATCTATAATCGCGTGTAATGCCGATGCCTATGACGCGGATTGCGTTGATGAAGCGGCCTATTCCAGCGTGCGTCAAGTTGTTATTGCCGATTGTGAGAGTGATACACCTACAAATGCGCTTTGCACCAGCAATGCTAATATTGTTGCGTGTTTGGCAAATCCTTACCTGATTCGCGCGGCTGTTGCTGAAACTGCGCCTGGGGCGGATGATGCTGTGGCTGGGCTTAATTGTGCGGGTAATGCTGATTATTCAGTTGTTCGTACAACTTTGGAGGATACTACTTGCGTTGAAGGCGGAGCAGGGGATGCTGCCCGTTGCCCAATTCTTGTGGCTAATGTTTGTGGGGAAGGCACGGATGTGGGATCAAACCCCTTTAACTCTGATTACTGTTTTGCTCCCAGTAACACTTTTGACGTGCAACGAAAAACATTGGTTGATAGCTGTGTTGGCGTAACAACTGCGACAGACGCATGTACGCAAGAAATTATTGACTGTATTGCTAACCCCTTTGCGACAAGTGGGATTACTACTAGGACTAGTACCGTGGCGTGCGATGCTACCAGCGTCAGTGCCGCGTTTGTTAACCCCACGATAACCTATTGTGGCACGGGAAGCACAACTGGTACGGCGAATATCAGTCTGGAAAAATGTCAAATGTTTGCTACTACCGATACGTGTGTTGCCAATCCGTTTGGTTCAACTTGTACGAATGCAATGTTGGGCGGGGATGATGATAATGATGCGTTGACAGCCGCGCGGACATTGCGGACGACCTATTGTTCTGGTTTGGGTACGTCAAGTGCAACTATTAGAGGCGATAGCACTGCCGGATATTGCCTTGGTGCTGTTGAAAATTTCTGTACGGGTGATAACCTGTTTGCGAGTGCCACGGGTGCTGGGGTGTTTGATTGTTTGACGGATGAAGGAGGCACATATAACGCCGACCGTATAGCGCAGTATGCTCTTTGTGCAGAGGTTGCATCTAATGATAGGACGACTGCGGGTACGGAGTGCATGAATACACAGGTAGCGATTTGCACAACCACCAATGGTGCGCAAACCAATCCTTGGGCAGCTATTTGTGCTGAGCAATCAATACCTACCCTTGCCACACGGCTCGCGGTTGTTACAGAATGTGCTCTAATCACGGATCCCACCGTCCGCGGGCAAAACCCTCGTTGCAGAAGAACAGGGGCGGAGTTGGTTTATACCACTTGTAGCCCTGACGCAACGAATGGCGACCCACGCAATGCGGCTTGTGATGATTACGCAGACGTGAATGAGCCTTTTAACATCGGGCGTTTGGCGCGGTATGCTACTGGTTGTGCTGGTGATACGGCTTTAACGGGTGGTAATCAGGAGGCTTTGTGTCCCGCAGATGCTGTTAGAGGTGAAATTTGTACCGATAGTGGCGAAAACGCCCGTCCGTTTGCACCGATTTGTACGCAGACTACGGATTTTACTGGTATTGGAGGTGCTAGAAGCAGGGCTGTGGACAATTGCCTAACTCTTGGCATTACTACTGGACTGTGTGCGACTGAGGATGGGCGAGCAGGTGCGTCAGTAACAGCAGCAAATAGTGCATGTGCGGGTTTTGCTGCGACTGATAATCCCTTTAATGCCGCGGTAACGACCGTGCCTGGATTTAGCACTTTTAATTGTAACAACTATAATGCGTTTGACCCCGCACAGGATAACTTTAGGAGAGCGTGTCGGGATTCTTCCACGGATTATAATAAAGCCAATTGCAGTAAAGGTACTGTTCTAGCTGATGTTTGTAAAGGTGGCTCAACACTAACGGAGTTTTCAAATCCGTTTAATACGGAGCTTTGTATTGGCGCAGACGCAGATACTGCTACAAAAACGGCTTTGGCCGCGTTGTGTGTTAATCAATCAGACGGTGATACTGTAACTGGTGGTGCAACCTGCCGAACGCCTGTGATTAATTGTGCGAACAATCCGTTCACGCCGACTACTTGTGATGATGCTGGCTATAATGGTCAGAAAACTGCGGTTCTTGACTTGTGTAAGACTGGTGCGGGGATTGTTGCTGATACCACTGGCAGATGCGATACTGCTGTTGGCCATTTGGCATGTTTGGAAGACCCTGATTCTTGTACCCAAGCGGCACGACGGACTCAATTTGCTCAGGCTAGCGGTTCGGGGAGTACTGCTAATGACAGGGCAGACGCGTATAGAACGGCGATAAGGACAGATCGTATTGCGTATTGCGTTCAAGAAAACCGTATAAATGAAGAACAGAATATTTGTAGGACATCTTCTGCCTCTGGTCTATACGCGATTTGTCTGCAAAATCCGTTCGCAAGTGCCTGTAGCGCTACGTTTGGTGGTGATTCCGCTCTATACGCGGTTCGACGGGCACGGAGAGATTATTGTAGCGGACTAGACGAGACTGAGATTCTTTTAGGAGATCAAACGAATCTAGTTACGGTATCAAAGGATAAAGGGACGGGTTCAGAAAAGATTATTAACCTATGTTATGTTGCAGATACAAGCGATTCAGACGCGATTGGATGGCTTTGTTACGGCACGGACGAATCGAATACAAGTGGCGCTGATAAAACCAAAGACCCATTCACGGCAGTTTGTCGGGCATTCAGTCGCTATGATGACCGTCGGCGCGACCGTCTTACCGAATGTGCGGGGGCTTCTAGTAATCAGTATGAATGCGGGGGTTATAATGCGGCGAGACTTTTATGTAATGTACCGACCAATGTTCGTCCTGCGACGGGTTGCCCTGTCGCACAGACGTATACGCAATGGAACACTGCTACAACCACGTCTGCATTTTCGGCTTTGGATGGTACGACAAATCAATTCTTGAGTGGTTTGACTGCAAGTGCGCCAGATTTCTCAAATAATGCGAATTTGGAGCAAGTAGAAGCAGGTAGGATTCTTACGATTGACGGTGCTCTACCGTCTATAAGATTCTTTTCTGCGCGGACACCAGAGGTGATAGGGAGGACAGAGGTGATACAGGAGCTAGTGGATAGTGATGATCTTGGTAACGAGGTTACGTTAGCTGATGGCACTGTAATTCCTGTGGTTGATTCCTCGCATTATGATATGGTAATAACCGAGGGAGTTACTCCAATTACCCCTGTAGATGCGGGTGCTACGCGGTTCTATGCTGGGATTATCAACAATACCCTTGATGTTGGCGCGCCCCTGTTTGATAGGGCAGTGAGCAATGCAACTTGGACTGGGACTATTGACTGGATTGGGCAGGGGACTGCTGCCAATGCCACCGCACGTACTGGCTTTAAGATGCGGGTTAATTATTCTGCCCGAACCATACAAGGTGCTATACCGATAGCGGCTGGTACAAACGGTGGTTCTGCCAGCGAGGGTGTAACAGGTAATCACCTTGTCATAAATGGTAGTTATACGGGTGCTGGTATTATTAGTGGTGATACGAGCATTAGGGATTACACTGCGACTCCTAATCCTGCTGCTGGTGCCGCGATTAGTATAGGTGCGTCTATTAATGGGTTGGCGACCGCAGAAGCCGGAACGCTACGCGGTATTATCGGGCATAAAGCCGCGGTTGGTGTGTTTATCAGTAATGACAATGTTAACACCGCCAATGGTTATTCTGGCGGGTTTATTGTTACACCTCCTGCGGGCAACCAATAATAACGATTAAAATCTAATCAAAACAAAAAAATCGGGGGCATCACTGCCCCCGATTTATTTTTAGCGGGTTGTTTTTTGTGGCTAGCTTGTGGGGCTTCCTGTGGCAAGCCCCGCCAAGGTCGCACGGGCGCGGGTTGAATCCTCGTCCATTTGGGCTATCAAAGCCTCCGCCGAGTCAAACTTTTGCTCTGCCCGTTGATAATCCACCAGAGCCACCGACAACCGCGCTCCATAAATATCCGCGCTGAAATCAAACAAAAACACCTCCAAATTCGCCACCCGCCCGCCAAAGGTAGGACGCTCGCCAATGGACGCAACCGCGCGATACCGCCCCCGATGCGCCCCGTCCAGCACATCCACCAAACACGCATAAACGCCAAAGCGCGGCGGATGCAACCCGTCAATCGATAAATTCGCCGTCGGATAGCCCAACGTCCGCCCGCGTTGATCCCCGTGAATAACCTTATTTTCAATACGATACCAATGCCCCAACATCTTTGCGGCCGCATCTGGCCGCCCCTCCGACAACGCCCCGCGAATCGCCGTGGAAGAAAAAATCTGGGTGCTGGCATCATCGCGCAAAAGCGGGGCTATCGTCACGCCAAAGCCAAACTCCGCCCCCAATCGTTGCAAATCATCCGCCGAGCCCGACCGCCCCTTGCCAAAACAGAAATCTTCGCCGACCACAACATGGGCCAACCCCAGCCCATCGGTGATAACCGCCCCCGCAAACTCCCGCGCGGTCAGGTTTGACAAAGGCGCGTTAAAGTTCAACTGATACAGGCGGTCTATGCCGTAAAAATCCAACTGGCTGGCTTTCGCCTGCGCCGACATCAGGCGAAACGGCGGGGTTTGCGGGTTAAAATACGCCCGCGGGTGCGGTTCAAACGTCAGCACCCCCAGCGGAGTATCCGAGGCTTTGGCAATATCCCGCGCAATCGCTATCACATGGCGATGCCCCAGATGGACTCCATCAAAATTACCGATGGCAACGGTGCTGCCCTTATGCTCCGTGTCTAGGAATTGATAATCGCGGATGATTTGCATGGCGGTCTTTCTAGCGCAAGCGACCAATGGCGTAGGTCGGACGCGGTTGGTTTATCAGGAATTCGCCTAGTTTCGTGGGGTTTGGGTTGGATTGTGGGTCTGCCCGCGTTTCGGTTTGCCGTGCCGCCAGCCCGCCCGTGATAAACACGGATGGCATGGATTGGGCGGTTGCCCCCGCTATGTCAGTATGGATACCATCGCCTATACACAGGATGTCTGCGGGCGTTATGTTTTGGTGTATCGCGGTTAATTTAGCCAGCGCAAGGCGGTAAATCGGCGCGTGCGGTTTGCCCGCGTAATCCACCCGCCCACCGATTTTATCATAGGCGGCCGCCAGTGCGCCCGCGCAGAATATCCGTTTATCACCCCGATCAACTATTATATCAGGGTTGGCGCAGAGCATCGGCAGGTTTCGGTTTTTCGCGTCCAGCAGGGCGTTCGCGTAATCATCGGGCGTTTCGGTTTCATCGTTTATCAGCCCCGTGCAGATTATCGCGTCCGCGTGGTCTTGCGTGGTGAGCGTGACATCCAGCGTATCAAAGAACGGCAAATCCCGCGCCGGCCCAAGGTGGTATATGTGCGAGCCATAAGTGCCATTCGCAACCTCCGCTATCGCCGCATCACCACTGGAAATCACACCATGGTAGAGGTCGCGCCCAACGCCTATCGCATCCAACTGGCGGATAACATCGGGGCTGGGACGCGGTGAATTGGTCAGCAACCACACCGATTTGCCTTGCGTGCAAAGGGTTTGCAATGCGGTCAGCCCCGCGTCAAACGGGCGGATACCATCGTGCAAACAGCCCCACAGGTCGCACAATACGGCGGTATAAGGCGCGGATATATCGGCTATATTCTGGATGATTTGGGTTTCGGCGGGGGTTTGTGTCATACGCGGTTTTTATCACTAAAAAATCATTAAACAAGCATTAATTTGCCGTTTCCCCGTTTTTATTCCATTTACGCCCCATTTACCCCTTGACGACTGCGATAAAAAGACTATGTAAGCATCATTAGCACTTACGGGTGGCGAGTGCTAATCCTAACCTAACCGCCCCCCTAACAACAATGGAGAAAAACATGGGATTCAAACCCTTGCAAGACCGCGTATTAGTACGCCGTTTGGAAAGTGAAGAAAAAACCTCTGGTGGCTTAATCATTCCAGAAACGGCCAAAGAAAAACCTGCCGAGGGCGAAATCATCGCTATCGGTGAAGGCGCACGCAAAGACAACGGCGAGATTATCAAAATGTCCGTGAAAGTTGGCGACAAAATTTTGTTCGGCAAATGGAACGGAACAGAGATAACTCTTGGCGGCGAAGAATTACTGATTATGAAAGAATCCGATATTTTCGGTATTCTATAATTTAACTTAACAAAAGGAGCATACAAAATGCCAGCAAAAGACGTAAAATTTGGAACAGAAGCCCGCAATCTTATGGTAGAGGGTGTCAATATCCTCGCCGATGCGGTGAAAGCAACTTTGGGCCCCAAAGGGCGCAATGTCACAATCGATAAATCCTTCGGCGCACCGCGTATCACCAAAGACGGTGTTACGGTTGCCAAGGAAATCGAACTGGAAAATAAATTCCAAAACATGGGTGCACAGATGGTCAAAGAAGTGGCCAGCCGCACCAATGATACAGCAGGGGATGGTACGACTACCGCCACGGTTTTGGCACAAGCGATTGTGCGTGAAGGCCTGAAATCCGTTGCTGCGGGGATGAACCCGATGGATATCAAACGTGGAATTGACACAGCCGTTACGGCCGTTGTGGCAGAAATCCGTTTGATGTCGCGGCAAGTCAAAGACAGCGCAGAAATCGCCCAAGTTGGGACTATTTCCGCCAATGGCGAACGCGATATTGGGACTCAAATCGCCGATGCTATGAAAAAAGTCGGCAACGAGGGTGTTATCACCGTTGAAGAAAACAAAGGGCTGGAAACAGAAACCGATGTTGTGGAGGGCATGCAGTTTGACCGTGGTTATCTGTCGCCTTATTTCGTGACGAATCCGGAAAAAATGACTGCCGATTTGGAAGATTGTTTAATCCTGTTGCATGAGAAAAAACTGACTTCGCTTGCCCCAATGGTGCCATTGTTGGAAACGGTTATTCAGTCTAGCAAACCCTTGCTGATTATCGCCGAAGATGTGGAGGGCGAAGCCCTTGCGACCTTGGTTGTTAATAAACTGCGTGGTGGTTTGAAAATCGCGGCGGTGAAGGCTCCGGGTTTTGGCGATCGGCGCAAGGCTATGTTGCAAGACATTGCCGTGCTGACTGGTGGGCAGTTAATTTCCGAAGATTTGGGAATGAAACTGGAATCCGTGACGATTGATATGTTGGGTAAAGCCAAGAAAATCAACATCACCAAGGATGAAACCACTATCGTTGATGGCGCGGGTAAAAAGGCGGAAATCGCTGCTCGCGTTGCGCAAATCAAAGCACAGGTTGAGGAAACAACATCCGACTACGACCGTGAAAAACTGCAAGAACGGCTGGCCAAATTGGTTGGCGGTGTTGCTGTTATTCGTGTCGGAGGCTCGACCGAGGTTGAGGTGAAAGAACGCAAAGACCGCGTTGATGATGCCTTGAACGCGACTCGTGCAGCCGTGCAAGAAGGCGTGGTTGCTGGCGGTGGCGTTGCCCTGATGAAAGCGGGCGATAGCCTTGCGAAAGTCAAAGGTGAAAATCCAGATCAAGAGGCAGGGATTCAAATCGTTCGCCGTGCGCTGGAAGCTCCGTTGCGGCAGATTGCTGAAAATGCTGGTGTTGATGGCGGGGTTGTCGCTGGCAAAATCCGTGAAAGCAAGGAAAAGCATTTTGGCTTTAACGCGCAGACCGAAGAATATGGCGACATGTTCAAATTCGGTATCATTGACCCTGCCAAAGTCGTTCGTACCGCGTTGGAAGACGCGGCCTCTATCGCTGGTTTGCTGGTCACTACGGAAGTGATGATCGCTGATAAACCCGCACCTGCTTCTGGCGGTGGCGGTGGTGGCATGCCCGATATGGGTGGCATGGGCGGTATGGGCGGCATGATGTAGCCCATGCGGTTTAGCGATTGCGTATAAACCTTTGGAAGATATGAAAAATTCTTTGTAAAAGGTTTTGCTAATTCGTTGCAAACTTGCGAAAAAATCATTATAACGGGCTATCCCTTGTGGTAGCCCGTTTTTTTATGGGGTTTATCTATGGGAAAACCTGCGAAAAGACGGCGAAAAGACCGTGAAAAGCCCGCAAAATGAAAGACAGAGCAGATGAAAACCCTTTTTAATATCCCTATGTCCCGATTTATCGCGATAATATGTGCTATTTTAGCCACTATTATCGTTTTTGCCATGACCACACCCGCCATGGCTCAGCAGGACAAACGTTCCAATGGTTTGACCGCTGGGTATAGCTCTCTGGGTTTGACTTTGGAATGGCATCACGCGTTGAATGATAGCTATGGATTTCGGATTCCTGTCGGCTGGATGCTGTATAAAACGAAAGATTTGGGCGCGTTCGGATTGCCTGATCAGAACGATAATCTGGAGACTTATGGTGAGGTACGAACAGGCGGGGTTGGATTTCTAGCGGATTGGTACCCACGGATTGGGCGGTTTCGCCTGTCGCTGGGCGCGATTTATTCGCTTTACAAGATTGAAACCGATTTCGTAGGCGCACCTGGGGTTCCGGTTAATATCGGCGGGGTGGATTATGATAATACCTCGTTCACCAACACGGCGACCTTTAAGAACAGCATCGTGCCGATGTTTGCCATGGGCTATGCTGGCGATTTGAGCGGGGGCGGTAGTTTTAGTTTTGAATTCGGGGCGCTTGTGAATGGCGGTTATGATGTATCGTTTAAGCAAACTGGCGGTGCGCCCGTTCCCCAAAGTGGGCTT
This sequence comes from uncultured Amylibacter sp., assembly GCA_959347345.1. The sequence continues at coordinate 1,264,049 of OY365738.1, read as the reverse complement.
GATTCACAGATAAGCGACCTGCGCGAGCAGTTAAATAAAAGCAAGATTTTCCCTTATGTAAGATTTGGGATTACCTTTGCGTTTTAGGATGGCATGAGCTAGGGTTAAGTTATGAAAAACTTTTTTACTATTATTGGGGTTGTGTGCGTTGCTTTGCTGGTGGGCGGATACTTTGTTGTTGCTGATTTACGCAAGGGCTTGTCTTCTGCCAAACAGGGTGATTATGCAACCGCATTCAATGAGTGGCAATCCCTTGCGCAGGTTGGAGATAAAGTTGCACAGTATAATTTGGCGTTGTTATATTACAACGGGCGGGGTGTTCCGCAAGATTATGAAAAGGCTGCGAAATGGTATGAAATGTCTGCCGAGCAGGGATATTTATGGGCGCAAAATAATATAGGATTGATGTATCGTAACGGACAAGGTGTTGAACAAGATTATGCCCAAGCGATAAAATGGTATAAATTGGCGGCTGAAAAAGGGCTTGCTTCGGCACAAGTTAATTTGGGCGTGATGTATCGCTTAGGACTCGGTGTTGCGCAAGATGATTGGCAAGCGTTAAAATGGTATAGCCTTGTTGCAGAACAAGGCGATGCCACAGGGCAGTATAATTTGGGATTGATGCATTACAATGGATGGGGCGTTTCACAGGATTATCAAGAGGCAGCTAAATTGTTTAGATTGTCTGCTGAACAAAAATATGCAGATTCACAATACTATTTGGCTTTCATGTATGCAAACGGAGAAGGCGTTCCGCAAGATTATATCCTTGCCCACATGTGGATAAATTTTGCCGCATCAAACGGGTCTGAATATGCAATAGAGGCAAGGGATATGGCAACAGAAAACATGACTCCCGAACAAATAACACAAGCACAACAGCTCGCGCGGGATTGTGTGGCAAAGAACTATCAGGGATGCTAGGGCTATAAAATGAGCAAAATTAAAGGCGGGGCAGTGTTGGTCGCCCTTTTTTTCACCACCTCCGCCACCGCGCAATTACACAAAAAACCCTATGGCATAACGCCCAGCATCACCAGCATGGGGATGATGATTGAGGGGCATGCGATGATTAATGACCGCTTTGGACTCCGCGTTCCTTTGGCGGGGTTTCGCTATAATACTAACGATATCGGGCTATTTACTCTGCGAGATCAAGCCGATGGCTTGGTAACAGACGGGCGGATTGGCATAGGTGGCGTTGGGGTTTTGTTTGATTGGTATCCTCAGCGTGGGCGGTTGCGCCTGTCGGCTGGTGCGATTGTGCCGTTTTGGCATGTTCGCGGGAATTACACGGGCAGTGCGGATGCACCAATCAGGCTTGGCGGGGTGGATTATACCGATGTTTCCGTCCGCACAATAGGCAGATTTGCCAACCCAATAACTCCGATGATAGCGATTGGCTATGGCGGTAATTTGGCGGGCAATGCGTCTTTTGTTTTTGATATTGGATTTTTGCTGAATAACGGCTATAAGACCTCTATCACCCAAACGGCGGGTGCGCCGATTCCTGCGGCAAATTTGACGGCAGAGCTGGCGAAAGTGACGGCAAACTTAAATAAACCCACGTTTTTGCGGATGATGTTTCCGTTCATAAAATTCGGGGTTACCTTCGCGTTTTAGGAGTATTAAAATGAGCAAAATTGAAATAGGCGTGGTTATGGGCAGTCAATCTGACTGGTCGGTTATGCGTGAGGCTACTGCTGTGCTGGATGTGCTGGAATTGGGCTATGAGTGCAAAATAGTCTCTGCCCATCGCACGCCAGACCGTTTGTGGCAATATGGTGAAACGGCGGGCGAGCGTGGGTTAAAGGTGATTATAGCGGGCGCGGGCGGGGCGGCGCATTTGCCCGGCATGCTTGCGTCCAAAACGATTATTCCAATTCTGGGTGTGCCGATAATGACACAGGCCTTGGGCGGGCTGGATAGCCTGTATTCTATCGTGCAGATGCCAAAGGGCTATCCCGTTGGGACGATGGCGATTGGCGCGGCTGGTGCGGTGAATGCTGGGCTGATGGCGGCGGCGATTATTGCACTGGGGGATGCCGATGTTGCGGTGCGATTGCAAAACTGGCGCAAAGGGCAGAGCGACGCTGTGCCTGCCGTCCCGCAGGATTAGGTGATGCTGGCGATTGGCGCAACGATAGGGATTCTGGGCGGGGGACAGCTGGGGCGGATGCTGGCGCTGGCGGCGGCTCGGCTGGGGTTTCGCGTGCATATATTCGCGGATGCGGCTGATGCGCCCGCGGTGCAGGTGGCTGGGGCGGCGACTATCGCCGATTTCACCGATAAAACCGCACTGGCTGGGTTTGCCGATAGCGTTGATGTCATTACCTTTGAATTTGAAAATATCCCGATAGAGGCGTTGGATTTTCTGGAATCGCAAAAGCCGATTTTGCCGAATCGCAGGGCGTTGTCGGTATCGCAGGACCGCTTGGCGGAAAAGGATTTTTTACGCGGTTTGGGGGTGGCGGTTGCCCCCTATCACGCGGTGGATAATGCGGGGGATATGGACGCGGCTTTGGCGGCGATTGGTGCTCCCAGTATTTTGAAAACGCGGCGGTTTGGCTATGATGGCAAGGGGCAAGCGGTGATTAAATCGGTTTCAGACGGGGCGCAAGCGTTCACGGATATTGGTGCGGTTAGCGCGGTTTTAGAGGGGTTTGTGGAGTTCAGTAAGGAAATATCCGTTATCGGGGCGCGGGGTGCGTCTGGCGGTTTGGTGTGTTTTGATATTGGCGAAAACCGTCATGAGAATGGGATTTTGCGTGAAACTCGCGTGCCTGCTGGGGTGGGCAAGGACACGGTGACTTCGGCGGTTATTTTATGCGGGCAGATTATGAATGCTTTGGATTATATCGGCGTGTTAGGCGTGGAATTGTTCGTGACAGAGGCGGGGTTGTTGGTGAATGAAATCGCCCCAAGGGTGCATAATTCGGGGCATTGGACGCAGGATGGTTGCGCGATTGACCAGTTTGAGCAGCATATTCGCGCGATAGCGGGCTGGTCTTTGGGCGATGGGTCGCGGCATAGCGATGTTATTATGACGAATTTAATAGGCGATGATGTGTTGGCGGTGAGTGATTATGCTGGGCGGGCGAATGCTTGTGTGCATTTGTACGGCAAGGCAGAGGCGCGGGCAGGGCGGAAGATGGGGCATGTTAATTTAGTGATTAGTGGTGAGTGATTAGTGATTAGTGATTAGTGATTAGTGATTAGTGATTAGTGATTAGTGATTAGTGATTAGTGATTAGTGATTAGTGATGCCCTGCGGGTCTTCGTCATCGCTTGCGCGAATGCCGACCAGCATGGTCTTTTGTGCGTAGCCCCCACTTCGTGGGAGCATGCCAAAAGCCCTTTGGTTACAAGACGTTAGGGATTTTATAAATTTATTATCTGGAATAACAAGACGTTAGATTGGATTATTTGCAAAGAATACTTGGGAATTGGTGATAGGTTTGCTCTAAATTTATTTAGGCTTTGCCTAGATGCTAGGATAGGCTTTAGCCAAAAATTACCCGTCCAGCTCTCCGCAGGAGGGGTGGGCGGGTGGGAAGCCCGAACGAAGGGGCTTGCCCCCGAGTGAGGGCGCAACAAAAAACCTCTACCCTTAACTTCCAATACCTAACTCTTAATCCCTAATAACCAATCATTCATCACTAATCACTAATCACTAATCACTAATTAACCCCATATCCACCAACTTCGCAATAATCTGCTCGGCGCATTCATCCACACTACAGGCAATCGTATCTATCACCACATCCGCCGCATCAGGCACCTCATAAGGGTCAGAAATCCCGGTAAATTCCTTTATTTTCCCCGCCCGTGCCAACTGATACAACCCTTTTCTATCGCGCCGTTCGCACTCGGCTAACGGGGTCGCCACATACACTTCCAAAAAAGCACCATACGCCTCTATCTGCTCACGCACAGCCTGCCGCCCCGCAGCATAAGGCGCGATGGGCGCACACAAAGCAATGCCTCGGTTTTTCGTAATTTCAGACGCGACATAGCCTATACGGTGAATGTTCAAATCCCTATGCTCCCTAGAAAACCCCAAATCCGAGGACAGGTTTTTGCGGACAATATCGCCGTCCAGCAAGGTAACGGGTCGCCCGCCCATCTCCATCAATTTCACCAGCAACGCATTGGCAATCGTTGATTTACCAGAGCCAGATAACCCCGTCATAAAAACGGTAAAACCCTGATTCTGCCTTGCAGGATAGGATTTGCGTAACTGTTTCACCACGGCGGGGAAGGAAAACCATTCGGGAATATCCGCCCCCGAATTCAGCCGTTTGCGCAAATCACTGCCCGATAAATTCAGCACAGTATCGCCCGCAGCCACGGTATCTACCGCCTGATATTGCTTGGGTTCTTTGACATAAACCATGTGTTTGAAATCCACCATTTGCAAGCCGATTTCATCGCTATGCTCGGCGAATAACTCCTGCGCCGCATAAGGCAGATAAAAATCCGCCCCCGTAGCATCAACGCCCGGCCCGGCGTGATCTCGCCCAACAATAAAATGCGTGCAACCGTAGTTTTTACGGATAAGCCCGTGCCACACGGCTTCACGCGGTCCCGCCATTCGCATGGCTAGGTTTAACAACGACAGGGCAGTTGTTTTCGGCGGATAGTGTTCCAGCACGGCTTCATAACACCGCACACGGGTGAAATGGTCGACATCGCCGGGCTTTGTCATGCCGACAACGGGGTGAATCAGCAGGTTCGCTTGTGCCATTTGCGCGGCTTGTTTGGTGAGTTCATAATGCGCCCGATGCAAGGGATTGCGGGTTTGAAACGCGCAAATCTTTTGCCAACCGGCACGGCGGAATTGCTGGCGGAGCTGGTTTGGGCTATCGCGGCGGTCGCGAAAATCATAGTGCGTTACGGGCTCTATCCCTGTTATCGGTCCGCCCAGATAGACCGAACCCGCCTTATTAAACAGGTAATTCACACCCGAATGGGCGGGGTCTGTGGTGCCATAAACCTGCATAGCCTCGTGTTTTTTATCGGGGGTGTAAATGTCTTGCAGGTGTAATATCGCCAGAATCACACCCTCTTCATCACGCAGGGCAATATCCATGCCGAGTTCCAGACCTGCCGCGAATTCCGCGGAGACATCCAAATTAATAGGCATCGGCCAAAGCGTGTTATTGGCAAGGCGCATGTGGTCAACCACGCCTTCATAATCGGGGCGGTTTAAAAACCCCTCCAAGGGGTAAAACCCGCGAGTCATCAAAAGCTCCAAATCGCAGATTTGACGTGGGGTTAAATCCCAAGACGCGTATTGCGCGGCCAGTTTTTTTAACGTGGCACGGGCGGGCGCGGGGGCGTAAAGCTCTTCCAAAGGGGCAAGGGTGGGGGTCGTAATCATTCAACCACAACCGCAAAATGCACCAGTGGCGGCGCGTCCGTTTGTGCCTTGGGTGTTGTAACCATCGCGAATCCACCAGTCCAAACCGCCCATAAGCTCCCTGACTTCAAAGCCAAGCGTGGCAAGTTTCAACGCGGTTTTGGTCGAGGCATTGCAACCAATACCATCGCAATAGCAGACATAGACCTTGGATTTATCAAGGTGCGCCGTGGATTGTGCGGATATTTCGCGGTGGGGCAGGTTGATCGCGCCGGGGATTGCTTCTTTGGCATAGGCCTCTGCCGAGCGACCGTCAACAACGATAAGATTTGAATTGGGTTTTTCAAGCTGTTCAAATGTATCCCACGAATCAAATTCATAGTTTAATTTGTTTTGGTAATGCATGAGTTGTTGTGAAGTCATTGTTATTTCCTTTTTAGGTGTGTGTTTGTGAATGGCGGTTATGATTTTTTATATGGTTTAGATAAAAGTGCAACCCTTTTATTAATCACTTTCGGACAGAAAACGTTCCGCCTCCAACGCCGCCATACAGCCCATCCCAGCCGAGGTCACGGCTTGGCGATAAATATGGTCGGTCAAATCCCCCGCGGCAAAAACCCCCGCGATAGAGGTCGCCGTGCTATCGCCCGCAGTTTTCACATAGCCCCCGTGGTGAGTTTCCAGAACCTCCGCCACCAGTTCGCTGGCGGGTGCGTGTCCTATGGCGATGAAAACTCCCGCGCAAGCAATGTCGGATTCCGCGTTGGTTTTCACATCTCGCACGCGGATTCCCTCTACGCCCAAGGGGGATTCGCTGCCCGTGACTTCCATCAATTCGCTGTCCCAAATCGGGGTTATTTTGTCGTTTTTCATCAGGCGGTCAATCAGGATTTTTTCCGCACGGAGGCTGTCGCGCCGATGGATAAGGATGACTTTACTGGCGAATCGCGTTAGAAATAACGCTTCTTCTACCGCCGTGTTGCCGCCGCCAATGACTGCCACGATTTTGTTGCGATAGAAAAACCCATCGCAGGTGGCGCAGGCGGACACGCCGAATCCTTTGAATTTCTCTTCGCTTTCCAGCCCCAGCCATTTGGCACGCGCCCCCGTTGCTAGGATAAGTGCGTCGCTGGTATATGTCGTGCCGCTGTCGGAATAGGCGTGGAATGGGCGGGTTTTTAGGTCTAATCGCGTGATGATATCGCTGATGATTTCCGTGCCCATAGCCTCGGCGTGCGCCTGCATGCGGGTCATCAAATCGGGGCCTTGGACTTCCGTATCGCCAGGCCAGTTTTCCACTTCGGTTGTGGTGGTTAATTGTCCTCCTGGCTCCATCCCTTGGATTAAAATTGGGGTCAGCATGGCGCGGGCACCATAGACGGCGGCGCTATACCCAGCAGGGCCAGAACCGATAATAAGCAAGGGAGTGTGGCGGGTTGTTTCGGTCATAAAGGCGGCTCTTTGTCTGGTTTCGTGTCTGGTTTTGTGGTGAGTGTTTGGGGGTTTATAGCGGTTTTTTGTGGGAATGCAAATTCACCATTCACAATCCCCGCCGAATCGGGTAAATAGATAAAACCCCAAACCCAAAAGGCACAAAAATAAGGCACAAAAAATGACTACCCCCCAAGATATCCTGCATTTCTGGTTCACCGAATCCTCCCCCGCGCAGTGGTTCCAAACCGCCCCGCAGTTTGATGCCACAATCCGTGCAAGGTTCGGCGATTTCACCGCCACCGAAATTGCTCAATTCCAGCAAACCCAAACCCATCCGTGGCAGAATGATGCGAACAGTGCGCTTGCGTTAATCCTGCTGGCCGACCAGTTCCCGCGTAATATCTATCGCGACACGCCGCAGGCCTTTGCTTGGTGCGACCTTTCATTGACGCTCGCCCGCGCGATGATTGCCGATAAACACGATATAAATATAGCCGATGAGCGGCGGATATTCGCCTATTTGCCCTTTATGCACTCGGAAAATCTGGACGACCAACAGTATTGTATTGATTTGGTAAAAACTCGTTTGGGCAGTGAAGACGCGTTGCATCACGCACAAGAGCACTACGCCCTGATTGAAAAATTTGGGCGGTTTCCCCATCGTAATGAGGCTCTGGGGCGGGAATCGACCCAAGCCGAGGTGGATTTTCTGGACAACGGAGGCTATCGCCCGTGACGCGCAAACCCCCGCACTCACCCCCCCATAAACCTCGGGATTTCTTTGCCAATTCGGATTTTTATTCACTGTGCGGATGGGTGATTTGCGCGGTCTGTTTTGCCGCTTTTATCGCGGTTTTCCGCCTTGCCCCGTGGGTTGATTTATCCGTGGCGGGCTGGTTTTATGACCCTGAATTCGGCGGCTGGTGGATGGCAAACAACGCAACCGCGCAAGTTATACGCCTGTTTATATGGTACATCACACTCGCGCTGGGCGTATTCGCACTGGGCAGTTTTTTCATAGCCCACTGGCGACCATTTTGGCAAATCCCCGCGAAAATATGGGGGTTTATCGCGGTGCTTTACATCACCGCCCCCCTGATATTGGTTAACGGAGTGTTAAAGGCCTATTCTGGTCGCGCCCGCCCGCGCAATATCGCCGAATTTGACGGCGATAAAATCTTCACCCCCGCCTTTGATTTCGCCAACCAATGCGTCAAAAACTGCTCGTTCGTATCGGGCGAGGTCGCTGGCGCGGCGACCTTATTCCTATCGCTTTGCTTGTTAAACACGGTTTTCCCCCGCGTGGGCTTGCGAATGCTCGGCGGCGTGGCGTTGGCGGGCGCGTTCATAACCCGCGTGGGCATGGGCGGACATTTCCTATCGGACGCGATTTTCGCCTTTCTTTTCGTGTGGCTGATGGCTTTAATCTTGCATTTCGCGTTTTTTATTAAAAAATCACGCTAAAGTGCCTTGCAATTCGGTTTGTGGTGGGGTAGATTCGCCGATATAACCCTAAAACAGGAGGCCATTATGGCAAAACAAAAATTTGAAAGAAACAAGCCGCATTGCAACATTGGCACAATCGGTCATGTTGATCACGGCAAAACGACGCTTACGGCGGCGATTACTAAGCAATTCTCAGACACCTTTAAGGCGTATGACGAAATTGACGGTGCGCCAGAAGAAAAAGCGCGTGGTATTACTATTTCCACGGCGCACGTGGAATATGAAACCGAAGCTCGGCACTATGCCCACGTTGATTGCCCAGGTCACGCCGATTATGTGAAAAACATGATTACCGGTGCTGCGCAAATGGACGGCGCGATTTTGGTGGTGAGTGCCGCCGATGGCCCTATGCCCCAGACTCGCGAGCATATTTTGCTGGGTCGTCAGGTTGGCATTCCCGCGATGGTTGTCTTTATGAATAAAGTCGATCAGGTGGATGATGATGAATTGCTGGAATTGGTTGAGATGGAAATCCGCGAATTATTGTCCAGTTATGATTATCCGGGTGATGATATTCCCATCGTTTCGGGGTCTGCTCTGGCAGCTTTGGAAGGGCGCGATGATGCTATCGGTACGGAGAAAATTTCTGAATTGATGAAGGCTGTTGATGCTAATATCCCCCAGCCTGCACGGGCGGTTGATCAGCCGTTCTTGTTGCCGATTGAGGATGTGTTTTCAATCTCTGGTCGTGGGACGGTTGTGACGGGTCGCGTGGAACGCGGCGTTGTTAATGTCGGTGATGAGATTGAAATTGTTGGTTTGAAAGCCACGACGAAAACCATCTGCACAGGTGTGGAAATGTTTCGCAAACTGCTGGATCGTGGTGAAGCTGGCGATAATGTCGGTGTTCTGTTGCGTGGCGTGGAACGCGATGCTGTGGAACGCGGGCAGGTTCTCTGCAAGCCGAAAAGCGTTAATCCACACACGAAATTTGAAGCCGAGGTTTATATTTTGACAAAAGACGAAGGCGGGCGGCATACTCCGTTTTTCGCCAATTATCGTCCGCAATTTTATTTCCGCACAACCGATGTGACGGGGACGGTGGAACTACCGTCTGGCACGGAAATGGTGATGCCTGGTGATAATTTGAAATTCAATGTGGAGCTGATTGCGCCGATTGCTATGGAACAAGGCTTGCGCTTTGCTATCCGTGAAGGTGGTCGGACTGTTGGCTCTGGCGTTGTTGCCAAAATAAACGATTAACGACTAATTTTTAGCCCTGCGGGTCTTCGTCATCGCTTGCGCGATACCGACCAGCATGGTCTTTTGTGCGTAGCCCTCACGTTGTGAGGGCATGCCAAAAGCCCCGCCCCCTAACGCACATCACGCGGACATTCGCCGCCTGCCAACCGCTCACGGGTAATCGCCAAACCATTGGCATTGGGGCAGAATAACTGCCGCCCATCCACGCGGAATTCACCGATTGCGGACTGCCCTCGGGGTGACCTAATCCAATCAATAAACCGCGCCACCAGCTCTGCTTTCACATGGGCAAACCGCGTGGGATTAACGGCAATGAGCCCGTATGGATTTTGCAAATAAGGCTCGTTTTCCCACACGACCGCCAACCCGTCCTTATTGCCAAACGCCAGCCAAGTCCCGCGATCCGATAGGGTATAAACCGCCACTCCGTCGCCCGCGTTCATCGCCGCGACCATATTTAACGCAGCCCCCATGCCTGCGCCGATTTCTCTGTACCACGCGCCCTTGGGTTCCGCCCGCACGCGTTGCCAGATTTCGCGTTCCTTTTTATGCGTGCCGCTGTCGTCCCCGCGTGATATGAAAAACAACTGCTGGTTGCGGTGAAAATGGGTGAAAACATGGTCTAACGAAGCAAAATCATCCTGAAACGCATCCCGATTCGCACGTGGCCCAATCAAAACAAAATCGTTATACATCACGTCAAAACGCTGTACACCATAGCCCGCCGCGACAAACGCATCCTCGGACGGGCGGTGATGCACCAGCAACGCGTCCGCGTCGCCGTTTTGCGCGATTTTTATCGCCTGCCCAGTGCCGAGCGCGACAACCCGAACCGCTATCCCCGTGTCGGCGGTGAATTGCGGTAAAATAGCGTCGTATAGCCCCGAATTTTGGGTCGAACTGGTGGAGGCTAGGGTGAAGAACGGCAGGTCTTCGCCGATTGCTTCGCCGCCTGCAAACACGCCCATAATCCCCAATAAAACAAAGCGTAAAACAACACGCATCACCGCACCATCCCTTCCAGATATTTCCCCGCCACAGGGGTTTGCGGATTGCCAAAGAACTGCCACGCTTCGGCGGTTTCTATAATCCGCCCGCCGTCCAGAAACATAATCCTATCGGCGCACCGCCGTGCTTGGCTGCGATTGTGCGAAGCCCACACGAACCCAATCCCGCTCTGCGCCAGAGTCAGCACTATTTGCTCGAACGCTTGGGTCGTTACTGGGTCAAGATGACTGGTCGGCTCGTCCATAAAAATAAGGTTAGGGCGACCGATTAACGCCCGCGCCAGCGCCATCCGTTGAACCTCCCCCCCCGACAGCACGGCGGCCGGTAAATCCGCCTTATCCGCCAGTTGCACAAGGGCGAGCAATTCGTCCAGCCGCGCCCCCCGTTCCGCCCGCGTAAGCCCGTGGCGGGCAAGACCTATCGCGATATTATCGCGCACGGAACGCCGCATCATAGCCGTGCGTTGAAAGATATAACCGCGTTTGTGGCGACTGCCGCGTGGGTTCGCTCCGTTCAGGCGGATTCGCCCGCGAGTCGGTACAATCATGCCGTGCATCAGCCCCAGCAAAAGGGTTTTGCCCGCGCCGTTATGCCCCAGCAGAAAATTAACCTCGCCCAGCGTATAGTTGCCATCCAGCACGCCCAGCAGACGTTGCCCGCCTTGATGGAACGAGGCTCTTTCAAAGCTAATAATGGTTGGTTCTGTGGCGGTCATGGTCGTGTGTTTTCAAACCTGCGCCCAATCGCGCCGATAATGTGGATTATGGCGTTAATAAAAAGGGCTATGCCGATTAAAATAAGCCCCAAAGCCAAGGCGAATGACAGGTTGCCTTTGGATGTTTCCAAGGCGATAGTCGTTGTCATCACCCGCGTTAATCCGTTGATATTCCCGCCGACTATTATCACCGCCCCGACCTCTGCCAGTGCGCGCCCAAACCCCGCCAAAACAGCCGTAAGGATGGCGAATCGCGCGTCCATTATTAGTGTGCGCAAGCATAACGCGGGCGGGGTGTTCAGGGCGTTAAACATCGCGCTGTAGTCTCGGGCGATGGGTTTTATCGATTCGAATGTCAAAACCAGTATGATTGGGAAAATCAGGATGGTTTGGGCGATAATCATGGCTTGGGGGGTGAAGAGCAACCCCCAATCGCCCAAAGGCCCCGCACGGGATAAAAACAGATAAACGGCGAGGCCGACAACGACGGGGGGCAGTGCCATCATCGTGCTGGATAGCAGTAAAATCAGCCGTCTGCCGTAGAAATTGTAATGGCTGATGAGGGCGGCGATGGGGATGGCTAGGGTTGCCGCGATGAGCGTTGCGCTGAGCGATACCCGCAGGGACAGCCCGATAATCCGCCATAAATCGGCGTTCAGATCGAGGATGAGGTTTAGCGCGGTGGTTAGGGTTTCCATGTTGGTTTTATTGTGGTTTTTGCGGGGGGAGTCAATGGTTATTAGTTGTTAGTTATTAGTTATTAGTTATTAGTTTTTTAGCCCTTCGGGTCTTCGTCATCGCTTGCGCGAATACCGACCAGCATGGTCTTTTGTGCGTAGCCCCCACTTCGTGGGAGCATGCCAAAAGCCCTTGGGTTTCAAGACGATAATGATTCTATAAATTTACTATCTGGAATAACAAGACGTTAGATTGGATTATTTGCAAAGAATACTTGGGGATTGGTGATGGGTTTGCTCTAAATTTATTTAGACTATCTACAAGACGCTGAGCCAAACCCCAGCCAAAAAATAGCCCGTCCAGCTCTCCGCAGGAGGGGTGGGCGGGTGGGCGACCGAACGAAGGGGCTTGCCCCCAAGTGAGGGCGCAACAAAAAACCTCTGCCCTTAACCTCTAATAACCAACCCCAAATCCTTAATAACCAATCACTAACAACTAATCACTAATAACTAATAACTAAAATCCGCGCCATAATACAACCCAACCACATGCTCGGCTTGGGCAAAGAACAGCCACCGACACACCACCAAACCGATAAAATGAAACGCCACCGCACCGATACTCAAAACCACCGAATCGCCAACCAACCCCGCCACTAAAAACCCAATAGGCACAACACACACCGCCGCAAACCCTAACACCCGCAGTTTATCGGTATGCTTACGCCCGATTTGATAAACCATCTCATCCAGCAGGAAATTGCTACCCGTGTGGGGCGGTTCAAACTGACGCAAACTGCCCAGCGCGCCCAAACCCGTGGCAGAGGCTATGGTGGAACCCGCGCGAGCAAACAGCCCATCGCCCACACCCCAATAAAAAATCTGAAACCCGCCCAAAATCACCAGCAAAACAATCGCCAGCCCATTAAAACCGATACACAACGCGCCCCCGCCCAGCGTATAAAGCATAAACAAAACAGGCACCGTCCAGTGATTCCACCGCGGAATCGTCTTTAAACTAGCATAAATCATAGAGGTACAGAAAACCGCCAACAGAGCCAGCCCCGCACCAATCCAGCCCAGCCAAACGACCTTTATATCAAAGAAAATCACCAGCCCAGCGTAAAGCCCGATGACTATCAGGGCGGCGATACTGGCTATCCCTTCACGGCTGAGCCACGATGTGCGCCATTGGCTAAATGCCTTCAGGCTGTTTTTCGGATTGCCCAGATGCAGGGTAGAAATCAGCAACCCGCCAACCGCCAGTGCAAACCCAATAAAGAAAAAGCCAAACGCCCGCAATCCGCGAATATCAGGGCTATCCAACGCCAGAAAAAACAGCAAGCCAAAGCCCAAACCAGACAGCGCGGTGAAAAAAATAACAGACGGAGCAGGATGCATGCGTGGATGCCTCTATGCCGATTTCAAATGGATGGTGTATTTTTCACGCAGTTTTTTATCCAATTCTGGATTAAACCGCGCTTCCGATGGCAGGCTGAGGATTTCGTTCTTATAGGCTATCGCATTTGCAATCAGGTTTGGTTTTTTCAGCTCTTCCCATTCTTTCGGGCTGGTACGGTCGCCCAAACGCGGATAGACATATTCGGTTTGCATGAGGCCCAGAGTCTGCTGGCTACCCAAATAATGCCCCGGTCCTTCCAAACATACGCTGCGCATGACTTCCAGTGAGAGATTGTCTTCTGTCACCTCTATCCCGCGTACGCAACGCAAGGATTGCCCCAGTAAATCATCGCCGATAATCAGGCTTTCAAGGCAGAAACCCAGCAAAGACGCATGCATCCCAGCCGCTTCATATACCATATTCAACCCCGATAACCCCGCCATAACATTGGAATGCGCCTGTTCATAGCCCGCCTGCATATCGGGCATTTTCGCATCGGCTATCCCCGCCGCGGCACCCCCTGGAAGCCCATAAAACTTGTGCATTTGGGCGCACCCTGCGGTGAGCAACGCTTGCTCGCCAGAGCCACCAGACATAGCCCCCGTGCGCAAATCCGACACAAACGGCCAAGTGCCAAAGACGCAAGGATGCCCAGGTGCAATCGCATTAACATAGCAAACACCCGCCAAACATTCCGCCACGGCTTGGACAATCGCCCCGACAATAGGTGCGGGCGCGGTCGCCCCTGCTTGCCCCGCAGATAGCAATAAAACAGGCATGCCTGCGCGAATAACAGCCTCCATCACCTCGCTGGATTCGGTGGCGAATTTCATCGGTGGCACAACAAAACAGTTGGAATTGGAGATAAACGGACGGGCGCGGAACGCCGCCTCACCCCCCGCTATATCGTAAATAAAGTCAATCAATCCAGGCATAAAGGACGGTTCGGTAAAGCTGACCCCAACGTGTTTGGTTGTACCAGAACACGCGGCGTAGACGGTGTTCAAATCCATCTCAAAATTATCGGGGATATCGCGGCAAACCATAGGACGTTGGAAAAAGTGGATATTATCCAGTTGTTGGGCGATTTTCGCGGCATTGTGCAAATCCTGCACGCCACACTCGCGGTATAAATTGTTTTCAACATCCACCAGATGCACGGCCGCCCCCGCCGTTCCGTAATGAACGCGGTTGCCTGATAGGTCTAAATCATTTTTGCCATCGCGCGAATGTAGGGTAATGGATTTGGCGGCTTTGCCCAACATATCCTCCACCATCGCGGCAGAAAACCGCAAACGCCCGTCATCGCCAAGGACTGCGCCCGCCTTTGTCATGACCTCTATGCCACTGGGCGGAGCATCGGCCAGTCCGATTTCCTGCAACGCGCGCATCGCGGCGGTGTGGATTTTTTGCATGGAGGCTTCGCTGAGCGGTTTGTAGGTGTTGGATTCCATGCCCGGGCGAATCGGGCGAATATCCTCTGCCAGTGGAGCGGAGCGGAGCGCTTTTCGGGCAGAACGCCCGCCAGCGCGGCGATTTGGTGTTTGTGTCATCGTGGCGAATCCCCCATAAAACCGTGTATTCATAGGGCATCTTTGGTATAAAGAGACCTGTTTAATTTGCAGTGGTACCCAAGGTCGGACTCGAACCGACACGTCACAAGGACAATGGATTTTGAATCCATCGCGTCTACCATTCCGCCACTCGGGCAAACCACTGAGGGGGATATTAACGATGTTTTAGGTTTTGTCAATGGTTTTTTAGTTATTAGTTATTAGTTGTTAGTTATTAGTTGCCACTTCTTGATTGGTCGGCATTGCGTAGCAATGACGAAGACCCGCAAGGGCTAAATAATGATGAATGATTGGTTATTAGAGATTAGGAGTTGGTTATTAGAGGTTAAGAGCGGAGGTTTTTTGTTGCGCCCTCACTTCGGGGCAAGCCCCTCTCGTTCGGGCTTCCCGCCCGCCCACCCCTCTGCGAGGCTTGGGCGAGCGGATTTTTATGGCTAAAGTCTGTCCTAGTATCTAGGCAAAGCCTAAATAAATTTAGAGCAAACCCATCACCAATTCCCAAGTATTCTTTGCAAATAATCCACTTTATAGTCTTGTTATTCCAGATAGTAAATTTATGACGAATCTATAGTCTTGAAACCCAAGGGCTTTTGGCATGCTCCCGCGAAGCGGGGGCTACGCACAAAAGACCACGCTGGTCGGCATTCATTGTTTTAATTTGCGGGCAGGTTCAACTGCCCTATGTCGCGATGACGAAGACCCGAAGGGCTAAAGCCACTAACAACTAACAACTAATAACTAATAACTAACAACTAATAACTAACAACTAACAACTAATAACTAACAACTAATAACTAATAACTAACAACTAATAACTAACAACTAATAACTAATAACTAACAACTAATAACTAATAACTATTAAAATCCTGCCAAACCTTAACAATGTCGCAACCGCCCGCCTTCACGTCGAGTTTTCGTCCCCACATGGGGTTTGATTTTGTCATAATACCTGCTATTACGCGGTAAAAATAAATCAAACCTTAAAGGATGAAAACAATGAAAACTCATGTAAAAGCACTGGTCGTTGGGGGCGGGGCTGTCGGCACCGCTATCGCCTATCATCTGGCAAAATTCGGCTGGAAAGACGTGATGCTGATGGAACGTGACGAATTGACGAGCGGGTCAACTTGGCACGCGGCGGGGCTGTTGCCCTTGTTTAATATGTCTTACGCGACCTCGCATATTCATAATTACTCTGTGGAATACTATAAAAAGCTGGAGGCGGAAACAGGTTTGAACGCTGGCTTTTCCGTTGTTGGCAACCTGCGAATGGCGCAAACGGCAGAGCGGATGGATGAATATATGCTCTATGGTGCAACGGCGGAAACCGTGGGCGTGGAATACCACACCCTGACCCCCGACCAGATAAAGGAACGCTGGCCGTTAATCCGCACCGATGATTTGCAAGGCGCGATTTACCACCCCACCGATGGCTATATTAACCCTGCCGATGTCACTATGGCTATGGCTGCGGGGGCGCGGCAGCTGGGCGTGGTGATAGAGCGCAAATGGCAAGTCGATGCCTACGAATGGATGGGTGATGAATGGCAGGTGACCTGCACAAAGATGATTGAAAAAGGCGGTAATTTGGTGCCGAGTGATGAGCAGATTATCATTCGTGCCGAGCATGTTATCACCGCCACGGGCAACCATGCCCAGCGTACCGCGCGTCTTTTGGGGATAAAAATCCCCGCTATCCCTGTGGAGCATCAGTTTATCGTCACCGATAAAGACCCTGCTTTGGTGAAATGGCGCGAGGCAGGCAATGATGAACATCCCGTTGTTCGCGATGCCGATGCCCAATCCTATGTCCGCGAAGAACGCGGTGGTTGGATTTTGGGGGTTTATGAACGCGGTGCGCCCGCGCGTTTCCCTTATGGTGTGCCTGATAGCTTTCGCGCCGATTTGTTTCCCTTGGATTTGGAACGGATTGAAGAGCAGTATATGGCGATGATTCACCGCGTGCCGTCTTGCGAGCAAAGCGGATTGAAAGACGATTTCAACGGGCCGATTTGTTATACTCCCGATGGCAATCCTCTGGTGGGACCCGCCCCAGGATTGCGCAATATGTGGCTGGCAGAGGGTTTTTCCTTTGGTATAACCGCCGCGGGTGGTGTGGGGCATTATCTGGCGCAAATGATGGTAGAGGGTGAGGCAGAGATTGATATGGCCAGCCTTGACCCCAAACGCTATGGCAGTTGGATTACCACCGATTATGGGCGTGAGAAAAACGAAGAATGCTATGACCATGTTTATGTGTTGCATCATCCTGACGAAGAACGCCCCGCGGCGCGGGGTTTGCGGACTTCCCCCGCTTACGATAGGCAAAAGGCGGCGGGTGCGCAATTCGGGCAAGTCAATGGGTGGGAACGTCCCAATTATTTTGCTCCTGCTGGATTTAATGACGAACAAAGCCGTAGTTTTCGGCGCGGTGGTTGGTGGCAATATGCCGAAGCGGAGGCGCGGGCTATCCGTGAAGGCGTTGGTTTAATTGACGCGACTGCCTTTGCCAAACATAGGGTTAGCGGGGCTGGCGCGACTGCGTTTTTGGACTGGTTCACCTGCAATCGTTTGCCAAAGATTGGGCGGATTAATTTGACCTATGCTTTGACTGGGGCAGGGACTACCCGTACCGAATATACGATCGTTCGGCTGGCAGAAAACGATTATTATCTGATTTCTGCGGGCGCGTGGTTGGCCTATGATGGCGATTATATGCGTAAAGCGGCTGAAGATATGGCGGCGAAATTCGGCGCGATTGTGATACAGGATGTGACCACGCAATGGGGAGTTTTTGCCATTGCTGGACCGAAAACGCGCGATGTTTTGGGGCGGGTTATTCGTGATGCGGATGCCGCTACTGCGTTGTCAAACGCTCGGTTTCCGTGGTTATCGGCGCGGTCTGTGGAATTGGGTATGTGTCCTTTGCACGCTGTCCGCGTTGCCTATACGGGCGAATTGGGCTGGGAATTGCATCACCCGATTGAAATGCAGAACTATCTGTTTGATTTGCTGATGGACGCGGGCGAGGATGCAGGTTTGCGACTGGTCGGTGCGCGGGCGCAAAACTGGTTGCGGTTAGAGAAGTCCTACCGCGCCTTCGGCACGGAATTGGGGCGCGATGCGACTCCGTTAGAGGCGGATTTACCCCGTTTCGTTGATTTGTCCAAGGATTTTTATGGTAAAGAGGCGATGGAGTCTATCGGGATTCGTTCCAAATGCGTTACCTTGCTGGTGGATGGACCCGCTGATGCTGACCCGTGGGGGCGCGAGGCCTTGTATTTGAATGGTACGAAAGTCGGGCGTTTGACCTCTGGCGGGTATTCGGTGGCGTTTAAAAAATCCATTGGTATGGGGTATGTTACGCCCGAGCATGCGGATGTTGGGCAAAAGCTGAAAGTGCGGATGTTGGGGGAGCTTTGGGATGCGGAAATCGTGTCCGATAGCCCGTATGACGGTAAGAATGCGACGATTCGCGCGGATGGGTAGGTTTTAGGGGGTTGACTCGGTGATATAAGGTGCGATATAAAGATAGTTGTAAAGGGGTATCTTATGTTAAATCCAAATGAACAAACGGGCAAACCTGCCAAATCTAAATCTGTATCGCGCAAACCTGTTAAGGCAAAATCTGTCAAAGCAACACCTGCCAAGGTGGTTAAGCTAGAACAAGAGGAAGAGGACTATCCAGAGGTTCTCTGTTTTCGCTCGGCGGAGCCTTTAATAATCAGCCGTGAGGCTTTTGAGGCGCTGGAAAGAGATGCAGAAAGACCGGGCAGGTATATTCCTGCGCTGGCGGCGGCTATGAAGCGAATGCGCGAAAATACAACCGATGGCTAATATCCATATTTCGCTGTTTGATAAGGCTAAACACGACCGCACGGGGTTTTCCTGCGGTGTCGATTCTATTGATAGATGGTTCAAATACTCAATCAGCAAGAAGATTAAAAATGACCGTGTGCGTGTTTGGTGCGGGGTAAATGATGATGGTGTTCTGGTCGGGTTTTATGCTCTGTCGACGTATAGTGCTTTGCCTGAACATGCAGGAAATATAGCTATTTTTGGCGAAATTCACGAAATACCCATGATTTATCTAAGCGTTTTAGCCGTGGATAAAACCCAGCAAGGGCAGAGGTTTGGTGGTAGTTTATTGATGCATGCTATTGAAAAGTGCGTAATGGTTTCCAATCACATTGGCGTTTCAGAAATCCTTCTTGACGTAGAAAAAGATGATAGTTTTGATAGACGCGTTCAATTTTACAAAACCCATGGGTTTCGTTTTATTGAAGAAGAAAACCTGCGCATGGCTCTATCCATTAAGGATGCAAAGGCAAACATCCAAATCGCGCTATAACCCACCATCATACTCCCGCACAGCACCCGCCAAAACGCCCGCATCGATATTCCCGCCAGATGCAACTGCGATAACATCGCCCGTACCCCCGCCAAATAAGGCACAAGCCAGTGCGACCGCGCCCCCTGGCTCTATCACCACGCGCAAATGTCGCACCGCCAAGGCGACCGCTTGCAAACATTGCGCATCACTTGCCACCATCCCATCGCCACAAATCCCCGCATCCTGCAAACGGCGCAAGATTGGAAAAGTAATCTGCCCAGGGCTGGGCGTTATAATCGCATCACAAACAGAACCCGCTAACCGTGCGTTAGATTCAATCACACCAGAGGCTAACGACCGTTTAACATCATCAAATCCAACAGGCTCACACGGATGCAACTGCCCAAACCCGCCCGCTTGCTCCATAGCCAAACCGATACCAGAGGACAAACCAGCGCCACCGCACGGCACAAAAACATCCGCACCGATAATCCCAGCAGCAACAGCTTGCTCCGCCAATTCCGCACCCACGCTCGCCTGTCCAGCAATGACATTTACATCGTCAAACGGCTTGATTAAACACATAGACCCGTCTGGATTATGGGTATTCGCCACGGCTTCACGGTCTTCGGACTCGCGTTTATACAAAACCACCGATGCGCCCAAAGCCCGAGTCCCCGCGATTTTCACCAAAGGCGCGTCTTCGGGCATAATAATAACGGCTCGTGCGCCGTGCATAGCCGCCGCCATTGCCACGCCTTGGGCATGATTGCCAGAGGAAAACGCGATAATCCCCCGTGCCCGAGCCTCATCACTCAAAGCCGAAATAGCCGACCAAGCCCCACGAAATTTGAAAGACCCGCTATGCTGCAAACATTCCGCCTTGACCCAAACGCGCCGCCCAGCGATTTTATCCAAAGCATCACTGCGCAAAAGCGGAGTGCGCACGGCATGCGCCCCAATCCGCGCAATCGCCCCCCGCAAAGCAACCCCCGCCGTTGCCTTATCCGCAAAAACATCCATTATAGATTTGTCGGCTGCATCATCCCAAGGATATGATAGCCCCCATCAACGTGGATAATTTCCCCGCTTGTGTCTTTGCCATAATCGCTCGCCAGAAAAACCGCCGCCCCGCCGATGGATTCCAGTGTTGCATTACTGCGCATCGGCGTGTTATCCTGCGTTGTGCGAAACGTCTGCCGCGCCCCGCGTATGGCAGAGCCAGCCAGCGTTTTCATCGGTCCAGGGCTTATCGCATTCACGCGAATTCCCTCTGGCCCTAAATCATTCGCCAGATAGCGCATAGCAGATTCGAGCGCCGCCTTTGCCACTCCCATAACATTGTAATAGGGAATAATACGGTTAGAGCCTTGATAAGTAAGCGTTAAAATCGTCCCGCCATTTTTCATCAAAGGACGCGCACGGCGGGCAACATCAATCAGCGAATAACACGAAATATCCAAAGAGGATTTGAAATTGGCGCGGCTGGTTTCACTGAACCGCCCTGCCAGCTCGCTTTTGTCCGAATAGGCGATGGCATGGACGACAAAATCCAATTGCCCCCATTCTTTTTCTAAAGTCGCAAAAGTGTTGTCCATGGACGCATCGTCCTGCACATCCGCCTCTACCAACACACTCATCCCAATGCTTTGCATTAAAGGGATAATCCGCTTTTTCAAACCATCGCTTTGATAGGTGAATGCCAGCTCCGCCCCCTGTGCTGCCATTTCGCGGGCTATGCCCCAGGCGATGGAATGGTCGTTGGCAACCCCCATAATCAAACCGCGTTTGTTTTGTAAAAGTTTTGTCATTATATGTCTCTTTATTCTTTATTAAATTTGCTGAGGGCAAGGGTTGCGTTGGTACCGCCAAAGCCAAAACTATTGGATAAAACCGTGTCTAGCCCTGCGTTATCTATCCGCGTGGTTGCGATTTCACCAGCAACTAATTCGCTGTCTAGCTCATCCACATTCGCGCTGGCAGTGATGAAATCATCGCGTAGCATGATAAGGGAATATATTGCCTCTTGCACACCCGTTGCCCCAAGGCTATGCCCAGTCAGGGATTTTGTCGAGCTAATCTTTGGCACATCCGCGCCAAAAATTGTGCGAATCGCCTTTACCTCGGTCACATCGCCCGCAGGGGTGGAGGTACCGTGGGCGTTAATATAATTAACCTTGCGTGCGCCGATAGTCTGCATAGCCAATCGCATGGAACGCTCGCCACCCTCACCCGATGGGGCAACCATATCAAACCCGTCAGAGGTCGCGCCATAGCCCGTAACCTCTGCATAAATCTTTGCACCCCGTGCCAAAGCGTGTTCCAATTCTTCCAGCACAACAACCCCGCCACCGCCAGCAATAACGAAACCATCGCGGTTTGCATCAAACGCTCTGGACGCGCATTCGGGCGTATCGTTATATTTGGAAGACATCGCGCCCATCGCGTCAAACAGACAGGACAGAGTCCAATCCAACTCCTCCCCTCCGCCCGCGAAAACGATATCTTGCTTGTTAAACTGGATTTGTTCCACCCCGTTGCCAATACAATGGGCAGAGGTCGAACAGGCAGAGGTAATCGAATAATTCACCCCGCGAATTTTGAACGGAGTCGCCAAACAAGCCGAATTCGTGGAAGACATGCAACGGGTCACCATAAACGGCCCCATTTTCTTTGGCGAACCCTTTTCGGTAACGGCATTATGGGCGGCAAACAGGTTTAATGTGGAAGGCCCACCAGACCCCATAATCAGCCCCGTGCGGTCGTTTGATACATCGCCAGCGTCCAGCCCGCTATCGGTAATAGCTTGCTCCATAGCCATATAATTATAGGCGGCACCATTGCCCATAAAGCGCATTTGGCGTTTGTCTATATGCTCGGTCGGGTCAATCTGCGGCATCCCGTGGATTTGACTGCGAAACCCACGTTCCGCATATTCGGGGGCAAAAACTATCCCCGAAGTTCCGTTTTTCAGGCTTTGAGTCACCTCCTTCACATTGTTACCAATGGAAGAAATAATCCCAATTCCTGTAATCACAACACGGCGCATAATCATCTCCTTTTCATTAAGGGGCTATTCGTGGAACAGCCCAACTTTCAAATCTGTCGCGCTGTAAATCAGCACATCATCGGCAAAAACTTTGCCATTCGCCATGCCCAGCTTCAGGCGGCGATCAATCAGGCGGGTTATATCAATCTCATAGCGCACAAGGGAGTGGTCGGGTTTCACCATGCCAGTGAATTTCACCTCACCCACGCCCAAGGCGCGACCGCGCCCCTGCATTCCACGCCAGCCGAGATTAAACCCAGTCAACTGCCACAGAGCATCCAGCCCCAAACATCCGGGCATCACGGGATCGTTAATAAAGTGGCATTCAAAGAACCACAAATCGGGTTTTATATCCAATTCGGCAACGACATGCCCCTTGCCATCCGTGCCTTTATCGTCAGAAATCGCGGTAATCCTATCAAACATCAGCATAGGAGGCGTGGGCAACTGCGGGTTGCCATCGCCAAACATAGTGCCTCTGGCACAGTCCATCAGGTCTTCAAACCCTAGTTTTTCAAGTCGTTTTGTCATTATTCTCTTTTATCATTGCGGTTGCGTTTATTTATTCGCGTTGTTTTTGCGTGTTTTCAGTTGTCTTTCATTAACCTACCTTATATAACAGATTTATACAAGCCGAAAACGAAGCCCGCAAATGAAAAATGTAGATTGGGTTAATTATGCAAAATGAACAACCAGATTATCCGCAAACACCGCGTGAAACTCGCGCTCTTGCGTGGTTGAACCGTGCCGATTTGCGCCCGACCCGCCAAAGGCTCGCCCTTGCCGATTTGCTGGTGGGTGATGGTAAAGACCGCCATGTCTGTGCAGAGAGCTTGTTTGAATCCGCCCGCGCCCAGATGCCTATTTCATTGGCAACGGTCTATAATACCTTGCGGTTATTTTGCGATGCGGGGTTATTGCAGGAAATCACCGTGGATGGGCAGAAGTCGTATTTTGATACCCGCCTTGATCCCCATTTACACTATTTTTGGGAGGAGGAAGCACGGCTATCGGACGCACCAAACGGTGCGGTTCGTTTTCATACGCAAGCCAGTGCACCCAAAGGCATGGAAATCGCCCGCCTTGATGTGATTATCCGCCTGCGTAAGAAACGCGGGGCGTAATGCAAACCAAAGCCCCCGCTCATCCCCCTACCAAAAAACTGTTCGTCAAAACCTATGGTTGCCAGATGAACGTCTATGATTCGGAGCGAATGGCATCCGCACTCAGCACAGACGGCTATACTATGACCGATAGCCCCGATAATGCCGATGTTATCTTGCTGAATACCTGCCATATCCGCGAAAAGGCGGCGGAAAAGATTTATTCCGAATTGGGGAGGTATAAGCCTTTGAAAAAGGCTAATCCCGATTTGAAAATCGGCGTTGCGGGGTGTGTCGCCCAGGCAGAGGGTGAGGAAATCATCCGCCGTCAGCCGATGGTTGATTTGGTCGTGGGTCCGCAGGTGTATCACCGCTTACCCGCTATGTTGCGTGATTTGAAAAACGGGCGTAAGGCGTTGATTGATACGGAGTTCCCGCCAGAGGATAAGTTTGACCATCTACCGCCTTTACCGCAGACTCGCCGTGCGCCCAGTGCGTTTTTAACGGTGCAGGAGGGGTGTGATAAATTCTGCTCGTTTTGCGTTGTGCCTTATACTCGCGGGGCGGAATTGTCGCGCTCGCCCGATAAAATTATAGCAGAGGCACGTGATTTGGTCGCACGGGGCGTGCGGGAGATTACTTTGTTAGGGCAGAATGTGAATGCGTATTGTGGGGTTGGAGCGGATGGAGTGTGGCCTTTGGCTCGGCTTATCCGTGGCTTGGCAAAGGTGGATGATTTGTTAAGGATTCGGTTTGTGACCTCGCACCCCAACGATATGGATGCGGATTTAATAGCGGCGCATGGGGAGGTGGGCAAGTTAATGCCGTATTTGCATTTGCCCGTGCAATCGGGGTCTGACAAGATATTAAAGGCGATGAATCGCAAGCATACGGCGGCGGATTATTTGGCGGTGATAGACCAGATAAAATCCGTGCGCCCCGATATGGCGGTTTCTGGGGATTTTATCGTGGGTTTCCCGGGGGAGACTGAGGCGGATTTTGAGGCGACATTAGAGGTGTGTCGCGCCGTGCAATATGCCCAAGCCTATTCGTTCAAGTACTCTCCGCGTCCTGGGACTCCTGCCGCTGGCCGTTCTGGGCAAGTGGAAGAGGCGGTTAAGACCGCAC
Source organism: uncultured Amylibacter sp. (assembly GCA_959347345.1). The sequence continues at coordinate 1,239,553 of OY365738.1, read as the reverse complement.
GTTTGGCGCGATTACAGGCGTTATTAAAAGAGCAGCAGGTGGCGTTCCAGCAAAACTTGGTTGGGCGTGATTTGTCTGTGTTGGTAGAGGGTGCGGGGCGTGAGGATGGACAGATGGTCGGGCGGTGTGAGTATTTGATACCCGTGCATATTATGGCTTCGCCCGATTTGGTTGGGCAGATTGTGCCTGTGCGGATTACCGAATCGCAGACGAATTCGTTGCATGCCGTGGTGAATGGTGAATTATGAATGGTGAATTATGAATGATGCCCTTCGGGTCTTCGTCATCGCTTGCGCGAGTGCCGACCAGCGTGGTCTTTTGTGCGTAGCCCCCACTTCGTGGGGGCATGCCAAAAGCCCTTTGGTTTCAAGACGATAGGGATTCTATAAATTTACTATCTGGAATAACAAGACGATAGATTGGATTATTTGCAAAGAATACTTGGGAATTGGTGATAGGTTTGCTCTAAATTTATTTAGACACTATACAAGACGCTGAGCCAAACCCCAGCCAAAAAAACCCCGCCCGCTCTCCGCAGGAGGGGTGGGTGGGCGGGCGACCGAGCGAAGTGAGGGAGCAACAAAAAACCTCTATCCTTAACTTCCAATACCTAACTCCTAATCCAGAATAACCAATAATTCACCATTCACCATTCATAATTCACAATTCATTACTGTCGCAATAATGCCACAGATTCTAAACTATCATCGCCTCATACCTACACGAATCACGCATTGTCCCCCATTTATATGCTATCAGGTTAATCCTGTATAAAACAAACGCACGCCTGTGAAACACCGCGTGCAAAATAAAAACAAAGAGAAATACAATGATAAAAACATCATCTCCTAAACTGGCTCATAAAATGGCGAAACACACGATTACAGCCTTATTGGCAGGCTTTTTATGCCTATCCCCAGCCTTTGCTGACTTGGCAAAAGACAGCTTTATCCCCACGATTTGGGTTGATCCAGACGGTTGCGAACACTGGGTATTTGATGACGGGACGGAGGGTTTTATGACCCCAAACTTGAACCCCGATGGCACGCCGAATTGCAACCGAACACAGGCTTGCATGCAAGAAAGCAGTGATTGGTTGTTTGAATCTGGCTCTGAAAAGATTAACCAAGCGGGCGTGATTCGCCTACGCACTATCTTTGCCGACCCGCAATATACGCAGTTTATCGTCAGCGGGCATACCGATTCGGATGGCTCTTACGAATCCAATATTGTATTGGGGCAGAAACGGGCGAATGCCGTTGCTAGTATGGCTAAAACCGTGACGAAAAGCGAAATCATAACCCGTAGTTATGGCGAATCCGAACCGATTGCCAGCAACGCAACAAAGCAAGGTAAAGCAAAAAATCGGCGGATTGAAATTTACTGCGTGGCAGAGCAAAGATAAAGGATAAATAATAATGACACTTTTAATGAAAAGACCAATAATGACACATATTTCCACAAAAACCGCCATAATCGCACTAGCCACGCTCGCCTTGACAGGGTGCGAATACGGTGAAAACCCCGATAAAACCAAGGATAGGGGGCGGTATGATGAACCGCTCAGCGATATGAACGCGGGGATTTGGGTTGATCCGAACGGTTGCCACCACTGGATTATCGATGATGGAGTCGAGGGATATTTATCCGCACGATTGCATCCCGATGGAACGCCTGTTTGCTCTGGCGAGTCTGTGCCAAACAGCGTTACGCCAATTTACCACGAAAACGATCAATCCTGACATATGGTTGATACCGATTCTGCGCCCGATAGTACGCTTGATTTCGCCGATAACCGCGCGTTGATTGATGTATGCGGGGCTTTGGATGGGAACTTAAAGCAAATAGAATCCTCGCTGGATATTACGATTATTCGGCGTGGCAATGCCTTGCGGTTACGTGGAGCGCGCGCAGCACAAGACACGGCACGGCGGGTGTTGAACCAACTCTACACGCGGGTGAAAACCGCGCATCCAGTGGAATCTGGTGATATTATCGGGTTAATACGGATGGCTCTGCCGCAAAAATCCATGGCTCTGCCACAAAAATCACTATCGGGAGCATCTGCATCCGCGGGGTCTGCTGAAGGTGCACGCAAAACAGATAGGTCTGCGAGCCCCCCTGAATACCAGATTAAAACCCGCAAGAAAACCATTGTTCCGCGTAGCGTCGGGCAGAAATCCTTTCTAACCGCGCTGGATAACAACGATTTAGTCTTTGCCTTGGGGCCTGCTGGCACGGGCAAAACTTATTTGGCGGTGGCGATGGGGGTTGCCCTGTTTCTGGGCGGTAAGGTTGATAAAATCATCCTATCGCGCCCCGCGTTGGAGGCGGGCGAGCGTTTGGGTTTCCTGCCCGGCGATATGAAGGAAAAAATCGACCCCTATATGCAGCCGCTTTATGACGCGTTGGATGATTTCCTGCCAGCCGAGCAGATTAAAAAAATGCTGGAAGAGAAAAAGATAGAAATCGCGCCTTTGGCGTTTATGCGGGGGCGGACTTTGAGCCACGCTTTTATCGTGCTGGATGAGGCGCAAAATACCACGCCGATGCAGATGAAAATGTTTTTAACTCGTTTGGGCGATGGCTCTGTCATGGTTGTGACGGGCGATAAGACCCAAACCGATTTGCCCAAAGGTGTGCCGTCTGGTTTGACGGGGTTAGAGGATGCTTTGCGTGGGATAAAACGGATTGGGTTTGTTCAGTTTAGCCGTGCCGATGTGATGCGCCACCCCTTGGTTGTGCAGATTTTACGGGCGTTTGAGGATAAAAACGCGGATAAAAATACCGATAAAAATACCGATAAAAAAGAGGATAAAGCATAATGGCTCTTGATCTCTGTCCCAATACCGCGTCCCCCGCTACGGATACCGCACCTGATACTCCCCCCGATATAGCCCAAGTCATTATGGAAGACGAACGTTGGCAAACCTGCGACCTCCCCGCTTTGGCGAACCGCGCTTTTGCCCCTGTTTTCAAAGGGCATTCGCTGAACCCAAATCTCTGGTCTATCGGGGTTTTGGGCTGTGATGATACACGGATAACCGCGCTAAACGCGACCTTCCGCGATAAACCCAAGCCGACAAATGTTTTGTCATGGCCGACTTTTGCCTTGAGCCCCGCCCAAGCTGGGCAAATCCCCGCGAATTCGGGGTTTGAGGATTCGCTGGGCGATATTGCCCTTGCTTATGAAACGGTTTTGAGTGAAACTCAAAACAATAATAACACCGAAACCCCTCCCATAAAGATGTCTTTTAATGATTATGTGTGCTATTTGTTAATCCATGGTTGCCTACATTTATTGGGCTATGACCACGAAACATCAGAGGACGCGGGCGCAATGCACCATCGTGAAAAAGAATATCTTGCAGTTTTGCAGATTAACCATCCCTTTGGGGATATGATATCTTGACGGCGCACCCGCAAGAGCTTTAACAAGGATTGTTTGAACATTAAGATGAGCAAAAAACCAACATCACCCCGTGGGCTTTGGCAGAAAATCGCGGGTATTTTTACGCCCCAAACCCTGCGTCCCACACAAACCCAAACGAACACCCAAATCCCCGAAGGCGGGCTTGGCAATCTGCGCAATTTACGTGTAGAGGATGTTGCCATCCCCCGTGTTGATATTGTCGCCGTGCCTTTGGAGGCTGACTTGGCGAAACTCACCAAGATTTTCCAGAAATCGGGGCATTCGCGCCTGCCTGTTTATGATGAAAATCTGGATAATCCCAAGGGTATGGTGCATATAAAAGATCTAGCCCTGCTGTACGGTTTCCGCACAAATCCGCCAAAGTTTGATTTAAAAAAGACCTTGCGTCCGTTGTTATTCGCCCCGCCCTCCATGCCTATTGGGGTTTTGTTGCAGAAAATGCAGACGGAGAGGTTGCATCTCGCGCTGGTTATTGATGAATATGGCGGGGTTGATGGGCTGGTGACTCTGGAAGATTTGATTGAACAGGTTTTGGGCGAGATTGCCGACGAACATGACGCGAAAGAGGATGTTTTATGGGTGGAAGAATCCGAAGGCGTGTTTCAAGTGCAAGCCCGTGCGCCCTTGGATGATTTTGAAAAAGTGCTGGGGGTAAAGCTGCTGGACGATGATAATGATGAGGATATAGACACCCTTGGCGGGCTGGCGTTTATGCTGGCGGGGCATATCCCCGTGCGTGGCGAGGTTTTGATACACCCTTTGGGCTATGAGCTGGAAGTGATGGAGGCCGACCCCCGCCGAATTAAACGTTTGCGCGTGTCCGCGCCGACTTGACAATAAAATAACAATAAAATAACAATGGATTAGGGAGCGATATAAAATGCAAAAAAGTACGACAGATAAGATGAATTCTAATATAAATTCTAGTGTGAGTTCTAGGGTGGCTGCTTTTGCCAAATCATGGCTTACCGCGATGTTTTGGAAGTGGCTCTGGCGATTCGGATTTATGGCTTTGGGCGGGGCGTTGGGGTTTGCCCATGTCCCCCACGCGTGGCTGTTCATGGTGTTTATCGCCTTGCCCGTAATGGCTTGGCTGGTTTTATACATCAAAACCTCCGCCCGAGCCTTGGGGTTCGGCTGGTGGGTATCGCTGGGCTATTTCTTGGTCTGCTTGCAATGGATTGTAGAACCGTTTAAGGTGTATGGGGAATCTGTCGCCTGGCTTGCGCCCTTTGGATTTATCGGCGGGGCGGCGCTATGTGCGTTCGTTTGGATGTGGGCATTTTGGCTGACACGATTGGTCGCCAACCGCGCATCTTTGGGGGTTTATTCCACGCTTATCGTCTGGATAATTCTGCTGGTATTGGCGGATTACGGGCGGTCATATTTCTTAACGGGGTTTTCATGGGCTATGCTATCATACGTCTGGGTCAATACGCCGATGGCGCAACTGGCGGCCTATATCGGCCCGTACGGGTTAAGTTTGCTAACCTTGGCTTTGGTCTGCCTGCCCGTGGCGGCGGTCGTCCATGGACACAAATGGTGGCGTGCGCCTGTCGGTGCGGGCGTTATATTTGCCGTGCTGTGGCTGGTAGCCTCCGCCCGTCCCCCCGACATCGTACCGCCGCACCCGCAAGGTCTGGTGGTGCGTCTAGTCCAACCCAACGCCCCACAACATTTGAAATGGCGGGAAGATATGATTCCGGTGTTTTTCGACCGTGGTTTGAACTTTACCTCCGCGGATATCACGATTTCGCAGGTGGATAAGGCAACGGGGCAGGTTAAGACGCGCCCCGATATTGTGATTTGGCCAGAGGCTTCCGTGCCGTTCCCTTGGGATGGTGGAGATAGCTGGGAATACGGCATGCCCATCATGCAAACCGCATTGGCGGGTGCGAATTTTATCGGTGGGATTCGCCGCTATGACAGGGACAGGGACGAGCTTTACAATAGCTTGCTGGCTTTCGCACCCAGTAGCGTGCAGGTGGATTTATATGACAAGCATCATTTGGTGCCGTGGGGTGAGTATTTGCCCTATGAATCCACGTTCCAGCGGCTGGGGGTGTCTTTATTGACCGAAAATGTCAGCTCGTTAGCCGTGGGGCCTGGTCCGCGGATTATCAATGTGGAGGGGATACCGCCGTTTTTGCCGTTGATTTGTTATGAGGCGGTTTTCCCTTATAATGCGAGGGTTGCGGGCGGTCGCCCCGATTGGCTGGTGCATATTACCAATGATGCGTGGTTTGGGGTGGACACGGGGCCTTTCCAGCATTTCGCCCAAGCCCAGATGCGCGCGATAGAGCAGGGGTTGCCTGTGGCTCGGTCTGCCAATACGGGGGTGTCAGGGATGATTGACCCGTATGGGCGGGTTGTGGATGACATTTCATTGGGGGTTGCGGGGTTTGTGGATGCGGAATTGCCTGCGGCTTTGAGCGCGACTGTCTATGCGAGGACGGGGGAATGGCTATGGCTGGCGGTTGGGATGTTTGGATTGGTTGGGGTGTTTGTGCGTAGAAGGATGAATGGTGAATTGTGAATTGTGAATGCTGACCTTTGGCTATCCATAACTAAAATAACTCAAAATAACTAACGGCAGTTAATCCATTACTAAAATAACTAAATCTAGTTATCTTTAGTTATTCCATTACTAAAATAACTCACTTGAGTAATTGAGTTAATAACTCACCTTGAGTAATTGAGTTAATAAATAACTCAAAATAACTCACCTTGAGTAATTGAGTTAATAAATAACTCAAAATAACTCACTTGAGTTAATCGGAGTAATGAATAACTCAAAATAACTCACCTGAGTTAATTGAGTTAATCATTAACCAAAATAACCAAAAATAACCACCTGTGGTTAAAAATAACTATCTGTGGTTATTTGTGGTTAATCGTGGTTATTTGTGGTTAAAAATAACCACCTGTGGTTAATCGTGGTTAATCGTGGTTATTTTTGGTTATTTTTGGTTAGTTATAATTAATCCAGTTAAAATCATTCACCATTCACAATTCATAACTCACCATTCATCAAACCATTTACTAAAAATTAACAAAACGCCTTGACTCTTCCCCAAACCCCCTTTAATAGGGCGCATGTAATTAATCTTACATCCAATTTTTACAACGGCTTCCTGACGTAAAAACATTCATAAAACGGAGCAGTCTCACATGACACGACCAAACTACACCTTCACCTCTGAATCGGTATCAGAGGGTCACCCCGATAAAATTTGCGACCGTATATCGGATTCGATACTGGACGCATTGATAAAAACCAGCCCAGCCGCCCGCGCGGGGGTGGAGGTTTTTGCCACCACAAACCGCGTTGTTATAGGCGGGGAAATCGCTCTGCCCGAAGACGGTACAACCGCCTTTATGGGGCAGGTTGATAAAATAGTGCGCGATTGCGTGCGTGAAATTGGCTATGAACAGGAGGGTTTTCACTGGAAAGACCTCACCGTTGATAACTATCTAAACCCCCAATCCGCCCATATTGCACAGGGGGTAGATACGGGGGGCGCGGGCGACCAAGGCATCATGTTCGGCTATGCCGTCGATGAAACCGACCATTTTATGCCCGCCCCGATTCACTATTCCCACGCGATTTTGCGGGGCTTGTCGGAGGCTCGGTATGCTGGCAAAACCCCCGATTTGGGACCAGATGCGAAAACCCAGCTATCCGTGCGTTATGAAAATAATCTGCCCGTGGGGATTGACTCCATCGTTTTATCAAATCAGCATTTGGACGCGAAAATGACCTCAAACGATGTGAAAGATATCGTGAAACCTTATATTATTAAGGCTTTGCCCGACGGCTGGATTAGCGATAAAACCGTTTGGCACGTTAATCCCACGGGTGCGTTTGTTATTGGCGGGCCTGTTGGCGACGCGGGGCTGACTGGGCGTAAAATCATCGTGGATACTTATGGTGGAGCTGCCCCGCATGGGGGCGGTGCGTTTTCTGGCAAAGACCCAACGAAAGTTGATCGCTCGGCCGCCTATGCCGCGCGGTATTTGGCGAAAAATGTAGTCGCCGCGGGGCTGGCTAAACGCTGCATGATACAGTTGTCTTATGCGATTGGCGTGGCAGAGCCGTTGTCTATTTACTGCGATACTTACGGTATGGGAGTGGCGAAGGAACAGCAGATTGAACGGGTTTTGCGGGGGATTATAGACCTCACCCCGAACGGGATTATCCAGCATTTACGCTTGCAAAAACCGATTTATGCGCGGACGGCGGCCTACGGGCATTTCGGGCGAGAGCCAACGGATGATGGCGGGTTCAGCTGGGAATCCACGGATTTAATAGACGCGTTGAAACAGCAGGTATAATGCGCCCAGATTTGGCACATAGTCGCAAGTTCTACGGGCGGACAAAGGGCAAATCCTTGCGCCCGTTACAGCAGGTTCGCCTAACGCGGGATTTGCCCGCATTGGGTGTCGCGGGCGTCTCGCACGATGAAAATCCAACGCGGGCGGTGGTTAATCCGTTTGATTGGTTTGATGGGCGGTTTGATAGGCTGTGGTTGGAAGTCGGCTTTGGCAGTGGCGAGCATCTGGTGCATCAGGCGCGAAATAACCCCGATATTGGCGTGATAGGGTGCGAGCCTTATATCAATGGAGTGGCAACTGCTCTTGGGAAAATCGCGGACGCGGGGGCGGATAATATCCGTCTTTATAACGGGGATGTTCGCGATATGCTGGATGTCCTGCCCGATGCCTGTTTGGATGGGGTGTTTTTATTGTACCCCGACCCTTGGCCGAAGAAAAAGCATCATAGGCGGCGGTTTGTGACGGCTGAGTATCTGCTCCCTTTGGCGCGAGTTTTGCGGGGGGGTGCGTTTTTCCGATGTGCCACGGATATTGATGATTATGTAAGGCAGGCCTTGGAAGAGGTCTTGGGGTGCGGGCAGTTTGATTGGCTGGCTGGTCGGGCGGATGATTGGCGGTATCCGTGGGCGGATTGGTATTCTACGCGGTATGAGCAAAAAGCGTTGCGTGAGGGGCGGAGGGCGACGTATTTGGAATTTGTTAGGCGGTGATGATTAACGGGCGGAGGGCTTTTGCCTACTACCCGCAAGGCGGGCAGGTGCAAAAGCCCTTTGCTGTTTGTTGAGGGATTCGCGTGGGGAATGATGGTTTGCATCATCCGTTATTTTTTATTTGATGGTTTCTTAACGGGTTTGGGGCAGGTTGAACGTAACCCGTCAATATGTTCGTGCAAATCATCAGCAATCGGACCCCACATAGGGTCAAGAATAAAATCTATACCCTCTCGCCTTGCCATTTTCGCGGCTGGTACAAAATCAGCATCCCCCGTGACCAAGACCATTTTATCAACACGTTGTTTAGATGCAAGCGTCGCAATATCAACACCGATTTTCATATCCGTGCCTTTTTGCATAACATTGTATCTAAAATCAGAATCTACAAGGTCTTTAAATTTGCGCGTTCCATCTAAAAGCTCTTTAATTACAGAAGGTTTAAGTTGCCAGCTTGATATGTCAGATAATCTGCCAAGTTTTAAAGCAACCTTACGCAAAGATTTTAGCTCGTTATGAAATTGCTGACGAAAGATAGCCGTCTTTGTTTTGCTAAAATTAACAAAGGTTTTACTGATGGGTTTATGAACATTTTTTAATAGGGGAGCGCAATCATAAACAAAAATACGATACAGCTCTTGACGGTCTATATCATCGGGTGAGAGATGAGCCAAAGCCATTTCGTGCAAGGTGCGGGCGACTTCTTTTGCATCAAAAGCAGATTTTTTTTTATAAACCGATGGAAATCGTTTTAAGAAAAAGGCGGCATCAATAAATATGGCGGTTTTCATATTAAAAACCTTACTATCAAGAAAAAAAATGCTCTTGGGGTCTACAATCAGTGAATTAGTTACTGAGAGTGTACTGCCAAGAGCTGGATAAAGGTTAATTAACAGTTATATTAGCTGATGTCAAGCGGTCTTCACGCTTTTGTGATAATAAATAATTTATAGTCTAAAATAAAGTGCTCTTGGGGTCGACAATCAGGGAATAAATGACCGAGAGTCTACTGCCAAGAGCGGGATAAAGGTTAATTAACAGCTATATTAGCTGATGTCAAGCGGTTTTTTGCTTTTTTTTCACATTTTTTTTAATAAACGGGCGGGCTTATAGCTCTTGATACATTTGATTATTCAAACCCCCAAAAAACTAAAAATTGCAAAACCCCCAAAAACCCTATAAAAGACCCCAAAACCAACCCAAAAGGCATCCCTACAATGACCCACCCCTCAATCCCTATGAAAGCCAGCAAAGGCAACCCCTTAAAAGGCACCGCCAAAATCCCGGGCGATAAATCCATATCCCACCGCGCCCTTATCCTCGGCGCGATGGCGGTTGGGGAAACCCAAATCACGGGGTTATTAAACGGCGACGATGTGCAAAACACCGCCCGCGCCATGTCCGCTTTTGGCGCACAAATCCAGCAAAACAAAATCCACGGGCTCGGCGTTGGCGGGTTTATGGAGCCCGACACCGTGATAGATTGCGGCAACGCTGGCACAGGAGTCCGCCTGATTATGGGCGCGATGGCGACCACCCCGATTGCCGCGACTTTCACGGGAGATTCCAGCCTGCGCAGTCGCCCTATGGGGCGGATTACCGCGCCTTTGGCAGAGTTCGGGGCGCAGTCTTTCGGGCGAGCTGGCGGGTTTTTACCGCTGACTATGATTGGCGCGAAAACCCCCGCGCCGATACATTATACGACCCCGCACGCTTCGGCGCAGATAAAATCCGCCGTTCTGCTGGCGGCGTTAAATGTCCGCGGTGAATCCGTGCTGATTGAGCCCGCCAAAACTCGCGACCATACAGAGCGTATGTTAAAAGGCTTTGGCGCGGAAATTGAGACTTTTGAAAAAGACGGAGCGTGGCATATTCACCTGCAAGGGCAGCCCGAATTAACCGCGCAAAAGCTGTCCGTGCCTGCTGACCCAAGCTCTGCCGCGTTTCCTATGGTGGCGGCGTTGCTGGTGGAAAATTCGCAGATTTTGCTGCCGAATATCAGTATGAACCCCACGCGCACTGGGCTTTTGACGACTTTGATTGAAATGGGCGCGGATATTGTTTTTGAAAACGAACGGGTTGAAGGGGGGGAGGCTTTTGCCGATTTGCGCGTGTCTGCGTCTGCGCTGTCTGGCGTGGAAGTTCCGCCTGACCGTGCGCCCTCTATGATTGATGAATACCCGATTTTATCGGTGGTGGCGGCGTTTTCTTCTGGCAAAACCGTTATGCGAGGCATTGGCGAATTGCGGATTAAGGAATCCGATAGAATCGCGGCTATGGCGGATGGATTGGTCGCCATGGGTATCAAGGTGGAACAGGGCGAGGATTGGATGATAGTCCATGGCGGTGCCGTGCGTGGCGGGATTTCCGTGAAAACGCATTTTGACCACCGTATTGCTATGTCGTTTTTGGTGATGGGGTTGGTTGCGGACGCGCCCATTACCGTGGATGATGGTGCGGCTATTGCTACTAGCTTTCCCGTGTTTGAATCGCTGATGTGCGGGCTGGGTGCGGATATTGTGCGGGTGACGGTGTGAGGTTCACTGTTGCGATAGACGGTCCCTCGGCGGCGGGTAAAGGCACGATTGCGCGGGAATTGGCGGCGCATTTTGGCTTTGCTTATTTGGATACGGGGTTGTTGTACCGCGCGATTGCTCTGAAAGTGATTGACGCTGGGGGGGAGGTTTCCGATGTGGTGGCGTCTGGGTTTGCGGCGGGGCTGGGTGAGGCGGATTTGGCGGCTGATGGATTGCGCCGTCCTGCCGTCACGCAAATGGCGGCGCATATTGCCGCGTTTGGCGAGGTTCGTGAGGTTTTGCGCGGTTTCCAGCGTGATTTTGCTAGGCGGGATGGCGGAGCGGTGTTGGATGGGCGCGATATTGGCACGGTGATTTGCCCGCAGGCAGAGGCGAAATTGTTTATCACGGCGAGCGTTTCTGTCCGTGCAGAGCGGCGGTTTTTGGAATTGCGGGATATGGGCGAGGATGTGGATATGGGGGATGTATTGGCAGCGATTGAAAAGCGGGATTATGATGATGCGCATCGTGCGATTTCCCCGTTGGCACAGGCGGAGGATGCGTTTTTGCTGGATACTAGCCTGATGGACAGGCAGGCGGCGTTTGATGCGGCTTGTGGCTATGTTTCTGGTTTAACGATTAGTGATTAGGGGGTAGTGATGCCCTTCGGGTCTTCGCCATCGCTTTGCGATACCGACCAGCATGGTCTTTTGTGCGTAGCCCCCACTTCGTGAGGGCATGCCAAAAGCCCTTTGGTTGCAAGATGATAGAGATTCTATAAATTTACTATCTGGAATAACAAGACGTTAGATTGGATGATTTGCAAAGAATACTTGGGAATTGGCGATAGGCAAAGCTTAAATAAATTAACGATGAATGATTTTTGCCACTTCTTGACTGGTCGGCATTTCGAAGAAATGACGAAGACCCGCAGGGCTAATCTGTTGACCATTATTCTAGAGCAAACCTAATAATCTAGGAAACGACCGCCTTGTTTTTTAATTTTAGCGGACGTGTCCGCTGGGGGGCGGTCGCACGCACCCTCACCCCCACGGGTGCGCGTCAGCTTATCGTTTGTACTGGGTCAATAGTCTTTAAGAGTCGCTGGTGACGCAAACTCCCTAACACCTAACGACCAAGACGCACACCCTTCGGGTTCGCGCGACTCCCGTGCCACCATGACGAATAGTTATTATTCAAAACAGACTCGCCAAACATAACCAAAGGGCTTTTGGCATGCCCCCGCGAAGTGGGGGCTACGCACAAAAGACCACGCTGGTCGGTATTGCGTAGCAATGACGAAGACCCGCAAGGGCTAAAAAACTAACCACTAATCACTAATTCCCCCTTGCATTTCCGTTAACTATTTGTTAACCTTTATTAACAAATGGTTAATATCCACGCAAATAAAGGAAAAATAATGCCCCTCATCAGCCCCCGCTCATTATACACCCGCCTGCGTCTTATCGTGGCAATCCTCATTATATCGGCGTTATCCGCCCCAGCCGTCTTTGCCGACACAGATCTAGACGCGGATGTTCTGGAGGCTTTCCAACGGTATTCCCCCAGCAAATACCCCGATGTGGACGCTATCCGCGCTCGATTGGACGGGTTTTATGACGACCCAAAAAAGGGGCAAATCCGCGCAGTCGTCTCTAATGTAAAGGGTATATTGCATGAATTGGAATTCGTACGGGCAGAAAACACGGACGGAGATTCTATCACAGCCGCCTTGTTTGGCAAAACCAACCAGCCGTGTTTTGATGTGATTATGACCGATGCGGACGGGCAGTCGTGGTATATTCAGCTAAAGGCGCGGAAATCCGCACCCGATATGGCAAAATGGCAGGCTCGGTGCGGGGCGGATAGCGGGCAGATGTTCGTGACGCAAGAGCTGGCACAACAGGCGGGGTTGCAGGGTTCGGGGTTCTCTAACACAGATTTGACCGCACGGGTGGAGGATTTTATCGACCAGTTGATGCCGCGTGGGTATGTCGCTAGTTATTAATCGTTAATCGCTAACCCGCGCCCTCCGTCCGCCCTTACGCCCGCGTTTCACCAGCCCGATACGGGCGGGCAAAACCGCCGTAATATCACGCCGAGCCGCCGCCCCCATCGCACTCCACCGTGCGATTTCATCACCCGTGCGATAGCACCCGATACACAGCTTGCTATCAGGGTCTATCAGGCAGATATTTTTGCACGGGCTGTCAGGTTCTACCCGTTGCCACACGTTTTTATCATCACTCATCTTTTTATCCTTCCTGTGCCAAATAAACCAAACGATCCAACGCGCTCTGCAAAATAAATCCTGCCGCCACGTGGTTTATCAATTCTGCCCGCTTTGCCCGCGACATATCCGCCTCTATCATCGCGCGGTCGGCGACTCGGCTGGATAATCGTTCATCCCAAAAGCCAATCGGCATATCGCCAGAGTCCCCTAAATTCTTTACCAGATTCCGAGCAAAAGCACGGGTTTTCTGGCAACGCACACCCTCATCCCCGTTCATATGAATCGGCAATCCCAGAATAATCCCGCAGACGTCATCGCGCAAAATAATCCCCTGCAAAGCCGCCAAATCCACCGCAAACCGCCCCCGTTTTATCGTTTCTTTCGGGGTCGCAATGCACCGCCGCCTGTCGGAAATCGCAACTCCTATCGTTTTATCGCCGAAATCCAGCCCGATAATCGGGCGGTTCGCCGCCAAGACACTGGCAAAATCTTCAATCTTATTGTAAATAGTCATATTCCTTTTAAATAAAGGATTACATCGCTTTGTCAAGACAAAATCTCTTAATAGAAAAACCCCAATGAAACCGCACCATATCTTATTCGCAATAGCTATATCGGCCATTTGGGGGGTTAATTTCGTTATCACAAAGGCGGGATTGGAAAACCTTGACCCCATATTTTTCACTTGTTTAAGATATACCGCCATCGCTTTCCCACTGATATTTTTTATTAAAAGAGACGGGTTGCCTTGGGCGTTAATACTGCAAATCGGGTTGTTTTTAGGCATATTCACCTTCACATTCGCTTTTACAGGGATAAAACTGGGCGTGCCTGCGGGGCTAACATCGTTATTAATCCAATCGCAGATTATTTTTGCCTTGATATTATCGGCGGTTTTCCTAAAAGACACGCCTCGCCCCGCGCAAATCATCGGGGTAGGTATATCCGCATTGGGCGTAGGATTATTGATATGGGGGTTCGTTGGAAGCCCCACATTTACAGGGCTTATGTTCGTTTTGGCAGGTGCAGTTTGCGGGGGTATTAACATGATTTTAATGAAACGCGGGGGGGATATAAACCCGTTTCGGCTGGTCGTTTGGATGAGCCTTGTGCCACCGATTCCCCTGCTGGCGACCTCGCTGCTGTTCGAATCGGGGCAGTGGGATAGTTTGATAAATATCACCGCCATCGGCGGGGCGGCGGTTTTGTTTAACGCCTTTGTGTCAACGATACTGGGCTTTGGGCTGTTCGGTTATTTGGTTAAACTTTATTCTCCGAATCAAGTCGCGCCTTACGCGTTTCTTGTCCCTGTTTTTGGCATCGCGGCGGGGTATGTTTTCCTGGATGAGACGTTTAATATAAACACCATTATCGCTTGCGTTATTATTATGGCGGGGTTGCTTTATCCAACGATAATGGCAAAAATAACACCAAAAATATCGCGCCCATAAGATTTATTGAAACAACGCCCAAACAACCACGGCGATTGTCATTAAAATCAGGGCGCGGTTTAATATCAAATTCCCGCCCAGCTGTTTTCTAAACACCGCCCCGCATAAGCACCACAGGATATGGAACACGATTTGGGCTGCCATAAAACTTAGTGGAATAAGGAAATAAACCTCAAACACGCTGGTGAAATTCGTGGCAAAGTTAGAGACCGCCAGCGTTGCCATCGCCCAAGTTTTCGGGCTGAGCGGATGGACGAATAACCCCTGCACAAAGCCCAAACGTTCCGTGGCATCACCCGTGCCGATTTGATTCCAACCGCGCAGGGCAAGATAGCTCATATACCCAACCGAGCCCACGGATAGCACCGTTTTGATAAGGGGAAACGCCAGTAAAAGCGTCCCCAAACCCAGCGAAATAAGAATGTTTAACCCCAGTTTGCCAAGGACTAATCCTGCCAGAAATCGCAAACTCGCACGGAAACCGTAGGACGCACCCGCCGACATAAGCAACAGATTCGCGGGTCCAGGCGTGCTGACCAGCAACACAATAAACGTCCATAAAGGCCAATATAGCAGGTAGGTTTCCATCATGACTCCCTATCCCAATTGTGGTTATGTTTCAATAGGCAAATTAGTTATTAGTTATTAGTTGTTAGTTATTAGTGAGTCTGCCCTTCGGGTCTTCGTCATCGCTTACGCGAATGCCGACCAGCGTGGTCTTTTGTGCGTAGCCCCCACTTCGTGGAGGCATGCCAAAAGCCCTTGGGTTTCAAGACTATAGATTCTCTATAAATTTACTATCTGGAATAACAAGATTATAGAGTGGATTATTTGCAAAGAATACTTGGGAATTGGTGATAGGCTTGCTCTAAATTTATTTAGGCTTTGCTTAGATGCTAGGACAGGCTTTAGTCACAAAAACCCGTCCGCTCCCCGCAGGGGGGGTGGGCGGGTGGGCAACCGAACGCAGTGAGGGCGCAAGAAAAGAATCATTAATCATATTGTCGTAAAAATAACAAAACCCTGCGTAAATCGGTTTTATTTTGCCCACTTCGCCTGTATAAGCCGATTAACAAAATCTTAAACAAGGCACACTCATGAAACGTTATTCTGCTTTTGCCCTTATGAAAGAGGCGTTTCGCTATCATAGCGGATGGCAACGGGCATGGCGAAACCCTGTGCCAAAGGCGCATTACGATGTGATTATTATCGGTGCGGGCGGGCATGGGCTGGCGACCGCCTATTATTTGGGTAAGAATTTCGGGATCACCAACGTTGCCGTTTTGGAAAAAGGCTGGCTTGGCGGGGGGAATACCGGGCGTAATACCACGATTATTCGTTCCAATTACCTGCAAGATGCCTCTGCCGCGATTTATGAAAAGGCGCGGGGGTTGTACGAAAACCTCAGCCAAGATTTGAACTATAATGTCATGTTTTCCCCCCGTGGAGTCATGATGCTGGCGCAAACAGAATCCGAAATCAGGGGCTATCAGCGTACCGCACATGCCAATGCTTTGCAGGGTGTGACGACCGAATATATCGGCCCCGCACGGGTCAAACAGCTCTGCCCTATTATTGAATTAAGTGGCCCGCGGTATCCCGTTTTGGGCGCGTTGTGGCAAGCCCGCGGCGGCTCTGCACGGCATGATGCGGTTGCATGGGGCTATGCCCGCGCCTGTTCGGATATGGGCATGGATATTATCCAGCAATGCAAGGTCACCGCCATTACCCAAAAGAACGGCAAGGTTAGCGGAGTCCAGACGACTAAAGGCGCGATTAAATGCAAAAAGATGGGTATAGTCGTTGCGGGGCATTCTGGGCATCTGGCGGAAATGGCGGGGTTTCGCCTGCCTTTGGAATCCGTGGCGTTGCAGGCTTTGGTGTCCGAGCCGATAAAACCCTGTATGGATGTTGTTGTTATGGCAAATACGGTGCATGGGTATATGAGCCAATCTGACAAGGGTGAAATGGTTATCGGCGGTGGCACGGATGGGTATAATAGCTATACCCAACGCGGCTCTTTCCATCATTTGGAAGAAACCGTTCGCGCGTTGATAGAGACTTTTCCGATGGTTTCCCGCCTGAAAATGCTGCGTCATTGGGGTGGGATAGTGGATGTGACGGGCGATCGCTCGCCCATATTATCCAAAACTCCGCTATCGGGGTGTTTTATTAACTGCGGTTGGGGAACGGGCGGGTTTAAATCTATTCCTGGGTCGGGCTGGGCTATGGCTGGATTGATGGCAAACGGGTCAGGGGGGGAGCTGGCGGCACCCTTTGGGCTGGAACGGTTTGCTGAGGGGCGGTTTATCGATGAATCCGTGGCAGCGGGGGTGGCACATTGAGGTATATTTTGAGGCATATCATCTATCTTATCGCGGTTATATTTGCGTTTTCGGCAACCGCCCAAGACCAAGTTTTGGATTTATACTATACCGATGATACGGTGCAGATTATTGCCATAAAAAAGGCAAAAGTTTGCTATGCGACCTTTAATTTAACTTCCGCAAACGGCACGCCCGCGTTTTTCTCTACCTATCGTTTGAAAGACGGCGATCGCTGGCAGGTTGCGGGCTATCAGGGGGATAATGACGGGCGCAAGGATGATATTATCACGATAGTCTTTGATGCAGAGCCGTTTATGGTACGCGGATTTGAATGGGACGGGCGCGGGTTTTATCTGCCTTTTACCGAGGCTACTGAATTGCGTGATTTTGATGAATTGGTTGAAGCAAGCGATGAAATGACTCTGGAATTGTTAAGGCGTAAGGATACGATTACGCTGAACATGTCCGCCCTGCGTTCCGCCAAAGAAAAAATAGCCGATTGTGTGGGGACATTGTAATGTTACGGATAAACTGCCCGTGTTGCGGGGTTCTTGCTGATGAAACTGAATTGCACTGCGACGGGCAAGCCCATATTAAATGGCAAGGCACGGGCAGCAGCGATTTGGAATTTGAAACTTATTTATTCGCACGGAACAATCCTTTGGGTGTGCATTTTGAACGGTGGCGGCATGTTTATGGCTGTGGCAAATGGTTTCATGTGGCGCGGTGTACTATGACTATGCAGGTTTTCGGCTCGTATTCGGCGCAAACCCACGCCCCGCCCCGTGCCTTGCTGAATAAGATTAAAAAACAACGTCCCGATTTCCAAGGATACACGGCATGAGCAAACGATTAGCAACAGGCGGTGCGTTAATAAAACGCACAAAACCCATCTCGTTTCGCTGGAATGGGCGGGAATTGCCCGCTTATCAGGGGGACACTTTGGCTTCGGCTTTGCTGGCAAACGGCAAAACAATGGTCGGGCGGTCGTTCAAATATCACCGCCCGCGTGGGATAGTCGCCTCTGGCGCGGAAGAGCCGAACGCTCTGGTGGGCTTGGGCACGGGCGCGGGGTTTGAACCGAATCAACGCGCCACGACTACGGAGATGTTTGACGGGCTGGTTGCCAATCCGCAAAACGCTTGGCCTTCGCTGGATTTTGATATTGGCGCGATGAATCGCCTGATTGCGCGGTTTTTGCCTGCTGGGTTTTATTACAAAACCTTCATTCATCCGCGTTTCGCGTGGAAACATGTGTTTGAGCCGATTATCCGCCGTGCGGCTGGGTTAGGCAAACCCCCTGTTGGGCGCGATGGTGATAGGTATGAGTACTTTTACGCCCATGTGGATATGGTTATTGTTGGCGGCGGAGTCGCTGGTTTGACGGCGGCTTTGGCGGCGGGCGAATCGGGTGCACGGGTTTTGTTAATGGAGCAAACCGCGCATTTCGGCGGGCGATTGCTGGTTGATGATATGATGATTGACGGCAAACCTGCGAAGAAATGGGTGCGTGATGCGTTGGCTCGTCTGAAAACCATGCCGAATGTGACGATTCGCAAGCGTATGATGGGGGCAGGGGTTTATGACCACGGCTATTTATTGGGGTATGAACGCCTGACCGATCACGCGCCTGATACGCCCGAAACGCATCATAGCCCGCGTCATCGTTTGTGGCGGATTCGCACGGAACAGATAGTGGTGGCGAGTGGTGCGTTGGAACGTCCGCTCAGCTTTGCAGGGAATGATTTGCCCGGGGTGATGCTGTGCAGTGCCGTGCGCGATTATCTGGTGAATTATGGCGTGGCTGTGGGTGCGCGAGTTGCCGTGATAACGAATAATGATGATGCTTATCGTACCGCGATTGCCTTGCATAAGGCGGGTGTGGCTGTGCCTGTGGTTGTGGATGTGCGTGAAAGCGTGGAGGGCGATTTGCCCCGCCAAGCCCGCGATTTGGGGATTTCAGTGCGGACAGGCTCGGCGATAGAAACCGTTACTGGCTATAAATCCATCAAATCCATTACGCTCTGTTCGCAAAATGGGGGAGGTTCTGGCGAAACGATAACCTGCGATGCGATTGCTATGTCGGGTGGCTGGTCGCCGTTGGTTCATCTGTGGTCGCACTGCGGGGGTAAGCTGATTTGGGATGCCGCACCCGCGATGTTCCGCCCTGATAAAACCCAGCCCCCGCTTGGTGCGGATGGGCGCGGATTTGTTGCCTGTATCGGCGCGGCCAACGGGTTTTTATCTGGCAATGATTTGATAAAAGACGCACATGCAACCGCGGTGCGGATTGCAAAATCTGTTGGCGGAGCTGCTGTCAAAGTCCTTGCGCCAAAGGCGCAAACCATAGTAAAAGAGTCCGCCATGATGCCGTGCTGGTCGATTCCAACCGCGATGAAACGCAAATCCCAAACCAAAGTGTTCTTGGATTTCCAAAACGATGTGAAGCTCAGCGATATTCGCCTTGCCGCGCAGGAGGGTTTTGAATCGGTAGAACACGCCAAACGCTATACCACATTGGGCATGGCGACGGATCAAGGCAAGTTATCCAATATCAACGGGCTGGCTATACTGGCGGATAGTTTGAATCTGGAAATCCCCCAAGTCGGCACTACGACCTTTCGCCCGCCTTATCAGCCTATTTCTATGGGCGCGATAGCGGGGGATGCCCGCGGTGCCCTGTTTAAACCGATTCGCAAAAGCCCGATTCACGGCTGGATTGAGCAAAATGGCGGGTTCTTTGAACAGGTGGCGGATTGGCGCAGACCGTATTGTTATCTGCAAAAGGGCGAATCGGTGAAGGCCTCGGTGCAACGCGAAATCCTTAATACGCGCAATCATTGTGGGCTTCTGGATGCTTCTACACTCGGCAAAATACTGGTGAAAGGGGCGGATGCGGGTCGGTTTCTGGACATGATCTATACCAACATGATGTCGTCTTTGAAAATTGGGCAATGTCGCTATGGTTTGATGTGCAGCGATAATGGATTTTTGATTGATGATGGGGTGGTTGCGCGGCTGGATGAGGATACGTTTTTGTGCCACACAACCTCTGGCGGGTCGGATAGAATCCACGCGTGGATGGAGGAATGGTTGCAAACAGAATGGTGGGATTGGCAGGTTTATACCGTTAATCTAACCGAGCAATACGCCCAAATTGCCGTGGTCGGCCCGCAAGCTCGGGTTATTTTGGAACGATTGGGCGGAATGGATGTATCGCGGCAGGCTTTGGGTTTCATGCAGTTTAAGGATGGTATGCTGGGCGGTATTCCTGCCCGCGCATTTCGGATTTCGTTCTCAGGCGAATTGTCCTATGAAATAGCCGTTCCTGCCAGTTTAGGACAGGCATTTTGGGACAAATGCCTCGCGGTTGGCAAGGATTTATCAATCGCGCCCTATGGCACGGAATGCTTGCATGTGATGCGCGCCGAAAAGGGCTTTATTATGATAGGGGATGAGACTGATGGAACTGTGATTCCCCAAGATTTGGGCTTGCATTGGGCGTTATCTAAGAAAAAGGATTACTTGGGCAAACGCGCCCAGCAACGTTCCTTTATGCAGGATAAATCGCGGTGGCAACTGGTTGGATTACTGCCGTTAAAGCCGAAATCGGTTATCCCTGACGGGGCTTATGCCGTGGATGGAACGGTGCGTGAAAACGGCGTGAAAAATATGATAGGGCGGGTTACGTCTAGTTATTATTCGCCGACTTTGAACTGTGCAATAGCCATGGGTTTGGTGGAATATGGACCAGATAGGATGGGCGAAGTCATTGATTTCCCAACGACTGACGGTCGCGTGATTCAGGCGCGGATTTGCGATCCCGTGTTTTATGATAAAGAAGGGGTGCGCCAGAATGTCTAGGTCTGTTTTGCAAGGTGCGAAGTTTCGCGGATTGATTAAGGTATCGGAAGACGGCTTGGTCGGGATGATTAGCCTGCGGTGCGATTTGAAATCGGCTGCGGTGGCGCGGGGTGTTAGGGCTGCTCTGGGGCTGGATTTGCCCGATGTGCGGGCGATTATTTTTGGGCGAGGCACCCGTGCGATTGCGTGGATGTCCCCTGACGAAGTGCTGGTTTTATGCGATTATACCGCCGTTGCGGGGTTGGTGAAAAAGCTGGATAAAGCGTTGAAGGGCTTGCATTTTATGGCGGTTAATGTGTCCGATGCGCGGGCGGTTTTTACTCTGTCGGGGGCAGGGGTGCGCGATGTTTTGGCAAAGGGTACGCCGTTTGATATGTCAAAGTTTGGTGTTGGGGAGGTCGCGCGGTCTCGGCTGGGGCAGGTGGCGGTTGCGTTTTGGCTGAGCGATGAGGGGACGGCGCGGTTGGTGTGCTTTCGCTCGGTTGGTGAGCATGTGTTTGAGTGGCTACGTGTGGCGGCGGATAAAACGGCGGGTGTTGGGTTTTATCGGTAGTTATTAGTTATTAGTTATTAGTTATTAGTTATTAGTTATTAGTGATGCCCTTCGGGTCTTCGTAATCGCTTGCGCGATACCGACCAGCCCCAAGCGATGGCGTGGTCTTTTGTGCGTAGTCTCTTACGCTCATAAGGGCAGTTGAACCTGCCCGACAAATAGGAGATTCGAGCGTAAGCAGACGTGGCACAAAAGCCCTTGGGTTTCAAGACGATAGTTTTTCTATAAATTTATTTAGGCTTTGCCTAGATACTAGGACAGACCATAGCCATAAAACCCCGTCCGCCCAAGCCTCGCAGAGGGGTGGGCGGGCGGGAAGCCCGAACGCAGGGGCTTGCCCCCAAGTGAGGGCGAAAACAAAAAACTTTTACCATTTATTATTAAACCCCATCGGTCATGTTTGGCACGGGTCGCGCGAACCCCCCGCGGACACGTCCGCTAAAATTAGGAAACAATGTGTGCGTCTTGTTGGCTAGGTATGAAGGAATTTGCTTCACTAGCGACTCTAAAATACACTGACCCAGTACAACCGATAAGCTGACGCGCACCCGTGGGGGTGAGGGTGCGCGCGACCACCCTTTTTGGGCGGTCGTTTCCTAGAATTATAGATTGTCCTAGAATGATTATTAGCGGATAGCCCTGCGGGTCTTCGTCATTTCTTCGAAATGCCGACCAGTCAAGAAGTGGCAAAAAAACATTCATCATTCATCGCTAATCCGTTAATCATTATTTAATCTTTGTTTAAAGTTTTAAAAAGACTCGCAATTTTGTTAATATTTTGTTAATATATGCTATACACGCCAAACACCCGCGTTCTGCCAACACTGAAAGGCACAAAAAATGACCGATAAAAGAGAGACATACAAACCCGACGAATCAGAGCCGTTTATGAACGAACGCCAACAGGAGTATTTCCGCGGCAAGCTGGAAGTTTGGAAATCCGCGATTTTATCGGATTCGCGCGATACGATTGAAGGCCTGCAAGAAGGCGCGCGCCCGATTCCCGATGCGACCGACCGCGCGTCCGAGGAAACTGACCGCGCTCTGGAATTACGCACCCGCGACCGCCAGCGCAAATTGGTTGGCAAAATTGAATCCGCGTTGCGGCGGATAGAGGACGGGTCTTACGGTTATTGCGAAGAAACGGGCGTGCCGATTTCCCTGAAACGGCTGGAAGCGCGCCCGATTGCTACTCTATCTTTGGAATCGCAGGAACGCCACGAGCGTAGTGAAAAAGTCCATCGGGACGACTGATTTAGTTATTAGTTATTAGTTATTAGTTATTAGTTATTAGTTATTAGTTCTGGTCTGTCCTTGTATCTAGGCACAGCCTAAATAAATTTATGACAAACCTATCATCTTGTAACCAAAGGGCTTTTGGCATGCTCCTGCTCAAAGAGCAGGGGCTACGCACAAAAGACCCCGATGGTCGGCATTCGCGCAAGCGATGACGAAGACCCGCAGGGCTAAAACAACTAACAACTAACAACTAATAACTAACAACTAACATCCACCCATATCGGCACGTGATCCGACGGGCGTTCGCCATCCCGCGTATCTTGGTCAATCTGGCAGTCGTTCAAATAATCCGCCGCCCTTGGACACAGCAAAATATGGTCAATCCGTATCCCATGGTTTTTCGCCCACGACCCGCTTTGATAATCCCAAAATGTATAAGCGCCCGCGCCCTGATGATAGGTACGATAAGCATCCGTCAACCCTAGGTTGATGATTCGGCGATAGGCTGTACGCGAAGATAGCAAATAAAGCGCGTCATCGCGCCACGCGGATTCATCCCAACAATCCTCGGCCTGGGGGATGATATTAAAATCACCCGCGCATAAAAACGGCTGTTCCTCGTGCAATAATTGTGCCAATCGCATCTCCAACCGCGCCATCCACGCCAGTTTATAGTCGTATTTAGGCCCAGGCGCAGGGTTGCCATTGGGCAAATACAAATTGCATAACCGCAAGGAATCCGCCTCGCCTATCACGGTAGCCTCCAGCCATCGCGCCTGTTCATCCGTGTCATCACCGGGCAGCGCAAACGATACATCCTCCAAAGGATAGCGCGATAAAATCGCAACCCCGTTAAATCCCTTTTGCCCGTTTAAGGTGATTTCATACCCCAAATCCTCAATAGGTTCGCGGGGAAACGCTTCATTCACCGATTTTATCTCTTGCAAAAACACAATATCAGGGCGCGCCTGTTCCAGCCAAGCCAACAGCGCAACCATCCGTGCCTTTATCCCGTTTATGTTAAAAGTCGCTATTTTCATAGGGAAAAGCTTGTCCCGCAGCCGCAAGAGCTGGTCGCATTCGGGTTATCAACGATGAACCGCGCCCCTATTAACTCTTCCTTAAAATCAATCGTGGCGTTGTGCAGAAATGGCAGGGATATCGTGTCAATAACCACCCTCTGCCCATCGCTGGCTATAATAATATCGTCCGTTTCGGGCGTGTCAATCAGCGTAATATCGTATTGAAAACCAGAGCACCCACCGCCCAAAACCGCCACCCGCAGGCATTGGCGCGTGGTGTCGTTGTTAATCGCTCGCAAACGGGCAAAGGCGCGGGCGGTCACGGTTGGCGGCAGGGTAAGGGTCATTGCGGTTTCCGTTTCTTTAAAAAATAGTATAGAGTGTTTATTTCAATATAACAAGATAAGATTAAACACATGCCCGAAAATACGACCAAACCCTATGCAGTCAAGGATGAGAACACTCGCGGGCGTTTGATAAAAGAGCCGATTGACGGCTATCGTTCCGTTTTTGCCCGCGACCGCGACCGAATCATTCATTCCATGGCGTTTCGCCGTCTTATGCACAAAACCCAAGTGTTTGTTGCCTATGAGGGCGACCATTACCGCACTCGTTTGACCCATACTTTGGAGGTTGCGCAAATCGCGCGGACTCTGGCAGTGGCGTTGGGTTTTAATGTGGATTTGACCGAGGCGATTGCTCTGTCCCACGATTTGGGACACCCTCCGTTTGGGCATAAGGGCGAGGATGTTTTGAACCCCTTAATGGCGGATTATGGCGGGTTTGACCACAACGCCCAAGCGATAAAAATCGTGACCGAATTGGAAAACCGCTATGCCGATTTTGACGGATTAAACCTGAGCTGGGAGACGCTGGAGGGTATGGCAAAGCATAACGGGCCGGTGACTGATGCGAAAAAACCGATACCGTATATTTTGACGGATTACACCGCACGGCACGATTTGGAATTGGCGAGCTATGCCAGTGGGGAGGCTCAGATAGCCGCGATTGCCGATGATATCGCCTATAACCACCACGATTTGGATGATGGTTTGCGGGCGGGTTTGTTTGGTTTGGATGATATAAAAGACCTGCATTTAATCGCTAAGGCTCTGCGTAAAGTTGATGCAAAATACTCTGGATTAACGCCCCATCAACGCCAGTTTGAGATGTTGCGCTGTTTGATTAAAGACATGACGGGTAATGTGATTGATACCGCGACTCCGCGTTTGGCGGGTATGAAATCGGTTGATGATTTGCGGAATTCTGGGTCGCAAACGATAGATTTATCCGTGTCATTCGGGCAGGATTTAAAGGAAATTCGCGATTTTTTGAAAAAGAATATGTATTGGAGCGCGGGGATTATGAAAAAACGAGAGCAGTATGCGGTGATTGTCGAACGGCTGTTCCATGGGTTTGCGGAGGGTGCGTTGAAGTTGCCTCTGGATTGGCAACATAGGCAATATAATAACCAATATAAGAGCGATAATGGCACCAATAATCCTATCGACCCCGAAACCTTGCGAATGCGTGAAATCAGCGATTATCTATCGGGGATGACCGATAATTTTGCCAAAGATTTATACGATAAGATAGGCAGTTAGCAATTCACAAACCCGCCCGTTTGTGTTAAATCACACTAAAATCACTTGATAAAATCACACTAAAACCATAATAGAAACCCCGCGCCGATGAATGTATTTGCAGAAATAAAAACCCTTGTGCTGGATTGTTTGGCACAGATGCAGGACGCGGGCGATTTGCCCTCGGCGTTGGATTTCACGCCTATCACGGTAGAGCCTCCTCGCGATAAATTACACGGGGATATGGCGACAAACGCGGCACTGGTGCTCGGCAAAGCATGCGGGCAGAACCCCCGCGAGCTGGCGGATAAACTGGCAACGCGTCTGCGAGATGATGACAGAATTGCCAACATAGATATTGCGGGTCCCGGATTTTTGAACCTGCATTTGAACACGCCCATTTGGCATGAATTCCTAACCGCATTGTTGCGTGATGGCGCGGATTTTGGGCGGTCTAAACTCGGCACGGGGCAGAAAGTGAATGTAGAATATGTCTCTGCCAATCCAACTGGGCCGTTGCATATAGGGCACACGCGGGGCGCGGTTTTCGGCGATGCTCTGGCGAATTTGCTTGCGTTTGTTGGCTATGATGTCACCCGCGAATACTATATTAATGATGCAGGGGCGCAGGTGGATGTGCTGGTGCGGTCTATCTATCCGCATTATGAAAAAGCATGTGGCGTGGATGTTAATATCGTTGATGAAAACCAAGACCCTGTTCCACTTGAAGAATTATACCCAGGGGAATATGTGCAAGAGGCCGCCAAATCATTGGCACAAAAATATAAACCACAATTTACCGGCGGGCTTTCACCTGAAGAACAGGAAATCTTTCGTGTCCATGCCGTTAATGAAATGATGGAGCTTATCCGTGCGGATTTGGCAATGCTTGGCATTAAAATGGACGTATTCTTTAGTGAAAAATCGCTTTATGATACAGGGAAAATTGAACAAGCGATAGAGGCTTTACGGGGAAAAGGTTTGATTTATCAAGGCACGCTCCCCCCGCCGAAAGGCAAGCAGTTGGAGGATTGGGAAGCCCGCGAACAAACGCTTTTTAAATCCACGGATTACGGCGATGATGTCGATAGACCTATCCAAAAATTTGACGGCAGTTGGACGTATTTTGCACCCGATATAGCCTATCATTATGACAAGTTAAATCGCGGTTATGACCGTTTGATTAATATTTTTGGTGCTGACCATGGCGGTTATATTAAACGGATGAAGGCGGCGGTTTCCGCTCTGTCTGACAAAGAAATTGATTTTGATATAAAGACCGTGCAACTGGTAAAATTGCTGAAAAATGGCGAGCCGTATAAAATGTCCAAACGGGCTGGCACTTTTGTTAAGTTAAGCGATTTGCTGGAACAGGTGGATGCTGGGGTTGTCCGTTTCACCATGCTCACCCGTAAAAATGACGCGCCCTTGGATTTTGATTTTGAAAAGGTTTTGGAGGAGTCCAAAGACAACCCAGTTTATTATGTCCAGTACGCGCACGCTCGGGTGAAATCGGTGTTTCGCAAGATTGAACGTGAGAAATTAAACGCGACACTCGGCACGGATTTTGCTACACTCACCCATCCGCGCGAATTGGAATTGATGAAAAAATTGGCAGAATGGCCGCGGCTGGTGGAGCTGGCGGCGATTCATAACGAGCCGCATCGCATCGCATTTTACCTGTATGATTTGGCGTCCGCCTTTCATACTTTCTGGCATTCGGGCAAGGATGATGCGGATTTGAAAATCATTGATACGGATAATCCCACGCGGGGGGCGGCGCGTTTGGCGTTGCTTCGCGGGGTTGAAACCGCGTTAATTTGCGGTTTGGGAATTTTGGGCGTGACCCCTATGGACGAATTATAGGCGGGCAAAGTGGCGAAAATCCTGACGAAAATTCTGTTGCCTGTGTTTGGGCTGACCTTGTTTATCGCTATGATAGCGTGGGGCGGATGGATTGCCTTGCGTGGCGATACGGGGGTTGGCGTGATAAAACGCGCCGAGGGTCCTGCCCGTATTGCGCCCCTTGATCCCAGCGGTTTGATCGTGGAATACAAAGGTCTGTCAATCAATCAGGTGCAGGAAAACGGCACGGTCGCGCCAAATCCAGAGCGGGTGATTCTTGCCCCCTACGGCTATGGTTTGAACGCGGATGATTTGGTTTTGCCAGAGTCAGAGCCAGAGCCAGAGCCAAGCCCCGCCCCCGAATTAAATACCGAATCAGATACCCAATCAGATACCCAATCAGATACCGAATTAAATACCGAATCGGATACCGAACAATGACCCAAACCGCCGCGATATTTGGCTGTTTGGCAACCCGCCTCTCGCCACAAGAATCCGCGTTTTTCCGCGATGCCGCGCCTTGGGGGTTTATTTTATTCGCCCGAAATATAGAAAACCCCGCGCAAATCCGCGCCTTATGCGCCGAATTACGTGAAAGCGTGGGTCGCCACGCACCTATTTTAATTGACCAAGAAGGCGGGCGAGTCGCTCGTTTAACCGCCCCGCTTTGGCGCGAGTGGTTGCCCCCGCTTGCCCAGATGGAACGTTCCGAAAATCTAGCGACTGCAAGGCAAGCTATGGCTTTGCGGTACCGCCTGATTGCCGCCGAGCTAACCGATTTGGGGATTGATGTGAATTGTGCGCCGATGCTGGATGTGCCGACCGTCAATGCCCACGATATTATCCTTAATCGGTGCTATGGGCGCGATGCGGATACCGTGGCGGAGATTGGGCGGGCGGTTGCCGATTCCCTGCTGGCGGGCGGCGTTTTGCCGATTATCAAACACATTCCGGGGCATGGGCGGGCTACGCTGGATAGCCATTTGGAACTGCCCAGAGTCGACGCACCACTTGCCGATTTACAAACCGATTTCACCCCGTTTCGCCGTCTGTCGGATTTGCCGATGGCTATGACCGCCCATATTTTATACCCCGCTTTGGACGGGGAGGAATGCGCGACTTTTTCCACGCCCATTATACGGATGATTCGCGATGATATTGGTTTTGACGGACTGCTGATGAGCGATGATTTATCTATGAAAGCCTTGGCGGGAGGCTTTGCCGAGCGGGCGAAAAAGACCGTGAAAGCGGGCTGTGATATTGTCCTACATTGCAATGGCGACCCTGCCGAGATGACGGCTATTTTAACCGAGACTCCCGCCTTGGCGGGGCAGTCCTTAACCCGTGCGGATGCGGCTTTGGCACTGCGAATCCCGCCCGAGCCGTTTGATGCGGATTTGGCCGATAGCCTGTTAAAACCCTTGCTGAATCGGGTAAAATAAGAGTATAAAGACCTATGGACGATTTTGACACCCCCCCGATAAACCTGCAAACAAACCAGCATGCTTTTCTGGTTGATGTGGATGGCTATGAAGGGCCGCTCAGCGTTTTGCTGAACCTCGCACGGACGCAAAAGGTGGATTTGCGCAAAATATCTGTGTTAAAACTGGCGGAACAATACCTTGCGTTTATTGAAAAATCGAAGGCTTTGCGGCTGGAACTCGCGGCCGATTATTTGGTTATGGCGGCGTGGCTGGCGTTCCTGAAATCGCGCCTGTTACTGCCCGTTGATCCGACCGATGACGCGCCTAGTGGGGCGGAATTGGCGGCGCGTTTGGCGTTCCAATTGGAACGGTTGGAGGCAATGCGCAAATCCGCCGCTCGCCTGATGGGGCGCGACCAAATGGGGCGTGATTTCTTTGCCCGTGGGGTGCAGGAATCGGTTAGTGAAAACTTGATTATCACCTATCGCGCGGGGGTTTTGGATTTAATGCAGGCGTATGCACGGTTGCGCACGCGCGATGATTTTGTGCCGTTGCATACGCGCACTCGCGGCGTTTTATTCACGATGGAGCAGGCGTATGCGCGGATGCGTGGGCTTTTGGGAACAACGATTGAATGGGCGGGGTTGGAACAATTTTTGCCCGATGGCTGGCGTGAGGATAGCGAACTTTGTCGCTCTGCCACTGCGTCTACTTTCATGGCGACCTTGGAATTGGCACGGCAGGGTAAGCTGGATTTTCGCCAAGCAGAGCCGTTCAGCCCACTGGAAATAAAAGGAAAACAAGCATGAAAAATAATAAAAACAAAGGGGCGCAGGACTCGGCAAATATCCGTTTTGACATCCCCCCTTTGGACGAGCAAGAACGGATGGTGGAGGCTATTTTATTCGCCGCGTCCCAGCCCCAAACTGCCAAGCAAATGTTGGCGCGTTTGCCACAGGGATGCGATGTGGGGGAGGCGGTTTCGGCACTGCAAACCCGCTATAAAAACCGAGGCGTTCGCGTGGTGAAAGTCGGCGATGGTTGGGCGTTTCGCACCGCCCCCGATTTGGGATTTTTAATGCGTAAAGACCGCGTGGAGGCGCGTAAATTATCCCGTGCGGCGATGGAAACTCTGGCGATTGTCGCCTATCATCAGCCCGTCACGCGCGGTGAAATTGAGGAAATTCGCGGCGTGGCGGTATCGCGTGGCACGCTGGATGTGCTGCTGGAATTGGAGTGGATAAAGCTGGGTCGGCGGCGGGCAAGCCCTGGTCGCCCCGTGACGTTTTTGGTGACAGAGACGTTTTTGGATCATTTTGGGTTGGAATCCGTGGGCGATTTGCCTGGGCTAAAAGAGCTGCGCGATAGTGGGTTGTTGGATAATGCCCCGCCCTCTGGTTTGATGGAGGCGGCGTTCGGGCAGCCCGATAATGCGGATGGTGAAGGGGTTCGTTTGGATGAAGATTTAGATGAGGATTCGGATTTGGATGAGGATGAGGAGCTGTTTGAATGATAAGCCGAGTGGTGTTCAAGATCTTACAAGTGGTCGTTTTGCGAATCGGTGCGCAGGCGTTACGACAGGCTATGTTACGGGCGCGTAAAGAACGTGAAAATTCGCCCGAAGACCAATCAAAAAAACCGAAAGACTAGCCCGTCTTAAAATGCTTGGATAATTTCAACCCTTGCCCCTGATAATTGGACGATATTTTCCCATCACCATATAGAATATCCGGCACTTCTGCCATCCGTTCATAAACCAGTCGCCCAACGCTCTGCCCGTGTTCTAAAACAAAGGGGGCTTCGTGGCAACGGACTTCCAACACCCCGCGAGAGCCAGCACCACCAGCCGCATTATGCCCAAAACCAGGGTCAAAAAACCCCGCGTAATGGACGCGAAATTCACCAACCATAGCCAAATACGGAGCCATTTCCGCCGCATAATCGGGGGGAATATGGACGGCCTGTTGGCTCGCCAAAATATAAAACGCCCCTGGGTCTAAAATAATCTGCCCGTCATTTGCTTGCACCTCTTCCCAATAATCATCAATTTTATAATGGTTAATAAGATCAAGATCAATCAACCCCGCGTGGGGTTTCGCGCGATAGCCAACCAGCCCAGATTGCAAATCCACAGAAAACCGCAAGCCATTATCAATCTGCGCCATACCATCGACAAGAGGGCGATCCGCGTGCAATGCCGTCAGCTCTGCATCCGATAAAATAGACTGCCCTTGGTGAAACCGAATTTGATTCAATCGCATGCCCTCGCGTACCAAAATCGAAAACGAACGCGGGCAGATTTCACCATAAAGCGGGCCGTCATAGCCCGCCGTTATACGGTCAAATTCCACGCCATAATCGGTGATGCAACGGGTGAATAAATCCACGCGACCAGTGGAGCTCTTGGCATTCGTAACCGCGCTGATGTTTTTCGGCAGACGCAGGTTTTCCAGCAAAGGCACCAGATAAACACAGCCTTTTTCCAGCACCGCACCTTGGGTCAAATCCACCGCATGCATTTCAAAACGAGGCAGGCGGTCGGCGACTTTATTATCAGCACCCGCCAGAAAGGACGCACGGACTCGGTAGGCAATCGCGCCCAATCGTAAATCCAAACTGGCGGGTTGGATTTGGTCGTCGGTTATTTTGCGTGATGCGCGAATCGATTCGGCGGCAACCATCGCGCGGATTGCTTGCGATGGTAAAACACCTTGTTTTTGTGCCTGTTTATCTGTCTGCGCCATATCAGGTTATCCAGTTTGGGGCTGTTAAAAAAATGGTCGGGCTAGCAGGACTCGAACCTGCGACCTCTCGTCCCCCAGACGAACGCGCTACCAGACTGCGCTATAGCCCGAATCAGGCTCGTATAGCAGGGATGCGTCCGCTTTTGCAAGGGCTATCGCGGGTTTAACGGGCGGGTATCGGTGGATTTCGCGGGTTTTATTGCGAAAGTGCCGCCAGAGAGCGACCCATGCGATTGCGGATGTCTTTTAACTGCTGGTAAATGTTTTTTAATTCGTCTTGGGTGAGGGTGTTTGCGGGGGTATCGGCAGGTGTTTCTGCGGGGGTTTCAGTGAGGATTTCGGCGGGCGAATCGGTGAGGATTTCGGCGGGTGTATCGGTGAGGATTTCGGTGGGTGTTTCACTGGGTGTATTAGCGGGCACACCCATGGCATCCAGCAGGGCTGGCAAGTCTTCGGCAACTTCAGTGATGGTTTCATTTACACTTTCATTTTCATGGGTGATTTCATTGGCAACGACCTCATCCACAGTTTCATTGGCAACCTCTTCCACAACCACCTCATCCACCGCATCCACCACATCCGCACCAGCAAAATTCAAATCGGGCGACAGCGACACAACGGCAGAAATCCCCTGTTCCGCCAGCAACCCCTGCACATGTTTTATCGTCAATCCCTGCCCGTGTAGCAAGGCCTTTATCCCGCCCAAAACCTGCATATCCTGCGGGCGATAATACCGCCGTCCGGCGCGTTTAATCGGTTTGATTTGTTTGAATTTACTTTCCCAAAAACGCAAGACATGGGTCTGGGTATCCAGCCAATTTGCGACCTCTGAAATCGTTCTAAATGCCTGTGGAGATTTTTTCATAGCCCGAAATTACTTGTCTGATTTGGCGTTCGCGCCAAAGGCGGCGATTCGGCTGACGGGGCGGTGTTTTGGCCCCGTGGCGGCGCGGTTGCGCATCAAATGAGAGGGTCGGAATGAAATCACACGGCGCGGTTTGATGGTGACTTCTTCGCCTGTTTTCGGGTTGCGCCCAACGCGGGCGTCTTTATCGCGCAGTTTAAATGTGCCGAATGACGATATTTTTACGTCTTCGCCTGCGACCATAGCCTCGCTCATTGATTTTATGATGCTTTCCAGCAGTTCGGCGGATTGGTTGCGCGATAGCCCGACCTCGCGACAGATGGAATCCGTTAAATCCAAGCGGGTTATGGTTCTGTGTGCCATGAGGTCTCCTATTATAGCGGGCAGTTTGGTTTTTATTTGGGGCAGTCTAGCGGATTGCCCTGCGATGTGTCAAGCGTGAATTTGTGAAAATTTGTTTTTTAGTTGTGAAATATTTTTTGCTAGTTGTTAGTGGTTAACGATTAACGATTAGTGGGGGCTTTTGTGCATATAGAGCTTTACTTGCGTAAAGCCCATACACAAAAGCCTTCGGTTATACTTGGCAAAGCCTTTTCAAATAAAATAACCATTAGTCATGGCGGCACGTGGGTCGCGCGAACCCGAAGGGTGTGCGTCTTGGTCGTTAGGTGTTAGGGATTTGCGTCCCCGACGACTCTTGATGATTATTGACCCAGTACAACCGATAAGCTGACGCGCACCCGTGGGGGTGAGGGTGCGCGCGACCGCCCCCCAGCGGACACGTCCGCTAAAATTAAGAAACAAGGCGGTCGTTTCCTAGACGATAAGTCTGCTCTAGAATAATGATGAATGCCCTGCGGGTCTTCGTCATTTCTTCGAAATGCCGACCAGCTAAGAAGTGGCAGGAAAAAACTATTCACCTTTCATCAAACACCATTCATCGTTAATTTATTTAGGCTTTGCCAAGCATAGAACGGGCTTTTGGCATGCCCCTGCTCAAAGAGCAGGGGCTACGCACAAAAGACCACGCTGGTCGGTATCGCATAGCGATGACGAAGACCCGCAGGGCAGACTCACTAACAACTAACAACTAATAACTAATAACTAATAACTAATAACTAATCGTTACCAACGCATCACCGCCGCGCCCCAAACCAATCCGCCACCAATCGCTTCGCTTAATAACAAATCCCCGCGTTTCACCTGCCCACGCCCAACAGCCACGGACAAAGCCAAGGGAATAGACGCGGCCGAAGTATTGCCATGGTCAGCAACCGTCATAATCACGCGGTCCATACTAATCCCCATCTTTGCCGCCGTTTTCGCAATAATCCGTGCGTTCGCCTGATGGGGAATAACCCAGTCAATATCATCGGCAGCCAAACCTAACTCGCCCAAAACCAGCTCGCCACTTTGCGTCAATTTTTCCACCGCATGTTTGAAAACTTCACGCCCTTCCATCCGCAAAACCCCAGAGGTTTGAGTGCTTGACACCCCGCCATCCACATATAAAATATCACCATACCGCCCGTCCGCGTGTAAATCCGTTGCCAACACGCCACGGTCGCCAACCCCGCCCGCCAAATCCTGTGCTTCCAATATAACCGCCCCCGCGCCATCGCCGAATAATACGGCGGTCGTGCGGTCTTCCCAGTTTAATATCCGTGAAAAAGTCTCTGCCCCTATCACCAAAACACGGGTTGCTTGGCGCGATACAATAAAACTATTCGCCGTTGCCAAAGCATAAATAAACCCCGCGCAAACCGCCTGTATATCCAAGGCAAACCCAGTCGTTATCCCCAATCCAGCCTGCACTTTCGTGGCGGTAGAGGGAAACGTCCTATCGGGGGTAGAGGTCGCCAAAACTATCGCGTCAATATCGCCCGCGTCAATCCCCGCTTGCGACAACGCCGCCCGCCCCGCGCGTATTGCCAAATCAGAGGTCAACTGCCCCTCCGCCGCGAAATGCCGCCGTTCAATCCCCGTGCGCGAGCGTATCCACTCATCAGAGGTATCCAGCTTCCCCTCAAAATCCTTGTTTTCAAAAACGTTATCGGGCAGATAATGCCCAATACCTATGGGAACGGCTCTGATAGTCATAATACGTTCCTTTCACGCGTTAGTCTTTATGGGCGGTTTCGGTGCTTAATGCAACCCGCGCCGCGATTTTTTCTTGAAACCCGATTTTCGTCAATCGGTACGCTAGCCCGACAGCCGCGGCGATTCCCGTAGCATCGGCATCTCCGTGGGATTTTATCACAATTCCATTCAGCCCTAGGAAAACACCGCCATTGACTTGGCGCGGGTCAATACGATTGTTTAAATTCTTAATCTTACGGCGCATTAGGAACGCCACGAATTTAGACCATAACGACCGAGTCAAAACCTCGACCAAAAGGGTGCGAATCAGCCGAGCCGTGCCTTCGCTGGCTTTCAGGGCGATATTACCGCTAAACCCATCCGTCACAATCACATCCACCGCGTCACTGGCGAAATCATTGCCCTCAACAAATCCAATAAATTTATAGTCATGCTCGGCAAAATGTTCCGCCATCAATTCATACGATTCGCGCAGCTCTGACCGTCCTTTGTGTTCCTCTGTTCCCACATTTAACAGCCCAATACGCGGGTGTTTAATCCCCAAACCATTCCGAGCATAGGACGCACCCATCAGCGCGTATTTTAACAAATCGGGGGCATCGGCGCGAATATCCGCCCCCATATCCAAAATCACATTAAACCCAGCAGGGTTCATAGACGGCCATAAAACCGCAATCGCGGGGCGATAGACATTGGGCAATTTGCGCAACGCCACCATAGACATAGCCATTAACGCCCCAGTATTGCCACAAGACACGGCCGCCGCCGCCTGTTTATCCTTTACCGCAAGGATAGTCGCGGACATAGAGCTATCCTGCCCATGCCGCAGAGCATGGCTTGGCTTTTCATCCATAGCGATGATTTTTTCCACATGATGGATTTCGCAACGCGGGGCAAGGTCTTTGTATCGTTTTAATAACGGTGCGATAACGGTCGTATTCCCATGCACCAAGAATCGAATATCAGGCTCTTGCTTTACCGCGATATTCAACCCTGCAATGATGGTAGCACTATCGCGATCCCCGCTCATCGCATCAATAGAAATAGTACCATTGGAAATAGTACCATTTGGCGTAGCCTTTGCCAAAGAATCAGACGTGTCTTGGCCAACCTTCATAACAGAGTATTAACGCCGCGTTAGGCCGCGTCATCCTGTTCGACTTCTTCGGGTTGAGTTCCCACCAGACGTGCGTTGTAATGTCCGCAAGAAGGGCAAACGTGATGGGGTCGCCGTAGCTCGCCACAATTTGGACATTCGTTGGGATTTTCAGGGGTGAGTGCGTCGTGCGCCCGCCGTTTATTGCGGCGTGATTTGGAGACTTTGTTTTTTTGAACGGCCATAAGATACCTCTAATAGATTACGAAAAAAGCACACCTGCACTGGCAGGGGCTTTGCAAAGGTCGTTATTTACAAATTTTTTACCGAATTGCAAGCCCTAATCTCCGTTATTTGCATTATTTTCTAATTTGTCCTTTAATTTTGCTAGTTTTGCAAAAGGTTTTTCGGGTTCCATAGGGATTTCAGGCGGATTTTGCAAAGTATTTTGCAAAACCGCACCCTCGGCACGGGGATAATCGGGCATAGTCAATGCCACAGCCTCCAATGCGATTTGCACGAAATCAAAGACATCGGGGGTCGGGTCGGTTTCCGTGTTGCTATCCATTTCCACCTGTTCGGGGGATTCGGCTCGCTCCCCTGTAAAATTAGGCGTGATAAAATGACGGGTGATTGATTCGCTGATTCGGGTCTTAACGGGGGTTAGGCTGACCACGCACTCCTGCACGATAGATGCACCCAAAGTCGCCTCCATCTGCCAATCCTTTGCCCCCAAGGGTGTAATCGTCCCGCGAAAATGCAGTTTGGATATTTTCACGATTTTTAACTGCGCCGCGCCGTCCAAACGGGCGACTCCGTCCAGATTGAAATCAAACTTCGCACCCTTTTGCCGTATTACCTGCCCCACCAGCATGGTGAAGGAGGACACTTTTTGTGGTTTAGCCTGTGTCATAGTGTCACCCCCCTTTATTTGCTCTTGCATAAGGTCGCTAATCATTGTAAAGCGAAGCCACACAAAAGGCAACCCAAACAGGCAGGGACGATGCAAAGACATAACATTATTTTGGCGGCTGGTCTGGTTTGCCTAATCCTCGCAGGGTGTTCGCCCGTTACCCGCTATCACGGGCATGCCCCAACGGAGGGGCAAATGCAACAGCTGACGGTAGGTTTTGATAACCGCGATAGCGTGGCGGAGGTGGTAGGCCCGCCCACCAGCGAAGGCGGGCTGGTTGATGATGAATGGTATTATATCGCCACCACGGTTGTGCATCGCGGGGCGTTGACTCCAAAGATAGAATCGCGTGAAATCGTTGCGATTAGCTTTGATAGCAACGGGATTCTGGCGAATATCGAACGATTCGGGTTGCAGGACGGGCGAATAGTCGTTTTGAACAGGCGAATCACCGACACGGCGGTGCGTGGCCCTACATTCCTGCAACAGCTTTTCGGGACTTTTGGCAATATAGACACGCAATCCATAGCGAATCAGCAATAACCACATCCACAATTCCCCGCACCGAAATTCATAATTCCCCGCACCAAAAATCACAATTGATTGTATTTTGCGTAAAATACACTTGACATCCCCGCGTTTTTCAATAAAACCCCTACATGCGGGGAACATCCCTATCAAATTTTATTAAAATAAGGAAATGAAAAAATGAAAAAACTTGTCGCACTATGGACTATTGCTTTTACTCTGTTCGCGGGCATGCCTGCTTTGGCGGATTTGTATCAGGGGTGGGAGAAGTATCAAGCAAACGATTTTGCTGGCGCACTGGCGGAATTCCAACCTCTGGCGGATGAAGGCGACGCGGTTGCTCAATTCTTTATGGCACTTATGCATGCCAACGGGCAGGGTGTTAAACAGGACGATAAAAAAGTCGTGGAATGGTACACGAAATCGGCAGAGCAAGGCTATCCTTTGGCGCAGAACAATCTGGGCGTTTTGTATCAAAACGGGCAGGGGGTAGAGCAAAATTATGAGACCGCGTTAGAATGGTATCGCGCGGCGGTGCAGAATGATTTGGCCGATGCGCAGACGAATCTGGGTGTTATGTATGCGAATGGGCATGGCGTGACGCAGGATTTTGTAGAGGCTTTTAAATGGTTTAAACTGGCGGCAGAGCAAGGCGATGTGCGCTCTCAATTCAATCTTGGCTTTATGTATGATAGCGGGCAAGGCGTGGAAAAGGATATAAAATATGCTTACATGTGGGTTGCTATTGCTGGTGCAAACGGGCATGAGAATGGGGACGAAGCCATTGAATTGCTGGAAAAAGAAATGAGTAAAAAGGAAATTCGCCAAGCCAAGCGATTGGTAAGGGGTTGCACAAATAAAGAATTTAAGGGTTGCTAATTTTAATTTAAGGGTTGCTAATCTCACCGATTAGTGATTAAATACCAATTGTCAAACTATAACTATGAAAAGGAGAATGACATGAAACGTTTATTTACAATATGTTTAGCAGGGGTTGCTTTTGCGACCACTCCTGCTTTTGCTGATTTCCAAGACGGCGTAAATGCCTTTGAAAATGGCGATTTTGCTGCTGCTTTGGGTGAATGGCAACCACTTGCGGAGCAAGGCAATTCGGACGCACAATATAATTTGGGGCTGATGTATGAGAATGGCGACGGCGTTGCGCAGGATGATACAGAGGCCTTGAAATGGTACACCTTATCCGCCGATTTGGGCGATGCAAAGGCGCAGTATAAGCTGGGGCTGATGTATAATAACGGCAAAGGCGTTCCGCAAGATTATAAAGAGGCTGTGAAATGGTACACATTATCCGTCGAACAGGGTGATGCCGATGCCCAAAATAACTTTGGCTTCCTGTATAGTAACGGGCATGGTGTTTTGCAAGACTTTGTTCGCGCCCACATGTGGTATAATATCGCCGCGTCAAATGGCAGTGAAAAAGGCGCAGAAAATAGAAATATTATTTCGGGAAAAATGACTCCCTCGCAGATTGAAAAGTCGCAGGATTTGGCGAATGAATGTCTGGCGAAGAACTATCGGGGTTGCTAATTCTAGTTGTTAGTTATTAGTTATTAGTTATTAGTTATTAGTGGGGGAATGTATGAAACGATTCTTTGCCCTATGTATAGTGGCGGTTGCTTTTGCGACCGCCCCTGCTTTTTCGGCTGATTTTGCCAAAGGATGGGTTGCCTATGAAAAAGGCGATTACAAAACCGCATTACAAGAGTTTCAACCCCTTGCCGAAGAGGGGGATGTAGATGCACAGTCTTATCTGGGGGCGATGTATAGAAACGGGGAAGGCGTTCCGCAGGATTATAAAGAGGCGGCGAAATGGTGGAAACTATCCGCCGAACAGGGGGATGAATTTGCACAGTATAGTCTGGGGCAGATGTATAGAGAGGGATTGGGTGTTTTGCAGGATTACAAAGAGGCGGTGAAATGGTACAGATTATCCGCCGAACAGGGGAATGCAAATGCACAACATAATCTGGGGGTGATGTATAACGGCGGATACGGTGTTTTGCAAGATTATGTTCGCGCCCACATGTGGATTAATATTGGTGCGTCAAATGGTGATGAACTAGCCCCAAAAAATAGAGATAAAGTTGCAAAAAAAATGACTCCTGCGGAAATTCAAAAAGCACAAGATTTAGCAAAGAAATGTCTTGCAAACAATTATCAAGGGTGCTAGCCTCTTGAAACTTATTAAATATGAAAGGAAATAAGAATGCCTACTTTTGAAGATGCGTTAAGCTCATTGGAAATAAATAATGTTGATACTGCCATCGCTATATTAAAAAACCTTGTTAAGGAGGAGAAAGACCCGCGTGCGGCTTGTAAGTTGGGCGAGATATTTCTTGAAGGTCTTGGCGGTGATATAGATCATGTCCAAGCGGCGCATTGGTACAAAATCTCTGCTGAACAAGGGTATGCAGAAGCACAATACTATTTTGGGTTGTTATATGGGTTAGGAAGAGGCGTTCCGCAAAATGCTGTTTTTGCCCATATGTGGTATAATCTTTCTTACTCAAATGGTTATCAAAAAGCCAGAGCATCAAGAAATAAGATTGCAAGTAAAATGACTCCCGAACAGATAGCAAAGGCACAAGATATGGCGGTTGAAGCGGTCAAGCCTCGCCCTAGAGCTGGCACATTCTAGCATGAACGACCTAGATAAAGGCATAACAACCTTTGCCGACATCCTCGCCCTGCTAAAAACCCACAGCGCAACCGACAGAATAGCCCTAAAAATAGCCTCCGCACAAAACGGGGACGTAACAGCGCAATTCGCTCTGGGGAAAATCTACACAAACGGGGCGGTGATTCGCGCCAATAAAAGCTTCATAACCGCCTATATGTTCTTTGCCATCGCCGCGATAAACGGACATGAACCCGCACATTCCGCCCGTGATACTATCGGCGCGAAACTATCCCAAGAACAGGCAAAACTGGCATCGCAATTTGCCAAAGACTGGATAAAAATCCACCCCTAGCCCGCCACAAACCGCAACGCCACCCCGTTCATGCAATACCGCAAACCCGTCGGCGCAGGTCCATCGGGAAACACATGCCCCAAATGCGCATCACACCGATTGCAAATAACCTCCACCCTGCGCATAAAAAACTTTGTATCGGCCTTTTCCCCAACACTATCGGGCGTTAAGGGCGCGGTGAAGGACGGCCAGCCAGTGCCACTCTCAAACTTTGCCGCCGATTCAAACAACGCAGAATCACAACACACGCAATGAAAAACGCCCGCCTCCTTGGGGAAATTATCCTGCGTCCCGGCGCGTTCCGTGCCACCCTGCCGAGTCACTTTATACGCCAAATCGGACAATTCTGCCCGCCATTCTTCTTCGGTCTTTACCACTTTATCCATTGCAAACCTGCCTTTCCACGATATATTGCCCCAATCCCCGCCACTTTACAACCCTGATTCCCCTCAAATATAAAAAAATCACTTGCAAATCGCGATAAATTGGATTATAGGCAAAAACGCACGGTTTGGGGCGTGGCGTAATGGTAACGCAGCGCTTTTTGGTAGCGAAGATTATAGGTTCGAATCCTATCGCCCCAGCCAGTTATATTTCCCCAAGTTCATCACAGATAATCCCCGCAATCTCGGCGCAATCGGCGGGGGTGAAGGTTAAGGGCAATCGCATATCCACCAGCCCCGCCAGTATCGCATCCGTATCGGGCAGGGTTTGGGCTGTGACATAACGCCAGCTTTTATGGTCGGAGGTAAAGCCCTGCGGGGCATCCGCCCCAAACCATTTTAACACAACCCCCCGTGCGGCACATCGGGCTATAAAATCACGGATTTGCGCAGGCGTAGCGTTCGGCAAACGGAATTGAAAGGAAGAGCCAACGATGGATTCGGCTCGCGGGCGCGTGGGAATGGCTATATGATTCACCCCCATCAGCGCGGTTTCAATCACGGTATAAAGCGCGTTCCATTTGATAATTTGCGCGGGCAATCGCGCCAGTTGCGGACGCAAAATCGCCGCGCGTAAATTATCCATCCGCCCCGAACAATTCGGGGTATCAAGGGCTATGTTGGTGAATTCTGCGGGGTCAGCCCCCGCGATATGCGTGTCATAAAACATATAACTGCCCGACAGCATAGTCGCCCGTGCCATGATTTCGGGGTCATCGGTTATCATCAGCCCGCCCTCACCCGAATTGATGTGTTTGAAGGTTTGCGTGGAATAACAGCCTATTGCGCCGAATCTGCCAGAGGCCACGCCGTTCCAAGCCGCCCCCATCGTGTGGGCGCAGTCTTCCACGATTTGGATTTGCGCGGTGTTGCAGATTTGCGTGATTGCCTCCATGTCCGCGATATGCCCCCGCATGTGCGATAATAGCAGGATTTTGGCGTTTGATGTGCGGATTTTGGTTTGTAAATCGGTGAGGTTTAGCGTTAGGTTTTCCGTGGTTTCTACGAATATGGGTCTTGCGTTTGTCGCCGCGATAGCCCCTGGGACGGGCGCAAGCGTGAATGCGTTTGTTAGTATCGGGTCGTTTGGTTTGACGTTTAGGGCGCGGAGTGCCGTTGTCAAAGCATAGCCACATGACGCGACCGCCAAGCAGTATTTGGCTTTGGTGAATTCTGCGAATTCCTGTTCCAATAAAGCGGTTTCCGCGATTTCATCGGGCAGGGTATTATATCGGTGGAGTCGCCCGTGGTTTAGGACGTTTGTCGCGGCGGTTATGGATTCCGCGGGCAAGGGTTCTTGTTGGGTGAAATTACCTGTAAATATCGGGCGGGCGGTCATTTATTATCCCCCAACAGCCCATCAACTATATCGGCTAATTCGCTATAATCCCGCATAAAAACATCATAGCCTATTGGTTTGTTGTCCTCATCCATCGGCACAACATCGCTATCGGTGAATAAAATAAACGGCACGCCAGCGTTGCTCGCCGTTTGGCTATCGGTTATCGTATCGCCAACCAGCAGGGTTTTGCCGCTCACACCGCACTGACGCACCGTTTCAAATAAATGTTCAGGGTCGGGTTTGCGAACAGGCAGGCTATCCGCGCCCAAAATCGCGCCGAAATAATCGGACAATCCCATTTCAGCGACCAAATCCACCGCCAAATCCAAGGGTTTATTCGTGCAAATCCCCAACGCGAATCCACGCGAGCGCAGGGTTTCCAAAGCCTCCACCACCCCATCATAAGGGCGAGTATGAACGCACAAGCCCGCACGATACTCCCCCAGAAACTTTGGATACAGAGCCATCAATTCCGCCTCCTCCAAAACAACGCCACTCCGCCCCGCGCCCAATGTCAGCAAGGCTCTCCCGCCTAAAAACGCGACTTGTTTATCCTCAATAACATCAATCCCCGCGTCCATCCCATGCGCCACCAAACACGCATTCGCCGCGTGAATCAAATCGGCACTGCTATCCGCCAGCGTCCCGTCCAAATCAAATATAACCGATTTTTTATCCATCCCACACCCCTGTTGTAATATATTGAAAGCATCTGTGAACACGCTATTTCGCATTTGGGCTTTTATTTTCGGCAAAACCTTTCTAAAAGCCAGCAACGCGTCTGAATCGCAATAATACAGGATAAATCAAATTATGCAAAGGGCAATTATCATTCTTGCTGCTGGAAAGGGCAGCCGTATGCAATCCAGCGTGCCAAAGGTTCTGCATCCCTTGGCGGGCGCGCCCCTGCTGTGGCATGTGATGAATACGGCGGGGCAGATGGATGCCGCGCGTACGGTCGTCGTTGCGGGGCATTGTGCGGAGGAGATTACCGATAAAGTCGCGGGCTGGGGCGATGCTACTGGGGGTGTTAGTGTGGTTTTGCAGGCGGAACAAAACGGCACGGCACATGCGGTTTTGGCGGCACGGGATACGCTCGCGGATTTTGACGGCGGGGTGTTTATTTTATATGGTGACACGCCGTTTATCGCGCCCGAACAGTTAAAACAAATGCAGGATATGAACGCGGATATTGCGGTTTTGGGGTTTGAATCGGCGAGTCCTACGGGCTATGGTCGCCTGATTATGCGTGGCGATGAAGTCACCGCGATAGTGGAAGAAAAGGACGCAACCCCCGCCCAACGCAAAGAAACCCGTTGCAATTCTGGGGTGTTTTATTTGAACGCGGGTCTGTTGTTTGATTTATTAAAACAGGTGGGAAATAATAATGCCAAGGGCGAGTATTATTTAACCGATATAGTCGCCATAGCCCGTGCCAAGGGCTATAAAACCCGTGCTGTTTTGTGCAGGGAAGCGGATACTCTGGGCGTTAATTCACGGGGCGATTTGGCGGTGGCTTTGGGGCAATACCAAACCCGCAAACGTGAATTTTTTATGGATAATGGGGTGACTTTGGACGCACCCGAAACGGTTTATTTTTCTTATGACACGCAGATTGAACCCGATGTTTGTATTGAACCAAATGTCGTTTTCGGTGCAGGAGTCCGTATTGAAACGGGCGCACGGATTGCCGCGTTTTCCCATTTGGAGGGCTGTCATGTTAGGGCAGGGGCGACCGTTGGACCCTTTGCTCGGTTGCGGATTGGGGCGGATATTGGCGCGGGTGCGCGGGTTGGAAATTTCGTGGAAATTAAGAACAGCGATATTGGTGCGAACGCCAAGGTCAATCATTTATCCTATATCGGCGATAGCGATATTGGCGCGGATAGCAATATCGGCGCGGGGGTTATTACCTGCAATTATGATGGTGTTGCCAAGCATAAAACCGTTGTAGGGGCAGGGGCTTTTGTTGGGTCAAACTCTGCTCTGGTTGCACCTGTGGAGATTGGCGCGGGTGCGGTTGTCGGCTCTGGCAGTGTGATAACGCGGGATGTTGCGCCCGATGCGCTGGCGATAACACGGGCGGAGCAGGTGGAGAAAGTCGGTGCGGGGGCGCGGTTAAT
The DNA here is from genome assembly GCA_959347345.1 of uncultured Amylibacter sp. The sequence goes on along the minus strand of OY365738.1, from coordinate 1,195,871 downwards.
GGCGAATAAACGGGCGAATAAAAATAATAAAAATAATAATAAAAATAATAAAAAGGATTAAATTAAATGTGTGGAATAGTTGGAATTTTAGGCAAACATCAGGCGGCTCCGATTTTGGTAGATGCTCTGCGCCGTTTGGAATATCGGGGCTATGATTCGGCTGGAATCGCCACGGTTAATGACTCGCAAAAGGGCGCGTTGGATCGCCGCCGAGCGGTGGGTAAGCTGGTTAATCTAACGGATACTCTGGTGCATAAACCCCTTGCTGGTAAGGCTGGAATTGGGCATACACGCTGGGCAACCCACGGGGCGGCAACTATCGATAACGCACACCCGCATCGTGCGGGCGGGGTCGCGGTGGTGCATAACGGCATTATTGAAAACTACAAAACCCTGCGGGCAAAATTGCACAAATATAATTTTGAAAGCGATACCGACACAGAAATAATATCCGCCCTGTGCCAAGCCCATTTAACCGCCGGATTATCCCCGATAGAAGCCGCGAAAAAAACAATAAAAGAATTGCAAGGTGCTTACGCGTTATGTTTTTTATTTGAGGGCGAAGATGATTTATTAATCGCCGCACGGCATGGCTCGCCCCTCGCCATAGGATACGGAATGGGCGAGATGTTCGTCGGTTCTGACGCGATAGCTTTGCACGGATTGGCGGACAAAATAACGTATTTGGAGGAGGGCGATTGCGCCGTCATAACCCGCCGTTCGGTCGTGATAACGGACGCGGCGGGCGCGGTCGTCGTGCGCAAAATCGGCGCGATGAATCGCCAAGCCGTCCATGCCGATAAAGGTGCGTATAAGCACTTTATGATGAAGGAAATAAACGAGCAACCCGTGGTTTTGGCAGACGGAATTGCCCATTATATTGACCGCAAAAATGCCGCCCTGACTCTGCCTGATATTGGCGTGGATTTCGCCGCGTTGCAGGGGCTGACTTTGATAGCATGTGGCACGGCGCATCTGGCCGCAAGCGTTGCCAAATACTGGTTTGAACAACTGGCGGGTGTGGCGTGTAGCCTTGATATCGCGTCCGAATTCCGCTATCGCAATTCGCCGATGCGGGCTGGGTCGGTGGCTATTTTCATCAGCCAATCTGGGGAAACGGCGGACACTCTGGCGGCGATGCGCCACTGCAAATCGCAGGGCGTTTATACGGTTGGAATCGTCAATGTGGCGGAGTCTTCTATCGCGCGGGAGGCAGACGCAGTCCTGCCGATTCACGCGGGTGTGGAAATCGGTGTGGCATCGACCAAAGCCTTCACTTCCCAGCTGTTAGTGTTGCTGTGTTTGGCAGTGAAAGCGGCGGATGAACGGGGGGCAATGGACGCGGACGCGAAACGTGAAATCATAGATAACCTGTTGAATTTACCTGATTTTATGAACCAAGCCCTATCGCTGGACGGGGTGATAAATAAAATAAGTCAGCAATTAATGAAGGCGAGCAGCGCATTATTTTTGGGGCGTGGGATGCTGTATCCTATCGCTATGGAGGGCGCGTTGAAGTTGAAAGAAATCAGCTATATTCATGCCGAGGGCTATGCCAGTGGCGAGCTGAAACACGGCCCAATCGCGCTGGTTGATGAACGCATGCCGATTGTGGTTTTCGCGCCCAAGGATGCTATGTTTGACAAAACGATAAGCAATGTGGAAGAGGTTTTGGCGCGGGGTGGCAAGGTGGTTTTATTGACGGATTCGGCGGGGGCTGCGGGCGCGCCCGCTGTGTGGAAGTTGGTGGAAATGCCTGCCGTGCCTGCCGTTTTAGCGGCGATAGTGTATGCCGTGCCTGCGCAATTGTTGGCGTATCATACCGCCGTTGCCAAAGGCACGGACGTGGATCAACCGAGGAATTTGGCGAAATCGGTTACCGTTGAGTGATTAGTGATTAGCGATTAGTGATTAGTTATTAGTGGGCTTGACAGAGTTTGATTTTTTGTTATTGTGGAAATCTACAATAACAAATTAAGGAGTAGAAATTATGAGTGAAGCATCTCTTTACGATAAAAACGGTCGCCCAGTGGCATATATTACTGATGATAACAGCCGAACCATTTATTTATGGGGAGGAAGACCTGTTGCCTATTTATATGGAGAACATGTTTATGGTTTTAATGGAAGGCATCTTGGATGGTTTGTTGATGGTGTTATTTTTGGTCGTGATGGGCGTATGTTATCTGCAATCAGGGCAAAATTTCCTGGAGGTACAAGCGGCGAACCTGGTAAAGGTGGTAGGCAAGGAACCCCTGGAAAAGCTGGAATGCAAGGTGCGCCAGGGAGACCAGGTCTTTCTATGCGATTTTCAGAAACTCCATTTCTTGATGTGCTTTCTTTAGGAAGGTAGTATATTTATTATGTCTAATGAAATATCTCTTTTTGATGAAAGTTGTAACGCAGTGGCATACATTGCTGTTGATGACGAACAAACAATTTACTTGTGGGAAGGAACGCCCGTTGCCTATTTATATGAAGAAAATGTTTATGGTTTTAATGGAGTGCATCTTGGATGGTTTATTGAAGGTGTTATGTTTGGTCGTGATGGATGTATATTATGTACAATTAGGTCAAAATTTCCTAGAATTACAAGAATCGAAAGAATCAAACGTATTAAAAAAATTAAACGCATCAAGCGTATAAGACGAATTGCGCCAATTAGACCAATTTTTTATAGACGTTTTTCAGCTAATCAAGGCTCTGTTGTTCTTGCTTCAGGAAGAGTATAGTATAAAATAGTGACCCTCACCGATCCCTTCCAGCGAAACATAAATTACCTGCGCGTGTCCGTCACCGACCGTTGCGATTTCCGTTGCACTTATTGCATGTCGGAAAACATGACCTTCCTGCCAAAAACGGAGTTGCTCAGCCTTGATGAGCTCGACCGCCTCTGCACGCTTTTCATCAAAAACGGCATCACAAAATTACGCATAACGGGGGGGGAGCCTCTGGTTCGGCGCGGCATAATGGGGTTTTTCACCACCATATCTCGGCACTTGGAAACGGGCGATTTACACGAATTAACGCTGACCACAAACGGCTCGCAATTAACAAAATATGCGGGCGCATTGGCAACGCTGGGCGTGCGCCGCGTCAATATATCGCTGGACACTTTGCGCCCCGATAGGTTCAAAGCCATCACCCGTTGGGGGCGATTGGCACAGGTTTTGGACGGGATAGAATCGGCTCGGGCGGCGGGCTTGGCAGTGAAAATAAACATGGTCGCATTAAAAGGAATCAACGAAGACGAGCTGGAAAACATGGTCGTCTGGGCGGGGGAAATCGGCGCGGATTTAACCTTTATAGAGGTCATGCCGATGGGCGATATGTCCGACAGATTGGGGCAGTTTTGGTCGCTGGCAGACCTGCGGTCTCGGTTGGAAAAAACGTGGGATTTGCGCGAATCCGCCCATGCTACGGGCGGCCCTGCGCGGTATTTTCGCGTCGGGGATACCGACCAACGGCTGGGATTTATCACGCCCTTATCTCACAATTTTTGCGAATCCTGCAACCGAGTCCGCCTGAATTGCACGGGGACTCTGTACCCCTGTTTGGGGCAGGAAAACGCTACGGATTTACGCGCGGTTGTGCGCAATGGCACGGACGAAGCCGTCGTTACCGCCATTCGCGCCGCCATTGCCGATAAACCAAAAGGGCACGATTTTGATTATTCTCGCCAACGTGTGGGCGGGCAGATGTCGCGCCATATGAGCCATACTGGGGGCTAACATGAGCAATTTAATCCTCCGCGAGGACTCGCAAAATATCGCGGTTTTAACCCTGAACCGCCCCGAAGCATTAAACGCTTTATCAAACGATTTAATGGCGGATTTGCATGCCGCGTTGGATTTAATCGCGGCGGACGATACCATCCGCGCCGTCATTATTCGTGGCGAGGGCAAAGGGTTTTGCGCGGGGCATGATTTAAAAGAAATGACGCGGGCAAGGGCGGACGCGGACGGCGGGCGTGCGGCTTTCGGCGATTTATTCCAGCGGTGTTCGGCGTTAATGATGCGGGTTCAATCCTTGCCTCAACCCGTCATCGCGCAAGTCCATGGGGTGGCGGCCGCGGCGGGTTGCCAACTGGTGGCGACTTGCGATTTGGCGGTGGCGGACAGGGAGACTCGGTTTGCCGTTAATGGCGTGAATATCGGGCTGTTTTGTTCTACCCCCATGGTTGCGTTATCGCGCAATATCGGGCGCAAACAGGCGTTTAAAATGCTAACGACTGGGGAGTTTATTGATGGGCGGCGTGCCGAGGAATTGGGGTTAATTAACCATGCCGTGTCGGCGGATTCGCTGGGCGATACCGCCTTTGATTTGGCGCGTTTAATTGCCGATAAACCCCGCGTTGCCGTGAAAATCGGTAAGGTTGCGTTTTATCAGCAGATGGATATGTCGGTGGCGGAGGCATACGATTTCACCGCCGAAGTGATGGCAGAAAATATGATGCAGGACGACACAAAGGAGGGGATTTCCGCCTTTATTGAAAAGCGCGAGCCCAAGTGGGGGCAGTAAAAATCTTGGTAAAAATCGCGGGTAAAATCCCTACCGCAACACGTTTTTCATTGGATAATACGCAATAAAACATCCGCGCAAAATCAGCAATAAAACCACGATTGCCCCCATCTGGTGCATCAGGGATAAACCCGTAGGCACACCTAGAACCAACGTGCTAATCCCCAAAATCATCTGCCCGATTATCGCAATAAAAACCATGCCAAACAGCCCGCGTAACGGGCGATAGGCGGCGGCTCTGCCCCGCATCCAAACAATAAAAGCCAGCACAAATAACGCATAACCCATGATGCGATGATTAAATTGCACCAGCCCGTGGTTCTCAAAAACATTGCGCCAAGCGGGGGCGGTCATCCCGCTATCGCTAGGAAAAAACGTGCCGTTCATCATCGGCCAATCGTTGTAAATCAGCCCCGCGTCTATACCCGCGACCAACGCGCCCAATATAATTTGGGCAAAGCAAACCGCCCATAATCCGCGCCCCCAAGCCAGCATGCCTTCGTCTTTGCGTCGCCGTGCGGCGAATAAATCCGTGCTGCTCTGCCCCAACATCCAGATGAACCACGCCAGCACCGATAGGATAATAAACGCCAATCCCAGATGAATCGCAAGGCGGTAGGAGGCGACATCCAGCATCCCGCCGCCTAATCCAGACGAGACCATCCACCAGCCTATCGCGCCTTGTGCGCCGCCCAATCCGCCGATTATTAATGCACGGCGTAGCCACGGGCGCGGGGGTTTTTGCCTCATTAATGCAAAAATAATAAATCCCACCGCCCAGACCAGCCCGATAAATCGCCCCAGTTGCCTATGCCCCCATTCCCACCAGAATATGGTTTTGAATTCCGCCAGAGTCATGCCTTTGTTTTGCAATTTATATTCGTCGGTTGTGCGGTATTTTTGCATGGCGGTTTGCCAGTCCTCGGCGGATAGCGGGGGCAGAGTGCCTTTGATAAGTTGCCATTCGGTGATGGAAAGCCCGCTATCGGTTTGGCGAGTCAGCCCGCCAACGGCTATCATCGCTATGACCAGAATCGCCAGAGTGATAAACCAAATCCGCATTGGGACGCGCCAGTTTTCATGTGTTTGCGTGGGGCGGGGCGGGGTTGATTTGGCGGCGGGTTTATCGCCGCTTACCTCTTCAAATATCGCGCGTTTTGAGTCTGCCATGGGGTGTCCTTTGGGTTTTATTATTTTATTTTGGGGGATTTGTCAATTTTTTTATCACCCCATAAAGCAACCGCACATCGGCATGGCTTAACGGCAACCTCGCGAATAAATTGCGGAACGATAACCGCATAGAGGCAGCTTTGTCTTCAGGCCAGAAATAGCCCAACGCGTCCAACTGCGCCTCCAAATTGCTCGCCAGAGTTTCAATTTCGCCCGCCTCCGCCCGCGTGGGGAAGAGTGCGGCGGGCGCATCCCCCGCATCGCGCATCCGCGCCCGTTGCCATTCATACGCCAGCAAGCCGACCGATTGCGCCAAGTTAAGCGAGGCAAACGCCGGATTAACGGGGATTGTTATCAGGGCGTTCGCGCGGACTATGTCGGTGTTTTCTAGCCCCGCACGTTCGGGGCCGAAGACTATGCCGATTTTCTGTCCCAGAGAGGTTAGGCGGTACGCCTCTGCCATTGCGTCTTCGGGCGATAGGATGATTTGGGTTAAATCGCGTTTTCGAGCGGTGGTGGCAAAGATTGTGTTTAAATCTTTGGTGCAATCGGCGAGCGTGGGGTAGGGGGTTATGCCTTGCAAAACGCGCCCTGCGCCGCTGGACATGACTTCGGCCTTTGGGTTTGGCCAGCCATCGCGTGGGGCGACCAGCCGCAAGGATTCCAGCCCAAAGTTCCACATAGCACGGGCGGACGCGCCTATGTTTTCCCCCATTTGCGGGTTTGTGAGGATGAAAACGGGCTGTGGGCCGTGCCAGTCGTCCCCCGCCGAGTGATTAGTTCCAGACATTTCTTTAGTTGTTAGTTGTTAGTTGTTAGTTATTAGTTATTAGTTGTTAGTTGTTAGTTGTTCTGGTTCTACTATTGATACTATAACTGCTTTGGTTAATCTATTATTAACAAGAATAGCATTTATATTTAAGTTTAATCCCTCGCCAGACTGAACTGCGTCTAATATTACAGCTCGCACATTGTCTAGTCTATTATCTGCACTCAGTTTGGCATTAAATTTATTGCCTGTTTCAGTATTTTTTAATCTAATCTTAAAATAAGTATCTGTTTTTTCACCAAAGTGTAATATTTTATAGTTTCCATTAATGCTGGTCGGCAAAATTTCTTTATCTTCTTTTTCAACAGGTGGCGATACTGTCTGCCCTAAATGTTTAACAACATTGGCATGTTTTGATAATCTTGTAAGTCTTTCTAAAAACTCTTTACTGCCAGTAATAATTTGTTCGTACCCAATAATTTCTTTAATAATTTGCAGTTCTCTTTCACGTGCGTCTCTATCCCGTTGGTTTTGTTCTGCAGTATGGTCTCTATCTAGTTGGTTTTGTTCTGCGGTATGGTCTCTATCTAGTTGATTCTGTTCTGCAATATGGTCTCTATCTAGTTGATTTTGCTCTGCAATAAAAATTCTATTCTTATTTTCACGGTAATTAGTTAACCCAAACTCTGTAAAAATTAATACAAGTCCTACAACTAGTGTTGCTGCTGCTGTTGGTTCTATAACTGCTGGTATAATAAAATCTAGTATTAGCTCTAAATTCTTAATAATAAGAGTTGATGACCCTATATCGACTTGAAAGATAATCCTTAGTGATTCAACTTCACTTGCTTTTAATTTTGTTACTTTTCCATACTTAACCAACGAATATAATCTATGAATATTTGTTTGATGGCTTTGCAAAACATTCATCACCAAAGAGTTAATCGTGCCATTATATCCTTTACCTTGAACCCGTAGGAATGGGGTTTTTTTAGCATTCTTGGGCAGTTCAAATTTAATTGTGACAGGTTCGGTTATCTCGCCCGCTACAAATTGTTTAAAAAACTTTGTAAAACTATCTTGGTTTGATAAATTTATGGTAGTCATGTTTATTCTCTTTTAATTTGATGGGCGGGCAAAACCCCGCCTTTCTATTTTAATAGCCACTTCATCTTTAAGGCGATTTTAATAATCTGTCAAGCCCCCATTATCCACGCGAATCTTGCCAAGCACACATGGGGCTTTTGCTATGCCCTCCGCTTGCGGGGGGGCTACTAGCAAAAGACCGCGCCCTATGGTTCTAAACGCACCGCCCCTTGCGACGCATTGCCAACATGGGCGGCATACACCCGCAACGCCCTTGATACGCGGCGTTTGCGTGGCTCGGCAGGTTGCCATCCAGCCGAACCCAAAGCATCCATAGCAACCCGCCGAGCGTCCAATTCCCCAGCCGATAACGCCACATTTATCGTCCGCGCGGGTATGTCAATCTCTATCACATCGCCCTCCTGTATCAGCCCAATCGCCCCGCCTTCGCCAGCCTCTGGCGACACATGCCCGATGGACAAACCAGAGGTCCCCCCCGAAAACCGCCCGTCCGTTATTAACGCACAAACCGCCCCCAACCGCATGGATTTCAAATACGAAGTGGGATACAGCATTTCCTGCATTCCTGGTCCGCCACGCGGTCCCTCATAACGGATAATCACAACATCCCCCGCCTTTATGTCTTTGCTGAGAATGCGATTGACTGCCTCCTCCTGACTTTCACACACACGGGCGGGGCCACTGAAACGATGGATGGATTCATCCACGCCCGCGGTTTTCACAACGCACCCTTCCAGCGCGATATTGCCGTAAAGCACCGCCAATCCGCCCTCAGCAGAAAAAGCATGCTCGCCCGCACGGATAACGCCATTCGCGCGGTCTTTATCCAAATCTTTGTATAGGCGGGATTGAGAAAACGCCTCCACCGTGCGAACACCACCGGGCGCGGCGCGATAGAATTCGGCAACCGCAGGGTCGTTGCTTTGGGTGATATCCCACTTGGCAATAGCCTCCGCCATAGTCGCGCTATGCACGGTCGGCGTTTCGGTATGCAGCAATCCAGCCCGTGCCAATTCCCCCAGCAGAGCAAAAATACCGCCCGCGCGGTGGATGTCCTCCATATGAACATTCGCCACGGCGGGCGCGACTTTGCACAAACACGGGGTAGAACGCGACAATCGGTCAATATCATCAAGGGTGAAATCCACTTCGCCCTCGTGCGCTATTGCCAAAAGATGCAGGATAGTATTGGTGGAACCGCCCATCGCGATATCAAGGCGCATCGCGTTTTCAAAGGCGGCTTTCGTGGCGATACCCCGTGCGGACACGGAGGTATTGCCGTTTTCATAGTAATCGCGGGTTAGCTCCACAATCCGCCTTCCAGCCCTGCGAAACAGGGCTTCCCGCGCGGTATGGGTTGCCAGAGTTGACCCGTTGCCGGGCAGAGCCAACCCCAAAGCCTCTGCCAAGCAGTTCATAGAATTGGCGGTGAACATGCCCGAACACGACCCGCAAGTCGGGCAGGCGGATTCCTCGTATGCTAGGACTTCGGCATCTGTGCGGTCGGGGTTTGCGGCCTCCACCATCGCATCCACCAAATCAACGGAGACAAGGTCGCCGTCCATATCGACTTTGCCAGCCTCCATCGGTCCGCCAGACACGAACAAGCACGGCAAATCCAGCCGAGCCGCCGCCATCATCATCCCAGGCGTGATTTTATCGCAGTTTGAGATACAGACCAGAGCATCGGCGCAATGGGCATTGACCATGTATTCCACGCTGTCGGCGATGACCTCGCGGCTGGGCAGGGAATAGAGCATGCCGTCATGCCCCATGGCTATCCCATCATCCACGGCGATTGTGTTAAATTCTTTGGCAACCCCGCCTGCGGCTTCTATTTCGCGAGCGACCAGTTGCCCGATGTCTTTTAGATGAACATGGCCCGGGACGAATTGGGTAAAGGAATTGACGACCGCGATGATGGGTTTGTCAAAGTCTTGGTCGGTCATGCCTGTGGCGCGCCAAAGAGCGCGTGCGCCAGCCATGTTACGGCCGTGGGTTGTTGTGCGGGAGCGATAGGGGATCATTGGGGAGTTCCTTTATTATGAATTGTTAAGGGGTAATTATTAGGGATTAATTGTGAATTGTCAATTCACCTCTAATCCCTCAGCAACGCATTGATACTCGTCTTTGCCCGCGTTTTTTCATCCACCCGTTTGACTATCACCGCGCAATACAACGAAACCCCGGATTTGGAGGGTAAAGAGCCCGCCACAACTACCGCCCCCGCTGGCACTTCGCCGTAAGAAACCTCGCCACTCTCGCGGTCAAAAATCTTGGTGGATTGCCCGATATACACACCCATCCCCAAAACCGCACCCGCGCGTACCACAACGCCTTCCACCACCTCCGACCGTGCCCCGATAAAGCACCCGTCTTCAATAATAGTCGGCCCCGCCTGCATCGGTTCCAAAACCCCGCCAATCCCCACGCCACCAGACAAATGCACATTTTTGCCGATTTGCGCACAAGACCCAACGCTGGCCCAAGTATCCACCATAGTCCCGCTATCCACATACGCCCCCAGATTAACAAAGCTGGGCATCAGCACCGCCCCAGGCGCGATATACGCCGATTTACGCACAATACTGCCCATAACGGCGCGAAATCCAGCCGTGCGGAATTCGCTCGCACCCCAGTTTTTGAACTTTGAATCCACCTTATCCCACCAGTTGCCACCTTGCGCAGCCCCCGTTTGCACGGACATATCATTCAGGCGGAAACTTAATAAAACCGCCTTTTTCGCCCATTGGTTAACGTGCCAATCGCCACCGCGAGGCTCTGCCACACGCAAAACACCCTTATCCAGCGCGTCCAGTGTCGCCATCACGGCATCGCGGGTATCGCCCTTAGTCTCTGGCGTTAGCGCATCGCGGTTATCCCACGCGGTTTCAATCAGGGTTTCCAGTCCGTCTAGGTTCGTGTCTAGGTTCGCATTTAGGGTCATTGTTGCCTCCTTCATTTGTGGCTTTTTATTTGCTGATTAGCATGGTATATTTGCATGGTATAGAGGAAAACGACAAAACCGCAAGCCCCCAAGAAGCCCCCCGCCCCAAAATAAAGAACCCACAATGACGCTCAAGCAAACGACCTTACCGAATGAACAACCGAATGAACAAACGCACTCCCCCAGCTATCGTTTGGCGTTTCAGGATGCGGATTTTCTGGCAAGAGAGGACTTGCGGGCTCTGCGGATTTATATGGAGATGTTAAAGCCAGAAATGGAATTAGTGGCGCAGGGGATTAAATCCACGGTTGTTTTATTTGGCGGGGCAAAGGTTTTGCCCCCCGAACAAACGCCCAAAACCGACGGTCAGAAACGGCTTACTGCCTATTACGAACAGGCTCGGCGGTTTGCTTTTATGCTGACCAAGCAAAGCAATGGGGGCGAAAACGTCATCGTCACAGGCGGTGGTCCGGGCGTGATGGAGGCAGGCAATCGCGGCGCGAAAGAGGCAGGCGGGCGGTCAATATCATTAAACATAGTCCTGCCGTTTGAGGCTACACCGAATGCTTATTGCACCCCTGATTTGTGTTTTAATTTCCATTATTTCGCCACGCGCAAGTTTCATTTTTTATTGCGGGCAAAGGCGGTTGTGGTTTTTCCGGGCGGGTTTGGCACGCTGGATGAATTGTTTGAAACACTGACTTTGGTGCAGACAGAGCGGATGGCTCGGTTGCCTATTTTGCTGTTTGGCAGGGAATTCTGGGAAGGTTTGATTAATTTTGACGCACTGGTGGCGGCGGGGACGGTTGCCCCCGAATCGCTGGATTTGTTTCAATATGTGGAAACGGCGGAGGACGCACTGGCGATTTTGGCAGAGTGGGATGCAAACCCGAATAAAATGAAAACCCCACCTATTGACAAAGCAGATAAAGCTGGTAAGGTCGGGCGATAAAACAACTATAAAGGAGAGTTGAGATGAAGTTTAATATAAGAAGATTCACTTTTGAATGCTTAAAAGAAAATCCAGAGAAAAGATTTATCGCAAGTGAAATTGCAGAATTAATTTTTAAAAAATTCCCAGAGGAATCGGAAGAAAAGCGCAGAAAATCTCGAGCACAGCTTGTTCCGCTTGATACCGATGAAGCCCTTATCGCGCAAATTGCTTCTGAGATACAGCCTAAATTCATAAAGGCAAGTTACTCTGAAATAAAAACGACAGAGGGTCGCCCGCGCAAATTTTATTATACGGCGGTAAGTGGTGCTGAAGAGGTTGAAAAAGCAGAAGAAGAGCAAGCCACAGGTGCAGATAAAATAAAAGAAAAGGCACAACCCACAGGCACGGATGAGAAAAAAGGGAATGATAATCCCGAATTTAGATTATATCAAATATTGATGGATTATTTGCTTTCGGACGATGCAACAGTCTATAGCAAACGTATTAATGAAAGTCGGTCTAGGATTACAAAGAAGGGGGCTAATAAATGGTTGCACCCTGATGTTGTTGGTTTAGAGATTTTAAGCCAAGATTGGATTCCTGAAATAAAAGAATGTGCAGCGTTTTATTCTAATAAAAAGGCGCGACTATGGTCTTTTGAGGTTAAAGTAATAATTAACCAATCTAATGCACGAGAATGTTTTTTGCAGGCAGTTACCAATTCCTCTTGGGCACATTTTGGCTATCTTGTTGCCGCTGAGGTCGGAGGTGACGCGATTAGTGAGCTACGTATTCTTGCCAACCTGCACGGCATCGGCGTTATTGAATTAAACGTTAAGACTCCTTCGGATAGCCAAGTTTTAATCCCAGCCAAAGAAAAGGCAGAGGTGGATTGGAACACTGCCAACAGATTGGCTGATGCAAACAGTGATTTTAAGGATTACATTGAACTAATCCTTGATTTTCATAGTTCAAGAAAAAATAAAATAAATAAAAATCAATGGGACGGACGGGCGATTGAGGAATAAAAACAAACCCCAAAGGAAACCCCCTAATGTTTGACATTCTACCAAACGGCTCGCATGCCATTGTCGCGCTATGTTTGGTCGCGGGGATGTTCGTTTTCTTCATCCGCGAGACCTATCCGAACGAAGTCATAGCCCTATCGGGCGCGGTTTTAATGATGGTTTTGGGGATTTTACCCTTGCCCGCCTTGCTGAACGTTTTCTCTAACCCCGCACCTTGGACGATTGCCGCGATGTTTGTTTTATCCGCCGCCCTCGTCCGCACGGGGATTTTGAACTTTTTATCGGGGGTGATGATAACCTATGGCAAAAGCTATCCACGCCTTATTTTGGTCGCGTTGCTGGCTTTCACGGCGGTAGCTTCCGCCTTTATGAACAACACGCCGATTGTCGTTTTGATGATTCCGATAGTCATTCAGATGGCGCACGCCTTTGGCTATTCCACGTCAAAACTGCTGATTCCCCTGTCTTACATAGCCATTCTGGGCGGGATGTGTACCCTAATCGGCACCTCTACCAGTCTGCTGGTGGATGGCGTGGCGCAGGAGGCAGGGCTGGCCCCGTTTGGGCTATTTGAAATCACGCCACTGGCGATTATACTGGTCGGCTATGGCGCGGTGTATCTGTGGCTGTTTGGCGGGTGGCTGTTGCCGAGCCGTAATTCCATGTCCGATTTCCTGCGTGATAAGACCGATATGCGCTATTTGACTGAGGTCATAATTCCAGAAGATAGCGGGTTAATTGGCGAGCTGGCGGTTGATGTCGATTCGTTCAAACGCGATAATGGACGGGTGATTGATGTCGTGCGAGGCGGCGAGTCCCTGCGTAAAAACCTACGCCAAGTGGTTTTGCAAATCGGCGATTGCGTGGTGTTAAAATCGGCGGTGACCGAATTATTGGGCTTAAAAGACAGCAAAGATGTGCGTCTGGTTGATAGAGTATCGTCCCGCGAGGCTACGATTATAGAGGCGTTGGTCGCCCCCGGATGTCGCCTTATCGGGCGGACTCTGGGGCAGGCGCATTTGCGGCGGAATTTCGGCGTGTATCCCATGGCGTTGCATCGTAAGAACCAGAATATGCAAGACCAGTTGGATGATATAGTCATTCGCATCGGTGATACTTTACTGCTGGAAGGTGCGCCCAGCGATATATCTCGGCTGTCCGAGGAATTGAATATGGTGGATATCAGCAAGCCTGTTGCCCGTCCCTATCGCCGCGGTCATGCCCCAATAGTCGTTGGGGTTTTGGGGTTAATAGTCAGTGCCGCGTTGTTCGGGGTCGCGCCGATTTTCGCGCTGGCGTCCTTGGGGGTTTCGGTGATTTTGCTCAGCCGTTCCATTGACGCAGAGGAGGCGTTTGCCGCGATAGACGGGCGGTTGCTGGTGCTGATATTTTCTATGCTAGGGATTGGCGCGGGGTTGCAGAACTCTGGCGCGGTTGTGCTGATTGTCAAGGCGTTGTTGCCTGTTTTACAGGGGGCTTCGCCGTTTTTGCTGATTTGGCTGATTTATATGATGACCTCTGTTTTGACGGAATTGGTGTCTAATAACGCGGTGGCGGTGGTGGTAACGCCCGTGGCGATTGGGTTGGCAGAGACGCTGGGGGTGGATGCCCGCCCGTTGGTTATTGCCGTGATGGTATCGGCGAGTGCCAGCTTTGCCACGCCTATTGGCTATCAAACGAACACGTTGGTGTATAGCTTGGGCGGGTATAGTTTTAAGGACTTCCTGCGTATTGGTGTGCCGTTAAATATCAGCGTGGGGGTGTTGGCGAGTTTTTTAATACCGATGTTTTGGCCGCTTTAGTTATTAGTTGTTAGTTATTAGTTATTAGTTGTTAGTGATGCCCTTCGGGCTTTGCCTTCACGGATTGTTTTTAATTATTGGGGTTTCAACCATTTATCAAAATAAGATTTTGATTGTGGCGTGACACTTTTAGCGTTAATCAAACGGACAGTATTTGCAAAATTGCTTTTACAATTAGGATGTGCTTTAATTCTTTGAGCCAAGACACTATTGCCTTCAGGTAGTTCCAACATTATTTGAACTTCCTCGTTAGAAAATTCCTGTATCATTTTTTCATAATAAGGATAAGCTGCGTGCGAATAGCCGTAGCCATTACCAATGGTGCATATTAACACAGTTTCAACAAATTCAGCTTGCGTAGCAGCGGGTATATCTTGACCTTCTGCAATTTTAGCAAGATCCTCAGCAAAAGGCGGTTCATTGTAAAAATTATTAGCCCCATTATGAGCATCTAAAAGCCTTTTACACGCATTAGAAAAGATAGAATGTTGCTCAGCCTCTGATAACAAATCCACCAATTCTAATCTTTCAAAAAATTCTCGTGATAATGCGTGTTTATCCATTTTTCCTTTAGTTTGATAATTTTGATGCTTGTTTATCATTAAAGATCTTACAGATGGGGTGAATTTAGCACGCAGGTGTTCGCATATTGCAATAGAATTCTCACGAACTTCTAATTCTCTATTTAAATCACAATAAATTCCATACAGCATTTCAAATATGGTTTCCCTTTGTACCTCGTATGTATTATTTATTTTTTCGCACCACGAATTACGCCGTTCAGCAGAAAAGCTATTGGCATTTATTGCATTAATTAATTCTCGCATATTTATTGCACTAACATTTTTTTCGCTACTTAGAGCATACTTACTAATGCTATTAACAAAATGTATAAATTGATTTTTATCTAATCTACCACGTGTTGGATGGGCAGTTGAAAAATTATTTCGAATATCCCTGCACTGATTCAGTATAAAATCCCCCTGCTCGGATATAAGGTTTAACTTCAAACACAAATCAAGAAGACCTTTATCTTTCAAAGAAAGGAGTTTTTCTTCATCAAATTTTTTACCAGTAATTTGTTTAATCGCGGGAAAGCTAAATATTCTGACTTTATTTCTTAATTCAATAATTGCTGCATTCCATGCATAATTGATACCACCATCAAAAAGACCACTTGCAACCGCTACGCACATGCGTGCTAGATTTTCATCTCTTAATTCAAGCGGTATCTCAGAAAGTAGCTGAGGCAAGCTAGAGTACGCTTGCTTAATCTCTTCATCGCTAGGAAACATATCGCGATCTATTCTTAAAGCCTGCATCAATGCGTCTAAAAAAATAATTGAATGCTCATTTACATCTGGTAAAATCACTTCGTCCCTGCGGGGAATTTCGTCACTCATAATATTTATCCTATCTTTGTTAAAAGACCTAATCAGAGGGCATATCTTGATTGAAATTCCTGATAAGAAAAGGTGACGCCGTGTCAAGATTGCTCTTGAACCCGCAAAACGACGCGGTCACGACGCATGGTTAATATAACATTAATAATCTTACCATGCAATAGTAAAAACCAATACCCTGTCAAACCACCCCCAACTAATAACTAATAACTAACAACTAACAACTCTTTACATATCTGCCCGCGTGTTCTATAAACCCTCAAACGACTCCAAAACCAAAAAGGAAAACCACATGGCAGGACACTCCAAATGGGCAAATATCCAGCATCGCAAGGGTCGCCAAGACAAATTGCGCTCCAAACTATTCTCTCGGCTTTCGCGTGAAATCACCGTTGCCGCCAAAATGGGCGAAGCCGACCCAGATAAAAACCCACGCCTGCGCCTCGCCGTGAAAGAAGCCAAAGGCAACTCCATGCCAAAGGACGTGATTGAACGTGCGATCAGCAAGGCTATGGCCACGGACGGCGGCAATTACGATGAAATCAGGTATGAGGGTTATGCCCCAGGTGGCATAGCTATTATCGTTGAAACGATGACCGATAATCGCAATCGCACTGCGTCTTCCGTGCGGGCTATTTTTGGTCGTTCGGGCGGGAATTTGGCGGAAACGGGGGCGGTTTCGTTCATGTTTGATCGCAAGGGTTTGGTGGTTTATCCGTTTGCGGTCGCGGGCAGTGATGCCGTGTTTGAAGCGGCGATAGAGGCAGGGGCGGAGGATGTTGACAGCTCTGAATCCGGGCATGATATTTATTGTGCGGACAACGATTTGCACGAGGTGGCGGGCGCGTTGGAGGCGCAGCTAGGCGAATCCGAATCAACGCGACTGGTGTGGAAGGCGAATATGCTGACCGAATTGGATTTGGAAGGTGCGCAAAAGCTGATGCGATTGATAGAGACCTTGGAAGAGGATGATGATGTGCAATCCGTGACCTCTAATGCCGATTTGACGGACGAGGTTATGAGTGAGTTGTAGTTATTTTTCGGTAACGATTAACAAAAGGCGAGCCTAGAATGACACTGGAAACGACCCTAGAAAAAATTCCTTACGGGCGGATGACACGGGCGCAAATCGCATCGTTGGACTTGCCAGAATCTTGGCAAATCGCGATAAAAGATTACGTGCGGTTTGACGAGTTAGACGCATTAAACCACGTTAATAACAAGGCGTATTTGACTTGGTTTGAGACCGTCCGCGTGATGTATATGATGGATTTGGGGCTGTCCTACAGCGACCCGACCAGTTTGAAATTTGTCGTCCGTACTGCCTCTGCCGAATATATCCGCCCGATTTTCCTGCCCCAAGACTATTGCGTTTTGGCGCGGGTTTCCAGCCTTGGGCGCACCAGTTTTATGATGGATTATGCCGTGTATTCAAACGGGCAAATCCATGCCAAAGGCGATAGCCAACTGGTTTTATTACAACCAGACGGGCAGAAATCTACGCCAATCCCCGATGATATGCGTGTTCAAATGACGGGCTAAAATAAAACATTTCACCCCTTTACAACCGCGATTAAATTTGCATACTATCCCCACAAAACTAAACCAAAGGACCCCCCATGCCCCACAACGCCCAACCCACAGCCAGCCATTATATTAACGGCGCGTATATCGAAGATGCCAACGGCAAGCCCATTGAATGCGTTTATTCGGCGAGCGGTGAAACCATCGCTCGGCTGCATTCTGCCACCCCCAAAATCATAGAGGCGGCGCTTGCCAGCGCGACCATCGCGCAGAAAATCTGGACGCAGAAAAGCGGTGTGGAACGCGGCCGCGTCCTTCGCAAAGCCGCCGATATTATCCGCGAGCGTAACCGCGAATTGTCCGAATTGGAAACCCTAGACACGGGCAAACCCCTGCAAGAAACGCTTTATGTGGATGCGACTTCCGCCGCCGATGCACTGGAATATTTCGGCGGTTTGGCGGGTGCTCTGGGCGGGGAATACATCCCGTTGGGTGAAAACTGGGCCTATACAAAACGCGAGCCTTTGGGCGTGTGTTTAGGCATTGGCGCGTGGAATTATCCCACGCAGATTTCGTGCTGGAAGGGTGCGCCCGCGCTGGCTTGTGGCAATGCGATGATTTTCAAACCGTCAGAGACTACGCCGCTTTGCGCCTTAAAAATAGCCGAAATCCTTACCGAAGCAGGTGCGCCAAACGGTTTGTTTAATGTCGTCAATGGCTATGGTGAGGTTGCGGCGACTCTGCTGCAAGACCCCCGTGTTAATAAGGTATCTTTAACGGGTTCGGCGGCGACAGGTAAGAAAGTTTATGCCGCCGCGGGCGCGTTAATGAAGCACGCAACGATGGAGCTGGGGGGCAAATCTCCGTTGATTATTTTTGATGATGCGGATATTGATGCGGCGGTCGGCGGGGCTATGCTGGGGAATATGTATTCGGCTGGGCAGATTTGTTCTAACGGCACGCGGGTGTTTGTGCAACGCGGGATTTTGGATGATTTTCTGGCACGATTCAAAACGCGGGCAGAGGCGATAAAAATGGGCGACCCGATGGATGAGGCTACGCAAATGGGGCCGATGGTGTCCAAAGCGCAACGCGATATTGTCCTTGGGTTTATTGAAAAAGGCAAAGCCGAAGGTGCGCGACTGGTTTGCGGTGGCGGTTGTGGTGCGCTGAACGATGGCTATTTTATTGAACCGACGGTTTTCGCGGATGTTGGGGATGATATGACGATAGCTCGGCAAGAGATTTTCGGCCCCGTGATGTCGGTTTTATGTTTTGATGATGAGGCGGAGGTGATAGCCCGCGCTAATGATACGGATTTGGGCTTGTCGGCTGGGGTTTTCACCCGCGATTTAACCCGCGCACATCGGGTGATAGATCAGTTACAGGCGGGGACGTGTTGGATTAATTCTTACAATGACGCGCCTGTGGAGGTGCCTTTTGGCGGGGTCAAAGGCTCTGGCGTTGGGCGTGAGAATTCCAAGGCGGCGATAGAGCATTATTCGCAGATAAAAGCGGTTTTTGTGCGGATGGGGGCGTTGGAATCGCCGTATTGATGGGGGGATTGTTAGTGATTAGTGGCTTTAATTTTCGGACGCACCATTACCCGCGCCCGCAATATCAATCCCAAGCGATTTAAATTTAGCATTACGTAGCTCAAATCCCAAAACCGCCAAGACTATTGGAATCGGGGCACCTTCGGTATAGGCGACACCCTCTAACCTTTCGCGTTCTTCCTCAGAAATCTTATCCATTAATTCAGCTTGTGCATAATCAAAGCAAGCCTGTTGCATTTGATATTTGCTCATATTTTCGCTAAAATGAACGGCATCTAGGTGTTTTTTAACAAACTCACCGCCGTTTATTTTATTGGAAATCTGCGTGCCATATTCATTGAGCTGGGCGGGGCTTTGGCTCTGCGATACGTTATTGTTTGTGACAACGTTCAATATGCCGCTAATTTGTGTGTTAATACCGCTAATCTGCGTATTAATAACGCCGACCTGCGTGTTAATGTCGCTAATTTGCGTATTAATAACGCCGACCTGCGTTTTAATGTCTTTAACATTTTCCGTAAGCCCGTTAACCTTTCCATGCGTGCTGGCGACCCACCATGTTGCACCCACGATGAATGCAGTAATAGCAGATAAGATATGCCAATAGTCTGTAAGCAGTTGCTCAATCATAATTTTCATCTTCCCTTTGTTGTTATATTAGCATTAAAAAACACTAATGCAAGTGTTATTTTTCACAAAAACGCATTTCTTTGCAAATCCCAAAATACATTCACCAGTTCAAACGAAATAGGTTAATTAAAGGTTAAAACGAAGCATAACCACAAAAAATCCCCCATTGCAACCACATTTTCCACAAAAACCCCCATCCCCCACCCCAAAAACCCATTCGCCAATCCGCCCAAAATATGCTAACACCCCCTTAAACCCCGACAAAAAGGAACACCCCCATGCAAGCAGATTTTGTGATAATAGGCGCGGGCTCGGCTGGTTGCGCGATGGCCTCTCGCCTGTCTGAAAACGGCAAGCATTCGGTCATAATCATTGAACACGGCGGCAGTGACGCTGGCCCCCTGATTCAAATGCCCGCAGCCCTGTCCTACCCGATGAATATGTCAAAATACGATTGGGGCTATGGCACCGAACCCGAACCGCATTTGGGCGGTCGCAAACTGGCGACTCCGCGTGGGAAAGTCATCGGTGGTTCGTCCTCTATAAACGGCATGGTGTTCGTGCGCGGACACGCCAAGGATTTTGACCATTGGCAGGATAGCGGGGCGCAGGGCTGGTCTTACGCCGATGTTTTGCCGTATTTTAAACGGATGGAAACGTGGCATGGGCGACGGGCTAAATCGGGCAATAAATCCGAATATCGCGGTAAAAACGGCCCCCTGCATGTCAGCCGAGGCAGCCGTGTTAATCCCTTGTTTGATGCCTTTGTTAAGGCGGGCGAGCAGGCGGGCTATCCCGTTACTGGCGACTATAACGGGCAACAGCAAGAGGGCTTTGGCGCGATGGAACAAACCATTTATCGCGGGCAACGTTGGTCGGCCGCCCGTGCCTATTTGCGCCCTGCTTTGAAACGCCCGAACTGCACGATGGTTCGCGCGATGGCGCGTAAAATAGTCATAAAGGACGGTCGCGCCGTGGGGGTGGAGGTTGAACGCCACGGCACCCGCACGATTGAAACGATACAAGCGGGGCGAGAGGTTATCCTTGCCGCCTCTGTTTTCAATTCGCCCAAGTTGCTGATGTTATCGGGGATTGGTCCAGCGGATGAATTAAAACAACACGGGATAGAGGTGATTGCCGATAGGCGCGGGGTTGGCAAAAACCTGCAAGACCATCTGGAAGTCTATCTGCAAATGGCGTGTATTCAGCCGATTACTCTGTATAAATACTGGAATATCTTTTCCAAAGCGCGGATTGGGGCGCAGTGGCTCTTCACGCGAACGGGCCCCGGCGCGTCCAATCAGTTTGAGGCGTGTGGGTTTGTCCGTTCCTCCGCAGGGGTGGATTATCCCGATTTGCAGTATCATTTTCTGCCGATAGCCGTGCGGTATGACGGGCAGGCTTCTGCCGAGGGGCATGGATTTCAGGCGCATGTTGGGCCTATGCGCTCGCCGTCGCGGGGGGTGGTCAGCTTGCGTTCCGCCGACCCGAACGACAAACCGAAGATTTTATTTAACTATATGGCGGAGGAAAAAGACTGGCAGGATTTCCGCACGGCGATACGTTTGACCCGCGAGATTTTTGCGCAAGAGGCGTTTAAACCCTATGTGGGTAAGGAAATATCCCCTGGGGCGGAGGCGGTGAGTGATGCTGATTTGAATGAATTCATCCGCGAACATTCGGAAAGCTCGTACCATCCATGTGGCACTTGTAAGATGGGTGCGGCGGATGATCCGTTGGCGGTGGTTGATCCAGAATGCCGCGTTATTGGGGTGGACGGGTTGCGTGTGGCGGACAGCTCTATCTTTCCGCGTATTACCAATGGGAATTTGAATGGACCGTCCATTATGACGGGGGAAAAGGCGGCGGATCATATTTTGGGCGAAGGGATGTTGGCGAAATCTAATTTAGAGCCGTGGGAGCATCCCGATTGGAAGGGCAAGCAGAGGTGATTATTAACGAAATAAAACGCTTGCAATATGTTTTTATGAATGCTATTTATTTCATGTGGGCGCAAGGTGTGATTAACTTTACATCCCGCACACGCCCTCGGGGCCCGTACGAAGGTGCGGGCTCACGTGTTTTAGGGATGATTTTTAATCTTGTCGCGTTTCTGCTAGATAAGAAGACCCATATCACTTTACGGAGAAAAAGATGCCTTTACCAGCCGAGCAATGTCGTTCAATACAATCATGCACAATCCCTCCCGATTGTAAAAAATATCGTTATTTTTTAAGCCGAACTTGGGATGAATGTGCTCCCGTGCTGATGTTCATTATGTTGAATCCGTCAAAGGCAACAGATTTAATGATGGATAAGACTGTAATGTTATGTACAAATCGCGCGGTGACTGATAGATTTGGTGCACTTTGGGTGTTAAATATTTTTGCATATCGGGCGACAAAGCCGAAGTATATTCCTAGAGAACATCTAATTGCAATTGGTCAGCATAACGATGCGATTATTGAACAGAAAGTTAAAATGCTCGATGAGCGGAATAATGATTGCGATAGAATTGTTTGCGCTTGGGGTAATAATAGAATCATTCGAGGGCGCGATAATGAGGTAAAAACGATATTGCGGGCAACAACAAATTTACCACTTTATCATTTAGGTTTACTTCCAGAGAGACAGCCGAGACACCCCAAACATCCATTAAAACCACTCGGTATAAAACGGCGCATAGATTTTCTACCATGGACAGCAATGAACCATGCGGGGTAATATCGCGTGAGCCCAGATATTTAAAACAATTAAACCCCCTAATCCCCCTTGCATCCCCCGTTAAAATATAGTTAAACAAATAAAACGGAGGACTCCCATGAAAAACATTATCCAAACCCTAGAATCTCGTCGTGCGCAAGCCCGCGCGGGTGGCGGTGAAAACCGCATCACAGCCCAGCATGCTAAGGGCAAATTGACCGCTCGCGAGAGGATAGAAGTCCTGCTGGACGAGGATTCCTTCGAAGAATACGGCATGTTCGTCACCCACCGTTGCGTTGATTTTGATATGCAAGATACAAAAGTCCCGGGCGACGGCGTGGTTGTCGGCTGGGGTACGATTAACGGGCGGCTGGTTTATGTTTATTCTCAGGATTTCACCGTTCTGGGGGGTAGCCTGTCTGAAACCCACGCTCGCAAAATCTGTAATATCCAAGAAATGGCGATTAAAAACGGTGCGCCCATCATCGGCTTGAACGATTCGGGCGGGGCAAGGATACAGGAGGGTGTGGCCTCGCTCGCGGGTTATACCGATGTGTTTCAAAACAATATTCTGGCCAGTGGAGTCATCCCCCAAATCAGTGTTATTATGGGTCCCTGCGCGGGCGGGGCGGTTTATTCGCCCGCCATGACGGACTTTATTTTTATGATAGAGGGCAGCTCTTATATGTTTGTCACTGGCCCCGATGTTGTGAAAACAGTGACGAACGAGGTGGTCACGGCGGAAGAACTGGGCGGTGCGAAAACCCACACGACCAAGTCCTCGGTCGCGGACGGAGCGTATGATAACGACATTGATGCCCTGCAAGAAATGCGCCGTTTGTTTGATTTCCTGCCCTTATCAAACCGCGAAACCCCGCCGAGTCGCCCGTTTTTTGATGAATCTAAACGGGGCGAGTCGTCACTGGATACTCTGGTTCCTGCGAATCAAAATCAGCCGTACGATATGAAAGAATTGATTTATAAAATCGCCGATGAGGGTAATTTTTTCGAACTGCAAGCGGAGTTTGCTAAGAATATCATCACAGGTTTTATTCGGCTGGAGGGCAGTACGATTGGCGTTGTTGCCAACCAGCCTCTGGTTATGGCGGGGGTTTTGGATATTGATTGTTCGCGCAAAGCGGCGCGGTTTGTGCGGTTTTGCGATGCCTTTAATATCCCGATTTTAACGCTGGTTGATGTGCCGGGATTTATGCCTGGCACGGCGCAGGAATACGGCGGAGTCATCAAACACGGGGCGAAATTGCTGTACGCGTATGGTGAGGCTACCGTGCCGAAAGTCAGCGTGATTACCCGCAAAGCCTATGGCGGGGCGTATTGCGTGATGGCGCCAAAGCATCTGCGCGGCGATGTGAATTACTGCTGGCCTAGTGCCGAAATAGCCGTGATGGGGGCGAAGGGCGCGGTGGAAATCCTGTATCGGGCGGAATTGGGCGATAGTGATAAGATTGACGCGCGGCTGGCGGATTATGAGGATAGGTTTGCCAATCCGTTTGTGGCGGCCGAGCGGGGCTATGTGGATGATGTCATTTTGCCGAGGAATACGCGGTTAAGGGTGTGCCGTGCGTTTGCCTCTTTGCGGGGGAAGAAGTTAGAGAACCCGTGGAAAAAGCACGATAATTTGCCGCTTTAGGTTTAGAAAAAAGAAAAGGAGATAGTTATGGTTAAAGATAAAAAAGAAAAGAAAAGACAGTTGGATGACCGCTTGGAGGGTGCCAATATAAATTCGGAAAAGAAAAGGCAAGTGGGCGACCCCTTACCTGGCGACCGCTTGGATGGTGAGGGTGTGCCTGAAAGAGAAGAAAATAAAACACGAACGCTTATGTCGACTCTTAGAGCTGAAATTAAGAAAAATATAGCTAAAGATTTTAGTGCTGTACTTCGGCTTATAGTTATATTGGTTGCGTTATTATTATTATTTTCAAGGGATTTTATATCAGCAGATTCTATGCAATTAGTAATTAGTTCCCTTTGGGAATTATTTTCAAATTACAGTAATTTTCTTGCTATTATTATCGGCATAATTTCTATTTTTCTTGCTATCTTTGGTTTAAGGCAAATTACTACTCGTTCGTCTTACGAAATATCTAATCAAGAACTATCAACTCGTTTTAGTATTGAAGAAAAAGAACTTACTCTTCAAATTGAGACTGCAAAAAATAATGTAGAAAAGATAAAATTACAACACCAGATTCTAGAATTACGTAATAAGTATGAAATCTTATCTGGTAAGATTTTACAAAAGGAAGATGGTAGCCATGTTGAGGATTGGCGCAGTGTTTTGCTGTCTGCACGTAAAAGGCTACTGGATGAGGAAGACCGCTTGCTGACACGTAATAGAAGAAATCTTGGATTTGCGATGGTTATGATTGCCGTAGGTATTATTTTTCTTATTTTTTCTGCACCCGTTGTTGTTGGAGATCCAGAAATTAATAATGTATGGGCATTTCTTGTTAAGTATGGACCGATTTCAAGCGTTATTATTCTTATTGAAGTTCCTACATTCTTTTTTTTAAGTCTTTATTCTCAGACTGCACGCATGCTTGAAAGGAATAAAAATGAATTAACAAACATAGAGTTGCGTTTAACTTCTGGTTTGTTGCTGTCCAAGAAAACAAGTGCAAAAAAGTTTGACTCTCTTGCCGATGACCTTGCCAAAGAAGAACGTAATTTTATTTTGGCTAAAAACGAATCCTCTGCGGTGTTGGGTACCGACAAGCTGTTAGAACTCTTATCCAAAATACCAAAAATTGGGACTTAAAATAATGCACAAACACCGCAATTTCCCCTCTCGTTTGCCCAGCAGTGACATCCACTTCACCCTCCGCCGTCCGTCAAAAACTGGCGCAACCCCCATCAAATCGCGCAAGCGTTTCGCCGACCGTCACCCGAAAGACCGCGCCGCCGACCGCGAGTTCTTACTGGCTATTATCACCGCCTTTGGCGCAGAGCCATTCATACGGGGCAACCTTGACGCGGGGCGATTGTCATGGTTGATAGACCGCGAAATCATACCCGCCCATGACAATTTTAATCCAGCGTGCTATGACGCAGAGCTTCGGGTGGATATCCAAGCCGTCTGCGTTAATTTCCCCGAATTGGCAAAAGAATTCCCCGAATTAACCGCCCTAAACGCCAACCAAAACACCCCCGAAAACCCGCAAAAGGACACAAACGATTATGCCTAAAACACCAAATAAAACACCCACCTTACCAAAGAAAATCCTTATCGCCAATCGCGGGGAAATCGCCTGTCGCATCATTAAAACCGCCCAGAAAATGGGGATTAAAACGGTCGCGGTTTATTCCACCGCCGATGCGCTCGCCAAGCACACGACCATGGCGGATGAGGCTGTTTTTATCGGTCCAGCACCCTCTACCGAAAGTTATTTAATGATGGACACCATCATAAAAGCCGTGAAAAAAACGGGCGCGGACGCGGTACATCCGGGCTATGGTTTTCTATCCGAAAACAAACAATTCGCGCAGAAATTAAAAAAAGCGGGGGTGATTTTTATTGGACCGAACGCCCACGCTATTGAGCAAATGGGGGATAAAATAACCTCTAAAAAAATCGCGATAGAGGCTGGGGTGTCAACCGTTCCGGGTTTTACGGGCGTGATTGATGACGATAAACAGGCGGTGAAAATCGCTAATGAAATCGGCTATCCCGTTATGATTAAGGCCAGCGCGGGCGGTGGAGGCAAGGGCATGCGGGTTGCGAATAATGACGCGCAAACGATAGAGGGTTTTGCCGCGTCTAAATCTGAGGCCGCTTCCAGCTTTGGCGACGACCGTATTTTTATTGAAAAATTTATCACCAGCCCGCGTCATATTGAAATCCAAATCCTTGGCGATACGCATGGGAATTGCATTCATTTGAACGAGCGAGAATGCTCCATCCAACGACGCAATCAAAAGGTAATTGAAGAAGCCCCCAGCCCGTTTTTGGATGCAAAAACCCGCTCGGCTATGGGCGCACAGGCCATCGCACTGGCGCAATCTGTCGGCTATTCTTCCGCAGGCACGGTGGAGTTTATCGTGGATGCCGCGCGGAATTTTTATTTTCTGGAAATGAACACGCGGTTGCAGGTGGAACACCCGATAACAGAGATGATAACAGGCGTGGATTTGGTGGAACAGATGATACGCTCGGCATCGGGCGCGGAATTATCGCTGACGCAAGCGGACATTAAAATCAACGGCTGGGCGATTGAATCGCGGCTTTATGCCGAAGACCCATATCGTAATTTTCTGCCCTCGGTCGGGCGATTAACCCGCTATCGTCCGCCCGTTGAAAAAACGGGTGAGCGGGCAATTCGCAATGACACGGGCGTTTATGAAGGCGGGGAAATATCGGTTTATTACGACCCGATGATAGCGAAACTCTGCACTTGGGCAGGGACGCGGGCCGAGGCTATTGATGAAATGCGCAGCGCGTTAGACCATTTTGAAATAGAGGGTATTCGCCATAATCTGCCGTTTTTATCCGCCGTTATGGCGCACGAAAAATTCATCAAAGGCGAGGCTACAACCGCGTTTATTGAAGAGGAATACGCGGACGGTTTTGCGGGGGTTAGCCTGTCAAAATCTGTGTGTCATAGTATCGCCGCCTGTGCTTCCGCGATGTTTCGGCTCAGCCAAATTCGCGCCGCACGGATATCTGGGCGGTTAGATAATCACCGCCGTCATGTCGGTGAAAACTGGGTTGTAACGATTGACGGGCAGGATTTTAAGGTGTGTATTACGCCTATTGCAGGCGGCGCAAGCGTGTTATTTGATAACGGAGAACGCGTGGATGTTGTCAGCGATTGGTTGCCGGGCCAAACCTTGGCGCGGTTTTATTTGAACGATGAATTGTTTGTTTTAAAGGTGGAAAATTGCAAGGCGGGGTTTCGCCTGCGCGCTGGCGGTGCGGATGTGCGGGTTTATGTGCGCTCAAATAGGGTAGCGGAATTGGCGCGGTTAATGCCCCCGCCTTTTGTCCGCGATACCTCTGATTTATTGGTGTGTCCGATGCCTGGGTTAATGATTGATTTGGCGGTTTCCGTGGGTGATGTGGTGGAAGAGGGGCAAGCATTATGCACGCTGGAAGCAATGAAAATGGAGAATATATTACGTGCAGAAAAGCGCAAACGGATTGTTAAAATTAACGCGAGTGTTGGCGATTCTTTGGCGGTGGATGCGGTGATTATGGAGTTTTCTGATAGTTGTTAGTTGTTAGTTGTTAGTTATTAGTTATTAGTTTTTAGTAGGAACTATGATTTACCTTCGCTTTTTTAGCAGGTTTTTCTTTTAATTTTAATAGCAATTGAATTTTTATTAAATAAGAATCCATATTTTTTTATTTTTATCGGGTGCATCAGATTCTTTGTAAAGATAGATTTTATCTAAATTTTCGCTCTCTGTATATGAAAGCTTTTTTGCGGTGGCTTTTGTAATATTAAAAGGCACTGAAAAAAGCCAAATTCTATCAACCCCACTAATAACTAATAACTAATAACTAATAACTAATAACATTGACTCTTTCTAAAAAACCCGCCAAGTTGCAAACATGACAAATAACCCGCACAAAATCTGGCAAACCCTTGCCAAAGCCGAACTTAAAACCAGAACGCCTGACGATCTGACTTGGCACACCCCAGAAGATATTAAAATAAAACCGCTTTATACGGCGGATGATTTGCCCGAAAATCACCTAAATTCCCTGCCCGGAACCCCGCCTTATTTACGCGGGCCAAAGGCGACTATGTACGCGGGTCGCCCTTGGACTATCCGCCAATACGCGGGC
Organism: uncultured Amylibacter sp.; assembly: GCA_959347345.1. The sequence goes on along the minus strand of OY365738.1, from coordinate 1,167,968 downwards.
TTTTCCACCGCCAAAGAAAGCAACGATTTCTATAAAAAAGGCTTGGCAGCAGGGCAACAGGGTGTGTCGGTTGCCTTTGATTTGGCAACCCACCGCGGCTATGATTCCGACCATCCGCGTGTCGCTGGCGATGTTGGCAAAGCGGGTGTAGCCATTGACAGCGTGGAAGATATGAAGATTCTATTCGACCAAATCCCGCTTGATAAAATCAGCGTTTCCATGACGATGAACGGCGCGGTCATCCCCATTCTGGCGAATTTCATAGTCGCTGGGGAAGAGCAAAACGTGGATATTTCCGCCCTATCTGGCACGATTCAAAACGATATTTTGAAAGAGTTCATGGTGCGCAATACCTATATCTACCCGCCCGCGCCGAGCATGCGGATTGTCTCTGACATCATTCGTTTTGCCACCGCGAATATGCCCAAATTCAACTCTATTTCCATCAGTGGCTATCATATTCATGAGGCAGGCGCGAATTTGGCGCAAGAGCTGGCGTTCACCTTGGCGGACGGCAAGGAATACGTGAAATGTGCGCTGGATGCAGGGTTAAAAGTGGACGATTTCGCCCCGCGATTGTCGTTTTTCTTTGCTATTGGGATGAACTTTTTTATGGAAACGGCGAAACTCCGTGCGGCTCGAGTTTTGTGGTATCGGATTATGAAAGAATTCGCCCCTTTGGATGAAAAATCCTGCCTTTTGCGCACCCATTGTCAGACCAGTGGCGTGTCTTTGCAGGAGCAAGACCCGCTCAATAACGCTATCCGTACGGCGTATGAGGCGTTGTCGGCGGTGCTGGGCGGGACGCAATCCCTGCACACGAATAGTTATGATGAGGCGATAGCCCTGCCCACGGACGCGGCCGCGCGGTTGGCACGAAATACGCAGTTAATTTTGCAGCATGAAACGGGTATTACCAATGTAATTGACCCCTTGGCGGGGTCGTATTATGTGGAGCATTTGACGGCGGAATTGGCCGATAAAGCGTGGGATTTAATCTGTGAAATTGATGATTTGGGCGGGATGACAAAGGCGGTTCAGAGCGGTATGCCAAAGGCGCGGATTGAAACCGCCGCCGCGCAAAAACAGGCTCGGATTGACCGAGGCGAGGATGTGATTGTCGGTGTGAATAAGTTTAAAATGGAACACGAAGACCCGATAGAGGTGCGCCAGATTGATAATGTGGCGGTGCGGGCTGGGCAAATCGCGGCACTGGCGGAATTGCGCAAAACCCGCGATTCAACGCGGGTGGATGCGGCGTTGGTGGCTTTGCAAAAAGGGGCAGAGGGCGATGCAAATCTGCTGGAATTGGCAGTGGAGGCGGCACGGGCAAGGGCGACTTTGGGTGAGATATCGGACGCTATGGGTGCGGTTTTCGGTCGCCATAAGGCGGAGGTTGAAACCGTGTCTGGGGTCTATGGTGCGGCCTATAAGGATGACGCGGATTTTGCCGCGTTGCAGGGGGCTGTCCGTGATTTTGCTGATAAAAATGGCGGGGCGAGCCCGCGTATGATGGTGGTGAAACTGGGGCAGGATGGGCATGATAGGGGCGGTAAAGTTATTGCCTCTGCCTTTGCTGATATAGGGTTTGATGTGGTTATGGGGCCGTTGTTTCAAACCCCTGTTGAGGCGGCCGAGGAGGCTATTGCTTCGCGTGTCCAAGTCGTTGGGATTTCGTCCCAAGCGGCCGCTCATGCCAGCCTTGCGCCAGAGCTGATTCACGCGTTAAAGGACAAAGGTGGCGAGGATATTATCGTGATTTGTGGCGGTGTTATTCCCCCCGATGATTATAATTATTTGCGCCAATGCGGGGTGCGGGCGATTTTTGGACCTGGCACGAATATCGTGGACGCGGCACGGGAGGTGTTGGGGCTTTTGAAGATTAAGGGATAACAACGAACCTTGACTCTCCACCCAAACTCTGCAAACCTCTGCAAATATAACCAATAGCTTAACTCAAGGACACTCCCCCACATGCCCCCCTACGCCGATATTTACAAAAGCTGGCAAACCGACCCAGAGGCCTTCTGGATGAATGCCGCCCGCGCGATTGACTGGATAAAACCACCCAGCAAAGCCTTGTTTGACGAAAACGCACCCTTCTACCAATGGTACGCGGATGGCGAGGTTAATACCTGCTATAACGCGCTTGACCGCCATGTGGAATCGGGTCGCGGTGACCAAATCGCGCTTTACTACGATAGCCCAATCACGGATACCAAGGAAAAATACACCTACCGTCAGATGCGCGATTTATGTGCGCAATTGGCGGGCGGTCTGCAAGCGCAGGGCGTTAAAAAAGGCGACCGAGTCCTCATTTACATGCCCATGGTTGCGCAATCCGTGATGGCTATGCTGGCATGTGCGCGGATTGGCGCGATTCATTCGGTTGTTTTCGGCGGGTTTGCCGCGAAGGAACTGGCAGTGCGGATTGATGATGCCACGCCAAAGGCTATTATTGCGGCCTCCTGCGGGATAGAGCCGAGCGGGGTGATTCCCTACAAACCCCTGCTGGATGGCGCGATTGAATTGGCGACTCATAAACCCGATTTCTGCGTGATTTTGCAACGTCCCCAGCAACCCTGCGATTTAATCAAACCCCGCGATTTGGATTGGCATGATTTCCAAGCCGATTGCCCGCCTGCCGAATGCGTGGCGGTGAAGGGGTCAGACCCGCTTTATATCCTTTATACCTCTGGCACGACGGGGCAGCCAAAGGGGGTTATTCGCCCGAATGGCGGGCATTTGGTCTCGCTCCACTGGACGATGAAAAGCATCTATAATGTGGAACCAGGGGAAGTTTTCTGGGCCGCTTCGGATGTCGGCTGGGTGGTTGGGCATAGCTACATTTGCTATGCGCCGCTTATCCACGGCAATGCGACGATAGTCTTTGAGGGCAAACCAATCGGCACCCCAGACGCGGGGACTTTCTGGCGGATTATTCAGGAATATGATGTGTCTGTGTTGTTCACCGCGCCAACCGCGTTCCGCGCGATTAAACGCGCCGACCCAAAGGCGGAGTTGTTAAAGGATTACGATATTTCGTGCCTTCGCGGGCTTTATCTGGCGGGCGAACGCGCCGACCCTGATACGATTGAATGGGCGCAAACCCATATGGGAGTGCCTGTGATTGACCATTGGTGGCAGACGGAGACTGGATTTGCCATAGCCGCCAACCCCGTGGGGATAGAGTTTCTGCCGATAAAAATAGGCTCGCCCAGCGTGGCAATGCCGGGCTATGATGTGCAGATTTTGGACAGCGAGGGCGGTCAATGCGCCGTCAATGAACTGGGTGCGGTGGCGATAAAACTGCCCCTGCCACCTGGGACTCTGCCGACGCTCTGGAACGCGGATGCACGGTATGTGCAGGCGTATTTGTCGCGGTTTGACGGGTATTATGAAACGGGGGATGCGGGGTATGTGGATGCCGATGGCTATCTGTATATTATGGCGCGGACGGACGATGTTATCAATGTCGCGGGGCATAGGCTATCGACTGGGCAGATGGAGGAGGTTTTGGCCGCCCATCCAGACGTTGCCGAGTGCGCCGTGGTAGGGGTGGAGGATGCGTTAAAGGGGCAGTTGCCCTTGGGTTTCGTGTGTTTGAATGCGGGGGTTACTCGTGCGCATGAGGATATTATTGCCGAATGTGTGGCGCGGGTGCGCAATCATATTGGGCCAGTTGCGGCGTTTAAAAAGGCGGTGGTTATTGAGCGGTTGCCGAAGACTCGGTCAGGTAAGATATTGCGGGGGATTATGGCGGGGATTGCCCAAGGGAGCGAATGGTCTATGCCCGCGACGATTGATGACCCCGCGATTTTGGAGGAGATTAGGGTGGCGGTGTTAGCGATTAGTGATTAGTTGTTAGTTGTTAGTTGTTAGTTATTAGTGATTAGTTGTTAGTGATTAGTTTTTGTTTTTAGGTGCAAAAAGATAGCCAATACCAAATGCTATTAAACATATAATGCCCCCCCAAATCGTCCCACCCACAAGTAAGGCAGCAACAGCATCTATATTAATAGGATTTCCAGTAAGAAGAAAAGCAAGCCTTATTAATATAGATACGGCAAAGAAAATGGCAACTATTTTTGCCCATGATTTGCCTGTTTGAATTTTATTGTTTGTGTTTTGTTCCATTATTTTGTCCTTATAGTTAAAGTTGGATGCAGTCTATTAGTAGATGTTTTATGAAAATTCAATCATTATTGTATCATTTTTTGAAAAAGAATTATAAAACTTGTTTTTAATGTGTTTATGGAGTAAATAGAAATATGAAAAAGTTTTTTACGATAATGATGGCTGTTTTTTTGCTTACTTTTGGTGAGGTTAAAAATGTAGCCAATGCAGAAAATTTATTTGTAACAGTTAATTTACATAATGGAATATCTATACAAGTTCCTAGAAATTGGCAAGCTCTTGACCAAAGTTCTAGAATAACATTAGAGGCTTCAACGGCAAGTAGGTTGCAATTACCTGCTGATGCTAATATGTCCTTCGCGGCAAATTTATACAACCAAGATAATGTTACTATTGGGATAACTAATGTGAATATCTATCCTGATATGGATTTTTATCAAAAAGACGTATTAGAACTTGATGATTATGGTCTAAATGAATTTGACGAGGCAATCAATCAATCGATTTCTGATGGTCTCAAGCGTTCTGGTTTAATGGTTACACATTGGTATGGAACTCGTAAGGTAAAAATTAGAAATAAGGTTTTTCTCGTGTCTAGCTATCGGCGGACATCTGCGGTTAATAAGGAGAGCTTTTTTAAAGTTAGAATGGTAAGATTGTTAGATGGGAAGAACTCACTTACACTGACTTTATCGTTTGAGGAAAAAACTGCGTTTTTACTTGAACCTATAATAGAAAAAATGCAAAACAGTATTATAATTCCTTAAGGCAGATATAAAACGACCCTCACCGACCCTTTCCTCCGAGACATAAACACCTGCGCGTGTTCAATTAAAAAAAACCACCCCCAATAATAAAACTCACAGTGACCTCCGCAATGACCTTCATAATGAAACCGATAAATCCAACCAAACCGATAAGCCCGATTTCACCAGCGCACCCGCGCCGCGTACTGGTTCGGCTTGGCGTTTTGATAACCTGTATATTCGCCCTTAACGGGACGGCTTGGGGGCAGTCCAACTCCCAAAACTCCCGCGCCCCGATTAACCTGCCCCCGCTTTCCTACACGGGTGCGCAATTCATTGATAACAATCATTGCGTGTTTCTGCGGGCGGGTTATGGCGGTAATATCGTGTGGGTGCCGCGGGTGTCGCGCAATCGCGAGCCACTGTGCGATGACCGCCTAACCCCGACTTTTGCGCCCAAACCCAAGCCCGTGCAAACAGCACAAACCACCACCGCGCCCATTTCAAAACGCGAATTGCGCCAGCGTGCGCGTGAAGAACAGAGGATTATCGCCGCGCTTTCTGCCAAAGAGGTCGCCACGGCTCGCGCTGATTTACGCGAACAACGGGCGGCGCAAAAACGGGCGGAAGCCCAGGCCCGCGCCGATGGTAAAATCCAAGCAAAGGCCGAAAAACGCAACCGTAAAGAGGCGTTGCGTGTCCTGCGTGAAGTGCAAAAAGCCGATGCACAAAAGCAAAATACGCAAACCAAAACACAACCCACCCAACCCCAAAAACCCACCCCTCCAACGGGGCTTATTTCGCTTGGCTTTTATGTATCCGTCACTGGATTTGATTCCGAAGGGCAGGCACATAACCTGCGCGATTGGTTCAAACAAAGCGGTTATTCCACGAAAATCGGGCTTGATGGAAACATTCTTACCGTGATTATCGGTCCATTCCCATCGGCTCTGGACGCGAAAGCACCGTTTCACCAAGCCCGCGCCAAGGGCTATACACAGACGATTATCGCCGAACGTTACAAACGCAATCGCCATAGTGGGTAACAGGGGTTAAGGGTGGATAGCCTATGGAACAAGATAAATATGAAATAGGCGCAGACCTTATCGCCGCCGTTCTGACCGCCGTGGATGGCAAAGACCAACCCGCTTTGCTGGCTCTGCTGGAACCGATGCATTCCGCCGATATTGCCGATTTGATTGAACAAATTGACGCGGGGCAGAGGCTCGGCTTTTTCACCCTATGGGGCGCGACCATAGACGCGAAAGTCTTCGTTGAACTGGAAGACTCCATCAGCGTGGAATTATTGCAAGCCTTGCCCAGCGATTTAATCGCGGACGGGTTAAACCAGTTGCAAACAGACGACCTGGTTTATCTAACCGAGGAAATGCCAGAATCCGACCAAGACCGCATTTTGGCATCCTTACAAAAACCAGAGGATATCCGCGCCATCCGCGATGCCCTGCAATATCCGGAAGGCACGGCTGGGCGTTTAATGCAGCGAGAGCTGGTGAAAGCCCCGCCAAACTGGAGTGTTGGTGATGTGATTGATTACCTGCGTACCAGTGAAAAACTGCCCAAACGGTTCTACGATATTATGATTGTTAATAAAAAGGGACAGCCGATTGGCAAAGTTCCCCTGCATAGTTTGACCTCTAATACCCGCGATATTTTGCTGGAGGATTTGATGGATGAGAGCTTTCACACCATCACCGCAAGGCAGAGCCAAGAGGACACAGCCTATGCTTTCAACCAGTATAATATGATGTCCGCGCCCGTGGTTAATCGGCATAATCATCTGATTGGGATTATCACGATGGATGACGCGATGGAGGCTTTGTCCGAACAAACCGAGCAGGATATAAAATTTCTGGCGGGCTTGGGCGATGAAAACCTGACGGATACGATTATCAGCACGACTCGCCTGCGGTTTCCGTGGCTGGGGGTGAATTTGATTACGGCTATCCTTGCGTCGCTGGTGATTGCCCAGTTTGCCGATGTGATAGAGGCGATTGTCGCGCTGGCGGTTTTAATGCCGATTATTACCTCTATGGGCGGGAATGCTGGGACGCAGACCTTGACGATAGCCGTGCGTGCCTTGGCGACAAAGGATTTGACGGCGGCCAATGCGTTGCGGATTATTCGGCGTGAAGTGATGGTGGGGTTGTTAAACGGGCTGATTTTTGCCGTGATAATCGGGGCGATTGGGATGGTGTGGTATCAATCTGGACTGTTGGGAGTGGTGCTGGGATTGGCGATGGTTTTTAATATGTTGGTCGCGGGAGTGTGTGGGATATTGGTGCCTTTGGGCTTGGATAAGTTCGGGCTGGATCCTGCGTTGGCTTCGGCGGTGTTTGTGACGACGATTACGGATATTATTGGGTTTTTGGTGTTTTTGGCACTGGCGGGGTGGATTTTGCTTTAGTTGTTAGTTGTTAGTTGTTAGTTATTAGTTATTAGTTATTAGTTATTAGTTATTAGTTATTAGAGATTAGGGGTTCGTTATTTGTGATTAGGGATAGAGGTTTTTTGTTGCGCCCTCGATCTTCGGTTGCCCGCCCGCCCACCCCAGCCTGTCCGAGCATCTTTTGCCAAGCCTAAATAAATTTAGAAATTGCCTATCGCCAACTCCCAAGTATTCTTTGCAAATAATCCAATCTATAATCTTGTTATTCCAGATAGTAAATTTATGACAATCCCTAGCGTCTTGTAACCAAAGGGCTTTTGGCATGCTCCCGCAAAGCGGGGGCTACGCACAAAAGACCATGCTGGTCGGCACTCGCGTAAGCGATGACGAAGACCCGAAGGGCATTCACTAATAACTAATAACTAACAACTAACAACTAACAACTAACAACTAACTACGGTTGTATCTCCAAAACCTCAACCCTATCTTTTTTCTCCAAAACCACGCTGGCTGGTTCTATTTTCACAACCTGCCAGCCGCTGATTTTCTGCCCGACCTTAACGCGGATATACCGCCCAAAGGGGGTGCGGAATAACGCGCGATAGGCACCCTCGCGTCCGAAAATCCCAACAAGGCTCAGCTTATCTTTGGCAAAAATCGTTGGGATAATAGTCGTTATGGATTGCGGATCTTCGCCAGTCGCCGTGGGCTCAACGGCCTTTACGGATGGAATATATTCGGGTAAAATCATATCCGCAGGGCGTGATTTCGGGCGGAAAATATTGCCGTTATCATCCCTGATGGTTTGCGCGAAACCCGCGTTCATGCCAAGCCCCACAAAAACCATGCATAAAAACACGCCCCAAAGCATCGCGTCCTTTGGCGTATTTTTCATAAAACAGGGGATTTTCACACGAATCATCCCGCCGTTTAACATATTTTTCCACTAAAAGCTAGTTCAAAACCTCTGGCCAATTCGCGTCAGAGCTGGCGATATAACCCGCCTTATCCCGTTCCCAAATCCGCCGAACCCCCGTGCTATAATTCAAATAAAGTGCGCCGTCAACGATTGACCAAGCCTCTGGCACGGTGTTGGCGGTATAGCCCTTTGACACGGCATAGGCGCAATATCCGCCGTATTTCGGTGCGTATTTTTCGGGGTCTGCGTCAAACAGTGCTTTATGCTCGGCATTGGCGAATTGCCAAGTGGCTTCGTTCCATTGGCTTGTGTGGGCGGGGTCGCCCTCCACGGGTTCGCCGATGGTGAAATAGGCGACTGGGTCGTAACCCTGAATAGCCACCCCGTCCGTGTTAAAAACAGGGGCGGTTTGGGCGATAGCGGTGCTGGCTATGATGGTGAAAAGCCCCGCGAAGATGAACGCGAAAAGCAGGCGAAGGGGGGTGAAAGTTATGGTCATTTTGTGTCCTTTATTAAAAACTGATACGGGCAGTATAACGCGATGTGGATTTGATTTGCAAGCAAAAATCCACGACTCACGGATATTTGAACTTTATTATTAACCGCCACGATGCCGCGCCGCATACAGCGAAATCGCCGCCGCGTTTGATACGTTAAGCGAGGAAAACGCATCCGCCTCCAAATCCGCCAAACCATCCGTCCAACCAATCCGCGCCAAATGGGTACAGGCGGTTTTCGTTGACTCGCGCAACCCCGCGCCCTCTGCCCCCATGACCAGCGCGATGGGGGCGTTTGCCACGCCACGCAAAACCTCATCAATCGTCCCCGTGCCCGTTTCATCCAGCCCAATCAGGCAGTAGCCCATTTCCGCCAAAGCCGCCATCGCACGTACCAGATTTTGCACGGGCAGATAGGGCTGACGTTCCAACGCACCACAGGCTACCTTTGCCAACGCACCCGTTTCGGGCGCACTATGCCGCGCGGTCGCAACCACCGCGCGTGCGCCGAAAACCTCTGCCGAGCGCAGGATTGCGCCGACATTATGCGGATCGCTGATACGGTCGAGCACCACGATGACCGGCTTATCCGTGCCGCGTTTGGGGGCGCAGTGTTCGGACAGGCTATCCCAGACCAGAGGCTTTGTTTGCAACGCCACACCTTGATGGATGGATTGCGAATCCAAGGGCGGTTTGAACTGCCGAGCGTCCTGTATTTCGGGCGATATATTGCGGGCGGTTATCGCATCGCGCAATCGTTCGGCGGCGTTCGGCGTGGCGGTTAGGCGGAGGATTTCACGCCGAGGGTTCGTTATCGCCGCACGGACAGCGTGGATGCCGAACAGCCAAAGCGTGTCGTCAGTGCTGCGTTTGTGGCGTTCTTTTTGCACGACCCAAGTCGCTTTTTTAAGGTTTTTGGCGGTCATGTTTAGTTGTTAGTTATTAGTTATTAGTTGTTAGTTATTGGTGAATATAGAGTGTGATTGGTGATATGTAAAGGTGGGGTTAGTGATTAACGGATTAGCCCTTTGGTTACAAGACGCTAGGGATTGTCATAAATTTATGAGCAGGATATACAAGACGAGAGATTGGATTATTTGTTTAGAATACTTGGGAAGTTTTGATGGGTCTGGTCTAAATTTATTTAGGCTTGGCAAAAGATGCTAGGATAGGCTTTAGCCATAAAAAAACTGCCCGCTCCCCGCAGTGAGGGCGCAAAAAAGTAACCCCACTAATAACTAACAACTAATAACTAACAACTAAACAATCGTCCAGGCCCAACCATATCCCCACGGACTCCGCTTAACCGCAACATATGCCACGCCAGCGCGGAATTGGAGCTGATAACAGGTATGCCCAGAGCCTCTTCCGCCGCCTCAATCACCGAAAAACTGCGCAAATTCGTGCAAGAGGCAAACACCAAATCGCACCCGTCCGCACCGCCACCAGCACCAACCTTTTTCATCCCCTCCAAAACCGAAGATTCACAAATCCGCGCGACTTGATTATCGTTTTCCTCCTCAAAAGTCGCAAAAGAAACCACCTCAAACCCCTGCCCAACCAAATGGTCGGTCATAGTCGCCGAAACCGCCTTTGAATACGGCGTTAAAATCCCCAATCGCCGCGCCCCCAACGCCCGCGCCGCCGCAATAACCGCCGCCATCGGGTCTGTCACCGCCACGCCTGGATACACCGATTGCACCAGCTCTGCCACACGCGCCGAGCCAATAACCGTAGCCCCAGATGTGCAACCATAGCCTATCACACGGAACGGAACCTCTGGCAATAACCCCGCCGTTTTGGGAATATCCTGCGCCATCCGCGCCAGAGTTTTCGCATTAACTACGGTAGCAAACGCTATCCGCGAATGATACAAAACCCGCCCCGCCGCCGCGATAATATCGCGCAATTCTGGCTCCATACTCTGGTCGGTTTTTAACACAATCAGTCCCAGCGCATCGCCGCCATAGCCCGCGTCCGTTTGAAATTCTAATGCCATTATGTCACCTCCGGTAATTCTGGCGCGGCACGGGTCGTCAGCAACCTCGCCCCCGTTTTTGTAATAACAATGTTTTCTTCATGCACCATGATTTTGCCGTTGTCAAGCGTCAGGCTCGGTTCCAAAGTCATCACCATATTTTCCCGCAAAACCGTATTATCAAACGGCGCAAGCGATGGATATTCGGTTAATTGTATGCCCAAACCATGCCCAAACCGCCCGACATCACTGCCCGTATCGCCAAGCCCTAGGGCAGTATTCATCACCCCGAAAAGCTCTGCACAGGTGACATCGGGGCGGGCGAATTCCAGCCCTGCTTGCGTTGCATCCCACAGCCGTTTATAGCCAGACCGCGCCGCCTCATCCGCGCGCCCAAACGAAAAATTACGGTCAAAATCGCAGAAATATCCACGCAAGGTTGCCCCCGTGTCCAGCATTAAAACATCGCCTTGCTTTATGGGTTGCGGGGTCGGCGGGGAAATCACGTCATCATAGCCACCTTGCCCCAATCCGCCGACCAAATACGGCACATCATCCGCGCCGTTTTCCAGCAGAGCTATGCGGAATTTGCGAAATATTGATTGCAGGGTATCCGTGCCGTCAATCAAATCGGGAAACTTCGCGAAACTGGTAGAGCCAATGGCGCAGATTTCCTCAATAATCGCGATTTCAGCAGGGGATTTGACCGTGCGCAGGGATTTAACCAAAGGCGAGCAATCCTTGAACGCATGATGCTTTTGCAGGTGTTCAAAATCACGGGGAGGCATGCGTAGGCTGGCTTCTTCCGTCTTCAGCATGCCTATGGATTGGTAAGGATTCAGCGCGTCCATCAGCAGGGAAAGCCCATCGTCATCGGGGTTTGGCGAATCCCAAGTGCGAATATCGCGCACCCAAGTCGTGCGCATTAAAGCCGCCCCTATACGCGGAATAATCGCTATAATATCGCCGATAGCGGGGACTATTAGATACCAAGGGCGGGTTGGGCTCTGCCAAAATAACGTGCGGAAACCTGTGAAATAGCGGACTTCTGGTTCGGTACAGAAAAACATCGCGTCAAGGTTTTGCTCGCGCATTAAGGTTTGAGCATTCGCCAAACGGGTTTCGAACTCATAGGTGGCAAAATCTGGCATATCACACGCATTCTGATAAAATAATTAACACGCGGCTGTCCGCATTCAGCCCCAATTCGCCCGCGTCTTTTGCCGCGACAAACCCAGCATAGCCCGCCCCGCCAGACGGACTGGTGGTTAAATCGTGTGCGTCTAGCGCGGTTATTGAGGTTTCCACGAATTCATCGCTTAACAACATAAACGCATCGCAATCCCGCGCAAGGCTGTTTAACGCGGTCAGGGACGGCTCTTTGCAATCCAACCGCCCCATGGAGGAGGTCGCACCATCGGCATAAACCGATTTTCCCGCTTTGATAGAGTTAAATAACGCGGGGGCGCGGTCAGGTTCAACCACGCAGATTATCGGGGTTTGTCCCCATATTTTGCGAGCATAGGCGGCCATTGCCCCCGCCAATCCGCCAACCCCTGCTTGTAGGAAAATATGGCTGGGGGCGGTGATTTGGGTTTCTAATTCCGCACCGATGGCTAGGTAGCCTTCCATCACATCCACCCCGCCTGTGTAGCCGTCCCAAGTGGTGTCCGATAGCAAATACCAGCCGTTATCTTGGGCTGCTTTTATGGCGGCCTTTAGGCTTGCGTCGTAATCCGTGCCTTCAATAACCACCGTTGCCCCGAATGTTTGCAGGCGAGTGGCAAAGTCTTTGGGGACGGTTTGGGATAGGTAAATCACGGATTTTGCCCCGAAAATACGTGCGCCCGCGGCGAGGGATAGCCCGTGGTTGCCCGCGCTGGAGCTGACAAAACACATGTCCGATAGGCAGGTTTTGACGGCCTCTGGGTCGGTTATTTTGTCTTTTAATCGTGCGGCGGCGATTTTGGCAATGACATAGGCCGCGCCCAAGGCTTTGAAACTGCCCAAGCCCATACGCGAGCGTTCGTCTTTAAAATAAAGGGTGATGGTTTGGTCAAGCGTCGTGTTTGTGGTTAAGGGCGATGGTTTATAGGCAGGACAGGCGGAGAGTAATTCCAGCACGGGTGCGCTATCGTCTTTGACAAAACCGCCTGTGCCAAGCGGTGTGGTTGTTTTTCGGAATGGGTTGTGTAAGATTTTCATAGTGGGAAGGTGGCAGGTTTTTTTATTTTTGTCTAGGGGGTTTTTAGATTTATAGGTGTTAAAAAATATCAATAAGCCCTTGACCTTACCCATCCGTTGCGTTAATAGGGCGAATAATTTCACAGATACGCGGGATAATCGCCGTATTCGTGAAACAAAGCCATTGGGGGCGACGGGCTGCAAGGTGCGGCAGCGGACTGTAAATTCGCCGAGGAAACTCACGCCTGGTTCGATTCCAGGGTCGCCCACCATTTGCTTACCGCGCACCCGCGCCAACAACCGTTATTTCACACCAGCTATTTCACACCAGTGCGGGCGTTTTTCTCTGCAATACCCGATTGCGATTGTCTGCGTTCCAGCTCGTCCTTGACATCATCCAAAGTCACTCCGCCCGCCTGCAAAACCACCAGCAAATGAAACAAAACATCGGCGGCCTCTTCTACCAAACCCTCACCCCGAACGGCGGCAATGACCATTTCCACAGCCTCTTCCCCGAACTTTTCGGCGCATTTATCCACGCCCTGCGCCAATAATTGCGCGGTATAGGATGCATTCATATCCGCGGCCGATCGCGTTTTTATCACCTTTGCTAAATGTTCCAAATCCATCGCTAACTCCTTTTATTTATCCGCGTATTTAACCGCACAGGCACACCCGCCTGCGCCATAAAAACCTTGGCTTGTTCAATAGAATACTCGCCAAAATGAAAAATAGAGGCCGCCAAGACCGCCCCCGCACCCCCCTTGATAACACCATCCGCCAAATGTGCAAGCGTGCCGACCCCGCCAGACGCTATCACAGGAATCCGCAGAGCATCGCTGATTGTCTTCGTAAGCGCCAAATCATAGCCATCACGGGTGCCATCGCGATCCATACTGGTTAGCAGAATTTCCCCCGCGCCCTTACTTTGCGCCAATCGCGCGAAATCCAATGCGTCAATCCCCGTGTTTTTCCGCCCGCCGTGGGTGAAAATCTGCCAGCCATCGCCCGTCCGTTTTGCATCAATCGCGACAACTATGCACTGCGAGCCGAACCGATTCGCCGAATCGCTTATCACATCGGGGTTTGCCACGGCGGCCGAGTTAAAACTGACCTTATCCGCGCCCGATAACAGCAGTTTGCGGACATCATCGGCACTGCGGACTCCACCGCCGATAGTCAATGGCATAAAGCATTGTTCCGCCGTTTTGCGGGCGATATCCAGCAGGATAGATCGGTTTTCATGGCTGGCGTTTATGTCCAGAAAGCACAATTCGTCCGCGCCCGCGGCGTCATAGGCTTTGGCGATTTGCACGGGGTCGCCCGCGTCTTTCAGGTCGGTGAAATTCACGCCTTTGACAACGCGACCGTCTTTAACGTCCAAACAGGGGATGATGCGGGTTTTTAGCATGAGGCTTTATAGTGTCTTAATGTGTTTATGGCATCTTTTATATCTATCTTTTTATCGTAAAGAGCGCGTCCAACGATTGCGCCCTCTAGGGTTGCACCACAATCTTTTAATGCTTTCAAGTCGTCCAAACTTGATACCCCGCCAGAGGCTATGACGGGTATATTAACCATATTGGCTAGGTTTTTAGTACGGAGGATATTAGGTCCCTTCATCGCGCCATCGCGTTCTATATCGGTGTAAATAATGGCGACTACGCCAGAGTCTTGATACTTCGCCACCAAATCAGGGGCAAAGGTAAGAGAGTCTTGCGCCCATCCACGTACCGCTACATTGCCGTTTTGAAAGGCATCAATACCAACAGCTATTTTACCCTCAAACTCCCGCGCTGCTTCGCGGACAAATTTTGGCTTTTCCTCCGCAATCGTGCCAAGTATAACGCGGTCAATCCCAGCGTCCAGCCAGTACTCAATCGTTTTCATATCACGAATCCCGCCACCTAATTGGATAGGAATATCGCAATTTTCTAAAATAGCCTCAACCGCGACTCCATTCACAGACCAGCCCTCAAACGCGCCGTTCAAATCCACCACATGTAGCCACTCGCACTTTGCATTTTGGAACTCAAGAGCCTGTTTCACAGGACTATTATTAAAAACAGTCGCCTTGTCCATATCGCCTTGCAAAAGCCGCACACATTTGCCGTCCTTCAAATCAATCGCTGGGTATAAAATCATGGCGACCACCTTAAAAAATTTGCAATCAATCGCAACCCGAAATCCTGGCTTTTCTCAGGGTGAAACTGCGTGCCAATGATATTATCACGCCCGACAATCGCACTGATTTCCCCACCATAATCCACTGTGGCAAGGCTATGGGCAGAATCTTCCACCCGCATATGATACGAATGCACGAAATAGCCGTGCTCCCCGTCATCCAACCCCTCCAACACAGGATGCGCCCCGTGGAAAGTCAAATTATTCCACCCCATGTGGGGGATTTTTAATCCAGAATCGCGCGACAACGCAATAACTTCGCCCTTTATCCAGTCAAAACCACGGGTATCGCAGGACTCCCGCCCAACGCTCGCCAACATCTGCATGCCAACACATATCCCAAGGAAAGGCACACCCGCCTTCACCCGCTCTTCCAACGCGTCAAACAGCCCAGCTTGGGCGGATAATTCCCCCCGACAATGGGCAAACGCGCCAACCCCGGGCAGAACAATCCGCGAAGCCGTCCGCAAGTCCTCGGGGCGGTTTGTCACCAAAACCTGCCCATCCCCCGCCATTCGTTCAAACGATTTCTGCGCGGAATGCAGGTTGCCAGAATTATAATCCACAATAACGGTGGTCATGAGGATAGGCTGCCTTTGGTTGATGGCACGCGACCTTTCGCGCGCGGGTCAGGCTCTATCGCGGTGCGCAAAGCACGGGCGACGGCTTTGAAAGTCGCCTCCACCATGTGGTGCGTGTTAAACCCGTCCAGCGATTCTATGTGCAAGGTTATGCCCGCCCGCATCGCCAAGGCGGTGAAAAACTCCCGCGCGAGCTCCGTATCAAAGCTGCCGATTTTGCCAGCAGGCAAGGCGACTTTCCACGTGATATACGGGCGACCCGAAAAATCCAAGGCCGCGCGAATCAGCGCGTCATCCATAACCAACGTGCAATTCCCATACCTGCGAATCCCGGTTTTATCACCGATAGCCGCCGCCAGAGCGTCGCCCAGCGCCAGCCCAGTATCCTCCACCGTGTGGTGGTCATCAATGTGCAAATCGCCCTTTGCCTTTATGGATATATCAATCAGCGAGTGTTTTGCCAACTGATCAAGCATATGGTCAAAGAACCCAACACCCGTTTGGATGGTGTGTTTGCCTGTGCCGTCAAGGTTTATCTCGGCGGTTATGGCGGTTTCATTTGTTTTGCGGGTTATTTTTGCGGTACGCATGGTGTTTCCTTTGGCGGGTGTCCTTTGGGTTCGTTATGTTTTTAATGAAAAAACAGATAAAAAACAAGTGGCTTTATGGATTTCCCCACCATTTTTATCCCCCAAAAGCAAAAAACCCCGTAACCCCGTGCAAACTGCGTAGCTTTTGCTGGCATAAAAGCCACAGTTCCCCCACCCCAATTTTCTTAAAATAAAACACCATATTAACAAGGATATAATCAAAATTACCCGCCAAAACTGTGTTCAATATGTCGTTTTCAATTCCAAAATGTGCGAATCCCAGCATCCCCGCAAGGTTTTGCAGAATACTAATGTATTTAATGCGAAATAACAACTAAATTCGCCCATTTTTAGGTTTTTTTAATGAATTCCATTTTTCTATCACTTTAATTACTTTTCCCTTGCAGACAAGCCGAATCAAGGCTATTTGATTTACAGGCAAACCGCCTTTTACACACACAAACATGCGAGGATAAGACCATGGTAGATATTGCTGGAAAAATGACCCTTTGGGCGATTGAGATTTTTGTCGCGGCTGTGGAGGAAGGCACAATTTCCTCTGCCGCCAAACGCTTGTCATCATCGCCGTCTGCGATTTCACAACAGCTGACCAACCTAGAAAACGGGCTGGGCGTGCTGTTATTAAACCGCGCGAATCGCCCGATAGAATTAACGTCAGCAGGCCGTCTGTTCCTGCGCCGAGCCCAAAACATTCTATCCGAATCAACCCAAGCCAAGGCCGAACTCGCCGTGTTTAATTTTTCAAAAATGATGCGGTTGCGGGTCGGGGTCGTGGATGATTTTGATGCGGACGTAACGCCTGCTTTGATGATGAAACTATCCAAACGGTTGCGAGACTGCCAGTTTTTGCTGGAAACCGATTCCAGCCATCATTTAAGCCAAGAACTGGAATCGAGGGCGATGGACGTGATTATCACTGCCGACACACCGACCGAAGACTGGATGGATGTGTTTCCTCTGCTGACCGAGCCGTTCATAGTCGTCGCCCCCCGAGGCGCGGTGAATCCCCGTGGTGATGTCGCGGCGCAGTTATTGAAAATGCCGTTTATTCGGTATTCCTCGACGGCTATGATGGGTCGCCAGATAGAGGCGCATTTGGCGAGGCAGAGGATTAACCTGCCGAATCGGTTTGAATTCAACAATTATCACGCGATTTTATGTATGGTGGCGGATAAGGCGGGGTGGGCGATTACTACGCCTTTGGGGTATTTGCGGGCGTATCGGTTTGTTAAGGATGTGGAGGTTATGCCCTTGCCGTTTAAGGATTTGACGCGGACGATATCGTTGGTGGCACGGAGGGGTGCGTTAGGTGATATACCCAAGGAGATAGCCGAGCTGACGCGGCCGTTATTGCAGAAAAAGCTGATTGACCCGTGTGTGCGGTATATTCCGTGGTTGGAGAGTAAGTTTAAGCTGATTGATGTGGTTAGTTATTAGTTATTAGTTGTTAGTTATTAGTGGGGGCTTTTGTGCATATAGAGCTTTTTCATAAGGGCAGTTGAACCTGCCCGACCAAAATAAAATCATGAAAAAGCCCATACACAAAAGCCTTTGGTTGCAAGACGATAAGGCTATTCTAAATTTATTTAGGCTTGGCAAAAGACGCTCGGACAGGCTTGGGTGCGCCCGCCCCGAAGAGGGCTTGCCCTCAAGGGTGCGGGCGCGCCCCGTGGTGACATCGCAAAGCGATGGCGAAGACCCGAAGGGCTAAAAAAACTAATAACTAATAACTAATAACTAACAACTAGCCAAAAAATGCCGCGCAAACCGCTCCGCCACATCCCCCGCTTGCACAGGAGTATCCAACGTTAACCGCGCACTCACCCGCAAATCATCGGGCAGAACGCCAATCCCCCGCTTATCAATCAAATCACGCACAAACGCAGCCGAAAACTCTGGATGCGGCTGAAGTGTCAAAACCGAATCACCATAAGCCAGCACAGCATTTCGGCACGCATCATTGCCCCCAATACACCGTGCATCGGCGGGCAGATCAACGACTTGATCCTGATGATACGCCAACAAAGACAGAGTTGATTTGCCCGAAGCACCCCAATCCGTCTCATAGATTTGATGCCCTATGACCCAGCCGTCTGGATGCTTTATTACTCGCCCGCCTAACGCTTGGGCAATGATTTGATGACCGAAACACACGCCAACCAACGGGCGTTTGGCAGCAAAAATCGCGCGGATTAAACCTTCCAAAGGGGCTATCCACGGGAAATCCTCGTAGGCTCCGTGGCGCGACCCTGTTATTAACCAGCCGTCCGCGCTGTCCTCACCCGCAGGGAATTGTCCGTCAACCACGGCATAGGTTTCAAACTCAAACCCATATCCATCAAGGAAATCCGCGAAAATATCAGGGTATTCGCCGAAATCATCAATCATAGACTCTGGCACGCGTCCCGTTTGCAATATCCCTATTTTCATCACGCATCCTGCCGTTGTTTTATGCTATCGGCAAACCTCTGAAACAAATAAAAGCTGTCGGTCGGCCCTGGCGAAGCCTCTGGATGCTGTTGCACCGAAAACACCAACGCGTGGGGCGGGCGATCCGCCACCATCAGCCCGCAGTTTGACCCATCAAATAAAGACACATGCGTTTCAATGACTCCCTTTGGTAAGCTCAAAGAATCCACCGCAAACCCGTGGTTCATAGAGGTTATTTCCACCTTGCCAGTCGCTATTTCCTTCACAGGGTGGTTTGCGCCGTGATGCCCATGCCCCATTTTAATAGTCTTCGCACCCAACGCGAGCCCCAGCATTTGATGCCCCAAACAAATCCCGAAAATCGGTAAATCCGTCTGTAAAAGCCGTTTTATCATCGGTACCGCGTAAATCCCCGTGGCGGCAGGGTCGCCCGGCCCGTTTGATAGGAAAATACCGTCAGGCTTTTGCGCCAGAATATCATCGGCACTGGTGGTTGCGGGCAGGACCACAACCTCACACCCAGCCGAATGCAAACACCGCAGAATGTTGCGTTTCGCGCCGAAATCTATGGCGACAACGCGTTTATGCGATTTGCCAGCCCCCTCAAACCCCGCAGGGAATTGCCACCGCCCCTGTTGCCAGTGATAGTCTTTGGTACAGGAAACCTCCCCCGCCAAATCCATATCTTCCAGCCCCGCAAAATCGCGCGCCTGCGCCATCAGTGCGTCCAAATCAAACTGCCCATCGGGGCTGTGGGCTATCGCCACATGCGGTGCACCTTGCGTGCGAATCGCGCGGGTAAGACGGCGAGTATCCACACCCGCGATGCCTATTACCCCGTGTTTTGTCGCCCAAACCGCCAAATCATCCTCTGACCGCCAGTTTGACGCAACACTGGGCGGGTGTTTTATCACCATAGCCTTTGCGAAGGGGCGTGCCGACTCGCAATCCGCGTGGTTCGTGCCAGTATTGCCTATATGGGGGAAGGTGAAAGTGATGGCTTGCCCGTCGTAGGACGGGTCGGTCATGATTTCTTGGTAGCCCGTCATGGCGGTGTTAAAGCACAATTCTGCGGTAATTATGCCCTCTGCGCCAAACCCCGTGCCATAAAAGAGTGTGCCGTCCGATAAGACCAGACAAGCGGTGGGGTTCTCAGGGGTTAATGGGTGTTTAGACATAGGGGGTGTGTAGATAAAATTGGGGGGATTGTCAATGGTGAATTATGAATTATGAATCGTGAAAACGATATTGCATATCCCCTGCGTTTGGGTTATTGTCCGCCCCCCATAGGCTTTTTAAAGCAAATTTCAAAGCAAAAGGATAAGAAAACAATGCGCGAACAGATAAACTCCCAGATTAAAGAGGCTATGAAAGCCAAAGATTCCAAACGGCTAATGACCTTGCGTTTGATTACCGCCGCCATTAAGGATTACGATATAGCCGTGCGTAGCGATGGCAATTATGACGGCGCGACAGACCAGCAGGTTTTGCAGATTTTGGCAAAGATGATTAAGCAACGCAAGGAATCCGCCACGCAATACGCGAACGCCAATCGACCCGAATTGGAAGCACAGGAGTTGATGGAAATCACGGTGATAGAGGCTTTTTTACCCAAACAAATGTCCGAATCCGAAATCCGAGCGGCAGTGAAGCAAGCGATTGAAACCCTGAATGCCGAATCGATTCGCGATATGGGGCGGGTTATGGCGGAATTAAAGCAGCAGCACGCGACAACTATGGATTTTGCCGTGGCTGGGGCGTTGGTTAAGAAACAGTTGGGCTAGTTAGCCTTGTTGGGCAGGCGGCACTGCCTTTTTAGGCTTTAACCGCAACGCCCGTTTTTCCACCAAATGCCACGAGCCAAACGCCAAAACATAGCTGATAAGCAATGCCAAAACGATATGCGCGAATAACGGCAGGGTTGTCAAATAATACATAGCCAATACCTGCCCCGCAGGAAACCCATATAAATAAGTACCATAAGACAAATCACCCCACCGCCCCAAATCGCGCAAAACAGGCCAGCTGGCTTGCCCCACGCGAATAATAATAATCGGGATGAAAATAAAGCCAAGGATTTTTAACATCGGTGATTGATACACCTGCAATAAAACCGCCACCGCGATTAAAACGACCACAGGAATTTGCCGCGTGGTATAGCGTTCCGCGATAAAAATCATCCCGCCAACGCCGAAAAACGGGGCGACAGCCAATGCATGAGGAACGTAAAAGAATTTAAAAAAGCTAACGGATAAATCCCAAACCTCCATTTGTATCACACCGATAAAAGCAACGATAAGCCCAAGGGTGAAGACCGTCCAAAGCACCTCAAACCCAATGCGGTGCTTGCGCAAAGCCACCAGCGATCCCACGCCGACCAGCATCACGGATAAATACATAAAAAATTCTACAGGCAAAGACCACAACGACCCATTAACAGCGTTCGGGTAGATATTGTTTTCAAAAACGCCGGGCAAAGAATAGTGAATTTTCAAAGTTATTGATTTAAAATAGCTTTCAAATAAGGGGTTTGCGAAATAATCGCTTAAAGAGAGTGTCGTAATAAGCGGTCCCAAAATACAGGCGGCTATGACGGTAACAACTATCAGCCCAGGGAAAATCCGCAACGCGCGTTTTGCCAAAAACCGCCAAAAATTGGGGTCATAGGTAAAACTTTTCACAACCAGATAGCCACTGATGGCAAAGAAAATCTCTATCGCAAGGCTATGAATACCGCTTTGCCAAATAACGGGGGTTCCAGAGGTTTTTGTAAGGGCGTAGGCGTGCCCGATGATAACCATAGAGGCCGCGATAATACGAATTCCATCAAAATTGTTTGTGCGAGTCATAGGCAGATTCCCGTGGGTTATTTATGCAGGATTAATTCAGCTTTAACCACAGGCTACCCCCGCCCGGATTATCCACGGTAAAACCCTTCATCGCCTTTTTAAAATAATGGGCATTATAGGCGGAAGAATACAACACCTTGCTTTGCTTATTATTTAACAAATAAGCATATAATAAATACTGCTCTTCCCAATTCCGTCCCTCATAAATCCAAGATTTCGGATAAACAAACGGCAGAAAAATATCGTGAAAATGAACATAGATGGTTTTGGTAATGTTCGGCAACAAATCGCAAATGATATGAATAACGTCAGAACCCTCTTTCACCGTGTGGGTGGTATCTACAAACAAAATATCGCCGTCATTCAGTTGCGAATTAATATGTTTGGCAGTGATTTTCTGGGCGGTTTGCGCGGTTAATTTCACATCAGGCAACTGGTGTAAAAACTCACGCGGATAGGGTTCGTTCGCGATAATCCGCCCGCTTTTGTTTTTCGTCACCGCGCAGTTGGCAACCAAAGTGGAATAGCCACAGCCTATTTCAAAAATCTTTTGCGGTTTGAAATGGCGGATAATAGCGTAATATGCCATCGCATCGGAATGGGAAAACATCTCATTTTTAGAAAAGTATTCGGTTTCAATGTCGGTAGGGTTTTGGGGCGGTTTGAACTCAGGTTCGTATTTCATTAAGCGGTTTAAAAACGCCTCCATAGTCTTTTTATCAAAGACAGATTCGTGATTATACAGGGGTTTATTGTCGTTAGTCGCATAGTGGGCGTCCAAATCCGTCATCATTGGAATGGAGGAATAAAAATTCGCCACAGTCAGGTTATAGCCCAAATTTTGGCAAAAGGATTTGAAGTCTGGTTGTGTTACAGCGGTTTTAAGAGATTTACCCAAAGTTAGATATTTGAATAAAAGTTTTATTCTTTTGGTTCTTATGGATGTGAGTATGGGGTGGGCCATAGCGCCGCCTTTCGTTTTGTTTATTGGGTTTTATATTTTTTAAAAAAAGTGTCAATAGGGTTTTGCCAATTCGCTCCGCGTCATAAAAATCCCTCCCAAAACCCCCTTGCTATCCGCCGAAAAATTCTTACAATAGCCATTATGACAAATGCTACACTCATAACCGAATCGGATAAAATCCGCCTGCGTACCGCCGCCAAAACCGCGTTATCAAACGCCTACGCCCCGTATTCCAAATTCCACGTTGGTGCGGCGGTTTTGCTGACTGACGGCACGCTGACCACTGGATGCAATGTTGAAAATGCCAGCTTTGGCGCGACCAATTGCGCCGAACGCACTGCCATATTCACCGCCGTGGCACAGGGTAAAATCGGCGGGCAAAGCACGGGAAAAATTAAAACCACAAAAATCAAAGCGATAGCCGTTGTCACTAACAGCCCCACCATCGCCACTCCTTGCGGTATTTGTCGCCAAGTCATCTGGGAATTCGGGCATGATATCCCCGTTTTGTGCCTATCAAATTCAGGGAAAGAACAAATTTTCACAATTAGCCAGCTTTTGCCCTTTGCTTTCGCTCTAAAATAGGTATTCTAAATCCACACACCATAAACACAACATAAAAAAAGGAGAATATTATGTTAAAACACTTGCTTATCGGCGCGACCGCGTTGACCCTAACCACCCCTGCTTGGGCGGATTACGACCTTACCATTCTGCATACGAATGATTTCCACGCGCGATTTGAACCCGTGTCCAAATACGACGGTATATGCAAGCCTGAGGATAATGATGAGGGCGAATGCTTTGGCGGTACGGCTCGGCTGATTACCGCGATTCAAAACGCACGGGCGCGGGCGGGCAATACGCTGTTGCTGGATGGCGGAGACCAGTTCCAAGGCACTCTGTTTTATACCTATTACAAAGGCAGTGTCGCCGCGGAAATGATGAACAAACTGGGCTATGACGGCATGACCGTCGGCAACCATGAATTTGATGATGGCCCCACGGTTTTGCGTGATTTCGTCAATACGGTTGATTTCCCTATTTTAATGTCTAATGCCGATATTACTATGGAGCCCGCCTTGGCTGGTTTGATTGAAAAATCGGTTATTATTGAAAAAGCGGGGCAACGGATTGGGATGATTGGATTAACCCCGATTGATACGGATGAGCTGGCCAGTCCGGGCAAAAATATAACCTTCAGTGACCCAGTGGCTGCCGTACAGGGGGAGGTTGATAAAATGACCGCCCAAGGCGTTAATAAAATCATCGTTTTGTCCCATTCTGGCTATAGTGTTGATCTGCGTGTGGCGGAGCAAACAACGGGTGTTGATGTGATTGTCGGCGGGCATAGCAATACTTTGCTGTCCAATGTGAATGACAGAGCAGTCGGTCCCTATCCAACTATGGTTGGCGATACGGCGATTGTGCAGGCCTATGCTTATGGCAAGTTCTTGGGCGAATTGAACCTGCGGTTTGATGACGCTGGGCGGATTATTTCGGCAGTGGGCGAGCCTCTGGTGATGGATGCAGCCGTGGCAGAAGATGGTGGTATCAAAGGTCGCATAGCAGAGCTGGCAACCCCTTTGGAGGAAATCCGCACCCGTATTGTCGCGCAGAGCATGGCTTTGATTGATGTGACAAATTGCCGTATGCAGGAGTGTGAGCTGGGCAATCTGGTCGCCGATGCTATGCTGGATAGGGTCGCGGATCAAGGTGTTTCCATTGCCATAGCCAATGGTGGCGGGATTCGTGCGTCCATTGACGCGGGCGATGTGACTATGGGCGATGTGCTGGCCGTGTTGCCTTTCCAAAATACTTTGGCGACTTTTGAAATCACGGGTGCTGGGGTTATTGCGGGGCTGGAAAACGGCGTGTCGCAGGTGGAAGAGGCCAAAGGGCGGTTTCCCCAAGTCGCGGGTTTGCGGTTTAGCTTCTCGCGCGGTGTTGCCCCGAATGAAGGGCGGATTAGCTCGGTAGAGGTGATGGAAAACGGTGCGTGGGTTGCGATTGATGAGTCCAAGGTTTATAACGTTGTGACGAATAATTATGTGCGCAATGGCGGTGATGGCTATAAGGTGTTCAGCACGGATGGGCGGAATGCCTACGATTTCGGGGCGGATTTGGCCGATGTCGTTGCCGAGTATATGGCCGCGCAATCGGGCGGGTATAAGCCGTATTTGGATGGGCGGATTGAGGAACGGTGAACGATTAACTAAAAGGATAGAAAAATGAAAGGTTGGATATATAAAGAAGGAAATTTTTGGAGTAAGATGACTCCTGAAAAAGTGCAAGAATACCTAAATAAGGGTGAGAAGGCCGATGCATTGCATGAAGAAGGACACACGACTCTTCATTGTGCGGGAATCTGGAATAAAGACCCTGAAGTATTTAAAACCTTGCTAGGTGCTGGTGCAAATGTGAATGCAGAAAATCATCTGTATGAAACACCGCTTCATTTGGCGCTATTGTGGAATAAAACCATTGAAGTTATTAACGTCTTACTGAATGCTGACGCGGACGTGAATGCGTTGTGCGGTTATGGCTCGCGGAGCATTGCGCCACTTCATTTAGCAGCAGAGTTTAATAAGTATCCCGAGGTGATTAAGGCATTGGTGGATAAAGGAGCGGATATAAATGTGCGTGATTGGGATCACCGAACACCGTTACATCTAGCAGCAACAAATCATAAAAATCCTCAAGGGGCTATTATGGCTTTATTGGATCTTGATGCAGATACTAGGTTAAAGAATAAAGCAGAAAAAACTCCTTATGAAGTTGCACTTAAAAATCCAGATCTTAAAGGCACGGATGCTCTTTTGGCATTAAAACCTGCGACAGTTTCTATGCAATTAGAGTAATAAAAATGCCAAATCAAAATAACTTTAAAATCCACTCCCCGCCAACCGCCCCCGCCCAATCGTTTGATACGGCGGAACAGGCCGTTGCCCACCTTGACATGCTGTATCAGCAATCCATCGCCTTCCTACGCGATAAATTCCAATCCATCGGGCAAACCACCCCTAAAACTCCGCAAAGATACCGTGCCTTCTACCCGCAAATCAGCCTGAAAATAGACTCCTATTCCCAGCCGCCGATGGACGGTCGCCTCGCCTTTGGGCATGTTGTCCGCCCCGACCTATATTCCACCACGATAACCGCGCCCGACCTGTTCAAATCCTACCTTACCGAGCAAATCGCGCTGATTATCGCCCACCACAAGGTGCCTGTGCAGGTTGGCGCGTCCGATACGCCTATTCCCATCCATTTCGCCCTTACTGATAAGGGCAGAGCTGCGCCCTCAAACCCTCGCCCTGCGTTCAATCTGCGCGATATGTTTGATGTCCCCGATTTAACCACAACCAACGATAATATCATCAATGGCGACCCGAAAGATTTGTCCTGCGCGACGGCTTTGGCCCCCTTTACCGCCCAGCGTGTGGATTATTCTTTGGCGCGTTTGGTGCATTATACCGCCACGGATATAGAGCATTTTCAGCAGTTCATCCTCTTTACAAACTACCAGTTTTATGTCGAGGAATTTGCCGCCTATGCCCGTGCTATGCTGGCGGATAAGACCAGTGGATATTGCTCGTTTGTCGCCTCTGGCAGTGCCGAAATCAGCGACCCTGATAAAATTGATGAAACCCTGCAAAACCTGCCGCAAATGCCTGCCTATCATTTAAAACGAGCCAACGGGGATGGAATAACCCTTGTTAATATAGGGGTTGGTCCGTCCAACGCCAAAACCGCCACCGACCATATAGCGGTTTTGCGCCCGCAGGCTTGGGTGATGTTGGGGCATTGCGCGGGGTTGCGCAATTCGCAATCTTTGGGCGATTTTGTGCTGGCGCATGCTTATCAAAGAGAGGATGATGTGCTGGATACGGATTTGCCCGTGTCTGTGCCTATTCCTCCGCTGGCGGAAATACAGGTGGCTTTGGAGAGCGCGGTGGCGGATGAAACCGCGCTGTCTGGCTATGAATTAAAGCGGATAATGCGCACGGGGACGGTTGCGTCCGTGGGTAATAGGAATTGGGAGCTGTTTCACGAATCAGGGCTGATGCATCGGTTAAAGCAAAGCCGAGCCATCGGGTTGGATATGGAATCGGCGATTATAGCGACGAACGGGTTTCGGTTTCGCGTGCCTTATGGGACGTTGTTATGCGTGTCGGATAAGCCGTTGCACGGGGAATTAAAGCTGCCCGGAATGGCGAGTGATTTTTATCAAACACAGGTGAAGCGGCATTTGAAGATAGGGATAAAGGCTATGGAGCGGTTGCGCGATATGCCGATGGAACGGCTGCATTCGCGGAAGTTAAGGAGCTTTGCGGAGACGGCGTTTAGATAGTTGTTAGTTGTTAGTTATTAGTTATTAGTTATTAGTTATTAGTTATTAGTTGTTAGTTGTTAGTTATTAGTTATTAGTTGTTAGTTATTAGTTATTAGTTATTAGTTATTAGTTATTAGTTATTAGTGATGCCCACAAGGGCAGTTGAACCTGCCCGAAAATAAAAATAATGTCTTCGTCATCGCTTACGCGAGTGCCGACCAGCGTGGTCTTTTGTGCGTAGCCCCCACTTCGTGGGAGCATGCCAAAAGCCCGATGTACAAGACGGCAGATATTCCTTAAATTTATTTAGACTATATACAAGACGCTGAGCCAAACCCCAGCCAAAAATAACCCGCCCAGCTCTCCGCAGGAGGGGTGGGCGGGTGGGCAACCGAACGAAGTGAGGGCGCAACAAAAAAGCTCTGCCCTTAACTTCTAATACCTAACCTCTAATCCAGAATAACCAATAATTCACCATTCATAATTTACAATTCACAATTCATTCACCACTAATAACTAACAACTAATAACTAATAACTAAAACCCTTGACTCCCCTCACTAAATCACCCATAACCCCCCCATGACTGACACCAAAAACATCCGCAACTTCGCCATCATCGCGCACATAGACCACGGCAAATCCACCCTTGCCGACCGTCTCATCCAATCCACAGGCACGGTCGCCGCACGGGATATGGAGGAGCAAATCCTTGACACTATGGACATAGAACGCGAACGGGGCATTACGATAAAAGCCAACCTCGTGCGGATTGAATACCCCGCGAAAGACGGACAAACCTATATCCTTAACCTAATCGATACGCCTGGGCATGTGGATTTCGCCTACGAAGTCTCTCGCTCCATGCGCGCGGTTGAGGGCTCTTTGCTGGTCGTTGATGCCAGCCAAGGGGTGGAGGCGCAGACCCTCGCCAACGTCTACCACGCTATAGAAGCCAACCATGAAATCCTGCCCGTCCTTAATAAAGTCGATTTGCCCGCCGCCGAACCCGACCGTGTGCGCCAACAAATAGAGGATGTTATCGGTATTGACACCACCGAAGCCTTGGAAATATCCGCCAAAACGGGTCTCGGTATCCCTGATGTTTTGGAGTCCATCGTCACCCGTTTGCCCGCACCCGTTGGCGATGCGGATGCGCCCCTAAAAGTCATGCTGGTGGATAGCTGGTATGATTCCTACCTAGGTGTTGTCGTCCTTATCCGCGTGATTGACGGTATTTTGCACAAAGGCGATAAAATCCGTATGATGAACGCGGACGCGGCCTATAACGTTGACCAAATCGGAGTATTCCGCCCCGAACGCGAATCGGTAGAATCGCTGGGACCCGGTGAAATGGGGTTTCTAACAGCCTCTATCAAAAAAGTCGCCGATACGCGGGTCGGTGATACTATCACCCATGATAAAAAACCGTGCGATGCCGCGTTGCCTGGTTTCGCCCCCGCCCAGCCTGTTGTGTTCTGCGGGTTGTTCCCCGTGGATAACGGCGATTTTGAAGATTTGCGTGAGGCGATTTCCAAACTATCCCTGAATGACGCGAGCTTTAGCACGGAAATGGAGACTTCCGCCGCCTTGGGCTTTGGCTTTCGCTGTGGTTTCCTTGGGCTGCTGCATTTGGAGGTCATCCGCGATAGGTTAGACCGCGAATACGGGATAGAGCTGATTACCACCGCGCCCTCGGTCATTTACCAAGTTCATCTGCGCAATGGGACGATGGTAGAGCTGCACAACCCCGCCGATATGCCCGATTTGGGCAGTATAGAGCGGATAGAAGAACCCCGTATTAACGCGACTATTCTAGTGCCTGACGGGTATCTTGGCGATGTGTTAAAGCTGTGTCAGGATAGGCGCGGTATCCAGCGTGATTTAACCTATGCGGGCAGTCGGGCTATGGTCGTTTATGATTTGCCTTTGAACGAGGTGGTTTTTGATTTTTATGATAGGTTGAAATCGGTAACAAAGGGCTATGCGTCGTTTGACTATACAATACAGGGGTATTGCGTGGATAATCTGGTGAAAATGCAGATTTTGGTGAATGAAGAGCCAGTGGATGCTTTGTCCATGATGGTTCATAGGGATAGGGCTGATGCGCGTGGGCGGGTGATGGTGGAGAAGTTAAAAGAGCTGATACCCCAGCATCAATTCAAAATCCCCATTCAGGCGGCTGTTGGCGGGCGGGTTATCGCGCGGGAGACTCTGTCGGCGTTGCGTAAGGATGTGACCGCCAAGTGTTATGGTGGCGATGTGACCCGTAAGCGCAAGTTGTTGGATAAGCAAAAGGCGGGGAAGAAGAAGATGCGCCAGTTTGGTAAGGTGGAAATCCCGCAGCAGGCGTTTATATCTGCTTTGAAGATGGATGAGTAGGGGGCTTGTGTTTTGCAGGGGAATGGTTATTATAGTGGTAAAGGGGAATGGTTATGAGCAAAGATAATGTTTTAGAATATCCCAAGTTGGATAATGAAGTTATCACCGTTAAAAATTTCATGGTGATAAAAGAAGCGACTATGAAATGTGGCGATATTACCGTGCTTGTCGGCGAACAGGCAACGGGGAAAAGCCTGTTGGCAAAATTGCGGTGTTTCTTTTGGGAATATCAAGAAGGGTTGTTGCGTAGCTTTCAAGCCCGCATATATCGCTTTTCTAGGGATGTTTCAGAAGAAAAAAACATTGATGAATATGTTAATAGTAGGGTCAGTTTTTTTTGCGACTTGTTTCCTAACATAGAAAATATAGGTAGCGGATTTTCTGTTGATTTTGAAAGCGATGAAATTTCTATATCTATAAAAAAAGATAAGAAGGGCTCAAAAATTACAATAAAGCATTCAAAAGCTTTAGATGATTTTATAGAAAATGCTCAAGAAATTTTTAATGATATAAATACCTATTTAGAAAAAGAATTTAGCCCTAAGGATAAAAGAAAGATAGATAGGTCTAGCTTAATTAGAACAAGTTTTTTAATAAGAAGCAACCTTTCAATTTTATTGAAGGAACGCGTGGATTTTTCTAGTGTGCCGTCTGTTTTGTATGTTCCTGCCTCGCGGTTGTTTCTTGCCACAGTGCAAGATAATATTTTTAGGATGATAGCTTCAAGTAGGTTTGAAGATTCTGAGGAGTATAGCCTTGAACCTTTGTCAAAACGCTTTGCCAGTTTTTGGGAAGGGCAACAAGAAAGGTTTTCTGATGAATTTAAGAATCCTAAAAGAAATAAAGATTGGTTTAAAGAAGCCAATAAAGTTCTTGCTGGAAATTATGTGTATAAAAATAGAATTGATTATATTGAAAACAATTGGGGCGAAATTGTAAAATTAAAAGACGCATCCTCTGGGCAACAAGAGGTTTTACCTTTGCTTGCTGGGATTAGCGGGTTTCCAAAAAAAGAAAAAATAAATCAGCTTCTTATTATAGAGGAACCAGAAGCACATATTTACCCTGATTCACAGCTTAGTCTTATTAAGATGATTGCGGATGTAGCACGTGCGAAATATTGTAAAGTGATGGTAACCACACATAGCCCCTTTATCCCTGCATGCTTCAATAATGAAATTCATCCTGCGCAGAATAAAAATATGGTTGCTAATGCTTATCATGTATCCAATGGAACTGTAGAAAATATTTATTATGAAAAGCATGACTTAATTAAGATGGAAAAAATGGATAAGGCATTTAGAAAAATTGCAGAAGATTATCATAATCTAATTGCCAACAATAAAGCTCACTAAAATAAAGGTGGTAAAAGATATGGTTGATTGCGCAGAGATATTAGCCAAGACGCGTTATATAAAGAAAATCCAAAAAAAATTGTTATCTGTCAAGGAAAACAATGCTAGATTAATTTTTGTTAATAATAATGAGGACGAATTAAAACGGATAAAAATAGATAAAGGTCTTTTACCTGAAACGGATAGTTCGACCCAAAGATGCGATTTTATGGTTCAACACGGGGATATAAACTATTATATTGAATTAAAGGGGACGCACTACGAAGAGGCTTTTGCACAAATAGCAAGGGCTATTGAAATGTTTAATGAATGTTTTTGCTATAAAGAATGTCAACCTATCATAGTAGTTTCAAAATATTACCCTATGGCTAATTATCAAATGGTTATGGCAGAAAGCGGTTTAAATAAGCATATAAACGACGGGCTTTGTAAGCAACCTATAATAGAAGAATCACCTTACTGCCACCCCCTCTCCTAAACCCCCTCCTCCCCCAATCGCCCGCCAATCCGCACGGGCAACACCCGCGCCGCTAACCCGTCCGCACCCGTCTCTACAAACACCCCACATAGGGTCGCCTCCCCACCAGCAGGGGCAAACCGATCCCGCGTCATTCCCGTTAGAAAACGGCGCATCGGCTCGGCCTTATCCATCCCAATCACACTGTTATAATCGCCACACATCCCAGCGTCGCTCTGATACGCCGTGCCTTTCGGCAAAATCTGCAAATCGGCGGTCGGCACGTGAGTATGCGTGCCAATAACCAAGCTCGCACGACCATCCAGCCAATGCCCCATTGCCATTTTCTCGGATGTAGCCTCGGCGTGGAAATCGACAATCACGGCGGCAATCCCGCCCAAAGGCGCAGTTTGCAAGGCGGTATCCAGCGCGGCAAACGGGTCGGCAAACGGCTGTTTCATAAACACTTGCCCCAAGGCTTGGGTCACCAGAATTTTCTGCCCATTTTGCGTGGTATAAATGCCAAACCCCCGTCCAGGGGCGGCTTTGGCGAGGTTTAATGGACGGATAATCCTCGGCTCTTTTTGAATAAAACTCACCATATCACGTTGGTCAAACGCGTGGTCGCCGAGCGTCAAAACATCCGCGCCAGCGTCCAGAATTTCGGTAGCGTGGGCGGGTGACAGACCGCGCCCGCTCGTCGTGTTTTCCGCGTTAATGACGATGAAATCCAGCCGCCAATCGGTGCGCAAACGCGGCAGGGTCTGGACAATCGCCGTCCGCCCCGCCCGTCCCATCACATCTCCCAAGAATAAAACACGCATAGTGGGGGTTTAGTGTATTTTTGGGGAAGTTGGAAGTAGTTGTTAGTGATTAGTTATTAGTGATTAATGATTAGTGGGGGCTTTTGTGCATATAGAGCTTTTTCTTGCGAAAAAGCCCATACACAAAAGCCTTTGGTTCCTAGACGATAGATTTTCTATAAATTTGCTATCTGGAATAACAAGACGGTAGAGTGGATTATTTGCGAAGAATACTTGGGAATTGGTGATGGGTTTGCTCTAAATTTATTTAGGCTTTGCCTAGATACTAGGACAGGCTTTAGCCAATAAAACCGTCCGCCCGCACTCCGCAGGAGGGGTGGGCGGGCGGGAAGCCCGAACGAACGGGGCTTGCCCCGAAGTGAGGGCGCAAGAAAAAAATCACTAATCACTAATCACTAATCACTAAACCCCACAACCCCATTTTCCGTAACCAATACATCCATCTTTACATCGGTTGCATCCTCATCCACTCGCGCGACTTCCTGCGCACTATAGGCGAAACCCACCACCACAACGCGCTCCATCCCAGCGAAACTCCTATCATAAAACCCGCCACCATAACCCAAACGATAGCCACGTTTATCAAACCCAACCATCGGGGTAATCACTATGTCAGGGGATACATCCGCGCCCTTGGCAGGCACAGCCGCGCCAAACGCTCCATCAATCAACGCCCCACCGAACCGCCACGAGCGAAACGCCAAGGGGCGGTCTTTGCCGATAACGACTGGCAAACACAACGCAAACCCCAGCTCGTCCAACGCATCCAGAGTCGCCATTGGCGAGACCTCTGTTCGTATCGGCATATAGCCCGCGATACACGCGCCCGCGCCCGCAGCCCCCCGTAAATAATCCAGTAAATGCGTATTGGCGGCCACATCAAACCCGCCCTTATGCGCCACAGCCCGCGCGTCCAACGCCGCCCGCCGCGCCGTCATTTTATCCATATTCGCCATAAAAACCCCCAAATAAAAACGCGGCACCACACAACGGTTGGCAGTATGAATTCCAAGAGCCTGAAAATCAGGTGGGTACTAGATACCAAAGACCACGGTCGATGATAGCGCCAGTTCCCTTGGAAAAAGTTATAGCCACTGGAATAGACTGTCTGACCAGAAGCGCAGCACCGCATCTGTGAAGATAACCACTTTCACGCAGAGTTGCAAGGGGTGTTTTGCAACCCTTTCACGCCCGATTCATACCGCCCTTTCACGCCCCATTCAAATATCCGTATTTTCCCCCATATTGCCAAATCCCCCCTGTAAAATACAAATTTTATATGCTAAAAGCCCCCAAACAAGTGTGTCAAATTGACGCACCAAAATGCAGGACTGCACCTCTCATGTCGGCAAGATTAAACACCATAAAAGCCATTGGAACAAGGCTTATCCGCCTGTTTTTCCAACTGGCTATGACCGCGTTTGTCATCATAATCCTGCTGGGCATCGCCATATTTATACGGGTTCAATCAGGCCCAATATCCCACCCCAGAATCGTTGATTTCGTGGAATCGCGGGTGAATCAATCTTTGGGCAATATAGCGGTGGAAATCGGGTCTATTTCCATTGGCACGGACGCGGGGTTCGTGCAAAGCAAGGTGAGTTTCACCGATACTATATTGCGTGATTTGGAGGGGGCAGAGCTGGCTCGCCTGCCTGTGGTGGAGGTGGAACTGGCCGTCCCCGACTTGTTCAGAGGCAATTTCCGCCCTCTAGCCCTTCGGCTTTCGGGTGTATCCCTGCAAGTGATCAGCGACCAGAACGGGCAGTTTAATTTACAATTAAATATGGGCAACGATAGCGCGGAATTTAATACCATTGATGCCGCGCTTGTCGTCTTTGATAATGTCGCGGAATTATCGCAACTGGATGAAATCAGCGTGATTGACACGATTATTGATATTGAAGACCAGCGAACCCGCCAAACCTTTCACTTTGAAAATGCCACGCTTCACCTCGCCCGTGCGGGGGATGAGTTTAATGCACGGCTGGCGTTGTCTTTGCGCAACGAAGGCGGGCAGAATCGCAGCGATTCCCCCAGTACTATCAGCCTTGATATCACCCATCGGCTCGGCGCGATGCAATCCCAAGCGGTGGTTAGCTTTGACCATGTTTATCTGGAAACGCTCAGTGACCAGTTGGGCGGTAATTGGACGTTGGATGTGCCGATGATTGAATCGGATTTATCGGGCATGATGCGGTTTGATTTATCCCAAGACTGGCAGGTGGATAATTTCGCGGGCGTGATAGAGGCCGCGCGGGATGATACAGGCGATTTTGCCCATACCAGCAAGATTATTTTCACCTATTCGGGGCATGATAATACCTTTGATATAGCCCATTTGGATATCGCCACGCCCTTTGGCGTATTGCAAGCAACCGGGCAAATCGCGCTGGATTATACGGCGCAAAGCGGGCTGAATGGGATAAGTGCCGACCTTGCCATAGACCAGCTTTCGGTGCGCGAATCGGGCGGGTTGGAGACTCCGCTTTTGCTGACAAACGGTATCATAAAGGCAGGGTACGATGTGAAAGCCCGCCGTTTTGATTTGCACCAAGCCCAAGTTATCAACGATAAAACCATATTCACCTTTAACGGGGTGCATTGGCAGAAAGATGATACAGAGGGCGCGTGGGTTGGCGAATATAAAATGGCCAGCAATGAAATCAGTGTTGCCGATTTTATGCAACTTTGGCCTGTGGATGTAAAACCAGAGGCACGGGAATGGATGCAAGACCAGATTCATCGCGGGGTGTTTAGCACTTTGCTGGGGACTCTGTCCCTGCAAGACGACGGGCTGACTTTTGGCATTGATTTTTATTATAACGATTTGTATTTGGAATATATTCCGGGTCTGCCGCGTGTGGAACAAGGCACGGGGTTTGGGCGCGTGACGCAGTCCGACTTAGATGTTCATTTGGATAGCGGGTTTGTTACGACCGCCGATGGTGGCAAAATCGATTTATCCAATTCCGATTTCAAAATCCCCAATTTGAATATCAGCCGTGCGCCCGCGATTTTTATTTTGAAGGCGACTGGCTCTATTACCTCCACCCTGAACCTGCTGGATGTTGATAAATTCCGCTTTTTATCCAAAATCGGGCTGGATACGGATATTGGGGAGGGGCAGGTTTTCGCCACGGGTACATTGACTATTCCTTTGACGGATGATTTAACGACCGCCGATGTTGTGCTGGATTTTAACGGCTATATTACCGATTTTAATTCGGATAACCTGTTTGAAGGGCATAATATCAGTGCCGAATCGATTGATTTCACGGCGACACACACGGATATAATCATTGAAGGACCAGCGATGCTGGATTCTATTGTGGCAGAGGGTGCGTGGCGGATGGATTTCACGCAAACGGACGCACAGAAGAGCTATCTGGACGTGTCGGTTGCGCTCAGCAGTGCGAATTTGCACGCCTTTGGGATTGATTTGCCTGCGGGTTATTTGGGCGGCTCTGCCCCATCCACACTGGCGTTGGTTTTGGAAAAGGGACAACGTATGACCTATGAAATTAACAGCGAATTGCGCGGGTTGGGGCTGTCCGTGCCTGCTTTGGGTTGGGAAAAACCGCGCGGGCAGGGGGGTAGTTTGACGATAGCGGGCTATTTAACCGAACCGTTTAGCGTGGATAGCCTTGCTATAAACACCAATGGATTGCACGCACAGGGGAGTATTTCGTTTGGTGGCAACGGCGGTTTTGAGCGATTGGCGTTGTCCTCGTTTATTCTGGATGGGGTGATGGATACCTCGATCACGCTGATTGCGGCGACAGCTGATACCCCCGCGCAGACTATTTTACAGGGTGGCACGGCGGATTTGCGCAAGCTGGTGCTATCGCAAACGGATGACGGCATGCCAGACGGCGGGCAGATGCAGGTGAATTTTGATAGCTTTCAGATTACCGAGGGTATTGCATTGACGGGGTTCAGCGCGACTATTGCCCCGAAAGGCACGGATATTGGCGCGGATTATGGCGATTTCAGCGGGCAAGTAAATGGCGGTGCGCCCGTTTCTGGCGTGTTATCACAGGCGGAACACGGGTTGCAAGTGGATGTATCGGCAGAGGATGTCGGCGGGCTGTTATCCTCGGCTGGGTTGTTGAATGGAGTTTTGCATGGGACCGGTTGGATGCGGTTGATTCCACAGGCAGAGGCGGGGGTTTATAGCGGTGAATTTGAGGTTGATGACGGGCAATTACGCGACACAAACCCCATGATAGATGTGTTTAATTCTGTTAGTGTGATTGGACTGGTACAACAGATTGAGGGGCATGGGGTTCATTTTGAACAGAGCGTCGGTGATTTTACCGTGCGCCCGAATGGCGTTATTATTAACAATATGAGCGCGATTGGTGGCTCTGTCGGGATGACTATGAGCGGGGTTTATAACGCGAACGATAAGGTCGTGGATTTTGAGGGGGAGATGACGCCGTTTTATGCGTTAAACGGGTTGTTTGAGCGGGTGTTCGGGCAGCTATCAGCGCGGAACAGGGGCGGCGGGCTGTTCAGTTTCACCTATACCGTGAAGGGCAGTTTTGAGGAGCCGAAGATTGTGGTTAATCCCGTGTCTATTTTTGCGCCTGGGTTGTTTAGAGAGATTTTTCGTCCGCAGAATAAGCCGACTTTGGAATAACGGTTAACGATTAACGGTTAACGATTAACCGCTCAAACGACTCCCCGCCTAACCGCTCTGCCAGAATATCCGCCGCCTTTGCCTCAATATCAATCCCTATCCACTGCCGCCCGAGCTGCTGGGCAACCACGCAAGTCGTGCCACTCCCACAAAACGGGTCTAGCACCACATCCCCCTCTTTGCTGGACGCGCGAATAACCCGCTCTAACAACGCCACGGGTTTCTGCGTGGGATAGCCCGTGCGCTCTTTCGCCTGACTATTGATATAGGGAATGTCCCACACATCACGGCAATTCACCAGATTATACACGCCTCCCGCATCCTCAAAGAACTCGGCATTGCCCGCGCCGTATTTAACAACACCCGCCTTTCTGCCCTTTGCCTTTGTGTAGGCCTTTTCCTTAATATCACCGAAATAATACCCACCCGCCTTGGCATAAAACAAAATAACATCATGCTTCTTTGCGAATCTCTTGGGGGATGCACCGCCTGTGCGATAGCTCCAAATCACCTCGTTCAAAAAGTTATCAGACCCGAATACATCGTCAAGAATGATTTTAAGATAATGACACGCCGTCTGATCGGCATGTAGATATAAAGAACCCGTTTCTTTCAAAATGCGGTGTAATTCTACAATCCGCATGTACATATAGGATATATAAGACTTCATCTCTATGCCAACTATTTTGCCGATAAGGTCTATAAACTGGCTAAGGTTTTCGTGTTCTTGTACCTTCTGGATATAAGCCTTTTCATCGAAGTTAGACCAACCCCACAAATCGCTAAATTGTGCGCCGTCCGACTGGCTACCCACCGTACCCTTATAAATTCGCCCTGAATTAAACGGCGGGTCAAGATAGACCAAATCCACCGAGTTATCTTTCATTTTTCTAAGGATAGACAGATTATCGCCCGTATAAAATATATTATTAGTCATTCAAATTCTTTTAATAAAACAAATTCATCACACCCAGCGACACAACCAAAAACAACACCGTCATACCCCCCCCAGTGCGCACGAAATCCATCACGCGATAGCCACCAGGGGTCATAATCAAAGCATTCACCTGATGCGTGGGGATTAAAAACGAATTGGACGTAGAAATCGCCACGGTCAAAGCGAACAACGCAGGGTCTCCGCCAGAAGCCAACGCGATAGACACCGCCAAAGGCACCAGCAAAACCGTCGCCCCTACATTAGACATCACCAACGTAAATATAGTCGCCAGCACCGCCAACACCGCTTGCAACGACCACAAAGGCCAGCCGTCCAGCACTGTTAAAAACTGATAGGCTATCCATTCCGCCGTGCCGGTATTTTGCACCGCCTGCCCCAATGGAATCAGCGAAGCCAGCAGAAACACCGTGTTCCAGCCGACCGATTGATACGCCTCATCCACGGTCAAAACATTACTTAAAACCATCCCCAACGCCCCGACCAACAGGCACAGAGACAACCGCAAATCGCTAAACAAAATTAACCCCAACGCGATGGCAAAGAAAAACAACGCCCAGCCGACCTTATGCGGGCGCAAGTCTTCTTGGGGATAATCCGAGGTCACAATGACGAAATTCGGGTTTTTATTCAAACGGGTGAGGTTGCCCCATTCGGTATGCACGACTATGGTATCGCCGCCTTGCAGGGGGATAGTGCCAACGCGACTGGATTCGTGTTCCTCGGTTTCCACATGACTGAACACATCGCTGCCTCTATGAATCGCTAGCAGGCTCTGCCCATAAGTCTGCCGTAATAACAAATCACGGGCGGATTTGCCGATAACATTGCTATCGGGGGGGATGACGATTTCCGCCACACCCGATTTCGTGGGGGCGACATCTTCGGCAAAAACCTCTAACCCTGGCAGCAGTTCCAGCCCATAATCCGCCACCATTTCGGCGACAACTTTCCGCCGACCCAGAATAGCCAGCCGACACGGTGCTTCAATAGGGCGGGTTAAAACGGGAGGGAATATTTTACTGCCTCGGTGATAATAGCCGATGACATAGATATGATGCGCCTCCATAATATCGCCGATGGCTTCACCAATTAACAGGTTGCCCTCTGGAATGCGAACCTCGCAAATATCGGCCTTAATCCCATAAACCCGCTTCATATAGTCCTTCATGGATTGCGCCGATGCGCCCTCCATCTTGTTTTTCGGCAAAAGAAACCGCCCGCAAATCATAAAATACAGGATGCCCGTTGCGACTAACGCCAGCCCAATCGGGGTGACATCAAACAGCCCGAATGATTTTATCTGCTGGTCGGCGGGTAGATTGACATTGACCGTGGCAATCAAATCATTCAGCAAAATAAGAGGGGAAGAGCCAACCATAGTCAATGTTCCCCCCAAAATCGCGCAAAACCCCATGGGCATTAATAGGCGGTTAATGGGGATTTCGGTGCGCGCCGATATACGGCTGACCACGGGTAGGAATAGGGCGGCCGCGCCGACATTCTGCATAAAGCTGGAAATCAGGCCGACCACGCCAGAGACTATCGGGATGATGCGTTTTTCCGTGCGACCGCCGTATTTGACGATGCTGACGGCTATCGCGGACATCAGGCCTGTTTTATCCAGCCCCGCGCCGATTATCATGACCGCGATGATGGATATGACGGCGTTGGAGGCGAATCCGTCAAACAGGTGTTCAATATCGGCGAGGTTTTGGAAGGTGGGGAACGCGCTGAGGATGCCCAACGTGACCATAATGAAGATGGCGGCGAGGTCTACGCGGACGATTTCGGACGCGAAGAGGAAGACCGTGAAACCCAGCAGGCAAAGGACGGCGATCATGTCTTGGGTAAGGATGACGGCTTGCATTATTCTGCCTTTTTGGGTGGGGGTTTAGGGGGGTATAGCGGTTTATTAGGCGGGATGCAAGTGGCTAAAAATCAAAGACCACAGAACCATTCATAGAATAGTTTGTGGTCTTTAAGAGTGCAAGACTAAGTCAGGCACTGGGTATGTTTCACATATAACGATAAAAATTGCGGTTTGCAAGTAAAAAAATGCCAAAATATGCAAATAACTGCTAAAAAAGCCCCGATGTATCTTTTTTAACACGCTATTTTTTCTCGTCAACAAGAACCCGTTGTGCTACCCCTTACCCCAAAGCTCTATATCTTTAACAATTTTTTGCATATCGGGTTCGCGCACCCATTCATGGCGACTTTTATATGTTGCATGGATATATTTTTCAATTTCGCGAAAATTCGGGGTTAGGAAACTATATTCCAAAACATAGCCACGGTCAGGGTCGGAGGTTTGGTAAGAATTCAGGCGTTTTTTCACATCAGACGCAATGCCAACTTTCCATTCTTTATCAATCCCCTCGTTAAACTTTTTATTAGAAATAATATAAACATATTTTTGCACGCGGGTATCCGTACCCATATCCGTGCGAACGGGTGGGCTGGTTTTGAAATGCACCTTTTGTCGCAACTCTTCAAATTCATCCTTGCGTTCCACCTCTTTTCCTAACCGCTCCTGCACCAATTCATAGGCTTTTATCGACACATCCACGCCGACCCAAGACCGCCCCATCTTTTCCGATGCAACGCAGGTGGTCGCACATCCGCAAAACGGGTCTAAAACAATTCCACCTTCGGGACATGAGGCGGTGATAATCCGTTCCAACAACGCCAGAGGTTTTTGCGTAGGATAGCCTGTTCGTTGGCTTTTAATCCGTCCAACGGGGGAACAGTCATCCCACCAAGTCTCTGGCACTTTGCCCTTTTTAAGTTGCGCCTCCCGATATTCCCCGCGCAATTTACCGCCAATCCCGCCACCGCTGATTTGGTAGCTCAGCTTTTTATACGGCACACGGACGGCATCGGTATTAAACACCCAATCGCCACTGCAAACATAGCGAAAAATCACATCATGCTTGCGGGCGAAATCGCGCGTGGCATTGCTGGGGCCAGTATAGCACCAGATGATTTCGTTGCGAAAATTCGCCTCGCCAAAAATACAATCCAACAGCAGTTTCAAATAATGCGACATGGTCGGGTCGCAATGCAAATAAATTGACCCCGTGGGTTTTAATACCCTTTGGCATTCTATCAGGCGAATCGCCATATAAGCAAGATAACAAAAATTGTAAGACGCACGCCCCTCTATTACTTTTACGGTGGAAAGCAGGTTATGAATAAAATAATTATCCTCTTTTATATCCAAAAGCCAGTCGTCTTTGACATCCTCCTCACGGAATATATCGGAAAAAGACGCACCCTCGGCATTACTGCCTATTGGGGCGGTGAAGGTTTTCTTTTTATTAAACGGGGGATCAAGATAGATTAAATCCACGCAATCGGAATCTATCCCACGTAAGATTTCCAAATTATCATGGCAAAAGATGGTGCGATTTTTTATAGAATCGTTATTTAGCAAGGCTTGCCCCTTTGTTTGGATTTGTGATAGCAAATATAGTAAGAGGTGTAAAGGTTAATAAATAACTAAACCTAGCTCATTTTGATAATTCACTTAATCATTAATATCAAGGCGCATTAAAATCGCGTCAATGGCGGGGGTGTTTGGCGCGGTATAATAGGCGGGGCGGTTGCCTATTTCGTAAAATCCAGCCACTTTATACATGTGCAAGGCGGTGGTGTTGTTTTTGGCAACCTCTAATACTATATT
Organism: uncultured Amylibacter sp.; assembly: GCA_959347345.1. Next base: position 1,126,843 of record OY365738.1, on the reverse strand, counting down.
TTGCCCATCTTTGTTTTTAACGTCTGCGATGAAATTGTTTAGCAATTCGCGACCAAAGCCCTTGCCCTGTTGTTCGGGGATGACGGCTAGGGTAAGCAGTTCTGTTTGTTGCTCGTCCAGCCGTTGCCCGATGGCAAAGCCATGCTCATGTTTAATGTGAAAGACGGTTGGGTTTTCTAGCAAGTCATGGAATTCTTGCTCCGTCCAAGGGCGAGGGATGGTGAAACAAGACGCGTGGATATGGGCTAGTTTTTTTGCTAGGGGCGACATTAGAGTGGATCTTGCCCCATTGATTTAATATCTTCGGCAAGATCATAAATAAATGTTTCATCTTCATAAATTGACTGATACTCTACCCTCACACTTAGCTTTCCAATGGTCTCTATATTCTGGTTATCAGGATCGTCTTTATTTTTATATGTAATATCCCACAGCATTAGCTCATCAGCTATTTTCATAACGCTACCCCGCATAATAAACCCGATACCTAAATTTTTCTTATTCCCATTTAAGCTGTTAAGTTTTTCTTTCAAAAAACTAGCGTATTCCGCACTGTCATTACGCACAACTGGATTACCATTGAAAGACAAAATAAAGTTTGTAATTAACGCTGGACCAGTACCATGATTTACAAGCGAAAGTACAACATGTCTTTTATCACCGTCCGTTCCATCACTCGACTCACACTTTATTAACGGCTTCACCGAAAGTTTATTGTGCTTTTGATTTTGCCAACCTTGAACAATAGCAAACAACAAAGCAATAAGAGCAATCACACCAGATGCCATTGCTATATATGCCTCTGCCATCAAGTCAGGCATTATCGCTTTAATCGCTTCTATATTCGCATAAGACGCTATTGCGATAATCGTTACTGCAACAGCTATTTTTATAAATAAATCCATAACAATTCACCATTCACAATTAAATTATAACAGGCGCAACATCCCTTGGCAAGGCGGCATTCGCGCCCTTCAAATACAACGGCGCGGGCAAGGGCAAATCGCAACCACTGTTCAATAACTGCTCGCCCAATACACCAACCGCGCTCGCCACACAATCGCCAGAAACCTCATCCAAGCCAACGCCAACAACCCGCACCCCTAAACCCAAAGCCAACCCTCGCGCGGCGGAAACCCCGACCCGCAAACCAGTAAATCCGCCAGGCCCAACACACACCGCCACTCCCGTTAAATCGCGCCAGTCGCACCCGCCGTCCGCCAGAACCAACCCCAGCTCATCAAACAGACGTTCCGCCATATCTCGGCGCAATTCGGCACCCCGAACAGCAACAATCCGCCCGTCCAAACACAGGGCAAAACGACACGCGGCACTGCTGGTATCAAACGCCAAAATCATTTTCTAAACGGCGACGGGGCGGACTTCGCTGACCTCTGGTATATAGTGGCGCAGCAGGTTTTCAATCCCCATTTTCAGGGTAATAGTCGATGACGGACAGCCCGCACACGCGCCCTGCATATGCAGATAAACGATGCCCCTCTCGAACCCGTGAAAGGTAATATCACCGCCGTCTTGCGCCACGGCTGGACGAACGCGAGTATCCAGTAACTCTTTGATTTGATTGACAATATCCGCGTCCTCACCGCTATGTTCGGCATGCCCGCCAACGGCAGTTGCCGCGTCATTCATCACGGGTGCGCCCGATTGGAAATGCTCCATAATCGCGCCGAGCAAGGCTGGTTTTATATGCTCCCACTGCAACTCATCGGTTTTGGTAATAGTGATGAAATCAGGGCCAAGGAACACGCCCGTAATGCCTTGCGTTTTGAAAATACGCGCCGCCAAGGGCGAGCCTTCGGCGGAATCTTTATTAGGAAAATCGGCGGTGCCTGTCGGCATAACCGCCTGCCCTGGCAGGAATTTCAGGGTCGCGGGATTGGGGGTTGTTTCGGTTTGAATAAACATAAGGGTGGCTTTCGGTTTTATCGGTTTAGCGGGGTGGTTTGGTTAATATGGATATGTTTTCGGGGAAAGTCAATGGTTTTAGTTGTTAGTTGTTAGTTGTTAGTTATTAGTTGTTAGTGATTAACGATTAGTGATTAACTCAAAATAACTCAGATTAACTCACTTGAGTTATTTTTAACTCACATTAACTCAAGATAACTCACATTAACTCACTTGAGTTATTTTTAACTCATATTAACTCAAAATAACTCACATTAACTCACTTGAGTTATTTTTAACTCACATTAACTCAAAATAACTCACTTTAACCACCTGTGGTTATTTGTGGTTATGGCAGTTATGAATAACCAATTAACTAATAACTAACAACTAACAACTAATAATTCCCCGCCCAAACCCGCGAAAAAACAATGGCATAAACCGCAAAACCAGTGTATAACCCACCCTTAACACCAAATAACACCAAAACCCAACCCGAAAGAAAGCAGATTTCATGACCAACGTAGTTGTTGTGGGCGCCCAATGGGGCGACGAAGGCAAAGGCAAAATCGTAGATTGGCTGTCCGAACGCGCCGATATCGTGGCGCGATTCCAAGGCGGGCATAACGCGGGGCATACTCTGGTTGTCAATGGCAAGGTCTATAAACTGTCGCTTTTGCCGTCTGGCATTTTGCGCGGTGGCAAACTGGGCGTGATAGGCAATGGCGTTGTGCTGGACCCTTGGGCGTTGCGCGATGAGATTGCTAAAATACGCGAGCAAGGCGTTGCCGTGTCCCCCGATAATTTGATGATTGCGGAAAACACCCCGCTGATTCTGCCGATTCATTGCGAGCTGGATCAAGCACGGGAAAGCTCTAATAAAATGGCGAAAATCGGCACGACTGGGCGCGGGATTGGCCCTGCTTATGAAGACAAAGTCGGTCGCCGTGCCCTGCGTTTGGCGGATTTGGCGGATGAGGCTACGCTGGAATCCCGCCTGACTCGTTTGCTGGTGCATCATAACGCCTTGCGCAAAGGTTTGGGGCTGAACCCCGTGGATGTGGCGGATTTGAAGGCGAAGCTGATGGCTATCGCACCCGATATTCTGCCCTATCGTGCGCCCGTTTGGCGGGTGCTGGCGCAGGCGCAAAAGGACGGTAAGAAAATTCTGTTTGAAGGGGCGCAAGGGGCGTTGCTGGATATAGATTTTGGCACCTATCCGTTTGTGACTTCCTCTAATACTCTGGCGGGAATGGCGGCCTTGGGAACCGGCATGGGGCCTGCCTCCGTTGGCAATGTTTTGGGGATTGTGAAGGCATACACCACCCGCGTGGGCGAGGGGCCGTTTCCTGCCGAATTGTTTGATAATATCGGCGAGCATCTGGCGCGGGTTGGGCATGAGACTGGCACGGTCACTGGCCGCGCAAGGCGATGCGGTTGGTTTGATGCGGTTTTGGTGCGGCAAACCGCGATGCTCTGCGGGATGAATGGGATTGCTTTGACAAAGCTGGATGTGCTGGACGGATTGGATGAATTGAAAATCTGCACGGGTTATTCGCTGGATGGTGAGGTTGTCGATTATCTGCCTGTTGCCAGCGATGAACAGGCGCGATGTACGCCGATTTATGAGACTATGGCAGGGTGGAAAACCGTCACCGTTGGCGTGCGTGATTGGGCGGATTTGCCCGCCGAAGCGGTGGCTTATGTCCGCAGGATAGAGGCGTTAATTGACTGCCCCGTGGCGTTATTATCGACTTCGCCCGAACGCGATGATACGATTTTGGTTAAAGACCCGTTCGCGGATTAGGGGGGGTGCGAGGTGAAAAAGCAGATGAAAAAGCAGATAAATCTTTCCTATAAAGCCCGCCGTGGGCTGAGCCTGTTGGTTCTGCTGGTATTCATGCCGTTTTATATTATCGCGTGTGTTAGTATTTTTGCGGTGCTGCCCCCGTTGCCTATTTTTATAGAGCTGCCGATGTATGTAGTCATGGGAATCGGCTGGGTTTTCCCCTTTCGCCGAGTGTTTCTGGGGGTTGGGAAAGAAGACCCTGACGCTGTCGCCTCCTCGCCCGATGATTCGGAGCAGTGATGGACGCAGTGATGGCCACAGTGATGAATCGCGCGGCTCAGACGTTTTTCCACACGGGCGGGGTAACGCTTTTGGGTGCAGGGGTGTTTGAATCGGCGGTGCTGGAACGCGCGATGGCTCTGTGTCCTGATTTATATTGCGCCGATGGTGGGGCGAATGTCGCGCCCGTTCCGCCCCTTGCAGTTATCGGAGATTTGGATTCCGTGGATAGGGCGGCGGCGCATTTGCAGGGGTGTGTTTTTCACCTTGCGTCCGACCAAAACAGCACCGATTTTGACAAATCGTTGGCGGCTATTGTGGCGGATTATATCCTGTGTGTTGGGTTTTTGGGCGGGCGGTTAGACCATCAGTGGGCGGCATTTAGTGCGTTAATAAAACACCCGTGGCAACGGGCGATTTTGCTGGGCGGGGGTGAGGTTTGCTTTCGTGCGCCGACGGCGTTTGTTATGGAGTGCGAGGCGGGAACGCCGATAGGGTTGTATCCATTAACGCCCGCACGGGGGCAGTCGGTCGGGCTGGAATGGGCGATAGATGGGCTGGATTTGTCCGCCGATGGGCGGTTAGGCACATCTAATCGAGCTATCGGCGGGTGTGTGGAATTGACGGTGCAGAGCGGGGATATATTGGTGAGCCTGCCCTTGGCGTGTTTGGAATCGGTGGTGGGGGGATTGGTGGGTAAGGGTTAATCGTCCTTTAATCGTCCTTGCTGTTGGCTTTGATACCCTTTGTAATCCACTTCGCCAATGCCTTTGCAATATCAGAAAAACCTTCAGACCCATTTTGCGAAATCGCATAAAAGATAGTCACCGCTATTATTGAGAAAAAGGCAAAGCCCCCGCCTGTTACGGCTAAATAAAGAAGATACAGGCAGAATAAAGCAGAAATAACTCTTATAGCAAGAGTTGTGTAAGCAGTAATTATTCCAAACCAAAATTTTATTGAGTGCGTGGTTTTCAGTTCTTTTTCAAATAGCTCCAACGCCCGTTTGGTAAAACCAGGGTCGGCTTGTTCAAACGCCTCCAGCATTAAATCTGGTCGCTCGTGAATATTAGCAATCAATGTATTATTTATGTTTGTATCACCACGGGATTTTTTTTCGGGAGGCAAAACCTTGCCTTGCTTTGGCTTATCGCCTTTTTTATCTGCCATGATGGTTTAATCCAAATGTCCGCGTTCTTTTAATGTTGCGATGCAAGACCTGCTCATAGCCTCTGGCCAAAATGCAAGCCATATCACGGCTGTATTGGCGGTGAGCTTATCCAAAGACTCTTCGGCTTTTGATGGGTCAAGTGTAACGACACCCTTGTAAAACCAATCGTCATATTTTGTGCCTTTGGTGTACTTTCGCATATACGCCAAAATCTTTTGTTTGTCTTCTTCTAAAGCCATTTTGTATCCTTTCTAATTGCGGTTCTACCGCATTTGATAACATATATTTAGCATAGCAAACCAAAATGTAAAGAGCAACAACAAAAAATCACTTAAAAACAACCATTTAACAAAAAACTACCCCCGTCTATCGCCCAAATACGCCATCACATCCGCCCGAACGGAGGCCACGCCTGATTGACACGCTTTATCAATCACCGCCCGTAATTCCGCCAAATCCACCTGCCGTAATAACGATTTCACCTGGGCAATAGACACGGGACGCATTGATAAATTCCGCAACCCCATGGCGGCAAAACACGCGGCAACCACGGGTTTGCCCGCATCCTCGCCACAGAAACTCACAGGAGTCCCAAAGGCATCACATCGATCGCAAATCTGGCGAATAAACGACAGATAACTCACGTTCAGAGTATCATACCGCGCCCGCACCCGTTCATTTTGCCTATCCGCCGCATAGAAAAATTGCTTTAAATCATTACCCCCTATGGAGATAAAATCGCATTCTTGGAAAAACGTATCGGGGGCAAACGCCAAACTGGGCGTTTCCAACATCGCCCCGATTTTCAAATCGGGGATAGCATGCCCCAAGGCGCGTTCGCCTTTGACGACTTTATCCAGCATAGCCCGCGCTTGGCGGTATTCCTCTAACTGCGCGACAAAGGGAAACATAATCCGCAAATCGCGCCCTTTTGCCGCGCGCAATAACGCTTGCAACTGCATTTTCATCATTCCAGGTTTATCCAAGCCCATGCGAATGGCGCGCCAACCCATGGCGGGGTTCGGCTCGTCTATATTCTTCATATAGGACAGCACTTTGTCCGACCCGATGTCCAAAGTGCGGAATGTCACGGGCAGATGCGCCGCCCTATCCATCACGCGACTATACAACGCGGCCAGTTCGTGGCGTTTCGGCACTTCGGCACGCATTAGGAATTGCAATTCGGTGCGAAACAGCCCCACACCCTCCGCGCCAGAGCCCTCCAGACTCGGCAAATCCACCAGCAAACCCGCGTTCATCTGCAAACCAATCCGCACTCCGTCCAGAGTTTGCGCGGGTTTCGTGCGAATAGCACGGTATTTTTCTTGGGTCACATCCTCCATCGCCAGCTTATCGCGGAAGGCATGGGTGACATCCTCGGTCGGGCGCAAATGGACAAACCCCTTGTCGCCATCCAGCAGGATTAAATCGTCTTTTAACGCCTCCCGCGTGATGGATTCGGCGTGGATAACCATCGGTATTGCCCACGCCCGCGCGATAATCGCGGCATGCGAGCCAACCGAGCCCTCTTCCAGCACAATCCCCTTGATAGTCTTACCGTATTCCAGCAATTCAGAGGGTCCAATATTCCGCGCCACCAAAATCGCGTTTTCGGGGATTTTTTCATTTTGCCGTTGGTTCTGCCCTGTTAATAAACGCAACAACCGATTGGATAAATCATCCAAATCGTGCAAGCGTTCGCGCAGGTAGGGGTCAGGCACCCGTTCCATCCGCGCCCGCGTGGCGGATTGTTCTTTTTCCACCGCAACCTCGGCGCTCAGCCCGCTATCAATACTGGTTTCCAGCCGTTGCCGCCAGCCTTTGGAATTGGCAAACATGCGATAGGCGTTCAGGACATCTTTTTGCGTGGTTTCGTGCTGGGCAGTGTTATCCAGCAAATCATCAACCTTTAATCGCAGCTCTTCCAGCGCAACATCCAGCCGTTGTTTTTCGGATTCGGGGTCGTCGGCAACGACATTGGAGACGACTATTTTCGCGTCATGCAACAGGACTTGCCCGATGGCAGAGCCCTCTTGCGCTCGGATTCCTTTGAACAAGTGGGGTTTTTGATGGGGCAGTTTCATGGCTTCGGAATCGCCGATAAACGCGCCGAGTTCTTTCATCTCGGCAATAACCATAGCCACGATTTCCAGCGCATAAACTTCGTCATCGCTGTGTTTGCGAGCCTTTGTGGATTGCACGACCAGCACGCCAAGGATTTCACCCAGCCGTTGAATCGGCACGCCCATAAGGGATAAAAACGAATCCTCGGCGGTTTCGGGCATATAGCGGAAATGTTTATGAACGGGGGCGTTTTCCGTGTTAATCGGGGCGGCGCGTTTGGCGATTTGCCCAACCAGCCCTTCGCCCAGCCGCATCCGCGTTTGGTGTACCGCGTCTTTGTTTAGCCCGTGGGTGGCGCAGAGTTCCAATGTAATCGGGTCGCGGCAGAGGTAGATTGAGCAAACCTCTGTTTGCAGGGAATCGGCGACTATATCCACGAGGTGGTCAAGCCGTTCTTGTCCATCCCCGCTTTTGGCGAGGGATTCGCGCAGACGGTTTAGCAGGTCGCGGGAGTCTTGGCGTTTGATTTGGGTCATGGGGATTTTGGGGGTTTTTTCTTGGAGTTTGAGTTATTTTTATGGTGTCGCTTATTTTTGTGGGATTGTCAATGTTAATCATTAATCGTTAATCGTTAATCGTTAATCGTTATCCCCCCTTGCCATTCCCTCGTTTTTCCCCTAAACCCCTCACCAAAGCCTTTATCAGGAATCCCAATGTCCTTTCTTGTTATGAAATTTGGCGGAACCTCCGTTGCCGATGTCGACCACATCAAAACGGCCGCAGAAAAAATCACCCGCGAGCTCGCCAATGGTCATAAAATCATTGTCGTGGTCTCTGCCATGTCTGGCAAAACAAATCAGCTCATCGGCTGGGTGAAGGAAACCCAAACCGCGAACGCGGCAGAGTTTGATGCAATAGTCTCTTCCGGTGAAAACATCACGGCGGGGCTGATGGCGTTATGCTTGCAAAATATGGGCGTACAGGCGCGCTCGTGGCAAGGTTGGCAGGTGCCGATTGAAACCAGTGACGCGCACAGCGCCGCGCGGATTGAAAATATCCCGCGTGACCGCCTGCAAGCGGCTTTTGATGGGGGCGACCAAGTCGCCGTTATCGCTGGCTTTCAGGGCATCGCCAAAGACGGGCGGATTAGCACCCTTGGGCGTGGAGGTTCTGATACCACGGCGGTTGCTTTTGCCGCGGCCTGGGGGGCGGTGCGCTGCGATATTTACACGGATGTGGATGGAATCTACACCACTGACCCGCGAATTGTGCAAACAGCGCGGAAAATGCGCAAAATCTCGTATGAAGAGATGCTGGAACTGGCATCGCTCGGCGCGAAGGTTTTGCAAACCCGTTCGGTAGAGCTTGCTATGCGCTATCAAACACCCATTCGGGTTTTATCCAGCTTCGGCCACGATATTTCCCATAACGCAGGCACACTCGTATGTGCAGAGGATAATACAATGGAAAATAAAACAGTTCATGGCATCGCGTTTTCAAAGGAAGAGGCGAAAATAACCTTGTTATCCGTGGCGGATAAGCCTGGGATAGCGGCGGCTATTTTTGGCACTCTGGCACGGGCGGGGATTAATGTCGATATGATTGTGCAGAATATATCTTTGGATGGGCGGACGGATATGACGTTTTCCTGTCCTATGGAACAGATGCAAGCGGCGGTTAGTGCGTTAAGTAAGGCTGCCAGTGATGGTTTGCAGTTTGACGATTTGCACACGGATGCGGAAGTGGCAAAGGTATCTATGGTAGGTGTCGGGATGCGTAGTCATTCGGGGATTGCCGCCCAGATGTTCCAAGTATTGGCGGATCATGGGATTAATATCTTGGTGATTACCACGTCAGAGATTAAGGTGTCCGTGTTAATCCGCCGTGATATGATGGAAAAAGCGGTGCGGGCGTTGCACGAGTCGTTTGAGTTGGAGAAGGTTAAGGATTAACGATTAGTTATTAGTTATTAGTTATTAGTTGTTAGTTGTTAGTTATTGGTTATTAGGGATTGGAAGTTGGTTATTAGGTGTTAGGGCAGAGGTTTTTTGTTGCGCCCTCACTTCGTTCGGTTGCCCGCCCGCCCACCCCTCCTGCGGAGAGCTGGACGGGGTTTTATGGCTAAAGCCTGTCCTGCGTATCTTTTGCCAAGCCTAAATAAATTTAGAGCAAACCTATCACCAATTCCCAAGTATTCTAAACAAATAATCCACTCTAACGTCTTGTTATTCCAGATAGTAGATTTATAGAATCCCTATAGGCTTGAAACCCAAGGGCTTTTGGCATGCCCTCGCGAAGCGGGGGCTACGCACAAAAGACCACGCTGGTCGGTATCGCGCAAGCGATTACGAAGACCCGAAGGGCTACTACCCCCACTAATAACTAACAACTAATAACTAACAACTAAACCTTCACCCGCATCTTACGTTGCATATTCGGCGGGTGGAAAGCGACATCATTATGGGCTTTGCAATAGGGTTTGCTCGTCTCCGAATCCAGCCCGCAGAACCAGAAATCATCAGTCGAGGGGTCGCCAACAGGCCATTTACAGGTCTTCTCTGTCAGCTCCATCAGGCTTATTTTCTTCGCTTTTTTCAGAGTCTCTGCCGCCGTGCGCAAAACATCCTCGCTGATTTCATTGGCGGCGGGTTGTGGGGGCAGGGGGTGCCCCGCGCGGACAACGGGCGGACGGCGCAACGGCAGCTTATTCTGCCCCGATGGCAGAGCGGTTGTGGAAGCGACTTTGGGTTGTTTTTTCCCCTTTGGCTTATCCATTTTCACGGCGGGGACGGGGTCGCGGTTAGACAGACCCAAGCGATAAATCTTGCCTATAATGGCGTTGCGGCTTAATCCGCCCAGAGTCGCCGCGATTTCGCCAGCAGACTCTCCATCCGCCCACATTTTTTTCAACTGGCGGATACGGGTATCGTTCCATTCAAAAGTAGGTCCGGTTTTTTTTGCGGGAGCACGTTTGGTCGCGGGTTTTTTAGCTTCAACTTTTTTAGGTTCAGGCTTTTTAGCCACAGCCTTTTTAGATTCAACCTTTTTAGCCACAGCTTTTGTCGCCACTGCCTTTTTCGGTTCAGGCTTTTTAGCCACAGCTTTTTTAGGTTCGGGCTTTTTAGCCTCAACCTTTTTAGCCACAACCTTTTTCGGTTCAGTCTTTTTGGCCGCAGCTTTTTTTACCGCAACCTTTTTCGGCTCGGCTTTTGGGGCAACTTTTGTTTTTGCTTTTGGGGCGGGTTTGGATGTTTTTTTATCTGCCATAATTTCTGCACTATCTTTATTTTTGATACATTTGCGTGTCCCAGACACTATGCTAGACACTGTGCCAAACACTATAAACGTTTATTCGCCAAATTGCAAGGGGGTATTTTCACGCTATGGTTTCACTTGTGTTTCACTTATGTTTTCTTACGAAATTGCGCCAGAAAAAACCCGTCCCCACCGATACCATCATCGCCAAAACTGGGCAAATACGCCTCACTTTGAAAACATTCCCAATCCGGATTATCCTGCAAAAACTGCGCGACTTGCCCTTGATTTTCACACGCCAAAACCGAACAAGTGCAATAGCTCAAAACCCCATCCACACCAACCAACGCCGCCGCTTTCGCCAGAATCCCGCGTTGCTCTGCACATAATGCATCCAACCGCTCGCTATCCAATTTCCATTTGCCGTCAGGGTCGCGCCGCCAAGTGCCACTGCCCGAACAGGGCGCGTCCGCCAGTACCAAATCAAACTGCGCATCCAGCGGCTCATCCGCCATATAGGTGAATTTCACACCCGCCCGTTTGGCACGGATTTTTAACAGAGACAATCGCTCTATCACCTTATCATAAACGGAAATATGCGCGTCAGGCTTGTTCGATGCAACCGCCAGAGCCTTACCCCCAGCCCCCGCGCAATAATCCAAAATCTGCGCATCATCCGCCAAGCCAGCACCTGCCAGCATATCGCGAACAACCGTTTGGGAATGAGCATCTTGGGGCTCAAACGCACCGTTTTCAAACGCCGATGTTTTGTCTAATTTACGCACTTCGCCCGATAAACGCACTCCGTTTGGTAAATCCGCCAAGGGCGCGGCGGTATAGCCCGCCTCGGTCAAATCGGCAATCACGGTATCACGGGGGGATTTATCAGGATTCACCCGCAAATCCACGGGGGCGCGTTCCTGCAAACACGATAAAACACGCGGTGCGTCATCGCCCAAATCCGCACACACCCTATCATACAACCACTGCGGGCAATCCAACCGCACCCAATCGGGCGCATCCGTCAAATCATCCAATCCACGCACCGCCGACAAAGCCTCCGCTTCCAACGCGGGCGGGGCATAGCCCTCAGCACCGAAAACCTCTTCCACAGCCAAATCCGACAATACCACCGCACCGATAATCGCGCCCTTTGCACCAGTCTGCCCGCCCAGATATTGCAGGGATTCGCGTCTTCGCAACGCACCATAAACTATGTCCCGTACGGCAGCACGGTCTTTCGCACCCGCATAGCGGTTTTTCCTCTGCCAAGCAATCAGGGCTGCGGCGACCAATTTGCCGTCCATAACCTCTGCCAGAACATCAATCGCGGCGTTGTAACGTGCGGGTACCCTCATCCTCCGAACCTGTAATTCGGTGATTCGCGGGTGATTCGCACGTCATGCACGTGGCTTTCTTTTAACCCCGCGCCAGAGATTTCAACGAATTCGCATTGGCTGCGCATGTCCTTTATAGTCGCGCATCCTGTGTAGCCCATAGCCGCGCGAAGCCCGCCAACCAGTTGATGCAAAACCGTGCCGACCGCACCTTTGTAGGGGACTTGACCCTCTATCCCCTCTGGTACTAACCTGTCCGCGCTGGCCTGTTTTTGGAAATACCTATCGGCGGACCCTGCGGTCATGGCAGCAACTGATCCCATGCCGCGATACGATTTGTACGACCGCCCTTGGTATAATATAACCTCGCCTGGGGCTTCATCCGTGCCAGCCAGCAATCCGCCGACCATAGCGCATGACGCACCCGCCGCGATAGCTTTGGCGAAATCGCCCGAATACTTGATGCCTCCATCCGCGATAATCGGTATAGTTTGCGCGGCTTTCGCACAATCCATAATCGCGCTGAATTGGGGAACACCCACGCCCGCAACTATCCGTGTTGTGCAGATAGACCCCGGGCCAATCCCTGTTTTTATCGCGTCCGCACCCGCGTCTATTAACGCCCGAGTAGCCTCCCCCGTGGCGACATTACCCGCAATCAGTTGCACATCGGGGTAGGCGGTTTTTATCTTTTTCACGGCGGTAATCACGCCAGCAGAATGACCGTGCGCCGTGTCAATCACCAGTGCATCCACACCCGCGTCTATTAAAATTTCTGAACGAGCAAATCCGTCATCACCCACGCCAGAGGCCGCCCCCACGCGTAATCGTCCCAAATCGTCCTTGCAGGCTTGGGGGTTTAGCACCGCTTGTTGTAAATCTTTTAAGGTTAATAGCGCGACCAATTCGCGGCTTTTATTCACGACCAGCAGTTTTTCAATCCGTCGCTCGTGCATCATGGATTTGGCTTTGGCGAGGTCGACGGGTTCGGTTACCACCGCCAGATTATCCTTTGTCATCATAGCCGATACAGGGGTTTTATCGTCTGTGACGAACCGCATGTCTCGGTTGGTAAGGATGCCGATGATTTTGCCCGCTTTATCCGTGACGGGAAAGCCTGTGATACGGTATTGGGCGGCCATTTTCTTTGCCTGAGCCAGTGTTTGGTTGCCTTGCAACGCGATTGGGTCGTATATCATGGCGGATACGAAACGTTTGACTCTGCGGATGGCTTTTGCTTGGGTTTCGGGTGGGCAGTTGCGGTGGACTATGCCCATGCCGCCCGCCTGTGCCATAGCCATAGCCATGGCCGCGTCCGTGACCGTGTCCATTGCCGCGCTGATAAGCGGGATGTTTAGGCTGATTTTGGCGGTGATTTTGGTTTGAGTGTTCGCGTCTGCGGGCAGGACGTTGGACGCGCCTGGTACCAGCAAAACATCGTCAAAGGTTAGGGCTTTGTTTATTTGCATGTTTGTCATGGGCGGTTGCTCCTTTTTATGGGTTTATGGTATTTTTTGCGAAAAGACAAGGGCTTTAATTGTTAATGATTAGTGGTTAGTGGTTAGTGATTAGTTAATTGGTTATTCATAACTGCCATAACCACAAATAACCACCTGTGGTTAATTGAGTTAAAAAATAACCACAAATAACCACCCGCAGTTAATCGTGGTTAATTGTGGTTAAAGTGAGTTATTTTGAGTTATTTTGAATTATGGTAGTTATAAATAGCCAAAGGGCTTTTGCGCCCGTACCCCGTAAATATCTTTATGAAAAAACAGCCAGCACCTTTTGATGCGGGTACAGCAAGCAAAAGCCCCCGCCCTCTTGCAGAAAAGCACGGGCGATAAAAAAACTAGGCTGGATGGGCGGCCTGAGTCGGTTGTTTTACTGGGCGTTTGGCAGGGGATTTTACAGGGGGTTTCGCGGTGGATTTCACCGCAACCTTTGCGGGAGATTTTACAGGGGATTTAGCCACAACCTTTGCCGTGGATTTCGTGGCAGATTTCACCGCGACCTTTGCCCTTGATTTTCTTTTCTGCTTTACGCACAGGGTTAAATCCAACGCCGCCATCAGTTTTAAGATAGTCGCGAATTCTGGATTCCCCTTTTTGCTGAGCGATTTGTACAGCGATTCGCGTGAAACCTCTGCTTCTTTGGCAATTTGCGTCATGCCACGCGAACGAGCAACCACGCCAATCGCATGGGCGATAAGCTCACCATCGCCCGTTTTTAAGCAAGCGTTCATATAACTAGTTCTCTCAGCGTCTGTTTCCAGATAATCCGCCGCATCAAACCGTGTTAATTCAAGAGCCATTGTTCATTTCCTTCTTCTGCAAGTTCTTTTGCTTTTTTAATATCACGCGACTGCGTTCCCTTATGTCCCACCCATAAAATAATGATAAAATCATCATTTTCAATATAATAGACTCGGTAGCCTTTGCTTGTCTGAATCCGTAATTCCCTCAGCTCTTCGCCAAGCCGTTTATAGTCGCCCGCATTGCCCATACTAAGCCTATAAATGCGAGTCAAAATACCATCTTTAGCCCGAGCATCGCGGACTTTCTTCATACAAGCATGAAATGTTTGTGTTTCGTATATCTCTTTCATAAAAACAACCTTGCGGGTCATTCGTAAATATAGTGTTAAGAATTCGTATTAAATTTTATGATTCGTCTGTTTTTAATTGGTTTTTTATGGTTTGTCTAATTTGTATCCCATAGGATACACCTTGTCAAGCGATTTTTCGCAATAAAATCGCTAAAAACCACTATAAATCGCGAAAAACCACAAAAACCCCACACATCTAAACATAAATTTGGTGCGGGCGGGGGGACTCGAACCCCCACTCCCTTTCGGAAAACAGATTTTAAGTCTGCAGCGTCTACCATTCCGCCACGCCCGCAACCCGCGCATAATTGCTTTTTTATGACCAATTGTAAAGACGGCATGGGCGGTTTTTATAAAAAAACCCCGACCAGATTAAAAGCCGCGTTAAAACTTGCGCAGGGCGACCTTGCCTATCAGCAACATCCGCTTGCCTAAGGGGGATAATGCGGGGGGTTGGGCGCGGGATGCTCGGCGTAAAATAGGCTCTGCCTGCCAGCCCGCGCGTAAGGCAGGATAGGCGGAAATCGCCACTCCGCCCGCCAATAATCGCGCCTTTGCACGGCGCAATCCAGCCAAAGCGTGGGACGCGAAATCGGGCAAATCGGCATCAATCAGAACCTCTGCCCCCGCGTGGCGCATACCATCGACTCCGCATAAAAATGCCGCCGCGCCAGCAAAACCGCCATAGTCCATAACGGTTTCCATCATGCCATCCGCCTTGCCTCCACCGCAGGCAGAGACTGCCGCCCACATTAACCGCCCCGCCGTATCGCGCAAATGCGTGGTTGCAGCACCCGCATCGCCATAAGGCGGGGCTTGGATTTCCGTCATCCGTGCGGTAACCATAGCCGTTAAATCCGCAACCGAAACCGCGCCCTCCGCGACCAAATCATCCAGTGCGACCGCCAAAAAACCACCAGTTCCACTGCCCGAACCAGAAGCCGCCCCCACCCTATCATGCCACCATTGCAGGCGAATTAGCGCGGCCATAGGCTCGCCCCCTTGCCACGCAATCCGCGCCAATTCCAAATGAAAAGCGTATAAAACAAACAGCCCCCCGCGCAAATCGGGCGAGGCGGTCATAACGGATAAAAACCTATCCCCATCGCTGGTTTCAACCTGCCCAGCGCAGTCTATCTGTTGCGGAGTCATCTGCAAAACCAACCCCCTCTTTTATTTTGTCGGGCAGGTTCAACTGCCCTTGTTATCAAACAGGCGACACACCCGCCGACAATAATTTCCAATAAATCGCATCACATTGCGCCTGAAAACTAGCATCCAGAATGTTGGACGAACAGCCCACCGTAGATAAATGCTGCCCCGTTTCATCGATATAATCTATGACAACGCGAGTCACAGCCTCGGTCCCGCCGTTGATAATCCGCACCTTGTAATCCACCAATTGCAAGCCCTGAACCGCCGTTTGATACGCACCCAAATCGCCCATCAACGCTCTGCTGAGGGCATGGACAGGTCCATCATCCGCACCCGCACGGGGCGGGTTTTCATAGGACGATATTTTTTCTTCACCCCCAATACGCAACGCGACCGAAGCACGCGAGACCGTCTGCAACCCGTTCGCACCCGCCGCCGTTTTCACCTGTACATCATAGGATTCAACAGAAAAATAATGTGGCAATTCGCCCAAAATCTTCCTCGCCAAAATCTCAAACGAAGCCTGGGCAATGTCATAAGCATAGCCCTTATCCTCGCGCAATTTAACCTCTTCCAAAATCGCCAGCAACCGCACATCGCCCTTTTCTACCTTAATCCCCGCCTGTTCCAGTCGCGTGCGCAGATTAGACTGCCCCGCTTGGTTAGACATCGGGACAATCCGCTGATTGCCGACCAAATCGGGGGCAATATGCTCGTAAGTATTGGGGTTTTTGACAATCGCACTGGCGTGCAATCCCGCTTTATGGGCAAAGGCGGAAGCCCCGACATAGGCGGCTTGTTTATGCGGAATACGGTTTAAAATATCATCCAACATACGCGAAATCCCGGTTAATTGCGCCAAATTCGCGGGGTTTATTGCGGTTTCATACTGGCTCGCATAGGGTTCTTTTAACAACAAAGTGGGAATCAGGGTGATGAGATTGGCGTTGCCACACCGCTCGCCCAGCCCGTTTAACGTGCCTTGGATTTGACGCGCCCCAGCATCCACGGCCGCCAGAGAATTGGCAACCGCATGCTCGGTATCGTTGTGGGTGTGAATGCCGATATGACCACGCGGAACGCCCGCGTCTATCACGGCAAGGGTGGCAGAGCGGACTTGGTCGGGCATC
The DNA here is from genome assembly GCA_959347345.1 of uncultured Amylibacter sp. The sequence continues at coordinate 1,110,151 of OY365738.1, read as the reverse complement.
GCCCCGCCGTTCGTATCGCACAAAACCACCCAACGCGCACCTGCGGTATAGGCCGCCAGCGCACATTTCAAGGCGTAATCGGGATTGGCGGAATACCCGTCAAAGAAATGCTCGCAATCAAACAAGGCCTCGCGCCCCGATTGCACGATATAGCGGATGGATTTGTCTATGTTTTCAAGGTTTTCATCAAGGTTGATGTTTAACGCGGTGCTGACGTGGAAATCGTGGGTTTTGCCAACCAGACACACGGCGGGGGTATTTGCGTTCATCACCGCCGCCAGCACGGAATCATTCTGCGCCGAATAGCCCGCACGTTTGGTCATGCCAAAGGCGGTGAAAGTGGCGGAGTTTAACTTTGGTGGGGTTTCAAAGAAATCACTATCCGTGGGGTTTGCGCCAGGCCATCCGCCCTCTATGTAATCTATACCCAGAGCGTCCAGCGCGGTGGCAATACGGGTTTTGTCCTTAAAGCTGAACGCCACGCCGTGGGTTTGCTGTCCATCGCGCAAGGTAGTGTCGTAAAGGTGGATTTTTTCGCGAGTCATAATGAATGGTGAATGGTGAATGATGAATGGTGAGTTGTAAATGGTAAATGGTGAGTTGTAAATGGTAAATGATGAATGGTGAATTATTGGTTATTCTTGTTATTCGTTATCTAAAATAATTGGAGTTCGTTATTTTAGGAAAGAAATTTGCCACAAAACCCAATTCATAATTCATAATTCATAATTCACAATTTACTACAATCCGTCCCTTAACCGCGCCCTTCAAAATCGCGCGTCCCAAATCGGGCAAATCCGCCAAACCAACGGTTTCAATCATACTCTCTAACTTCGCCAAGGGCAAATCGCGCCCCAACCTTTGCCACGCAATAACCCGTCTTTCATAAGGACACATCACCGAATCTATCCCCGCCAGCACAATCCCGCGCAATAAAAACGGGATAACAGTCGCGGGCAACCCCGCGCCACCAGCCAGCCCAACCGCGCTGACACAGGCTCCATATTTCATCTGCCCCAAGACTCGTGCCAGCATATCGCCACCAACGGCATCCACGCAGCCTGCCCAAACCTCTGATTCCAAGGGGCGTTTAACCGTTTCATTCAAATCCGTCCGCGCGATGATATCGGTTGCTCCCAATCCACGCAGGTAGTCCGCCGATTCGGCACGCCCCGTTACAGCCGTGACTTGATAGCCCATTTTTGCCAGCACCGCCGTGGCGATAGACCCAACACCGCCCGCCGCGCCTGTTACCAAAACTGGCCCATTATCAGGCTTTAACCCGTGGTCTTCCATCGCCATAATCGCCAACATAGCCGCCAGCCCCGCCGTGCCAATCGCCATAGCTTGCCGCGTATCCAACCCATCAGGCAAACGCACCAGCCAATCCGCATTCGCGCGGGTTTTCTGGGAATAACCGCCCCAATACGCCTCGCCATAACGCCAGCCTGTCAGAACGACTTTATCGCCCGCTTTATACCGAGGGTCATCCGAATGCGTCACACTACCCGCCATATCAATCCCCGGAATATGCGGATAATTACGCACCAAACCGCCGCCCGACCCGATACACAAACCGTCTTTGTAATTCAGGGTGGAGTGGGCTACATCAATATGCACCGCGCCGTTTTCACCCGTCGGCAGACGGTCTTCGGTGATGGATTGAACGGAGGCGTTCGTTTTGCCATCCTCGTTTTTTTCAACGATAAGAGCTTTGAAAGTCATAATAAAAATATCCTTTTTTATGTGTGTTTTGTCATGCGAAAAAGACCACCCCCAAAACTGGGGATGCCCTTCATCCGCAAATTAATCCAGAGTCTGGCAATCAGCAAGGGCTGAAATTAACCAGCAGCCTTGGAAATAAAGTCGACTGCATCGCCAAAGGTCTGAATAGTTTCGGCTTCATCATCGGGGATTTCGATGCCGAACTCCTCCTCAAACGCCATGACCAGTTCAACTGTATCCAAGCTATCCGCGCCGAGATCATCAATAAATGATGCACCTTCGACCACTTTGTCTTCTGGCACGCTGAGGTGCTCGACAACAATTTTTTTCACGCGATCTGTGATGTCGCTCATGGTTTTAATCCTTTTTTAGGGCGGATGCACCGCCAGTTTGTCTGTTAAAGAGGCGTGACCGCCCGCACATTCGGGGGTTAGCCCCCAATGTCGCTAATTATCATAAAAAAACATTTTGGCAAGCCCGATTAACGCCCATGCCAATTATTTTTTCACAATTTGGCTTTTATGGGGTTTTTAATGGCAAGGCAAGGGCAAAATGCGAAAAACAAGCAAAAAATAAAAAAAGTTTAAAAAAAATGAAAAAATGTTTGTGAAACCTGAAAAAACGCTTGCAATAATTGTTGAATTCCGTAATATCACTATATGTATCTTTGAAAACCTAACTATGGAGACCAAAATGACACATCCTATAACAAAACTTCTGACCAGCCTTGCTGTGCTTATTTTCCTTACTGCTTGCGGTAATACGCTTAATATCAACCCTGGCCCGGATGGCGAGGCGGACATATTTGAACAGATAAAGATTTTAGAAAAAAAACGGCTTGTGGATTTAACGGAAGAGGAGCAGGAGGTGGAGTTGGCAAAGCTCGCGGTATTAGCACCAGAGGAACGGATTGCTGTGACGGTAAATGCTTTAGAAGAAGAACGGCTTTCGGATTTAACACCAGATGAAAAAAAGGCGGAGATGGAACGGCTTAAAAAATTAGATTTAAAGGAGCGGACTAATCTGGCGATAAAGTTTGACAAACTACCGCCCGAAGAAAAAGTTAAAGAAAAGGAAAAGATTAAAGAGGCGGTTAAAAAGACAGTTGCGGATGCGGGGGGCAATCCGAATCCAATAGACCCAAACGCGGGCGAATCGGACACCACACCCAAAACACTTAAAGAGATAGAGCCTTTGGAAGAAAAACGGCTTGCGGATTTAACGCCAGAGGAGAAAAAGGTGGAGCTGACACGGCTTGAGGGATTGGATATAAAGGAACGGATTGATGTGGCGGTAATGTTTGAAGGGCTATCACCCGAAGACAAAGTTAAAGAAAAGGAAAAGATTAAAAAGGATGTTGCGCAGAAAGTTGCGGATGCGGGCGATAGTTCGGGCGGTGGTTCAAGTTCTGGCGGTGGCTCTGGCGGTGGTTCAAGTTCTGGCGGTGGCTCTGGTTCTAGTTCTGGCGGTGGTTCTGGTTCTAGTTCGGGCGATGGTTCGGGTTCTGGTGATGGTTCGGGTTCTGGCGATGGTTCAGGTTCGGGCGATGGTTCGGGTGATGGTTCGGGTGATGGTTCGGGTTCTGGCGATGGTTCAGGTTCTGGCGATGGCTCAGGTTCTGGTGATGGTTCAAGTTCGGGTGGCAATCCGACTCCAGTAATACCAACCGAAACACCAGAGCAAATGGAAGCCCGTTTGGAAAGGGAAAAGGAAATAGCAAGAAAACTTCTTATCGTTGAATACGAAGATTGGACAGGTCTTTTCACCGCACCAGCCCTTGCCACTGGCTATGACACTATCCCAACGTTAGAAAGCCAATTTTTGCAAGGTACGGAAGAAGGTGCGGAAGAGCGCTTGGATAGAACGGGGACAGCTCAGGGCACTGTGGTTGAAGCCTTATCGCTTAACCTTTATGGGGGCGATGATGCCGATGGTGTCGCGTTCTTTACAGCGCAAGCCACGGACAGAAGATACAATTTCGCGGGGCTGTTTTCAGGCACAAATCTGGGCGCACCGCTCGTCCGCCCGACAGAGGTAGGGGCGAGCCTAACCACCACTTGGCGCGGGTGGATTGCTGCCGTGGGTGATGTGACATTTAACCAAGAATTTGACCTTATGGTTAAATTTAATCGCTCTCGTGGTGGTGGGACGCTTTCTGCTTCTTTCCAACCTGATGAGACTGGTCGTTTGTTTAAAATAGACGCTGGATTTAATACCAACGGAACGATTGATAACGCTGGCTCGGCTGGTATTACTTTTGGGCTTGAAGATGCCGAAGACGCTGACAAATATCAAGGCAATCTTACAGGTCTTATCGGCGCACAAGGCGCGGTTGGGGTGTTTTTGGCGGACTCGGTTGCCAATGATGATAACAAGGGGTTCAGTGGCGGGTTTGTCGCACGACCAGTTGCGGATATAGAGGCTTGGGAGCTCGAACAAGAAGAAATCCGCCAAAGAGAGGCAGATGAAATTATAGAACAGGCAGAAATAAAACGCCAACTGGGTATCGTTAATTACGCCGATTGGGTAACCGTCGCGGGCAATCCCTTGCCCGCCACGCCGACGGCTGGCTCTGTCCAATTCGTTGCAGGTACGGCAACTGGCTTGGTTACAACAGGGGTGAGCACCCCGTGGGAGCCTAAAACACCAAAGATTGACTCCCTAAACCTTACCATTTTTGGCGGAGATGCCAAAAACGGCGTGGGGTTCTTTACTGGCATACACGACGACACCCCCGATGAATGGCATAGTTATGCTGGGCTTTTCTCTGACACAAATCTGGGCGCACCGATAGCTAAAGGTGAACGTAGCCTCAACTGGAGTAGCAGGATTAAAATCATAGGCGACATAATCCCAGGGGGGGCGGTATATGAAACCGACTTTCACCTTAATATTAAAGTTTTTGCCGATGGCGACGGGCGCATCAGCGCGTTTTTCCAACCTGACTCTAGCAATGATAACTATTTCAAAATATTCACCTTCTTTGATACCAAAGGGATAATCCATGGTACGCGGGACCTTGGCGTTACCTATGGGAAGTTTAGGGACAACAATGCCAACACGCCATTGGAAGGCGACAATGGCAGATATTATGGCACGCTTACAGGGTTAATCGGTACGGAGGGTCTGGTTGGCGCGTTTGTGGCTTCCGCCGTTTCTGGTACCGATGAGTTCCGCGGTGGGTTTGTCGCGCGTGACCCTGCGCAAATCCCGCCTCCACCCGTTAAGGCTGATTATCTTACTTGGCTTCGTGGCGTGTTCATTGACGGTCTAGGTCCTGCTGCTGCCTGCCCAGAAGCTGAGGTAAGCAAATTTATGCTAAATGAACGAGATGATAAGAGCTTGAAGATCTGCGGGCTGGGCGCAAAAAATGAAGGTTTGGACAGACTTCCCACCCTCGCCGAATCGGGCGATGATAAACTATACCAACGTGAATTTGTCAAAACTGCATCATCCCTACTGGGACCTACAAAAATAAAAGGCGGTTTCACGCATAACCATGTTCTTTGGAAAGGGGGTGGGGTGCGGTGGAATGATTATGCCACGACGAACAGGAAAAACGAGGTTCAGGAGGACTATTCATACCATACTTTTAATGGCAGTTTGCATAGTGACACGGATGTTGGCGTGGTATTACCTGCTGGTACGTTTGAGGGTAATGCCACTGCGAAATGGAAAGGCTATCTGGCGGCAGAGGGGACGTCTAAATGGCTTGATACATGGAGTGTGAATACCGCGATTACACCGACCATTGATTTTGTAAATAGGACAATCACAATCCCACAGGCGGGCGGGACGGGAAATGGCAACGAACGGCTCACTTTCAACAATATGATTTTTAATGAGGACGGCTTTATTACCGGTTATGTTGACGCACCCTATAATTTATCCTTTGGCACGGCGCCAATCAGGGGGATTATTGGACAAAACGGGCTGGTTGGGGTGTTTATTCAGTATTTTGAAAAGCACCATGGCTATGCTGGTGGGATTGTTGCTTGTCCAACTGCGGATGCCGCGAATGGCACGGGTGCTTGTAAATAAGGGGCTATTTGGGGGTTATTCGCAATTTACAATCCCCCAAAAACTCTGTATAAAGCCCTATGGACGACCTACTCATAGAACCCGCGAACGCACCGATAGGGCAGAATATCCCCGAATACAGCGTATCCCAAATCTCTGCCCAACTGAAACGCACGGTTGAAGGGCAATTCGCCCACATCCGCGTCAAGGGCGAAATCGGGCGGATATCGCGCCCCGCCTCTGGGCATGTTTATCTGGATATAAAGGACGACCGCGCCGTTCTTAGCGCGGTTATATGGAAGGGGGCGGCCGCCAACATGCCCCACCCCCCAACCGAGGGGATGGAGGTGATAGCAACAGGTCGCCTCACCACTTTTGCGGGTCAATCCAAATACCAACTTATCATCGAATCGATAGCCCCTGCTGGGGCGGGTGCGTTAATGGCGATGTTGGAACAGCGCAAAAAAGCCCTAACAGCCGAGGGATTATTCGCCCCCGACCGCAAGAAACCAATCCCCTTTATGCCACGAGTCATCGGCGTTATCACCTCACCCTCTGGCGCGGTTATCCGTGATATTCTGCATCGGTTGCGCGCCCGTTTCCCTTGCGAAGTTATCGTTTGGCCTGCCGCATGCCAAGGCGCGAAATGTGCGAGTGAAATCAGCAACGCTATCAAAGGCATGAACGCCTTGCCTGATAACATCCCACGCCCCGATGTTTTGATTGTGGCGAGGGGTGGTGGATCGCTGGAAGACCTCTGGGGCTTTAACGAAGAATCGGTTGTCCGTGCGGTTGCCGCCAGCGATATTCCCCTGATTTCCGCGATTGGGCATGAAACGGATACAACCCTGATTGATTATGCGGCCGATTTACGCGCCCCAACGCCTACTGCCGCGGCGGAATTGGCGGTGCCTGTTCGTGCGGATTTATTGGCTGCATTGGCGGATATTGAACAACGCAGATTGCGGGCTTTGACGGGGGCGTTGCGCACGCGTGGGCAGAGATTGGCGGATTTATCCCGTGCTTTGCCGAACCCCATGGACGCGGTGCGGATGCACGCACAACGGGTGGATATGATGGAAAGCCGTTTGTATGGTGGGTTATTGCGCCTGACGCAAAACCACAGAAATCGTTTGACCCAAACCGCCGCACGGTTGCAACCCCGTGTTTTGCGCATGCAAATCACCCGCCAAACTGACCGAGTCTCTGTCGCGGGCGGGCGGTTATCGGGTGCGATTTTGGGCGGGGTAGCCGATAGGCGGCGCAGGTTAGACGGGCTGGAACGCTTGCTGGATACGCTGGGGTATAAGGCGACTTTGCGCCGTGGTTATGCCGTTGTGCGCGGGGAGGGTGTGCCTGTTGCTTTGGCGGGTGCGGTGCGTGGGTTGGATAAGCTGGAAATCGAGTTTAGCGATGGTAAAATTGCCGTGCAGGTGGATAAATAAGCGATGTCATTCTTTAAAAAATTAAAAGAGAAGTTGTTCAAATCATCCAGTAAGCTGAATGATGATTTGGAAGCAATTGTTGAGGAAGGTGCGGTTGAAGAAGTCGTTGAAGAAGTCGTTGAGGTTGTTGAAGAACAGCCAAAGCCAGAGCCAGAACCTGAACCGACACTCGAACCAGAACCAGAGCCAGAGCCAGAACCTACACCTGAACCTGAACCTACACCTGAACCAGTTGTAGAGCCAGAACCAGAACCCACACCAGAACCAGAACCTACGCCTGAACCAGTTGTAGAACCTGAACCAGAGCCTACACCCGAACCCGTTATAGAGCTTGAACCAGAGCCTATACCCGAACCAGTGGTAGAACCTGAACCAGAGTCTACCCCCGAACCCGAAAAAAAATCCTTACTAGGGCGTGTCTTCAAACGCGCCACCCAAAAAGTAACAGAAAAAGTCACCGCGAAACGCACCTTGGATGACGCGATGCTTGAGAGCCTTGAAGACGTGCTCATCGCCGCCGATATGGGCGTTGAAACCGCCGTTCGCCTGTGCGCCAGTATCGCCGATTCCCACTTTGGCAAACGGCTCAGCACCGACCAAATCAAAACCCTGCTCGCCGACCAAATCATCGCGATTTTGGAACCCGTGGCGCGTCCCTTGCCTTTGTACGCGAAAAAACCCCAAGTGGTGCTGGTCGTAGGCGTTAATGGCTCTGGCAAAACGACAACGATTGGCAAGCTGGCAGCCCAATTCAAATCCGCCGGCAAATCCGTTTTAATCGCCGCGGGCGACACATTCCGCGCCGCCGCCGTGGAACAATTACAGGTCTGGGGGCAACGCGCTGGGGTGGAAGTTTTAACCGCCGCCGAGGGCTCAGACCCCGCCGCGCTGGCCTTTGACGCGCTGGCTCGCGCCGAAGAAAAACAGGTGGATTTGTTAATGATTGACACGGCTGGACGGTTGCAAAACCGCCAAGATTTAATGGACGAATTGGCAAAAATCATGCGGGTTTTGCGTAAGAAAGACGCGGACGCTCCGCATAATACTCTGCTGGTTTTGGACGCGACAACTGGGCAAAACGCCCTGTCCCAAGTGGAGATTTTCCAGAAAATATCGGACGTGAGCGGGCTGGTCATGACAAAGCTAGACGGCACCGCACGGGGCGGGATTCTGGTGGCTTTGGCGGATAAATTCGCCCTGCCAATTCACGCGATTGGCGTGGGCGAGCAAATCGATGATTTATCGGCGTTTGAACCGAAAGAATTCGCGTCAGCCTTGCTGGGGCAAGGGGAACAGGAGAATAAAAATGGATAAGAATGATAAAAAAGACGTGACAAAAGGTGGCAAAAAACCCATCCCATCGTGGGTGAAATCCGTATTGGAACTCGGCCCACTGGTCGCGTTTTTTATTGCCTACACGATGTTAAAGGACACGGAATTTGAGGTGTTTGGGCAGGTTTATCAAGGCTTTATCCTTGCCACCGCGCTGTTTATCCCTTTGTTATTAGGCTCTACCGCGATTTTGTGGCTGTTAAGCGGCACGCTGTCCGTCACCCAGATTTTCACCGCCGTTTTGGTGATTGTCTTCGGCGGGCTGAGCATTTGGTGGAATGATGAGCGGTTTTTCAAAATGAAACCGACCCTGATTTATCTGCTGTTTAGCGTGATTCTGGGGGTTGGATTGCTGCGCGGGCAGTCGTATTTGCAGGTTTTAATGGGGCAGGCCTTGCCCCTGCGGGCGGAGGGTTGGATGATCCTGACCCGTCGTTTTATGGTGTTTTTTCTGATGCTGGCTGTGGCGAATGAAGTTGTTTGGCGGGTGTTTTCCACCTCCGTATGGGTGAATTTCAAAGTCTTTGGCATCACCGCCCTGATGCTGGTGTTTTTCATATCGCAAGCGGGGGTTTTTAAGCGGTATGCAAAAGAGGATTAGACGCGTTCTCGCTCGTCGTCCTTTGCCCATTTTTTCGCAAGGGCTTCAATCTCGCAATAATAGGTTGGATTTTCGCTTTGGTCCCGTAATTCCATCACGAATGGCTTGCACCCAATCCAGTCATGCACGTATTCCGTACGATGATACCGTTTATAAATTGGCTCATCTACCGTTTTTTCGTCTATACCGATGGCAATCAATTCGTTAAAATTCAAAACCGACATTATGGTTAAGATTTCATCAGGATGCTCATTCTTTGACCGAGCATATTTAGCGATATCATTAGTGGAACGTAAAGCGGCGAATTTTCTGCGTGGCTCTAATAAAAGAGCATTGCTTTGTTGTGCTAAAATCATATCAAGAGTCGCACGGCGTTTGGCAATTCGTTGTTGCCAAACAATCGTTATAATAACACCGATAAAGGAAACAGGGACAACAACGGTTTGAGCCCAAAACTCAATACCATTTAATACATTCCCATCAAACATATTATTTGGGTAGCACGCCGCCGCGCCAGCCTTCTGATGTAGTCATAACCATCTCCTTTTATTTAGGGCGTACGCCACCACGCCAACCTTCTGATGAAATCATAGTGATATTCCTTTTATAGGTTTAATATATGTTTGGCAAGGCATTTTGTCAACCCATATACGAACAAATCCGCAATTAAACCGACATTTACCCCCTTGCCACACCCTACCGCGCCTTAAACAAATGCTTTTGCGCCTCTTTATCCATTGTTCCACCGCGTAAATCTTCAGCCACAGCCTTGCCTTTGATAACAGCCGCCCGTGCGCCACACCGATCCAGCCAAGCCGCCAAATTGGGCATTCCTGAAATATCCTGCTCTTGCCCTTGCCACGATTGCGCCCATGGCCAAATCGCCATATCAGCTATGGAATAATCGTCGCAAACATAGTCGCGCCCCGCCAGTTGTTTATCCAAAACGGAATACAAACGAGTAACCTCGGCACGATACCTATCCTGCGCGTAGGGCAGAACTTGGGGCGGATCCATTTGCGGTGCGTATTTCAAAAAGTGATGCGCTTGCCCAGCCATAGGGCCAACCCCGCCCATTTGCCACATAAGCCATTGGTCTATTTCCAAAGATTGCCGCTCGGTTGTGCCATAAAATTGCCCCGTTTTCCGTGCCAAATACTGCAAAATCGCGCCCGATTCAAACAGGGATATAGGCTCGCCGTCCGGTCCTTGTGCATCAATAATCGCGGGCATACGGTTGTTCGGGGCAATACGCAGAAAATCGGGGGCGAATTGCTCGCCCTTGCCGATATCAATCAGATGCACATTATAGGGCAGGTTCATTTCTTCCAGCGCGATGGATATTTTCCAGCCGTTCGGGGTAGGCCAATAATATAGGTCAATCGGGGTTTGGGTCATAAGGTGCGTTCCTTTCTAAATGTTAATTATTCGTTATCACTGATTTTTTTGAGATTGTCAATGTTATTAATGATTAGTTATGGATTGTGAATAGCCCTTCGGGTATTCATCACTAAAAACTAAAAACTAAAAACTAATAACTAATCACTAATCACTAATAACTAATCACTAATCACTAACCCCCCTTGCCTCCCAACCAAAAACCTGCTAACACCCACTTAAAAACAGAATTGGACACACCCATGCATGCCTATGTTTTCCCCGGTCAAGGGGCGCAATCAATCGGAATGGGGCAGGAGCTGGCAAACGCCTATCCCGCCGCCGCCGCCGTGTTTGAAGAGGTGGACGAAGCCCTCGCCCAACCGCTATCGGCCCTTATATGGGCGGGCGACCAGCAAACCCTTACGCTCACCGAAAACGCGCAACCCGCGCTGATGGCAACCAGTATCGCCGCCCTCCGTGCGATGGAATCCGAGAATATCGCGCCAAACCCCGCCTTTGTTGCGGGGCATTCTTTGGGCGAATACTCCGCCCTGTGCGCCGCGGGTGCGTTATCGCTCACGGACACCGCGCGGTTATTACGCCTTCGTGGAACGGCTATGCAGGAGGCTGTCCCCGTGGGGATAGGCGCGATGGCCGCCATATTGGGGCTGGATTTTGCCACGGTTCAAACCATAGCCGAACAGGCCGCACAGGGCGAAATTTGCACCGCCGCCAACGATAACGACCCGTCCCAAGTCGTTGTCTCTGGTCACAAATCCGCCGTTGAACGCGCCGTTGATTTGGCCAAACAAGCGGGGGCGAAACGCGCGTTAATCTTACCCGTATCCGCGCCGTTCCATTGTGCATTAATGCAACCCGCGGCGGAGAAAATGGCAGAGGCTCTGGCGGATATAACCATTACCACACCGAAAATGCCGCTCGTCTGTAACGTCACCGCCACGGCAATTACCGCCCCTGATGAAATTAAAACCCGATTGATAGAGCAAATCACAGGCTCTGTCCGTTGGCGAGACTCCATCGGGTGGATGACCAAACAAGGAGTCACCGATTACTATGAAATCGGCGCGGGCAAGGCGTTAAGCGGTATGATAAGACGCGTTAATAAAGACGCAACTTGCACGGCGATAGGCACGCCACAAGATATAACAACCCACAAGGAAGGATAAAACTATGTTTGATTTAACCCACAAAAACGCGCTGGTAACGGGCGCATCTGGCGGTATAGGCGCGGCTATTGCACGAGCGTTGCATAAGCAAGGCGCACAGGTTGCCCTATCGGGTCGGCGGGTGGAGCCGTTGAACGAATTGGCGGCGGAGCTGGGCAAAGGCGCGTTTGTATGCCCCTGCGATTTGGGCGATGCGGAGGCTGTTGCGGCCTTGCCTGAAGCGGCGACGACCGCACTTGGCTCGCTGGATATTTTGGTGAATAACGCAGGGCTAACCCGTGATAATCTGTTCATGCGGATGACGGATGAGGAATGGGGCGATGTGATTGATGTCAATCTGACCTCTACCATGCGGCTGATGCGGGGAACTCTGCGGGCGATGATGAAGGCGCGTTGGGGGCGGGTGATTAATATAACGTCCATAGTCGGCGTGACGGGCAACGCGGGGCAGGTGAATTATGCCGCGTCCAAAGCGGGGCTGATTGGCATGACAAAGTCCTATGCGCAAGAGGTGGCAAGCCGTGGGATTACCGCGAATTGCGTAGCCCCTGGGTTTATTGAAACGGCTATGACGGCGGATTTGGCGGACAAGGTGAAGGAGGCTATTTTGGCGAATATCCCCCAATCGCGGATGGGTGGAGCGGATGAAATCGCGGCGGCCGTGGTTTATCTTGCGTCAGAAGAGGCAGCCTATGTGACCGGACAAACCCTGCATGTCAATGGCGGGATGGCGATGGTTTAGTTGTGAATTGTGAATTATGAATATTCTCATTATTGGCAACGGCGGACGCGAACACGCGATAGCTTGGGCGGTACGCCAAAGCCCTAACTGCACAAACTTATATTGCGCGATGGGCAACGCTGGCATAGCGCAAATTGCCGAGTGCGTTGCGATAAACCCTGCAAACCACAGCGACATAATCCAATTCTGCACTGCAAAACAGATTGATTTCGTTATCATAGGGCCAGAGGCTCCACTGGTCGCGGGGTTGGCGGATGCGTTGTCAAACGCGGGAATCACGGTGTTTGGCCCCAGTGCGCAGGCGGCTATGCTGGAGGGTTCAAAGGCTTTCACAAAACAAATCTGCACCGCCGTTAATGCACCCACCGCGAAGAGCGCGAGTTTCAATGACCTCGCCCCCGCACGGGCATATTTGCAAAGCCACGGCGCACCGATAGTGATAAAAGACGACGGGTTGGCGGCGGGTAAAGGCGTGGTCGTGGCGGAAACTATGGAACAAGCACTGGCGGCTCTGGACGCTATTTTTGCCGATAAAAACGCTGGGGGCAAAGCGTGCGTGCTGATTGAAGAATTTATGGCGGGGGAAGAGGCGAGTCTTTTCGTTTTATGCGATGGGGAAACGGCGTTGCCCTTTGGCTCTGCCCAAGACCACAAACGTGCCTATGATGGGGATAAGGGGCCGAATACGGGTGGTATGGGGGCGTATTCGCCCGCCCCCGTTTTGTCGCCTGAGGTTTTGCAGCAGGCTATGGATGAGATTATTCACCCCACTTTGGCAGAGATGAATCGCCGAGGCACCCCCTATCACGGGGTGCTGTACGCGGGTTTGATGATAGCCGATGGGCGCGCCCGTTTGGTGGAATATAACGTGCGGTTCGGCGACCCAGAATGCCAAGTTTTAATGATGCGGTTGGGCGGGCAAGTGCTGGACGCGCTGTATGCTTGCGCCGTTGGGCGGCTGGGTTCGGTGCGTTTGGATTGGGCTGCGGGCGCGGCGTTGTGCGTGGTTTATGCGGCGGCGGGGTATCCTGGGGACTATGCCGTTGGTGATGAAATTAAGGGGATTTCGCGAGTTTTTGAGGGGGGGGATTTGCAGATTTTCCACGCTGGCACGCGGTTGGAGGATGGGGTTCTGCGGTCGGCTGGCGGTCGGGTTTTAGGCGTTACGGCGGTTGGCGCGGATTTGGCGGAGGCACGGGCGCGGGCTTATGGCGCGATTGAGCAGGTGGATTGGGATGGTGGGTTTTATCGCAGGGACATTTAGTGATTAGTGGTTAGTGATTAGTGGGGTTTTAATTGTGAATTATGAATTGTGAATTGTGAATGATTGGTTATTAGAGGTTAAGAGCAGAGGTTTTTTGTTGTGCCATTTCTTCGAAATGTCGCCCACCCGCCCACCCCAGCCTGTCCGAGCGTCTAGGCACAGCCTAAACAAATTTAGAGCAAACCCATCACCAATTCCCAAGTATTCTTTGCAAATAATCCAATCTAACGTCTTGTTATTCCAAATAGTAAATTTATGACAATCCCTATCGTCTTGAAACCAAAGGGCTTTTGGCATGCTCCCACGAAGTGGGGGCTACGCACAAAAGACCACGCTGGTCGGTATTGCGTAGCAATGACGAAGACCCGCAAGGGCTAAATTAACGATTAACGATTAAATTATTTTTTCATTTGGAATTGTAAAACTATTTGTGTAATATTTCAAATATAAGTTTGGTATAGCATGGGCGGCACTTTCTACACGCGAGTCAAAATCTGGGGCGAGTATAACTCCGTACATATCTGCGTTACCATATTTATCGGATAATTCGCCCATTTGGCTGAGTATTTGAGTTACATCGCTTTCTTGAGCTGTGCCAATTACCAACTTAAAAATGAAATAATCTTCATCTTTATCTTGCGCCAAAATATCAATGAAACCAGATTTTACCCTTTCTTCAACACCATCATCAATAATTGTAAATTCGGTTTTTGAACTACTAATATGCGCCCTGATAAATTCATGTAATTGTCGCTTCAATTCAGAAGTTGCGTTTATGTGTTTTACTTCATCGGTGAATCCATCCCACTCACTTAAACAAAACTTACGATATTGATTTAATGCGTCTCTATATTCTTCTACTGAAATGTATTTGGTTTTTATTTTATAGTTGCGGTTATAGTTGCGGTCAACCCCATCGCGACTGGAGCTTTCGGGTTCTTTGTATCTTTCCAAAAAGTCTGCCAGTGCATCTTTCTTGAACTCTTTATCAAGATCAATCTCCTCCACTCCTTCAATGTGCGTAGCGTTGACAGCGTAAGTTAAAACATCGCTTTCGGCTAATCCAAGATTTCGCATCCATTGTTTAAATTCAGTTCTTCTCATTTTTTTATTCCCAGCTCAAGCCTTGTGTATGGGTAAAATCTTTAAAGTCTTTCATGCATTCATCGTAAGCGATAGGATAGAATTTTGCTATACATTCATCATCCGTAATATCGGTTCTTTTTTCTATACCGATATATTCTTTTTGTAACTTACCAATAACTTTATCTTTTAAAGATTCTTGCGACATTCTTACCCCACTAATCACTAATCACTAATAACTAATAACTAACAACTAACAACTAACAACTAACAACTAACAACTAAATCTGCCTCTCAGGCATCCGCACTATCAATCCATCCATCGCATCGCTCACCTTTAACTGACACGTCAGCCGAGACGCCGCCTCATCGCGTTCCCACGCGAAATCCAGCATATCCTCTTCCATATCGCTTTTCTCAGGCAACCGAGCGACCCACGAAGCATCCACATAAACGTGGCAAGTGGAACACGCACACGCGCCCCCACAATCCGCCTCTATCCCCGGGATATTATTATCACGGGCGCCTTCCATAACGGTCATGCCGTTTTTCACGTCAACCGTATGCTCGGTTCCGTTATGCTCAATATAGGTAATTTTTGCCATTGTCAGCCCTTTTTAACAGTGTTTTCAAGTGTTTTCATCAATTTGATGACACGGTTATAGCCGAAACACCCCGCGATTACCAGAGCCAGAACACATAAAAACCCGCATAAAAACCCACAAAAACTATTCCAAAGACAGCCCGACATAGCGGGAATCGCTGCCCCGCTGAAATAAAACCACGGCAGAGGCTCGCCCCGTCTCCTTTATAGCGTCAATCGCACCCGTCATATCGTCGATAGTTTTAACGGCAGTATCCGAAATCATAACGATAATATCGCCGCGCTGAACGCCCTTTTCAAAGGCCTCGCTTGTGCCCGATATATCCAAAATGACGAGCCCCTGGGCTTCATCGTCCAGTTGCAAATCATTGCGCAGCTGGTCGTCAATAACAGTCAATCGCATGCCCAGAATAGTATCCTCGCGGAGTTCTTTCGGCTCTTCGGACTCCGCCCGTGACGCACGTTCAAAATCCTCTCGCCGTGTTAAAGTCACCTTTATCGTCTGGGTTTGCCCACCGCGATAAATCAAAACTCGCACGGTCGCATCCACGGGCGAATTGCCAACCAAGCGAATTAACTGGCGCGTGTCTTCCACGTCTGTACCGTCAAAAGCAAGGATAACATCGCCTGTCTGAATACCCGCGATGCTGGCGGGGCCTTCCAGAAGGCCGCTAATCAATGCTCCGTCGGTGGATTCCAGCCCCAAGGCCTCTGCCAATTCCTCATCCAAATCCTGTATCTGCACACCCAGCCAACCACGGCGAGTCTCACCGAATTCCTGCAACTGGTCTCTGACCTTTTTCACAACGTTAGAGGCCATTGAAAACCCAAGCCCAACCGACCCGCCGTTCGGTGATAAAATAGCGGTATTCACGCCGATAACTTCGCCGTTCAGATTAAACAAAGGACCGCCCGAATTGCCACGATTGATGGCCGCATCGGTTTGGATAAAATCATCATATCCGCCTTGTAATGAACGATTTCGCGCGGAGATAATCCCAGTCGTCACGGTGAAACCTTGCCCCAAAGGGTTGCCGATGGCTACCACCCAATCGCCGACGCGGGACTCATCACTATCGCCGAATTGGGCGAAAGGCAGGGGCGAGTCCGCCTCTACCTTCAGCAGGGCAATATCGGTGTTACGGTCGCGGCCAATCAGTTTGGCATCGCGTTTTTCACCGTCAAAGAATTCCACGACTATTTCATCCGCCTCGTTAATAACGTGGTTGTTTGTGATGATATAGCCATCGGCAGAGACTACGAAACCAGACCCAAGCGATGGGATTTTGCGTTCATATTGCTGTCCGTTATTTTGCTGGTTAAAGAAATCGCGGAAAAGGTCGCTGAAGGGCGAGCCTTCTGGGAAATCGGGGAAATTCGGGCGGTTAGCACCACGGGTGACGGTTTGGGTGGTGGTGATATTAACGACCACGGGCGATATGGATTCGGCCAAATCGGCAAAGCTATCAGGGTGCGCAAGGGCTGTGGTGGTCGTAAAGCTGAGTACTAGTGCGATGAGCCCTGCGATAAGGTGTTTATTGGGGTGCGTAAATGCGGTCATAATGTATATCCTTTCAAATTTGATATGTGTGTGTTTGTTTTTAACGAACTCCCTGTGTTTCGCTTTTTTATGAGAGAAAATCAAGGGGAAAATACGCACGGTTTTTCAAAACCATGTGATTTAGTTGTGAGTTATTAGTTGTTAGTTATTAGTTATTGGTTGTTAGGAATTGGGGGCTACGCACAAAAGACCACGCTGGTCGGTATCGCAAAGCGATGACGAAGACCCGAAGGGCAGACTCGCTAATAACTAACACTTGCATCAAAAATAATTTTATGATAAACGCCAAGTAAAAAGGGAAATTCAAATGAAAAAAATCACTTTACTATTATCATTATTCTGCATGCTCATGCGTGGCAATATATGTAGCAGACTGCGAATACCAGAATAACTAATAACTAACAACTAATAACTAATAACTATTAAAAAGGCACTCCCCATGGGCGATAACCTCTTTGACGCACCACCTTCCCCGCCACAAAAAGGCGCGGCCTACGACGCGGCCAGCATCCAAGTATTGGAGGACATGGAGCACGTCCGCCTCCGCCCAGGCATGTATATCGGAGGCACGGACGAACGCGCCCTGCACCACATGGCGGCAGAGGTCATAGACAACTCCATGGACGAAGCCATCGCAGGCCACGCCGATTGGATTGAAATAGAGCTCCACGATAATTTCCACCTAACCGTGCGTGATAACGGGCGCGGCATCCCGATAGACCCACACCCCAAATTCCCCGATAAATCCGCGTTGGAAATCATCTTTTGCACCCTGAACGCGGGCGGTAAATTCACGGGCGATGCCTATCAAACCTCTGGCGGGTTGCACGGAGTCGGCGCGTCCGTTGTCAATGCCTTATCCGACCATCTACGGGTGGAGGTCGCACGAAACCGCACCCTCTACGCCATGGATTTTTCTTGCGGAGAGCCCTTGGGCGCGTTGCAAAACCTGGGACCCATTAACAATCGGCGCGGCACGGCGGTGACTTTCCACCCCGACCCGCAGATTTTCACCGATTCCACGCAGATGAAGGCGAAACGCCTGTATGAAATGGCGAAATCAAAGGCGTATTTGTACTCTGGCATGGAAATCCGTTGGAAGGCGGCGCAGGCGTGTTTGGTTGATGATACACCAGCGGAGGCTCGGTTTCATTTCCCAAACGGGTTGCGCACGTATTTGGAGGAACGGCTGGACGGGCTGACCTGTTACAGCGAAATCGCCTTTGCTGGACGGGTTGATTTTGCTGAGAAGTTTGATGACGGGCAAATAGGCTCGGTCGAGTGGGCGATTAATTGGACTCCCGCGCGGGATGGTTTCACCCAATCTTATTGCAACACCGTGCCAACGGGTGAAGGCGGCACGCATGAAAGCGGGTTTTGGGCGGCGATTTTGAAGGGATTAAAAGCCTATGGTGCGTTCGTCAATAATAAAAAAGCGGCGAAAATCACCCGTGAAGACGTGATGGGCGGCGGGTGTGCATTGGTATCGTGCTTTATCCGTGATCCGAAATTCGTTGGGCAAACGAAAGACCGCCTTGCTACGGTAGAGGCGACTCGGCTGGTGGAAACCTCTATTCGTGACCATTTTGACACGTGGCTGGCGGGGAATAATCGGTTTGCCGATGCGATTTTGAACTTTATGGTGCTGCGGGCAGAGGAACGGTTGCAAAAACGCTATGACAAGGAAACGGCGCGGAAAACCGCGACAAAGAAACTGCGACTGCCGGGGAAGCTGGTGGATTGCTCTGACAACGCCAAGGCGGGGACGGAATTGTTTATAGTGGAGGGCGATTCGGCGGGGGGCTCTGCCAAAATGGCGCGTAATCGGAAGAACCAAGCGTTGCTGCCTCTGCGGGGTAAAATCCTGAATGTATTGGGGGCGGCGGCGAATAAATTAACGACGAATAATGAGATTTCGGATTTGTGTCAGGCGTTGGGCGTTTTAATGGGAACGCGGTTTGATTTGGATGATTTACGCTATGAAAAAATCATTATTATGACGGATGCGGATGTTGATGGGGCGCATATTGCGTCCTTGCTGATGACGTTTTTCTTTACCCAAATGCGCCCGTTGGTGGATAGTGGGCATTTATATTTGGCTTGTCCGCCGTTGTTTCGCCTATCGCAGGGCGCGGCGCGGGCGTATTGTATGAACGAGGCAGAGCGCGACGGGTTGCTGGACGTGGGTATCGGTGGCAAGGGTAAGATAGATATATCGCGGTTTAAGGGCTTGGGTGAGATGGACGCGAAGGATTTGAAGGAAACCACGATGCACCCCGATACGCGCCGTTTAATCCAGATTACGACTGGTGGTGTGGCTGGCGAAGATGAGGGGTTAGTGGAGCGGTTAATGGGCAAAAAGGCGGAACATCGGTTCCAGTATATCCAAGAGAACGCGCAGTTTGTGACGGAAATCGATATTTAACTAACGATTAACGATTAACGATTAGTGGGGGCTTTTGTGCATATAGAGCTTTACTTGCGTAAAGCCCATCCACAAAAGCCTTTGGTTACAAGACGATAAGTTTGTTCTAAATTTATTTAGGCTGTGCCTAGATGCAAGGACAGACCATAGCCAAAAAACCCGTCCAGCTCTCCGCAGGAGGGGTGGGCGGGCGGGCAACCGAACGAAGTGAGGGCGCAAGAAAAGAATCATTCATCATTCACTATTAAAACCCATCGGTTATGTTTGGCACGGGTCGCGCGAACCCGAAGGGTGTGCGTCTTGGTTGTTAGGCATAAAGGAATTTGCGTCACCAGCGACTCTAAAATACACTGACCCAGTACAACCGATAAGCTGACGCGCACCCGTGGGGGTGAGGGTGCGCGCGACCGCCCCCCAGCGGACACGTCCGCTAAAATTAAGAAACAAGGCGGTCGTTTCCTGGAATTATAGGTTTGCTCTAGATTAGCAATTACCGAGTCTGCCCTGCGGGTCTTCGTCATTGCTACGCAATGCCGACCAGTCAAGAAGTGGCAAAAAATCGTTAATCGTTAATCATTAATCGTTAATCGTTAATCATTAATCGTTAATCGTTAATAGCTAATCGTTAGAATAAAGCGAACGTGCCCGCATCTCAAACGCATGGATAATCCGTTGCATAGCTTGATGGAATAACACCCCTATCATCCGCTCTAACAACCGCGAGCGAAACTCAAAATCCACGAAAAAATCCACACAACACCCGCCCGCCTCGTTATCGACAAACACCCAATGGGTCACCATATGCTTGAACGGTCCCTCGCGATAGCTGACATCAATACGCATCGCGTCTTTGTCCAACGCAACGGTACTTGCAAAAGTCTCTTGAAACACCTTGAACGAAATCCGCAAATCGGCATGCACCACCGTCCGCGCTCCCGTGCCCTCGCGCCCGGTAATCCGCGCCGCCGCGCACCACGGCAAAAACAACGGATAGCTCTCAATATCCGCGACCAAATCAAACATTTGCACCGCAGTATAGGGCAAATCGCGTTTTTCTTCGTGGCGCGGCATGGCAGTTTTTTCCTATCTTTACGAAGACGGGTGATAATCGTCTTGCAAGATAATGTAAAGAGGCTATAAGACATTAACACGATTGGAGTCCCAAAATGCCAAATAAAACCACAGATAAACCCGCAAATAAACCTTATAGGGTAGAGCCGATGATATCGGCAAAATCCATCGCCGCACGGGTGGAGGAGCTGGCAAGCGACATCACCACCCATTTTTCTGGCACGGATAAACTGATTGTTATTGGGCTGTTGCGTGGCTCTTTTATGTTTATCGCCGATTTGGTACGCGAGCTGGATTTGCCTGTGGAGATTGATTTTGTAGAGACTTCTTCATACGGCAACGCCATGGAATCCTCTGGCGAGGTGCGGATTTTGAAAGACCTGCGCGGGCTGATTGAAGGGCGCGATGTTCTGGTGGTGGAGGATATAGTGGATACGGGGCGCACTTTGAACCACGTTTTAAACCTGCTGAAATCGCGCGGCCCTGCGCGGTTAGAGGCTTGCGCTCTGCTGGACAAACCCGCAAGGCGAGAGATTGAGGTTTTCACGCGGTGGGTTGGGTTTGAAATCCCTGATGAGTTCGTTGTGGGCTATGGCATAGACTACGCCCAGAGGAATCGGAATTTGGGGCATATTGGCAAAGTTGTTTTTAGCTAGTTGTTAGTTATTAGTTATTAGTTGTTAGTGGGATTTTGTGGCAAAGTTTTTCCTAGATTAACAGACTTGTGTGCAGACAAAAATAAATAAAAGAACACTATTCATAAAATAATCATTAATAACTAATCATTAATCATTAATAACTAATCACTAATCATTAATAACTAATCATTAATCATTAATAACTAATCACTAATCATTAATCACTAATAACTAATAACTAATAACTAATAACTAAACCCCCAACGCCTTCACCCTTGCCATCCGCAACCGCTCAAAATCATCCCCCGCATGATAGCTTGACCGAGTCAAAGGCGACGCTGACACCATCAAAAACCCCTTGCCATAAGCCGCCGTTTCAAACGCCGCGAACTCATCTGGCGTAACAAACCTATCCAACCGATGATGCTTTGGCGTGGGCTGTAAATACTGCCCAATCGTTAGAAAATCCACATCCGCCACGCGCAAATCATCCATGACTTGATGCACGGCCTGCCTGTCTTCGCCCAAACCGACCATAATGCCCGACTTGGTGAAAATGGTCGGGTCTAACATTTTAACCCGCTCCAAAAGGCGCAAGGAATGAAAATACCGCGCACCAGGGCGAACCTCTGGATACAACCCAGGCACGGTTTCCAAATTATGATTGAAGACATCGGGCTTTGCCGCAACGACTATTTCCAGAACCTCGGCAGGGGCGCGGATAAAATCAGGGGTCAAAATTTCAATAGTCGTCGCGGGCGATTTACGCCGAATCGCACGGATAGTCTGGGCGAAATGCTCGGCCCCGCCATCGGCTATATCATCGCGATCGACCGAGGTAATGACAACATGATGCAGCCCCAGTTTTTGCACAGCCGCGCCGACTCGGGCGGGTTCAAACGGGTCTAGGTCAGCTTCAGGCTTGCCCGTCGCGATGTTGCAAAAAGTGCAAGCCCGCGTGCAAATATCGCCCATAATCATCATAGTCGCGTGCCCCTGCGACCAACATTCGCCGACATTCGGACAGGCCGCCTGTTCGCAAACCGTGCTGAGATTGTTATCACGCAGGATATCGCGCGTGCGTTTATAGCCCGCCGAATTGGGCGGACGAACCCGTATCCACGGCGGCTTTGGCGGCTGTGTGGAGCTGGGTTTGTGCGCCTTTTCAGGGTGGCGTTGCGGGGGGGAGGTTAAATCGCGCATTTTTTTAGTTATTAGTTATTAGTTGTTAGTTGTTAGTGAGTGTGGATGATTTTTGTGAGGTTGTCAATGGAATTTTTTACTGGTGCTTGAACTTGATATGCAAAAGATTATTAAACAGATAGAAAGTTAATATTTAACGATTAAGAACTCTGCCTACAAGGGCAGTTTCACCTGTCCAAAAAAAACCACTAATAACTAATAACTAATAACTAACAACTAAACATGAACGGCACGTCCATAGGCATCCAGCACCGATTCGTGCATCATTTCGGACAGCGTAGGATGGGGGAAAACCGTGTGCATCAGTTCGGCTTCGGTCGTCTCTAACCCCCGCGCCACGACATACCCCTGTATCAATTCCGTCACCTCTGCCCCGACCATATGTGCGCCCAACAGCTCACCTGTTTTCACATCAAAAATCGTCTTTACAAAACCGTCCGTTTCACCCAAAGCAATCGCTTTGCCGTTGCCTATAAAGGGAAACCGCCCGACTTTAATATCAAAACCCTGGGCAATCGCGCCCGCCTCGGTAAAGCCAACAGAGGCAATCTGCGGATGGCAATAAGTACAGCCAGCGATGCTCTGCGGTTTTATCGGCGTGGGGGTGAGACCCGCGATTTTCTCGGCAACCAGAACGCCTTCGTGGCTAGCCTTATGCGCCAGCCAAGGCGGGGCGGTGACATCGCCTATGGCAAAAATCCCAGCCACCGCTTGGCAGAATTCATCGGTGATAATATGACCTTTTTCAACCTTTATACCGACGGCTTCCAGTCCCAGATTTTCGGTATTCCCGACAATGCCAACGGCGGTAATAACCGTGTCAAAACTGGTTTTTTCAACGCCTTTTGCCGTGTCAATATGGGCGATGACTTCGTTTGTTTTGCGCTCCAGTTTTTTCACCGATGCGCCCGCGACAATCCGCATGCCTTGCTTTTCAAACGCCTTATGTGCGAAGGCGGCGATTTCCGCGTCCTCGGCGGGCAGGATGCGGTCTGCGACCTCCACCACCGTCGTCTCCGCGCCCAAAGTTTGATAGAAACTGGCGAATTCCATCCCAATCGCGCCCGACCCGATGACCAGCAGTTTTTTCGGTTTATGCGGGGGGGATAGCGCGTGTTTATAGTTCCAAACCCGCGCCCCGTCTGGCTCCAATCCGGGCAGGATGCGGGCGCGCGCCCCCGTTGCTATTATGATGTTTTTTGCGGTTATGGTATCGCCCGAATCCAGCGTGATTTGCGTGGCGGATTTTAATTTTGCACTGCCCATTATCACGGTGATTTTGTTTTTCTTTAACAGGTGCGTGACCCCCGCGTTCAGCTGTTTGGCAACACTGCGCGACCGCGCGATGACTTTGGCAAAATCATAGCCGATTTTGTCGGCGGTGAGCCCGAATTCGCCTGCCCGTTGCATGAGGTGGAAGATTTCGGCACTGCGGAGCAAGGCTTTGGTCGGGATACACCCCCAATTCAGGCAAATCCCGCCCAGATGTTCGCGTTCAATTATGCACACATTCAGCCCCAGTTGCGCCGCACGGATTGCCGCAACATAGCCCCCTGGTCCCGCGCCGATTACGGCTATATCAAAGGTTTTGGTGGGTTTTGTGGCGGGTTTTGTCATAGCGGTTTCCTTAATCCTAGATTAGTTTGATATTAAACTATATCGCAAGGATAAACAAAAACCAGCAACAAGGCAAGCGGTTTTAACGATTAACTAAAACCAATTCTTACTCATCGCCGCCACCGCCTTTGCGTGCGCCTCATCCTCTTCGTCCTGCTTTTTCTTCTTCTGCGCCTTCTTCTCCGCCTTCGCCTCCTGCGCCATCAAACGCGCCTGCTCCTGCTCTGCCAGCCGCCGAGCCTCCTCTTCCAACGCCCGCTGTTCTGCCTCTTCTTCCTCTTCAATCGCCTGTTCAATCGCGAATTCCTGCGCCATATCCGCGGCTACGGGCGAACTGCTCGGGGAAATCGGCGCATAGCTACTGGTATCCTCAACCGCCACACTCGCGCGTTGCGTCATCCTATAAAGCGCATAAGCCGCACTTACCCCCATTAACACGGCTATATAAATAAAGAAACTGTTCGCCCCGAACTCCGACATCATCCAGCCGACAATCAACGGCCCAACAATCGCGCCCAACCCGTTGATGAAAATCAACCCGCCAGAGGCCGCCGCCATATCCTCGTGTTCCAGAAAATCGTTCGTATAGGCTATGTACAGCGAGTACAACGGATTGCTGACCCCGCCAATGACAAAGGCAACAGCACACAGCAAAAACAAGCTACCGCCAATCAATGCCCCAAACGAGCACACCACCATACCAACCACCAAAATAGCGACAATTAACTGCCGTCTATCCATCCTATCGGACATCCAGCCAATCGGGTATTGCGCCAGCATCCCGCCCATATAAATGGACGAGGTAAAGATACTGATACTAACAACCGACATGCCCTTTTCCGTCCCGAAAACAGAGGCCATGCCAAACATCGCAGCAAAAATTCCACCTAGCAAAAACGCCCCAACCGAGCCTAATGGCGAGATATTAAACAGCTTTTTTAACCCCATCGGTTTGGTTGTTTGAAACGCGGGTGCGGGTTGCACCGACAGCAAAATCGGGGCAAAAGACAGCGACATAACGACAGAGCCGATGATGAACAAAACAAAACCCTCTGGCGCGGCGACATTCAGCATCCCTTGGGATACGACAATCCCCAGCATCTGCACTATCAAATAAATCGACAGAGTCTTCCCGCGTGTTTCATTCGTGGCGGTGTTATTCAGCCAGCTTTCCGCCACGACATAAACCGCAGAAAAGCAAAACCCGACAATCACACGCAGAATAAACCAAGCAACAGGCAGAGGTATAATCGCGTATAACAGCAGACAGGCGGAGGACGTGGAGGCTAGGGCGGCAAACACCCGCACATGCCCAACCCGCCTTATTAACTGGGGCGCAAGGTGCGATCCACCCAGAAACCCGACAAAATAACCAGCCATAACGATGGACATGGAAAACGGGCTAAAACCCTCAATCGCGCCACGAACACCCAGCAGGGTGCCTTGCAAACCATTGCCAAGCATCAGCAAAAGCATGCCTAAAAATAAAGCCCAAGAGCCCTTTAGAACAGTCAGCATAGCACTTCCTTTATTTATAGCATGTATAGTGTAGAGTTTTTTTGCCTATGGAAAGAGCAAAGACGAATCTCCATAGGAAAAAAAACGATATCTGCGATTTATAGCCTCTTGGTAAATATTGTGCATTACGGGGCGACCGATGAAAGCCGCTACCAACATTAATAGCGTAGATTTGGGCAAATGAAAATTCGTAATTAGCCCGTCTGTGGCGTTAAATTTGAAGCCAGGAGTGATAAATATGTCCGTTTGCCCCTTAAATGGCAAAATTTGCCCAGAAATGGCGGCTGATTCTAATAAACGCAGGCTGGTCGTGCCAACGGGGATGATTCGCCCGCCGTTCGCGCGGGTTTCACGGATTTCGTCGGCGGTTTGGGCGGTTATCTCGCCCCATTCGGCGTGCATTTTGTGGTTGGCTATGTCGTCCGTTTTGACGGGTAGGAAAGTGCCAGCGCCGACATGCAGCGTTACTTTGCTGAATTTTATGCCGTGGTTTGATAGTTGGGTTAATAAGGATTCGGTGAAATGCAGTGAGGCAGTGGGTGCCGCGACCGCCCCTAATCTTTTCGCGAATACGGTTTGGTAATCGATCTGGTCTTGGGCATCTGTGGCTCGGCGACTGGCTATGTAAGGGGGCAGAGGCAATGTGCCGTTGGTTTGCAGGGCGGTTTCAAACGCTGTGCCCGTTTTGTTAAAGGATAGGGTGAGTCCTTGTTGCGTTTTATCGCGGACTTCGGCGTAGAAATCGGGGGCAAAGGTGATTTTATCGCCTATACGCAGGCGTTTGGCAGGTTTGGCGAGTGCCAGCCAATGGGCGGATTCATCAGGGGAAAGCAGGGTTGTTTCTATTTTCACGGGGGTGCTTGCGTCCCGTGCCTGTCTTTCACCAGTCAATCGGGCAGGAATAACTTTGGTATCGTTCAGGATTAGGCGGTCATTCGGGCGCAGATGGTTTTGCAGATTGGCAAAGGTGTCGTGGTGGATTTGGTTTTTATCCGCCCCATTATGCACCAGCAACCGCGCGGCATGGCGTGGTTTTGTTGGACGCAGAGCAATCAGAGCCTCTGGCAAAGTAAAGTCGAATTCGGATAGCTTCATTTTGCCCGCCTTAGTTTTTTGTGGCATGTGGGGGATTTTTGTGTTTTTGTCAATGTTTTTTAACGATTAGCGATTAATTTTTTAGCCCTTCGGGTCTTCGTCATCGCTACGCGAATGCCGACCAGCGTGGTCTTTTGTGCGTAGCCCCCGCTTTGCGGGAGCATGCCAAAAGCCCTTTGGTTACAAGATGATAATAATTCTATAAAATTACTATCTGGAATAACAAGACGATAGATTGGATTATTTGCAAAGAATACTTGGGAAGTGGCGATAGGCAATTTCTAAATTTATTTAGGCTTTGCCTAGATACTAGGACAGGCTAGGGCGGGCGGGTGGGCGACATTTCGAAGAAATGTCCAACAAAAAACCTCCGCCCTTAACCTCTCATAACCAACTTCCAATTCCTAACAACCAATCATTCATAATTCACCATTCACCATTCACAATTCACCATTATCCCCGCAAATCCGCCACCGACAACGGCGATTTCGGATAGCTTAACCGATAGCGTTTCACCCAAAACAGCCGATTTTGCGCCCGTGTCACCGCGACATAAGCCAAACGTTTCCACAAAGGCAACCCCGATTCCATCCGCTCGGAGCGAAACGCCGCGTATAAATCGGGGGCAAACACCTGCACATCTGGCCACTGCGACCCCTGCGCCTTATGAATAGTACACGCCGCTCCATGGACAAAAACCGCGCCCGCGTGCGCCACGGATACCATCATCGGCTCTGCCGAATTCGGCGATTCAATCTTGATAATACTGGACACGGACACATCAGGCTCTGCCACGCCCAAGATATGCACCCGCGCAAATCCAGGTCGCCCGCCCCGCCCCAAATAGATACACTGCGCCCCTTTTATCAACCCCCGCGCCTGTAAATCCATCCGTTTATGGCGGAGCTTACGGGGCAGCTCTATCCCATCGCACATTAACGGTTCGCCCTCTAAAATATCGCCATCTGGGGATTTATGAACGCGGCGAAACGCCTCAATTAAACGAATACGGGTGGCATTGCGCCAAACCAAAACCGGACTTCGCGCCATTAAATCCGCCTGTACGGTATCGCTGACAATCACCCGTTCATCGCGTCCAGCCGCGCTGGTTATCATGTTTTCAAAATCGCCAAACCCCAATTCGGGGTCGCCCAAAGCGTGGGCTATATCCAAGATAGGATTGTCCTTCGCCTGCCTATGAATACGGTTTAAAATCAGCTTATTATGCTCTTCAAACCGATTGAATATCATCTCGCCATCCTGCCCCACGGGTGCCAGTTGGGACGGATCGCCAAACAGCACCAAGGTGGTGAAAATCTTTTTCAAATCATCCAGTTGCGTGTCATCCAGCATGGAGCTTTCATCGACAAACCCTATATCCAGTGGGTCATCGCGTCGCTCCCACCCTATGATAAAGTCCGCCCCGCGTACGCCCAAAATCGCCAGAGCCCCTGGCACAGACTGGTTATCTTTGAAAAACTGGGCGGCACGGGTCAGCGCGTCCGTATGGATTTTTTCAATTTCGGGGGGAGTGCCTCCGCGTTCCAGAAATTCCACTATACGCTCATAATCAGGGTTGTAAAGCGGGGTGTAAATGATGCGATGCAGGGTAGTCGCCTCCACCCCGTGCTGGCGCAAAACGCTGGCGGCCTTGTTCGTGGGGGCTAAAATCGCAAGCGTGCGGGGCTTTTGTGATTTTTTCACTTCGGTTTCGCCCGATACGACCTCCACCCCCGTTTTCACCAGAGCATCGGCTATATCCGCCAAAAGCATGGTTTTGCCAGAGCCAGCTTTGCCGATAACGAAAAGCATTTTGCAGGTGGTGTTGGTGTCTTTTGGCTCGGCGGTTTTGGCCTTCACATCCACGCCCGCCGCCGCCAATAATTCGGCAATGCGGTTATAGGCCGCGTCTTGGTCGTCCGAATAGCACACGGGTTCGCTCGGGGCTGCTACGGCGGTTGGCAAGAGGTGCGGAGTCTCTGCCACATCTATTCCAAACGCAAATTCGGGATGATTTGTTTTTTGCGGGAGACTATGCCCGGTAGAATCACCATATCGCCCCCTGTGTCGCCATCAGGTTTTATATTAAAACTAGCCGTGGCAATCTGGGCAATCACAGGGTTTTGAATCAGCAAAATCGCGGTTTCATTCAGGATATCAACGATGAAAAATAACACATGCGCCACGCCGTCTTGTTCCGCAACGCTCGGCATAGCGGACATCAGGGCGGATTTCCGCGCAATAATGCTATCGGGGGTGGTCGTTTCAATAACCGATATACGCAGTTTCAAATCGCCCAGCGCGTATTCTTTGCTATCCAGCCGTAAGAGTTCCGCCTCCGTCATGTGGGATACATCCGATTTTGCGGCAAACATTTGGGCGGCGTAATCGGGGATATTTATGTTTAAATCGTCCGCCATTTGTTTGGCAAGAGCGATATCGGTGGGGGTCGTCGTCGGGCTGCGAAATTCCAGAGTATCGGACAGAATACACGATAAAATCAGCCCTTTAATATCATCGGGCGCAGTGGTCAGCGTATCGCCCATCAGCCCCGCCATTATGGTCGCGGTGGAGGCAAGGGGGGCTATCGTTACAGGAATTGGTTGGTTAGTTTGCAACCCGCCCGCCAAAAGATGGTGGTCAATGATTTGGATAATTTGCGCGGTGGTTATATCGGCGGGTAGCTCGGCAGGGTTGTTCGTATCCACGATAATAACGCGGTCGGTTTCTGTTAATGCGGGTAATATCGCGGGGGTTTTGTGATTCCAATGTTGCAGAACAAACGCCGCCTCTGTATTCGGGATGCCGAGGACATAGGGTGTGGCGGGCTGGTTTTGCTGGGTTTGGTACCAAGCCCAAATGACGGCAGAGCAGGTCGCGTCCGTGTCGGGGGCTTTGTGTCCGAATATTTTTATGGGGGGCATGTTGGGGTCTCTTGTGGTTGGATTATGGGGGTATTATAGCGGTTTGTGCGGGGTTTGCAAATGGTTTTAGGAAAAATCCAAATGCGCAATAGAATTCGCATAATACCGCAGCAAATCCTGTTTCGCTGGATTAATACGATAAACATCCTTGCCTTCCACCGCGTCAAACTGCAACACCCCACGGCGCACCAGCGATTTCAAACTGAATTCCAACCCTTGCTCCATATCCGTCCCGCGCAACCAAGTATCCACCCCGTTTTTGCGAAACGCCTGTAACTGAGCCGTCACCTCCGCCTTAATCCGCGTTTTGCCCATCGGGGTTTTATCACGCAAAATAATCTGCGCCAGCAGAGCCGTCGGCATAATCGGGATCGCATCCAGCAGGCGGGTTTGCAGCTCTTTGCTGAGCATTTTGACAACATGCTGGGGGCTATCCATCCCGTCTTGTGCGATAAAATCGCGATATGACAAGGGCGCACCAAAGGCCACCGCCGCATAGCCAAACCTGCGAAATCGCGTGACAATTCGCACCCAAAGATACCATTTCATCGCCCGAATAATCGCGGCTATCTTTTTATGAAACCTGATTTTATCGCCCTTTTTCAAACGGATAAGGGCGGAATCCTCCAGCACTCGGTCATAGTTCAAACCGACGGGAACAAAGACAATATCGCGCTCGCCGTCCGTTTCAAAGCCGTTGATAATATAGCTAATCAGCCCCAATTTCAAAGGTTGCAACCCGCCATCACGCGACAACCCGCCCTCTGGAAAAATAGCCTGCGCCACCCCCCCCTGCGTCGCCATTTGGATATAACGGTTCAGCACGGCTCGGTACAAATCGTTGCGCGAATGACGGCGGATAAAATACGCACCCATCGCTCGCACCAGTTGTTTTAAAGGCCAAACCCGCGCCCATTCGCCGACGGCGTATGCCAGTGCGGAACGCTCGCCCGCCAAATAAGTCACCAGAATATAATCCATATTAGAGCGGTGATTCATGATGAAAATAACGGTTGAATCCTCTTTGATCTGTTTCAAAGCGGGCTCGTCTTGATAATGCAAACGCACGGTATAAAGCATCCGCGACAACCAGCGTGTCGTTTTCAGGGCAAACCCAAAGTAGCCAAGCGCGGAAAAGGACGGCACAATCTCTCGCGCATATCGCCGTGCGTGGCGTTCAATAACGACATAAGGGGCGTTGTCTTCGCGGGCTTTTTGCAAGATAGCCTCGGCTATTTGCGGGTCATTCACCAGACGATCGACAAGGATGTGGCGTTGGGTGAGCTTAAATCGTGGGATTTTCAGCTGCAAACGGCGGTTAAGGGTTTCCACCGCGCGGTTTAGGCGTAGGCGGAAATACCAGCGTACCGTGGGGCGCAGAACGTAGTCAAGGATGGTCATTGTCGCCAGCAGTCCCGCCAGCCACAATGCCCAAAGCGGCACGATGACGGTTTGCGCAAACCAGTTTGTGAGGGTGGCGATGAGGGTTTCAAGCATGGGGGTTGTTTGCATTTTTTTGGGGGAAAGACAATGTTTAGTTGTTAGTTGTTAGTTGTTAGTTGTTAGTTATTAGTTATTAGTTATTAGGAATTGTGGGTTTGTTATTAGAGGTTAAGGGCAGAGGTTTTTTGTTGCGCCCTCACTGCGTTCGGTTGCCCACCCGCCCACCCCTCCTGCGGAGAGCTGGACGGGGTTTTTTGGCTAAAGCCTATCCTAGCATCTAGGCAAAGCCTAAATAAATTTAGAGCAAACCTATCGCCACTTCCCAAGTATTCTAAACAAATAATCCAATATCTCGTCTTGTTATTCCAGATAGTAAATTTATAGATCCCTATCATCTTGAAACCAAAGGGCTTTTGGCATGCCCTCACACCGTGAGGGCTACGCACAAAAGACCATGCTGGTCGGCATTCGCGTAGCGATGACGAAGACCCGCAGGGCTAAAGCCACTAACAACTAACAACTAACAACTAATAACTAATAACTAATAACTAATAACTAACAACTAATAACTAACAACTAACAACTAACAACTAACAACTAATAACTAACTTGCATCGGCGCCATTTTCATGCTATATCCACGGCAAAAGTGCAAAACACCGCGCTTACAAACGATATAATTGACACAAACTTTGCTTTTGCAGGAGAGCCACAATGGTTAAAACCACCGCTAAAACCACAACCACAACCGCCCACACAGACCACTACGATCAGCGGAGCTTTTTCACCCGTTGGTTTATGTCCACGAACCATAAAGACATAGGGATTCTCTACCTTTTCACCTCTGCCTTTGTCGGCTTTGTCTCTATATGTTTCACCGTTTATATGCGCCTTGAACTGATGGATCCAGGCGTGCAATACATGTGCCTTGAAAACCTAGACCGCGTTGCCAACGCCGCCGCCATAGCCGCTGGGGATTGCACCCCGAACGGGCATCTTTGGAACGTTTTAATCACCGCCCACGGGATTTTAATGATGTTCTTCGTAGTGATTCCCGCGCTGTTCGGCGGGTTTGGCAACTACTTTATGCCGCTTATGATTGGCGCACCTGACATGGCGTTTCCGCGCCTTAATAACCTGTCTTATTGGATGTATGTCACGGGCAGTATCCTTGCCGTGCTGTCCGTCATTACCCCTGGGGGCAATTCCCAAGCGGGGTCGGGCGTGGGCTGGGTGCTCTATGCTCCGCTTTCTACGCGAGAGGGCGGGGTTTCCATGGATTTCGCGATTTTCGCGGTGCATGTATCGGGTGCATCCTCTATTTTAGGGGCGATAAACATGATTACCACCTTTTTAAATATGCGCGCACCTGGGATGACTTTGCATAAAACTCCGCTGTTCGCGTGGTCTATTTTTGTCACTGCCCTGCTGATTTTGCTGTCCTTGCCTGTGCTGGCGGGCGCGATTACTATGCTGCTAACCGACCGCAATTTCGGCACGACTTTCTTTGATGCGGCGGGCGGGGGCGACCCGATTTTATACCAACACCTGCTGTGGTTCTTTGGCCATCCAGAGGTTTATATGATAATAGTCCCCGGCTTCGGTATTATCAGCCACGTGATTGCCACCTTTTCAAAGAAGCCGATTTTCGGCTATTTGCCGATGGTTTATGCTATGGTAGCCATTGGAGCGTTGGGCTTTGTCGTTTGGGCGCATCATATGTACACGGTCGGCATGTCGCTGAATCAGCAAAAGTATTTCATGCTGGCAACGATGGTTATTGCCGTGCCAACTGGGGTGAAAATCTTTTCGTGGATTGCGACTATGTGGGGTGGCTCTGTCGAGTTAAAAACCCCTATGTTATGGGCATTCGGGTTTTTGTTTTTATTCACGGTCGGCGGGGTTACGGGCATAGTTCTGTCGCAAGCGGGGATTAACCGCGCCTATCACGATACGTATTATGTCGTTGCCCATTTCCACTATGTTATGTCGCTGGGCGCGGTGTTTTGTATCTTTGCGGGGATTTATTATTGGATAGGCAAAATGTCGGGTCGTCAATATCCAGAATGGGCGGGCAAACTGCATTTCTGGATGATGTTTATCGGGTCTAATATTACGTTCTTTCCCCAGCATTTCTTGGGTCGTCAAGGGATGCCAAGGCGGTATATTGAGTATCCAGAGGCGTTTGCCTATTGGAATCAAATCAGCTCTTATGGGGCGTTTTTGTCCTTTGCTTCGTTTTTGTTTTTCATTGGGATTGTGGTTTATACTTTGGGCTGGGGACGGCGTGTGGAAGAGCCAGCCTATTGGGGCGCGCATGCGGATACTTTGGAATGGACTCTGCCGAATCCTCCGCCAGAGCATACGTTTGAGATTTTGCCAAAACAGGCGGAGTGGGACAAACCGCACCATTGAAAGGAAGTAGGTTTGATGACCAGTAGGGAAGAATTTATTAGAAAATTGGATTCTATCAAAAGGTGTCTTCCTTTGATAGGAGCTATTTGTATTTTTATAGGGATTGTTCTTGGGGCTGGTATTAGCTTAATAGTAGCTATGTTTTTTATGCCGACCGTGTCGGATGCACTTAAAGGACTTGCTAATCTTATGTCCAGTAGCATTATTATTGTTGTACTTGTACTTGCTATCTTTCTTTTTGTTTTATGTAGATTTTTTAATGATAAAAAGAGAGGCTATGGTCTTTATACCACTAGCACGCTTTTAATGATCCTTGCTTTAATGGTTACTTTAGTTGGTCTTTTATTAGGAAAAATTGATAGTGGCGATACAACAAACATTATGCTTGCCATTGTTGGTTTTGCGGGTGGATTGCTTGCTCGTGGAAAACAGCAATAAAACCTATCACTAGGGAAGGCGATAAAACATGACAAATCGCACATACAAAGCCCTGCAAACCCGCGTGTTCCAAGTGCTGGAACGCGCCCATAGTGCCGACCGCCACAGTATCTATTGCGATGTTTTCCTAGCGGTTTTAATCCTCGGTAATCTGGTCGCCATAGTCCTTGAGTCCGTGCCATATGTCGCCCAAAGATACGATCCCGCATTCCACGCGTTCGAAGTCTTCAGCATCATCGTTTTCACCATTGAATACGGGTTGCGCCTGTGGTCTGCGCCCGCCGTCCGTGATTCTGTCAATCAACAATCCCCCCTAAGAAGCCCAACAAAAGCCCGCCTACACTATGTATTCAGCTTTTTCGGGTTTGTCGATTTAATATCCATTCTGCCGTTTTATTTCCAAGTCCTCTTCCCCGGATTAGACCTGTTAATCTTGCGTGTCATCCGCCTGTTACGGATAGCTAAATTGTCCTATTACAACACGGCGGTGCAGGATTTGGTATCCGCCATCTACCGCGAAAGACGCGCCTTTGCCGCCGCGTTTTACTTGCTTTTTATGGCGATTGTCCTGTCGTCCTCCATCATGTATATTGTCGAGGGCGCGGCGCAACCCGATAAATTCCAATCCATCCCCCACGCGATGTATTGGTCGCTGATTACGATTACAACGGTGGGCTATGGCGATGTCGTGCCAGTGACTATTGCGGGCAAAGTGATAGCCGTTATGACCGCCATAGTCGGCGTGTCCGTGTTCGCGATTATGACGGGAATTATCGCCAATGTGTTTAACAGCCAGATTGAAAAACGCAGGTTGGTGTTTGAAAATCGCATTAAAGCGGCGTTAAATGACGGGTTTTTGGATGAAGAAAGCGCGGAGGCTTTGGATAAATTGCGCAATGATTTGGGGTTGGGCAAGAAGCATTCGGAGGTTTTGTTGCGATACATGAAAGACACCCAAAAGCCACCCCATTCAGGAAATCCGAAAAAACCTGTTAATAACGAATAATGCACGCCTAATCCCACAAAAACCCCCTTGCATTTTCGCAATTTTCCCCCATAATGCCCTCAGCATTCGTGCATTTCTTAAAACCACTCTTAAAACCACTTAACAAACCATCAAAAAGGACACCCACTATGGATTATCTTGCAACAAACGACATCTCTGACATCGTAGAAAACGACCGTAAAAACGTCTGGCATCACCTGATACAGCACAAACCCTTTGAAACGGGCGAACCCCGCATCATAGTTGAAGGCAAAGGCAACCGCGTCTGGGATCAGCATGGGAAAAACCATTTGGACACGGTCTCTGGCGGGATTTGGACGGTCAATGTGGGCTATGGGCGAGAGCGAATTGCCAACGCTGTGCGCGACCAATTGATTAAAATGAATTATTTTGCTTGTACGGCGGGCTCTGTCCCTGGGGCTATTTTTGCCGATATGCTGACCGATAAAATGCCCGGGCTAACGCGGGTTTATTATTCCAATTCTGGCTCTGAAGCCAATGAAAAGGTCTATAAAATGGTGCGCCAAATATCGGCGCAAGTCCATGGTGGGAAAAAGTGGAAAATCCTGTTTCGCGACCGCGATTATCACGGTACGACTATCGCTAATTTGGGTGCCTGCGGGCATGCAGAGCGGATGACGCATTACGGCCCTTTCCCCGATGGTTTCGTGAAAATCCCCCATTGTTTGGAATACCGCAGTGAATACGGTCCGGGCGATTATACTCAGCAATCTTTGGACGCGATAGAGGCTGTGATAAAGGCCGAGGGCGCGGATACGATTGGCGCGATGGTGCTGGAACCGATAACCGCAGGTGGCGGTGTGATTGTTCCGCCAGAGGGCTATTTACAAGGGGCAGAGGCGTTGTGTCGTAAGTATAAAATCCTGCTGCATATTGACGAAGTCGTGTGTGGCGTTGGGCGGACTGGCACTTGGTTTGGCTATCAGCATTACGGTTTGAAACCCGATTTTGTGACGATGGCAAAGGGTGTGGCTTCGGGCTATGCCGCGATTGCTTGCACGGTAACGACCGAGGCTGTGTTTGATATTTTTAAGGATGCCAGCGATAAGATGAGCTATTTTCGCGATGTTTCTACCTTTGGTGGGTGCACGGCTGGGCCTACGGCCGCGATTGAAAATATGAAGATTATTGAGGAGGAATCGTTGCTGGAAAACACGGTTTCTTTGGGCGAATACCTGATGGAACGTTTGGGCGAAT
The DNA here is from genome assembly GCA_959347345.1 of uncultured Amylibacter sp. The sequence goes on along the minus strand of OY365738.1, from coordinate 1,074,197 downwards.
TGCAGGACAAACACGCCTGTATTGGGCAAGTGCGTGGCAAAGGCTTGTTCTGCGGGCTGGAATTGGTGACTGACCGAGCGTCTCGCGATCCCGTCGAGGAAAAGATGGTGCAGGCGGTTGTCGGGAATTGTATGGCGCAAGGCGTGATTATCGGCGCGACTAATCGCTCGTTCCCTGGGTTTAATAATACTCTGTGCTTTTCGCCCGCGTTGATTTCTACCCGTGATGATATGGATGAGATGTGTGGTGCGGTGGATAAAGCGTTGGGCGAAATCTTTAGTTGTTAGTTATTAGTTATTAGTTATTAGTTGTTAGTTGTTAGTGGCTTTAGCCCTTGCGGGTCTTCGTAATCGCTTGCGCGATACCGACCAGCGTGGTCTTTTGTGCGTAGCCCCCGCACAAGGGCAGTTGAACCTGCCCGATAAGACAAAGATTCGCGGGAGCATGCCAAAAGCCCTTGGGTTTCAAGACTATAGATTTGTTATAAATTTACTAGCTGGAATAACAAGACGTTAGATTGGATTATTTGCAAAGAATACTTGGGAAGTGGTGATAGGTTTGCTCTAAATTTATTTAGGCTTTGCCTAGATGCTAGGACAGGCAAAAGCCAAAAAAAACCGTCCAGCTCTCCGCAGGAGGGGTGGGCGGGTGGGAAGCCCAAACAAAGAGGCTTGCCCCGAAGTGAGGGCGCAACAAAAAACCTCTATCCTTAACTCCTAATAACGAGCCCATAATCCCTAATAACCAAAAATAACTAATAACTCACAACTAATAACTAACAACTAAACACAAAGCACCTATCGCGCCGCACCGACAGCCACAAAGCCGTCCCCACCTTGGGCAAAAACACCCCAGGCACGGTCGCGTGCAGAGTACTACCATCAGCCTCCATAACGAATTCCACAAGGCTCTGATGCCCCAAAAACCGCGCCCGTTTCACCGCCGCGCGGGCGGGCGTGCCGTCCGATTCGGTAGGATGCGGCCCCTTGCCCTGCCTATCAAAATCAATCCGCAAATGCTGCGGGCGAATAACGATTTCCACCCTCTGCCCGTTGGCATAACCAGGGGTAAGAAAATCGCCAAACGGAGTGCGGGTTAATGCCCCCGAAACCTGCCCTTCTATCACATTTATATCAGAGAAAAACGCCGCCGCCGCGCGGTCTATCGGCGCGTTGTAAATATTATAGGGCGCGCCCGATTGCACAATCCGCCCATCGCGCATGAGGGCGATTTGGTCGGCGGTTCGCATCGCTTCTTCGGGGTCGTGGGTGACCATTAAAACGGTCGTGTCCTCGTCCATCAGCACGTTTAAGGTCGCATCGCGCAGGGAGTCTCGCAGGCGATTATCCAAGCCAGAAAACGGCTCATCCATCAGCATAATAGCGGGGCGAGGCGCAAGGGCGCGTGCCAAAGCAACCCGTTGTTGCTCGCCCCCAGATAACTGATGCGGGTATTTATTGGCATGCTCCGCCAGCCCGATTTTATCCAACAAAACCCCAACCCGTTCGCGACATGCCGCGCCTCTGCACAACCCAAAAGAGATGTTTGCCGATACCGTCAAATGCGGGAACAGCGCAAAATCTTGGAATATCAGCCCGATTGCGCGGTTTTCTGCGGGCAAGTGTGTGTGTGTGTTTGAAATCAGGTCGCCGTCTAGAAAAACCGAGCCGCTGGTTTGGCGGTCGACCCCTGCGGCTATGCGTAAAATCGTGGATTTGCCACACCCCGAAGGCCCCAGTAAGCAGGTGATTTGCCCCGCTTGCAGGGATAACGACACATCGTCCAGCGCGGTTTGTTTGTCAAAGACGCGGGTAATGTTTTGCAGGGATAGGCGGGCAGGGGGTTCCATCATCGCTATTTTTTATTCTTTGCAGACTTCGCGGTCTTCGCGGTCTTAACGGGCTTTTTCACGGATTTCCCACTTTTCGCCACAATCCCCGCCAAAACCTCTGGATTTTTAATGGTAACATCACGCTGGGCAAACGGGATTTCAATCCCCTCTTCCCTAAACCGCCCAGCAATCGCATAGTTCAAATCCGAGGTCGCCGTTATCACCGTATTCACATCCTTCAAAATCGCCCGCACCTCAAATTCCAAGGCATCCGCCCCAAACCGCATAAACAAAATCTTGGGTTCGGGGCGTTTCAGCACCAAATCATTCGCCGACACCACCTCCATCAAAACATCACGGACATGATGAACATCGCTATCATAACCCACACCAATAGGGATAATCACGCGCCCATAGTTATTCGCGTGGGTCCAATTCGTGACAACTCCGCCGATTAAATCGGCATTCGGCACGATAATACTGGCGCGGTCAAAGGTCTCAATTTCGGTTGAACGCACGGAAATTTTCCGCACATTCCCGCTATACGCGCCGACTTCCACCCAATCGCCCAGCTTTATCGGCCGTTCAATCAGCAAAATAATCCCCGACACAAAGTTAGACACAACCGTTTGCAACCCAAACCCAATACCCACCGACAACGCCCCCGCGACAATCGCCAGATTGGACAAATCCAACCCCGTAGAGGTTATCGCAATCACTGCCGCAAGGAAAATACCGGTATAGCCCAGCCCCGTTACGATGGCGTTTTGCGCCCCGACTTCTATCCGTGTATTGGGCAGGATATTATTGCGCAGGGTTGCTTGCAGAAGCCGCGTAACGATATAGCCCACTGTGAAAATCAGCACAAACGAAGCCATATCCCAACTGGAAAACTGCATATCGCCGACGATAAATCCATCCTGCAACAACCGCCACATATCCAAAAGATCGCTGGATTGCGACCCCCAAGCCAGTGCGTGAAACGGCAGGGAAGCCAGAATCAAAACCAACCCCAGAACAGAGCGATACAACCCACCCTTACGCAAAGTTTGCACGGGCGTGTCCGCGTCCGCGTCCGCCGTATAACCACGCATATAAAACGAATCGATAATATCGGTCAGCAGATAAAACACCACATAAACCCCGCCAATCAGCATTAGGGAAGACACAATCCCCGCGACCACAAATTGCGCCAGATTGGTATAGCCAATCGCGGCGGCGGCTATCAGTCCAATCGCCACGAGAGGCAGAACCGCGATAAAAGTCGTGAAAATAAAGGGCAGAAACGTTTCTTTCGGCGCGGAGTCAACGGCATTTTCCTGCACATCCGCCGCATAGGTCAGGGCGTAGTATTGACGCATACCCGTGCCAATCTGCCACAAAAGCATGCTCATCGCGACAATCAGGGGAAAGAACAAAACGCTGGTGATTTGCGGTGTCCAGTCTTCCGAGGACTCGACGACTAGCACAAAAATCCCCAAAGCATAAACAACGGCTATACCCAGTAAAACAACGCGGAAAGAGCGTAACATCCTATGGCGCATCGCCCCATCATCCAAACGCATAGCCAGTGGCGAATCGGCGAAAAACAAATACCGAGCCAGCCAGAACATCGGCGCGATGCTAAACCCAACGGTTTGGATAATTTCAATAATCGGCGCACCGCGGATTAGGAAAATCCCCAGTAAATCAACGATATTGGACAGGGTTATCGCGCCCAGAATGGGAACGACCAGCAGCAATAATGACAGCACTAACCCTTCCATACTCTTGCGCCGTCCGCTTGGGCGGGCAAAATTATTCGCGATATTGCGTGATAAAATTATCGGGGCAAGCACCATCATGCCCAGCCCCAAAATAAGGAACATGGCGATTTCAAACGCCGAATTCCAGCGATTTTGATTGCTGATAGGGTTGGCAATATCGCGCAACATCTCTGTCCGTAATCCGTTAAAATACGCCAGTAAAGCCCTGCTTGCTTGGATAATGTTGCGCAGGGCAAGTGGCGTTTCCCCCCGTGTATAAAGCCGCGCTTGCTTTTGGTCGCTTTTTAACTGGTCAATTTGTTTGATGAGGATATCGGCACGGCGGTACGATTGACGCAATACCAGATAGGGTTCTTGCACCTTGGCGTGTTCGGCGTTTAACGCATTGCGTTGCTGGGCTATCGATTCGGGCTCTAACGTTGTGTCATCGGCGGGCGGCTCGCCCAATTCGTCCAAAGCCGCCTTTATTTCCGCTAACTGGTCTATCAATTTGCCTTGCTGGGCAAAGGTCTCGGCGCGGTATAATAACAGCTCGCTGCGCAAAATATCCAAAGATTCGGCAGAGGTCGTGGTGTTGCTTAACACCGATTCGGTGCGCTCGGCAAGGTTTTCAAACGCCGCCTCGTCAAACGGCGGGGTTTGGGCAAAGGAGGACCCAGAAAAAACCATCACCAGAAGCAGGGAATAAAAGAAGGACGCGAATTTCATAATTAATAATAACACATGGTAAAGTTGGGGGCAAGGGGCTTTTGGCATGCCCTACTTGTAGGGCTACGCACAAAAGACCACGTTAATCGATAAAAACCGTGGGCAATTTCACCCCGCGAGTCGCCAGCCATTCGGGGTAGGGCAGGTTGTTCGCCTGCAAAAACTTGGGGTTAAACAGCTTGGATTGATAGCGTGTGCCGAAATCGCATAAAACCGTGACAATCGTATGCCCGCGCCCCATATCCTGCGCCATGCGAATCGCCCCCGCGATGTTAATACCAGAGGAACTGCCCATGCAAAGACCCTCCTCTTGCAGCAGGTCAAACACAATCGGCAGGGCTTCGCTATCGGGGATATTATACGCCATATCCACTTCTAGCCCCTCCAAATTGGCGGTGATTCGCCCTTGCCCGATGCCTTCTGTGATAGAACTGCCCTCGGCCTTTAATTCGCCGTTTTTATAGTAGTTATATAAGGCCGCACCGTCCGGATCGGCTATGCCGATTTTCACGGCGGGATTGCGTTCCCGCAACCCCATCGCCACACCAGCCAGCGTTCCGCCCGTACCAACAGAGCAGATGAAGCCGTCGACTTTACCCTGTGTTTGCTCCCATATTTCGGGGGCGGTGGTGTCAATATGGGCTTGGCGATTGGCGATATTGTCAAACTGATTTGCCCAAATCGCGCCGTTCGGCTCGCTTTGCGCCAGCCGCTCTGCCAACCGTTGCGAGTATTTGACATAGTTATTCGGGTCTTTATACGGTTTCGCGGGGACTTCCACCAGCGACGCACCCGCCAGTCGCAGCATATCTTTTTTCTCTTGGCTTTGCGTTTCGGGGATGACAATAACGGTTTTGAAACCCAGCGCGTTGCCCACCAGCGCAAGCCCGATGCCCGTATTTCCCGCCGTGCCTTCCACGATAGTGCCGCCTTCCTGCAAGCGACCAGAGGCAATAGCATCACGGATAATTCCCAGCGCGGCGCGGTCTTTCACCGATTGGCCAGGGTTCATAAATTCGGCCTTGCCGTAGATATTACAGCCCGTCATGGCAGAGGCTTTTTTCAATAAAATCAAGGGGGTGTTGCCGATTGCGGCGGGCAGGTCTTTGTAAAGCATGGGGGTGTTCCTGTTTTAGGGTTTATTGGGGTTTCGGGTGGTTTTCCAAATGATAGGATATTTCGCGCCAAACCGCAAGGTGCTTTTTGGGGGCAAATAAAGGGTGATAAAAAATAAAAGGCGGACGGTCTATAAGCCGGATTTTGTTCGGCAGGGCGGATAAATCCGCGCCCGCTTTGATGATCATTCATCTAGGCCCTTTGTTGCCAAAGGGCTCTTGCAACCTACCCAAACCGCAACGGGTTAAAGCGAACCCTGCCCTTACGAGCGCGCGATTTCTATTTGGTTTTGCTTCCAGCGGGGCTTGCCTTCGCCGATGATGTTACCACCATCGCGGTGGGCTCTTACCCCACCGTTTCACCGTAACCAGCAGGTTTATAAGGGTGAGAACACTCTTTCTGCGGCTGTTTGTTTTCTGTGGCGCTATCCCTTAGGTTGCCCTAGGCGGGCGTTACCCGCCGCTGTTGCTTTAGGAAGTCCGGACTTTCCTCGTGCGTGTGAAAGGCACGCGATCATCCGACCATCCGCCTGAGGTGTAAGATAGGGGGTTTGTTATTAGGAGTCAAGGGTGAATTATGAATTGTGAATTATGAATTATGAATTGTGAATGATGAATTGTGAATAGCCCTTCGGGTCTTCGTCATCGCGACATAGGGCAGTTGAACCTGCCCGCAAATTAAAACAATGAGTGCCGACCAGCATGGTCTTTTGTGCGTAGCCCCCGCTTCGCGGGAGCATGCCAAAAGCCCTTGGGTTTCAAGACGCTAGGGATTCTATAAATTTACTAGCAGGATATTTAAAACGATAGAGTGGATTATTTGCAAAGAATACTTGGGAATTGGTGATAGGTTTGCTCTAAATTTATTTAGGCTATGCCTAGATGCTAGGACAGGCTTTAGCCATAAAATCCCGTCCAGCTCTCCGCAGGAGGGGTGGGCGGGTGGGCGACCGAACAAAGGGGCTTGCCCCGAAGTGAGGGCGCAACAAAAAACCTCCGCTCTTAACCTCTCATAACCAATCATTCACAATTATTTAGCCCTTGCGGGTCTTCGTCATTTCTTCGAAATGCCGACCAGTCAAGAAGTGGCAAAAAACTAATAACTAATAACTAATAACTAACAACTAATAACTAACAACTAACAACTAATAACTAATAACTAATAACTAATAACTAATAACTAATAACTAATAACTAATAACTAACAACTAATTAAGCAAGCATCGTCAAAGGCTCTTCCAAATACCCGACAATCGCGCCCAGCAATTCCGCGCCCAACGCACCGTCAATCGCGCGGTGATCCAACGACATGCTCAGCGATAATAGCGTAGCCGTCTCGACCCCGCCTCGCGCCCCAATAACGGGGGTTTTCTGCCCAGAACCGACCGCCAAATCGCGCCTTGCGGGGGATTTATCACCGCATCAAACTCTTCCACACCCATCATTCCTAGGTTGGAAATAGAAAAACTACCGCCCTGATATTCCTCTGGTGACAGCTTTTTATCACGGGCGCGGGCGGCCTTATCCTTCATCTCGCTACTTATAACGGACAGAGTTTTGCTATCGCAATCCTCTATCACTGGGGTCAGCAAACCGTCCTCAATCGCCACGGCTATGGCAATATCGGCGGCTTTGAATTGCAATAAACAATCGCCAGCCCACGCGACATTCGCGCGAGGCACAGCGATTAACGCCCGCGCGCTCGCCTTAATAATAAAGTCATTCAGCGATATTTTCACGCCTTGCTCTGCCAGCCCTGCGTTTAATTCCGCCCGTAACGCCAGCAGTTTGTCAATCCGTGCCCGCCGCCGTAGATAAAAATGCGGGATAGTCTGTTTGGCCTCGGTCAATCGCGTTGCGATGATTTTGCGCATGGAATTTAGGGGGATTTCGTCAAACGCACGGGTGGGGTAGAGTGATTTCACCGCCTCTCGATTCGAGCTGGTTGGCAAGGTTGGGGTAGGGGTCGGGGATGAAACCGCACCAGCACCAGCACCAGCACCCAAAACATCCGCTTTCACAATCCGCCCGTTCGGGCCACTACCCGTGATGCTCGTCAAATCCAAGCCCGCATCCCCCGCCAATCGGCGGGCCAGAGGGCTTGCAAAAATTCGTTTTACATCTGTCGGCATAGATTTATCCCCCTTAAAACAACTGCTTAACCGCAGCAACCACCTCTTGCGAGGTAATCAGCGCGTGCTTTTCCAAATTCGCCGCATAAGGCATTGGCACATCTTTCCCCGTGCAATTCACCACTGGCGCGTCCAAATAATCAAACGCCCGCTCCATCAAAATGGCAGAGATATGGTTGCCAATCGCGCCGACTGGAAAGCCTTCCTCCACCGTCACGCAACGGTTCGTTTTGCGCACGGATTCAATGATGCAATCGTAATCAATCGGGCGCAAAGTCCGCAAATCAATCACCTCGGCAGAGATACCATCGCCCGCCAAAACCTCCGCCGCTTCCAGCGCGTATTGCATGCCGATACCAAAGCTAACCAAAGTCACATCCGTGCCAGTTTGCCAAATCCTCGCCTTGCCCAAAGGCACGGCATGGTCGCCGTCAGGCACATCAAAACTGCGCCCATACATGATTTCATTCTCAAGAAAAACGACAGGATTCGGGTCGCGAATCGCCGATTTTAACAGCCCCTTTGCGTCCGCCGCGCTGTACGGCATCACGACTTTTAACCCCGGAATATGGGCGTACCACGCGGCATAGCATTGGCTATGCTGCGCCCCAACCCGTGCCGCCGCGCCGTTTGGTCCGCGGAAAACTATGGGGCAACCCATTTGCCCACCGCTCATGTATAAGGTCTTCGCTGCCGAGTTAATAATCTGGTCAATCGCCTGCATAGCAAAGTTAAAAGTCATAAATTCCACGATGGGTTTCAGCCCGCCAAAGGCTGCGCCAACGCCTATACCCGCGAAGCCGTGTTCCGTTATTGGGGTGTCAATGACTCGTTTTTCGCCGAATTCTTGCAAAAGGCCCTGCGATACTTTGTACGCACCTTGGTATTCGGCGACTTCCTCACCCATCAGGAAAACACGCTCGTCACTGCGCATTTCTTCCGCCATAGCATCGCGGAGCGCGTCACGAACGGTGGTTTTGGTGAGGGGGGTGTCGGGGGGAAAATCTTGTGTGATTTCTTTGGTGGGTTCTGGTTTAGAGTCTGTCGGTTCAGGAGTTGGTTCGGGCGTAGCCACAGGAGCAGTCTCTTGCACAGGTTCAGGAGTCGGTTCTGGCGTGGCTTCAGGCACAGATTCGGGACTAGGTTCTGGCGTGGGTTCAGGCGTAGCTTCAGCCGTTGCCACAGGTGTTTTGCTTTCACTCGCCTCTTCCCCATCAACACTAAGAGTGGCAATCACCGTGCCAACTTTTATCCCCTCTTGCCCCTCTGCCACCAGCAAATCGCCAACAATTCCATCCTCTATCGTCTCAAATTCCATGATAGCTTTGTCGGTTTCAATCTCTGCCAAAATGTCACCGCTAACCACGGAATCGCCAGTTTTAACCAGCCATTTGGCAAGCGTGCCTTCTTCCATAGTCGGCGATAAGGCGGGCATTTGAATGTCTGTCGGCATGGGATTTTCCTTTATTTTATTGGGGTTAAGCTTGCGCGTAAATATCGGTGTAGAGTTCGCTTACATCAGGTTCAGGGCTGGCAATGGCGAAATCCGCTGCCTCCTGCACCTGTTGTTTGACTTGTTTATCGATGGCTTTCAAAGCCTCCGCATCCGCGTGTTTGCCCTGCAAAAGCATGTCTTTTATATGGTCAATAGGGTCTTGGGTTTCGCGGACTTTTTGCACCTCATCCCGCGTGCGATATTTGGCGGGATCGGACATGGAATGACCTCTGTATCTGTAGGTTTTAGCCTCTAAAACATAGGGTCCATTGCCCGCGCGACAATGGGCAATCGCGGTTGCCGCCGCGTTTTTCACCGCCAAAACATCCATCCCATCAACGGCCGCACCCGTGATGCCAAAGGCCTGCCCCCGCGTGTAAAAATCGGTGGAGGAAGCACTGCGATCTTGGCTGGTTCCCATCGCGTAGTGGTTGTTTTCCACGACAAAAACCACGGGTAATTTCCACAAAGCCGCCATATTAAACGATTCATAAACCTGCCCTTGGTTGGCCGCTCCATCGCCGAAATAGGTGAAGCAAACATTGTCTTCACCCTTATATTTATGGGCGAAAGCCAGTCCCGCGCCGATAGGCACTTGCGCCCCGACAATGCCGTTTCCGCCGTAAAATCGTTTGTCCGAGCTGAACATGTGCATAGAGCCGCCTTTGCCTTTGGAATAGCCATCGGCGCGGCCTGTTAATTCCGCCATCACGCCCTTTGGGTCCATTCCGCACGCCAACATGTGTCCGTGGTCGCGGTAGGAAGTCAGGCGGGAATCGCCGTCTTTTGCGGCGGCTTCTATGCCGACCACGACGGCCTCTTGCCCTATGTATAAGTGGCAAAACCCGCCGATATGCCCCATTCCGTAAAGCTGCCCCGCCTTTTCTTCAAAACGGCGGATGAGCAGCATGTCCGTATAATACCGCAAAAGATCGTCAGGGGCGATGTTTTTGGGGGGTTGTTTCGCGGGTTGTTTCGCGGATTTTTTGGGCGCGGATTTGGGCGCAGTTGTTTTTTTACCAGCCATGTGCGAGTGCCTTGTTGTTTGGGTCGGTTCTATCGGTTTAAGATAGTTTGATATTAAACCATTATTATATAGGTTTTTTGTGAAAAAATCACTATAAAAAAACCATTGAAAATCAATGGTTTAACGAATAATAATTTCGTCAGTGCGGATGAATCCCAATATTTCGCGCGCTTGTTGGTCTAGCAAATCGAGGTCTAGGAAGTCATCCGACAGCCTCCGCGTTTGGTTTTCCAGCCTTTGGCGTTGTTTTATTAAGGCGGTCAGGTTTTGCTGTTCCACCGCTTGGGCTGCCTCAATTTCTATACGTTTGAGGATGCCGTTTGGCCCTTGAATCGCGTTAAAAACAAAATAGCCCGCGATGAATAAAAAGCCGCATAAAATCGCCGCCAGATAGACATTACGTACCAGCCATTGCAGGGGAGAGAAGAGAAGTTTGAACATTATCTGCTTGTTTTTGTTGTGTTTTATGTGTTCCTAGGGGCAATATGGCATATATCTGCGGGTTTGTGAATCCCTTTTTTGCGGTTTTTTTGATTAATTGCGGATTTTAACGATTAACGATTAACGATTAACGATTAACGATGAATGATTGGTTATTAGGAATTGTGGGTTCGTTATTAGGGATTAAGGGCGGAGGTTTTTTGTTGCGCCCTCACTGCGTTCGGTTGCCCACCCGCCCACCCCTCCTGCGGAGAGCTGGACGGGTTTTTGTGGCTGGGGTTTGTCCTAGTATCTAGGCAAAGCCTAAATAAATTTATAGAGACCTTATAGTCTTGCAACCAAAGGCTTTTGTGGATGGGCTTTTGCATGATTTTATCTTGGTCGGGCAGGTTCAACTGCCCTTATGCAAAAGCTCTATATACACAAAAGCCCCCGCCTACGAATAAATCCCAATTATCTGCTTTAACATCGCCAGAGCCTCCGCCCTTGGCCTCTGAAACGTATTGCGCCCGATGATAGACCCATTGCCCCCACCCGCCAAAATCGCCCGCGCATCATCAAAAACACTATCCGCGCTTTTCTTTGACCCACCAGAAAACACCACAATCCGCCGTCCGTTGAATGCCGCTTGCATACAGTGCGCAACTCGGTCGGACTGCGTGGCAATCGCCACTTTCTCATCCTTATAAACCGCCGCCGCCTCGGGCTGTTCCAAATGCTCACTGGACAGCTTTATTTTGATAATATGCGCACCCAATAACGCCGCAATCTGCGCCGCATAAGCCCCCACATCTATCGCGGTTTCACCGTCTTTCGTTAACCCCTCACCGCGAGGATAAGACCAAATCACGGTGGCTATGCCTTTTGCCGCGGCCTCCTCGCGCATTGCCGATATTTCTTCAAACATCCCCAGCCCTTGCGAAGACCCCGGATAAATCGTGAACCCTATACATGACGCGCCAATCCGCAACGCATCATCCACCGAAGCCGTGATAGCTTGGTCGTAGGGCTGCCCCTTTGGCATCAGAGAATTGGCGGAATTCGCCTTTAATATAAGGGGGATTTGCCCTGCGTATTCGTCCGCACCAGCCTCCAGCATTCCCAAGGGCGCGGCATAGGCGCTCATCCCAGCCTCAATCGCCAGCGCGAAATGATAGTGCGGGTCGTAGGCCGCCGCGTTCGGTGCGAAAGACCGTGCAGGCCCGTGTTCAAACCCCTGATCAACGGGCAAAATAACCAGCCGCCCCGTGCCTCCCAACGCGCCTTGCATCAGAATTCGGCACAGATTAGCCTTCACCCCCGGATTATCCGTACCATAGTGCGATAGGATTTTCTTTACATTTGCAGTCATTTTCATAAAGAACTCCTTTTCATCGTTATACTATGTTTTCATCAAGATTGCCACACCCGGCAAAACTTTACCCTCTAACCATTCCAAAAACGCCCCGCCAGCCGTGCAAAGATAGGTGAAATCCGCATCCGCACCTGCTTGCGTTAGCGCGGCAATCGTATCCCCGCCCCCGCCGACAGAGGTCAGCCGCCCCATGACAGTCGCCCGCCCAACCGCACGGGCAACTCTGTTTGTGGCGATATCAAAAGGCGGAGTTTCAAACGCGCCCAGCGGCCCGTTCCACACAACCGTTTTGCAGAGGGCTATGATGGCGTAAATCTGTTCAATCGTTTCATCGCCCGCGTCCAATATCATCGCGTCATCGGGGCAATCATTGGCAAGCCGCGTTTCATGGGGGGCGTTCGCGTGGAAGTCTTTAGCAACGACAATATCGCTCGGCAGAATGATTTTGCACCCGACGGTTTGGGCGCGGGTTTGTATAGTGCGGGCGGTTTCAAACAACGCAGGTTCGCACAAGGATTTCCCCACGGGCGCACCATTCGCGCCAAGGAATGTATTCGCCATGCCACCGCCTATGACCAAATAATCCATCTTATCCAGCAGGTTTTCCAATAGGCTGAGCTTCGTTGACACTTTCGCCCCGCCGACAATTGCCATAACGGGGTGGTTTGGAGCGTGCAGGATTTGCGATAAAGCCGCGATTTCGGCGGATAGCCCCAGCCCCGCACAGGCGGGAATGTGGCGGGCTATACCAGTGGTAGAGGCATGGGCTCGGTGCGCCACAGAAAACGCATCGGCGATGAAAATATCGCCCAAACGCGCCAAATCCGCGCTGAAAGCGGGGTCGTTAGCGGTTTCCCCCGCGTAGAACCGCGTGTTTTCCAGCAATAAAACCGAGCCTTCGGGTAGGGTTTTGATGGCTTGGGCGGCGTTTGTGCCGATGCAATCGGGGCAGTGGATAACGGGGGCGTTTAATAGGGCCGACAGGTGCGGGGCTATTACGGCGGTGGAATACGCGAGGTCGCGCCCCTTTGGTCGCCCGAAATGGGATAATAACACGGGTTTGCCGTGGTTTTCTAGGACGGCTTTTATGGTTGGAATAGCGTGGCGGAGGCGGGTGATATCTGTGGGGGTATCGCCCTGCATAGGCACGTTTAAATCCACCCGTATTAGGGCGGTTTTCCCCGTAAGGTCGTGGTCGTTCAGGGTGGTTAGGGTTTGGTGAGCGTGGGTCATTGGGGTGTTTTATTTGTTTTTTGCAGGTTGTCAAGGGGTTAATGATTTGATTGGTTTAGAGGTGGGTTGTAAAGTGGGGGGTTGTGGGGTATAAAAAGTTATGGATACTATTTTATATTACATCAGTATAACCGCAGACGTTATAACAATCGTTGTTTTTATAGCGGGGATTATGTATTTTAGAAAAACTATTTTACAAAACGTTTCGCACAATCAAAGCGACAACGTTAATATGGAATCTAAAGGTAGTCAAAACACTAACATATCTGGTGATGGCAACACCGTAAAAAACGATAAAAAATAATGGTGTTTACATGGACGAATCAGGTGATCAAAATACTAACATAGATGGCAATAATAACACTGTAAATAATATTCAACAATCTGCAGGAGAAGGTCAAATTATTCTTACGGAAGAAATTTACAAAGAAATTTTAGACGATAAAGTTAAGATAAGAACATTTGAACTAAATGCCGCCCACGGCGAGGAAAAGGCACGGCTTCAAAAAGAGATTGATGACCTTAAAAATCTTCTTACTAACTTACCACAAGCCTTTGAAGACGCGCAAATACAAATTGCAAAACTAAAAGCTAAACTTGAACGCGAGGGCAATGAAATTGGGGCAGAAAAATTGGCAGTGGCTATAACCGCCCTTGAACAAGCCGATTTTTCCAAAGCAGATGAACTCTTTGCTGAAATAGAAGCACGCGAGGAACTTGCGGTAAAACGTTCTGCCCGCGCCGCCTATGCCCGAGGAGAGATTGCTCATCAAGATGTGCGATGGAGTGACGCAGCCAAACACTTTGCTCGTGCAGCACATCTTGACCCATGTTTTGAAACATTAATCATGGCACAAAGGCTTGCTGACGCTATGGGTGATTACAATTCTGCGTTTTCTTTTGGATTAGAATCAGCAAAAGCAGCAGTCTCTCAATATGGCGATAGTAGTGAAGAATACGCTATTAGTCTTAATAATCTTGGCGGACTTTACCAAACACACGGGCAGTATGAAGATGCAAAATCCTTTCATGAAACTGCTCTAAATATTTATAAAGCACTCTTTGGAGAAAATCATATCCTTACCTCCGCTGTTATTAATAACCTTGGTAGTATTTATGATGCAATTGGACAATATAAGGATGCAGAGTTATTTCTTAAAAAAGCTTTAAAGATTCGGCTAAATATATTAGGCGAAAACCACCCAGATACGGCTACCAGTCTTAATAATCTTACCCAATTTTATGTTGAACGCGAACAATATGAACAAGCAGAAGGACTTTATCAACGGGCTATAAGTATATATAAAAAAACATTGGGTGAAAATCACCCTTATACATCTGCAGCTATCAATAATCTTGCCATGCTTTATCAAGTGCAGGAGCGTTTTGAAGAAGCTGAATTGTTTATTAAGGAGGCTTTAAAAATAGCTGAAAATATTTTAGGAAAAGATCATCCCAGCACGGCAGCTTATCTTAACAATCTTGGCGGAATTTATCAAAAACAAGAACGGCATAAAGATGCAGAGCCAATATTTAAGCATGCACTAGAAATTCTTGAAAATATATACAGTCATGACCATCCTGAGATCAAAACAATTAAAAGAAATTACGAAAGAAGCAAAAAAGCTAACACCGAAAATCCCACACCCAAATAAAACCCATGACATAACCAAACCTAGCGTCTTGTAGCCAAAGGCTTTTGTGTATGGGCTTTTGCCTGTTTTTATCTTGGGCGGGCAGGGTCAATTGCCCTTATGCAAAAGCTCTATATGCACAAAAGCCCCGCCCTCTGCAAACGAGCCCCCGCGATGATACCATTCATCACTCATCACTAATCGTTAATCACTAACCCCATCGCCACGGCTACATCCAGCATACGATGGGAAAACCCCCACTCGTTATCATACCACGCCATAACGCGCACCAAATTATCCGCAATCACGCGGGTTTGGTCAGGGGCAAACACGGCAGAATGGCTATCGTGGTTAAAATCAATGGACACTTTGGGCGCGGCATCAAAGCCTAAAATCCCCGCCAAGCCCGCACTGCTCGCCGCCCGATAAACGCAGTCATTAACCTCATCCACAGAGGTATCCTTGGTTGCGCGGAACGTCAAATCTATGCAAGACACATTGGGCGTAGGCACGCGGATAGCCGCCCCATCCAACCGCCCCGTTAATGCAGGGATAATCAGCCCAATCGCTTTCGCCGCCCCAGTAGTCGTCGGTATCATAGACATCGCGGCGGCGCGGGCGCGATACAAATCATCGTGGCGTTTATCAATAATCGACTGGTCGCCCGTGTAAGCGTGAATCGTGGTCATCATACCCTTTTCAATGCCAATCGATTCGTGCAAGGCTTTGGCAAGGGGCGCAAGGCAATTCGTGGTGCAGGAGGCGTTAGAGACAACATGGTGCTCGGGTTTCAGGGTGTCGTGATTAACGCCATAGACTATGGTATTATCCGCCTGTTTGCATGGGGCAGAGACTAGGACGCGTTTTGCGCCTTGTTTAATGTGTTTAAGGCAGGCGGTGCGGTCGTTATGGGCGCCACTGCATTCCAGCACGATATCAACCCCCGTCCAATCCAGCGCGTCCGTGTCATAGGTGGATTGCACTTGGATGGTTTTGTCGCCGCAGATGAGCGTGTTTTTATCGGTATGGATGGGCTGGCTGGCGTGTCCGTGGATGGAATCGTATCTTAACAGGTGGGCGAGCGTTTCAATCGGGCCAGGCGCGTTCAGGTGGGTAATTTGCACATCTAGGCGATCGGTTTGCAGCCACGCGCCGAGCGTACAACGCCCGATGCGCCCCATGCCGTTAATGCCGAGTTTGATGGTCATGTGTCTATTTATACTTCAATTTGTGCTACCGCTTGCCGTATCAATTCTGGCAAATCAGCATCTTGGGGCAGGTTTTCATGTGGAACGTCTAAATTTTCAAGAACAGTGCCAAACCGAAGAAACCCAAAGTCATCTCGTAATTGTACCCACTCTACCCCTTCAGCATCTAGCTGTGTTATATTTGTGTCTGAAAGTTCGCTTGCAATAAAAACACTTGAATCTCTAGCAAAAGTGACATCTGCACCTTCAGGGTTGCCTCTCCCCATAAGTTTAATTTCGCATTTTTTTACTTCACATGCTCTATTTTTTAAACAAAAATCAATTTCTCGAATCTCGTTTCTATTCCCTCTTTCATAGTTCGCATCTGGTACTTGAAAAAGACGGCACATTGTTTCCAAAAGCGGAGCTTCTACACGTTTCCCCAATGAACTCCAAGCACCGCCTCTTATTCGATTTCGTCTAACTGCAAGAGCATTTATTACAACCAAACTTTCGTTTAAAGTAAGAGACACAGTAACGCCGTTGAATGTTATTGATAAATCAATCTCAATCTCGGTATCGCAAAGTTCATTTACAATTTGTAAAACTGAATCAAAATTGTTGTGGGCTTCTTCGATAACAACTTCACGCCTTGTTGTTCCGCGTAAATTATTAACTGCCTTGACTGATAGTCCAGCATTGGAAGCAATGGCTTGTTTATCTCTTTCGTTATCTATGAATCTATTACGATACCATTCCATGTTTATGGTGTTTGTATTTAGTTTGGCGGTAGTAACTTCTTTAAAAAACTCAATAGTTTCGGCAAGGAATGTTTTTGTTATTAATATATCAGTAATAGACCTATGGTCTTTACCGAGTAAAATTAACTCAATGGTGCTCTTTATTGTATCTGGACTAACTATGGTCATTATCAGCCACATATATAAATTCGTCAAGTTTATAGCGAGTAAAATAGTCTTGTGTTAGCAAGGAATATCCAATCCGTTTTTCAATAGTATCTACGTATTTTTCAGATAGTTCAGTTAAGAAAAAATTACGATCTAACTGCATTGCCGCTAAACCTGTTGTTCCACTTCCACCAAAGGGGTCAAATACCAAATCATTCTTAAACGAATATAGTTTAATGACTTGGTTGCACAAATCCATTGGGAAGACTGCACTATGAATCTTGTTTGAGACTGGCGGGATGCTCCAAATGTTAGAGCGTTCAAAATCATCATCAACCAAGCTATCGTTGATTGTTTTTTCATCGTATTGCTTTAAGTTCCAATCAATCAATCTATGAGTTTTTTTGCGATACACCATAAGATACTCGCTACATGGATTTGGTTTGTAGGTTAGTGGTTTTCTATTTACATTGAAATTTGAAACACGATTTTTGGCACTCTTTTCTGGCTTTGCCCAAACAATATCATCAATAAATTCCCAACCAATATTCATCATTCTTGTATTAATATCAAAGGGTAAAGGATAGCGTCTGCTTGAATACTTACGCCCTGCCCTTGGAATAATAATCGGGGATGTGTTAAGAACAAAAAACCGCCCTTCTTTTGTTATTCTGAGGACTTCCTTGAAAACTGTCTCTAAAAAATCTAAATACTCTTTGTAATTAGCATAAATTGAGTAATCCCTTGCGTTATAGTATGGCGGGGAAGTAAATGTTAAGTGTATGGATTCATCAGCCACATGTTTTATTGTTTCTAAAACATCACCTTGCACAACAACATTCTTTAAAAAATCAGGGCAATTAACTTGGTCTTTATTTTCGGTTTCATCTGATTTTGAAAGTCCAAGTGCCACCATATCCTTTATCATATCATTGGAATGATCAGCTAATTTTCTGAGAAGCAACACCACATCTTCATCATTCCTAAAAACAAGAAGCCCGCGTATTGCCTGCATTGCGATTTCGGGATTTTTATGCTCTGCGTATTGGAAAAGTATTGGTTTGTATTTGGAATCCCTTTGCCTTCCTATTGATGACATAGCCTCTTTTTTCTGAATTGTTGAATTATCGCCTTCTAATATAGAAATACAAAAATCTACTGGACATGAGAGACTGCCAAGTAGTTCAATATTGCTTTCATTAACTTGCGAAGCCATAACATCCATTTATTTAGTATCCTTTTAAGATTTGATTTTTTGCATAGTAGCCTGCGATTATCGCTTTGTCAAGACGCTAACTAAAGCAATCCCTCAACAATCCCCACGATATTCTCCACACTAATCCCAAACTGCTTGTATAACTCATCGGCAGGAGCGGACGCGCCGAACCCTTCCATCCCGACAAACGCGGCCTTTCCATGCTTACCACCTTCGCCATACAACCACTGATCCCAGCCTTGCCGAACACCCGCCTCTATCCCCACGCGGACAGAGCCACTGGGCAAAACCCGCCGCCGATAAAACGGATCCTGCTCCTCAAACAACTCCCAACACGGCATAGATACAACCCGCGTTCCTATACCCCTTGCCTCCAAAGCCTCCCGCGCCGCCAGCGCGATTTCCACCTCAGACCCAGTCGCCATTAGGATAACTTTACGTTTGGCAATCTCCTTTTCCAAAACATACGCCCCAAACGAGGTCATGTTCTTCTTCGTGTGTTTCGTCCGCACGGTCGGGATATTTTGACGGCTCAGCGACAGGACTGAGGGTGTAGTCTTCTTCTCCATCGCCAATTCCCAGCTTTCGGCAACCTCAATAGTATCCGCAGGCCGAAACAACAGCATATTGGGCGTGGCACGGCACATCGCCAGATGCTCAATCGGTTGATGGGTCGGCCCATCTTCGCCCAGCCCAATACTATCGTGGGTCATCACATAAACCACGGGCAAGCCCATCAGGGCAGCCAGCCGCATCGCAGGACGCGCATAATCGGTAAAGCACATAAACGTGCCACCATAGGGGCGCACCCCGCCATGCAACGCCATCCCGTTCATAATAGCGGCCATAGCGTGTTCGCGCACTCCATAATAAATATGGCGACCACCGCGTGTGTCAATATCAAACACCCCCAAATCCTTGGTCATCGTGTTATTAGACCCCGTTAAATCCGCCGAGCCACCAATCATCTCCTTCATAATAGGGTTAATCACATTCAAAACCGTTTGCGAGGATTTGCGTGTCGCAATCTGCGGGCAATCCTTGGTGACGGTTTTTTTCAATTTCATCATAGCCACGCCCAACCTTTCGGGCAATTCCAGCGCGAATATACGGGCAAATTCGGCTTGGCGAGACGGGCTGAGGATGTCAAACCGTTTCGTCCAAGCGACACGCATTTTCGCGCCCCGTGCGGTTTTCGTCAGCCATGATTGGCGGATATGCCCGGGGACTTCAAACGGATGATACGGCCATTCGTAGAATTTCTTCATTTGGGATATTTCGGCGTTTTTAATCGCGTACCCGTGCGCGGCAGAGGTGTTTTCAACCCCCTCAACCCCTATGCCTATTGTGGTTTTACACGCCATGAACACGGGTCTATCGCTGGCTTTGGCGGCACCCAAGGCGCTATCAATAGCCTCTGGGTCATGCCCATCAATGCGAATCGTTGCCCACCCCGCGGCTTTAAACCGCTCAATCTGGTCGGTCGTGTCGGTGATATCCACCGGCCCGTCGATGGATATGTTATTATCGTCCCATAGGACTATCAGTTTATTCAGCTTTTGGCGACCAGCCAAGGCGATGGCTTCGTGGCTTATCCCCTCCATCAAACAGCCGTCGCCGACTATAACATAAGTATGGTGGTCAAAGATTTCTTTGCCAAACCGTGCGCCCAAAGATTGCTCGGCAATCGCCATGCCAACAGCGTTCGCGAGCCCTTGCCCCAAAGGACCAGTGGTCGTCTCAATCCCATCGGCATGCCCGTATTCGGGATGCCCCGCGGTTTTCGCACCCCATTGGCGGAAGTTTTTAATTTGCTCAATCGTCATATCCTGATAGCCAGACAGATGCAGAGCCGCATAAAGCAACATAGACCCATGCCCCGCCGATAAAACAAATCGGTCGCGGTCTGCCCAATCGGGGTTATTCGCATCAAAACATAGGTGGTTTTGGAATAAAACGGTGGCAACATCGGCCATGCCTATCGGCAATCCTTGGTGACCAGAGGCGGCCTTATGAACCGCTTCTGCTGATAAAATACGCAGGGCGGCCGCGTCTTTCCAATGCTCTGGATGGTTTGTTTTTAGGGATGAAAAGGACATGGGATACTCTTTCTTTGTCGCGGTTGTTTCACGCTTGTTTTACTGTGCTATCGCGGGTTTTTGGGCGCGGTCGCATAAAAATGATAAAAAACTGCCGAATGGCTTGCTTTCCTGTTTAGCCTGATTTAGGAAAGAAGGCAATGTTTTTATTGAAATTTCTTTTTGTGGGGGGTATCGGGTTGATTTTCGTGCTAAAATCGGTTGCAAAAGGGGGGGATAAGGGCTAGGGTGTGGGCAGTTTATCTGCGCCAGTTGGCGTGTTTTAGGACGGCTTTTGATAAGAATTAAGGGGGAGCCCATGGATGATATAGAAAATTTGCGCGGTAAGGCGGGGCGTGCGCTGGAACAGATTTCGGCAGACCGCGAGGAGGCGCAAAAGGTGCGCGTGGCGTACGATGATTTGCGCGAAAAGATGGCGCAGAGTGAGGCGCAGGGGGGCGATTCGGGTGGCGTTTCCGAGCAGGCTCTGGCGGATTTGCGCGGCGAATGGCAGGCGGATTTAGACCGAGTCGACGGTCTTTTGGAACAAATAACCCCGTTAATAAAAGATTAAATCATGGCAGAAGTTCAAATATCTATTGGTGGGCGCGATTTTAATGTCATGTGTCAGGATGGCGAGGAAAATTACATTCACTCGTTGTCGGTGATGCTGGATAAGGAAGTGCGCGGGTTGGATCAAGGCGCGGCAAGGGTGACCGAAAGTCGGCTTTTGCTGATGGCTGGGTTAAAGGTGGCGGATAAATTGGCATCGCTGGAACGCGGTGATGGTGGTAAGAATAGCCTTACCACGGCGCAGGATCAAGCGGTGAAAGAGGCTGTGGAAAAGGCGGTGAGCGATACTCGCGCCGAATCGGCTGGTTTGCTGGGTAAGGCTGAGGCTGAGGTGAAATCATTGCGCGAAGAGCTGGCGGCGATGCGTGAAGGTGCTGGGGCAGACGCTGGTGCTGCGGCGGAAGCCGAAGCAGCCAAGGATGCGTTGCGCGATATTGTGGGAAAGTTGGAATTAGTGGTGAATGATGAATGATTAGTGATTAGTGATGAATGATTAGTGATTAGTGATGATTGGTTATTAGGGATTAAGGGTAGAGGTTTTTTGCTTGCGCCCTCACTGCGTTCGGTTGCCCACCCGCCCACCCCTCCTGCGGAGAGCTGGACGGGTTATTTTTGGCTGAATCCTATCCAAGCATCTAGGCACATCCTAAATAAATTTAGAGCAAACCCATCACCACTTCCCAAGTATTCTTTGCAAATAATCCAATCTAACGTCTTGTTATTCCAGATAGTAATTTTATAGAATCATTATCATCTTATAACCAAAGGGCTTTTGGCATGCCCTCACATCGTGAGGGCTACGCACAAAAGACCACGCTGGTCGGTATCGCGCAAGCGATTACGAAGACCCGCAAGGGCTAAAAAAATTAATCACTAATCACTAATCACTAATCACTAACAACTAACCGTTATCTTGCTTATTCGATTCCCGTATCCGCGCCGCCGCGTCCTTATCAAACGCGACACCCTTGCTTGCTAACAGAGTATCCATCTCCGCCGACAAAACCATCTCTGTAATAATATCACACCCGCCGACAAATTCGCCCTTCACATATAACTGCGGCACGGTCGGCCAATCGGAAAAATCCTTTATTCCTTGGCGTAACATATCGTCCGCCAGCACATCTACATCGTGAAATTCCACGCCCATATAGGTCAAAACCCCCGCCACTCGGGATGAAAATCCGCATTGCGGCATTTGGGCAGAGCCCTTCATAAACAGGGTTACGGGGTGGGTATCAATAGTCGTTTGGATAGTCGTTTTCATAGTTTCGGGGGTCATTGGGATTCCTTTATTGTGGGTCGCGCGATTTCGCGCTGGTTTGCAATGCCAGAGCATGCAGGTCTGCGTTTTGCCCGTCCATCGCGCCTTTTAACGCGGCATAAACCAGCCGTTGTTGGGCGATACGCGAAAGCCCATCGAACTCATAGGCGGTTACGGAGGCGTGCAAATGAACGCCATCCTCGCCCGAAACGGTTATGTCGGCTTGGGGAAAGGCGGTTTGCAAAAGCGTGCGAATATCGTTTGGATTAACGGGCATAGGGGGTGATTAGCAGGTTTTTAGAGGAGGGTCAAGTAGTTATTAGTTGTTAGTTATTAGTTATTAGTGGGGGTAGCCCTTTGGTTACAAGACGATATTGATTCTATAAAATTACTATCTGGAATAACAAGACGTTAGAGTGGATTATTTGCAAAGAATACTTGGGAATTGGTGATAGGTTTGCTCTAAATTTATTTAGGCTTTGCTTAGATACTAGGACAGGCTTTAGTCACAAAATCCCGTCCAGCTCTCCGCAGGAGGGGTGGGCGGGTGGGCAACCGAACGCAGTGAGGGCGCAACAAAAAACCTCTACCCTTAATCCCTAACAACTAACAACTAATAACTAACAACTAACAACTAAAGAAAACCCCGTTTCAAACGCGGACGTAACCTCAGCAAAATCCACGCTCACCTGACCCAAAGTGATAACATCCCCGCCGACTATACCAATAGCCTCTGCCACAACGCCAGCCGTCCGCGCCAGTTTTATCAAAGCATCAGGGTCGCGGGTTGCCAAGATATACCGCCCTTGGTCTTCGCCAAAGAAAAACGCCAAATCCGCATCCGCACCATCACCAGAACCAGAACCCAAAACCACACCACACCCAGCCGCCAATCCCATCTCTGCCACCGCCACAGCCAGTCCCCCGTCACTTATATCATGCGCCGCACTGACCAACCCCGCCGCCTTTGCCACCCGCACGAATTCCCCAGCCCGCAATTCCCCAGCCAAATCCACGGGCGGCACCGCCCCGCGTTCCAAGCCAAAGACTTCTTTCAAAACTGCCGATTGCCCCAGATGCCCGCGCGTTTCACCTATCAGCACCAAATCATCCCCAATTTCAGGCGCAATTCGAATAATATCCGCCACATTATCCAGCAATCCCACGGTACAAATGGTAGGCGTTGGCAAAATCCCCGCCCCATCTGTTTCATTGTAAAACGACACATTCCCCGAAACGATAGGCACATTTAACGCCAACACAGCCTCTGCTATCCCC
Organism: uncultured Amylibacter sp.; assembly: GCA_959347345.1. The sequence continues at coordinate 1,050,957 of OY365738.1, read as the reverse complement.
TTGATACAGCCAACAAACTGCCCCATAACGGTGACATCCTGCGGGCTGCCAAAATTCAAATTATCGGTGGTAGCCAAAGGTCGCGCTCCACTGGCACACAGATTGCGAAACCCCTCGGCGACAGCCTGTTTCCCACCCTCAATCGGGTCAGCCGCGCAATATCGCGGCGTTACATCCGCGCTGAACGCCAAGGCCTTATCCGTGCCATGAACCCGTACAATCCCCGCATCACTGCCTGGCCCAATCACGGTGTCCGCCATGACTTGCGAGTCATATTGCTGATAAACCCAAGCCTTTGACGCATAGTTCGCCGAGCCAATCACAGCCAACAACGCCGCGCCCAAATCCACAGCAGGCAAGTCACCCACGGGGGCAGGGGCAGGGGGTAATTCCCACGGGCGGTCGTATTGCGGGGCCGTGCCAGATAAGGCTTTCAGAGGCAAATCCGCCTTTATCTCCCCGTCCAATTCTATGATAAAACGGTCTTCTTTAATCGTGCGCCCGACGATGGCAAAATCCAAATCCCACTTGTCAAACACGGCTTTAGCCTCTGCTTCCAGTTCGGGGTTTAACACCATTAACATGCGCTCTTGCGATTCGGATAGCATCATCTCGTAGGCAGTCATTGCGGATTCGCGTATCGGCACATCGTCCAGTTTTAAATGAATGCCAAGGTCGCCCTTGTCGCCCATTTCCACGGCGGAACAGGTCAGCCCAGCCGCGCCCATGTCTTGGATGGAAATCACCGCGCCTGTCGCCATGAGTTCCAAAGTCGCCTCCATCAGGCATTTTTCGGTGAAAGGGTCGCCGATTTGCACGGTTGGGCGTTTGGATTCGGTCGAGTCATCAAACCCAGCCGAGGCCATGCTGGCCCCGCCCACACCGTCGCGCCCCGTTTTCGCGCCCAGATAAACGATGGGCATGCCCACGCCACTGGCCGCTGAGTAAAAGATTTTATCGCGTTCCACTAGTCCCGCAGCAAAGGCGTTAACCAAGCAGTTTTCGTTGTAAGAGTGGTGGAAGCGGACTTCCCCGCCTATCGTTGGCACGCCGAAACAATTGCCGTAACCGCCGATACCCGCGATGACTCCGTGGACGAGCGATTTGGTTTTCGGGTGTTTCGGGTCGCCGAAAGACAGCGAGTTCATAGCGGCAATTGGGCGTGCGCCCATGGTGAATATATCGCGCAAAATCCCGCCCATGCCCGTGGCCGCGCCTTGGAACGGTTCGATGAAAGACGGGTGGTTGTGGCTTTCCATTTTGAAGGCAACGCAGAGGTTGTCGCCGATGTCTATGATACCCGCGTTTTCGCCGGGGCCGCAGATGACTTGTGCACCCGTGGTGGGCAGGGTGGCGAGCCATTTTTTAGAGGATTTGTACGAGCAGTGTTCGTTCCACATGGCAGAGAATATGCCGAGCTCTGTGTAGGTTGGCGGGCGGTTTATGGTTTCTAATATGAGCGCGTATTCGGATTCGGATATGCCGTGCGCGTCTATCAGTGCGGGGGTTAGGGGGGGATCGGGGGGGAGCATTTTATTCATCCCACGCCTATACCCTGTATCGGGTAAAAAGGCAACACCAACGCAGGTTAAGTTATCATTCCAAATGAGCGTATAACAGCCTCTATATCCGCCCATTTTTCAGGTGGGCAGGGATTTTCACGTTTGATGGGGTCTTTACGATTGGGTGCTATCCTTGTCGTCAATCCATGATGGTCTTTAACATGGGCTATCCAACAAGATTTGGGTGCATAGCCAAAACGCCGTCTTACTTCTGCATCAATTTGTGGGTAAGTTGCCATTTTATACCTCGGTTTCCCATTCTTCTGCTAATTTTTCAAATTCACAGAAAATATAGTTTTCCTTATCTTTATTCTTTTTGCGCAATGCCATAACAAACGCCTTTGACGCGTGCCAATCCGCCACCAGCCGCTTTCCTATAAAACGTTTAAGAACTTTTTCCGATAGTATATTGCGATCTACGCCAATCGCCAAAATCTCGTAATGGTTCATTATGCGCATAATCGCTTTATATTTAGGGTTTTTGGGGTTTTTAATACAATATTCAATTCCTTTCCCCCGAACATCTATAAATAAATCTCGTGCGTTAATATACTCGGTATCCCATGCGATTTTTTGCATCAATGTGATTGTTTCGCGATTGCGCACAACTCTACTATTCCAGTAAGTAACTCCTATTAAAAAAATTGCTGAAATTAGCGGTGCAATTACCCATGGCGTTAGGATATAATCAAGCATTAAAAATCCTCTTTATGGTGCGGGTAAGGGGAAACAAACCATGCCAATAACGCCGCGAAAACAATAGCCAAACTGGGTGCGTTAAAGAAAAAGGCAGCCATTGCCAAAAGGCAAGACCCTATTGCCAAAAGACAATAAAATAAGGTGTTCAAAGGACATCCCCCTATGGGTTAGGATTTAATCCCAGTCGCCGAATGAAATGATAGTCGTGGTAGTCATAATTAACCCTTTCATAATTTCTAATATAGGGGGGATTGGGGTGGAATGCAAGGGGTTTATTGCTGTTCTTGCCAATTTTCCGCTAAATTTTCAAATTCACAGAAAATATTGTCATTTTTGCTTTCCAGCCGTAAGGCCTCCACAAATCCCTTTGATTCCTGCCAATCCGCCACAAGCCGTGATTTGGTGAATTCTTTGAAAATATCCTCGGACAAAATCTTGCGTTTTATGCCAATCGCCAACAGCTCATAATGATTCATGATTTTATTGATGGCTTTGAATTCATCGGTATCAGGCTGACCGATAAATTGAGTAATCCCCGCCTGTCGCGCTTTGATAAAAATATCCCGTGCGTCAATATAATCCTTATCCCAAAGAATATCCTGCATCATCGCAATCGTTTCACGGTTTTTAATAATTTTACGGTTTTCGCGAATCGCTATCAAAGATATAATAACCGCCGAAGTGGCAGACAGAATAATCACCCCATTGGATGTGGTAAATAGATAGGTGGATATTGCCGAAAGGCAATAAAACAAGGCGGTCAAATCAAATTCCCCCAGATGTTAGGGGGCATGGTTTAATCCCAGCCTTCGGATAAAAGAATAGTTGTGATAGTCATAATTAACCCTTTCGTATTTTTAATATAGGGGGTTTGGGGGGGGAATGCAAGGGGTTTTTGTGTTTATTTGGGGGAAACTGCAAAAAAATTGCAAAAAACCCTGTTTTATGGAGCGGGTAACGGGAATTGAACCCGTAACTTAAGCTTGGGAAGCTCGCGTGATACCTTTTCACCATACCCGCACGGGTCGCGTTATACCGCAACACGCTCCCCTTTGCAACCCCTTACCGCGCCCTACGCCGCCCACGCCCACCACCGCGTTCGGCACGGGCATCGGCATTAAAACTAATATCCGGCAAATCCACAATCCCACGCAAAATCGCAAACCCATCAACAGAATTCGGTATCGCGGAAGCATTAACGAAATGCTCCTGAAATCGCGGCTCTATCGCGGTTTCTATCTTATCAATCTCACCCACTATCCGTTCAATCTCTGCCCGTGAGTCCTTGTTCAAAAGAGCAATCCGCGCACCCGTCCCCGCAGCATTCCCTGCCGAAGTCACCTTTTCCAGCACGCAATCGGGAATCATCCCCAGTACCATCGCGTGTTTCGGGCTGATATGCGCCCCGAAAGCCCCCGCCAGAACGACTCTATCCACGGTATCCACGCCTAGCTTATCCATCAGCAACCTCGCCCCAGAATACAAGGCGGATTTTGCCATTTGAATCGCGCGAATATCACCGTTCGTCACGCTGATTTTAGGTCCCCCTGATTCTGTCCCATCATAAACCAAATACGAATACGTCCGCCCGTCCAGAAAACACCGCTCCGTCCCAGTTTGTTCGGGTCCGCCAATCAGCCCTGCGCTATCGACCAGCCCAGCAATACGCATTTCGGCAATTAATTCAATAATACCAGAGCCACAAATCCCCGTAATCCCACTGTCCAACGTGGATTTGGCAAAATCCGCGTGATTCGACCAGAGCTCGCTACCAATCACGCTAAACCGCACTTCTTTGGTTTTGGGGTCAATCCGCGCGTGTTCAATCGCACCAGGGGCGGCGCGTTGTCCGCTGGAAATCTGCGCCCCTTCAAAAGCAGGACCAGTGGGCGAGGAACACGCCAGCAGGCGGTCTTTATTGCCCAGCAGAATCTCGGCATTCGTGCCGACATCCACGACCAGAACCAAATCCTCAGACGTATTCGGGCTTTCCGATAGCACAACCGCCGCCGCATCCGCGCCAACATGCCCCGCGATACACGGCAGGATATAGACATGGGCTCGCGGATGGATATTCAATTCCAAATCCACACCCAGCAGGGATAAACTATCCGAAGTCGCCAAGGCAAACGGCGCTTGCCCCAAGGCAAGCGGGTCAATCCCTAGCAGCAAATGATGCATCACAGGGTTGCAAACAAAGGTGACATCCATGACAAGGTCTTTGTCAATCTCCGCCTCACTGCAAATCTGGGTGAAAAGGGCGCAAATGCCTTCGCGCACGGCTTTTGTCATCTCATCCGCGCCACTGGCGTTCATCATGGAATAGGAAACACGGCTCATCAAATCCTCACCAAAGCGGATTTGCGGGTTCATAATACCGTTGGAAGCAACGACTTCGCCCGTTTGCAAATTGCACAGATGGGCAGCGATGGTGGTAGAACCGAGGTCTACCGCCACCCCATAAAACGCCCCATCATAATACCCAGGCCAGATTTGCAGGATTTCGGCGGGATGGTTCGCATTACCCAGATAAACCGCGATGGTAACCTTCCAGTTGCCCTTGCGCAAGGCGGGTTGCAATTCCTTCATAATGGACAAGGGTGCGGTTAGATTATCAATCTTCCATTGCGCTTTCATAGCCATGCAGAGCCGTTCAAAATCCCCTGATGGGTCGTGCATATCTGGCTCTTGAACCTCCAAATAAAACAGTTTGATGGAGGGGTTTATGAAAATATCACGGGTTTCGGCGCGTTTGCGAACGACCTGTTTATGGACTTGGCTTTCGGGCGGGACATCAATGATAACATCGCCTTGGATTTTGGCTTGGCAACCCAAACGGCGACCTTTCTTTAACCCGCGCTTTTGGTGATAGCGGTCTTCCACCTCGTTCCAATCGGACAGAGCGGTTTCGCTGACATTAACGCCGAATTTGGCGAAATCACCGTAGGAGGGTGTGATTTGGCATTTTGAGCATATTCCGCGTCCTCCGCAAACCGAATCAATATCAACGCCAAGTTGCCGTGCCGCGCTGAGGACGGGTGTGCCTTTGGGGAAATGGCCGCGTTTGCCAGAGGGTGTGAAGATGATGAGCGGGTCGGTGGGTGGCATGGAAGGGTGTCCTTGTGGTCGGGTGGATGAAGTTTGAGGTTCTTTATCATTTTATTTTGAAAAGAATCAAGTGGTTTTTTAACGATTAACGATGAAGGATGAGCGATTAATGGTTTTAGTCGGTGAAGGGCGGACTTACTCATCTCTAATCCCTAATAATTAATCGCTAAATTTGTCATATATTTATGGCTAAACGCCAATTTAATTCGTTTTGAAATCGCACTCCAATGGGTTAAATTGGTGAAAACCAGATAAACCCACACACAGCGAATCCCCTAGAGACCAGACAATGACACCCCACCGCACATTCCTAACCGCATTAACCGCGTTATTATTCGCCCTATCCGCCTGCACACAGGACGGCTTTACCGCCATAAACAAACAGTTTGGAGGCGATGGCGACTCCCCGCTATTGGCGGTCTGCGTGCTTGATCCGTTCCTCAGCACCTGTGGCGAAGAATTCGCCGATGCTCGCCAAGATTTCATAACCTTTTGCACCGCCAACGACAACGCCACCAGCGAGCTCTGCGCCACCGCCATTAAACACATGTGCACCGATGATCCGTTTAACCCAGCTTGCGGGGCGGATTTCCAAGACCGCCGTGATTTGCTGATTGAAACCTGCACAATAGGCGCGGGCACCAACCCGAACTGCCCCAATTTGTTAGCCCTCTATCCCTGTATTACAAACCCATATCAGCAGGACTGCCGGGATATTTACGCCGCCGCCCGCACACGCAGAGCCGACTTTTGTGCCTTGGGCGGGAACAATGCAAACGCCTATTGCACCGACATTACCACCGATATTTGCGCCCGAGACCCGTTTGCCCCGATTTGCGATTATCACTTTGATACCGCACGGCGCGACCGCACCGTTTTCTGTCAAACGGATGGCAACGCTGCCAATGATATTTGCGCCAGTGCGATTATCCGCGACCCCTGCGTGGCAGAGCCTTTCGCCCCCCTTTGCGGGGATAAATATGCCGATGCCCGCGATAACCGTGCGGAGTTTTGCGCCCTTGGCGGTAACGCCAGCGATAGCATTTGCACGGGGGTGATTGTGCGGGATGCTTGCGTGCTTGACCCGTTTGCCAGCGGTTGTAACAACACCCTCGCCCGCACCAGCCGTATGGTGTTTTGTGGGGTGAAGGATAACGCCACACACACGCTCTGCGCGGATACCGTGCTGACCCGCCCGACCACTGCCAGTCTTCTGCAAGGGTTTGATAAAACCCCACCAGCCCTAGCCAGCCCGAACCACCTGCAAAGCCAATTCTTACAAGGCACGGCGGACGGGTTGAATCTGGGCGATGTTAGGAAACAGGGGCACGCGAAGGCGCGGATTTATACATTGAATCTAAAAAACGGCGATGGGACTCGCGATTTTAACGGGGATGCCACCAATGGTGTCGCCTTTGGCGGGTTAAGCCACGCGGATAGCGACCGATTCACTTATTACGCGGGGATTTTTGCCGATACGGATTTGGGCGACCCCTTGCCTTTGCCCGTCCAAGATGCCGCCACAACCGCCGAATGGGACGGGGTGTTCAGCGCAAGGGGGTATTATGCCTATCACGCCACTGCGGTGGATTTCACGCTTTACCTTGATTTGGCAAACCGAACGGCTCGTGCCTTTGTGCCGACCGATTATACCGCCCAGCACCCCGATTTTGCCACCTATTATCAGGTGCAAGGCAGCTATGACGCACTGGGAGTCATGGATGGCACAGTTATCGCGGGCAAGTTCGCCGATGGTGATGAAACCGCGACACCAACGGGTGTGAAAACAGGGCGGCTCCACGGGCTTATCGGGCAACACGGAGCAATCGGCGCGTTTATTAGCAACCCAAACATTCGGTACGGCTTTGGCGGAGGTTTTATCGCCCTTAACCCAGATACCCAAGATTAACCCCAACCATCATATAAATAAGGAGACTTGATATGAAAAACCTAACCCCCCGTGCCGTTCTGGTGCTGACCCTGAGTATTGCTGTTTTTGCCGTGACTGGCTGTATTGAAGATACGTATATCTGGTAAATAATGTAAGAATATGAGGATTATCATGACCAATTATACACCACCGTTTCGCGCGGTTTTGGCACTGCTGAGCGGGCTGTTTATCCTGACCGCCTGCGGTGATGGGTTTAGCGGTGGGGGGATTGCCCTCGCCACCGCCCAATGCTATGCCAACCCATTCGCCGAAGAGTGCGGGGAAGAATACGCCCAAAACCGTGAAACCCTGATTGCCGCCTGTGCGACGGATGTGAATAAGGACACGCGGTGCTCTATCGCGCTCAATCATTTATGCGGGGATGACCCGTTTAATTTAGCCTGTGGTGATGCCTTCCTAACGACTACCCAAGGGCGGTTGTTCGCGTTCTGCACAACGCGGGATAATTTTGATAATGTCTTATGCAAAAATACCATTGAAAAACATCCCTGTATAGCTGCGCCGTTTGGGGCGGAGTGTGGCGATAAATACGAACCCATCCGATTGGAGCGCACCGCGTTTTGTGCGCAAGGGGATAATGTCACAGGCGAATTATGCACGGGTGCAACCACCGCCCAGCCGTGTTTGCTTGATCCGTTTGCCACCGATTGCGATGATGAATTCGCCCAAACCCACCGCCGAGATTTCTGCACAACTGCGGGGAATGGCGAGCATTCGCTTTGTGCGACTCTCATCCAAGGGATTTGCGAAGCCGACCCGCTCATAGCCGATTGTGGCAGTTCCAAGGAACGGCTTGCCTTGCATAGCACATTTTGCACCCTTGACGGTAACGCTGGCGGGCAAACCTGTGCGGGGGCTATTGCCCAATATCCGTGTATTGAAAACCCCTTTGGGCTGGATTGCGGGGCGGATTACGCCCTTGCCCGTACGCATCGTGCGGATTTTTGCAGCAGAGCCGATAATATCACCAGCCCGCTTTGCACGGGCGCGGTTTTGCACGATTCATGCGTGTTGACTCCGTGGGATTTGGATTGTGGCACGGATTACGCGGATGCACGGATGGAGCGCAAAGGACATTGTTTTGAACCCGCCAACACTGGGGATGCCGTTTGTGCGGGGTTTTTATTGCGGTTTTGCACACGTGGAGGCAACGCGGCCGATACGGCTTGCGCGGGCTTGATTGCGGATAATCTGTGTGTTGCAGAGCCGTCTGTATTCGGTTGCCCCATTGATAAACAGGCAAACGCCAGCCGTGCGGAGTTTTGCATCCAAATTGAAAACGCGGAATCCTCGATTTGCACAAGAACCATTATGTTTTTATGCACCGATGAGCCCTTTGCCGCCCATTGCGGTGCACGGTTTGATGATAATCGGGCGGAACGCAGGGAGTTTTGCCAAATTGCTAACAACGCGTTTGATGACCCTGCCTGTACGGGGGCGGTTGCGTTTGATGCCTGTATTAAAAATCCCTTTGGGGCGGCTTGCGGTGATGACTATAACACAGCCCGCACCCTTCGCATAGCATTTTGCACGGTGGGCGAGTATGTTGTAGCCCCATTTTGCCAACCCGCGGTTAATGCCTCTTGCATGGCGACCCCTTTTGCCTCCTATTGCGGGGCGGAATTTGATCCGAATCGGGTTGAACGCATCGCGTTTTGCATTAAACCCATCAATGTGAGTAACGCGATTTGCCAACCCGCGTTTGATGCCATTTGCCCGATAGAGCCTTTTACCCCCTATTGCGGGACGCTGTTTGATAATACGCGCAGCGAACGTGAAGCCTTTTGCAAACTTGATGGCAATGCCGCCAGTCAGACTTGCGCGGGGGCGATTGCGCAGGCTCCCTGTATTGAAAACCCTTTTGCCGATACCTGTACTGGCAGCTATACAAATGCCCGTACCAGCCGCACGGCGTTTTGTATTAAACCCGCCAATGTGGAAACCGCGATTTGCACATCCGCGATTACCGCGACTTGCAATACCGAACCCTTTGCCCCCCATTGCGGGGCGCGATTTGATACCAAGCGGGGCGATCGTAAAAACTTTTGCAGACTGGATAACAACGCGTTTGATGCCTCTTGCGCGGGTGCAGTCCAGCAAATCCCCTGTCTTGCCAACCCATACGGCGCGGGGTGTGGCATTGATTTTGACACCCAACGTGCCAATCGGCAGAGCTTTTGCACGCAATCGGCAAACGCGGCAAACCCGCTTTGCAATAATCACACGTTCAATTATTGCATCTATGGCAATAATTCAAGAAAACCTTATTGCGGTAATGCGGTCGCAAGCGAGCCATGCATTAGACTGCCTTTTCAAAATGGCTGTGGCATTGGTTATAATCACGCGCGAGGGCTGCGCCTTGCGTGGTGTGCAAAGGGCGATAATGCTCTGGATACGGTTTGTGGCGATGTCGCTTGTATTCAAAACCCGTTTGCGGACAGTTGCAGCGCTGATACTTATATTCCAATACAGGCCGAACGTATTGCGTTTTGCGCAAGTGCGAGCAATGAAACCCATTCCCTTTGTGCCGAGGTTAATGCCCGTGTAACCACCGCCCGTTGGATACAGGGGCTGGAGTCTCCACCCGCGACGGCGACCGTGATGGCGGATACAGGCAATACATTTCTGCTTGGAACGGAAGATGGGTTGGATGTCAGTGATTTACGCGATGGGGCGGGTGAGTTGTCAACCGTCCATACTTTGAACCTGCGTAACGGGGCGGGTGGCAGCAATCTGGCAGGCAGCAAGCGGCGCGATAGTGCCAATGGCGTTGGCTTTTTTCATTACACACCCTCTGCTGGCACGACTCGTTATTACGCGGGGTTGTTTTCTGGCGTGAATTTGGGTGCGCCCTTTCCCCCGTATGAGGTGGGCGGGACGCAAGGTGCTCATTGGTCAGGCGTTCTTCACGCGACAAATTTATCAGAGCCGATGGATATCAGCTTGCATATCGGTTTTACCGGCAGAACGGTTTCTGGGGAATACGATTTGGGCGGGGGAAAAACTTTTATATTTCAATCATGGTTTGATGATAATGGGTTGGTAGAGGGCGATGTTACATACAAAACCTCCCCCACGGTAGAGCGTGAAGGGACGGTTCAGGGTTTGATAGGGCAAGGGGGCGTGGTCGGCATGTTTATCAGCGATATTGGCGGGGTGCACGGCTATGCTGGCGGGTTTATCGCCCGACCACCAAGCGAATAGTGGAGTCATTATGCAGATAATAAACAAACTATGGGCGGTTATGTTGGCGGGTGCGTTTGCGCTGGCTGGGTGTGGCGTGGGGGAAGGGGGCTTTGCCGTGCATAGCGTGGATATCGCCGATTGCGTGGCGAATCCGTTTGATGCAATCTGCGATGGTGCGGAGTTTGATGACGCGAAACAATATCGTTTGGCGTTCTGCTCTTTGGCGGAAAATGCGGGGCATGAAAGATGTGTGGATTTGGGTGCGGATTTGGGTGCAAATACGGAGGTTGCTTTGGAAACCCCGTCCCAAGAACCCGCCCCCGCGTTGCACCCTTGCGAATCCACCCCCTTTTCACCGAACTGCGGTGCCATTTATGAAACCGCCCGCCAGACCCGTGCGGATTTTTGCGGGCAGGCAGGCAACGCGACCGCACCCCAATGCCGTGGAGCTATCGTAAGCGACCCATGCATCCTAGACCCCCACGGCAAGGATTGCGGGGCAACCTACACCGATAACCGCAAGCAACGCGTGGCGTTTTGCGCCATCCGCGCCAACACCCAAAACCCGATATGCGCACCTATCCTATCGCGTCCAACCTTTGCCACTTGGCTACATTCCTTCCAAACCCCGCTTAACACCCGCGCAAACAAAACCCGCGCACAGGGCGAATACTACGCCGAATTCCTGCAAGGCACGGCAGACGGGCTGGATATCGGGGATGTTATGAAAGTGTACAATGGCTATAGTTATATTGAGGCAGGCGACCCACGTACCTCTGCGCTGGTGCTTGCCAAGGATGGCGGGGCAGATGGTTTTTTAAAAACCTATTTACAGGCTTTTGATACTGAGGAAATCTTCCACCGCTATGTTGGTATTTTCTCTGGCACGGACTTGGGTGCGCCCTTGCCTGCCCCCGCTATCGGTGCGCCGACAGATGCCGTTTGGCTTGGCAAGATACTATTTGACCGGGTTCAAAGATTTAACTTTAGGCTGAATGTTGATCTGGCAAACAAAAGCATTTCTGCCAGTGCTGACCTTGGCTATCGTCACAGATATAACCTGCAAGGTATATTCAATGACCGCGGCGTGATAGAGGGAAATATTACCTATACCAAGTACAATATCATCACGGGGGTTCTTACAGGGTTAATAGGTGAAAAGGGCGCGGTTGCCGTGTTTAAGAGCGATGCAACCCCGCACACCCCTTATGCGGGCGGGTTTGTCGCCAATCCTCTTGACCAAATCAAAGAGTTCTGCACCCGTGACGGCAACGCAGGTAAAACTGTCTGTAGTTTTACCGAAGAATATCAACCTTGTATCTTTGACCCTTTTGGCGCGAATTGTGGCAGTGAGTTTGAAACCGCCCGTAATAACCGTCTTGCTTTTTGTGTTCTCGGTGAAAATAACGATACGCCGATATGCTATGGCGCAGTTGCAGCCCATCCCTGTATTAGGGATCCCTATGACGTGGAGTGCGGGGACGACTATGACATCGTGCGAATTCAGCGATATGATTATTGCCACACCCCGAACGGTTCGGGGTCGGATACTTGCGATGATTTTCCAGAGGATTTTTGCGGGTATAAGGGCAATATAATCCGCGCCGATTGCGCCGATGTAGCGCGCGATTCTCCTTGTACTGTCAATCCCTATGGCACGAATGTATTTGGCAGTGATTGCTCGTCTAATTATGACACCGTACGTATCCAAAGGTATGACTTTTGCGCCATCCCCGCCAATAAAGATGAAGAGGTTTGCCGTATATTCTTTGGCGGGTTTTGTCGGCAAGAGGGCAATGCCAGCCAAGCGATTTGTGAAGAGACCATCACCGCCAACCCCTGTATTGGCAACCCTTTTGCATCTACCTGCGGCATTTCGTTCAAACCCGACCGTGCGGGGCGTTTAGCGTTTTGCTCTATCGGTGATAATGCTAATCTGCCCCTATGTGAAACGGCGGATATAAATGGTGGTTGCCTGATAAATCCCTACGGATATTGTGGTAAGAATTTTGCGTCCGCCCGCACCGAACGCTATGATTTTTGCACTATTGAGGCGAACGCGGGCAATCCTCTGTGCAATAATTTCACCCTCCTATATTGTGGTTTTGGCGGTAATGCGGGGGATAGCCTCTGCGCCGATACTATCACGGCAAATCCGTGTATTGAAGACCCTTTTGGGGATGGATGCGGGGCGGATTATCTAAACGCCCGTTCCAGCCGTATTAACTGGTGTACCATTGGCACAAACGCGAATCACCCGCTCTGCGCCACTGGGCGGTGTATTCAAGACCCTTTTACAAAATCCTGTGTGTTTGGCAGTTATACGCAAGCACGGGACAATCGTATTGATTTTTGCCTGCAAGATGCGAACCGCGACCACGCACTCTGCACAAAGTTATATGCACAAGCAACGGCGGTGGTTTGGGCGAAGAGCTTTCGTTTCCTGCCAGGAAAAATACCACAGGCGAAGGATGGAATCGGCACATTTTTGCGAGGCTTTCGCTATCATATAAGTACGGGGGATGCGGCGGATGAATCAGATAGACCCCCGACAAGCTATACATTAAACCTTGCCCATGGGGCAGGAAATGCCAATTTGGGCGGGGATGCGGATGATGGTGTTGGTTATTTCCAATATACACCACAATACACACCAGACTATACAGCAGAGGATCACCCACCCCGCTATTATGCAGGGTTGCTGTCTAATACGGATTTGGGAGTGCCGTTCGGTGTGCCAGCAGAGGGCGGTGAGGTTCGCGCCACTTGGGCAGGTTTGCTTGGGGCAACCAATTTGCAATCGCCTTTGGATATTGAATTTGATATTGATTTTGTTAATAAAACCTTTGGTGGCACTACGGGGAGCACCAAGCGTTACACGATTGATAGCACCTTTAATGCAACGGGTGTGATACAAGGTTCAATCGTTTTGGCTCGCGATTCTGCTGACAGAACAGGGCGTGTTACAGGATTGATAGGCGCGCAGGGTGCGGTTGGCGCGTTTATCAGTGATGGAATTGAGGGAGATGGTTATGCGGGCGGGTTTGTCGCCGTCTCTGCCAGTAAAGAGTTTTGCATGCGTGATGGCAACGCTGCCAAATTCAGATGCCGTGCTATCGTGGCAGAGACTCCGTGTATTGGTGACCCTTTTGGTGATACCTGTGGCTATCGGTTTGAAACCGCACGTGATAACCGCCTTGCCTTTTGCTCTATCGGTGATAATGTTAATCTGCCAATATGTAAATCTGCGGTTGACGATAATTATTGCCTTAGATTCCCCTATGGAGATTGTTATGGCCATTTTGCCATCATCCGTGCCAATTGGGGCGATTTTTGCATGATTGCGGCGAACGTGGATAATCCCCTTTGCACTGATTTTACGTTCAGATTTTGTGCTGCTGGGAATAATGCAAGCCTTGCCTTTTGCGCCCAAGCTGTTGCGAATGACGCTTGCCTCCGCGACCCTTTTCAATCGAGCTGTGGTTTTCGTTATCGAACCGCACGGGATAATCGTGCTGCTTGGTGCGCCCAAGGCACGAATGCGAGTGATGTGGTGTGTGCTGCTGATGCCTGTCTGCGAAATCCGTTTGGGCAGGGCTGTACATACTACTATACCGCGCGTCTAAATCGCATGAACTTTTGTACGCAGGCGACCAATAAAAACCACACGCTTTGCGCAGAGATACTTGCCACCCCCAAAGTGGCACTTTGGGCGCAGAGCCTTGATACCTATCCAGCATCGGCACCCAGCAGAGCCGATACAGGCAATAAATTTTTGCTTGGCGGAGAACTCTATTTGGATACGGGTGATTTGTTTCCCGGTGAAAGATTACCGAAAGTTTGGCCTAGTAGCACTATTGACGTGCCAGGAGGATTTTTAACAGATGGTTATGGGTATTTTCAATATACCCCGCCTGATGGCGAAACGCGTTATTACGCGGGGTTATTATTGACTGCCGAGGCGGGTGCGCCGTTAAAATTGCCTGCCGAGGGTGCGGCACCCAGCGCGACTTGGTCAGGATATTTTGATTCAACTTATTCGGGGCGTAAGATCCCGATTGCATTTGATGTCAATTTTGCCAACAGAACGTTTGTTGGTAATGCGACAAAGGATACGGCGCGTTACACGATTGATACCACCTTTAATGCGACGGGGTTTTTGAGCGGAACGATTGGTTTAGAGCTGGATTCCGTCACCAGTGCAGGAGTCGTGACAGGGCTGATAGGCGATGCGGGTGCAATCGGCGCGTTTATCAGCGATGCGGGTGTGGCGCAGGGCTATTCGGGCGGGTTTATCGTCACCCCGCCGAGCGAATAGTGGTGGGATTATGCAGATAATAAACAAACTATGGATGGTTTTGCTGGCGGGCGGGTTTGCGCTGGCTGGGTGTGGTGCTGGTGCGGAGGGTGCTGGGGCAGGGGATTTTGCCTCGGGCTTTGTTGATATCGCCGATTGCGTGGCGAATCCGTTTGATGCGAATTGCGATAGTGCCGAATTTGATGACGCGAAACAATATCGCTTGGCGTTTTGCTCTTTGGAGCAAAACACGGGGCATGTCAGGTGTGCGAATATAAACACAAATATAAACACAAATATAAATACGGGGGTTACTTTGGAAACCCAAAATACCGCCCCCCAAGATACTGTCTTATCTTTGCACCCTTGCGAATCCACCCCCTTTTCACCGAATTGCGGTGCCATTTATGAAACCGCCCGCCAGACCCGTGCCGAGTTTTGCGCGACCGCCGATAATGCAACCACACCGCAATGCCGTGGGGCTATCGTAAGCGACCCATGTATCCTAGACCCAAACCGCCCTGATTGCGGGGGCGATTATGCCGATAACCGCAAGCAACGCTTGGCGTTTTGCACCAAACACAGCAACGCCCAAAACCCGATATGCACCCCTATCCTATCACGCCCAACCTACGCCGCTTGGGTGCAATCCTTCCAAACACCGCTATTCACCAGCGCAAGCGACCAACGCCGCAGCGATACTAAAGAATACGCGGAAATCCTGCAAGCATCGGCAAACGGGCTGGATTTGGGGGATATTATGGAAATAGAGCATTATGATTTTAATAATATTTCAAAGTATCCGACAAGGACAGCCACGCTCAGGCTTATCAATAAACAAGGGACAAACGGCTTTGTAAATACTCAGTCCCTATATACCTTTGATGATATTGGCAGTCAATATGTTGGGATTTTATCCAGCACGGACTTGGGTGCACCCTTACCCGAACCCGACGCGGGTGCGCCGACTCAGGCTATCTGGGTGGCACTTTTGCAAAGCGCGAATGTCCCTAGCCATTATTTTTCCCTAACCGTTGATTTGGCGGATAAAAGTATTTTTGCCAACCCGAGCAATGGGTTTAGCACGTATACTATCAATGGCACTTTCAATGACCACGGCGTGATAGCGGGAACTATCAGCTATAAGATAAGGGTTCGCAATAGCGAGTCGGGTGTTATGACGGGCTTGATAGGCGAGGCAGGCGCAATCGCTGTGTTTAAGACCAATGCAACGAGCCATGCTGGCGGGTTTATTGCCAGTCCGCATAATAAATCAAAAGATGCTTGCAGTCGCGATGGCAACGCGAACACTCCTGCCTGTTATATTGCCATTACCGCCGATAGGTGTGTTTATGACCCTTTTTTAATAGGGTGTTTTCATGATTATGAAAACGCGCGTCTCAATCGCATAGTTTTTTGCATCCAGCCTTTGAACGTGGATTCAGAATTTTGCCAATCCGCGATTTATGCCGCTTGTGATGATGAACCCTTTGCCCCCCATTGCGGGATGCAGTTTGATGATAATCGAGTGGAACGGCTTGGATATTGCATGCATGATGCCAATGTTGCCAGCGATAAATGCGCAGGTGTGATTGCGTTTGATGCCTGTATTGGCAATCCGTTTGGGCAGGATTGCGATGACTATGACACCGCTCGTATCAGTCGTACGGCGTTTTGTATTAAACCCGCCAATGTGGAATCCGCGATTTGCATACCTGCGATTACTGCCAGTTGCACGGCGACCCCTTTTGCCTCCCATTGCGGGGCGCAGTTTGATACCACGCGGGATGAGCGTACGGCTTTTTGTCAACGCGATAATAACTCCATCAGCGATACTTGCGCAGGTGCGGTTAAAAATACTTTGTGCTTGCGCAGACCATTTACCCGCACCTGTGGGCGTGATTATGATACCGTGCGCGACAATCTCCGTGGCTTCTGCATGCAATCGGCGAATACCGCCAATCCGCTTTGCACTGATTTCGCGTTGACTATGTGTATCTTTGAAGACAATGCAAAACAATCCTTTTGCGCCCAAGCTGTCGCGGCAGAGCCGTGTATTAAAATGCCTTTTGAATTGGGTTGCGGTGTGCGTTACAACGAAGCCCAGTGGTACCGTGTTTTCTGGTGTGCAAAGGGTGCGAATGCACAGGACGCGCTTTGTGCAAATAATACTTGTATTGAAAATCCTTTTGGTGCCAGTTGCATGCATAAGAATTATAGTATTACCCGCGCCGAGCGTATTACTTTTTGCACACCATCCGCTAATCAAAATCATGCCCTGTGTGCAGAGGTTAATGCCCGTGTAACCACGGCGCGTTGGGTGAATGGCTTTGATTATCCGCTCCCGCCCGCCGCTTTGATTGCGGATACATGGAGCAAATTTCTGCGTGGAACGTTTGACGGGCTGGATGTCGGTGATTTGCGCGATGATGCGGGTGCGCCGCCGATTGTGCATACTTTGAACATGCGTAATGGTGCGGGCGGTGAAAATTTGGCGGGCAGTACAAGCAGTGATAGCAGCAATGGTGTTGGCTTTTTTCAATATACGCCACAGGATGGCACGACCCGTTATTACGCGGGGTTGTTTTCTGGCGTGAATTTGGGTGCGCCACTGGTTAATCCCGATGTGAATCCAGATGGATTTATAGTTTGGCATGGCTGGCTTCATGAAACAGGTTTGCGAACGCCGATACCTATCAGTTTTAATATTAATCTTTCTACCAGACGCTTTCATGCTTTTGAGGTGGTTGGACATGTTCTTTACGAATTCACTACTGACTTTGATGCGCAAGGTGTTATCACTGGCTATCTTAGAAAATCAATAAATCGTAATGACCGATATGGGACAGTCCATGGTTTGATAGGCGAGGCGGGCGCAATCGGTGCGTTTGTCAGTAACGAAGTCGGTGGGCGCGGCTATGCTGGCGGGTTTATCGCCCGCCCGCCGAGCGAATAGTGGTGGGATTATGCAGATAATAAACAAACTATGGATGGTTTTGCTGGTTGGCGGGTTTGCGCTGGCTGGATGTGGTGCTGGTACGGATTCTGGCACGGGCGGTTTTGCCGTGCAAGGTGTGGATATCGCCGATTGCGTGGCGAATCCGTTTGATGCGGCTTGTGATAGTGCGGAATTTGATGACGCTAAAAAATACCGCTTGGCGTTCTGCTCTTTGGCGGAAAATGCGGAGCATGTCAGGTGTGAAAATATAAACACAAATATAAATACGGGGGTTACTTTGGAAACCCAAGACCCCACCCCCCAAGATACTGTCTTATCGTTGCACCCTTGCGAATCCACCCCCTTTTCACCGAACTGCGGGGCTATTTATGAAACCGCCCGCCAGACTCGTGCGGAGTTCTGCGCGACCGCCGATAACGCAACCGCACCGCAATGCCGTGGGGCTATCGTAAGCGACCCGTGTATCCTAGACCCAAGCAGCAAAGATTGCGGGGCGGACTACGCCGATAATCGCAGGCAACGCATGGCGTTTTGCACCAAACACAGCAACGCCGAAAACCCGATATGCGCCTCCATCCTATCGCGTCCAACCTTTGCCACTTGGGTGCAATCCTTTGAAACACCCCCCTTTACCCATGTAAGCAAAGCCCGCGCAGGGGATGAAAACCGCTCCGAATTCCTGCAAATCACGGCAAACGGGCTGAATATTGGCGACTCTGTGGGTATAGCCCGTGATGACGATGCTATTGATAAATACTCAGTAAGAGGGGGAGGTGCGGCCTTCGCCAAAGACGGCGGAGTTTCTGGGTTTTCATCAGTTAAGTTTAGCACTTTTCATGACACCATTCGCGCCTATGCTGGTATTCTCTCTGGCACGGATTTGGGCGCACCTTTGGCTGTGCCAGAATCCTCGCCCGATGGGGCTGCCCCGATTGCTGTGTGGCGGGGGGTGTTATATTCTTCCTATCTGCAATCCAATAGGTTTAAAGTCAGTATTGATTTGGCGAACAAAAGCATATATGCCGTTGATAAGTTCAGCTATTTTAGCACCTACGTCGTGAACGGTACATTCAATGACCATGGCGTGATAACTGGAAGTTTCGCCTATACCTATGGTACTAGGAACAGTCCGGGGATTCTGACAGGGTTGATAGGTGATGGCGGTTTAATCGGCGCGTTTATCAGTAGTGAAGATGCGTATTTTGGCTATTCTGGTGGGTTTGCCGCCAGCCCGCCCGACCAGTTAAAAGAATTTTGCGATGCCAATAATAACGCCGATAAAATTGTCTGTGCTAAAATCATCAACGATAGTTTTTGTAATTATGACCCGTTTGGCGCGGGCTGTGGCAGAGAATATGCCTTTGAGCGAAAGGCGCGTATTAACCTTTGTATTATTAGTGGAAATGTATCACTGGGGCTATGCGGTGGTGCAACCCTAGCCTATCCCTGTGTTGCCAATCCGTTTGGCGCGGATTGCGGGGCTGACTATGATTTTGCGCGAACCCAAAGGTATAATTATTGCTATGGCCGTGCCAAGTGGCAGGAAGATGCTTGCTTTCATTTTATTGATAATTTTTGCCAGTATGGGGGCAATGCAAGTTCGTCCCTTTGTGCGGGTGCCGTTCGTGGCAATCGGTGTGTTGGCAATCCTTTTATAGGCACCTGTGGCACTGATTGGGAGTCCGCGCGGTCTCTACGTATAGATTTTTGTATTATCGGCGATAATGTTAATTTGCCAATATGTGATGGTGCGGATTTTCACAGATCATGCATTAGAAATCCTTATGGATTTTGTGCTGATAAATACGCACAGGCACGCACCAATCGCTATGATTTTTGCATGACCGAGGCAAACGCGACCGCCCCCCTTTGTGATAATTTCACGCGGGATTTTTGCGCCTTTGGCGGTAATGCCAGCGATACCCTCTGCGGTGAAATTGTTATGAATAACCCGTGTATTGCTAACCCTTTTGCAGGGGGGTGCGGTAATTATGTCATCCAGCGGGCAACCCGTAGGGATTGGTGTACGAAAGGTACGAATGTATCCTCCGTCTTGTGTGCCGATGATACGTGTCTTCAAGATCCTTTTGCAGAGTCTTGTAATCTTGGAACCTATAGCTATGCCCGTAAAAATCGCGCGGAATTTTGCGCCAGCGAGGAAGGCAAAGACGCGGCTCTTTGCGAATGGCTGATTACGCAAGTATCGGGGGCATTTTGGGCGCATAGCCTTGATATCCATCCAGACAGGGGGGCAAAAGCAACAGATACGGGCAATAAGATTTTTCTTGGACAATTTAATGGTTTGGATATCGGTAATTTGCGTGATGAAACAGGCAGGAAAATTGATTATTATTTACTAGGAATAGGAAACGATTTTTATGGATTAGCGGCGGGTGGTGTTGGGTTTTTTCAATTTACCCCGCAAGATATAGCAGGGCGGGATAAAACTCGCTATTATGCCGCGTTGTTTTCTGGCACGAACTTGGGTGCGCCGCTGACCCCTCCCGTTCAAGGTGCGGCAGTTCGCGCCATTTGGGCAGGTGTGCTTGGGTCAACAACCCATTTTGGAGATAGGCTGGATATTAACTTTGATGTTGATTTTACCAACAGAACCTTTGGTGGCACTGTCGTTAAGAATACGGTTAAGAATAAGGCGCGTTACACGATTGATACCACCTTTAATGCGGGGGGGCTTTTGCAGGGAACTGTTGCTTTGGATCTGGATTCCGTCGTCAGCACAGGGGTTGTTAGGGGGCTGATAGGCGAATTGGGCGCGGTTGGCGCGTTTATCAGTGATGCGGGTGTGGCGGCGGGCTATTCTGGTGGGTTTATCGCCGAACCCCCAAGTAAAGATTATTGCTGGCAAAAGAATCACGCGACCATGCCCGCCTGCCGTGCTATCGTGGCGCAGGATGCCTGTGTTGGCAACCCTTATGGTGCGAAGTGTGGCAGTGATTTTGATTCAGCACGGGGTTACCGCACGCGGTTTTGCCTTCTACCCGCGAATCTGCAAACCGAGTTTTGCACCCCTGCGATTACCGATTTTTGCACCCGCGATGGCAACGCCACCAGTGATACATGTGAGGCGGCAGTCGCCACCACCCCTTGTATTGGTGACCCTTTTGACGATGCCTGTGGCTATCGGTTTAACACCGCACGTGATAACCGCTTTGCCTTTTGCTCTATCGGTGATAATGTTAATCTGCCAATATGTAAATCTGCGTATGACGATAATCATTGCCTTAGATTCCCCTATGAAGATTGCTATAGCCATTTTGACATCACCCGTGCCGAACGCTATGATTTTTGCATTATTGAGGCAAACGCGGGTAATCCCCTTTGCACTGATTTCGCGTTCAAATTTTGTACCGATAGGAATAATGTAAGGCTTGCCTTTTGTGCCGAAGCCGTTGCGAATGATTCTTGCCTATCCAACCCTTTTCAATCTGGCTGTGGTAATAATTATTATACCGCGCGACTCAATCGTGTTGCTTGGTGCACCCAAGGTACGAATGCGACTGATGCGCTGTGCGCTGTTAATGCCTGTGCGCGAAATCCGTTTGGGCAGGGCTGTAGGGTCTACTATAAAGCGCGGATAAATCGCCTGAGCTTTTGTACGCAGGCGGTCAATAAAAACCACACGTTTTGCGAAGTGGTACTTGCCACCCCAACATCGGCACTTTGGGCGCACAGCCTTGATACCCATCCAGCATCGGCACCCAGCAGAGCCGATACAGGCAATAAATTTTTGCTTGGCGGAGAAAATTATTTGGATGCGGGTGATTTGTTTCCTGATGAAAGATTCCCGGAAGTTTGGTCTAGTAGCTCTATTAACGTGGAAGGAGGATTTTTCACCGATGGTTATGGGTATTTTCAATATACCCCGCCTGATGGCGAAACGCGTTATTACGCAGGGTTAGTATCGACTGCCATTGGGGGTGCACTGTTAGAATTGCCTGCCGAGGGCGAGGCACTCAGCGCGATTTGGGAAGGATTTTTTGATTCAACTTATTCGGGGTATAAGATCCCGATTGAATTTGATGTTAATTTTGCCGACAGAACGTTTGTTGGTAATGCGACAAAGGATACGGGGCGTTACACATTTGATGCCACCTTTAATGTTGCGGGCTTTTTGCAAGGAACGGTTAATTTAGAGCTGGATTCCGTCGCCAGTGCAGGAGTCGTTACAGGGTTGATAGGCGAGGGGGGCGCAATCGGGGCGTTTATCAGCAATGCGGGTGTGGCACAGGGCTATTCTGGCGGTTTTCTCGCCGAACCAGAAACCAAATTTACTTGCAGTTTTTTCGATAACGCACTCAAACCCGCCTGTCGTCATATCGTGGCGGAGGATGCCTGTGTTGGCAACCCTTATGGTGCGGAGTGTGGCGAAGATTTTAAACTTGAACGGGAGCGCCGCTGGTCGTTTTGCCAGAAACCCGCCAATCGGCAAACCGAGTTTTGCGCCCCCGCGATTATCGCCATTTGCACGGCAACCCCTTTTGCCTCCCCTTGCGATGCACGGTTTGATGATTTACGCCGTGATTTCTGCCGAACCGATAACAATGCCACCAGCAATACTTGCACAGCCACAGTTGCCAAAACCCCTTGTATCGGCAATCCGTTTGGCGTGGGGTGTGGCAGTGATTTTGACACCCTCCGCGCCAATCGTAAGGCTTTTTGCACCCCATCGGTAAATCTGACAAACCCCATTTGCGCGGATTTTACATCCAAATTCTGTGGCTATGGGAATAATGCAAACCACTCCTATTGCGATGATGCGGTCGCGGCCGATCCATGTGTCAGCTTGCCTTTCCATTATACCTGTGGTGCTGGTTATACGAAGGCGCGGGAGTTGCGGATAGATTGGTGTGCCAGGGGCGCGAATGCTCTGGATGATGTTTGTGCCTCGTCTGCTTGTTCTATCAACCCTTTTGGGCAGGGGTGTAGCCTTGATGCTTATGCTTCAACCCGCACGGAACGTATTGGTTTTTGCGCGACTGCGGGCAATCAAAATCATTCGCTTTGTGCAGAGGTTAATGCCCGTGTAACCTCGGCGCGTTGGACGCGTAGTTTGGACACCCACCCCGCGACGGTGGCGAGCGTGGCTGATACAGGCAACAGATTTCTGCTTGGCACGCAGGACGGATTGGATGTCGGTGATTTGCGCGATACAAGGCGTGCGCCGCCGATTGTGCATACTTTGAATTTGCGTAATGGTGCGGGCGGTGCGGATTTGGCGGGCAGCAAACCCAGCGATAGCGGGAATGGTGTTGGCTTTTTTCAATATACGCCTGCTGATGGTGCAACCCGCTATTACGCGGGGTTGTTCTCTGGCGTGAATTTGGGTGCGCCACTGGTAAAGCCCGATGTGGAATTAAATGCAGAGGTAACTTGGCAGGGCTGGCTTCATGCAACCAATATGGAAACGCCAAAACCCGTTAGTTTCAGAGTCGATCTTTTTAACAGAACCCTTACTGTTGATCATCCGCCTGAATTGGACGCTTACGTTTTCAATGCTGAATTTGATGCGCAAGGTATTATTACTGGCAGTGTGAGATACTTTACACGAGCTAGCGAGACTCCTGGAATAGTCCATGGTTTGATAGGGCAAACGGGCGCAATCGGCGTGTTTGTCAGTGACGTAGTCGGTAGTAGATACGGCTTTGCTGGCGGGTTTATCGCCCGCCCCCCAAGCGAATAAATAATAAACCATGTATAAAAAAGGAGACCCCAATGTACATCAAACCAACCCAACCTAAACCAACATCCCTCGCCCGTCTTTTGGCGGTATTGATAGGGTTATTTTTCATAACCGCCTGCGCGGGTAGTACCTTTAGCTTTGGCGAGGGTGCCAGTACCTCCTGCACCGATATTACCAATTTATCCAACCCCGCTTGCGAGGCAGAACGCAAAATCAAAGCCGATGATTTGCTGGCGTTTTGCTCTGTCGGGGTGAATGCCAGTGATACGCGATGCGAAAAACCCGTGCGCCAATATCCGTGTTTGCTCGACCCGTTTAATCTGGAATTGGATTGTGGGACCCAATTCACCTCCGTTCGCGAAAGCCGTATTGATTTTTGCACGATTGAGCGCAATTCGCAAGACCCAAACTGCGTTTCGGGGTTGCTTGCCGCCTGTGATTATGACCCGTTTTTGGCGGTTTGTGATGATGCGGAGGGTGCGCAAACCGAACACGCCGTCACCTGCTCTGCCTATCAAAATATCAATCACCCCCGTTGTGTGCGAGCGGTTGCCTTGCGCCCGTGTATCCTCACCCCCTTTAGCAAGGAGTGCGTTCGGGATGGGGGCTATCAATTAGGGCGCACGCTTCATAACGAATTTTGCGCAATGGAGGGTAATGCCAGCCTTGGCTATTGCACCGCCGCGATTTTGAACGATGGGTGTATTTTGAACCCCTTTGGGGCGGGATGTGAAACGGGCTATGAAACTGGGCGCGACCAGCGAGTCGCGTTTTGCAGTGTGCTGTCCAACGCGGGCAGTGGTCTGTGCTCGGGTCAGATTGTCGCGCATATTTGCGATGAAAACCCGCTTGGTGTGATTTGCAATTTGGCAGATTATTCCTCAGACCGCGCCGATTTTATTGAGAGTTGTGCCAATGCGGATAGCGTGGATGACCCCCTCTGTGCCAGTGTTTTTGCCAACCCAACGGGCCCCGCGTGGGCGCAGAGCTTTGCCACCCCGCTTGTGGCAAAACAGCTGCCCAACCTTACCCAAAACGGGTTTATCTTTGACAAGTTTGATACGAACCCTCAGCCAGATGGATGGACGGCGAGGTATGACAGTGTTTCTATGGAACATTTGAGTGATATAGAGATTGATGTCTATTATTATCATGTGCAGTCTGATGATGGAACGCGGCGATATTATGCTGGGCTTGATTCGGAGTCGGATTTGGGCGGGCTTTTGCCAGAGCGGGCGGTGGATGCCCCGCTATCCGCCACTTGGGATGGGATATTGGGCGTAAAGATTGATGCAGTTTCGGATAATAATGTGCATGTGGATTTCGCGCTGGATGTGGATTTTGAGGGTAAGAAAGTGTCTGGGGTGGTGGATTTGCCACGGACTGTGGAGGCAGGTGGACTGAATGGTAGTTTCGCGTTGGATGGAGGGTTTGATGAACTGGGCGTGATAACGGGCAGGGCAGAGCATCGGCGGTATTCTTCCCAAGAGCGCGCGGTGATTGTATCGGGCGGACAGATGAGCGGGCTCATCGGTGCATTGGGTGCTGTTGGCGCGTTTGTCAGTGATGAGGGCGCACGGCAGGGGTATGCTGGCGGGTTTGTGGCGGTGAATTATTAGCGATTAACGATTTTTTGGTTATTTGTGAAAAAGGGTTTGACTTTATGAAATAAGTCGGTAAAGTCCCCATCATAACAAATCAAACTCTGCCAAAGGCAAAATCAAATAATGACCGCGCTCTTAACCATAAAAGAAGCAAGCCAATGGGCAAGCGGTTATTTGAATAAATCCGTAACACATTCAAATATCTCCTACCTTATACAATACGGTAAAATCCACGATTACAACAAAGACGGAGCACGGGCAGTCCATAAAGACGAGCTGATTGCATATTACGAAACCTATTCGGCAAAACGCTCGCAAGATTGGCAGAAAAAGCTGGGCGATGATTTGAACTGGCATCTGTCCTTTGACCAATTAAAGGAAAGCGACACGACCAAACACGTCCACCGCCTCCACCCCTATAAAGGCAAATTCATCCCCCAATTGGTGGAGTATTTTATCGACGACCACACAGATGAATTCAAACCCACCGCGTGTTTTACCGCAGGGGATATTATCCTTGATCCGTTTGCGGGCAGTGGCACAACCCTTGTTCAGGCGAGCGAGTTGGGAATTCACGCCATCGGTATTGATATTTCCGCCTTTAATTCTTTAATTGTTAATGTCAAAATAGGGCGGATTTCCTTTCCCGACTTACAAACCGAAATTCACAAAATAACCTGCGCATTGCAAAAATATAGCGCAAGCCTTGGCATTATTGATTTTGATGAAGAGGTGCAAACTGCGTTAAGTATTTTTAATAAAAAACATTTTCCCTCGCCCCAATATAAACGCGATTTACACACCAAAGCTATAGATGAATCAACCTACGCCCCCGCTAAAACCGAAGAATTTTTGCAGATTTACAGGGATATAGCGAAAAAATATGACATCAATCCCTATACTCCGCAAGGCGATGGGTTTATAGAAAAATGGTATTTAGACCCCGTTAAAAAAGAAATCCATTTTGCTTTTGACCAATTGAAACAGATTGAAACCACGCCGATAAAACGAGTTATTTCAATCATTTTAAGCCGTGTAATGCGGTCGTGTCGGGCAACCACGCACTCTGATTTGGGGACATTAAAAAACCCTGTGCTTACGCCCTATTATTGTGCGAAACATGGCAAAATCTGCAAGCCGCTTTTTTCTATGATGAGCTGGTGGAAACGTTATTCCGAGGATACCGCAAATCGGCTTTATGAGTATTCCAAGCTACGCAAAGATTGTTTTCAGCATTGTTTGAAGGGGGATGCGCAATCCGTTGATATATTTGAAGGGGTGAATAAAGGGAATAAAGAGCTGGGGGCGTTATTAAATGGTAAGAAAATCAAGGGTATTTTTTCCAGTCCGCCCTATGTTGGATTGATAGATTATCACGAACAGCATGCTTATGCCTATGATTTGTTTGGGTTTGAACGCAATGATGAGAGCGAAATTGGCCCTATGTTTCGCGGTCAAGGGGCAGAGGCTCGGGCCGCCTATGCTCGCGGAATTACTGCGGTGTTGAACAATGCGCGGAAGTATATGGTTGATGATTTTGATGTGTTTTTGGTGGCGAATGATAAACATAATCTTTATCCAGATATAGCCAAAGGTGCGGGGATGAAAATTGTGCATCAGCATAAACGCCCTGTTTTGAACAGGACAGAGCGGGCAAAAATGGCTTATAGCGAGATGATTTTTCATCTTAAAAGGATATAAAAAATGGCTTTAACGAACACGCAAAAACAAAGTATTGAACAAACAATTACAAATAGCTTGCGAAATAAATTTCAAAATCATAATCCTGAACCAGCAGTCATGCCGTTTCATACGCACCTTTTGGGTGGTGATAGGCTTGCCCTTTATTCGTTTATTCATTCTTTGAATACGAACTTTGGCACAACAATTTTTGAACCTGTTGCAGTGGCGCTTGCGTCGCCAAGATTCAAAGTTGCCAATCATAGTGTTAAAACTGGTCGGACTCTGTCAAGTGGCTCTCAACAAGTAATAGAAGAAATTATGACTTCGCTGGAAAATGCAGACGCAGAGCCAAATAAAGAAGCCGAAGTTGAACGGATAAGAGCTGTTTGTCATTCGGGGGAACCTATAAAGGTGAAACCAACTAAACAAGATGTGTTTTTAGAATCCCACGAAGGGGAAATTTATCTTATTGATATAAAATCCCCGAAACCAAATACAGGGGAGTTTGCGGGATTCAAGCGAACGCTTTTAAAATGGTGTGCAGTTTATTTATACGAATACCCTAAAGCCTCTGTGCATGGTATTATTGCGATGCCCTACAACCCTTATGAACCCAACCCCTATAAACGCTGGACGGCACGGGGAATGATGGATTTAGATAAGGAATTATTGGTTGCAGAGGAGTTTTGGGATTTTCTAGGGGGTAAAGGGACTTATACCGATTTATTAGGATGTTTTGAACGTGCAGGGGTCACTATGCGAAAAGAAATTGATGATTATTTCGACCGTTTCAATATCTAAAATAATTAATCACTAATCGTTAAATCCGCCACCCGCTCCACCCCACCACGTTCCAAATTCCCCAACTCAAACGGCCCATAAGACACCCGTATTAACCGATTCACCACCAGCCCGACATGCTCTAACGCCCGCCGAATCTCCCGATTTTTCCCCTCCCGCAGTTCCAAAAACAACCAAGCATTCGCACCCTGCTGCCGTTCAAACCGCACGCTTATCGGCTGAAACTGCTCCCCATCAATCCGCAACCCACGGCGCAACGGATCCAGCCGAGCCTCTGTTATCCGCCCATGCACACGCACGCGATATTGCCGCCGCCAGCCGTTCTTTGGATGCTCCAAACGGCGTTTTAACGCGCCATCGTTCGTTAATAACAGCAACCCTTCCGAGTTAATATCCAACCGCCCAACCGACATCACCCGTGGCAACCCGTGCGGTAAATAATCAAAAATAGTCGCCCGCCCCTGTTCATCGCGGGTCGTACTGACCAACCCCGTTGGCTTATGATACCGCCAGATTTGGGTCGGTGCAGCCATCGGCGCGGGCTTGCCGTCTATTTCCACGCGGTCGCTGTCGCCTATTTTCACCCCCGCCTGCGTCAAAACCTTGCCATTCAGACGAATCCGCCCTTGTTCAATCATCCGTTCAACCTCACGCCTGGACGCTATCCCCGCCCGTGCCAGCCGTTTGGCGATACGTTCCGTGCCATCCCCCGCTATTTCGGCGGGCAGGTCGTTTTCGGGGTTTTGTTCTGGGGAGTATTGGCTCATACCCCATCATGCGCTATAAACGCGGGCAGAGCAAGGGCAAAAAGGCTAAACAAAATGGTATTTAGGAATTATATGGATATTGCGTTGGGCGAAGCCCGTGCGGCCGCCGAGCGAGGCGAAGTCCCCGTTGGCGCGGTTATCGTCAAAGACGGAGTGATTTTGGCGCAGGCGGGCAACCGAGTCCGCGGTGATAACGACCCGACCGCCCATGCCGAAATGCTGGCGATTAGGCTGGCTTGCGTGGCATTGGGCGATGATAGGCTGGCTGGCGCGGACTTATACGTGACGTTAGAGCCGTGTGCGATGTGCGCGGGCGCGATATCGGCGGCTCGGATAGCGCGGTTGTATTACGGCGCGTCTGACGCTAAATCAGGCGGGGTTGCGGGCGGGGCGCGGGTGTTCAGCCACGCCCAGTGTCATCACAAACCAGAGGTGTATGATGGGATTGGGGCGGAGGCGGCGGAGGAATTGTTGGTTGGGTTTTTTGCGGGATTGCGGGATTAATTAGTTATTAATTATTGTTAATTATTGTTAATTAGCCATTAATTAATCATTAATTATTGTTAATTATTATTAATTAATCGTTAATCATTAAAAACCTTGACATCTGCGTCTAAATCCGCACAATAGGCAAAAGAACCACTGCCAAATCCACACCTAAAAAACTAATAACTAATAACTAATAACTAATAACTAACAACTAACATGTTCCCTTCCATCCTGCCCGTTTATGCCCGCGCCGATTTGTCCTTTGTTAGGGGCGAGGGCTCGTGGCTGTTTGATGATAAAAACAACGCCTACCTAGACATGGCGGCTGGGGTCGGGGTGACATTGCTGGGCCATTCGCACCCCGTTTTAATCGAAGCATTGAAAACCCAAGCCGACAAATTGTGGCACACTTCCAACCTCTACCACATTCCAAACCAGCAAACTTTGGCCGATATCCTCGTCAAACATACCTTTGCGGATACTGCCTTTTTCACCAATTCGGGGGCGGAAGCGATTGAGGGTGCGATGAAAATCGCTCGTCGCTATCATTTTGAACGGGGCGATACAAAACGCAAGACCATCATCACCTGCCACGGGTCGTTTCACGGGCGGACTCTGGCGACTATTTCGGCGGCGGGACAGCATAAATTAGTCGACGGTTTCGCGCCGTTACTGGATGGATTTATGTCCGTTCCGTTCGGCGATATGGAGGCTCTGCGGGCTTGCGTGGATGACACGACCGCCGCGATTATGATTGAACCGATACAGGGGGAGGGCGGGATTCGCGTTGGCTCGCATGATTATTTGCGCGAATTGCGCGAGCTGTGTGATACGCACGGAGCCCTGCTGATACTGGACGAAGTGCAATGCGGCATGGGGCGCACGGGGCGGTTATTTGCGCACGAATGGGCGGGGATTACGCCCGATATTATGGCGATAGCCAAGGGGCTGGGCGGCGGATTTCCCTTGGGCGCGGTTTTGGCGACTGCCGAGGCCGCGCTGGGGATGAAGGCTGGCACGCATGGCTCTACCTTTGGGGGGAATCCGTTGGCGTGCGCCGTTGGCATAGCCGTGATGGGCGTGGTTGCGAATGACGGGTTTTTGTCCGCAGTGCGTGGGGCAGGCGAGCATTTAGAGCAGTCCTTGCAGGGGTTGGTCGCCAATTACCCCGATGTGTTTGTGGAGGCACGGGGGGTTGGTTTGATGCGTGGGTTGCAGTGTAAAGAGGGTGTGGAGGGCGCGAATTTGGCGGTGGTAAAGCGTGGCTATGAAGAGCGGTTGCTGTGTGTCCCTGCCAGCGATAATGTCGTGCGGTTGCTGCCCGCGTTGAATATCGGCGCGGAGGATATTAGTGAGGCGGTGGCGCGATTGGAATTAGCGGTTAGTGATTAGTGGTTAGTGATTAGTGATTAGTGATTAGTTATTGGTTATTTAGGCGGAAACGGACGCGGAGGGTTAGCAGGAGCAGGAAGAGGAAAAGAATACCGAGGATGGTTTCAACGCCCCAAATGAGATTTAATGCAAGAGGGATTTTTTTACCATAACAACTTTCCAACCCACCACCGTTGGCGAGAAAAAAATTATGAGCATTGACAAGGGAAGTAAGAATGGAACACCAAAACGGATTTGTTACCATAGAGGTTTTTTGATAATTAACAAACATTAGCACTACTGCCCAAAAGCAGATATGGGCAAACCAAGCTGTAAAAGCTCGCCCAGTCCCATAGCCATAATCGGCAAGTTTTTCATAGAGCCAATAAAAGCTAATGATTAAATATTTTTCAATTTGCTTAGGAGTAAAATATTTGCCAGTTTCTCGCCAAGTCAAATAATGTGCGAGTTTTTTCATATCTAAATAATTTATAAGCTGTCGCCGACAGCGCATTTCTTGACGAAAGAAAAAATGTGCGTCGTGGTATTTGTTCTTTTCGGTTAATTTTGTTGATGTGTTTTCATAGGAGTTTTGATTTTCTTCTATTCTTTTTCTATATCGTTTAGCAGTCTCTTTTGCATCATTAGATTTGTAGCCTTTTTCATTAAGTCTATCATTTTCATCTATCCCAAATTTTGGTGGAATCATGCCAGAAAAAGTCATTTCATCGTTAAATTCTGCATTATAAAATCGCGGTGCGTGAAGCTCAAATTTTGCTCGTTGGAATGTTGTTCGTCCTTTAATTTGTGAACCTTTGAAATTAGCATATCCTTTGAATGTTGTATCCGTAAAATCTGCTATTTTGTAAAAATGAACATTTCTAAACTTAGCCGTTTTTCCACAAAATATAGCATTCGTAAAATCAGCAGTTTCAAGAAAATGAACACCGCTAAAGCGAGCATCTCCTAAGAATAGTGCCTTGCTAAAATTTGCATCAGCCTGAAATTTTGTTTCTTCAAATGATATATTCGTTGGAAAGATAAAAGTAGAGTAATCAATGGGATATTTAAAGGGTGAATCATAAAAGTAGATAGTATTTTCTAAGTATTCAAATTTATCTGACAAATTGCCCATAGCCGTAGATAATCCAGCTTTTTCACAGTCATTATATATTTTTTCTAAATTATGAAAGTCATCATCTACCTCTTTAAACCAGTGTTCATCAGGAACGTTATCATATATTGTCGCAAGGTCTAAATCGTATAAGTAATGAAGCCCCCAAAACCAGTGCCAGCCATTTGCTTTACCCTCACTATCATCAAGTATGAGGGTGTCCGTCATAAATTGCCGCCACACGATGCTGTTGCCTTTTTTTTGAATTCGGCCTACCTCATACATACCGCACCTACTGACACTGATAATTTCTAGACATCAGATTCTGAACGCATTCTGTGCCATTCTGTTTAAAATCATAAATTTCTGTACATTTTGCTTGCGGAATGTCAAAAATTACTGCTGTTTTATACCCCAAAGTCTTGCATGTTTGTGATGCTGTATCAAGCCCTTGTTGTTCGTCTGCTATTGGTCTCTCCCAGCTTGGGCTATAATAATAACCGAGAGTAACAATACCATCCTCTTTGTTGCCTTGAATAGGTTGCCAGTTCTTTGTAACAGTTTTTGCACACCCACCAATCATCATGGCAAGGCAACCCGCGATTAGCAGGGTATATTTTGATTTGTTTGCCATGCGTGTCTCCATTATTAAACCAAACATCCACACCCCATAAACTATACCACACAAAAGGGCAAGAGCCTCGCAAATAATCCCTTTTTCCATATTTTCTAAAAATTCATAATTGACAATCCATAACGAATAACTAATAACCAACACCTAACAAATAAAAGAAAGCCCCCAATGACCCAAAACCGCAATTTCCTAGATATTCACACAACCTCGCCCGATGACCTGCGCCAAATCCTCACAAACGCCCGCGCGATAAAGGATAAACGCGCCACGCAACCTCGCGGGTTTGTGGATAAAGACTGCGCGTTCCAAAACCGCATTGTCGCGCTGATATTTGAAAAGCCCTCTACCCGCACTCGCGTGTCCTTTGACATAGGCGTGCGCCAAATGGGCGGGCAAACCGTCGTGTTATCGGGCGCGGATATGCAGATGGGACACGGTGAATCCATAGCGGATACGGCGCGGGTGCTATCGCGCTATGTGGATATGGTGATGATACGCACCTTTGCCGAGGATGTGCTGGCGGAATGGGCGCATTACGCCGATGTGCCTGTCATTAACGGGCTGACTGACCGCACGCATCCGTGCCAGATTATGGCGGATATTATGACCTATGAAGAGCATCGCGGGGCGATTAAGGGTAAAAAAGTCGTCTATCTAGGCGATGGCAATAATGTGTGTAATAGTTTGATTCAAGGCGCCGGGCAGTTCGGCTATGACTTGGTGTTTTCGGGTCCGCAGGATTTATCTCCTGACGCGGAGTTTATCGATTTTGCCCGAGGGCGCGGGGCTGGCGTGTCTATTGAACCTGACGCTGGGGCGGCGGTTGCGGGCGCGGATTTGGTTCTGACCGATACTTGGGTTTCCATGCATGACTCGCCTGATACGGCTTTGGCGCGGCATAATTTACTATCGCCCTATCGCGTGGATGCGGATTTAATGGCGCGGGCAGGGGGGCAGGCGTTATTTATGCATTGTTTGCCCGCCCATAGGGGCGAGGAAGTCACCAGCGAAGTGCTGGACGGTGCGCAGTCGGTCGTGTTTGACGAGGCAGAGAATAGGCTGCATGTGCAAAAGGCGATTATGCGGTGGTGTTTGGGGGTTTAGGGGGTGCACAGAGTGGCTAAAATCTTGACCCCCGGGGGCGTATATTAGAAACATACGGATCACACCGGGGGTACACAGGAATATAATTAGCCCTTTTCACACCTCTTTGCAAGTAAAAAATTGCAATTCAGCCAAATAATTGGTAAAAAGTGTTGCATAATTTAACAAAAAGGCAGATGAAAATGAATAAATACAATAAAATCAACGCGATAACCCAAGCAATTTCAGACCAAAGATTGCAAAAATTCCTATCACATTCTGGTGATGACTTTGAAAAAGCTCTAAAACTATACGAAGAAAACATGCGTATATCCGCAGAATTCTACCCGATTCTGTCGTGTTTTGAAATTTGCTTGCGTAATAAAATCCACGATACTATGCAACAAGATTATGGTGTTGATTGGTTAATAAATCCCAAAACGCCCCTAACAAATGAAAGCAGAGAAAAAATTGAAGAGGCGCGTGACAGATTGCCCATAGATAAAATGAATGATACGCCTGAATATATGGGGCGGATAGTCGCGAGTCTTTCCTTGGGATTTTGGGTTAGGCTGCTGGGTAAGAAATACGAGGAATCTTTATGGCGACCGACCATTCACAACGGGTTTCCAAACTATAAGGGGAAACTTCGTCCTTTGCGCGATAGGATTTATACGATTCGCCGTTTGCGCAATCGCATTGCCCACTACGAGCCGATTGTTTTTATTGATAACATAGCAGGTCGCCACACCGAAATCATTGAAACCATCGGTTGGATGTGTTTGGATACGGGCAACTGGGTTGGGCGGTTGCGGCCGTTGCAACTGGGATAATCGCCCGCCAAAACCACACCATCCACTACCGCGCGAATTTCTTATATTTCACCCGTCCGCCGCTAGATGAATCGCCTAACCGCCGAATTTTATCCTCTTCATAATCGGCAAAATTTCCCTCAAACCATTCCACCGACCCCGCGCCTTCAAACGCTAAAATATGCGTGCATAACCTATCCAAAAAGAACCGATCGTGGGAAATCACCAGCGCACAGCCAGCGAAATGATCAATCGCATCCTCCAACGCCCGCAGAGTCTCCACATCCAAATCGTTCGTTGGCTCATCCAATAACAACACATTGCCACCGCTTTTTAACAGCTTAGCCAGATGCACGCGGTTGCGCTCGCCACCCGATAACAACCCCACGGGTTTTTGCTGGTCGCCCCCTTTGAAATTAAAACTGGAACAATACGCGCGGGAGTTCATCTGCGCATCGCCCAGCATAATAATATCCTGCCCGCTGGACACTTCGTCCCAGACGGTTTTCTTCGGGTCCAGAGCATCGCGCGATTGATCAACATAGGACAACGCCACGGTATCCCCGAAAACGATAGACCCCGCGTCCGGTTTTTCCTGCCCTGTTAGCATTTGAAATAACGTGGATTTGCCCGCGCCATTCGCCCCGATTACGCCGATAATTCCGCCTGGGGGCAGGGTGAAGGACAAATCGTTTATCAGCGCAGTTTCGCCGAAAGATTTGGATAACCCCTTGACTTCTATCACTTTACTGCCCAACCGCTCGCCGTTTGGGATGATGATTTGGGATTTGCCAACACGGTCACGCTCGGACTGGTCGGCCAAATCGTGATAGGCATTAACCCGCGCTTTTTGCTTGGCTTGGCGGGCTTTTTGCCCTTGGCGCATCCAGCCCAGCTCGCGTTCCAAGGTCTTACTGCGGCTTTTGTCTTCGCGGGCTTCTTGCGCCACGCGTTTGGCTTTTTGCTCTAACCACGCGGAATAATTGCCCTCATAGGGAATCCCGCGCCCTCGGTCAATTTCCAAAATCCAACTGGTGATATTATCCAGAAAATAGCGGTCGTGGGTGACGATTAAAACCGTGCCTTTATAGTCCATAAGATGGTTTTGCAACCACGCGATGGTTTCCGCGTCCAGATGGTTTGTTGGCTCGTCCAACAACAACATATCGGGCTTTTCCAACAGCAATTTACACAAGGCAACGCGGCGGCGTTCGCCCCCAGACAGGCTATTCGTGTCCGCGTCATCGGGGGGGCAGTGCAAGGCCTGCATGGCTATGTCAATATCCGCGTCCAGCGACCAGAGGTCTTGGGCATCGATTTGGTCTTGCAGGGTTGCCATCTCATCCGCCGTTTCGTCCGAATAATTCATTGCCAGCTCGTTATACCGCTCCAATACGGCGCGGTGATGTTGCACGCCGCGCATGATGTTTTCGCGGACATTGACCGAGTCGTCAAGGTGGGGTTCTTGCGGTAAATAGCCGACTCGTGCGCCTTTGGCAGCCCAGGCTTGCCCGCTGAAATCCTTGTCTATACCCGCCATGATGCGCATTAGAGTGGATTTGCCCGTGCCATTCACGCCGACCACGCCGATTTTCACGCCCGGCAGGAAGGACAGGTGGATGTTTTCAAAGCACGGCTTACCGCCTGGGTAGGTTTTGGACACGCCTTCCATAAAATAGACGTAGGGTTGGGTTGCCATTGGGTGGGTCTTTCTGGTGAGTGGTTTTGTTTGTTGCTAATAGTGGATTTTGTCAGGGAGTCAAGTTTAGTTGTTAGTTATTAGTTATTAGTTGTTAGTTATTGGTTATTTGAGATTAGGCGTTGGTTATTAGCGATTAAGAGCAGAGGTTTTTTGGTTCCCGCCCGCCCACCCCTCCTGCGGAGAGCTGGGGGGCGGGGTCTCTTGCCTCTTTTCTTTATACAATGTATAGGGGAGGGATGGCTGATAAAAAATTAGATGATGGAATTAAACGAACACCTGCCGAGGATAGCCCTTGGGGTAGGTTTTTGCTGGAAACTTTTAATCTTGATAAGCAAAATCAATTGCCCCAAGGGAGTCATTGGTTTTCGGCGTTCTGCATTTTAAGAAATCAAGGCACAATTGTAAATTTTGACATTTCAGCAATACAAGATATTCTTCATGATAGCCACTTTAATAAAAAGGGTGGCATTCATTTGTATGGCGATATGAACGTTCCAATAAGAGATTTAATAACAGAACTAGGAAATCCAACAACAATAGAAGTTATTGATTTGTCTAACGTATCTTTTGATAAAATTGTTGATTTTTCAATGTTAATTTTTCCTATAGATGTATCTTTTAAGGATACAAAATTTTTTGAGGATGTGCATTTTAATAAAGCAGCTTTTTATAAAAGTGCAGATTTTAACAAAACACAGTTCCGTGCAGAGGCAGATTTTACGAAAGCGAGATTTTGTAGAAGTACAAATTTTTTTGATGCAATTTTTCAAAAAAATGTAAGTTTTATGTCAACTGTCTTTGCTGGAACTACAGATATAACTACCAATCCTAATTTTAATGGTACGACTTTTTCTGGCGTTGCAAATTTTATGAATGTTACATTTTCTGATGTTGCGGTTTTTTCTAATATAAATTTTAAGCATGAAGCGTATTTTGCCGAGTCAATTTTTTCTAAAGCCGCATTTTTTTCTGAGTCAAAATTTTCTAAAAGAGCGGATTTTTATAAGGTAAAATTCCTTAATGGAGCATTTTTTTCTGATACAAAGTTTCGTAAGGATGTAAGTTTTGATGAAGCAAAGTTCAATGATATAATATTTTTTGCGGATACAGAATTTTTTGATAGCGTAAAATTTGATAAGGTAAAGATTACAGGACTTACAAGTTTTAGAAATGCAAAATTCAAAAAATATGTACCAAGTTTTTACAAAGCAGAGATGTATTCAAACACTATTTGGGATTGGGATGTTAAACTTTGGCCTCAAATAGACTGGTCTAAAATTAATGGCAATGACGAGGGACGAATGATAGATAACCAAAATGCTTATGAAAACCTATCCGCTCAAATGAAAGGGCTGGATAAATACCATGACGAACATTTTTTTTACCGCCAAGAAATGCGCTGTCGGCGATGGCGGTCAAGCCGTGCGGTGAAGTTCTTTTACTATCTTTATGAAAAACTGGCCGATTATGGTTATGGGATTAAACATGCTCTTTGGGGGTGGTTCTGGCATATGGTTTTAGGTGCGCAAGCTATTGCTATGATGGCTTTTGCTAATGCATGGTTGGCGTGTTGGAAAGGTGGGGCATGGGAAATAGCAAAAAGCATGGCTTGCTCTGTCCCCATTTCCATAGCTAATTCACACAGTTTTTTATTTTTTAATAATGGACCATTTAAGGAGTGCTATAAATACTTTGTGGGTAATAACTTTTTTAATACCATCTGGGCATTCCAAACCGTTCTCGGTATTATATTCTTATTCCTGCTCCTGCTAACCCTACGCATCCGTTTCCGCTTGAAGTAATCCACTAATAACTAACAACTAACAACTAATAACTACCATGAAAAAAATAGGACTCCTCGGCGGGTCATTCGACCCGCCCCACCAAGGACATATCCACTTGTCGCATCGCGCCCTTGCCGCCTTTGCTCTGGATAAAATATGGTGGCTGGTCAGCCCGCAAAATCCACTGAAACCGCCGCCGACCCATGACTATCCCACGCGATTAACCGCCTGTCAAACGATAGCGACCGACCCGCGTATCATCATAAAAGACTGGGAATCGCGCATCCCCAGCCCCTATACGATTGATAGCCTAACCTCGCTGAAAACCCGCTATCGTACGACAAATTTTGTGTTTCTTATGGGCGCGGATAGCTTTGCCACCCTGCACACTTGGCACGCGTGGCAACGGATTATCAAAACCATGCCCATCGGTGTTATCGCCCGCCCACACCATCAAATCGCGGCGGGGAAATCCCCTGCGGGGCGGCAATTCGCAAACGCTCGCCTAGCCACGCACGACTCCCAAGCCCTGCCGTATCGCCCTGCGCCCTGCTGGTGTTTGTCTATCGGGGCGTTGCACGGGCAATCCAGCACGGATTTACGCGCCAAAACCCTTAACGTGTCGGCGGATTAACGATAAACCCGCCCGCAAACGAAAGATCAGAATCGGACGAGCGGAACGCGCCAACCGCACCCCTTGATCCAACCAACCCGATTAAAAACCCTTGATAAATAACATTACTGCGAATCAAATCAGCCTGTCCATTTAGCATAACGCCCGCCTCGCTATAACGACCATTAGCGTTAATAAAATGCCCCACTCCGTCAATGATTTTCGTGCCAGAGCCCGCGAATTGACGACTGCCATAATCAATACGCATCACGAAATCATCATCCTCATCCGCAGTATCAGGACCCACGCCGTTCAAAGACCATTCGCCACGCCAAGTCGCCACGGGCGCGGTGAAAGACCGCAAAGGCTCGCCCAAATTGGTGCTTGCCAAAATCCCAGCATAGCTATACGCCGCGTTGCCATTCGCATCCTCCGCTATATAATAAGCATAGCCATTACCCGTATCGCCAGCCTCCGCCTGCGCAACACATCCGCCATTCGTGCAAACCGTGGGGGGGATGTTAAATTCGGTAAAGCCAGCCGTGCTAATCCTATTGCCATTCACGTTTAAAAAGTTATGGGCTAGGGTGACCTCGCCGTCTCTGTTCGGGGTATTCGGTGCGTTCAGCAGTCCGAAATAGGCGAAATCGCTGGTTTCCACGGGGGTAGCATCAGGCAAAAGCGGGCGATTGCCACCATCGCATGCCGTCAATAACGCTATCGCGGATAAGAGAAAACCAAGCAAAAGCCTGTTTGCGGGTTGTGCGATTGTCATCATTATTCCTGTTATTAAGCGGGCAGGGGTGCCGTTTTGGGCGGGTTTTGTGTATAATTCTTGTGCGATATAAACTAAAACGGGGGGATTGTCAAACGCTATGTTGCCCCCGTTTCATAAAACTTTTCACAAAACTAGATAAAACAATCACATCTTTTTTACCCACTTGACCTATGGTGCGTTTTGCGGTAGAGCGGGGCGAGCGTTTCATCACCCTATAATAAACGGAAAATAGCCTATGACGAGCCCACTTACGGCAACTATCACAGCCCAGCGCGAACACGCCCAGACCAGCAAAGCCTGGCCTTTTGAGGAGGCACGCAAGCTGTTAAAACACCTCGGTGGCAAGCTGCCCGCCAAGGGTTATGTGTTGTTTGAAACGGGCTATGGCCCGTCTGGATTGCCCCATATCGGCACGTTTGGCGAGGTTGCCCGAACGACTATGGTACGCCGCGCGTTTGAGATTTTAACAGGGTGGGACACTCGTTTGATTTGTTTTTCCGATGATTTGGATGGCATGCGCAAAGTCCCCAGCAATGTGCCAAATCCAGACAACTTAGCGGAATATCTGCAAATGCCGTTGTCCTCTGTCCCCGACCCGTTTGACAAATACCCCAGTTTTGCCGAGCATAATAACGCTATGTTGCGCCGATTTCTGGATAAATTCGGGTTTGATTATGAATTCATCAGCGCGACCGAGTATTACAAATCCGGCGCGTTTGACGCGGTTTTATTGCGGGCGTTGGATAAGTATGAAGAGATTATGGCGGTGATGCTTGCGTCCTTGCGGGAGGAACGGCGGGCGACTTACAGTTGTTTTCTGCCGATTTCCCCCACGACTGGGCGGGTTTTATACGTGCCTTTGACTCGGATTGATAAGGCGGCTGGCACGATAAGTTTTATGGAAAACGGTGCAGAAGTGACGGTTTCGGTGACAGGCGGGCGGGTGAAATTGCAGTGGAAGCCTGATTTTGGCGCGCGCTGGGCGGCCTTGGGTGTGGATTTTGAGATGTATGGCAAAGACCATTCCACGAACACCGTGATTTACGATAAGATTTGTCGGATTTTGGGGGAGCGTG
Source organism: uncultured Amylibacter sp. (assembly GCA_959347345.1). The sequence continues at coordinate 1,011,183 of OY365738.1, read as the reverse complement.
CGCCCGCGCATTATTTTTATGAGATGTTTTTGGATGAAAAGGGTGAGAAGATTTCCAAATCCGCGGGTAATGGGATTTCTATTGATGAGTGGTTGAGTTATGCCTCTGCTGAGAGCCTGTCGTATTTTATGTATCAAAAGCCGAGGACTGCCAAGCGGTTGCATTTTGATGTGATACCCAAGGCTATGGATGAGTATGACGCGCAGGTGCGGGGGTATGCGGGGCAGGATTTGGTGGAGCAGTTGGCAAATCCCGTGTTCCATATACATGGGGGCGATGTGCCTGAGGCTGAGACTGGTAGTGATAAAATTTCGTTTTCGTTGTTATTAAATTTGGCGGGAGTTGCACTGACTGGTGATAGAATAACGATGAGTGAATTTATAGAAAAAAGTAAAGACGCAGAACATTTAAAATCAATGCCTCTTGGAAATCTTCTTGAAGAATTTCAACACTCTAATGATGAAGATAAAGAAATCATGTGGCAGTTTATAAAAAAGTATGCCCCAGAATTATCGCCTGACACCCATCCTAAATTGGATGAATCAGTTGGATCTGTCGCGTACTACTTTCATAATTTCATCAAACCGAGACGAAACTATCGCGTGCCTGATGATAAAGAACGCAGAGCTATGGAAGAGTTGGTAAAGGCTTTGCGTGATACAGAAACCGCAAAAAAAATTATTGTGGATAAAAATGCCATGATGGGAAAAGAGGATGTGCCTGATAACTGGTCGCCAGATAACGCGGACGATTTACAGTCATTGGTTTTTGCTATTGGTAAAATACATAAATTTGAAAATCTTCGGGATTGGTTTCAGTCTCTTTACGAGGTTATTTTTGGAGATTCTCAAGGTCCGCGCTTTGGTGGTTTTATTGCTATTTATGGGGTAGAGGAAACAGCAGAGCTGATTGAAAAGAGGCTCAAAGGAAAAAATCCTCACGCGTTTCGTGTAGTAGTAGATGCAGTGACGCAAGGCTTAAAAAGCATAAGAAAACTTTTTGGGGGTGTATGGAAAAATTAAGGCAAAAGTGATTAAGTAATGAATTGCCCCCCGCGAATATACAGGGGACAATTCCAACCGCGCGTACCAACAATTTCGATTGATGGGTTAGCGTGTGCTTATTGACCAATCAGATTAAGGTTTCTTTTTGGTGCTTTTTTTGTTTGGTGCTTGCGTCAAGGCTGAAGCAGCTACTTTTCGTTCTGCTTTAGTTGACTTTGGATCGCTAAGAATCTTGCCTGCAGCTGAAGCGGCTGCTTTGCCCGTTTGCTCATTGCGTTTTGCCATTATACATCACCCCCTTTCTGCTATTTGGTGTATAGCATTACCTAAAAACACTATACCTACCCCAGCAACACTACATATAGTGTCCGTATTTTTAATTTCAATACATTAAAGCAAAAAAATGATGAAAATTTACGATTTATTATTGATTTGTAAGAAAAGATTTAGTCACGCAGGGCTATTCATCACTAACCCCCTAAACTAAAAAAAGGCCAGCCCGAAGACCAGCCTTTTTTATCCATACAAACTCTCTCAAATTAGAAAGGATTATTTTCACTCGCCCCACGGCTCTCAAAGAACTCACGGGTGATTTTGAACACCATCGGGCTTAACAAAGCCAAGGCAATCAAATTCGGTATTGCCATCATCGCATTCAGCGTATCCGCCAACAACCACACGAAGCTCAGCTTCAACGTAGTGCCAACGAAAGCCGCCACAGACCACAACGCCCGAAAAGGCTTAATGATCATCGGCCCGAACAGGAACTGCAAAGACCGCTCGCAATAATAGCTCCACCCCAAAATGGTCGTGAAAGCAAATACCGTCAGCGATACCGCAATAATCGGACCACCCAACCCGGGCAAAGCCGAATCAAACGCAGCCGAAGTCAGGGCAGCACCAGTCGCGCCACTCGTCCAGACATCCGTTGTCAAAATCGCCAACGCTGTAAAGGTACAAACGATAAGCGTATCAATGAACGTCCCCAGCATAGCAACCAGACCTTGGCTAACCGGCCCCTTAGTTTGTGCCGCCGCGTGCGCGATTGGGGCAGAGCCCAGCCCCGCTTCGTTGGAAAACACACCACGGGCTACGCCAAAGCGAATCGCCATCCACACGGCCGCACCAGCAAACCCGCCAGTGGCGGCAGTCGGTGAAAACGCATGCGTGAAAATCAGCCCGAAAGCCGTTGGGATTTGGTCAGCATTAATCGCCAAAACAATGGTCGAAGCCGCGATATAGGCGATAGCCATAATCGGCACCAACGCCCCTGCTACGGATGAAATCCGTTGCAATCCGCCCAGCAAAACCGCACCAACTAGGACAAGCAGAACTACGCCTGTTACCCACTCTGGCACCGAAAAGTTAGTCTGCAAAGCATCCGCGATGGAATTGGATTGCACCATATTACCGATGCCAAAGCCAGCAACCCCAGCAAACAATGCAAACAGCACCGCCAACCATTGCCACTTAGGCCCAAGACCGTTTTTAATATAGTACATCGGACCGCCGACATGCTTACCCCGTTCATCGGTTTCCCGATATTTAACGGCGCAGACAGCCTCTGCATACTTGGTTGCCATGCCGACCAAAGCCGTCATCCACATCCAAAAGATAGCACCAGGTCCGCCCAAGAAGATAGCAGTCGCCACCCCCGCGATATTCCCCGTGCCGATTGTTGCCGACAGCGAGGTCATCAAAGCATTAAAAGGACTGATTTCGCCCTTTTCTTTGCCCGGAATACGCCCGCTCCATAACATCGCGAACCCAAGAGGGATTTTGATGATACTATAAAGACGAAGGCCCATCGTTAAATACACGCCCACGCCAAGAATTAAAACCAGCATCGGTACGCCCCAGACGACACCATTCAGCCAGTCCACAAAATTTGTGATTTGTTCCATAATTGACTCCTTTGTTGTTTATTATGTGCGGCGACCTTGTGTTAATTTGTGCGATTTTGCAAACGAAAAAGTGGGTTTTAGTGAAAAAAAGCGTCAATTATGTGATAATATGTTGTTTTTTCGCAGTTTTTAGTTTATGTTTATCACAAGTTATCTTGAAAGGGTGCAAAATGCTTACTATATTACAACGGTTTTTCGCGACAATTCTGGCGGTTATCGCGTTTGGAGCGGGCGGTGCAGTTGCTCAAACGCAGAGCGTTATTGAAGATATAAAGCAAGCGGGTGTGATTCGCGTGGGTTTATCGATATTTCACCCTTGGGCGATGTACGATAAAAACGGTGAATTGATAGGGTTTGAGCTGGATATAGCCCGCCAGTTAGCAGACGATATGGGGGTAGAGGTGGAGTTCGTGCTGACCGATTGGGAACAGATGATTCCGTCTTTGAATGCGGGCGATTTTGACGTTATTATTAGCGGGATGAGCATCACGCCCTCGCGCAATATGGTTGTGAATTTCACTGACCCTTACGCGTTTTCGGGGATGACTCTGTTGGCGAATCGTGCGTTGACGGAGGGGTTTCGCGTGGAAGACTTTAACCATAAGGATGTGATTTTCACGGCGCGGAGGGGGGCGACCTCGGCAACGGTTATTGGCAATTTATTCCCCAATGCGCAGTTGCTTTTGATGGATGAAGACGGCGCGGATACGGAGGAAGTTTTGGCGGGGCGCGCACATGCGACTATGGCGGCAGAGCCGACTCCGTCTGATGCCGCGCGGGATTTTTCCGATATTTTGCATGTGCCGTTTAGCCATACCTATTTGGCAACGGGTGAGGGTTTTGGGGTTCGCAAAGGCGACCATGATGCGCTGAATTTTTTCAATAATTGGATTGCGCATTATTGGGTGACGGGGTGGTTACAGCAACGCAATAACTACTGGTTTCGCGGGAATGAATGGGCGGAAGAAATTGAATGATGAATGGTGAATTGTGAATGATGAATTGGGCTTGTGGCGACCTTCTTTCCTAAAATAACTCACCCTAGTTATTTTAGATAATGGATAACTAGAATAACCAATAATTCACAATTCACAATTCATAATTCACAATTAAAATGATAAGCCTTTGTTTTTCCACAATAGTTTTTCCCACTATCCGCGCAATTAGCCCCTTGCAATACCCGCCCACATTTGCTATTAATGCCGAAAATAACCAAAACGGGTAACCATTCCTTAACGAATGCCACCAAATACCCACCACAAAGGAAACACATCAAGTGTCTGAACACGCCTCTTTATCCTCTGGTGCTGCGGTTCGCTATGCCCGCGCGGTTTTTCATCTGGCAAAGGATGAAAACACACTAACCCATGTGGAAAAAGACCTTGCCACTCTAAACACCGCCCTGAATACCAGCGCGGATTTGCGTGAATTCCTGCACGCCCCGCTTTACAACCGCAACGAACAAACCCACGCTATAGCCGCGCTCGCCACCAAAATGGGACTATCAAAGATGCTGGCAAACACCCTCGCGTTGATGGCACAAAAACGCCGTTTGGGCAGTGTCCCCGCGTTTATCCAATCCCTGCTGGCTATGATAGCCAAGGAAAAGGGCGAAACCACGATAGACATCGCCACCGCGCATAAATTAACCAGCGAACAAACCGATGCCCTCACCCACGCTTTGCAAAAATCCGTGGGTAAAGGTATTAAATTGAACGTTATTACGGACGAGTCGCTCATCGGCGGGCTTGTCATTAAACAGGGCTCTAAGATGATTGATAGCTCAATCAAATCAAAGCTCGCCAATTTTCACAATGCAATGAAAGAAATCTAACATGACTATTCAAGCAGCGGAAATTTCTGCAATTTTAAAAGACCAGATTAAAAACTTCGGCACCGATTCCCAAGTGGCGGAGGTCGGGCGCGTTCTGTCCGTTGGCGATGGTATCGCCCGCGTTTATGGGCTGGATAATGTCCAAGCGGGCGAAATGGTTGAATTCCCTGGCGGTATCCGTGGGATGGCGTTGAATCTGGAAGAAGACAACGTGGGGGTTGTGATTTTCGGCTCTGACGCGGCGATTAAAGAAGGCGATATCGTCAAACGCACAAACGCGATTGTGGATGTGCCGATTGGCCCCGAATTGCTGGGGCGAGTCGTGGACGGGCTGGGCAATCCCATTGATGGCAAGGGTCCTATAAAGACGAAAAAACGTGCGACTGCCGATGTGAAGGCACCTGGGATTATCCCGCGTAAATCTGTGCATGAGCCTATGGCGACTGGGTTAAAATCCATTGATTCGCTTATTCCTATTGGGCGCGGGCAACGCGAATTGATTATTGGTGACCGCCAAACGGGGAAAACCGCCGTTGCGCTGGATACGATTTTGAATCAGAAAACCTATAATGACGCGGCGGGCGATGATGATAAGAAAAAGGTGTTTTGTATTTATGTAGCCATTGGGCAGAAACGTTCCACCGTGGCGCAGTTGGTGAAAAAACTGGAAGAAAGCGGCGCGATTAAATATACAATCGTTGTTGCGGCGACGGCTTCTGATCCCGCGCCTATGCAGTTCCTTGCGCCTTATGCGGCGACCTCTATGGGGGAGTATTTCCGCGATGGTGGGATGCATGCATTGATGATTTATGATGATTTGACCAAGCAAGCCGTGGCGTACCGCCAGATGTCTTTGCTTCTGCGCCGTCCGCCTGGACGCGAAGCCTATCCTGGTGATGTGTTTTATTTGCACTCCCGCCTATTGGAACGGTCTGCCAAATTGAACGAGGATAATGGCAGTGGCTCGCTCACCGCTTTACCCGTGATTGAAACGCAGGGCGGGGATGTGTCCGCCTTTATCCCAACCAACGTGATTTCCATCACCGATGGGCAGATTTTCTTGGAAACAGAGCTGTTTTATCAAGGTATCCGCCCCGCCGTGAATACCGGTTTGTCGGTGTCTCGCGTGGGGTCTGCCGCGCAAACGAATGCGATGAAATCGGTTGCTGGCTCTATTAAATTGGAATTGGCACAATACCGCGAAATGGCGGCTTTTGCCCAGTTTGGCTCTGATTTGGATGCGGCAACACAGGCGTTGCTTAATCGCGGGGCGCGATTGACGGAATTGTTAAAACAAGCACAATATAGCCCGCTTAGCACTGCTGAACAGGTGATTGTGATTTATGCTGGCACAAAGGGCTATCTGGATAAAATAGCGGTTCGCGATGTCGGGCGGTTTGAAGCGGATTTGCTGACCTTTGTTCATAAAAACCATGCTGATCTTTTGGCGTGGATTACCACCGAAGACCCTAAAATCAAGGGCGAAGCAGAGGACAAATTGAAAAATGTTGTCGATGCTTTTGCCAAGGATTTTGAATAACGTTTGGATGTTGCCTAGATGCCCAACCTTAAAGATTTAAAAGTCCGGATTGAGAGCGTTAAAAACACGCGCAAAATCACCAAGGCTATGCAGCTGGTATCGGCGGCAAAACTGCGCCGTGCGCAGGATGCGGCCGTGGCGGCGCGTCCTTATGCGGAGCGGATGGGCGCGGTTATGGCTAATCTAACGGGGTCTGCTGGTGCGGGTGCGCCGAAGTTATTGTCTGGCACGGGGGCGGATGATGTGCATTTATTGGTTGTGGCGACTGCCGAGCGCGGGCTTTGCGGTGGGTTTAATTCGTCCATTGTGAAACTGGCGCGGGTGAAGGCTAATGAATTGTTAAAACAGGGTAAGACGGTGAAAATCCTGACTGTTGGCAAGAAGGGGCGCGAGCAATTGCGCCGTGATTTTGGCGCGTCGATGGTGCATCACTTTGATTTTTCTGATGTAAAGCGGATTGGCTATGACAACGCAAGCGCGGTCGCGGGCGAGGTTATTACGCGGTTTGGCGCGGGCGAGTTTGATGTGGCAACGATTTTCTACAATAAATTCGTGTCGGTCATTACGCAAGAGCCCACGGATTTACAGCTCATCCCCGCAAAGTTTGAAACTGATTCGGATGATGGGGTGAATAAATCCGCCTTTTACGAATACGAACCCGATGAAGAGGAAATCCTTAAACAACTGCTGCCCCGTGCGCTGGCAACCCAAGTTTTCACGGCTCTGCTGGAAAACGGCGCGTCTGAGCAAGGTGCGCGGATGTCGGCAATGGATAACGCAACCCGCAATGCGGGCGAAATGATTGATAAGCTGACGATTCAGTACAATCGGTCTCGCCAAGCGGCAATAACGAACGAGCTGATTGAAATCATATCTGGCGCGGAAGCCCTATAAATAAACCTGTAACTTAACCCATAAAACAACCCTTTAACCACAAACGGAGACTCCAAAATGGCAAAAGAAACACAAACAAAAGCAACTGGCAAAATCACCCAAGTCATCGGCGCGGTCGTTGACGTGCGATTCGATAATGCCGAATTGCCGGCGATTTTGAACGCGTTACACACGCAAAACGGCGACAACGATTTGGTATTGGAAGTCGCCCAGCATTTGGGCGAAAATACCGTGCGTACCATTGCTATGGACGCGACTGAGGGTTTGGTTCGCGGGCAAGCCGTTAGTGATTCGGGCGGACAAATCATGGTGCCTGTGGGGAAAGAGACTCTGGGACGGATTTTGAATGTCGTGGGCAAGCCCGTGGATGAAAAAGGGGCGGTTAATGTGAAAACCCACCGCTCTATCCACCAAGACCCGCCTGCCTTTGCCGACCAAGCCACCGAAACCCAGATTTTGGAAACGGGGATTAAGGTTGTGGATTTGCTCGCGCCTTACACGAAAGGCGGTAAAATCGGGCTGTTCGGCGGGGCTGGCGTTGGCAAAACCGTTTTGATTATGGAGCTGATTAATAACATAGCCAAGGTGCATTCGGGCGTATCCGTGTTTGCGGGCGTGGGTGAGCGGACTCGCGAAGGCAACGATTTATACCATGAAATGATTGAATCGGGCGTGATTGTCCCCGATAAGCTGGAGGATTCCAAAATCGCGCTGGTTTATGGGCAGATGAATGAACCCCCAGGGGCGCGGATGCGTGTTGCCCTGTCTGGATTGACTTTGGCGGAACAATTCCGCGATGAAACAGGCACGGATGTGTTGTTCTTTGTCGATAATATCTTTCGCTTTACCCAAGCTGGCTCTGAAGTGTCCGCGTTGTTGGGGCGGATTCCGTCTGCTGTGGGCTATCAGCCGACTCTGGCAACCGATATGGGCGCGATGCAGGAGCGGATTACGTCGACTAAAGCGGGGTCTATTACGTCCGTGCAAGCGGTTTATGTCCCTGCGGATGATTTGACCGACCCTGCGCCCGCGACTTCGTTCGCGCATTTGGATGCTACCACGGTTTTATCACGGGCGATTTCGGAATTGGGGATTTATCCCGCCGTTGATCCTTTGGATTCTAACAGTCGTATTATGGACCCATTGATTGTCGGGGAAGAGCATTATAATGTAGCCCGCGATGTCCAAGGGATTTTGCAACGCTACAAATCCCTGCAAGATATCATTGCGATTTTGGGTATGGATGAGCTGTCGGAAGAGGATAAACTGACGGTTTCCCGTGCGCGTAAAATCCAGCGTTTCTTGTCCCAGCCGTTTGATGTGGCAAAGGTTTTCACAGGCTCGGATGGTATTCAGGTGCCGTTGGAAGAGACTATTGCTTCGTTTAAAGCCGTTGTCGCGGGCGAATATGACCATTTGCCAGAGGCCGCGTTTTATATGGTGGGTGGTATCAGTGATGCCGTTGCCAAGGCAGAAAAAATGGCCGCAGAAGCGGCGTAATTTGTGAAAAGGGGCGGGGATATGATTCATTTTGATTTGGTTGAACCTATGCGCCAAGTTGCTTCGTTTGAAGCATCGGAGGTTATGATTCCAGGGGCAGAGGGGGATTTTACCGTGCTCGGCGACCACATGCCTTTGATTAGCACCTTGCGCCCCGGATTATTGCAGGTGCGTGTGGGCAGTGATACTCACGATTATATCGTGGCTGGCGGGTTTGTGGAGATTTCGGGCAGTGGTGCGGATAGTTCCGCTTCGGTGCTGGCGACTTTCGCGATGGAACGCGGGGCGGTGAAACGCGCGGATATTGAGGCTTTGGTGGCAGAGGCCGAAGCGGCGTGTGAGGCTTGCGTGTCCGCGGGCAATGACGGTAAGGATGCGGCGGATAAGGTTTTGGCCGATACGCGGGCGTTGCTGGATATTGTTGGTTAACGATTAGTGATTAGTGATTAGTGATTAGTGATTAGTGATTAGTGATGCCCTTCGGGTCTTCGTCATTGCATAAGGGCAGTTGAACCTGCTCGCCAAATAGCGTACAAACCAACACAATGTTTAACCTATTCAAAAAACCTAGCCCCCCGCGTCCCCCAAGAAACCCCACCGACACGGGGGTTGCCATCGTTGCCATGATTGGCAACGAGTGCGATATTATCGAGCTATTCCTCCGCCATAATCAGCCGTTTTGCGATAAGTTCTACATCACCCTGCATAACAGCCTTGATACCACTGGCGCGATAATCAAAAACCTACAGGCAGAGGGTTTTGCCATAGACGTGCAAATCAGCAACCAGATGGGGTATGAGCAAAACACAATAACCCAAGCCGCCATTCGCGCGGTCGCCAATGAAAACCGCTATGATTATATCGTGCCACTGGATGCCGATGAATTCCTGCCCTATGACGGGCAATTCCAAAATATCCATAAAATGACCACAAACGATTGTGGCACCATGAACTGGCAAACTTTTGTGCCTATGGACGCGGATTATTTCACCCAAACCAACCCGTTGCTGGGGTTTCGGGCGCGTAGCTTTGAACCGATACCCTTTACCAAAGTCATTCTGGGCGCGGAATACGCAAAGACTTGCACGCTGGCGATGGGCAACCACTCCGCCACCCACAAAAACAACACCCCCCCGATTGACGCAAATATCACCTTGCAACATTTCCCCTTGCGCAGTGCCGAACAAATGGTGCGCAAATCGCTGTTTGGCGTTTATGCGTCGCTGTTAAAATCAAACCGCACCGATGGGGAAAGCTATCACTGGCACGATATGCTGCGCGATATCCGCGCGAAAAACTACCAAATGGAGTATGCTGAGGTTTTGCAATCCGCCTTGCATTTTGCCAGCAGTGATGAAAAACCAGTTGCCACCCCCGATATAAATACCCCGCCAAGCCTAGACAAACAGATAAAAATCCGCTACCAAGACCTAACGGCTATTAATTTGCTCAAAGATATGGACGGGTTCATCACCAGATGGATTGCCTCTGATAAAAAAACTTAAACAAGGGTTTTACAATGTTTGGAAAATATTCAAGACGCGCCAAAAGAAAAGCGATGCAAGCCAGAAGCAAGGTAGATTATGCCTGTTTGGAAGAGCCGCACAAAAGCATGACTTACGAAGATTTGCGCGAAGAATTCGCCCATCATGCCCATGATAAAACCTTTGATTGGGGTTGGCATGAGACGCGCTATAACCGCGTGGCGGCGGTTAATGCTCTGGTCGCCAAATATGATGCTTGCAGTTATTTGGAAATCGGTTGTTTTAACAACGCGCTGTTTGATGCAGTGCCTTGCAACGATAAAACCGGGGTTGATCCGTCGCAAGGTGGCACCCACAGAATGACCAGTGATGATTTTTTTGCCCAGAATAAGAAAAAGTTTGATGTCATTTTTATTGATGGTTTGCATCATTATGCCCAAGTTCGTAAGGACGCGATAAACGCCATTGCTTGTTTGAAACCCGCAGGTTGGATTGCTTTTCACGATTTCTTGCCGTCGGATTGGATGGTGCAGCATGTGCCAGCCTTGCAGGATGCTTGGACGGGGGATTGCTGGAAGCTGGGCTATGAGCTATCCCAAAGCCCCGATATTGATTTCCATATTTTGCAGATAGACCACGGGGTCGGTGTCATGCGATTAAAACGCGAAAATGCCGAGATTACCGATTTGGGCGATACATTGCGCGATGCCCAGTTTGATTTTTTCGTGGATATTCAGCCCGAATTGCCGATTGTGAGTTGGCAAGATGGGGTAAAGTGGATTCATAAAAACCGCTAGGGTGTTTTTTCAATCATCCGTTTCAAATTGCCCAAAATAGTCTTTTTCACCTCTGTAACATCCACTGGTGCGGGCGACCAATCTATCCGTTTCCACGCACGGCGATAGCGCAAATGATACCAGATTTTGCGCCAGTTCCTCCGCCAGAAAACCTTTAGGCGCGCCTTGTCAGGGGTTGGAAATATTTTCCCAGCCGCGTGTTCAGACTCTATGGCTATGTAGGGATGGATGGGAATGAATTCGCGTACCAAATGCAACCGCTCATCGCGGTCATCGGCAAAGAAAATAACAGGAATGCCCATAGCAATACAGGGCAGGGCGCAATGTAATTTGCTGGTAATCACCAGTTTGGCTTGGGTGCGATAGCGTTCCAGTAATTCGCCTGCCATCGCCATTTTGGTCTCGTGCGAATAAATTTGCCCGCAATCTTGCGTGATATATTCAATGTGCTGGTGGCGGATATGTTTGGGCAAGGGCAACATATTATCCAAATCAACGATAAAAATCCTATCTCCCGTGATGCTCGCCGCGCGTTTATCAAAGGTCAGGGTCAGGCAATAGTTAAAAAACGCATCAAACCCCATGTCCTGCAACAGGGCAAGGGTCGCACGGTCGCGCGTCCCCAAAGGCTCAAAAGCATGATAACCACGCAGAGCCTCTGCATCAACGGTCAGTGGAGCCGTGCGATGCAAGGGGGGTGCCCTGTTAATATAGATATTAGATACAATCGGTCGCACCCGTTTATCCAAAAACTCTGGCAATTCCCATGGGTGGAAAAAACCGTTCATCAAGATATTAACCGTGCGGGTCGGGGTGAAATCATTACGGTCGACAAAACCATCAAAGCTATAGCCCAGCTTTTTAATCGCGTGCATAGCCGCTATGGTCTGAATTTCATCGCCGATATTTGTGGATTTGCTGTAAGAAAAACTAGACAGCTTAACTGGATTTTGCATGTTTTATTTTCTAAAGTTTTTTAGCATTTGAAGGGGGTAAGATTTACACCGCCAGTTTAATTTGTGCATATTTGCCTTTGATAACAACCACCTTGTATAGGCGGAATTGAACCTTTTAAATAGCCTTTTGTGCGCACTCCAACTCAATTTGGTTTGTCTGTTTCTGATAGGATAGAAAAATCGGTCTTCGTGCAAGTGGTCTAATAAAACGGCGGGCAGGTAGTCGTTATCCGTGATAGCATCCCACTCTGCGGCAAAATTCGTATCATGGCGTAACAGATGTCCAAACAAATGATGCACCCAAAAATACGGATAGCCCGGGGTCGGGCGCATATCAAGCAACCCCATTTCCGCATCTACATCAGCAGGGTAATAAAACTCGCCTCGGTTTTCATCGCCGTTATTTTCTTGATGAATCGGTTCGCGCTCCATAAACCAATAGCGCGTTATCAGGTCATTCCATTTTTTAATCATCGGACAGTCATAACGTGCGACCAAAAACCAAGAAGCCACAGGCATGTGGTACGGATTTGGGTTGTCATAGGCAAAAAACGTTTGGGTTTTCATGGTCTTGTTAAGCCATTTGGACAAAGGTCTGGTAGGATAAACCGATGCGTCCGTCCATATCCCCCCGTTTTGCGCCAACAAGCGAACGCGGAGGATGTCAGAAAACGTCTGTACGGTCAGTTTGTTTGGGTCAATAGGAAACCCTTTTAAATAAGGCGTAGCCGTTTCGCGGGTTAAAACAATCAATTCATAATCAGGGTTCAATCGTTCCCATCTATCAAAATTTATACGGACAAGTTCGGGCGCGTTTTCACGCCCTTGCAACCAAAGAGCGTAAATTTTTTTCGGCATAAATTCTGTGCTGGTTTTTGTTATAGGCATTCTGGGGTTGCGTATATTAAGATGTTTATTGGTGATTCGGGGTTCATAACCTTTTACCCCAAAAGTTAATTATTCACAACCCGTTCGGGCAACAACCCTCGCGGTGAAAACCGCAACACCAATAACAACACCAATCCCATAGTAATCGGGCGCATGTGCGCGGCAGAGGCAACCAGATGCAACCGCAACGGATGCTCTGCCCCCATCCCCGAAGTCAAAACATCCACCAGCCATAATCCCACGGGTTCTGCCTCTATCCACACAAACCACACCAGAAAACCGCCCAGCACCGCCCCCATATTATTGCCAGACCCGCCAACTATCACCATAACCCAAATCAAAAACGTAAAACGCAACGGGTGATAGCCCGCAGGGGTTAACTGCCCGTCCAGAGTCGTCAGCATCGCGCCCGCGATACCCACGACTATTGAGCCAAGCACGAAAATCTGCAAATGCCGAGCGGTTATGTTTTTACCCATCGCGCTGGCGGCGACCTCGTTATCGCGAATGGCGCGAATCATCCGTCCCCACGGGCTATTTAACGCCCGTTGCGATAGGATGAAAATAACCACCAGAACAACGGTAAATAACCCCGCATAGCATAATTTCACGAAAATACTGGAGAACGTGACACTATCCAGCCCCAACCACGCCGCCCAATCAAGAAACCATTGGGCTTGCTGTAAATCAATCTCATAAGGTACGGGGCGGGGCAGACCATTGACGTTTTTCACACCGCGAGTCATCCAATCCTCGTTTTTCATAACCGCCACGATGATTTCGGAAATCCCAAGCGTGGCAATGGCAAGGTAATCGGAACGCAAGCCCAGAGCGGTTTTGCCAATCACCCACGCTATCGCCCCCGCCAAAGCCCCACCCACAGGCCATGCCAGCACGATGGGCAAGCCTAGCCCGCCCAGAAAGCCCGTACGGGCGGGTTCTACCTTCTCAATCGCTGCTGTGGCGGTGATATACATTCCTCGCGAAGACAAAAACCCTATCAAACAAATCGCGATAATCGCGGCCATTCGCGCCCGTGAGGGTCGCATCAGTTTATACGCGGCAATCGCGGCAATACTGGTAATCCCTGCTATCACCGCCGATAGCAAAACACCTGCTCCGCCAGCATCCCAAGCCTCTGGCACGGGGGGTGCAGAAATAATCACGGCAGCCAAGCCGCCCAGCGCGGCAAACCCCATAATCCCCACATTAAACAGCCCAGCATAGCCCCATTGGATATTGATACCAAGGCTCATAATAGCCGAAATCAAGCACAGGTTCAAAATCGCCAGCGACAAATTCCAGCTTTGCATTTGTCCCACGATAATAAACATAACCGCCATAATGGCAAAATAAAGCGGGGCGCGGGTTTGGGTTAGGTTTGAAATACGCATCATACAGACTTTCCTTTGAATATCCCAGTTGGGCGGATTAAGAGCACCAATATCAATATCACAAAACTGACCGAGAATTTATAGTTCGTTCCCAAAAGTTGCAATAAAGATTCGGGGTTATAGCTCTGCCCGCTTATGTAAAACACGAATTTTTTATAGGGGTAAGTCACGATGATTTCGGAAAAGGCTATGATATACCCGCCCGCTATCGCGCCCAAAGGGTTGCCCAACCCGCCCAATATGGCGGCGGCAAATATCGGCAACAGCAGTTGGAAATAGGTAAAGGGTTTGAAACTTTTATCCAGCCCGTAGAGCGTGCCAGCAACCGTTGCCAATACTCCGACCAGAATCCAGCATATCATAACGACTCGGTCTGGATTGATACCCGATAGCAAGGCAAGGTCTTCGTTATCCGAAAACGCCCGCATGGATTTGCCTGTGCGGGTGCGGTTTAAGAACCAAAATAAAAGGGCGACAACCAGAATGGCTATGACAACCGTCAGCCCCTGCGTCATTTTTAACGCAAGCCCTTCGCTCAGCCCCGTTGCCGTCTTAAAATCCCTTGCGCGGATGATGAATCGCTCGCCATTAACAAAGTTTTGATTGTCCGGCCCGATAATAAACCGCACAATCCCGTTTGTGATAAACATCACACCCACAGAGACTATCACATAAATCACGGGGTTGGATTTCTGTTGGCGATAAAACCGATAGACCATGCGGTCGGTCGCTAAAACGTATGCTATACAGCCCAAAATCCCAAACGGCAAAGCCAGCAGAGCCACAGGCAGCGCGCCAAAACTCACCCCCGCGGCGTTAAACCCCCAAGTTATCATAACAACCAGCATCGTGCCAAACGCCATCGTATCCCCGTGTGCGAAATTGGAAAACCGCAAAATCCCATAAACCAGTGTCACCCCCAGCGCACCGAGCGCGAGCTGACTGCCATAGGTAAGCCCCGGCACAAAGATGAAGTTCGCCAATAAAACAATGGCATTAATAATATCGGTTAGGTAGTCCATCGTTTATCCTCCTAGGAAACTTTTGCGCACTTCGGGATTGTTTAATAACGCTTGCCCGCTATCAGTACGGCGGTTTTCACCCTGCACCAGAACATAGCCGACATCGGCGATATTCAGGGCTTGGCGGGCGTTTTGCTCGACCATGAGAATGGAAATCCCCGTCCGCGCGATTTCTATAATACGGTCAAACAATTCGTCCATGACTATCGGTGACACACCCGCCGTGGGTTCATCCAGCATCAGCAACCGAGGCTTTGTCATTAACGCCCGTGCGACGGCAACCTGTTGTCTTTGCCCGCCCGATAGCTCGCCGGCTTTTTGGGCGCGTTTATCCGCCAGAATGGGGAATAAATCGTAAATCTGCGCGATGGTTTCATCAATCCCCTCACGACGTAGGAACGCCCCCATTTCAAGGTTTTCATGGACACTCATGGAGGTAAAAATGTTATTCGTTTGCGGAACAAACGCCATCCCCTGCGTCACCCGCGCCTGCGGAGCAAGATGGGTAATATCCACATTATCCAGCAAAACCTGCCCCGCTCGGAGGTCTAGCATGCCAAACATCGCCTTCATAGCGGTGGATTTGCCCGCGCCGTTCGGACCGACTATCACGGCAATCTGCCCGATATCCACGCTGATAGTGCAATCGTTCAAAATATCCGCGCCCTTGCCATAGCCGCCACGCATATTTTTGCCGATTAAAAATGGGTGAGTTTGTGTCATGTTATCTTCGTGTTCTTGAGTCCATGCCCCAAATACGCCTCTATCACATTTTCATTGGCTTTTATTTCATCAATCGTGCCTTGCGCCAAAACCGAGCCTTCCGCCATACAAATAACAGGGTCGCACAGACGACCGATAAATTTCATATCGTGTTCAATCATACAAAAAGTATAACCGCGTTCTTTGTTAAGACGCAAAATAGCATCGCCTATGGTCTGTAATAAAGTACGATTAACTCCCGCGCCGACTTCGTCCAGAAATACTATTTTGGCATCCACCATCATGGTGCGCCCCAGTTCCAGCAGTTTTTTCTGCCCGCCAGACAGATTACCCGCCAGCTCATCCGCCAAGTGGTCAATTTGCAAAAACGCCAAGACATCATTGGCTTTGTCCCATAAAACCGCATCCTCGTTGGCGATAGAGCCGCGATTAAACCAAGCGTTCCAGATGGATTCGCCCGATTGTTTAGGCGGCACCATCATCAGGTTTTCACGCACGGTCATGGTGGCGAATTCGTGGGCGATTTGAAAGGTGCGCAATACGCCTTTGTGGAATAACTCGTGCGGGGGTACGCCCGTAATATCGGTATCATCAAGGAAAACCTGCCCGTTGCTGGGGCTATACACCCCCGCAATGACATTAAACAGGGTGGTTTTGCCCGCACCGTTTGGGCCGATAAGGCCCGTGATTGACCCACGCTCAATATCCAGCGAAGCGTTGTTTAAGGCGTAGAAGCCATCAAACTCTTTGGAAATGTTTTCAATACGTATCATGAGAAAATTTGGGCTACATCGGGAAAAATTGGAAAAATCGTGAAAATCATGCGAATCAGTGTAAAATAAAAAACTGCCCGCGCAATGGCGGGCAGTTCTTAATGGTGTTTAGCGATAGCCAACGGTGGACACTTTGCCATCTTTGATTTCAATCTCGCGATAGTTGCCAGCCGATTCGCCCGCGCCAATCAGCTCGACATTGGACGCGCCGACATAATCGATTTCGCCTCCGCTTGCCAAGATATCCAAGGCTTTGCCCAACTCGCCTGGCAGGATTGGCGTACCTGGTGCGTTCGCAACAGATAGTACCATGTCCTTATAGACTTGGGGGTCGGTGGAATTCGCCGCCTGCATAGCCAGCAGAATCAACGCAGCCGCGTCATAGGATTCAGCCGCAAAAGGTGATGTCGCATCAATCCCCGTGCCTTTGACCATGTCAACCAGCTTGCCTGCACCCGCACTGTCCGTGCCAGGGGCTTGCCCGAAAGACCCGTTCAAGTCAGAACCAATAGACTCTGGCAGAGAAGCCCCGACCATGCCGTCTGGCAAAACAAAGGTATCAAACGCGCCCGTGTCCAAAGAAGCAGAGATAATCCCCTTGCCCCCTTGATCAAGATAGCCCGCGACAACCAGAACGTCCCCACCAGCGGCGGCTAACGCGCCAACCTCTGCCGAGTAATCTGCCTTGCCGTCTTCATGCGGTGTGGAAATGGTGACTGTGCCGCCCGCTGCTTCAAAAGCAGTTTGGAAAGCATCCGCCAAACCCTTGCCATAGTCGTTGTTTGTATAGGTCAGGGCAACGGTGTTAATCCCGCGATCCATGATGACACTGGTCATAACAACGCCTTGACGAGCGTCAGACGGGGCTGTGCGAAAGAACAGCCCGTTGTCTTCTATCGTGGATAGAGCAGGGCTGGTCGCGGATGGTGAAATCATCACCATGCCGTTTGGCAAGGCAACGCTGGTAAGGGCTGCCGTGGTAACACCAGAGCAATCCCCGCCGACGACTCCGTCGACTTTGTCGGACGTGACCAGCCGTTCCATAGTGGATACGGCCGCGCCAGAATCGATGCAAGTCGTATCGCCGCGCACGGATGAAACGGATTTACCGCCCATCAGTTTGCCCGAATCGGATACTTCTTTGATTGCTAATTCGGCGGCGGGTCCCATTTCTGCGACCAGCGATTCCAGTGGGCCTGTGAAGCCCAAGAATACGCCTAGTTTTACGTCTTGCGCCAAGGCTGTACTGGCCAGCGATGCCGAAAGAATGGTTGTGGTTAATAGTTTGTACATGTGTTTTTCTCCTTTATTGTGTGTTGCCGTGGGGTGTTTTTGTTTCAACCTGCGGGCAAATATCATGTGCGGTGGAGTATAAAGTAAATATCGGGGGATTTGTCAAGGGGGTTTTTTAACGATTAACGATTAATGATTAACGATTAACGATAAATAGCCCTGCGGGTCTTCGTCATCGCGACATAGGGCAGTTGAACCTGCCCGCAAATTAAAACAATGAGTGCCGACCAGCGTGGTCTTTTGTGCGTAGCCCCCGCTTCGTGGGGGCATGCCAAAAGCCCTTTGGTTACAAGACGATAGTTTGCTTCTAAATTTACTATCTGGAATAACAAGACGTTAGAGTGGGTTATTTGCAAAGAATACTTGGGAATTGGTGATGGGTTCTTTATAAATTTATTTAGGCTTTGCCTAGATGCTCGGATAGGCTTTAGCCAATAAAAACCCGTCCAGCTCTCCGCAGGAGGGGTGGGCGGGTGGGCAACCGAACGAAGTGAGGGCGCAACAAAAAATCTCTGCTCTTAACCTATAACAACCAATCATTCATTATTATTTAGCCCTTGCGGGTCTTCGTCATTGCTACGCAATGCCGACCAGCTAATAAGTGGCAAAAAACCACTAATCACTAATCACTAACAACTAATCACTAAATCCCCAACTTCCCCGCCAAAAGCTCATTCACCGCCTTTGGGTTAGCCTTACCACCACTGGCCGCCATGACTTGCCCGACAAACCAACCCGCCAGCTTGGGGTTTTCCTTACACTTAGCAACTTGGGCAGGATTATCGGCAATCACACGGTCAATCAGCAATTCAATCTCACCCGTATCACTGACCTGTGCCAATCCGAGCTTTTCAATGATATCGGCGGGCTCCCCGCCCTCATTCCACAAAACATCAAACACTGTTTTTGCAGCACTACCACTGATTGTCCCATCCGCTATCAAATCCAGCACCGCCCCCAGTTGCGCCGCCGATACGGGGCTGTCAGCTATCCCCAATTCGGCTTTGTTTAACCGCCCAAACAGCTCATTTATCACCCAGTTCGCCGCCTGTTTGCCATCGCGCCCGCTTGCCAAAACTTCAAAATAATCCGCATCCGCCACATCCGCGGACAACACCGCCGCGTCATAATCGGTAACACCATAATCCGCTATAAACCGCGCCTTCTTCGCATCTGGCAATTCGGGCAGAGTCGCGCGGATTCCCTCCACCCATTCCTGCGATATTTCCAAAGGCAGCAAATCAGGGTCTGGGAAATAACGGTAATCATGCGCCTCTTCTTTTGAGCGCATAGACCGCGTTTCCCCCTTATCAGGGTCATACAGACGGGTTTCTTGGGTGATGGTACCCCCATCCTCCAAAACCGCGATTTGACGGCGAGATTCGTATTCAATCGCCTGCTGGATAAACCGCATGGAGTTCATGTTTTTTAACTCACACCGCGTTCCCAAATGCGCGAAATCATCGTTTTCACGGAATTTTTCATAGGCTCCCACCGGGCAAACCGACACATTCACATCCGCGCGCATATTGCCGTTTTGCATATTGCCGTCGCAAGTGCCCAGATACCGCAGGATTTGGCGCATTTTCACCAGATAAGCCGCCGCCTCGGCCCCGCCGCGGATATCGGGGCGCGATACGATTTCCATCAATGCCACCCCCGTGCGGTTCAAATCCACGAACGAGTGTTTTGGGTCCATATCATGCACGGATTTGCCCGCGTCTTGTTCCAGATGAATGCGTTCCACTCGTACGATTCGCGTGCCTGTGTCCATATCCACGCGGACTTCGCCCTCGCCGACTAGCGGATGGTAAAGCTGGCTGATTTGATAGCCTTGGGGCAAATCGGGGTAGAAATAATTCTTGCGGTCAAAGGCGGAATATAGGTTTATTTCGGCGTTAAGGCCAAGCCCTGTACGCACGGTTTGCTCTACGCAGAACTGGTTAATTACGGGTAGCATGCCGGGCATGGCCGAGTCTATGAAGGAGACATTGGAATTGGGCTCCGCCCCGAATTGAGTGGAGGCGGATGAGAATAATTTGGCGTTCGATTTGACTTGGGCGTGGATTTCCATGCCGATAACGATTTCCCAGTCGGATTTCGCGCCAGAGATTATTTTAACAGGGGGAGGGGGAAGGTTAGGCATGGTGTTTTGGGGTTGTGGGTGTTATTGAGCGTGGGTTATGGATTATTAGGCGGGGATTGTCAACGATGAATTGTGAATGGTGAATTATGAATTATGAATTATTGGTTATTCTTGTTATTCGTTATCTAAAATAATTGGAGTTCGTTATTTTAGGAAAGAAATTTGCCACAAAACCCAATTCACCATTCATAATTCACCATTCACAACTCACAATTCATCATTCACAATTCACCATTCGCAACTCATACCCATCCAAACGAATATCCCCGTTCCACCGCCATAACGTCACAAACGGCGCACCGAAGGTACGGGTAGAATGCGGCACCATAGACTCATGAAAAATCATATCCCCCGCGTGGTGATCGGTGGTCGTATCCTGCCAGCCTCTGCCCCACCGCGCCATTCCGCTTATCATAATAAACGTCTCTTCCGCAGGGTGAGTGCGCGTGGAATAATGAACCCCCGCATCCTGCATAAACACGCCTGCCCGCAGAGTTGGATTGAAAAACATCCCGTCTGGGCCGACCAGCTCTACAGTCGCCATCTGGGCGGCCGTATCCGCGTCAATCCGCGCGTCATCCAGCCCGAAATAATACCAATCTAGTTGAGCTATTACCGCATGTAAATGGGGCATAATCGCCAAAGGCGGGGTTGCGCCCGATTTTTCTGACGATTTTTCTGCCGCACACACCATCTCGGCAATTTTATCGGTGCTTGGGCGGGTGCTATCGGTGCGAATCGCTGATTGCGCACTCGGACTCGCACACGCACACGCCTCCCGCAGAGCCATCGCGGCGGCATCCCCGCCCGCTCGCCCTTCGCCCGCGTATAAATCCGCCATCGCCCCCAACAGAGCCTGCAAATTTCCGCGATTATCTTTTACCCCTTGCGTCATTTTGTAAAAACCTTTATGGATGGGCGCAATAATAGATGCGTCCTTTAGCGAACATTTACCCAATCCTTTAACCAAATAACCCCACAAAATCAAGGCATATATCACGATGAGTGACTTTATTCTTATTCGCCACGGACAGGCGCAATCTGGTGCGAAAAACGAAAAAGATTACGACCGTTTGAGCGCGCTTGGCTATCAGCAAGCCGCGTGGTTGGGCGCGTATTTGAAAGACCATTACCCGTGTGATTACGTGGTTTCGGGCGATTTAACCCGCCAGTTAGAGACGGTGAAGACTTGTGAATTTCCCTCCGAGAATAAGGGCGAGCATAAGATTGATAAAGGCTTGAACGAGCTGGATTATTTCGGGCTATCGCGCAGTTTGGAGGCGAAATTTGGCATAGCCCATCCCACCGATGTGGCGACTTTCCGCCATCAAATCCCCCAGCTCTTCACCCATTGGCAAAACGGCGATTTGGACACGGATTTGGAGGGTTATGATGATTTTTCTGCCCGCACACGTGGGGTTTTGAACGGGTTTAGCGGGCTGGGCGATGCGCCGATTATTCTGGTGACCTCGGCTGGTGTGATAGCCCATTTGTGCGCCTTGGCTCTGCGGTTGGATAACCACGCACAGGCGCGGGTTTATGAGAGGGTGTTGCACACATCCCTTACGCAAATCGCCATAGAGGATGGAGACTTTCACCTGTTGCAGTTCGGCGCGACCCCGCATTTGGACAGTGCCGATAGGCGGTATGCGAAGACGAATATTTAGTGATTAGTGATTAGTGATTAATGATTAGTGGGGGCTTTTGTGCATATAGAGCTTTACTTGCGTAAAGCCCATACACAAAAGCCTTTGGCTATGTTTGGCAAATACTTTTTAAATAAAATAACCATTAATCATGGTGGCACGGAGGTCGCGCGAACCCGAAGGGTGTGCGTCTTGTTAGCGAGGATAATAGGGTTTTGCGTCACCAGCGACTCTTAAAGACTTCTGACCCAGTACAAACGATAAGCTGACGCGCACCCGTGGGGGTGAGGGTGCGCGCGACCACCCTTTGGGCGGTCGTTTCCTAGGATTGTAGAACTGCTCTAGAATAATGTTGAATGCCCTTGCGGGTCTTCGTCATTTCTTCGAAATGCCGACCAGCCAAGAAGTGGCAAAAATAACTAACAACTAATAACTAACAACTAACAACTAATAACTAACAACTAACAACTAACACCTATTGACTCCTCCTACCGCCCCCTGCTATTATCCCCGATAAACGCTACATAAATAAAGGATACCCGATGACATTCACCACCCGTGCTGGTTTGCAAATAAACACCCGCTTAGCCGATTTTATGGAAACAAAAGGGCTCGCCCCGCTAGGCATAACGCCCGACACATTCTGGGCTGGATTGGCGCAAATCGTAGCCGATTTCACCCCTCGCAACCGCAACCTTTTGCAAGTTCGCGAAGACCTGCAACAGAAAATAAACGCTTGGCACGACCAAAACCGAGGCAACATTACCGACCCTGTCGCCTATAAAAATTTCCTGCGTGACATAGGTTATCTGCAAGACGAGGGCGCGGATTTCACCATTGAAACCAGTGGCATAGACCCCGAAATTGCCACGATTTGTGGTCCGCAATTGGTGGTGCCCGTGACGAACGCTCGGTTTGTGCTGAATGCGGCGAACGCCCGTTGGGGCTCGCTTTATGACGCGCTTTATGGCACGGATGCGATGGGCAGTGCACCGCCGAAAGGCGGCTATGATGCGGGGCGGGGCGCACAGGTTATCGCTTGGGGGCGGGGTTTTTTGGATGAAACATTTCCCCTGCAAAACACACCGCAAAATAAAACCCACGCGACCGCGACCGAATACAAAATCAAAAACAACACCTTGGAAATAGACGGCAACCCGTTGAAAAACAAGGACTCTTTCATAGGATACACGGGCAACCCAGACTCCCCCGACTCCGTATTGTTAAAAAACCACGACCTGCATGTCATTCTTATCTTTGATAAAACCACCACCATTGGTAAGACCGACTCCGCCAACATGTCCGATATTATCATGGAATCCGCGATTTCCACCATCGTGGATTTTGAGGATTCCGTGGCCGCCGTTGATGCCAATGATAAAACCGCCGCCTATGAGAATTGGCTTGGGTTAATGCGAGGTGATTTGAAAATCGAATTCGAAAAGAACGGCAAATCGATAACCCGTGCGCTGGCGGATGACCGCGAATTCACCACCCCCACGGGCAACATATCCCTGAAAGGGCGGGCGTTAATGCTGGTGCGTAATGTTGGGCATCTTATGACGACACCCGCGATTTTGGACGGGCAGGGTGATGAAATTGGCGAAGGCATTATGGACGCGCTTTTCACCACCACCCTTGCTTTGCACGATTTGCGCCACGCTGGGCGTAATTCGAAAAGCTCTATTTATATCGTCAAACCCAAAATGCACGGGGCAGAGGAAGTCGCCTTTACCAATGATTTATTCGGCGCGGTGGAAACCGTGCTGGGCTTGCCGAAATATACTATTAAAATGGGCATAATGGACGAGGAACGGCGGACTTCGGTTAATCTAAAGGAATGTATTCGCGCCGCCCGTCACCGTGTAGCCTTTATTAACACGGGTTTTCTGGATAGAACGGGGGATGAAATCCATACCTCCATGCACGCGGGGGCGTTTTTACCGAAGGCGCAGATAAAGGTGCAACCGTGGATACAGGCCTATGAAAACCAGAATGTGGATATAGGGTTGGCGTGCGGATTATC
Source organism: uncultured Amylibacter sp. (assembly GCA_959347345.1). Next base: position 987,359 of record OY365738.1, on the reverse strand, counting down.
GGGTAAGGCGCAGATTGGCAAGGGTATGTGGCCTATGCCTGATATGATGTGCGCGATGCTGGAAAAGCAAATCGTGCCACCGCAGATGGGGGCGAATTGCGCGTGGGTGCCAAGCCCTGTGGCGGCGGTTCTGCACGCTACGCACTATCACCGTACCGATGTTTTTGCGGTGCAGGCGGGGTTGGCTGATGCTGGGCGACGCGGGGGAGTGGATGCGTTGCTGTCGCCTTCCGTGGTGTCTGTGCCGAACTGGACTGCCGATGAGATTATGGCGGAGGTGGAAAACAATGCGCAGGGGATTTTGGGCTATGTGGTGCGGTGGATTGACGCGGGGATAGGCTGTTCCAAGGTGCCAGATATAAACGATGTTGGACTGATGGAGGATAGGGCGACCTGTCGGATAAGCAGCCAGCATATCGCGAATTGGCTGATGCATGATGTGATCTCTGCGCCAGAGGTGATGGATATTATGCGCCGAATGGCGGAGGTTGTGGATAGGCAGAATGAGGGGGAAGCGGGCTATGTGCCGATGTCGCCCGATTGTGTGCGGATAGCGTTTCAGTCGGCATGTGATTTGGTGTTTAAGGGGGCGGAACAGCCTAGCGGTTATACCGAGCCGATTTTGCATAGTCGGCGATTATTAGTTATTAGTTGTTAGTTGTTAGTTATTAGTTGTTAGTGGCTTTAGCCCTTTAGCCCTTCGGGTCTTCGTCATCGCTACGCGAATGCCGACCAGCATGGTCTTTTGTGCGTAGCCCCCACTTCGTGGAGGCATGCCAAAAGCCCTTGGGTTTCAAGACTATAGATTCTCTATAAATTTACTATCTGGAATAACAAGACGAGAGATTGGATTATTTGCAAAGAATACTTGGGAATTGGTGATGGGTTTGCTCTAAATTTATTTAGGCTTTGCCTAGATACTAGGACAGGCTAGGGCGGGCGGGTGGGCGACATTTCGAAGAAATGTCCAACAAAAAACCTCCGCTCTTAACCTCTCATAACCAACCCCCAATTCCTAACAACCAATAACTAATAACTAATAACTAATAACTAACAACTAATCGCTAATATACGGCGTTGGATCCACCGCATCAATCCCTTTGCGCACCTCAAAATGGACAAAATCACTGGCGACTTGCCCAATCGTTTCACCGCGCCGAACCGTATCGCCCTTGGCGACTTGCGGGGCATTCACATTGGAATAAACCGTATAAAACTCATCATCATGGCGCACCAAGATAATAGTCGTATCATTGACGGAAGCGGAGGTCAAAGCAACCACTCCATCGTCCGCCGCTCGGACAGGAGTCCCCTGAACGGTAGAAAAATCAATCCCCTCGTTGCCGTTTGGATCGTCCGAATAGGGCTCTTTAATCGGGCCATCGACAGGGCGTAGGAATTTGGATTGCTTGGCGGGGGGCTGGGCAGGTTCATCGGCAACGGTTTCATCCGCAACGGCTTCATCGGTAACCGCCACAACAGCCTCTTCGGAAAACGGGATTAACAATTGCTGCCCCGTTTGCACGGTATTTTCCGAATCCAGCCCGTTCCAACTGGATAATTCCGTCTCTGACACACCATACAACCCCGCGATAGACTCCGCCGTCTCGCCATCACGCACGATATGATACCGCGTGCCACCTGCGCCCGCGACCGCTCCACCGCCCGAGTTATCATCCAGAGTCGTTTGGGTAATCTCATCACCCTCATCCACCACGGCAACGGTTGATTCATAGCTATCCAGTTCGGGCAACGGATCCAGCTTCCGCCCCAAATCATCCAACGTTTCCACATCGCTACACCCAGCCAAGGCAACCCCAACCGCGCATATTATCACCAAGAATCTCATACCCACTCCTTACTGCGACCCAGTCGCCATTTCTGCCACGCCTTCAATCAGAGGAACGAATCGCACTTCGTCCAAATCCTCATAAACCAGCCGTTTAGCAGTTTTCGTTATCTTTATCAAGTTTTGCATCCGTTCCGCTTGCCCCACGGGTAAAACCATAATTCCATCGGTTTTTAACTGCGCCAATAACGGCGCGGGTGCATCCTCTGCCGCCGCCGTTAGGATGATTCTATCAAACGGAGCTTGTTTAGGCAAGCCCAATCCGCCATCGCCAAGGGTAAGAGTCGTATTGACAATCCCCAGCAGTTGAATGCGCACGGCGGCGGTATTAACCAAATCCAAATGGCGGTCAAGCGAATATACCCGTCGGCAAAGCTGACTTAAAATAGCCGTTTGAAACCCCGACCCAGTGCCTATTTCCAGCACTTTATCGCGGGGTCCGACATCCAAGGCTTGGGTCATTATGCCTACGATGGAGGGCTGGGATAAGGTTTGCCCGCACGCTATCGGCAGGGCGGTATCGTCAAAGCAATAGGCTTGGAATTTGTCGGCGATAAAGGCGGAGCGTTGGATGTTTTGCAACGCTTGTAGGACGCGTGAATCGGTGACTCCTGCGGTGCGGAGCATATCCAAATAGCCGGATTTGGGCGTGTGTTTGGTCATTTTGTTTTATCCAGTTTTGCGTCCAGTTTTGCCCGCAACCCGTCCAAACACCCCCGTGCGGTTAAATCCATCAGGCAGGGCGTTATGGAAATATAGCCGTTTAGGTTTTCATAAACATCACTGCCTTGCGCCGTGGGGCTATGCTGAGGCGTGCCGATAATGCGAACTGCCTCGCCGTCCTGTTCCGCCAGAAACGGGGGATTTGGGCGTGTGCCTTGCGTGGTGATTCGAGTGCCTTTTATATCCGCATAAGGCACGGGTGGGAAATTCACATTGTAAAATAGGGGTTGCCCTCCGTTAGCACCAGTGTCCGCCCAACATTTGAAATCCAGTATGTTTTGCACGGTGGCAGCACCCGCACCCCGTGCCGCGCTGAACATATCGTTTGGGTCAATCCTATCGCCATAAAACTGCGACAGAGCAATGGAATTCACGCCATTCGCACAACCCTCAATCGCCGCGCCAACCGTGCCAGAATACAAAACATTTTGCGCCGCGTTATTGCCCGCATTCACGCCCGATAGGATTAAATCGGGTTGCATTTCTAACAGCCCGATGATGACGCAATCGGCTGGGGTGCCGTGGGCTATGATGCGGTTTGGCGCGGGGCGGGTGATTTTCACGGATTTTTTATAGGAAATACAATGCCCTACGCCCGATTGGTCGGTTGCGGGGGCGATAGTCGTTATGTTCCCCGTATCGGTGAATTGCGCGGCGATATCGTGCATGACGCGCAGGCCTGGTGCGTCTATTCCATCGTCGTTTGTGATTAAAATGCGCATGGGGTTAGGTCGCTTTTTCCAATATACCATCGGGGTTTATCGTGTCCTTACCGCCCAGATAGGGGTGCAGAGCTTTCGGCAATTTGACCGAGCCGTCTTTTTGCTGTCCGTTTTCCAGAACGGCAATCAGGCAACGCCCGACCGCCACGCCAGAGCCGTTTAGTGTATGGACAAATTGCGGTTTATCCCCGTCTTTTTCGCGGAAACGAGCGTTCATACGGCGGGCTTGGAAATCGCCACAGACAGAGACGGAACTGATTTCGCGATAGCGGTTTTGACCGGGCAACCAGACCTCTATATCATGGGTGCGTTGTGCCGAAAACCCCATGTCGCCCGTGCAGAGGACAACGGTGCGGAATGCTAGGTCAAGTTTTTTTAACACGGCTTCGGCTTTGGTCGTCATTATGTCCAGCTCTTCGCGGCTTTTTTCAGGAGTAGTAATAGAGACCATTTCCACCTTTTCAAATTGGTGTTGGCGGAGCATCCCTGTTGTATCACGTCCTGCGGAACCAGCCTCTTTACGAAAGCACAAAGAATGGGCGCAATAGCGTTGGGGCAATTGGTCTTTATGCAAAATCTTACCTGCGACTATATTAGTAAGCGAGACTTCGGATGTGGGAATAAGCCAGCGTTCGTTTTGAATATGCGTTAGAATATCCGTGTCTGTCTCATCTTTATGTATCTTATAACAATCATCTTCAAACTTTGGCAACTGCCCTGTGCCAAACATTGCATCAGTATTGACAATAACGGGGGCGTTTATTTCCATAAGCCCATGTTCGTTAATATGTAAATCTAACATGAATTGTGCCAAAGCCCGATGGACTCGCGCAATCGCACCCGATAGTATAACAAACCGAGAGCCACTGATGTTTCCAGCCGTTTCAAAATCCATGCCCTTGCTGACGGATGGGATATTAAAATGTTCTTGGGGGGTGTATTTACCAAATTGTGGGATGTCGCCCCAACGACGCATTTCTTTATTATCATTTTCATCTTTGCCTATCGGCACTTCATCCATTGGGATATTTGGTAAGTAGACTAAATTATGGCTTAATTGAGATTCTGCTTTTTGTGCTCGTTCTTCGGCAATAGTAATAGTTTCTTTATTTTCTTTAATAGCGTTGCGCAGGTCATTAAATTCTTCATCATTATTTGCGGCTTTAGCTTCCCCCGCTCGTTTAGATAGAGTATTTTTTTGGCTTAATAGGTTTTCCTTATCCGCTATCACAAAACGTCTTGCCTCATCAACCCGCAAAATATCTTTTGCTATAGGCGGAAGCCCACGCTTTTTAAGCCCCGCGTCAAAAGCCTCTGGATTCTCACGAATAAATTTTATATCATGCATAATGCACCCCCTTATTTCCCCCGCTTATATCATATCCTAAAAATAAATAAACCCCGTATTTGTAAAATGACTTGCTTTTTACGGATACACCCGCTAAATTCTGTTGGCACTCTAAAAATAAAAATAAGGAAAAACAAAATGGTTCTATACATTCTTTTAGGTCTTTTAGGCATTGTGATTATACAATTAGGAATAGCAGTATCTAGATTAGGTACGATTCAACAGGTATCACGTAATATTATGATGACAGACTCATCAAAAAATCAAATTGAAGAGTTAGAAAAAATTCGAGAAGAATTAGAAAAACAAACATTACACTTAAACTCAATAGAAAGTGATATATTTAAACTTAATAAAAAATAACCCCTCCCCAACAAAACCCCTTGCTTTTTATTCATAAACCCGCTAAATCCCCCTTGTAAATTGTATTTGCCTTGTATAAAAGCACAAATTCAAACACCCAACCTAATAAAAAGGAACAAAACAATGGACTCAATCCAAAGCTTTCTGCCCCTGATTTTAATCTTCGGCATCATGTATTTTTTAATGATACGCCCCCAACAACAAAAAATGAAAAAACACCGCGCTATGGTCGCGGCACTGCGCAAGGGCGACAAAGTCGTTACCCAAGGCGGGGTGTACGGCAAGGTCACCAAAGTACTGGATGACGGCAAAGTGGATGTGGAAATCGCATCAGGCGTGGTCGTTCGCGTGGTACAATCGACTATCCAAAGCGTGATGTCTACCGATGGCGCAAGCCCCGCTCCTATGGCAAAACCGATGGCAAAACCTATGGCACAACCCGCCGCGAAACCCATGGCAAACACAGACTCTCCCAAACGCAGAGGTCGCCCCAAAGGCTCTAAAAACAAAAAGTAAATGGAAAACTTTTCCCTACCAAAGAAAATCACGATTATTCTGGTTTGTGTTTTCGGGCTGATTCTGGCTATGCCAAACGCGTTTTACACGCGGGTGGAGCAATCCAACGATGCCCGTGCCGTTCTGGATGGCGAATCGTTTGGCGATGCGTCTGTGGCGAACCTTGCGCCCAAGGTTTTGCAAGAGCGAGCCGATGCTTGGCCTTCGTTTTTGCCGTCTTCGCTGGTTAATTTGGGGTTGGATTTGCGCGGTGGGGCGCATTTGTTGGCAGAGGTGGATACCCGCGCCGTGTATAAATCCCGTATGGATAATTATTGGCCAGAATTGCGTAATGCTTTGGCGGAACAACGCGATACTTTCGGCGGAATTCGCCGTTTGGACGCGCCCGATGACCAGCTTCATATCCTTATTGCAAAGATTGAAGGGATTGATGATGCTCTGCGAATCGTACGCGGTATTGCCACGCCAGTGCAGAGTTTAACCGATATTGGCAGCACGGATATTGAGGCTGAAACCCGTGGTGATGTGATAGTTGTTACGTTATCGGATTCGGAAAAATCCGCCACGGATAGGCGCACGATGGAGCAATCTTTGGAAATTATCCGCCGTCGTGTGGATGAAGCGGGGACTCGCGAGCCAACAATCCAACGGCAAGGGGAAAACCGCATTTTAATCCAAGTCCCCGGAATTGGCTCGGCAGAAGCGTTAAAAGATTTAATCGGCAAAACCGCAAAGCTGGAATTTTATGATGTGGTCAGTCGCGCCGCCAGTTCAAACGCACGGTTGCAAGCTCGGCAAATCCTGTTGCCCGCGCAGGAAGGCGGATGGTATATTTTGGAACGCACGCCGATTATCACGGGCGATCACCTACGCAATGCAACCTCGCAATTTGATGAATATGGGCGACCTGCGGTTGGCTTTACCCTGAATGTCACGGGCGCGCGGATATTTGGCGAATATACCGCCAATAATATCGGTAGTCCGTTTGCCATTGTGCTGGATGGGGAGGTGCTTTCCGCGCCGACTATCCAGAGCTATATCCCCGGTGGTTCGGGTATTATCACGGGCAGTTTCAGCCTGCAACAGACCAAAGAATTATCCATTCAGTTAAGGGCAGGGGCGTTGCCCGCGCCTATTTCCTATGAGGAAGAACGCACGATTGGCCCAGAATTGGGGCAGGATAGTATTGACGCGGGCAAACTGGCGTGTATTGTCGCCTTTGCTGCCGTGCTGGTTTTCATGGCGTTGTCTTATGGGCTGTTTGGGCTGTTCGCAAATTTGGCGTTGCTGATAAATGTTGCGATGATATTTGGGCTATTATCCGCCGTTGGCGCGACCCTAACCCTGCCCGGTATTGCTGGGATTGTTCTTACAATCGGGATGGCGGTTGACGCGAATGTGCTGGTGTTTGAAAGAATACGCGAGGAATTGAAAACCGCGAAAAACCCCTATCGAGCCGTCTCGCTGGGTTATGAACGCGCGTTCAGCGCGATTATAGACGCGAATATCACCACCTTTATTGCCGCACTTATTTTGTTTGTCATAGGCTCTGGCCCCGTGCGTGGGTTCGCTATTACGCTGGGATTGGGGATTTTGACCTCGGTCTTTACCGCGATTTGGGTAACAAGGATGTTCGCGCTGATTTGGCTGGAACGCCGCCGTCCGCAAACTATGGAATTGTAAAGGATACACCATGCGTTTAAGATTAATACCACAAATCACAGATATAGATTTCTTTCGGCTATTACCCATCGCCGTGGGGGTTTCTGTGACAGGAGTCATCGTGTCAATCGCCCTGTTTTTACTGGTTGGATTGAACTATGGCATTGATTTTCGCGGTGGCACAACCATCCGCACGGACAGCGAAAAGCCAATCAATTTATCGGGGTATAGGGACGCATTATCGCCCTTGGGACTCGGCGATATATCCATTACCCAAGTCAATGACCCACGCCGCCCAAACCAAAACGTCACGCAAATCCGCATTGAACAGCAGGAACAAGCTGGCACGATTTCGGGCGAATTGGTGAATAAGGTGAAAACCGCGTTATTTACGATTGACCCCGAAATGACCTTCCCTCAGATTGATAGTGTTGGGCCAAAAGTCTCTGGCGAATTGGTGCGAACCGCCTTTATAGCCGTGTTATTATCCATATCCGCGGTTTTGTTTTATATCTGGTTGCGCTTTGAATGGCAGTTTTCGGTGGGCGCGGTTGTCGCCTTGGTGCATGATGTTCTGCTGACCATAGGCGTGTTTTCCGCCCTGCAAATCAAGTTTGATTTGGCGATTATCGCGGCCTTGCTGACGATTGTCGGGTACTCGCTAAACGATACCGTGGTGGTGTTTGATAGGGTGCGGGAGAACCTGCGCAAATACCGCACCCGCAATTTGAAAGAGGTTTTGAACCTGTCGATAAATGAGACTTTGTCGCGTACCGTTATGACTTCTGCAACGACCCTGATTGCGCTGATTAGCCTGTTTGTATTGGGCGGAGATGTCATTCACGGGTTTGTCTTTGCTATGATTTGGGGGGTGATTGTGGGGACGTATTCCTCGGTTTTCATAGCCTCTGGCATGCTGTTGCGTTTCGGTGTTAAACGCGATTGGTCAAAGAAAAGCCAATCCGCTGGCACGCGGTTTTCCAAGATTGACGCGTAATGGAACTGCTTTATTCTGCAATTATGTATGACGGGCTGTGGTGGCTGATTATCGCCGCCTTTATCGCGGGGTGTGTGCGGGGGTTTTCGGGCTTTGGCACTGCGCTGATATTCATTCCTTTGGCGTTGATTGTCGTGGATTATCATATTTGGCCAATCCTGATGATGACGGTTTTTGATATGTTCGGACCAGTGGTTTTGTTGCCCCGCGCGATTCGCGATGGGTTTAAACGCGACATGGTGCTGTTGTTTGTCGGGGCGGCGATAACCTTGCCCTTTGGCGTTTATTTATTAACAAGGATGGATGCTGATGTGTTCCGTTGGCTGGTTTGCGGGCTGTCGTTTTTGATGCTTGCCGTGTTGTTAAGCGGTTGGAGGTATCGCGGGCGATTGGGCATGGGTTCAATCTTTGGCGTGGGTGCTGCGGGCGGATTTATGGGCGGAGTCGCGGGGTTGCCCGGCCCGCCGATTATCCTGACTTATATGGCCAGCACCGCGCCCGTTAAGGCGATTCGTGGCACGGCTATGGTGTATTTATTCAGCATAGATATCCTGCTGTTTCCTGCGTTTTATTTCCAAGGGCAACTGGTTTTGACACCTATGGTTATCGGGTTGCTTTTGGCGGTGCCTTACACTTTGGGCGGTATGCTTGGCACATGGATTTTCAATCCAGAGAAAGAGAAAATCTATCGCAATGTCGCCTATGTTTTGATTGGGTTGAGTGCGTTTTTGTCGCTTGCGGATTTGCTGTCAACAGGCTAATCTGTGTAAAAGGCCTGTGCAAAAGGACAGTAAGATGAATAAAATCACGCCCAAACCCGGAATTATGGATATTGAAGTTTATATCGGCGGGGAGAGCCGAATTGACGGCAAAGACAACGTCATTAAACTCAGCTCTAACGAGAATCCGCATGGCTGTTCGCCGATGGCGCGGGAGGCGTTTTTGTCCGTGGCGGGTGCGCTGGCGGCGTACCCTTCGTCTGACCATAGCGGTTTGAAAACCGCGTTATCGGGGCATTACGGGGTGGATGCGGGGAATTTGATTTGTGGCAATGGCTCGGATGAATTAATCGGGCTGTTGTGTGCGGCTTTTGCGGGGCTGGGGGATGAGGTTTTATTCAGCCACCATGGGTTTTTAATGTACCGCTTGGCGGCACTGTCCGTGGGGGCTACGCCTGTTTCTGCGGTCGAGCAAAACCGCACCACGGATGTGGAGGCACTGCTGGCGGCTTGCAGTGATAAAACAAAACTGGTTTTCATCGCAAACCCCAACAATCCAACGGGAACGATGATTGATACGGAGGCAATGGAACGGCTGGCAGACGGGATTCCGAGTGGCGCGATTCTGGTGATAGACGGCGCGTATGCAGAGTTTGTTCGCGGTTATGATGGCGGGCAAAATCTGGCACAAACCCGCGATAATGTGGTGATGTTGCGGACGTTTTCCAAACTGTATGGGCTGGCTTCGTTAAGGCTCGGCTGGGGGGTTGCTTCGCGTGAAATAATAGAGGTTTTATCGCGATTGCGCGGTCCGTTTAATGTCAATTCCGCGGCTTTATCGGCGGGGGTGGCGGCGTTGAATGACACGGAACATAGGGACTATTGCCTTGCAGAAAATGAAAAATTGCGGGGCTGGATGACGCGGGAATGCCACACGCTTGGGTTGCAAGTGGATGAGTCGACCGCGAACTTTATTCTGGTGCGGTTTGATGACGCGGGGCAGGCGGGCAGAGCCGATGACTATTTGAAACAAAACGGTATTATAGTGCGCCATGTTGCCGCCTATGATTTGGCGGATTGCCTGCGGATGACGGTTGGCACGGGGGCGCAATCGGCTCGGCTGATGGTGGCGATAAAAGGCTTTATGGCAAAGGAAAACCAATGACACATTTGTATGAGAAAGCCGCGATTTTGGGGCTTGGGTTGATTGGCTCTTCGCTCTGTTTGGCGATGCGCAAACGCGGGCTGGCACGGCAAATCGCGGGCTTTGCCCCCAGTGCAGAAACGCGGGCGGTGGCGGCCGAATTACAGCTCTGCGATGTTTGTGATAGGGCAGAGGACGCGGTGAAAGACGCGGATTTGGTGATTTTATGCGCCCCAGTTGGCGCGATGGCGGATTTGACGGCGCGGATATCACCGCATCTTCGCGCGGGCGCGACTGTTAGCGATGTTGGGTCGGTAAAGCAAGCCGTGATTGCGGCGGTTTCCCCGCATATCCCTGCTGGTGTGCATTTTATCCCCGCCCATCCCTTGGCTGGGACGGAGAAATCTGGACCGCGAGCGGGGTTTGACGGGTTGTTTCGCGGTCGTTGGTGTATTTTCACGCCCGATTCGGGTGTGCCCGCCGATTGTTTAACGCGATTTACCGATTTTTGGCAGGGTTTGGGCAGTAATGTGGAAACTATGACCCCTGAACACCACGATTTGGTGCTGGCGGTGACCTCGCATGCGCCGCATTTAATAGCCTATACGATGGTTGGGGTAGCCGATGATATGCGCCGCGTTACCGACCAAGAGGTGATAAATTATTCGGCGGCGGGGTTTCGCGATTTCACCCGTATAGCCGCGTCCGATGCGACTATGTGGCGGGATGTGTTTTTGAATAATAGGGAGGCGACATTGGAGATTCTGGGGCGGTTTAGCGAGGAGTTGTTTGATTTACAACGCGCGATTCGCAGTGGCGATGGCGACCATTTGCACGCGTATTTTACGCGGACGCGGGATATTCGCCGTGCGATTATAGAGGCGGGGCAGGATATTGATGGGGCGAATTTTGGGCGCGATAAATAACGATTAACCCCGCCCTAGTTAGTAGGGGCTTTCCGTGCGACAAACCCGCCAGCATAACCCACAGCCGCGCCCGCGTTGTTGATAAACACGCCGACCGCGCCATCCGCCCCGATAAGCCCTGTTAAAACCCCCGCGCTCGCCACGCTAGAAAGGTTGCGGTTTATCGTGCCTTGAAACACCCCGCGAGCATCCCATACCGCGGTGAAATCGTATGAAACAGTATCAGCCATAATGTCCGCACCAGCAGACTTTGTTACCCCAGTGATAGTGGCAGAGATTGTCTTTGTGCTAAAAGTAACCGTCGGCGCAAAATCGGCAACTTCAGTATTGACAACAGTGTTACCTACGGTAGCAGGTTCCGTGTCACGGGCGGCATAGAGTCGCCCTTCCCATGTGCCAGACGCGGTGGTTTCGGTTAGGGGTGCGCCCAGATTGGTTGTTGTAAAAATCCCCGTGTAGAAATTCGTGGGCTCGTCTGCACTATCAGAGTGGTCATTTGAAAAAATTTGAAAACCATCGTTGCCATCCCCAGCCCAAGCCGTACCGTCAGTAGGAGTGGCGTTTGCAAAGTTCAGAAAACCAAGGTGGCCATTAGTGGCAGTTCTTTCATTATTAACACCCGTTAAAAATTGGTTGGTGAGTGGGGCGGTTCGTGCGGTATCGGGCGTGGTGACATCCACCCAATCGTCGTATCGCACAATCCAACGGGCATTTGGGCTGACAACAAACCCGCCAGCATAACCTACGGGCGCGCCCGCGTTGCTGACAAACACGCCGACCGCGCCCTCTGCCCCGATAATCCCTGTTAAAGTCCCCGCGCTAGCCACGGTAGAAAGGGTGCGGGTTATTGTGCCTGCATTAAACACCCCGCGAGCATCCCATACCGCAGTGAAACCGTAAGTGGCAACGTCATCGGCAAGTGCCGCACCACTAACCCGCCTTACGGGAATGCCTGTGGCAGAGATTGTCTTCGTGGAAAAATCAAAATCCAGCACAAATTGGGCTTGTTCATAGCCACCCGCACCATCAACGCGAGCGGCATAGAGGTGCCCTTGCCAAACGGCATCGGCGACTTCCACTAAAGCCCCACCCAAATTAGTTGTTGTCAAAATTCCCGCGTAGAAATTCGTGGGATTACCCGTGCCTGTATTTGCAAAAATTTGAAAACCATCGTTAAAATCCCCATCGCTAACATCCCCACCGAAAGTGGTATTTTCATTGATGGCGTTGTTAAAGTTAATAACATTAACGCTGGTTGCACCCGTACCATCACTGCCCGTTAGAAATTCGTTTTTAAGGGGAGTGCTGGGCGTGGCAACATCCGTGGTGACAACTTCCGCCCAATCGCCATAGCTCACATCTGTATCCGCCGCAAATGACTGAGGCACGGCAAAAAACCCGCCAGCGAAACTAGAGGCAGCAAATACCCCGACTGCGCCCCGCGCCCCAATAAGCCCAGAAAAATTGCCATTGCGGATGGCAGTACGCCTTTCATCGGGATCCCCCACAGTCGTCTTCGGGTCCAAAGTGAGATTAATACTGCCAGTTATCACCCCGCGGGTATCAAAACTGCCAGATGAAAGAGTATATGTAAGTACAGAGTCTTTGCTGAAGTTGTTATTTATACTCGCTAACGTGGAAGTACCGCTAATTGTCCCCCTACCATTGGCAAAACCAATGGTTAGGGTTAAATCTGACGATGCGGTCTGTTGAAAAAAATTCGAAACCGAATAAATCTCTCCAATCCAAGTGGCAACGGCAGGTGCTTGGGTTAAAGGCGCGCCCATATTGGTGTCACTTAAAATCCCAGCGTAAAACTTTGATGACTCCACAAAATAAGCAAACCCATCATTTATAAAGTTCGGTTCAGATGCCATCCCGACCAAACTCTCGCCATTATATCGTGCGTCGCTAAACTTCTTTGCAGTTGTATTCGCATTGGTGCTTATATTCGTCTGGGTGTTGAATCGGTTTAAAAGCAGCCAGTCCTCCGTAGCATGAGAGTGTGCGAATTGGAATGTCGCCGATGGGTCTTGCTCGCTAGCGGGGTTGGCACCTTTCACCCAATTATCATAATTCGCAAGTTCTGTAACGTCGTCTATATCAGCTATGCGAGGGCGGGCGACAAACCCACCAGCAAAGGAGGTTGCCGCACTACCCGCTCCATCATCATCACTGATAAACGCGCCAAGCGCACTGTCCCTCCCGATAATCCCGCTTAAAGTTCCCGGGCTGTAAGTATCGCTCGTCGTATCTATGGCTCTGGCGTCGCCTGTCCCTGTGGTTGAACCATAGGTAACCGTGCCTTTAATAATCCCCGTAGCATCAAATGTCCCATCGATTGAATAATAACGCCCAATTCTGGTGAAAAGAGCATCTATCGTTCCCCCACTTGTTCCATCAAAGACAACATCAAGCATAAAATCAAAGTTGGTTAATGTCGCTTGATAATCAATTCCCCCCCAAGAATTATACGCAACAGTACTGATTTTGCCAGCCCAACTTGCATTTGTGAAGGGTGCGGTTATCGGTTCGCCCAAATTTACACCCGCCAAAATCCCAGCATAGTATGCATTATTCTCTCTAAAAAATGCCACGCCATCAGTGGTGGCTCCGTCAAGATCTTGTATGAATAATGTTGTCGGTATAACGTTGGTTAAGGAGCTTGCCGTCGTTGCTGAAATCGCCAAAAATTCATTTTCTGTGGTTGCGTTTGGCATGGCGGGCGGGGTTTCACCCGTCGCAAAGCTGCCCGTCCAAGCGGTGGTCGTCACGTCCACACAATTGCTGGTCGCGATGCAAGCGCGGGGTTGCGCGACGGCAAACCCGCCAACCAGTTGGAAAGTCTCAGCTCCAGCATCCTCTCTAGCAATAGTAGTAGTAGAACCATAAAACGCGCCAACCGCGCCTTCCTGCCCGATTGAACCTTTCAAAGTTCCACTGATATAGATATCTGTGGATTCAGAAGGCGGTGGCTCTAGCTTACCACTACCCATATAGCTACCATACTCAACCGAACCTGATAGCAGACCAGTATCGAGAGCAAAGCTACCATCTATTTCATAGAAAAAGTCGCGAACACCCGTCGGAATCAAGGCATAAATCGTTGTCGCGCTGAAATCAACCATAAGGATGAAGTCTGTATCAAAAGGGGCACCGGTGGTGTTATTAACCGCACTAAATCTCCCCTTCCATTCCGCACCCAGGTCACTGTCCAAAAGTGCGCCCAAATCGGTTGTTGGAAAAATTCCTGTAAAATATTTGCGGTTATCGTCAACACCACTCGCAAAGAACGCCACACCATCGTTTGTATCGGCAAGGTTTATGATTCTATAACGACCAGTAACATCAATGCCCGGTACTGTTGGCGGATTCTCGGTTAAACCCGACACAAATCCGGCGGTTGCAAAACATGCTGCCACTGGGTTCATCTCACAACGGGCGTTTTGCAGTTCTTCTAAGCCTGCAATCCCCGTGCAGAACGGATCGAAAGGATCACCCTCCGCCCCGCAAATCCGCGCAATCGTGGGCATGCAAACCATATCGTTACGGTTTGGCTCACCCGCTGCGCAAAAGCTTTCTCGCCGGTTCTGATAGACAAGCAGACCATCGCAATACGAATCAAAAATACTGTTAGCACAAATCCGCAGAATCGTGGGTTCGCATTCTGTGCGCTCTCTGCGCTGTCTAGAACCTGACTCGCACCCCATTCTGCGCAAATTATCAATACCTGTCAATCCCGTGCAGAACTCATCAAAAATATTGCCAGTAGTCGCATCGCAACTCCGCACAATCGTGGACATGCAAATCATCGCGTCACGGTTTGGCTTACCCGCTGCGCAAAAGGTTTTTCGCTCGCTCTCATAGACAGTCAAATCATCGCAATACGAATCAAAAATACTTTCAGCAGTTGCCCCGCAAATCCGCGCAAGCGTAGCTGTGCAATCTGCGCGCTCTCTGTGCTCTACAGTACCCGATTCGCATTGCGTTCTGCGCGAATCATCCGTACCTGTCAATCCCGTGCAGAAATCATCAAAAATATTGCCAGTAGTCACATCGCAAATCCGCGCAATCGTAGTTGTGCAATCTGTGCGCTCTCTAACACCCGCTTCGCACCTGGTTTGGCGTTGGGTATCATAGCTTTCATCGCACTCTGACTCGAACGGGTTGCCTGTGCAAACCCGCATCACCCTGGCCGCCTCGCATTCGGCAGTAGTATCTTGACAACTCTCATTAATTGTATTGCGAGCTTCCACATATGTAGAATTAGTATAGCAAAGAACTTCAAAGGGGTTTTCACTGCAAACAAATGTAATCGCGACAGGGCAAGACGTACCTGCTGCATCAGCCTCACACTCGGTAATAATATCCGTGCGGGCGGTGGCAAATTCCGCCCCACAGGTGGCGGGAAACGGATTCGCCGCGCAGATGGCAGACCCGTCCGCGACGGTTCCACCCCCACCACCACAAGCGGTTAAGAGTGCAAGCCCAGCAAGAGCGGTTAGAAGTTTGATGTATGGCATGAGCGTGTCCTTTTGCACTTTGTATCTTTTTCACAATAAACACTAAACACAATTTACGACAAAATCAAGCCCTTTTTTAGTTATTAGTTATTAGTTGTTAGTTATTAGTGGATTTTGTGGCAAAGTTTTTCTTAAATTAAAGATGAACGATGATTTTTTTATGACAAACTTATCGTCTTGCAACCAAAGGCTTTTGTGGATGGGCTTTACGCAAGTAAAGCTCTATATGCACAAAAGCCCCCACTAATAACTAACAACTAATAACTAACAACTAACAAGCGACATAAAATCAAAAGCAGGCACCACGCCATCTGGCACCTCGCCCCGCAGAACCTCATAATCCATATCGCTATGCATATTCGTCAGCACCGCCTGCCTTGGCGCGAACTGGGCTATCCATTGCAAAGTCTGCTCTAAATGCGCGTGTGACGGATGCGGAGCATATCGCAACGCATCAATAATCAAACAATCCAGCCCTTCAAACGCCCACCGCGACCCCGTGGGAATCCCCGATATATCGGGCGCGTACAGCATCCCGCCAATCCGCACAGCCAGCACCATCATGCGGCCGTGTTGCACCTCTGCCACGCGCACCACGATATCCCCGCCCGCCCCGCGTATCACAAAATCGCGCCCGTATTCGCACACATGCATCGTTAAAATCGGCGGATAGCTGCTGCCCTTTGGCGTGGCGAAAACATAGTCAAACCGCGCCCGCAAACTGTCGGCAGTCTCACGATTCGCCCAAACATCCAAGGGCGCGCCTCGGTTTAGAAAAATCATCCGCAAATCGTCCAGCCCATGGGTATGGTCGGCGTGGTCGTGGGTGAAAATCACCCCGTCCAGATGCCCTATATCCGCGCGGAGCAGTTGCTGGCGCATATCAGGCCCCGTGTCTATTAAGGCGGTTGTCGTGCCTTTCGCGCCGATAAGTTGTATCAGCAGGGAACACCGCAGTCGCGTGTTTTTCGGGTTTAGCGGGTCGCACGCACCCCATTTATTGCCCAAACGGGGGACTCCACCAGAAGACCCGCACCCCAAAATAGTTAATTTTAGGTTCGCGTCCTTCATCGCCACGCCTTATTAAACAAACGATAAAAATTATCCGTAGTCGTACGGGCAAAATCATCGTAAGTCATTTCAAAAATATCCGCCCCAACGGCGGCGGTATGGACGCACAAAGCGGGCTCGTTCGTGCCACCCCTATGCGGCACGGGGGCAAGATAGGGGCTGTCCGTTTCCACCAGAATTTTATCCAGCGGGCTGTTTGCAAAAATATCCCGCAAATCTTGGCTGTTTTTAAAGGTGGCAATACCAGACATGGACAGATAAAACCCCAAGTCCAGTGCCGTGTGCGCCAATTCTTTTGATGATGAAAAACAGTGCATGACACAGGGGAACGGCGCGTTTTTATGCTCGGTTTTCAGGATATCCGCAATATCCGCATCGGCAGCTCGGGCATGGATTATCAGGGGCAGAGCCGTCTGCTGCGCCGCCGCAATATGGGCGATGAAGGACTGTTTTTGCGCGGTCATAGTCTCCGTGGTGTAATGATAATCAAGCCCAGTCTCGCCAATCCCTATCATTTTGGGATGCTCGGCGATTTTGATTAAATCATCAGTGGTCGCCAGCGTTTCCTCGCCACAATTCAGCGGGTGGTTGCCCACGGCATAAAACACGCGGGGGTGGGTTTCGGCAATCGCCCGCACTTGCGGTTCATTGCGCAATCGCGTGCAAATACTCACCATAGTGGCGACCCCGCCCGCATGGGCGCGTTCAATAACCGCGTCCTGCTGGTCGGCAAAAACGGGGAAATCAAGGTGGCAGTGGCTATCAACGATGGTGTCGGTCATAGGGCGGTTATATCAGTTTTGAATGGTTTTATCCAGATGCAAAAACGTATCCAGCATAATGGAATGGGGATCAAGGTTTATCATCTCCGCCTGTGTTTGCAACGCGATAATATCCTGCAGAGCTTGCGCCCAAACCTGCGCCCGTGCCAAATTCGGGCAAAGCTGGGCAAATAACGTCCGTTCCTGCTCTGTAATCGGGGAAAACCCCGCGTTATCCACGCCAAAATGGGAGACTCGCGATACGAAGGTATGTAATAAATGATGCGTCATAGCGGTTTTTTCCGTGTTGCCTCGTTCCGTCGCCATCCCGACAAAATCCAGCAGAGCCGCACGGGGAATGGGCGAGCCCTTGCCCATCAGCCCAACGATTTGGCGATACAGCGCGATACCGTCGCCGTTTAACAACCGCCACGCTTCACCCAGCGAGCCTTTGGCCAGCAAGTGCAACGCCCGTTTTTCGGATTCGGATTCGGGCAGGGGGGCGTTCATCTGTTGCAAGGCGGTTTGCACCGTTTCATCGGGCAAAGGCGCACAACGCAAAACGCAACAACGCGAGCGAATGGTTGGCAATAAAAACGCGGGTTTATGGCTGATAAGCAGGAATAAACTGCGTTCGGGCGGTTCTTCCAATATCTTTAGCAGGGCGTTCGCGCCGTTCGGGCTCAGCTCATCTGGTGTGTCAATCACCGCCACCCGCCACCCGCCATCGGGTGTGGATAGTGAGAAAAAGTGCGTCAATTTGCGGATGTCATCAATGCTGATTCGGCTTTGGAATGTGGCTTTTTTGGTATCATAAGCGCGGCGAAGCAGAAACAAACGCGGGTCGGCAAGGGTGTGGATACGCGGATTAATCGGATGGTCGGGCGGTAGAATAAGGGTGTCATTGGGGGGCGTGGTGGTTTGCTGCGCCAGCATGAACCGCGCGATATGCCACGCGAGGGTCGCCTTGCCTATGCCTCGTGCTCCGCCCAGCAGCCAAGCGTGGTGCAGGCGCGTTTGGCGAAACGCCGATAGGAAATCGGCCTGCGCGGTGTGTTGGCCGAACATGGTTTGGCTGAACCGAGGGTGCGGGGCGTTGGCAACGCAATCGGATTCGGGCAGGGTTTCTGGGTCGGTCATGGTAGTTGTTAGTTGTTAGTTATTAGTTGTTAGTTGTTAGTGATAAATTGTGAATTGTAAAGAGAGGGATTAACGATTAATCACTATTTAAAACCGCCAAAACCTCCGCCAAAACCGCCTCTGGCTCTTGATCCCCGTTGATAACATAGCACCGCCCGCGATGCGCAGGTTCGCCCGCCAGTGCCAGAAACCCCGCACGGAGCTTTTGCTGAAACGCCACCCCGAAACTTTCAAACCGCCCTTCGCTGTCATCACGGCTCGCCGCCCGTCCAGCAGCCACGTCCGCGTCCATATCAATAACAAAGGTCACATCGGGTTCGTCCTTAATAATAAGGCTATGCAGGTCATCCACCAGCCCACGTTTCGCGGCACGAACACTGCCCTGATACACCCGCGTGCTATCGGCAAAACGGTCGCAAATCACAATCTGCCCAGCCGCCACGGCGGGGCGAACGGTCTTTTCCAAATGGTCGCGCCGTGCGGCGGTGAAGAGCAAAATTTCGGTCTCCGCCGACCATTTATCCTTATCACCTTTGACCAGCAATCCACGAATAGCCTCCGCCCCCGTGCTACCCCCAGGCTCTCGCGTTAAAACAACCGACCGCCCGTCGGCGCGTAACCGCTCCGCCAACAGCCGCGCCTGCGTGGTTTTGCCCGACCCGTCAATACCCTCAAAAGTGATAAACATAACCGCTATTCCCCGACCGAATACAAATCCTGCCCCAACATCCGCGCCCCAAGAATCCGCAGTTTCTGCCAAGTCGCGCGTATCGTGCCAGACTGCTCCACCGCCGTTTGCGCGTATAAAGGATAGCTGCGCTCCCCGCCGTAAGCCGACACAATCAGCGTCCCTACGGGCGCATCTTTTTCAATCGGGGCGGGGATTGGGTTAGTAAATTGCACCTCTGCCTGCAAAGATTTGCCCCCCGCCACGGGCAAAAGAACAGTAATCGCATCGCGAGTATAAAGCCCCACGGAATCAACCGCCCCCAGCCAAACATCCGCCGTGCCAAGAACCTCCCCGCCAGCAAGGATTTGCTTTTCACGGAAATTCTGCACAGCCCAGCTGGCGACTCGTTCGGATTCGCGGGCGCGCTCGGCTTTCGATTCCATCCCCGATACGACAAACACAATCCGCCGATTACCCGCCTTAGCCGCACCTGTCAAACTGTATCCCGATTCTTCCGTATAGCCCGTTTTCAATCCATCCGCGCCGATGCCAAGCGATAAAAGAGGGTTGCGGTTCGCCTGCGTGATATTGTCCCAAGTGAATTCGGTTTGCGCGAAATAGGGGTAGAATTCGGGGAATTCTGTCATCAAACGTTGGGCTATGAAGGCCAAATCCCGCGCACTCATGCGGTGGTTTGGGGCAGGCCAACCCGTGGAATTGGTGAAAACCGATTGCGTCATGCCAAGCTCGGCTGCGCGGGCGGTCATCTGGCGGGCGAAAGCGTCTTCGGACCCCGCCAAGCCCTCTGCCACCGTGATGCAAGCGTCGTTGCCCGATTGCACGATAATGCCGGGGATTAGGTTTTTTATGGCAACCCGTTCGGTGTGGCGCAGGAACATGGTCGAGCCGCCGATGGCGTGGGCGCGTTCGGATACGGTGAATTCCGTGTCCAGCGTGACGCGGCCGTCGCGCAGGGCTTCGAACAGCATGTTTAACGTCATCAGTTTGGACATGGAGGCAGGGGGGAAGCCCGTGTCCGCGTCCTTTTCAAACAGGACGGTGTTGTGGGTTTGGTCGATGATAAGCGCGAATTTTGCTTGTGTTTCAAAGGGTTGGGCGGAGGCCGTGGTCGTGGTTATGGTTGCGGTTAAGACTAACAGGCAGAATGCGATTAGGAAGGGGAGGGGGCGTGGCAGGGTCATTTTGGTATGTTCGGGTTTGTGGTGGGTTTGTGGTTAATTTTGATAGGATAGCGTAAAATGGAGGGGATTGTAAATAGTTATTAGGGGTGAATTGTTAATCGTTAATTATACATCCCTAAAAACATCTTCCCCATAACAAACCTCTGCCAAATATAACCCTTGGGGCGGGCAAACAGGCCCGCATTGGGCACGGTCACAGGCTTCCAACGCCGTTTTCACGCGGTCAGGCGACCACGCGCCCTCGCCAACCCGCGCCAAAGTCCCAACAAAACTGCGCACTTGATGATGCAGAAAGCTCCGCGCCCGCACGTCAAACCGATATTCCACCGCGTCCTCCGCCCTCGGCACGACCGAAATATCCAGCTTATCCAGCGTTTTCACCGCACTGCCCGCTTGGCACATGGCGGAGCGGAACGTGGTAAAATCGTGCGACCCAAGCAGGTGATTCGCGCCCAATTGCATCGCCTCCGCGTCCAGAGCATGCGGTATTTGCCAAACCAGCCCCGCATCAAACACGCTGGGCATCCGCGCGGTCAGCAGGCGAAACATATACCGCCGTTCAATCGCGCTGAACCGCGCGTGAAAGTCGTCTGCCACCCGCGCGGCGGCCTTGATAACAACGCGATATGGGCGTAAATGATAGTTCATGGCGGCGCATAATTTCGCGCTCGTCCAGTCTTTTTGCAAATCGCAATGGGCGACCTGCCCCAAGGCATGCACGCCCGTGTCGGTACGCCCCGCGCCTTCTATTATCACGGGGGCGGGCTCGATTTTAGCCAAGGCTTCCTCGACGGTTTGTTGCACGGAGGGGTGGGTTTTCTGCCTCTGCCAGCCGAAAAACCGAGCCCCATGGTATTCTATTTTTAAAGCATAACGCGTCATTTTAGGACAAAGAGCCAGCAATCAGTGCGCCAAACGCTATCAGGTGAATCAGGATAATCGCCTTATCATTCCACAAAAGCCCAACGATAAACCAGCCAATCAGCCCGATAATAAACAGGTAAATGTTATACGGCGTGATGCCGAATCCCGTCAGCGCATAGCCGCCGATTTGGGCGATGGACGCGCCCCATTTGATAAGGAAAGTTTTGTCTATATGGGGGCGGTTAAACATCGGGCGGGCTTTCGTAAGGGTTGGTATGGCGGGGAGTATAGGGGGGAGTTGTTGGGGAGTCAAGGTTTTAGTTGTTAGTTATTAGTTGTTAGTTATTAGTGGGTTTAGCCCTTCGGGTCTTCGTCATTGCTACGCAATACCGACCAGCGTGGTCTTTTGTGCGTAGCCCCTGCTCTTTGAGCAGGAGCATGCCAAAAGCCCTTTGGTTACAAGACTATAAGGTCTCTATAAATTTACTATCTGGAATAACAAGACGTTAGATTGGATTATTTGCAAAGAATACTTGGGAATTGGTGAAAGGTTTACTCTAAATTTATTTAGGCTGTGCCTAGATATAAAGACAGGCTTTAGTCATAAAAACCCGTCCGCCCAAGCCTCGCAGAGGGGTGGGCGGGCGGGAAGCCCGAACGAAGGGGCTTGTCCCCAAGTGAGGGCGAAAGAAAAAACCTCTGCTCTTAACTTCTAATAACCAACTCCCAATTTATAACAACTAATAACTAATAACTAACAACTAATAACTAATAACTAACAACTAACAACTAATAACTAATCACTATCATGCCACGCATCCAACGCCGCATTCCCTCCAACCGCCCGCGTTGCACCGTTAAACACCGTATCCCTTTCATCCTGCGAGCTGCGCCCAGCAACACCGCCCAAGCCGTTCCTACCCCCGCCAAAAACTCCCTTTTTCACGCGTAAATGATGCAGCTCCCGCGCCCCGAAATAGAACGACACAACCGCGCCGAATAACCACCACAACGGCTCTGGCACCAATGCCAAGCCCGCCATCCGCGCGGCAAATCCAGCAGGATCAACCATCGCATAAACGAATAATCCCATCGTGCCGAACGCCAAAAACGGGCGGGGCAGGCGGTTTAATCCGTTGACAAAATTATCAAACCAGCCGCCCCTGACCGATTGAAATTCCGCCCCATATTGCTGTAACGCGCCCATAGTCCGCGCGTGGGCGTGTGCCGATTTGGCGGCCTTATGCCCTATAATCGCCTTGCCTATATGCCCCAAGGGCTTTGCCAACCCGAATAATGTCGCGATTAATCCCATTGTGCGGTCCTCTCACGATGGTCGCGCAAGGACAGATGAAACGGCCTGCTGATAAAATCCTCGGCACGGCGAATCCAGCCGCCTTTGCCACCACGGCGATTGACGATATATTTACGCGAGGCCGCCCGCCGATCGCCCAAAGCATAGTAATAATTCCGCCGAGCTATCCCGTAAGCATCCACCGCATAATCGGGCGCACGGGCGCAAAACCGAGCGGCAGCAGACAGGCTATGCGCCCCCAAAATCCCATCTACCATCAAATCAAACTGCGCGTCATTCAGCAGGTTTTGCAGAATTTTAATGGCGTTACTGCCAGAATTCACCTGCATATCAAAGACGGCAGGTTGCAACGGCGCGGGCAAACGGTCTAATCGCGGGCGATAAAAATAATGGTCTTTGAAAATTTGCACCGCCTGTTTGCGGGTCAGCAGTTTCACATCCGCCTGCGTCACCTGCCCGTCCTGATTGACATCCAGCCCCAAACGGCGCATAGTTTCAAGGGTTACCCCGTATTTTGTCGCTCCGCCCAAATCGTCTGGGTCATTGACATAACCGCCTTCTCTGCGCAAAATATCGCGGGCGATTTTGTCGATTGTTTGGGGTTTGTGAGGTTTTGGCATGGCTTTTCCCTTTGTTTCAAAGGGGGCGATACTGTGGGCAAACCTCTAATAAAATGAGTATGGGGCGTTCGGTGGGGGTTTCTGTGGGCGCGTTTTATTTATTGGGGGGCTGATAAACCCCTTGAGCTTTTAATGCGTCTATCACCTCTTTCGGCATGTAGGTTTCATCGTGTTTGGCAAGGATTTCTTGCGCGATGAATTGGTTGTCTTGCATCCGCCCAAGGGCTATCACGCCCTGCCCCTCGCGGAATATATCGGGCAGAAGTCCTTGATAAATAACGGAAATATCCGCGTTTGAATCGGTAATGGTAAAGGCATGGGTATCCCCATTTTGATGCAAGCTACCCGTCAAAACCAGCCCGCCCAACCGAAACACCGTGCCGTCCGCGGGCGCGGAGTCCTGCACCTGCGTGGGACTGCGAAAATACGAAATACTATCCTCGCCCAAGGCAAAAATAATCAAACCAGCCGACATAATAATCATGGCAAAGCCGATTAAAACCATCTGCACGCGGCGGCGTTTTTTTAATCCAACAGACATTTATACGCCTAAAATCCCAAAAATTATCATGGAAATACGGGCGCGAAATCCAGCCCCGTCGTTTCATCCAAACCAAGCATTAAATTCGCGTTCTGCACGGCCTGCCCCGAAGAGCCTTTCGTTAAATTATCCAGTGCGACCATCACGGTTGCCTGCCCGTCGGCTCTATCCCCGCAAACCCCTATGTGGCAGTAGTTTGAACCCCGCACATGGCGCGAACTGGGCGCGTCCCCAAAGGGCAACATCACCAAAAACGGCTCGCCCGCATACGCCTTTGCAAGGCAATCATAAACCGCCCGCGCATCCCCACGCACCCAAACATTGGCGATAATTCCGCGATTTGCGGGCAACAGAGTCGGGCAGAATTGCACACGAACCTCCCGCCCTGCTATGGCGGAAAACTCTTGGTCAAACTCCGCCAAATGGCGGTGAGTCCCACCGACCGCGTAAGGGTGCGCCCCTTCGGATAATTCGGCATGCAAAAGGTGCTCTGCCGCGCCGCGACCAGCCCCGCTCACCCCCGTTTTTAAATCAATAATAATGGAGTCCAAATCAATAATCCCCGAGGCAATCAAAGGACGCAGAGCAAACTGCCCCGTGGCGGCATTGCACCCCGTACAGGCGACCAATCGCGCGGTTTTTATCGCATCGCGGTAGAATTCGGTCAACCCATAAACCGCCGTTTTCTGCAAATCGGGGGCGCAGTGGGGCTGGCCGTACCAATGGGCGTAATCGCCCACGTTGCTCAGGCGAAAATCCGCCGACAAATCCACTATTTTAAGGGTATTGGGCAGGGACGCGATGACTTTTTGACTGGTTTTATGGGGCAGGGCGCAAAAACAAATATCAATATCGGTGAAGTCAATCTGGTCAATTTTCACCAAATCAGGCAGGGGTAAATGGCGCAAATGGGGGAACACGGCGGACATAGCTTGCCCCGCCTTGCGCTCTGCACTTAACGCGTTAATCTGCATAAACGGATGGGTTGCGATGATGCGAACCAGCTCTGCCCCCGTATAGCCAGACGCGCCGAGGATAGCGATTTTATGTTTATCGGTCATAGTGTGTTCCTTTATTCATCCGTTAGGCATGGGATTTGGGCGCAAACGACAAACCCGCCAGAATAGCCCGTGTTTGCGTCCGCATTGCTGATAAACGCGGCAACCGCGCCCTGTTCGCCAATCAAACCGCGTAGCGTTCCGTTGTTGTCATTGCCGTTGTTATCGTAAGAGGTTGTTCCTGTTATGAGTCCGCGTGGGGTGAAACTGCCACTTACAACAAACGCGAGGTTATTGGCAAGATCAACCTGCCCGTTAATCGTGCTATCGGCAAAATTAATGTTAAGGGTAAAGTCCATAGGCTCTGGCGGTAAAGAGCTGCCCAGTGCAGAACTCCACCCAATCTGTCCTTGCCAATTTGCCACGGGCAAGTCTTGACTAACAGGTGCGCCCAGATTCGTGCCAGGTAAAAGCCCTGCGTAGTAATGATGGACATCGGGCGCAGAGCTTCCATAAAAATAAGCGACACCGTCCGTAGGGTCGCCGTCTAAATCTACCCCGTCATGCGTGGTGTTAAAAAAGGTTAGGGATTTAGGAGCAATGGGCGTTTTGGTTTCCTCACTTATTGGAGGCGTTATTTGAATACCACGAATAGTTACAGCAGGGATTGTGATGGTATTGATAACCTCCGTAATATCGCCATTATTCACCCCGTCTTCTGTCTCTTGCAGAAATTGGTTTTTGTGGTCGCTATCAGGCGTGTTAGCAAAATTATCCACCCAATCGGTATAGCGGACTCTATCGGGATTCGGGAAAGCGGTATTATCACCGCCTCGCCCGATTTGGTTTAATAGGGAAGCCCCGTTGCCACAGGCAGGCAAGCTTATCAAAATCGTGCTAGTCAAAACAATCTTATTCACCACGAAACCCCTTTCAAGCCTGTATAAAAACCACAGGTCTATCCAAAAACTGGCTTGCCCCTTGGGATACTTTGCCCGCATCCCCCGTGGTTAAAAATGTCGTTTTGCCCCCGCCCTCCGTGTTTTCCACGAATTCGGGATGGCGGTTTAAATAGTCAATCAAGCTCTGCGCACATAGCTGTTCCTGCGAATAAACCTGCACATCCGCGCCCAACACATCCTCAAAGATCTCGCGAACCAGCGGATAATGCGTGCATCCAAGCACCGCCACTTGTGGCATAGGCATCCGCTTTTGTAAAGCCGCTATATGGGCGCGAACCAAATCGCCTGCAAGTGGCATATCGTGGGATTCTATCGCTTCCACCAATCCATCGCAAGGTTGTGCCTCCACATCAACCCCCAAGGCACGGAAGGATAATTCGCGCTGGAAAGCACGGCTGGCAACGGTTGCAGGGGTGGCGAACAGGGCGACTTGGCGTAAATCGCCGTGGCGGGGGGCGGATTTGTCACCCCAAGGGCGGGCGGTTATTGCCTCTATCATCGGCACGAAAACGCCTAAAACCCGTTTGCCTTTCGGCAGACCTGCGGTTTGCAAATCATGCAGGGCAACCGCGCTGGCGGTATTGCACGCAAGGATAATCAAATCACACCCCGCCTGCCAGAGTCGTTCCATCCCCGCCTGCGTCAATCGCGTTATATCGTCATTATCTCGCAAGCCATAAGGGGCGCAAGCGTTATCCCCAAGGTAGCAGAAATCATAGTTAGGCAGAGCGCGGGCGAGGCTGCGGTAAATGGTTAATCCACCCAGACCCGAATCAAAAACACCGATGGGCATTGTGGTTGTCCTTTTGTGTGTGTGGGTTTGTTTGGATTTGACTTTACCCCGCCTTATGCTAAAAGGCAAGTGAAAAGGGCAGTGAAAGGGCAGTATCAATCTGCCCGATAAAAAAGGGGTTATTATGACGGATAAAGAGAAAAAACCAGTTATCGGTATTATCGGAGGCAGTGGCTTGTACGATATGGACGGTTTGGAACAGGTGGAATGGCTGGCGATGAGCAGCCCGTTTGGCGCGCCTTCGGACGATATTATGGTCGGGTGGCTGGACGGGATAAAGCTGGTGTTTCTGCCCCGTCATGGACGTGGGCATGTGCATAGCCCCTCGGCGATAAACTATCGCGCGAATATTGATGTTTTGAAACGGGCAGGGGTGACGGATGTGGTGTCCTTGTCCGCCTGTGGCTCGCTGCGTGATGAATACGCGCCCGGTGATTTTGTTGTGGTAAATCAGTATATTGACCGCACGATTGCGCGTGAAAAGAGTTTCTTTGGCGCGGGGTGTGTGGCGCATGTCAGCATGGCGCATCCTACCTGTGCGCGGTTGGGTGCCGCCTGTTTTGCCGCGGCTGGTGCGGCGGGGATTCGCGTGCATGATGGCGGGGTTTATTTGGCAATGGAGGGGCCGCAATTTTCTACCCTGGCAGAGAGCCGAATGTACCGCGAAGTTTGGCGGGCGGACGTGATTGGTATGACGAACATGCCAGAGGCGGCCTTGGCGCGGGAGGCAGAGATGTGCTATGCGTCAATGGCTATGGTCACGGATTATGATAGCTGGCATCCCGACCATGGTGAGGTGGATATTACTAAGATTATCGCGGTTTTAATGGGCAATGTGGCGGCTGGGAAAAAGCTGGTGGCGGGGTTGCCTGATGAATTGGGAGGAGCGCGTGGGGTGTGCGAATGCGGGTGTGACCGCGCGTTGGAGTATGCGATTATCACCGCACCAGAGGCTCGCGATGAGGCGGTGGTGGCAAAGCTGGACGCGGTTGCGGGGCGGGTTTTGGTTTAGTTGTTAGTTGTTAGTTATTAGTTATTAGTGGGGGCTTTTGTGCATATAGAGCTTTTGCTTTCGCAAAAGCCCATACACAAAAGCCTTTGGCTATGTTTGGCAAAGCCTAAATAAATCAACTAATAATGATTTTTTTGCTACTTTTGGGTTGGTCGGCATTGCGTAGCAATGACGAAGACCCGCAGGGCATTCATTATTATTCTAGAGCAGACCTAGCACCTAGGAAACGACCGCCCAAAGGGTGGTCGCGCGCACCCTCACCCCCACGGGTGCGCGTCAGCTTATCGGTTGTACTGGGTCAGTGTATTTTAGAGTCGCTGGTGACGCAAATTCCCTTACACCTAATAACCAAGACGCACACCCTTCGGGTTCGCGCGACCCGTGCCAAACATAACGAATGGTCATTAATCGTTAATCGTTAATCATTAATCGTTATTTAACTTGCAATCAAAAAATAATTAGGCTATTGTGAAGGAGTCGACAAGGTCTACTAACCTTCGCGTGACACATTGAGGATTGGTGTTCTCAAAAATCCTCCCATTTGGTTGGGAGGGCGATGGAATAGAATACTGCTTGCAGAAATACATCGCGCCCGCACGCGGGGCTTAGTAGTCTCCCAGCACTAATATGGTGTTGGGGCAGAATCGTTAATAAAATCACCATAAAAAAAGCAAGCAATCTTACGACTGCTTGCTTTAATAACTAACAACTAATAACTAATAACTAATAACTAATAACTAATAACTAATAACTAACAACTAACAACTAACAACTATCCGCCCTTCATAGTCTTCGCCACTTCTTCCATAAAGTTCTCTTCACGTTTTTCAATCCCATCACCCACTTCAAACCGCACAAACCCAGTGATCACAGCACCGCATTCGGCCGCCGCTTCCCCGACACTCTGATCCGGATTGATAACAAACGCCTGATTAACCAACGTCACATCAGCATAAAACTTTTTCATCCGCCCAACAATCATCTTTTCAATCACAGCCTCTGGCTTGCCTGATTCCCGTGCTTGCTGGCTCAGCACTTCCTTTTCACGAGCAATCACGTCAGCATCCAAATCACTCTCATCCAAAGACTGCGGATTAGTCGCCGCGATATGCATCGCAACCTGCTTGGCAAAGCCATCATTGCCGCCGTTTATCGCGACAATCACGCCAATCCGCCCCAAACCCTCGGCCGCTGCCGTGTGAATATACGCGCCCAGCCGTTCGCCCGAAACCCGCGCCATCCGCCGTACCGACATATTTTCACCAATCGTCGCAATCGCGGAAGTCACAGCGTCCGTCACCGACCCGCCGTTTAACGGCGCGTCCATCAGTTGCGCCAAATCATCCACATCCACGGCCGCCTTTACGATACCCGTAACCAAGCCTTGGAAATCCGCGTTTTTCGCCACGAAATCGGTTTCGGCATTGACCTCTACGACCACGGCATGGGGGGTGTTTATATGAACACCGACCAAACCCTCAGACGTTGTGCGCCCTGATTTCTTGGCGGCAGTGGCGAGCCCTTTGGTACGCAACCAATCAACCGCCGCCTCCATATCGCCGTTTGTTTCGGTTAACGCCTTTTTCGCGTCCATCATGCCCGCGCCCGAAGTGTCGCGCAGTTCTTTTACCTGTGCTGCTGTGATAGCCATGATTTAGTCTCCTTTTGTTGGTTTAGTGGCTGGTTTAGTGGCTGGTTTTTTAGGTGCGGCCTTTTTAGGGGCAGTAGCCTTTTTCTCCGCCGTATCGGCCTTTTTAGGGGCGGCTTTTTTAGGGGCGGGCTTTTTAGGCGCGTCCTCTTTTTTAGCCTTTGCGGGGGTAGCCTTTGCTTTAGCGTCTTTTGCGGGAGCTTTTGCTTTTGCATCCTTCGCAGGTGCAACTTTGGCTGGCTTGGCTTTCGCTGGTTCAGCTTTTACAGGTTTAGCCTTTGCGGGTTTGACATCCGCGTCTGGCTTACTGGTCTTTGCTGGTTTAGTGGTTGATTTTTTGGCGGACTTATCGGCAGGTTTCGCAACCGCCTGTTTGCCCGCCTGTACGGCTTGCGCCTTAGTCGCCGCGTCCAGCTTTTTAGTGCCTTTCTTCTCAACAACCGGCCCGGCTTTTTTATCATCCACCTCTTGCTCGGCTTCTTCCACCTCTGGCAATTCTTCCACAGGTGCAGCTTCGCTTGCCCCCATATCTATGCCAACAGATTGCATATGCTCGCTGACCCCATCCAAGGCCGCCCTTGCCATCAAATCGCAGTAAAACGTAATCGCGCGAGTCGCATCGTCATTACCCGGTATGGGATAATCTATCCCTGTGGGGCTGGAATTGCTGTCAATCACGGCAATCACGGGGATGCCTAATTTATTAGCCTCCGCTATAGAAAGAGCATCTTTATTCGTGTCAATCACAAACAAAATATCAGGCAATCGCCCCATTTCGCGAATCCCGCCGAGTGAGGCTTGCAGTTTGCGTTGATCCCGCTCCATCCCCAAACGTTCTTTTTTAGTAAAACCCTCAGTCTCACCCGCCAATTTTTCATCAATCATCTTCAAACGATCGATGGAATTGCAGACAACCTTCCAGTTCGTCAGCGTTCCGCCAAGCCATCTTTGGTTAATATAGTATTGGGCGCACCGTTCAGCAGCCTCAGCTATCGCGTCGCTAGCCTGCCGTTTTGTGCCGACAAACAGCACACGACCGTTTTTCGATACGGTTTGGTGGATAGCGATTAACGCTTGCTCCAACAAAGGGACGGTTTGCGTTAAATCCAAGATGTGAATGCCGTTACGCGCCCCATAAATATAGGGTCCCATATGCGGGTTCCATCGGTGAGTTTGGTGTCCAAAGTGAACGCCTGCTTCCAGCAATTGGCGCAGGGTGAAATCTGGCAGAGCCATAGTGTTTTCCTTTCCGGTTTTACCTGAGCAGAAGTATAAGGGTACAACCCAACCGGTGGAATATGGGCTGTTTGTCCCATATTCGCGCTTCTGCCTGTTATTCATCTGATTTTTACCAGACAGGGGGCGTATAAAAGTAATTTTACCACTTGGCAAGTGCAAAAATACGATATAAAAGGAAATAAAAGGAAAATAGTGGGAAATAACTGCGAATAATGCGATAAACTCGCGATAAGGCGGTAGAGTCGCGCGTGAATTGCGTGTAAATACGATAGGAAATGGGTATGGCGAATCAAAAATCAAAATTATCTGGGGGGGCAGGGGCAAAACCTGCCGTAAAGACCGCAGGAAAGAGCGATGTAAAATCCGATGTAAAGACGGATGTGAAAACGGGTGCAAAAACGGGGGCAAAGCCTCCTGTAAAAACAGGGGTAAAGGCAACCAAACCCCCTCCCATATTCCTACCGCCAAAACCGCCGTCCATCTTCAGCAAATTCCGCACCAATTTCCTGACTGGATTAGTAGTCGTTCTGCCTGTCGTTATGACTATTTACCTCATCTGGGCGGTCGCTGGGTTTTTTGATGACCGTATTTTGCCACTGATTCCCAATCGCTATAATCCGCAAGTTTATTTTGATGTCAATCTGCGTGGTTTCGGTATCATAGTCTTTCTGGTCTTCACCGCCTTTATCGGCGCGGTGGTAAAGGGGTTTTTCGGTCGTCAAATCCTGCGTTTGGGTGAGGCTCTGGTGGCGCGAGTCCCCATTGTCCGTTCCATTTACAGTGGCACAAAACAGATTGTAGAGACGATTACCAGCCCGTCCAGTTCCAAATTTGAACACGCTTGCATTATCCAATATCCGCGCAAAGGGATATGGGCGGTTGGCTTTGTTGTGACCGATACAAAAGGCGAGATTCTGGGCAAAGCAGGGCATAAAAAGATGTGTTCGGTGTTCCTGCCGACTACGCCCAATCCGACCTCTGGCTTTTTGCTGTTCGTGCCGAAAAAGGACATAGTTCTGTTGGATATGGACGTGGAATCCGCCGCTAAATTGGTGATTTCCGCGGGGCTGGTCGTGCCACCCGTCGGCGCGGCAGGCACACGATTGCCCGCTATAAAAAAGGTTCGCAGGACTGCGACCAAGCGATAACCGATGATTTACGCGGGGATCACGGGCTATTTCACCGCCCTATCATTGATAGTTGTTATTGGGGCGCAGAATGCGTTGGTTTTGCGCCAAGGGTTGGCGAAAAGCCACGTGTTGGTGTGTGTGTTGTTTTGCGCGATGTCCGATGCGATTTTGATTAGCGTTGGGGTGTACGGGTTTTCACAGATAAGTGCCGAGGTCGCGTGGTTTAAGTCCGCGATGACGGTGTTTGGCATCGTGTTTCTGGTGGGCTATGGTGCGATGCGAGTGCGGGCGGTGCTGTATTCGGATTATCGTAATGAGCTGGAGGGTGCGCCTGTGTCTGTTTTCAAAATACTAGCGATTTTGGTTGGAGTGACTTGGTTAAATCCGCATGTGTATTTGGATACGGTGGTGTTAATCGGCGCGGTTTCCACGCAGTTTGACGGAGCAGGGGCGCGGTTTGCGTTTTGGATTTGTGCGTCGTTTGCGTCGTTTAGTTTCTTTTTTACATTAGGGTATGGGGCGAAATTGGTGGCTCCGATGATGGGGCGGGCGCGGTTTTGGCGGATTTTGGATGCGGGGATTGCGGTGTTTATGTTTTGTCTGGCAACCGCCTTGCTGTTAACTATTAATCACTAATCACTAACAACTATTCATCCCACCAAACATCGGGCATAAACCCAATCCAATCACCGTATATCGGCAGCTCAGCAGGATAATGCAGCTCACGCTTATGCGCGACCCGCGATTGCAAAGCAGGGGCAGGCCATATCGGGATAACATACCGCCCAGCCATCAGCACTCTGTCCAAGGCACGCACCGTCGCCACGAAATCCTCTTGCGATTCGGCCAAAACCAACCCATCCACCAGGGCATTTATCGCGGCATTATCCACTCCCATATAATTACGAGACCCTGGCTCGACCACTCCAGAACCGCCCCAATACGCCTTTTGCTCAACCCCAGGGGACAAAGACAACCCGCGCCGATACTTCGTCATATCAAAATCATAGACTGTCACACGCTCCTTATACTGCGCGGAATCCACGGTTATCACCCGCGCATCCATCCCCAAACGGCGGAGCGCATCGGCATAGATATTGGCAATCGCTTCGTCTTCGGTAGAGCCCGCACTCAGCACTATATCAAAGGCAAACACATCGCCCGCGCTGTTCTTTAATACGCCGTCCTGTATCGTCCAGCCCGCCTCTGCCAGCCGAGCCGTGGCTATCCGTAAATTCCCACGATTGCGGACATTGCCGTCCGATACGGGCAGGGTATAGCCGTCCATCGCGCCTTCAATCAAATCACCATTCGAATCAAAGGGCGCGAGCAACGCCCGCACTTTACCCGTGGCAACCCCCTCCCGCATTCCCAAAACCGAATTTGAAAAATACGAGGAAATCCGCGCAATCGCACTATCATTAACGGTTTGATTGATGAATTCATAGTTGAACGCGTGAATCATAGCATCACGCACCCGCCAATCTTTGAAAATATCACGGCGAGTATTCATAACAAAACCATTGATACCAGTCGGACGCTGATGCGGAATTAACGATTTCACCACCGCCCCCGATTGCACGGCTGGGAAATCATAGCTGGAATTCCACTTCGCCCCGTTCCATTCGCGATGAACGCTGGTTGTGCCTGCCTTAAACGCCTCAAAAACCACGCCACCATCGCCAAAGTATTCATAACGAATCGTGTCAAAATTATTACGCCCGCGATTGAACGCCAAATCACGCCCCCAATAGTCCGGATTACGGCGGAATTGGATAAACCGATTCGGTTCAAACTCATCCAAAATATACGCCCCCGAAGCGGTGAAAGGGTCAAGCCCGCTTTCATCAAACGCCCGCCCGTCCCAATCTGATTTTTTCAAAACGGGGCGCAAACCCATGGTTAAAGGTGCCTCCAAATCCTGTTCTTTAAAGACGATTCGCAAGGTGCGTTCGCCCGTTTGGGTGGCACTGGCTACATTCTGCCACGAACGTTGATAGCGCGGATGGCCAATCGCGCCCATCGTCTCAAAGCTCCATAAAACATCGTCCACCGTCACAGGACTGCCGTCAGAAAACTGTGCCTCTGGGCGGAGGGTGAATTCCACCCAACTGCGGTCATCCGCGGTTTTTATCGATTCGGCGAGCAATCCGTACAAAGCAAAAGGTTCGTCCCAATTGCGCCCCATCAGAGATTCAACCATGTGGGCGCGGACTCCCCAAGGGGAACGCCCCTTTAAAATATAGGGGTTTAGCGAATCAAACCCGCCCGATTCGCCAAAAACTATCTGTCCGCCTTTGGGCGCGTCAGGGTTCGCATAGGGCAGGGCGGTGTAATTCGCGGGCAATTCGGGCTTGCCGTACATGGATATTCCATGATTATCCGCGAAAACGGGGGTGGTCAGCGTGAAAATGGCGAGTGCAACCGCGCAAATCCCAATGAAATAAGGCGATATATGGCGGGTAGCCGTTGGTTTGTGATGTGTCATGTTGGCAACATTCCTTTGTGAAAAACAGGTTTATAGCACGGTTTTAACGATTTATACATGGGCAAATTAACATTTTACTTTGCATTTTATGATTTTTTGTCTATATTTGTAATTACTGCTCGATAGGTTTCAGCCTGTATGAAACCTGCCTCATAACTTGACACCCTCCTTGTGAGGGTGTCCTTTTTTTAGGGATAGCCTTGCTATATTGATAAAAATCGGTGAATATGTGGGGGCGGTGTCGCGTGAATTCGGGCGGACTTACGCGGACTTGCGGTTGCGAATCGGTTAAACCGATTCGGTTTATTTGATAAAAAGGAACACTCTTATGATTCGGTTTGATATATTTTCTGATCCGATTTGCCCGTGGTGCTATATTGGCAAGGTTCGGCTGGACGCGGCCTTTGCGCTGAACCCGGGCCTTGGGTTTGATATCCACTGGCATCCGTTTCAATTAAACCCTGATATGGCGCAAGGTGGGATGGACAGGCGCGAGTATTTGGAGGGTAAGTTTGGCGGTAAAACCCAAGCTGTGCAGGTTTATACGCAGATAGATGCGGCGGCAAAATCCAGTGGTTTAACGTTGGATTTCGCGGGGATAAAGCGCACGCCGAACACTCTGGACGCGCATCGTTTGATTTATTGGAGCGGGATTGAGGGCTGTCAAAACGCCGTGGTCGACCGCATGTTTAAGGCGTATTTTCAGCAGGGGCGGGATATTTCGGTGCCCTCGGTTTTGTGCGGTATAGCCAGTGGTGCAGGGATGGATAAGGCGGTTGTTGCTCGTTTGTTGGACGGCGATAGCGATAAGGATACGATGCGGGCTGCCGATAATCAGGCGCGGGAAATGGGGATTCAGGGGGTGCCGTTTTTCGTGGTGGCAGAGGAACACGCGATAAGCGGAGCACAGGAAACAACGGTTTGGGATGCGGCGATTAAGGAGCTTAGTTGTTAGTTGTTAGTTATTAGTTATTAGTTTTTTTGGCTAGTTTTGTTGTTTTAATAATGCTTGTAATAAGTTTTATCAGCTCTTCACATTCATCAAACAAGCTCTGAAATTCTTTTTCAGAAAAATGATTTGTTTCTTTCAATAATTCCAACCAATATAAAGTTTCATTGGTTTCCTTTTGCGCAATGGCGAGCTTATGGATAAAATCGGCGGTGCTTTCCGCATGTTGTGCTTCGCGATATAATGCACCAATGGCAGTGCCAGAACGCAAAAGCTGTTTGCTTAAAACATATTCGCGTTTTTCTATCAGGAATTTATATGCCTTTACAATCCGCACTGCAAAAGCAAAACTTTTATTTTTTAGGGGAGTCTTTTTAGTCATCATAATTCATCATGTATCGTTAATAATTAACAATTCATTAAAAATGCTCAAAAAATAACTAATAACTAATAACTAATAACTAACAACTAAAATCCGTAATTCACAATGAATAACCGATGTTTCCCCATTAAACGCCCAAAATGAAGACAAAAACCGAAAAACCCCCTTGTTAATCCCCAAAAATCAGCTATAAGGCACAGGCTTTCGCTAAATAAAGATAAACAAGGCCGCTCGTATATGGGCGCGGAAGCATAAATTGACCCATATTTTGAAGCCCGTTAAAGATTAAGATTACACTTTCATGGCACTCTATGAACACACTTTTATTGCGCGACAGGATATTTCCATCGCGCAAGCGGAAGCTCTGCTGGAACATTTCCGCACCATTCTTACCGACAATGGCGGCAAGATTATTGATACGGAATATTGGGGGCTGAAGACGCTCGCCTATAAAATTAACAAGAATCGCAAGGGGCATTATTGTTTTTTCCGCTCTGATTCGCCTGCTGACGCGGTGCATGAGATGGAACGTCTGATGCGCTTGCACGAGGATGTGATGCGCAATTTAACCATCAAAGTGGAGGAGCATACAGAAGGTCCAACTATTATGATGCAAGCCAAAACGATGCGTGAAGACCGCGATCGCGCTCGTAGTGAACGGGGCGAGGGTGAGGCGGGCGATGATGACGCGCCACGCAAACCGCGCAGGGATAAAGATGGTGATTCGGATAAGGGTGATTCGCGGGATTCGCAGAAGAGTGATTCTCAGAAGAATGATTCGCGGGATGATAAGTCTGCCGATAAAGCCGATATGGACGCGCCCAAACCAGACGCGCCCAAAACGCCCAAACCCAAAACGCCTAAATCCAAGACGGATGATGCCAAAACGGACGATGCCAAGGATGCCCCAAAGGACACTCCCGAAAAATCAGACGAAACCCCAACCCAAACAGGAGCATAACCCATGAACAAGCCAATTTTCTTTCGGCAGAAATCCTGCCCTTTCCAACATCCAGATTCACCTAAAATCGACTATAAGGACGTGAAACTCCTGCAACGATATATTTCCGAGCGTGGCAAAATCGTCCCCGCCCGTGTCAGCATGGTGTCAAACAAAAAACAACGCGAGCTGGCGAATGCGATTAAACGCGCCCGCTTTTTGGCACTTTTGCCTTACGCTGTGAAATAGGAGAGCCCGTTATGCAAGTTATTTTATTGGAATATATCTCTAAACTCGGTCAAATGGGGGATGAGGTGCAAGTCAAACAAGGCTATGGTCGCAATTATCTTTTGCCACAGGGCAAGGCGTTGCGGGCAAACGATGCCAACCGCGCCACTTTTGCCGAACGCAAAGCGGTGTTAGAGGCGCAAAATCTGGAAACCCGCGCGGAGGCGGAATCGATTGTGGAACGTCTTGACGGGCAGTCTTTTACGATTATTCGCTCGTCCTCGGATGCGGGGGCGTTGTATGGTTCAGTTAGCTCGCGCGATATCGCGTCGGAGGCTGAAACGGCTGGGTTTTCTTTGGATAAAAAGCAAATCAAGCTGTTGTCGCCGATTAAAGCGTTGGGGATTCATACGGTTAGCGTGGAATTGCATCCAGAGGTGTCCTGCGAAGTGCAATTGAATGTTGCGCGGTCGGAGGAAGAGGCGAAATTGCAGGCCAAAGGTAAATCTATCCAAGATGTGGCGGACGAGGCGGATGCTGCGGCTGCACTGGATCATGCCGAATTGTTTGATGATATGGGGGCCGCGGCTGCTATGGATGATGATATGGGTATGGGGATTGATGGTGCTGGTGAAGAGGCTGATGATGGGGCTGACGCGGACGCTGGGCTGGATAATCTGGTGGATACGCCGGAAGACGCTGTTTAGTTGTTAGTGATTAGTGATTAGTGATTAGTGATTAGTTATTAGTTATTAGTGATGCCCTTCGGGTCTTCGCCATCGCCTTGCGATGTCACCACGGGGCGCACCCGCACCCTTGAGGGCAAAGCCCTCTTCGGGGCGGGCGCACCCAAGCCTGTCCGAGCGTCTTTTGCCAAGCCTAAATAGATTTAGAGCAAACCTATCACCACTTCCCAAGTATTCTTTGCAAATAATCCACTCTAACGTCTTGTTATTCCAGATAGTAAATTTATGACAATCCCTATCGTCTTGTAACCAAAGGGCTTTTGGCATGCTCCCACGAAGTGGGGGCTACGCACAAAAGACCCCACCCTCGCGTGGAGCTGGTCGGCATTGCGTAGCAATGACGAAGACCCGAAGGGCTAATCCGTTCATTATTATTCTAGAGCAGACATATAATTCTAGGAAACGACCGCCTTGTTTCCTAATTTTAGCGGACGTGTCCGCAGGGGGGGCGGTCGCGCGCACCCTCACCCCCACGGGTGCGCGTCAGCTTATCGGTTGTACTGGGTCAATAGTCTTTAAGAGTCTTCGGTGACGCAAATTCCCTAACACCTAACAATCAAGACGCACACCCTTCGGGTTCGCGCGACCCGTGCCAAACATAACCGATGGGTTTTAATTATAAACGGTAAATGTTTTTTGTTTCGCCCTCACTTCGGGGCAAGCCCCTTCGTTCGGGCTTCCCGCCCGCCCACCCCTCTGCGAGGCTTGGGCGGACGGGTTTTTATGACTAAAGCCTGTCTTTATATCTAGGCAAAGCCTAAATAAATTTAGAATAACCTTATCGTCTTGTAACCAAAGGCTTTTGTGTATGGGCTTTACGCAAGTAAAGCTCTATATGCACAAAAGCCCCCGACCACTAGTCACTAACCATTCGCTCAAACCGAACCGCCTGTTCAGCCGTCCAGCTCACCTCAATCTTAAAGCCCGCTTTTAACTGCCGTTCCTTAACAATCACGTTCTGCTCAAACAACCACGCGCGGCGTTTGCCCTCATCAAAGCCAAGGCGCAAGGTCGCGCCCACCAACTTATCACGGACTTTATCGTGCAGAGCCACATCAATCGCTGCACACAATTTATCCAACCCGCGCCCATCAATCGCGGAAAGCAACACCATATTATCCTGCCGTTCGGCCTTATTTTGCAGGGTATCAAACGCGGTATCATCTAATAAATCAATCTTATTATACACCTCTATCTGCGGGGCAGAGCCACTCGGCTCCGCACCCGACTCCCCATCAGCCCCACCAAAATCCTTGCCAAAATCCTTGCCAAAATCCACAACCGATTCCGCAACAGACCCCCCCACTTCATCCATAACCCCCAACTGCGTCAATATCCGCCGTACATCGCGGGCTTGCTCTTCCATCCGCGCGCTCGCGCTATCGTGGATATGCAGCACGACATCCGCGCTGGTGATTTCTTCCAAAGTCGAGCGAAACGCCGCTATCAATTCGGTCGGCAGGGCAGAGATAAACCCAACCGTATCGGACACGATAACCTCACGGCCAGAGGGCAAGCGAACCATCCGCATAGTCGGATCCAAGGTCGCAAACAGCATGTCCTTTGACACCACCCCAGCCCCAGTTAAAGCATTGAAAACAGTAGATTTCCCCGCATTAGTATACCCCGCCAGCGCGACAATAGGATAAGGCACAGACCGCCGCGCCGCCCGATGCAAATTGCGCGTTTTCACGATTTTATCCAGTCGGCGTTTGATGCGAACGATGGCGTTATCCAACGCTCTGCGGTCAGATTCTATCTGGCTTTCGCCCGCCCCGCCGACAAATTGCAAGCCTCCGCGTTGGCGTTCAAGGTGCGTCCAACTGCGCACCAATCGGCTCTTTTGATAGGTTAATTGCGCCAATTCCACCTGTAAAACACCTTCGTGGCTCTTCGCGCGTTTGGCGAAAATATCCAAAATCAAACCCGTTCGGTCGATGACTTTTATCTTCCATCGGCGTTCCAAATTGCGCTGCTGCACGGGGGTGAGTGCGCCGTCAATGACTACCAAACCGATGTCTTTGTCGGCGATAATCGCGGCTAATTCGTCCAATTTGCCCCGCGCGAACAGCAATCCTGCGGAAAATCCGCGCATAGGCACGGTTGCGCTGTGAATCAGGGATAGGTTTAAGGCGGTCGCCAAGGCCTCTGATTCTTGCAATCTGTGGGCGGCCGCGGCGGTGTTATCGCGCGTTTTTATGAAGGGATAAAGGACGCAGGCGCGCATTATGTTTCATCAGCATCCTGTGTGCTGGGGGGAGTTGGGGGTTTGGGTTTTGGCGCGGTTTTATCCGCGTCCGCGTTTGCATCCGCATCCGCATCCGAATCGCCTTTCCCGTATAGAACAACGGGTTGCGCGGGCATAATCGTGGAAATCGCGTGTTTATAGACCAGTTGCGCTTGCCCGTTTAAATTCAGCAACAGGGCGAAGTTATCAAACCACGTAATAACGCCTTGGAGCTTTACCCCATTGACTAAAAATATAGTGACGGAGACCTTTTCACGGCGCACATGGTTTAGAAAAGACTCTTGCAGGTTGGTTTTTTCTTTGTTCATGGCCTGCCCTTTCTTATTGTTGTTTTTAATAGGGAATTTTTTTTATAGCATGTTTTGTTGAATTGTAAAATGGTTTTATTAGTTATTAGTTGTTAGTTATTAGTTGTTAGTTATTTTTTGAGCATTTTTAATTAATTGTTAATTATTAACGATACATTATGAATTATGATGACTAAAAAGACTCCCCTAAAAAATAAAAGTTTTGCTTTTGCAGTGCGGATTGTAAAGGCGTATAAATTCCTGATAGAAAAACGCGAATATGTTTTAAGCAAACAGCTTTTGCGTTCTGGCACTGCCATTGGTGCATTATATCGCGAAGCGCAACATGCGGAAAGCACCGCCGATTTTATCCATAAGCTCGCCATTGCGCAAAAGGAAACCAATGAAACTTTGTATTGGTTGGAATTATTGAAGGAAACAAATCATTTTTCTGAAAAAGAATTTCAGAGCTTGTTTGATGAATGTGAAGAGCTGATAAAACTTATTACAAGCATTATTAAAACAACAAAACTAACCCAAAAAAACTAATAACTAACAACTAACAACTAACAACTATCCCCGCCACACCATCGGGTTCAAAACCGCCATAACTGCCAGAATTTCCAACCGCCCCAGCACCATCAGCACGCAAAATATCCACCGTGCGGCGGCGTTTGATTGCATATACCCGATAAAATCGCTATAAACCGTGCCGATTAATGGCCCGGTATTGGACAGCCCCGAAACCGCCAAAATCAGGCTGTTTTCAAAGTCCAAACCCGTCAATCCAAACGCCATCATGCCCACCGCCAAAAACGCCAAGAACAGCATAAAGAAAATCCACGCGGCATAGGCACCCTCGCGCCGTAATGCCCGCGCTTGCATCCCTGCTCCGCCAACGGAATGGGGGAAGTTCAGGCGATACATCTCTCTCTGCCCATGCTTTATCAAAGCATAAACCCGCAGCAGTTTAATCCCCCCCGCGGTCGTGGCAATCCCGCCGCCCATCATCGTTAGAATCATCAAAATCAAAACAGTAGTCCCCAGCCCAGACCAATCCTGCGCGGCGCGCCAATATTGGCTCTGAAACCCAGTGGTCGTTAGGAACGACAGCACATTAAAAACCGTCCCCCAAACGGCGGTGAGGGCTTGGCTGATGTCCCCAGCCTCGTCCAATTTGAACGCCGCCCAGAAATGACGCAGGAACAAAACGGCGGTCGCGCCAAAGATTATCAGCCAAGCCAGCGCGAATTCGCGGTCGCTTTTGACCTCGGCAAATTTATTGGACAGGCGGGTTTTGGAGTCAAACAAAAACAGATGATGGCGCGATAGGGCGAACAGCAGAAACGCGAAAATCATAGCCTCCCCGACCCAGCCAGATGCGGCGTTTTCCAACCCGCCAATCGGCGAAATCCCACTGGTGGATAGCACAGAGGTCGCGTGGATAAACGCGACAAACGGTCTATCCCCCGCCAGCACCAAAGCCAGTGCCAAAACTAGGGTCAAGCCTATATAAATAGGGGCAATCACGCGGGCAAACCGCCGCATTTGATGGCGTAAATCGCCGCGTTGAAACACGCTGGCAATCAGCAGGCCTTTGTTGCCTTGGGAATAAACCTCAAACCCGCCGAGGTTAATGGAGAAAAACAAGGTGCTGGCGATGATAATCATAAAGAGACCGCCCAGCCATGCTATCAAACCGCGCCACAGGTGGATGACATCGGGGATGGTTTGCCCCTCGCCCAGCAGGGTTGCGCCCGTGGTGGTGAAGGATGAGGACATCTCAAAATACGCATGCCAGAAGTTAATATGGGGCAGCAGGTAATCCACGGGGAGCGCCATAAGGACGGGCAAAAGGGCGAACCCCACAAGCACATCAGCGAGGTAATGGACGAATTTATTGCCTTTGAACCTGTCGGCGATGGCTATGGATAGCAACCAGCCCCATATGCCAAGGACTAGGGCGTGGTAAAAGAAGGTGCGCGCGAACAGCCAATCCTCGGCAATCGTGGCGAAGGTCATCGGGATGAGCATCAGCGCAACGACCGCCCAATATAGGTAAAGCGAAAGGGGGAGGTCTTTGAATATACGCATGGTGTTAGTTGTTAGTGGTGAGTGGTTAGTGATTAGTGATTAGTGGTGAGTGATTAGTGGTGAGTAATTAGTTGTTAGTGATTAGTGATTAGTGGTGAGTGATTGGTTGTTAGTTGTTAGTTGTTATTGGGTATTGCTTGCGGATTGTCAAGGCTTTAACTATGAATGATGCCCTTGCGGGTCTTCGTAATCGCTTGCGCGATACCGACCCGCCCCATGCGATGGCGTGGTCTTTTGCGCGTAGCCCCCGCTTTGCGGGGACATGCCAAAAGCCCTTGGGTTGCAAGACGTTAGGGCTTGTCATAAATTTACTATCTGGAATAACAAGACGATAAATTGGATTATTTGCAAAGAATACTTGGGAATTGGTGATAGGTTTGCTCTAAATTTATTTAGGCTGTGCCTAGATGTTTGGATAAGATTTAGCCACAAAAACCCGTCCGCCCAAGCCTCGCAGAGGGGTGGGCGGGCGGGCAACCGAACGCAGTGAGGGCGCAACAAAAAACCTCTGCCCTTAACTCCCAATACCTAGCCCTTAACAACTAACAACTAATAACTAATAACTAATAACTAAAAAAACTCAATCCCCACCTGCACCATCTGCCCAACCTTTTCCGCCCCTTTACTCAGCGCAAAAATAACGACCACATCGCCCTCCTGCACCTTGGTATCGCCGCTCGGCCTCATAATAACATCACCCTGTTTTATCAAACCAACCAGCACCCCATCAGGCCAGTCAATATCGCGAATAGCCTTGCCCGCTATGGGCGAGGACGATAGAATCTTCGCCTCTATCACCTCTGCCTCTGCATCGCCAATAGAATAAATAGCCTGCACATTCGTGCTGCGAATATGGCGCAAAATAGACGAAACCGTCGTCGCCCGAGGGTTAATAATCGCGTCAATCCCCAAGGGTTCCATCAAATTCACCAAGCTGGGGTCATTCACCAAACACACCGCCAAGGGGCAGTTCATAATCTTCGCCCGCGCCCCCACCAAAAGATTGGTTTTATCATCATCCGTCACTGCCAAAACCGCGTCACAATTATCGATATTCGCCTCGTTCAAAATGCCAATATCCATCCCGTCCCCGTGCAAAACAATCGTGCGTTCCAACCCGTCGGCGGCGTTCTCGGCGCACTCACGATTCGCCTCTATAATTTTGCAATGAATCCGCGCCGAGCTTTGCTCTAACGCGCGCGCCACGTTCAGCCCGACATTGCCACCGCCTATGATTAAAACGCGGGATTGCTCTTTGCTTTTCTTGCCGAATATATCCAAACACCGCATTTTATCGGCGGCATGCACTATGATATAGGCTTGATCGCCCGCCATCAGGGAATCCATCGGGGATGGCACAAACAAATTATCATCACGCCGAATCCCGACAACAGTAGCCCGCAGGCGAGAAAACACCTCCGACAACTGTTTCAAAGGCTTATTCAATACCGGGCAATCCTCTTCCAACACCAATCCTATCATTTCAATTTCGCCGTTCAAAAACGGCTCTGTATCAAAGGTGGCGGGGCTGGTTAATTGGCGCAACGCTTGGGCGGCGACTTCTTTTTCTGGGGAAACCACCAAATCAATCGG
This sequence comes from uncultured Amylibacter sp., assembly GCA_959347345.1. The sequence continues at coordinate 943,946 of OY365738.1, read as the reverse complement.
CAGATGGTCGCGGCGATAGATATTGGCATTAACCAAATCCAAATACGATTCACTGCGCAACCTTGCGATTTTGCGTTCCACTTGGAAAACCGAATGGGCAATCTGGCAGGTGACCATATTCACCTCATCAGAGGCAGTCGCCGCGATAATCATATCGGCATCGCGCGCCCCCGCACTGCGCAAAACCTCGGCATAAGAGGCGTTGCCAACAATCCCAGTGACATCCAGAGTCTCCATAATACGCTCAATCAAATCGGGTTGATTGTCGACAACCGTGACCTCATTACGCCCCTGCGCCAAATGACGCGCGATTTGCCAGCCAACCTGACCCGCCCCACAAACGATGACTTTCATAGTGACATTCCTGTGTTATTTTTTTGCATTTTTTGGGGCATCTTTTTTAGCATCTTTTTTAGCACCAATCCGTGCAGTCCGCGCACCGTCCGTGCTGTCCATTATGATGCCTAGGGTTTTTAACTTGCGATGCAGGGCGGAACGTTCCATCCCAACAAAGTTGGATGTTTTGGATATATTACCACCAAAGCGACTGACTTGCACGATAAGATATTCGCGTTCAAACAGCTCGCGGGCTTCGCGTAGGGATAAAATCGCGTAATTGCCTTTGATGCCTTGCGAGCCATCCTGATGATCCGCGCCATGTATCGGCAAGTCTTTTTCATCAATCACGCGGCTGTCGCTGCCTAGGATTAAAATCCGCTCCATCATATTGCGTAACTGGCGCAGGTTGCCCGGCCAAAACAGCATCTGCAAAGCATTGGCGGCGGCCTCGGTCAAATCGCGTTTCGGCAAGCCCTGCTGGCGGTGCAAAACATCAATGAAATGCTGAGCCAATTCGGGGATATCGTCGCACCGTTGTTCCAGACTAGGCACATGGATGGGAATGACGTTTAGGCGGTGGTAGAGTTCCTCGCGAAATTTCCCTTGCGCGATTTCGCGTTCAATATTTTTACTGGTGGCGGATAACACGCGGATATCAACGCGGACTTTGTCTTTGCCTCCCACGCGGGTGAATTCGGGTTCCAGCAACATACGCAGGATTTTGGATTGCGTTTCAATCGGCATATCGGCGATTTCATCAAAAAACAAAACCCCGCCGTGGGCTTGTTCCAGCAGACCTGTGGAGTTGCCCGCCGCACCCTCTGTCCCAAACAGGGTTTGCTCCATTTTATCGCTGTCAATACTGGCGGAATTAACGATGATAAAGGGGGCATCCTTGCGTTCGGATAGCTTATGAATATACCGCGCGGCCAGCTCTTTGCCAGAGCCCGTGGGCCCCGTTATCATAACCCGTGCGTTGCCTTTGGCGACCTTGTTTAGCTGGGTTGTGAAGGTTTTGAAAACGGTAGAACTGCCAATCATCTCATCCATATCTTGGCTGTCGCGGAGGGCTAGGTTTTCTTTGCGAAGGCGGGCAACCTCCATCGCGCGGGCAACCACGACCAGCAGGGCATCAAGATTAAACGGCTTTTCAATAAAATCAAACGCGCCTTGTTTTATGGCGGCAACGGCGATATCCACGTTGGCATGCCCAGATATAATGACGACGGGAATATCGGGGTGGTCTTTGCGGACTTTTTTTAGAATATCAATACCGTCGTACTGCCCCGCCTTTAACCAGAGGTCAAGGATGAGCATGGCGGGCGGGTCTTGGTTAATCTCGTGAAAGGCGGATTCGGAGTCGACTGCCAGACGGGTTGTGTATTGCTCGTCTTTTAGGATGGCAGAGACGATATCGCGGATGTCCTTTTCATCATCAATGATGAGGATATCGCCGATGGGTTTTGCGGCGGGTTTCGCTGGGAGTTTTGCCAAGGGTTTTGCCAAGGGTTTTGAGGGGGCTTTTGTGGCGAGCTCGGTGGATTTTATCATGGTGCGACCTTTTTTTGTGTCTTTTTAGCCACTATATCGGTTTTTTTTGGATTTGCAAGGAGTTTTTAGTTATTAGTTGTTAGTTATTAGTTGTTAGTTATTGGTTATTAAGAATTGTGGGTTCGTTATTAGAGGTTAAGAGTGGAGGTTTTTTGTTGCGCCCTCACTTCGTTCGGTTGCCCACCCGCCCACCCCTCCTGCGGAGAGCTGGACGGGTTTTTGTTGATAAAGCCTATCCAAGCATCTAGGCACCGCCTAAATAAATTTAGAGCAAACCCATCACCAATTCCCAAGTATTCTTTGCAAATAATCCAATCTGCCGTCTTGTTATTCCAGATAGTAAATTTATAGAAAACTTATCGTCTTGTAGCCAAAGGCTTTTGTGTATGGGCTTTTGCCTAAGTTTTATCTTGGTCGGGCAGGTTCAACTGCCCTTATAAAAAGCCCTATATACACAAAAGCCACGCCCCTCGCATGGGGCTGGTCGGTATCGCGTAAGCGATTACGAAGACCCGAAGGGCATCACTAACAACTAATAACTAACAACTAAATCCCCATTGGCAACAAAATAACCACCCGCGCCCCGAAATGCGCACACCCCTTAAACACCTCCGCGTCTTCCAGATGAATAGTGCCACTATGCTCTTCCACAATCCGTTTGACGATAGATAACCCCAAGCCCGTGCCTTCCTTACGCCGCGTGATATACGGCTCAAACAACCCCATCCTATCGGTGTCAGGCAGACCAATCCCATTGTCCGCTATGATGATTTGTGCCTGCGTCCCCACCCCCGAACCGAGAACAGACACATCCACCTTTATCTGCGGAGCAAAGGATTTCACATCAGGCTGTTCCTGCAACGCATAAATCGCCTCGCCCGCGTTTTTTATCACATTAATAGCCACTTGGGACATCAAGGCTTCATCATAATTCCCCATAATAACCTCCACCGATTTGGTGAAATTGATGGTTATCCCCTCAAAACTAGGCGATTCCAAAACCACGGCATCGGCGATTAACGCGCACAAATCACAGGGGCGTTTGGTAGGCTTTGGCATCCGTGCGAATTTAGAAAACTCGTTAATAATAAGCCCCAAATCGCCCGCTTTACGGGCTATTATCTCTGTATGTTTCAAAAAATCCGCCTTTTCATCGTCCTTCAAATGCGCCGAATAATTGCGCCCCAATCGTTGCGCCGCCAGTTGAATGGGCGTTAATGGATTTTTCACCTCGTGCGCGATACGCCGCGCGACATCGCCCCAAGCCGCCATCCGTTGGGCAGAGACGAGGTTCGTCACATCATCAAAGGTCACAACATAGCCCTCTAGGTCGCCAAACCCGTTATACCGCCCGGTAATTCGCACCAATAAAACCTCTTCCCGCCCGGCCCGTGTAAGAGTGATTTTTTCCTGCTGTCCCTTCTGCCCATCCTGCAACTGATGAAACAAACTGGCGAATTCGGGCACGGCTATGTCGATGAATTTATCAATATCGTGGGTCGCGTCAATTCCCAAAAACGTAACCGCCGCCTGATTGATAATGCGGATTTTACCCTGTGCGGACAGGCCGATAATCCCCGCGGTGACGCTTGATAGGACTTCATCAAATAGGCGACGTTGGCGTTCTGTCCGCTCGTTAATTTCCAGCAGGTTATTGTGCTGGTCTTCCAGTTGCTCGGTCATAGTATTGAACACATTGCCGAGTAATGCGAATTCGCTGATGCTCTTTTCCTCCTGCACGCGGACGTTAAAATCGCCATCGCCCAGCCGTTGCGCCGCCCCCGCCAATCGTTCTATCGGGCGCGATAGCATATCGGCAAAAATCAACCCCGCGCGAATCGCAAACAAAACGACAATCAGCGAAAACATCACATAAAGCAGGGTGAAATTGAAAAAGAATTGGCTGCGCTGGTCTTCCAAACGATTGTATAATTGAATGGTATTCGCGGTTTCATCCAACAACGACAGGATTTGCCCATCAACCTCCCGCGATAAATACAGATAGCGGTCGGCGAAATTAGACAAACGCACCATGGCGCGGAATTCGTTGTTCTGCCAGTCTTGGATAACCACGGTTGTGCCTTGGTCAGCAAGGATAAAATCGGGAATGGCGGGCGGTTCAAACCCGAAAAGATAGCTGTTTTCTCCGCGTGATTTGATTTCGCCCGCGCCGTTAATCACGTAGGCTTCCTTTAACCCCCGTTGGATTTGCTGTTGCACGCTGGTCAGGGCTATGCGAACATCCCCGCCATCCAATAACGGTTGGGTGCGTTTAAGGTTATCAAGGGTAAAGCCGATGAATTGGATATCTTGTTCCAAATCGTTGCGTTGTTGCAATTCGTAGGCTTGCGCCGCCGCCAAGGACGCGCTGACGACATTGCTGATACGGTCGGAGAACCATCCGTCTAGGCTGAAATTAACGACTATGTTAGAGAATACGGCAATCATAACGGTTGGAATAAACGCCAAAATCGCGAGTATCACGCCAAGGCGACGATGCAGGTTAGACCCCGTGATATAAGCCCGCCGTCTGGTGAAAATCCTGCGGATGGAGGCGAAAAGTAATATCACCAGCGTTGCGCTGTATAGCAGGTTTATGATGTATAGGATTTGCAGGGTGGGGTTTGATAAATCGCCCTCTACCGTGCGGAGTTCAAAGATGGTCAGCGTGATGAGGACCGCGCCGAATATAATAAGCGCGGTTGCTTGAAGCAGGCGGAGGCTGGGTCGCCTGTTCCAGATGGGGGTGGGTGTGTCGCCTATTGGCGTAATCCATAAGCGCAGAGCGTCAAGCATAACCATCGGTGTGTGTCCCCTGTGTTTGTCTTGGTGTAGCGGGTTTTTTGGGGGGAGTCAATGATTAGTGGTTAGTGATTAGTGGTTAGTGGTTAGTGATTAGTGGTTAGTGGTTAGTGGTTAGTGATTAGTGAATTATGAATTGTGAATTATGAATTATGAATGGTGAATTATTTTAACTGGATTAACTAGGATTAACTAAAAATAACTAGGATTAACTAGAAATAACTAGAAATAACTAGGATTAACTAGAAATAACTAAAAATAACTAAGGTTAGTTATTTTTAGTTATTTTAGTAATGGAATAACTAAGGTTAGTTATTTTTAGTTATTTTAGTAATGGAATAACTAAGGTTAGTTATTTTTAGTTATTTTAGTAATGGAATAACTAGGGTTAGTTATTTTTAGTTATTTTAGTAATGGATTAACTGCGGTTAGTTATTTTTAGTTATTTTAGTAATGGAATAACTAAGGTTAGTTATTTTTAGTAATTTTAGTAATGGATTAACTGCGGTTAGTTATTTTTAGTTATTTTAGTAATGGATTAACTAGGGTTAGTTATTTTTAGTTATTCAATAACTCAATTAACTACATTAACTCAAAATAACTCACATTAACTCACTTGAGTTATTTTTAACTCTGATTAACTCACTTGAGTTATTTTTAACTCCGATTAACTCACTTGAGTTATTTTTAACTCCGATTAACTCACTTGAGTTATTTTTAACTCCGATTAACTCACTTGAGTTATTTTTAATTCTGATTAACTCACTTGGGTTATTTTTAACTCCGATTAACTCACTTGAGTTATTTTGAGTTATGGCAGTTATTAATAACCAATCACTAATCGTTAATCACTAATCACTAATCGTTAATCGTTAGTCAGCAGAATACGCCCGCTCCCCGTGGGTCGCAAAATCCAAACCCAGAGCTTCCGCCTCTTCGCTCACCCGCAGAGGCAAAAACACCCCAACCACCTTGACCAAAATATAGGTCACCAGCAGGCTAAACCCGCCAACAACCGCCAGCCCGCCCAGTTGCGCCGTCCAATCGGCATAGCCCAAAACCGCCAGCATAATAATCCCCCATATCCCGCCAACCCCATGCACGGCAAACACATCCAGCGTGTCATCAATCCGCGCGATTCCCTTGATAAACCGACACATTTCTTGGCACACAACCCCCGCCACCGCACCGATAAACAACGCCTCCATCGGGGTGACGAAACCAGAGGCAGGGGTGATGCTCGCCAGCCCAGCAATCGCGCCCGTGACCACGCCAATCAGCGTGGCTTTGCCGTATTTCAACCACTCATACCCCGCCCAGAAAACCGCAGCAGAGGCCGCCGAAATATGGGTAACAGCAATCGCCATCGCGCTTATTTCATTGGCCGTTAGGGCAGAGCCTCCGTTGAATCCAAACCAGCCAACCCACAGCATAGACGCGCCAATCATCACAAATACGGGGTTATGTGGTGGCACGTTTTTATTGCGCCGCCCGCCCATCATGGCGGCGATCAGCAACGCGCTTAACCCCGCGGTTTGATGCACGACTATCCCGCCCGCGAAGTCCAAAACGGGCTCGGCGAACAACGCGTTTTCACCGCCAGATAGCATGCCTCCGCCCCAAATCCAGTGGGTCACGGGGGCGTAGACCAGCAGCAGCCACAGGCTCGATATCACCAGTAAAAACCCGAAATGTACCCGTTCCACAAACGCGCCGATCATCAGCACGGGGGTGATGATGGCGAAGGTCATTTGAAAGGTGAAAAACAGGATTTCGGGGATGGTTTGGGTCAGGCTTTGCGGGGTTACGCCGAGCAGGAATGCCTTGCCCAGCCCGCCCCAGATGGGGTTTTGCGTGCCAAAGGCTATGCTGTAGCCGAGTGCGAACCAAAGCAAGGATAACAGGCAGGTCAGTGTAAAACACTGCATAAGGACGGATAGGACGTTACGCGACCGCACCAATCCCCCGTAAAATAGGGCGATTCCTGGTAGGGTCATAAATAAAACCAAAGCGGTGGCTGTAAAAATCCAGACTGTATCTGCGCCGTTCATTGTGGGGTTTCCTTTTGTTTATATGGCTTGTTTATATGGCGTTTAGTCGGGAGTTAGCGGATTTTGTGGGAATTTACAGGGGAGGGGTGTTGGGGGGGAGTGATTTGTGCGATTATGCCTTGAAAAAGGGCAGTAATGGAGTAGTTGCTTATTTTTTAGGCAAAAATATTAACGATTAACGATGAATGATTAACGATTAATGGGGGCTTTTGTGCATATAGAGCTTTTACATAAGGGCAGTTGAACCTGCCCGACCAAAATAAAACTTCGAAAAAGCCCATACACAAAAGCCTTTGGTTACAAGACTATAAGTATTTCCTAGATTTATTAGCAGGATATTCAAGACGAGAGATTGGATTATTTGCAAAGAATACTTGGGAATTGGTGATAGGTTTGCTCTAAATTTATTTAGGCTTTGCCTAGATGCTTGGATAGGCTTTAGCCAAAAATCACCCGTCCAGCTCTCCGCAGGAGGGGTGGGCGGGTGGGAAGCCCGAACGTAGGGGCTTGCCCCGAAGTGAGGGCGAAATAAAAAACCTCTGCCCTTAACCTCTAATAACCAATCATTCATTATTATTTAGCCCTGCGGGTCTTCGTCATAACGTCGTTATGCCGACCAGTCAAGAAGTGACGGAAAACATTCATCGTTAATCGTTAATCGTTAATCGTTAAAACCTAAAACAACCCCAGCCACCTGCGAAAGGTCATAGCCCGCCGCCTCAGCCTGCGTCATAATATCATCAATCGCCACACCATCACGCGCCTGCGTGCAAGCCCACAAGGTCATACACCGCATACCAGAGCGACAATACGCCAGCACGGGCGCGGGCATATCGCGCAACATATTGTTGAACGCAATGACATCGGCACCGCCAACACCGCCACTAATCGGCAGGTGAGCGACCTGCATGCCAGCCGCCCGCGCGGCCGTGGCTATCCCGTCAAAATCGGGCTGTCCCCAAGTCTCCCCATCGGGGCGATTGCAGATAATCGTTTGAAAACCTTGGGCTTTTATCCCCGCAATATCGGCGGGCGCAATCTGCCCCGCCACGGAAAATTCGGCGTTGACAGGTTTGATTTCGGTCAGTTTGGCTTGCATCGCGTGCTCCTTGCATTCGCGCCCAAAACGGGCTATCATCCCATATTAGCACACCGCACAAAAAGGGCAAGCGCCACAATGACCATTCTTATCAGCTTGATTTTATTGCTTATTATCGGGGCGTTCGCGGGTCTTATGGCGGGGTTGCTGGGGGTTGGCGGGGGGATTATCCTCGTCCCTGCGTTTTATTTTTCCTTCAAATGGCTGGGTTATGATAACCCGCATATCATCCAGATTTGCCTGGCGACTTCGCTGGCGACTATTATCGTGACCTCGCTGCGGTCGGTTTTAACGCATCATAAAGCGGGCGCGGTAGAGTGGCAAATTCTGCGTCATTGGGGCGGGTTCATAGCCTTTGGCGCGGTTCTGGGTATGGCCTTTGCGGTGAGCCGTCCGTCCGATTTTCTGGTGACTTTGTTTGGGATTTTGGGGATTATTATCGGGCTGTATATGGCGTTTGGTCGCCCCGAATGGCGACTGGGCGCACAGATGCCCGCCGTGTTTGGGCGGGCGGTTTTTGGCCCTGTGATAGGCTTTATTTCCGTGCTGATGGGGATTGGCGGGGGCAGTTTTGGCGTGCCTTTAATGACCCTGCATAATGTGCCGATTCACCGCGCGGTTGCGACTGCGGCGGGGTTTGGCGTGATTATAGCCGCGCCCTCTGTGCTGGCGTTTCTGGTATCGAGTCCGCCTTTGGAGGGCGCACCGCCGTTCATGCTGGGCTATGTTAATGTGGTGGCGTTTTTCGTGGTGATTTCGATGACTTTGATGACCGCGCCGATGGGGGCGAGGCTGGCGCATCGGTTAAATCCAAAGCCTCTGCGACGGATTTTTGCGGGGTTTTTGATTATCGTGGCGACGGGCATGTTATTGGGCGGTTAATTATTTATTCATAATAATTAATGGATAATTAATGTTGGATTAAATAATAATTAATAATAATTAACAATAATTAACGGATAATTAATGGCGAATTATCCTGCAAAATCTTATTTGCTATTCAGGGAAATAGCGGAAATTTGCCGTCCATAATCCGCTTCTTTTTGATGGGTTGCACGGCGGTAAGAATAGAATTTTTCGGGTTGGGCATAGGTACATTCCCCCGTCCAATTCGCCGATTTAACCCCAGCCTTTGCCAATTGAGACAGGCAGAACGCGGGCAAATCAAAGCGGTAATGTGTCGTGCCGTCTGGTGTAAAAAACACAGAATAATCAGTGCTTTGTGCGGTGAAGTTATCGTAAAAATCCAGCCCAACTTGATAATTGCCAGCACTTATACACGGACCCACGACAGCCGATATTTCCCCCCGCACCGCGCCCAATCGCTCCATTAGAGCAACCGTGTTTTCAATCACCCCGAACAACGCACCTTTCCAGCCCGCGTGGGCGGCGGCGATAACCCCCGATATACCCCCAGATGGTGCGTGAAATAAAATCGGGGCGCAGTCGGCGGTTAAAACACCCAAGGCTAAACCCGTACGGTTTGTCACCAGAGCGTCGGCTTTTATCACGCCCGCGGTCGGCGTCGATATTTCCACTGCCGTGTTGGAATGGATTTGATAGACCCCGCATAAATGGGCGGGGGCTACATTGAGATAATCCGCCACGCGGGTGCGGTTTTGGGTGGTTAATTCGGGGCTATCGCCAGAGCCTAATCCACAATTTAATCCCGCGTAAATCCCCGTTGAGACTCCGCCGATACGGGTGAAAAAGCCGTGCCGAGTGCTGTTGTTTTTGCCTTGTTTTCCGTGCAAAAGTGGGGATAGTATAGGGTTAAGTTTCATTGTTTTCTTCATCGTCTTTATTATATTCAAACCCTGCGGGCAGGGCGGCACCCTTTGCCGTTATGGCTATTGCCTTAAAGAGACTGCCCATTTCATCCGCATGAGTCAAGCGTTTATGGGCGGCAATATGGTTTGCCAAAGACTCGCCCGTAAGCCCAATCGCCAGCCGTTCCATCCGCGCCGCTATGCCCAGCCGTTCCAGCAAAACCCCCTGTTTCACCAACGCACTGACCTGCGCAAACGGACGCACCGCCCGCGCCAGTGCGCGAAAATCCACCAACGCGCTGATGTCATTCATCCCCGCATCCGCCAGTGGGTCGGTTTTTTTATGGTCGCGGACGGCTTGCAAAGTCGCACCGATATTGCCCCAACGCCCGTAATCAACGATAATCGCGGTGCCTCCAAACTCGGCAATATGCCGTGCCAAAGTCTCTGCAATCGCCGAGGCAGGGGGGCAGGTTTCCAGCACCGAATCATCGGGCAAGTTGGTAAAAGTGTTGCCACTCGCTGTGCCAGTTTGCCCGCTCATATCCCCATCAACATTCGGCACAATATTTGGTACGGGCCGACCTAAACAAAAGGATAATTTCGCATCCGCACCCGTGCCATTACTGGTCACCATCCGCTCGTGCCAGACCGCACCCTTTTTCTGATATTGGCTGATTGGCAGGCAGTCAAAGAACTCGTTCGCTATTAAAAATAAGGGCATATCGGGCAAATCTGCGATATTATCGCACCAATGACAGGGGTACTCGGCAAGGGCGTTTTGCTGAACCTCACGCAACGTGGCACTGCCCTCCACCATATAAATCTGCGCCGAGTCCACAAACCCCGCAACCCCCCGCGTGGCGCGAAGCATATCCACCATTAACTGCCCAGAACCCCCGCCCAATTCCGCCAGAACAAACGCCCCGCCGCCCTGTTCCTGCCAGCTTTGGGCAAGGCTTAACCCCAGCAATTCCCCGAAAACTTGGCTGATTTCGGGGGCGGTGGTGAAATCGCCCGCAACGCCAAACCCCGTTTTGCGCGTGTAATAACCCAGCGTAGGATGAAACAAACACTGCGCTATGTATTCCGCCACGGACATCGCACCCGTGTGGGCTATGGTCGCGTGGATTTTATCCGCCAGCGACATTATCTGCGCCGTTGCAACGCATACATCAGCAGCAATCCGCCGAAAATTAACGGCAAGGACAGGATTTGCCCCATAGTCATGCCGATGCTATCGGCGGTTGACCCGAGCCGTATAATATGCCCCCACGGGTTGTTTGCGCCGACAAACTGCGCGTCGCCTTGGCGGAAGGCCTCCACAATCACACGGCTTATTCCATAGCCGAAGCCGAACACCGCCATCGCCATGCCAGGGGTTTTGAACAGCCCGCGATAAAAGATTAAAACAGTGATAATAGCGAATAAAACAACGCCTTCCAACGCGGCCTCATAGAGTTGGCTTGGATGACGAGCGCAGTATTCGCCCAGCCTTTGCCCGCAAGATTGCGCCGATGTGCCGGGGAAAATAACCCCCCAAGGGGCAAGGGTCGGTCGCCCCCAAAGCTCTGCATTTACGAAATTCGCCAATCGCCCCAGAAACAGGCCAAACGGCACGCACACGGCGACCGCATCGCACACGGGCAGTAACGCCCAGCCCCTGCGTTTGCATAGCAAAATTATCGCAAGGCAAACGCCGAGCAGGCCACCGTGAAAGGACATTCCGCCCTCCCACACGCGGAGCGCCGCCAGAGGATTGGCAAGATATTGCGCCGAATTATAAAACAAAACATAGCCCAAACGTCCGCCCAAAATCGTGCCGATAATGCACCAAGTCATCAGGTCTTCTATATCCTTGCCCTTCAAGGGGGGGATGTTTTTATACCAAAGGTGGGGCTTGCGAGTCAGGAATAAAAGCCAACGCCAGCCGATGATAAACCCGCAAATATAGGCGACGGCGTACCAGTGGATGGATAAATTCAGCCCGAACAGGGTGAAACTGAACAGCACGGGGTCTATATTGGGGAAGGGGATTAATAGTGGGGTTAATGGAGTCATGGCGTGGATTATGGCGGGTTTCCTGCGGGTTGTCAAGGGCGGTTTTGTGTGGTAATATCGGCGGATGTAGAGTTTGATAAGGGAACACAATGGCGAATTCAAAGAAATTATTTGATGATTTATCCTCGGTCATGGTGAATGCTATGGGCGTGGCGCAGGGTGCGCGTGCGGAGGCGGAGGTGGCGTTCAAGGTGTGGCTGGAACGTTGGCTGGCGGAGGGGGATTTTGTGACTCGCGAAGAGTTTGATGCGGTGTCCGCGATGGCGGCCAAGGCGCGCGCGGATAATAAAGCGTTGATGGCGCGGGTGAAGGCGTTGGAATCTAAGAAGTAGTTGTTAGTTATTAGTTATTAGTTATTAGTTATTAGTTATTAGTGATTAGTGATGCCCTTTGGGTCTTCGTCATCGCTCCATAGGGCAGTTGAACCTGCCCGTAAAATAAAATAATGAATGCCGACCAGCATGGTCTTTTGTGCGTAGCCCCCACTTCGTGGGGGCATGCCAAAAGCCCTTTGGTTTCAAGACGATAGTGATTCTATAAAATTACTATCTGGAATAACAAGACGTTAGATTGGATTATTTGCAAAGAATACTTGGGAAGTGGTGATGGGTAAGTTCTAAATTTATTTAGACTATATACAAGACGCTGAGCCAAACCCCAGCCAAAAAATAGCCCGTCCAGCTCTCCGCAGGAGGGGTGGGCGGGCGGGCAACCGAACGCAGTGAGGGCGCAACAAAAAACCTCTGCTCTTAACCTCTAATAACTAATCACTATTTACAATCCGCCCTTTTCCATTTATATCCACAAAAAACAATCCCACAAAAAGGAACACCCCCGCCAATGACCCACCCCTACCGCACGCACACCTGCGCCGATTTACGCGCCACGCACGTTGATTCCACCGTCCGCCTGTCTGGCTGGGTGCATCGCATCCGCGACCACGGCGGCGTTTTGTTCATCGATTTGCGCGACCATTACGGCATCACCCAAGTGCTTGCCGACCCAGATTGCCCCGTGTTTTCCGCCCTTGAATCCGTGCGTTCCGAATGGTGCATTTCCATCCTTGGCAAGGTCAAAGCCCGCGATAAAGACCTGATTAACCCCAACATCCCCACGGGTGAGATTGAAATTTTCATCCAAGATATGACAGTTCTGGGTGCGGCCGACGATTTGCCCGTGCAGGTTTTTAACGAACCCGATTTCCCCGAGGAAACCCGCCTGAAATACCGCTACCTAGACCTTCGGCGCGAGACCTTGCACAACAACATCATCCTTCGCGCTGATGTCATAAAAACCGCGCGCTCCTGCATGAATGACGCGGGATTTAACGAATTCCAAACGCCGATTATCACCGTTTCTTCGCCAGAGGGTGCGCGGGATTTCCTGATTCCCTCGCGTTTGCATCACGGGCGGTTTTACGCTTTACCGCAGGCTCCGCAGCAGTTCAAACAGCTGCTTATGGTCGCGGGTTTTGATAAATATTTCCAAATCGCCCCGTGTTTTCGCGATGAAGACCCTCGGGCAGACCGCTCGCCCACGGATTTTTATCAGCTGGATGTGGAGATGTCGTTTGTCGAACAAGCCGATGTTTTGAACACGATTGAACCCGTGATAAAACAGATTTTCACAACCCATGGCGGTGGGCGGAAAGTCGCGGATGACTGGCCGCAAATCAGCTATCGTGACGCGATGCTCTGGTATGGCACGGACAAGCCCGATTTGCGTGTGCCGATGAAAATGCAGATTGTGTCGGAACATTTTGCTGGCTCTGGCTTTCAAATTTTCGCGTCATTGTTGGAAAAAGACGGCACGGAAATTCGTGCGATTCCCGCGCCGAAGGGCGGCTCGCGGAAGTTCTGCGACCGTATGAATGCCTTTGCCCAAGGCGAAGGTTTGGCTGGCATGGGCTATATTTTCTGGCGCGATATCGGCGAGGGGATGGAGGCCGCGGGGCCACTGGCGAAAAATATCGGGCATGAACGGTGCGAAGCCCTGCGCGAACAGTTGGGGCTTGGGCTGGGCGATGCCGCGTTTTTCCTTGGCGGTACGCCGAGTGATTTTGAAGCTGTCGCGGCAAAAGCTCGCGTAGTCATTGGCACGGAATTGGGGCAGATTAAAGATGAATTTGCCTTTGCTTGGATAGTGGATTTCCCGATTTATGAACGGGATGAACGCGGCGATTTGGCGTTCTCTCACAACCCATTTTCTATGCCACACGGGGGGATGGCGGCGTTTGATGCCGAGGATGCGACCGATATTTTGGGCTATCAATACGATTTGGCGTGTAATGGGTATGAGCTGGTTTCGGGTGCGATTCGCAACCATTTGCCCGACCTTATGTATAAGGCTTTCGCGCTGGCGGGCTATGACAAATCCGAGGTCGAATCGCGATTCGGCGGAATGCTGTCGGCGTTTCGCTATGGTGCGCCGCCGCACGGCGGGTGTGCCGTGGGGATTGACCGTTTGGTGATGCTGTTGGCGGATGAAACGAATATCCGCGAAGTGATTGCTTTCCCGATGAACCAACGTGGCGAAGATTTGATGCTGGGCGGGCCGAGCGAAGCAAGCAACGAGCAGTTGCGCGATTTGGGATTGCGGGTTTTGCCCGTTGATAAGGATTAAGTGTTAGGGATTAAAAATTAGGGATTAACATTGATCGCATTGTAAAAATCCAAGGTCTCCACCGATACAAGCCCACTGGAAATCAGCCACACAGAAAACCCCCAAATCAGCACGGCAAAAAAACTGGTTATTCGAACTTTACGCCACAAATCCACGCCTTCGGGCGACCCAGCAGAGGTGCCTTTTAACCGCTTGCCCGCATCGCCTTGCGTGGTCAAACCAATCGGTAAAACCACGAAAAACACCATAAACCAAATAACCGCCAGCAGTACCAGAGCAGATCCTATATTCATAATAATTCCCCTTATTTATCAGGCAGTTACGCCTGTTCCAGCTCTATCAATGTTCCCATAAAATCGGCTGGATGTAGGAACAAAACGGGCTTACCATGCGCGCCAATCTTTGGCTTACCATCGCCCAAAACCCGCGCACCTTGGGCGATTAAATCTTTGCGAGCGCGGTCTATATCCGCGACCTCATAACAAATATGATGGATGCCACCGTCCGCGTTTTTGCGCAAAAATCCAGCGATGGGGGAGTCCGCACCCAAAGGCGAAATCAGCTCTATTTTCGTATTATCCAAGGTGATAAAAACCACCCGCACCCCGTGTTCAGGCAAATCCTGCGGGGCGGATACGACCGCCCCCAGCGCGTTTTCATACCGCGCAATCGCAACCGCCAAATCAGGCACGGCGATGGCGATATGGTTCAAACGCCCTATCATATTATTTCTTTTTCGCCGCGGGTTTGCGTTTTTTTATGACGTTTTTTGTGGTTTTTTTTATTGTTTTTTTAATAGTTTTTTTAACACGGGGACCTTTGGCGGCGCGGGCGTCCACCAGCTCTATCGCTTGTTCCACGGTCAGGTCGGTCGGCTCAATATCTTTGGGCAAAGTCGCGTTGATTTTGCCGCATTTAACATAGGGTCCGTACCGCCCAGACATCACCAGCATAGGGTTTCCGTCCGGATGCGCGCCCAAATCTTTTAACGCATTGCTGGTCTGTTTGTTGCCAAATCCGCCCGCTATTTTTTCTGAAATCAGCTCGACCGCGCGGTTCATTCCTATCACCAAAACCTCTTCCACGTCCTTGATATTGGCATAGACTTTCGCGCCGTTTTTGCCATCGGCGGTTTTTTTCTGCCACATGACATAGGGTCCATAGGGGCCGATTGACGCGGCCAAATTTCCGCCTTCGGGGTGGTCGCCCAAGGCGCGGGGCAGGGCTAATAATTGCAACGCGCGGGCTAAATCAATCCCCGCAAGCATGGGTTTGGGGATAGAACAACGCGGGGGTTTTGGCAACTCTTCCGTGACTTCGCCCCTTTGTACATAAGGGCCAAATCGCCCGTGGCGGAGGAATATCGTGTCGCCGTCATCCTGCCCCAATGTTACATCTTCGTTGTCCGCGCCCTCGGTTTCCGTGCCACCGAAATTGCGAGTGTAGCGGCATTCGGGGTAGTTGGAGCAGCCGATAAAAGCTTCGCCGCTTCGGGCGGTTCGCAGGGATAATCGCCCGTTGCCACAGGTTTTGCAAATACGCGAATCGCTGCCGTCTTCGTTCGCGGGGAAAATATGCGGTGCAAGTAATTCGTTGATTTTTTCCAAAACATCGGTGATGCGCAGTTCTGCCGTGTCGCCTATCGCGGCGGAAAAACTTGTCCAAAATCGGGTTAATAATGCTTTGTAATCTTCGTTACCTGCCGAGACTTCGTCCAATTCATCCTCCAATGACGCGGTGAAATCGTATTCAACATAGCGGGGGAAATAGCCCTCCAAAAACACGGTGACGAGGCGACCTTTGTCTTCTGGTTTCAGGCGGTTTTTCTCTTTCAAAACATAGCCACGGGTTTGGATTGTCGTGACGATTGACGCGTAGGTGGAAGGTCGCCCGATGCCCAATTCCTCCATCCGTTTTATCAAAGAAGCCTCGCTATACCTTGGCGGAGGTTGGGTGAAATGCTGGTTGCTGGTGATGTTTTGCGTGGCGATTTTGTCATTCATATCCAACGGGGGCAGGGCGCGCGCGTCTTTATCCTCGTCCGTGTCCTTGCCTTGGGATACGCCGCGGCTTTCTTCATAAATTTTCAAAAACCCGTCAAATTTCACGACAATGCCACTGGCACGCAAAACCGCGCCCCCATCTGACGGAGCCAAATCGGCAGAGGTGCTTTCCAGCCTTGCACTCGCCATCTGGCTGGCAATCGCGCGTTTGTAAATCAGGTCATAAACCCGCATTTGGTCGCCGTCCAAACGGGATAAATCCTTCGCCTGTTTGGTGAAATCGGTCGGGCGAATACATTCGTGAGCCTCTTGCGCGTTCTTGGCTTTGTTCTTGTAATAACGCGGTTTTTCGGACAAATACGCCGCGCCGAAAGTTTTGCCGATGGTATCGCGCATGGAATGCAAAGCGTCCGCCGCCATGTCTATACCGTCCGTGCGCATGTAGGTGATGTGTCCCGATTCATACAACCGTTGGGCGACTCGCATGGTTTGCGCCGCGCCGAAACCGAATTTGCGCGATGCGTCCTGTTGCAAGCTGGAGGTCATAAACGGCGGGGCGGGGTTGCGTGATACGGGTTTCGTGGTTAAATCGCGTACAGCGAAATCGCCCGCACGGACTATTTTTGCCGCGGCTTCGGCGGACTCGGCGTTGTTCAAATCGTATTTGCCCAGCTTTTTGCCAGCCAATTCGTGCAGGTGAGCGGTGAAATTCTGCCCGTTTGGGGTGGTGCAATCCACGTCAACCGACCAGTATTCGCGGGCATCAAATTTTTCAATTTCCATTTCCCGTTGGACTATTAATCGCAAGGATACGGATTGCACGCGTCCTGCGGATTTCGCGCCCGGTAATTTGCGCCATAAAACGGGGGATAAATTAAAGCCAACGAGGTAATCCAGCGCACGGCGGGCGAGGTAGGCATTGACCAAATCCATGTCGATTTGGCGTGGGGATTTCATCGCTTCCGTTATGGTGTTCTTGGTTATCGCGTTAAAAACAACGCGGCTGACGGTTAGGGGGGCAAGGGTTTTGTGGGTTTTTAGGGTTTCGTGTAGGTGCCAACTGATGGCTTCGCCTTCGCGGTCGGGGTCAGTTGCGAGTATCAAGGTTGGGTCGGTTTTTAAGGCATCGGTGATGGCCTTTAGGTGTTTTTTCGAATCGGCTGCCACCTCCCAATCCATGGAAAAATTATCGTCAACATGTACCGAACCGTCCTTTGGTGGAAGGTCGCGGACATGGCCGTAGGAGGCAAGGACGGTATAGCTATTACCCAAATATTTGTTTATGGTTTTGGCTTTTGCGGGGGATTCGACGACGACAACGGGCATAATATTCCTGTATTTTTGGATAAGTTCTGTGGCTTGCTTTTATAATTTTTTACAAAAGCGTCAAGGGCTATTGTAGCGGGGCGCGATTATAAATGCAAGTTTCGCTAATAATATGCACTAATAGGGACTAAAATATGTGATTCATCAAACCGCCACGCTTAAGACACCCCCTGGTTGGCGGATGATTCGCCCCTCCAATTCCAACGCGGTGAGCTGTTGTGTCAAAGGAATCATCGGCAAACCCGAATCGCGGATTAAAATATCTTCGGGCAAGCTGGTACTGCCCAAGAGTTCAAAAATCCTCTGACACAGGGAATCGGGTGTCATCAACCGTTCGCCGTCTTCCTCTTCCGAACCCTCTACCGACTCCGATTCTTGTTTTGGATTTACCACATCCTGCACCACACTATTATCCATGTCCCGCACCGCACCACCCTCCGCATCCCGTCCAGAAATCCGCTCTTGCACCCCGCCTTCCGAAAATCCATTGGGGACAAAGTTCAATATCCCCTGGGCACTGCGCACCGACGGGCGCAAATCAGCAGGCACCTGCAACGCATCGTGAATATCCTGCCCAGAGCGCACCAGCACCGCCCCATCGCGGATCAGTGCATTGCAACCAGAGGCACGACCATCCAGCGGATTGCCGGGCACCGCCATAACTTCACGTCCCAAATCGGCCGCACACCGCGCGGTTATCAAACTGCCAGACCGAGTCGCCGCCTCTACCACCACCACCGCCGAACACATCCCCGCGATAATGCGATTGCGTTGGGGAAAGTGCCGTGCCTGCGGGGTAGTGCCGATGGGTTGTTCGGAAATACACACGCCTAGCGTGCCGATTTGTTCCATTAAATCCGCGTTTTCCTTTGGATAGCACACGTCCAGCCCGCTCGCCAAAACCGCGACCGTCCCCGTTTCCAACGCCCCGCGATGGGTTGCCGTGTCAATCCCCCGCGCCAAACCAGAGACGACTCCGTATTGAAACTGCCCAAGTTGCCGCGCAATCACACCCGCAATCCGTTGCCCCAAAGACGACGCATTCCGCGCCCCAACCAGCGCGACACACGGGTTTTGCAGCAAATCCAAATCCCCCCTTGCCCACAAAAACGGCGGAGCATCGGGCGTTTCACACAATAACCTAGGGTAGGGGAAATACCCCAAGAACAAAGGCTTATAGCCCAATTCCAAACCCTGTTCATATTCGGATTCGGCGCGGGCAACCGTGCAAGGTTGATAATCCTTTACCCCCGCCTGCCTTGCAATATCGGGCAGGGCGATCAACGCATCCTTGGCGTTTTTATGCTCTTCCAACAGGCGGACAAAAGTCGCTGGCCCCACGCGAGACGAACGGGTCAGGCGCAACCATGCAATAGCCTCCGTATCGCTGAGCGTGGTTTGCAGAAGATCTGCGGTTTGCGACTCCCCCTGCGCATCCATTTGTGCATCGGGGTGGGAATAATTCTGCGAATCGTGTGAATCGGGCGAAGAATCGCCATGGGATTCGCCATGGGATTGGGGGGCATCTGGTGATGATAAGTCATATAACATTGGGCTAAACCTGCTTTCCATAAGGTATATTTTGTGGGTTCGTATTTCACCCTAGCCTGAGAGTATTAACAGAATCTAAATTATTTAGAAAAAATGCATGTAAAAATGTTTTTATTTTTGTGAGGAGGAAAATCGGGTTTATCGCGAAAATCCAAAATCCTCACAAAATCGGCAAAATTTGGGAAATCCCACAAAACCCCCAAAAACCCCCTTGCCTTTTTCATAAAAATCGTTATGACTGGGGGAAATGGCGCGGGTTTGCCTCGCCTTTATACAGATAAACGACCACCAAACCTGCAAAGGAGTCCTCCGCAATGCCGATAATACCCACCCTAAAATCCACGCTAACCGCAACGATAACCGCAACGATAGCCAAGATGATAGCCACCATCACAACCGCTATCATAGCCATAATAACAACGACCAGTGCCACCGCGCAACAAGTATCCCAAGACTTGCCCCTGCTGGGTATCCCGCACGATAAGGGCTATAACTTCCAAACCCCCGCCACCGAATTGGCACGGGATTTGCAGTGGCTGGATAACTTTCTGCTGATTATCATTGGCGTAATATCGCTCTTCGTCACGCTTTTGCTGGCTTGGGTGGTTATCCGCTATCGCGCCTCCGTTAACCCTACACCCGCGCGTTTCACCCATAATACGGCGGTTGAAATCGCTTGGACGGTGATTCCCGTGATTATTCTGCTGGCGATGATTCCGCCGAGCCTCAGCTTTCTGAATAAACAGCAAATCATCCCAAAGGCGGATTTAACCATAAAAGCCACGGGCAACCAGTGGTATTGGACTTATGACTATATCGACCACGGCTTTGGCTTTGATTCGCTGATGTTGCAAAGGGACGAATTGGAAGCCCACGGGTACAGCCAAGCCGAATACTTGCTGGCGACCGATACGGCGGTTATAGTGCCAGTCAATCGCACGGTTGTGGTGCAAATCACCGCCTCTGACGTGATACATTCTTGGACAATCCCCGCGTTTGGAGTGAAACAAGACGGTGTGCCAGGGCGATTGGCAGAGCTGTGGTTTCGTGCTGAGAAAATCGGCGTGTATTTTGGGCAGTGTTCGGAGCTATGTGGCAAAGACCATTCCTATATGCCGATAACGGTGAAAGTCGTGTCCGAACGCGAATATCTGCGCTGGTTAAACTCGGCAATACAGGAATATGCGGATGTGGATATGCCTTTGAGCACTCCCGCGCCCAAACAGGTTGTTTCAAACCGATAACCCCCCGATACCTCCCATAAGGATATTTACGCTTGCTCGCCCCCACTGTCCCCTATCAAAGTGATGTCGGCGATTTTTACCGATTGCTGAAACCGCGTGTGATGTCGCTGGTGGTTTTCACCGCGTTCATCGGCATGTGGGTCGCACCGAACAGCCAATTAAACCCTGTATTAGCATTGGCTTCGCTGTTATTCATAGCCCTCGGCGCGGGTGCATCAGGTGCGTTAAACATGTGGTGGGACGCGGATATTGACGCAATCATGCAACGGACTAAAAACCGCCCCATCCCCGCGGGGCGAGTCTCGCCTGGAAACGCACTGGCTCTGGGGTTGTGGCTGTCGTTTTTGTCCGTAGGCATGCTGGGATTAACGGCAAACTGGCTGGCGGCGGGGATTTTGGCTGGCACGATATTCTTTTACGCGGTGATTTATTCCATGTGGTTAAAACGCGCAACCCCCCAAAACATAGTCATAGGCGGCGCGGCGGGCGCATTCCCCCCGATGATAGGCTGGGCAGTGGCGACTGGCGGTGTATCGGTGGAAAGCGTGCTGATGTTCGCGTTGATATTCGTATGGACTCCGCCGCATTTCTGGGCCTTGGCGTTGTTTAGCAACGCGGACTATAAAAAAGCAGGGATTCCCATGATGCCCGTCGTACGCGGTGGCGATTATACGCGTTGGCAAATCCTGATTTACGCGGTGGTGCTGTGTCCTATTGCGCTGGCTTTGGCGGTGAGCTCTATTGGCGGAGTGGTTTATTTTGCGGTGGCTTTGTCGCTGAGCGGGTGGTTTGTTTTCCGTGCGGTTATGGTGTTTTTGCACAAGAGTGGTGACGCGGGCGGGGGCGGTGATGCGGTTGATAATAAGGGCGATAATAAGGCAGAGCTGGCGTTGTTCTGGTTTTCAATCGTGTATTTATTCGCACTGTTCGCGGCACTGGGGGTGGAGGCTGTTTTGCGTGATTTCGGTCTGGTGTGGCAGGCTTGGCCTGTTTGGATTTAGATTTAATAGGAATTTAGGGGAAAACTATGAAACAAGAGACAAATGAAACTGCGCAAATGGCAACCTTCCGCGCGGGCAGGGCGAGGAATAACGTTGTTATAGGGCTGATTCTGGTGGGCTTTGTCGCGCTGGTCTTCGCCATTACCGTTGCCAAAATGATGTCTGGCGGATGTTTGGAAGCCCCCGACCATGTGCTGCGCAACTGCCTGCTGATTGAAGAGCAGAACAGTTAATAAACCCCGTTAAAACCCCCATCAAACAAAGGACAAACCATGAAAACCGAAGAGCCACAAGAGCCACAAAAAAAATCCCCAAAACCCCTACGTACAGCATTTTTATGCTTTGGACTAGCGGCTTGGATGCTGGTTTTGGCGTTTTTATCCGTGCCGTTGTACCAGTGGTTTTGCCAAGTCACGGGCTTTGGCGGGGTCACCCAAATCGCCACCAGTGGCAACGGACCGATTTTGGAAGAAACGATGGAGGTGCGTTTTGATGCGTCCTTGGCGGAAGATATGCCGTGGGAATTCGCCCCCGTTGATCGCAAGGTGGAAGTGCGGATTGGTGAGACTGTAACCATATTTTACGAGGCCTACAACCCCACCGACGCGCCCACCGCGGGGCAGGCGACTTTCAATGTTTATCCGTATAGTATGGGGTCATATTTTTCTAAGATTGAGTGTTTTTGTTTCCAAAAGCAGGTTTTGGAAGCGGGGGAGCGCGTGCAGATGCCCGTGACGTTCTTTATTGACGCGGATATGATGACGGATGAAGACGCACAGGCCGTGCGGGCGGTGACTTTGTCCTATACGTTTCATGTGAGCGATTAGATTTTAGTTATTAGTTATTAGTTGTTAGTTGTTAGTTATTGGTTGCTAGCGATTTGGGGTTCGTTATTAGGAGTTAAGGATAGAGGTTTTTTGTTGCGCCCTCACTTCGTGGCAAGCCACTTCGCTCGGGCTTCCCGCCCGCCCACCCCTCCTGCGGAGAGCTGGACGGATTTTTTTGGCTGGGGTTTGGTTCAGCGTCTTGTATATAGTCTAAATAAATTTAGAAATAGCCTATCGCCATTTCCCAAGTATTCTAAACAAATAATCCAATTTATAGTCTTGTTATTCCAGATAGTAAATTTATAGAATCCCTAGCGTCTTGAAACCCAAGGGCTTTTGGCATGCTCCCGCGAAGCGGGGGCTACGCACAAAAGACCACGCTGGTCGGCACTCGCGTAAGCGATGACGAAGACCCGAAGGGCGGATTCACTAATAACTAACAACTAATAACTAACAACTAACAACTACCCCTTGACCTCCCCCAAAAACTCCCCTATAACACCCGCAACTATAACACTAACCCACAAACCACAAAGGAAATCACAATGGCACACACAAAAAACCACGATTACCACATCATAAACCCCAGCATCTGGCCACTCCTAGGCTCGCTTTCCGCCCTGACAATGTTATCGGGCGCGGTTTTCCTTGCCCATCACCTTGGGCGCGGCGAAGAAACCGCCCGCCTAGCAGGGTTTCCCCTGTCGCCTTGGATGTTTATATTAGGGCTATTCGGCGTGCTTTTCACTATGTTTTGCTGGTGGTCGGACGTGGTGAAAGAGGCAAACACAGGCGACCACACCCCAGTTGTCCGCATCGGTCTGCGTTACGGCGTTATTTTATTCATCACATCCGAAGTCATGTTCTTTGTCGCGTGGTTCTGGTCGTTCTTTAAATACTCAATTTTCACGATGGCAGAGGGATTCCCCTTTGCCCGAGGCGTGTGGCCTCCCGTGGGGATAGAGACCTTTGACCCATGGCATTTACCCCTGATTAACACTTTGATTTTGCTCTGTTCGGGTTGTTTTTGCACTTGGGCGCACCACGCTCTGGTGCATGATAATGACCGCAAAGCCTTGATGCAAGGTCTCTTCGGCGCGATTATTCTGGGCGCGATTTTTACCGTTTTTCAGGCGTATGAATATAGCCACGCGGCGTTTGGTTTTTCGGGCAATATCTATGGCGCGAACTTTTTCATGGCAACGGGTTTTCACGGATTTCACGTGCTGATTGGCACTCTTTTTCTGGGTGTGTGCCTGTGGCGGGCGGCCGTTGGGCATTTCACCCAAGACAATCATATCGGCTTTGAAGCCGCCGCGTGGTACTGGCATTTCGTTGATGTCGTGTGGTTATTCCTGTTTGCTGCCGTTTATATCTGGGGCGGATAATGCTGTTTGATAAGGGGTGCTGTGCTGGATGAGGTTTATCTTCCCTATTATTCTGGCGGTGCTTGGGATTGCGGTTTTGCTGTGGCTGGGTGTTTGGCAAAGGGAACGGCTGGATGAAAAATCCGCGTATCTGGCGGATATTAACACGCGGATGGTGGCGGAGCCTGTGGCCTTGCCGATTGAGATTACCGATGCCGATAATTACCTGCGGGTGCAGGTGGTTGGGCGGTTGGATGGCGCGGAGATCCATGTGCTACGCGGGGATAAACTGCGCGGTGCTGGCTTTCGGATTATCGCGCCCGTGACTATACGCACCGCTTCTGGCGCGAGGCGTATTATGGTGGATTTGGGCTTTGTGCGAACGGGCGATAAAGACGTGCGGCGAGCAGGGCAGGTGGCTGTGATTGGCAATGTATTCTTTGCTATGGAGACTGGGCGTAATACGCCCCCGCCCGATTTGGATGCGGGGATTTGGTTTGCACGGGACACGGGTTTGATGGCGGATTTTCTGGATACAGAGCCGATTTTGGTTGTGGCCTCCGCGATTACCGCCTTGGATACGGATGCGCTGGGTTGGCAAGCGGGGATGTTTCCCCAAGCCCTTGCCACCAATATCCCCAACGACCATTGGGAATATATGGTGACTTGGTTTTCTTTGGCGGCGGTTTGGGGCGCGATGAGCGCCTATTGGATTGGTCGCCTATGGCGTAGGAGGGTTTAGATGCGTTATATATCAACACGGGGCGAGTGCGCGCCCTTGGATTTCGAATCGGCGATGCTGACGGGGCTTGCCCCCGATGGCGGGTTGTATGTGCCAGAGCGTTTCCCCGTTCTTGCCGATTCTGAGCGTGAGGCGATGGCGGGGCAGTCATACGAACAGGTTGCCTTTACCGTGATGAAACCGTTTATTGGCGGGGCGTTTGACGATGCGACCTTGCGTGATTTGATAGCGTCTGCCTATCGCGGGTTTGCCACGCCCGACCGCGCTCCGCTTGCCGAAATAGAGCCGAATCATTATTTATTAGAACTCTATCATGGACCGACTTTGGCGTTCAAAGATTTCGCCATGCAGCTCATCGGGCGGATGTTTGATTTCAGCCTGCACCGCGCCGATAAACGCCTGTGTATAGTCGGTGCGACCTCTGGCGATACCGGCAGTGCCGCGATTGAGGCGTTCCAAAACCTTGCCTCCGTTGACGTTTTTATCCTATATCCAGCGGGGCGTGTGTCCGATGTGCAACGTCGCCAGATGACGACGGCGAGTGCCGCTAATGTCCATGCCGTTGCTATTGATGGGGATTTTGATGATTGCCAAGCCTTGGTCAAAGCTATGTTTGCCGATGCGGATTTCCGCGATTCCGTGCGATTGGCGAGCGTTAATTCCATAAACTGGGCGCGGATTTTGGCGCAAGTGGTGTATTATTTTTGGGCGGTGAGCCGTTTGGATTTGGGAGCGGGAGCGGGCGCGCCCCGCGTGTCCTTCTGCGTGCCTACGGGTAATTTTGGCGATATATTCGCGGGGTTTGTCGCGAAAAAGATGGGTTTGCCGATTGACCGTTTGATTATCGCGACCAATCAAAACGATATTTTGCATCGCACCGTGCAGACGGGCGACCATAAAAATACGGGGGTTCAGCCGACCATCAGCCCGTCTATGGATATTCAAATCAGCTCTAATTTCGAACGATTGGTGTTTGAGCTTTATGGGCGAGACCCCGTGGCGGTGCGTGATTTATTCGCGGACTTAACCGCGCAGGGTGGGTTTGTTTTGTCAGGCGAAGCCCATGCGAAATTATGCAAAGAATTCGCTTCTGGGCGGTGTTCGGAACGGGAAACTCTGGATACTATCGCGCGAATCTATGAAAAAGCGGGGCGGATGATTTGCCCCCATACGGCGGTTGCGGTGAAGGTCGCGGGGGATTTTCTCACGGACGCGGACTCGGACGCGGACTCGGATTCCCCAATCATCAGCCTTGCCACCGCCCATGCCGCGAAATTCCCAGATGCGGTGAAAACCGCGTGTAAAACCGCCCCCGATTTACCCCCTCATCTTGCGGATTTAGGCGACCGCACGGAGCGTTTGGCGACTTGCCAAAACGATTTACCCGCCATTCAATCCTTTATTAACGATAGGTTAAACACATGAAAAATGCAGTACAAATAACGACTCTGGACAACGGATTTCGCATCATCAGCGAAAACATAGCGGGCTTTGAATCCGCCGTTGTCGGCGTTTGGGCAGGGGTCGGCGCGAGGTTTGAAACCCCTGCGCAAAACGGCATCGCCCACTTTCTGGAACACATGGCGTTCAAGGGAACGACCAGCAGAACCTCGCTACAAATCGCCGAATCCATTGAAAATGTCGGCGGCTATATGAACGCCTACACGGGGCGCGAAACCACTGCGTACTATGCGCGAGTGCTACGGGCGGACACGGGATTGGCGTTGGATATTACCTCTGACATTGTGCTGAACGCGATATTTGACGCGCGGGAATTGGAGCTGGAGCGCGGCGTAATCCTCAGCGAAATCGGGCAAATGCACGACACGCCAGACGATGTGATTTTCGAATGGTTGCAGGAATTGACCTATCCGAATCAACCTATGGGGCGGGGAATTCTTGGCACGGCAGAGCGGGTTTCGGCGTATAGCGCGGACGATTTGCGCGGCTTTGTTCGCCAGCATTATCACCCTGCCAGTTTGGTTTTATCGGCGGCGGGAGCGGTTGACCATGACGCGTTGGTGAAACAGGCGCAGGGGGTTTTTGCGGACTTGCCCGCGGGGGTTATGGCGAGTGCCGACCCCGCCAAATATGGCGGTGGAGACCGCCGTGAAATCAAAGATTTGGAACAGGCGCATTTCGCGCTTTCCCTGCCCAGTGTTGGCTATAAAGACGATGCGATTTACACGGCACAGATTTATTCGATGATTTTGGGCGGGGGGATGTCCTCGCGTTTGTTCCAAGAATTGCGGGAAAAACGGGGCATGTGCTATACGATTTATGCGTCGCAAAACAGCTATGCTGACGGCGGGGTTTTGACGATTTATTCGGGGACGAGCGGGGATGATATTGCCGAGCTTCCCTTGCTTTGTTGCGATGAAATCAGGCGGATGACCGATACGATAACCGCCGAAGAATTGGCGCGGGCGCGGGCGCAATTCAAGGCGGGCATGATGATGGGGCAGGAATCGACTATGGCACGGTGCGACCGTAACGCTCGGATGCTGCAAATCTGGGGGCGCGTGCCGCCCTTGGCGGAAATCAGCGCAAAGCTGGACGCGGTTTCGCTGGAGGGAATTCGCGATTTCGGCGGGCGATTTACGGGCGGAGTCGTGCCGTCATGTTCGTTATACGGCCCGGTTTCTGCTGCGCCCGATTACGGGATTTTAAGCGATAGGTTGCAACGGGGATAGCGATGTTTCGGTCTAAAAAACCAGTTTTTCAGTTAGAGACAGAGCGGTTATATTTACGCCTGCCCATCGCCCGCGATTTTGAGGAGTGGTGCGCGTGTCGCCGTAAGGATGTTGAATTTTTGCGGATTTGGGAGCCTGAATGGTCGGATTCTCATTTTACCAAAACGCGGTTTCATCAAAGGATTTATTGGGCGAAGCGGGCGAAGGAACAGGATTCGGCATTGGCTCTGTTCTTGATTCGCAAGGATGATTCGCGTCTTTTGGGCGGGATAAATTTGGAAAATATCCAACGTGGTCCAGCGCAAAGTGCGACCATCGGTTATTGGATTGGCAGCGATTACAGCAGGCAGGGTTTGATGACCGAGGCCGTGCGTGGGGTTGTGAATTACGCGTTTGCTCGGCTGGATTTATCGCGGATACAGGCGGCGACTTTGCCCGGAAATAAGCCGTCACGGGCGGTGTTGGAAAAGACGGGTTTCAAATATGAGGGTGTGGCGCAGAAGTATCTGCAAATCAACGGGCGGTGGCGCACGCATGTGTTGTACGCGAATTTACGCGGGGATAGATTGGGTGAGACTTTGGCGGGGGTGGAATAGGGGTTAGCGGGTTTTATTGCCGAAAATAGTCCCCGCAATCATCGCAGAAAACCCAACCGCCAGCACGCAAATGCAAATCCCCAGCAACTGGTCGTATTTGTGCATCGCGCCCGCATCCACCCACAAACCAGCCACAGGATTTATCGACATAATCACCCAATCCATCCCGCGACACAAATACGCAACCGCGCCCAAAACCGCCACGCTCCACGCGATGAGGTAGCTCCATATCGGCACAACCCAGCCCAAAAACGCAAAGACAAATACCGGCGCAAGAAACATAGACGCAGTTCCAGACACCGCAACAGCATCAAATAAAGTCGCGTTATTCCAAAGGGTTAGCAACGCTCCGCCCATCATAAACGCACACATCGCCAGCCGTCCATTGCGCACCGTTCGCGCCCCCATGCGCAATTCCTCAACCATCAAGCGGGCAGAGGAGGCAAGCGTGCTATCCAGTGTAGAAATCGCGGATAACAGCAGCGAACAGGCGATTAACAAATAGACTCCACCGCCGAACATCTCCATCCAACTGCCGAGCAACTGTGTGTCATAAGCGACATTCATCAGCCCCGCTTGGATGCCGAACATGCCGAATCCAAAGATGCACAAAACCGATAAAACGAACGCCCAGATAAAGCTATCGCGGGTGGTTTTTTCATCGGCGATAAACCCTCTGTCCATCATTACCGGGTCGTGCGCGGGGTAGGATAGCACTTGCAATAACGCCACCACGACCAGCACCCAGCCCGCTCGGTCGCCCGAAACCCCCTGTGCGGTCAGCACCGCGCCAAAGGAAAAATCACTGCGTGTTATCATTAAGGCAAACGCCACGCCAAAGGCCGCTAGGAATACCAACATTTGCATCGTATCCGTGCGTAAAGATGCACGTAATCCGCCCAAAGCCGAGTAAATTAACCCGATAATGGCAAGCACGATTATCGCGGTATTGCCCGCTATTGCACTGGTTGGCCAAGCGGCGGAAAATATCAATCCAACGACTATTAAATTGGCGAAAACCTCTGATAATAGGCGCAAACCGACGACCAGATTGTATGTGTAATGTCCCGTGCGCCCGAACCTCTGCCCCAACCAGTGTTGGACGGAAGTGGCTTTGTCGGCGCGAAGACGGGCGACTATAAATCCGCCAGTCAGGAAGGAAAGATAGTAGCAGGTGTATGCCAGCGTGCCCGCGAATCCGTAGTAATAGCCAAGGATTGCCGCGTTCATCAAGGAGCGCGCGAATATCCAAGTGGTGACTTGCGATAGGACTAATGTGAAAAGGCGTGGCGGTTGGCCGTGCTGGTTTGTGCCTTGGAAAAAGCCAGTGGTGGTGATGTGTTTTGGGGAAATCGCAAGGCTGGTAATGCCGATGATACCGACAAAAGCAACCAGAGTCCAAGGGTTTATGAGGAGGTTAAGCATGGGGTGTGTGTTCCTTTTGGGACGGGGTGTAGCGATGTTTGGGGGGAAATGCAAGCGAGGGGCGGGGCTTTTGTGTATATAGAGCTTTTGCATAAGGGCAGTTGAACCTGCCCGACCGAGATAAAAACGTGCAAAAGCCCATACACAAAAGCCTTTGGCACCAAGACGCTAACGCTTATCAGCCGCCTTTTTCAACGCTTCAAACGCCACACTGCCATTTATCGCTTCGTTATTTTTCGCTTGGCGATAGGCGGTACTGCCCCACAAACTCCGCAAAGACCCGTCCGCCCCAGCGCGTAACAACACCATAATAACCTCTGGACTTTTGCCCATCCAAGCGGACACATGCAGCGGCGTTAATCGCCCCCGCGCCCGTGCATTTATATCCGCGCCCGCGTCCAGCAGAGCCTGCGTCACCGACGGATCGGTATTCGCCGAAGCCGCCCAATGCAACGGAGTCGCCTTATATTTATCATCATAAACCGTCAAATCCGCGCCGTTATCCAAGCAGGTTTTCACCTGCTCCAGATTGACATTTTGCCAAAAATCCTGCTGACCATTGCGCCAACCCTCGCACCCCTCCGCCAAAGCGGGCGATACCCAAAACCACGCCAACCATACGAAAATTACGATTATTGTTTTTCCAAAATTCCCCATCATTCCAATCCTTTTCACCCTTGCCACGCCACCTGTCTTGTGCCATAATTGCATAAATCCAAAGTAGCGTCAAATAATTAATAAACAATTAAAATCCAAAATGCAAGCAAACTCCCAACAATTCCTTAAAGAATATGACGTTTATTGCGCCACTCACGGCACGCCAGAGCGGATTGAAGTCATGCTCTGCGATGTCAATGCCGTATTGCGTGGCAAATGGATCGCTCCTACGGACGTGATGAAACTGGCGAAAGGCGGGATGCGCCTGCCGTTATCGACCTACGCGCCGAGTATTTTTGGGCAGGAAGTTGGCACGACTGGGCTGGGCATTATAACCGGGGATCGGGATGCAGAATTGCGCCCGATTTTGGGGACGCTGTCGCCCATTGCTTGGGGTGCGCCGAATGCGGGTGCGCCTGCGGGGGTTACTCGCGCACAAGTTATGGTTGAAATGTTTGAAGACGGCGAGGTGAGCGCTTTATCCCCCCGCCGTATTTTGAACGATGTGGTCGCGCGGTTTGCTGGTAAAAAATTAACCCCCATTATTGCCGTTGAACTGGAATTTTATTTATTCAAAAAGCGGGCATCTTTGGACGCGCCACCCGAACCGATAGAGCCTGAATTTAAGGCGCAAAACTATGATTTGGAGGTTTTGGAACGTCATCAAATCCTGTTGGAACGGATAAAACAGGCTTGCGCTTTGTGCGGGTTGAACGCCGATATTTTGATAGCAGAGTTCGGTCCAGGGCAGTTTGAAATCAATTTTCACCACAGTGATGATGTTCTGGCGGCTGCCGATCGCGCGGTTTTATTCTGCCGTTTGGTGCGGGGAATCGCGTCAGAGCAGGGGGTTGAGGCGACCTTTATGGCGAAACCTTACGCCGATTTTGCTGGTAATGGGATGCATGTCCATTGCTCGGTTTTGGACGGGGCAGGGGATAATATTTTTTATAATAAGGGTGTGGCCAAGGGAATAAAATCTGGTTCGGATTCGCGTGACGCACTCACGCCTAGGTTGAAACACGCTGTCGCGGGGTTGCTGGAAACTATGCCCGATATGCAGGCTATTTTCGCCCCGCATTTGAATTCTTATCGGCGGATTGTGCCGACCAGTTTTGCCCCTTCGCGCCCGAATTGGGCGATTGACCATCGCGAGGCTGCGGTTCGCGTCATTGACCCTTTCGCAGAAAACGGGCGGTTGGAACACCGTATTTGCGGTGCCGATGTCAATCCGTATTTGGCGATTGCCGCGATTTTGGGCGGGATGGATTATGGGCTGACAGAGTCGCCCGATTTACCGCCCGCCTTGGATGATGAGGGCGCGGTTGCAGGTGCGGTTGCCGTGCCAAATCTGTCCCATGATTGGCGCACCGCGATTGAACGGTTTGCCAATGCCGAGCATGCTGGCGCGGTTTTCACCCCCTATTATCGCCATATTTACAGTCAAATCCGCAGGTTTGAGGCGGATAAAATTAACCAAGACATAACCCCCGCCGAGTACCGATATTATTTAAGCAGACTTTAATTAAATTTTAATTATAATTAATGAATAATTAAAATAGGCTATTTACAATATATTATTTATTCTTAATATTTGTATAAAAAAAGGAAAAATTATGACCGAAAAGAACAAAGGTGATTTCGCCTTCCGTGGACAAAATAATAATGAGGCTTGGGCTGAAATGACTTATGGAGGTGCGCTCAGTTTTGCCCGCCGTCGGTACTCTCGCGACCTTAATAATATAGACGTGGCAGTCACGGGTATCCCTTATGATTGCGCCACGACGAACCGCAGTGGCGCACGGCTTGGCCCGCGAGCTATCCGTGCTGCCTCCACCCAATTGGCGGAATTAAAATCCTTTCCGCATGGGTTTAATCCCTTTGAAACACTGGCGGTTATTGATTATGGCGATTGCCATTTGAACCCGCATCATGCGGAGTCTGTGCCGACTGACATAGCCGCCCACGCACGGGAAATCATCGCAAGTGGGGCAAAGATGTTATCGCTCGGCGGGGATCATTTTGTCGCTTTGCCGTTAATTCGCGCCCACGCGGAAAAGTATGGACCGGTTGCTCTGGTGCAGTTTGATGCGCATTGCGATACGTGGCCAGATGAGGGCGGGTTAGACCACGGGACTATGTTCGCGCGGGGCGTGGCGGAGGGTGTGATTGATGTCGCAAAATCAACGCAGGTTGGGTTGCGGACGTTTAATGACACGGATTTTGGGTTTCGAATTTTGGATGCGCCGTGGATTCATCGCAATGGGATTGACGCGGTTTTGGAGGTCGTAAGGGCGAGGGCGGGGGACGCGCCTTTGTACATTTCGTTTGATATAGACGGGTTGGATCCCGCCTTCGCGCCCGGCACTGGCACGCCCGTTTGTGGCGGTCTGGCTAGTTGGCAAGCGTTAGAATTCATTCGCGGGTTGGGCGGGATGAACCTGATTGGGATGGATATTGTGGAGGTTGCCCCCGCCTATGATTGCGCTGAGATTACCGCCTTGGCGGCGGCTACGGTTGGGTATGATTGGTTGTGTTTGCTTGCCAAAGAAACGATTAGTGATTAGTTATTAGTTGTTAGTTGTTAGTTGTTAGTTATTAGTGATTGGTTATTAAGAATTGTGGGTTTGGTTATTAGAAGTTAAGGATAGAGGTTTTTTGCTTGCGCCCTCACTGCGTTCGGTTGCCCACCTGCCCACCCCTCCTACAAGGGCAGTTGAACCTGCCCGAAAATAAAAATAATGAGCTGGACGGGATTTTTTGGCTAAAGCCTATCCGAGCATCTAGGCACAGCCTAAATAAATTTAGAGCAAACCTATCACCAATTCCCAAGTATTCTTTGCAAATAATCCAATCTAACGTCTTGTTATTCCAGATAGCAAATTTATAGAATCCCTATCATCTTGCAACCAAAGGGCTTTTGGCATGCCCCCGCGAAGTGGGGGCTACGCACAAAAGACCACGCTGGTCGGCATTCGCGTAGCGATGACGCAGACCCGAAGGGCTAAAGCCACTAACAACTAATAACTAATAACTAACAACTAAACACCTACCCCCGCATAATCGCCTTTGCCGCCATCGCGCCCAGCGTTCCATCCAACGCCGACACGGCTCGTTCCACCAACACATCCACATCCGCCCGCGTTAAAATCAAAGACGGCGCGATAATCATCCGATCACCCACATGCCGCATAACCAACCCGCCTTCAAAACACAAATCACGGCATATCGCCCCAGCCACTCCAGATTCCTCAAAGAACGCCCGCCGCTCCTTATCAGGCGACAGAGCAATCGAGCCCATTAACCCGCAAATAGTCGCTTCCCCGACCAAAGGA
This sequence comes from uncultured Amylibacter sp., assembly GCA_959347345.1. The sequence goes on along the minus strand of OY365738.1, from coordinate 910,885 downwards.
TGATCCGCCAACTCCAACCATTTATCGTGCAAATAGGGAATAACCCCAGCCACCGCTTTTTCAATCAGCGACTCCTCCTGTATAATCCGCAGGTTTTCCAAGGCCACAGCAGCACAAACAGGATGCGCACTGTAAGTATATCCGTGGTTGAAATCCCCTGCCTTAATCACCTCTGCCACCGCGTCAATAATCAGCGAGCCACCAATCGGAGCGTACCCCGAAGACAACCCCTTTGCCACGGTGATAATATCGGGGCGGATAGCAAAAGTCTCACTCCCCCACCACGCGCCCGTGCGCCCAAATCCGCAAATCACCTCGTCCGCTATCAGCAGAATATCGTGGGCATCGCAAATCCGCTGGATTTCTGGCCAATAGCTATCGGGGGGAATAATCACTCCGCCCGCGCCTTGCACGGGTTCGGCGATGAAAGCGGCTATGTTCGCCTCGCCCAATTCGGCGATTTTGCGTTCTAACGCACGCGCCGCGACCAAACCGTACTCATCGGGAGATAAATCGCCGCCGTCTTTGTACCAATACGGCTGGTCAATATGGGCTATATCGGCAATCGGCAGCCCGCCCTGCGCATGCATAGCCGTCATGCCGCCCAGCGACGCACCCGCCATGGTTGACCCGTGATAGGCGTTGTGCCGACTGATGATAATCTTCTTTGCGGGCTTGCCCATCTGCGCCCAATAATGGCGGACGAGGCGAATGTTCGTGTCATTGGCTTCGCTGCCACTGCTGCTGTAAAACACGGTATTAAAGCCTTCGGGCGCGAGCTCCGCCAGCTTTGCCGACAGGGCAATCGCGGGCAGGTGGGTTGTTTGGAAAAACGTGTTATAGTAGGGCAGTTGGCGCATTTGCGCGGCCGCGACTTCCGCCAATTCATCGCGCCCATAGCCGATATTAACGCACCAAAGCCCCGCCATAGCGTCCAAGTATTGCTTGCCGTCCGAATCCGTCAGGGTAATGCCGTTGGCCGCCGTGATAATCCGCGAGCCTTTCTGGGCAAGGTCATCGTTGTGGGTGAAGGGATGCAGGTGATGCGCGGCATCAAGAGCTTGCAATTCATCGGTGGGCATGTGGTTTGTGATTTTGGTCATTTTGGTGCCTTTTGGTTGGGGGGTTGGTTCGTTATTAGCTATGATTTGTGAAGAATGCAACACCTAAAAATAGTTTATCTGTCTAGTGATATTGACTTCTTTCTTAATAAAAAGTAAAAAACGAATGCCCCCGCACTAATCCATCCCCAACTAAAGAAACCCCCAATGACCAACCCCGCCAAATTCTGGAATAAAGTTGCCTCAAAATACGCCCGCGACCCCATCCCTGACGAGGCGGTTTATGCCGAAAAATTGCGCCTTACGCGCGAACATCTTACGTCCAAATCGCGCGTTTGCGAGCTGGCTTGCGGCACGGGTTCAACCGCCATCGCCCACGCGCCTTTTGTCAAAACCATTGATGCGCTGGATATTTCGGACGCGATGCTGGCTATTGCCAAGGACAAGGCAAAGCATGCCAAAACGCAAAACATCACCTTTCAAACTGCTGGGATAGAGGATTTTGCCGCACCTCACGCCCACTATGATGCGGTTTTGGCGATGAGCATCCTGCATCTTTTGCCTGACCACCGCGGCGCGATTGTCAAGTGTTATGATATGTTAAAATCTGGCGGGGTTTTTATATCCAGTACGCCTTGTTTGCTGGATAAATTGCCGCTTTTGCGGTTTGTTTTTCCTTTGGGGTATTGGTTTCGAGTTCTGCCCTATGTTAAGTTTTTTGGGCATGATGATTTGCGTTCCGACCTGCGGGCTGCTGGATTTGATATTATCCATGATTGGCAACCGACTAGTAAGAAAAGCTGGGCGGTTTTTATGATTGCGCAAAAGCCGTAAATGCTGGGTATTTGGCTTTAACCCTACGGGGTTTGCGCCAGCAAAAAAGAGTGCAACGACATATCTAACCCCTAACCCGCTTTCTATCCGCCCGTAACAACGCCCAAGTCGCGCAAACCACCCCAATCCCGACAAAGGCAATCATCAAAGTCGCCAGCGCATTGATGGACGGATCAACCCCCAGCCGAGCCTTTGAAAATATCACCATAGGCAGGGTGCTCGCCCCAGGACCCGCCACAAAACTGGCAATCACCAAATCATCCAAGGACAAGGTGAACGCCAGCAACCACGCCGATAACAACGCGGGCGATATAACGGGCAGGGTCACATCCAGCCACACCTGCAACGGGCGCGCCCCCAAATCCGCCGCCGCCTCTTCCAGCATCCTATCCATACTCGCCAGCCGAGATTGCACAATCACCGCCACGAAAGCCAAACAAAACGTACTGTGCGCTATGACAATAGTCGTAACCCCCCGCCCAGAAAACCCAAACAAATTCTGCAAGCTGACAAACAGCAATAACAGGGACAAGCCCGTTATCACTTCGGGCATCACCAAGGGCGCGGTCATCATCCCAGAAAACAAATTGCGGAACGCGAACCGCCCGAATCTGAGCATAATAATCGCCGCCAGAGTCCCCAGCACTGTCGCGATACTCGCACTGATAAAGGCGATTTTTAAGCTCACCCAAGCGGCGGTTAATATCTGCGAATCCTCCAGCAAAGCCGCGTACCATTTGGTGGAAAACCCGCCCCAGACGGTGACCAGCTTGCTGGCATTAAAGCTATAAATCATCAGCCCAATAATCGGTGCGTATAAAAACACAAACCCGATAAGCGCAAGCACACGAATCCCCATTAATCAAACCCCTTGTTTTGCTGGTCTTGCATACGGCGCAACCATATTATCGGGGCGACCACCAATATCAGCATAGCCACCGCCACCGCCGAAGCCACTGGCCAATCGCGGTTGGAAAAGAACTCTACCCACAGGATTTTGCCTATCATTAAAGTGCTTGGCCCGCCCAATAACGCGGGGATGACGAACTCGCCAATCGCGGGGATGAAGACGAGCATAGAGCCCGCGACTATCCCCGGCACAGACAGGGGCAGGGTGACGGTTAAAAACGCAGTGATGGGGGACGCGCCCAAATCCTGCGCTGCCTCCAATAACGAGTTATCCAAGCGGGTTAAATTGGCGTAAAGCGGCAGAATCATAAACGGCAAATAGGTATAAACAATCCCGACATAAACGGCGAAATCGGTTTGCAGCATTATCAAAGGGTCGCTGATGACCCCGACCCAGAGCAAAAATCCATTGATAATCCCCGTTGTTTTTAAGAACCCAATCCACGCGTAGACTCGCAATAAAAACGAAGTCCAGAATGGCAGAATGACCAGCATCAGCAGGATACTGCGTTTGGGTTCGGGTGCACGGGCTATCACATAGGCCATCGGGTAGCCGATTAATAACGCTAATATGGTAGAGAAAAACGCGATTTTTATGGACGATAAATAGGCGGTTATGTACAGCGTATCTTGCCATAAATAGGCGTAATTGGACAGGCTTAATGATATAGCCAGCGTGCCGTCTTGCCAAGAAAACAACGGCGTATAGGGGGGCAGGGCGCGTGCGACCTCTGAAAACGATATTTTGAAAATAACGATAAACGGGGCAAGGAAAAATATCAGCAACCAAACCATCGGCAGGGCGATTAATAATTTGCGTCCCAGTGATGCGCGGGTAATTTTTGTGATTATTGTCATTATTTTTCCCCGATTTTCACCCGCTTAACACCACACCCGCCTTGTCAGACCAGTGCAGATAAACGCTATCCTCCCAAGTTATCGGCGTTGAGGTTTGTTGGCGATTGGCGCGGGTCACCCGCAGCAATTTGCCCGATTTGGTACGTACCAGATAGACCGAACGCCCGCCCAGATAGGCTATGTCCTCGACCACGCCTTTGGCATAATTGAACGATTGTGGCGGTTTTTTCCGTGCGATTTCCACCTTTTCGGGGCGCAGAGCAAAGCAGACCTCTTGATCCGTGCGGAAGCCCGCGCCGTGCGATAGATGGATATCAACGGCGGTATCCTCGCTGGTTATACGCAGGTGGTCGGGGGCCGATTTTTTCACCCGCCCTTCGAATAAATTGATAGAGCCGATGAAATCGGCGACATAACGGCTCTGCGGGTATTCGTAGATTTCGTGGGGCGTGCCAACCTGCGATAACCGCCCGTTTTGCATCACGCCAAGGCGGGTGGATAGGGTCATGGCTTCCTCTTGATCGTGGGTGACGACAACAAAGGTGACGCCCAGCGATTCTTGGATGTTTATCAGTTCAAACTGGGTTTCTTCGCGGAGTTTCTTGTCCAACGCGCCCAGCGGTTCGTCTAGTAGTAAGAGTTTCGGGCGTTTGATCAAGGCACGGGCGAGCGCGACCCGTTGCTGTTGTCCGCCCGATAATTGGTGCGGTTTGCGGGTTTCATAGCCGCCCAGTTGGACTAGGTTCAGGATTTCGGCGACCTTTTCGCGGATTTCTGGGGCAGGGGTGCCTGCGCGTTTGAGTCCATAGCCCACATTTTTGGCAACGCTCATGTGCGGGAACAGGGCGTAGGATTGGAACATCATGTTCGTGGGGCGCGCTTGGGGGGGTAGGTTTTGCATGTCCTGCCCGTCAATCAGGATTTGCCCAGTGGTTGGCATTTCAAACCCCGCGAGCATACGCAGCAGGGTGGTTTTGCCGCAACCCGACCCGCCCAGCAGGCAGAACAATTCGTTTTGCTGGATGTCTAGCGTGATATTATCAACGGCGAGGACTTGGCCGAAGGACTTTGTGACATTGCGGATTTGGATGAAGGGAGGCATTTTAGTTGTTAGTTATTAGTTGTTAGTTGTTAGTTATTAGTTGTTAGTTATTAGTTATTAGTGATTAGTGATGAATTGTCAAATGGTTTTAGCCCTGCGGGTCTTCGTCATCGCTTACGCGAGTGCCGACCAGCGTGGTCTTTTGTGCGTAGCCCTCACGGTGTGAGGGCATGCCAAAAGCCCTTTGGTTTCAAGACGATAGTTTTATCATAAATTTACTATCTGGAATAACAAGATTATAGAGTGGATTATTTGCAAAGAATACTTAGGAATTGGCGATAGGCACTTTCTAAATTTATTTAGGCTTTGCCTAGACGCTAGGACAGGCTTTGGGCGCGCGCTTGCTCGCAGGAGCTTGCTCCAAGAGTCAAGCGCGCGCCCCGTGGTGGCATTTCAAAGAAATGACGCAGACCCGAAGGGCTAAAGCCACTAACAACTAATAACTAATAACTAATAACTATTGCCCGGTTGTTATCTTCGTCCATAACCGCGTCCGCAAACGGTCAGATTTGATAGACACAACCTCGCCCCCCCATAAATTCTCCTTCGCGGCGGCGGATGGGAATATCCCCTCGTTCTCCAAAATCTCCTCATCAATCAACGGCAAAGCCGCCTGATTAGCAGACCCATACCAAACATAGTTCGTTATATCCGCCGTAATCTCAGGCTCCATCAGGAAATTAATAAACGCATGGGCGGCATCCACATTCGGCGCATCCGCAGGGATAGCCAGCATGTCAAACCATTGCAACGCACCTTCACGGGGAATGAAATAATCAATTTCCACCCCGTTTTCCGCCTCATCCGCGCGGGCTTGGGCTATGAAAACATCGCCAGACCAGCCGACCGCAACGCAACTATCGCCATTCGCCAAATCGTTGATATATTGCGAGGAATGGAAATACCGAACATAGGGGCGCACGGCGGACAGCAACTCCGCAGCCTCACGCAACTCGCCAGCGTCTTCCGTATTCGGGTTATAGCCCAGATAGTTCGCCGCCGCAGGGATAACCTCGGTCGGGGCATCCAGCATGGAAATCCCGCAATCCGCCAGTTTCGCGGCGTTTTCGGGGTTAAAAACCATATCCCAGCTGTTGATCTCGTAATCATCGCCCAGCCGTTCGCGCACAGCTTTGATATTATAGCCAATACCCGTCGTCCCCCATAAATATATGACCGAATGGGCGTTATCCGTATCGTAAGTCGCCGCGTTCGCCATCAAATCCGCGTCCATGTTTTTCAAATTGGGCAGCTTGGATTTGTCCAGCTTTTGGTAAATACCCGCGGCGATTTGGCGTTGCAGGAAATCGGAGGTCGGCACGACTATGTCATAGCCAGACGCGCCCGCGAGTAATTTAGCCTCCAGCACTTCGTTGCTGTCAAACACGTCATAGGTCACCGTGATGCCCGTTTGTTTTTCAAACTTTTCAATCGTGTCCTCGGCGATGTAATCCGACCAGTTATAGATGCGCAATTCCTGCGCCTGTGCGGTAAAAGCCGATAACGCGAGGGCGGTGGCTGTTGCGGTGAGGGTTATTATGGGTTTTAGTGTGGGTTTTATTGAGTTAATCATTTTATGTCTCCTTATGATTAATTGTGGTTAATTTGGTTTTGGGGATTTGCCCCGATGGTGCTAGTTGGCAATAGTTTTGACGGATTGTCAAATTGTTTATTGGCTTTTTGGTGAGTTTAATGCAATAAAATGTGAAAAAAATGTGAAAAACTTTGGAAAAATGGAAAGATTGCTATGACGGATGCTATGAATGATACTATGACTGATGCTTTGCCAGATACTATGCCAGATACTATGAACGCCCTTATTTATACCTCCCCGCGCACGATACAGATGGGGAAATTCCCGCGTCCCGTGCCACAAGGCGATGATAATCTTATTGCGGTGCGGGCGGTTGGGATTTGCGGGTCTGATTTGCACGGGTATTTGGGGCATGATTCGCGCCGACCTCCGCCGTTAATTCTGGGGCATGAGGCGGCTGGGCGAGTCATCGCGGGCCCTATGAAAAACGCGCGAGTCTGCGTTAATCCCCTGATTTCGTGTGGGAATTGTCGGTATTGTAATACGGGTCGGGCGAACCTTTGCCCCACCCGCACGATTATTTCCATCCCGCCGAGGATGGGTGCTATGGCGGAATTTCTGACTATGCCGAGCGATAGTTTGATTGTTATCCCCGATTCGGTGTCCTATGTGCGGGCGGCTCTGGCGGAACCTTTGGCGGTTTGCTGGCACGCCGTGCGTTTGGCTGGGGATGCGGTTTTCGGTGGGCTGGAGCGGGCGCGATGCTTGGTGATAGGCGGCGGGGCGATAGGTGTCGGCGCGGCTTTAACTCTGCAATTATGGGGGTGTGCGCAGGTGGATGTGGCGGAGCCGAATGATTTGCGCCGTGATGCTTTGGCGGCGTTTGACGGGCTGTGTGCGTTTCATCCGCGCGATAAATCGGGCGATACGGGCGCGTATGATTTGGTGATTGACGCGGTTGGATATGCGGCGACTCGCAGCGATGCCAGCCGTTTGGTTGCGGCGGGCGGAGTCATCGTGCATATCGGTTTGGGTGATAGCGATGGTGGGCTGGATATCCGCCGTGCAACCTTGCAGGAGGTGACGTTTATCGGCACTTATACCTATACTAAGGCGGATTTTGAGGCGACAACGCAGGCGATTTTTGATGGTCGCTATGATACGGAACGGTGGGTGGAAACGCGGGCTTTGGCGGAGGGTGCGCAGGCGTTTGATGATATTTTGGCAGGGGGAGTTCGGGCGGCGAAGGTGGTTTTGGTTAGTTGTTAGTTATTAGTTATTAGTTGTTAGTTGTTAGTTTTTTAGCCCTTGCGGGTCTTCGTCATCGCTTGCGCGAATGCCGACCAGCGTGGTCTTTTGTGCGTAGCCCCCGCTTCGCGGGAGCATGCCAAAAGCCCTTTGGTTACAAGATGCTAGGTTTGTCATAAATTTACTATCTGGAATAACAAGATTATAGAGTGGATTATTTGCAAAGAATACTTGGGAATCGGTGATAGGGTTGCTCTAAATTTATTTAGGCTATGCCTAGATGCTTGGACAGGCTTTAGCCACAAAACCCCGCACGCCCGCACTCCGCAGGAGGGGTGGGCGGGTGGGCAACCGAACGCAGTGAGGGCGCAACAAAAAACCTCTACTCGTAATCTCTAATAACGAACCCACAATTCTCAATAACCAATCACTAACAACTAATAACTAATAACTAATAACTAAACGCGGTGCCTCCCCAATCGGCAAGGGTCCCAGATACATCTTGCCCCCGTCAAACCGCAACGGCACGGACACACGGGATTTATCCAACGCCAGCGCACTGATAAACGACAGAGTCTTGCCTACCCTCGCCGCCATAGTCGGTTTTATCACCCCATAAACCGCCAATAACGCGGGTAATTCGGTATAATTCTGCACGGCAACGGATAAATCGCCGATAAGATAGCCATCGGCATCGGTTTGCAAACTGCCCGTGGCTTGCAAAACCACGCCCTCTAACCGTACATTGCTGGACATTATATCCACTCGTGCCTCATCCATCACGACTCGCGCCCGAATATGACCGTCAATACGGCTCGGCTCATCCTGAACGGGCAAATATAACCCATCCACCCGCATATCCACATCGTAATCCGCACCATCCCCCGAATCCACCGCCCGCATCGCAAGCAAAACGTCCTCTATCGGCACGGCACCCATGGGGGTTGCCAAAAGCGCACCCTTTATGCTCATCACCGCTTCGTATGGCAACGCCGAGTCCGCAAACGACATGCTGGCGCGCATATCATCGGTGAAAACATCCACCACCCCCCCGCGTGGCAGGGTAACGGTCTGCTCGGCAGGCCAAACGGCGATGAATTTCTGCGGTTGATAGCTTAACGCAAACAGGCGCAACGGGTTAATCCGCCAAGCCGCCTCGCTGTCCTTATGACGCAATTCAAACCCCGTTACGGTCGTATCAAACCGATTGGGATAGCCCGCCAACGCGACACTATCATACGCCACACTCCAGTTCGAATCGGCAGGGAAATCCAGCCAGCGTTCCACGCGTTCGTCCATAATCCGCCCGCCAATAACCCAATAAACCGACCAGCCAATCGCGCAAATCACAATAACCGCGATCAGCGCGGGAATAGAATATCGTTTCATTTTATTGCTCCTTTGCGGGGGATTATACGCGGGTTTCACACGGTTTTTATCGGTCTTAACCGATTTTTCCACCCTATCGCCCAATTTTACCACTTTTCATCTGGAATTATGGAATCATTTCGCTATAATAGCAAGTGCAGAGTCCCCTGCAAAACCCACAAAAACCCAAAGCAGCCCAAAGCAGCCCACCATGTCAAACCTGAACCGCGTGATTTCCTTTAAATTCACCCACCCCTTTAACCAAATCGTTATGATGCTGGGGATTTGCATCGCTTTCGGGGTCGGGGTGTATTTCATTTACCCGACCATATCGCCTATTTTCCTTGCCTCGCCGTACTTGAACGGGTTTATCGTGGGGATTTTCGGGCTTGGGCTGATTTCGTGCTTTTACCAAGTTTTAACCATGATAAAATCGGTCAGTTGGATTGAAAGCTTCGCACTAGACCGCCCAGGGCATGAATACATAGTCGCGCCGACCCTGCTTGGCTCGCTTGCCGCGATGTTGTCTGATAGAGCCGCGCGGTTTTCCCTGACCTCCACCTCGACGCGGTCTATTTTGGATTCCGTGGCAATTCGGCTGGATGAAGGGCGCGAAATCACGCGATATATCATTAACTTGCTGATTTTTCTGGGACTTTTGGGGACGTTTTATGGGCTGGCCATCACCGTGCCTGCCGTTGTGGAAACCATCCGTAGCCTCGCCCCGCAGGAAGGCGTGGAAACCATCCAAATCTTTGATAATTTGATGCGCGGGTTGGAATCGCAATTAAGCGGTATGGGAACGGCGTTCGGCTCGTCTTTGTTGGGTTTGGCGGGGTCTTTAATCGTCGGTTTGCTGGATTTATTATCGGCGCAAACCCAAGGGCGGTTCTATCGCGAATTGGAAGAATGGCTGTCGTCAATTACTAAAATAACCGTGTTTGATAAGGATAAAAAGGGCAGTGAAACCGATGCCCATGACATTTTGCTGGAGCTGGCAAAACAGGTTGCAACCCTCTCATTCGCCATAGAGGTGATGAATAAACAGTCCACGGATAAGGGCGGTTCCACGTTGGATGAAGAAAGCCGAATGCGCCTGCGTTCCATGGATTCGCAACTGGCGGGTATCTTGCAAGAGCTGTCAAAATCCAGCCCGAAAGGTTAAGCCAGTGGCTCTTTTGCGACGCGCCCAAAACCGTTTGAACAGCAATATATGGCCCGGCTTTGTCGATGCTATGACGGCGCTGTTGCTGATTTTGTTTTTCGTGCTTTCCATCTTTATGATTGTCCAGTTTGTTCTGCGTGAAACGATAAATGTTCAAGATAAACAACTGGATAGCCTAAGCGTGCAAATTAACTCGTTGGCTTCGGCTTTGGGGTTGGAACGCCAGAATGTCGCGCAATTACAGGACGATTTAACCACGGCACAGGGGGTGGAACGCGGGTTGCGGGCGACTATTTTTTCTTTGCGTGGGGATTTGCGCGATAGTGAAAATCGATTGGTCGCGGCGAACAATCGCATCACGGGGTTTGAGGCGCAAATCGCGGGTTTGCTGGCGGATAAGGCGGGTTTGGAATCCGCCCGTGCCGATTTACAATTGGAAAACCTGCGGGTTATTGATGAAAAAGAGGCCTTGGAATTGGCGCTGGCTTCCGCGCGGTTGGAGGTGAATGCCCGCGAGCAGACGGCGCGTTTGGCGGCGGCGAAACGCGAGGCTATGCAGGCTTTGATTGATGAATTGCGGGTAGGGGACGCGGATTTATCGTTGGAAGTTGGGGAATTGGAAAGCGAACTTGACAGCAAAACCGCCGAATTAAGCGAGGTGGAACGCGCCCGATTATTGGAAAACCGCGCCGCCGAGATATTACGCGAACGTTTGAAAAATGCTGAAGATGAATTAACCACGATGACTCTGATTTTGGAAGAAAAACGCGCCGAGGCAGAGCGGACTTTGACATTATTAGCCGCCGCCGAATTGTCGCAGGAACGGTTGGAAACTTTGCTATCGGACGAGGACGCGGCGGTTTTTTCCGACCAACAACGCCAAGCCGCGTTATTGGCACGGGCGCGGGATTTGTTGGCGCAGGAACGTGAAGTCTCCGCCGATGGGCAACGGCGTTTGGCGTTGTTAAACCAGCAAACCTTGGCTTTGCGTCAGCAGTTAAACAGTTTGCAGCAATTGCTGGATGCCTCCCGCGCGGCCGACGCGGACGCGGATGTGCAGATTGAAACCTTGGGTGCGGATTTGAACGCGGCCTTGGCTCGCGTTGCGGCAGAGCAACGTGTGCGGGCGGATTTGGAACAACGCGAGCGTGAAAGGTTGACCGAAGAAACCGCCGATTTGCGTAAATATCGCTCGGACTTTTTCGGGCGATTGCGGGTGGTTTTGGAGGGGCAAACAGGCGTGCGAATCGTCGGCGATAGGTTCGTGTTTTCGTCCGAGGTTTTGTTTGATGTGGGGTCTTCCGTTCTGGGCGAGCAGGGGCGCGCCGAAATCCGCAAGGTAGCCGAGGTTTTGCAGAAGGTCGCCGCCGATATTCCCCCCGAAATAGACTGGATTTTGCGGGTGGATGGGCATACCGATATGCAACCTATCCGTGAAGGCAGTCGGTTCCGCGATAATTGGGAGCTGTCGCAGGCGCGGGCGTTATCCGTGGTGCGCTATATGATTGCGCCCTTGGGAATACCGCCGAATCGGCTGGCGGCCAACGGGTTTGGCGAGTTTCAGCCGATTGATGAGGCGGATAGTGCGGAGGCCTATGCGGTGAATCGGCGGATTGAATTGAAATTCACTGAGAAATAGTTATTAGTTATTAGTTGTTAGTTATTAGTGATTGGTTATTAAGAATTGTGGGTTGGTTATTAGAGGTTAAGAGCGGAGGTTTTTTGTTTCGCCCTCACTTCGGGGCAAGCCCCTGCGTTCGGGCTTCCCGCCCGCCCACCCCTCTGCGAGGCTTGGGCGGACGGGTTTTATTTGCTAGGGTCTGTCTTTGTATCTAGGCAAAGCCTAAATAAATTTAGAGCAAACCCATCACCAATTCCCAAGTATTCTAAACAAATAATCCACTCTAACGTCTTGTTATTCCAGATAGTAAATTTATAGAAAAAATATAGTCTTGTAACCCAAGGGCTTTTGGCATGCTCCCGCGAAGCGGGGGCTACGCACAAAAGACCACGCTGGTCGGTATCGCGTAAGCGATTACGAAGACCCGCAAGGGCTAAAAAACTAATAACTAATAACTAACAACTAATAACTATTTAGCCGTCAGCAACCTCTGCTTACTCTTCGTAATCTTCCGCCGTTCAATCGGTTCTAACTGCAAATCCAACGCGCCCTTTTTCAAAGTCACCTTCACCAATCCGCCCTTGGCTAACCGCCCGAATAACAGCTCGTCCGCCAAGGGTTTTTTAATATGCTCCTGAATAACCCGCGCCAGAGGCCGCGCCCCCATCACCTCGTCATAGCCCGCACGCGCCAGCCAATCCATCGCCGCCGCGCTCAGCTCAAAGGTCACATTACGTTCCATTAACTGCGCCTCCAAATGCAAGATAAACTTATCCACGACCTTATGAATCGTGTCCAAACCTAACGCGCCAAAACTGATAATCGCGTCCAGCCGATTGCGGAATTCGGGACTAAACAACCGCTCTATCGCCTGTGTATCATCGCCCGTACGCTTGCCACGCCCGAATCCTATGTTCGCCTGTGCCAGTTCCCTCGCCCCAGCATTGGAGGTCATAATAATAATCGCATTGCGGAAATCCGTGCTGCGCCCGCTGTGGTCGGTCAGCTTGCCGTTGTCCATGACTTGCAGCAATATATTGAACACATCTGGGTGGGCTTTTTCAATCTCATCCAGCAGCAAAACGCAATAGGGGGTTTGATTGACACCATCCGTCAAAAGCCCGCCTTGGTCAAACCCGACATAGCCCGGGGGCGCGCCAATCAGCCGACTAATCGCGTGTTTTTCCATATATTCGGACATGTCAAACCGCAAAAGCTCCACGCCCAAGGTCGCCGCCAATTGCCGTGCGACTTCGGTTTTGCCAACCCCTGTGGGACCCGCAAAAAGATAACTGCCTATCGGTTTTTCGGGTTCGCGCAAGCCCGCCCGCGACAGTTTTATCGCCGAAGACAAGGCTTCAATCGCCGTATCCTGCCCAAAAACCACCCGTTTCAGCGCGTCTTCCAGCTCTGCCAGTTGTTTTGCATCGTCTTTGGAGATGGATTTGGCCGGTATCCGCGCGATTTTGGCAATGATGGATTCGATATCCGTGACACCTATGGTTTTCGCCTTATCGCCCAGTTTGGCAACGATTTGAAAGGCGGCACCCGCCTCATCAATCACATCAATCGCCTTATCGGGCAATTTGCGGTCATGAATATAGCGTACGGACAGCTCCACGGCGGTTTTCATCGCCTCTGCCGTGTATTTCACATTGTGATGCTTTTCAAAATTCGCCTTTAACCCCTTTAAAATCTTGATACTATCGGTGACGGTCGGCTCGCCCACATCGATTTTTTGAAAGCGACGCGCCAAGGCGCGGTCTTTTTCAAAATGCTGGCGGAATTCTTTGTAGGTCGTTGACCCAATGCACCGCAAAACCCCGTTTTGCAAGGCGGGTTTCAGCAGGTTAGAGGCATCCATAGCCCCGCCACTGGCCGCGCCCGCACCTATGATAGTATGGATTTCATCGATAAACAGGATGGAATTTTCTACGGCTTGCAATTCATCCATTACATTTTTCAATCTTTCCTCAAAATCCCCGCGATAGCGTGTTCCCGCCATGAGCGCGCCCATATCCAGCGCGTAAATCGTGTGATTATGCAGGATATCGGGGGTTTTCTTCTCAATAATATGCAGTGCCAAGCCTTCGGCTATCGCGGTTTTGCCAACCCCCGGATCGCCGACCATTATCGGGTTATTCTTCCGCCGACGGCAGAGGATTTGGACGCATCGTTGCAATTCATCCGTGCGCCCAATCAGCGGATCAATCCGCCCCTGCGCCGCCCGTTCGTTCAAATTATCACAGTATTTATCCAGCGCGGATTTTTGCGCGGGTTGCGTGGCATCATCATGGTCAGGCGATTCATCGCCATCCGCACTGAGAACATCGCGGGTATCACTGCCATCTTTGGCAATCCCATGGGCCAGGTAATTGACCGCATCAAACCGCGTCATGTCCTGTTCTTGCAGGAAATAGGTGGCGTGGCTTTCGCGTTCGGCAAACAGGGCGACTATGACATTCGCGCCCGTCACGTTCGGTCGCCCCGTGCCATGGACATGCAGAACCGCGCGTTGGATGACTCGCTGAAAACCAGTGGTCGGGGTCGCGCTGGTGTCCTGCGTGGTTTGGATTAAATCGGCGAGTTCGTTTTCCAGATAGGCGTGGAGTTTGCGCCGTAATACGTCCAGATTGACCTTGCAGGATTGGAGCAAACGCCCTGCGTCATCCTCATCCACCAGAGCCAGCAGTAGGTGTTCCAGCGTGGCGAGTTCATGCCTGTGGGAGTTGGCAATGTCCAACGCGCTGTGGATAGCGTTTTCAAGGGTGGTGGTGAATATGGCCATTTTGTAGCTCCTTTTCGGTTTTTATAGTGTCTTTATACTATAAGTGTTAATGATAATGTAAAGGGAATTTAACGATTAACGATTAACGATTAACGATTAATAAGGTTTTTTTGTTAATTTTAATCAATTTTTAATGATTAGCGGTTCATTATGAATTATGATTAAGAAAGAAAACCCACTAAAAGATAAAAGTTTTGCTTTTGCTGTTCGTATTGTTGGGGCGTATAAGTTCCTGATAGAAAAACGCGAATATGTTTTAAGCAAGCAACTTTTGCGCTCTGGCACTGCCATTGGCGCGTTGTATCGCGAGGCTCAGTATGCAGAAAGCAAAGCCGACTTTGCCCATAAGCTCGGCATTGCCCAAAAGGAAACCAATGAAACTTTGTACTGGTTGGAATTGTTGGAAGAAACAAATTTCTTTTCTAAAAAAGAATTTCAGAGCTTGTTTGATGAATGTGAGGAGTTATTAAAAATCATCACTAGCAGTATTAAAACGGCTAAACACTAATCGTTAATCGTTAATCGTTTATCGTTATCATGCCAAATCAGCCAAACCAACGCCCCCGCCGCCAGCATCAAAAGCGGCGCGGTTGATATATTAACCGCCTGCCAGCCTTCCGCTGGACTGCCTCCGCGACAATTCATAATCCCGCCCGAAGCAAGCGATGAAATCGCGACAAACCCGAACACCAGAAAATCATTCATCCCCTCCACGCGCCCGCGCTCTGATTCGCGGTGGGCAGAGGTCAGCATCGCCGTTGCCCCGATAAAGCCAAAATTCCAACCGATTCCCAGAAAAATCATTCCGCCAAAGAAATGCGGCAGAGTCAGCCCCATCAAATGCACGCCAGCCGCGCCCAAAAGGATAAGCAGCCCCGTGCCGATAATCCGCTCTGCCCCGAACCGCACGATTAAAAAACCGGTGAAAATGGACGGCACAAACATCCCCAAAACATGCGCCATCACGACATCGGCGGCTTGATTCGTGCTAAACCCAAAATCCACAATCGCCAGCGGGGCAGAGGTCATAACGAAATTCATCAGCCCATAAGAGACCATCGCGCAGAGCACCGCGACGGCTATCCGTGGGGTTTTCAGCAGGGCGAGGTAGCTGCGCCCTCTATCATCCGTGGCGGTCAGTTTTTTCGGCACAGGAATGTCCAGAAAAGCAAACAAAAACAGGGATAACACGTTCAAAGCAATAATCGCAACATAGGTTCCAAAGAACGGCATATCGGTTATATCGGTCGTGATTTTCACCAGTTGCGCGCCGAAAATAGCCGCAACCCAACCGCCCATTAACACATAAGATACGGCCTTTGGGCGGAATTCTGGCGACGCGGTGTCGGTCGCCGCGAACCGATAAAACCCCGCGCTGGACATATAAATTCCACTGAGATAACTGCCGACTAGTAAAAAAGCGAACGATTCCGTGTTCAGGGCGTAGGCGGATATGGCCGCGCCCAATGTGCCGCCGATTGCGGCGATATAAAACCCGATTTTGCGCCCCCAACGTTGCATCACTTGGCTGAGCCACGGGGCGGTTGTCATAGAGCCAATGACTATGCAAGAAATCGGTAGGGTTGCCCAGCAGGGATTGACGGAAAGGGCTTTGCCAGCCAGCCCTGCTATGATGAAAATCATCAGCAATTGGGCGGACACGAAGGCTTGGGCAATGACCAGAACGGTTACATTGCGGCGGGCGCGGGCGGGGGTGTGGGGCATGGTTTGGTGGCTTTGTTTTAGGGGGTAACGATTAATGATTAGTGATTAGTGATTAGTGATTATTGCAATTTAGTCAATACCTAAAAATAACTGGGGGCAGTTAATCGCAGTTAATTTCAGTTAAAAATAACTGGGGCAGTTAATCCAGTTATTGAATAACTGAAATAACTCAATGTGAGTTAATTGAGTTAATTGAGTTAATGGATAACTGCGATAACTCAAAATAACTCACTTGAGTTAATCGGAGTTAAAAATAACTCACTTGAGTTAAAAATAACTCACTTGAGTTAAAAATAACTCAAAATAACTCACCTGAGTTAATTGAGTTAATGATTAACCAAAATAACCACCTGTGGTTAATCTTGGTTATTTGTGGTTATTGTTGGTTAATCTTGGTTAATCTTAGTTATTGTTGGTTAATCTTGGTTAATCTTGGTTAATCTTAGTTATTGTTGGTTAATCTTGGTTAATCTTGGTTATTTGTGGTTATTGTTGGTTAATCGTGGTTAATCGTGGTTATTGTTGGTTATTTGTGGTTATTGTTGGTTAATCGTGGTTAATCGTGGTTATTGTTGGTTAATCGTGGTTAATCGTGGTTATTTGTGGTTAATCCCAGTTAAGAATAACTAACAACTAACCACCCCCTAAATCCGCATAAACACCAGCCCCAGCAAAATAAACCCCATCGCCACGATTTTCTCACCACTCAGCCGTTCTTTCAAAATAAAAACCCCAATCAGCAACGCGAAGGCCACCGAAGTCTCTCGCAACGCCGACACCAGCGCAATCGGCGCGATAGTCATTGCCCAAACCGCTATCCAATACGCCACGACCGACAGGCCGCCCGCCGTCAAACCTTTGCCCCAATCGCCGCGCGAGGCGGACGCGATGCCTCGCCCATTCAACCACAACCCGCCGCCGATAAAAATAATACCGTCCAGCAAAAACAACCAGCCGACATAGCCCGAAACACTGCCCGCCACGCGCCCGCCCAGCCCATCTGTGATGGAATATCCGGCAGTCGCCACGGCCGCCAGCAGGGCAAACGGCAGTAACGCTCGGGATTCTTTGCCAGTGAAAACGCCGCGAGCCATGGTTAAAATCCCCACGCTGATTAATAAAATCCCGCCGATTTCCAGCATCCGTATCTCTTTGATTAATAACGATAATGGGGCGAGGATGGCGACGGAAATCAGCAACACCAGCATTTGGGCTCCGCCCCGTGCGATGGGATAAACCCGCGATAAATCGCCGTAAATATACGCCCAAGCCAGCGCGAATTTGTACAGAGTGTGGAACGATACAGAGGCGATGAGCCAGCCGACCGCGCGGATATCGGGCAGGGGGAATATGGCGACCATGACCGCCCCCGCGACCAATTCGCCCGCCGATAACAGCATCATGAATTGCCATTTGTTGCTGCCCTGTTTGATGATGCCGTTCCAACTGGCATGGACTAGGGCGGCGAATAAAACGGCGAAAAATACGGTTAAAGTCATTGATGGTATCCAAAGTTATCCGTTTGATAAGACAGAGTTTTTGGATTATTTACAAGGGGTGATTTAGCGTATTTAGAGCGTCATTGCATCGTTTGCAGGTTTGCGGGTGTTTATACGCGCCAACATCTTTACTAATCTTCCAGCATCTTGCACATTTTTGCCCTTCGGCTTTGGCAAATTTTACGTATACTTCATCCTGTGAATCAATCGGGGTGAAAGCATCTTTTGGCGGATTTTCATAAGAAATGGTGATGCCAGAAGTAATGCAAATATCGGCAAAATCTATGTTGTCCATGTCCTTCATGGCGAGTTTAGTCTCTGCACCAATATAAACAATCGGTGCAGCTTCCAAACTAGACCCAATAGTTTTATTGGTGCGTTCAATCTCTATCGCACCAGTTACCACTTTGCGGGCGTGGATGATGCACGACCAATTAAAGTCTGATAATACAGAAGTTACCCATGCCCCTTTCGCTTTTTCAAAATCGTGCAAATGGACAGAGTCTTTCGCCCCCTTGTGGCGTTCTAGCCAAACCTCCTCCATGGTAAAAGGTAGGATAGGGGCAAGCCATTTGGTCAGGTAAGTAAAGAGCATATCTAAAACTGTTCGTGCCGCGCGTCTGCGGATGCTATCCTTTGTATCGCAATATAAAACATCCTTGCGCACATCAAAATAAAAGGCTGATAGGGTAGAGGTGCAAAAGCTAAAAATACCACTAAACGCTAATTGAAAATTATAGTTTTTATAGCCATTTGTCACTTGTAAATCCAACATTGCCAAACGACTCAAAACCCACTGCTCAAGCTCTGGCATATCCTCATAATCCACCCGCTCCGACTCCTCAAACCCATCCAAATTCCCCAAAATAAACCGAAACGTATTCCTTAACCGCCGATAACTATCCGCCGTATTCTTCAAAATCTCCGCACCTATCCTCTGGTCGGCAGTATAGTCCGCCTGCGCCACCCACAGGCGCAAAATATCCGCCCCATATTGCGCAACAATCTTATCGGGCGCCAGCGTATTGCCCAAAGATTTGGACATCTTCCGCCCGTTTTCATCCAAGGTAAATCCGTGCGTCAAAACCCCGCGATAGGGCGCACGACCATTCGTCCCACAGGACTGCAAAAGCGACGAATGAAACCACCCGCGATGCTGGTCTGTGCCTTCCAAATACAAATCGGCTATGCCGTCCTCCGCCCCATCCGCACGGTCACGCAGAACGAAAGCATGCGTGCTACCACTATCAAACCACACATCCAAAATATCAAAAACCTGCTGCCAATCGTTGGGATTCACCCCGTCAATCCCCTCCAAAAACCGCGATTTCGCGCCCGTTTCATACCAGCAATCCGCGCCCTCGGCTTCAAACGCCGCGATAATCCGCGCATTCACGGCCTCATTGCGCAATATAAAATCCGCGTCTGTGGGCAACACGCCAATACGGGTAAAACACGCCAAAGGCACCCCCCAAGCCCTCTGCCGCGATAGCACCCAATCGGGGCGCGTGGAAATCATAGAATGCAGGCGATTGCGCCCCGTTTGCGGAGTCCATTTCACCGAGTCAATCGCCTTCAAAGCCCGCTCCCGAATAGTCGCGCCAAGGGTATTATCCCCGCCAATTTCGCGGTCAATCGCAACAAACCATTGCGGAGTATTACGGAAAATAACCGGCGCTTTAGACCGCCACGAATGGGGATAGCTGTGTTCAATCCGCCCACGGGCTATCAGTGCGCCAGAGGCCACCAACGCGTCAATCACGGCCGAGTTCGCTTTGCCCTCCCGCCCCTTTTTATCAAAGACTTCCAGCCCTGCGAACAGGGGAACATGGGGCAGAAATTCGGAGGACTCCCCGACATTATAGGTCATCAAATTCAGCCAGTTGTGTTTGACAAACAATTCGTAATCATCCGCGCCATGGGACGGCGCAGTATGGACAAACCCCGTGCCAGCGTCATCCGTCACATGGTCGCCCGCCAGCATCGGAACCAGATAATCCCAGAATTTGTGAGGCGTGTTTGCATCCCGTATCCCCGCCTTAATTTCGGCGAGACCCGTGATGGATTTCGCGTCCCATTCCGCCTCCGTCCCCGCCAAATCATGGAAAGGATGGCGCAGCATTTTGCCGTTTAATTCGGTTGCGGACACATCGCGAATCCGCGTGAATTTGGTTACGCGAGACTTTTCCAAACACTCGCCCGCCATTTTGTCGGCAAAGATGAATCGCTCGCCCGTTTTCACCCAGCTTTCGGTTTGGGTTTCCTGCACTTCATAAAGCCCATAAGCGATATTTTCATTAAACGCAACGGCGCGGTTTGAGGGAATAGTCCAAGGGGTCGTCGTCCAAATCACCACCCGTGCGGTTTTTAAATCATCGGGTAAATCGGTGGGCAAATCGGCTTGCGTGGCAAAGGGAAAAGCAACCCAAATCGTGTGGCTTTTGTGGTTTTCATATTCCACCTCCGCCTCTGCCAGTGCGGTTTTTTCCACGGGCGACCACATCACGGGCTTACTACCCTGATACAACGCGCCGTTCATAACGAATTTGATGAATTCGGCGGCGATAGTCGCCTCCGCGTGGGGTGCCATAGTCAAATAGGGGTTGTCCCACTTGCCACTAACGCCCAGCCGTTGGAATTCCACGGCTTGGATATCAACCCATTCTTGGGCGAAACGGCGGCATTCTTGGCGGAGTTCTATGATGGGGACTTCGTCTTTGTCCTTGCCTTTATTGCGGTATTTTTCTTCGATTTTCCATTCAATCGGCAAGCCGTGGCAATCCCAACCCGGAATATAACGGCTGTCATTGCCCAGCATTTGCTGGCTTCTGTGGATGAAATCCTTTAGGATTTTATTAAGAGCATGCCCGATATGGAGGTGACCATTGGCATAGGGCGGACCGTCATGAAGCACGAAATCGGGGCGGGGGTTGTTTGCGTCTTTCGCCTGTTTCGCCCTTTCGCGCAGAGTATCGTATATGGCGAGGCTATCCCATCGTTTCAACCATTCAGGCTCTCGCACAGGCAAACCCGCCCGCATTGGAAAATCCGTTTGCGGCAGGCTGAGGGTGTTTTTGTAATCGGGCGGTGTTTCGGGGGAGTTAGGCATGGCTTCGGTCTTTTGTTGTTTTTATCCGTCTATAAATTAAATTTGCGTGATTGTAAAGCGGGGCGAATTGACAATCGGCAACGAATACCTAATAATAACCAAAACACCACAAAGGACACCCCACATGCCCACGGATTCCCCAATTCCCCCCCTCCCACGGTGGGCTGATGTTTTTCTACTACCCTTATTAAACCTCACCATCGCGTTTTTATTCTGCGGTCTAGTCATTTGGATACTGGGGGAAAACCCCGCCCACGCGCTATCCATTATGATACAAGGGGCGTTCTTTTATCCAGAGAGCCTCGGCTACACCCTATACTACACCACCAATTTCATCTTCACGGGGCTGGCCGTTGCCACCGCCTTTCACGCGCTTATGTTTAATATCGGCGGAGAAGGACAGGCCTATATCGGCGGGTTGGGCGCGGCTTTGACCGCCTTTGCCATCGCACCGCACTTGCCCGCGTTCCTAGTCCTCCCCATCTGCGTCATAACCAGCGCGGCGTTCGGCGCGTTATGGGCGTTTATCCCAGGCTGGTTGCAGGCGACTCGGGGTAGCCACATAGTCGTCACCACCATTATGTTTAACTTCCTTGCGTCCTCGCTGATGGTCTGGCTATTATCAGGTTGGCTGCTGCAAAAAGGGCAGCAATCCCCGCAGAGTGACCTTTTGGGCGATGCCGCCTATCTGCCGTCCATGCGTGACATCCTCGGCGAAATAGGCATAACCACCGTCGCCAGCCCGTTGAACCTATCGTTTATCATAGCCCTAGCCGCGCTGGGCGTGTTTTGGATGCTTATCTGGAAAACCCGTTTGGGGTTTGAAATCCGTGCGGTCGGCAAAAACCAAGAAGCCGCGCATTACGCGGGTATTAACGTAAAGCGAATTATCGTTATTACTATGATTATATCGGGCGCATTCGCGGGGTTATTGGCAACGAACGAAGTGCTCGGCACCCACCACCGAATCGTGTTAAACTTCACCGCAGGCGCAGGTTTCACGGGCATAGCCGTGGCGTTAATGGGGCGCAATCACCCGATTGGGATATTCTTTGCCGCGTTGTTATTCGGCGCGTTATTCCAAGGCGGGGCCGAGTTAGATTTTGAATTCACCCTGATAACGAGGGAGATGGTTTTGCTCGTCCAAGGGCTTATCATTTTATTCTCAGGCGCATTAGTCAATCTGTTCAAACCGTCTTTAGCACGGGTTTTATATATGGGGGGATTGATACGATGACAGAGACTCTGTACCAGATATTGCTCAGCCTTGATGCGACCTTGCGTCTGGCTACGCCTTTGATTTTGTGCGCTATGGCGGGGATATTTTCGGAACGCTCTGGGATTGTTGATATCTCGCTGGAAGGCAAAATGCTGAGCGGAGCGTTTGCCGCCGCCAGTGTGGCGACTTTAACGGGGTCGGCTTGGCTGGGGCTTGGGGCGGCGATTGGTGCGGGTGTGTTTATGTCTCTGTTACACGGGTTTGCCTGTATTACCCACAAGGGCGACCAAGTCGTCAGTGGTTTGGCGATTAATATATTAGCCTCTGGTTTGACCGTTATTGTCGGGATTGCCCTGTTTCAAAGGGGCGGGCAAACGCCTAGCCTTGCGGGGGACGCGCGGTTTTCCCCGATTGAGCTGTGGCTCACGGGGGTTTTGGACAGTGTGCCAGTGGTTGGGGTCGTTTATCGGCAACTGATTGGCGGGCATAATATATTGACTTACATAGCGTTAATGTGTGTGCCTTTGGCTATGTTTATCCTGTATCGCTCGCGGTTCGGGTTGCGATTGCGGGCGGTTGGTGAAATGCCAGAAGCGGTGGATAGCGCGGGGGTATCGGTCGTCTGGTTGCGCTATCGTGCGTTGTTGATTGGCGGGGTGTTTTGTGGGATAGCAGGGGCGTATTTATCAACGGCGCACGGGGCGAATTTCATCCGCGATATGTCGGCGGGTAAGGGGTATATTGCGCTGGCGGCGGTGATTGTCGGGAATTGGCAGCCTGTGCGGGCGTTCCTTGCGTGTTTGTTGTTTGGGTTTTTGGATGCGGCTACCACGCGGATGCAGGGGGTGGAATGGTGGTTTATTGGTGAAGTGCCAGCGCAACTGATGCAGGCTATTCCGTATATTGTGACGGTGTTGTTATTGGCAGGGGTTATTGGGCGACCAACCCCGCCAAAGGCGATTGGGGTGAATTATGAGCGGTGAGTTGTTAGTGATTAGTGATTAGTGGTGAGTGATTAGTGATTAGTGGTGAGTGATTAATAGCCCTGCGGGTCTTCGTCATTGCTACGCAATACCGACCAGCGTGGTCTTTTGTGCGTAGCCCCCACTTCGTGGGAGCATGCCAAAAGCCCTTTGGTTACAAGATGATAAGATTGTCATAAATTTACTATCTGGAATAACAAGACTATAAATTGGATTATTTGCAAAGAATACTTGGGAATTGGCGATAGGCTATTTCTAAATTTATTTAGGCTGTGCCTAGATGTTAGGACAGGCTTTAGCCATAAAACCCCGTCCAGCTCTCCGCAGGAGGGGTGGGCGGGCGGGCAACCGAACGAAGTGAGGGCGAAACAAAAAACCTCCGCTCTTAACTTCTAATAACCAACTCCTAATCTCTAATAACCAATCATTCATCATTATTTAGCCCTGCGGGTCTTCGTCATTTCTTCGAAATGCCGACCAGCCAAGAAGTGACAAAAAAACTAATCACTAATCACTAATCACTAATCACTAACCCCTGTCATCATCATCCCCAACGCATGCCGCGTTGCCACATCCGCGCCAATAGTCCCAACTTCGCGCCCCGCATTCATCACCAAGATACGATCCGCCAGCCCCATCACCTCATCCAATTCCACGGACACCAGAATAATCCCACAGCCTTTATCCCGCAACGCCAACAGCTCCTTATAGATAAACTCTATCGCCCCGACATCCACCCCGCGGGTAGGCTGCCCGACAATCAGCATCTTTGGATTTGCCGAAACCTCCCGCGCTATCACGATTTTCTGCTGATTCCCGCCGCTAAACTGCGCCGCCTTTAAATACGGGTCGCGAGGACGGATATCAAACTCATCCATCCGCGCCAAACAATGCGCCAAAACCGCCCCCTTATTCATAAAAAACCCAGCCCCAGCCAGTGGCAAATGATGAAACCCCAGCACCATATTTTCCTGCGCCGTATAATCCAATATCAACCCATGCTTGTGGCGGTCTTCTGGAATATGCCCCAATCCGTGCAATCGCAACGCCTGCGGAGTCATCGGGTGCGTTTTATCCACCTGCACGCCGTCAAACTCAAACCCGCCTTCGTCAGGCACGCGCATCCCCGATAAAATCTCCATCAGCGGAGTCTGCCCGTTGCCCGAAACCCCAGCTATGCCAAGAATCTCGCCCTCATGCAAAGAAAACCCCAGCCCATCAAGGATTTTATTGCCTTGTGAGGAATAGGCACCCAGCCCAGACACGCGCAAAATCGGCGCACCAATTTTCGCGGGCGTTTTTTTCACATTCAATAAAACAGGTCGCCCGACCATCAATTCCGCCAGCTCCGCAGGGCTAGTCGCCGCGGTCCGCCGATGCCCAACCATCAGCCCCGCACGCATAATCGACACATTATCGGTTATCGCCATAATTTCCGCCAATTTATGGGTAATCAGTAAAATAGTCACCCCGTCATCGCGCAAAACCCGCAGGATTTTGAATAACTGTTCGGTCTCTTGCGGGGTTAAAACGCCCGTTGGCTCGTCCAGAATTAAAATATCCGCACCGCCTTTTAACGCCTTTAAAATCTCTACCCTCTGGCGCGAGCCGACGTTCAAATCCGAAATCAAACTGTTCGGATCAACCGCCATGTCATAGTTGCGCCCAAGGCTTTCCAACGTCTTTAAACTGGCCGCACGACCCGCTTTTAACAACGCACCGCCCTCACTGCCCAGCATCACGTTTTCCAACACATTAAAGGGGGAAACCAGCATGAAATGCTGATGCACCATGCCTATGCCCAGCCGCAACGCATCACTGGCATTGCGAATTCGCTGAGCCGTTCCGTTGATAAACATCTGCCCGCTATCGGCGCGATGCAACCCGTAAAGAATGTTCATAAGGGTGGATTTACCCGCCCCGTTTTCGCCGATAATCCCGTGGATAGTCCCCGTTTCCACCTTCAAATCAATATCGCGATTGGCGCGAACCAGCCCAAAGGATTTGCAAATCCCGCGCAGTTCTAACGCGAAATCCCCATCGGAATTCCTACCCGTATTGGTCGCCGTATTATCCCCAAGTTTGGGGGTAGGGCGAGCAAGGTTCCCCTTGCTCGCCTTGTTTTTCACTTTATCCATAAGACAAATCCACCGATAAATCCACCGATAAATCATGGACACGCCCCGATTAGGACGGGCAGTTGTTATCACTGCGATAGTCATGCACGTCGATTTCACCGGATTTGATTTTATCCGCCGCCGCGTCTATCATCGCCTTCATATCATCGCTGATAAGGGCAGCATTATGCTCGTCCAAAGCCCAGCCTACACCGTCCTCTGCCAAACCCAAGGTACGCACGCCAGCCGTAAAGCTACCGTTCTTACCGTCCATCATGGTCTCATAGGCCGCGACATCCACCCGTTTTAACATAGAGGTCAAAACAGAGCCAGGGGCTATGTGGTTCTGGTTGCTATCCACGCCGATAGAATACTTGCCAGCATCCTTCATCGCTTGGATAACACCGCTACCAGTACCGCCCGCCGCCTGATAAACGACATCCGCCCCTCGGTCAATCTGTGATTGCGCCAATTCGGCACCACGGGCAGGGTCATTCCACGCCGCGGGGGTTGTGCCCGTCATGTTTTGATAGACGACAATATCGCTACTCACGGATTTCGCCCCCTGTTCATAGCCACAAGCAAAGGCACGAATCAGCGGAATATCCATCCCGCCAACGAAACCCACCTTACCAGTGGTAGAGGTCATCGCCGCGGCAATCCCCACCAGATAAGAGCCTTCTTCTTCCTTAAAAGAATACTGACGCAGGTTCGGTTTGTCCAGCCAATTCACATCGATAATGGAAAACAGCTTATCAGGGTTTTCACCGGCGATTTTGTCAATCGCATCGGCTTGGCCAAAGCCAACGCCCAAAATCAAGGTCGCCCCGCGTTGCAACATACGGCGCATAGCCTGTTCGCGTTGGGCTTCGTTTGTGACTTCAAATTCCATCACTTCTATGCCTGTTTCTTCGGTGAAACGTTGGAGTCCGTTATAGACACCCTCGTTAAAGGATTTGTCAAACTTACCGCCCAAATCGTAAATGACGGCGGGTTTGAATTCTTGGGCAAAGCTGGCGGTTGCCAGTAATGCGCATGCGGCGGTTATCACCGCGATTGTTAATTTTTTCATTGTTTCTCTCTTTTCATAGTTGTTATGCGTATAATACGCGGGGTTATTTGGATTATTTCAATCCAATTTCTTGGAGTCGTTGCTCCAAAAACTCTCCCGCCGTTTGGTGGTCTAAAACCACCTCTTTGCGCGGGTGCATGAATAACGGCATGGAATAGCGCGAGCGATTCTCTGCCTGTTTTGGGTTAATAACGCGGTGCGGGGTGGAGGGGTAATAGCCCTTGGTCGCTTGTTCCAGCATATCACCTGCGTTGACCGCAATATAATTCGTTTCAGTCGGCACATCGTGCCAGTTGCCTTGGGTATCCTTGGCTTGCAGGCCGGGTTCAGTGCCAGCCACCAGCAGGGTAATCAGGTTAATATCCCCGTGTTCGGCAGCGCGGGTTTCGCCCCGTTTCACGGCTTTATCAAGCGGGGGATAGTGCAGGACACGCAGCAGGTTTTGGTCGGAATTCGCCACCATATTTTGGATGGGTTCGGATAGTTTGACGCTATCGGGGGTGTGTTCGTCCAACCAGCCGAGCAATATCTGCCCAAGGTCTATCATCTGTTGGTTAAAAACGCGGGTTATCTGTTCCGTTTCGGGCGGAATATCGCGGTTTTGATAGACGTGAAAGAATTCTTTCAAATCTTTATGCTGTGAATCCTTGGCGTTTTCGGATTTATAGCCAAAATAACCCGCCGATTCGCCTGGTTTGGCGGTGTAATTGAATTTGTCCTGCGTGGCAAAGAACTCCGCCCAAACCTGATAGGTTTGTTTTATCATATCTGGCGCGATTGGGTGTTGTTTTAACACGGCAAACCCCGTGTCACGCAGGGATTTGGCGAATTTTTGCGCGGCTGTTGGCTCGTTAATATCAATGGCAAGGATGGTAAAATCGGTCATATTCTAATGCCCCCGTTTCAAAGTGGTGAAAAAATCAGTTTTAACCGCGTCAATATCCGCGCCAGTGGCAAAACGGATGGCTCGCATCCCCATATCCACACTGGTTTGCCCAACCCGCTCGCCATCGAGAATAACGCGGAGTGGCGCGGACTCATAGGCAAACAATTGCGGAGCAATCGCGGCAATAATAGTCGTTGGGTCGTGCATCTGGCATCCATCTATTTTAAGGTTAGTGCGATAAAAGCTATCGTAAAACTTAACGGCTTTCAATAGGAAATCGCCCAAAATCGGCGAATCAGGTAAAATTTGTTCAAAATCACGTACAGGGCAGACGATTTGGGCGGTCACATCCAGCCCAATCATGGTGACATCCCAGTCCGCCGCAAACACTTTTGCCACGGCATGGGGGTCGTTCCAGACATTCGCCTCCGCATAGGGCGTGACATTGCCCTTGGCATGCACCGCTCCGCCCATAATAATAACGGATTTCACCTTTTCGGCGATGGTGGGATCAAACGCCAGAGCCTCGGCTATATTCGTTAAAGGACCAATCGGACACAGCACGATTTCATGCGGATTCGCGTGGATTGTATCGCAAATAAACTGGGCGGCAGGGGTGGTTATCGCGCGTCCCTTCGGGTGAATCGCGGGATGATTGCCAAAGCCTTGGGTGCCGTGAACATGCGAGGATGGAGCGTTCGGGGGTTGCGTCAAAGGGACGTGCGCACCCTGAGCCACGGGGATGGTCAGGTTCATCATTTCGGCCAAAACCAACGCGTTGCGGGTGGCGATTTCGGTGGTCACATTGCCGAAAATAGTGGTCAATCCAAGCAGGTTAATATCAGGATGCAAGCCCGCGTATAATATCGCCATAGCATCATCTATGCCAGGGTCAGTATCAATAATTATCTTTGTTTTCAATGTCATAGCGGGCGTTCTTTCATTAGATTTAATACGGTTTGTTGGCTCGGAATGGCGGTTGCTGCGCCTGTGATGGTGCATTGCAGGGCCGCGGCGGATGCGGCGTAGTTTAATGCCTCTTGCGGGGTTTCGCTGTTTTGTAGTCGCGCGATGAAACTGCCGAAAAAGGTATCGCCCGCGCCGACTGTGTCTATGGCTTTCACGGGGAGTCCTCTGACGGATACACACGCCCCGTTTTGCCATAATTCCGCGCCTTTCGCGCCTTTGGTTATCAGCAGGGTGGGGATTTTTAAGTCTGTAATAGGGGTTTGCATGGCGTGGGATAGGGCGGTGGCCTCGGTTTCATTCACCGCCAGAATATCCAGATGGGGCAGGATAGTTTGGCAAGCGGTCGCGTCAAACGGAGCCGCGCTATATGCCAGCGAAAGCCCGCGTTCCTTGGCGGATTTGGCGATATATTCGGTAAGGTTTGTTTCGTTTTGAATAACGACCCATTCGGCTTTGGGGTTCGTATTCAAGGCAGAATTTATTTGGTTTTCGGTTAGCTCCGCATTCGCCCCAGCGTGGATGATTATGTGGTTTTCCCCCTGTTTATCAAGGCAAATAACCGCATGCCCCGTGGCCGTATCGGTAACGCGGATATTGCCCGTGTCCAGCCCCATATCGGCTATTTGCGCCAGAGCAAACGCGCCGTCCGCCCCGACGGCTCCGATGTGTTTTACTGCGCCACCCGCGCGGGCTATGGCGATCGATTGGTTGATGCCTTTACCCCCCAAATACCGCGCAAACCCTTGACATGAAAGGGTTTCTCCCGCCTGTGGCAAGGTTTTTAAGCGATACACATAATCGATATTGATAGAGCCGAAGTTTAAAATCATAGAGTCCTCTGGGTGTGGTTTTAGCAGAGGTTTTGGCAAAATGCCAGTGGGGGCGTGGATTTTTGGAAACTAGGTTTGGGTTTAGTGAAAACGCGGGCGGCGGGTTGTTATTGGCGGGGATAGGAACTATTTTAATAAATGTGTCGGGGTGATAGCATTATACAATAGCCCTTGGGGTAAAAGTGCTGCTCCTTGTTCTTATTAACATTTTGACCGCCCCGACACGTTCTGAATTGTGAATGGTGAATTGTGAATTATGAATGATTGGTTATTCTAGTTACCTGATGCCTAAAATAACTCACCTTGAGTAATTGAGTTAATAAATAACTCACCTTGAGTTAATTGAGTTAATAAATAACTCACCTTGAGTTAATGTGAGTTAATAAATAACTCACCTTGAGTTAATGTGAGTTAATAAATAACTCACCTTGAGTTAATGTGAGTTAATTGAGTTAATAAATAACACCAGTGAGTTAATTGAGTAATTAATAACTCAAAATAACTCACGGTGGTTATTTGTGGTTAATGATGGTTATTGATGGTTAATCACAGTTAATCCAGTTAAAATAATTCACCATTCATAATTAAAAATCCGACACAATCCCCTTGCGCTCCCAATCACCATAGCGCGTCGGCTCCGGCCCATCACGCCCGCCCAGCTCCTTCGCGCCACTTTTATCACCAGAACCACCAGATTCCCCTGCATCCCGCCGAGCCTCAGCCTCTTTTAACGCACGCATACCTGCCTGTTTTACATTCGCATCCTTATTTGATAGGGGTTTCTTCATAACATCCGTTTTCTAACACGAAACACGGTGAAATACAAACCTGAAAGACCCCCTAATGACCCGCTCCCAAAAACCGCAACGCATGGCCAAACCGGGCAAATTCGCCCAACACGGCAAACCGCCAAAATTCGGCAATTCCGCCATTCCGTCCCAAAAACCCCCCAAATCTCATGGCAAATCCGACCCAACCCGCCGTCGCCGCGCTATCATAGACCTGCTACAAGGCGTTTTCATCGACCACCGCCCAATCAGCGATCAGATGCTTGATGCCAAATCCAGCTTTGCCCGCCTTGCCCCCCACGACCGCGCCCAAGCCCAAAGGCACGCGATGCTTGTCCTGCGCCATCTGGACGCGCTGGACGATGTCCTAACGCAATTCATGGACAAATCCCCGCCGATGCTGGTTCGCCAAGTCCTACGCCTGTGTATTGCGGAGATGTGGCTGGACGCGGCCCCGCCTTACGCCGCGATTGACGGCGCGGTTAGCCTAGCCAAAACCCACCCTCGGTTACGCGGATTCTCTGGCTTTATCAACGCAGTAGGGCGCAATTTCACCCGCAGTGTCGCCGATAAAACCAGCGATAGAGCCGATGGGGAAAAGGACAGCCCAGAGGTGACAGGCGCGGATACGGGCGGGCAGATGAAACCGATGGTGGTCGCGCCTGATTTGCCTCCGCAAGCTCTGCCGAAAGCCTTGCGTACAAGGCTGGCAAACGTTTATGGCAAACCCGCGGTTGCCGCGTTTGAAATCGCCCACGCCCAGGGTGCGGCGGTAGATTTAACGCTGAAAGACCCCAACCGCGCCGATGAATATATTGAAAAATTCACGCAAAAGCCTGATGGGAAACTACAAGCAACCCGCCTTCCAAACGGCTCTATCCGCCTGAAAGGGCGCACGCAAATCAGCACCCTT
The DNA here is from genome assembly GCA_959347345.1 of uncultured Amylibacter sp. Next base: position 880,287 of record OY365738.1, on the reverse strand, counting down.
GACGGCTATCAGATGGGCGATTGGTGGGTGCAGGACGCGGCCGCGAGCCTGCCCGTGCGCACCTGTGGCGACCTTAACGGCAAGCGAGTCCTTGATTTATGCGCCGCCCCAGGTGGCAAAACCCTGCAAATCGCCGCCCAAAACGCCGACCTTACCGCGCTGGATATTTCCAAAAACCGCAGTATCCGCTTGCAGCAAAACCTAGACCGCACGGGGCTCACCGCACGCGTGGTTATTGCCGATGCGCTGGACTGGCAACCCGACGATAAATTTGATGTTATACTGCTGGATGCGCCGTGTTCTGCCACTGGAACGATGCGCCGTCATCCGGATTTGCCGTTCGTAAAGCCCTCGGCGGCAGAGCCCGAATTGGTCGCCCTGCAACGCGATTTGATAGCCCGTGCGACTGGCTGGCTGGCACAGGGCGGCGTGTTCGTTTTCGCCACATGCTCGCTGTTTCCAGAGGAGGGCGAATTACAGGCCGATTGGATAAAGCAAACTCAGCCCAATTTGCAGCCCGCCCCGTTGCTGGCAGAGGATTACGGCTTTCCTAATGCCGCGAATGATGCTAGGGGAGGGTTGCGTCTACGCCCCGATTTCTGGGCGGATTTGGGCGGTATGGATGGGTTTTATATTGTGAAATATAAAAAAGAGTGAAATATACAAATGGGTGAAATATGACTGATAACACGCAAAACAACCGCATTTTTGTGCGTAGAGCCTTGCTGTCCGTGTCCGATAAGACGGGCTTGGTGGAATTGGCAACTGCGCTGGATGCGTTGGATATAGAGCTGATTTCCACGGGTGGCACGGCGGGCGTTCTGCGTGATGCTGGACTGCCCGTACGCGATGTGTCGGAGCTTACGGGGATGGCGGAAATGATGGATGGGCGGGTGAAAACCCTGCATCCCAATATCCACGGCGGGCTGTTGGCATTACGCGATAATGCCGAGCATATTAACGCGATGGAGGTGCATGGGATTGCCCCGATAGACTTGTTAATCGTTAATCTTTACCCGTTTGAACAGGTTCGTGCTGGTGGGGCGGATTACGCGACCTGCGTGGAAAATATAGATATCGGTGGCCCCGCGATGATACGCGCGGCGGCGAAAAACCATGCATTCGTGACGGTTGTCGTGGATGCCGAGGATTACGGTGATTTACTGGCGGAATTGGGCGCGGATGGCGCCACTTCGCTCGCGTTTCGGGCGCACATGGCGCAGGTGGCTTTCGGGCGCACGGCGGCCTATGACGCGGGGGTGGCGGACTGGATGGCGGGGGCGTTGGAGATTGACGCTCCGCGCCGAATAGTCCGTGCTGGGCGGTTTGTCCAAGGCCTGCGTTATGGTGAAAATCCGCATCAGCTCGCCGCGTTTTATGATGACGGCGGGTTTGAACGAGGCGGGATAGCAGGGGCGGTCTTGCATCAAGGTAAAGAGCTTTCTTATAACAATATCAATGACATAAACGCGGCAGTTAATCTGGTTTCTGGCTTTATCGGCACCCCCGCGGCGGTGATTATTAAGCACACTAATCCCTGTGGTGTAGCCTTGGGGTCGGGCGCGTTGGATGCTTACGAGCGGGCGTATGCCTGCGATTCCGTGTCGGCTTTCGGTGGGATAGTCGCGCTCAATATGCCTTTGAATGCCGAGGTCGCGCGGGTGCTGGTCGACCGATTTACCGAATGCGTGGTTGCGCCGTCTGTGGAATCTGGGGCGTTGGAGGTGCTGGCGGCTCGCCCGAATTTGCGGGTATTGGCGATGGCGGATATGGGCGGGCCAGTTGCGGCTGGTTCTGTGATGACGGCGGTATCGGGCGGGTATTTGGTGCAAACCCGTGATGTCGGTGCGGTGGCGCGGGCGGATATAGCGGTTGTGTCGGCACGAGTGCCTACCGCCGATGAATGGCGCGATTTGGAATTCGCGTGGGAGGTCGTCCGCCATGTGAAATCCAACGCGATTGTGTTGGCGGGCAAGGGCGCGGTTTTGGGTATTGGCGGCGGGCAAACCAGCCGAGTGGACTCGGTTCGTATGGCGTTATGGAAAGCGGGTGAGGGCGGTGGTGTTGGCGGTGGTGCGACGGGCGGGGTTTTGGCTTCGGACGCGTTTTTCCCTTTTGCCGATGGGTTAGAGCTGGCTTTACAGGCGGGTATCACCGCCGTTATCCAGCCCGGCGGGTCGCAAAAAGACGCGGAGGTGATAGCCTGCGCCGATAAGTTCGGCTGTGCGATGGTCTTTACTGGGATGCGACACTTTCGGCATTAGGCATGGGCAACTTGGGCAGATGTGTTTATGAATCGTTCGTAATTTGCTTTAACATCTTTGGTGTTAGGATGTTCAATACCAAAGTTAGATTCAAGAGTTCTGATGGCTTGTAGATAAAACGACTCTGCTTTATCACGTTGCCCCCCTTTTTCATCATAAAGCACTGCAAGATTATTGAGACTAATAGCGGTGTTGGGATGATTTTCGCCCAAAAGGGTTCTGTTAATTTTCAGAGTTTTTCGATAAAATTGTTCTGCCTTGTCATAGTTCCCTTGTTTTTCATAAATCCCAGCAAGATTGTTAAAACTACCTGCGGTATCGGGGTGATTTTCCCCGAAGATCTTTTTACGAATTTTTAAGGATTCTTCGCAAGACCTCTCTGCTTCTTCATATCGACCTTGTTTTTGATAAAGTCCTGCAAGATTGTTGAGGGTGGATGCAACTTGAGGTTCGTAGTCCCCCAAAATATTTCTAAGAATTTTTAGGGATTTTTGATAAAGAGGCTCTGCTTTGTCATAATTTTCCTGTCCTTTATAAACCGAGGCAAGGTTATTAAGACTGGTGGCTGTTACGACATCGTTCTCTCCAAAAAGGTTTTTGTAAATATGTATAGCTTGCTCATAAAGCGGTTCTGCTTTTTCATCGAGTCGCTGTGCGTGATAAATTGCCGCTAGATTATGAAGGCTAGTCGCATACGCTTCGGATTCCTCTCCATGCTCTTCTTTCGCCATTCTTATTGCATCGTTACCAAAAGATAAAGCAGAAGAATAATTTCCTGTAGAGTAGGCAAGCGTTTGTGCTTTTGTCAGGTATTTAAAATTTGTATGAAGTTTTGCTGCTCGCGCATAATGTTCGGCGGCATCATTCCAACGTACCATATCCTCGGCAATTTTTCCTCGGTTATAAGCTATATCTGCAAATTGGTGCAAGTCAAGTTTTTCGGTTAACTCTATTTTTTCAAAGAGTTCATCTGCTTTAAAAAAATCACCTTTTTCAAGTGTTAATTTAGCTTCGTCTATTTTATCTTTACTCATTTTAGATGCCCTCCTATTTATGGGGTTGTTCAGCATTTATACTGCTTATTCGTGTTTTATGCAAGACTTTTTTAAATACGGAAAGTTGTTGTTCAAGTTCTTCAAGTTTACTTATAAGTATTACCCTTCTTTCCTCGTCTGTTCGTTCTGGCTCGTTTGTTTCACTGCTATAATTTTCAGTGGTTATTTGTTCGCTTTTAACAGATTCAGCGCGAGGAATGCCTTGTGGATTAGATTCGGGTTTTTTATTAAATCTAAAAATTTTTTCCCTAAAAAACACTACTATGATAGCTATAAACCCTAATATGATATATGTAATCACATTAGTGCTAATACCTTTTATATCGATATAATTTAAAAATTCCATGTATTCATCTTACTCAAAATAACAATCCCTTGCAAGCAAAACAATCAAATAAAATCACTAATAAAACATTAACATTTTACAAACTTTTTTAATTAACCCCCAACCCCCTAAACCAACCGCGACTTCCCCACCGCCGCCTTCACAAAATCCGCGAACAGAGGATGCGGGGCAAACGGTTTGCTCTTTAACTCTGGATGGAACTGCACGCCAATAAACCACGGATGGCCGACCCGCTCGACAATCTCTGGCAGGCGACCATCGGGGGACAGCCCGCTTATCCGCAAACCCGCGCCCTCTAACGCGCCACGAAACGCGATATCCACCTCGTACCTATGGCGATGGCGTTCGGATATCCGCGCCTCACCATAAATCCGCGCCACCTGCGAGCCACCAGCCAAAACCGCGTCATAGGCACCCAGTCGCATCGTACCACCCTTATCATCGCCGACATTGCGCGTCTCCGTTCGATTGCCCGCGCCCCATTCCTTCATGTGGTAGACCACAGGCGTGCCAGTCTCACAGAATTCGGCAGACCCAGCATCCGCCACCCCCGCCAAATTCCGTGCCGTTTCAATCACCGCCAGTTGCATGCCCAAACATATCCCAAAATACGGAATATCATTCACCCGTGCGTATTCGGCCGCCTTTATTTTGCCTTCCGTCCCGCGTTCGCCAAAGCCCCCAGGCACCAGAATCCCATCCAACCCCTGCAACCGCCCGATATCGGATTCCAGAGACTCCGCGTCAATCCACTCAGTTTTCACAGAGACTCGGTTGAACATCGCACCGTGAATCAACGCCTCTGATATGGATTTATAGGCATCCTCCAGTTGCGTATATTTGCCGACAATCCCTATACGAACAGAGCCGTCGGGGGTTTTCAGACGGTCAGCAATATCGTGCCATGCCGTCAAATCGGGGGCAGGGGCGTCCAGCCCAAACGCATCCAGCACCGCCGCGTCCAGCCCAGCCTCGTGGTACAAAGTCGGCGCGTGGTAAATCGTTTTCATATCCAGCGCGGCAATCACCCGTTCGGGGCGAACATTGCAAAACAACGCCAGTTTGGCGCGTTCCTTTTCAGGGATGGGCTGTTCGGCTCGGCAAACCAGAATATCGGGGGCGATGCCTATCGAGCGCAATTCTTTCACCGAATGCTGGGTAGGTTTGGTTTTTAACTCGCCCGCCGCGTGCATGTAGGGTAGCAGGGTCAAGTGCATGAAAATACACTGCCCCGCGGGTTTATCTTGGGAAAACTGGCGGATGGATTCGAAAAACGGCAAGCCCTCTATATCCCCGACCGTACCGCCTATTTCGCAGAGCATGAAATCCACGTCATCCGCGCCTATATGCAGGAAGTTTTTGATTTCATCGGTGACGTGGGGGATGACTTGGATGGTTTTGCCGAGGTAATCGCCGTGCCGTTCCTTTTCCAAAACGGTGGTGTAGATGCGGCCAGAGGATATCGAATCGCTTTGCGTGGCGGCGACCCCGGTGAATCGTTCGTAGTGGCCGAGGTCTAGGTCGGTTTCCGCGCCGTCGTCGGTGACGAAGACTTCGCCGTGTTCAAAGGGCGACATAGTGCCGGGGTCTACGTTTAAATACGGGTCTAATTTGCGCAAGCGGACGGTGAAACCCCGCGCTTGTAGCAGGCTGCCGAGGGCGGCGGAGGCTAGCCCTTTGCCGAGTGACGACACAACGCCGCCTGTGATGAATATATATCGTGCCATGGGGTGTTCTTCCGTGGTTTTTGGTTTAGCAACGCTGGTGGGCGATGCGGGGGTTGGGCTGGGTTGTTACGACAGCACCACGGGGATTAAGTATAAACCAGATATTGGGGGGAGTCAAGCGTTGTTAACGATTAGTGATTAACGATTAACGGGGGCTTTTGTGCATATAGAGCTTTTTCTTACGAAAAAGCCCATACACAAAAGCCTTTGGTTGCAAGATGATAAGCCCTCTATAAATTTACTATCTGGAATAACAAGACGGTAGAGTGGATTATTTGCAAAGAAACCTTGGGAATCGGTGATAGGCAATTTCTAAATTTATTTAGGCTGTGCCTAGATGCTTGGATAGGCTTTAGCCAAAAATCACCCGTCCAGCTCTCCGCAGGAGGGGTGGGCGGGTGGGCAACCGAACGAAGTGAGGGCGCAACAAAAAACCTCTATCCTTAACTCCTAATAACAAACGCCTAATCCAGAATAACCAATCATTCATCGTTAATCGTTAATCGTTATTGCGGGCTTGGCGGCAACGCGGGCGTGTCCAGCTCTAAATCAGGCAACAAATCATCGCCCAATTCAGGCAACAACGGAGCAGACCCATCAATCGGCAAATCCTCCAACAACGTCCTATCCAGCACCGAATCGTTATTCACACCTTGTGCCGCGATAAAGGTTAACGTCAAACTCGTTATCACAAAAGCCGTCCCCAGCCCCCAAGTCACCTTTGCCAGCGCGCTCGCCGCCGAGCGCACGGCTGTATTAACAGAAGTACCGCCACCGATACCCAAACCCCCGCCTTCCGAGCGTTGCATAAGCACAATCCCAATCAGGCTGAGTGCCAAAAGCAGATGAATAACCAGAATCACATTTTGCATAGGGCTACACCTTTGGTGTTTCTTGATGTTTGATAATGTCGCGCTTGATTTTCTGCGCGTTCGGCGATAGATTATCGTCTTTCGCCTTTAAAAGAAAGCTATCCAGCCCGCCACAATGATCGACACTGCGCAGAGCATACGCCGTAATACGGAATTTAAAAGTGCGTTCCAGCGCATCGCTGGCCAAGCTGACCGCGTTCAAATTCGGCAAAAACCGCCGTTTTGTTCGGTTTTTGGCGTGGCTGACATTATTACCGACTAGGGGCATTTTGCCAGAGAGTTCGCAACGACGGGTCATAGTTTGTATCCTTTGTTTGGGGTTATATGTGTTTTTTCGTGCTTTTAATGGCAAAATTGGTAAAGGTCAAGAGGTATTTTGTGGGTATTTATTAATATTTCGCAGTTTTTCGCAGTTTTTCACGGTTTTTGTAAAATAACTATTAAATCTCCTTGTGCTCTTTGCGCGATGGGTTTATGGATATTTGTGTAAGTTAAGGAAAGAATATGCCACTACCAGATAATGCAATAGAGCCCCCCGCTAAAATAATAGAATCACGTGCAATTTATTCTGATTGCCGTTATTATCGTTATTTTTTACGCCGAACTTGGGATACTACTGCCCCCGTGCTAATGTTTATCATGTTGAATCCTTCAAGGGCAACAGAGCTGATGGGAGATCTGACTGTGACACTATGCACAAATCGTGCTGTGATAGATGAGTTTGGTGCACTTTGGGTGTTAAATGTTTTTGCTCAATGGGGGGCGAATGCTGGGATGTTGCGCCAACCAGACGAACGTATTCAATTGTGCAATGATGAGATTATTCGCCAAAAAGTGGCAAGGATGGGCAGGAATAATGGGAGAGATACAATTGTCTGTGCTTGGGGTGATGACGGGCTATTATTTAATAGGCGATCTGATAGGGTAAAAGAGATATTGGTTGATGCAAAAAATTTGCCACTATATCATCTGGGTTTAACGAATCAAGATCAGCCGAAGCACCCTAAATGGCCATTGACTATAAATGAGCACGAACCTTTTCAATTATGGATAGAATAAAATTAGGTGCGGTAAGGTCGCGCGAACCCGAAGGGTGTGCGTCTTGGTAGTTAGGATAAAGGGATTCGCGTCACCGAAGACTCTTAAAGACTATTGACCCAGTACAAACGATAAGCTGACGCGCACCCGTGGGGGTGAGGGTGCGCGCGACCACCCTTTGGGCGGTCGTTACGCTGGCGAAACACCGTTTTTAAAATAATAACAGTTACATTAATGGATTGATGCAGGATGTTAGTCGGGAAGTCCATTTGGATAGGGTAGGGATTTTGATAGAAACTGCCCAAATGCAAAAAATGCTTTATCAATTTTGCGGTTTTCGTCACCTAGAATGATTTTAATAGAATCATGAAACGCTTTATATTTTTTATAGGCAAGAAATTTATGTTTGTCGCTACGCATGCTTGTCTCTTTAGTCATATCTGGTTTCATAAAGCACATAGCACGATATGTATGCTGGTCAAAGATGGGGTATTCATCGGGTACTTTTAAGTGCGGGTTTTTTGAAAGTATGTGTAGATAAAAGATATTCCATATTGCTCCGCCATTCTTCGTGTGATCTAAATACTCTTTTTCTAATTCGCTAGGCGCGGGCGGTTGGGGGGTGTAATAGTTTTTTATACCCTCTATCTGTTTTGGAACAGCAACCTTGCGCCCATTTTTCCAATGGTATAGTGCATTTATGCTCTCTTCGGTCAGCAGTGCGCCTATGTGTTCTTCATAAAGATGTTCAAGCGGGTCATTATAAATCCCAGACCAGCATTCAATAAATTCATGCAAGTCATTAGACCTTTTACAAACAATCAATTCCATATCCAAATTGTTTTTCATTTTTCATTTCATCCTTTCTTACAGACTTAATTAATCGTTAAGTTTATAAAAATCAACCCCATCTTTTAGGTAAAGCTGGTAGTTAGGCACGGTGCGCCCGCCCCGAAGAGGCTTTAGCCTCAAGGGTGCGGGCGCACCCCGTGGTGGCATCGCATAGCGATGACGCAGACCCGAAGGGCTAAACCCCCTAATCATTAACACCTAAAACCAACTTATCTAAAATGGACAGATTCATTCTTGCAATCATTCCACAATGTGTTTATAGCCTTTGGCAAAGACCACTCACACACTAACCATACAAAGGACTCCCTCCCCATGAAAACCCAACCCAAAACCAACCTAGCCTCCCTGTTAACCGACCAATCGCTACTGTGCAGCAAGGCGTTTATCGGTGGCGAATGGCGCGACGCTCCCGATAAAAAAACCTTCCCCGTCTATAATCCCGCACGGGGCGACATCCTCGCCAACCTACCCGATTTATCACGCAAAGACGCGGCCACCGCCATAAACGCCGCCGATTCCGCCCGCCACGCTTGGGCTGCACGAACGGGCAAAGACCGCGCCCAAATCCTGCGCAAATGGTTTGACCTCATCATAGAAAACCAACAAGACCTCGCCATTATATTAACCGCCGAAATGGGCAAACCAATCGCAGAAGCCTTCGGCGAAATCGCCTACGCCGCCAGTTTCATCGAATGGTTTGGCGAGGAAGCCAAACGCGTCTACGGCGAAACCATCCCCGCCCACCAGCCAGACAAACGGATTACCGTTTTGAAACAACCCATCGGAGTCGTCTGCTCCATAACCCCATGGAATTTCCCAAGCGCGATGATTGCACGGAAAGTCGCGCCCGCTTTGGCTACTGGTTGCGCGTTTGTGGGACGACCCGCGGCGCAAACACCTTTGTCCGCCTTGGCTCTGGCGGTATTGGCGGAACGGGCGGGCGTGCCAAAGGGCGTGTTCAGCGTGATAACCTCTGCCCGCGCCGCCGATATAGGCAAAGAGTTCTGCGAAAACCCCAAGGTGCGCAAATTGACCTTCACGGGGTCAACCGAAGTCGGCCGCGTCCTAATGGCGCAAGCCGCCCCGCAGATTATGAAACTATCGCTGGAATTGGGCGGTAACGCGCCGTTTATCGTGTTTGACGATGCCGATTTGGACAAAGCGGTGGAGGGCGCTATGATTTGCAAATTCCGCAATAACGGGCAAACTTGCGTTTGCGCGAACAGGATATATGTGCAGGCGGGTGTGTATGACGCGTTTTGCGAGCGATTGAAGACGGCGGTGCAGGCTCTGAAAATAGGCGATGGGTTGACGGAAGGCGTGACGACTGGTCCTCTGATTGATAAAAACGGGCTGGATAAGGTGCGCGCACATATAGACGACGCGCTGGGCAAGGGTGCGCGGCTGGTGTGCGGGGGTGAGCCGATGGGGGGCACGTTTTTCCAGCCGACCGTGCTGGCGGATGTGCCTGCAACCGCGATTATGAGCCGTGAGGAAACCTTCGGCCCGCTGGCCCCGTTAATACGGTTTGAGAGCGAATCGGAAGTTCTAGCCGCCGCCAATGATACGATATTCGGGCTGGCGTGTTATTTTTATTCTAACGATTTATCGCGGGTTGTGCGGATGCAGGAGCGATTGGAATACGGGATTGTCGGGGTGAATACGGGGATTATTTCCACCGAGGTTGCCCCGTTCGGCGGGATAAAGCAATCTGGGTTAGGGCGAGAAGGCTCTCACCATGGGATGGATGATTATTTGGAATTGAAGTATGTTTGCACTGGTATTAACGATTAACGATTAACGATTAACGATTAACGATTAACGATTAACGATGAATGATTGGTTGTTAGGAATTGGAGGTTGGTTATTAGAAGTTAAGGGCAGAGCTTTTTTGTTGCGCCCTCACTTCGGGGGCAAGCCCCGATCTTCGGTCGCCCGCCCGCCCACCCTAGCCTGTCCTAGTTTCTAGGCAAAGCCTAAACAAATCTAGGGCAAACTTATCGTCTTGTACATAGGGCTTTTGGCATGCTCCCGCGAAGCGGGGGCTACGCACAAAAGACCCCACTAATCATTAATCGTTAATCGTTATTGGGGGGGCGCCGCGACAAACCCGCCAGCGTAATCAACACCATGAGAACCACCTACAAACACACCCACCGCGCCATCAACACCAATCAAACCTGTCAGCGTGCCATCAGTCTTTGAACCAATACCTGCCGTACCATATAACAGACCATTGATGCCAAACTTGCCTTGTATGTTAAAACTACCCATTTCGCCACTAGTTAAATCATTAGAGTTGGCAAATCTCGTGGGAATTTGCCCTTTGGCGAATACCCCGTCCGTAACTGTGCCAGAGTTAATTGTACCCCCGTTGCCATCAAAGATAACCCGCATTTTGAAATTGGGGCTTGAATACCGTTCTGAGTGAGTGACTTTTGCTGCGAATATTCCGAGTGTTCCCTTCAATTTTGCGTCCCAAATCGCGTTGGTGTTGGGGTCGGTAATCGGCAAACCCAGATCTGTGCCAGACAACAGCCTAGCATAGTATCTGTCGCCATCAACACCCGTGCCACTAACTTGGCTAAAGACTACGCCACTGCCACTGCGGTTATCCTCGTCCAGCAATAAAACATTGCCATAAACAGTCGCATTTGCAAAAGGCGTTTCCGCGAAATCAAAACCCTTATCCGCCGATGTCGAAGTTGCCAATCCTTTAATAAAGTTCCCTGTGGGGTTGGCATTGCTAACACTTGCCACGCCATTTAACAGGGGGGCTGTGCCAGTGTTATCTTTGTTAATTACAGTTGTCGCCTCGCCCCAATCGGCAAAATTTACCTCGGCAATTGGATGCGCGACAAACCCGCCAACGTAGGAAAGAACACTACTAGTAAACGAAAACGCACCCACCGCGCCATCAACACCAATCAAACCCGTCAGCGTACCCTCTAAATTAGTACCTACCTTACCATATAACAGACCATCGCGGCCAAACTTGCCCTCTATGTTAAAATCACCAAAATCGCTAGTGAGAATTCCCCCATTGGTGAATACCCCGTCCGAATATGCGCCAGAGTTAATCGTACCCCCGTTGCCATTAAAGGTAACCCGCATTTTGAAATGGGAGCTTGAATACCGTTTTGGGCTAAGTATTCTGAATACTCCCATCAATCTTGCGTCCCAAACCAGGCTGGTGGTGGGGTCGGTAATCCGCGAACCCAGATCTGTGTCAGACAACAGCCCAGCATAGTATTTTCTGCCCGTAACACCTGTCCCAACAACATGGCTAAAGGCTACGCCACTGCCACTGTTTGCATCCTCGTCCAGATATAAAACACCGCCATAAACGCTCGCATCTGGAAAACCCGTCCCGTCGAAATCAAACCCCTGACCATCCAATGTTGCCAATCTTTGAATAAAATTCCCTGCGGGGTTGGCATTGCTAACACTTGCCGCACCATTTAACAGGGGCAATGTGCCATTATTATTTTTGTTAATCACGGTTGCCCTGCGGTTGTCAGACGTCCCGGCCCAATCGGCAAAATAGGCAGCTGGATATGCGACAAACCCACCAGCGATATTAACACCAAGACCACCACCCACAAACGCGCCCACCGCGCCGTTAAAACCAATCAACCCCGTCAATGTGCTCTCAATATCTACCGCTCCAACAAGATCTACCGTGCCATATAACAGACCATCGTCGCCAAACTTGCCCTGTATGTTAAAATCACTGCTACCATCAAAACCAGGGGCGGTGATGTTAGTATATGGCACTGTAACTGACCCTTTGGTGAATACCCCGTTTGAGACTGTGCCAGAGCTAATCGTACTATGACCGATACCATTATAGGTAATCCGCATTTTGAAACTGGGGTTTGAATACTCTTGTGTATCACTACGCAAGCCGCCGAGTACTGCCCTAAATTGTGCACCCCAAATCGCGCGGGTGTTGGGGTTAGTAATCGGCGCACCCAGATTTGTGCCGGGCAACAGCCCAGCATAGTATTTTCTGCCCGTAACACCTGTGCCAAGAACATGGCTAAAGGCTACGCCACTAGAGCTATCCTCCTCCAGCAATAAAACATCGCCATAAACAGTCCCATCTGAAAAAGACGTCCCCGCGAATTTAAAACCCTTACCACGCAGTGTTGGCAATCCTTGGATAAAATTCACGCGGGGACCGATATTGACGACACTTTCAAAGCCATTTAACAGGGGTTCTGTGCCAGTATTATCTTTGTTAATCACGGTTGTTTTCGGGTCGCCAGCCGTTCCGCCCCAATCGGCAGCATTTATCGTGCCTGCGGCATTTGGATACGCGACAAACCCGCCAGCCAAGGTAGCACCCACAAACGCGCCCACCGCGCCGTTAGCACCAATCAAACCCGTCAGCGTGCCATTACCTACCGTACCATATAACACACCATCCATGCCAAACTTGCCCTGTATTTCAATGGTTCCCGACGACGGCGACGACGACAAAGGAACACCCCAATTCTCGAAGCTCCTGCCCGAATATCTGCCAGAGTTAATCGTACCCCCGTTGCCATTAAAGGTAACCCGCATTTTGAAACTGGGGTTCACAAACGCTCCTCCATTTGAGTTTAGCGTAAATTGTGCGTCCCAAATTACGCTGAGGTTTTTGGCAATAATCGGCACACCCAGATCTGTGGTGGGCAATAGCCCAGCATAGTATTTGCCACTAACACGGCTAAAGGCTGCGCCACTGATTCTATCCGTGCCCATATATAAAACATCGCCAATAACAGTTGCAGATGCAAAAGGAGTCCCCACGAAATTAAAACCCTTACCATCCACTGTTGCCAATCCGTGAATAAAGTTCCCTGCGGGACCGTCATTGACGACACTTGCCACACCATATAACAGGGGGTCTGTGCCAGTATTATCTTTGTTAATCACGGTTGTTTTCGGGTCGCCATCCACACCACCCCAATCGGCAAAATTTATCTTGTCCGAATCGAGCGTGGCGGTTGGATGCGCGACAAACCCACCCCCGATATTACTACCCTTCTCACCCACAAACACGCCAACCGCGCCTTGTTCCCCAATCAACCCGCGCAGGGTTGCGGTTTGGTTTATTGGTGTGGCGGTTCGGTCATTAGGTAAAAATGTGACATAAAGAACCTCGCCCGTTATCAGCCCGCGTGTATCAAACCGCACATCATCAAAGATAAAGCTGTCGTTAGCAATACCCGCAAGAATAACCGCATCCAGCGTCCCGCCTATTTTATTAAAAATAACGGTCAAGGCGAAATCCTTGCTGGGGTTTAAAGTATGGTTAAACGACCCATACCAGATTGCGGTTGTTCCTGCCCTATCGGTTATCGGCGCACCCAAATCTGTACCAGAGAATATACCCGCGTAATTATATATTCCTTGGTTAATTCGTCCTTGAAAGAACGCCACACCATCGGCGGCTTCCCAGTCCAGTGGCAAGCCATCAAAGGTGGCGGTTAATAAGTTCAGGGTTTGGACATCGTTTGGAACAGCGGTTGTTCCCTCTGTGCTGATACTATCCGCATCTGCTTGCAAAAATTGGTTTTGCGGGGTGGCGGTATTTGGCACAGTTTCAGGATTTACAGCAAGTTTCCAATTGGCATAGGTTGGTCGGATAAACCGGTCTAGCCGTGTTATTTCTGTATTTGCATTTTTTAATTCCCCTGTCAGTCGTAGTATATCCGCATTAGCGTCGTTCAATTCCCCTGTCAGTCGTAGTACCTCCGCATCAGCGTCGTTCTTATCGCCAGTCACATCTGCCAATTCCCCAGTCAGTCGTTCTACATCAGCATTAGCGTCGCTCAATTCCCCTGTCAGTCGTAGCACATCCGCATCAGCGTCGTTCTTATCGCTAGTCACATCTGCCAATGCCCCTGTCAACCGTAGCACCTCGGCATCGGCGGTGCTCAATGCACCAGTCAGTCGTAGTACGTCAGCATCGGCGTCGTTCTTATCGCTAGTCACATCTGCCAATTCCCCAGTCAGTCGTAGTACATCCGCATCGGCGGATTCCCTAGCCTCAGTCATAATTCTCAATTCCTCTGTCAGTCGTAATACATCCGCATCGGCAGATTCCCTAGCGTCAGTCATAGTTTTCAATTCCCCTGTCAATCGTAGTACCTCCGCATCGGCGGATTCCTTAGCCTCAGTCACAGTTTTCAATTCCCCTGTCAGTCGCAGTACCTCCGCATCGGCGGTGTTCTTATCGCTGGTCACATCGGCCAATTCCCCTGTCAGTCGTAGTACCTCCGCATCGGCGGTGTTCTTATCGCGAGTCAGTCGTAGTACCTCCGCATCAGCGGCGTTCTTATCGCGAGTCACATCGGCCAATGCCCCTGTCAGTCGTAGCACATCCGCATCAGCGGTGCTCAATGCGCCAGTCAATCGTAGTACTTCTGCATCGGCGATGTTTTTAGCGTCAGTCACAGTTTTCAATTCCCCTGTCAGTCGTAGTACCTCCGCATCAGCAGATTCCTTAGCGTCAGTCATAGTTTTCAATTCCCCTGTCAGTCGTAGCACATCCGCATCGGCGGATTCCTTAGCGCCAGTCAGTCGTAGTACCTCCGCATCAGCGGTGCTCAATGCGCCAGTCAATCGTAGTACTTCTGCATCGGCGGTGTTTTTAGCGTCAGTCACAGTTCTCAATTCCCCTGCCAATCGTAGTACCTCCGCATCGGCGGTGCTCAATGCGCCAGTCAATCGTAGTACTTCCGCATCAGCGTCATTCTTATCGCTAGTCACATCGGCCAATTCCCCTGTCAGTCGTAGTACATCCGCATCGGCGGTGCTCAATGCGCCAGTCAATCGTAGTACCTCTGCATCGGCATCGTTCTTATCGCGAGTCACATCGGCCAATTCCCCTGTCAGTCGTAGCACATCCGCATCGGCAGATTCCCTAGCGTCAGTCACAGTTCTTAATTCCCCTGTCAGTCGTAGTACATCCGCATCGGAGGATTCCTTAGCCTCAGTCATAATTCTCAATTCCTCTGTCAGTCGTAGCACATCCGCATCGGCGGCGTTCTTATCGCGAGTCACATCTGCCAATTCCCCTGTCAATCGTAGTACATCCGCATCGGCGGATTCCCTAGCCTCAGTCATAGTTCTCAATTCCCCTGCCAGTCGTAGTACCTCCGCATCGGCGGTATTCTTATCGCGAGTCAGTCGTAGTACCTCAGCATCAGCGTCGTTCTTATCGCGAGTCACATCTGCCAATTCCCCTGTCAGTCGTAGTACCTCCGCATCGGCGGATTCCTTAGCACTAGTCAGTCGTAGTACCTCCGCATCGGCGGTGTTCTTATCGCCAGTCACATCTGCCAATTCCCCTGTCAGTCGTTCTACATCAGCATTAGCGTCGCTCAATTCCCCTGTCAGTCGTAGCACATCCGCATCAGCGTCGTTCTTATCGCGAGTCACATCTGCCAATTCCCCTGTCAGCCGTAGTACATCCGCATCGGCGTCGCTCAATGCGCCAGTCAATCGTAGTACCTCCGCATCAGCGGATTCCCTAGCCTCAGTCACAGTTCTCAATTCCCCTGCCAGTCGTAGTACCTCCGCATCGGCGGTGCTCAATGCGCCAGTCAATCGTAGTACTTCTGCATCGGCATCGTTCTTAGCGCCAGTCAGTCGTAGTACCTCCGCATCGGCGGATTCCTTAGCCTCAGTCATAATTCTCAATTCCTCTGTCAGTCGTAGCACATCCGCATCGGCGGTGCTCAATGCGCCAGTCAGTCGTAGCACCTCCGCATCGGCGGTGTTCTTAGCACCAGTCAGTCGTAGTACCTCCGCATCGGCGGTGCTCAATGCACCAGTCAGTCGTAGTACCTCCGCATCAGCGTCGTCCTTATCGCTAGTCACATCTGCCAATTCCCCTGTCAGTCGTAGTACATCCGCATCGGCGTCGTTCTTAGCGCGAGTCAATCGTAGTACCTCCGCATCGGCATCGTTCTTAGCACCATTCAGTCGTAGTACCTCCGCATCGGCAGTGTTCTTAGCACCAGTCAGTCGTAGCACCTCCGCATCGGCGGCTTCCTTAGCCTCGGTCACAGTTCTCAATTCCTCTTCCAGTCGTAGTACCGCCGCATCGGCAGTGTTCTTAGCACCAGTCAGTCGTAGTACCTCCGCATCAGCGGTGTTCTTATCACCAGTCAGTCGTAGTACCGCCGCATCGGCAACTTTCTTAGCGTTATTTGCCTTTAACAATTCCCCTTCCAGTTCTGTTATTCGCAAGTTGGCGTCATCCCTTTCGGATTCGGCGGTGCTCTTATCGCCAGTCACAGTTGCCAATTCCTTTGTCAGTCGCAGTACCTCCGCATCGGCGATGCTCTTAGCGCGAATCACAGTTATCAATTCCTGTGTCAGTTGTATTACCTCCGCATCGGCGGATTTCTTAACGCGAGTTAAAGATTCCAAGTCCCCTTCCAGTTCTATTATCCGCAAGTTGGCGGCGTTCTTATCGCCCCTTGCCGAATCTCGTTCATCAATTGCCGTTGCCAATTCATTTTTCAGCCGTGCTATTTCCCTATTGGCTTTTAATTGTGCGCTCAATGCGTTATTCATTGCGGTTTCAGCAATCTCTCGTAATCGTTCTGCCTCCGCCTGTGCAGTCAATGCGTTATTCATTGCGGTTTCATTCGTTTTCCGCGACGACAATGCGTCATCCCGCGAGATTTCCGCCTCCCTCTGTGCGGCCTTTGCTTTGCGCAATTCGTCTTCCAGTTTTGCTACATCTGTTGCGGTTATGGTCACCCCGCCCCCACCACAAGCGGTTAAGAGGGCAAGTCCAGAAACGGCGATAAGAATTTTGATATAAGTCATAGCGTCTCCTTCTGGGTTGTTGTTTTGCGTTGTTGTTTTAGTCGGGTGGGGTCTGCTGCCTTTTTAAACTGTTAACGTATTCACTATACATACAATTTTTTGTGAATTGCAAGCCGAAACCCCAAATTTCTGCATATTTTAAGCCAAAAAATACAAATTTTTATATTTTTTGCGTTAAATCGTAAAAACCCAGCGAATCACTCCGCACGGGTCTATTCCCCTCTTGCAATCTTTCAATTTTGCATATTTTAAGCCGAAATCACAAGTTTTACTTCATTGTTAATAGTTTTTAAAACTTTTTTAACAAAAATTAATGTGGCAAAATGTCGCATCCTCTAATCGCACCCCCTAATCGCCCGCATGTAAGGTTTGCTCTTTTCCCTCGTTTCATGCTAAACACCCCTCATGACAAAATCCCCGCCACAAATCCGCCAACTCAGCGAGGACTTATCAAACCGCATCGCGGCGGGGGAGGTCATTGAACGCCCCGCGGCCGCCCTGAAGGAACTGATAGAAAACGCCTTGGACGCGGGCGCAACCCGTATAGACATAGCCTACGCGAACGGTGGTAAAACCCTTATCAGCGTTGCCGATAACGGGCATGGGATGACGGGGGAGCAACTGCCTTTGGCACTATCGCGCCACGCGACCTCCAAAATAGACGGCTCGGATTTGCTGAATATCCGCAGTTTTGGGTTTCGGGGGGAGGCTTTGCCCTCCATGGGTTCAGTCGGGCGATTGCAGATTATATCGCGCCCATTTGATACCGAATCCAGCACCGAAACCGCCGCCAAAATCACCGCCGAGGGCGGCACGCTGTCCCCCGTCAGCCCCGCCGCCCGCGCCATCGGCACCAGCGTTACCCTGCGTGATTTGTTCTTCGCCACCCCCGCTCGGTTAAAATTCCTGCGCACAGACCGCGCCGAAACCATAGCCATTATGGACACCATAAAACGGCTGGCTCTGGCGCACCCAAGCGTGGGGTTCTACGCTAAAGACCACACGGGCGAAGAGGCAGGGCGTTCTGTTTTCCGCGCCGACCCCCAAACGGGGGAGGGGATGCTGACGGCTCGGCTGCGGCAAATCCTTGGCACGGAGTTCATTGACAACGCTGTGCGGGTGGATATGACGCGCGATGGGCTGCACCTGCGTGGCTATATTTCCCTGCCGACTTACGCGAGGGGCAACGCCTCGGCGCAGTATTTCTTCGTGAATAATCGCCCCGTAAAGGACAAGCTGTTTTTCGGGGCGTTGCGCGGGGCGTACCGCGATTTTCTTATGCAGGGCAGGCATCCTGTGGTGGCGTTATTCGTGCAATGCCCCACCGATGTGGTTGATGTTAATGTGCATCCAACCAAGGCAGAGGTTCGGTTTCGTGCGCCAAACGATGTGCGTGGTTTGATAGTCAGTGCCGTGCGCGATGCTCTGGCCAGCGACGGTGGGCGGGTTTCCAGCACAATCGCCGGGGCGATGAGTGATGCATTCCGCCCCGAAGGACGCGTGCCGTATCAAGGTAATTATGGCGGGGGGCGGGGGGCTTCGCAGGGGATTTCTGGGGGGTCTTCTGGGGGCGGTGATGTTGGCTATTCTGGATTTGCCGAGACTCAAACCGCCTTTTCAGGACGGGTGGAAAGTGATGCGATTATAGAGGACGCGGATGTTGTCGTGGATGAAGCCGATTTGCCCTTGGGTGTTGCCCGAACGCAGGTTCATGAGAATTACATAATCGCCCAAACCCAAGCAGGTATAGTCATAGTCGACCAACACGCCGCCCATGAGCGATTGGTTTATGAGCGATTGAAAACCCAAATCGCGGCAAAAAACGTGGCTCGGCAGGCATTGCTAATCCCCGAAATCATCGATTTATCGCCGTTGGAATGCGAATTATTACTGGGCTTTGCGGACGGGTTGGAATCGCTGGGACTGGTCATTGAAACCTTCGGGGCAGGGGCGTTATGCGTGCGCGAAACCCCTGCTTTATTGGGGGTTGTCGATGTGGCGCGTTTGGTGAATGACATTCTGGACGAGCTGGATGACTCCGACCATACTCAGAGCATCTCGGATAAAACCGACGCGGTTTTAAGCCGTATAGCCTGTCATGGTTCTGTTCGTTCAGGGCGGCGGATGGGGGCGGAAGAGATGAACGCATTGTTGCGTGATATGGAGCGAACCCCCCATTCGGGGCAGTGTAACCACGGGCGACCGACCTATGTTTCGCTGAGTTTAAAGGATATAGAGCGGTTATTTGGGCGAACATAATAATTAATCGTTAAAACCGCTTGCCTATTCGTAAAATATCCGCTATAGGAATAAAACATCATAACCACAAAAGGACAGACCGATGAAAAAAACAACTACATTTTTACTCTCAGGTGCCATTGTTTTTGGCATGACCGCGTGTAGCGACACGCCTTACCAGCCTATCGTTGATGGCCGCACATCGCCCGAATACGAAAGGGATTTGGTGGAATGCCGCAACCTATCCTTGCAGAAACAAAAGGACGATAGCATCGGCAACCAAGGCGCGATTGCTGGCGCGGTTGCGGGCGGGCTCATCGGGCTTTTGGACGGCGGTAGTGTCGGGGATGTTGTCGGGGGCGCGGCCATCGGGGGCGCGTTCGGCAAGATATCAGGCGATTCAGAGGCGGAAGAAAAATTGGACGCGCAACGCGACCAGATTGTGTTCAACTGCCTGCGCGGACGCGGGCATAAGGTGGTTGGCTAGGTTTTAACGATTAGCGATTAGTGATTAGTGGGGGCTTTTGTGCATATAGAGCTTTTTCATAAGGGCAGTTGAACCTGCCCGACCGAAATAAAAACATGAAAAAGCCCATACACAAAAGCCTTTGGTTGCAAGACGATAGGTTTGTCATAAAAAAGATAAAATACCTGTTGACAACAAGATTTATATTGACTACCTTTAACCCATGAACTCGGCAGAGCTGGTAAAATGGCTAAAAAAACAAGGATGCACTTTTACTGACCACAAAGGGGGAAGTGGGCATAGAACCGCCCATTTAAATGGTAGGAAAGCACCGATACCTATACATGGGTCGCGTAAAGACTTGGGAAAAAATGTGGTGCATAAAATAAAAAGAGAACTTGGGTTGAAATAAACAATCCAATAAACGGCAAACAAAGGAGCCACACATGTTAAAATATGCAATAAACTTTATAGAGGACGACAACGATACCTATATGGTTGATTGTCCCGATTTACCAGAGGTGGTAACTTTCGGCGAAACCCGCAAGGACGCAATCCACTACGCCAAAGGCGCGATAGAGGAAATAATTTGCGCCCGTTTTGCACTTGGGGAAGACATCCCCGCGCCAAGGGCTACGGGCGAAGCAATGGTACGTGTTGCCTTTGATTTGGAATTCAGAATACGGCTTAAATGGCTGTTAAACCCTCATAAGCCTTGGGCAGAACGGATATTTGGTTAAAATAAACAATCCAATAAACCGCATTAAAGGAGCAAACTGTGTTAGAATATGCAATAAACTTTGAAGATGATGAGGGGACATTTTTGGTCAGCTGTCCCGATTTGCCAGAGGTGGTAACCTTTGGTGAAACAATGGAGGACGCAATCGGCTATGGCATGGATGCTGTGA
Source organism: uncultured Amylibacter sp. (assembly GCA_959347345.1). The sequence continues at coordinate 859,686 of OY365738.1, read as the reverse complement.
ATTGTGCGATAGCGGGGCGTTTGGCGCATTTTGACGAAATCCCCGTGCCAAAGGCAAAAGGCGAAGCGATGGTGCGTGTTTCCTTGCAACTGGCGTTAAAGGTGATATTAAAATGGCAGTTAGAGCGTAATAAATTCAGCAGGCAAAAGTTGGCAATCGCACTGGGAACGGCGCGTCCGCAGATTGACAGGTTGTTTGACCCCGCGTATAAAAGCCGCGTTGATCAGTATGAACAGGCAGCTGCAGCGATGGGCGGACATATTGAGGTTTCGATTCGATAAAAAGATAAAATACCTGTTGACAACAAGATTTATATTGACTACCTTTAACCCATGAACTCGGCAGAGCTGGTAAAATGGCTAAAAAAACAAGGATGCACTTTTACTGACCACAAAGGGGGAAGTGGGCATAGAACCGCCCATCTAAAGGGCAAAAAAGCCCAGATTTCTATACATGGATCGCGTAAAGACTTGGGAAAAAATGTGGTGCATAAAATAAAAAGACAACTTGGGTTAAAATAAACAATCCAATAAACGGCAAACAAAGGAGCTACACATGTTAAAATATGCAATAAATTTTATAGAGGACGACAACGATACCTATATGGTCGATTGTCCCGATTTACCTCTCGTCACAACCTTTGGCGAAACTCGTAAGGAAGCAACCCACTACGCCAAAGGCGCGATAGCGGAGGCTATCGCTTGTCATTTAGCGTATGGTGACGATATCCCCCCGCCACGGGCTACGGGCGAAGCAATGGTACGTGTCCCCTTTGATTTGGAACTCAGAGTACGGCTTAAATGGCTGTTAAACCCCCATAAGCCTTGGGCAGAACGGATATTTGGTTAAAATAAAACAATGATGCCGACCAGCCAAGAAGTAGCAAAAAATTAATCACTAATCACTAATCGTTAACTCTCATACTGCTTAAAATTATCAGCAAACATCGCCAACAACCGCACAGCCACCGCATCATATTCCGCGCCATCGGTCCAACACGCCCGCGGGTCCAGCACTTTATCATCAATCCCATCCAAGGATACTGGCACCTCAAACCCGAAATTATCATCCACACGAACCGCCCCCGCGTTCATAATTTCGTTCAATCCGCCATCCAAGGCCGCACTTAACAACGCACGGGTCACCTTAATCGGCATCCGCGCCCCAATACCATAGCCGCCACCGCTCCACCCCGTATTCACCAGCCAACATACCGCGTTGCTGGCGGAGATATGACTGCGCAATAAATCCCCATAAACCTCTGGCCTGCGGGGCATAAACGGCGCACCGAAACACGTGGAAAACGTAGGCGTGGGTTCTTTCACACCCCGCTCTGTCCCCGCGACTTTGGAGGTAAAACCCGATAAAAAGTGATACATAGCCTGATCCGCGCTCAGCCGAGCAATCGGCGGCAGCACCCCAAACGCATCGCAAGTCAGCATCACAACCGTCTTCGGCGCACCGCAAATCCCCGTATCGGAGGCGTTGGAAATCGCCTCCAAAGGATAGGCACACCGCCCATTCGCGGTGATGCTTGTGTCGTTAAAATCAGGCTCGCGCGAGTCCGCGTCAAAAACCACATTCTCAATCACCGTGGCAAATTTGCGGGTAGTCGCAAAGATTTCAGGCTCGGATTCAGCCGATAAATTAATAGTCTTCGCGTAACACCCGCCCTCAAAATTAAACAAATTATCGCCCCAGCCGTGCTCATCATCGCCCAATAAAACGCGGTTCGGGTCGGCGGATAAGGTCGTTTTACCCGTGCCAGACAGCCCGAAAAACACCGCCGAGTCGTTCGCATCGCCAATCGCGTGGTTGGCAGAGCAATGCATCGGCATGATGCCTTTCGCCGGCAAAAGGTAGTTTAACACGGAAAACACGGCTTTTTTCGTCTCACCGGCGTATTGGGTGCCGCCGATTAAAACCTGTTTGTCCTCGAACGATATGGCAACGACGACTTCGCTTCGCGTGTTGTGTTTATTGGGGTCTGCCTTGAAACTGGGGCAGTTTATGATGGTGAATTCGGGCAGGAAATCGTGCAACTCTGCCCGCGCGGGACGGCGGAGCAAATGGCGGATAAACAGGCTATGCCACGCTAATTCGGTTACCACACGGACGTTCAGCCGATGGGCTGGGTCGGCCCCGCCGAATAAGTCTTGAACATAGTATTCGCCCTTTTTTATATGGGTGAAAAAATCCGCCCGTAGCGTTTCAAAATCCGCCCGCGTCATGGGCGCGTTGTTTTCCCACCAGATATGGGGCTCGGTCGCGGCCTCGCGCACTATGAATTTATCCTGTGGCGAGCGACCGGTATATTGCCCAGTATTCACCAGCAGTGCGCCGTGTTTGCTGAGCGTGGATTCGCCCAAAGTTAGCGAAGCCTGCATGAGGGCGGCTTCGGTCAGGTTATAGTGCGCGGTTTTCGGCGTTATACCTTGGGTTTCAAGGGGATTTGATGGATTGAATACACCCGTTTTCATAAGCGTTCCTTTGTGGCAGTTTGCGGCTGTTTATGACAGAGTCTCCGCAGGGGAAATTTATGGTTTGGGGGGTGTATAGCAGGTTTTTTGGAAAATGCTATGGTGATTTTAGTTATTAGTTGTTAGTTATTAGTTATTAGTGATGCTGACCAGCAAAAGCTGGGCGGTTTTTGCAAAAAGGGGAGGTTATGGATAATTTTGTAAAAGACCTTATAAAACAAGGAAATAATCACGGAACCTGTATTGCGATGGAAAGTCGCGGGTTGCTGATTATTGGGCAGTCTGGGTCTGGGAAATCGGCAGTGGCTCTGGCTCTGCTGGGGTTGGGGTGCGATTTGGTCTGCGATGATTGCGTGTGTTTGTCGGTGGAGAAAGGGGTGGAAGAGGGTGTGGAAAAATCGGGACAAACGGATGTGATAATTGCCACGCCACCCGCAACGGCAAAAGGGATGATAGAGGCACGGGGGATAGGTTTGCTAAACGCCCCGCTGACTCCCTTGACCGCCAAAACCCGCCTAATAGCCGTTGTGGATATGGACTCCGCCAGCGACTCCCGCCTGCCTGCCCGTGAATACGCGACCTTACAAACTACGAAACAAACCGCACGGATTGACCTTATTCGCGGGGCAAACCAGCCGAACCTGCATTTTGCCCTCTTGCAATACCTTATCCACGGGCGTGGCGGGTGAAAACGCCGATTTTACTACAAATTAACGATATTTTTACTATTAAACCTATCACACCCCCGATAAACCCCCTTGCAAACCTGCCAAAATTACTATACCATGCAAATTCCAATCCCCCCTAGCGCACCTTGCGCGACCAGATAAAGGAGCCAGCACTGTGATCGGAGTCGTGATAGTAGGTCATGGCCGCTTGGCGCAGGAATACCTTAATACTATAGAGCATGTCTATGGTAGCCAGCCCAATATCATCGCCGTATCCATCGATGCGGAATGCGACCGTGCCAAAAAACAAGAGGAAATCTGCGCCGCCGCCGACCGCGTGGATGGCGGACAAGGGGTGGTTGTCGTAACCGACATGTTCGGCGGGTCTCCGTCTAATTTGTCCATGAAGGCTTGCAACTGTGCCGAGCGACGGATTTTATACGGAGCCAATATGCCTATGTTGCTTAAACTGGCAAAATCGCGTAACATGCCAATAAAGGATGCGCTGGCCGCGGCGATGGATGCGGGACGCAAATATATTAATTCTTGCGATGGGTCTGGGGTTTAATTGAGGTTTAACTGGGCTTGTGCTTGAAAACGAATTTTATGGAAATTGATTTGGAAATAACGAATGAAAAAGGGCTGCATGCCCGTGCCTCTGCCAAGTTTGTCGAGGCTGTGGATAGCTTTGACGCGACCTGCGTGGTAACAAAAGACGGGCTGGATGTGTCTGGCGATTCTATCATGGGGTTAATGATGCTGGCCGCTGCCAAGGGCTGTTTTATCCATGTGAAAACGGCGGGGGCGCAGGCTGGGGCTTTGTGCGATGCTCTGACAAATCTGGTGAATGACAAGTTCGGAGAGGGCTGTTAAATGCGCAAGCAAAGCAAAATTAAGGCTGCCTCCTCTGCCGCCGAGTCGGAAAAAATCAGCCTGTATAATCCTGCCGATTTGACCTATGCTTCGTCCTATCCCGATACTGGCAAGCGGTTTTTTATCAAACTGGTGGAGGCTTTTACCGCGAAATATCGGTTACTATGGCACATGCGCCGTTGGGAAAATGACCCGAATAAACACCCGCACTTTTGGACGTCTGTCTTGGATGAAATGGGCATAAAGGTGAAAACCTCGGCAGCACAGATGGAAAATATCCCGCGCACTGGCCCGGTTGTTATCGTCTGCAATCACCCGCATGGGCTGGTGGATGGATTGGTTCTGGCGTGGTTATTATCCAAACGCCGCGATGATTTTAAGATTATCACGCGGGCGTTGTTAAACGGTGTTGCTGTCGCCGAGCATAATTTGATTTCCATCTATTTCCCCCATGAAGAGGATGCTTTGGCTAAGAATTTGGAATCGCGCAAGGTGGCGTTGGATTGGGTCAATGACGGCCATGCTGTCGGGGTTTTCCCTGCTGGCACGGTTTGCACGGCTCGGTCGTTTTTCGGGCCAGTGGTGGAGTCCGAATGGGGTAATTTCACGTCCAAAATGATATTGCGCAGTGATGCCGTGGTTGTGCCTGTGTTTTTCGCCGGGTCTAATTCGCGGGTGTTTCAGATTGCGAGTAATATATCGATGACTCTGCGGCAGAGTTTGCTGATGTATGAGATTAAAAAGGCGTTTAATAAGGCGCAATGTCCGGTGGTCGGGCGGGCTATTGGGCGCGATGTGCTGGATAAGTATAAGAGCGATCCTGCGGGGTTAATGGCGTTTTTGCGGCAGAGTGCGTTGGATTTGGATCCTGCGGGGGTTGCTGGGGGGGTGAAATAATCTGTGGCAACGCATTATTACTAGGGTAGGGGGCGATGCGAATCGTGTTTTTGTGGATAGGCGGTTGGGATGTTATAAGGTAGGGCGTGGTGTTTGGTGTCAATAGTGTTTTATGGATAGGCGGGGCGTTGGGGCTCCCTTTTTTTATGGATGGATAGGTGAGGCGGGGGGCTCGCTGTTTTTATAGATGGGTGAGGCGTGGGGTTTAGCCTTTTTTTATAGCTATTCATAAGGTCGCTATGTTCGTTTAAAAATAACTAAAATAACCAACCTGAGTTATTTGTGGTTAACTGTGGTTATTTGAGTTAATCGTGGTTATGCAATAACCAAAATAACCACGCTGAGTTATTTGTGGTTAATCGTGGTTATTTGAGTTAATCGCGGTTATACAATAACCAAAATAACCACCCTGAGTTATTTGTGGTTAACTGTGGTTATTTGAGTTAATTGCGGTTATGTAATAACTAAAATAACCAACCTGAGTTATTTGTGGTTAACTGTGGTTATTTGAGTTAATCGCGGTTATGCAATAATCAAAATAACCAACCTGAGTTAATTTTGGTTAACTGTGGTTATTTGAGTTAATCGCGGTTATGCAATAACCAAAATAACCAACCTGAGTTATTCTTGGTTATTTGTGGTTATTTGAGTTAATCGCGGTTATACAATAACCAAAATAACCACCCTGAGTTATTTGTGGTTAACTGTGGTTATTTGAGTTAATTGCGGTTATGTAATAACTAAAATAACCAACCTGAGTTATTTGTGGTTAATTGTGGTTATTTGAGTTAATCGCGGTTATGCAATAACCAAAATAACCACGCTGAGTTATTCTTGGTTATTTTTGGTTATTTGAGTTAACCGTGGTTATGCAATAACTAAAATAACCACACTGAGTTATTCTTGGTTATTTGTGGTTAATCGGAGTTATTTCACACTTTTTAACCAGTTATTAACTAAAAGTAACTGCAATGAACCAGAACAAACTGGAAACAACCGCGAAATAACCACTAAACAACCGCAACCATTCCCAGTTATCAAACACCAAAACAGGAGCATAAAATGCCAAACATAAACCTATCAAACGAATTATACACCCAACTCGGCGCACTGGTGGTCGGCTTTAACGACACGCCAGAAGTCGTCATTGAACGTCTAATTCAAGAAAACGAACGCCTATCGCAGGAACGCCTATCGCAGGAACGCAAAGCCAGCCCCGCACCCGAAGAAAACCAGCCCATTTCAGACCAAAAGAAAACCCGCAGGAAAATCACTTTTGAGGATATTAAAACCCTGCATCCTATTGCCAAAGACATTGCTGACGGCAAAAAAACCCGAGACACCGCACTTGGCTATACCGGCATGAAAATGAATAAGGGGTCTGCGAAAACGCATATAGTCGCATTCCTTGCACTGCGGCATGGCGGCGACTACAAGGCCTCAATCAGCCAGCTTGCCACCCGCTATTTTCTGGAACAAATCCGCGCCGATAACGGTGACCATGCGTTAAGGATAGCCTTACAAGTACTATCAAAACACATCACCTATCGTAAGAAATTCAGGGACAAAGGCAAGGGGCTCCAAACTATCCATGCGGAATTCGCCGCCCAACTCTAGCCGCTAAACAGATAACAAACCCATCGGTTGCAACCCCGCGCGCCCTTTTTGCGCACCTTTTGCACGCAGTCAAATAAAACCGCCCTTTAACAGCAAAAGGGCGCGCCCGTGGTGGCATCGCAAAGCGATGACGCAGACCCGCAGGGCTTAACAACCGCTAAATTACAAAGCCTTCGTCAATTCCGGCACAGCCTCAAACAAATCGGCAACCAACCCATAGTCCGCCACCTGAAAAATAGGCGCCTCTTCATCCTTGTTAATAGCAACAATCACCTTACTATCCTTCATCCCCGCCAAATGCTGAATAGCACCAGAAATCCCACAGGCTATATACAAATCGGGGGCAACCACCTTGCCCGTCTGCCCGACCTGCCAATCATTGGGGGCATAGCCCGAATCCACAGCAGCACGAGACGCGCCAATCGCCGCGCCTAACGCACCCGCCAAGGCCTCTATAATCGCAAAATTATCCTCAGAGCCAACGCCTCGCCCGCCAGAAACCACGATTTTCGCGGAAGTCAATTCGGGACGGTCGGACGTTTGCACCTTGTCCTCCACCCACTCGGACAACCCAACACCAGCGACAAAAGACACCGCCGAAACCGCGCCAGACCCGCCCGCACCAGCCGCATCAAACCCAGCCGTACGCACGGTTAAAACCTTAACCGCATCGCCAGAGCGAACCGTTTGTATCGCGTTACCCGCGTAAATGGGGCGTTCAAAAGTCTCTGCATCGATAATCGCAGTAATATCTGATATCACCATCACATCTAACAACGCCGCCACACGGGGCATGATGTTTTTCGCGGAAGTCGTAGCGGGCGCAATAATATGCGTATAATCCCCCGCCAAAGACACGATTAACTCGGCCACAGGCTCTGCCAATCCGTGGGCATAGCCCGCGTTATCGGCGCATAATACCGCATCGACTCCGTCCAATTCCGCCACCTGTTCGGCCGCCCCGCCACATCCTGCGGAGGCGCATAAAACGGTCACTCCGCCCAGCGCACCCGCGGCTTTCACGGCTTTGGCCGTTTGATCCAACGCCAATACACCGTTTGATACTTCTGCTAATAAAAGAATTTTCATTATAATACTCCTGCTTCGTCGCGTAGTTTGGTTACCAATTCCGCCACATTCGCCACGCGGACACCTGCCGCACGTTGCGTGGGCTCGCTCGTTTTCATAATCTGCAAGCGATGAGCGCAATCCACGCCCAAATCTTCCGCCGTCATAATGTCCAGAGGTTTTTTCTTCGCCTTCATAATATTGGGCAAACTGGCGTAACGCGGCTCATTCAGACGCAAATCCACGCTTATCACAGAGGGTAGTTTCACCTTAATACTCTGCAAGCCCGCATCCACTTCGCGCATCACGGTGGCAGTATCCCCCGCGATTTCCAACGCGGAAATATATGTGCCTTGCGACCAACCCAGCAGAGCCGACAGCATCTGCCCAGTCGCGTTCATATCGTTATCAATCGCCTGTTTGCCAGTCAACACAAGCCCTGGATTTTCCTTTTTCACCAGTGCCGCCAGTATTTTCGCCACGGCAAGCGGTTCAATATCGTTATGAACATCATCACTCGCCTTCACCAGAATGGCGCGGTCAGCCCCCATAGCCAGCGCGGTACGCAGAGTATCTTGGGATTTTTCCGTGCCAACCGACACGACGATGATTTCCTCCGCCTGCCCAGCTTCCACCAGCCGAATTGCCTGTTCCACCGCGATTTCATCGAACGGGTTCATGGACATTTTGACATTGGCGAGGTCTACGCCAGAGCCATCAGCACGCACACGCACTTTGACATTGTAATCAATCACGCGTTTAACGGGGACAAGTATTTTCATAATCGGGTTTCCTTATGGATTTGTTAATGTTTTGGGTCGCTTTTATCCTAATAGCACGGGCAATAAAAGGCAATAAACGACTTTGCATGGGCTATTTACGCACATTTATCTTTTTATTGGGGTTTCTTTTTATGAGTTTATCTGTTCTTTCCGGGGACCCACAGAATATCGGTTTGCCCGTTATCGTTGGCAACGCGGGAGGCTACGAAAAACCAGTCCGACAGGCGGTTTATGTACTGCAAAGCGTGGGGGTTTATCGGCTCATCCTGCGCTAATTCCACGCATAATCTCTCGCCTCGGCGCGAAGTCGTACGGCACAAATGCAACGCCGCCGCCAAGGGCGACCCGCCGGGCAGAATAAAGCTGTTAAGCGGGGTTAAGTCCGTGTTCATAGCGTCTATTTCCGCCTCCAACCGCGTGACTTGGGCGGCAGTTATCCGCAACGGAGGATACTCCGCCTGCGCGTCTTTATCCAAATCTGGACGGCACAAATCCGCGCCCAAATCAAACAAATCATTTTGGATACGCGATAGGGCTGCGTCCAAATCCCCGCTCGCCGATATCCGCGCCAAACCCACGGTTGCGTTCGTTTCATCTATTGTGCCATAGGCCGCGACCCGTGAGCAGAATTTGGCGACCCGTGCCCCGTTGCCCAGTGCGGTTTCGCCTTTATCGCCTGTGCGTGTGTATATTTTGTTTAGAACGACCATGGGGGGTTCTCCTTATTTTTATGGGGTTTATGGGGGTTATGGGTTATCCAAGCCCCTGATATAACAGTGCGTAGAGGATAATCAGCGCGACCGCCAAGGCTTGCAGAATAATCCGCCAACGCATGATGATGTTTGCGTATTTGCGATTGAACTCGCCCCCGCGGGTGAACGTACCAAGCCCGAACATCAGCACGACAAAGACCGACAGAACGGCGAAGATAATAATGTAGTAAAGCGCGACCATTCACAATTCGCAATTAGTTAGGCGTAGCGATAAAACCGCCAGCGACAGGATTATCCCCATCCGTATTATTCCCGTGTAACGCGCCAACCGCGCCCTCTGTGCCAATTAACCCTTGCGCGAAACCATCAATTTTGGCAATATTATTAGCAACATCCGCAGTTATGCTAAACGTTCCGCTTATATCACCATAGGGATTAAATGTCGCATCCACGCTAAAATTCCGTCCATCCGTCAGCCCAGATTGACCTGTTATCGTGCCTGGAGCAAAGTTGATTTTAAGAGTAATATTTCTATCCATGGCGATAGCACTCGTTTTATTGACAAGGCTATACTTCCCCGACCAATCCGCGGTGGGGGTTCGGTTATTATGCGGCTTGCCCACATCGGTGCTCGGCAATATCCCAGCAATCGCGCCATTCGGCCCAACAGCAAAGGCATAACCATCGGTTCTGTTGCCCACAGTCAGAGGAACCGTAAAGTCATTCGCACCCGTGCCTAGTCCGCCCACAGAGGCATCCGTCCCAGTTATCTGTACAAATCCAGTGGTTGCACCCCTAGCCAATCCATCGAAATCCGATGGCAGGTTAGTATAACCGTCAATATCGCGGATATCCACCACGTTAATATCGACGCATTGGGGGTCTGGGCTATCCTCAGGATCGGTGGGGAGTGAGCAATAATAAACCCGCCGTTCTTCGTATATCGGATCTGTACATTCGGGCAAATATGGATTTGTCGAGCAGGTTTTGCCAGCATTGCCATCAAGGTTAAAAACTCCGCCCCCATCACAGGCGGTCAAGCCCAGCAGAGCCACGCCCAAAACAAAGATTGGTAAAGATGAAAGTTTAAACATAAGAAGTTCCTTTTTATTATGTGGTTATTATAGGGTTATTATGGGGCAGGTGGGGTCGCGATAAACCCACCCGCGTGAGAGGTCGCGCTTGTGTTACCCACGGCATTATTCGTTCCATGAAAAACCCCAACCGTACCTTGTGTGCCAATCAGCCCCATAACGCTCCCCGTTATTGGATTCTGGTTGTTATTGCTATCTAGCCTATTCACACGAAACGTACCAGTGATTGCGCCGTATTCAGTAAATCTTGTGTCGGTCGTAAGATTAACACTTGGAGTGATGGTCTCGGCATTTCCCTTCATCGTCCTTTCCCCAAAGTTAATGGCAAAGTTAATAGTCATAGTGTCAACACCATCCGTGCTATCGGTATCAGACACGGTCGGCATGCTATATGTCCCCGTCCAATTCGCCGTCCCCGTACGGGCAAAGACAGGCGCACCCAAATCGGTGTCAGGCAGTATCCCAGCAATCGCGCCGTTTGTTCCAACGGCGTAAGAATAACCATTAGTGGCACTATTGGGCAACGAAGCCCCGCCTGTCGTTGGGGTTGTTAAACCCGTTGTGGTAATCGTGCTACCCGTGATTTTTACAAATCCAGTGGTATCGCCTGTGGGCAGGGTCGCTAGGGTCGCTGGCAAAGCATCATAGCCCGAAATGTCGCCCGTATTCACGGCTATAAGATTCGTACAACTGTCGTGTGCGTTTTCATTCCTCAAACACTGGGTCAATCGGTTATCAATGGAAGCTAGGTCGTTGGCATCCAAGCAAGATGCATTAAACGCGTCCTGCGGGCGACTACATTCAATTTTAATGCCTGCACCCTCTCCGCAAGCGGTTAAAACCGTGCTGGTAAGGGCTAGGCTGAAGGTTAGGCTGATGGGGGATAGAATTTTACCGAGTGTCATCTGGGAGTTTCCTTTGTTTATACGGGTGAAAAACGATGTTTGGATAAGTTAATATGAAAACAGGCACTTGTAAAGTATTTTTTTGTAATTTTTGTAATTTTTTGCATTTTTTACGATTCACCCCCAAAATTCACAATTCACAATTCCCCCAAAAAAATCACCATTTACAATTCCCCCACTATCCACTATACACCCCGCCTATGACACACACCCCGCACCCTATTATTGAAGAGCCGCTCGGCAGCGCGATTTCCAGCCGTTATTTATCCTACGCGCTCTCCACTATCATGCATCGCGCCTTGCCTGACGCACGGGACGGCTTAAAACCCGTGCATCGGCGGATTTTATACGCGATGGGCGAGCTACGGCTGACCGCGACTGGCGGGTTTCGCAAATCTGCCAAAGTCTCTGGCGATGTCATGGGCAACTACCACCCGCACGGCGACCAAGCGATTTATGACGCTCTGGCGCGATTGGCACAGGATTTTAACCTTCGCTATCCGCTCATCCACGGGCAGGGGAATTTCGGTAATATAGACGGCGATAACCCCGCCGCCGCCCGTTATACCGAGGTGCGGCTCAGCAAAATCGGCGAAGCCATGATGAACGGCTTGGAACACGATGCCGTGGATTTCCGCGATAACTATGATGGCTCGCGCACCGAACCCGTGGTGATGCCCGCGCCTTTCCCTAATTTACTGGCGAATGGCGCGTCTGGGATAGCCGTTGGGATGGCAACAAACATCCCCCCGCACAATTTGAACGAGCTGTGCGCGGCCGCGGTGCACATGGTTGATCACCCCAATTTACGCGATGAAACCCTGCTGGAGTATATCAAAGGCCCCGATTTCCCCACGGGGGGGGTGCTGGTTGAACCGCGGGAGGTTATCGCCGCCGCCTATCAAACGGGGCGTGGCTCGTTGCGACTGCGGGCGAAATGGGCGGTGGAAAACCTAGGGCATGGGCAGTGGCAGATAGTCATCAGCGAAATCCCCTATCAGGTGCAGAAGTCTCGGCTGATAGAGAAACTGGCGGATTTAATCCAAACCCGCAAAATCCCGATATTCGGCGATGTTCGCGATGAATCCAGCGAAGATGTGCGGTTGATTTTAGAACCGAAATCCAAATCCGTCTCGCCCGATATTTTGATGGAGGCTCTGTTTCAAAACAGCGATTTGGAAATCCGATTTGCTATGAATATGAATGTTTTGATTGACGGGATGACTCCGCGTTTGTGTTCTTTGAAAACTATTTTGCAGGCGTTTTTGGATCACCAGCGAGAGGTTTTATTGCGTAAATCCGCCCATAGGCTGGGCAAAATTGACACGCGGTTAGAGGTTCTGGAGGGCTATATCGTTGCGTTTTTAAACCTTGACCGCGTGATTGAAATAATTCGCACTTGCGATGAGCCCAAACCCATTTTATGCGAGGAATTCGTGCTGAATGACACGCAGGCAGAGGCTATATTGAACATGCGGTTGCGCTCGTTGCGCAAGTTGGAGGAGATGGCGTTGCGCCAAGAGCTGGACGATTTGCAGATTGAACGCGCGGGGTTAGAGGATTTAATCGCCCAGAAGGAGTTGCAGGATAAAACGATAAAAACCGGATTGCGGGAGTTTGTTCGCACGCATGGCGATGCTCGGCGGACTTTGTTGGAAGAAGCCCCTGTGTTGGACGATATTCCCTTTGATGCGATGATTGAACGTGCGCCTTTGACGGTGATTTGTTCGGAACTCGGGTGGATACGGACGATGAAAGGGCATATTGATACGAGTCAAGATTTAAAGTATAAAGACGGCGATGCGGGGCGGTTTTGCATCCACGCGCAGACGACGGATAAACTGCTGGCGTTTGGCTCAAACGGGCGGTTTTATACCTTAGGTTGTGCGGATTTACCGGGGGGACGAGGGATGGGCGAACCCCTGCGTTTAATGGTGGATTTGCCCAATGATGTGGGGTTGGTTGCGCTGTTTGTTTATGATGAAACGGCGCAGGTTTTGGTGGGCAGTTATGCGGGCGACGGGTTTATCGTGGCGCAAAAGGATGTGTTTGCCCAGACGCGCAGTGGTCGGCAGGTTTTGAATGTGCGTGAGGGTGGGGCGGTCGCGTGTAAAGTTTTATCGAGCGCGATGGATAGTGTCGCCGTGGTCGGTGAAAACCGTAAATTGCTGGTGTTTCCTTTGGCAGAATTGCCGTTAATGGCACGTGGCAAAGGCGTGCGCTTGCAGAAATATAAGGACGGAGGGCTGGCGGATGTGACGGGTTTCGTTCTGGCGGAGGGCTTGCGTTGGCTGGACCCAGCGGGGCGAAATCGGGTAGAGGTGGATTTGGCTGGATGGAGTGGCAAACGCGCTGGGGCAGGGCGGCTGGCTCCCAGGGGGTTCCCGCAGGATGGGAAGTTTAATTGTTAATCTTTGCGAATCGGGGTGTGAATCGGGGTGTTTGATGGATTTGATAGGCGGTTTATTTGTGAAAATAATTATATCCCCTTGATTTTTAATGAAAAAAAGTTCTTGCAGTATGGGTTGGTAAATGCTATTTATAGTGTGCGAAGCGTAGATGCAACCTTTTAAGGCATCGCCAAAATCGCTTGCGACTCGGGGCTCGTACGAAAGTGCGAGCCCACGTTATTTTAGGGGATAGTTTTATGATTACATATATCGCTTATCTTGATGAATTCGGGCATGATGGTCCGTTTATTTCCAGACATCATGACGTGCATAATGGCAGTCCGGTTTTCGGCTTGGCAGGGTTTGTGTTACCCGTCCATAATATACGGAAATTTTCCACCGATTTTTTCAAAATGAAGAAAGCATTATTTGCCGAAGAGATTAAAAAAAGCCAAAGACCACCAGCAAAATGGGAAAAGAAGGGCGCAGATCATTTCAGGGTATCAAAGATAGAAGATCCTACAATCCGTGAAACCTTCATAAAACCGATAAACACCATTATTCATAAACTCGACGGTCATATATTCTATGTGGGGTCAGCGAAAAACCACCTTAAATGGGAAATAACCTCCAGCACTCTGTATAAATATACGTTACGAGAGGCGATTAAAAGACTTGATAATTTCTGTATGAAAAAGAATGCGAACCTGCTTTTATGTGCAGATTATCATAGCAACAGAAAGATGATGATAGAAACCTGTGGCATTGAAATGTTTGGAATTTCCAATCGCACGAGCCTGCTAGAACCGATGTTTCACGCGGACAGCCATCTCTATCAAACCGTGCAATTCGCCGATTGGATTGCCGCGATTATTGGCAAATATGAAACCTATAACGCCCGCCCCGATGAATACACCGATTATCAAAAGTTCCATCATTATTTTGATAAACGATTACAGCAAGCATCCATTAACAGCTCTATCAGACCCGTTTAATCCGTAAAATCATTCACAAATCATCACTAAATTGTGGCTTGCTTTATCCGCCATTTCGCGTCATATACCCCTATCTTTAACTCTAACCACCCCAAGACCCACCATGCGTATACTCCTCTTCACCCTCGCCCTGTTATTCACCACAACCGCCCATTCGCAACCCGCGACCACCCTAAAAGACCGCATCACCCAATACACCCTTGAAAACGGCCTTGAAATCGTCGTTATCCAAGACCATCGCGCGCCCATAGTCACCCACATGCTCTGGTACAAAGCGGGGGCGGCGGATGAACCCCGCGGCAAATCAGGCATCGCCCATTTCCTGGAACACCTTTTATTCAAAGGCACAAAAACCCGCGAACCAGGCGAGTTTTCACGGATAATATCCATAAACGGCGGTTCAGAAAACGCCTTTACCAGTTGGGATTATACTGGCTATTATCAACGAGTCGCCGTGAATTTATTGCCCTTGATGATGGAGCTGGAATCCGACCGCATGCAGGGGTTGATCTTAACCGAGGAAGACGTCCTGACCGAACGCGATGTCATCCTTGAAGAACGCAATTCCCGCGTTGAAAACAAACCCTCCGCCCTGTTTGGCGAACACATGGCACGCCTGCGCTATCCGAACCATCCCTACGGTATTCCTATCATAGGCTGGTGGCACGAAATGGAGGCCTTGTCCCAGCAGGATGCGTTGGAATTTTACCGTGCGAACTACGCCCCCAATAACGCTATTTTAGTGGTCGCGGGGGATGTGCAACCTGACGAAGTGCTTGCCATGGCAAAAACCCATTACGGCGGGTTGAAACGGGCAGATACTCCGCCGAGGGTGCGGGTCACCGAACCGCCCGCTCGCGCGCCAATTCGCACGGTTTTCACCGATGCGCGGGTCAGTCAACCCTATATTATACGCACATATCCTGCGTCCTCGCGCCAATCGGGGCAGCAACGGGCGGCCGCCGCTTTGCAGATGTTTTCCTATATCTTTGGCGAGACTGGGATTACCTCTTTCATGGGGCAGGAAATGCAACTGGCGCAGAAAATATCCATCAATCAGTCGTCCCGTTATGACGCACGGGCGTTGGATAATAGCGATTTGAGCCTGTACGCCGTGCCAGCCCAGGGCGTGTCGTTGCAGGATTTGGAAGAGGCCTTGGACGCGACTATCGCCGCGTTTTTGGCACAAGGCGTGGATGACGCGCATTTGGCACGGATAAAAACGCAGATAGAGGCGGAGCAGATTTACGCTTTGGACAACCAATCGCGGTTGGCGCGGCAGTTTGGCGCGTCTTTGTCCTCTGGTTTGAGTGTGGCGGATGTGCTGGAATGGCCTGGGTTGTTGCAATCGATAACGGCAGAGGAAGTGATGGAGGCGGCGCGGGAAGTGCTGAATAATAAATCCACCGTGACGGGCTGGCTGATGGGTGAAGATGAAGAAGAAACTATAAGTGAAACTATAAGTAAAACTATAACAGGGGAGGGGGATTCGTGATGGTAAAATTTGCAATGTTAAAACGTATTTTATTTTGTATTTGGGCGGTCTTGGCGACTACTGGCACGGCACTCGCCGCCACCGAAATCCAAGAGGTGGACTCGCCCAAAGGCATCCACGCATGGCTGGTGCAAGAGCCGTCAATCCCCTTTATCGCCTTCAGCTTTCACTTCCAAGGGGGCAGCTTGCTGGACGCGAACGACAAATCGGGCGCGACCAATTTAATGACCGAATTGCTGGACCAAGGCGCGGGCGATTTATCGGCAGAGGCGTTTTCCCGCCGTGCCGAAGAACTCGCCGCCCATTTCACGTTCAAGGCGAGCAGGGGCAGTGTCACCATCAGCGCACAGGTTTTGAAATCCAATATGGACGAAGCCTTGGCGTTGTTAAAATCCGCCATCCACGCCCCGCGATTTGACGCGGACGCATTGGCTCGGACGAAACAACAAACGATATCCAGCATTGAAAGCAAGGGTAAAAACCCCCGCGATATCGCCAATACTGCCCTAGTCGCATCGGTTTTCGGCGACCATCCCTATGCCCGCACGGTGGAGGGCTCTGTGGAGACGGTCGGCGATTTGACCCACGCGGATTTAACGACCGCGCATGCTCGGGTGTTCGTGCGAGACCGCGTGTTCATAGGCGCGGTCGGCGACATTACCGCCACCGATTTGGGCGCGGTTTTGGATGATTTAATCGCGGGTTTGCCTTTGGCGGGCGCGGATTTGCCCACGAAAGCCGCGTATCAATCCAAGGGCGGAGTGCAGGTGATAGATTTTGACACCCCGCAAACGGTTTTGCGCTGGTCTCTGCCGACATTAACGCGGGACGACCCGGATTTTTTCGCGGCGTTCGTGTTGAATCATATTATCGGAGGCTCTGGGTTTCAGGCGCGGTTATACACGGAAATAAGGGAAAAACGGGGTTTGACCTATGGGATTAACTCGTATTTGGCGACCAGCCGATGGGGGGATTTTTGGGGCGGGGGAATGGCCACGGCGAATGACCGCGTGGCGGAGGCTGTTGGGCTTATCCGCGAACAAATCCGTGAAATCGCGGACAATGGGGTGAGCGAGGCGGAATTATCGGACGCGAAGAAGTTTTTGACGGGCGCGTATCCGTTGCGGTTTGACGGGAATGAGCGGATTGTGCAGATATTAAGCGGGATGCAGGCGGATAAATTGGGCGTGGATTATATTGCCACGCGCAACCCGCAGGTGGAGGCGGTCAGCTTGGCGCAAATCAACGCGGTTGCAAAGCGGCTGATGGATGCGGAGGGTTTGAACTTTGTGCTGGTCGGGCGACCTGATGGAGTGGTTAGTGGTGAGTGATTAGTTCGGGCTTGCCTGAAACCCGCCAACGAGACCGATACCAGCAACTCCTTGGAATACGCCAATCGCACCCTCTGTTCCAATCAAACCAATCAAGGGCAGTTCAGTGTCCGTACCAGTATTATAAGTAACAGTCCCGCCTAGAATACCATCGGGCAATGAATGGGCTGAACCGAACTTCCCGTTGACCGATACCATGTGGTTGCCTGTGGGATTAACGGCGGATGTCGTTTCAATCGTGCCAGCCGTAAAATTCAAAGTCAGCGACAAATCAGCAGACGAAAGTGTGCCACCCGTTAAAACCGAGGTATAGAGTTTTCCCGTCCAAGCTGTTGAGACTGTATTGTCCAAAGCTGGTCCCAAATCTGTCTCTGATAACAGCCCCGCACGGTATCGGTCATTAGCACTTGTTGTTGAAGCAAGCATAACAGCAAAGCCATCATCAATATCATCAAAGCCAGAATCACCTTGCACCGCCCCGCCCAATTTAACCGTAATAGGCATAAACTGACCTTTCGGAACAAAGAGTGCATCCTGCGTAGCAGTAAAGATTAAACCAGTCGTATCCAAGCCCGTTGCCGTGCCTTCTACGAATGCATACGGACCACCCGTTGTTACATCTGGGTGTAGTCTCCTGTTATCCGCCCTAGCTGCATAATACGTCTTAAAGTTGGCATGGGTTGCCACAGACGGCACAGACGGCACAGACGGCGGAGGCGGTGTGTACGCGGCAACAAACCCGCCGACATAATTACTGCCCACCCCAACGGTTATATCCTCTTTTGTTCCAGTGCCAGAAAGGAAAACCCCAACCGCGCCTTGTGCGCCAATTAACCCTGTAAGAATTCCGTTGGTATTTGTTGCAGTTCGGACTACGTCTCCAGTACTGGGGAATCCTGCGCCATGATAAACCGTGCCAGAGATAACGCCAGAGGCATCGTAAGTCCCTTTCAACTCAAAGCCTGTAGTGGTAAATGTTCTAACCGCTCCCGCTATTGAACCCACAGAGCCTTCAACATCATCGTCCGCGCCAAAGGTAATCGTTAACGCTAAAGGTTTGTCAACATTTACAGTTAAATTAGTGTGGGCGCGCAGTGTCCCGTTCCATACGGCTGTTCCCTCGGTTTCAGTCAAGGGCGCGCCCAAATCTGTGCCAGATAGCAACCCCGCGTAAGGAACACGGATATTTGTGGCAACAGTATCAACAAAATAATGATAGCCATCGGCTGTATTGTTACCCCCTAAATTCGCGGTAACAGTCTGTGTTACATTCACCGCGCCTGTTGTCGCCAACGACCCCGATGTCCCACCCCTCAAAAATTGTCTTTGGCGTTCGCTTGCGGGGTTGGTTGCGCGGAGCGTCAGGGGCGGGCGATGCTCGCCAAAATCACGCTCCCAATCACTAAACGTAACCTTGTTTGTGTTCGTATCCGCTGGTGGCACATGGACTGGCGGGGGGTCGTTGCCCGATACAACAAACCCACCAGCATAGGTTGTGGCAGTGCTCGCACCCGCCGTACCTATTATAGACTCTTTTGTCCCAGTGCCAGAAATGAAAACCCCAACCGCACCCTGTTCGCCCATTAACCCTGTAAGAAATCCGGGCGTGGTAGTCGGGGCATCATTACCCACAAAGGTGCTATAAGAAACCGTGCCATCAATAACCCCATCGGTATAATACGTACCAGCCAAGCGATATTCGTGGGCAATGTTATTGGAGGAAGAGGAACCCGCAACCACTCTGCCAAAAAACCCTGATATTGAACCCGCAGAACCGTCAATGCCAGAGACCGCGCCAAGGGTGATATGTAACGTGAAATCTTGGGTGGTGGAGGTGACTAAACGACCCCCCCGAATGATTTGAATCTGCCCGTTCCAATCAAATTTACCAGAGGTTTGAATCAAGGGCGCACCCAAATCTGTATCAGCCAAAATCCCTGCATAATAAACCCATTGGTTGGGGATTTGGTTGCGAGGAGGCAGAGGATTTTCCCTAGTGCCAACAATATCAAACAATAAACCATAGCCATCGTTTGCATCGCCAGTCGTGGTCAAAGCCGCACCATTATACATGGCGGAATCTAACGTCAAACCAAAGGCTGTTGCGTTAATCGTGTTCGTATCATCCAGCCCCGCTGCCTCACCCGCCAAGAATTGTCTTTTGCGGTTGGTTGCGGGGGTTGTGGCGGTAAGCGTAGTGGGCGGTCGTTCGTTGGCTTCAAAACTCTTTAACCAAGCGTTCCGATTCGCCGTACAATTATCCACCGCGGCGCAAGAGTCGGGGGCGGCGACAAACCCGCCAGCATAGGCATTGGCATTGGTCGAGTCACCTATTATAGCCTCTTTTGTGCTGCCATCAACCTCTCCAATATTATCCGCAGCAATGAAAACCCCAACCGCGCCGTGTTTGCCAATTAACCCTGTAAGAATCCCGTTGGGGTCGGTTGTTGTCGAGAGGTTGCCTCCAGCAAGACTGCCCGTGAACGTCCCAAAAGTAACTGTGCCAGTGATAATTCCACCCGTATCATAAGTACCAGTCAAGTGATAACCCTTACCTGCGGCATTTAATGATTCTACAAACCCATCTACTGACCCCGCCTCACCGCTTGCCCCGCCAAAGATAACCTTTAACTGGAAATCCTCGTTGGGGTTGGTATCAATCGCGCCAAACCGAGCGATTTGAATTTGCCCGAACAAAGTGGCACTTCCCGTGGTGTCAGTCAGGGGTGCGCCCAAATCTGTACCAGTCAGAAGCCCGGCATAATAAATAACGTTGGTAGGGATGTTAGCATTATTGATCCGAACGTCAACAACATCAGTAAAGCCAGCAAAACCATCGCGGGCATCGCTATTTCCGTCCAGAGCCTCGCCATCATACATGGCGGATTTGAACGTCAAGCCAAAATGTGCTAGGGGTCTTATCGCGAGCAAGTCATCCAACGTCGTTTCACCATCCCTACCCGCCAAGAATTGTCTTGTGCGTTCGCGTCTGGTCGCACCAGCGGTAGACAAAGCCGTCGATAGGGTGCGGGAAAAATCACCCAACCAAGCGTCATAATTCGCAACGGGCGGAGGCGGAGGAGGCGCGGGCTGGGCAACAAACCCGCCGAATTCAATTCCCGTCGTATTTCCGGCATTTATATTTGTAAAGACCCCGACCAAACCCTCTTCGCCAATCAAACCCCGTGCTACGGTAGTAGTAGGATTAGTCCCAGAAGGGCTATACGTCACATCGCCCGTGATAATACCCTTGCCATCAAAATCAAGGTCAAATCTTACAAACCCGACCATGCCATCAATCGTTCCGCTATCTGTGCCGTCAAAGGTAAGGGTAAATTCAATATCATTGAGCGTTGCAGAATTACCAAAACTGAACTGCCCGAGCCATTTTGCTATTGCTATCGCCTCGGTCAAAGGCGCGCCCAAATCGGTGCTGGGCAGAATCCCGACAAAGCTATGGCCTATACCTGCGGGTGTACTCGCGGTGACGATTTTACCTACGCCATAGGCAAAACCATCCTTATCATCACCCGCACGGGTTGCCTTGTGCTGTGTTGTACCCGTCACCCCCGTTAAATCAAGCGTTCCATCTGTTTTTGGCCTGATGAAATGTGGCTTGGATGTTGTTCTTGCGATTTCCACTGCTGAGCTGGTGGGCAGGGGATAATCAAACCCCCGCAACCAATCACGAAACGTAACCTTGTCTATGTCATCATCCTCTGCTGGAACATAGGGTGCGGCAATAAACCCACCAACGTAGGCAACGCCAGCGTCTGCGTCACCTTCTATATTGTCTTTTGTACTACCATTAACCGCTCCAATATCACTCCCAGAAATGAAAGCCCCAACCGCACCCTGTGCGCCAATCAACCCTGTCAGAATCCCGTTGACGGGTTCGGCTGTGACTAGGGGACTCCCCGTGAATGCCCCACGAGTAGTCGTGCCAGTGATTACCCCACTAGCATCATAAGTCCCCTTCAGTTGATAGTGTTGGTTGCCATTTGGATTTCCAGTTTTAACAATTCCCTCTATTGAACCAACAGAGTCAGAAACCGCAGGATTCGTACCAAAAGTAATCTTTAACTGAAAATCTTCGTTGTTATCTTCAAAGCCCGCCCGAAAGATTTGAATCTGCCCGTACCATGTGACGCTTCCAGTGGTTTCAGTCAGGGGCGAGCCCAAATCGGTATTCAGCAAAAGCCCCGCGTAATAAAGATAGTTACCAGTGGCAACAGTATCAACAAAGGCAGCAAAGCCATCGCTGGCATCGCCCGCCCCACCCAAAGGCTCGCCACTATACATGGCGGATTTGAGCGTCAAGCTAAAGTGTGTTGCGTCAGTCGCGCCCGTATCATCCAGCCCTTCTCCATTCGTCACGGTTGCCAAGCCCACCAAAAACTCTCTTTGACGCTCGGTTGCGGGGGTCGTGGCGGTAAGCCTAGTGGGTGGGGCTTTACCCTCCCCAAAACTAGCCACCCAAGTGCTGGTCTTCACCCCGCATTTTGAGTTGCTCTGATTCATCTCGCAGAAATTTCCCACAATCATTGGGAATTCGGTAAGAATGGCACAGCCCGGTTTCAAAGGGTCAAACGGATTCGCCTCGCAAGACGACTTGGCAAGTGTATTGCTAATGCAACTGGCATCCCCGCCCGTCATTGTATCAATGCCAAACTCCACACAGGCTTTGCCTCGGGCGGTCAAAACCTCGCCATGCGTGCCATCCATGCATTTCGGATTCCAAGCATTGGCGGACATTTCGCAATAGATTGTTCTAAACCCCGAGTCTATATCCGCTACATTATCGCACCCCACATCGGCAAAGGGGTTGGTCACGGGGCAAGCCGCGATAACACCCGCCCGCATCCCGCACCGCGTATCACTGCCCGTATGTCCCATATCCGCAGTTTTATCCGCCAAACACGCGGCATCACGGGTGGCGGTCGTATCAGCGATTGTCTCACCATCACACCGCACATTCCAAGCGGTGGCTTGGTTATTGCAATACCCCATCCGTGCGGGCAAGTATTCGGTATAATCACACCTATCGGTGAAAGTATTCTCTGCCAATACGCAATCGGTGTTTAGTGTCGCAATCTCCTCCATCGCCCTCATACAAAGGGGGGTGTTCGCATTGGTGGTGCAAGCGGTCAAGGCAGTTTGGCGTATATCTGCGATGTTCCCTCCGCCTATATTGGTCGTGGTCGCACAAAACGCGGCAAACGGATTGGCATCCGCGCCAGAAGCCTTGCAGACCTCAGGTGCAATCTCTGCCGTGTCGCAACGCATCACTTCATCGCCAGTGGCGCAAGCCGTCCTACGGGCGGGCGCGTAATCCATATCTGCCAAGCAGTCTATCGTGCCAGTTTGACTAACCACACTGGGGTTAAACGGATTATCAGGGCAAACATCGGCGGGGGTTGTGCCACATTCGCCGAAAAGAGAATTGCTTCCCATATCGCAAAAATCGCTCAGCAAAGCTCTAAAGTTAGGTAGTTTTATACACCCAGGATTCAGGCTCAACCGAGGATTCCCCGCACAGATCGACTTAAAACCATCTCGCTCCTCACACCCCGTGGCGGTGGGTAAATTCATCAAACAAGCCCTATCACGGGCGCTATCCACTTGCCCATGGGTGTCTTGCTCGCACCCCGTGGTAAAGGCGTTGGCGGGGATTCGGCAAAAAGTCGTCCGTAGCCCGTCAATATCCGCCACATCATCACAAACAGGATGGGCAAAGGGCGACTCCACATCGCAAGCCTCCAAAACATTCGGGCGCATAGCACACAGGGTATTCCCGCCCGCGTCCGTATCAGTTCCGTATTGCAAACACGCCATATTCCGCGCATCTGTCGCGCCTGAATAGGTTGCCTCCACACAATCATCATGCCAAGCGGTGGCAGGGTTGCCACAATAATTGGTTCTTATCCCCGAAATATCGGTCGCATCATCGCAATGAGAGTTGGTAAATGGGTCAGTTGTGCAGGGGGTAACCAGAATATCAGCGCAAATGGCATGCCCGCCCGCGCCTATGCCGTTCGCTATACATGCCGTACTACGCCCCGCCGAATCGGTGGAGCATTGGGTATTAAATATATCATTGTTGCCCCTGCATAAATTATTGAAACTGACAAACGCGGCACAAAATGCGGTCTCACCAGGGTTTGCTTGGCAATAAGTCGTCCGCATGTCGCGGGCATCGTCAATATAATCGGCGAAATCTGGGTCATCCGAGCAGGCCGCGGTGAAAGGATCGTCTATGCACGAATACTCCTTAATCGCAGGGGCGCAGAGGGAGGTTGAGGCGGTCTTGCCGATAAGACATTCCTCGATTCGCTTTATTCGTGCATCGGCAAAATCCGCCCCGCAATCATCCCCAAACGGCTGAGTCGCGCAGGTGTTGCCAGTAGTGGTGATATTCACCTCGCCGATATTAACGGTTGGCGACGCTCCCCCACAAGCGGTTAATAGTGCAAGCCCAGCAATGATGATGAAGGGGGCGGTTAGCGTTTTGATATAAGTCATTGGGGTGTCCCTTTGCACTTTTTGTTTTGTATTTTTCCACAATAAAGATAGTTTGGGGGGGAGTCAATACCAAAAACTAATAACTAATCACTAACACCCACCTAAAAATCCGTCGCCGCCCCGCCTTCGCTCTTCCGCTTTGCCACAAAATCCGCCAATTCCGCCCGCACAGCATCATCCATAGGCGGCGCTTCAAACTCTTCCAATATCTGCTTGTACATCTTATGCGCACGCTCGGCCGTCCATTGCCCGCCGCCTTCATCACGCTCCCACGCCTCATAATTACGCCAATCAGAGATAAACGGCTGATAAAACGCCTCCTCATACCGCTCCTGCGTGTGCTGGGCAGAAAAATAGTTCGCCCCGACCTCATACCCGACCTCTCGCACGGCATCCAGCGCAATATCATCAGGGGTAGTCGCCACCAACGCTGGGTCAAAATACCGTTGAAACTGCTGTAAAACCTCACAATCCATCACGAATTTCTCTGGACTAGCAATCAGCCCGCCCTCCAACCACCCCGCCGCATGATAAACCATATGCGTGCCAGACTGCACCGCCGCCCATAACGACTGCGTGGTTTCCCACATAGCCTGCCCGTCAGGGACATTCGCCGTACAAGTCGCCGAGCTGCGCAACGGCACCCCATAAAACCGCGCCATCTGCCCAGTCATCTGGGTTGCGCGGATATATTCGGGCGTGCCAAAGGCGGGCGCACCCGTCTTCATATCGACATTAGAGGTAAAAGTTCCAATCACACAAGGCGCACCCTCGCGCACCATTTGCAACAGGCAAATCGCCGCCAAACCCTCTGCCAGTGACAAAACCACCGCCCCCGACATCGTCACGGGTGCCATAGCCCCCGCTAGGGTAAAGGGCGTGACAACCACGACTTGCCCGCGCCGTGCCATCCGCATTGAGCCATCCAGCATCAAATAATCATGTTTCAAAGGCGATACCGAATTGATATTGGTATAAAGCCGTGGGCTCTGTTCAAATTCATCGTGGCTGAGCCCGCCCGCTATCCGTACCATTTCCAGCACATCCTCCACGCGGTCTTTACCCAAGGAATAGGCGTGGCAGACCTTATCCGTAAGGGTTAGCTTGGAATACAGGCAATCCAAATGACGCACGCTGGCGTGGATATCTATCGGTTCCACAGGATAACCGCCGGCAATATGGATGCAATTAAAATACTGAGTCAATCGCATCAGGTTTTCAAAAGTTTCAAAGCTGCCAGATTCTTTGCCACGCTCCAAATCCCAGTAATTCGGCGGGGAGGACACATTGCCAAAGGCGAAATGCCCCCCGCCAAACCGCAGTTTTCTATCCAGATTACGCGGGGTTATGGTGAATTCCTTGGGGACTTTGGCCAGCCATTCCATCACCATATCGGGGTCAAAACGGACGTTTTCCCCATCCACTATTGCTCCGTGTTTTTTCAAAACGGCGAGGGCTTCGGGGTTCATAAACTGGATACCTATGTCTCGCAGGATTTCCATAGTGCCGTTGTGTAGGGTTTGGACGGCTTCTTCGGTTAGGGGCTCGGTCGGTTTATCCGTGTTAAACGGTTGTTTGAACGGCATTTGTTCAATGGTTTTGGTGCTGGTGCGGCGTTTGTTGGCGGCGCGTCCGCCACTGCGTTTTGTCATTGGGGGGTGGTCTTTCTTCTTAGTTGTTTTTATGAATATTAAAGGAAAGTTTGCCACTGGATAGGGCAAAAGCGACTGTTTAGTTGTTAGTTGTTAGTTATTAGTTGTTAGTTATAGTTTTTTGTAATTGCGATATTTAAAAATAGCTCGCGTTCAATGACACTATCTAAAAATAGCGACTGTTCGTTATTTTATGTATTGCGGGGCTACAAAACCCCACTAATAACTAATAACTAACAACTAATAACTATCTAGGTAAAGTCACTTCCACCAGCAACCCGCCCAGCCGTTCGCTCGTACCCAAATCCAGAGTCCCGCCGTGGTTGCGGATAATATCGGCGGCGATGGACAGACCCAAACCCGTCCCCGTGGATTTGTTTTGATTGCGGGCTTGGTCAAGCCGCTCAAACGGGCGCAACGCCTTTTCATGGTCGCTGGCGGGGATGCCTGGGCCGTCATCCTCTATCCGAAACACCACGTTATTACGGCGTAAATCTAAGCCCAGATGAATAACCCCCGCGAATTTCGCCGCGTTGTCTATTAAATTGGATAGCGCACGGATTATCGCATGACGGCGTAGGTTGATAGTGGCAGAGCCACTCGGGCTTTTACCCTCGCCCGCACCCTCGCCGTGCAACTCCACCACAACACCCGCGCGTTTATGGATAGCAATCAGGTGCCGC
This sequence comes from uncultured Amylibacter sp., assembly GCA_959347345.1. The sequence goes on along the minus strand of OY365738.1, from coordinate 833,521 downwards.
GCCAATTTCACAGCATCCACGGGCGCACGTGATTCGGTCGCATCCCCCCGTGCGAAATCTAGGAACTCTTGGATAATAGCCTCCATATCCGCTATGTCCTGCTTGATATCCTTGCTAATCTCATCATCAGCACCGCCCGTTTCCGCCCCCGATTCCGCCAAAGACACCGCCAGTTTCATCCGCGTCAGGGGCGTGCGCAAATCGTGGCTAACCCCCGATAACATCAATATCCGTTGCTCTTTTTGATTATCAATACTGTGCATCATCGATTGAAACGCCACGCCAACCTTGCGGATTTCATCGGCCCCACGGGGTTTGAACTCAATAATCCGCCCTTTGGCAAAGCTATCGGCAACCCGTGCCAGCAGGCTAATCGGTCGCACTTGATTTTTCAAAAACACCCCAGCAATCCCCGCCATGATTATAGACGATAATAACATAGCCACCAGCAACTGATGCGGATTCCGTGCCGACGCACGATTGCGCAAAAACCGTGCCGAATAATCCGCGCCATTGACTCGGAATTCAAAATGCACCCACCCGCGTTCGCGTGCCAAATCAATAAAATAAACGCGGGGGAAGCCCTGCGTCAAAGCCTCTATCACCTGTGGCGCGGTCAAATCGTCCAGCGTATAGGTATTCGCCCGTACCAAAGGCATCACCTCCAAACGGCGCAAGCCCAAGCCCAAGGCTCTGCTTGCTGCCGCATCCCCCGCCGCGAATTTGATTTGCTGGATGACTTCGTTAGTCTTTTGCAGGGTAGTTTGCCGAAACAATCGGTCGTAAAAGAAAATCCCCACAACCAGTTGCACCACGATCAACGGCACGGCAAGGATAACGATCGTCCGCCAAAACAGAGTTTTCGGCATAAAGTTGCGCGATGTATATTTCATAATGGTATGATAGCCCGAATGTCCCTTATCCGCAAGGTTTTTCGCCCGCTTTTTTCATATTGCGTGAAAAATCCGTGAAAAAGGCGTGTTTTTATGAAATACCCCCTAGACGATGTGATTTGTTTTTGCTATAAGCGGGCGAAATTGTTCCGGCGTAGCTCAGTGGTAGAGCAGTTGACTGTTAATCAATTGGTCGTAGGTTCGAGCCCTACCGCCGGAGCCATTTTTTATACCCCCCCATACCCCCCGCAAAAGACTATGTTCAAAAATACACCCCTTTATGACCGTCTAAGGATTTGGAACAACCTGCGTGTTCAGAATCGCCGCCTGTCCTTGCCGTTTCGTAAGGCAGCAGAGGGCTTTATGTTCAAAGGGCTGGATGTGCAATTTACCGATGCTTGGGAATCGCGAGAGCGGGCGTTGTTGCAACGGTTATTGCCACAAACCTCGCGTTTTATCAATATAGGGGCGCATTATGGCTATTATACCTGTTTGGCGCGGTCGCTGGGTTTGCCTGTTGTGGCGTTGGAACCCGTCAATGCTAATTTCCAAATGCTGGTTGATAACGTTGATAAAAACGAGTTTGGCGCAGGGGCGACCTTGATTCACGCGGCGGCGGGGGCCGGGTCTTCCGTGCAAACGATAACGGGGGTGTTTTCGGGGGCAACCCTGACGGATAACAGCAGGAAACCGCGTGGATTGCGCCAGCGGACGGCTGTGGTTGCCTTGGATGATGTTGTGGCGGATAAGGATTCGCCCAGCCTGATTTTAATGGATGTAGAGGGTGCGGAATACGATGCTTTGTTAGGTGCGCAGGGGTTTGTGACGCGGCCGCGTTCCCACGATTGGGTGATAGAAATCATGCCTTATGCGGTGAATCGCGATAATGTGTGTGTGGAAAACCCCCATTATTTTAAGGTGTTTCAGATGATGCGTGATTGTGGCTATGATATTTGGCGGATTGATGGCAGGTTTGAGCAGATAACCGATGCGATGTTGGAACGTATGCAGGGGTTGCCGTTAGAGCAACGGGTTTTTGGGAATTTTTTGTTTATTGATAAGGATAAGGGATTTGAGGGGCAAACTCACTAATACCCCTTGTATTTTGTGCAGATTACCGCTAATAGCCCGCTTATGGATATTATTACAACCACCGACTCCCTCGCCCAATTCTGCCAGCGCGCCGCGCAGCATCCCTTTGTGACACTGGATACAGAGTTTATTCGCGAAAACACCTACTATTCCAAATTGTGCCTGATACAGGCGGCTTATGGCGATGGTACAGATGGCACAGATGGCACAGACTCCACCGAATCGCCCGAATCCGCAAACGAGTCCGCAGTCCTGATAGACCCGCTTGCCACGGGTTTATCGCTAGACCCGCTTTACGACCTCTTCCAAAACCCAAAAGTCACCAAAGTTTTCCACTCCGCCCGTCAAGATCTAGAAATCTTTTACCACAGCCGCCAAATCCTACCCGCCCCGTTCTTTGACACGCAAATCGCCGCCATGGTGTGCGGTTATGGCGAGCAAGTCAGCTATGAACACCTTGTCCGCGCCATCTGCAAAGTTCAAATAGACAAAGGCTCACGGTTCAGCGATTGGGCGCGTCGCCCGCTCAGCAATGACCAGAAACACTACGCCTTGGGCGATGTTACCCACCTGCGGGGCGTGTATAAACACTTGCAAGACACGCTTGCCGACACGGGACGCGCCGATTGGGTGGGGCAGGAGCAAGCGGACTTGCTAGACCCCGCGCTTTACACAACCCCGCCCGAACAGGCATATTTGCGCATTAAAACCCGCAATTTATCGGGGGCGAAATTATCGCTGGTGCGCGAATTGGCGGCGTTTCGCGAGATTTACGCCGAATCCCGCGATATCCCCCGCGGGCGAGTCCTAAAGGACGATGCCATTTTGGAACTGGCGGCGCAACGGCCGAAAAGCAAGGACGATTTGCTGCGTTCGCGTGGTTTGCAACGGATTACCCGCAAAACCGACATAGTTGACGGCATTATGGCCGCCCTAGAACGCGGGCATAAACGCGGTGCGATGGACGCGCCCTCGGTGAAAAAACGCAGCGCTGGGGCGGAGTCTCTGTGCCAGTTATTGCGCGTGTTATTAAAGGCCTCGGCAGAGGAATCGGGCGTGGCGCAGAAGCTGATTGCCACCAGTGCCCAGATTGACGCGATAGCCGAGGGTGACACTGGCAGTCGTGTTTTCACGGGGTGGCGTAATGAAATCTTTGGGGCGCAGGCGCGGCGGTTGTGCGATGGCAAAATCGCTCTGACGGTCAGTGGTAATAAGATAAAAATCGTACCGATGGGGTGATTATGGCGAATGATTTTGAAGACTTGGTGGAGACGTTTTCGTTTTTGGATAGCTGGGAAGACCGCTATCGCCATATTATTGAGATAGGCAAGGCGATGCCCGCGTTGGACGCGGCGTTTTGCGTGGCTGATTACAAAGTGGATGGGTGCGCCTCGCAGGTGTGGTTGCGGATCGAAAAAGAGCCTGCTCATGGTGGAGGTTCGGAGCTGTATTTTCAAGGAGCGTCTGATGCGTTAATCGTGTCGGGGTTGATAGAGGTGTTGCGGATGCTGTATAACGGTGTTAATATGGAGGACGTGTTGGATATAAACGCGGCGGATCAACTGGCGCGGTTAGGGCTGGACGCGCATTTATCGGCGCAACGTTCCAATGGTCTGCGGGCTATGGTGGAGCGGATACGCGGGTTTGCGGTGGATAATAAGGAGTGAGTTATGGATGCAATACACTATAAAAATTACAGGCAAGTAGAAAAAAAATATAACGAATTAGCAGACGATGATATGAAATGGTATTTTAGTAGTTTTTGCAAACTTGTTCAAAAACCTGCTAACCCAAAAATTACTTGGGATATGACCATTGCCTATTTATTTATGAAGGTTGAGCAAGCACATCGCATGACTTTATATGCTTTGGTAGTTAGAAAGCATAAGGTAGCTAGATATATAGCAGCTGAAATCATTGATGAATGTTTTTTAAGCCGTGATGAATTTCCTAAACTATACAAAGAATTAGCGGGAGAAAATTTTTGTAAAGATATTGCAAAATACTATGATAATGCGGTAAATGTTCGCAATGCAATTATGCATGGTAAAGGTATTTTTTATGATAAGACTATTAGCAACCAAGTAAAAAGAGACGCGGTTGTCTCTATTCTTGAATATGCAAATTTATTTAATAAGCAAACAGAGGAAATTGTTATCAGTAAGCAACCCAACGTAAAATTTGATTGTAAGCCCTTTGGCAGAATGCAAGGATTTTCTGGGGGAACAAGAACCCTTGACATACTAGAAAGCATTAAAACATCGGCAGATTTAAAAATCCCACTGAAGAACAGAATGAAAAAAATACACGAAATGATTAAAGCAGGATGGGAAAAACAAAAAAATGACACCTAAAATAACACAATTCATCCAAGACACCCCCTTCATACTGGCGGACGGAGCCACTGGCACAAACCTATTCAACGCGGGGTTGCAAGCGGGCGACCCACCAGAGCTCTGGAACGAAGACGCGCCCGACAAAATCACCGCCCTTTACCAAGGCTTTGTGGATGCGGGCAGTGACCTTTTTCTAACAAACAGTTTCGGGGCGAACGCCAGCAGGCTCGCCTTGCATAAGGCCGAAAACCGCGTCCATGCCTTGGCGAAAAAATCCGCCGAACTCGCCCGCACGGTCGCCGATAACGCCCCAAAAACGGTGATAGTCGCGGGGTCAATGGGCCCAACCGGCGAAATCATGGGCGTGGCGGGCAACCTGTCGCACGAATCCGCGGTGGCTATTTTTGCCGAACAAGCGCGCGGATTGTTGGACGGCGGGGCCGATGTGTTATGGCTTGAAACCCTGTCTGCGGCGGAAGAATATCGCGCCGCGGCGGAGGCTATTAATAAAATCGGCGCACCTTGGGCTGGCACGATGAGCTTTGACACAGCAGGGCGATCAATGATGGGATTGACCAGCCACGCTATGGTTGATATGGTTGAATCGATGGACGAGCCGCCCGTGGCTTTCGGTGCGAATTGCGGGGTAGGGGCGGCGGATTTATTGCGCACAGTGGCGGGGTTTGCCGCGAAAAAACCGCGTATTCCTATCATAGCAAAGGGCAACGCGGGGATACCGAAATTTGTGGATGGGCATATTCATTACGACGGCACGCCCGAATTGATGGCGCAATACGCGGTGTTGGCGCGGGATTTGGGGGCGAAAGTCATCGGCGGGTGTTGCGGAACGCAGTATGAGCATGTTCGCGCTATGCGTGTGGCGTTGGATAGTGTGCCACGCGGCCCCGTGCCGACCCTGTTGGATATAGAATCGGCGATGGGCGGGTTTTCCTCGCCCCAAGATGGGACGGAAGCGGGTTATGTTGTGGATAAGCGGGCGAGGCGACGGAGGTAGTTGTTAGTTGTTAGTTATTAGTTATTAGTTGTTTAGCCCTGCGGGTCTTCGTCATCGCTTGCGCGAATGCCGACCAGCGTGGTCTTTTGTGCGTAGCCCTCACGGTGTGAGGGCATGCCAAAAGCCCTTTGGTTACAAGATGCTAGGGATTCTATAAAATTACTATCTGGAATAACAAGACGTTAGATTGGATTATTTGCAAAGAATACTTGGGAATTGGTGATAGGCTATTTCTAAATTTATTTAGACTATATACAAGACGCTGAACCAAACCCCAGCCAAAAAATAACCCGTCCAGCTCTCCGCAGGAGGGGTGGGCGGGCGGGCGACATTTCGAAGTGGCTTGCCACGAGAAAATGGCGCAAACAAAAAACCTCCGCCCTTAACTTCTAATAACCAATCACTAACAACTAATAACTAATAACTAACAACTAACAACTAATAACTAATAACTAATAACTAATAACTAAAACCATTGACAATCCCCCCCTAATAATCCACAATGAAACCATGACCCGCACCCCGACAAACACCCTCGGCTTTGCCAAACCACCGCAAGACACCCGCGTCGTCGTTGCCATGTCGGGCGGTGTGGATAGCTCTGTCGTGGCGGCGGATTTGGCGGCGCAGGGGTACAAAGTCATCGGCATCACCCTGCAACTCTACGACCACGGGGCGGCTTTGGCTAAGGCGGGTGCGTGTTGCGCGGGGCGCGATATTCACGATGCGAGGCGTATTGCCGAACAACTGGATTTCCCTCATTATGTCCTTGATTATGAAAGCAAATTTCGCGAAGAAGTGATGGAGGATTTTGCCGAAACCTACCTTGCGGGTGCGACTCCCGTGCCGTGTATTCGCTGCAACGAGGGCGTGAAATTCCGCGATTTACTGGCGACCGCACGGGATTTGGAGGCAGATTGCCTCGCCACTGGGCATTATATCCAGCGCAAAACGAACCAGACCCACGCAACCCTGCACATGGCGGCGGATATCACCCGCGACCAGTCGTATTTCCTGTTTTCCACCAAACAAGAGCAACTGGATTACCTGCGGTTTCCCCTCGGTGGGTTGAAATCCAAAACCGCCACGCGGGCTTTGGCGCGGAAATATGGGCTGTCCGTGGCGGACAAACCCGATAGTCAGGATATATGTTTTGTGCCGAACGGCTCTTATACCTCGGTTATTGAAAAGCTGCGGCCCGGGGTGAATATCGCGGGTGATATAGTCGATTTGGACGGGCAAGTTTTATCGCGTCATCAGGGGATTATCCACTATACTATAGGGCAACGCCGCGGGCTGGGTATCGGTGGCGGTGATCCGTTGTATGTCGTGCGTTTGGATGCTGACCGCCACCAAGTCGTCGTTGGTCCGCGTGAAGCGTTGGAACGTGCGGAGTTTGAGGTGAAACAGGTGAATTGGCTGGGCGATGGGGCGTTTGCGGGTGAGGGCTATGATTTGGCGGTGCGGGTGCGTTCCACGCGTCCGCCTTGCCCCGCGCGGGTTGTGCCGTTGGGCGATGGTCGCGCACAGGTGATTTTGGCAGAGCCAGAGGAAGGTATCGCACGCGGGCAGGCTTGCGTGTTTTATCAGCCGAATGGGACGCGGGTGTTTGGCGGGGGCTGGATTGTTTAGTTATTAGTTGTTAGTTATTAGTTATTAGTTATCTAAAATAACTACCTTCAGTTATTCTTGGTTATCGTAGCTATGAATAATAGGTGGTCGTTATTTTAGGAAAGAAGTTTGCTACAAAACCCAACTAACAACTAATAACTAATAACTAACAACTAATTAAGGTTTCACGATAAACCCGCCAACATGAGATGCGCTACCTCTACCTTCAAAAATCCCAATAGCACCTTGTGTGCCGATGACTCCTATCAAATCGTACACGCTATCTGAACCGCCCGATGGGTCATAGGTAACATTTCCAATTATCATCCCCCTTGAACTATAATTACCATTAACAGATAAATCACCACCTGAAATGGCGGTCGTCCCACCAATCGTCCGTGCGGTATAATTCACAGTCAAAGTCAAATTCTGTGGGGTTATCGTTCCACCCGTGGCACCCTCTGTCATATGAACTTGTCCTCTCCATAATGCGGTTGGCGTGCCATCAGGTGCCAGCATGGGCAAGGCAACACCCACATCCGTACCAGATAGCAAACCCACGCGATAGATTGGATTAGTAACCTCCGTCCTATGATTATTCCCATAGAAAAGAGCAAAACCGCTTGGGTCGTTTCTATCGGCATTATTGCCACCCAATTTGACGAGGTAATTATTAATACATCCGATGCTACCCGAACTACCGCAACCATTGCTATTATTTTCTGTAAAATTAATGTTAGTGACATCCAAACCATTGGTCAAACCTTGTACAAATTCACTAACCTTGCTTGCGCTTGGCTGTGTTGGCTGTAAAGAGCTAAATCGCGCAAGATAAACCTCGTGATTAACCAGCACGGGCGCATTCCGCGCGACAAACCCACCGATATCGGTATTCGTACCGCCTAATTCAAAAACTCCAACCGCACCCTCTGTTCCAATCAACCCTTGCAAAACATGCTCAACTGCGGCGTTGCTAGGGCCATTTTGATAATAAACGGTTCCACCCAAAACCCCTACGGGCAAGCGGGCTGGAGTCGTTGCCCTATTAACCGCCTCTGCATGCTCACCAAAGCGACCTGCAACTCTAATAGTTTGTTCGTTAGATAGTCCGCGATTAACCAATACTGTGCTAGGTAATACAAATGTACCTGCGGCAAAATCCACAGTAAAGGCAACGATAAAGGGTGCAAGCACCTGGTTGGGTGCTGTACCTCTAACCTGGCGTGAATGATAAATAGTACCAGGCCAATTGGCGGTTATCACCCCATCAGGGGCAACAGTGCCAAAAGACGCACCCAAATCGGTTCCGGGCAGTAACCCCGCGCGAACACGTACGCTGCTGCCAGCATTAAGACGTCCATAAATCATGGCAAGCCCATCCGTGTCGGCTGTATCGGTATTATCGCCACCCAACCTGACGATAAGGTTAGAAAAGCAACTTCTGCAATCATCATTTTGTGCAGATGGCCGTTTTTCAAAACGAAGCCCAGTGGTACTAAACCCCTCTGCCGTGGGTTGCGAAAGTCCACTCACCCCCTCTTGTGTTCCTAAGTTTTCCACCGCTGGCGGAGGTGAAAAAGTACTAACATACAGCGTGTGGTCTGGTGCTGGCAACAGCGGGGCAGGCCGTGCCACAAACCCACCAGAATAAGGTGCAAACGCCCCCACCGCATCAGTCGTAAAAATCCCAACCGCACCGTCCGAACCGATTAGACCACGCAATGTTCCCTCTGTATTAGCAGAGGGTGCAGAATCATAGGTTGTAATGTCCGTATTATCGCCATAAGCCCTGCGGTTTGTTGTTCCCGTAATCACACCCCCCGCATCAAACTCGCCATCTATTCTAAAAGCAAACCTTGTATTGCTCGCGGGGATAAACGCACTTATCGTTCCGCCTGTGGTATTAAATTTAACCATCAAATTAAACGCGGTCGGTGTGGTAAAATCATCCGCGCCACTGATAATCCCTTCACCGCTAGCGATAAAAGCTGGCCAAATTGCCCGCCCCACTGGCGTTGCCAAAGGCGCACCCATATTTGTATTCAATAAAATCCCCACATATCTGCGCCTCTCTACCCCGTCAAAATAGGCAAACCCATCAAAGGGATTGTCATCCACATCGTCAAACGCATCATTAAAAGTCACGGTCGTAACAACAGCATCCTCCACATCCCCCGTATCCAGCCCCGTTGCCGTGCCTTGTAAATAATGCCCTGTATTGTTTGTAGTGGCGTGGTTTTCCTGCTCAATCGGGACTGTCGGCAGGTTTGGATTCGCGGTTAGCCATTCGGCATAGCCAGCACAGGTAGCACCGCAGGCAGTGATCTCGGCTTTCAGCTGTTCGTTTATCAGCCGTTGCGCTTCCACCTGTGCTGGAGTCAATCCCCCAGAATTGGTTTCATCATCGGTGCTTGGCGCGGCCCCGCCACAACCCGACACTATAACCATTACAACCCCTGCAAGGATTGGTAAAAGAAATTTTGACACGATGTCCGCCCTTTTTCATTAAAACAATTCGCACCCTAGCGATGATTCACCCCCTTGTCAAGCGGTTTTTCGGTTTTCGGGGGTTATACACGAATCGGATTAAAGCTATCCACACGGGGGTTTCGTAAAACACGAATCACCATGAAAATATCACTTTTTAGATGTGCGACATATTGACGCATCCCCCAAAGTTAGCGTTAATAATTAAGTATTAAAAATTTTGTTAGCCGAAATTAACGAATCATTAACATTTTTTAATCATTGTTAAGATACCGCTAATTTATTTTAGGAAAGGATACCATTATGCGCGTTTTACTAATAGAGGATGAAGAAACCACCTCCAAGAGCATTGAGATGATGCTCGGCCATGCGAAGTTCAATGTTTATTCCACCGATACGGGTGTGGATGGCATGGATTTGGCGAAACTATATGACTATGATATTATTCTGCTGGATATAAACCTGCCGGATATGAGCGGGCATGATGTCCTGCGCGAACTCCGTTTGGCAAAGATTGAAACTCCCGTTTTAATCCTATCTGGTCTGAAAGAATCGGATGATATTCTGCGAGGATTCGGACAGGGTGCGGATGATTATTTGACTAAACCCTTCGATCGTAAGGTTCTGGTGGCGCGGATACAGGCTATCGTTCGGCGTTCGCAAGGACACGCGCAATCGGAAATCCAAACGGGCGATATTTCGCTGAATTTGGATGCGAAAACCGTGGATGTAAAGGGGATTCCTATTCATTTGACGGGCAAAGAGTACGAAATGATGGAACTGCTTTCGTTGCGTAAGGGTTCTACCCTGACGAAGGAGATGTTTTTGAACCATCTATACGGCGGTATGGATGAGCCTGAATTGAAAATCATTGATGTGTTCATCTGTAAATTGCGTAAGAAACTGACCGTTGCGACGAAGGGGAAGAACTATATTGAAACGGTTTGGGGACGTGGTTATGTGTTACGCGAGCCTGTGGGCGGGAAAATGCCACCAAAAATGCCGCAAAAAATGCCGCCAAAACCACAGATTGACCCAACTATCGGCGCGTAGGGCTGGATTTTTTGTCATAATCGTTGTAATCTTGGGGTAACTTGGGGGAGATTATGACTGAAGAAAAAAACACAGGGGACAGGCTTGAAGCCACGCCAGAATACACACCTGTTGAGGTGCTGGATGAGTCTGGTGCAGCTGAAGAGCTGGAACGGCTGGCGGGGCTAATCGCCCGTGCCAATCTGCGTTATTATCAAGACGATGCGCCCGAAATCACGGACGCGGAGTATGATGCGTTAAAGGTGCGTAATACGCGTATTGAACAGCGTTTCCCCGCGTTAAAACGCCCCGATAGCCCGTCTGAGTCTGTTGGCGCACCCGCCTTGGCTACCTTTGATAAAATCACCCATGCAAAGCCGATGCTATCCTTGGCGAATGCCTTTACCGCAGAGGATATATTTGATTTTGACACGCGATTGCGCAAGTTTTTAACTCTATCGGCGGGGGATGATTTGGTCTATGTGGCAGAGCCGAAAATTGACGGATTGTCCCTGTCTTTGCGTTATGAAAAAGGGCGACTGGTGCATGCTGCCACCCGCGGGGATGGCGCGATTGGGGAAAATGTGACGGCAAACGCTGGTAGTATAAAAACCATTCCTCAGGTATTAACCGATGCCCCCGATGTGCTGGAAATCCGCGGCGAAGTCTATATGACCCGCGATAATTTCACCGCCCTAAACCAAACGGGCGGGCGAGTTTTCGCCAATCCCCGCAACGCCGCGGCGGGGTCTTTGCGTCAGTTGGATGCGACCATAACCGCCGCTCGCCCCCTGTCGTTTTTCGCCTATGCGTGGGGGGAGGTTTCAACGCCCTTGGCAACCACGCATTTTGATGCCCTTAACCGTTTGAAAAACTGGGGTTTTTCCACGGATACCCATATAAAACAATGCCATAGCCCGCAGGACTTGCTGGATTACTACCACGATTTGGCGGAGACCCGCGCCGATTTGAACTATGAAATTGACGGTATAGTCTATAAGGTTGACGACCTATCCCTGCAAAATCGGCTGGGCTTGCGTTCCACGACTCCGCGTTGGGCGATTGCCCATAAATTCGCGGCTGAAACCGCGCATACTCGGCTGAATAAAATCGAAATCCAAGTCGGGCGGACAGGCGCGTTATCCCCCGTGGCGCGGCTGGAACCCGTGATGGTCGGCGGGGTGGTCGTCTCAAACGCAACCCTGCATAACGAAGATTACATCGCGGGGCGGGGCGCAAAGGGCGCACCCATCCGTGACGGCCGCGATATTCGGGCGGGCGATTGGGTGGAGGTTTATCGCGCGGGCGATGTCATTCCCAAAATCCGCGATGTGGATTTGTCGCAACGCCCCGCCGATTCCGTGCCGTACCAGTTCCCAACGGCTTGCCCGATTTGCGCGTCCCCCGCCGTGCGCGATGAAAAGGATAGCGTGGCGCGATGCACGGGCGGGCTGATTTGTTCGGCGCAAGCTGTGCAGAGGTTGAACCATTTCGTATCCCGTGCGGCGTTCGATATTGACGGGCTGGGCGATAAGCAAATCTCTTATTTCTATAACGATGAAACCTTGCGAGTGCGCACCCCCGCCGATATTTTCACCATGCAAACCCGCGATGCGGACAACACGGATAAATTAAAATCGCGTGAAAATTGGGGTGATAAGTCCGCCGATAATTTGTTTGCCGCGATTGAATCCAAACGCAAAATCGGGCTGGACCGCGTGTTATATTCGCTTGGCATCCGCCATATAGGTGAGACCGTATCCGCCTTATTAGCAAGGCATTATCGCGATTTACCCGCGTTTATATCGGCGATGGACGCGATGGAAAAGGACACCGAAAGCGACACCTACACGGGCGAATCTTGGAACGATTTGAACGGAATTGACGGTATTGGCAAAATCATGGCAACCGCCTTGGTCGCCAGTTTCCACCACCCAGAGCAACGCACGATTATCAACGATTTATTAACCCATTTGGATGTTCAGCCCGTGCAACCCCCGCCCGCGGGCAATTCGCCAATCAGTGGCAAAACCCTTGTTTTCACGGGCAATCTGCAACAGATGAGCCGTGCCGAAGCCAAAGCCCGCGCCGAATCCTTGGGCGCGAAAGTATCCAGTTCGGTATCCAACAAAACCGATTTTGTCGTGCTTGGCGAAAAGGCGGGGTCAAAGGCGAAAAAAGCCGAAGCCCTCGGCATCCAAACGCTGGACGAATCCGCGTGGCTGGACATGTTAAAAGATTAAAAAATGACACAACGCCCCGAAATCCTCTTCCCCTTTTTTGCCCAGATAGACAGCCTTGATGGGGTCGGTCCCCGCTTGGCGAAAACCTTTGAAAAGATAGACATCCGCCGCATTAAAGACCTGTTTTTCACCCTGCCGAATACCGTGCAAAAACGCACTTTTTGCGATACCGTGCAGGGGCAGAAATTGCCGCAACTGCTGACCTTGGAAGTCCAAGTTTTGCGCCATTATCCCTCGGCCGCACGCTCGCGCCCCTATCGCATCCAAGTGCAGGACGCAAAAACTACCTTTGATTTGACGTTTTTTCACGCTCACGGGGATTATTTGGTGCGCCAATTTCCCATCGGGCAGAACCGAATTATCTCTGGGCGGGTGGAAAATTACGAAAACCGCGCCCAAATGGCGCACCCCGATTTTGTCTTTGACCCAAAGGAAAGCATAGACATTCCCCAGTGCGAGCCGATTTATCCTTTGACGCAAGGCCTCACCCAACGGCTCATGGGGCGGGCGGTTTTTCAGGCCTTGGCACGGGTAGAACCACTTGAAGAATGGATAGATAACTCTTTGATTAAAAAGAGAAAATGGCCAACTTGGGACGCGGCGATTGACACCGCCCACCACCCGCAGGATTACGCCGATACCGTCCTGACCCACCCCGCGCGGGAGCGTTTGGCCTATGATGAACTGTTCGCGCATCAACTGATGCTCGCCCTTGTCCGCCAGAAAATGCGCAAAACAAAGGGCATAGCCAGCAAGCCCACGGGCGATTTGCAAAAGATAATCCTTGGCGCGTTGGGGTTTAAATTGACGAAAGCCCAAACCCGCGTGGTGAAGGAAATCCTTGGCGATGTGGCCGAGCCGTTTCGTATGAACCGCCTGTTGCAAGGCGATGTTGGCGCGGGCAAAACGTTGGTTGCGTTTCTGGCTATGGCGGGAATTGTCGAGGCAGGGGGGCAGGCGGTGCTGATGGCACCGACCGAAATTCTGGCGCGGCAGCATATTAACGGGCTTGCGCCCTTGGGCGAAGCGGCGGGGATTAAAATGGATATTCTGGTCGGCGCGGAGTCCGCGAAAATCCGCAATAAAAAGCTGGCAGATTTGAAATCGGGCGCGTTGCAAATCCTTATCGGCACGCATGCGGTGTTCCAAGCGGACGTGGAATTTCGCGATTTACGCCTTGCTGTGATTGACGAACAGCATCGGTTTGGCGTGCGTCAAAGGATGGATTTATCGCTGAAGGGACGCGCCGTGGATATTCTGGTTATGACCGCCACGCCGATTCCGCGCAGCCTTGCGCTGGCGCATTATGGCGATATGGAGACCTCGGTTTTGGATGAAAAACCGCCCGGTCGCCAGCCGATAAAAACCGTTTTGATTAACAACGGGCGACTGGCGGAAATCGTGGAAAAACTGCGTAGCGTGATAGCCGAGGGGCGGCAAGTTTATTGGGTTTGCCCACTGGTGGAAGAGAGTGAAACATTGACTTGGGTCGCCGCGGCCGAACGGTTTCGTCATCTATCGGGGGCGTTTGGCGAGGGCGAGGTCGGTTTGCTCCACGGGCAGATGAAATCGGATGAAAAATCCACCGCGATGCGTGATTTTACCGAAGGGCGGACGAAGATTTTGGTCGCCACGACTATTATTGAAGTCGGTGTGGATGTGCCAAACGCTAGTATTATGGTGGTTGAGGACGCGCAAAAATTCGGGCTGGCGCAGTTGCATCAGTTGCGCGGGCGGATTGGGCGAGGCGACGCGGAGTCCTCCTGTTTGCTGGTTTATGGTGATAAGATAAGCGTGAATGCGCGCAAACGGCTGCAATGTTTGCGGGATTCGGATGACGGGTTTTTCATCGCTGAGACGGATATGAAATTGCGAGGGGCTGGGGATTTGCTGGGTGTGCAGCAGTCGGGGTTGCCTCGGTTTCGGGTGGCGAATATTGAGCATCAGTCGCATTTGTTACAGGCCGCGGCGGATGATGCGAAGGTGTTGTTATACAGTGATCCGGATTTGAAAGAACCGCGAGGGCAGGCGGCACGGGTGTTGCTGTATTTGATGGAAAAGGATAAGGCTATTCCGTTGTTGGCGGTTGGATAGTTGTTAGTTGTTAGTTATTAGTTATTAGTGATGCCCTTCGGGTCTTCGTCATCGCTTACGCGAATGCCGACCAGCGGGGTCTTTTGTGCGTAGCCCCCACTTCGTGGGAGCATGCCAAAAGCCCTTTGGTTACAAGATGCTAGGGATTCTATAAATTTACTATCTGGAATAACAAGACGTTAGATTGGATTATTTGCAAAGAATACTTGGGAATTGGTGATAGGTTTGCTCTAAATTTATTTAGGCTATGCCTAGATATAAAGACAGGCTTTAGCCAATAAATCCCGTCCAGCTCTCCGCAGGAGGGGTGGGCGGGTGGGCAACCGAACGAAGTGAGGGTGCAACAAAAAACCTCTATCCTTAACTCCTAATAACAAACCCCCAATCCCTAATAACCAACCACTAACAACTAACAACTAATAACTAACAACTAATAACTAATAACTAACAACTATTGCATCCCCCACAAATCCCTGCTAAACCCACCGCATGACCAATAAACACAAATTTAACACCCTCAGCCTCCACGCGGGGCAAACCACCGATGAACACGGCTCACGAGCCGTACCGATTCATCAAACCACCTCCTACCTGTTTGAAAACACAGAGCAGGCCGCCGCCCTTTATAATATGGAGGTCGGCGGGCATATCTACACCCGCCTGACTAACCCGACCGTGGCAGTCCTAGAACAACGGCTCACCGCATTGGAAGGCGGCGTTGGCACGGTCGCCACATCTTCGGGCATGGCCGCGCTGTTCCTATCCGTGCTATCCGTGTTCAAAGCGGGCGACCATATCGTGTCCTCCTCGCAAATGTATGGCGCGAATATTAACCTGTTTGAACACACTCTGGGGCGGTTTGGCGTGGAATCCACCTTCGTTCCCCCTAATGATCCCGCCGCCTTCAAAGCCGCCCTTCGCCCGAACACCAAGATGATATTCGGTGAAGTCATCGGCAACCCAGGGCTGGACATCATGGACATTCCCGCCATCGCGCAAATCGCCCACACCGCCCAAGTGCCTCTGATGATTGACGGCACATTTAACACGCCTTGGCTGCTCCGCCCGTTTGAGCATGGGGCGAATATCGTTATGCACTCGCTGACGAAATGGCTGGGCGGGCACGGCACGTCTATGGGCGGGGCGATTATTGACGGCGGTAATTTTGACTGGGGGAAGGGGGATTTCCCCACGATAAACAGCCCGCATTACGCCTTTCAAGACGTGAATTTGTGGGAGGAGTTTGGCCCCGCCGCGTTTATCACTCGCGTGCGCTCTGAAGGCATGTATAATATCGGCCCGGCGCTTGCGCCTATGAATGCGTTCCAAATCCTGCAAGGGATTGAGACGCTGGCCTTGCGGATGGAACGCCATATTGCCAATACCGCGCGTTTGCTGGAATTTCTGCTGGGCAACGAGCAAATCGCATGGGTTCGCCATCCGTCCCTGCCTGACCATCCAGACCACAAGGTCGCGATGCGTTTAATGCCACGTGGGCAGGGCTCTATTATCGCTTGCGGGGTGAAAGGCGGGCGAGACGGGGGGCGAGTCTTTATCGAATCCCTGCGGTTGGCCAGCCATCTGGCGAATGTCGGGGATGCGAAAACTCTGGTTATTCATCCTGCATCGACCACCCATTCGCATTTAAGCGTGGAATCCATGGAGGCAAGCGGGCTATCCGATGATTTGCTTCGTATTTCTGTCGGATTAGAGGATATTGACGATATTATTGATGATTTCAAGGGTGCTTTGGCGCAGGTGGCAAAGTTATGATGATTGGCGACATTTTTGCCTCCACTGGCGGGCGAGTCTGGGACGCGGGGGATGACTCGCCCGTGCTGGTGTTTATCCATGGCAGTGGGCAGAACCATCTGGGCTTTCAACTGCAGGCGAGGTTTCTGGCAAACCGAGGGTTTCGTGTGCTTGTCCCCGATATGCCCGCGCATTTCAAAACGGGCGGGGCGGCGTTGGAGTCCGTGGCGGCTATGGCGGATTGGTATAGCGAGGTTTTGGGCGCGGCGGGGGTTGCGCGGGCGCATATTATCGGGCATTCCCAAGGCGGGTTGGTTGCCTTGGAATGGGCGGCGCGGTATCCTGCGCAGGTGCAGAGCCTTGCTATTATAGCCAGCGCATTGGCGATTCCGATAAACGCGGGGTTGCTGGATATGGCGCGAGCGGATGAAGCCCGCGCGATTGCGGCGATGTGCGATTGGGGGCATGGGCAGGTTGCGCATAGCCATTGTCATACCGTTCCAGGGATGGTGCATGTGGCGTATGGGCGGTATTTAATGGGGTTAAACGCGGCGGGTGCTTTGCTTGCCGATTTATCCGCCTGTGCGGGGTATGACGGCGGTGAGGCGGCGGCTGGGCAGGTAGATTGCCCGTGTTTGTGTATTTTGGCGGGGGCGGATAAGATGACTCCGATTGCCCAGGGGCGGCTGTTGGCGGAGGCTTTGGGTGCGCAGGTATGTGAGGTTGCTGGTGCGGGGCATATGTTACCCAGCGAGCATCCTGTCGCGGTGAATCGGGCGTTGCGGGCGTTTTGGGCTGGTTGTTAGGTGTTAGTTATTATTGGCACTCATTATTCGCGTCATCATAGGGACAAGCGACAAACCCGCCAGCAAAGCCATTTTCGCCCGCACCGCCCGTTATTGTCCGCCCATTATCGTTCGATGTGCCACTGACGAAAGCACCAAGCGCACCCTCTACCCCGATAAGCCCTGTTAAAACGCCAGAGGTTAGGGTGTTTGTTGACGTTCGGTTTGTGGTATCGGTGAATGCACCGAAATTCACCGTTCCTGCGAAAAACCCATCATCATCGGCATTAAAACCAGCATCCAGTAAATAATGGTTCGCACCGACTGGAACAAAGGCGGTAAGTCTGCGGTTTTCAAAATTAACCTCTAACGTTAAATCTGCATTGGCAACAGCATTCGCGCCTTGCACCACGCTAAACTGCCCTTTCCACTCTGCACTGGTACGTTGCCCTGCTTGCCAAACGGGCAAGGTCGCGCCCAAACCAAATGGGCTCTCTAACCCAGCGTAATAATGGCGTGTGCCACCATTATATCCAGTAAAGAAGAATATCCTATTATTTGCACTCCGACCCAAAGAATTCTCATTAAATTTGGCTGTCCTAAAATCTAGTATATCTGTGGTTACACTCTCAGTACTCCCACTCCCATCAGAATTGGGCAGAACTTCCTGTGCAGTGGCACCACTCAAAAATTGATTTCTGGGGACGGATGTGAATTCTCTACCAATATCGCCTACCTTACGTACCCAATCATTCCAACGCACGTCTGGATTGAGGGTAAAATCGGGACCAGCAAAAATACCCGTAACGAAACCGCCCCCGCCGGTAAATAGGGCAACCAAGCCCTCTTCGCCAATTAGACCAGATAGGGCAAAATCACCCGTGCTGTCATCACCATCTGTTGCACTATCTATTGGCTGGGTCGGGTCACCATCCGTGAAACGTTGATAATTAAGCGTGCCTGTTATCACCCCGTTAGTATCAAACCGCGCGTTTTGAAAACGATAGTATCTATCTTTAAAAATACGCCTAAATACATCAAGGCGACCGCCAGCGGCATCAAAGGTAATGGTCAGGGTGAAGTCAGTATTAAAACCGAAACGCCCATGCCACTGCACAGATGTCTCCGCGTCACCTGTTAAAGGCGTGCCCAAATCGGTACTATCCAAAATTCCACCGTAACTATAGAGTGTCTCGCCAATAAATCCAGTAAGGTCAGCATAACCATCGTTTATGTCGCCTCTTATAACTCCTCCGTCAAAGCTTATGGCATTTAGGGTTCTTTTAATGGCTCTTGGGGCTGTTCTGCTACCCACCGCACCGCAACGTTCAGGTTCATTATTATTAGAATCACGACACCTTGTAAGCCCCGTGGTATCTATTATACCACCTGCGGTTTGCAAAATTTGGCCTCTTGGCCTTGTCAAATCTGCCTTGGCATCGGGATTAGCCACACGCACCCAATCGGCATAGTTCACCGCGGGGGGTGCGGCAACAAACCCGCCAGCAAAGCCAGTCTCCCCCGTGCCATCTGCTATTGTCCGCCCGCCATCCGTGGTTGTCCCACTGACAAAAACACCAACCGCGCCGCCCTGCCCGATAAGCCCAGTGAGGACTCCGTTAGCAACGCGATTGCCCATAGGCGTTGGATTGACGCTATCGCTGAGCGTTGTTGTGCTGAACGTGCCATAATTAACCGTCCCCGTAATCACGCCCATATCGGTATAAGTACCATCCAAATAATAGTAGTTATCGGTCAATCCGTTTTGAACAATCGCCTTTATACTGGGTGTGGCAAAATTAATCCGCAAGGTGAAATCTGTGGGGGTCGTCATGTTGGTTGCTTGGATTGCCCCGTTCCATTCGGCGGATGCCTCGCCCTCAAATGTCGCGCCAAGTGGCACCCCCACATTCACGTCAGACAAAATCCCCGCGTAATGATAGAGGGTATTGCCAGTCGCCCCTGAAAAGAAAGCCACTTCATTATCCGTATTGCCGTCAAGGTTCAAGATTGCGACGGTCGGGCTGGCTGAACCACTAACCGTGGCTTTCGTGTCAAGTGTGAGCAGCGTGCCTCCACTTTCCCTCAAGAATTCGTTTGCGAGATTTGCGGGCATGGGGATGGGAAATACAAAAGACGGGCTAAAACTGTCAAACCAATCTCTAATCCTTATATCTGGGTTTCGCAGAGCCGTTGGGCTGACAAAAAACCCGCCAAGACTACCATGTCTTTGGCTGTAATAAAAGGCAAATGCGCCATCTGACCCTATTAAACCTGTTAGGGGCAATGGTTCGTTTGCTTGGATTAGAGAGTCTCTGCCATAACTACTATACGACCCGGTAGTAGCCTCCGCGGTAATCACCCCGTTCGCATCAAATCCGCCTGTCAGAACAAGATTAAGCCCGGCATTCGGGTTTAAAGGAACAAAAGCATCAATAGTTCCGTCTCCCATCTCTTCTACATCAATGGTAAGGGTAAAGTCTGTGCGTATTGGTGTTCCTGATGCGTACAAAAACGACCCATTCCATTTTAGCGAAGTGTTTGGGGATAGGGGCAAGCCCAAATGCGTGGTATCCAAAATACTCAAGTAGGTTCTGGCTGTTCCATCACTATGGTATCCAACAAACCCTGCAACCCCATCATCTGTACTAGTGTTAATTAATGACCAGTCATCATACAAGTGCATACCATCAAAGCGGAGGGATACCTGCGGGGGGCTAAAGCTGCTCGGGCCATCTTTTGTTGTCCCTGTATCAAATACACCATCCTTGTTCTGCAAATATTGATCGCGGGGGTCTGCGGTATCTGGTCTGGCATCGGGATTCACTGCCGCCACCCAGTTATTATATCTTACATTTGGATTAGGCACAGCCGTTGGGGTGACAAAAAACCCGCTAATACCAGCATAGCTTTTCTTGTAATAAAAGGCAAATGCGCCATCTGCCCCTATTAAACCTGTTAGGGGCAATGTTAGTATTTTTCTTTCCACAATGTCTCTGTCACCACCTGTAAAAATCCCGGGAACAGCATCCGCGGTAATCACTCCGTTCTCATCAAATCCGCCTGTCAGAAGAAGATAAAAATCATTCCTGCCTAACTTAAAAAACGCATCAATCGTTCCGTCGCCCGTCTCTTTCACATCAATAGTAAGGGTAAAGTCTGCGCGTGTTGGTCTTGCTGATCCGTACAAAAACGACCCATTCCATTTTAGCGAAGTGCTGGTTGGGGCTAGGGGTGTGCCCAAATCCGTGGTATCCAAAATACTAAAGTAAGCCCTGTCTGTTCCATCACTATGGTATCCAATAAACCCTGTAAACCCATCATTCGTATCGGTGCCAACTGGCCGTCCATCATATTCAAAATCGGTAGTATTAAAGGTGAATCTGGGTAATAACTGTGGGGTGCCATTGGTGCTCGGGCTATCTGTCGTTGTCCCTGTATTAAATTTGCCATCCCGTATCAGCAAATATTGATCGCGGGGGTCTGCGGTATCTGGAATGACATCAAGGTCCAAGGCTTTCACCCATTTACTATATCCTACATTTGGATCAGGCACAGCCGTTGGGGTGACAAAAAACCCGCCAACCCCAACGTTTTCATTGCTAAATATACCGAGTGCACCGTCCGCCCCTATTAAACCTGTTATGGAAAATTCGCTTGCCGTTCCTGTTGGAAAGTCTCTATCATTGCGTGAAAAAACGATTCCCATACCTTGCGCGGTTATCACGCCCTTTGCATCAAATGTGCCTGTTAGAAGAATGTTATAATCTACCTCTTTGCCAAATTTAAAGAAAGCATCAATATCTCCGTTGCCCATCTCTGCCACATTAATGGTAAGGGCAAAGTCTGTATATGTTGATTCGTGTAAAAACGACCCGTTCCATATTAGCGCGGTGCTGGTTTGGGCGAGGGGTGCGCCAAAATCGGTGGTATCCAAAAGCCCGATATAGCCGTAACTTGTTCCATCACTATGGTATCCAGTAAAGGTCGCAAACCCATCATTCGTATCAAGGCTGACTGGCCGTCCATCAAATCGAAAATCGCTACTATCAAAGGTGAGTATCGTCGGGGCATCACTGCTGGTCGCGCTATGGGTCGTTGTTCCTGTATCCAGTGTGCGGTTTCTGTTTTGTAAGAATTGATGGCGTGGGTTTGCCGTATCGGGCGAGGCATCGGGGGTTTTGCCCGCCTCCCAGTTAGCATATTCCACGCGACGTAACGCTTGCGCCTGTTCGTTTGCCTTCTGTATCGCGTCTTCCAGTTCTGCTATCCTGTTGCTCGCGGTTTGCTCATTACCCATTGCCGTTGATAATTGCCCTTCCAGAGTTGTTATCCGCATGTCGGCGGCGTTCTTATCATTGATTGCCGTTGACAACTGACTTCTCAGCCGTGTCACTGTCGCTGAATCATCGGGGTTCTGATTATTATTTGCCGTTTCCAATTGCCCTTGCAGGATTGTTATCATGCCGTTCGCGGTACCCCGTTCGCCAATCGCCGTTGCCAATTGACCTTGCAGGATTATTATCTCTGAATCGGCAGAGGCTTTCGCAATCCCCGCCTGTACTGCCTCATTTTTCAGCCGTATTATATCATCATCGGCGGTGGTTTTGGCAATCCCTGCCCGCCGAGACGCTTCCTCCAATTCTGTTATCCGATTGTCGGCGGTTGTTGCATCTTGTTTAAGTTTCGCTATCTCTTCATTTGAAGCTGATGAGTTGTTCACTGTTACTGGAACTGCACCAGAACAGGCGTTTAGAACAAACACGCTTACCAATAAAGCAGGCAGAGCACGGAATATAAATCTTTGAGTTTTGATGATTTTTCTTGCGCTGTGTGCGATTGTCATTGGGTTGCCTTTCTTTATTATTTGGCGGGTTTGTATAAAAACACGGGATTAATAAATTTTTTCACGGCTTTGTCAATAGTTTTTTCACCCTTTTTTAACCAAAAAGCATGGGCAAAATGGTGTGCTCTTCGTAAGGTTTGCTCTTTTTCCTTTTTATGCTAAACATCCCCCTAAAACCAACAGGAGTCCCAGATAAAATGCCCCCCAACAATCCCCCCGATTTCACCACTATCGCCGTCATAGGCGCAGGCACAATGGGTGCAGGTATCGCCGCCCACATCGCCAATGCTGGACAAAAAGTCCTACTGCTGGATATCGCCACCAAAGGCAACCCGAACGCCCGCGCGACCGCCGCGATAGACCGATTGCTGAAATCCGACCCGCCCGCTTTGATGGATAAAACCTGCGCCGATAACATCACCATCGGCAATATAGACGACGATTTCCACCGTCTTGCTGATTGCGATTGGGTGATAGAAGCCATCGTGGAACGGCTGGATTTGAAACGCGCCCTTTACACGCGATTGAACCAAACCATTAACGCGGATTGCGTCGTCACCAGTAACACTTCCAGCATTCCCATTTCCTTGCTGACCGAAGATATGCCACCCGAATTCCGCAACCGTTTTGCCATTACCCACTACTTTAATCCCGTGCGTTATATGCGTTTGTTGGAACTCGTGCGAGGCACCGATACCGCCCCCGAAGTGATGGCACGATTGGCACGTTACAACGACCAGATACTCGGTAAAGGCGTGGTTACCTGCCGTGATACTCCCGGATTTCTGGGCAATAGAGTCGGGGTTTTCGCCCTACAGGTCGGCATGGATGAAGCCACTCGCGCTGGGCTAGATATAGAAACGGCGGACGCGTTGTTTGGGCGACCGCTGGGTATTCCAAAGACTGGTATATTCGGGCTGTACGATATGATTGGCGTGGATTTGATGGCGGATGTGGTGGATACTCTGGATACTATTTTGCCACAAAACGATGATTTCAAAGCGGTTGCTTGGGGGCAGAATCCTCTGACCGATTTGATAAAAACTATGATAGCAAAGGGGTTCACGGGCGATAAAGGCAAGGGCGGGTTCTACCGAGACGGGCAGGCGTTGGATTTGACCACGGGGGCGACTCGCCCGCGCAAAACCGCGAGTAGCCCGCGTATTAGTTGCGCCATGGCGGATTTACAGGCGGGGCGAGAGCCTTTGCATGCCCTCATAAACACCACCGATGCGGACGCGGAATCCGCGTTTATCCGCCGTTTGTTGGCGCGGATTTTGGCGTATTCGGCCAGCCTTATCCCCGATGTCACGACCAGCCCGCAGGATATTGATGACGCGATGAAACTCGGGTTTAACTGGGTGCGGGGTCCGTTTGAGCTGATGGATGCTATCGGGGCAGGGCAAGTATGCCAGATGATAACGGAAACGGGTTTGGATATTCCGCCCGTTTTGGCGAGCCACGATAAATTCTACAAACCCGCCGATGGAGTGCTGACTGTGCGGGTTTTTCCCGATAAACAAGACAAACAAGCCACTTACACCCCCGTATCCCTGCCTAAAGAGGTTGTGCGGTTTCATATGCTCCGCCAATGTCTGCAACCGATTGCCCAGAATGCATCGGCGAGTTTATTTGCGCTGGATGGGGATTTGCGTCTGCTGGAATTCCATTCCAAGGCGAACGCCCTGAACGCCGAGTCCATGGCAATCGTCCGAGCCGCCGCCAAAGACCACGGTGCGGGGATTTTGGTGCATAATGACGCACAGCATTTCTCTGCTGGTGTGGATTTGAACGCGTTTCGCGCCTATATGGATGCGGGGGATTGGACGGGGATTGACGGGTTTTTGCAGGATTTCCAAAACGCGGTGATGGGGCTTGCGTCCTGCCCCGTGCCTGTGGTGGGTGCGCCCAGTGGCTTGGCGATAGGCGGCGGGTTTGAAGTCCTGTGCCATTGCGATGAATTGATAGTGCATAGCAATTCTGTTTTGGGATTGGTGGAGGCTGCGGTAGGCCTCGTCCCAGCGGGTGGCGGGGTGAAGGAAACCCTGTATCGCTGGTATTTGGCAACGAATGATTGGGAAAAGGCGGCGTGGCAGACTTGGATGCAGGTGGGCTATGCTCAGACTGGCAGCAGCCCTGCGTTGGCGGCGCGGTATCAGTATTATCTGCCGTCGCGGGATAAATCGGTGATGAACCGCGATAGGTTGGTGGCGGCGGGGGTTGCTCGGTTGCGTGAATTGGCGGATGGGTATAAGGCACGGGCGGGTGCGCAGTTTGTTCTGCCCGCACGGGGGCTGGCGGATAAAATGGCGGGGTTTATGGATGATGGGATTGATAAGGGCTGGTTTTTCCCGCATGATAAGGTTGTGGCGATGCAGGTTGCCTCTATCGTGGTGAATATGGATGGGGAGGCGTTGGAAGTTAGCGGGGCGGATATGTACGCCCGCGAGCGAGCCGCCTTTGTTCGGCTGGCGCAGATGGAGGCGACTCAGGCGAGGATTGCGGCGATGTTGGATGATGGGGTTTCTTTGCGGAATTGATTTTTTAGGTGTTAGTGATTAACCCGCCCTACGTTATTCGGGTGGGGTATAAGCGGGATTCGTTGCCGTGAAACCGCCAACGGATGCACTCGCAGAACCAACTTTTGTAAAAATACCAACCACACCCTCTTCCCCAATCAATCCCGTTATGTCTGGATGAAATGCAGAACCTACACCTGATATAGCAAGAGTCCCGCCCATCCGTCCCGCAGAATAACCATTCGCAGAGGCATGACTGCCAAAATGCGCATTCATGGTATATATTCCATTTATATTGTCATGCTCGAAAGTGCCGAAACCATCCCCCCCAGCATTGCTAAATCCAAACCTGCCAGTGGAAAAATTAACATAGTAATTGGTTGCTATATTGGTTTCCGCCCCCAAGCTAAAATGCCCTTCCCAAACCGCACTTGCTGTTGTGCTAGGCAAAGGTGCGCCCAGATTGGTTGTGGCTAAAATCCCAGCATAACTGATTTCGGTGGTGACCTCGCCTGCGTTAGTCGTTACAAAATAGGCAAAACCATCGGGGTTTCTACCCTCGCCACCCCGCCGACCTGTAAAGGGTGGGATGTCGGTTGATATAATACGAGTCGCAGAATTTTCAAATTGTATATCTGTCATATTCAGCCCTGTATTTCCTGCCGTCAAAAACCTATTTAACGTTTCCTCGTTTGGTTTGGTTTCATAGGTGGGCAAATCGCCAGTATCAACACAAGTAGTCAAAGCTATGCAAGCGTTGGGCGGAGGCGGAGCAGGTGCGACAACAAACCCACCAACGTAGCGACCATTAGCGTTCTCGGTATTTATTATATTGTCTTTTGTACTACCCGCATCCGCAGCAAGGAAAACCCCAACCGCACCCTGTTCGCCAATCAATCCTGTCAGAATCCCGTTGGGGGTAGCCCTTGAGAGTTGTCCTGTATCAGCACCTGTAAAGCTCTCATGAGTAACCGTGCCAGTGATAACCCCACCAGCATCATAAGTACCAGCCAAGCGATATTGGTAGGTAAAGCCACTAAGTACTCTTTCAACATCCTCCCCCTCTATTGAACCCGCAACACCATTCGTACCGCCAAAAGTAATCTCTAACTCAAAATTATGGGCGGAGGTGGTATCCAACGCGCCATCGCGAATGATTTGAATCTGCCCGTACCAAGTGACGCTTCCAGTGGTTTGTGTCAGGGGTGCGCCCAAATCTGTATCAGCCAAAATCCCCGCGTAATAAACACGATTATTAGAGTCGTCAGTATTATCATAAAATAAACCATAACCATCTTTTTCATCGCCAGCCCCGCCCAAAGGCTCGCCATTATATCGCGCCGAGTCTAGCGTCAAGGTAAGGTTTGCACCGTTTGGTATGCCGTTCGGCGTAGCACCCGTTGTATCCAGCCCCGTTGCCAAGCCCGCCAAAAATTCGCTTTTGCGGTTGGTGTTGTCAAGCCTAGCGGGTGGGGCTTTACCCTCACCAAAGCTCTCCACCCAAGCACTGGTCTTCACCCTGCATTCGTCCGCGCTCGGGTTTATTGTCGTGCAATAAGTTCCCACAATGTTTTTATAGTCATCTAAATTGCGACAGCCCGGATTCGCAGAGTCAAACGGATTCAATCCGCATGCAGTCTCCGCACCCGTATCCATTGCGCAAAGGGGGTCGGCAAGGTCGTTAAAAGGGCTATCCAAACAGGCGATAGTTCGAAAAGAAGCCACAGTGCCATGCATGCCATCCATGCATTTCGGATTCCAAGCGTTCGCCTCCATTTCGCAATACATCGTTCGCACCCCCGCGTCAATCCCCACCACATCATCACACCCCTCATGGATAAACGGATTGGCTATATCATTACACACGGTGGCAAGGCTGGTCGCGCAACTATCATCACCGCCCATGCCCGTGCCAAACATTTGGCAAGCCGTCACTCGCGTGGCAGTCACCGCACCATGCATTGTATCCATGCATTTCGGATTCCAAGCGTTCGCGGGCATTTCACAAAACATCGTTCGCAACCCCGCGTCAATCCCCGCCACATCATCACACCCCTCATGGATAAATGGGTTGGTTATAGTACAAGCAGAGGCAAGACTGGTCGCGCAACTATCATCACCGCCCATGCCCGTGCCAAACATTTGGCAAGCCGTTATTCGCGTAGCATTCACCGCACCATGCGTTGTATCCATGCATTTCGGATTCCAAGCGTTCGCAGGGGTTTCGCAAAAGGTTTTTCGCACCCCTGCGTTTATCCCCACCACGCTATCACACCCCGCATGGGCAAACGGGTCGGCTATCACACACAAGGGAATAAGGATAGTTGCGCAAGTGGAGTGTCCATCGGTGGGGTCTGTGCCATGCGTTTGGCAAATACTCGCTCGCATCGTATCTATACCTGTCAAGCCCGTGCAGAAGTCATCAAAAATATCGCCATTCGTGCAAATCCGCGCAATCGTGGGTTCGCAAGCGGTCTCGCCTCGGTTTGGCATACCTGATTCGCAAGCGGTTTGGCGTTGGGGATTATAGGTATCAGCCATGCAAGCGGTCTCGGTTCTAAACGGATTCGCGGTGCAAGCACCAGTAATAACGACACCACAGGTTGAGTCTGCCGAATCATCCGCTAAACACATGCTTTGGCGTAATTCTATCGCGGGTGCGTCTGCGTTGCAATCCGCATGAAAAGCGTTTGTCTTGCAATCCGTGGCATTTCCGCCCGCCGTATCGGGGGTTTCGGCAGTGCCTCCCCCGCAAGCGGTCAATAAAGCCAGCCCAGCAAGAGCGGTTAAAAGTTTGATATATGGCATGGTGTGTCCCTTTGCACTGGTAAATTTTTGTATTTCCACAATAAACATAGTTTTGCGGGGCTGTCAAGAGCAAAAACTAATAACTAACTTGACTCTGTCGCAAAAATAATCAATAAAACCCCACTAATAACCAACACCTAACACCTAACACCTAATCATGTTTGAAACCTTCCCACAAAACGCGGCCAACCACACGCCTTTATCCCCGCTCTCTTTCATCAAACGCGCCGCGCTGATGTTCCCAGACCACCCCTCCGTGATATACGGGAAACGCCTCTATACTTGGGCGGAAACCTACAAACGCACCGTCCAACTCGCCACTGCCATAACCAACCACGGGCTGGGCAAGGGCGACACGGTCGCTATCCTATCCGCCAACACCCCCGAAATGGTCGAGGCGCATTTTGGCGTAGCCATGGCGGGCGCGGTTTTAAATTCCATTAACACGCGGTTAGAGCCCGAAACCATCGCCTATATTCTGGAACATGGCGAGGCGAAAATGCTGATAGTCGATGCCGAACTCTGCCCCCAAGCCGTGCAAGCGTTGGATATTTGCCACAAGAACAACCAGAAAATCACCATCATAGACATAAAGGACACGCAAAATTGCGCGAATCCGAAAACATTAGGCTCAACCGATTATGAAACCTTTATCGCGTGCCAGCCCGATTTCAACTGGTCTTTGCCCGATGACGAATGGCAGGCTATGACCCTGAATTACACCTCTGGTACCAGTGGGCGACCAAAGGGCGTGGTTTATCATCATCGTGGCGGTTACCTGATGGCTATCGGTACGATAGCCGATTGGGAAATCCCTCGGCATCCTATTTATCTGGCGATTGTGCCTCTGTTTCATTGCAACGGTTGGGGGCATAGTTGGGCTATGGCGGCGGTCGCTGGGACTATTATTTGCACCCGAGTCGTGTCGGCGGACGCTATTTATACCGCGATTGACGAGCATAAAGTCACCCATTTCGCAGGTGCGCCGATTGTTTTATCCATGCTGTTGAACGCTCCCGAGTCGGAAAAACGCGCTATTAGCCATAAAATAAAGGTTTTCACGGCGGGTGCGCCGCCTCCGTCTGCGATTTTGCAGGGGATAGAGGCGATGGGGTTTGACGTAACCCAAGTCTATGGTTTGACGGAGACTTACGGGCATACCGTGATTTGCACCGAACGTGGTGAGTGGGCCGATTTGGATGACAGCGCGCGGGCGGATATGAAGGCGCGGCAAGGCGCGGCTATGGTAATGATGGAGGGCTTGCGGGTCGTCGATGAAAACGGCGTGGATGTTGTGGCGGACGGTAAGACTATTGGTGAAATCGTGTTACGCGGGAATTGCGTGATGAAGGGGTATTTAAAGGCGGAAGCCGCGACTGAGGAAGCGTTTGCGGGCGGCTGGTATCACACCGGCGATTTGGCGGTGATGCACGATTACGGCTATGCTCAGATTATGGATCGTGCCAAGGATATTATCATATCAGGCGGGGAGAATATATCCTCCGTGGAGGTGGAGGGTGTATTGCATCGCCATGAGTCTGTGGCTTTGGCCTGTGTCGTTGCTATGGCGGATGATAAGTGGGGCGAAGTGCCGTGTGCGTTTATTGAGCTGAAGGATGGTGCGGTGGCGGATGAGGCGGGTTTGATTGCCCATTGTCGGGCGCATTTGGCAGGGTTCAAATGCCCCAAATCCGTGCGATTTTGTGAATTGCCAAAGACCGCGACTGGGAAGATACAGAAGTTTGTGTTGCGCGATTTAATCAATGGTGAATGATGAATGATGAATGGTGAATGATTAATGGTGAATTATGAATTATGAATTATTGGTTATTCTAATTATCTGTTATCTAAAATAACTGCGGTGGGTTATTTTTGGTTATTTAATAACTAGGTGTTAATTATTTTAGGAAAGAAGTTCGTCACAAACCTAATTCACCATTCACAATTTACAATTCACAATTCAAAAGATTGACTTCTTGCTGAAAATAATCCAAAATCACCCGCATGACAGATACTATAATAAAAATCCCGCTTGATGAGATAGAAACAACCTGCCGTGATGCTCTGCTGAACCACGGTGCGAGTGCCGAGGCGGCGGCTCATGTAGCCAATGCCGTCCGCGTAGCCGAAGCCAAATCCAACCTGATTTGCGGGCTGTATTATATGGAAAGCTATTGCCAGCAACTCCGTTCAGGTCGCGTGAAGGGTGATGTGCAACCCATTGTTTCACAACCAAAATCCGCCTGTGTAGCCGTGGATGCTGGGTTCGGGTTTGCCCAACCCGCCTTTGCCAAGGCCTTGCCTTTGGCGGTGGAAACTGCGCGCAAAACGGGGGTTTGTTCGCTGGCGGTTTGTCACGCCCATACCTGCACCGCGTTGGGTTATTTTACCGAGCAAATCGCGCGGGCGGGGCTGATTGGGATTGGTTTCACCAATGCTTCTGCCGTTGTCGCCCCGCCGAATGGCAACAAAGGCGTTATTGGCACGAACCCGATTGCTATGTCCGTGCCTGATAAGGACGGGGGCGTGTGTTTCCAGTTTGACCAGAGCACGTCTGCCGTGGCTTTGGGCAAAATCACGATGGCTGCGGCGGCGGGGGAAGCTATCCCCTTGGGCTGGGCTGTGGATGCGCAAGGGCAGGGGACGACCGATCCCGCGGCGGCTTTGAAGGGTGCGTTGGTGTCGGCGGGCGGGTATAAAGGCTGGGGAATTGGGCTTATGGTTGAGGTTATGGCGGCGGCTTTCACCGGGTCGGTGGTTTCTACGCAGGTTAAGGCGTTAAAATCGCCCGATGGTGCGCCCCACGATTTGGGGCAGTCCTATGTTTTGCTGGACCCAGAGGTTTTCGCGGGTGATGCGTTTTGGACGCGGTTGGATGAGGTGGTCGGCGCGGTGGAAGTGCAGGATGGGGCGCGGTTGCCCGGTAGGTCTCGTGTGCGTGGGCGTGTGGATGCGGACGCGGTCGAGTCGGTAGAGATTGACGCGGCGCTTTGGGATAAAATTAAGCGATTAGGGGGTAGTGATTAGTGGTGAGTGGTTTTAGCCCTTCGGCTGGTCGCTCCGCCCCCGTGCCAGCACATAAATTGAATCGTTTGTTTCCATCTCTTTATACGGAACTAGGGCGATTATATCATAGTGCGTAGCGAACGCCCTGTGCAAATCGGCCTCGTCATAATAATAAAACTGCATCCCTTGGATTTCATCCATCCCTTGCCCGCGCCAAAACGAATGCAAAATCCAGCCACGCGGATTTAACACGCGGGCTTGGCGTTTCAGCGATTGTGCCAGCGCGGCCGCGTTCAAATGATGCAAAACTTTGTTTGAATAAATGCAATCAAAATGGCGGGTTGTTTCCAGCGTGACCGCGTCCAAGGTTAATAAATCCGCCCGTGGATGCAACCTCGCGTATCGTTTTATAAAAAACGCCGAAGTGTCAGAGCCAGTTGCCACGTAACGTTTGTTTAATATATCCAAATCCTTGCCTGGCCCCATGCCCAGCTCTAATACCGACGCGCCCTTGGGGGCATGTTTTGCCAGCGCGTCAATCAGTATTTTGCCGTCATATCCATCGGCGAGTGCGATGTATTT
Source organism: uncultured Amylibacter sp. (assembly GCA_959347345.1). Next base: position 802,420 of record OY365738.1, on the reverse strand, counting down.
TGTGGCGGTTTTTTCATCGTTGTAAAAGTCCATGGTTTGTGTATAGCGGGTTTTTTGGGGAAAGGGTAGGTTGTTAGTGATTAACGATGAATGGTATCATTGCGGGGACTCGTTTGCAGAGGGCGTGGCTTTTGTGCATATAGGGCTTTACATAAGGGCAGTTGAACCTGCCCGACCAAGATAAAATCATGTAAAGCCCATACACAAAAGCCTTTGGTTATGCTTGGCAAACGCTGTTTTCAATAAAATAACTATTAGTCATGGTGGCACGTAGGTCGCGCGAACCCGAAGGGTGTGCGTCTTGGTTGTTAGGTGTTAGGGTTTTGCGTCACCAGCGACTCTTAAAGACTATTGACCCAGTACAACCGATAAGCTGACGCGCACCCGTGGGGGTGAGGGTGCGCGCGACCACCCTTTTGGGCGGTCGTTTCCTAGAATTGTAGATTGTCCTAGATTAGCAATTACCGATTCTGCCCTTCGGGTCTTCGTCATTTCTTCGAAATGCCGACCAGTCAAGAAGTGGCTAAAAATTAATCGTTAATCAGTGTCGGGTCGCCTAGAACATTTCTAAATGCTCCACTTATTCACCAATCCACAGGTACAACCCCTGTAAAACGGCTATTGTATTCAGTGATAACCCGACTCAATAAGAATAAGGTTAAATTCGCGGGGGTATTCGGTCGATTTCCATCACTCTTTGCTCCATCATTGCATTTTTCCAGCTTGCGCCGGGCTATGCAAAACCTAACATAACGTGAGGAGATTCCACTTATTCACCAAGACATGAAGGCAGAGCCCCATGAATCGGTTATTGTATTCAGTAGTAACCCGACTCAATAAAGAGCAGAGTTATGATAAGTTTTGCATTTTCAATAGTAAAAGCATTTAACACGGGTTGCAAGCCCTTTTTGCACTTTTTTGTAAAAAAGATTTTTAGGGTCGTTTGGGCTTTGCTTATAAACTAGGACAGGCTTTGGGCGCGCGCTTGCTCGCAGGAGCTTGCTCCAAGAGTCAAGCGCGCGCCCCGTGGGGGCATCGCACAGCGATGACGCAGACCCGCAGGGCTAAAGCTACTAATCACTAATCTCTAAAAATTAATCGTTAATCATTAATCGCTAATCGTTACTATTGACTCCTCCGCAAAAATCCGCAAAATCACCCAAAACACACCCAAACGAAAGCCCTCCTTATGCCTCGCCCTTTCCTCATAGACGGTCTGCAATACGCGAACTGGTCGCCCAAAATATTCCACCAGCTGCAAAAAGGCCGCGTGGATGCCGTCCACGTCACCATCGCCTACCACGAAACCTTCCGCGAAACCATCCTAAACCTAGAATCATGGAACCGCCATTTTGAACGCCACCAGGACCTTATCTTCCAAGGATTCCACGCCGAGGACATAGACCTCGCCCGCGCCACTAACCGCACGGCGGTTTTCTTCGGCTTCCAAAATCCATCACCGATTGAAGACGACATAGACCTTTTGTCCATATGGCAAAGGCTCGGCGTGCGTTTTATGCAACTGACTTATAACAACCAATCCCTGCTGGCGACGGGCTGTTATGAAACCGAAGACACGGGGCTGACGCGCATGGGACGCGCTGTCGTGGCGGAGATGAACCGCCTTGGCATCGTCGTGGATATGAGCCATTCTGCCGAGCATTCCACTCTGCAAGCCATCGAACATTCCACTCGCCCGATTGCCATTACCCACGCGAATCCGCATAGCTGGCATCCTGCTCTGCGTAATAAATCCGACACGGTTATGCGCGAATTGGCGGGTGCTGGCGGGATTTTGGGGCTGTCCTTATACCCGCATCATTTGCGCGGAGGGTCGTCCTGTGCGTTGGATGATTATTGCGGAATGGTTGCCAAAGCCGTTGATATTATGGGGATAGACGCGGTCGCGCTCGGCAGTGATTTGTGCCAAGATCAACCCGATAGCATCGTGGAATGGATGCGTTGCGGTCGCTGGACGAAGGAAATGGACTATGGCGAGGGCTCTGCCGATGCGGCGGGTTTCCCCGCCCAGCCCGACTGGTTTTGCGATAACCGCGATTTCCATAATTTGGAAAGCGGGCTGTTGGCTGTTGGCTTTTCTGCGGGCGAATGCGGGCAGATTATGGGCGGCAATTGGTATCGGTTTTATCGCGATAATTTCACCCCGCAAGACTCTAAAACATAAGGCGCGAATATGGGGAAAGCGCAACAGATAAAGGACACGGGGGGGTTGGACATGGCGGATGATATAATGGCAGAAAACCACATCCCCATGCGCCCGCCCGAACAGGTCATGCGACTGGCGCGTATGGGCAGTTTCCACCAGTCTCGGCTGAGCTTTATGCGGGTTTTGCTACGCCGTATGGCGGCTGAAAACTGGCAGATTACCCAAACCGATTGGCAAGTAAATGGGGCAGGGGTTGGCCACGCCGTTTATCAGGCGAAAACCCCTTTGCGCGTTTATTCACTGGTTGTTTTTGCCCATGACTTGCCCGATGATTTGCGCTCTGACCGCGTGATAGCAGAGGCTTGGGATGTCACTTTCACCCTGTTTGACGGGGTGCCAACGGCGGAGGACATTACGCGGTTATCGCAAAATGTCCCCTATCAAGAGGTCGGGCGCGTGTCCCCCCGCGAAATCGTGCTATCGCGGGCGAATCGTTCCCTGCGCGCGTGGGATTACGCCTTGGAAAAGCTGGCGAAAGGCGAACAACCCGACGCGGATAAAATTTTGCAAGTGGGCTATTTCATGCGGACAACTGCGGTTTATGGCTCTGGTAAATTCGGCGCGGCCGACCGCCGTGATTTGCTGGATCGCCCCGAATTACACGCTCCGTTCCAAGCCGAAATGCTGGCGGTTTATCTGATTCGGTGCTTTGTGATGGATTTGCTGGATTTTCGCGCAAAGGCGCAGGGCGGAGCGGAGGCAACTCGGCTTGCCCCCGCGTTGCGCCGTCAATGTGGCATAGGCAATTCCACGGGGCTGGGCATGGCGCCGTTTCTGGTGCATCATCCCGCGTTAATTCATTGCTGGGTTGCGGCGAAAGAGGCTGCTTTGGCGCGGGTGCGCGGGGTGAAAAACCCCTTGCCAGCGGAGCGGGACGCGATGCGAGTCGCGTTATCTGTGGCGCAGGATTCGGCGCAGGCATGGCAGAGCGAACACCCGATTGCCAAACCCAAAATCGCCGAATTACGCGGGGATTTGGCGCGGGCGGTGGTTGCGTTTGATACCGAATTGCCCGCCGATTATCCGTGGGATTGGCTGTATAAATGGGGTGAAGCCAATTTATCGCTGGAAGGGTCGGAGCAGATTGCGTCCGTTTTATTAGAACCATACGGCGATTTAGTCGATGGGTTGGTGGAATGTCTTTCCATTGATGAAACCCTTTATTATAGGATTAACGGGGCGATGGGCGCGGATGAATTGCGCACCGCGATTGAGCGGATTTACCCGTGGGCGTTGGCTTTGGATTTTGCAGAACCCGCCAATATCGCGCGGTTTTGGTATGTGTCGGAGGCTAAGTTGGAACCGCGATTGGGCGAACGGTTTGAAGAAGACGGGGCGGATTTGGAGCAACCTTTGGCTATCGGGCGTGATATTGCGGGCTTGTATCACGCGGCGGGCGCGGGCGGGTGCGTGGCGGATATTTTGCTGACTTCCCCCGAATTTCGCCACACCGCAAGGCGTGTGCAAATCGCCATGCGTTTCCCGTATAGTGAAATCCGCGATAATCTGGTGGATGAGGGCATGATGCCGATTGATTTATTGCGGTTTAAGCTGTCGTTTTTCGGGGCGACGCATTTTGATCCTCGGTCAGACCGATGGTTGCGGATTAGCATGTTTGCCGGTGCGCCTTTCCCCGATGAATTGCGGGTGGATGACTGCTGGGTTCGCCCGTTTGGGGGTGCGTGATGCTGTCGTTTTATGAAACGGGCGTGTTGGCTCGCCGAGCCACACGGGGGGCTGGATACGACTGGGGATTGGCGGAGGAAGCGACCTTCGCGGCTGGCTGGCTGTGCGATTATGGCGTTGATGGGGCGGATGTTTTATCGCGGTATTTACGCCGAGTGGATGGGCAGGCGGTTGCATCGCGGGCGGTGCGGGCTTGGCCTGATTCGTGGGTGGGGGAGGCGTTTGCGGGCAGGGCTTTGTGTCCGTTATGTCTGGGCGCGGCTTTGTCCGATTTTGGCTTGCCTAGCGGGGTGGAAAAGGTGGTTATCTCAAAGGTTTATGCCCCCGTATTATTACTGCCTTTTATCGCAAATCTGCCCGCCGAGGATGGCAAAATTTGGACGATAGAGGACGAGGTGACCGATGATATTACACCCACCCGCGTTGTGATAATCCGTGCGGATGCTAAAGGTTCAGTTGCCACAGACGCAAAAAAACCCCGCTATCCACAAAAGGAAGACGCATTTTTATTGGAACTGGCACAGAGGACCTATGTCCCAGAATCAGAAGCCTCCCGTGCCAAAGGCGCAGGCTAATTGTGAATTGTGAATGATGCCCACAAGGGCAGTTGAACCTGCCCGAAAATAAAAATAATGTCTTCGTCATTGCTACGCAATGCCGACCAGTCAAGAAGTGGCTAAAAATTAATCACTACCCCCTAATCACTAATCACTAGTTTTTATCCTTATCCACCATTTTCCCCGCCGAAATCCATGGCATCATCGCCCGCAGTTTTTCACCGACTTCTTCCACTTGATGCGCGTCATTATTACGACGGGTAGCCTTAAAGAACGGCCCCCCAACAGCATTTTCCGTCATAAAATCACGGACAAATTTACCGTTTTGAATATCCGTCAAAACCTCTTTCATAGCCTTTTTCGTCTGCTCATAAGGCAGAATCCGCGGACCAGACACATATTCGCCATACTCAGCCGTATTGGAAATCGAATAATTCATATTGGCAATCCCGCCTTCATAAATCAAATCGACAATTAACTTCGTCTCATGCAAACACTCAAAATACGCCATTTCGGGGGCGTAGCCTGCCTCCACCAAGGTTTCAAACCCCAGCCGAATCAGCTCGACTATCCCGCCACACAAAACCGCCTGTTCGCCGAATAAATCGGTCTCACACTCTTCGCGGAAATTGGTTTCAATAATGCCCGAACGCCCGCCCCCAATGGCGGAACAATAGGATTTGCCAATCTCCAAAGCGCGCCCAGACGCATCATTATCAACCGCAACCAAACACGGCACTCCGCCACCTTTGGCGTATTCGCCGCGCACGGTATGCCCCGGCCCTTTTGGCGCCATCATTATGACATCAACGGTTTTTTTCGCCTCAATCAGCCCGAAATGAATGTTCAAACCATGGGCAAAAGCCATCGCCGCACCGTCACGCAGATTATCATGCACCTGTGCCTTATAGGTTTGCGCCTGTAATTCATCGGGCATCGTGAACATAATCAAATCGCACCACTTGGCGGCGGCCTCAATATCCATAGTTTTAAGTCCTTCGCTCTCGGCTTTCGCACGGCTTGGCGAACCCTCCCGCAAGGCTATCGCGATATTCTTCGCGCCCGAATCACGCAGGTTTAGCGCGTGCGCATGCCCCTGTGATCCATAGCCCAATATCGCTATTTTCATATCTTTAATCAGGTTAATATCGCAATCGCGATCGTAATAAACTCGCATTTTATGTGGTCTTTCTGGTTAGTTGGTTTTTGATGAGGCGGTCTTACCATAAAAACGCGGGGGATTGGTAGGGCAAAAAGCGATTTTTGCAAATTAATTGAAAATTAACCGTTTAGCCCGCTTTGCATCACCATTTGACGCAAGGGTGCAAGGGTCATCAGGGATTGCAGGGTTTTCATTCGCAGCATTCGCACGGGTGCGGCGTTGCTGATGGACGCGCGATTTAGCACATCCACCCCCGCCATACGCAGACGAATCGCGTGGCGGCGTTCGGTTTCATAGGCGGTCAGCATTTTGGCGCTGCCCAATTCGTGGGTTTGCGCCGTGCGGAGCAAACAGGCAATATCGGCAAAGCTCATGTTCAAACCCTGTGCGCCAATCGGGGGCAGAACATGCGCCGCCTCCGCCATCAGCGCACAATGGGGGGCGGTCAGATTTCGTGCCTGTTGCGATATAACGGGGAAGCTCTGGCGGGTTTTTCCAGCCGTTAAACCGCCCAGAATTCCGCCCGCCCGCAGGTTCAGGGCGGTTTTGAAATCTTTTGGGCTCGATGCCATAAGTGCATCAATTTTATCCGCCTTATCCATCCAAACAACGGCAGAATGGTTTTTGGTGGTGGGGTTCATTGGCACCAGCGTGAAGGGGCCTCCGTTATTGTGTATTTCGGTGGATATATTGTTATGCGGTTCGGGGTGGGTTGCGTGGAAGGCCAGCACTTTCTGTCCGTAAGTCCAGCGTTTCAAGGGGATATTAAGGGTTTCACGGATAAACGAGTCGCGCCCATCCGCACCAATCAGCAAGGCGGTTTCAATCTGTTGGTCGTCGTTTAGACGCACAAGGCAATGGTTTTGTCGCGCGGTAACATCCGCCACGGCAAGCGGTAAAATCTGCACATTCGGCAGGGTGGCAATCCGTTTTATCAGGGCATCCCGCAGTCGCCAATTGACTACATTCCAGCCGAAAGGCAGGGGGGATATTTCGTTTGCGTGGAAATCGGCGGTCGTGTTAATAGTGTCGTTTGTTGCATCAATCAAACGCATGGTTTGCAACGGGCAGGCGTGCGGGGCAAGGGTTTGCCAGACATCGTTGGTGTACAAAATCGCTTGGGCGGGTTGCAAAATGGCGGTGGTGCGTAGGTCTTTTGCGGGGGTGGTTGGCTCTGCACAGATGACCGAAAACCCAGCCGTGCCGAACACGCAGGCCGCGCTCAGCCCAGCTATGCCGCCGCCGCCGATGACTATGTCGCAGGTGGTTCTGTTCATTTTGTGCCTTTTTATTATGCTGTTTTGTGGTATAAAAGCGGGGAATTGGGTTTGGAATTAAGGCAAAGGTTATGACAGAATTACCAGAATGGCAAGGCAAATTGGGCGCGGTTTGGGCGCAAAACGCGGGGGCGTTGGATAGGATGCTCTCCCCCGTGGGCGATGTTGGGCTTGCGGCTCTGGGTGCAGTTTCGGGGCGGTTTGCCGTGGATATAGGGTGCGGGGCGGGCGCGTGTAGCGTGGATTTGGCTGGGCGAGGCGCGCGGGTTTTGGGCGTGGATTTGTCGGCGGATTTGTTATCGGTGGCGCGGGGGCGGTCGCGGGGTTTGGATATCTCATATCACTGCGGGGATGTGGTTTCATTGGCACGGGGCGGTGGATTGACGGGTGCGGAAACTCTGTTTTCGCGGTGCGGTACGATGTTTTTTGACAACCAAGCGGAGGCTTGGGATGCGATAGTTTCGGGTTTGGTTAAGCCCCACAATAAACCCCACAAGAAGCCTCCATGTAAGATAGTATTGATTGCTTGGGCGAGTGTTGCTGAAAATGATTGGGCGCGATTGCCTTTGGCTCTGGCGGAACCCGTATTGGGGCGGGAGCTTACCCGCCTGCCCGAGTCTGGCGTTGCTGGTCCTTTCGGTTGGGCGGAAGAGCAGCATTTCGTGCCGATATTGCAAAAAAGCGGTATTCGCAATTTGACTTGGCGTAAGGTGAAACGCGATACCGTGTGCTGTTTGGGGCAAGATAAACAAGGCGGTGGAATAGCTGGCGGTGTGGAATTTTTATTACGGCTCGGTCTTTTGGCATCGCGTCTGCACGGGGTCGCACCCGATAAACGCGAACAGGTGGCACGGGTTTTGACGGACGGGCTGGGCGATTCGATTGTTAATAATCGATTGACTCTGTCCAGTTCTGCGTGGATTATTGAAGGGGAATTTTGCTGATTAGAGGTTCTGCCCTTTGGCTTTTGCGTAAGTAAAAAACATCTTTGATAGATTTATGATTAACAGATTTATGGCTAACACCCAATCCCTCATCCCCAATCCCATGCGGGGTTTTCACCCAATAGGTCGGCTTGATAACAATCTCATAAAACGCTTTTAAAGCGGCAAAACACCCCAACGGCCAGTACAGCCACAAAGTCGGGATCGTCCAACGCAGATAGCGATGCCCCTTACCACGCGAAGATATCGCATACAACCCCAAGTGTATCACCTCTGATATCAAAAACACCCCGCCTAGCCATGCCAAAATCACCAAAGGAACACCATCATACATCGGCACATTATAGCCGAAATACACCAACGCCATGGGCAGAACAAACGGCGGAGCGATAAACGCATTCACCGCACCCAGCAGAGCACCCGTCATGCACAACACACCTTTTACGCGAATATCACGAAACAGAGCCACAGGGCGTTTGATATGCACAACCCAAGTCACCAAAAACCCTTTTAACCAACGCGAACGTTGCCCAATCCACGGCAAAGGACGGCAATTTGCCTCCTCAAACGTCACCGATTCAACACACGCACAGCGATAACCCTTGCGATAGAGGCGCACACCCAAATCCGCGTCTTCGGTCACATTATGGGCATCCCACCGCCCCAGTTTTTCCAAAATATCGCGCTTAAAAAACACCGAAGTCCCGCCCAATAAAACAGGCAACCGCAACGCGGTTTGCCCCTTCATCAAGGTGCGAAATAACGTGGCATATTCCAGCGTAAAACACCGCGATAACCAGTTCGTTCGCGCGTTGTAATAGTCCAATTCGGCCTGCACACATGCGACATCATCCGCGCTATTTTGCAGGGCTTCGGCGACTTTATACAATTGGTCGTGTTGCGGAGCATCCTCGGCATCGTAAATCCCAACCACCTCCCCCCGTGTGAAATCCAAGGCGTAGTTTAACGCCCGCGGTTTCGTGCGCAAATCATCGTGGGGAACGACAATAACCTGCATCCATGGCGCGGTCGGAGTGGCATCAATCACCGCCCGCGTTTCCGTGTCATTTTCTTCCACCACCAAGCAAATCTCTAACAACTCACGCGGGTATTTCAGGTTTTTCATCCGAGCAATCAGCCGCCCTGCAATATTGGTTTCACGAAACAGCGGCACCAGCACGGAAATACTAGGCAAAGGCGGTGGGCGAATCGGAATCGGCGCGGGCGGGGCGTGTTTTTGCCTCGCCTCGTGGATAAAATAGCCAATGATACAAAGCAATTTCAAACAGGTACTCAGCATCATAATGCCGATAACTATGAAAAACAGCATCAGCCAGAGCATATCCACCATCGCCAGCAAACCCATGCCCAAAGCCACGCAAATGACAAAATTGCGCCGCCGCGTGGGGTGCAGCATATCACGGCAACTGAACTCGGCAGGACAGATGGTTTTCGCCTTATGTAACAGGGCTTCGCGGTACGCCCCCGCGATTTTATCTTGGATAGTCCGCCGATAATCCAGCACGAATTCGGCGCGGTATCCCACCCCTGCCACGATTTTTTTAATCGCGTCCCGATGGCTGGGGTTCGCCAGCGCAAGGGTTATCGTGTCATCGCGCACAGACAAAGGAATGAAATGCAACCTAAAGCAGTCCTCTGCAGTGAAATTTTGCGCCAATTCAAACGGCACCTCATGACCGCTAATATCCAACACATCAATGTTATATTGCGTGCTTAACGCATGGATAAGTTGGGCGTGGGTTATGACATTATGGGCGACCAAAATCTCCCCCAACATCGCGTTCTGCCCCCGCCGAATCGCCAAAGCCCGCAGTAAATCCATCGGTTGAATATACCCCAAATCCACCAAAATCTGTCCGAGTTTGGTCGGTTTTCGCCTTTGCGTGTGGGCAAGGCTAAAGAGCTGATAAAGGTTGTTTTGTCGCATCCCATCCCCATGTATTAACAAATTGTTTATACAAACATGGGGCAGATTGGTTAATTAAACGTTAAGACGTTCCACTTTTTGTCGTGCCAGTGCGGAATCCACGTCTTGCAAGCCTAAAAGACGCACGGCAAGGCGCATATAACTGTCCTCTGCCACATCGCGTTGCCCGTCCGCCAGCGCAACCGTCCAAAGCGATTCTAGCACAGATTTGCGCGTGTCATGCGGCACGGTTTCCTTTATTTTAAGGGTGAAACGGACGGTATCGGGGGCGGAAGCCTCCAACGCTTCGGCTTCGGTCATCAAGTCCAACGCCGCCGAATCGGACAAATCATAGCTGCGTTTCATCAGGGTTTTTATGGTCGTTTGCTCGGCTGGGGAATAGTCGTCATCGGCGCGGGCAATCCGCACCATCAAGGCACACAACGCCAAACTGCCATCCATAGGGGGCAGATTTTCGGGGGCGGAGGCAGTGAAAGCGGTTAGAATATGTTTGAACATGGAAATTAGTGATTAGTGGTTAGTGATTAGTGATTAGTGGGTAATGTTGCAAAGAATTGTATTAATGTCAAGCGGTCAGTTTTTAGTGGTGAATTGTGAATTGGGTTTTGTGGCAAAGATTTTTCCTAAAATAACTAACACCTAGCTATTCATAAAGACTATAATCAAAAATAACCCACCCTAGTTATTTTAAATAATGGATAACAAAAATAACCAATAATTCATCACTAATCACTCATCACTAATCGCTAAACACTAAATCAAACTCTGCCCGCAGTGCCAAATCCACATCCGCCACGCTGACATCCCGCCCTAAATCCGCCAAACTGGTTACGCCGAACCCCGTTAATCCGCAGGGGACTATCCCCTCATACCCCGTTAAATCGCAATCCACATTGATGCTGAGCCCATGGAAAGTCACCCATTTACGCACGCGCAATCCAATCGCCGCGATTTTATCCTCGCGCCACGCGCCATCCGCCAAAACGGGCAAATCACGGCGGACAACCCACACGCCAACCCGCCCCACGCGGCGTTCGCCAACTACATCAAACCGCGCCAATACGCGAATAATCCACTCTTCCATAGCACAAACGAACGCCCGCAAATCGCGCCCTCGCGTGTTTAAATCCATCATAACATAGGCGATCCGTTGCCCCGGTCCGTGATAGGTATATTGCCCGCCGCGTTGGCTGGGATAAACGGGCAAGGCATCGGTCAGCAAATCGGCGGGCTTCGCGCTGGTGCCAGCCGTGTAAAGCGGGGGGTGTTCCAGTAGCCAAATCTGCTCGCCCAGCGTGCCCGCGCCCATACCCGCCACGCGGGCTTCCATCGCGTCCAGCGCGGTTTGATAATCAACGGGGGAGTGCGAGGCTAACCATTCCATACGGGCTAGGGTAGGGGGTGTGGGCGCAAAAGTCAATTCTAAAAGGGGACATAAAAGGGGGGTTGTTTAATTCTGGTCGGCGTGGTATTGCGTCCGCAGTGCGGTTGTGGCGGAATGGTAGACGCGCAGCGTTGAGGTCGCTGTGGGGTAAAACCCGTGGAAGTTCGAGTCTTCTCAGCCGCACCATTTTTAGTTGTTAGTTGTTAGTTATTAGTTGTTAGTGATTGGTTATTAGGGATTGGGGGTTAGGTATTGGAAGTTAAGGATAGAGGTTTTTTGTTGCGCCATTTCTTCGAAATGTCGCCCGCCCGCCCACCCCTCCTGCGGAGAGCTGGACGGGCTATTTTTTGGCTGGGGTTTGGTTCAGCGTCTTGTATATAGTCTAAATAAATTTAGAAATAGCCTATCGCCACTTCCCAAGTATTCTTTGCAAATCATCCAATCTAACGTCTTGTTATTCCAGATAGCAAATTTATAGAGACCTTATCGTCTTGCAACCAAAGGCTTTTGTGTATGGGCTTTACGCAAGTAAAGCTCTATATACACAAAAGCCACCACTAATCGTTAATCGTTAATCGTTAAAACTACCCCCGTTTTTCATGTATTTTCTTTCGTTTGTTTTCAATGGGTTACCTAATTTTTCATAAAAAGCAACAAAACAATCAAAAAACCGTGTAAAAACGCTTGCAGATATGGGGAAAAATCAATACAAATTATCCATGAGGGTATTTCTTTAGCGAATCGCCACCGAATCGCTCTTGTATAAAACCATATGGGCAATGCAACAAACCCTATAAAAAACAGAGGTATATACTATGTATAAGACTTTCACTCTACCCCTGAAATCATTGCCTCTAAAATGGGGAGCGTTCGCGCTGTCCGCCCTTTTTATCCTTACCGCTTGCGGTGGATTTACCATTGATATTAATTCCTTCGGGCAGGATAGCGAATGTTCCGCCAATCCGTTTCTGACAGAATGTGATAGTCAACGTAACATAAGTGCTATCCGCACATTGATTATAGATGATTGCGCCAGCAACCCCGAAAAGGCCAATACCCGCCTTTGTCTTGCTGCCGATGCCGCGACCAATACGCCCGATACGACCGAATCATGCGAAGACAACCCGTTTGCAGATGGTTGTGGTGGGACGGGAGAGGTTGCAGATGTTAGGGATATTGAAGGTTTGGATGATCCTTTTGATACGACTCCTAAAGATGAATTGGCAAAATCCGAATTTAACAAGGGTGACGGAAAAATCACAATCGCTAGTTTGGAAATCGTTGATTTGTGCAGTGATCCCACGACTGCCGATAACGAACGATGCACGCCTGCCGTCATAGCTTGCATTACTAACCCATTTTCAGGCAGTTGTCAGGGCGATAATGTGCTGGGTAATTTCGTCCGTGGCACGGTTACAGTCAGTAAAACCGTTATTTTGCAAGACAAACGGGCAGAGGATTGTCGCACGGGTTCGATAGACAGGGCGTTGTGCCAAAACCTCAATGTGCAGAAGCAAAGATGTACTGGCGCGGCGTTTGGTGATGCAATTTGCAGTGCCGTGACGCATAGTGTTTGTAAGGCCGATGCCTTTGACCCATTGTGCGGTGAAAAAGAGAATTTCGCGGGGGTTTATTTCAACGAACGGAGTGATATATGCTATGAACAACCGAATAACCCGAATTGCCCAGGTACAAACGGGCATATAGCCGTGGTTTGTAATGAATACCCGTTTGATAGGCTCTGCGATGGCAATGCGGATTATGAAAATGTGCGGGCGAATGCCTGTGATGCTAACCCCAATGTCTCTCCAAATTGTCCTGTCGTTGTGCCAACGCCAACGCCAACGACAAATCGGGTAACCGCCAAGGTTTGGGTGGATAGTTTTAATGGCAATTTGCGCAAGACACCAAGTGCAAATTATAGCGAAACCGGTAACGAAGCCGAATTTCTAGAAGGTAACGCAGATGATTTGAATTCGGGGGTATTAGGAGACAGTAGATATTATCGTCATACACGCTTTGGGGTAAAAATGTTCAGCCTTAACCTTGATACTGCCAGCTTTGATGGCAAGTATTTGAACGGGGATGCGAGCGATGGCGTGGCGTTCTTTGATGGTGTGCCTTATCAAGGGAGCGGAATTTTTAAATATGCTGGGATTCTATCTACCACTGATTTGGGTGCGCCGTTAAATCAAACGGGCAGGGCGACTTGGTATGGTAGCATTAATGAGACAGACTGGTACATCCAAAATCAAGATTTTAGCCTTGATATTGAGTTTAATGGCGCGGCAGGCGGGACAATCAAAGGTTCTGTCCAATCGCCCTCGTATAGCTATAGGCACGAACTTCACTACCTTCTGCTAACAGGTACATTTGATAGCAATGGGGTGATTTCAGGAATATCCAATAAAGGATTTTTCACCGACGGAAATACCGATTTGCCAATAGCAGGCAGAGATGTTGGTAGAAGAGTGATTGGCGTTTTAACAGGTCTAATCGGGGAAGAGGGCGCGGTTGGCGCATTTGTTGCCAAAGATGCTGGTTATATCGGTTATGCGGGCGGGTTTGTCGTGCGCCCAAGTGCGGCGTTCGCTTTGCCAGAACCTCTGGTAAATGACGCGCGGGTAACGACGGCAGATTGGCTGAACAGTTTTAATGAAGACCTAGCTGTTGCACCGACACTCGTTAAAGGAGTCGGGGGTATCTTGCCAAGGAAAAATGAATTCGTGAAAGCGTCTAAAACGGGTTTGGCTCTGCAAACTTATAAACGGAGTTCATACAGGGTTGTCACCTTTGCCAATGCCATCTTTGATGGTAACGCTTTGGGCGGGGATGCCGCCGACGGGTTTGCGATTGTTGATGCTAGCTCGCAGCATGCGGGGATTCTGTCTGGTACCGATTTGGGGGCACCATTAACGCAAACGCAAGGTTCAGCGTCTTGGGAAGGTAGAATTGTTGTATTGGGTAGATGGGCTGGGTATGTGGACTCAGATTTTGTCCTTCACATTAATTTTGGGGTAGGCAACCAATTTGGAACCGTAACAGGGCAAGTTAGAGCAGAAGGGGCTGGCACCGCGGACTATAAATACAGGTTAGACGGTGAGTTTGATGAATCAGGGGTGATTAAAGGCACAGCTGAATATGGAAATTTTAATAATGAGGACACAAAGATACCACGATATTGGCGGAAACCCGGAACATTAACGGGCTTAATCGGGGAAGAGGGCGCAATTGGTGTCTTTCTCAGCACTGAAGAAGTCGGTTATGGTGGCTATGTTGGTGGGTTTATTGCCAGTCCAAGTACGGATTTCGTGTCACCTGTGCCAGCCACACCACAGGTAACAGCCGCCGTTTGGGCGGATAGTTTTGACGAACCCCTCTCCCACGTGCCAACCGCCAATAGTACCAAATCCAAATTCCTGATAGGCAGAGCAACGGATTTGAATGACGGCGGGCTTAGTCCTTATAGCAGGGATTCTGATTATAATGACGGTTTGAACCTTGCCGATGCTAGCTTTAACAGGGTCGCCTTGGGCGGGGATCGCGCCGATGGCGTGGGATTTTTTGCCGCTGGAAGAAACGGCACTTCCGGGGTTTATAGCTATGCTGGCATTCTGTCAGGCACGAACCTTGGCGCACCTTTAACGCAAACGATCGGCTCTGCCAAATGGGGCGGCAGTTTCAGAGTTGAAGGGGGTGACCCAAAAGATTTTGTTCTTAATATTTCGTTCGGCACTGGCGATGGGGCGGGTGAGATTGAGGCTATTTTTGAAAGATATAGTGCGACTAGTAGTTATCACCTGCAAGGCGAATTTGATGATTCTGGGGTGATAGCGGGGACGGCAACGGGGACGGCTTGGGGTGACGCTGGCAGAGCGAATATTGCGAGTGGGGGGACTGACCAATCTGTAGGAAAATTAACAGGTCTTATCGGGGAAGAGGGTGCGGTTGGCGCGTTTCTTATTGGTAGCTGGTTTGGTGGATTTGTCGCACGACCATCAGCAGGAAATTTGCAGAGTTTGACGCAAAATTGTGTTGATAACCCGTTTCATTCCTATTGCGATAGTGGGTATAATGACGCGCGCGCGTCCGCCTGTATTGCTGATCCAGACCAATTGCGGTGCCGCTATACGGTCGAGCGGGTTTGCAACGGTAATCCGTTTGATAGGCTGTGTCGCAATACCACGATTTATCTTAATGCCCGTAAAACACAGTGTCGGTCAACTTGGAATGACCCGCGGTGTGGTGCGACTATAAGAGCGGTTTGCGGAGTTGATCCGTTTGATAGGATGTGTAATAGCGTTTATGACACCCCCCGTGAAACCGCCTGTCGCAATGGCGGGGCGAATACGCAGTGTGGTGGTATAGTCGCGGGGATTTGCTCTGGCAATCCGTTTGACCCCCTGTGTGGCAGTGGCTATACCCAAAACCGCAGGAACGCATGTTCGAGCGACCCTTTTGCCACGCGATGCGCGGGCGCGGGATATAACGATTTACGGGTGACCTTTTGTTTGGCTAATGTGGGCACCCATCCCTCCTGTCCTGCGCCAGAGCCAACCATAACAGAGCCAACCACTCCGCAGGTAACCGCCGAGGTTTGGGCGGATAGTTTTGACACACCCCTAGCCACCGCGGCGCGTGATGACGATGTATGGTCAGAATTCCTGATAGGCAGAGCAACGGATTTGGATGATGGCGGGGTTAGAGGTTATTACGATGGTTGGCGTGACTTTGATTATGGCAATTTTAACCTTGCCGATGCCACCTTTAACGGGATCGCCTTGGGCGGGGATGCTGAAGACGGCATGGCATTTTTTGCTTCTAACAGTATCAACAGCTATGCTGGCATTCTGTCAGGTACCAACCTTGGCGCGCCTTTAACCCAAACGCAAGGCACTGCCAAATGGATAGGCAGTTTCAAAGTTGAAGCCTGGACGGGCGTAACAGATTTTGTTCTTAACGTGTCTTTCGGCACTGGCGAAGGTGCAGGCGAAATTGAGGCTCTTGTTCAATTACACTGGTATTCGCGTAATTATCACATAAAAGGCGAATTTGATGATGCTGGGGTGATAACGGGGACGGCTCCGCGTGGTACTTTCAGGACGCACGATCCCGACAATAGGGGGCTTGTCTACGGTTCAGGCAGATTAACAGGTCTTATCGGGGAAGAGGGCGCGGTTGGTGCAATTATTGTTGGTGACTATTACGCTGGATTTGTCGCACGACCCTCATCAGCGGAAGAGCTGCGGAATGTGGAAGAAACCTGCAATGATGACCCGTTTCATAAGTGGTGCAATTTGGGATATGAAGCCGAACGCAATGCGGTTGTTGAACACTGTATTATTGATGACAATGCTTTGAACGTCGAGCGTTGCGGGTCTGTCAATAAATTTCATTTGTGCATTAAACATCCGTTTCTCGATAATTGTAATTTGCGTCTTTCAAGCTATTATGAGCAAACCCGCGCAAACCGCCTAGCGTTTTGTCGCACAGCGGGGAATGCGGATAATGCGCTTTGCACTATTGAAGATACTTTTGTCTATATCTGCAAGAAACACCCGTTTGATGTGCAATGTCTTGGCAGCGATAGATTTATGCCATGGCGCAGAACCGCCTGTACAGATGACCCTTTTGCCCCACGATGCGCGGGCGATGGATATAACGATTTGCGGGTGACATTTTGTGCGCGGAACGCGAGCAACCCCGCCTGTCCTGTGCTAGAGCCAACCATAACAGAGGTGGCGACTCCACAGGTAACCGCCAAGGTTTGGGCGGATAGTTTTGCGTCGCCCCTCTCCCACGCGGCGAGTGCTGCCGATATATGGTCAAAATTACTGGTAGGCAGAGCAACGGATTTGAATAATGGCGGGATTAGAACTAGTAGGCGTGGCAATTTAAACTTTGCCGATGCCACCTTTAACGGGGTTGCCTTGGGCGAGGACGCTGAAGACGGCATGGCATTTTTTGCTTCTTACCCTCTTAACAGCTATGCTGGCATTCTGTCAGGCACGAACCTTGGTGCGCCTTTAACCGATACCGCAGGCTCTGCCAAATGGGTAGGCAGTTTCCTGCTTGAAGTCTGGAGTCCAACAGATTTTGTTCTTAACGTGTCTTTCGGCACTGGCGACGGGGCCGGCGAAATTGAGGGTCTTGTTCAATTACACCCTTATTATCTTGATGTTCACGTAAAAGGTGAATTTGATGATGCTGGGGTGATAACGGGGACGGTTGCGCGTGGGATTTACAGAACGAACGATCCCAACAATAGGGGAGTCGTCTTTCGTCATAGAGGCAGATTAACAGGTCTTATCGGGGAAGAGGGTGCGGTTGGTGCATTTGTTGTTGGTAACTATTACGGTGGATTTGTCGCGCGACCATCATCAGCGGCAGAGCTGCAAAATGTGGAAGAAACTTGTGCCGATGACCCGTTTCATAAGTGGTGCAATTTGGGATATGAAACCGAACGCGATGCGATTCTTGACCACTGTATTATTGGTGGCAACGCCAATGATGAAAGGTGCGACTCTGCCAATGAACTTGATGATTGCATTAATGACCCGTTTCAGAGTGATTGTGATGACCGCTTGCCACAATATTATCAACAGGCGCGTGACAACCGCGTTGCGTTTTGTCGCACGGCGGGGAATGCTAATAATGCGCTTTGCACTGTTGAAGATACTTTTGCCTATATCTGCACGAACCACCCGTTTTCTACGCAATGCTTTGGCAATGATGATTATATGTCGTTGCGCAGGAACGCATGTTCGGGTGACCCTTTTGCCACGCGATGCGCGGGCGACGGATATAATGATTTGCGGGTGAGCTTTTGTGAGGATAATGTGGGCAACCCCGCCTGTCCAACCCCACAGGTAACCGCATCGGTTTGGGCGGATAGTTTTGACGAACCCCTCTCCCACGCGGCGAGCCTTGATGATACCGAAGACAAATTCCTGATAGGCAGGGAAACAGATTTGGATACGGGCGACGTTGGAGTTAGTCGTTATAGCCCTCTTATGAGTTTAAACCTTGCCGATGCCACCTTTAACGGCACCGCCTTGGGCGGGGATCGCGCCGATGGCGTGGCATTCTTTGCTGCGGGAAGAGCCAACGATGGCGGGCGTTATGACTATGCAGGGGTTCTATCAGGAACTAACCTTGGCGCGCCTTTAACCAATACCACCCGCTTTGCCAAATGGATTGGTTCTTTTAACCATATATACGACCCCCAAACCAATACCGATTTTGTTCTTAATATTTCTTTCGGTACGGCGATCGACGGGTCGCCCGAGATTGAAGCTCTTATTCAAAGACCCGGCGTTTGGGAGTCTGATTATTACCTAAAAGGCACATTTGATGCGGCTGGGGTGATAACGGGGAGGGTTCGGCGTGGGTATTTCAGAACGAACAATCCCAACAATAGGGGGCAGGCCCATAATAGTAGAAGCAGAGTAACCGGTCTTATCGGGGAACAGGGCGCGGTTGGCGTGTTTATTAACGATATTGAATATGATGGATATAGTGGCTCTTTCGGTGGGTTTGTCGCGCGACCACCATCAGCAGAAGAGCTGCGGACTGTAGAGCAAACCTGCGTTGATGATCCGTTTAATCAACGTTGCACTGTCGGGTATGATGCCGAACGTATCGCGCATTTTGAACGCTGTATTACTGGTGGCAACGCCAATGACGCAAGTTGCGATTCTGCCAAGAAGTTGTATCTTTGCATTAATGATCCGTTTCGCTTTAATTGTCGCCACTGGCCACAATATACTGAACAGGTGCGGGCAAAGCGCGTTGCGTTTTGTCGGATAGCGGGGAGTGGGGATAATGAGCTTTGCACTATCGAATCGACTTACCGCCATGTGTGCAGGAACTATCCGTTTACCGCGCAATGCCTTGGTGATTATAACTATTCGCCATTGCGCAGAGAGGCCTGTTCGGTTGATCCTTTTGCCACGCGATGCGCCGCCGAGGGATATAACGATTTACGGGTGACATTTTGTGATAGGGCGGTCAACGCCAATAACCCCTCCTGTCCGCGTCCAGTCGTGCCAACACCAACACCAACGACAACACCAACATCAACGCCAACGACAAATCGGGTAACCGCGGCCGATTGGGTGGCAAGTTTTGAGACTGCGCCCCTGACTGTGCCTACCAGCTATGGCAGTCAATTTTTGCAAGGCAATGAAACAAAGTTAAATCCAGGTCCGTTGTTTCCTGATGTAAGGTGGATGACATCCAGAACTTTTGCCGATAGAGGGTATGGACTTATAAATGATGGAACGGGCGGTTATGCTTACTTTCGAGGGTATGCAGGCCCTAGCCGTGGTTATACAGCACACTATTATGCCGGTATTTTGTCTAATACGGATTTGGGTGCGCCCCTTACCCAAACATCGGGTAGCGTATACTGGAAAGGAGATGCCTCATATGGTCATAGCAATGGTTCGGGTGCCGACCGAAGCATGATACTTAAAGTTACTTTTGGCAACGGCGGGCAAGGAAACGCAGGTAGGGTAAATTCTACTATTAATGCCGATTTGATGGAATCGCGTTTTGATTTAGAGGGTGTTTTTAATCATCAAGGGGTGATTAGCGGAACCGCTACGCTCATACGTAATGAAACAACAGCTTGGCGGAACAAAAAAGCTGGCACCCAAATTTCTGGAGTTTTATCAGGGTTGATTGGGCAAAAGGGCGCGGTTGGCGCATTTCATGGCAAACGTAAAGCCAGTGATACTGCTGTAGGTACATTTGGCGGCGGGTTTGTTGCTGTGGCAAATTTTGTAAATGCGAGTCCAGTCACACCAGATTGGGTAACGACGGAGGACTGGCTGGCAAGTTTTAGTCCAGGTCTTGCTGCGACTCCTAACTATCTCAATAAAAACTATTTTTTAAGAGGTACGCGAACAGGGTTGAATACGGGCGAATATAAGGAGTCTGGTTTGAGCCCCAGGGTTTATTCCCTAACGCTTGCTGATGTCACTCTTAACGGGTCGGCGAGTGATGGTGTGGCCTTTTTCAAAGGTGGTCTTGATATAATTGAAATTGAATTAAGCGAATATGCTTATGCTGGAATTTTGTCTGATACAGATTTGGGCGCACCCCTGACCCCTTCAAGTGGAACAGCACACTGGCAAGGCAAGTTCATATCCGCTTTTAATAATAAGAACACTGTCGATTTTATCAGGCGGAATTTCACGTTGGAAATTGACTTTGACAACGCGGGGTCTGGCAACGCGGGCAAGATAACAGCTGTCATTGATGCTACAACGGATACGACAACGGACACTGAGTTTGAGATAGATGGGGTTTTTAACAGTCAAGGCGTGATTAGCGGCGTGGTCAGCACTATCCGTACATTACCCTTTCCAGAAGAAAGCCTATCCGATAATCGTTATAGAAATAGGGGTCTCTTAACAGGTTTAATCGGGGAACAGGGCGCGATTGGCGCGTTTGTCAGCCTCCCTCATATCAGAAGCGGGTTTGCTGGCGGGTTTGTCGCCGTGCCTAATTTTGTTGATGTAACACCCGCACGAGATCGGGTAACGTGGGTTCCTAGTGCAGGCAGAACGATTAATAGGCATGCCGAAGTTCTTACAGGCACGGATTTGGGTGCACCCTTAGCCCAAACAACTGGGTCTGTAAGCTGGAATGGTGCGTTTAGGTCTGGAGATGCTTATTATCAGCAACGTGATTTTGTCCTTAGAATCACATTTGGTGGTCAGGAACACGCTGGGACTCTGAGTGGTTATGTCCAAAAAAATCTATTAGGAGAACACTATCTTGTGGAAGGTTATTTTGATGAGAATGGTGTGATTGGCGGAACGGTTGCAGAGTGGATCAGAACAACTTACACCATCGATAACCCCATACTTACAAATGATAGCCAGAAGGATATAAAATTAACGGGTTTAATAGGTTCGAGAGGCGCGATTGCTACCTTTAATAGAGGCGGGTTTGTGGCATCACCCGATATTGGACTTTCGCCAGAGGTGACAGAGAGAGACTGGCTCGAAAGCTTTAATGGTAAAGTCTTGACGATAGACGGAACTAGGAATGACCCTGGATTAGGTGCGTTCATTCAAGGCGCTAGGAGAGGCACTTTAACATTTACACCAACTACTCTAGATTTTGTAATGATTGACGGTGTGCCGAACACGAATCCGGGAGATGTGGGAGTCATTTTCCGTATAGACATGGTTGATGGACAAATGCGCCATTATGCGGGGGTTTTACGAGGGACACGATTGGGTGATCCCTTGACGGTTCTGCCCGCAGATACCAACGGCAATCCCGCTACCGCTACTTGGAATGGGCACCTGGGGATGATAGCAAATAGCGGGGCGATTCATCGCCGCGACATAGACCTCAGCGTTGATTTCACAAATCAAACGATCAGCCATAGCTCTGTTCTTAACACGGGACTGAAATCCATTTCTTTGGATGGCACTTGGGCCGATAATGGGGTGATAGACGGCACGATAACCTATGACCCCAATCCTGTGCCTAATGCGGTTAATGCGCGGGATGGTGTGGTCAGAGGTTTGATTGGGCAATATGGCGCGGTTGGCGCGTTTATCAGCAATGATGATGTGACCGATATGCCTTTTGCTGGCGGGTTTGTCGCAACACCACCCAGCGAATAACGATTAACGATTAACGATGAATGATGAATGATTGGTTGTTAGGAATTGGAAGTTGGTTATGAGAGGTTAAGGGCAGAGGTTTTTTGTTGCGCCCTCACTTCGGGGCAAGCCCCTTTGTTCGGGCTTCCCGCCCACCCACCCCTCCTACAAGGGCAGTTGAACCTGCCCGTAAAATAAAAATAATGAGCTGGACGGGCTATTTTTTGGCTGGGGTTTGGCTCAGCGTCTTGTGTATAGTCTAAACAAATTTAGAAATAGCCTATCGCCACTTCCCAAGTATTCTTTGCAAATCATCCAATCTAACGTCTTGTTATTCCAGATAGCAAATTTATAGAGACCTTATCGTCTTGCAACCAAAGGCTTTTGTGTATGGGCTTTACGCAAGTAAAGCTCTATATACACAAAAGCCACCACTAATCGTTAATCGTTAATCGTTAAAGCCATCCCCCTTTTTTCATGTAAGTTTATTCGTTTGTTTTCAATGGGTTATGTGATTATTTCATAAAAGCGACAAAATCGCCAAAAAACCGTGAAAATTTGCTTGCAGATATGGGGAAAAATCAATACAAATTATCCATAAGGGTATTTTTCAGCGAAACACCAGCGAAACACCCTTATATAAAACAGAGGTCAAACGACTATAAAACCAATGGGCAAAGCAACAAGCTCGGTAATAAACAGAGGTATGTACTATGTATAAGACTTTCACCCTTCCCCTGAAATCGGCGTTCGCGCTGGCGACTCTTTTTATCCTAACCGCTTGCGGTGGATTCACGATTGATATCAATTCCTTAGGGCAGGATGGCGAATGTTCAGCCAATCCGTTTCTTACAGAATGCGATAATCAACGTAACATAAGTACTATCCGTCAATTGATTATAGAGGATTGCGACAGCAACCCCGAAAAGTCCAATACCCGCCTTTGTCTTGCCGCCGATGCCGCGTTTGGCGCGCGCGACGCAGGGGGTGCTGCTGATAACACCCCTAAAGATAACTTGATTAAATCCGAATTTGATAAGAATGGTTTAACCAAAACCGATGGCGAAAAAATTGGAATCGCTGATTTGGAAATCGTTGATTTGTGCAGTGATCCCGCGACCGCTCATGATAAACAGTGTACGCCTGCCGTTATAGATTGCATTAATAACCCGTTTTCGGGCAGTTGTCAGGGTGATAATGTGCTGGGTAATTTCGTCCGTGGCGCGGTTACAGTCAGCAAAACCGTTATTTTACAGGACAAACGGGCAGAGGATTGTCGCACGGGTTCGATAGACAGGGCGTTGTGCCAAAACCTCAGTGTGCAGAAGCAAAGATGTGCTGGTGCGGCGTTTTCCACCGATGCAATTTGCAGTGCCGTGGCGTATAGTGTTTGTAAGGCCGATGCGTTTGACCCCTTGTGCGGTGAAAAAGAAAATTTTGCGGGTGTTTATTTTAACGAACGGAGTGAGGTATGCTATGCAGAACCGAATAACCCGAATTGTACAGGCGCGAGCGGGCATGTAGCCGTGGTTTGTAGTGAATACCCGTTTGATAGGCTCTGCACTGGCAATACGGATTATGATGACGCGCGGGCGGATGCATGTGAGGCTGACCCCTCTGTATCTTTAGATTGTCCTTTCGTTCCTGTCGCTGATGTTTGTTTGGATAATCCGTTTGGTCCAACTTGCGCTGATTCCGATTATAATAACGCCCGCAAGGAGCTTGTTAAGACTTGCATTATTCAAACGTTTAGCGGGGGGGTTACCTCCGCTTGTGATGTGATTATTGCGGCAACAGGTCCGTGTTTTAAAAATCCGTTTGATACCACCTGCGATGCGAATCCTGCTGTTAGGAGTTATATTGGGCAGTTGCGCTCCAACCGTGTGGCGCTTTGTAATTCTAACCTTAGGGTAGCGTCCTATTGCACGGGTGTGCCTGTTGCCACGCCACAGGTAACGGCCAAGGTCTGGGCGAATAGTTTTACCACGCCCCTTGCCACCGAGGCAACCGTTGATCATCTCTACAATACCGAATCCCAATTCCTGATAGGCAGAGCAACGGATTTGGATAGTGGCGATGTGCCTTCGAATATTATCCGTACGAGTGGTAATTTAAACCTTGCCGATGCCACCTTTAACGGGGTTGCCTTGGGCGGGGACGCGGCTGATGGTCTCGCATTTTTAACCGATGGAGCTCTTTATTCCGGAATTCTGTCAGGCACGAACCTTGGCGCGCCTTTAACCGATACCACAGGCACTGCCAAATGGATTGGGTCTTTTCAGCTTGCAGGTTATTCCCCAACAGATTTTGTTCTTAACGTGTCTTTCGGCACTGGCAGTGGCGCAGGCGAAATTGAGGCTCTTATTCAAAGCTATATTTACTTTTCTGATCATCATATAAAAGGCGAATTTGATGATGCAGGGGTGATAACAGGGACGGCTGATACTGGGTTTTATAGAAGGAACGATCCCACCAATAGAAGGGAGGATGTCACTAACCACTATTCTCCAGGAAAATTAACTGGTCTTATCGGGGAAGAGGGCGCGGTTGGCGCGTTTATTATTGATAACCTTTACGGTGTCGGTGGATTTGTCGCGCGACCATCATCAGTGGCAGAGCTACAGACTTTGGCACAAACCTGCGCCGATGACCCGTTCAATAAACTTTGCTCGATTGGGTATGAATCCGAGCGCAATGCGGTTCTTGACCATTGTATTATTGGTGGCAACGCCAATGATGAAAGTTGTGACTCTGCCAATGATTTGGACTCTTGCATTAAACATCCGTTTCGCAGTAGTTGTGAAGCCCGCTTGCCAGACCATTATCAACAGGTGCGGGCAAACCGCCTTGCGTTTTGTCGCACAGAGGGGAATGCGGGCAATGAGCTTTGCACTGCTGACACGACTTTTGCCCATATCTGCACGAACTACCCGTTTGATGCGCAGTGTCTTGGTAATGATGATTATGACCAAGCCCGCCAAGATGCCTGTGATACGGCTGGTGCTGGCAGTACCGAATGTCGGACTTTGGCAGGGTTGACCTGCGGTACAAATCCGTTTAGCTCCTATTGCGGTGGTGGGTATAATAACGCGCGTGAAACCGCCTGTCGCAATGGCTCAAATAATACGCAGTGTGGTGGTATAATCGCGGGTGTTTGCGGGGCTAACCCGTTTGACCCCTTGTGTGGCAATGGCTATACCCAAAACCGCAGGAACGCCTGTTCGGGTGACCCTTTTGCCCCACGATGCGCGGGCAATGTGTATAACGATTTGCGGGTGAGCTTTTGTGAGGATAATGTGGGCACCCATCCCTCCTGTCCTGCGCCACAGGTAACTGCCAAAGTTTGGGCGGATAGTTTTGACACACCCCTCTCCCACGGCGCAACCGCCGAGGATACCGAATCCCAATTCCTGATAGGCAGGGCAACAGATTTGGATACGGGCGGGGTTAGAAGGCATAACCCTTACAATAGTCCCGACAATTTGAACCTTGCCGATGCTACCTTTAACGGGGTTGCCTTGGGTGGGGACCGCGCCGATGGCGTGGCATTCTTTGGCACTGCAAGAAGTTCCTATGCGAGGGGAATTTACAGCTATGCTGGCATTCTGGAAGGCACCAACCTTGGCGCGCCTTTAACCGATACGCAAGGCTCTGCCAAATGGATTGGCAGTTTCAAAATTGAAGGTATTACCCCAACTGATTTTGTTCTTAATATTTCGTTCGGCACTGGCGACGGGGCGGGCGAGGTTGAGGCTCTTATTCCAAGATACTTCTCAGATTTTTATTCTGATTATCACATAGCGGGCGAATTTGATGATGCAGGGGTGATAATGGGGACGGTTCGATATAGGGTTTTAGGAACGAGCTCTCCTGCCGATGCACAGACGAACGACACTACAGGCAAATTAACCGGTCTTATCGGGGAAGAGGGCGCGGTTGGCGCGTTTATTATTGATGATTATGTTGCTGGGGATGATGGTGACTATTACGGTGGGTTTGTCGCGCGACCATCAACAGAGGCAGAGCTACGGACATTGGAGCAAACTTGTACCGATGACCCGTTTAATAGGCTCTGCACTGTGAAATATGAGTCCCAGCGTAATGCGATTATTGAGCACTGTATTATCGGTGGTAACGCCAATGATAACGTGCGTTGCAGGTCTGTCAAGCAATTGCACATTTGCATTAATAATCCGTTTCGCAGTGATTGTGATGTCCGCTTGCCACAATATTATGAACAGGCACGGGCAAACCGCGTTGCGTTTTGTCGGACGGCAGGGAATGCGGATAATGGGCTTTGCACTGTTGCAGGGGCTTTTGCCCATATCTGCAGGAGCCACCCGTTTGATGCGCAATGCCTCGGCAATAATATTTATAGACTATTGCGCAGGGTCGAATGTTTGATTGAGCCTTTTGCCACGCGATGCGCGGGCGATGCCTATAACGATTTACGGGTGACATTTTGTGAAAATAACGCGGACAATCCCGCCTGTCAACCCGCGCAGGTAACCGCATCGGTTTGGGAAAATAGTTTTGATGAGGAGTTGGAAACCACAATAACCCGCGACAGCACCAGTTCCAAATTCCTAAAAGCCAGAGCAACGGATTTGGATAATGGCGCGGTTCGTTCTTTTGGAACGCTTCAAAACGGTTTGAACCTTGCCGATGCTACCTTTAACGGGGTTGCCTTGGGTGGGGACGCCGCCGATGGCGCAGCATTTTTTGCCGCTAACTTTGCCAGCGATTGGGGGCTTTATAGCTATGCTGGCATTCTATCAGGCACTAACCTTGGTGCACCTTTAACCGATACCATCGGCTCTGCCAAATGGGTCGGTTCATTCTTGCGTGAGGGTAATTACGCAACTGATTTTGTTCTTAACGTGTCTTTCGGCACTGGCGCGGGCGCGGGCGAGATTGAGGCTCTTGTTCAAGAATACAGTAATTATGATAATCATAATGATTATCACATAGCGGGCGAATTTGATGATACAGGGGTGATAACGGGGACGGCTCTACGTGGGGCTTTCAGGACGAACGATCCAGACAATAGGGGCGAGATCCACACGACAGGCAAATTAACAGGGCTTATCGGGGAAGAGGGCGCGGTTGGCGCGTTTCTTATCGGTAACCATTTCGGCGGATTTGTCGCACGACCATCATCAGTGGCAGAGCTGCGGACTCTGACGGAAACCTGCGCCGATGACCCGTTTAACGGGTTCTGCAATTTGGGATACGAAACCCAGCGCGATGCGGTTATTGACCACTGTATTATTGGTGGCAACGCCAATGATGAAAGTTGTGGCTCTGCCAATGAATTGTATTCTTGCATTAATAATCCGTTTAGCAGTGATTGTGATGAACGCTTTTCGCAACATTATGAACAGACGCGGGCAAACCGCGTTGCGTTTTGTCGCACCGCAGGTAATGCGGGGAATGCACTTTGCACTGTCGAGGCGACTTTTGCCCATATCTGCACGAACCACCCGTTTGATGCGCAGTGTCTTGGCGATAGTAATTATACGCCATTGCGCAGAATCGCCTGTACGGATGACCCTTTTGCCCCACGATGCGCGGGTGCAAGATATAATGGCTTACGGGTGATCTTTTGTGATAGGGCGGTCAACGCCAATAATCCCTCTTGTCCTGCCCAAGTCCTGTCAGATACAACGCCAAATCGGGTAACCACGACGGACTGGTTGGAAGGTTTTGATGACGAATTGCCCAGCCAACCAGATGCAAATAATTTGGAATCTGGTTTCCTTGAAGCAACAGCAGATGATTTGAATTCGGGGACATTAGGGAACAGTCCATATTATCGTCATACACGCAGTGGGGTAATAATGTATAACCTTAACTTTGATACTGCCAGCTATGATGGCAAGTATTTGAACGGGGATGCGCGCGATGGCGTGGCGTTCTTTGAAGGCAACCCTTATCAAGGGGCCGGAAGTTTTGCATATGCTGGAATTCTGGCGGGAACTGATTTGGGCGCACCGCTCAATCAAACAGGCAGGGCAACTTGGCATGGTAGTATTAATGAAACAAGCTGGTACAGCAAAAATACAGATTTTAGCCTTGATATTGAGTTTAATGGCACGGCAGGCGGGACAATCGAAGGTTTTGCCGCATCGCCCTATAATGGCAGTCGGGAGGAAAATTACTACCTTCGGCTAAGAGGTTCATTCGATAGCAATGGGGTGATTACAGGAACAACCAATAAAGGACGTTTCACCGATGACAATCCCGATTTGCCAAGACCGGGTAAATACTCTGGTAGAATACTGTTTGGCACTTTAACGGGTCTTATCGGGGAAGAGGGCGCGGTTGGCGCATTTGTCCAGGGAAGTTATGCGGGCGGGTTTGTCGTGCGCCCAAGTGCGGCGTTCGATTCGCCAGAACCTCTGGTCAATAACGCGCGGGTAACAACGGCAGATTGGCTGAACAGTTTTAATGAAGCCCCACCTGTTAGACGACGGATACCCGCTGGATCAATCGGATCTTACAATCCAGCCAAAAATCACTTCGTGAAAGCGTCTAAAACCGGTTTGTCGCTGCAAAATTACGACCGAACTTCATACAAGGCTGTCACCTTTGCCAATGCCATCTTTGATGGTAAAGCTGTGGGCGGGGATGCCGCCGACGGGTTTGCGTTGTCTAGTAATCCTAGTCATTACACCACGCATCATGCGGGGATTCTGTCTGGTACCGATTTGGGGGCACCATTAACGCAAACGCAAGGTTCAGCGGCTTGGGAAGGTAGAATGATTGTATTCGGGGCTTGGGCTGGGTCTGCTGTGTTCACAGATTTTGTCCTCCACATTAATTTTGGGGCAGGGAGCCAAGTTGGAACCGTAACAGGGCAAGTTAAAACCACAGGGCCTGGTGACGCGGACTATAAATATCGGGTGGATGGTGATTTTAATGAAGCAGGGGTGATTAAAGGCACTGCTGAATATGGGAATTTTAATTATGAGGATACAAAGATACCACGATATTGGCGGAAACCCGGAACATTAACAGGCTTAATCGGGGAAGAGGGCGCAGTTGGTGTCTTTATCAGCGATCGAACAGGTTATGCTGGTTATGTTGGCGGGTTTATTGCCGCTCCATCACTGCAAGATCACGTGACATCTGCCGATTTGAGTGACTATTACCATTTGGCGTTTCCAACCGACCCCCTTTACCGTACGGAAGTCAGCAGTTTTCTGGCCGCTTCATCGACGGGGGAAATGAATACGGGCACTCTATTAACGCGCGATGGCAGCACACCGATCGTTGAAACCTTGACCCTTGCCAATGCAACCCATCAAGGGCGCGGCTTGGGCGGTGATGCCACGGATGGGATCTCTTTCTTTAAGGGCTGGAAGGGTCCTACTGATACCTCCCGTTCGTCCAAAATTCACTACCGCGTTTATTCGGGGATTTTTAATGATATCAATTTGGGCGCACCCGTAACCCAAACATCAGGCAAAGCATACTGGAAAGGGCAATTCAAATCTGTGCATTTTGACCGTGTTGTAAGTAAAGATTTCACACTTGAAGTCAGCTTTTCTGATAGTTTGCGCAGGGCTGGCAGGGTAGATGCTCTTGTGCATGATACAGGTTTAAAACATTTTGCAGTATCCGCAACATTTAATCATCGGGGGGTGATTGATGGAAGTATTACTTTTGGGGATTATGAAAACAATGTTCAAAGTGGAACATACGCAAGTTATAGGAGAGGCGATTTGGTGGGGCTAATCGGGCAAGAGGGTGCCCTTGCTATATTTAAGAGTAATACCCCCTACGGTAGTAGGGGCATTAAACGGGAAACGGACTTTGCTGGCGGTTTTGCCGTTGTGCCAAACCTACCCGATTTGCCAAAACCCGCACCAGACACAACGCCAAATCGGGTAACTGCGGAGGACTGGGTGGCAAGTTTTGAGACTGCACCCGCACTCGTTAATAATCCTAATAACCATCATTTCATGCAATTCCCGAGGAGACGCGTGGGAGGGATTGAGGGTATAGTCCTTTTTGCAAATGTCCTTGGTTTTGAGAGATTAAATCAAACTACCCTAACGCTTGACGATGATATTTTCCAAGACGGGGGCGGGGATGCCGCCGATGGTATATTCTTTGTAAGAGCCAATAGAAGCGCTGATAGCGATGAATCAGACTCGTATTTTTATGCGGGGATTATTCCTGAAACGGATTTGGGTGCGCCATTAACCCAAACAAGCGGAACGGCAACTTGGAGCGGTCGATTCAACGCCGTGATTTCTGGCAGTGTTCTGCGGTATTTCAGCCGTGATTTCACGCTGGGTATTACCTTTAATGCCGCGGGTGGCGACATCAGCACGATTGTGAGTGGCAGAACCGAAGACTACTTTGAACTGGACGGGACGTTTAATAACCGCGGTGTGATTAGCGGAACCGCAAACCATGTGTATTATGAAAACGGTCGCATAGGGAATGTTACGGGTGATATCGTGAATTCAGGACCCGTAACAGGGCTTATCGGGCAAGAGGGCGCGGTTGGCGTGTTTGTCAGCAATCGCCAAACGGGTAATACTAGCGGATTTGCTGGTGGGTTTGTCGCGCGTCCGCCCAGTGAATAACGATTAACGATTAACGATTAACGATGAATGATTGGTTGTTAGGAATTGGAAGTTGGTTATGAGAGGTTAAGGGCAGAGGTTTTTTGTTGCGCCCTCACTTCGGGGCAAGCCCCTTTGTTCGGGCTTCCCGCCCACCCACCCCTCCTGCGGAGAGCTGGACGGGCTATTTTTTGGCTGGGGTTTGGCTCAGCGTCTTGTGTATAGTCTAAATAAATTTAAAATAAACTTATCATCTTGTAGCCAAAGGCTTTTGTGGATGGGCTTTTGCCTATGAGCAAAAGCTCTATATCCACAAAAGCCACCACTAATCACTAATCGTTAATCGTTAAAACTATCCCCCTTTTTCATGTAAGTTTTTTTGCGGGTTTTGCGTGTGTTTTCAAGGGGTTATCCATAAACCCCATAAAAAGCGACAAAATAGTCAAAAAACCGTGTAAAAACGCTTGCAGATATGGGGAAAAATCAATACAAATTATCCATAGGGGTATTTTTTAGCGAATCACCCTTGTATAAAACGTAAGGTCAAACGGCTATAAAATCAATGGGCAACGCAACAAGCCCTATAAGAAACAGAGGATACACTATGCATAGGCTTTTTATACTTCCCCTAAAGTCGTTGCCCCTAAAATTGGGAGCGTTCGTGCTGTCCGCTCTTTTTATATTGGCGGCCTGTGGTGGTGCACCGATTAGCTTTGATATTAATCTCAATGGGCTGGATAGCCAATGTATCGCCAATCCGTTTCTTAAAGGATGTGATAAGCATGGCAATAGTATAAAAACCTACCGTCAATTGATTATAAAGGATTGCACCGACAACCCCAGTAAATCAGGCACAGACCTTTGTATTGCCGCCGAGGGCGCGACCAATCCACCCAGCGATGAAAACGGCGCGGTTGTTGAAGAGGTTGTTGATAACACCCCTAAAAATACAGAGATTAAACCCGAATTGGACAAAGATAGCTCCACCAAAACCGATAAAGAAAAGGGTGAAACCACCAGTTTGGAAATCGTTGATTTGTGTAGTGATCCGGCGAATGCCAATAATGAACGATGCTCGCCCGCGGTTATAAATTGCATTAATAACCCATTTTCGGGCAGTTGTCAGGGCGATAATCTGCTTGGTAATTTCGTCAGGGGCGGGGTTACAGTCAGCAAAACCGTTGTTTTGCAAGACAAACGGGCGGTGGATTGTCGCGATGGTAATATAGATAGGGCG
Source organism: uncultured Amylibacter sp. (assembly GCA_959347345.1). Next base: position 770,791 of record OY365738.1, on the reverse strand, counting down.
CAGTGCCAAACCCTCAATTCCGAAAAGCAAAGATGTACGGGCGCGGCGTTTTCTGATGCAAGTTGCAGTGCCGTGGCGTATAGTGTTTGTAAGGCCGATGCGTTTGACCCGTTGTGTGGTGAAAAAGAGAATTTCGCGGGGGTTTATTTCAACGAACGGAGTGAGGTATGTTTTGAAGACCCAAATAACCCGAATTGCACAGGTTTGAACGGCCATGTAGCCGTGGTTTGTAGTGAATATCCGTTTGACAGGCTCTGCACTGGCAATACGGATTATGATGATGCGCGGGCGAATGCCTGTGAGTCCGACCCTGACGTATCTGCAAGCTGTCCTGTCGCTCCTGCGGCTCCTGTCGCTGATGTTTGTTTGGATAATCCGTTTGGCCCAACTTGCGCTGATTCCAGTTATAATAACGCCCGCAAGGATCTTGCTAAGACTTGCGCTATTCAAGCGGTTACGGGCGCGGTTACCTCCGCTTGTAGTACGATTATTGCCGAAGCACTCCCGTGTTTTATAAATCCGTTTGATACCGTCTGTGATTCGAATCCTGCTGTTAGGAGTTATATTGCGCAGTTGCGTTCTACTCGTGTGGCGTTTTGTAAGAATAGCACGGGGCTTTTTGACCATTTGATAGCACCGCTTTGCACGGGCGCGCCCGTTGCCAAATCCGTGTGTCGGATTGACCCGTTTGATACCGTGTGTCTTGGCGATAGTGCCTATGCTGGCGACCGTTTGTCCGCTTGTCGTGATGATTCATCCAATCAGCGTTGTTCTAATATAATCGCGGGTGTTTGCGGTAATGATCCGTTTGATACCTTGTGTGGCAGTGATTATAATGATGACCGTGCAAATTTTTGCCGTAATAGTGTTGAGCCACTTTACCGTTGTTTAAAGGTTGAAGACCGTGTCTGTGCAACCAACCCGCTTGATTCGCTGTGTTCTTCTAGTATCTATGCTGACGCGCGGATAAATGCTTGCCGTAATGACCAAAGCAATCCCAGTTGCCGTACTATTATAGCAAACCTTTGCCATAGAGATAATAATCCGTTTGATAGCTTGTGCGGTTCAAGTTATGATGGAATTCGTGAGAGTGTGTGCGCTTCCAATCCAAACAGTTCGCGGTGTAGCGATACGCTGACGCGGGTTTGCGGTGGCAATCCGTTTAATAGATTGTGTCGCAATACGCAGTCCTATCTTGATGCGCGGGTAAGTATTTGTCGGGGCAATCCAGCTGACGGGCGGTGCAGTTGGACTATAGGCTCTATTTGCCGTGATGATCCGTTTGATACCTTATGTGGCGGTGGTTATAATAACGCACGTGAAACCGCCTGTCGCAATGGTTCAAATAATACGCAGTGTGGTAATGTAATCGCGGGGGTTTGCTCGGGCAATCCGTTTGACCCCTTATGTGGCAATGGCTATACTGGCGAGCGTGAAACCGCCTGTCGCAATGGCTCAACGAATACGCAGTGTGGTAATATAGTCGCGGGTGTTTGCTCGGGTAATCCGTTTGACCCCTTGTGTGGCAGTGGCTATACCCAAAACCGCAGAACCGCCTGTACCGATGACCCTTTCACCCCACGATGTGCGGGCGATGGATATAATGATTTACGGGTGACATTTTGTGAGGGTAAGGTGGGCACCCATCCCGAATGTCCTGCCCCCACTCCACAGGTAACGGCAGCCCTTTGGGAAAATAGTTTTGATGAGGAACTGGCCAGTGCCGCAAATGGTAGAGACCACGGGGGCAAGTTTTTGAAAGGCAGAGCAGCCGATTTGGATAATGGCGGGCTTCGGGAGTTCGACGCCAACCATGTTGGAACTTTAACCTTTGCCAATGCCACTTTTAACGGACGCCCCTTGGGTGGCGACGCGACCGACGGCACAGCCGTTTTTGTAACTGAAAGATCGCCTTACGGTACTCCCAGTTACGCCGCAATTCTGTCAGGCACCAACCTTGGCGCACCTTTGACCCAAAGGATCGGCACTGCGCAATGGATTGGCGCGTTCCAGTATTCAGGCAGTGGCGACCACGATTTCATTCTTACCGTCACTTTCGGTGGCACGGATAAGGCTGGTAGTATAAGTGCTTTTGTTAAAGGATATCGTGAGGTAACGCACAACAAAGATTTCCTCGTGGAAGGTGATTTTGATAATGCAGGGTTGATCACTGGCACTGTTCGGTTAAGACATTTTTATGATGATTACTATACGGACAATAGACCTAATACTCGTTATCTTAACACTGTTGACACATCAGAGTTGACAGGCTTAATCGGGGAAGAGGGCGCAGTCGGTGTCTTTACTGGTGATTTTAGTTCTTCGCCTGTGATTGGTTTTTCTGGTGGGTTTGTCGCGCGACCAGCATCAGAGCAAGAGCTGGCAGAGGTGGCGGAAACCTGCGTTGATGACCCGTTTAAATCCGCTTGCTCTCTCGGGTATGAGGACGAACGCCATGCGGTTGTTGAACTTTGTATTACTGGTGACAATGCTTTGAATGAAGAGCTTTGCGGTTCTGCCAATGAATGGTATTCTTGCATTAAAAACCCGTTTGATTCGTATTGTAGTAGTTCCTTTGCAAAATATAATCGCCCTGCGCGGGCGAACCGCGTTGCGTTTTGTCGGAATGCGGATAATGCGGATAATGCCCTTTGCACTGATGAAGATGCTTATTCCTATATCTGCAGGATCTACCCGTTTGATGCGCAATGCCTCGGCAATGGTGATTATGACCAAACCCGCCAAGATGCCTGTACGATTGCTGGTGCTGGCAGTACCCAATGCGAGCTTTTGGCAGGGTTGACCTGTGGTTCAAATCCGTTTAGCTCCTATTGCGGTGGTGGGTATAATGACGTGCGTGAAACCGCCTGTCGCAATGGCTCAACGAATACGCAGTGTGGTGGTATAATCGCGGGTGTTTGCGGTGGTAATCCGTTTGACCCCTTGTGTGGCAGTGGCTATACCCAAAGTCGTCGTTCGCTTTGTACGGATAACCCTTTTGCCCCACGATGCGCGGGCGATACTTATAACGATTTGCGGGTGACATTTTGTGAGGGTAAGGTGGGCAACCCCGCCTGTCCGCAACCCGCGCAGGTAACGGCCGAGGTTTGGGCGGATAGTTTTGATGAGGATTTGGCACACGGCGCAACAGCCGAAGATACCGAATCCCAATTCCTGATAGGCAGAGCAACAGATTTGGATACGGGTGGGGTTGCTCCCTTTAGAACGACTCCTGATTATAATAAGAGTTTGACACTTGCCGATGCCACCTTTAACGGGGTTGCCTTGGGCGGGGATGTCGCCGATGGCGTGGGATTTTTTGCTACGGAAAGATCCAACAATGGCAATCTTTATAGCTATGCGGGCATTTTGTCAGACACCAACCTTGGTGCGCCTTTAACCGATACCGAGGGCTCTGCCAAATGGGTTGGCAGTTTCAGAACTGCACTCAATCCCGCAACCGATTTTGTTCTTAATATTTCGTTCGGCACTGGCGCGGGGGCGGGCGAAATTGAGGCTTTTGTTCAAGCATCCTATACTTCTTCTAGTTATTACATAGAGAGCGAATCTGATGCTATTCTTCTAAGAAGCAGTAATGATCTTGATCATCACATAACAGGCGAATTTGATGATGCTGGGGTGATAACAGGGAGAGTTGATCAGGGGTATTTCAGGGAGAACGACCCCGAAAACAAGGGAACTGCCACTCGTACAGGCGAATTAACCGGTCTTATCGGGGAAGAGGGCGCGGTTGGTGCGTTTATTCTTACTAACACTCACCGTTCATTCAATTACGCTGGGTACGGTGGGTTTGTTGCCCGACCATCATCAGTAGACGAGTTGCGGACTGTGGAGCAAACTTGCGCCGATGACCCGTTTAACGCGCTTTGCTCTCTCGGCTATGAATCCGAACGCGATGCGATTTTTGACCACTGTATTATTGGTGGCAACGCCAATGATGAAAGCTGCGATTCTGTCAATGACTGGAATTATTGCATTAATAATCCGTTTCGCAGTGATTGTTATAACTACTTGCCAGCCCATTATGAACGGGCGCGGGCAAACCGCGTTGCGTTTTGTCGCACAGTGGGGAATGCGGATAACGCCCTTTGCACTGTTGAAAAGACTTTTGCCCATATCTGCACGAACCACCCGTTTGATGCGCAGTGTCGTGGTGATAATGATTATAGACCAATTCGCAGGAACGCATGTTCGGGCAACCCTTTTGCCCCACGATGCGCGGGCGATACTTATAACGATTTACGGGTCAGCTTTTGTGAAAACAACGCGGGCAACCCCGCTTGTCCAACGCCAGAGCCAACGACTCCACAGGTAACCGCATCGGTTTGGGCGGATAGTTTTGATACACCCCTTGCCACCGAGGCAAGCTCTGATGAACGTGGCGGCAGATTTCTTATAGGCAGAGAAACAGACTTGGATGCGAGCAGGGTTAGAAATGCGTACAGAAGAAATCCTTACTATTTAAACAATTTAAACCTTGCCGATGCCACCTTTAACGGGGTTGCCTTGGGCGGGGATCGCGCCGATGGCGTAGCATTCGCTTCTAATGTAAGAGCCATCTATAACAACGTCCTTGGTACTTATGCTGGCGTTCTGTCAGGCACGAACCTTGGCGCACCTTTAACCGATACCGAGGGCTCTGCCAAATGGATTGGGTCTTTCCAGATTATGGTAGGTCCTTCCGGTGGCCGAGCAGTTGAAGATTTTGTCCTTAATATTTCGTTCGGCGCTGGCGACGGTGCGGGTGAGATTGAGGCTCTTATTCAAAACGATTTGCATTATCCTTCCGATCATCACATAACGGGCGAATTTGATGATGCAGGGGTGATAACAGGTACGGTTCAGCATGGGTATTACAGGACAAACGACGCCGACAATAGGGGCAGGGCATGGCGTACAGGCAAATTAACAGGTCTTATCGGAGAAGAGGGCGCGGTTGGTGCGTTTCTTATGCCTAACTATTACGGTGGATTTGTCGCACGACCATCATCAGCGGCAGAGTTACGGACATTGGAGCAAACATGCGGGGATGACCCGTATAACCCGCTCTGCACTATTGGATATGAATCTGAACGCCTTGAGCTTATTGAACACTGTATTACTGATGACAACGTCAATGATGAACGTTGTGCCTCTGTCAATAAATTGACTCATTGCATTAAGAATCCGTTTCGCAGTGATTGTGAAGAGAGCTTGCCACAACATCATGAACTTGTGCTGGCAAACCGCATTGCGTTTTGTCGGAAGGCGGAAAATGTGGATAATGCGCTTTGCACTTATTCGTATGCTATCCAATATATCTGCACGAGACACCCGTTTTCTCCGCAATGCTTTGCCGATAGCCGTTATAATCAAGCCCGTCAAAATGCATGTACGACTGCTGGTACTGGCAGTACCGAATGCCGGACTTTGGCAGGGTTGACCTGCGGTACAAATCCGTTTAGCTCCTATTGTGGTGGCGAGTATAATAATGTGCGTGAAACCGCCTGTCGTAATGGCTCAACGAATACGCAGTGTGGTGGTATAATTTCAGGCATTTGTGGTGGTAATCCGTTTGATACCTTGTGTGGCAGTGGCTATACCCAAAATCGCAGGAACGCTTGTTTGAGCGATCCTTTTGCCACGCGATGCGCGGGCGAGGAATATAACGATTTACGGGTCAGTTTTTGTGAAAACAACGCGGGCAACCCCGCTTGTCCAACGCCAGAGCCAACGACTCCACAGGTAACCGCCAAGGTTTGGGCGGATAGTTTTGACACACCCCTTGCCCACGGAGTAACCGCCGAGGACACCGAATCCAAATTCCTGATAGGCAGGGCAACAGATTTGGATACGGGTGGGCGTAGTCCTTATTCGAACTCTCCTAACCGTTCGGGCAATTTAAACCTTGCCGATGCCACCTTTAACGGGGTTGCCTTGGGCGGGGATCGCGCCGATGGCGTGGCATTTTTTGGTGCGGAAAGAGCCAACAATGGCAAACTTTATAGCTATGTGGGCATTCTGGAAGGCACCAACCTTGGCGCACCTTTAACCGATACCGAGGGCTCTGCCAAATGGGTTGGCGCGTTCCAAGTTGAAGGTCATTCCCCAGTAGATTTTGTTCTTAAGGTTTCTTTTGGCACTGGCGCAGGGGCGGGCGAGATTGAGGCTATTGTTGAAAGACAAAATTCATTTTATGAGGATATTCACATAGCGGGCGAATTTGATGATGCTGGGGTGATAACGGGGACGGTTCGGCAGAGTCCGAACAATAGGAGGCGTCACCACACTACAGGCGAATTAACAGGTCTTATCGGGCAAGAGGGCGCGATTGGCGCGTTTGTTATCAATAATGGCTGGAGCTATGACTATTTTGGTGTATTTGTTGCACGACCCTCATCAGCAGAAGAGCTACGGACTGTGGAACAAATCTGCACCGATGACCCGTTTATTCCGCTTTGCGCTACCAGCTATGAAGCCGAACGCAATGCGATTATTGAACACTGTATTATTGGCGACAACGCCAATGATGAAGAACGTTGCGGTTCTGCCGATGAATGGTATCCTTGCATTGTTGTTCCGTTTGGCTGGAAATGTGATGAAATGAACTACAACGTGTCACAATATCATGAACAGGTGCGGACAAACCGCGTTGCGTTTTGTCTGACCCCAGGGAATGCGGATAATCGGCTTTGTACTTTTGCCCGCCACCATATCTGCACGAACTACCCGTTTGATGCGCAATGTATTGATAGAGATTATTATGCGCAATTTCGCAGAGCCGCCTGTGCGGATGCCCCTTTTGCCCCACGATGCGCGGGCGAGGGATATAACGATTTACGGCTCAGCTTTTGTCGGAGGAACGCGGGCAACCCCGCCTGTCCGCCTCCGCCAGAGCCAGAAATACAGCATGCATCAGGGCATGTAACAGCCACCGTTTGGACGGATAGCTTTGATGAGGGCGAACTGGCCACAAAGGCATCCCGCACCGATACGGTTTCCAAGTTTCTGAAAGGTCGCTCGGGCGATTTGGATACGGGCGGCATTGGTCTTCTTGCAGGAGGTAATGTAAATTATAGTGGGACTTTGACTCTTGCTGGTACCTATAACAACGGGGATAGCATGGATGGGGACGCTGCCGATGGTATCGCGTTCTTTGCGGCTGATCAAGTGAATGGAAGATTTTTGAGCTATGCTGGAATTCTGTCAGGGACCGATCTTGGTGCCCCTGTAACGCAAACGCAAGGGACGGCGCAATGGCTTGGGTCATTCCAATATGAAGGTTATTCCGCGACAGATTTCACTCTTAACATTCTTTTCGGCAGTGGGGATGAGGCTGGTTTGATAAATACTATTATTAAAGATTATGCCTCTAATGATTTTCATGTGGCAGGCAGTTTTGATGATATAGGGGTGATAACAGGCAATGTTTATCTTGGGACTTTCAACGCGAACCAAGACCCTATTACCCAGGGTACTATTAAACATACGGCAGAATTAACAGGTTTAATCGGGCAACAAGGCGTGGTTGGCGCGTTTGTCGGTCATACCAGCAGTACAACTGGCTTTGCTGGCGGATTTGTCGCCGCACCAGGTACAGAAGGACGTACAGTAAGCACAGCGGACTGGCTGGCAAGTTTTGATACAGAGCCTTTTTCCATCCCGATCGACACTAAAAACCAATTTTTGAAAGCGACTGCATATGGGTTTAATTTGGCTGAAATGCAAGGGTTTAGCAGGACTCGGCAACAACTTGCGGTTTTAACCCTTGCCGATAACTTTGCCGATGGCGCATCTTTGGGCGGACACGCCGCCGATGGTGTGGCTTTCTTTGGTAAAACGATTACTAGTGAGAATAACAATCGTTATTATTCTGGGATTTTAGCTAATACCGATTTGGGTTTGCCTTTAGAACCAGAAGGTACACCGATATACGAATGGAAGGGGGTATTCCAAGCTATCGGGGTAAACGCGCTAAAAACAGACTTTACCCTTACAGTCACCTATACTGGTGGTAACTATGCAGGTGAGATTGAAGCTTTTATTAATAGAAGTGGCAATTACTATTATCACATACAGGGTAATTTCAATCATGGCGGTGTTATTGTGAATGGAACGGCTGATTACGGACAATATACGGATGGTGACCGTGATGATCCAATAGCCCGTAAGCGACAGACCGGAGTGCTGAGCGGTTTAATCGGGCAAGAGGGTGCGATTGGTGCCTTTATCACCACTGGCGGGGGTATCGGTGGTTATTATTATTCTTCTGGCGGGTTTGTTGCTGTGCCAAACCGCCCCGATTTGCCAACACCCGCGCCAGACACAACGACAAATCGGGTAACCACGGAGGACTGGGTGGCAAGTTTTGAGACTGCACCCTCCATTGCCCCCACCGATTATCGCCATCAATTCGTGCAAGGCAGCGAAACAGGGTTGTATACGGGCAATATTAGTGTTGGAAGAAAATGGTTGAGTGGTCCAAGAAGGTTTTATACCGAAACTATTGACAGTGTCATCTTTGATGACGTGAGAGTTGACAGCGATGCGACAGGCGGGTTTTCTTTCTTTCAGGGGACAAACGGGGTTTGGTTTTATAATTATGCCGGAATTCTTGCAGGCACGGATTTGGGTGCTCCCTTAACTCAAACAACTGGGTCTGCGCGCTGGAATGGTGTGTTTACGTCTAAAGATGCTTCTTATGGTTATAAGAAACGTGATTTTGTCCTTAGAATCACATTTGGTGGTCAGGAACACGCTGGGACTCTGAATGGTTATGTCCAAAAAGATAGATTCGGAGAACACTATCTTGTGGAAGGTTATTTTGATGATAATGGTGTGATTGGCGGAACGGTTGCAGAGTGGTTCAAAGGCAGTTATACCCCCAATATCGCCAGACTTGAAAATAATAACCAGCATAATTCAAAATTAACGGGCTTAATAGGTTCGAGAGGCGCGGTTGCTGCCTTTACTGGTAAGCGTTTTGTCGGCGGGTTTATTGCATCGCCAGATATTGAACTTTCGTCAGAGGTGACAGAGAGAGACTGGCGTGAAAGCTTTAATGATAAAGTCTTGACGCTGGACGGAACTAGGGATGACGTTGGATTAAGTGCGTTCATTCAAGATGGTGATCAAAACCGTATAGCTGCAGCAACTCCTAAAGGTGTCTTAACGATTAACGGTGTGCCGAACACGAATGATGACGAAGTTGGAGTAAAGTTTTTTGCCGTCATGATGGATGGACGAAGTCGCCATTATGCGGGGATTTTTATAAACACACGATTGGGTAATCCCTTGACGGTTCTGCCCGCCGTCAATGGCAATCCTGTTACCGCCACTTGGAATGGTCAACTGGGGATTGTAGCAAATAACAGCGGGGTTACTATCCGCGATATGAATCTTAGCGTTGATTTCACAAATCAAACAATCAGCCACAGCTCTGTTCTTAACACGGGACTGAAATCCATTTCTTTGGATGGCACTTGGACCGATAATGGGCTGATAAACGGCACGATAACCTATGACCCTAACCCTGTGCTTAATGCGGTTAATGCGCGAGATGGTGTTGTCAGAGGTTTAATTGGGGAATATGGCGCGGTTGGCGCGTTTATCAGCAATGATGATGTGACCGATACGCCTTTTGCTGGCGGGTTTGTCGCAACACCGCCCGAATAGGTAGGGTGGGCTGGCGCATAGAATCACCGCTTGACATTCGCGTAGGTTAGCGTTATCTATTGATTAACCTATCCCCAAACAAAGGTTTCACCCGATGGTATCGCCCGCTTCCCCAAATAATCCCCCCAGTAATATCCCGCCCGAAGGCACGCCCCTTATCGTGCCGTCTACGACGCAGAGCCCTCTGTACGAGCCGATATGCGAAGCATGTCGCACCGTTCATGACCCCGAAATCCCCGTCAATATCTTTGACCTTGGGCTGATTTACACTATTACCATTGAAGACACGGGCGATGTTTTCGTCAAAATGTCCCTGACCGCCCCTGGTTGCCCTGTTGCTGGTGAAATGCCGATATGGGTGCAAGACGCGATCAGCGCGGTGCCAGGGGTGCTATCCGTGCAAGTCGATTTGATATGGGAACCCCAATGGGGTATGGATATGATGTCGGACGAAGCTCGGCTGGAACTGGGGTTTATGTGATGGAAAAACCACAAAAACAGGCGTTAAACCTAACGCCCCGTGCGGCGCAGCATATTGCTCGTTTGATGCGTGAAAAAACGACTTTAGGCCTGCGCTTGGGCGTGAAAAAGGGCGGTTGCGCGGGGATGGAATACACGATGGAGTATGTGTCCTCGGTCGATCCTTTGGATGAAATTATCCGCCAAGACGGGGCGGTTGTTATGATTGCGCCGATGGCGCAGATGTTCCTGTTCGGCACGGAGATTGATTTTGAATCTGGTTTGTTAGAGAGCGGATTTCGGTTTAGAAACCCCAATGTGTCGGAGACTTGCGGTTGTGGCGAATCTATTCAGTTTGATACGGGTGGGAAGGCCGCACCTGCCGCCGCGCCAGAGCCACTGGCAGGTTTGGCGACAGGTTTGGAAAAAAAATGACGAGGGCAGGGGAGCTGGCACCACGCCGTAAAATAGCGGCGGGGAATTGGAAGATGAACGGGCTGCTGAACGCGAGCGATATGCTGGCGGAATTGCAGGGCGAATTGCAGGGTGCTACCCCCGCGCCGAATTGCGATATTATCATCTGCCCGCCTTTCCCTTATATCCACCCGTTCGGGCAGAGCCTTGGGCAGAACACCCCGCAGATTTTATTAGGCGGACAAGACTGCCACCCCCAGGAAACGGGCGCATATACGGGCGACATATCGGCAGAGATGCTGGCCGACATAGGCGCGAAATTCGTCATTATCGGTCATTCGGAACGCAGGGCAAACCACGGGGAAACCGACGCTATCATAGCGCAGAAAACCCAGGCCGCGTGGCGGGCAGGGCTGTGCGCGATTGTTTGCGTGGGGGAAAATCTGGCGGAACGTGCAGACGCGCAAACCGTCGTTGCCCGCCAGTTGCAAACCAGCCTGCCTGACGGGGCAACCCCCGCTAATTTGATAGTGGCTTACGAGCCGATTTGGGCTATCGGCACAGGTCACACGCCGAATGATGATGATATCACGCAGATGCACGGGTTTATTCGTGCGGCTTTGGCAGAGCGATTCGGCGCACCCGTGGCGGGCGGGCTTCGCGTGTTATACGGCGGGTCGATGAACGCGGGCAACGCTGAACGGATAGCGCATTTGCCCGATGTTGACGGCGGACTGATAGGCGGCGCGTCCTTGAAAGCCGCCGATTTCGCGGGGATTATTTTTGCGATGAGTGGTTAAGGATTAACGATGCCCTTCGGGTCTTCGTCATTTCTTCGAAATGCCGACCAGCCAAGAAGTGGCAAAAAATCATTCATCACTAATCACTAATCACTAATCGCTAAACACCCCTTGACCTCACGCCCATTTTCACATAAAGAAAGGGCAATAACCCGCACACTCCGCAAACCACACGGCACCGAAAATGACCACCAAACAATCCACACCCCCAAAACCGCAATCATTCCAAGACATCATCCTACGCTTGCAATCCTACTGGGCAGCCCAAGGGTGCGCCCTTATGCAGCCGTATGATATGGAGGTTGGGGCAGGCACTTTCCACCCAGCCACCACGCTTTGTTCCTTGGGCAAACGCCCGTGGTCCTTCGCCTACGTCCAGCCGTGCCGCCGCCCGACCGACGGGCGATACGGGGAAAATCCAAACCGATTACAGCATTATTACCAATTCCAAGTGATGATAAAACCCAGCCCAAAGGACTTCCAAGCCCTATATTTAAAGTCATTGGCCGCCATTGGCATCGACCAAACCCAGCACGACATACGGTTTATAGAGGACGATTGGGAAAGCCCAACGCTGGGCGCGTGGGGGCTGGGGTGGGAGGTCTGGTGCGACGGCATGGAGGTCAGCCAATTCACCTATTTCCAGCAAGTTTGCGGGCATGATTGCCGCCCCGTCACCGGGGAAATCACCTATGGATTGGAGCGTTTGGCGATGTATATTCTGGGGATAGACCACGTGATGGACATGCCTTATAACGACCCGACCGCGCCTATCCCTTTGAAATACAAGGATATATTCCTGCAAAAGGAACGCGAATACGCAAGGTGGAATTTTGATGTGGCGGACACGGATATGCTGTTTGCTCACTTCAAAGATGCCGAATCTGAATGCACGCGGATTTTGGACACGCCCGCCCGCGATGCCAAACGCGACACGGACATAGTCATGGTTCACCCCGCCTATGACCAGTGCATCAAAGCGTCGCATTTGTTCAATTTGCTGGACGCGAGGGGGGTGATTTCGGTGACCGAACGCGCCGCCTATATCGCGCGAGTGCGCGGGTTGGCGAAGGCCTGCGCCGATGCCTATGTCGCACAAACGGAGGGCGAATGATGAACGGCAGGGTTTTGATAATTTTAATTATCGCGGTGGCGATGATGATGGGCGTGGGGCTGGTATATTTCAATCAGTATTACCCTTATACCAGCGATGATGGCGCGGAATCGGTAACGGTTAGCACGGGGCAGGTGCCTGTGCGCGATTACCGAGGCATTGACGGGCGTAGTTCTCCGTTGAATTTGCGGGCTTGTTTTGTTGGGGATTTTTGGGATTTCTGGGCGTTTGGCGATGACGGGGAAGCCGCGCAGGAGGCGACACCCCTGACCGCCCCCCGATGGTTTGATTGTTTTGATGCGGGTGCGATTGACGCGGATATTCGCGGTGGAGTGGCGCGGGTTTTGCGGGCGAAATTGGACGAACCGCTGGGGTTTGATACTTACATAGCCTATTATCCGGACGGGCGCGGGTTTATGTGGCGGCAGATAAATATGTGTGGAGCGGCGTTGTTCGCGGGCAATCCCTTGCCTGCGGCGTGTCGCGACCGCGCTGGTTTTTAGGAAAAATAGGAGATAAAAATGAGTTGGGACGGTTTTCTTTTAGAAATATTAAGTGAGGAAATTCCTGCGGGGATGCAAAAGTTCGCACGAGATAAATTAGCTGGTTATTTATATGAAGATTTGGTGAGTTATGATGTGTGTGATAATGAACCAGAAGTTTTTTCGACTCCGCGCCGTTTAACTATTCACTTTAAAGATTTGAATGATGTTAGCGGGGGGCTTGAGCCAGACTCTATTAGAGGACCGCGTATAGGTTCGCCAGAAAAAGCGATAGAGGGTTTTTTGCGTAATTGCGGAAAGGAAAAAAAAGATTTGCAAGAAAAAGACGGATACTATTGTGTGTGGGTAGAGCCAGAAGGGCGACAGACAGAATATGGTTTGGCGGATACTGTACAAGCAATGATTCAAAATTTTTCTTGGCCAAAATCTATGCGTTGGGGAAATGAAAATTTACACTGGGTACGCCCCTTACATTCTATTGTGGCAATTTTATACAGAAAAAATGAAACCAAGCAAATTGTCTTTAACGTTGGGGAGATAAAAGCAGGTTGCCATACACGCGGGTCTTTTAATAATTCCGAGCCCATTAAGGTAAGCAATTTTGATGATTATAAAGCTAAGTTAGAAAAGGCGGGGATTATTCTTGACCATGAGAAAAGATATGAAAAAATCTTGACTGATGCGGAAAGTATTTGTGATAGCAAGGGATTAAAACTGGTAGAAGATTATGATTTGATTGATGAAATCACTGGTCTTGTCGAATCCCCATTTGGCATTATGGGATACATTGATGAAGCAACTTTAGACCTGCCAAAAGAAGTTTTGCAAACTTCTATGAAAACCCATCAGAAGTTTTTAAGTGTGGCAAATGACAAAGGAAAAATTATGGGTTTTATCACCTTTGCTGATAAACATAAACCTAGCAAATCCACACAAAAAACTATCCTTGAGGGCAACCAGCGAGTCTTATCAGCTCGCTTGTCTGACGCTCAGTTTTTCTGGGAAAATGACCTGCAAATTGCCAAAGACGGAATGAAACCATGGCGCAAAGATTTACAAAAAATGACTTTCCAAAACAAAATAGGAACGCAAGGTGACAGGATTAAGCGAATTATAAATTTTGTAAAAACACACGCGACTCTTTTCAATGTGGATGCTAAAAATGCAGAGACTACTGCCGAAATAATGAAGCTTGATTTATGTTCTGATATGGTAAGAGAATTTCCAGAATTACAAGGGGTTATGGCAGCGCATTATGCAAACCATGCAGGACATAGTCTTGATATCGTTTGGGCTTGTAAGGAACATTACGCCCCACTTGGGATAACGGATATCACGCCAACTTCACCCCTCAGCGTGTTGCTTTCCCTCGCCGATAAACTAGACACCCTCGCGGGGTTCTGGTCGGTTGAACTCACCCCCACCAGCTCCAAAGACCCGTTTGCCCTACGCCGAGCCGCGCTCGGCGTGATACGCTTAATCCTAGATAATAACCTGCGATTATCCTTGATCGAATTACTAAACTCCGCGTTCAAACCTTTTCCCAAAAAAGACGAACAAGCCCAAACCAAACTCATGGATTTCTTCCACGAACGCCTAAAAATCTACCTACGCGACAAACACGACATCCCCGCCGACACCATTGACGCTTGCCGTTTCGGGCAGGGGGAAACCGATTTCGCCTTGCTAACAAACCGCGCCAAAGCCCTGCATGCTTTCCGCCCAGACGCGGAATTCCAAAACCTCCTACAAGGCTTCAAACGCGCCCACAACATCCTGCATGCCGAGCAAAAGAAAGACGGAGTCTTCTATGAAATGCCCCCCGAACCGCAGTATTTCCAAGACTCCACCGAAACCGAATTATACACAGCATTAAACGCCGCCGAACACGCGCTCCCCCCCCTGATGGAAAAAGAACAATTTGCACAAATGCTACAAACCCTAGCCAACCTCCGCGCCCCGATTGACGCATTTTTCACGCAAGTGCAGGTGAATAGCGACCAGTCCGCCGTCCGCCGTAATCGTTTGTGTTTATTGCATAAATTGTGTAGCGTTATGAAAACCTTCGCCGATTTTTCACGCTTGAACGGATAAACCAATGCCCCAAAAATACCCGCCTTGCATCGCGCTCACCGCCGACGCGGATATCCCGAATGCGGATTATTTGGCGCATTATGGGATGCGCGCGGCTATGCTGGTTCAGCTGAAACGGGCGGATTTGCCCGTGCCGAATGCTTGGGCGTTTTCTATGGAGGCTGTGGCAAAATTAACCGAACGTCAGCCCGATTTAACCCTGCCCATGCTGCCGCTTATGCAGAAAGGCTGTTTGATGCTGGTGCGTTCCAGCGCGGGAATGCGCGATTGGGGCGGTCCAGAAAACCTGTTAAACATCGGTATGAATGCGAAAACCTGTGCGCAATTTGGCAAAACTCTGGGGGTGAAAACCGCCTTTGCTCTGTATTTTCGGTTTATTGAGGATTTTTCGGTCATCATAGCCCGTTTGGACTCCGAAGACTTTGAAAATATCCTGCGGGCGACTGGCAAAACCCCTGATTATAAACGGGCTGTAAAGGATGCTCTGGCGTTTTATGCCGAGGAAACGGGCGCGGAATTCCCCCAAGATCCCGCCGTACAACTGCTCCGCGTTATGCGGTCAATGGCGGTGGCGTGGCGTGGCACTTCCGCCAAAATCCTGCGGGATGCGCAAAACGCGCCCGTGGATGCGGGGCTGGGATTGATAGTGCAAGAGATGATATTGGAGGTCGGTAATTTCGGCTTTGGCGAGGCGCAATTTATCTCCCCAACCACCGGTGATTCGGGCGCACACGGGCGGTTTAACAATCAAACCAGCGTGTCGCGCACCCCACAAAACAAAGACGCGCAGTTCCTTGCCAAGGATAAACGCGGGCAATCCTTGCAGGAATCCAACCCGCAAGCGTTCCAAACGCTGGGTGATTTATCCGCCAAAGCCCGCCAGTTCTTCCGTGATGATATGCGGCTGGATTTCATTTTGGATAATGACACGGTTTGGATAGTGGATGCCCGTCCCGCCGAGCGGTTTGTTCGCGGTTTTGTTGCCTCTAACGTTAATCTCGTCCGCGATGGTTTGCGGACGAAACAACAGGCGTTATTGTCGCTCGCCCCCCATCACCTCAGCGAAATTCTGCATCCGCAAATATCACCAAAGGCTAATCCAGACCAGATAGCAAAGGGTATAGGCGCAAGCCCCGGCGCGGCCACGGGGCGGATTGTATTCAGTGCTTCCGCCGCCCAAGCCTGCGGTGCGCGGGGCGAAGCCTGTATTCTAGTGCGTGTGGAAACCGCGCCTGACGATATCCGCGCGATGCACTCTGCCAACGGGATTCTGACGGAACGCGGGGGGATTACCAGCCACGCGGCCGTGGTTGCGCGGGGTTTCGGCGTGCCGTGCGTGGTCGGTGTGTCGGATTTATCGATTGATGTGCGCAGCAAAACGATTACTTTGAAAAACGGCGAAGTTTTGCACGTTGGCGATGTTTTAACGATAGAGGGCAGCTCTGGCCAGATATTCCGTGATGCTCCGCCGTTGGTGGAACCCGAATTGGGCGGTGCGTTTTACGAATTTATGTCTTGGGCCGATGAATTTCGCCGATTGGGCGTGCGGTGCAACGCCGACACAGCGCAGGAGGTGCGATTGGCGAAAACCTTTGGCATAGACGGGTTGGGCTTGGTTCGCACAGAGCATATGTTTTTGGAAGATCGCCGTTTAACCATGATGCGCGAGCTGATTTTCGCCACCACGGATACCGCACGATTGGCGGCGTTAGATTTGCTCCGCCCCATACAGCAAAAGGATTTCTACGATATATTCGCGCTGATGGGCAGCGCGCCCGTGTGTATTCGCCTGCTTGATCCGCCCTTGCACGAATTCCTGCCGAAAAGCCGTGAAGACATAGGAAACCTTGCCGAATCGATGGATTTACCCGTGGCGCAGGTGTTGGCGCAGATAGAGGATTTGCGCGAATTCAACCCTATGCTGGGGACGCGAGGGGTGCGGCTCGGCATCGTTCTGCCCGATATTTACAAAATGCAGGCGCATAGTGTTTTTGAGGCTGTGGCACAGTTAAAAAAGGACAAAGGCTTGGATGTAAAGCCAGAGATTATGATTCCTTTAGTATCCGCCAATCGTGAGGTTGCTTTGGTAAAAGCCGCCGTGGAATCGGTAGCCGTTCTGGTTCGTGCCAAGCATAATATCGCGCTGGAATACTCGCTGGGGGTGATGGTGGAAACACCTCGGGCCGCGTTGCGGGCAGGGGATATCGCGCAATACAGTGATTTTCTAAGTTTCGGTACGAATGATTTGACGCAGATGACTTATGGTTTGTCGCGTGATGATTCGGGGCGGTTTATGGGCAGTTATTTGGCGAATAAGGTTTTCCCCGATGACCCTTTCCACAGTTTGGATGTGGAGGGTGTGGGCGAATTGATGCGAATTGCCGTGCGCCAAGTGCGCGGGGAGGGGAAAAAGGATATAGTGCTGGGGTTGTGTGGCGAACACGGGGGTAATCCCGAGTCCGTGGCGTTTTGCCATGATTTGGGGCTGGATTATGTGTCCTGTTCCACGTTCCGCACGCCTATCGCGCGGTTGGCGGCGGCACAGGCGGCTTTGGTGAGTGAAAAAGTATCATAATTGCCACAGTCGCAAACCCCAATGTTTCACAATAAAAACAACCAGTTGCCATAGATTTCGCGGTCTTATCACAATAAAACAAAGCCGAATTCCCACAATAACGCTAATTTTACACTAATTTAACAAAAATTCCCTAGACATCGGCGCAGGCATCCTTTATAGCCTTAACAAATCTTGACCCAGACCGCGATCAACTCCGCGCACTCAGAAGCATCAAAAGGACATTATGCTTCTATGGAAAGGTAAATCCCCCCCCCATGAAAATTATGACTAAAATTATGACTAAAACCATGACTACAAATGTGACTAAAACTATGACTAAAACCATAAAAAGCGCCATCTTTTTGCCGATTATCGCCGTTCTTTTCCTACTGATAGGCGGGTTTGCCATGACTGCCCCCACGACCGCACACGAACAAATCCTCACCCATACGCATGACACTATCGCGGCGGATGACGGCTCTATCCGTGTGTCCGCTCTCAGCGATGAGTTGCTGGGCTTGCCTTATTCCCCGCCGAAAATCCGCAGTAAGAACTATTACAACACCCATAATTCCGCGAAAACGCGCGATTTGCCGACCCGTGACCAGTTGCTTGCCAGCCCAATCAAAGGCGGGCAGGAGTGGCAGTGTTTAACCGAAGCCCTTTATTTTGAAGCCCGCGGTGAAGAAACCGAAGGCATCATTGCCGTTGCCGAAGTTATCATTAACCGCCGTGATTCGAACGCTTTCCCCAATACCATTTGCGAGGTGATTGAGCAGGGCTCGCACAAACGCAATCGTTGCCAGTTTTCCTATAAATGCGACGGTTTGCACGAACGGTTTAGCGAGGCTGAGGCGTATAATCTGGTTGGCAATGTCGCCCATTTGGCCTTGGGTGAGCCGCGTGATTTGACCGGTGGCGCGACCTTTTATCATTCCAAATCCGTGCGCCCTTATTGGGCGGATTCGTTTGACCGCACGGCCGATATTGGTCGGCATTTGTTTTATCGCTAGTCGGCTATGACGGATGAAACCGCGCTTGCTTTTGGCGATTTGGCAACACGCGCGGGGGCGGGTGGTTGTGGCACGGGTGCTGACCGCCTGATTTTGCGCGATTATACTCGGCACGGGGAAATCGGGGCTTTTACTGGCGAATATGGGGCAGAGCAGGGGTTGCGGTTTAATATCGTGGCAGAGGTTACGGTGGCGGCCGACCCTCACGATGATGTGGATAGCGTGCTTTCCTACGATACCCTGACCCAAGCGATTGACGACCAGTTAGCGCAGGAGCGGTTGCATCTTTTGGAAACGCTGGCAGAGCGGATTTGTGCGCAGATTTTGGATTGTCCCCAAGTTGCCCGCGTGTTTATACGGATTGAAAAGCTGGATAGGATTGACGGGGCTTTGGGGATTGAAATAGTCCGTACCCGTGCCGATAACCTGCATCATGGGGGGGTTAAAAAATGGGATGCGCCCGTGGTTTTTATCCCTTGTGTTGTGGCGGAATCGGGGGATATAGGGGGTTTGGTAAAGGATTTATTAACGCGACATAAGGGTGCGATTGTGTGTATGGAGGCGGTGCGTGAGGTCCCGCCGAACACGCGGATTCACCTGCTGGCTATGGAGCAAAACGCATGGAGGATTGCGGGGCAGGTTGCGGGGCATAACCCGCACCTCACCGTATTGTCGTCTCGTACCGAAATAGATTCGGCGGTTCGCGCAAATACCCCCGCATTATGGGCACCCGCCAAAATCTGGACGGATGCTGCGCCCGACCTAACTAACCCGTCCTCTTTGGAAATAGCCCAATGGTTCGCCGATGAATTCTTTCAAAATCCCCTGCAAATCCTTAAAACCCCTTAATATAGGTGATTAAATGCAAACCTATTACCGCCCGATTGTCCAAACAGACGCGCACCAACCGCCCGATGCCCAGCCACTCGCGGGCGGGAAACTCTGGTTTAATACCTGCGAAGCCCTATCGCGCAAAAACCCCCCGCGGTTGATACAGGCGGGCGATATTCCGCCCGATAGTCTGGCGCGATTGACCGCCCCCCGTGCGCCTCTGATGGGTTTGACGTTGGATAAACCGCGTATTATGGGGGTTTTGAACGTGACCCCTGATAGCTTTTCTGACGGCGGGTTGCATAATGACCGAGTCGGTGCGATAGCCCGCGCCCTGACCTTGGCAAAACAGGGGGCGGATATTATCGATATCGGCGGGGAATCGACCCGCCCTGGGGCTGTCGCCATTTCGCCAGAGGTTGAAACCGCCCGTACGATAGCCGTTATTGCTGGGTTAAAGCTGGTGAAAAGCCACGCTCTGATTTCCATTGATACCCGCAAGGCGAGCATCGCGCGGGCGGCGTTTGACGCAGGTGCGGTGATTTTTAACGATGTTTCGGCGTTAAGCTTTGATGCGCAAAGTATGGATTTTGTGCGGGACTGTTCGCCGAGCGTGTGTTTGATGCATAGTATGGGCGACCCGCAGACTATGCAGGATGACCCGCGTTATGATGATGTGGTGCTGGATGTTTATGATTATTTGGCAGCGCGGGTGCAGGTGTGCTTGGATGCCGGGCTGACGCGTGGGCAGATTATCGTGGATGTGGGCGTGGGGTTTGGCAAGACTCTGGCGCATAATCTGGCGTTATTGCGAGGGATGGCGGTGTTTCACGGGCTGGGGTGTGGCGTGATGCTGGGCGTGTCGCGTAAGCGGATGATTGGGGTGGTTTCTGGCGTGGAGTCGCCTGCGGGACGGGTTTTCGGGTCGGTAGCCGTGGCGCAGGATGCCTTGGCACAGGGGGTGCAGATTATCAGGTGCCACGATGTGGCGGAGCATCGGCAGGCGTTTGATTTGTGGGAGAGATTAGTGATTAGTGGTGAGTGATTAGTGATTAGTGATTCCCCATTTACAATTCATAAAAACCCCGCTAAACTCCCCCAAACCCAAACCCACAAGAGGCACCCCAATGAAACGCACTTATTTCGGCACGGACGGCGTGCGCGGCACTGCGAACACCCACCCTATGACGGCGGATATGGCGTTAAAATTAGGCGCGGCGGTCGGCCGTTATTTCCGCAAGGACAAAAAGGAACACCGCGTAGTCATCGGCAAAGACACGCGCCAATCCAGCTATATGATAGAAAACGCGCTGATGGCGGGGTTTATGTCGACTGGGATGAATGTTTTTCCCCTTGGACCAGTGCCTACGCCGGCGGTTGGGATGCTGACGCGGTCTATGCGCGCGGATGTGGGGGTGATGATTTCCGCCTCCCACAACCATCATTTTGACAATGGAATAAAGTTCTTTGACCGCGACGGGTTCAAACTATCCGACCAGGCCGAGACCGAAATAGAGGCTCTGATTGACGGTAAAATAGACCTCTGCCAGCCGCAATATATCGGCAAAGCCAAACGGATTGACGACGCGCTTGGGCGGTATATGGAATTTGCCAAGACCACTTTCGCCAGCAGGCGCAAGCTGGACGGGTTAAAAGTCGTCGTTGATTGCGCCAATGGCGCGGCGTATAAGGCGGCGCCCACGGTATTGTGGGAGATGGGGGCGGAGGTCATAACCACCGTCGGTTGCACCCCCAACGGCGCGAATATCAACGAATCCTGCGGTTCGACCGACCCCTTCAACGCTATCGCGGCGGTTTTGGAACACGGCGCGGATATTGGCATTTGCTTTGATGGAGACGCGGACAGGCTGATATTAATTGATGAAAAGGGGTGTGTGGCGGATGGCGATCAACTGATGGCTCTGATTGCCAGCCATTGGGCGCGGGAGGGGCGTTTAACCCATAATACACTGGTTTCCACCGTTATGTCAAATATGGGGATGGAGCGGTATTTGACCGAGCAAGGGATTACCGTTTTGCGTACCGATGTGGGCGATCGCTATGTCGTGGGGGCGATGCGTGATGGCGGATTTAATCTGGGTGGCGAGCAATCTGGGCATATCGTCATGACCGATTATGCGACTACGGGCGATGGTTTAATCGCGGCTTTGCAGTTTTTGGCGGTGTTGGTGCAGGGCGGGGCGCGTGCCTCCGATGTATTGCGGGTGTTTGCGCCGATGCCTCAGGTTTTGAAAAATGTCCGTTATACGCGGGGGCAGAGCCCGTTGCAAACCCCTGCTGTTAAGGACGCTATCAAGGCGGGTGAGGCGGCATTAGGGCAGGGCGGGCGGTTGCTGGTGCGTGCGTCTGGCACGGAGCCTGTGCTGCGGGTTATGGGTGAAAGCGATGATGCGGCTTTGTTAGAGCGGGTTGTGGGGGAGGTTGCCTCTTCTTTAACGATTAGTGATTAGTGATTAGGGGGTAGTGATGCCCTGCGGGTCTTCGTCATCGCTTACGCGAGTGCCGACCAGCGGGGTCTTTTGTGCGTAGCCCTCACGGTGTGAGGGCATGCCAAAAGCCCTTTGGTTTCAAGACGATAAGATTATCATAAATTTACTATCTGGAATAACAAGATTATAGATTGGATTATTTGCAAAGAATACTTGGAATTGGTGATAGGCAATTTCTAAATTTATTTAGGCTTTGCCTAGATGTTAGGGCAGGCTTTAGCCATAAAAACCCGCCCGTCCAGCTCTCCGCAGGAGGGGTGGGCGGGTGGGAAGCCCGAACGAAGGGGGCTTGCCCCCAAGTGAGGGCGCAACAAAAAACCTCTGCCCTTAACCTCTAATAACCAATCACTAATAACTAATAACTAACAACTAACAACTACCGCCGCCATTGGCTAACCGCCAGTCCAACCAGAATTAACGCCAATGCGGCAATAAACTGGGGCGGTAAAATCTCATCAAACACGATAACCCCGAAAATCACCGCCCAAATCGGCACCTGATAATTAACCAAAGTGAAAAACGTAACCCCCGCGCGATTGACGACCAGCACGACCAACGCCATTGCTAGCCCCGTTGCCAGCACGCCCAAAGCCAACACTCCCAGCAATCCAAACAGGCTCGGCCAGCTTGGCACGCCCTCTATCATTAACATCACGGGCAGGCTGATGAACGCGCCCAACATCATCCCCGCCGCGCTGTACGGCAGGGGCGCGACCTTTGGCGCGAACCGCGTTATCAGTATCCCGCAGGCATAGCTGGAGGCGGCGATAATACAGACTACGCGGGCGAAAGGTTCCAGTGGGTCAGTGCTCTGCGCCGACATAGCGTTCGGTCCCAGCAAAATCGCAACGCCGATAAATCCAAGACCAAAGCCTATCATTTTGCGCCGAGTCATCCGCTCTGACGGGATGAAAAAATGCGCCAAAGGCAATAACATTAACGGAATGGTTGCCATGGTCATGCCCGCGAAGCCCGAACTCACGTGTAACTGCCCCCAGTTTAGCAATGAAAACGGGATTAGGTTTGAAAAAATCCCCAAACCTAAGCAATGCAGCCATATTCGCGCCCCTTTCGGCGCGGTGAAGGACGGCAATCCGCCGTTCCATAAGATAGCCATTGGTAACAGGGTTGCCGCGCCGATGATAATCCGCAAGGAGGCGACTGTTAATGGGCCGAAATCCTCCAGCGCGAATTTGGCCGCCATAAAGGCTCCGCCCCAGAACACGCCCAGCATCAATATGCATCCCCAATTTATCAGGTGGAACAGGATGGGGCGGATGGCGGGCGTTTGGGGGGTATTATTCATAGGGTAAGTATAGGATAATTTTGCCAGAAAAGCGACCCCCGCTTGCCATAAAACTTGCCATAAAAAAGGCGAGGGGTCAAAGACCTCTCGCCATTATTTTTTATTTACTGAACCGCGCCTAATGAGCTGTAGTAGTCTTTGCGCCCTAAACATGCGGCTGAGTGACAATCCGCCAGCTGTTCACTATCAACAGGCGCATCATTCAGCAGACACCCGCCGAATTCTGAGGATGGCAAAACTGGCGGCTCATCTGTGAGCGCAATTTCAGGTACTGCCGCTGCTGTATCGAATTGCACAAAGTCTGTAGTGTCTAGTTCTGCTGCTGCCCACGTTTGCGAGCCATTTCCCTGCGACCAGCAATGGGTAAAGAAGCACAACCCGCCTCGGTTATCGCCTCGGGTAAAAGCGGATGCAGAGCTAGCAGATGCCAATAAGGCACCGCATACGATTAAGATTGCTGTGATTTGAGTTTTCATTGTGCCATTCCTTTTTTGATGGATAATTTGATTGATGGGGTTTTACGTCCGTGATTAAAATGTACGCCACCTTAAGTGGATTTCAAGCGATTAATTTCAAAAAAATCATACAAAAGTTAGATAAATTTGCACAAACCCATAAAAAAAGGCGAGGGGTCAAAAGACCTCTCGCCATTATTTTTATATAGGTAGGTTTATCTACCGATAGGTTTATCTACCGACCTTGCCGAATGACCCGTAGTAGAATTTGCGCCCCAAACATGCGTCTGAGCGACAATCCACCAGCTGTTCAATATCAATAGGCTTGTCATCAAGCAAACAGTTGCCGAATTCAGTAGAAGCGATAATCTGTTCCACAGGTGCCTCTACTTCAGAATCATTGCAATAGGAGCTACGTCTTCCATAAGGATTCAGTGAGCATGTAGAACCTCTCCCTCTGAACGCAAGCTGTGTTGCATAATTTTCATCTAGATCGACAGCAGAGTAATCATAATGACGCTCTAATGTGCTTCTCCAAGAATCGACCATGTCCTGAGTCATCATAGCGACTTCTAGGTTAGCATCACCAGTATATTCACCTGCGACTACAACATCGTTTGCACCTGTGTATTCACCTGCATCTCCTCTTCTACCATAAACTGGTCTAGGAGTTCCGCCAATACAGGTAGAGTCTTTATGCTGCATCTGTTTGCCCATAGAACCTTTCATGCAGTACCAGGCTTTGAGTTCATAGGTAGGTGTCCACATAGCCACATCTGTTTCAGCTTCTAGAGTTCCAGTGTCTATTTCTGCCACTTCTGTTTCAGCTTCTAGAGTTCCAGTGTCTGCGTCTGCACGACCACCATAGTTAGGTTTCCATTTGTTAGGTTTATCCCAGCAAATGCCTAAGATGCACGCTTGGCCTGGTTTAGGAGACATTGCTGATGCAGTTGTAGCAGATGCCAATAAGGCACCGCATACGATTAAGATTGTTGTGATTTGAGTTTTCATTGTTCCATTCCTTTTCTTTTGATGGATGGGCTTTATCGCCCAAATGATGCACGGGCTTTATTACCCATAATGTATATTTACGCTAATTCTGGGGGGATTTCAAGCGATTTATGACATAAAATCACAAAAAAGTTAGATAAATGTGATAATTATTGGTAATTTTACGGAAATTTGCGAAAAATTACAAAAAAACTGCGAATCACTGCGAATCACCGCGAATCACTTCCGCCTCCCCCGCTTGACATAAAAAAAGGCGAGGGGTCAAAGACCACTCGCCATTATTTTTATACAGATTTATCTGCCGATAGGTTTATCTATTGATTACTGACCGTGCCGTAGTAATCTTTGCGCCCGACACATGCGTCAGAGCGACAATCCACCAGCGTTTCAATAACAACAGGCGCGTCATTCAGCAGACACCCGCCGAATTCTGTGGAAGCTAACTCAGTGGTAGATGGTTCAGGTAGTATCACCGCTGTCTCGAATTGCACAAATTCTGAGGTGTCTATTTCTGCGTCTGCCCGTCTACTACTGGGGGGGGCAAAGCAAATGTTTGCTTTAGGAGTCCAAGAGAATAGACATGCCTGTTCCCCATGGAATGCTGCATTGGCAGTGCTAGCAGATGCCAATAAGGCACCGCATGCGATTAAGATTGCTGTGATTTGAGTTTTCATTGTTCCATTCCTTTTTGTTTTGATGGATGGGCTTTATTACCCATAATGTATATGTACGCTAATTTTCATCGGGTTTCAAGCAATTTATGTCATAAAATCACAAAAAAGTTAGATAAATGTGAGGATTACTGGTAATTATTGGTAATTTTGCACAAAACCATAAAAAACCGCGAATCACTGCGAATCACTGCGAATCACCTCCGCCCAACCGCTTGACATAAAAAAAGGCGAGGGGTCAAAGACCTCTCGCCATTATTTTTATCAGGTTTTGCGGCCACCCGCGCGATTACAAACCGTAGTAGAATTTGCGTCCCAAACAATTGTTTTTACCTGTAGTATTTAAAGTAGTTAAAATACGGGTTAGGGGTACAAGCATCACTTCTGCAGCCTGTTAACTTCTCCAAATCAATTGGAGCATCATCAACTAGACATTCTCCGAATTCAGTAGAAGCCAACTCCGTGGTATGTAGTTCAGTTTCAGATACTGCCGCTGTACTGTTTCCAACGAACCCAGATGTGTCTATTTCTGCCACTTCTGTTTCATTGATAACTGTGTCCGCTTTTACGTTGCGTGTGCCATCGAGGTTGTAGTATGGTTCCCCACCATGAGGCCAGTAACAAGTTTTTTCGCTGACGGTAAACCAGCAGTGCCATCCACCGCTTACGCCAGAAAGAGCTGATGCAGATGTAGCAGATGCCAACAAGGCACCGCATACGATTAAGATTGTTGTTATTTGAGTTTTCATTGTTCCATTCCTTTTCGTTTTGAT
Organism: uncultured Amylibacter sp.; assembly: GCA_959347345.1. The sequence goes on along the minus strand of OY365738.1, from coordinate 744,605 downwards.
GGATGGGCTTTATCGCCCAAATGATGCACGGGTTTTATTACCCATAATGTATTTGTACGCTAATTCTGGGGGGATTTCAAGTGATTTATATCAAAAAATCACAAAAAAGTTAGATAAATGTGATAATTATTGGTAATTTTACGAAAATTTACGAAAAACTACAAAAAAACTGCGAATCACCGCGAATCACTGCGAATCACCTCCGCCAACCGCTTGACATAAAAAAGGCGAGGGGTCAAAGACCACTCGCCATTATTTTTATATAGGTTTATCTACCCAGCCGCACGATTACAAACCGTAGTAGAATTTGCGCCCCAGACATGCGTCAGAGCGACAATCCACCAGCGTTTCAATATCAATAGGTTCGTCATTCAGCAGACACCCGCCGAATTCAGTAGAAGCCAACGCAGTGCTAGATGGTTCGCTGGTAGATAGAGGCATGGTTTCTGTATCTACCGAGACACCCTGCCACTGCCAGCCTTCCGCCGTCCACCACTGCCAGCCAGCCAATTCCATTGCTGATGCAGAGCTAGCAGATGCCAATAAGGCACCGCATACAATTAAAGTTGCTGTAATTTTAGTTTTCATCGTTCCATTCCTTTATTTTGAGGAAGGCATTATTGCCAAATGATGCACGGGTTTTATTACCCATAATGTATTATTACGCTAATTCTGGGGGGATTTCAAGAGATTTATATCAAAAAATCACAAAAAAGTTAGGCAAATGTGAGAATTATTGGTAATTTTACGGAAATTTGCGAAAAACTACAAAAAAACTGCGAATCACTGCGAATCAACATAAAACCCCCTTTTAAAAACTCTTTGATTATGTTTGGTGATTATGTTTGGTGATTATCTTTGGCAGGTGATTAGGGCTACAAACCTAATGCCCGCCTTTGCCCAAATCATATCCCTCTATCAGCCCCAAAAGCGGACCAATCCCGTTTGTCGCATCAAAAATCCCACGATACATCATCTCCCCCGCCACATAGACCAGCACAATCAGCCCCAGCCATGAAATCCACGGATACCGCGCCAGCAGTTTCATAATCAAAGTCGCGGCAAATATCATCAGCAAAATCGCCAGCCCCAGCCCGCCGACCAGCAAAACCGTGTCCCCATCGGCTATCGCGGCGACCGCCAGCACATTGTCCAAAGACATAGACACATCGGCTATTGTTATGGAAATCAGGGCACTCCACAGCGTAGTCTTACCGTCCATCGCCATCGCATCATGCGCTGCTGGTTGGCGGATTTCGCTATATAACCGCCAGCAAACCCAAAATAACAGCACCGAGCCAAAGAACAAAATCGCCGGTATTTGCAATAGAGTGGTTGCCAATATCGCGAAGATAATCCGCAAAACCGCAGCAATCACCATGCCAAAGATAATAGCATATCGCCTTTGTTCGGGCGCAAGCCCAGCCGCCGCCATGCCTATAATCAAGGCGTTATCGCCCGATAAAATCAAATCGGCAATGATAATTTGCCCAAAGCTCAAAATAAATTCCATTTTATATCCTGTACTATATACTATGTAAAATCATATCGGCGGCCTTTTCCCCGACCATAATCGCGGGGGCGTTGGTATTGCCCGATGGAATTATCGGCATAACAGAACAATCGGCGATTCGCAAGCCTTTAATGCCATGAACGCGCAGTTGGCTATCGACTACCGCCGTTTTATCGGTTGCGAGCCCCATTTTGCAAGTCCCCGTGGGATGATAAATCGTCACCGCCGTGCGCCGCGCCCAATCCAGAAGGGCTTCCGTGTCGTCCGTGGCAATCCCCGCACCTGGTTCGTATTCCTCGGTAATCACCCCGCGCAATGGCTCAAAGGTGGCGATTTTCCGTGCGATTTGAATGCCTTTGACGATAATATCTTGGTCAATGGGGGCGGACAGATAGTTCGGCTCTATAATCGGGTGGTCTTCAATCCGTGCGGAGGCTAGGGTAATCTGCCCCGTGCTGTGCGGGCGTAATTGCAAAACAGAGGCGGTAAAAGCCGAAAACCGATGCGTGCCTTCAATGGCGTTATTCGCGCTGAACGGTTGAATGTGAAACTGAATATCGGGACGGGCAGAGCCATCGGTGGATAAAAAAGCCGTCCCCAGCGAGGCCGCCATAGCCATCGGCCCCGTGCGATTAACCGCGTATTGCAGGGCTATCATCGCTTGTTTGAAGATATTATTTATTTCTGTATTAATCGTGGGCAGTTTGGTTTTGAAAATAGGGCGGGCTTGCAGGTGGTCTTGCAGGTTTTTGCCAACCCCCGCCAAATCTGCGACCAGACGGATTTTATGGCGCGCCAGTGCGCCTGCTTCGCCAATCCCAGATAGCATCATGATTTGCGGTGAGCCTATCGCGCCCGCGCATAATATAGCCTCTCGCCCCACGTTTATCGTTATCGGTTTGCCGCTTTGCAGGGCGCGGACGGCGGTGGTTCTCTTGCCGACTATGACAAGTTTCTCGGCGATGGTGTGGGTTAATATCGTCAGGTTTTTGCGTGATTTAATACCGCGTAGATAGGCGCGGGCGGAACTGCATCGCCGCCCTTTGTCCATAGTCAGTTGGAAATATCCCACGCCCGTTTGGGAGTCTCCGTTGTAATCGGGGTTGAACGGATAGCCCGCGGCTTGCCCCGCTTTCACCCAGTTATCCACGATGGTTCGGCGTAATCGCGTGGGGGAGACTTGCAGGGGGCCGTCCGTTCCGCGCAATTCGTGTGGCGTGCCGTGCCATGTTTCGCTGCGTTTGAAATAGGGCGCGACATCGGCCCAGCCCCAGCCGTCATTGCCCAAATCGCGCCAATCGTTGTAATCATCGGGTTGCCCACGGACATAAAGCAACCCGTTAATGGAGCTGGACCCGCCGAGGACTCGCCCGCGAGGCCAAGGCATGGCTCGCCCGCCCATGTTCGGGTCTGCTTTGCAGGTGTATTGCCAATCGGTTTTCGGGTTGCCCATGGTTTTGAAATAGCCAACGGGGATGTGAATCCAAGGGTTTGTGTCTTTGCCTCCTGCTTCTAATAGTGCGACCGAATGCCGCCCGTTCGCGGACAATCGGTTTGCCAGTGCGCATCCAGCCGAGCCCGCGCCTATAATCACAAAGTCAAAATGCATGGTGGTTTCTTTTTGGGGTTTTTTTAAGGGGGGTGTTAGCAGGTTGATGGGGAAGAGGCAAGGGGTTTTAGTTGTTAGTTATTAGTTGTTAGTTGTTAGTTATTAGTGATGAGTGATGAGTGATTAGTGATTAGTGATGAGTGATTAGTGATGAGTGATTAGTGATGAGTGATTAGTGATGAGTGATTAGTGATGCCCTTCGGGTCTTCGTCATCGCGACATAGGGCAGTTGAACCTGCCCGCAAATTAAAACAATGAATGCCGACCAGCATGGTCTTTTGTGCGTAGCCCCCACTTCGCGGGGGCATGCCAAAAGCCCTTTGGTTACAAGGCGATAAGATTATCATAAAAACCACATAAAACCCGTATAAAACCAGTGTAAAACCAGTGTAAAACCCGTATAAAAACCGCCACAGAAATCGTTTTGATCCAGCGCGGTTTTGCCTTATACACTGCCCAAATCCACGCCACACCTAACCACAAAGGAACCCCCATGCTCGGTATCATAAACAAAGCCCTACAATCCTACGTCTGCGATATTTTGGGCGCGGACGACTGGTACGCGTTGTGCGCCGCCACGCCATTATCCGCCGACCAATACGAGCCAATGCTGGTTTATCCAGACGAAGAAACCGAAGTTTTAATAGAGGCAATTTGCCTAGCCAGTGGCCGCACCCGCGATGATATGTTGGAGGATTTCGGCAACTATGTCGTCAGCCAGCATTCCTCGCCCGCCGTGCGTAAATTATTGCGTTTGGGCGGTGAAACCTTTGTGGATTTCCTGTATTCCTTGGAACAATTACACACCAGAGGCGCGGTTTTAGTCCCCGATTTGGATTTGCCAAATTTGCGTTTAGAGGTCGCGGGGGACAACCAATACATCCTGCATTGTACCGAACATAAACAGGGGTTTGGCGCGGTTTTGCAAGGGATTTTATACGCGATGGCGAGTAGCTATGAAGCGTTGATTGTCGTCGGGCGTGACCGCGAAGGTGATACCGAACATTTCACCATAAACCTTGTGTGCGAAAACTGGTCGCAACATCCGTCTGCCCACCGCACAACCCCCCCCGTTTGCCGTCAAAAACCCGATTTTAACTGCGAGATTCCTAACCGTGTTATGGATAATTTTATGCCAATGCACCTGATAATTGATGAGGATGGGGCGATTCGCGCGGTCGGGCGTAGTTTGGCGAAAGTGCTGGATGATGATGTTATTGGTCGCTCGTTCTTTGATATTTTCGCCTTCAAACGCCCGCATGATTTGTGCAGTGCGGACGATTTGCCGCGGGTTGCGGGTTGCCAGAAAATAGTGCTAAATACCCGCGCAGACCCGCACTATCATCTGGTCGGTTTGATTAGCCTGCTGCCCGATAATAGCTATTTGTTTAACCTGTCTTTGGGCTTGGGTTTAAGTCAGGCTTTGAATGATAATATATTGAATAACAATGATTTTAGCCCAACGGATTTGGCCGTAGATACGATGTATTTTCTGGAAGGGCAGGCGTTGCTGATGCAAGCGAAAAACGCGCTGACTCTGCAATTGGATGGGGATGTGCAGACCGCTCGTCGTCAAGCGTATTATGACCCTTTGACTCGGCTGCATAACAGGCGGTCGGTCGCGAGCACTGTTAAACGGCTGATAAAACGAGAGCCCGCGACGGTGTTCGCGGCCTTGCTGCTGGATTTGGATGATTTCAAACGGATAAACGACACGATGGGGCATGTGATGGGCGATGAAGTGCTGAAAAGGGTTGCCAAACGGCTGGTTGATACCGTGCGCCACGATGATATGGTGGCGCGGTTGGGCGGGGATGAGTTTTTCGTTTTGTTGCGCGGGTTTGAGGATGCTATGGCGGTGAAAATCTTTGCCGCACGGATTATCAATCGGCTGTCTATGCCTTATCAGATTGAAAGCCAAGTGTGCCAGATTGGTGCCAGTCTTGGCGCGGTGATGGTCAGTGGTGCGGGCTTGGCGGGGTTTGACGGGGTGATGGCGCAGGTTGATAATGCGCTGTATGATGCGAAGAATAACGGGCGCGGGCGGGCGTGTGTGGCGGAATGTTTGGGTGCGGTGATGCAGATTGAGGGAGAAGTGGTTGCTAGTTGTTAGTTATTAGTTATTAGTTATTAGTTATTAGTGGTGAGTGATTAGTGATTAGTGATTTTTGCCACTTCTTGACTGGTCGGCATTGCGTAGCAATGACGAAGACCCGAAGGGCTAATCCGCTAATCATTATCTAGAGCAGACCTAATAGTCTAGGAAACGACCGCCTTGTTTCTTAATTTTAGCGGGCGTGCCCGCAGGGGGGGCGGTCGCGCGCACCCTCACCCCCACGGGTGCGCGTCAGCTTATCGGTTGTACTGGGTCAGTGTATTTTAGAGTCGTTGGTGACGCAAACTCCCTAACACCTAACAACCAAGACGCACACCCTTCGGGTTCGCGCGACCCGTGCCAAACATGACCGATGGGTTTTAACAATAAACGATAAAAGTTTTTTGTTTTCGCCCTCACTTGGGGGCAAGCCCCCCTCGTTCGGGCTTCCCGCCCGCCCACCCCTCTGCGAGGCTTGGGCGGACGGGTTTTTATGGCTAAAGCCTGTCTTTACATCTAGGCAAAGCCTAAATAAATTTAGAGCAAACCTATCACCACTTCCCAAGTATTCTTTGCAAATAATCCACTCTCTCGTCTTGTTATTCCAGATAGTAAATTTATAGAATCATTATCGTCTTGAAACCCAAGGGCTTTTGGCATGCTCCCGCGAAGCGGGGGCTACGCACAAAAGACCATGCTGGTCGGCATTCGCGTAGCGATGACGAAGACCCGCAGGGCATCACTCACCATTCACAATTCATCACTCATCATTAAACAGAACTTTACGTGCCACGCGAAAACATTCCAACCCCTGCGGAACACCGCAATAAATCGCAATGACATGCACGATCGCACGGATTTGCTCTGGCGTGACCCCGTTGTTTATCGCGCCACGGCAATGAATCTCCCACTCGTGCATTTTGCCCAACCCGCCAAGCATCGTCAAATTCATCATAGACCGCGTTTTCGCGTCAATCACATCGTCGCCCCAGCCGAATCCCCAGCACCACGCTGTCATAGCCTCCTGAAACGGGCGGGTGAAATCATCGGCTTTCGCCAAATTATCCTCCACATATTGCGCCCCCAGCGTAGCCTTACGCTGTTCCAACCCCTTTAAAAACAAATCCTCGTCAAACAAGGTGGTCGGTTTGTCCATATCTGCCATAAAATTCCCCTTTACCCGTTAAAAATAAAAAATGGTACCAGCGCCCCGGCTCGAACGGGGGGCCTCTTGATCCACAATCAAGCGCTCTAACCTACTGAGCTACGCCGGCACACGATTTTCACGCATATTTACCCATTTTTATCGCAAAAGACAACCCGCCACGCTTGCCAATTTTGTTTTTTTCACTATTTTCACGCCAAGTATTGACTTTTGTGGGCAAAACCTCCACATATACAACGAAATACACAACGAAACACACAAAGGAAACCCAATGATTGATAAAAAACGCCTGACTTACCCCGTGCTGCCCTTGCGCGATATTGTTGTGTTTCCGCACATGATTGTGCCTTTGTTTGTTGGGCGTAAGAAATCCATATCGGCACTGGAAGCCGTGATGCAGGAGAATAAAGAAATCCTGCTTTGCGCCCAGATTGATTCGTCCGAGGATGAACCCACCACCGAAACCATCTATCCCATCGGCGTGGTTGCCACGGTTTTGCAACTGTTAAAACTGCCTGATGGCAAGGTGAAGGTGCTGGTGGAGGGCAAATCGCGCGTCCAGATTGACGAATATCTTGATAACCCCGATTATTTTGAAGCCGAAGCCCGCCCTTTGGAACAAACCCATGGCGATGCCGGGCCGCTCCGCGCCCTCTGCCGTTCGGTTGGCACGGAGTTCATTCGCTATGCCAAAATAAATAAAAACATCCCGTCAGAGGCGTTAAAAGCCATCACGGAAGACCAAGAACCAGACGTTCTGGCCGATATTATCGCGGGGCACATCACCGTTCAAGTGGAACAAAAACAGGAACTATTGCAGGAATTGGACATCGGCAAACGGCTGGAATCCTTGTACGAAGTCATGCAGGAAGAATTATCCGTCATCCGCATGGAAAAGAAAATCAAATCGCGGGTGAAGAACCAAATGGAACGGACTCAACGCGAATACTATTTGAACGAGCAAATGAAGGCTATTCAAAAGGAATTGGGCGAGGCTGAGGGCGGCAGTGGCAACGAATTATCCGAATTGGAAACCCAAATCAACACCGTGAAGATGAGCAAGGAAGCCAAAGAAAAGGCGAATTCCGAATTGAAAAAACTGCGCAATATGTCGCCCATGTCGGCAGAGGCGACCGTTGTTCGCAACTATTTGGATTGGCTGGTCAGCATCCCTTGGGACAAGAAAACAAGGATTAAAAAGGATTTAGGGCAGGCGCAGGTCATCCTAGACGAAGACCATTTCGGTTTGGAAAAGGTCAAAGAGCGGATTGTCGAACATCTGGCGGTGCAGCAACGGGCGACCAGCTCTGCTGGGCCGATTTTGTGTCTGGTTGGACCGCCTGGGGTTGGCAAAACCTCGCTTGGGAAATCCGTGGCGCGGGTCACTGGGCGCGAATTTATCCGTATTTCACTGGGTGGCGTGCGTGATGAGGCGGAAATCCGCGGGCATAGGCGGACGTATATTGGCTCTATGCCCGGCAAAATCATTCAATCTATGAAAAAGGCAAAGACCTCTAATCCCCTGATTTTGCTGGATGAAATTGATAAAATGGGGCTGGATATGCGCGGCGATCCGTCCAGTGCGTTGTTGGAGGTGCTTGATCCCGAACAAAACAGCACTTTTATGGACCATTATTTAGAGGTGGAATACGATTTGTCAAACGTGATGTTTCTGACGACTTCCAATTCGTATAATATCCCTGCGCCCCTGCTGGATAGGATGGAGGTTATTCCTCTGTCGGGTTATACCGAGGATGAAAAAACCGCGATTGCGTCGGGGTATTTGGTGGAAAAGCAAATCAAACGCAACGGGCTGGCGGCGAAGGAATTCGAACTCGGCAATAATGTCCTGCGCGATGTTATTCGGTTTTACACGCGGGAGGCTGGGGTGCGTAATTTGGAACGCGAGCTGGCGAAATTATGCCGCAAAGCCGTCACCGAAATCGTGAAAGGGCAGAAGAAAATCATCCAAATCACCACTGATAATTTAAAGGATTATCTGGGGACGCGACGGTTTAAATTCGGGCTGGCAGAGGAAAAAGACCATATAGGCGTGGTCACAGGGCTGGCTTATACCACTTTCGGGGGCGAATTGCTGTCCATTGAGGCGTTAAAGCTGCCCGGTAAAGGGCGGATAAAAACCACTGGTAAATTGGGCGATGTGATGAAGGAAAGCATAGAGGCGGCTTCGTCCTATGTGCGGTCGATTTCGCTGGATATTGGGGTGAAACCGACTATGTTTGAAAAGCTGGATATTCACGTGCATGTGCCAGAGGGTGCTACGCCAAAGGACGGTCCATCGGCTGGGATTGGGATGGTGTGTTCCATCGTTTCCGTTATGACTGGGATTGCCGTGCATAAGGATATAGCGATGACGGGTGAGGTGACTTTGCGCGGGCGTGTCCTGCCGATTGGCGGTTTGAAAGAGAAATTGCTGGCGGCGTTGCGTGGAGGGATTAAGACGGTGTTAATCCCGCGTGATAATGAGAAAGATTTGGTGGATTTGCCTGATTCTGTGTTAAATGGGTTGGATATTATCTGCGTGGATACGGTGGCTGAGGTGTTGGAACGTGCGTTGGTCTCGCGCCCCGTGGCGATAGAATGGGACGAAGCGGCGGAAGAAAAACTGGCGGCGGCACGGTTGGCTGGGGCAGGGGGCGCGGCGGTGGCGCATTAGGTTTAGTTGTTAGTTATTAGTTGTTAGTTATTAGTGATTGGTTATTAGGAATTGTGGGTTCGTTATGAGAGGTTAGGGGCAGAGGTTTTTTGTTGCGCCCTCACTTGGGGGCAAGCCCCTTCGTTCGGTCGCCCACCCGCCCACCCCTCCTGCGGAGAGCTGGACGGGGTTTTATGGCTAAAGCCTGTCATAGCATCTAGGTACAGCCTAAATAAATTTAGAGCAAACCCATCACCACTTCCCAAGTATTCTTTGCAAATAATCCACTCTCTCGTCTTGTTATTCCAGATAGTAAATTTATAGAATCATTCTCATCTTGTAACCAAAGGCTTTTGTGTATGGGCTTTACATGATTTTATCTTGGTCGGGCAGGTTCAACTGCCCTTATGAAAAGCCCTATATGCACAAAAGCCACGCCCTCGGCAAACGAGTCCCCACGATAAAACGCATTTTCCCCGAAACATCCCATTTTTATCGCAAAATTTTTTATTTACGCGGATATGGGGTTGCTATCTTTTGCTAAATGGGGTAAAGACCGCGTGATTGTGGGTGATTAGCTCAGTTGGTAGAGCGCTTCGTTTACACCGAAGATGTCGGGAGTTCGAGCCTCTCATCACCCACCATTTTTTATAACACCCTTTTTATATAGGCTCGCGGGCGGGATGGGTACCGATTATACATTCGGCAATTTCCTCGCTTACCAAATCTTCCAGCGAAGATTCTTCATAATCCCCCTCCAATTTTTCTGGTATGCCAGTCATAACACAGTGGGACTCATCTTGCTTTAAGTCCGCAGATTGTTCGGTAGGGTCGTGAATAATATCCGCCCCCGAAACCCTAGCCTGCAAGGTCTTCCTAACATTGCCAACGTTCAAATTGGCAAAAACCGCGCTCGCCCCCAGATTTTTTATGTTAATAGCATTCCTGACCTTGCGCATCTGTTCCGCCTCCGTGCCATCAAAGAAATCCAGCCAATTATACGATACACGCCCGTTGTGATTCGGTTTAGAAAGAAACGCCGCGCCATCAATAGAGCCATCCTGCGGATTGACAAAACTACCCCCGACATATCGGGTGATTGTATGGTCGTTTAATAGGGGGTTGCCCTTGATGATTTTATAGGATGATTTCATTGGATTGGATAAAATTCATCACACCCATGATGGTGTCGTTGCCGTGCAGGGTTGCCCGTTTTTCAGGTCTGTTTAAGAACGCAACATAATTTAGGCTGCCATCTTTTAGGAATATAAGTTTAAATTTATTGCCGTTTTCATAGTTCCAAGTGGTAGATAAATTGCCATTATCCCGCAAAACAACAAACGGGGCGCGGGTTATTTTGTGCATCTTTGCGAAATTGAACAGGCCTGTTTTACTGGGTTCAGAGACCGCAATATCGCCATCGCCTTCTTCCCCCGCAAGGCGCAACTGACGGTCTATCCCCGCCATGATTTGCTCGCACATATCGGCGCTGGTCGCGTGGGTGTCTTGCGGATTATTGGGTGAAACATTCGGCAAAGAGCCACCATAGGACGCACCCCCCACCCCTGTGGGCGCATCATCCCATGCGGGTTCAATCGCGCAGGTGTCTTTAACAGGTCGCATAGTCATCAAACAAGCCCCCTTAAGTTCCAGTTGCTTTACTATATCATATAATCATATAGTTCGCCATTGTAAATAACAAAATTATAAATAACACAAGTGCGTTACGCTATTATACCTTTTTCATGCTTTTCAAAGATTCATAGGCTTCGGTAATTTCTTTAAAAGCGGTTGCGGCTTTTGGGTCGTTTTTATTTTGGTCAGGGTGAAATTCCTTAGCTTTTTTATGATAAGCCTTTTTTATTTCTGCATCGGTGGCGTTATCGGAAACACCTAGAACTGTATAGAAATTGTGTTTAGGTTTTGGGGAACGGATTTTTTTAGATTTTTCTTGGTTATCGGGGTCTTTGCGATTTCCTCCGCCACACCAACAATACCACGCTTGCCAATAATACCGTGCCACCCAGCACCTCTAACCAGCTTAACGCCTCGCCCATAAACCCCCACACCCACAGGGGCGCGAGCAAGCTTTCCACCAACATCAGCACGCTGAGCTCGGCAGGGGGCAAAAACGGCGAGGCTCGGGCAACCATCGCCATCCCCATGCCGATTGTGACAACCCCCATTGATATCATCAGGGTCAAATCATAGGTACTGACGCGCAATCCAGTATCGCTGAGCACCAACGCCGTTGTCCCCATCCAAATCATCGCGAAAAACGCGCCCAGAAAATTACCGCTCAGCACGTCCGTGCGACCAGAGCCACGGGCGATAACCAGCATAACGGCAAAGAAAAACGCGCACAGAACCGCGTAGAAATTCCCCAACCCGCGCCCCAAATCCGCGCCCGACAGCATCATAATACCCACGCCAATTAACGCGCCTATTATGGAAATAGTCGCCCGTATCGTCGGCGGTGCGCCAAGGAACATCCAAGCGAGCACGGCGGCGAAAACCGGCCCGATACTCAGGATAAACAGCGCCGAGGCGACCGAAGTATTCAGCAAGGCAAACACATAAAAACAATAGGACAAACCCATCGCCCCGCCAATCCAAATGTCTTGGACACACAGGCTGGCGAAAAACCGCCACGGCGTGGTTTTTTTCATTAAACATGCGACTAAAGTGATGATAAAACACTGGCCAATACTGCGATAGGCAATGATTTGAAAGCCGTCGTTGGTTTCAATCGCCCGCACAAACAGCGCGGCAAAGCTCATGCAGGTCGCACCGAACAGCACCATCATAACGGCTTTGGAATGTTGCATGGTAGCCCTTTTTACAACGCGGGCAAACGCGGGGGAAATACATAGCCCCTTTAGCAGGGGCTATGCTAAAAGATTATTTTTTCGCTTTTGGGTCAATAGGCGTTGCTGGCGTAGCCGTGGCAACAAAGTAGCCGATTTCATCGGTTTCTTTCAATTCGCCTTCAAAGCTGACAAATTGGCAATTCGCGGTCGCCTTATCCAAGGCGTTTTGATTTTTCACCTTGGCAAAATAGTCAAAACCCAGCAAAACAGGTTGCCCGTTAATCGTTAAACCGATAGGGCGCAGGGCGGTTAATTTGTCATCCTTGGACAAATCGCCAGTCATAAAACCAGCACCGCAGAGGAACAAAAGTGGCTCGTCACGTGATTCGTCTTCATAGGGGTAAAGAATGACTTTGCCGGTATAGACGCTTTCATTTTCCCACTGCCAGCCGAAATCAATGAAGAATTCATTAACAGAGAGAGTCGCATGGACTTGTGGCTCGTTTGGGTCAGTTGTCGCGTCTTGGGCAAACGCGGGCGCGGACGCACAGATTGCAACCAAAGCCGCACCTGCAAGCAGGTTTTTAAGGGGGTTTATGTTTTTAATGGACATGGTTTTCAGTGCTCCGTCTTGGATGTTAAGTGTTTTTTTAATGTCGTTGTGTGTCTCGTCTGTGTGACGATTCGTGCGAATATACCACAAAATAAACTTTTGCCAAGTGTTTTTTTGTCAAAAAAGCGTGATTTGTTTGAAATATAAGGTGGAATAAAATTAAAATAAAGTGAAAATAAGGGTGGCAGGGGGTTGAAATAAAATTAATAATCGGTTAGAAGGGCGACCAAGCGCGGTTGTAGCTCAGTTGGTTAGAGTGCCGGCCTGTCACGCCGGAGGTCGCGGGTTCGAGCCCCGTCAACCGCGCCAGTATTTATTAGTGATGAATGATTAGTGATTAGTGATTAGTGAATAGCCCTTCGGGTCTTCGCCATCGCTTTGCGATGTCACCACGGGGTGCGCCCGCACCCTTGAGGGCAAGCCCTCTTCGGGGCGGGCGCACCCAAGCCTGTCCGAGCGTCTTTTGCCAAGCCTAAATAAATTTAGAACTTGCCTATCACCAATTCCCAAGTATTCTAAACAAATAATCCACTCTATAATCTTGTTATTCCAGATAGTAAATTTATAGAATCTCTATCATCTTGTAACCAAAGGCTTTTGTGTATGGGCTTTTTCGCAAGAAAAAGCTCTATATGCACAAAAGCCCCCACTAATCGTTAATCACTAATCGCTAATCACTAACCAAATACAGCGTTAGACACTGCGCCACTACCGCCACACCGTCTTTGCCTTTAACTTCCACGCTCACCTCTAACTCCACCAACCACGCACCCGCGCGTTTTTGCTGAACACTCACCAGCACCACATTCGCGCGAATCTCAGACCCGCTGACCACAGGGCGCACGAACCGCACCCGATTAAGCCCATAGTTTATAAAGGTTTTCACCCCCTCAATCGCGGGCATAGCCTGCCCGACCAAAACCGTCAGCATGGATAATAGTAAATATCCGTGGGCTATCGTGCCGTCAAACTCGCCCTCATCACGCACTTTCGCCTTGTTAATATGGATATATTGCCAATCGCAAGTAACATCGGCAAAGTTATCAATCCGCGCCTGATCAATCCGCACCCAGTCCGAATGCCCCAGCGTATCGCCAATCCGCCCGCTTAACGTGGGAAAATCGGTGATTCGCGGGGTGATTCGGGAGGGTTTGTCATTATCATCATGTGTCATCGCACGATTCTGCCCAAATTCCCCACAAAACGCAAGTAAAATCCGCAAAATCCCACAAAAACCCACCATCCACGCGGTTTTTCTTTAAAAACCCCCTTTTAATCCGTGAAATAATAGGCTATATGGGCGACTTGTTAATAAACATAGGCCTAACGGCCGCGCAGTTCGAGGTAAATAAAACGTTTGGCAGCATCGCTCGCCAAAGACCACAGGACGCGAAAGAAAAAGGAAAACGCAATGTTTGCGGTAATAAAAACTGGGGGTAAGCAGTATAAAGTTGCCCAAAAGGATGTTCTGCGGATAGAGAAAATCGTTGGCGTGGCTGGTGATATCGTGCAGTTTAACGAGGTTTTGTTGCTGGGTGGAAAAACGCCTGTTGTCGGCGCGCCTATGGTTGCGAACGCGGGTGTTCAGGCAGAGATTTTGGAACAGGCAAAAGCCCCCAAAGTCATCCACTATGTCAAGCGGAGGCGCAAGCATTCTAGCCAGCGTACTAAGGGGCATCGCCAGCAAATAACGGTTTTGCGGGTGAAGGATATTCTGGCAACTGGCGCGGATAAAAGCGGCGTTATGGCTGCGGTTAACGGGGCTGGATTTGAGGTGGTTGTCGCGCCTGTGAAGAAGGCGGCGAAGAAGCCCGCAGTGAAAAAAGATGCGGTGAAACCAGCAGATAAACCAGTGGTGAAAAAAGAAGCGGTGAAAAAAGATGCGGTGAAAAAACCAGCCGCGAAAAAACCAGCGGTGAAAAAAGCACCAGCTAAAAAACCAGCGACTAAGTCCGCTGACAAAACATAAAGGAGTGTAAAAATGGCACATAAAAAAGCAGGCGGTTCATCGCGTAATGGTCGTGATTCGGCGGGTCGGCGGCTCGGCATAAAGAAATATGGTGGCGAAGCCGTGATACCGGGCAATATAATCGCTCGGCAACGGGGCAACAAATGGTGGCCTGGCAAAGGCGTAGGGCAGGGCAAAGACCACACGATTTTCGCACTGGTAGAGGGGTCTGTCACCTTTCGCAAAGGGATTAAGGGACGCAGTTTTATCTCTGTCTCGCAGGTTAACGATTAACGATTAACGATTAACGATTAACGATGAATGATTGGCTATTAGAGATTAGGAGTTGGTTATTAGAAGTTAAGAGCGGAAGTTTTTTGTTTTCGCCCTCACTTGGGGGGCAAGCCCCTTCGTTCGGGCTTCCCACCCGCCCACCCCTCCTGCGGAGAGCTGGACGGGTGATTTTTGGCTAAAGCCTATCCAAGCATCTAGGCACTGCCTAAATAAATTTAGAGCAAACCCATCACCACTTCCCAAGGTTTCTTTGCAAATAATCCACTCTCTCGTCTTGTTATTCCAGATAGTAAATTTATAGAGAATCTATAGTCTTGAAACCAAAGGGCTTTTGGCATGCTCCCGCGAATCTTTGTCTTATCGGGCAGGTTCAACTGCCCTTGTGCGGGGGCTACGCACAAAAGACCACGCTGGTCGGTATCATTGTTTTATTTTACGGGCAGGTTCAACTGCCCTATGTCGCGATGACGAATACCCGAAGGGCTAAAGCCACTAACCACTAACCACTAATCACTAACCACTATTGACAATCCCCCAAAAACCCGCCACACCCTACTCATGAAATTCTTAGACATAGCGCGGGTTCACCTAAAATCAGGGGCAGGAGGCAACGGCTGCGTTTCCTTCCGCCGTGAAGCACACATTGAATTCGGCGGCCCAGACGGAGGCAACGGCGGCAAGGGCGGCAACGTCTATGCCCACGCGATTGACAACCTAAACACACTGATAGACTTCCGCTTCCAGCAACATTTCTTCGCCGAAAACGGCAAATCCGGCGCGGGGCAACAGAAATACGGACGCAATGGCGCGGATAAAATCCTATTCGTCCCCGTTGGCACGGAGATATTGGAAGAGGACAAAGAAACCCTCATCACCGATTTACACACGACTGGGCAGAAGGTTTTGCTGGTCGCTGGCGGTAACGGAGGCTTTGGCAACCTGCATTTCAAAACCGCCACGAACCAAGCACCCCGCCGTGCGAACGGAGGGCAACCCGCGTTGGAACGCACCATTTGGCTGCGCTTGAAACTGATTGCCGATATCGGGCTTGTCGGGCTGCCGAACGCTGGTAAATCCACGTTTCTGGCGGCAACAACACGGGCAAAACCAAAGATAGCGGACTATCCTTTTACCACCTTACATCCCAATCTGGGCGTGCTGGGCGTGGATGGGCAGGAATGCGTGATTGCCGATATTCCGGGGCTGATTGAGGGCGCGCATAGGGGTGTGGGACTGGGCGCACGGTTCTTGGGGCATGTCGAGCGATGCTCGCAATTATTGCATATTATTGATGCCACGGGCGATGATATTGTCGCCGATTACAAAACTTTAAGGCATGAATTGGAATGTTATGGTGGCGATTTGGCGAGTCGCGGCTCGGTCGTTGTTTTGAATAAAATTGACGCACTGACGGATAAAGCGGCGGCAAAGCAACGCGGGGTTTTGGAGCGCGAATTGGGGGTTACAGTTTTCCCCATTTCGGCGGTCTCTGGGCAAGGGGTGACGGATTTATTGCGTCATCTTATGCCTTTGGTGAAGGCCGCACGAGTTGGCTTGCATGACCGCGTGAATACCGATAAAACAGGGGGTGAAACTGGAATGCAGGAGGCACCGCCATGGACACCTTAAACGGGAAAAACGATAAAACGGATGTGTCGGGCGATGCTTTGGGCGACACCCTGAAAAACGCCAAGCGGGTTGTTTTGAAAATAGGCTCTGCTCTGCTGGTTGATAGCCAAAATAGCACAGAAAATAACACGGGCGAGGGGTCGGGCGATTCGCCCTTGCGCTTGCGCTGGTTAGAGGCTTTGGCGCAGGATATATCCACCCTAAAATCCCAAGGCAAAGACGTGGTCGTTGTGTCCTCTGGCTCTATCGCTTTGGGACGGGCGGTTTTGGATTTACCCGATAAAGCAACAACCGAAAAACCGCTATCACTGGACGAATCCCAAGCCTGCGCCGCGGTCGGACAAATCCGCCTTGCCCAAGCGTATGAGCAAGCCCTGCAACCGCTTAACCTAAAAACCGCACAGGTTTTATTGACACTGGAAGACGGCATAACGCGGCGGCGATATTTGAATTCACGGGCGACTATGTTGCGTCTTTTGGGCTATGGAGTCGTGCCGATTGTCAATGAAAATGACACGGTTGCCACGGATGAAATCCGCTATGGCGATAACGACCGTTTGGCGGCGCAAGTGGCGGCGATGATTAGCGCGGATTTGCTGGTTTTGCTGTCCGATGTGGATGGGTTTTATACCGCCAATCCTCGCGCCGATAATTCTGCCGAACATATCGCGCGGGTCGGGGTTATTACCAAGGAAATGGAGTCCATGGCGACCGATTCACACAACCTATCCGCGAAGGGTGGCATGCGAACGAAGATTATAGCGGCCAAGACGGCTATGGCGGCGGGCTGTGATATGGTGATTATGAAGGGCGACGGATTGCGCCCTGTGCAGGCGTTGCAAAACGGGGCGCGACACACGTTATTTTGCGCGGCGGACAACCCGCAACAGGCGCGGAAAAACTGGATTGCGGGGATGAAAACTTGCGGTGAAATTGTGATAGATGACGGGGCGCGGCGGGCTATTGGGCAGGGGAAATCGCTGTTACCTGCGGGGGTTGTGCGTGTGGAAGGGTCGTTTTCTCGCGGTGATGTTGTGGCGATTTTGGATAAGAAAGGCGAGGCTCTGGCAAAGGGTTTGGTGTGTTATGATTCGGCGGAAGTGCAGGTTATCGCGGGGCATCAAACCCATAAAATAAAGGATTTGCTGGGGTATAATCGGCGTAATGTTTTGGTGCATCGCGATGACATGATTATCTTGTGAATTGTGAATTATGAGTTGTGAATTGTGAATTATTGGTTATTTTAATTATCCGTTATCTAAAATAACTATGGTGAGTTATTTTGGTTATTTAATAACTAGGTGTTAGTTATTTTAGGAAAGAAGCTCTCCACAAATCCAATTCACCATTCAACATTCACCATTCATAATTACCCACTTTGTCATAATATCTGCACCAATAGGTTGAACGGACTCTAACGTGAACCTCGGCGCATCGTCCAGCCGTTCCAACCCCAAACCTGCCAAAGCGGGGATGCCTTCCGCACCGATAGCCAGCCCCGCGTGAAAGGTAATCAGGCTATCCACAAGGTTTTGCCGTAACAAAGAGGCTGCCAGTTGCCCGCCACCTTCGCACAAAATACGGGTGATGCCTTGCCCCGCCGCGTCTGCCAGAACCGAAGACAAACACAGCCCATCCCCATCCATATCCACGCCAATCAAACGGGCGGGACTGCCCTGCATCGCCTTGCTAATGTCGCATTTATTCGCGTGATACAGCCAAACGGGCGCGTCATCTGCCGAACCCATTAAACGCGAGCCCACCCCGACTCGCAACCCAGAATCCAGCACCATCCGCACCCGCGATTGCGGGACACCGCCTAGCCTCGCCCGCAGGTCTGGGTCGTCTTTTATCGCCGTGCCACTGCCTATCATAATTGCGTCATGGGTACTGCGTAAGGACTGCACGGCAGCGCGGGCAGGGGGGCTGGTTATCCATCTGCTCTCACCCGTTCCAGTTGCAATCCGCCCGTCAAAGCTGGTTGCCAATTTCAAAGTAATCATCGGTCGGTTCTGCTGAACTCGCAGAAAAAACCCCGCGTTCAAAGCCCGCGCTTCACGCTCCATTACCCCAACGCTCACGGCAACTCCCGCGTCTTTTATCATCGCATGCCCGCGCCCCGCAACCCGACTATCGGGGTCTTCACAGGCGGATACAACCCGTTTGAGCCCCGCCGAGACCAACGCGGCGGCACAGGGCGGGGTTTGCCCGTGATGGGCGCAAGGTTCCAACGATACATAGGCGGTTGCGTCTTTCGCCTCCGCCCCCGCCTGTTGCAAGGCGATGGTTTCGGCGTGTGGGCGACCGCCTTTTTGGGTATAACCCCGCCCTATTATACGCCCATTTTTAACGATAATACAGCCAACGGCAGGGTTCGGCGCACACAAACCAAGACCGCGTTCCGCCAGCCGCAACGCAAGGCTCATCCAGTGGGTGTCGGTTATATTTAGGGGGAGATTTATGGGCATTTGATTTTGGCTTTTAGCTCGTCATCTAACATTATAAAAACTTCAAAAATTTTATAATGCTCAAATAAAATATCATGCCCAGAGTCTTTAGAAAGTACAACAAACACTTCAGCTATCCACTGTACGATTCTTAAAGTATAAAAAAGCCCGAAATCTTGGACAATTTGGGTTTTCCCGTCCCATTCTAAAATTTCGGCATCATCTTTCATTGCTTTACCCAGTTCATTTATACATTGTACAGTGTTATCTTTTTTTATACGTTCCAATAAAGTTTCTGTATCAATTGACATTTTTTTTTCAATATTTTTGTCAAAAGGGTGTTTAGTTAAAATAAGTTCAGCTACTTTATTCCACCATTGTTTGATGTAGTCAGTTTCATCACTAGAATTCGGATTACCTAAATTATCAGAATAATCATAACGCCCTCCAATTGCAAAAGAATGCAAGTTATCAATTATAGCTATAGAAATATCATCATGCGGGCGCGGATGTTTTAGTTCTAGGTGGTGTTTTTCGGCAATATTACCCACCGTATCCAATAGCATTATCAGTTCATGCCCATACTTTTTGGTAACGTTTTTATTTGGCGGTTTGCCACTATTTTGAATGACATGTTCTGCAGTCAAAATCAGTTTAGCCAGCTTCTCTATTCCTATAGATAAATTGTGAAAGGCGGTTGGGTAATGGCCTTCGCCATTTATACAATTTGCTTTTTTAAGTGCCACAACACCAGAAAGAATTAATTCCAGTGCTGAAAGGGTGTCCTTTCTAATAAGTTTCCAATCATTTTTATTAAAAGGGTCATTTGTACGAGTTATAAGATGGATTACATTATTTGGATCCATGTCCGCCCCTACTTCCCACCATCTTTGTCAGCATTTTTATCACCATCTTTGTCACCGTCTTTGTTTGGGCGCAATTCATGGACAAAATCCTCAAAATCATTGGCCTTTTGGAAGTTTTTATACACGGAAGCAAAGCGGACATAGGCGACCGTGTCAATCCGCGCCAGTGCGTCCATGACTATTTCCCCGATAGTGTCGGATTCCACGTCCGAATCGCCAAGGCTTTCCAAACGGCGCACGATGCCGCTGATCATTTGATCAACACGGTCTGGCTCTATCGGGCGTTTGCGCATGCACACGCGCACGGAGCGTTCCAGTTTATCGCGGTCAAAATCTTCGCGGCGGCCGTTCTTTTTAATGACGACAAGGTCGCGGAGTTGCACGCGTTCGTAGGTAGTGAAACGCCCGCCGCAGGCAGGGCAATAACGGCGGCGGCGGATAGAGACGTGGTCTTCCGCAGGGCGGGAGTCTTTGACTTGGGTTTCTTTGTCTGTGCAAAAGGGGCAACGCATGGGGGGCTCTTTTTTAAATGTGGGTTGTGAATGGTGGATTATGAATCATTAGTCGGCGATTGTCAATGTTATTAACGATTAACGATTAATGATTAACGATTAGCGGGGGCTTTTGTGGATATAGAGCTTTTTCTTGCGAAAAAGCCCATACACAAAAGCCTTTGGTTACAAGACGATAGTGATTCTATAAATTTACTATCTGGAATAACAAGACGTTAGATTGGATTATTTGCAAAGAATACTTGGGAGTTGGTGATGGGTTTGCTCTAAATTTATTTAGGCTTTGCCTAGATGCTAGGATAGGCTTTAGCCAAAAAATCACCCGTCCAGCTCTCCGCAGGAGGGGTGGGCGGGTGGGCAACCGAACGCAGTGAGGGCGCAACAAAAAACCTCTGCTCTTAACTTCTAATAACCAATCATTTATTATTATTTAGCCCTTCGGGTCTTCGTCATTGCTACGCAATGCCGACCAGTCAAGAAGTGGCGGAAAACATTCATCGTTAATCGTTAATCGTTAATCGTTAATTGCCTCGCGCCAATGCCGCCGACAGAGCGAAACATACGCCTCATTCCCGCCGATTTGGATTTGCTCGCCCGCCGTTATCACGCGTCCCGCGCCGTCTTTGCGCACGACCATAGTCGCCTTTTTCCCGCACCAGCAAATCGTCCGTACCTCGCGCATTTCATCTGCCAAGGCAAGCAATGCCGCCGAACCAGCAAACGCCTCGCCCAGAAAATCCACGCGCAAACCATAGCACATCACCGGGCAATTCTGGTCATCCACGACTCGCGCCAGTTGCCAAACTTGGGCGGGGGTAAGGAATTGTGCCTCATCAATCAGCACGCAAGCGATTTCCGCGTTATCGCGTTTTTTCGCGATTAAATCAAACAAATCGGTATCGGGTAGGTAGGTGTCTGCGGGCTTGCCAATGCCTATTCTGCTGGTGATTTCGGTGGTTATACCGCCCGAATCCCCCTTATGTCCTGTGGTCAGCAAATAACACTGCATCCCACGTTCTTCATAATTATGCGCCGCCTGCAACAACAGGGTGGATTTCCCCGCGTTCATCGTTGAATAGTGAAAATAGAGCTTTGCCATTTACCCAAGCACCCACGCGTTTATTGATCCAAAAACCCACGGATTTTGCGCGACCTTGACGGGTGTTTTAACTTGCGCAACGCCTTTGCCTCTATCTGGCGAATCCGCTCCCGCGTCACATTGAACTGAGAGCCTACCTCCTCCAAAGTATGGTCGGTACTCATCCCCACGCCAAACCGCATCCGCAAAACCCGTTCTTCACGAGGGGTCAAACTGGCCAACACCCGCGTTGTCGTTTCCTTCAAATTCGCCTGAATAGCCGTGTCCAGTGGCAAAATAGTATTCTTATCCTCCAGAAAATCACCCAGTTGCGAATCGTTTTCATCCCCCACGGGGGTTTCCAGCGATACTGGTTCTTTGGCGATTTTCATCACTTTGCGCACCTTATCCACGGTCATTTGCAGCTTATCCGCCAATTCCTGTGGCGAAGGCTCGCGCCCGATTTCGTGCAAAATCTGGCGGCTTGTCCGCGTGAGTTTATTAATCGTTTCAATCATATGCACGGGGATTCGGATGGTGCGAGCTTGGTCGGCGATGCTGCGGGTTATCGATTGACGCACCCACCATGTCGCGTAAGTGGAAAATTTATAGCCCCTGCGGTATTCAAATTTATCCACCGCCCGCATCAGCCCGATATTACCCTCTTGTATCAAATCCAAGAACTGCAACCCGCGATTATTATATTTTTTCGCAATGGAAATGACCAAACGCAGATTAGCCTCTATCATCTCTTGCTTCGCGATATTGGATTCCTTTTCGCCCTTTTGCACTTGATTAACAATCTGGCGATATTCGGTGATATCCATGCCGACATACTGCCCTATGGTCGAGATTTCCTTGCGCAAATCGGCGATAGCATCGGTGTGTTTTTCGGCAAAAGTATTCCACCCACGCCCCGTTTTTTTCTTCACGGTTTTCATCCATTTAGGGTCTAATTCCGCCCCGCGATAGGTTTTGATAAAATCCTGTCGGTTGATACGGCATCTGTCCGCCATGCTGACAAAAGCCGAATCGATTTTCGTAATACGCTGGTTAATACCGTAGAGCTGGTCTATCAAACCCTCCACCCGATTATTATGCAAATGCAACGAATTGACCATTTCCACCAGCCCCGCGTGGAGCTTCTGGTATTCCTTTTCCGCCTTTTTGGAAAACGATTCATCCTTGTTAATGGAGGCGGCCATACGGTCGGCCTGCATAGCAGACAGCTTTTTATAGCTTTTCGCGATTTTCGTCAGGGTCGCCAAAGTGGGCGGCATCAAAGCCGATTCCATAGCGGTAATGGACATATTCGCGGGCTCTGAATCCTCGTCCATATCAAAAGCATCCACCTTTTTCGTGGGCTTTTTGATTTTAACCGTTAGCTCTGCCTTCGCGTCCTTTTCCGCGCTTTCGCTAAGGGTTGCGTCCAAATCAATCACATCACGCAACTGGATTTGTTCTTCCAATAATTCGTTGCGCCAAATTGTGATAGCTTGGAAGGTCAGGGGGGACTTGCAAAGCCCCTCTATCATAGTCTTTCGCCCAGCCTCTATCCGTTTGGCAATGGAGGTTTCACCCTCCCGCGAAATCAATTCCACCGCGCCCATTTCACGCAGATAAATACGCATAGGGTCATCGGTGCGGTCCAGCGTGGTTTTGCCCGTTTTGCCTATGGACAGGTCTTTTTTGCCCTTATCGGCGGGTTCAAGGCTGGTTTCTTCGGCTTCCTCTGCCTCTATCACCGATATACCCATCTCCGATAGCATGGACATCACATCCTCTATCTGTTCAGACGAGACCATATCGGGGGGCAAGGTTGTGTTTAGTTCATCATAAGTGATAAACCCACGTTCCCGCGCGTTGGCAATCATTTCCTTGACGGCAGCCTGTTCGGCATCGCCCATCCCCTGCTTTGGATCAGTTTTGCTGGGGTCGTTTATTTTTTTATCGGTCATGGTATGCCTTAAATTTGTCTTCGCTAGGGTTGTCTTGGCGCGTCATGCCACATATCGGTTTGAATCGCAATGTTATTTTACCGCTTTTTCTTCACCCAAATCTGTTTCTTTTGAATATTATCTAGATAATTTGATGCTTCTTCTTCTGCTTCGCTGATTTGGGCGGAAAAATCATTGGGGATTTGCGCGGTTTTTTCTTTGTTTTTAATGGCTTCCTGCAAACGCCAAGTGGTGTTTTCGTCCCTTGCATCTTCGCCCAATTCAATACTATCGGCGATTTCCTGATGCAAGCCAATTTCCGCCAAATGACGGTTTAAAGTGTCGCCCAGCAACCGTTCCAGCTTTTGCGGGTCGGCATCGGGGCGCAAATCGGGGTTAATACGCAGGGGTTTGGGTTGCAAAAGCGTTTGCATCGGGTCCTCTCCCGTTTGGGTTTTAATGGCGGTAAGCAAGGCTTCAGACGGATTATTTACAGATAGGCAGTCGTGCAGATTTCGCAATAGGGCAGCGTGGATTTTTTCCAGATTGGTGAATTTGGCGGGGATTTGAACCAGCTCCAAAGTCGCCTCCACCGCCGCCGCCGCGTGGGGATTTAACAGGGCGGCACACAGGATAATGGATATATTATTATGGATAACAGCGTCTTTCCCCGCCGTTGCCAAGGGGGAATTCTTTGCCGCCATAGTCGCTTTCCCCGCCGTTTTTTTCCCACCCCATTTTTTTTCACGCGAGGTGAAGAAAAGTTCGCTTTTGCGTTGGTTCAGCATGGTTTTATAGTGGAATTGCAGGGACGAATCGTTAATTTGCCCAATCAGCATATTTATCCGTCCATCCAAAACCGCTCGTTTTTCAGGGGTATCAAAGGTTTTCCCCCCAATCTCACGATTCCACAGGAAATCCACCAAAGGCGTAGCATTCTGTAATATCCTATTCATCGCCGCCGCCCCGCCGGTTTTCAGCACATCATCGGGATCTAACCCTTCGGGTAGCAGAGCAAACCGCAGGCTCTGCCCCGCCTTCAAAATAGGCAGGGCAATGTCAATCACCCGATGCG
Organism: uncultured Amylibacter sp.; assembly: GCA_959347345.1. The sequence continues at coordinate 720,358 of OY365738.1, read as the reverse complement.
CCGCGCGAAGCCCCGCCGTATCACCATCCAACGCGATAATCGGCTCTGGTTGGATTTGCCACATTAGCCCTAATTGATAGGGCGATATAGCCGTGCCGAGCGGTGCCAGCGCGTCCGCAAATCCGTGTTGCGATAACGCCAGCACGTCCATATAACCTTCGGTCACTATCAACCGTCCCGCCTTACCCGCGGCGGTTCGGGCAGGGGCGAAGTTATACAGCGTTCGCCCCTTATCAAACAGGTCGGTTTCTGGGGAATTGAGGTATTTAGCGGGGGCGTTTTCATCCATAGCCCGCCCGCCAAAGGCTATACACCGCCCCGCGCTGTTGCGAATCGGGAACATAATGCGGTTGCGAAACCTATCAAAGCCCGCGTTTGGGTCGTTTGGCTGGTCGTCTGGTTGAATGGCGAGGCCACAGGCTATTATGTCCGTGTGGGTGTGGTTTTTATCGCGTAGGTGTTGGAATAGAGCCTTGCCCGTCGGGGCAAATCCTATATCAAAGGCGGTGATGGTCTCATCCGTCAGCCCGCGTTGTTCGATATATGTGCGGGCGTTCGCCCCCGCGTTGGTTTTCAATTGCAGTTTGTAAAAGTTAACGGCTTGCTCCATAATATCCAGCAGGGTTTGGGCGCGGTCGTATTTTTCTTTGGCTTCGGGGGTGTTTGCGGGCATGGGTACACCTGCTATACCCGCCAGTTTTTCCACCGATTGCATGAAGTTTATATTGTCAATTTCCTGCATGAAACTAAAGTGGTTGCCTTTCGCGTGGCACCCAAAGCAGTAATAAACGCCCTTATGGTCATTTACGCTGAAACTGGCGGTTTTTTCTTGGTGGAACGGGCAGGGCGCCCAATATACGCCCTTGCCTGTGTTTGTTTTCTTCATATCCCAAGAAACGCGAGTCCCAACGAGCTGCGATAGCAGGACGCGGGATTTTAAATCGTCAATGAAATTATGGGGGAAGGACATTTTTAGTTGTTAGTTATTAGTTATTAGTTGTTAGTGATTAGTGGTGAGTGATTAGTGGTGAGTTATTAGTTATTAGTGATAAATTATGAATTGTAAATGTTTTTAATGGCTAATCCGTTAATCGTTAATCATTCATCGTTAATCGTTAAAGTCTTACGTAGCCCAAAATCCCCCGTATCATAAACAAACACCTTCCCCTCATCATTCAAAATAATCCAAAACGCGTCCGTCTGGGTAACCGCAATCGCCCGCCCCGACGGTAAAACAATCCCCACAGGCACGCCCAACGCGCCACCCCCCGCGCTTAACCGCACGGCAAACATCCCCAATAACCCGATAAACCCAACAATCATCACAACCAGCAACACAATCACCAACCGCCGTAGCCATTTGATATTGGCAATCTCTGCATTATTCTCTAAACCAGTCACATGGATACTCCTTTTAACCCTGATACGCAAACCTTGACGCTCTGCTTGGACGCGCCCGCACCCCGCCTTGATAAAGCATTGGCGGGATTAGTGCCAGCCCATATTGCGGACTCCTTTGGGCTATCGCGGGCGAAAATCGCGAAATTAATCCAAGACGGGCAGCTCACCGATGAAAACGGCACAATCATCCGCAAACTGAACGCTAAAGGCGCGATGGGCGCGATCTATACCCTGCACCTAACCGCCCCGCCCGCCGATGAAACCGCGCAGCCCGAGGACATCCCGCTGAATATCATCTATGAAGACGACGACCTTATTGTCATTAACAAACCCGCAAACATGGTCGTGCATCCTGCCGTTGGCAACCCGCGTGGCACCGTGCTGAACGCCTTGCTATACCACTGCAAACACTTGGGCGGGGGCGTTGGCGAGCGAACAGGCATCGTCCATAGGATTGACAAAGACACCACAGGCCTGCTGGTCGTCGCCAAAACCGACCAAGCCCACGCGGGTCTATCCGCCCAATTCCGCGATCATTCGATAAAACGCCATTACATAGCCGTTGCCATCGGGGTGCCTTCCCCCGCCGACCCTCGGCTGATGGGGTTATCGGGCGTATCGGCAGAGGATGGGGGGTTGCTGCGGATAGCCACCCAGATTGCTCGGCATAGGTTTGAACGCAAACGCATGGCGGTCGTGCTAAACAACGGGCGCGGCGCGATTACCCGTATTAAAGTTTTGGAAACCTTCGGGGAGGCGGATAAAAAACCGATAGCGTCCTTGATCCAATGTCGCTTGCAAACTGGGCGTACCCATCAAATTCGCTTGCATTTATCGCATATTGGGCATGGATTGATTGGCGACCAGATGTACGGGCGGGCGCGGCGGATTTCCCTTGCTGGCTATGAACAAAATTTTGTGAATAGGGTTGAGGCCTTCACCCGCCAAGCCTTGCACGCCGCGTCTTTGGGCTTTATTCACCCTAAAACAGGGGAGTTTATGGAATTTGAATCAGATTTGCCAGATGATATGCTTGATTTGGTGGCGGCATTGCGTCATAAAGAAACGAGTTGATAGGGGTTGATTTCGCGGCAGCCCGTTCCTATATCATAGACAACTGGGGGCGGTAAATTCCCCCAAAACCCATATAAAATCCATAAGGACGACAAAATGAGCTATAAAAACTTACCCGTGCCATCGCCTGATGAGGGCTTGAACCGTTATATGTCCCAAATCAGCAAATTCCCGATGTTAGAGCCAGAGGAAGAGCAAATGCTGGCCAAAGCGTGGGTTGAAAACCAAGACACGAAGGCCGCCCATAAACTGGTGACCTCCCACCTGCGGTTGGCGGCGAAAATGGCGGGTGGCTATCGCGGCTATGGTCTGCCGATGGGCGAGGTGATATCGGAGGCTAATGTCGGGTTAATGCAAGCGGTAAAGCGGTTTGACCCCGACAAAGGGTTTCGTTTGGCGACCTACGCGATGTGGTGGATTCGCGCGAGCATACAGGAATATGTGTTGCGCAGTTGGTCTCTGGTAAAGATAGGCACGACCGCCGCCCAGAAAAAGCTGTTTTTCAATCTGCGTAAGGTGAAGAATAAAATCGGTGCTATGGAAACGGGGAATTTACGACCTGAGAATTTGGCGCGAATTGCCAAGGATTTGAATGTGACCGAGGATGAAGTTGTCTCCATGAACCAGCGGATGAGTGGCAGTGATTTATCCCTGAATACTCCGCTGGGTAATAGTGGCGACGGCGAAGACGGTGGCGGCGAATGGCAGGATTGGTTAGAGGATGAATCCGCCGACCAAGCCGCCGATTTTGAGAAAAAGCAGGAGCTGGATAAGTATCGCGCGATGATGGCAGAGGCGGTGTCGGTTTTGAACGAGCGGGAGCAGGCTATATTGACCGATCGGCGATTGAGCGAACCCCCTGCTACCTTGGACGCGTTATCGTCCAAGTATGGGATTAGCCGCGAGCGCGTGCGCCAGATTGAAATGCGAGCGTTTGAAAAGTTACAGGCAGAGATGGTGGCGATGGTGGAAAAGCGGGATTCGGAGTTGGCGATTGGGGGTTAGGTTTTAACCCAGCCCTCTATATGCTTGATAATATTTTGCATATCGGTTTCAAACACCCACTCATGCGGGCTTTTATAGATGTCGTTATGGATATAAGATTCAATCTCGCGAAAATTGGGCGTTTCGAAACTATATTCCAGCACATACCCACGTTTCGGGTCAGAGGTTTGGTAAGAATTCAAACGGCGTTTTGGGTCAGACGCTATACCGACCTTAAAATAATTCTCATATTGGGGGTTTGATATGATATAAACATATTTTTGCACGCGGGTATCCGCGCCCAAATCGGTACGAACAGGCGGGCTGGTTTCGAAATACACCTCTTTTTGCAACGATTTAAATTCACCCTTGCGTTCCACCTCTTTTTTCATTCGCTCCTGCACCAATTCATAGGCTTTTATTGATACATCCACGCCAACCCAACGCCGCCCCATCTTTTCCGCCGCAACGCAAGTCGTGGCACACCCGCAAAACGGGTCTAAAACAACCCCACCCTCAACGCAGGACGCGGTGATAATCCGTTCCAACAACGCCAGAGGTTTTTGCGTGGGATAGCCCGTGCGTTCTTTCGCCGTTGATCCCAAATACGGAATTTGCCACACATCATTTAATTTCACCCCCTTGTCGGGGTCTTCCAAATAAACCTTGTAACGTTTGCCTTTTACGGTGTGCCACCGCCATCTGCGCCCGTCCTTATCGGTATAATTGTAATCCTTTTTTATCCAGTCGCCATAAGGTTCATATTGCACATTAAACACGAAATTATCCGATTTTGAGTATCTGAAAATAATATCATGCATCCGTTGGAAATTTTTATTTCCAGCCGTCCATCGGCGATAATGCCAGATGATTTCGTTGCGGAAATTGGCTTCGCCAAAAATACAATCCAATAGCAGTTTCAAATAATGCGACATAGTCGGGTCGCAATGGAGGTATATTGACCCCGTGGGTTTTAATACCCTTTGGCATTCTATCAAGCGAATCGCCATATAAGCAAGATAGCAAAAATTATAGGACGCGCGCCCCTCTATCACTTTTACGGTGGAAAGCAGGTTATGAATAAAATAATGCTCTTCTTTAATATCCTGCAACCATTCGTCTTTAACATCTTCCTCACGGAATATATCGCTGAACGACGCACCCACGGCATTTTTACCAATCGGGGAGGTGAAAACCTTTTTCTTATTAAAGGGCGGATCAAGATAGATTAAATCCACGCAATCGGAGTCTATCCCACGTAAGATTTCCAAATTATCGTGGCAAAAGATGGTTCGGTTTTTTATAGACCCGTTATTTAGCAAGACCTGCATCCCTTTTGGATTTGTTTTATCCTGCGACCATAACGGCTATTTATCTTTTGTCAAGCCATTCATCACTAATCGTTGAACCTAAAGAGTCTCCAACTCATCAATCATCCCTGCGATAACCCCCAGCCCTTTATCCCAGAAATCCGCCGCACTCGCGTCCAGTCCAAACGGAGCCAACAGCTCCTTATGATGCTTTGATCCACCCGCCGCTAACATCTCAAAATACGCCTCTTCAAAGCCCGCATTCCCCTCCTGATACACGGCATAGAGAGCATTGACCAACCCATCGCCGAACGCATAAGCATACACATAAAACGGCGAATGGATGAAATGCGGGATATACGCCCAGAAAGTCTCATACCCCTGCGCAAATTCAAACGCCGGCCCCAGGCTTTCACCTTGCACCGACATCCATAAATCATTGATGCTCTGCGCGGTTAATTCCCCATCAGCCCGCGCCGCATGAACTTTACATTCAAAATCATAGAACGCAATTTGGCGCACGAGGGTGTTAATCATATCCTCCGTTTTACTCGCCAACAACCGCTTCCGCGCCGCCTTATCCGTGGTTTTATCCAGCAACGCACGGAAGGTCAGCATTTCGCCAAACACACTCGCCGTTTCCGCCAGAGTCAGCGGAGTATGCGACAACAGCTCGCCTTGCCCCGCCGCCAAAACCTGATGCACTCCGTGTCCCAATTCGTGCGCCAGAGTCATCACATCGCGCTGTTTGCCCATATAATTAAGCATCACAAACGGGTGGGCATCGGACACGGCAGGGTGGCAGAACGCGCCTGGGGCTTTGCCGTCCTTCACACCCGCGTCAATCCAGCCTTTATCAAAGAACGGGCGGGCTATGTCGGCCATTTTCGGGGAAAACCCGCCGTAGGCATCCAGAACTAATGCGCGTGCATCGTCCCAGCCAATCGGCGTTTGCTCTGCATTCGGCAGGGGCGCAGAGCGGTCCCAGATTTGCAAACGTTCCAGCCCCAGCCATTTGGCTTTCAACTGATAATACCGATGCGAAGTCTTTGGGTACGCCGCGACAACCGCATCCCGCAGGGCGGTAACGACCTCTGGTTCGACATGGTTGCTGAGGTGACGGCTAGCCTGTGGCGTGGGCAGAGTGCGCCATCTATCCTCCACCTCTTTTTCCTTCGCCAGAGTATTCGTTATCCGCGCAAACAGCGATATATTTTGCGATAATTCCGCCATAACCGCGCGGGCGGCGGCCTCTCGTTTCGTGCGGTCTGTGTCGGAAAACAGGTTTAACGCGGATTCCAAATTATGGGTTTTATCGTTTATTTTGAACTGCATAGAAGCCATAGTTTCATCAAATAAACGGTTCCAAGCGGCCGAGCCGACGACCGATTGGTCGTGCAGGAATTTTTCCAGCTCGTCCGATAATTGATAGGGGCGCATCGCGCGAATCCGCTCAAATATCGGGCGATAGCGGTTTAACGCAGGGGTTTCATTAAGGGTAGCGTCCAGCGCGGGTTCTTCCAAACGGTTTATTTCCAGTGTGAAAAACACCAGATTGGCCGAGGTGGCGGTTAGGTTTTCCTCCATATCCGCAAGGAACTTCGCGCGGTCAGGGTCGGTGGTTTTTTGATAATAACGCAGTCCAGCAAAGGTCATAATCCGCGATGTGGTGCGGTGGATGGTTTCATAGCGGGCGATACAGGCGAGCCATTGCTCGGCGGTCAGCGTGTGTAGTTTGGTGGCGAAATCGGTTTGGAACGCGGCGCATTCGGTTTGTAGCCAGCTCAAATCTTTTTGCAGGGCAGGGGAATCGGGCGCGGTATAAAGGTCGGATAAATCCCATTCGGGCAGGTTGCCGAATTCGTTATCCTTGGCGTTGGCATTCGGTGCGGAATCGCGGGGGATGGTATTTATGAGCATAGGATGTCCTTTGTGGTTTGTGGGGTTTATTGGGGGTTTTTAGCGTAATAAAAAAGAATGTCAATGATTAATCATTAATCACTAATCATTCACAATTCACCATTCATAATTCACCATTCACAATTCGCCACGCCTTATTCGCCTGCACCAGCCGATTGTTCGCTAGTATCATTGCCTCTTTAGGCAACCCCTTAGCGACCAGCCTATCTGGATGGTTTTCCTTAACAATCCCCACCCACGCCGCACGAATATCCGCCAAATCCGCGTCCGCCTCTACCCCCAAGGCGAAACACGCATCATCATAGCTGCTTAACCGCAACGCTCCATCACCCGTATATCGCCGCCGCATCCGATAAAACACCCCCGCGTCCAGTGCGAATATATCCGCGACCTTATGGATAAAATCATCCTCGGACGCGTGATAAACCCCATCAGCCGTGGCGATTTGAAACAAGCAATCCATCAAATCCTCTAACATAGCTGGTCGGTCCGCAAACATCCCCGCTATCTGGCGGGCATAAAGTTCAAACCCCGCAATATCCTGCCGTGCGAGGTTATAGACCTTGGCCGCCTGGGCTTCATCGGCCTCGTCAATATGGAAAATCTGGCGGAATACGGCGATTTCATTGCGGCTGACGTGACCGTCCGCTTTCGCCATTTTCGCGCCCAAAGCGATAACCGCGATGGTGAAAGCTATGGAATGCTCGGGCGGCGTGCGCCATCCGTCCATCCACGCGGACAGAGTCTGGGTCGGTGCCAGTTCCAATAAATAAGTCGCGATACGTGTCCAAATAGATGCGGGGGTCATGGGGTCTTTCTGCGCTTTAATGGTTAATTATTCGCTATTGCTGTGGGGTTTCGGTGGGCTATCGTTTGGGAAAATATATTGCATTAGAACCAAATCGTGCCATTGGGCGAATTTATAGCCAGCCTCTGGAATATGGGCGCGGTGGATAAACCCAAGATTGCGGTGGAAATCAATGGCGGGTTGGTTACTGCCCGTTATACCGGCAAACAGGCTGTGAGTGCCGTGGGATTGCGCCGTGTTCCTTATCGCAGTCATAAGGGCGCGACCCGCACCATCGCCCGTGTTATCAGGGGCAATCATAACGGTGTGTTCCTTGCTGTGAGCGTAACCTATACCCTTGCGGAACGCGCCATAGGTGGCGAATCCTATGATAGTTTGGGTGGTTTCCGCGACAAAGAACGGCTGATTGGTTATCAGGTCTTGCACCTCTTGGATGGTTTTTTCTATACTGTTAAAGGTCACCAAGCTATCGCGGATATAACCGTTCCAAATCCGCGCAATATCATCCGCGTCCGTGGGCAACGCAGGGCGGGTGGTTATGGTAGGGTGTTTAGTATTCATAGGATTTATCATAACCAGATTTATGGGATTTGCAAGAGGGGCGGGGCGTTGGCTTGCACTTTACGCGAACTCCTGCTAAACACCCCCCACAACAAAAATATACAACCCCAAAAATACAACCCAAAAAGGAAACACAATGCAATATAAAAAACTCGGCAGCAGCGATTTGATGGTCTCTGAGATATGCCTAGGCTCTATGACTTGGGGCACGCAAAACACCCCCGAAGAAGGACACGCGCAAATCGATATGGCGCTGGATTACGGCGTGAATATCATTGACACGGCGGAGGTTTATCCCGTTAACCCCATGTCCGCCGAAACCCAAGGCAGTACCGAGCGGATTATCGGGCAATGGATACAAAAAAGCGGCAAACGCGATAAAGTCATGCTGGCGACTAAAGTCGCGGGTGCGGGCTATGCGCCTGTGCGTGAGGGCAGCCCGATTAGCCGCGCCAATATACAGGCGGCTATGGATGCGTCCCTGCGGTCGCTGTGCACGGATTATGTTGATTTGTATCAGTTGCATTGGCCGAACAGAGGTGGCTATATGTTCAGGCGAAACTGGGATTATGACCCGACCGCGCAGGTGAAAACCGAGGTTCTGGATCACATGTTGGAAGTATTAGAAACGCTGAATGAATTCGTTAAAGCGGGCAAAATCCGCGCGATAGGTCTATCCAATGAAACCGCTTGGGGGGTTGCCCAGTGGGTGCGGATTGCCGATGAAAACGGGTTGCCGCGGATGTGCGCTATTCAAAATGAATACAGCCTGTTGCATCGCCTGTTTGATACCGATTTGGCAGAGGCGAGCCATAACGAACAGGTGGGCTTGCTGGCGTATTCGCCTTTGTCTGGCGGGTTATTGAGCAATAAATATAAGGGTGGGGCGGAATGTCCTGCTGGCTCTCGTATGAGTATTAATAACGATATGTTCGGGCGGATAACCCCGCGTTTGTGGGACGCGATTGCCGCGTATAAAGCGATTGCGGACAAGCACGGCTATGATATGGTCGGCATGTGTATCGCGTGGTTGCAAACGCGCCCGTTTATGGGGTCGGTTATCCCTGGGGCGACCAGCGTGGAGCAGTTGCGCCCGATATTGGAGTCGACTAATTTGACGTTAAGTGCGGAGGCTATGGCGGATATAGCAGAGGCGCATAAGGCGTGGCCGATGCCTTTTTAGTTATTAGTTATTAGTTATTAGTTATTAGTTATTAGTTATTAGTTTTTTAGCCCTGCGGGTCTTCGTCATCGCGACATAGGGCAGTTGAACCTGCCCGCAAATTAAAACAATGAGTGCCGACCAGCGTGGTCTTTTGTGCGTAGCCCCCGCTTTGCGGGAGCATGCCAAAAGCCCTTGGGTTTCAAGACGATAGTGATTCTATAAATTTACTATCTGGAATAACAAGACGTTAGAGTGGATTATTTGCAAAGAATACTTGGGAAGTGGCGAATTAGTGATTAACGATTAGTGATTAGTGATTAGTGATTTTTGCCACTTCTTGACTGGTCGGCATTGCGTAGCAATGACGAAGACCCAAAGGGCATTCATCATTATTCTAGGGCAGACCTCTAATTCTAGGAAACGACCGCCTTGTTTCTTAATTTTAGCGGGCGTGCCCGCAGGGGGGGCGGTCGCGCGCACCCTCACCCCCACGGGTGCGCGTCAGCTTATCGGTTGTACTGGGTCAGTGTATTTTAGAGTCGCTGGTGACGCAAATTCCCTCATACCTAGCTAACATGACGCACACCCTTCGGGTTCGCGCGACCCACGTGCCACCATGAATAATGGTTATTTTATCTAAAAAAGATTCGCCAAACATAACCAAAGGCTTTTGTGTATGGGCTTTACATGTTTTTATTTTTGTCGGGCAGGTTCAACTGCCCTTATGTAAAGCCCTATATGCACAAAAGCCACGCCCTCTGCAAACGAGTCGCGGTGATGATACCATTCATCACTAACAACTAATAACTAACAACTAATAACTAACAACTAACAACTAATAACTAATCCTTAATCTTTATTAACCAATTATTCACCATTCACCATTCATAATTCACAATTAACCCTGTATAACACCCCCATGCCAAACACCCCACCCCCCACAAACACCTTTACCGAAGGACAAATTGTCGGCGTAGTCGTCTGCGCCCCTTTGGATAAAATCCTAGACTATAAAACCCCCGCATGCGGTGTGCAAACGGGTTCCATCGTGCAAGTCAATCTGGCACGGCGCAAAGTCCTCGGCATCGTCTGGGGTGCGGGCAAATCCAACCTATCCCCCGATAAAATCCGCCCGATAGCGCAAGTCCTAGACCTACCGCCCTTGGACGCGACATTCCGCGATTTCCTCGCGCGAGTGGGGGATTATACGCTATCCTCACTTAACGCCATGGCGGGGTTGGCTGTCCGCACAAACGATTTGATGAAAGCCCCGCCACGCACGGCTTTTTACAGGTTCGGGCGGCTCGCCAATGAAAAAATCCGCACGACTCCGCCACGCGAAACCTTGTTAAATTTCCTTAAAGAAAACAAAGAAAAAATGTTTTCAATGAAAGACTTACAACGCGAAGCGAATGTTAATCCCTCGGTAGTCAAAGGCTTGCTTGCCAGTGGTCTCGTCCAAGAAATTATCGCTGATAGCCAACCGCCCATCGCCACGCTTGACCACACGAAAACCGGATTACAACTCACCGATTTGCAAACCACCGCCGCATTGGAATTGCGCGAACAAGTCGCCCGCAAAACCTATCATTGCACCCTGTTAAAAGGCGTTACGGGCAGTGGCAAAACCGAAGTTTATATGGAGGCTGTTGCGGAATGCCTGAAACAAGGTCGCCAAGCCCTGATTTTGCTCCCCGAAATCGCGTTATCCGTGTCCTTCGTCCAGCGTTTCCAAGATAGGTTCGGCGCAACGCCCGCCCAATGGCACTCTGGCGTGTCGCCGCCTTTGCGCCGTCAATGCTGGCGTGGAGTGGCGGACGGGCAGGTGGGTGTAGTCATCGGGGCGCGTTCGGCCCTGTTTCTGCCGTTCAAAAACCTTGGGCTTATCGTGGTGGATGAGGAACACGATAGCTCCTATAAACAAGAGGAAACGGTGTTTTATTCGGCGCGGGATATGTCGGTGATGCGTGGGCTTTTGTCAGAGGCGAGTGTTATTTTATCCTCTGCCACTCCGTCTTTGGAAACGTGGGTAAATTCCCAGCAGGGCAAATACGGGCGGATAGATTTGCCTTATCGGTATGGTCATGCCAGCTATCCCGATATTGAAATGATTGATTTACGAGCGGAACGCGGGGCGGGTGCAAAAGCCCCGAAACGCTGGATTTCCCCGCTGTTAGAAACGCAAGTGCATCTACGGTTGGAACGCGGCGAGCAATCGTTGTTATTTTTAAACAGGCGTGGCTACGCCCCCATCACGGTTTGTCAGGAATGCGGGCAACAGGTCGCGTGTCATCAGTGCGATTTCCGCCTTGTAGAACACAAGTTCCACAATCGCCTCATGTGCCATCATTGCGGGGAAACGCGCCCCGTGCCTGCCCAGTGTCCGTCCTGCGATGCCGAGGCTATGGCGACCATCGGCCCGGGCGTAGAGCGTGTGTATGAAGAGGCGCGTAGGATGTTCCCAACCGCACGGATTGACCTGTTATCGTCCGATATGGCGTTATCGGCGCGGGCATTAAAGGATAAAATTGAGGCTATCGCAGCGGGCGAGGCGGATATTATTATTGGCACTCAACTGGTGGCAAAAGGGCATCATTTCCCGCATTTAACCTGTGTTGGTGTGATTGACGCGGATTTGGGCTTGTTTGGCAGTGATTTACGGGCGGCCGAGCGTAGCTTTCAATTAATCCGTCAAGTCGCGGGCAGGGCAGGGCGTGCCGATAAGGCTGGCGTGGCGTATTTGCAGACCTATCAGCCCGACCATCCCGTTATGCAAGCGATAAAAAGCGGTGAAGAGGAGGCGTTTTGGGCAGCCGAAGCCGAGCAGCGTGAGGTGTTTGCCGCGCCGCCCTATGCTCGGTGGGTTGGTGTGATTATTAACGGGCGGGATGCGGGGGAAGTGCGCGGGTTCGGGCGAGCGTTGGTGCGGTGTGCTGATGCGTTGCGGGCGGTCGGGGCGGAGGTGTATGGACCAGCCGAAGCCCCCGTATCGCTGGTGCGCGGGCGGTATAGGATGCGGTTATTGGTGAAGGCGGATAAGCAGGTAGCGGTGTGGGGCGCGTTGCGAGCGTGGCGGGCGGTTGCTTGGGCGGATAAGCCCAAGGACGTGCGGTTTTATATTGATGTCGATCCGCAAAGTTTTTATTAGGCGGCCAGTTGCTCAATATATTTTTCTTTTTCGCTAAACCAAATAGGCGTAATATCATAATTAACCAATGTTTCATTAACTTGCTTTGGTACGTTGTTTGCGTCATTAATAACAGCATAGGCTTTTGTAGGGATAAGGCGTGAATCTTTGGTATCCAACCAACCGAACGCAAGCTGTTCTGCTTTGGCTCTTGTGGGATGGTTTATTGTTTGAATAATCCGTTCGGGGTTATCTTTGAATGCAGGAATGGCAAAATCAAAACGTCTATTATACCCAGACACACCATTAAAAGAGAGCCCAGGACTAAAGCGAATTTCTGATAGTGTTAGCCACCCTTGCACATCCTCAAAAAAGAGGCTTGCAACATTCGCGCGTGCCAAATAAAATATATCATTAACGGCAAGAATCGCCTGAATAAGATTATGTTTATTGACGGCAAAGTTTTCTTTGGTCGCTTTGACAAAAAGCTCTTTATCTTTAATTTTAACGCCGAATCCGTTAAGCGTAACCGTTAACAGTTTTTGTCTTTTAGGGCTATCAAGGGGACACCCAGACATTTCAAGATCTTGGATTGTATAACTGGCATCGGTTAAGATATAGCCATCCCCATCTTGTTTAAGATATATTTGAATGTAATCATTATGCCTGTCCAGATAGGGCGTAGTGATTTCAACGATATTCTCTATCTGCTTCCATACCGTTTTATCTTTTAACCACTTGTAGTAGCTATCAATAAGGTTTTGAGTGTCCATATTCATGCGAATCTCCCTTTAATAAAAGTTTGGCGGTTGTGTGATATTACAGTATTTCATAAAATCATGCAAAACTTTTTGTGGGTCGTTTAAATCTGAAAAAATACCATCAATATCTTCTGTGGCGTATTTATCATCATAGCCTTCTTTATAGATATGTAAATGCGGGCTACCAACCTCCGCATTACCCAGTTCTTTTGGATTTTTATGAGGCGGACCAAAATCTAATCGTGCAAGTATAACGGTCACACGCGCCCGTGTTTGATATGTTTGTTTTAAAATGATTTGTTTTGCAAGGATGATATTATACTTGTTTATATCTAGAAAAAAGTTTTCCTTTGTATGTACAGAGGTAAGATGTGCAATAATTTTACCACCTGAATTCGCAGAAGGTAATTTATGTTTTTTATCATCAACGCTAACCTTTTCCATTTTAAGCAGTGCGTCTGCCTCTGCTTGTGTTAGGTTAATTTTTGCCATTCTGCCTCACATAATTCGTTTGTAAAACACAATATACAGATGAAAAATTATGTCAAGCCATTTTAAAAATAAAAAAATGGTGGAGCCTAGGGGGATCGAACCCCTGACCTCTTCGCTGCCAGCGAAGCGCTCTCCCAGCTGAGCTAAGGCCCCATATTTTTATACGCAAAATCGCAAAATCTTATACCACCACGGCACAAACAAACAAACAAACCCCGCAAAGATTACTCCTCATCATCCCCCACCACATATTCCTTGATTTCATCTAACGGCACGGTATCCTCATCCTCATCCTCTTCCAGGATATCATCATCAATGATAACATCATCCGTTTCATCCTCGGCCAATTCCGCCTCAGTCGCCAATTTAATAGCATCTTTATCCTCTTTATCCCCCATCAGAGTCTTCGCCTTATCATCCAAATCGAAATAGGACGCCTCATACTCTTTCCCCGTATAGGGGCTGACAATAGGGTCTTTCCCCAAATCATAGAATCGTTTGTTAGTCTCTGGGCAAATGCGTTTCACGCCCCATTTTTCTTCTGCCATAGTGTGTCCTTTACAATCTAGCGTGGTTTTCCCCGTCAATGCCACAGATTCGCACGATTGTCAAAGACTAAATCGCGAAAAACCGCGCGGGTTTGGGTTTTTTATGTTGTATTGTGCGCACGGGCGGGTTAAAACGCCAATTATGAACGCGCAACCCCCTATAGCGGATGTTTTTTGGATTGGCAACCCGCCTTTGGCTGTTTATCTGCGGCGCAGTGCGCGGGCGCGGCGATATAGCTTGCGGATTTCTAATAAAGACGGGCGGGCGATGCTGGCTATTCCAATGCGGGCGAGTCTGAAATCGGCGCGGGAGTTCGCAGAGCAGCACGAATCATGGATTCGCCGTCATATTAACAATCGCCCCGCGCCCATTGTGCCTAATATAGGCAGCTCGGTGTTGTTTAATGGCGAGCAAACTGGGCTGGTGATTGGCGCGGCCGCGCAGATTCGGTTTGAAAACGGGCGATTGGAGTTCCCCGCACGGAGTGCGAACGCTGTGCCGTCTGCCTTGCGTGGGTATTTGAAAACGGTTGCCCAGCAGCAGATGTTGGCGTATTCGCGCCATTTTGCCGAGCGGTTAGGCTGTGAGTTCCGCCAAATCCGCATGCGCGATGTGTTTGGGCGGTGGGGTTCGTGTAATTCGCGCGGTGATTTGATGTATTCGTGGCGGTTAGTTATGGCTCCGCGGGCGGTGCAATCCTATGTGGCGGCGCACGAGGTCGCCCATTTGTTAGAGATGAATCACTCGGACGCGTTCTGGCGGCTGGTTTGCGGGGTTTGCCCTGATTATGAGGCGCAAAAGCGGTGGTTGCGGGATAATTCGGGGGTGTTGCATAGTTATGTTTTTTCTAATAATAAGTGATTAAAAAGACGTATGCAAACCCGCATCAACCCCTATCAAAGACCGCCCCATGACTCTGCTAAACCCGTTCCTTTTCTTAACAACGATGCTGATTTGGGGAACAACCTTCATCGCCCTTGTACTGCAAGTCGGCAGTGTCCCCGTTATTATATCCATCTTTTACCGCTTTGTCATCGCCACGATTATATTGTGCGTGATATTAGCATTAACGGGTCGCCTGAAATGCCTGC
Organism: uncultured Amylibacter sp.; assembly: GCA_959347345.1. The sequence continues at coordinate 705,115 of OY365738.1, read as the reverse complement.
CGTGGCGCGACCAGCCGTTTTTAATAGCCCAAGGGGCGTGTTTGTTTTGCCTTAATTTCATCTGTTTTTATTCTTCGGCGCATTATATTCCGTCTGGGCTTATCGCTGTTATTTTCTCTCTTACCACTATTTTTAACGCGATAAACGCGCGGGTGTTTTTCCAAACTCCCATCAGCAAACGGATTATTCTGGCGGGAAGCATGGGGCTTACGGGGTTGGTTTTGCTGTTCTGGCGCGATGTTTTCGCCTCGTTTTCCATAACGCAGATAAACCTAGATATTCTAAAAGGCGCGGGGTTTGCGGTTTTGGGAACGTACATATCGTCGCTGGGCAATATGGCTTCGCGGAGGAATTCTCAGCATGGGATTGCGGTTAATTTAGCCAATGGTTGGGGCATGTGTTACAGTGCGATTTTGTTATGTGTGCTGATTGTTGCCACGCAAACACCGCTAGTCGCACCGCCAAACGCCCAATATACATGGGCGTTGTTGTATTTGGCGGTGTTTGGCTCTGTTTTTGCCTTTGGCACGTATTTGTTGCTGGTGGCGAGGATTGGGGCGGCCTCGGCGGCCTATGTGAATGTGATATCGCCGATTATTGCACTGGGGATTTCCACGGTGGTTGAGGGCTATCAATGGGGGGTTTTAGGGGTGTTAGGGTGTGGGCTGGCGTTATTGGGCAGTGCGGTGATGTTTGTTCCGATGGGTAGAAAGCTCTGTTAATTGTGAATGATGAATGGTGAATGGTGAATGATTGGTTATTAGAAATTGGAGGTTGGTTATTTGGGATTAAGAGCAGAGGTTTTTTCTTTCGCCCTCACTTCGGGGCAAGCCCCTTTGTTCGGGCTTCCCGCCCGCCCACCCCTCTGCGAGGCTTGGGCGTGCGGGTTTTTTATTTTAGGAAAGAAATTTGCCACACAACCCAATTCATAATTCACAATTCACAATTCATCACTAACCCCTATTGCATTACCTCCCATTTTCCAATACAAAAACCCAAAAGGAACCGTACATGCCCCCAAAACCCTATTCCCAAAAAACCCGTGCCGTCCATAGCGGCATAAAACGCAGTCAATTCGGCGAGCTATCAGAGGCGTTATTCCTCACCCAAGGGTTCGCCTATGACTCCGCCGAACAGGCCGAAGCACGTTTCATAAAAGCCGAAAAAGACGAATACATCTACGCCCGCTACGGCAACCCAACCGTGTCCATGTTTTGCGAGCGGATGGCGGCTATTGAAGGGGCGGAGGACGCATTCGCCACGGCTTCGGGGATGGCGGCGGTGTCTGGCACTCTGCTATCGCTGTTAAAAGCGGGCGACCATGTCGTTGCGGGGCGGGCTTTATTCAGCTCCTGCCACTATGTTTTAACGCAGGTTTTGCCAAAGTTCGGCGTGGAAGTCACCCTGATTGACGGCACGGACGCGCAGGCTTGGCAAACCGCGATGCGCCCTAATACAAAGGTTGCTTTTGTTGAATCCATCTCTAACCCCACACTGGAAGTCATTGATATCCGTGCAGTCGCCGACATAGTCCATAATGCGGGCGCGGTTTTGGTCGTGGATAACGTGTTTGCCACGCCGATTTTCCAACGTAGCTTTGATTTGGGGGCGGACATAGTCATTTATTCCGCCACGAAACACATTGACGGGCAGGGGCGGGTTATGGGCGGCATAGTGCTGGGGTCCAGTGAATTTATCCAAGACACTTTTATCCCGTTCAATAAACATGTCGGCGGGGTGGCGAGTCCGTTTAACGCGTGGTTGTTGTTAAAAGGGCTGGAAACGCTGGTGTTGCGGGTGAATGCGCAGGCGGATTCGGCGTTGGATATTGCGGGGCGGTTGGAAGGTGCGGGGCAAGTCTCGCAGGTGTTTTATCCGGGTTTGCAATCGCACAGGCAGTTTGAGCTGGCATCACGGCAGATGACAAAGGGTGGCACGGTTGTGTCGTTTGAGGTCAAGGGCGGGCAGGCGGGTGCGTTCGCGTTTCTGAACGCCCTGCGACTGGTTACGATTTCCAATAATCTGGGGGATTCGAAGACTTTGATTACCCATCCCGCGACGACCACGCATCAAAGCCTGTCTTTGGAAGAGCGCGAAGTCTTGGGTATCAGCGCGGGGTTAGTGCGGTTATCGCTGGGGTTAGAGGATGTGGATGATATTTGGGCGGATGTTGAAGCAGCCTTATTAGTGATTAGTGGTGAGTGATTAGTGATTAGTGATTGGTTGTTAGGAATTGTGGGTTCGTTATTAGAAGTTAAGGGCAGAGGTTTTTTGTTGCGCCCTCACTTCGGGGCAAGCCCCGTTCGTTCGGTCGCCCGCCCGCCCACCCCTCCTGCGGAGAGCTGGACGGGCTATTTTTTGGCTGGGGTTTGGTTCAGCGTCTTGTATATAGTCTAAATAAATTTAGAGCAAACCTATCACCAATTCCCAAGTATTCTAAACAAATAATCCAATTTATAGTCTTGTTATTCCAGATAGTAAATTTATGAAAGACTTATCATCTTGTAACCAAAGGCTTTTGTGTATGGGCTTTACATGTTTTTATTTTGGTCGGGCAGGTTCAACTGCCCTTATGCAAAAGCTCTATATGCACAAAAGCCACCACTAATCATTAATCACTAATCACTAATCACTATTGAACTCCCCGTATTTTTCCTATAAACGCCACAAAAACCAACCCAAAAGGATATTTAACATGAACCGTCATGACCTTGTAAAACCCGTCACACCCACGCGCCCGACCGAACAACAGGCGCACGAAGCCATCCGCACGCTCATCGGTTGGGCTGGCGATAATCCCGCCCGCGAAGGCTTGCAGGACACGCCCGCACGGGTTGCCCGCGCCTATAAGGAATGGTTTGCCGGCTATGATACCGACCCTGACGCGCTGCTGCAACGCACGTTTGAAGAGGTGGAGGGCTACAACGAAATGGTGCTATTAAAGGCGATTCGGTTTGAGAGTTATTGCGAACATCACCTAGCCCCCATCATCGGGCTGGCGCATGTCGCTTATGTCCCCACCGACCGAGTCGTCGGGATATCCAAACTCGCCCGCGTTGTGGATGCTTTCGCCAAACGCCTGCAAGTCCAAGAAAAAATGACCGCCCAGATTGCAAATACCATTGATGCCGCCCTGCGACCGCGCGGTGTAGCCGTTGTGATAGAGGGCGAACACCACTGCATGTGCACCCGTGGCGTGAATAAATCGGCGGTTATGGTTACCTCCGCGATGCGCGGGGATTTTGAAAAAGACCGCGATTTGCGCAGGGATTTTATGGAAATTATCGCCAGTTGTTCCCTAAAAGCTAGGTAAAAGCTAGATAAAACGCTAGGTAACAGGCAAAACACCCCAACCAGATAATCACAGGAACCCCATGTTTGATTTTCGCCCCGCAGGATACACGATAGGATTGCTGATTATTGCCTTGGGCGCGGCCATGGGGGTGCCTATGATTGTCGATTTTATCCATACAGGGCAGGGGCAAACCTTTGCTCTGTCGGCTTTCATAACGGGGCTGTGCGGGCTGGTTCTAACCCTTGCGTGCCAATCGCAAAACAGCAAGCTAAACATCCAGCAGACGTTTATTTTAACCACTGGAATTTGGGTAGTCCTGCCGTTTTTCGGCGCACTGCCGTTTATGTTCGGCACGGACATGGGCTTTACAGACGCGTTTTTTGAGGCTATGTCAGGTTTCACCACCACGGGCGCGACCGTTATTAATAATTTGGAAACGCTTCCCAAAGGTTTGCTGCTTTGGCGAGCATTGATGCAGTGGTTCGGCGGAATTGGCGTGATAGTCGTTGCTATGGTTTTCCTGCCGATTTTGCGGATTGGCGGGATGCAGATTTTTCGGTTGGAAGGGTTTGATACTTTCGGCAAAATCCTGCCCAGAGCCGCCGAAATCGCGCGGTCTATCTTAGGGATTTACCTTTTGCTGACCTTCCTGTGTTTCCTAGCGTATTCGCTGGTTGGCTTGGGGTATTTTGACGCGATTAGCCACGCTATGACGACCATAGCCACGGGCGGGTTTGCCAATTATGATGCCAGTTTTGCCGCCCTAGGCATTGGCGCGGAATACGTGGCAATCGTCTTTATGATACTGGCTGCCTTGCCGTTTGTGCGCTATGTTCAAATGGCCAGCGGACGCACGGGGCCCCTGTTCGCGGACGCGCAGGTGCGCGGATTTATGCTGATAGTCGGGGTGGTTATCGCGGTATTTACCCTGTGGCAGGTGCAAAACGGCAATTACACGCTGGAAGTCGCCTTCCGCAAAGCCGCGTTTAACGGCGTGTCTTTATTGACGGGAACGGGGTTTGTGTCGGACGATTACATGGGCTGGGGCGGGTTTGCCATCGCCTTGTTTTTCCTGATAGGGCTGGTGGGGGGATGCGCGGGTTCCACGACTTGTTCGATTAAAGTGTTTCGGTTTCAACTGCTATTTGCCTCTGTCATTGCGCAAATCCAGCGGTTTTATGTGCCGAGCGGGGTTTTCCAACCGCATTATCAAAACCGTGCGGTGTCCGATGAGGTTATTTCCTCGGTCATGGCGTTTTTCGTGTTGTTTATGGCGAGCTTGGCTGGCATCGCGATATTACTAGGATTGACGGGTTTGGATATGCTGACCGCGATTTCGGGGGCGGCGGCGGCCTTGGCGAATATCGGTCCGGGGCTGGGCGATATTATCGGACCTGCGGGGAATTATAGTAGTTTGACTGATAGTGCGAAATGGATATTATCAGGGGCGATGGTGTTAGGACGGTTAGAGCTGATGGCGGTTTATATCCTGTTTAGCTTTGTGTTTTGGCGGGGTTAAAACCTATCGCGCAACCCGTACCAGAGCATCGCGGCGACCAGTAGCGGACTGCGCATTTGCGCCCCGCCGGGGAATGGTTTTGTGGGCAGATTCGCCAATATATCAAAGCCTTGGGTGCGCCCCGCAATCGCCTCCGCCGCCAATCGCCCGCCCAGCGTAGCCATCGCCACCCCGTGTCCAGAATAACCAGAAATGGAATAAATCCCCCGCCCAACCCGCGCGAAATAAGGCAACCTGCGCCGCGTAATCGCCAGCGTTCCACCCCAAGCGTAATCAATCTTTATGTCCTTTAATTGCGGGAATATCTGGGTTAGCGGACGGCGCACTTTGCCCGCAATATCCTGCGGATAACGATAGCCGTATGATTCCGTTCCGCCAAACAACAGCCTCCCGCAATCGGAAAAACGGAAGTAATTGACGACAAATTTGCTATCGACTACGGCAAAATTATTGGCGATAATACGGGCGCGAGCAGGGGCATCCATCGGCGCAGTGGCTATGATAAAATTATTGACGGGCATCACGTGCCGTGCGACCTCTGGTTGTAAGTCGCCCAGATAACCGTTGCACGCGATGATAACATGGGCGGCTTTTATACGGGCGTTTTTGGTGTGGGTTGTGGTGGTGTTTGTGGTCGCGTTTATGGCGGGTTCATCCAGTTTCACAACCCGCGCGTTTTCAAAGATTTGCGCCCCAGCTTTTGTGGCGAGCGTTGCCAGCCCTAGGCAGAATTTCAACGGGTGGATATGTCCTGATTCCATATCCAAACTGCCTCCGTAATAGGCGTTTGAGCCAACCATATCACGGATTTCTGCTTGATTAAGTGGTTTTAAGTGTTGGTCGTAATGGGTGTTCATGTGTTCGACACGGCGGTGTTCTTCCGCCACAAACCGCTTGCGATGCAAGGCGTGGATAATCCCCGAATGAAACGGACAATCGGGGATTTCGGTGCATAATTGTTTGACCAGATTAACGGAGTCTTTTGATAAATCCCACAGCTCGCGGGCGTGGTTTTTGCCGTACCATGATTCTAGCTGAGGTTGATCAACCCTCTGCCCCAAGCCGACCTGCCCGCCGTTGCGCCCTGACGCGCCAAAGCCTACGCGTTGGGCTTCCAGAACGGCGACTTTATAGCCCAACCCAGCCAGTTTCAAAGCCGCCGATAGCCCCGAAAACCCCGCGCCTATGATACAGACATCAAAGGTGTACTCGCCTTTTGGGGCAGGGTAGGCGGGCAAATGCTCTGTGCTAGCGGCGTAGAAAGACGGCGGATAACGCAGGGCAGTGTCGTTGGCAGTCAAAATATCCATCAAGTCTGCAACAACAAATGATTCCGCTCCCACGGGGAAATCTCGCGTTGATACTCCTCCAACTCCGCCCGCTTGATATTCGCGTAAATCTTGCAAAACTCAGCCCCCAACACCTCTTGCACTTCCGCACACTCCTCAAACGCTGCCAAAGCCGCGTTTAACCCATGCGGTAGATTGCAATCGGATTCATAAACCTCACCCATCGCCTCGGCGCGGGGTTTGACCTTATTTTGCATCCCCAACAACCCAGCCGCTAACGAAGCGGCAATCGCCAAATACGGGTTTGCATCACTGCCAATAGTCCTATTTTCCACCCGTTTCGCCTCATCCGAAGAATTAGGAATCCGCAACCCAATCGTGCGATTATCCCGCCCCCATTCCAGATTAGTCGGCGCACTCTGCTGCCCATTATACCGCCGATAAGAATTGACATAAGGCGCGAAAAACGGCACCAATGAACGCAGATATTTCTGCGAGCCTCCAATAAAATGCGCCATATCCGCGGTTTCCACACCCTTTTCATCGCAAAAGATATTCCGCCCTGTTTTAATATCAACGATGCTCTGGTGAATGTGCATGGAGCTACCCGGCTCATCACGCATAGGTTTTGCCATAAAGGTAGCAAATACCCCGTGTTTCAAAGCCGCCTCGCGTATCGAGCGTTTGAAATAAAACACTTGATCGGCCAGATGCAACGGGTCACCGTGCATCAGGTTGATTTCTAACTGCCCCGCACCGCCCTCGTGAATGACGGTATCAATCATTAACCCCTGCTTTTCGGCGAAATCATAGATAGTATCAATGACATTGCCATAATCATCCACGGCAACCATAGAGAACGCTTGGCGCGAAGAACTGCGCCCCGTGCGCCCGACCATAGGCTCTATGTCCTTGTTCGGGTCGGTATTCGGCTTGCATAGGTAGAACTCAATTTCGGGGGCGACGACAGGTCGCCAGCCGTTATCGTGGTAAAACGATAGCACTCGCTTTAACACATTGCGGGGGGCTATGCCCAGCGGTTCGCCCGTGCGCAATTCCAAATCGTGGATAACCTGCATAGTCGGTGCCTCCGCCCAAGGCACAGCCGTGGCGGTTTCAATATCGGGGCGCAGAGCGATATCCACTTCCAGCCATTGGTTTTCAATATCCATATCCACGTATTCCCCTGAAATCGTTTGATAAAACAGGGAGATAGGCAGGTAATAGGTGGAGGTCGGGGCGAATTTATGTGCGGGCATGGATTTGCCGCGCGATTGTCCAGCGATGTCTGGGATGATACATTCTACCTCGTCCAGAGGGCGATCGTTGCAATAGGAGCGGAACGCTTGGGGCAGGGTGTCAAACCATTTGGGGTATGTGGTCATGATGTTAGTTATTAGTTATTAGTTGTTAGTTATTAGTGATTATTAGGTATTGCTGGCGGATTGTCAAGGTTTTGATTGGTTATTAGGGGTTAGTGATTGGTTTTTTAGCTAGATTAACCACAATTAACCACAATTAACCACGATTAACTGCGGTTGGTTATTTGTGGTTATTTTTAACCACAGGTAGTTATTTTTAGTTATGAATAACCAATTAACTCACAACTAATAACTCACAACTAATAACTAACAACTAATAACTAACAACTAAAAGGTATTGACACACCCCCAAACTATGTTTATTGTGGAAAAAACAACAAGCACAAAGGGACACGCTATGACTTATCTTAAAACTCTAATCGCCCTTACTGGGCTTGCCCTGCTAACCGCTTGCGCTGGTGGGGTTACTATTAACGCAACGACACTCCCCCCAGCTGAGACTTGCACGGCGAATCCCTTCATCATGGGTTGCAATGCCACGCAAACCCAGCAGGAGGAATTCTGCCGAGATAGAACCAGAACCCCCGATACAAAGACCAAAGACTGCGCCCTGACGGTGATTCGCGTTTGTGAAGGCGATATCTTTGATAGGCTCTGCACCACCCCGACCGAACCGCAAGCGGAGGCTTTTTGCAGTGATGCCAGCAAAACCACCGCGACAAAGGCAAACGATTGCACCTCTACGGTCAGCCGCGTTTGCGGTGAAAACCCGTTTGAGGCTGGGCTTTGCTTTGCCGATAATACCTACGCCATCGAACGGTTGCAGATTCGGGAAACCTGTACGAGTAAGGATGAAAACGTCCGCAACGACCTCTGCCCTACGATAGTTGATCCACTCTGCATGGAAAACCCGTTTTTGGATGAATGCAGAGTGGGGAGGAAGGGTGTGACTGGTGGAGAGTATGATATGGCACGAATGGTGCAGATTATGGCGATTTGCGATGGAGCAGATGGGACGGGCTTTGGCAATGTGTTTCATCGGGCTTGCAATGATATAAATAAGTATGAAACCGAAAGAACCCGAATCCTTAACGCTTGCGCAAGTGGGACAGAGAATAACCCAAATTGCCCTCCTGAAACGCTTGCGCAGGTTTGCAATGCCAATCCGTATAATATGGGTTTATGTGATGATACTGATTATAACGACAAACGGGCAGAGGAGCTGGCAGAATGCCGTAAAGACAACGGACGGCCCAGCTGTGTTGACGCGGCCGCGACCACTTGCATGGATAACCCGTTTCAGGCGGTGCTTTGTTTTATTGACACGACTTACGATGATACCAGAACAGACCAAACGCGGGACTGCTTTAATAGGGTTGCCGATGCGCCGAATTGCGATCTTGCGACGGCTGCCTTTTGCGATGATACTCCGTTTGATGGGTTTTGCAAGGGTGTGCCTGCCTATGTAGATATACACCTGAATCAATGTGCAGAGGCAACTGCGACAAAATTCCAATGCAACACGGTTTTTGATGACGCGCTGGCGGAGTGTTTGGAAGATCCGTTTAGCGTGGCGTGTGATACAGAGGCGACCTTTATGGATAGCAAGGTTTCCGTGCGAACAAAACGGTTTGGCTTTTGCGCTATGATTGTAAATACAGGCAATGCCCGTTGCAGGGGTTATGCGACTTGCAATACCAGCACGGCTTTTGCTCCCTTGACCTGTGGTGCGGATTTTAATCCTGTGCGGGTGACGTTTTGTGGGGTAACCGATAATGCGTTTGACGCGGGATGTGTTGGGAATTTTGCAGATACGACGGCACAATTGGCGTTTTGTAAGGTAACCGTACAAGCGTTTGACGCGCGATGTGTTGGGAATTTGGCAGATACGAGCGCACAGATGGCGTTTTGTGCGGTACCCGCACGAGCGTTTGACGCGGGGTGTGTTGGGAATTTGATAGATGCGATGGCACAGACGGAGTATTGCAAGGTACCCGCACGAGCGTTTGACGCGGGGTGTGTTGGGAATTTGGCAGATGCGGCGGCACAATTAGAGTTTTGTAAATTGCCCACCTCTGACCCGTTTGGCACGAATTGTGGCGGGACTGCGTTTAGAGCGGCGAGGGAGGAATTTTGTATAGCAAAGCCGACCACCCTCGCCTGTGATACTGATTTGCACGGCGAGGATTTGGAGTATGATGCTAACCTCTGCGGGAATGGCGCGTGTGTGGAGACCGCCGATTGGCTGGATAGCTTTACGGCGGATGGCGGTACTGCCCCGCCGACCACGCCAGCCGCAACAGACCCACCACGCCACGGATTTTTGCAAGGCGGGGTAGCAACGGTGGATTTTGGCACTCTTACGGATGCTTTTAGTGATGACCCAACTGTCATTACCCTAAACCTGCGAGATGCCACCTATAACAGCCTGCCTTTGGGCGGGGATGTAGAGGATGGCATGGCGTTCTTTGAAACATTTATTGCTAACAAGAGTGGCGGTTATGCGGGGATTTTTTCAGGGACAAATCTGGGCCTGCCTTTGACCGCCTATGTTGCGGGCACTGAACCCATTGTCGTATGGTATGGCAAGTTTGGGGTGGAGGGGAGTGCAGATATTCTCGATAGAGATTTTACTCTTAATGTTAATTTTCAAACACGCAAAATCGATGCCTTTGTTCAATTTGGAGGTACCAGTCATTATAAATTAGATGGCGATTTTAATGATAAGGGTGTGATTGTTAATGGTACGGTTATTTATGGTGCTTTTACAAATAGTAACCCAGACACGATAGCCGAGATTACAAAAGCTGGAATTCTTACGGGATTAATTGGTTCGGAAGGTGCGGTTGGCATATTTCATGCTGATCTTACTACGTCTGGCTCGGATACTTACGTTGGCGGGTTTGTTGCCGCACCCTATATACTACCAGCGGACGATTTCCCAAGCAAGATTACGTTTAGCGATTGGGTGCGTAGTTTTGTTTCTCCCCTCGGCCCCTCGCCAAACACAGGCTTCCGCTTCCGCGCGAATCAATTTTTGCAAGGCACGGAAACAACTTTGCTTACAACGGGGACGCAGGATTCTGGTAGCAATACTGCCGCACCAGAAGTCACGACCATAACCCTTGCCGATAATGATTTGGGCGGGGAAGCCGCCGATGGTTTTGCGTTCTTTGATGGCCATATTGCCGCTGCTAATAAACGATATTATTATACTGGTATTTTATCTGGTACAGATTTAGGTGCGCCCTTAACAGGGCAACCGACAAGCACACTATGGCGCGGATATATTAGGCTCACGGGCTTTGGTGGTTTGAATAAACATTTTGACCTAACCGTTAATTTTGGCGCGGGTAGCCAAATGGGCGGTGGCACGCTATCCGCTTTTGTTCCTTTTGGAAGCGCTAATACTACTTTAAACTATAAGATAGATGCGGAATTTAATGCAGATGGGTTAATAATCACAGGCGATGCAACGAATCCAAATATCGTATATGATGAATTTACAGATGGCAACCCCGATATGCCAGAGGGGAGTGTGGACAAGCACACTGGAATACTTTCAGGGATTATCGGCGAACAAGGCGTGGTTGCCGTATTTATCAGCAATCCACACTCAGAACCTTCCTACGTCTTTAGTGGCGGGCTTGTCGCCGCGCCTATTCAGGGTACTTCGGGTCTCCTTAAGTGGGCCAACAGCCTTGCCACATTCCCGCGTTTCGTGCCGACAACAGAAAACCAATTTTTGCAAGGCACGGCAACAGGTTTGCATACAAAGGGGACGCGGGCTTCTCAACTTAACAATGCTGCGCCAACCGTCACGACCGTAACCCTTGCCGATAAGGGGTTGGGCGGGGAAGCCGCCGATGGTTTTGCGTTCTTTGATGGCTACAGTGGTCAACAACACTATTATGCTGGGATTCTATCTGGTACAGATTTGGGTGCGCCTTTAACAGAGCAACCGACAAACACAGTATGGCGCGGTCATATTGCACTGGATGGCTTTGCTACTGTAAATAAATCTTTTGACCTGACCGTTAATTTTGGTGCGGGTAGCCAAACGGGCGGTGGTACGCTATCCGCTTTTGTCAAGGCTTTTAATAACAACGATGTTTCACACTATAAGATAGACGCGGAATTTAATGCAGATGGGGTGATAGTCCCAGCTGCGGATAGTATCGTATATGATGAATTTACAGGTGGCGACCCCAATAGTCCAACTATGGCTTCGCTGAGGCATACTGGAATGGTTACAGGGCTTATCGGCGAACAGGGTGCGGTTGGTGTATTTATTGGTAGAACTACTAGTAGAAATATGAGTGGCGGGTTTGTCGCGCGTCCCACGCCCTCTACACCCTAACTAGGTCAAGATTATCTTTGGATTTTAGGGCAGGGCTTGCAATTCGTGAAAATATGTGTTTATAGTGGAAAAATAAAGAATAATATCAAAAGAAGACCCAAAGGATAAACCCATGGCACAGACTATCAAAAGCCTAATCGCCCCCCTCATCATGATGGCAGTGTTGGCTCTATTACCCGCATGTTGGGGGTTAAAACGACCCTCACCCGTTACCAGCACCATTGAACCATGCACGACGAATCCGTTTCAGGGGACTTGCGATGAAACCTATGAAATCGAACGAATCGTGAAAATCAACGAATGTATAGCTGGCGGGGCCGCCGCCACCGCCACTTGCGCGGATGCAGTGGCTGCGAACTCTTGTATTCGCGACCCGTTTGCGGTGGCTTGCGATGCAAACCCAACCTTTGCCGCCTATATCGCCCGCGCCCGTAACGCACGGGTAGCCTATTGCCAATTACCCACCGCCGAGTCCACGCTTTGCACGAGTGTCGCTGGCTCTACCCTGTTGGATACAGAGTGTTTGGATAGCCCGCTTGAAGCGCCCGCTTATCCCAGTTGCTCCACCCGCCCGAGTGTCGTTCGCATCTGCGCCGATGACCCTTTCACGCGGACGGGGTGTGGCAATGTCTCCACCATTGAAGCGTTGCGAATCGCCCATTGTGAAGATTCCGCGACCGCGTGGGATGATGACTGTGTGGAGGCAACTTATACAGGGGCCACGGCCGCCCGTAATACCGCCTGTTTAACCCACGGAATTAACGCGGACGCGGGCGGGCATGCCGATTGTGCGATGCGGGGGAATGTTTTGCTGGCGTGCAGTGAGACTACGCCCTTTGCCTATGATGTGTGTGATGCCGTGGAAGGGATTGGTATGAAACAAATGGCGGCTTGTTTGGCCGATGTGGATGCCGATGATGGGTGCGTTGCTCTGATTATGCAAACCTGTGAAGACACGCCTTTGGCTGGGGTCAGTTGCGCTGGGCTGGACGGATATACGGAGGATTTGAATATGTTTTGCAGCACGGGGAATAATGCTATGTTAGGGGGATGTGCGATGACTCCCGCCCGTTTGAGTGCTTGCGCCGCTGGGACGCTGGGGATTGGCGAGTGCGACACGGACGCGATTGCCCCCATGGTTTGCGCAAGTTCTGGTGCGAATGCCAACCCGTTTGTGGATTTTTGTTCGACTGCGACTATGATTGGCGGTAATGATATGATAGCGGATATTCGCCAAGCTGTGGTGACCTTATGTTTGGATGGTGCGAATGCGTCTATGGCTGTTTGCCAAAATACGGACACTGTGGTTTCGGCTTTAACAACGGGGATTACGCGTTGCGAATTGGACACGCATGCTTTCACCGATAGGTGTGCTTATACCCAATTTGATGACGAGCGGGAGGGGTTTTGCCCTGTGACCGACCCATTTGCCTATACAGGGTGTAATAATGTAGGTATTATTAACACACGGCGAGCAACCTATTGTAATATGCCCATTAATGCTTGGAAAGCTAACTGTACGGGAGGGTCGTTTGGTGGTACTCACGATTCGACAACTGCCGAGGGGAAGGCTTGTGTGAGGTATGGCATGGGTGCGAATGGGGATAGCAGTTGCAATTCGAATACCTACGCAGATAGTTTTTGCAAGATGCAGAGTACCAACCCGCTTGACACCACTGACAATATGGGTTGCAGAGTTCTTGATGATTTTGCAATGATTTCAAAGGCTTATTGCGTGGCAGACCCATTTACAACGGTTGGCTGTGATGGGCTGAACAATTTTGCAGATATTGTCGGGGATTATTGCGTGGCGAACCCGGACGAACCCACTTGCAAGGTGGATTCTACCGCTTGGACGGGCAGTTTTACGCCCGCCCTTGCCACCGCGCCAGCGACAGGGGATACGGCAAACCGATTTTTATCGGGTTTGACGGGGGCAACAGACGTGCCAGACACAGATTTCACGCCTCTTACAACAACGGCAAGGGACGGGCATACGGCGAATGCCACCCACCACCTAGCCCTTAACGATACCGAGCATGGATTTGGCGGGCAAGCCGATGATGGTGTCATGTTCTTTGGCGGGCAGCTTAACGATAATAGTTATCGTTATTATGCAGGGATTTATATGTCCACAAATTTGGGTGCGCCTTTAACCGATGTGTCGCAAAATGGCGTGTGGCAGGCTTGGATGCGAACCTCTGGCAAAGACCCGAAAAACGAAGCGTTTGAGCTGACGGTTGATTTTGACGCGACCACAGCAACGGGGACGCTTAAAGCGTTCTTTCAATCAACGGGCGGGGGGTTGTATTACAACATAGACGGGGCGTTTAAAATAAACGGAGTCATAACGGGCAATGTTGCCATTGGCACTGCCCCCACTGGCACGTTCGTTGAATCGGGCAATGACTATACTTCGGGCGTATTAACTGGGCTTATCGGGGTGGAGGGTGTGGTTGCCGCCTTTGTCAGCAATACCAGTACGATTACCGCCGATGACGGAAACGGGATAAACCCCTTTGTCGGCGGGTTTGTTGGTGTGCCACTTGCCGTTACTTATGCCGATTGGAATGTCGTTGCCTCGCCCGATGCCGCGTTGGACAACCCCATTGCAAACCAATTTCTTGCAGGGGCGAGTTCAGAGACTGATGCAGTCTCTGTAAATCTTAAAGATGCCACCTATAACAGCAATCCTTTGAACGGGGATGATATGGATGGTTTTGCCTATAAGACGGCTGGCACTACCCCTGATTTTGTATATTATGTGGGGCTTTTGCCCAGTACCGATTTGGGTTTGCCTTTGGACATGACAACCGCTATGGGAACTTGGAACGGGTCGTTTTTATCGATTGAGAATGGGGTAGCGGCGACACCTGCCGATTTTACCCTAACCGTTACCTATGGCGGGTCGGGTCTGAGCGCGGGCAAATCTGGCTCGGTGGCTGCCACAATCGCAAACACGCTCTATAGTTTTACAGGTGAATTTGATGCCCGTGGGGTGATAGCTGGCATGGTAACCCGCACGGAGACAAGCCCAGTATCCACAAGCATGGGGACTCTGCAAGGGCTTATCGGGCAAGACGGCGCGGTCGGTGTGTTTATCAGCAATGCGGGCGAAGGCGTGGATTATGGTGGCGGGTTTGTCGCGCGGAAACAACCGTAATCACGATTAGTGATGAATGATTAGTGATGAATAGCCCTTCGGGTCTTCGTCATTCCTGCGGAATGCCGACCAGTCAAGAAATGGCAAGAAAAATTCATTAATCGTTAATCGTTAATCGTTAACCATTACCCCCGCACCCCCAAAGGATCAAGGTTACGCGGTGCATCGCCCGCCATCATGCCTTGCCAATCCAGCACTTGGCGCATGCTAACCGACCGCCCTATGCAAATAATCGCGGGCGGACGTAACCCTGCCAAATCCACATCCCCAACCGCCTCCGCCAAGGTCGTTTCCAAAATCTGCTGGCTGGGCAGGGTTGCGTTGCATAAAATCGCCACGGGTTCGTCCCCCGCACGCCCCGCCGATAGCAACCGCGCCGTTATAGTCGCCAAATGCTTCAGCCCCATATAAATCACCAGCACCTGTGCTCCATCCGAAATCGCTCGCCAATTCAGCGTATCGGGCGTTTCACCCCGTTGATCATGCCCGGTAATAAACGTCACCGATTGATTAACATCACGGTGAGTCAGCGGAATCCCCGCGTAGGCCAGCCCGCCTATCCCCGCCGTAATCCCCGGAATAACGCGGATGGGGATTTTGTGTTGGACGAGAGTTTGGGCTTCCTCGCCCCCGCGCCCGAAAACAAAGGGGTCTCCGCCCTTTAGGCGCAGGACTTTCCTGCCCGCACGTGCCAGCGCTATCAGTTTCAGCGATATATCATCCTGTTTTGGCGAGGGTTTGCCGCCGCGTTTGCCCGCGTATATCTTTTCTGCCGTGGGTGACGACCATTGCAGGATTTCATCGGCAACCAGTGCGTCATAGACTATCGTATCGGCTTGGTTCAACCCGTTTAACGCGTGCAGAGTCAGCAACCCCGCATCCCCAGGCCCGGCTCCGCACAGCCAAACCCAGCCTGATTGAAAGACTGGCCAATTATATGGGGGCAGGGGGTGGGGCATTTTATTAACTTGGTTTTGTGGGGGTGGGTTTTTGCCACTATAACCGTATTTTTTATCTTTGCAAGTGGGGGAGTTTGTGGTAAAAGAGCCTATATATAATAAAAGGAGCCACACATGTTAGAATATGCAATAAATTTTGAAGATGAAGACGGCACGTTACTGGTCGATTGTCCCGATTTACCACTCGTCACAACCTTTGGCGAAACCCGCAAGGAAGCAATCCACTACGCCAGAGGCGCGATATCGGAGGCTATCGCCTACTATCTGGCGAATGGTCGCGATATCCCCCCGCCAAGGGCTACGGGCGAAGCAATGGTACGTGTCCCTTTTGATTTGGAACTCAGAATACGGCTTAAATGGCTGTTAAACCCCCATAAGCCTTGGGCAGAACGGATATTTGGTTAAATTCTCATACCCATCCTCGGTCACCAGCACTTGGTCTTCCAGTTTAATGGAAAAATCCCCGCCTTCGGGGCTGACCAACGCTTCCACGCACAAAACCATCCCCGCTTGCAGTTCGTAATCAAACGCACCCTCGACAAACTTATCCTCATACGACACCATCGGCCATTCATCGCACAACCCAACCCCGTGAAAACGACACCCGTATTTGCCGCTCTGATACTGCGCGTCTAGCTGATGCCCTTTGAACGTCAAATCGCGCAAGGAAACCCCAGGGCGCAACATATCCATATTCGTCATAATATGCTCGTGCGCGTGGCGCATCGCGTAAATCATATCATCGCGGGGCGCGTCATCGCCTATCCACCAAGTCCGCGATATATCAATGCAAATCCCGTAACAGCCTATTAAATCCGTGTCAAAAGCCAGTATTTCATTGTTGTTTAATCGGCGCGGTCCGCATTCTTGGAACCAAGGATTCGTGCGCGGCCCCGTCGCCAGCAGACGGGTTTCAATCCACTCGCCACCACGGGCTATGTTAGCGCGATGCAACGCCGCCCAGATTTCATTTTCCGATAGACCTACGCGGACGGAATCCTGCATTTCTTTGACTGCGGTTTCACACGCATGATTAGCGCACCGCATGGCAAGGATTTCGTCAGCTCCCTTTACGGCGCGGGATTTTTCCGTGCATTCCTCGCCATGTTCTATTGTAAATCCCACATTTTGCAGGGCTTGATAGCCTTCCCACATAGCCTTATCCACGCCCAGTCGCATGTTCCCCCCGCCGTGCTCGTTAATCAAATCGCGCACTTCGGCGGCGAACTTTTCGGCGGCTGGGTCTATCATATCGCCTCGGGCAAAGTAAAAGAAATCCGCGCCTGAACGTTGTTCGTTTATCAGCGGGTTGAATTTGGATAGAAAAACGGCCTTTTTATAGTCCCAGATGACTAGGTGACCATCGGCACAGAGCAGAACCGCGCGGAACGGATTGTGCGTGTTCCAAAGCTGCATATTCGTGGAATCGGTGATATAGCGGATGTTAAGCGGGTCAAACAGCAGGATACCGCCCCAATCTCGCGCGACTATGTGTTCAGTCAGGCGCGTGTGGCGGTATTTGCGCATCGCTTGCAAATCGGGCAGGGTTAGTCCAGCGGCCGCCCATTCTTTCAGGGCGAGCAGGGTTGGCCCTATTTCAACGCGGTTCGCATCGTTGGGCGTGTTATCGAGCAGGGTCGCGCCCTTGGACGGGTCAATTTTGCGGTTATCGGCGTAGTTTTCGGGCATGTGTGGGTTTCCTTTTGTTGGGGTGTTTATATCGTATTAGGATGGTGATATTTCGCAGGAATGATACGATGTTTGCGACATGTTGGTGAGAAAAATGGTCGGTAATGGCGGGTTTTGATGGGATTATGGGCAGGATTGCGTGCGGGGTTTTTGTTTTAGGGCAGGGGTTGCATAGCTGGGCGATATGGTGTAAATCTGCACGCGATGGTGCGACTGGTTTATCAAAATTTTGCCGATTGCAGTATTGCATGCACCCGTAGCTCAGCTGGATAGAGCGCTGCCCTCCGAAGGCAGAGGTCAGAGGTTCGAATCCTCTCGGGTGCGCCAGATTTTAACGATTAGTGATTATTTTTAACCCCGAAGTGAAGGTAAAAAAAATCATTCACAATTCACCTCTAAAAACCTTGCATTTCCCAAAAACTTATGTAAAATCCCCACGACTGCTCCAAATCCGCAAACCCGCCCTAAACCCGCAGGGAGATGCCATCCACATGTATAAACTCTTCACCCTCGCGCTGTTCGCCCTTGTTTTATCCGCCTGTGGCGGTCCACCCACCCCGCTATCCGACTCGTGCCGCACATTTAATCCGTTCGCCGCCGATTGCACAGGCGAAGAGGCGGAGGAAGTCCAACGCGAAACCTGCATATTTAACCCTGGATTTCATCCCAATTGCCGAGGCAACGCGGGTGTTATCGGCGATTATTGCCGTGATACCAACAACCCCAGCAACGTACTCCACAAATACTGCGCGGAGGAATTAACCGCCGAATCGCTGGCCGCCGCCTACATTGCCTCCTGCAAGGTAACACCAGAAATCAGGGATGATTGCGCCGAATTGCTGACTGATTTCTGCCAAGATCCCGATGACCCGTTTCATGCTGGGTGCCGAACGACCGATGGCATAGGGCTTAAACAAGCGACCCTGTGTTTGGCAAACCTATCCGTACACCCGACCTGCACCGATTTATTGGCGAATTTTTGCGATGACCCGCCCGACCGGGCAAATTATTACCATGCTGCTTGCGATGATAGCACCAATATAGACTTTTTGCGGGCGCGTTTTTGTGAGGTGGAGGGTATCACACTCGATATGTGCGAATCCCATCGTACTCGTTATTGCACTACGGTTGTTGAGGAACCTGACGTCTTGATTTTAAGGAATTTTCGCTCCTTTTGCAATAATGTAGAAAATATAGAGTCGTTTCGGACTGAGACATGCAATTTTCATTTTACTATACTGAAAGCGGGGCAAGGGAACACAGTAGAGTGCGAAGACAATTTTAGAGTTAATTGCTTGGATCCCGCTAAACCCACGAACATTTTTTATAAGGTTTGTGAAAATATTTTACAGACTGACCAAGAACGTGCCAAGGTATGCTTTGATACCCCAACCCTTGATATTCCGAGCGGTGAAAATGTTGACACCCGTGGTTGCACTTATTATATTGAGCTTTCTTGTAATAATAATCTGTTTAATACGGATATTGATGAGCAATGCCCTATGCCAGCGACAAGGGATAGCATGCGCAAGCACGAGGTTGACAGTTGTGACGGCAGGACAATGACTTCATTTTGCATTGCAGCTTATGATTTTTGTGAGATGAATCGGGATAATTCGGCATGCGTAGATGCGCAGATTCGCCCGAATTACAAGACTTGGCATATTAGTTTTCCGACGGAATTGGAACCCTTTTCCACAGAGGGAAACAAGTTTTTGACCAATGCGGAATCTTCACGTCTATCCGTTTCCTCCAATGTTGGGGCAGTAATGCATTTTTTTGACACCAACTATAATAACGTGCCTCTGGACATGGAGGGAGATAATCGTTCTAGTGGTGTGGCGTTTTTTACACGGACGTTTGATGAAGTGGCATATTACTATGCTGGGCTTAATGTTGATACAAAATTGGGCGAGCCTTTAACGGCGATGACGGCGACTGGAACGTGGCAAGGCGGGTTTCGTGCGGTGATTGGGAATACGCTGATGGACGACTCGGTGGATATGACTTTGACCGTTACCTTTAACCCGAACAAAATCAACACGTTTGTTGATGTAGGGGGTGGCAATCATTTTTTGCTGGAAGGTATCTTTAGCAACCTTGGTGTGATATCTGGGACGGTGAATTATGGGGATTTTACGGGTAATAACGCCGCAACCCCCGCGAATGACCGCGATACGAACGGCACGCTCACCGGGCTTATCGGGGATTATGGCGCGGTTGGCGCGTTTCATAGCAACACGGGGGAAACCACGGGCTATGCTGGCGGGTTTGTCGTGATAAGAAGGGCTCCTGAATAATGTATAAATTATTCACCCTCGCGCTGTTCGCCCTTGTTTTATCCGCCTGTGGCGGCCCACCCGCCCAGCTATCCGACTCGTGTCGCACATTTAACCCCTTCGCCGCCGATTGCACGGGCGAGGATGCGGACGAAGTCCAACGCCTCACCTGCCTGTTTAACCCTGGTTTTCATTCCACTTGCCGTGGCAACACGGGTGTTATCGCCGATTATTGCACGGATACCAACAACCCCGCCAACGCATTCAACGACTCTTGCGCGGTGGAATTAACCGCCGATTCGCTGACCGCCACCCACCGCGCTGCCTGCTTGATAAACCCAGAAGCCAGCGATACTTGCGTTGAATTGCTCGCCGATTTCTGCACAGACCCCGATGACCCGTTCCATGCTGGCTGCCGAACGACCGTTGGCATAGGTCTTAAACAAGCGGACGCGTGTATGGCAAATCCCTTCGCACACCCGACCTGCACGAATTTATTGACGACTCTTTGCGATGGGACGGGGGATTACGCAAATATCTATCATTCGCTCTGTAATGATGTTGAAACCATAGGTTACAGTCGCGCCTTTAATTGTTCTATTGACCGTGTTCCGCTTGCTATTTGCCAACCCGCTTATATGACCTATTGTTCAAGCGTACACGTTGATACGGAAGACGGTCCCCAATTTTCATTTTTGAACAGTTTTGATGAAATTTGCGATAATCTGGTAAATCTAGAGTCGGTTCGGTTTGATGTATGCACCAGAGGATTTACTGAAACTCGTGCTACTCCGTTCGAATGTATTAGTTTTCTTGATGATTATTGTGCGCGGGCGGGGAACGAATTGCTATTGTTTGGTGCCACTTGTGAGAATGGTTTGCCTATCAATAAAAGAACACGATTACGCGGGATGGCATGTGTTGCAAACGGTGATATTGATACCAATTGCCTCCAGTATGTCACGGAGTATTGCGATATTAATCCGTTTGTTAAGACCCTTGATTCGGATTGTGGTGGTACGCAAGGCAGGGATACGGCGCGGGGAGTTAAAGTTGATGCGTGTTTAAATCTCGCCAGCCCATTACAAGAATGCGAGCAGGCTTTTAACTTTTGTCGGGCGGATGCCAGCGATACGAGCTGTGTGGGTAAGACTATCCGCCCGATTGTTTATACGGAACAAGCCAGTTATACGTCACTTCCGCTTTTGCATAGCGAGCCGGGTAATGAAAATCGGTTTTTGTTTGGTGCGCCCGATGAAGAAGGGGGACTGCGGACAGGAAACAACGATGCCACCCCCCAGGATGTGGTAAATGTGCGGATTGGCGATACGAGCCAAGGCGTGGGGTTCTTTACGGGGCTGGGCAGTGATGGTGTGGCTTATTATTATGCTGGAATTTTGCTTCAAACATCATTGGGCGAGTATTTGACGTCCGCGTCCGAGGGGACTTGGAATGGTAAATTTCGCGCGGTTGTTGGGGGTGTGCTTATGTCCGCCGAGGTGGATATGACTTTGAGTGTTACCTTTAGCACGCGCAAAATTAACGCCTTTGTTCCTAATGGCAATAATCATTTTCTGCTGGAAGGCGACTTTAACCAAAATGGCGTGATAGAGGGGACGGTGAA
This sequence comes from uncultured Amylibacter sp., assembly GCA_959347345.1. Next base: position 683,616 of record OY365738.1, on the reverse strand, counting down.
TTATGGGGCTTTTACGGCTAATACCCGCACCCCCGTGGCTGGCAGAGCCACGAATGGCACGCTTATCGGGCTTATCGGGCAGGGGGGCGCGGTTGGCGCGTTTATCAGCACCGCCACGGGGTCTGCGGGCTATGCTGGCGGGTTTGTCGTGCAGAGGTCGTCTGAATAACATACCGAAGCCTCTCGGGTGCGCCAATTCTTATAAAAAGCTGGATTGCGTTTCTTTGGGCGGGTAAAATGTCCCAATAACCAGAAATGGATTTGGTGACTTCATCAAATGGAACTTAAAGGTTGTTCCCAAAAATAAATATAAATCTTTTGTTTTTGCCATGTCATCAAAATACTTTTGCTTGATCATTTCACACGCGGTCTTTTCATCGTGTTTTTTTACACAGTTCCAAAACAGCGCACCAATCTCCCAATCCTCAATCATCATGGTGCTTTCCTTGCCTTCATCATCTTTGAATCTGTAAGAAAACTTGTAAGGCAACTTGCGGGTTATTTTAAATCCTTCATTAGCAGTATCATCAAATAATTTCCCCTGTTGCAAGTGGTGTTTAACATCCTCTAACTTGCTCTTATCCCATTCACGGTCTGTTGCTTTAACAATAACATCCAAAATTTCTGTCGGTTTAAAAATTGCAAGCGATAACGTGTCTTGGTGTGCTTGTGCAATTAAAGCAGTTAAATTAGTGTGGATTGTATTTTTCTCTAATATGATTCTTTTACGCTCTGCCCAGTTACGCTCTGTACCAATACTTTCCAGTAATTTTATATCGTCACGATCCTTTGGATTATAGCTTTCTGGGCGGGAGTCCTTGCTTCTCTTTTCTAAATCCAGCTCAATCCATTGATATTTCTTAAATTGGCTTGTTGCATCCAACAGTCGAAAGGGAATAGGATAAATACGAACCCAAGACCCATCCTCACGAAAACCAGCAGTGCAGGCCAATTCCGTATATTCGCGTGAAAGCACGGGATATGTTTTTACAGCTATTAGAATACGTTCTTTTGCCATTATACATCCTATAATTTATACGCCTATAAATGCTGAACAGGGTAGTTCCAATTTGGCAAATTGGTCAGTGCCGTAGCGACTCTTCCCCTGTGGCACATCGTTTGACAAGATTCAAAACAAGTGATGGCAATTCGCTTTTTTTCTTCCAATAATCGCAGTAGTTTTTCCAAGGCTTGCGGATTTTCTTTCAGGGTAGTTTGTTCATATTCTGCAAAGAGCCTTTGAAAATCGGCGTTGCTTTCAAGGGCTTGCCTTTTATCAGAGATAATCCCAAGTTCGGGTAAGTGCATGTAGTCTATATTCAGCTCTGCAAGTGTATGGCTTAGGGTTTTCTTAGAAAAACCATATTTTCGGCTTAAAGGATTGCGCCGTACATCGCAAAGCAGTTTCACATTATTTTTAATCAGGCGGTTAAGGTAATTTTCAAAACTGTTGCCCTCATAACCTATTGTGAAAAAACAGACGGTGTCGTTTTGGGGGTGCGCGTCTTTAACCTTTTGCCGTTCTTCTGGCGATAAGACCGTATTGACAATACTGCTTGAAATAGCAAAGTAGGGATATTTATTATAAACCGTTTTGATAAGGTTATTGCCAGAAATATTCTTATATTTATTATGAAAGTTAATGATTTGTGCAGACTCTGCATTGCTGAGAGCGTTCAAATACGAATGGTTTTTTAATTCCCAATCGTTATTATCCAGCAAATGCCCTGTTTCAATCAATTTACGGCGATCTGCGTAAGACTGAAAAGAAAAACAACCATATTTATAAGGAACAAATTCGTAGCTTTTGTTTTTCTGGTTTTCTTCTGTAAAAAGAAAAAGGTATTTTTGAAGGTCAGTCTTTTTAAGGCACCCACCAAAAACCTCAATCAAAGCTAGTAGTATTTTTTGTCTATAAAACAACATTGCTTTTGTTCTTTCTAAAGGGGATTATGTCTTTATAAACGCATGAGGTGGTTTTGTAAAGCATTGATTTTGGTGCTACCGCCCCATCAACCCCGCCTGCCATTCCTGCCACGACCGTTTCACCACCCGTTCCTGCGTTTCAAAATCCACATAAACCAACCCGAACCGCTTATCATAGCCAAACGCCCACTCATAATTATCCAATAACGACCAGGTGAAATACCCCTTCACAGGCACTCCACGGGCGACACAGCCCGCGACCTCCGCCAAATGGGCTTCATAATACGCCACCCGCGCCGAGTCATCCACCACGCCCGCATCCAAAACATCCGCCCCAGCCATACCGTTTTCCGTCACATATATCGGCAAATCGGCGGAATAGTCCCGCGCCAATCGCTCTAAAAAGAAGGTCAAACCCTCTGGAAAAACCTCCCACCCCATGTCGGTTTTATCCAAATCGCCGCGCTCGCACCGAAACCCTATGTTCGGCTCGGAGGCATCGGGGGCAATCACCGCCCGCGTGTAATAATTAACACCAATCCAATCCAAAGGGGAGGAAATAACCGCCATATCCGCCTGCCAATCGGGGGGCATTAACCCGTCAAACACGGATAAAACCTCGGCAGGGTAGGAGCCTTTAAACAAAGACTCCTCAAACCAACGATTGTATATTCCATCAAACAAATGGGCGGATTCCTGCGCCGCGATACTATCGTCAATCGGCTGCGGATATTCCTTGTTCAAAACCGCGCCGATATTGGATTGCCCGCCCGCCCGCAGAGCCTGCACCGCCAGCCCATGCCCCAGTTGAACATGGTGCATAGCCCGCGCCGTCGCCGCCAAATCACGCAAACCTGGGGCGTGGTCACCCCAATAATGACTGAGCCACGCAACGCACCAAGGCTCGTTAATTGGCGCGACAGAGTGCAATCTATCGCCGAAATGCTGGATAATCAGGGCGGCATAATCGGCAAACCGCGCGGGTGTATCGCGGTTTTGCCAACCGCCCCTATCCGCCAGACGCACGGGTAAATCCCAGTGGTATAAGGTAGCAAAGGGCGACAGCCCGCGTTCCAGCATACCGTCAATCAGGCGGTCGTAAAAATCTATCCCCTGCGGATTAACGCCCGTGTGGGTTTCGGGCAGAATACGCGGCCAAGAGAAGGAAAACCGATAGGCATCAAACCCGCAGGCTTTGATAAGGTCTAAATCCTGCGCCCATAGGTGATAGTGGTCGCAAGCGGTTGCCCCGTCTTGGGATTGATGGGTGCGGTTTGCGGCGGCGAAGGTATCCCAGTGGGAGGCACCGCAGTTGCCCGCGCGGTTGCCCTCTATTTGATAGCTGGATGTGGCAGTGCCAAAGATGAAATCGGCTGGCAGGGCGGTGATGGCTTTGGCTAGGGTCATTGTTTTTATGCTTAATTTTCAAGGGTGAAGGGTGAAGAGTAAAGGGTGCAATAGCGTGTTTTACCTTAATCTTACAAAATAAACCGAAAGGTTTCAAGCAGAATTCATCATTATTTTAATAATCAATCATCTTGGGACACTCGCGCCCGATAAAATAATTTACAAAAATAATTCATAATTGCCCTTGACAAACCCCACAAATTCCCCTTTTATGAACTCACAAGTAAAAAGGCAGGGTATAAACCCCCGCCGTTCATATTAAAAGGAGACCCAAAATGAACATTACAAAACAAACCGCGATGATTGCCATCGCAACCCTTACCACTACCGCAGCCTTTGCTGGCGGGCATGGCAAATGCGACCCAGCCGCGTTATCCAGCCTTGGCAATTTCGCTGGTGAAACCATCACCATATCCAGCCCTTGGGAGGGACAGGATGAAAAACTGGTCAATTCCGTGTTGGATTGCTTTGAAGAGGCGACGGGTGCTACCGTCAATCATTCGGGCTCTGGCGAATTTGAACAGCTTATCGTTACCGATATTCGCGCGGGTTCGGCCCCGAATATAGCGGTTTTCCCCCAACCAGGCTTGGCCGCTGATTTGGCGGCAGAGGGTGGGCTGGTGCCTTTGGGACAGCAGGTTGCCGACTGGATGACCACGAATTACGGCGCGGGGCAGTCTTGGGTAGATCTTGGCACCTACGCCGATGAAACGGGCAAAAAGCAGTTTTTCGCCTTCGCCTATAAGATGGATGTGAAATCGCTGGTTTGGTATAAACCAGAGGTTTTTGAGGATGCGGGTTATACCGTGCCAACGACTATGGAACAGATGATCGCTTTGTCCGATAAAATCGTGGCGGACGGCGGATCGCCTTGGTGCATTGGGATTGAGAGCGGGGGCGCGACAGGTTGGACAGCCACGGATTGGATGGAAGACATTATGTTACGCACCCAAACGCCCGAAACCTACGATCGTTGGGTGACGAATGATTTGCCATTCAACAGCCCAGAGGTGAAAAACGCGATGGACATATTCGGGTCAATCGCCAAGAATGATGCTTATGTGGCGGGCGGGTCTGCGTCTGTGGCAAGCACGTTTTTCGGGGATAGCCCAAAGGGGCTTTTCACCACGCCTCCGCAATGTTATATGCATCGCCAAGCGTCGTTTATCCCATCGTTTTTCCCCAATAAAGGCGCGGAAGTCGCCGCGGGGGAGGCTGATTTTTTCTATCTGCCACCCTTTGCTGATGCGAATTTAGGCAATCCTGTTTTGGGGGCGGGGACTCTGTGGGCTATGACCAAGGATTCCCCTGCCACGCGGGCGTTGTTTGAGTATTTGAAACAGCCGATAGCGCATGAAATCTGGATGTCTCAATCTGGGTTTTTAACCGCGCATAAGGGTGTGGATACGGCTGCCTATGCTAACGATGCGTTGCGCAAGCAGGGTGATATTTTGACGAAGGCCGATAGTTTTCGGTTTGATGCGTCGGATTTGATGCCTGGGGCGATTGGCGCGGGGGCGTTTTGGCGTGAAATCACCGCCTTTACCCAAGGGCAGGATACCGACACGACCGCCGATAATATCCAATCTGCGTGGGATGCTATTAAGTAACAGGGCGGGTCTTTTGTGCGTAGCCCCTGCTCTGTGAGCAGGGGCATGCCAAAAGCCCGATGTGCAAGACGCTAGGTTTGCTCTAGATTTATTTAGACTATATACAAGACGCTGAGCCAAACCATAGCCACAAAAATCCGCTCGCCCAAGCCTCGCAGAGGGGTGGGCGGGCGGGAACCAAAAAACCTCTATCCCCAAATCCTCATAACAAACCCACAATCCCTAATAACCTTAACCACAAACCATAATGACCCACATCCCCATCTGGCAAAAAACCACACGGCTGGCACTCATCGCGCTTTGCATCGCCATCATCCTACCCATATTGGGCGGGAGTTTGTTCGCCATAACCTCCTACCTGACGGATTTATTACGCCTTATCCTGCCGATAAGCGACCCCGCCATTATCAAAATCAGTTTCGCCCTACGCGCGGTTGCGATAGCCGTCATGCTCTGCCTATTTTACTACGGATTCGCCGACTGGCTATCGCGCAAAATCACCGGCACTTCGACCAAAGGCATTGCCATAAACGAATCCCTGCAACCTTGGATATTCCTTGGACCAACCATCGCGTTGCTATCGGTATTTCTGATTTACCCCGCCTTCGCCACACTCACCCTGTCGTTATTCAATGACATCCCCGTGCTAATCGAGGGCGCACCCGTGCTAAACGAACTCGGACAAAACATCACCGAAAAAGGCTGGGTCGGGCTGGATAATTACCGTTTCCTCTTCGCCTCCATGGATTTCTGGCTGGCCATCCGCAATTCAATGCTCTGGCTGTTAGTCGTGCCGACCGCTTGCATAGTCTTTGGCATGACCATCGCGGTATTGGCAGACACGGTACGCTGGGGCGCGTTCGCTAAATCCCTGATTTTCGTGCCACTGGCGATTTCCTTTGTCGGGGCGGCGGTGATTTGGCGCAACATATACGCGGCAGGCGGGGCGGGTGGCTATCAAATCGGGTTTCTAAACGCGGTTTTATCGCCGTTTGGGGTAGAGCCTCGGTTCTGGTATGAAATGCAGTTCTGGGGCAACTTTTTCATGATGGTTATATTAATATGGATACAAACGGGGTTTGCCATGGTGATATTCAGCGCGTCCTTGCGCTCTGTCCCCGCCGAAACGCTGGAGGCAGCACGGATAGACGGCGGCACCGAATGGCAGATATTCTTCAAAATCACCCTACCGCAAGTCTATGACACGGTTTTGGTCGTATGGACAACCCTGATAATTCTGGTGCTAAAAGTATTCGACATCCCCTACGCATTAAGTGCGAATAAATCGGATAAATTACTGCTGGCAACCCTGATGGAGCAAACGCGCACCGCTCAACGCGAAGAAGAAATCGCCGCCGCCGTGGCGATAATTTTAATGCTGACAATCCTGCCCGTGATGGTTTTTAACCTATGGCGAGTGAAACGGGGGGCGGCGTGATGACGCGTATAAAACCCCGTAAAATCCTTGCAAACATAGTCCTTGCGGTCATTCTGGCAATCTGGGTTGTGCCGTTTATCGGGCTGTTATTAACCAGTTTGCGCGACACCAAACACGCCAATGAAATCGGGTTTTGGCGCAGTGTTATCAGCAATGATATTGGCTATAGTATCCAGACGCTCGGCGGTGATGCGACCGTATTTGAAAACGGGCAATATATTATTCGCGGGAATTTAATCAAAGAGCGTAACGATGCCAACCGTGTTTTTGCCCTTAATCATAACGAGCCTCCGCCCTTGGAATTGCGGGGGCAGGTTGTCGCCTTTGGCAAATCCGCCAATAACCCGCGTGAGGCCAGCATAGGTGAAAGCATAACCATTCGGGGCGGGCAGTTCAGCATAGCGGCGAATGGCGATTACCTTTGGGTGTTTGATGAGCCTTATGAAAAATCGGGCAAAACCATCGGTATCGTCATCAATCATCCGCCGATTTTTGGTCTGCGCAATTATGCCCGTGCCTTTATGGATGAGAAAATTCCCGCCGCGCTGGTGAATTCGTTTATAGTGACCGTCCCCGCGACTATTGTCCCTATTTTCATAGCCGCCTTTGCCGCCTATGCGTTTTGCTGGATGCGGTTTGTCGGGCGCGATATGCTGTTCGCGATGACTATGGCGTTGATGGTTGTGCCGTTGCAATTGGCGTTTATTCCCGTTTTGTCGCTTTATGCGGATTTGGCGGGCTGGGCGACTGCGTTAAATATAGCCTTGGGTTGTACGGGGCAGGGATGTCAGGTGGATGCAAAGAATTTCGCCGGTCTGTGGTTTGCCCATACCGCGTTCGGGTTGCCTTTGGCGATTTATTTATTGCGGAATTACATTATGAATATACCGCGAGAATTGCTGGAATCGGCAGCCTTGGATGGTGCGTCCCATTTGCAGATATTTATGAAAATAGTCGTGCCGTTGTCTATGCCCGCCTTGGCTTCGTTCGGTATTTTTCAGTTTTTATGGGTGTGGAATGATTTATTGGTGGCGTTAATTTTGGGACCATCCAATGATTTGGTTTTGCCGATTGTTATTCAAAAACAGATTGGCACTTTTAAGAGCGAATTGGAACGATTAAACGCCAGTGCCTTTATTTCTATGGTCGTGCCGTTGGTGGTGTTTTTATCTTTGCAGAGGTATTTTGTGCGTGGGTTATTGGCGGGCAGTGTCAAGGGATGATGATTAACTAATCACAACCCCCATTCGCCCCGCCAAATCCACCACATATTGCCACGCCACACGCCCCGACCGTGCCCCGCGAGTCTGTTGCCACTCTATCGCGCCCCGCCGCAGAGCGTCATCATCAATCGCCAAGCCATACTTATCACAATACCCGCGCACCATCGCCAAATACTGGTCTTGATCGCAGGGATAAAACCCCAGCCACAACCCGAATCTATCGGACAAGGACACCTTTTCCTCCACCGTTTCACCCGCGTTAATCGCCGTGCCACTCTCATTTTCAATCATATCACGCGCCATCAAATGCCGCCGATTGGAGGTCGCGTAAAACACCACATTATCGGGGCGACCGCGAACTCCACCATCCAAAACCGCCTTTAATGATTTATAGGCGGCATCGTCGTTCTCAAAGCTCAAATCATCGCAAAATAGGATAAACCGTGCGGGATTGACCCGCAATAATTCCTGTAAAGCGGCGATGGAATGCAGTTCTTCACGCTGGATTTCAATCAGCTTTAATCCCTGCCCAACATCGGCATGCACCGCCTTTATGAGCGAAGATTTGCCCATTCCCCTCGCCCCCCAAAGCAGGGCGTTATTGGCGGGCATTGCGCGGGCAAATTGCTCGGTATTTTGGCGGAGAATATCACGCGGAGACGCAATCCCAACCAGCAAATCCAACGGCACACAATGGGGATTTTCCACGGGTTGCAATCGTTGTTTATCGGCTTGCCACAGATAAACCGAATGTGCGGATAAATCGGGCAAATCAATTTTATCGGGGGGAGCCAGACGCTCCAAAGCCTCCGCTATACGGGTAAAGATTTTATGAGAAGTCATAACTCCTCCTCCTGCTCCCTGCGGTCGCGTTGGCGTTTTTGCACCAGTATTACCAGGAAAATGGACACCTCATATAACGCATAAACCACGCTGAATAATATCAGCTGGGTCACCACATCGGGCGGTGTGGCAACGGCCGCCAGCACTAATATCCCGACAATCGCGTACTTGCGCCCCTTGCGTAACATCGGTGCGTCGACTATCCCCGCCATCCCCAATAAGGACAGCAAAACGGGCAGTTGAAAGCACAACCCAAAGGCGAATATGAATTTTAAGGTCAGGGATAGGCTTTCGCGCACCGACCCCAAAAATACCGTCTGGATTTTATCGCTGGGGGCGGTCGTGCCATCGCTCGCCCCACCACCCGCATTCGCCAAAATCTCGGTTAATTTGGGCAAAACATCGCTGAACCCTATGAAGAAATTCATCGCCAAGGGGGTGACGACAAAATGGGCAAAGCTGGCACCCATTAAAAACAACGCGGGTGAGCCTATGATAAACGGCAAAAACGCCTGTTTTTCGTTTTTATAAAGCCCTGGGGCGACAAACCGCCACATTTGGAAAGATATCACGGGGAAGGACACGGCCAGCCCCGCTAACATAGCGATTCTAAACAGGACAAAGAATTTTTCCTGCGGGGCGGTGAAGATTAATTGCGCCTCTTGCCCGTTGGCTTGCAGGATTTCGGCGATGGGTTTGAATAGGAAATCCAGCATGGAATCGGCGAACGGAAAACAGATTAAAATCCCTGCTATAAGGGCGATAATGGAATAAATCAGGCGGTTGCGCAGCTCTGCCAAATGCTCGATTAACGGCAGGGCGATACCGCCAAGCCCGCCGTCTGGGCGGGTTTCATCTTGGCTGTCGTGTTCGGGTGCATCGGTCATGAGGATTTTTGTTTAACAGGTTTTGCGGGCTTAACCGCAGGTTTTTTGGGTGCGGTCGCTGCCGATTTAGCCGATGGTGAAGATTCGGCGGGGGGCTGGGCGGTTTTTGCGGGGACTGTCCGCGCCCCGCCATGGCTCGCGGTTTTAAGGGCGGTCTTGGCGGGGGACTTACTGGCTTTACCAGCTTTCCCCGTTTTGCCCTTTTTATCCGCCTCTAACGGCTTCAAATACTTATTGTGAAAATTCTTGGCGGTATCAGCTTTGCTCGTTTTACCGATTTTATTCAAATCGCCCAACCCGTCCAGCGAGGTTTTGACATCGTCCAGCCCGCTCTGCCTTGCAACATCGCTCATCGCGGTTTGGAAATCCCGTGCCATCCCGCGAATCCGCCCGACAAACTGCCCGACACGTAAAAACACCACGGGCAAGTCCTTCGGCCCAATGAAAATCAGCGCGACAACGCCAATCGTCAGCAATTCCAGCGAACCAATACCAGACAACATGCCTTATCCCTTCGCCTTGAGTTCTTCTTTTTGTCGGGCAGGTTCAACTGCCCTTATATTAACTTTTATCGGTTTTAGAGGGCGGTTTGCCCGCCTTATCCTTTGGCGTTACATCCTTGGCGGACTCGGCAGGGTCGCCCGCGTCATTCATAGCGTCATCCAATTCCGCCTTGCCATCATCCACACCCTTACGAAAGGCGGTGATACCTTTGCCCACCTCGCCCATCAGGTTAGTGATTTTACCGCGCCCGAATAAAACCAGCACGACTATGGCAATAACCAGCATGCCCATCGGTCCGATATTGCCTATAAATAGGGGAGTAAGTGGGGTCATAGTTCGGTTTCCTTTGCAAAAATTAACATCAAAGACTTGCCTAGCACAAAACAAAACAAAGTGTAAAGCGTTTTCTTATGAATTGTGAATTATTAATTGTGAATTGTGAATGATTCTTTTTTTTAGCCCTCACTTCGGGGCAAGCCCTCGTTCGGGATTTCCTCCGCTCACCCCTCACAAGAGCAGTTGAACATGCCCGAAAATAAAACCGAGGCTTGGACGGACGGGTTTTTTATTTTAGGATAAAAGGTTGCTCATAAATCCAATTCACCATTCATCATTCACCATTCATAATTTCCTACGATGTACGACTGCACACACGCACATTAACGCCAACCCAAAGCTAAACACAGCGTTCCAGCCCGCCATAGTCAGCCCGAACTGCCACACGATATCAGTGCACTTTATAACGGGTGACTCCATTAAATGCGCCAGTAAATCAGCCGCGCTCTGCCCGTCGCCTATGCCACCAGAGCAACTTTTCGGGCCCTCCCACCATTTTTGCTCAACCCCGTAATGATACACGCCAATCGCGCCAGTCGTTGCCAAAGACACCGCCATAAGCGCACCGATTTTATAATAGCCAGTTAGCAAAACAACCACGCCCAGCGCAATCGCTATTGCATGCGGCCAGCGTTGCCAAATACACAGCTTACACGGCGGATAGCCCAGCGATTGAAACACAAACGCCCCGCCCAGCAGTAAAGCAGAGCCCAGCGTTGCCATTAAAATCAGTTGTTTTGGGTTTATTTTATCCATATTTACAAGTACCTTATCACATAAAATCCGCCGACCAGAGCGACAAAAAACGCCATTATAACCCATCCCAGCCGTTTTTCAATGAAATCACGGATGGTTTCGCCGAAAACACGCAAAAGTGATGCTATGGCAAAGAAAATAAGCCCCCGCGCGATGAGCGACCATATCATAAACTCGCCGAATGGCAACCCCGCCGCGCCCGAAGTGATGGTGATGACCTTGTAGGGAAACGGCGTGATACCCGCGAATAAAACCGCCCAATGCCCGTGTTTTTGGAATTCGGTTTGGAATTCGCCAAAAGCCTCGGTTTTGCCGTAGAAATCCAGTATGGGTTGCCCGATTGCGCCGAATAGCTCTGCCCCGATATAATAGCCCAACGCACCGCCCAAAACGGAGGCGATGGTGGTAATAGTGGCAAAGAAAAACGCGCGGTGGGGGGCGGCGATTATCAGGGGGATCAGCAGGGCGTGGGGCGGTATGGGGAAGACAGAGCTTTCCACGAACGCTATGATAGCAAGGGCGATAATCGCGGTGGGTTTGTTCGCAAAGGCTATGGTATAATGGTAAAGTCGGGTGAGCATGGTGGGTCTTTTATGGCGGGTTTTGGCGTGTTTAGCTGGTTTTAGGGCGATATGTCAATAACGATTAACCATGCCGACCCACCAAAACCTAAACCCGCGCCTCGTTTTTAAACACATGCAAATCCTTTTTATTAAAATTCAACGCGGCATCCTGCCCGCGAGTCAGGGCAACCTGCCCCTCTTGCCGCACCAAAATATCGCCATATTCGGCGTTTTCAAAATAACACAAACTATCCGCGCCCAGCAGTTCCAAATGCTTTAGCCGCACCTTAATCGCGCCCTTGCCTTTGGCAATCTTAAAATGCTCTGGTCGCACACCACACAAATCCCCGCCCGCCGCCTGCGCCATCGCCCCGCCGAAAAAATTCATCTTGGGAGAGCCGATAAACCCAGCAACAAAAGGCGTTTGCGGGGTGTTATACAGCTCCATAGGGGTGCCGATTTGCTCTACCCGCCCGCCGTTTAACACGACGATTCGGCTCGCCAGAGTCATCGCTTCGACCTGATCATGCGTGACATAAATCATCGTTGTGTCCAGCTTTTGATGCAAATCCGACAGCTCGACACGCATATCAGACCGCAAAGAGGCATCCAGATTGGACAACGGCTCGTCAAACAAAAACACCTGCGGATTGCGGACAATCGCGCGCCCAATGGCAACCCGTTGCCTCTGCCCGCCGCTCAGCCCCTTTGGCAGGCGATTCAGGTACGGAGTCAGTTGCAAAATATCCGCCGCCGCGTGGATTTTTTCGGTTATGGTGGCTTTGTCCATTTTGGCGATACGCAGGCTGAACGCCATATTTTCAAAGACATTCAGGTGCGGGTAGAGCGCGTAAGATTGGAAAACCATGGCTATCCCGCGTTTTGAGGGCGGCCAGTCTGACACGTCCTGCCCGCCTATCATAAGCTGCCCTTCGCTGATGGATTCCAGCCCTGCTATCATCCGCAAAAGCGTGGATTTGCCGCAACCAGAGGGGCCGACGAAGACGACAAATTCGCCCGTTTCCACGGTGAGGGTGACGTTGTGGATGACCTTGGTTTTGCCGAAGGATTTGCAGATGTTAATGAGGTTTATGGACATTTTAGGTTTTAGGTGTTGGTTGTTAGGTGTTAATGATTAGATATTAGAGATAAATTGTGAATTGTAAAGAGGTTTTTTAGTTATTAGTTGTTAGTTATTAGTTATTAGTGGGATTAGCCCTTGCGGGTCTTCGTCATCGCTACGCGAGTGCCGACCAGCGTGGTCTTTTGTGCGTAGCCCTCACGTTGTGAGGGCATGCCAAAAGCCCTTAGGTTTCAAGACGATAGTTATTTCCTAAATTTATTTTAGACTATATACAAGACGCTGAACCAAACCCCAGCCAACAAAAGCCCGTCCAGCTCTCCGCAGGAGGGGTGGGCGGGCGGGCGACATTTCGAAGAAATGGCGCAAACAAAAAAGCTCTGCCCTTAACTTCTAATAACCAACCTCCAATCGTTAACAACTAATAACTAATAACTAATAACTAACAACTAAACACCATTCATCCACAAAAACCCATAATCCTTAAACCGTAACACACCCTCATCGTCACAGACAACCGCATTGTGCTGATAGATAACATCAAAATCCCCAGCCAACTCCCCAGCCAACTCCACCGCAACTTCCCCTTTGCCGATATGAAACACGCATAAAACCCGCGCATTCCCGTCCGCCCGCCAAAACGCCAGCACATCGGTGCAGTCCAAATCCACCCATTCTAACCGCCCGCTTCGCAATGCCGCGAAAGCCTGCCTCGCCCCGATAAGCTCGCGATAAACCGCCAGAACCGACCCAGCGCCCTGTTTATCCACGGCACACCCGATATGCCCCGCATCAACGGGCAACCAACACCGCGCGGCACTGGAAAACCCAGCGTGCAAAGCATTCCCCGCCCAAACCATAGGTGTTCGCGCCCCATCGCGCCCTTTATACTCAGGCCAGAATTCTTTACCATAAGCATCCTGTAAATCCTCAAACGGTACGGACGATTCGCATAATCCCAACTCCTCGCCTTGATACAAACAGACACTGCCGGGCAGGGATAACAAAACCCCCGCTAACATCCGCACATGGGCGGCGTGCGAGTCCCCAGCATCCGCCAATCGGCTCGCATGGCGGGCAACATCGTGATTAGACAACGCCCAAGTCGCCCAGCCATTCGGTGCTTTATCCGCCAATTCCGATAAAACCGAGCGAATACGCCCACAGGTCAGCGACTCTGGCGATAGGAAATCAAAGGCATAGCAGGTATGAACCCGCCCATCCCCCGTGTATTCGGCAATAATATCCAGCCCCTTAACGGCATCCCCAACCTCGCCCAAGGCGCATCGGTCGTCATATTTATCCATACAGGCGCGCAACCGTTCCAAAAACGCTATATTTTCAGGGCGGTTGCGGTCATAGATATGGTCTTGATGATTATAGGGATTAACGCGGGGCGCGATTGTATCATTCCGCTCAAACGGGGGTAGGGGTGGATTATCGCGCAATTCGGCATCGTGGAAGTAAAAATTGATAGTATCAAGGCGAAACCCATCAACCCCCTTTGCTAGCCAGAAATCCGCGACCCCTAGCAGAGCATCCTGCACCGCAGGGGTGTGAAAGTTCAAATCAGGCTGGCTGGTCAGGAAATTATGCAAATAATACTGGCAACGGCGCGTATCCCACTGCCAAGCCGCCCCGCCAAAGATGGACAGCCAGTTATTCGGCGGAGTCCCATCATCCGCGGCATCCGCCCAAACATACCAGTCCGATTTGTCATTATCGCGAGATTGACGGCTGGTTTGAAACCAATCGTGTTCGTGGGAGGTATGGGAGAGGACGAGGTCTATCATAACCTTTAACCCGTGTTTATGGGCGGTTTTCAGCAATATATCAAAATCCGCCATCGTGCCGAACATCGGGTTAATCGCGCAATAATCGGATACATCATAGCCGTTATCCTCCATCGGGGATTGGAAAAACGGGGAAATCCATATTGCATCCACGCCCAAAGACGCTATGTAATCCAGCCGAGCGGTTATGCCCGCAAGGTCGCCGTTGCCGTCGCCCGTGGAGTCTTGGAACGAGCGCGGGTAGATTTGATAAATAACGCCGCCGCGCCACCAGTTTGTCTGTTTTGTCATGAGGGTGCTTTTTTAGTTGTTAGTTATTAGTTGTTAGTTATTAGGGGGTATTTTTGCACGAGAGTCAAGTTAGTTATTAGTTATTAGTGGGGGCTTTTGTGCATATAGAGCTTTTTCTTGCGAAAAAGCCCATACACAAAAGCCTTTGGTTTCAAGACGATAAGTTTATTCTAAATTTGTTTAGGCTTTGCCTAGATACAACGACAGGCTAGGGCGGGCGGGTGGGCGACATAACGAAGTTATGGCGCAACAAAAAACCTCTGCCCTTAACTCCTAATAACCTGCCCCAACCCCCTAACAACCAATCATTAATCGTTAATCGTTCATCGTTAATCGTTAAGAAACCTTACCGCCCCGCACGGTGCCCCCTAAAGATTTCTCTTGACTTTGCGAACGCTTGTCGGTATAACTTAAAACACGCTGGGAAAAGTCCCAGTGAAAAATCCCCACCATTCCCCTATCACTCCCTTGCCACTGCCCCGCCAAGTGTGCCTATTTACATAAGCGCACCATAAGGGCATCGGCGGGCGTTTGAGTGATAGCGATAACCCCAACTAGATACTATGAAGAAAAAAACACCCTTGGGGAACACAAAAACCGATCCGCACCGCCAATTAAAACAGGCGCGGATTACCTACATGTTGCTGGAAGCAGCACTGCAATCACACGTACAGGCGGTTCAAAACAAAACGAATCTGCCCAGTGAAACAACCCTAAGCACTTCTTTGAATAACTATCATAAGGTGCTTGTCCTGATACAGGAATTGGAGGCCAAACTTGAAAAACGTGGTGAAATTATCCGCCAGAACGGCGGTGGTCGACTCGACATTAAAAGCGCACGAAGCGAAGTCCTTGCCCGCCTTGCTCGCATTCGCGAACGAACAGCAGATTAACGACTTCCTTGATGGATTGTCCGAAAACGCTCTGGCGGCTCTGCCGTGGATGTTTGATTTCTGGGCATTAGACCATCAGCTCCCGCCCGCTGGTCCTTGGACAACTTGGGTTATTATGGGCGGGCGTGGTGCGGGCAAAACCCGCGCAGGTGCCGAATGGGTGCGCAGTCAAGTCGAGGGCAACACCCCCCGCGCACGGGGTGCATACCGCCGTATTGCTCTGGTCGGGGAAACCGTGGAACAAGTGCGCGAAGTCATGGTATTCGGAGAATCTGGCATCATGGCATGCAGTCCCCCCGACAGGCGGCCGCGTTGGCACGCCACTCGTAAGCAACTGGAATGGCCGAACGGCGCGATGGCACAGGTTGTCTCGGCGGCAGAGCCTGAATCCCTTCGCGGTCCGCAGTTTGATTGTGCGTGGTTGGATGAATTGGCAAAGTGGAAGAAAGGCCGCGCCACCTGGGATATGTTGCAATTTACCTTGCGTTTGGGCGATGCTCCGCAGCAGTTAATCACCACCACGCCAAAGAATATATCTTTGTTAAAAGAGATTTTATCGGCAAGGGATACGGTGATAACGCATGCGCGTACGGATGCCAATCGGGCGAACCTAGCGCCTCGGTTTTTGCAGAAAATCAGCGCGGATTACGCGGGCTCAAGGCTGGGTCGGCAGGAGCTGGACGGCGAGCTATTAGAGGATTTTGAAGGCGCGTTCTGGCGGCTGGCGGATTTTGATAAAATACGGTGCGAAGACGCGCCCAAGTTGGATAGAATCGTTATCGCGGTTGATCCGCCTGCTACCAGTAATAAGGGCTCGGATGCTTGCGGAATTATCGTGGCGGGGGTTGTGCAGAAGGGTGCTCCGCAGGATTGGCGGGCGTATGTTTTGGCGGATTTATCCGTGCATTGTGTTAGCCCCAATCAGTGGGCAAGCATAGTCGCCAATGCGTTCCGTGATTTTGATGCTGACCGAGTCGTGGCAGAGGTGAATATGGGCGGTGAGATGGTGGAATCGGTGGTACGCCAGCAGGCGGAGTTCATTCCGTATCGGGGCGTGCGGGCGACCCGTGGGAAATGTGCGCGGGCGGAGCCTGTGGCGGCGTTGTATGAGCAGGGGCGGGTGTTGCATTGCGGGGCGTTTAAGGATTTGGAAGACCAGATGTCACAGATGACCCAGAAGGGCTATCACGGGGCAGGGAGTCCCGACCGCGTGGATGCGCTGGTGTGGGCGTTAAATGATTTGATGATAGAGCCCGCGGGGAGCTATCAAAGACCGAAGATACGGACTCTTTAGTTGTTAGTTGTTAGTTATTAGTTGTTAGTTGTTAGTTATTAGTGATTGGTTATTAATAACTGCCATTACTAAAAATAACCACCTTTGGTTAATTGAGTTAATGATTAACCAAAATAACCAAAATAACCACAGGCAGTTAATCGTGGTTAATCGTGGTTATTTAATAACCAAAATAACCACGGGCAGTTAATCGTGGTTAATCGTGGTTATTTAATAACCAAAATAACCACAGGCGGTTAATCGTGGTTAATGTGAGTTAATAACTAACAACTAACAACTAATAACTAATAACTAAACCAAAGGAGCAAACATGCTAAACATTTTCAAACCCAAACAAACCAACCAAACCCCGCCACAAACCAAAGCCGTACCGCTATCAAACGCCGTCACCTTCCACGGCAATGGTCGCCCGATTTGGTCTGGTCGCGACACGCAGAGCCTGACCCGCAACGGCTTCGCCGCCAATCCCATCGGATTTCGCTGTGTCAAAATGATAGCCGAATCCGTGGCGGCCATTCCCTTCACGCTCTATACAGACGGAGCGCGGCTTGATACGCACCCCGTGCTATCGCTATTATCACGCCCGAATTCCGCCCAAGGTCATGCCGATTTTATGGAAAACCTGATTGGGCAATTATTGCTGACGGGGAACGGGTATGTTGAGGCCTCTGATTGGGATGAAAACGCCTTGCCAAAACAGCTTTATGTCCTGCGCTCTGACCGTATGCGGATTATTCCTGGGGCGGACGGCTGGCCTGTTGCCTATGAATACCGAGTCGGCGCGAAAACCTATCGTTTTGATGTCAGCCAAGCGCCCGAGCCCATCCTGCATATCAAATCTTTCCACCCCACGGATGACCATTATGGGATGTCGCCGATGCAGCCCGCCGCGACCGCTCTGGATGTGCATAGCGCGGCGTGTAAGTGGTCTAAATCCCTGCTGGATAACGCGGCGCGTCCGTCTGGCGCGATTATTTACAAAGGTGTTGATGGGCAGAGCGGGCTCGGCAGTGAGCAATACAACCGCCTGCTGGATGAGATTGAAACAAACCATTCTGGCGCGATAAACGCGGGGCGACCGATGTTATTGGAGGGCGGGCTGGATTGGAAACAAATCGGGTTTTCCCCGTCTGATATGGAGTTCCAGAAGACTAAGGAAAGCGCGGCGCGGGAGATTGCCTTGGCGTTCGGTGTACCGCCGATGTTGCTGGGCTTGCCCGGGGATAATACTTTCGCCAATTATGCCGAGGCGAACCGTGCGTTTTACCGAATGACTGTGTTGCCTTTGATTGGCAAATTGGCGGGTAGTTTGTCCAATTGGATAAACCGAGGGGCGGGGGAGGATGTGCATATTCGCGCGGATTTGGATGCTATTCCCGCGTTGGCGACTGAGCGTGATGCCTATTGGCGGCGGATATCAGAGGCTGGGTTTCTAACCGATGATGAGAAGCGGGCGTTGCTGGGACTAGCAGTGAATGATGAATGATGAATTGTGAATTGTGAATTATTGGTTGTTCTTGTTATCCGTTATTTAAAATAATTGGCGTTCGTTATTTTAGGTTATTGAATAACTAGGCGTTCGTTATTTTAGGAAAGAAATTTGCCACAAAACCCAATTCACCATTCATAATTCATAATTCACCATTCTTAATAACTAACAACCAATAACTAACAAAACTAACCAACAAGGAGACCCCCATGACCGAACCCCAAAAAACTGGCAGCCGCTTTTTATACGAACCTTTTGACGCGGCGAACGCGCGGATTGATACCCAAGAAAAGGTACAGGCAGAGCGGTGGTCCGGACTGGAACGCCGTTTGGAGATGATTGAATCCAGCCTAGAACGTCTGGAACGGCGATTGTGGCTGGCTCTGTACGGTGTGGTCGGATTCGTGATGATCCGTGCGATAAGCGTCGTTTTGGATTTGGCGGGGGGCTGAGTCCCGCCACTAAACCACCAATCTAAACCAACGCCTAAACCACCAACCTAAACCATAACCCAAACCCCAAAACCAACCCCCAACCAGAATAGGACACCCCCCATGATAACCAAAACCGGATTAGAAATGAAATTCCAATCCTTTGACGAGGAAACAGGATTAAAAGCGAACGCCGAAATATGCGGCTATGCCTCCGTCTTCAATACCCCCGATAAAAAGGGCGATATAGTGAAACAGGGCGCGTATGCCAAATCACTGCAACGGATAGCCGACACAAACACCGCCGTGAAAATGCTCTGGCAACATGACCCGCAGAAACCCATCGGTATCTGGCAGGAAGTCTTTGAAGACGACCACGGGCTTTACGTTAAAGGGCAGATATTAAAGGATGTGCAATGCGGCAAAGAAGCCCTTGCCCTGATAAAAGCAGGGGCGATTGACGGGCTGTCCATCGGCTATCGCACGCTATCCGCGACAAAAGATAAACAAGGCAACCGCTGCCTTAACGAACTTGAACTTTGGGAAGTTTCATTGGTCACATTTCCAATGCTACCCGAAGCCCGCGTTGCGCCCGATGACGGCGCACTCGCACAAGAGCTGGTTTCCGTAATCAGTAAAGCCCGCGCCAGTCTTCTGGCGTAAAACCTAACCAACCATAACAAAAGGAGGTTCTTATGACCCTTAAAAAGAATACCGACATCCCCGTAGGGATGGAGGTGAAAACCGCTCTGACGGAACTGGTAGATGATTTCTCTACCGTCAAAGCCCACATGAAATCGCAAATCTTAGAACAGGAAAAAAGACTTAAAATGATCGAACAAAACACAACGAATCGCCCGACGTTATCGGCGAAAACAGACACCCAATCCATTGAAAAAAAGGCGTTCAATGCCTATCTGCGTAACGGCGATGAATCCTATATGCGGGGCGGGCATTTGGAAGAAAAGGCCAGCAGCACAAGCAGGCTTCACGTGGCGGACAGTGTCTCAGGTGGGTATTTGATTGCGACTGAGACCTCTGATAAAATTAACTCGGTATTGCGCAGCACCGCCAGTATCCGTTCAATTGCCAATGTCATACAGATCGAATCGGCCACTTATGAGGTTCTGGTTGATAGGAATGACCTTGGATCTAGCTGGATAAATGATTCAGAAACTACCCTTGCGCAGTCGTCCACGCCCAATATTAATATCATCAAGATTGATTTGAGCGAAATGGCCGCCTTGCCGAAAATATCACAACGTCTGCTGGATGACAGCGCGTTTGATATTGAAAGCTGGCTTGTCGGGCGAATATCTGATAAATTCGCTCGGGCAGAGGGTGCGAGCCTTATCATTGGCTCTGGGATTAACCAGCCCAAAGGTATCTTAACATATAGCCTTACTGCCCTTGCTCCTAATACTCCAAATTGGCAAAACCTCAGCTATATCGCAACAGGGCATGCAAGTGATTTTAAGAATGATAATCCTACGGAGTCACTGATTGATTTGGTGTATTCCTTGGCTGCGGGGTATCGTGCCAATGCAACCTTTGTGATGAATTCCAAAACAGCAGGTGCGGTGCGTAAAATGAAAGACACCGATGGGCGGTTTTTATGGGGCGATAGCATGGTGACGGGCGAACCCGCGCGTTTGCTGGGCTATCCCGTATTGATTGCCGAGGATATGCACGATGTTGGCGCAAATCAGTATCCTATTGCCTTTGGTGATTTTAATGCAGGTTATACGATTGTCGAACGCCCTGATATGCGGATTCAACGCGATCCTTTCACCCAAAAACCGCACGTTCTGTTCTTTGCAACAAAACGGGTCGGCGGGGGTGTGGTGGATTTTGAGGCTATTCGCCTGTTAAAAGTCGCGGCGACTTAACCCTATCACCTGCGGGCTTATCCCTGCTGGTGTAACGAAATACGAAAACGACCTCGGTAAAGTGGTCGTTTTTGTAACCAGACGAGCCGTTCTGTTTGCTGTAAAGCATATGGGGCGGCTCGTACGGGGCATTGTTTGTTGTTTTGCTGTTCCCCCATCCAATAGCGCAAACGATGCCCCACCTTTTATTTTTCACCCTAATCCAACCGCAACCCAACCGTAATCGGAGCTTTTTATGATACTCACCCAAATCACCACAATACCGCCCGCGCATCTGCCCGTGGCGGCGTTCAAAGACCATCTACGCCTAGGCAGTGGTTTTTCCGATGATAGCCTGCAAGACGGGGTTTTGCAAACCTATCTACGCGCCGCCATTGCCGCGATAGAGGGGCGCACGGGTGTGATAATTCCGCGCCGTGATTTCCTGTGGTCATTGACAAGGTGGGATGAACACGGAGATTCACTCGGTGGGGGCGGGCGACGGCAGGCTTTGCCTGTCACTCCCGTTAATAGCTTGGTATCCGTGCAGTTGATTGACGCGGATGATAACGCGCAAGCCGTTGATTTAAATGATTTTGCCCTGCAAAAAGACGGATCAAGGGGTTTGATTGTTGCGGTAAGCGGAGCCTTGCCGAATGTCCCCGAATTCGGGTTGATACAGATAACCTTTAACGCGGGGTATAGCGGGGATTTTGGCAATTCTGCCGATGACGCGGACACCGCTTGGGGCGCAGTTCCGTCCGATTTATATCAGGCAGTTTTGATGCTTGCCGCCTATTTTTATGAAAACAGAGGCGGGGAGGGTGGCGAATCCCCCGCCTTTCCCCCTGCCGTGCTTGCCCTCATTGAACGATACCGAGTCCTGCGGATTTCCGCAACCCGCCCGGCAAATCAAAGGAGGGATGGCTAATGCCCAAAACCAGACCACATTTAAACCGCAAACTAACCTTGCAAACCCAAACCCAAACCGCCGATAACGCGGGCGGGTATAGCACGGATTGGCGCGATCTTGGCACAGTATTCGGTGCGGTTCGTGCCTTATCGGGGGCAGGGCGCGAGCTGGCGGGCGGCAGATTCAGCGATACTCGTTATGAAATTATCGTCCGTGCCACGCCTGTTGAGAGTGCTTCGCGCCCCTTGCCTAACCAGCGATTTATCGGCGGAGGGCAGGTGTTTTTTATCGATGCGGTGCTGCCCAGCGATAGGGGCGAACGTTATTTGGCATGCCGTGTGCATGAGCAGGTGACGGCATGAGCTATTTTGCATCTTCCGCCCTGCAAACCGCGCTTTATAAGGCGTTAATGGGGGCTTCTAGCATTACCGATATGATTGGTAAGAACTTGTTTGATGCTCCGCCCAGCGGGGATTTGCCGGATTTATATGTTTTATTGGGGGAGGAGCGGGTGTTAGACCGCTCGTCCGCCACGAATACGGCTGCGATGCACGAATTTACTCTGTCGGTTTATTCAACAAAGGCAGGGTTTTTGTCGGCGAAAACTCTGGCGGCAAAGATTTGCGAGGTTTTGAGTGATGGGGTGGTATTATCGCGAGGCGGTGGCGATTTGATAAGCCTATCGTTTGTGTCCGCACGGGCTTCCCGTGGTGCGATAAACCAAAGACGACAGATACATCTGTTGTTTCGTGCATACATTAGTGAATAACGATTAACAACCCAACCCTAAACCCTAACCCAACCCCTTAACAACCAACCCGAAAGGAAACCATCATGGCCGCTCAAAAAGGCAAAGACCTACTGATAAGAGTAGAAACAACAAAGAACTCAAGGCAATTCAAAACCCTAGCAGGGTTACGTGCGTCTCGCATCAGCTTTAATTCGCAAACCATTGATATAACAAACATATCATCCGCAAACGGCTGGCGAGAATTATTAAACGGAGGCGGTGTCCGCTCTGCCAGCGTTTCTGGTTCGGGCGTGTTTTTGGACGCAGACACGGACGCACGGGCGCGGAGCATTTTCTTTGACGCAGAAATCGCCAAATTTGAAATCATCATCCCAGATTTTGCCACGATTAAGGGGGCGTTTCAAATAACTTCGCTGGAATACGCGGGGCAGTATGAGGGCGAAGCGACCTATGAAATGTCCTTGGAATCGGCGGGTGAAATAACCCAAACCGCTGTGTAGGCTGATAGGATGGCTAATCCATATTTTGGCGAGGTTGCGCTGACGTTTGACGGCAAAACCCTGCCCATGCGGCTGAGCCTTGGGGCTCTGGCAGAGCTGGAATCTGAGATGAAAGAGGATTCGCTGCTGTCCCTTGTTCAAAGGTTTGAAAATGGCTCGTTCAAAACGGCGGATATTATTGATTTGCTGTTTGCTGGGCTGCGAGGGGCAGGGTGGGATGGTACGAAAGACGATTTGATGCGGGCGGATTTGCAGGGTGGGCCTTTGCAGGCGGCAAAACTGGCGGCGGTGTTGTTGCAAAGGAGCTTTGGCGCGGGGGATGTGGCGGGGGAGCCTGCCTGATATGGATACCACGCCCAAAGCCCGTTGTTTTGATTGGCCAGCCCTGATGTCCTTGGGGTTGCATAATTTGAACCTATCACCGCAGGAATTTTGGCGGCTTACACCCTATGAGTTGCGGATTAAACTGGGCGCGATGCCCAATAATCGGCAAACCCTTGGGCGGGCGCAGTTTGAATCCCTATGTGCGCGGTTTCCTGATGAATGATTAGTGATTAGTGATGCCCTTGCGGGTCTTCGTAATCGCTACGCGATACCGACCAGCGTGGTCTTTTGTGCGTAGCCCCCACTTTGTGGGGGCATGCCAAAAGCCCTTTGGTTTCAAGACGATAGTGTCTCTATAAATTTATTATCTGGAATAACAAGACGATGGATTGGATTATTTGCAAAGAATACTTGGGAAATGGCGATAGGCTATTTCTAAATTTATTTAGACTATGCACAAGACGCTGAACCAAACCCCAGCCAGCACCGCCCGTCCAGCTCTCCGCAGGAGGGGTGGGCGGGCGGGCAACCGAACGAAGTGAGGGCGCAACAAAAAACCTCTGCTCTTAACTTCCAATACATAACCCCTAATCCCTAATAACCAATCATTCACAATTCATAATTCACAATTCACCCCTAACAAAAGGAACTCCCATGCCCGACACCGCCCGCGATATTGAAACCCTTGACCGCGAACTGCAAAACCTAGAAAGCGGACTCGCCAGCACCACCCGCATGTCCGCCTCTTTCACGGCAGAGCTCGCCACTATGCAAACAGGACTTAACCGCACACAGCGCGAATCCACCACATTCAGCCGCGCGTTAAGCCGTAACCTCAGCTCCTCCTTCGGTGACCTATTGTTTGAAGGCGAAAAGCTATCGGTCGTGTTCCGCGATTTGGGGCGGTCGCTGGTGGAAACCACCCTGCAATCCTCGCTGAGCCCCATCACAAACCGATTGGGCGAATTGGCGACAAGCGGGCTTACCGGGTTATTCTCAAACCTACTGCCCTTTGAAAAGGGCGGTGCGTTCTCTTCTGGTCGCGTCATACCGTTTGCCAAAGGCGGGGTTGTGTCATCCCCCCAAACCTTCCCTATGCGCGGAGGCACGGGGCTGATGGGCGAAGCAGGGGCAGAGGCTATCCTACCCCTATCACGCGGCGCAGACGGTCGTCTGGGCGTTAAAAACGCAGGCGGAGGCGGCGCGATAACCATCAATATGAACATATCCACGCCAGATGCCACCAGCTTTCGCCGCTCACAAGGGCAAATCGCAGCAGGATTGCGCCGTGCCGTACTGCTCGGGCAACGCAATTCATAACCATAATATAAAGAGAACACCATGAACTTTCACGAAGACCAATTCCCCACAAACCTATCATTCGGGGCAACAGGCGGCCCCGAACGGCGCACCGAAATCGTAACCCTAGGCAGTGGCTTTGAAGAACGTAACACGCCTTGGCAGGACTCCCTACGCCGCTTTGACGCGGGTTTGGCCGTGCAATCCTTGGATGATATCCAAGGAGTCATCGCGTTTTTTGAAGCGCGGCAAGGGCAGCTCTACGGATTTCGCTGGAAGGATTGGGCCGATTACAAATCCGCGCCTCCATCCCAAACCATCACGAATGCCGACCAAATGCTGGGTATCAGCGACGGGCGCAACCGCAATTACCAACTGGTTAAAACCTACACATCGGGCGGGCAAAATTACCAACGTATCATCACCAAACCCGTTATGGGAACAGTTATAGCCAGAGCGGGCAGGACAAGCTTGCGAGAAAACATCCATTTCTCTGTGAATTACACAACGGGGATTATCAGATTATTTTCAACCTACCCCACCAACACCCAAATCAAAGCGGGGTTCGAATTCGATGTACCCGTGCGGTTTGACACGGATAGGCTGGACATTAACATAGCCAGTTTCCACGCGGGCGAAGTGCCCTCCATCCCCGTGGTGGAATTAAGGATTAACAGATGACAAAAGACATTTCACCAAAATTGCAAGCGCATTTGGACTCGGGCGCGACCACCCTATGTCGGTGTTGGAAACTGCAACGCAAAGACGGCACGGTTTTCGGGTTCTGCGACCATGACGGGGATATTGAATTTGACGGTTTGCGGTTTGAGGCAGCAAGCGGTATGAACGCCGCTGCTTTGCAGAGCACGGCTGGGTTGGGGGCGGATAATTCCGAGGCTATTGGTGCGTTAAATTCCAATCGTATCAAGGACATAGACATTGATGCGGGTGTTTATGATGATGCGGAAATCTGGCATTGGTTAGTGAATTGGCGCGATGTGGAACAGCGTGTTTTGTTGTTTCGCGGTAAGATGGGCGAATTGCGCCGTGGGGCGCATAGTTTTGAGGCTGAATTGCGCGGGTTATCCGATGATTTGAATAAAACCACGGGGCGGGCGTATTTGCGCCAGTGTAGCGCGAATTTGGGTGATACTCGGTGTGGGGTTCGGTTAGGGTCTGGGTTTGTTGCAGAGGTGGCGGTGGTGCGATCGGATGATAGGCGGGTGTTGTATTTCAACGGGTTGGGCGAGTTTGCTGCCCAATGGTTTAAGGGGGGTGAGGCGATTTGGCTGGATGGTGAAAACCGCGGGCAACGTTTTTCTGTGCGCGATGATAGGCAGGAGGGTGCGGCACGTGTGATAGCTTTGGGCAACGCCACGCGTCGTCCTGTGGCGGTTGGGGATAGGGTAAAGCTGGTTGTCGGGTGTGATAAAAAGGTGGAAACCTGTCGGGCGCGGTTTAATAATATCGCGAATTATCAGGGGTTTCCGTTTATCCCGGGCGAGGATTGGCTGGTGCGCTATCCCACCCGTTCGGGGTTGCACGATGGGAAGAAGCAACCGAATTAACGATTAACGATTAACGATTAACACCCAATAAAAAAGGCACAAAATGACCCCCCAGCAAACCCAAATCCTCACCGCCGCGAAAGACTGGATCGGCACGCCCTACCTGCATCAAGCCAGCGTCAAACACCACGGGTGCGATTGCCTCGGGTTTATACGGGGGCTATGGCGCGATACTATCGGCGCGGAACCAGAATCCCCGCCTGCCTACACGCCCGATTGGTCGGAACGGGGGGCACGGGAGCTATTATGGAACGCCGCCCTACGCCATTTAACCCCGATTAAACCGATTAACCCAAACCACACGGGCGACATCATCCTTTTGAGAATGATGCAATCCGCCTCCGCCAAACACCTTGCCATCCTAGCAGACGCACAGGGCGGTTTCCAAACCATCATCCACGCATACAGCGGGGTTGGCGTAGTTGAAACGCCGCTCACCCCAAGCTGGCAAAGGCGCATTGTCGCGCAATTTAGATTCCCAGAAAGGAGCTAACACATGGCAACGATTGTATTAGCAGCCGCAGGGTCTGCCATTGGAGGCTCTATCGGGGGATCATTTATAGGCATAGCCTCGGCCGCCATTGGCCAAGCCATCGGCGCGGGTATTGGCGCACAAATTGACCAACGAGTCTTTGGGCAATCGTCCTCTACCACCCGCAGTAAGGGCAAAGTCGAACAATTCCGCCTGCAATCGGCGGCGGAAGGCACGGCTATCGCCCGTGTTTTCGGGCGTATGCGAGTCCAAGGGCATTTGATTTGGTCGACCAATTTCAAAGAAACTCTAACCGAGCAAACAACCCAAACCAGTGCTGGCAAGGGCAACAGACCGAAGAAAACCCAAACCGAGCAGCGCTATACCTATTCCATCAGCCTCGCGTTTGCCTTGGGCGAAGGCATCGTCAGCAAAATAGGGCGGATTTGGGCGGATGGGCAGGAAATCGCGCCCGCCGATGTGTCATTGACCTTGTATAGAGGCACGCAGGACCAACCGCCCGACCCAACCATTGCCGCGATTCAGGGTATGAATAACACCCCCGCGTTTCGCGGTACTGCCTATGTCGTGATTGAAAACTTTCAACTGGCGCGGTTTGGCAACCGTATTCCCCAGTTTAATTTTGAAGTCTTTCGCCCCGCCAGCGCGACTAAAAAGGATAAAACCGCCCAAGACCATGTTCGTGCGGTTGCCCTTATCCCTGGGTCTGGTGAATATATCCTTGCCGATGAACCCGTTGAATACGCGGGCAATTTTGGCGCGGTTAAATCCGCCAATTCGCATAGCCAAAGGGGGAAAACCGATTTTGCACTAGGGGTGCAAGACCTGATAACAGACGCGCCGAATTGCGGGTCGGTTTCACTGGTTGTCAGTTGGTTTGGCGATGATTTACGCTGTTCAAACTGCACATTGCGCCCAAAGGTGGAACAAAATAGCGCAGAAGGCTCGCCCTTGGCATGGACTTCGGCAGGGTTATCGCGTGAAGACGCACAGGTTGTCAGCTATAAAGACAACGCCCCCGTGTTTGGCGGAACACCCAGCGACCAAAGCGTTATACAAGCGATAAAACACTTGAAAAACAACGGCTTATCTGTCGTGTTCTATCCGTTTATCCTAATGGATATTGCCACCAATAACCGATTGGTCGACCCTTGGACGGGCAGAACAGGGCAACCCGTTATTCCTTGGCGTGGGCGTATTACTACATCGCTTGCCCCGAGTCGCACAGGCACCCCTGATAAAACCAGCCGTGCGAACAGCGAGGTCGCCGCCTTCTTTGGCACGGCTCGGGCGAGCAATTTCACCGTCCGCAACGGGCAGGTGATCTATAACGGTCCGAATGAATGGAGCTATCGCCGTTTTATCCTGCATAATGCCGCGTTATGTAAGGCTGCGGGCGGGGTCGGGGCGTTTTGTATCGGCTCTGAAATGCGTGCATTAACGCAAATCCGCGCCCAAAGCCATAGCTTTCCTGCCGTCCAGCAATTAATAACACTAGCACAAGAAGTCCGCACATTACTGGGTCGCCAAACCAAAATCGGCTATGCCGCCGATTGGTCAGAGTATTTTGGCTATCAAATCAATGACGGGGCGCATTACAATGTCTATTATCATTTGGATGATTTGTGGGGCAATGCGAATATCGATTTTATCGGGATTGATAACTACATGCCGATTTCGGATTGGCGCGATGGGCAGAGCCACTTGGATTATCAAACGGCGGATAATTTGTATAATATCAATTATTTACAAAGCAATGTTGAGGGGGGAGAGGGCTATGATTGGTACTACGCATCCCAAACCGCTCGTGATACGCAAACCCGTGAGATGATTAACGATAGCTGGCGGAACGAGCATTGGATTTACCGCTATAAAGACATAAAAAACTGGTGGGGCAATCCGCATCATAACCGTATTAATGGGAGCAGGACAAGAGCCCAAACCGCTTGGCAGCCACAATCCAAACCGATTTGGTTCACCGAATTGGGTTGCCCCGCGATTGATAAAGGCACAAATCAGCCGAATGTTTTCCTTGATCCGAAATCATCGGAATCTTTTGTGCCTTATTATTCAAACGGGTTGCAGGATGAATTGATTCAACTGCGTTATATCAAGGCGGTTATGTCCTATTGGGCGGATAATGAAAACAACCCTGCCTCTACGCGTTACAACGGGCGTATGGTGGATATAGCCCGCGCCCATGTCTGGTGCTGGGACACGCGACCTTGGCCAGAATTCCCTGCGCGATTGGATATTTGGTCTGATGGCAATAATTATCAACTCGGTCACTGGATAAGCGGGCGATTGACGCATCAAGAATTGGGCGATATTGTTGCCGAAATCTGCGAATCCGTTGGGTTTTATGATTATGATGTCTCGCGCATTTATGGGTTAGTCATTGGCTATCACATTGATAGCCTGCAAAGCGCACGTGATAGTTTACAACCCTTGATGCAAGCCTACGATTTCACCTGTGTGGAGAAAGACGGGCAGTTGCATTTCCAACATACCCGCGAGGAGTCTGTAAAGAAAATCAATAAAACATCCATCGCGTTGGATATAGAGGGACAGGATTACTATTTGAAAACAAAGACTTCGCGGTTAAATTTACCGGGTCGTGTCCGTTTGAACTATTACAACCCCGATAATCATTATCTATCGGCAGAAACCGAGGCTGTGCTGGCAGGTGAGCAAATCGCCAATGTCTCTCGGATAGAAATCCCCTTGGCGTTGCGTAGTGCGGTTGCCCGTCATTTGGCAACGAACTGGTTGCATAAAGCCCAAGCGGTGCAGGATGAATTGACCTTTGCCATGCCTCTGTCGGCTTTGATGCTGTGCGCGGGGGATGTTGTGCAGTTTTGCGATACGGATATTGCCGAATCCTATCTTATCACGGATATTGAGGAACAAGGCGCACGGGTTATCAATGCCACGCGGATTGAACCCACCCGTGCGTTACAGGCGGAGGCGGCGGTTACGCCTTTGCTCATCGCGCCTGTGGAGGCGACAAACCCCGTCACTGCGTTTTTATTGGATATTCCCCCGATAAACCCCGAACATGTGGCTCACGCGCCATATTTCGCCGCCAGTTCGCCGAATTGGCAGGGGGCATCGGCATACGCTTCGCCCGAAACGGATGGGTATGAACAAATCGGCACGGCGCAATCGCCATCGGTTTTGGGGAAAACTTTGCAAGGCTTTCCCCGCCGTTCCCCGTCCGTTTGGGCAGGGGGTGAATTGCGGGTGCATGTGTCGGAGGCGGGGTTGCAATCAAAATCCGCACTGTTCGTTTTGAACGGCGCGAATGCGTTTGCCATTAAGGATAGCACCGCCACGGATTGGGAAATCGTGCAATACAGGGATGCCGAATTGCAAGATGACGGCAGTTATATCCTACGCAATTTCCTACGCGGTCGGCTGGGGACCGAGGCTATAATCCCCGATGAATGGTCTGTTGGCGCGGATATAGTGTTTCTGGATAGGGGGCTTGCCCAGCTTGATATTAACTCCGATTTTATCGGTCTGCCCATGAATTATCTGCTGGGGCCAAGCAATCAGGACTTTACCCATAGATACTATCAAAATCAAACCTTTACCGCCCGTGGCGTGGGTTTGCGACCGTATAGCCCGTCGCATATCCAATTCAATCGTTACAATAATGTTTATCATTTTCGCTGGATTAGACGTGGGCGTATCGGCGGGGATTCGTGGGATGGGGATGTACCACTGGGCGAAGAACGCGAGGAATATCTGATTCGCGTGGTAAAAGACGGTGTTGAAAAACGGCGCGTTACGGTCAGCACCCCTGCGTGGGATTATGATGCCCTCGCGCAAACTGCGGATGGCACATTGGGCGGGTTTGACCTGTATGTGGCGCAAGTATCCCAAGGCTATGGCGCGGGGTTAGAGACCAAAATCACAATCAAATCAACATAACAAACCCTAACAAAAGGAAAAAACAATGCAAACAACTCCACAATTTAACCTGCCACTGATACAATCAGGGCAGGCACAAAAACATATAACGATGAACGAGGCTTTGACACGGCTGGACGCGCTGGCGCAGTTACGTTTAATCAGCCTAAGGCAGAGCGCTGCGCCGTCTAACCCGTCAGAGGGTGCGGCCTATTACCTCCAGCAGACTGTAACGGGGATTTGGCACGAACTCAGGGGGAAAATTGCTATTTATAGCAATGGGAACTGGGTTGGAATTGACCCGAAAATCGGCTGGACAGCTTGGGTGGAAGCTGATAAGAAGTCTTATATTTACAACGGCACTGATTGGGTGCCTGCGGGTATGCCATTTACGTCCAATGGGGCGATGACGGAGTCGGTGTTTTATGAACACACCCATGAGGTTATAAACGGGAATGCTAATACGACCCGTCCGTTTATCCCCAGTAAATCCATAGTATTCGGGGTAACCGCGCGGGTGGTCAGCACGATTGCTGTGGCTGGCCGCGGGTCTAGTTGGACGCTAGGGGTTCCGGGTAGTCACGACCGATATGGCACGGGCTATGGCTTAACGAAGAATTCGTATGCCTTGGGGATAACGGGGCAACCTCTTGCATATTATAGCAATGCGGGGTTGCGGATTATGCCGAATACGGGGTATTTTAATGGCGGGGGAGAGATTATTTTCACCGTGCATGCGATGCGGTTAAGCCCACCGAGGGAGGTTTCGTGAATGGTGAATTATGAATGGTGAATTATGAATTGTGAATGATTAGTGATTAGTGATTAGTGATTAATTTTAGCCCTTCGGGCTTTGCGCCATAACTTTGTTATGTCGCCACGGGGCGCGCCCGCCCTCACTTTGTTCGGTCGGACGCGCCCAAGCCTGTTATTTTAGGGAAGACCTTGCCAAACATAACCCATGCTATTCCAAAAGCTGGTCGGCATAACGAAGTTATGACGAAGACCCGCAGGGCATTCATAGTTAATCTAGAGCAAACTTATCGGCTAGGAGACGACCGCCTTGTTTCTTAATTTTAGCGGGCGTGCCCGCAGGGGGGGGCGGTCGCGCGCACCCTCACCCCCACGGGTGCGCGTCAGCTTATCGGTTGTACTGGGTCAATCGTCTTTAAGAGTCGCTGGTGACGCAAATTCCCTAACACCTAACAACCAAGACGCACACCCTTCGGGTTCGCGCGACCTTCGTGCCACCATGAATAATGGTTATTTTATCTAAAAAGGATTTGCCAAACATAACCAAAGGCTTTTGTGTATGGGCTTTTGCACGTTTTTATCTTGGTCGGGCAGGTTCAACTGCCCTTATGCAAAAGCTCTATATGCACAAAAGCCCCCACTCATCGTTAATCGTTAATCGTTAATCATTAAAAAACGCTGGTAATTCCGCGTCCCATGGGTTATATTAGGATTATTCATATCCTAAAAACCCAAAAGGACACCATCAAAATGCCACAAACCGCGAAAAAATCCGAACCCATTAACCTCATTTGGGCGCAACTTATTAAAGAAGCCGAAACCCTGATTAAAAACGAACCCATCCTAGGTGGGCTTGTCCATTCCAGCATTCTGTACCACGATTCGTTTGACCGCGCGTTAAGCTATCGCGTGGCGTTAAAACTATCTTCCGATGAAATGCCCGCGCAAATCCTGCGTGAAATAGCGGATGAGGCGTATCAAACCTCGCCCGATTTGTTAAAATCCGCCCAAGCGGACGCGGTCGCTGTGTTTGACCGAGACCCTGCCTGCCATGGGTTTATCCAACCCTTGCTGTTTTTCAAAGGCTATCAGGCTATCCAAGCCTATCGTATTGCCAATTGGCTCTGGCATCAGGGGCGGCGTGAAATGGCGTATTTCTTTCAAATGCGCGCGTCAGAGATTTACGGAGTGGATATTCATCCCGCCGCGACTATCGGCAAGGGGCTGATGATTGACCACGCCCATTCCATAGTCATTGGGGAAACCGCGCGGGTTGGCGATAATGTGTCTATGTTGCATGCGGTTACTCTGGGTGGCACGGGTAAGGCCGATAAAATCCGCCATCCGAATATAGAGGACGGGGTTCTTATCGGCGCGGGGGCGAAAGTTCTGGGTAATATCACGGTTGGGCGGTGTAGCAAAGTTGCTGCGGGCTCGGTTGTTTTGAAGGATGTGCCAGCGTGTAAGACCGTTGCTGGTGTGCCTGCAAAGATAGTCGGGGAGGCGGGGTGCGCCCAGCCCTCGCAATCGATGGAACACTTTATTAGTGATTAGGTTTTAGTGATGAATGATTTATTGGCGCGTCCCTTGCGGGGCGCGTCTTTTTTTTGTTTTAGGGGTTATCTTTGTCACTTATGGCTTCACTATTTTCCCCAGCCTTTATAACGTCTTGGGGGTCTCTGCTTTTAATCTTTGGTGGCGGGGCTACCCATTCTTTTAAATGTTGCCCCGCTTGTTCGTAAAATTTAAGCAATAATGGCTCGGTGTTATCAATAAAAGTTTTTGCCCCTTTAAATTTTGCGCCAAGTTCATATTTAAGTATCACCTCAAAAGCACTGGGTGTCTGCGAATTATCTTGATGTATTAGTTTTTCAAATCCATTTTCACGGATAGTAGAAAGTTTTTCTTGTGTGCTTGGTTTTTTATACGGCCAAATAACACGAATGCTAATATCTGTGTCTTTTGTGTCCTTTAACTGATTGAGAAGCCAATTAATACGACCTTTGCTGGTGCTCCGTTCTTTTGGTGCGTCTAGGCGCATGCTAACGCTAACTGAGTGTGTTTGTATATTAGCAACTAATTTAATATGGCTTGCAGCGTTTGGAATTTCAAATTTGGCACTTAGCTTGTGTTCTTTTATAAGTTTAGCGACATCGTCTTCAATTCGTTTATTAGCATTATCACGGTGCGCTCTTTTTAAAACAATTTCGGTATTAGCACCGATTTCGGAACTAATTTTTAGTGATAAATATCGGACAAACTGATGCCAACTATCAATGCTATCCAACACTTCTGGCGATTTTTTGTTAAGGGAAATGTTATTGCGCACTTTGCCGCAAACCTCTTTCCACGTGTCATTCATGCGACTAAATGAAAGTATCCCTGAACTGTCATGCTTTAGGTAACGCAATAGCTCGCTTAAAATATAGGCTTGGTCGGTATCAGCTACACCATAATGTTCGGTTTGCATTTGTGCTTGCGTGATAAGGTATGTCCATGACCAATGGTACAAAGATACACTCCGCGTTTTGGTTTTTTTAATTTTATCCGCCAGAGGATGAATGTTTGGTTTGGTTGTAAATTGGTTAGATATAGTAATAACGGCATCTATTTTATGGTCTTTAGCTATATCAAGGTAGGTGTCTATTTGGTCAACTTCCAGCTCAGCCTTACCTATTTTTGCTTCAATAATAGCAGACCATTGTTTCCGTCCAGTATTTATAACAATTAACCCATCAGGGCGTTTTTTCATATTGGTTGAATTTTTTTCATCAAATACGATTTCGGTATAACATTGCGTTTTTGTATTTTTGCCAGATGATACGCCGATGTCTGATAGCAAGCCTTTGGCAAATTCTCTTACAGACATAAATGTTGCTAATGTGGAACTGGTAATGCGTTCCTCTTTTTTAGAATCCGCAATTACAGGAATTAAACGGGCGCGTTCCCCAGACTTTAGGTAAGCAGGTATTTGATTGTTATGTAATGCCATGATTGTCTTCTTTGGTTAGTAAAAAATTAACAATACCCCAAAGCCCTCGCCTTGTCAAACGGCTTGTTAATCATTTATCAATACCAACATTAGTATCAATTAGGTATTCCTGCGTACTCATTTTTCAAACCCTTCTGTAATGATGATGTCGCATATAAAAACGATTGTGGCGGGATAAAATCATACCGCTCCCTCAATTCGTTCAAGTCTATCTCTCGTTTAAGAGCATGCACATCTTTGAAACACAGCACAAACCCATGCGTAACCCCATCAAAATAAGACTCAAAATCCGTTTTCTCAATACAAGCCACCTGCGCGTAATCATCCCAAATTTGTTCAACTGGCATTTTCAAAACATCCGCAATCTCAGCGTACCCGACAATAGCCCGAACGGGTGTTGTGGAATATATATAGGCAATCGTGCCTTGCGGAATATCCATTGGGAATCGGCGGCGAAGTTCCACCGTTTTATGACCTGATATAATTGAATTAGAATATATCGGCTTGATGCTTAGTATCACATCCCTTGCAGGGAATAACGCGTTATCCAAGGCAATTTGTTTGGGTCGCGTTACTTTACCCGTATTTAAATATCTTTGCGTAACGCCCACAGGAGTTTTAAAAGAATTTATTATGTCTTTTGAAGGGTTGCTCATAGGGTTGCTACCTTTTTAATAAACGGGTTTTGCATAAAGTATCTACGCTCTGTTTCACAGCTTGGCATATATTTTCGCCCTTTGCAAGCACAAATCTGGTGCTGCCGAGAGGAATTGAACCTCCGACCTCTCCCTTACCAAGGGAGTGCTCTACCCCTGAGCTACGGCAGCATCCCCGCCTTATTTAACGATTTCCCAAAAATCTGCAACCCCAATCTGGACGCTTTGCCGATTATAGGCTAAAAGCCCCCTATGACCGATGCAAAACCACCCCCAAAACCCGTCCCCACAGACGGGCAGAACAACACCAAAGCCCATAAACGCAACGCTCGTGATGCGCGATTGCGCCAAACCCTCCGCGCTAATTTGCAAAAACGCAAAGCCCAAAAAACCCCCGACAAAAAGGAAACCACCCCCTAATGGACCGTATTTTTATCCAAGGCAACAGCCCTTTGAACGGCACAGTCGCTATTGCG
Source organism: uncultured Amylibacter sp. (assembly GCA_959347345.1). The sequence continues at coordinate 648,343 of OY365738.1, read as the reverse complement.
GGCGCGAAAAACGCCGCCCTCGCGTTGATGCCAGCCGCGTTGCTGACCGACCAGCCGCTGACCTTAACAAACGTCCCGCGCCTGTCCGACATAGCCACCACGAACGAATTATTGCAATCGTTGGGTGCGGAAGTCGCCGTCATGCAGGACGGGCAAGTCATTGTTTTAAATACACAAAACATAACGAACCCCATCGCTCATTATGATATTGTCCGCAAAATGCGCGCCTCCATTCTGGTGCTTGGACCACTGCTGGCGCGGATTGGGCATGCGCAGGTTTCCCTGCCCGGGGGATGTGCGATTGGGGCGCGACCTGTGGATTTGCATTTAAAAGGCTTAACCGCTTTGGGCGCGGATATCACGCTGAACGACGGTTATATCACGGCGGCCGCGCCGAAAGGCCTACAAGGGGCGCAAATCACGTTGGATTTTGCCTCGGTTGGGGCTACGGAAAACATCATGATGGCGGCCAGTTTGGCGCGCGGTACAACCGTTTTGAAAAACCCCGCACGAGAGCCTGAAATCATTGATTTGGCGAATTTATTATCGGCAATGGGGGCAAATATCACGGGCGCGGGCAGCGATGAAATCACCATAGAGGGTGTGGAATCTCTGCACGGCACAACCCACCGCGTGATAGTCGATCGGATAGAGCTCGGCACCTATATGATCGCCCCGTTAATCGCGGGCGGGCAGGTGGAATGTATCGGCGGACGGCGCGATTTATTGGAAAGCTTCTGCCAGAAATTGGAATCCGCGGGGGCTTTGATAACGGAGTCCAAAACGGGTTTGGTCGTATCGCGGGCGGGCGAACGGATGGGTAAGGTGGATGTTGAAACCGCGCCTTTCCCCGGGTTTCCCACGGATTTACAGGCGCAAATGATGGCGATGCTCTGCACGGCAGAGGGTGTGTCTCGGCTGGAAGAACGGGTGTTTGAAAACCGATTTATGCACGCCCCCGAATTGATACGGATGGGTGCGAATATAGATGTTCAGGGCGGCACGGCTGTTGTTACAGGGGTGTCGCGGTTACGTGCCGCGCCCGTTATGGCGACCGATTTGCGAGCTTCTGTTTCGCTGATTTTGGCGGGGTTGGCGGCGAAGGGGGAAACGGTTTTATCGCGGGTTTATCACCTTGATAGGGGCTATGAAAATGTCGTGGAAAAGCTGTCTGGTCTGGGCGCAGTGATTGAAAGACGGGGCGGATGATGTCTGAAAATAAGGGCACAAAAGACGCAAAATTTGAAGACGGAGCGGAACGGGCGGTTTCCTTAAAAGCCTATGATGCGGATGGTTTGCTCATAATATCCACGTTGATTCAAGATGCGGTTTTTCCAACCGCACAGATTCAATGGCGGGCGCAATCGCGGGTCTTCGCGGTTTTGTTAAATCGGTTTCGGTGGGAGGATGTTGCCACCGCGCAATCCACAGGGCGCGAATTGGAACGGGTGCAATCCTTGCTGGTGGTATCAGGCGTTTTATCCGTATCGTCAAAATTGCTGACGCAGGGCGAACCTGCCCGTGCGTTGTCCGTGTTATCCGTGGCGTTTATCGCGGGCAAGGACGGGGCAGGGCGGTTAGATTTGATATTGGCGGATGGGGCGGTTATTGCCTTATCGGTAGAGTGTTTGGATGTGGTTTTAAAGGATGTAACCCGCCCGTATATCGCACGGGTGCAAAAAGTGCCGAGCCATTTTTAACTCTATTGTTAGCCCCATTGAGTCCACTATTGACTCATCGCCAAAAATCCGCCAAATACTCTTTAACTCTTATCTGCACACACAACCCCACAAAAACCCCTACGAACCCCATCATGCCCGCATTTCTTAACATCACCGATACGGATTTCCAAACCCGATTTGCTGCGCTCTGCGATTGCAAGCAAGAAACCAACGCGGCATTAAAAACCGATGTGGCAAAGATTATCCAAGATGTGCAAACCCGTGGGGATGACGCGCTCTACGACCTTACCCAAAAGCACGATAACCTAGATTGCCGTGCCACAGGCTTTGCCATTCCGCCCAAAACCATAGCCCATCATATCGCCACAATCCCGCCCGATCAACGCACCGCACTGGAACTCGCCGCCACCCGCATCCGTGCTTACCACGAGATCCAACGCCCCACGGACGCTTGGTGGCAGGATGATACGGGGGCGCACCTCGGCTGGCGGTGGAGTGCGATTGACCGTGCAGGGCTGTATGTGCCGGGGGGACAGGCGGCCTATCCGTCCTCGGTTTTGATGAACGCCATTCCAGCGAAGGTCGCGGGGGTGTCGCATTTGATTATGTGTGTGCCAACGCCGAATGGCGTGGTTAGCCCCCTTGTTTTATTGGCCGCGCAACTGGCACAAATTGACACGATTTACACGTTGGGCGGGGCGCAGGCTATCGCGGCGATGGCGTTCGGCACGCAAAGTATTGATAAGGTCGATATGATTGCCGGGCCGGGCAACGCCTATGTTGCCGCCGCCAAGGCACAGGTTTTTGGCACGGTTGGCATTGATATGATTGCTGGTCCGTCAGAGGTTCTCATCGTTGCAGATAAGGATAATAACCCCGATTGGGTCGCCATGGATTTGCTCAGCCAAGCCGAGCATGACGCGGACGCACAGGCGATTTTAATCACCGATAACGCGGATTTCGCGGATGCGGTCGCCCGTGCGGTGGACTCGCACCTGCCGACGCTGGAACGCGGGGATATAGCCACGCAGAGCTGGCGCGATAACGGCGCGATTATCACCGTGGAAACTTTGGCGCAAGCGGTCGTTTTATCCGATAAAATCGCCCCCGAACACTTGCAAGTTTGCACCAAGGACGCGTTGGATTACTCGGCACACTTCCGCCACGCGGGCGCGATTTTCATCGGCGGGTGGAGCCCAGAGGCGATAGGCGATTATATCGGCGGACCAAACCATGTTCTGCCCACGGCGGGCTCGGCTCGGTTTGTATCGGGGCTGTCCGTGTTGAACTTTATGAAACGCACCAGCCTGTCTATGATGACTCCTGCGGCGATTTCTGCGATTGGCGGGGCAGGGGAAACTCTGGCACGGGCCGAAGGGTTACAAGCCCATGCCGAATCGATTGCGATGCGATTAAAGGCGTTGAATGACGAGTCGTGAGTGAGTCGCACAAAAATCAATAAAATTTTATACCCGCCCCAAACATTATTTACCCCCAACCCCCATGTGAAAAGCTAGAATTAGCGCAAACACCCCTTGCCAGTGGCAAGTTTGCCCTATACCATTTCAAATAAAACCAATTACAGGAATCATGTTATGTATAGATTCCTAATCCGCACTATTTTAGCGGTCTTTTTTATGTCAATTATCACTGCTTGCGGTGAAGGCGACACTGCGGCAACACCGACCAATCCTTCAGATGACAGCACAATACAGCTAGAAACAGAAGCCGAGGTTACATCCGATAAGGATGATACGGATGATTCATCTGGTTCAGATTCTGGTGTTTCTAACACAACTTCAGGCGATTCTGGCTCTAAAACAGTTTCATCTGGTCAGGGTTTTACATCAAATAGTAATGCTGCATTAGAGGTTAGTGGCTCGTCCATATCTAGGGGCGGTGATGTGAAACCTCCCCCAACCGTGCCGCCAACTGTGCCGCCAATTGTGCCTCCAACCGAATCCGAAAACCCCGCGTGTGTGCTTGCCATTTGCGATAATAACGCAGGGGTGAAAGACCTGCCAAATTATCACCCATCGCCCTCTATCGCGGGCAAATCAACCTTTTTAACGATTGAAACGGGCAAAGATATTGATACCACTGGCACAGGACGGCTGGTAAATGAACAACTGGTTGCTATCGAATCAGAGGACATACTGCGCGGGTCGCGCCCCAATGATGCGGGGGACGGCTGGCAGGCGTTTTGGGGGAAACTCGCCAGCAATCCACAAGGCGATAATCTTTATTTTGCGGGGCTTTTGCCAACAACCAATTTGGGCAGACCGCTCAGCGTTGCGCCGACAACAACCGTTTGGCCTGGGACTTTTACCTTTGGCGGGCTTGAAAACCACGCGATTGATTTTGAAATTGATTTTGCCAATAGGCAGATTGACGCGCGAACCGTTGTGAACGATTCTGAGTTTAGCACCAGCTTTGCCCTTGGGTTTTCCGAAGGGGGCAGTGTTAATGGGACGGTGCTTCGCTATTCAACGCATGAATCGCAATTTACCAGCGATGGTACCTACCTTTTGTTGGGTCATTATCGGGCAATGGGTTTGATTGGGCAGGAGGGTTTGGTCGGCGCACTCGTCAATATCAAAGGGTATATTGAGGATTCGCCTTTCGGTGGTTTTTCTGCCGATAATCCCGTGCCAGAATCCGACCGCCCCGTTGCCTCCTCCCCCTATGTTTGCCCGGTTGCCCTTTGCGATAATAGGGTGAGCGCGGCGGATTTGCCAAATTATCCCACATCGGTAAATCCCGCGGGCGGGAGTGGTTTTTTAACGATTTTGCCAAGCGAGGATGCGGAGCAACCCACAATGATTGACACAACAGGAGTAATGCCCGCCACGGATAATCTCTTAATAATAACGGATTCGCGGGCGGGCGATGAAAATGATGGTTGGCAGGCTTTTTATGGGAAACTCGCCAGCGACCCGCAGGGGGATGATGTTTATTTTGCCGGGATTTTACCAACAACCGACTTGGGTCCGCCTTTAATTACAGCGCCCATGATAACCACTTGGCCTGGTACATTTAATTTTGCTGGGGAGGAAGGATCTGTCAATTTTGAAATTGATTTTGCCAGCAGAACCATTGATGGGCAAGGGATTACACAAAGCGAAATAGACAGTACTGCCAAACGCCAGCAAAAACATATTACCGATAGTATAGCACAAGATTCAAATTTAACGGAGTCGGACATAACGCCTCTGATTATACCTCGCCACGAATTCATCAGGTTTTCCCTTGGTTTTAGCGAAACAGGCACGGTTTTCGGATCAATTCTGCGGAATTCAAATCCAGAGGGACAGGATCCATCTTATCGTGACAATATAAGCGTTCGTGGCTATTATCAAGCAACGGGGCTGATTGGGCAAGAGGGCTTGGTGGGCGCTGCCCTCATGTCCAAGGATGGTTTCATTGCAAACGCGCCTTATGGTGGGTTTGTCGCGGATAATCCCAATAATCAGTAATTTCCCCCCAAAGCCCCCTTGCATCCGTGCGGATTTTTCTTTATGGGTAATTAACCGCTATTAAAAACCCCGATAACCCCCCAATAAACCTAAAAGACCCCCCATGCCCGCGATTTCCTGCCTTGTTGATATTGTCTTGGATGATTCCAACCTGCCCCCCGCCTCGGCAGAGACGGAACAGGAGCGTAATATCGCCATTTTTGATATGCTGGAAGAGAATGTTTTCGGTCTGCCAAACGACAAATCCCCCGATGGTCCGTATAAATTGACGTTATCCATTATTGATAGGCGTGTGGTGTTTGATCTTAAAACCCAAAATGGGGACGCGGCGGGGCAGTTCCATTTGTCTATTTCCCCGATGCGCCAGATTATCAAGGACTATTTCGCGATATGTGAGAGCTATTTTAAGGCGGTCACCAGCCTGCCTCCCTCAAAGATAGAGGCAATAGATATGGGGCGGCGTGGCATTCATGACGAAGGTGCGAGCCAGCTATTGGAACGTTTGGATGGCAAAATTGACACAGACCACAAAACCGCACGGCGGCTATTCACGCTGATTTGCGCGTTGCAGTTCAAAGGATGATATCGGTGCAAACTCCCCCCAAATACCATTCCGTTTTGTTCTGTTGCGACCATAATTCTATTCGCTCGCCTATGGCAGAGGGATTGATGAAAGCCCACGTGGGTAAGGCTATTTTCGTGCAATCGGCGGGGGTGAAGGGGGATTTGGATATTGACGGCTATGCGATAGCCGTGTGTGCAGAGGTGGGTGTGGAATTGGCGCGGCACAAGGTGCGCTCGTTCCAAGAGCTGGAAGAGCTGGGGGATGGGTTGCAAAGCTATGATTTGATAGTGGCGTTGTCGGAACGGGCAGAGACTCTGGCGCGGGAGCATACGCGGACGGCAGCCGTGGAGGTGCAGTATTGGCCAACGCCAGACCCCACAGGGCAGGGGGTTGGTGAAAGCAGAGCCGTGCAGATGGATGCCTATCGCGCGGTGCGGGATTCTTTGATGCGGAAGATTCGGGCAGTTTTTTAAGTTTAACGATTAACGATTAATGATTAACGATTAGTGGGGGCTTTTGTGCATATAGAGCTTTACTTGCGTAAAGCCCATACACAAAAGCCTTTGGTTATACTTGGCAAATTCTGTTTTAAATAAAACAACCATTCGTCATGGTGGCACGGGGTCGCGCGAACCCGAAGGGTGTGCGTCTTGGTTGTTAGGTATAAAGGGATTTGCGTCACCTGCGACTCTAAAATACACTGACCCAGTACAACCGATAAGCTGACGCGCACCCGTGGGGGTGAGGGTGCGCGCGACCACCCTTTGGGCGGTCGTTTCCTAGGATTGTAGATTGTCCTAGATTAACTATTACCGATTTTGCCCTTCGGGTCTTCGTCATTGCTACGCAATGCCGACCAGTCAAGAAGTGGCAAAAATCACTAATCACTAATCGTTAATCACTAATCACTAATTCGCCAATTCCCAAGTATTCTTTGTAAATAATCCAATCTATAATCTTGTTATTCCAGATAGTAAATTTATGATAAACCTAACGTCTTGTAACCAAAGGCTTTTGTGTATGGGCTTTTTCATGTTTTTATTTTGGTCGGGCAGGTTCAACTGCCCTTATGAAAAAGCTCTATATGCACAAAAGCCACCACTAATCGTTAATCGTTAATCGCTAATCGTTAAAACCTTGACTTTCCCGCCGAAATATCCCACACTCCGCCCATGCGCATTGCCCTCTCCATCATCATCCTAACGATAGCAGCCCTGCTGCCCCAATTCGCCACAGCCCAAGGGCTCATCCGCGATACCGAAATCGAGCACACCCTCAATCGCATCGCCCGCCCATTATTACAAAAAGCAGGCCTGCCCGAATCCACGGAAATCTTCATAGTCAACAGCCCCGCCCTTAACGCCTTTGTCGCCCCGGGTAACGATATTTTCCTAAACTACGGGTTAATCAAAAAACTACCCACCGTGGAAATGCTGCAAGCCGTCATGGCACACGAAATCGGACACATCACAGGCGGCCATATCATCCAGCGTAGCCTGCAAATCGCCAGCACCCGAACGGCTGCGGGCGTGGGAATTCTGCTCAGCCTAGCCACTGCCTTGGCGGGTGCACCTGGGGCTGGCGTGGGGTTGGCAATCGGCTCAACCAGTGCGGCGGAACGCAGTATCCTCACCAACACCCGCAGGCAGGAAACCAGCGCCGATCAATCGGGCGTGAAATACTTGGCACAGGCGGGGATTGACCCGAACGCGGCGATAGAGGTTTTGAAAATATTCCAAGGGCAAGACCTTTTGACCGCCCACAAACGCGACCCTTACACCCTGACCCATCCGCTATCACAAGCGCGGATTCAAACGTTAAAAACGTTGGTGGAAACCCACGCACACGGAGTGGATACCACGCGCGATGCCGATATTGACTACCGCTATGGGCGGATGCGGGCGAAGTTTGACGGCTTTACCACCGCACCCCAGCAAGCCTTGCGCCGTTTGGATGCGGGGGATACCAGCGAAGTGGCGACATTGACACGCGCCATAGCCTATCACCGTTTGCCCGACACCGATCGCGCCATGGCGGAAATCACGCGATTGTTGCGCCTGCGCCCGAATGACGGCTATTATCACGAGCTCCACGGGCAGATTTTGCTGGAAAACGGCGATGCGTCGGGGGCGATTGCCGCCTATCGCAAGGCGGTCGCGATTTACCCTGACGCGCCGTTGATTCTGGCGGGGCTTGGGCGGGCATTATTGGCGGGCAATAGCATTGCTGGGAATGCGCGGGCCTTGGCTATTTTGGAGCGGGCGTATGGCAAAGACCCCCACGATAGCCGTATGTTACGCGATTTATCCTTGGCCTATGCGCGGGCGGATAAGATTGGCGAGGCTGCGTTTATTGCCGCCGAACGGGCAGCTTTGAACGGGGATTTTGGGCAGGCTATCGTGCATGCCAAACGCGCCCAAGGGTTGCTGGTGAAGGGCAGTCGGGTGTGGTTACGCGCGGAAGAGATTATTGGGGTAGCTTCGGAAGAAGCACGGCGGCGTAAGGGGCGGAGGCGGTAGGTTTTGGGGAGCTAAAAATCGAAGACCACAGAATAATCCGTGGTCTTCGAGAGTGCAAAACTAAGTCAGGCACTGGTTGATACAGATATAGCAATAATGACATACTATATCAATACACAATTACGACATATTCACGCAAAAAAGATAAAATAACCGCCTAAAAATCGAAGACCACGAATATTTCTATTCATGGTCTCGAGAATGCAAGGCTAAGCCAAACACTTGGTAGGGTCAATATAACATCAAAAACGGAGTTTGCAAGTAAAAAATGAATAAAAATCGCAAAAAACCAGTTTTTTTATCATTTTTTCCACCAATCTTGCGGTTTTCTTATGATTTTACCATTTTTTTTATGTATTTCATCAGGAAACTGCGAATCACCCAGCAACGAATCATTGATAAAATATGTTTCACTGGCAGCATTTTTTAATTTACTATCAGGCACAGAGGTGCCAAACTTATTCTTTTTCTCATCAATAATCAATGATCGCGGGGCAACAATCACAATGGGTTTGCCAATAACTTCCTTCACCATTTTAATCGGTTCAACAAAATCGGTATCATTCGTTATCACATAGGCAATATCAAAATTATCATTACAGGCATCATAAATAAGGTGCGACGCAAGATTAACATCGGTTCGTTTTTCTTCGGCAATACTTGCTAGAACTTTGTTTCTATTCAGGCTGTGTTGCTCTTCGGGTGTTAGAGTCACAGATTTTTCACGGACAACAAACTTGCCAAGGATTATATCAATCGTGGGAATCGTCATTAACGCCCTTAAATAAAGATTCTGCTTTTTATGCGCGGATTGGCTGATTTTCCCCGATACCCGCGCACTAAAATACTTCACACAGGCAACCGTCGTGTCATCATGGACAATCCCATCGGCCAAAGCCTTTGGATTCAGCCATTTATACTGAGGTTTTGCTTTCAATGCTAAATAATAAAAATTAAATCCATCAATGTAAAAAATCGCGCGTTTCTGTTTCATTCCATCGGTATAGCAGACCTGCCCGCCGACCGCAACAGGCGGGCAGACCGCCATTCACAATTAATAATTCATAATTCACAATTCACCATTAATTACCCTTGCCAATCCGTCAAAAATATTTTATCCTACCCGCAGAACACTGGCACGGCGACCAAAACCCGCCTGCCCAAACACATATAATCGGGGGTTAAACACCAAACTATGAGCAAAAACGACCAAGATAACGATTTAAAATTCATCCAGTCCTTGGCAAAATTGTTAACCGAAAAGGACTTAACAGAATTGCAAATAACGCGGGATTACGGACCCAGCAAATCGCTGGACATCCACCTATCACGGCAAAAACACGCCGCCCCTGCCACTGCACCCGCGCCAACCCACGCGGCACCCAGCGAAACCTCTGCTGAGCCCGCGAAATCGGCAGAACCCGCGAAATCCGCAGAAATCTCCCCAAACGCGATAACCTCGCCCATGGTCGGCACGGTTTATTTACAGGCCGAACCAGACGCGCCCGCCTTTGTGTCCCTAGGTGCGAAGGTCAAAAAGGGCGATACCCTGCTGATTATTGAGGCTATGAAAACCATGAACCCCATCGCCGCCACGAAAAACGGCACGGTCGCCAAAATCCTTGTAGACAACGGCGCGGCGGTGGAATTCGGCACGCCTCTGTTAATTATCGAATAGCTATGTTCAATAAAATCCTGATTGCAAACCGTGGCGAGATTGCCCTGCGTGTCATCCGCGCCGCGAAAGAGCTGGGGGTGGCAACCGTCGCCATCCATTCCACAGCGGACGCGGACGCTATGCATGTGCGCATGGCGGATGAGAGCATTTGCATAGGCCCCCCGCCCTCTGCCCAAAGCTATCTTAATGTCGCCAGTATTATTTCGGCTTGCGAAGTCAGTGGGGCGCAGGCGGTGCATCCGGGCTATGGGTTTTTATCGGAAAACGCCGCGTTTGTGCAGGTTTTGGAGGATCATGGGATTACCTTCATAGGCCCCAGTGCCGAGCATATTCGCCTTATGGGCGATAAAATCACCGCCAAAGAGACCATGCGTGGGCTTGGGGTGCCTTGCGTTCCGGGCTCTGACGGTGGGGTGGATACTCTGGAAGCCGCAGGGCGGATTTGTGCGGATATGGGCTATCCCGTTATTATTAAGGCAACTGCGGGCGGTGGCGGACGCGGTATGAAGGTCGCGGCGAATAAGAACGCGTTGGAAGAAGCATGGCGCACCGCACGGGCAGAGGCGAAATCCGCCTTTGGCAACGACGCAGTTTATATTGAAAAATACCTGACGACTCCGCGTCATATTGAGGTGCAGGTTTTCGGCGATGGACGCGGGCGGGCTGTGCATTTGGGCGAGCGTGATTGTTCCTTGCAACGTCGCCATCAAAAGGTTTTGGAAGAAGCACCTTCGCCCGTGATAACCCCTGCGATTCGTGAAAAAATCGGGCAAACCTGCGCCAAAGCCGTTGCTGATATAAAATATTCGGGTGCGGGGACGATAGAATTCCTGTATGAAAACGGGGAATTTTATTTTATTGAGATGAACACGCGGTTGCAGGTTGAACATCCCGTGACCGAAACGATATACGGGGTGGATTTGGTGAAACAGCAAATCCGCGTGGCTGCCGGGCAGGAAATGACTTTGAAGCAGGAGGATTTATCCATCAAAGGACACGCGATAGAGGTGCGGATTAACGCCGAATCTCTGCCCGATTTCGCGCCCTGTCCTGGGACGGTTAGCACCTATCACGCGCCTGGAGGCCTCGGCGTGCGGGTGGATTCTGCGTTATACGCGGGTTATACTATCCCGCCGTTTTACGATAGTTTGATTGCGAAACTGATTGTATCGGGGATAACCCGTGATGCCGCCTTGGCGCGGTTGCATCGTGCGTTGGGTGAGCTGATAGTGGATGGGATTGACACGACCGTGCCTTTGTTTAATGCGTTATTGGCGGAGGAGGATGTGCAAACGGGGAACTACGATATTCACTGGTTGGAAAAGTGGCTTGCTGATTAGTTGTTAGTTATTAGTTATTAGTTGTTAGTGATGCCCTTCGGGTCTTCGTCATCGCTACGCGAGTGCCGACCAACGTGGTCTTTTGTGCGTAGCCCCCACTTCGTGGGAGCATGCCAAAAGCCCTTTGGTTACGAGATGATAATGATTCTATAAAATTACTATCTGGAATAACAAGACGATAGATTGGATGATTTGCAAAGAATACTTGGGAATTGGTGATGGGTAAGTTCTAAATTTATTTAGGCTTTGTCTAGATGCTAGAACAGGCAAAAGCTACAAAAACCCGTCCAGCTCTCCGCAGGAGGGGTGGGCGGGTGGGCAACCGAACGAAGTGAGGGCGCAACAAAAAACCTCTGCCCTTAACCTCTAATAACCAACCCCCAATTCCTAACAACCAATCACTAATAACTAATAACTAACAACTAACAACTACCGAACAGTTCCATCCCCCTGCACGATATACTTAAAACTGGTCAGTTGCGCCGCGCCGACAGGCCCACGGGCGTGTAATTTACCCGTGGCTATGCCAATCTCGGCACCCATCCCGAATTCGCCACCATCAGCAAACTGCGTGGAAGCATTTTGCATCACAATCGCACTATCCACTTGGGCAAAGAACTGCCCCGCCACGCCAGCATCCTCGGTCATAATGCAATCGGTATGCGCCGACGAATACGCCCGCAGATGAGCAATCGCCCCGTCAATCCCATCAACCAGTCGCGCCGCGATAATCATATCAAGGTATTCGCACCCCCAATCATCCGCGCCCGCGGGGACTACCCCCTTAATCCCACACAAATCCGCATCGCCGCGCACCTCCACCCCAGCCGCCAGCAAATCATCAATAAACGGCGCACCATGCTCGGCGTAAAACGCTCGGTCAATCAGCAGACATTCCACCGCCCCGCAAATCCCCGTACGGCGAGTTTTCGCGTTCATAATCACCGCGCGAGTCTTATCCATATCGGCGGCTTTGTCTATGTAAATATGGCATATCCCCTCCAAATGCGCGAAAACAGGCACGCGAGCATCGCTCTGCACACGGGCAACCAGCCCCTTGCCCCCGCGTGGCACAATCACGTCAATATACTGCGTCATAGTCAGCATTTCACCGACGGCGGCACGGTCGCGGGTTGGCACTAGCCCAATCGCACCAGCAGGCAAACCCGCCTGTTCCAGCCCACGCACGAGGCAAGCATGGATGGCTTGGGAGGAATGAAAGCTCTCTGACCCGCCGCGCAAAATCACCGCGTTGCCCGCCTTTAAGCACAACGCGCCCGCGTCTGCCGTCACATTCGGGCGGGATTCGTAAATCACGCCGATAACGCCCAAAGGCGTGGATTTGCGCTGGATTTTTAATCCGCTGGGTTGTTGCCATTCAGCCAAAGTTTTGCCTAAAGGGTCTTCCTGCGCGGCGACTGCGCGAAGCCCTGCTGCCATAGCGGTTATCCGCGATTCATCCAGCATAAGGCGGTCTAACATCGCGGGGGATAGGGATTTTTCTTTGCCGTAAGCCATGTCTTTGGCGTTGGCTGTGATTATGTCGGCTTGCGATTTGATGATGAAATCGGCGGCGTATTCCAAGGCGGATTGGCGGGTTTTTGCCGATGCTTGGGCAAGCTGTACTGATGCAGCACGGGCGGTTTGCCCAAGCTGTTGCATAGTCGCGTGGAGCGTGTTTGTCTGGTCCATAAGGGTCTCCTTTATTCTGGTTTTTTGATTTTACATCGGTTTTTGGCAGTTGTCAATAACCCCCCTTGACCTTTCCCCTAAAAACGGGCAAAACCGATGGAAACCCCGCACAAAAACCCGCACAAAGGAACTCCGTCATTTTCACTGGCATTATCACAGACATCGGCACGGTTCAAACCCGCACGACTACACAGGCGGGGGATATGCGTGTGCGATTGGCGACGGGCTATGACTGTGCGACCTTGGATATGGGCGCGTCGGTGGCTTGCGATGGAGTCTGCCTGACGGTCGTTGATAAGGGCGTTGCTAAGGACAACGCGGAAAAAAACTGGTTTGACGTGGAAATATCCCAAGAAACACTGAACATAACCAACCTAACCGCCCATTGGCAACCGAATGCGCCCGTTAATCTGGAACGCGCATTGCGACTGGGGGATGAACTCGGCGGGCATCTGGTATCGGGGCATATTGACGGAGTGGCGCAGGTTCGCACGATTTCCCCCGAGGGCGATAGCATCTGTGCGCGGCTGGCTTGCCCGCCCGATATCACGCGGTTTATTGCGCAAAAAGGCTCGGTCACTTTGAACGGGGTTTCCCTGACGATTAACGATATTGGCGCGGATTGGTTTGAGGTGAATATCATACCCCACACGCAAAACGCGACCAGTTGGGGCGTGGTGAAAGCGGGGGATATGGTGAATTTGGAGGTGGATACTCTGGCGCGGTATATCGCGCGACTGATGGATTTGCGCGATGTTAATTCGGGGAGTGCGACCTAATGTCAAATAAACAAACAGCCGTTAAGTCCGCCGATACGGGCAAAACCGAATCGGGTAAAGCTGGCAAACCCCAGCATTTGGTGAAATCCGCCACGCGGCTATACGCTATCCAAGCGTTGTTCCAACTGGAGGCTTCCAAACAGAGCCTGCAAGAGGTTGCCCAGCAATTCCACCAGCATCGTTTCGGCGCCACGATAGAGGATGCGATTTATAGCAAAGCCAACACCGCTCTGTTTGATGAAATCTTGGCTTGTGCGGTGAAAAATCAATCCCGTATTGACCAAATAACCGACACCGCCTTGGTGGAAAAATGGCCTCTGGCACAGATTGACCCGACTTTACGGGCGGTTTTCCGTGCGGCGGGGGCGGAATTATTGGTCGGCAAAACCCCTGTAAAAGCCGTGATTAACGAATATCTGGATATTTGCAAGGCGTTCTTTCCCCACGGGCGCGAATCGCAATTCGCCAATGGGATTTTGGATACGATTGCGCGGGCGGCTCGTCCTGAGTTTTTTAACGGTTAAGATTGGAGTCCCCTATGCCTGACACTGCCAAACCGCGCACGTTAATTACCTCTGCTCTGCCTTATATTAACGGTATAAAGCACCTTGGCAATCTGGTTGGTAGCCAGTTGCCCGCCGATGTTTATGCTCGGTTTTGCCGTGCCACGGGGCACGAGGTTATGTTTATTTGTGCCACGGACGAACACGGAACTCCCGCCGAAATTGCCGCCCAAAACGCCGGGCAAGATGTGGCGGAATACTGCGAACAGATGCACGCAAAGCAAGCGGAATTGGCGGAGTGGTTTAATATATCGTTCGACCATTTCGGGCGGTCTTCCAGCCCCGAAAACCATCGCCTAACCCAGCATTTCGCCACGGTTTTGGAGCAAAACGGCATGATTGAAATGGTCAGTGAGAAACAGATTTACTCGCCCACCGATGGGCGGTTTTTGCCCGATAGGTATATTGAGGGGACTTGCCCGAATTGTGGTTATGAAGAGGCGCGGGGCGACCAATGTGAAAACTGCACGAAACAGTTGAACCCTACCGATTTGTTGGACGCGCGGTCTAAAATATCAGGGGCAACGAATTTGGAAGTGCGGGAGACGAATCATTTGTATTTGAAACAATCTTTGAAAAAGGAGGCGTTAGATGAATGGATATCAAAGAAAACCCATTGGCCTTTGCTGACGACTTCTATCGCGAAAAAATGGTTGCATGATGGTGATGGTTTGCGCGACCGAGGCATCACCCGCGATTTGAACTGGGGTGTGCCTGTTTGCAAAATAATTGACGATAAACCCGTGGCTTGGGCGGGGATGGAGGGCAAGGTTTTCTATGTTTGGTTTGACGCGCCGATAGCCTATATCGCGGCGACTGCGGAGGCGGGCGATTGGCAACGTTGGTGGCGCACTGATAAGGGTGCGAGCGATGTTAATTATGTGCAATTTATGGGCAAGGATAATGTGCCGTTTCATACCCTGTCTTTCCCCGCATGTTTGATGGGGTCGGGCGAAGATTGGAAGCAAGTGGATTACATAAAAGCCTTTAATTATTTGAACTTTAACGGCGGGCAGTTTTCTACTTCCAAGGGACGCGGAGTCTTTATGGACGATGCGAGGGATACGGGGATTCCGTCCGATTGCTGGCGGTGGTGGTTAATGAGCAATGTGCCAGAGGGCAACGATAGTGAATTCACTTGGGAGAGTTTCCAGCAAACCGTGAATAAAGATTTGTCGGATGTTTTGGGGAATTTTGTGTCAAGGGTGACAAAGTTTTGTGATTCTAAATGGGGCTGTATTGTACCGCCCACTTGGAATTACGAGGGTAAGGCAGATGAAGTGCTACTTATTAGTGGTTTATCTCCGCAAATTGGTTATTATGAACAATGCTTAAAAAATATGGAATTTCGCAAGGCAACTAAAGAATTGCGCGAAATATGGGCAAGGGGAAACGAGTACTTGCAAAATCGCGAACCTTGGAAACTGTATAAATACGATAGAGAGATGGCTGCCACAGTTATACATCTTGCTCTTAACTTGGTGGTGCTTTACGCCAATTTGTCCAGACCTTTTATTCCTAATACTGCCGCAAAAATTGACAGGGCGATGATAACAAACCCAAGCTGGCCAAAAATGACAAATAAATATGAATGGTCGCGAGAGCCTTTATTTGATATTACACCTTTAGGTGTAGGGCATAAATTTGATTTGCCTGAAAATCTCTTTGAAAAAATAACCGACATGGAAATTGTCAGTCTCTCCCAGAAATTTTCTGGGAGAGATGACGATTGGTAGGATATTGTGAAGCGATGCCACTAATCGTTAATCGTTAATCGTTAATCGTTAATCGTTAAATTAGGGGAAATATCCCGCTTATCCAAAATCAGCTCAAACACCTGCCCATTAACGCTCCCAGCATCAAGCCCAGCATCAAACGCCGCGATAAAATCGGCAACCGATTCAATCCTATGATAACCGAATCCATACGCCCCCGCTATCGCCTCAAAATCCGGATTATCCAGCGCGGTGCCAAAACCACGCCCCGGATAATCCCGTGCCTGATGCATTTTAATCGTGCCATAACTGCCGTTATTGAAAATCAGCACACACGGGCGAGCGTTTTCCTGCGCGGCACAACCCATCTCTGCCACGCTCATTTGAAAATCACCATCCCCCGCAAAACATAGCACTTGGCGATTCGGACAGGCTATCCGCGCGGCAATAGCGGCGGGCAAACCCGCCCCCATCGCCCCAGATTGCGGGGCGATCAACCGCCGACCCGCGCCATAATTGATATATTTTGAAGGCCAAATGGCGAAATTCCCCGCGCCCGTAGTGATAATCGCGTCCTTATCCAAAACCTCGTTTAAATGCGCACAAATCTGCGCGGGATTGACCGCACCCGCAGAATCGGGCGTTGCCGATTGCGTGGCATAGCCCGCCTGTGCCTCCCCCAACCAGCCCTGCCAATCGCCCGTAATATCACCCTTTAACTCTTGCATTAACAGGTTCGGGCAGGCGTTAATCGCCAAATCCGCGTGGTAGATTTTATGCAATTCACCCGCGTCATTATGGCTATGAATCAGGGTTTTACCCGTATCAGGCACGGGCAATAACGACCAGCCCTCCGTTGACACCTCGCCAAACCGCGTATTCACTGCGAAAATCACATCCGAGCGGTCAAACAGGCGGCGAATCTGGGGCGTTTTGCCAAAGGACAGATCGCCCGCGTAATGTGCCCCCGACATATCAATCAAATCCTGACGGCGCAGATTGCAAACAACGGGCAGGTTCGCGGTGGCAATAAAATCGCGCAAGCCCGCACGCCCCGCGTCAGTCCACCCACCCCCGCCAACCAGCAAAAGCGGACGTTTGGCGGCGGACAAAATCCGCTTTATATCACGCAAATCCTGCGGGTTCGGCGCGGGTTTGGCGATGGTCAAAGGCGTGGATAATTTCGCGGGCAGGGGCGGGGATTCGCCACGCAACACATCCTCTGGCAAGGCGACAACGACTGGGCCAGCCCGCCCCGATAACGCGGTCGTATAGGCGCGCATCAGGATTTCACTGGTGCGAGCGGGGTCGTCAATTTCCACAACCCACTTGGCTATGGGGGCGAAAAACTGGGTGTAATCGATTTCCTGAAAGGCTTCGCGACCGCGCATAGTACGTGCGACTTGCCCGATAAACAGCAGCATAGGCGTGGAGTTCTGCATCGCCGTATGCACGCCAATCGCGGCGTTACACGCGCCCGGACCGCGGGTGGTGAAACACACGCCGATTTTGTGGGTTAGTTTGGCGTAGGCCTCTGCCATAAACGCCGCCCCGCCCTCGTGCCTTGCGTTTATGAAGTTTATCGGGCTATCGTAGAGCGCGTCTAGGACGGATAAATAGCTTTCGCCAGGCACGCCGAAGAGTGTATCAACCTGCTGGGCGTGTAGGAAATCGGTGATGATATGGGCGGAGGTGGGCATTTTTTAGTTGTTAGTTATTAGTTGTTAGTTATTAGTGATTATTAGGTATTGATTGCGGATTGTCAATAGTGAGTGGCAAAGAATCATTCATCACTCCTCGTTAATTTACTTAGGCTTTGCCAAGCATAGAACGGGCTTTTGGCATGCCTCCACGAAGTGGGGGCTACGCACAAAAGACCATGCTGGTCGGTATCGCGTAAGCGATTACGAAGACCCGAAGGGCTAAAAAACTAATAACTAATAACTAACAACTAACAACTAACAACTAATAACTAATTATTCGCCATTAATAACTTCACTCGCCTTTTTCCTACGTCTTGCGGGTTTGGGCTTGGCTTCGCTATCATCGCTTGTGCCTGTCGGCTCAAAACTACCGCCAGTTTCAAAACTACCACCCGCTTCAAAACTGCTACCACCACCGCTTGATGGCTCAAAACTACCGCTTGTTGGTGCAGCTGATTCTACCGAAGCCGAATCGGACATATCGCCCGTGTTCGCACCTGTATCACCGCCAGAGTCTTGACCTCTGCCTTTGCCACCGCGCCGTCTGCGCCTGCGTTTCTTATTGCCATCATCGCTAGTTTCACCACCAGAATTGGCACTAAAATCCCGCCCAGACTCACGGGCAGATTCGCCACGAGACTCACGACCAGAATCACCAGACTCACCAGTATCAGCACCCATATCGCGTACATCACTGCCGTCATCCGCATCAGAACCAGCCCCAGAACCAGAATCATCCCCAGAATCCATCTCAAAACTCTGCCCCGCCGACACCAGCCCATCGGTATTCTCATGCACTGGCTTTAACATCCGTGACGCGGTTTTAAACTCTTTCAAAGCATACTCCCCATTCGCCACTTCCATGGAACCTTCCACCCGCACCGAAGTCTGATACTGCTCTTCAATCGCCCCAATATCCTCGCGTTTCGTGTTTAACAGATAGTTTGCCACATTAATAGAAGTCGTCACCAACACCTCTTTACACGCACGATGATAGGCACTTTCCTTAACCTTACGCAATATAGCCAAGGCCAAACTACCTTCCGAGCGCACAATCCCACTGCCTTGACAATGCGGACAATCAGAAGTCGTCGCCTCTAACATCGTAGGATTCAACCGCTGGCGCGACATCTCCAACAACCCAAAGTTAGAAATCCCACCGATTTGTATCCTTGCCCTGTCATTCTTCAAATTCTCTTTCAAACACTTTTCCACGGCGGCATTGTTTTTATGCTCATCCATATCGATATAATCAATAACAATTAACCCCGCCAAATCACGCAACCGAGCCTGCCGTGCCACCTCTTTGGACGCTTCCAGATTGGTCAACAACGCAGTCTCCTCAATAGAATCCTCCTTGGTAGACCGCCCCGAATTGACATCCACAGCGACCAGAGCCTCTGTCGTGTTAATCACAATATACCCGCCCGAAGGCAACTGCACAACGGGATTAAACATAGTCGCCAAGTACGCCTCAACCTGATGCTTGGCAAACAAGGACACGGGGTTATTGTAAAGTTTCACATTCTTAGCATGGTCGGGCAGCAACATCTGCATATATTCGCGGGCGTTATTAAACGCCGTTTCACCTTCCACCAGAATTTCATCAATATCGCGGTTGTACAAATCGCGAATACAGCGTTTTATCAAATCCCCCTCGGCATAAATCTGGCTTGGAGCGACCGATTTCATAGTCAATTCACGCACCGCATTCCATTGACGCAATAAATAATCATAATCGCGTTCAATATCGGTTTTACTCCGTTGAGAGCCAGCCGTGCGGACAATCAAAGCCGCCCCTTTGGGCGTTTCAATCCCATCCACAATAGCCTTTAATTTCTTACGATCGCTGACATTGACGATTTTGCGGGAAATCCCACCGCCTCGGCTGGTGTTCGGCATTAAAACACAATACCTTCCTGCCAAAGACAAATAAGTCGTCATAGCCGCACCTTTCGTCCCGCGTTCCTCTTTCACCACCTGTACCAGCAGGATTTGCCCGTGTTTTATCACCTCTTGGATATTGTAGCGTTGCGAGCGCGCCCGCCGCGTGGCAATCATCGTGGAAAGGTCGTCCCCCGTGCTATCATCGCCCTTATCACGCCCGCGTCTGCGACGGGGTTTTTTACTGGGTTTATCGTTGGTTTCGCTTTCGGGGACATCAACCAGTTGGTCATCGGGGGTTTTACCGTCCATAACATCGTTGGCATCGTCGGATGGCTTGGGATTTTGCGCACCATCGCCCATATCCGCAGGTGCATCCGCGCCCGTATGGGCAGGTGCGTCTGATGACAGGCTGGTGTCGGGCGCATTCGCATCGCCCGCGTTCATATCGGGGGCATCGCCCGTGATAGTATCCGTTTCCGCCTCTGCCGCGATGGTTTTCACGGCTTTTTTACGAGTGCGGGTGGGTTTCGGCGCGGGTTCATCATCTTCGGCCTTACTGGCCACGCCCGATTCTTCCTCTTCGTCAATGAGTTTCTGTCTATCTTCCATGGGAATTTGATAGTAATCCGGATGAATCTCCGAAAACGCCAGAAACCCATGGCGACCGCCCCCGTAATCCACAAAAGCGGCTTGCAGGCTCGGCTCCACACGGGTGACTTTCGCAAGGTAAATATTTCCAGCAAGCTGGCGTTTGTTCAGGCTTTCAAAATCGAATTCTTCAATTCTGTTTCCATCTACAACAACCACACGGGTTTCTTCCGCGTGTGTTGCGTCTATTAGCATTTTTTTTGGCATAGTATCTTTCTGGCATGCTAAAACCCCCCATAAAGGTAAGGGCAACATGCATTGTTTGTTGAGACGACAAAGCCCACCCGTTTGACGGGGCGGTGTGTTTTTTTACAAAAATCAGCGCAAAAGGGCGTTATCAATGTTTTATCTCCGTTTGCTCTAAGAGCGGGTTTTAACCAAAACCGCGCTGGCAGTGCCAGACTGGGGCTTTGGGGTTTATTTTTAAGGGTATCTTTGCTATAATTAAATATAAATTTACCGAAAAACTGGCTGGTATTTGCATACCATAACTGAAATATAGCCCGAATCCCCCCCATTGGCAAGCCCGAAATCGCCCATTTTGCAACTATATCCCACATTTGTGATATTATTTATCGCAGTTTTATTTTAATTATCCCTAAATCATGGTATAACAGGGGTAAATATGAAGTGGAGCAATCACTATGGTGCGAAAGTTATTTGCGCTCTTGGGCGCGGTTTTCACCTTTTTAATACTGGGTAGCGTGGTTATCGGGGCGTTTGTCACTATGATTGTGGCAACCTATGGCAAAGGCTTGCCAAAGCACGAGCAATTGGTGTCCTATGAACCCTCCGTTATTTCGCGGGTTTATGGGATTGACGGGCAGGTTATGGATGAATTCGCCCAAGAACGGCGGATTTTCACGCCGATTGATGAAATCCCCCTGATTGTTAAACAGGCGTTTATCAGTGCCGAGGATAAGAATTTTTATACCCACACGGGGTTTGATGTGTTCGGCATGGCGAAGGCGGCGTTGGATGCGGCGCAGGGGCAGAATTTGCGTGGGGCATCGACTATCACGCAACAGGTGACCAAGAACTTTTTGCTCTCTAACGAACGTTCGGTTGATCGTAAGATTAGAGAGCTGATATTATCCGCGCGGGTGGAAAGGTCGCTCAGTAAGCAACGGATATTGGAACTATATTTGAATGAAATTTTTCTAGGACAGAATAGCTATGGTGTGACCGCCGCCGCACGGGTTTATTTTGCTAAGGCTCTGGAGGATTTGACATTGGAAGAGGCTGCCTATCTGGCCGCTTTACCCAAGGCCCCCAGTACCTATCACCCCGTTCGCAGAAAGGAACGCGCGATAGCAAGGCGTAATTTTGTCTTGCGTGAAATGCGCCAAAACGGGTTTGCTACAGAGGAACAAGTCCGCATCGCACGGGCAACCGATTTAATAACCGTGCAGAGCAGTGATGATTTGGAACGCCTAACCCGCCCCGATAGAACCTATTTCACCGATGAAATCCGCCGTCAACTCAGCCAAGAATTCGGCGAAGAACAGTTTTTCACCGCGGGCTATTCCATCCGTGCGTCTTTGGATTCCAAATTGCAAACTTACGCCGAACGTGCCTTGCAAAAGGGCTTGCAGGCGTATGATAGGCAGTTTAATCCCTATAAGGGCGCGGTGGCGACTTTGCCAACCGAAGTTTTGGGGGATGAGCGGGCGTGGCGTAAGGCTCTGCGCAATACCACCGCCCCCCGTGATGTTCATAATTGGCATGTTGCCGTTGTGCTATCCGTGGATAGCAAAGGTGCAACGATTGGGGTAGAGGGGTTTGTATCCAACCCCGCCCGTGATGTTTTGTCTTTTGAAATTGAAAACGAATGGGCGGTTAATAAACTAAACGCCAAAGGCGATAAGGTACGGATAAACTCCGCCCGTGAATTATGGGCAGTTGGCGATGTGATATTGGTGCAACCCGAACGCGATGAAGCGGGGGATATAGCGGGCTGGTCTTTGCGTCAAATCCCGAAAATACAGGGTGCGTTTATGGCTATGGATACCAATACCGGGCGGGTTTTGGCTATGCAGGGCGGGTTTTCCTATCAGCATAGCGTGTTTAACCGCGTGACCCAAGCGAACCGCCAACCTGGTTCTGTTTTCAAACCGTTTGTTTATGCGGCGGCTTTGGATAGCGGGTATTCGCCCGCGTCTGTTGTTGTGGATGCGCCAGTGGCTATCAATACGCCAGAGGGTTTGTGGCAACCCAAGAATTCATCGGAAAAATACTATGGTCTCGCGCCCCTGCGAATAGGGATAGAGCAATCGCGCAACCTGATGACTATCCGTTTGGCGCAATCCGTGGGGATGGATATTGTCAGCAATTATGCAGAAACTTTTGGTATTTATGATTCGCTGTATCCCGTTTTATCCAGTGCTTTGGGGGCGCAGGAGACGACTTTGTATAAAATCGTGTCCGCCTATGCGATGTTCGCCAATGGTGGCGAGCGGGTAAATCCAACCCTGATTGACCGTATTCAAGACCGCCACGGGCAAACCATATTCCGCCACGATACCAGTTGGTGTTTGAATTGCGATGTGGCGGACTTGCCAGAGGGTGCGGGTCCAGCCGTCCATTTGGCTCGGCAACGGATGATTGATGAGATAACGGCGTTTCGCCTAGTCTCTATGCTACGCGGGGTTGTGGAACGCGGGACTGCCTTTGGTCGCGTGGTTTTGGATGTACCAACAGCAGGGAAAACGGGGACAACGAATGAGGCAAAGGATGTTTGGTTCGTGGGTTTCACCCGCAATCTGGTGGCGGGGTGTTATATGGGCTTTGATGTGCCGAAACCTCTGGGGCAGGGTGCCTACGGCGGGTCTATGTGCGCGCCCGTGTTTCAGGAGTTCATGTCGCAAGCGTTAGAAAGCTATGACGCGGGCGATTTCGCCCAGCCAGAGGATACTCTGTTTTACAAGTTTGACCGTTTCAGCGGGGCGCGATTGGCGAATGATGCAACGGGCGCAAATGTCATAGAGGAATTGTTTCGCACAACCGATGACCCGCAAATAGGATTGGCGCAAACCGCCATTGACGGCGGGTTTCAGGCAAACACGCAATACGATGTGTTTTCGGGGTTCAGCAATATCGGGTTGGATAAACTGCTGGAAGAAGAAGCGGCTCGGCTGGAACGTGAACGGATAAAAGCGGGCGGCGCGCCCGTGCCTGTTGCACCAGAACTCGCGCCCGCAGATGCAACGGCGGAGAGCAACCCCGACGAGGCATCCACGCCGAAACCGCCCAATGCTGACGGAACAAGTTTCGGTACTTTATCCAGTGGCGGACTGTATTAATGCGCGCCGAAATCGACAGTACCGTGCAGGATATCAGGGAATCTTTGGCATTATTACGCCAACGGATGAATTGGGACGCGGGGGAGGCAAGGCTGGCGGAATTGGACGCGCAATCCGAAGACCCGACCTTATGGGACGACCCCCAAGCCGCGCAAAAGATGATGCGCGAACGCCAAACCTTGCGCGATTCATTTGATTTGTTTAATAAGTTAGAGGGCGAATTGGGCGACCATCTGGATTTAATGGATTTGGCACGTGGGGAGGGTGACTCGGGCGTGGTTTTGGAGGCGGAATCCGCGATTATTGCCCTGCAAGCAAGGGCGCAAAAATCCGCCATTGCCGCGTTATTAAACGGCGAAGCCGACGGCAACGACAGTTTCCTAGAAATCAATTCTGGCGCGGGTGGCACGGAAAGCTGCGACTGGGCGGCGATATTGGCGCGGATGTATATTCGCTGGGCCGAACGCGCGGGCTACAAAGTGGAATTGGTGGCAGAGACTTCGGGGGATGAGGCGGGGATTAAATCCGCGACCTATCAAATCAAGGGGGTGAATGCTTACGGCTGGTTAAAGACCGAAAGCGGTGTGCATCGTTTGGTGCGGATTTCTCCGTTTGATTCCAACGCACGGCGGCATACGTCGTTTTCTTCGGTTTGGGTTTATCCGGTGATTGATGACGCGATTGAGATTGATATTTCCCCCGCGGATTTGCGCGTGGATACATTCCGAGCCTCTGGCGCGGGTGGCCAACACGTCAATAAAACCGATTCGGCAGTGCGAATGACTCACGTGCCAACGGGGATTGTCGTGCAGGCTTCCGCCAAGTCCCAGCATCAAAATCGGGCGAGCTGTTTGGCGGCTTTGAAATCGCGATTGTATGATATAGAGATGAAATCGCGCAATGAGTCTATACAGGAGGCGCATGAAAATAAGGGTGATGCGGGGTGGGGGCATCAAATTCGTAGCTATGTTCTCGCGCCCTATCAGATGGTCAAGGATTTGCGCACGCAGGTGGAAACGTCGGATACTCAAGGGGTTTTGGATGGGGATTTGGATAAGTTTATGGCGGCGGCTTTGGCAGGGGATGTGACGGGGAAAAGTCGGGCGGAAGTGCGTAATAACGATTAACGATTAACGATGAATGGTTTAGGTATTAACAAACGCGGGGATATATGCTATTGTGTGCGTGATTCTAAATAAAAAACAACAAAATAAAGGAATTATCAAATGGAATATTGGACAAGACGTGGGTTTTTGGCAGGTGCTGGCGGTGCGATTATGGCTGGTTCGGCGCATGGGCAGGACGGCACGGATGCGGATATTGATACGGATGTGGAACTGGACGCGGACACGGGCGTAACCGAAGGCTTTGACGCGGGATCAATAGACGACAGGGTCGCCCAAAGTTTGGAAATCATGCAAGAAACCCACCCCTTCACCACCGAATTTTTAAAGCAAGCGGCGGGGGTTTTGATAATGCCCCTCATCGGCAAGGGTGGCATTATTTTTAGCGGCAGTTATGGCGAAGGTGCGTTGCGTATCGGCGGGCAGAATGTCGATTATTATACCGTGATTGGTGGCTCTATCGGGTTTCAAATCGGTGGCGGGCGGTTTGCCTCGGCGTTGTTTTTCATGACGGAAGAGTCTTTGGACAAATTCCGCAATCAAAAGGGCTGGACGGCTGGTGCGGATTTGCAATTTACCGCGCTGGATGAGGGCGAATCGGCAGGGATTAACACGGCAACGGCGGGCGATGATGTGTTCGGTTTGGTCTATGATCGCAAGGGGTTAGAGCTGGGGGTCAGTATTGATGGCGCGAAATATACGCGGGTTGATCGTTAATCGTTAAACAGCTATTTGCGTCAATTCCCCACCCCTTGCTCCCACAGAAACCCCCGCAGAAACAGAAGACGCAACACAAGCAGACACCAAATCAGACGCACCACCGCCCACACGCACACACTCCCCCGCAAGCGAGCAAAACTGCACCTGATCGCGTCCATTCTCTTTGGCATGATACAACGCATTATCCGCCCTTGATAATAACCGCTTGGCAGTCTCTGTCGCATTGCTGAACGTCATGCCGATACTGACGGTAATAGGACGTGCCATAACCCGCCCATCGGGCAACAACTCCGCCGATTTTACGGCGGATAACAACCGCCCCGCGATATCCTGCGCCGTTTTCTCATGATTGCTGGTAATCACCACCAGAAACTCTTCCCCGCCCAATCGCGCCACCAAATCCGCCTCACGCAAGTTATTCAGCATTAACGCGGATAAATTTTGCAACACCTTATCGCCGATACTATGCCCAAACGCATCATTCACGGATTTAAAATAGTCAATATCCAACGCCATAATCACCATTTGCTTGCCGTCGGTTTTCTGCCTATCCAAGGCACGTTCCAAGAAATTCATGGTATAACGACGGTTGTATAACCCCGTTAATGGGTCCTGCGAGGCTTGGGTAAAATGGTCGCGCATTTGCTTTTTCAAAGACCGCTTTGTCTGGTTGAAATGCAACAAAGACAAGCATTTTGTCGCCAAATCCTGCAATTCATCGCCAACCAAAAAAGCCTCTTGACAGCCCAGCTTAACGGCTCGGCGTAACCCGTCCAAATCCGCACCATCCCCGCGTTGATAGCATAATAGTGGCACATCGCCGCGCACCAATCCAACTATCGTGCGGAAATGCGCATCCTGAGGCACCCCCGCACAGCCGATTAAACACAAATCAGCCTCCTCCGCCTTATCCACAAACGAAACCTCATACCGCAGATTGCTTAACGCCGCCAAACTATCGTTTTTCAATTCATCATCGCATATCAAACACAGCTTTACCCTGTGTGGCATAGCGTTAAAGGGCAGGGGGCGAGGCTCAGAAAAGCCCAATTCCGAATTGATATTCAAATGAAACCGCAGGGAATCCAAATGATCCTTGCGCCGATATAATTCGCGCAGACGTTCAATCAGTGCCACATCGCCCTCACAAAACGCATCATCCGCGCCACAATTGGCAACGCGAGGCCAATCAATCGCATCCCCACCATACATCACGCAGGGCAGGTGGGATGTTTCGCCTTCGTTTTTCACCATATCGCACACATCCGTGCCGTCCTGCCCGTCAAAAACACGAGCAATAATCAGGCAATCGGGGTGCTTGCCGATAATCCGCGCGTGCAACAGCGCAGAGGTCTTAACGATAAGAACCTCAAAGTATTCTGCCTCCAAAAACGCCTTCAAGCGTCCTGCGCTGGAATCATTGGAATCGGCGATAAGTATGCGTCCTGGCATGCGTTTATCCTTTTGTTATACTTATAGGATAGTATAAAGTGTTAATGAATCATTGATAAAATGAAAATTATTTGATAAAAATGAAAAATACACGGAAAAAACAAATTTTCAAGGGGAAAAGCACATGAATTGGGGAAATCCGCAAATGGACGCTGGGAAGGCGGAATCGGTTGCTCTGGCGGCTGTGCAGTGGTTGGCTGGCAATGATGAGATGTTGCCTTTGTTCTTACAACAATCGGGCGGGTCGGCGGCCGATTTGGGCGAGGCTATTGGCGACCAGTCGCTCTGGCTGGCCGTGTTGGATTTTATGCTGATGGATGATGGGATGATACGCGATTTTGCTGCCAGCACGGGGGTTTCGCCCGATTTGCCCTATTTGGCAAGGCAGTTTTTGGGCGGGGAAGTGCATTGGACATGACATTATACATGAAACAGGACATGACACTATACATGAAAGAGGACGTGAAATTATGAAACTGGATATGAAACACATAAAAGCCGTTTTGTTTGACAAGGACGGCACTTTGTTTAACTTTGATGCGACTTGGGCGGATTGGACTCGGCGTGTGATAATGCGGCTGAACGCGGATGAGACTATGCGCAGGCGATTGGCGGAGGCTTGCGGCTATGACTGGGCGGGCAATCGGTTTGTCGAGGGCTCGATAATAGTCAATGCCACAGGCGATGAAACCGCCGCCGCGTGGATGGCGGTGGATGGGGCGTTGACTCGGGCGGATATTGAGCGGGCGTTTGATGCCGAATATGGCGGGATGGAGCTGGCTCCTGTGTGCGATTTGGCGGCGGTGTTGGGCGAATTGCGGGCGCGAGGGCTGGTTTTGGGGATAGCCACGAATGACGCAGAGGCGAATGCCCGTGCGCATACAGAGCAGGCTGGTGTTGCCGATATGTTTGATTTTATCGCGGGCTGTGATAGCGGGTTTGGGGCGAAACCTGACGCTGGGATGGTGCGCGGGTTTGCGCGGGCGGTTGGGGTAGCGTGTGAGCAGGTGGCTATGGTCGGCGATAGCACGCATGATTTGCGGGCAGGGCGTGCGGCTGGGGCGATGTGTGTGGGTGTGTTAAGCGGGCCTGCTGGGCGGGCGGATTTAGAGGGATTGGCGGATGTGGTTTTGGCGGATATAGGCGGGCTTTTAGTTATTAGTTATTAGTTGTTAGTTATTAGTTATTAGTGGTTGGTTTTTAGGGATTGGGGGTTTGTTATTAGGAGTTGAGGGTAGAGGTTTTTTGTTTCGCCCTCACTTGGGGGCAAGCCCCGATCTTCGGGCTTCCCGCCCGCCCACCCCTCTGCGAGGCTTGGGCGGACGGGTTTTTATGGCTAAAGCCTGTCTTTATATCTAGGCAATGCCTAAATAAATTTAGAGCAAACCCATCACCAATTCCCAAGTATTCTTTGCAAATAATCCACTCTACCGTCTTGTTATTCCAAATAGTAAATTTATAGAATCCCTAGCGTCTTGCAACCAAAGGGCTTTTGGCATGCCCTCACAACGTGAGGGCTACGCACAAAAGACCCCGCTGGTCGGCATTCGCGCAAGCGATGACGAAGACCCGAAGGGCATCACTAATAACTAACAACTAACAACTAACAACTAACAACTAAAAACCCCGCCATTTGATTGCGCAACCACGTCCTCTGGCGTTTGGCATACTGGCGGGTGCGGGTTTTGGCCGCCTCCACGGCCTCTTCCAACGCACATTCCCCACGGATATACGCCACCAGCTCTCGTCCGCCGATGGTCTGGCAGGACGGCAAGGCAGCATCCC
Organism: uncultured Amylibacter sp.; assembly: GCA_959347345.1. Next base: position 619,713 of record OY365738.1, on the reverse strand, counting down.
AATCGCCCGCCAACACCGCCGCACATTCTTCCACTGCGCCCGCCGCGACCATAGTCTCAAACCGCGCATCAATCCGCGCGTTTAACACATCGGGGGCGATACACATCTGCAATCCAACATAGCCTCCCGTAGGCAAAACAGCCTTTGTTCCGTCCGCATGCCACGCCGACAACCCGCGCCCAGTGGCGGTTAAAACCTCCCACCCTCGGCGGGTTCGGGCAGGGTTCTGCACATCAATACGGGCATAGGTCGCGGGGTCCGAATCACGCAAAACCTGCGCAAACACGCCCGCGCCTTCGCGCTCCGCCAACGCATCAGCCTTTGCCCGCACGGTATCAGGAATCGCGGGAATAGTGCTCAGCCCCTTTGTTAAAGCGTTAAAATACAACCCCGTTCCGCCCAAAATAATAGCCCGCCGTCCGTCCAATCGCCCCAACGCCTCGCGCACTTCATCCAGCCAATGACCGACAGAGTAGGGCGCGCGCAACCCCAAATGCCCGTATAAATAATGGGGGCATTCCGCCAAAGCCTCCGCATCGGGGCGGGCGCTGAGTATCCGCCAATCGCGGTACACCTGCAAGGCATCGGCGTTGATAATCGCGCCGTTATACCGCCGCGCTAAATCTAGCCCCAGCTGCGATTTGCCACTGGCGGTTGCGCCTGTTAATAAAATCGGGTGCGTGGAAGCATCCAGCGTTTGCGTGATGGTTTTGGGTAGGGTCATAGCGGGTTTATACTAGACGGGTTTTTGTGGTTTTTCAAGAGGAAATGATAGTTGTTAGTTGTTAGTTATTAGTTGTTAGTGGGATTAGCCCTTGCGGGTCTTCGTCATCGCTTACGCGAGTGCCGACCAGCGTGGTCTTTTGTGCGTAGCCCCCGCTTCGCGGGAGCATGCCAAAAGCCCTTTGGTTATAAGATGATAGAGATTCTATAAATTTTCTATCTGGAATAACAAGACGTTAGATTGGATTATTTGTTTAGAATACTTGGGAATTGGTGATAGGCTATTTCTAAATTTATTTAGACTATATAGAAGACGCTGAGCCAAACCCCAGCCAAAAAATAGCCCGTCCAGCTCTCCGCAGGAGGGGTGGGCGGGCGGGCGACCGAACGAAGTGGCTTGCCACGAAGTGAGGGCGAAACAAAAAACCTCTACCCTTAACTTCCAATACCTAGCCCCTAATCCAAAATAACCAATAACTAACAACTAATAACTAACAACTAACAACTAATCGCTAGCCACTCGTCGCCTAGCGGCACCGCCTCGCCGTTTCTTACCAACCGCACCCGCCAATCCCTCTTTAATAATCAACGTCATAGGGTGATCGGCAGGATTCGCCGCCTCATATTCCCCCAATAACACCCGCAAATGCGCGGACATATCGCCGACAGGCACATCATTCATCGCCCAATCCAGAAAAATCATCCGACATTCCTCGATGCTGACCGCCTCTATCCGATAGGATTCATAAATCATCCCACGCGGGTCTATCGCTAAATTCCCTTTATACACTGCCATTTCATCGCCCCTTTATCTTTAAAAACCGCAATACGGACATCGCCGCCGCGCGTTCCATACTAACCCGCCCCGCGCCCAAAGCCACCATCGCATCCCGCAATGCCCGTTTTTGCGCAGAGCTATCGCCCAGCAACCCCAACAACGCGGGCGCAATAAGCCCCGCCGTGCATCGTTCAAACAAAAACTCAGGCACGGCTCGGCTGTTCGTCAGGATATTCACCAGATTGCCCGTATTGACTTTTATCATCCTTTTGGCAATGATAACAGACAGCCAATTCATCTTATACACGCTTATCATAGGGCAGTTTTGTGCGGCGAGTTCCAACGCAATCGTGCCACTGGTTGCCAAGGCGACATCGGCGATGCGCAAGGCTGCCGTCTTATTGGCGGAGGTTATGGCGGGGTTTGCGTCGGGTGGCATTATCACGGGTTGCACTGCCCAATCTCTGGTTATATCGCGGATTAACGCGGTTAAATTGTGCGAAGCCACGGGCAATATGAATTGCGCGGATTTATGGGTTTGGGTGATGGTGGTCGCAACCTCGCCAAATATCGGTAGCAAACGGCGGATTTCCCCTGCGCGAGAGCCGGGGAGCAGGCAGATAATCGGCGCACCCGTTAGGGTTAATTTGTCTTTTAATCCTTGTAAATCGGGGGTTTTGGGAGCGGTTAAGTCCGCCCCCGCACCAGAGGCTACACCAGCAACCGCAGGATGCCCGACAAAATCACAGCTCATCCCCGCGTCCTGCATATAATGCGGCTCAAACGGCAGCAGAGCCAGCACATGATCAACATACCTTGCCATTTTCACCGCCCTACGTGGTCGCCAAGCCCAGACGGAGGGCGCGACATAATGGATAACGGGGGCGGGAATACCGATTTTGCCACTCGGTTTGCCACTCGGCTTTTTCACCATCTTTTTCACCCGTTTTAACACGCGAAAGCAAAAATCGGGGGAATCTATCGTGATAATAACATCGGGGTTGAAGGCTATTAACGCCTCCGCAGTCTGGCGAATCCGTGCCAATAACACAGGGATTTTCGGCAAAACTTCGGCGACCCCCATAATCCCCAAGGTCTTTATATCAAACAGGGACTGCAACCCGCACCCCTGCATCCCAGCACCGCCAAGCCCCGCAAAAACAGGGGTTCGCGGGGAAATCGCGTGTAAATCCGCCATCAAAGCCGCGCCTAGGGCATCGCCAGAGGCTTCCCCTGCTATGATAAAAATCCGCAATTCGCTCATGTATCACCCTCACGCACCCATAAAAACAATCCCAATTTATCAGCACACTCCAAAGTCCCGCGATAATCCACGATATAACTGGCGTTGCTTTCAATCACAACTCCGCCCAGCCCCGCCTTCGCCGCCCGTTTGATGGTTTCAACACCTATCGTGGGGACATCAATACGGCGGTCTTGCCCGCGTTTTATGCCTTTATACAAAAGCCCTTTGGCGCGTTCAAACCGCAACGCAGGGTCGCTGCCCCGCACGAAATCCAGCAGAGCATCCGTGCCTTGCACCGATTCCACGCCCAAACACAGCCCATTGGCAACCACGCAGGATTGCCCAATATCGGCACGTCCCATGTGATGGCTGATGGTCGCCGCCGTGAGTGCGTCCTTTTTATCTTGGGCTGTCGGTTGCACGCGGGTAGGACACCCCGTTTGCGCCATTAAATCGGGCATGATTTCCTGCGCCGCGCTGACGGCGAACCCCCGCGTTTCAAACAACGCCAGCAACCCGCGTAACGCCCCGTCATCCCCGCCCCGTAACGCGGATAATAGCCGTGGCAAAGCCCATATCATAGTGAAATCGCAGGTGAAGGGATTGACGCGGGGGCGGGTTGCACCGCCCGCAAAGACTATGGTTTGGCAGTTGTGGTGGCGTAGGGTTTTGAATAAGAGCCCAAGCCGTTCAATCCGCGTGTGGATAACGGTTTCATCGGTAATCCACGGATAGTCCGTTCCACGCAGGCAAACAACGCAGAACGGGCGACTGGTTGCTCGGCAATGGTTGGCTAAAAGATGGGGTAAGTCCCCCGACCCCGCCATAATAGCCAATGTGGGTTTGGGATTCTGTGCCATAGGATTTAATCACGGCTTGCTGGCATGGTTAGAGGGCGTTTTGAGTCAGCAAGGATGAAGTCCAGCATCTCTTGAACCAGCTTGTTATCCTTTGTTTCAGGCTTATTTTTCTGGTTTTGCACATTATCTTTGACTGAAGAAACACCCCAAAAAATACCATCAAGAGCACCCATCATCTGCCGAATATCGGCATTATTAACCCCGCGCCGTTTTAACCCAATCAGGTTGAGCCCTTGCAAGTGCGCCCTTTCCCCAACCGCCATAGAATAAGGCAAAATATCCGCATCAACCCCGGTAAAACCACCGATAATCGCGCCTTTGCCAATCCGACAAAACTGATGCACGGCGGATTGCCCGCCGATAATCACCTCATCCTCAATCACGCAATGCCCGCCAAATATAGCGTTATTGGCAAAAACAATACGGTTGCCTATCTGGCAATCATGGCCAATATGACAGCCGACCATAAGCAAATTATCATCGCCAATACGGGTAATTCCACCGCCCGCAGTCGTGCCTGGGCTTATCGTCACATGCTCACGGATACGGTTTTTATTGCCTATAATAAGGCTATTATCCTCGCCCTTATACTTCAAATCTTGGGGAGCGTGCCCAATGGAAGCAAACGGGTAAATCGTGCAATCCTTGCCAATTTGGGTGTTGCCCGTGATGACGACATGCGACTTCAGCACGGTATTTTCGCCCAGACAAACCCCCGCACCAACCACGCAAAACGGGCCGATAGCGCAGTTCTTGGCAATCCGCGCCCCGTCTTCTATCACCGCGTTTGGGTGGATTTTCGCGCTAGAATCAATGGACATTGGCGGGCTTTCTTTTCGGTTAAGTTCGGTCGTTAAAGTATTGATTATTAAAGGGTTATTCGGGGATTTGCATGGCTTGGAATTCGGCCTCTGCCACCAGTTTGCCATCCACCCGAGCCTGCCCCGCGAACCGATACATCCGTTGTTTATGGCGCAGGAATTGGACATGCAGTTCCAACTGGTCTGGCGGTTGCACGGTTTTGCGGAATTTGCATTTATCAATAGTCATCAGGAAAAACAGGAAGTTATTATCGCTGATATCCATGGATTTGGCGGACAGAATCGCCGCCGTTTGCGCCATGGATTCAACTATCATCACGCCGGGCATGACGGGGCGTTGGGGGAAATGCCCCTCAAAATGCGGCTCGTTAAGCGTGACGTTTTTAATGCCAACGGCAGAGTCATACGGGATAATATCGCGCACCGCGTCAATCAGCAAAAACGGATAGCGATGGGGGATAATCCGTTTGATTTCATTGTAATCAAGCGCGGGTATGGTGGCGGGTTTAGTCTCAGGTGTGTCTGACATTATCGGGGCTTTCTGTATATTTTGGCGGTTTAATTTATCGGTTAATAGCAGATTAACGCGGTCTTGCCAAGTGGTTTTACTGCCGATCAAGGCGGTTAATCACCTCTTGCGTTATATCCGCCTGTTGCGCGGACATCATAACGGTGTTGGCTTCCAGCACTAAATTCACCCCGTTTTGCGCCATGTAAGTGCGCAGGACTTCTACCACCTGTTTAAAGAAATCATCCTGCGAAGCCGTGGCGAATTGCACGATTTTCTGCCCTTTGTCGCGTTGCTCTTGACGGACGCGTTTCACCTTTTCATCAAAGGCGGTGGCTTTCGTGGCAAACACATCGGGGGGGTCGATCTTGCGCTGTTCCGCCAGCGATTTTTCCTCTTCGGTCAGCTGGGTATCGATGAGCTGGTTTTCGGCGCGCAGGGCGTTCTGGCGTTTTTCAATCTCTTGCTGGATGCGTTTGCCCGCGATGGAATCGGTGAAAACCCGTTCGCGGTCAAGCGATACGATATCGGGCGCGGGCTGAAGGTCATAGCCTTGCGGGTAGGCGGGTGCGACCACAACCAGCCAAGCGGTGATGAGGAGCAGAATGAAAGGGGGACAAGTCATCATTAAAACCGCGCATCCAAGGTGAACCGAAACGTCTCTTTCCTATCGTAATCCTCACGCAACAACGGTCTGGCAAAATTAAACCGCAACGGCCCAATCCCCGTTTCCCAAAACAACGACACACCAATAGCCGCCCGCACCTTGGGCGCAGCATGCTCCCCGCTAAAATCAGCCCCATCAATATCATTCAACCCCCAAACCGTGCCGATATCCAAAAACGCCCCGCCGAATATCCCGTATTCCTCTGGCACGCCGATGGGGAAACTGCTCTCAAACTGCACAATCGCAAAGAAATTCCCACCCGTGGCGTTGCCCGTGCGCGTATCACGCGGCCCTATACCATAGGGGCGAAACCCACGAAAGCTATCCCCGCCAAGGTTAAACCGCCGATAGATATGCGAGCCTCTATCAAAATCAATCAAAGCCCCGGTTTGCATCTCCACCGAAAACACATAGTCATCGTTTAACAACGACCTGAAAATCTTATAATTCAAAGTCGTCTTGGAAAACCGACTATTCCCCCCCAAACCACCGGTTTCTTGATCAATACTGAAAGTAGAACCATAGGTCGGTTGTATCGGCGAATTGCGCCTATCCACGGTATAGCCCACCAGAATACTGCTGGTCACAATATCGCCCTTATCCACATCGCGGCGCAAAACTGGGCTGATAGCATCCAACCTAGCACCAGGTCGCCGCCGTGTCCCCCGCTCTGCCGTTATACGCAGACGGCTGATGGTATAGCCCAGACGCAACCGCGCCCATTGCCCGACTGGAAACCCGAATTCGGGGTTTAGCGATAAAATATCCGTATCCACGGGGATAAAGGACGAGCTACCGAGCGTCCGCCCGACATTCACACCAAAGGACAAATCGCGATCCAGCACCGCGGGTTCATAGAAATTAAAGTTCAAAGTGTTCCTTTGCCGCGATATATTAAAGGTCGCCCCGATTCTCTGCCCGCGCCCCAGCAGGTTGTTTTGCTGAATACTGACATTGCCAGACACCCCGTCAGAGGTACTATACCCTATACCAAAACCCAGCGACCCCGTCGTTGCTTTTTCGGTCAAATCCACATCAATGATGATTTGATTGGGGCGAGTGCCTTCCCGCGTGGTTATATCCACCCGTTCAAAGAACCCTAGGGCGCGGATTCTATCGGCGGCCTGTTGGATGAAGTATTGATTGAAAGCATCGCCCTCCACCACTTCAAATTGACGGCGAATCACGCGGTCTAGGGTTACCGCGTTGCCCTCTATATTAATCCGCTCTATGAAAATAGGGTCGGTTATGTTTAACGTGATTTCCACATCCACGGTCAGGTCTTCATCGTGGCGGACAATGTTTGGCACGGGGTTTAGGAACGATTCGTTGTTTTCACCCGCGCGGATAAGAATCCGCTCAATGATGTTATTTACCAGCAAGGGATTAAAAACCGTCCCCATACGGATATTCAGCAAATCTTGGTAAAGCGACAGGTCAAGCTGCCCCGTTTCATCAACATACCGCAAGTTAGCGAAACGGTATTGCGGACCCTCGGATACCTTAAAAACAACGCCAAACCCGCCACTATCACGGCTGAGGGCGTTTGTGGAAGACACCACCTGAAAATCAATATAGCCATGTTGGTTGTAAAACTGCGTTAGCTTTTCTTTGTCAAATTCCAGCTTGTCTTGCGAGAAGTTATCGCGTTTGCTGATAAAGCTAAACAGACCCGTTTGTTTGGATTCAATCACGCCACGCAGACGCGCATCGGCGAATTGGCGGTTGCCTATGAAGCTGATTTTTTTCACTTCGGAGACATTGCCCTCATCCACTTCAAACACCAAATCCACGCGGTTAGAGCTACGGCGAATCGTTTTTGGCACGACAGAGGTGGTGATTCGCCCAGCCGCGGCGTAACTGCGGGCTATCGCGTTTGCGTCTTCCTCTGCCCGTGCGGCCGAGAATGTTTGGCGAGGTTTGGAGGTCACGACTTCCAGCAAAATATCGTTGGTTAGGCGGGCGTTGCCCTCTATCCTTACCAGATTGATGGACGGGCGTTCGGTTACGGTGACGGTGAAACCCTGTCCGTTGGGGGTTATGATGACATCGGTGAAGAACTCGGTTGCGAATAAATCCTGTACGGCGCGGTTTATTTGCGGGGGCAGGGGGTTAGTGCCGAGGGCTTCGCGGGCGATGGTTTCAATCGTGCCAGTGGCAATGCGGACATTCCCCGATATGGTGAGAGGGGGTTGCGTTTGCGCGGAAGCGGGCGTGGGTGCGCCCAGCCAAAACACGCATGTTAAGGATATAAAACAGATGACAAAACAGCCCCAAACCCCTAAGCGGGCATAAGGGCGGGCATAATGGGAACGCAAACCTTTATCCTTTTCACAACATAACAATACCGAAGGTTTAGGGGGTGTTTTATGGTAAAACGCGGGTAAAGGCAAGGGTTTTTAGTTGTTAGTTATTAGTTATTAGTTATTAGTGATGAACGATTAGTGATTAGCGATTAATGATTAATAACGATTCGTCATGGCGGCACGTGGGTCGCGCGAACCCGAAGGGTGTGCGTCTTGGTTGTTAGGTATAAGGGAATTTGCGTCACCAGCGACTCTAAAATAAACTGACCCAGTACAACCGATAAGCTGACGCGCACCCGTGGGGGTGAGGGTGCGCGCGACCGCCCCCCCTGCGGGCACGCCCGCTAAAATTAGGAAACAAGGCGGTCGGTTTCCTAGAATTGCAGATTGTCCTAGATTAACAATTACCGAGTCTGCCCTTTGGGTCTTCGTCATCGCTTACGCGAATGCCGACCAGCGTGGTCTTTTGTGCGTAGCCCCCACTTCGTGGAGGCATGCCAAAAGCCCTTGGGTTTCAAGATGATAATGATTCTATAAAATTACTAGCAGGATATACAAGAGGATAGATTGGATTATTTGTTTAGAATACTTGGGAAGTTTTGATGGGTTTGCTCTAAATTTATTTAGGCTTTGCCTATAAACTAGGACAGGCTTGGGTGCGCCCGCCCCGAAGAGGCTTTAGCCTCAAGGGTGCGGGCGCACCCCGTGGTGGCATCCCAAAGGGATGACGCAGACCCGAAGGGCTAAAATCACTAATAACTAATAACTAACAACTAATAACTAACACCTATCCAAACAGCCTCACCCCATCATAAAAGCTGACAAAAACCACCAGCGACAACAGCAAAACCAGCCCGACATTGGTAATAACCGCCATGCCTTTCGCATTCACCTCCCGCCTAAACACCATCTGATAGGCGAAATGCAGCAAATGCCCGCCGTCCAAAACAGGAATAGGCAGCAGGTTAAAAAACCCAATCGCCGTGGAAAGCACGGCTATGAACGAGACCAAATCCAACCACCCCGATTTGGCAATATCAGACGCGCTATGGGCTATCCCAATCGGCCCCTGCAAATCGGCCAGCCCAACCGTGCCAGTGAACAACAACCGCAGGGATTTAACCGAACCCGTGATGACTCCCCAAGTGCGTTTCACACCCGCAAGCGCGGCTTGCATCAGGGATATATCCTCGCGCTTCGGGGCAAACGCCAGCCCGCCCTGCACACCCAGCAGTTTCTTACGAATCACCTGCCCGCCCTCTTCCGTTACCTGCAAACGCGGGGTGATTTGCACGGTTTGCTCGGCGCCATCCCGCCATAACAGCAGGGTAATCTGTTCCGTTTCACTGGTTTTCACGGCATCGGCAACATCGGCAAAGCTGGACACCGCCCGCCCATTCACCGCACGAATAACATCGTTTGAACGCAACCCAGCTTGGCTGGCCGCACTGACGGGCAGAACATTGGCAACCACGGGGGGCAAAGGAAACGCGCCTTTGGCTTCGCGGCGCAACCCATCGCGCAGCACCCCGTAATTATGCGTATCACGAGCCGTCGCATTCTGCGCCCAAAGGATAATATCGCTGAAACTTGTCACCGAATCGCCGTCAATCGCTATGATTTCATCGCCCGCCCGTAAATCATGGCTGGCAATACCCATATCAATCGGCTGGTCGATAATCGCGCGGTCGGGTACTGTGCCGAACGCGACCGCTATCGCCGTGAAAATCGTAAATGACAGAATGAAATTCGCGACTGGCCCCGCCAAAACCGTTAAAAACTTAGCGTATAAGGGCGCGTGTTGGAACATACGGGGGTTTGCCTCGCCCTGTGCAACGCCCATACTGGCGGCGTTCATATCGCCCAAAAACTTGACATATCCGCCCAAAGGTATGATGGCAACCCGCCAAATCGTACCGTGTTTATCGCGGGTTTGATATATGGTTGGACCAAAGCCCAATGAAAAGATTTCCGCGTGGATTCCGCACCATCGCCCGACGATATAATGCCCGTATTCGTGGATGGCGACGACCACGCCAAAGGCTATGATAGCGGGTAGTAAGAAGCTGAGACTGGGACCGATGAAAGGCATCGCCTCTATCCATTCAAACATAGGTTTTTTCCTTATTATGTTGGGGGTGGGCGGGTGTTTTATCCGCTATACTATCAATAAAACCGCGAGTCAAGCCGTCCGCACGGGCTATCGTTTTGTACGATTGGGGGGCGGGGGTTTTATCCAAAAAACCGTCCATATCGCGGATAGCCTGCGCGACCAACGCCTCCATATCCAAAAACCCAATCCGCCCATCCAAGAACAAATCCAACGCCCGTTCCTTGGCGGCATTCAAAACACAGCCAGCCAGACCGCCCATGCGGGCGACCTGCCTCGCCAGTTTAATCGCGCCGAAAACCGCCTCATCCACGGCGGTGAAATCCAGCTGTGCCAGTTCTGCCAGCCCCAGCCGTGGGGTGTTCAAATCCGCCCTGTTTGGCCAGCATAAAGCAAAGCCAATCGCCCCCGCCATATCAGGCGGAGAGAGCTGCGCCAGCAACGCACCATCGCTGAATCCCACAAACGAATGAACCAGAGATTGCGGGTGAATCCAGACCTCTATCTGCGATTCATTTACTCCAAATAATTCTTTTGTTTCAATGAATTCCATCGCTTTGTTAAACAAGGAAGCCGAGTCTATTGATATCCGCCGACCCATCGCCCAATTGGGATGATTGGCCGCCTGCGCGGGGGTGACATTTTGTAATTCGGCACGGGTATAACCGCGAAAAGGACCGCCCGAAGCGGTTAGGATAATCCGTTCAATCGCCGTTTTATCCTGCCCGTTTATACACTGGAAAATCGCCGAATGCTCGCTATCCACGGGGATGATTTTCGCGGTGGATGTTTGGTGCAATAAGGGACCCGCGCAGACGAGCGTTTCTTTATTGGCAAGGGCGAGGGTTTGGGTCGCTTGTGCCGCGATTAAACTGGGTTCTACCCCGCCGAACCCGACAATGGCGGATAGGGTGCAATCGGTTTGGGTTGTGGCCGCGGTCAGCAATGCCTCCCGCCCCGCCGATACGCGGATACCCGTGCCGAAAAGGTTGGTTTTTACGGTGGAATAGTGGGTTTTATCGCTGATAACGACCGCCTTTGGGCGATGCGTCAGGGCTTGTTCGGTTAATAAAGCGGCGTTGCTGTGGGCGGTCAAGGTATGGACGCGGAGCGCGGGTGTTTGGGCTATGATACGCAGGGCGTTCGTGCCGATAGAGCCAGTCGCCCCAAGGATAGAAACGGTACGCGTCATGGTGATGGAGTCCCCTGTTGGTAGGGGGGTGTTATGGTGGATTTTTTCACGGGAGTCAAATCAAAAAACCAACCGCAAATAAAACCAGACTGGCGGCTATCATTCCGTCAAACCTATCAAACAACCCGCCGTGACCGGGCAACAGGTTAGAGCTATCCTTCACGCCAAAATAACGTTTCATCGCGCTCTGCGTTAAATCGCCAGCCTGTGCGCTGAGTGCCAGTAGGAAGGCGGTCGTAATCACTGTGCCTAGAGCGAAACCTCCGCCACCGCCGATTCCACCGCCGATTCCACCGCCCAAACTGCCCAAACCCACCATCATAAACCCACCGCCTAGGATGATTGCCAGCAGCCATCCGCCTATCGTGCCTGACCAAGTTTTGTTTGGGCTTATCCGCACCCATAGGCGCGGTCCGCCGACCAGTCGCCCTATGAAATAGCCGCCTATGTCCGAGCCCAAAACACACAGAATTAAAAATACCAGCAGGGGTAAAGACAATTCCCTGATGAAAGACAACGCCAAGGCAGAGGCACAGATTGCCGTGATACTGCCGATGACTAGCAGGAACGCGACTATGTTAGAATTTTCTGTATTAGAATTTTTTGCCCCAGCCCGCCACATAGCCAGAACTTCCCAGACCATAACCGCGCTCATCACCGCCAAAAACCCTGCGAACACCAGCCCGCCGAACCCAATCGCCACCCCAGCTATCACCAGTAAAATAACGGCGGAAACCAGCCTTGCCCCGAAATCAGGAAATTGCATGCCGTGCTTTTGTGTGTGCTTTTGTGTGTGCTTTTGCGCGTCCTTCATAACGCCCTAATCCCCTGCAACCACAGCACCGAACCGCCGTTCCCTGCCGTAAAATTGATACACCAAATCGCGGAATTGCTGCTCTGTATAATCTGGCCAATACGCCTCATCAAACACATATTCCGCGTAAATCGACTGCCACGGCAGGAAATTGGACGTCCTGCATTCGCCCGAAGTCCGCAACACCAAATCAGGGTCAGGCAAGCCCGCCGTGTCCATATTATCCGCGAACATCGCCTCATCAATATCCTCGGCACGCACCACTCCATCGCGCACCTGCACCGCCAATTCCCGCGCGGTACGCACAATTTCATCACGCCCGCCGTAATCCACGGCTACGGTTAAATGCATGCGGGTATTGCCCGCGGTTTGCGCCTCCAGCCCCTCCATCAACGCCACCAGCCGAGCGTCCAGCCGCCCGCGTTGCCCGATAAACCGCACGCGAATTCCGTGTTCAAACAACTCCGCAGCCTCACTGCGAATATGCCTGCGAAATAACGTCATGAGCCCCGTTACTTCCCCCGCCGACCGCTTCCAATTCTCAGTAGAAAACGCGAAAACCGTCAAATACTTCACCTGCAAATCCAGCGAAGCCTTAACGATTTGCTTAAAAACCTTAACCCCCGCATAATGCCCCTTTAACCTGTCCATATTACGCCGAGCAGCCCACCGCCCGTTACCGTCCATAATAATGGCGATATGGGGCGGATCGGCACGCGGAGGGGCGGGTTGCGGTAAAGACATGGGTTAGACTTTCATAATCTCTTGCTGTTTGTCATCGACCAGAGAATCCACGGATTTTATGGATGTATCGGTTAATTCCTGAATCTCATCAGCCCAGATTTTCTGGTCGTCCTCGCCGATATTGTCTTTTATCTGCTTTAATTTATCCATGCCGTCTTTGCGAACATTGCGGATGGCTATCCGTGCGGTTTCGCCATATTGCCCAGCCATTTTGGACAGCTCACGGCGGCGTTCTTCGTTCAAATCAGGCAGAGGCAGGCGTAACAAAGCACCCTCCACCACTGGATTTAACCCCAGCCCCGAATCACGAATAGCCCGTTCCACCGCGCCAACCAGCCCCTTATCCCACACGGAAACCGTAATCATCCGAGGGTCTGGCACATTGATACTGCCACATTGCTGAACCGGCATTTGCGAGCCATAAGCATCCACCATAACCGAATCGAGGATAGAGGCAGAAGCCCGCCCCGTACGCAATCCAGTGAATTCGTTTTTTAACGCGGTAATCGCGCCCTGCATACGGCGTTCCAAATCCTGCGTGTCTATTTCTGTGTCTGTGTCGTTCATTATGAACCTCCTGTTTTGTGGGGTGCGTTATCCATGAACGCGGGTGAAGCACCCCTGATTGTTAATAACCCGCATCATAGCACCTTTTTCCTTTAGATTAAACACAATAATCGGCAAATCGTTATCCCGTGCAAGGGCGATGGCGGCCGCATCCATGACTTTCAGGTTTTTATGCAGGATATCGTCATAGCTTATCGTGTCATAACGGGTGGCATCGGTGTGTTTGTTTGGGTCTTTGTCATAGACTCCGTCAACCTGCGTGGCCTTCATAATGGCATCGCATGCCATCTCACTAGCGCGGAGCGTGGCGGCGGTATCGGTCGTGAAATAAGGGTTGCCCGTACCAGCGGCGAATATACAAACCCGCCGTTTTTCCAAATGGTGCATGGCACGACGGCGGATATAAGGCTCGCATATCTGGTCCATGGGAATGGCGGACAGCACCCGCGTGGGGATGTTTTTGTTTTCCAAGGCGGACTGCATGGCGAGGGCGTTCATGACCGTCGCCAGCATGCCCATATAATCGGCGGTTGTGCGCTCCATCCCCTGCGCCGAGGCGGATAGTCCGCGGAAGATATTACCGCCCCCAATGACGAGGCAGAGCTGGACTCCGCTATCATAAACGTCCTTTAATTCACCTGCGATACGCTGGATGGTCGGCGGGGAGAGCCCGTAGGATTGCTCGCCCATGAGGACTTCGCCCGATAGTTTTAATAAAATGCGTTTGTAGGGGGTTTTGGGGGCAGGGGTCATTGGGCGGGTCTTTGTGGTTGGTGGGTTTATATGGTGTTTTATTTATTTTTGTAAGGTTGTCAATGGTTTTTAGTTGTTAGTTGTTAGTTATTAGTTATTAGTGGTTGGTTATTAAGGATTAGGGGCTTGTTATTAGGAGTCGGAATAGAGGTTTTTTGTTGCGCCCTCACTTCGGGGCAAGCCCCTGCGTTCGGGCTTCCCGCCCGCCCACCCCTCCTGCGGAGAGCTGGACGGGTTTTTTTGGCTGGGGTTTGTCTTTGTATCTAGGCAAAGCCTAAATAAATTTAGAAATAGCCTACCACCAATTCCCAAGTATTCTTTGCAAATAATCCAATCCCTCGTCTTGTTATTCCAGATAGTAAATGTATAGAGACATTATCGTCTTGTAACCAAAGGGCTTTTGGCATGCCCCCGCGAAGCGGGGGCTACGCACAAAAGACCACGCTGGTCGGCATTCGCGTAGCGATGACGAAGACCCGCAGGGCTACTACCCCCACTAATAACTAATAACTAACAACTAATAACTAAAAAACCCCTTGCAATTCCCCCATTTATCCGCATAATAATACCACAAACTCCAAAATAAAGGACACCCATCCCCATGAAACTCCCCTTTTCAAACCCCGCAGACCTTGCCAAAATAGAGCGCGATATCCCCTTAAAAACCGCGTGGGCTGATAAAACCATCTACCAGCAGCTCTGCCGTACCGCAAAACAATTCCCAGACCGCCCCGCTATCGGGTTCCAGCTGAAATCCGGACCAAAGGACAAATCCAGCACGCTGACATGGCGCGAATTAACCGCGCAAGTCACCCAAGCCGCGAACGCATTCCGCGCGCTCGGCATAGGGCCAAACGATGTCGTCGCCTGTTTAATCCCAAACACTCCGCAAACCATGATCGCTATGTTGGGCGCGATGACGGCGGGGATAGTCGCGCCGATAAACCCCACTTTGCAACCCGAACAAATCGCCGCCTTACTGGTGGAAACAAACGCTAAAGTACTGGTCGGATTGAAAGCCTTTCCAAAGACGAACCTCGCCGAATTGGCCGCCCGTGCCACCGCCGAATCGCCGATGGTGGAGACTATTATGGAAATAGACCTGATGCCGCATTTGGGTGGCATAGCCCAATTCATAGCCCCCATGCTGCGCCCGAAAACCCGCGTTAAACACCACGCGCAAGTGATTGATTTCACGCAAACTATTGCGAAATACAACGCCGAAAAACTGGACTTCGCCGAGGACGAATCCGACCCGTTTTGCGCCTATTTCCACACGGGCGGCACCACTGGCATGCCGAAAATCGCGCAACACCGCCATTCTGGTGCACTGTATAACGGCTGGGTTTGCGCGACCTTGCTGTATCGCGAGACCGACGTAGTCCTCTGCCCTCTGCCATTGTTCCATGTATTCGCCGCCTATCCCGTTTGGATGGGGTGCATGGCGACGGGGGCGATGATGGTTCTGCCCACCCCTGCGGGCTATCGCGGGGAGGGGGTTTTTGATAACTTCTGGGGGTTAATAGAACGCTGGAACGTCACCCTGATGTTCACCGTGCCAACCGCCGTTGCTGCGTTATTGCAACGTCCTGTGGGGGACGCGGATATATCCAGTTTGGAGGGTGCTGTTTGTGGCTCTGCCCCTTTGCCAGTGGAGTTATTCAAGCGTTTCCAAAAGGTCACGGGTGTGGAGATAATGGAGGGTTATGGCATGACCGAGGCGACCTGTTTGGTCTCGTGCAATCCAAAGGATGGTATTCGCAAGATTGGCTCGGTAGGTATTCCTTTCCCCCATACAGACGTGCAGATTATGGCGTTTGACGGCGAAGTTGGGCGGGTTTTGGCGGTTGGTGAAATCGGCGAGATTTGTGTCGCCAATAGCGGGGTGAATATCGGCGCGACCTATACCTCCCCCGCGCGGAATGTCGGGATTTACGCGGGCAATCACGTGCGGACGGGCGATTTGGGGCGGATGGATGCGGAGGGCTATTTATGGATAACGGGGCGTGCGAAGGATGTGATTATCCGTGGCGGGCATAATATCGACCCCGCGGTGATAGAGGAGGCTTTGGCCGCGTCCAAAGATGTCGCCTTTGCTGGCGCGATTGGGCAACCCGATTTGCGGGCGGGGGAGGTGCCGTGTGCTTATGTGGAACTGGCGGAGGGCGCTAGCGTTAGTATGGCGGATTTGTTTGCCTTGTGCGAATCGCGGATAGGTGAGGCGGCGGCGCGCCCCAAGTATATAGAGGTTTTGGCGGAATTGCCAAAGACTGCCGTTGGCAAGGTATTCAAGCCCGCGTTGCGCAAATCCGCGATAAAGCGGGTGTATGATGCGGCTTTGGCAGAGGCTGGGTTCGGCGTGGTTGTGGTGGATGTGGTGGAAGATAAAAAGCTGGGGTTGGTCGCGGTGATAGGTGATGAGTCTGGCGGGGATATGCCCAGTGATGCGGATATAACGGCGGTGTTGGGCGGGTTTATTTATCCGTGGCGGGGGTTTAGTGATTAGTGGTGAGTGATTAGTGATTAGTGGCTTTAGCCCTGCGGGTCTTCGTCATCGCTTGCGCGAGTGCCGACCAGCGTGGTCTTTTGTGCGTAGCCCTGCTCTGTGAGCAGGGCATGCCAAAAGCCCTTGGGTTATGCTTGGCTGAGTTTAGGTGTTAGGGATTAGGGGTTAGTTTTTAGTTGGAAGAGGTCCAAGAACGACTATAGCATGGCGTTTCTTTCCAATGCTGATTTTTATTCGAACTGTTTCCTGCATCAGGACGGAATGAAAAGTTGTTGTGATAGCTTGATTGCTTATCCGCACCGCGCCACTGGCTATGTGGCGTTTAGCCTCTCTGTTACTGCCTGCAAGTTTAGCTTGAACAAGAAGACCAATAACATTGAGATGATAGTCAAAATGATATCCATCACCCATTGGTTGCTCCGCTAAAATTAAATCAGTAAAATCAGTGATATGTATTTCTTCTAACTCACTACCTACGCCACCCTTTTCAAAAACTTCTTTGGCTGTTGCTTCTGCTTTTTTTGTAGCTTCTTCCTTATGACATAGGGTGCAAACCGCATTCGCTAAAATTATTTTTGCTTCGTTAATTTCTTCGCCTTCCAATGCTCCGAGCCTATCGCACTCTTCAACTTCTAATTCGGTAAAGAGCTTTAAGAACTTGCCGACATCATCATCCAAGGTATTGCGCCAGAACTGCCAGAAGTCATAAGGGCTGGTTTTCTTTGCATCCAGCCAAATCGCACCCGATGCGGTTTTGCCCATTTTAGAGCCATCTGCTTTGGTTAATAACTCACTCGTTAATCCAAAAACAAGCCCCCCCGCGAGTCGGCGAGTCAAATCAATTCCATTGACTATATTGCCCCATTGGTCTGACCCGCCTATTTGCATTAGGCAACCCTCGCGTTGGTGCAACTGTAAAAAATCATAAGCCTGCAACAACATATAGTTAAATTCCAAAAACGTAAGCGGTTGTTCGCGTTCTAGCCGAGACTTGACACTATCCATTGTTATCATTCTGTTAATGGTAAAATGTTGCCCAATATCACGCAAGAATTCAACATAGTTTAGCTTATCCAACCACTCGGCATTATTTAACTGGATAGCGTCCGTTGTGCCATCGCCAAAGTTGATATACTTATCAAAAACACCCATTATCCCTTTGATGTTTTTATTAATAGCTTTTGTGTCCAATAACTGCCGAGACTCGTCTTTGCCCGAAGGGTCGCCAACTTTAGTCGTCCCGCCACCCATCAAAACGATTGGTCTATGCCCGCATTTTTGCAACCACCTCAACATCATAATTTGCATCAACGAGCCGACATGCAAGCTATCCGCAGTCGCGTCAAACCCAATATACGCAGACACGGGATCGCCCCGCATCAGCCGAGCATCCAATGCCTCCAAATCCGTACATTGACGGAAAAATCCGCGTTCCCTAATAGTCTGCAAAAATTCCGATTTCGGTTTATATTCTGTCATATTTTCATTCCGTTTGAAAAATCCTCGCGCCCCTGCTATACCGTCCCAAACAAAAAGGCAAGAATAAATGACCGAAAAAACCGAAATCTGGGCGTTGGGGTTGATGTCTGGCACGTCTCTGGACGGAGTCGACGGCGCGATGATACGCACGGATGGCAACCAAATCGCCGATTTGGGCGACAGCGTGTTCCGCCCTTATACCCTTGCAGAGCAGGATATTTTACGCGAGGCTCTGGGCAAATGGCAAAATAACAAAACCCTGCAACCCGCCCACGACATCATCATAAACGCCCATATAGAGGTGATAAATCAATTCCCCAAAGCCCAGATTATCGGGTTTCACGGGCAGACTCTGGCGCACGATCCGCACCGCTCGCGTACGCATCAGTTGGGCGATGGAGCGCAGTTGGCGCAATTAATCGGCAAACCCGTCGTGTGGGATTTCCGCAGTAATGATATGGTTGCGGGCGGGCAGGGCGCGCCGCTCGCCCCGTTTTTTCATTTTGCATTGGCGCGGTATATTGGGCGCAAAACCCCGTTAGCGTTCGTTAATTTGGGCGGGGTTGGCAATGTCAGTTGGGTTAATCCTGTCGCTGACACGCCCGAATTGCCCGAGGCGTTGTTGGCGTTTGATACGGGACCCGCGAATGCGCCGATGAACGATATAGTCTATGCACGGCTGGGGCAGGGGTATGATATGGACGGGGCGTTGGCTCTGGCGGGTGTGGCGGACAGGCACGCGGTTGCGCGGGTTTTGCAGCATCCGTATTTCGCGGCGCAACCGCCGAAATCGCTGGATAGGGATGGGTTTGATGGGGTATTGGCAGAGGTTTTGGCTCTGCCTGTGGGCGATGCTCTGGCGACTTTATGTGCGGTTTGCGCGGGGGGCGTGGGCATGGGGGCGAAATTCTTCCCCGCACCAGTGAATGAATGGATTATCTGTGGCGGAGGCCGCCGTAATCCCGCGTTATTATCCGCCTTGCGGGAGGTTCTGGCTGGCGATATTAAAACCGCCGAATCGGTTGGGTTAGACGGTGATATGGTGGAGGCTTATGCTTTTGGCTATCTGGCGGTGCGGGCGATGAATGGGCTACCCTTATCGTCGCCTTGGACAACTGGGTGTGGTGTTGCTAGTGGGGGAGGGGTTGTTAGTTATTAGTTATTAGTTATTAGTTATTAGTTATTAGTTATTAGTTATTAGTTATTAGTTATGAATAACCATTTGTCATGTTTGGCACGGGTCGCGCGAACCCGAAGGGTGTGCGTCTTGTTAGCTAGGTATAGGGGAATTTGCGTCACCAGCGACTCTAAAATAAACTGACCCAGTACAACCGATAAGCTGACGCGCACCCGTGGGGGTGAGGGTGCGCGCGACCGCCCCCCCAGCGGACACGCCCGCTAAAATTAAGAAACAAGGCGGTCGTTTCCTAGGATTGTAGATTGTCCTAGATTAACTATTACCGATTCTGCCCTGCGGGTCTTCGTCATTGCTACGCAATGCCGACCAGTCAAGAAGTGGCAAAGAATAACTAATAACTAATAACTAATAACTAATAACTAATAACTAATAACTAATAACTAATAACTAATAACTAATAACTAATAACTAATAACTAATAACTAATAACTAATAACTAATAACTAATAACTAATAACTAATAACTACCGTGGCATCTCCCGCAACCTCGGCCTCGCGTAATCTTCCACCGAGGACAGCATCAAATCCATCTTATCCCGCTCAAAGAAATGCCCCGCCCCGTCAATCAATTCGTGCGTTATAGTAATCCCCCGTTGCTCCCGCAAGGAAGCCACCAAATTCTCAATATCCACAGGCGGTACTATCTTATCATCCGTCCCATTGATAACCAAACCCGAATTAGGACACGGCGCAAGGAAGCTAAAATCATAGTTATTCGCGGGCGGCGCAACCGCTACAAAATTGTTAATCTCAGGGCGACGCATCATTAATTGCATCCCAATCCACGCGCCAAAGGAAAACCCAACAATCCAGCAATGCTGGAAATTCACATGCCGCATTTGCAGATAATCCAACGCGGCGGTAGCATCCGCCAGCTCGCCAATACCCTCATCATACTCACCTTGCGAGCGCCCGACACCGCGGAAATTAAACCGCAACACGGAAAACCCGATTTTATGAAACAAATAATGCAGGTTATAAATAACCTTATTATTCATAGTCCCACCGAACTGTGGATGGGGATGGAGCATCAACGCAATCGGCGAAGCCTTATCATTGCGCGGATGATACCGCCCTTCTAATCGACCGTCCGGCCCGCTAAATGTAATCTCTGGCATGGTAATCCTTATTTTTTATCTTGTATTTACAAAGACATGAAGGTTTTGCGTGGGTTTCGTGCTTATGTGGGTTGAAACTTTGCGTGTAAAAGTTTAGAATGATTCTAAAATGATGGTTTTCCTTGATGAAGTCTGCATAAAACGCTGATTAAAGACTTGTTAATCTTTAATCACAGCTTTGTCAAGAAAAATTTACCTATCAAAAGGATGAAAACGATGAAACTGACAGTAAAAGGGCGGTATAGCATGGGGAATTTGGTGAAAAACCAGATTATCCGTTGCTCTGTGCATTGTTTTGTGCATTGCCGCGTGCCTGATTCGCCTGATTCGTTTGTCCTGCGGTTTGTCATGGGGGGCAGGGCGTAATGGAACGGGTTTATTTGGATTGGAATGCCAGCGCACCCTTATGTGCGCCCGCGCGGATGGCAGCGATGGCGGCTATGGATAGCTTGGGCAATCCGTCGTCGGTACATGCGGAGGGGCGCGTGGCGTTGGGCATTATAGAGACGGCTCGTGGGCAGGTGATGGACGCGTTTGGCGTGGGCGATGGCGATATTATTTTCACCTCTGGCGCGACCGAGGCGGCGGCTTTGGCTCTGGCAGGGCGTGATGTTGTTTGCACCGCGATAGAGCATCCCTGTGTGCTGACGCAGTGCCATGTTGACGGAACCGTAGGTCTTGATGGGCAAGCATTATTGGAGGGATTCGCAAGCCGAGCGGTGCAGACCGCCAACAGCGAAACCGGAATTTTACAGGTGGTATCAGGCGATTACCCGTCAACTAGCGTGGGGCAGTCCCAGAAGCAACCGACCCACCAAAAGCCAACTAGCCAAGGGGAAAACAACACCTTCAAATTTTGCGATGCTGTCCAGTCTTTCGGTAAAATCCCCGGTCAATTTAACGATTTACACGCCGATATGGCGATTTTATCCGCCCACAAAATCGGCGGATTAAAGGGCGCGGGGGCGTTAGTTATCAGCAAAGGTTTGGATGTCGCACCCTTATTAAAAGGCGGGGGACAAGAACAAGGCCGCCGTTCTGGCACTCAAAACCTGATAGGAATCGCCGCCTTTGGCGCGGCCGCCGAATCAGCCGTAACCCAAGTGAAACAAGGTGTTTGGGACAAAGTCGCCACCATCCGCGATGATTTGCAAGACATGCTCTGCACCACCGCCCCTGACGCGGTTATTATCGGGCGGGATGTGGCGCGGTTGCCCAATACTATCTGTATAGCTGTTGCGGGCTGGGATGCCGTCCTGCAAGTCATGCAAATGGATTTGGCGGGGTTTGCGATTTCGGCGGGGTCGGCCTGTTCTTCGGGGAAAATCAAGGCGGGTGCAACCCTACCTGCGCTGGGGATTGACCCCGCCACCGCCAGTTGTGCGATTCGCCTATCGTTAGGACCTCTTACCACACAAGCCCAAGCTATGGCTTTTGCCACCGCTTGGGGGCAAGCCTACCACAAACACACCCAGAAACATGACATTAAAAACTTGGCAAAAGCCAGCTAACCCCCGCTAACCCCCGCTAACCCACTATAAACAAAGGAAATCCCAATGGAAACGCTAGACACGATACACGAGCCACCCCAAAATATCGCCAAAGACGGTATTGAAGAGGATACGGTTAAACAGGTGCAAACCCTTGCGGGCAAGTACAAATACGGCTTTGAAACCGATATTGAATCCGATTACGCTCCGCTGGGGCTGAACGAGGACATCGTCCGCCTGATTTCCGCCAAAAATAACGAGCCTGACTGGATGCTGGATTGGCGGTTGGATGCTTACCGCCGTTGGCTGAATATGGTTGAACCCGATTGGGCTATGGTGGATTATCCCAAAATTGATTTCCAAAATCAGTATTACTATGCCCGCCCGAAATCCATGGAAATAAAGCCCAAATCGCTGGATGAAGTCGATCCGAAATTGCTGGAAACCTATGCGAAACTGGGGATTCCCCTGCAAGAACAGGCCATATTGGCGGGGGTAGAGGGCGCAACCCCGCCCCGCCGTGTTGCCATTGATGCCGTGTTTGATAGCGTGTCTGTTGGCACGACTTTTCAAAAGGAATTGCGACAGGCGGGCGTGATATTTTGTTCCATATCGGAGGCTATCCAAGAGCACCCCGAACTGGTGAAAAAATACCTTGGCACGGTTGTGTCGTCCAGCGATAATTACTATGCCACATTGAACGCGGCGGTGTTTTCGGATGGCTCTTTCGTTTATATCCCAAAGGGTGTGAAATGCCCGATGGAGCTATCCACATATTTCCGTATTAACGCGGAAAACACCGGGCAGTTTGAACGAACGCTGATTATAGCAGAAGCGGGGGCGCAAGTGTCCTATTTGGAGGGCTGCACCGCGCCAAAACGCGATGTCGCTCAGTTGCATGCCGCCGTTGTTGAGCTGGTTGCCCAAGATGATGCAGAAATCAAGTATTCCACGGTGCAAAACTGGTATCCTGGCGATGAAAACGGGCTCGGTGGGATTTACAATTTCGTCACCAAACGCGCCGATTGCCGTGGGGCGCGGTCTAAAGTCATGTGGACTCAGGTGGAAACGGGTTCTGCCGTGACGTGGAAATACCCTAGCTGTATTTTGCGGGGGGAGGCTTCGCAGGGCGAGTTTTACTCCATAGCCATAACGAACAACCATCAACAGGCCGATACAGGCACGAAAATGGTGCATTTGGGGCGGAATACGAAATCGCGGATTGTTTCCAAGGGGATTTCGGCTGGCGTGGCGCAGAATACTTACCGAGGGCTGGTTTCCATGCATCCAAAGGCTTTGGGCGCGCGGAATTTCACCCAGTGTGATTCGCTGTTAATCGGCGATAAATGCGGGGCGCATACCGTGCCTTATATTGAGGTGAAAAACAATTCGG
Source organism: uncultured Amylibacter sp. (assembly GCA_959347345.1). The sequence goes on along the minus strand of OY365738.1, from coordinate 596,440 downwards.
CACGGGTGGAGCATGAGGCTACCACTTCCAAAGTCGATGACGACCAGTTGTTTTATTGTCGCGCCCGTGGTATGGGCGAAGAAGAGGCAGTCGCGCTGGTGGTCAATGGGTTTTGCAAAGAGGTTTTGCAGGAATTACCGATGGAATTTGCCATGGAAGCGCAGGCTTTGGTCGCCATCAGTTTGGAAGGTAGTGTGGGGTGAAGTATCCCCCGCATCTATTTGAAAATAAATAAAATAACATAAATTAAGGAAAACACAAATGTTAAAAATAAACAATCTTCACGTGTCGCTAGACGAAGAACCCAAACAAATCTTAAAAGGCGTGTCGCTGGATATAAAGGCGGGCAGTGTCCATGCGATTATGGGGCCGAATGGCTCTGGCAAATCCACGATGTCCTATGTTCTGGCGGGCAAAGACGGCTATAAAGTCGATAAAGGCAGCGCCGAATTAAACGGCGAGGATTTGCTGGATATGGAACCAGAAGACCGCGCGGCGGCTGGGTTGTTCCTCGCCTTCCAATACCCCGTGGAAATCAGCGGGGTGGGCAATATGACGTTCCTGCGGACGGCCGCGAATGCCCAACGCAAAACACGGGGCGAGCCCGAATTATCGGCGGGCGAGTTTTTAAAAATAGTCCGTGCCAAGGCGGCTTCGTTAAAAATTGACGCGGATATGTTAAAACGCCCGGTCAATGTAGGCTTTTCGGGTGGTGAGAAAAAACGCAACGAAATCCTGCAAATGGCGGTGCTGGAACCGCAAATGTGCATTTTGGATGAGACGGATTCGGGGCTGGATGTGGATGCCATGCGGCTGGTGGCTACGGGTGTGAACGATCTGCGCAATGCTGGCCGAGCGTTTCTGGTTATCACGCATTATCAGCGTTTGCTGGATTATATCAAGCCCGATTTCGTGCATATTATGGCGGACGGGCGGATTGTGAAATCGGGTGGCGCGGATTTGGCGTTAGAGGTTGAGAAAAACGGCTATGAAGATTTGCTGGTGGATGCGCGGGTGGCGGGCTAGATTATGGTGAAACACGATATAGAACCGTTTGTTGCCGTGAAAAAGGGCGATGAGTACTGGAAATATACCAGTCCTGCGGGGTTTGAAGCGGGTGGTGCGGATGCTGGCGTTGCTACGGACTCTGTTAAGGATTCTGGCACGCCCGATAATACCGATTTTTTCGCGAATTTTGACTGTATTCGCATTGTTTTCAGCGATGGTGTCTTTTATTCGGGGCTTTCGGATAAGATTTTAGCACAGGCAGGGATAAAAATTGAGTCCCTTCATAATGTATTAGACGAAAAAGACCACTGGTCGCGTGGGCTTTATGGCACTATTGAATCCGAATCGCAAAACCCCGTGCCACGTCCGTTTGCTCGGTTGAATACCGCTACGGCAAAACAGGGGGCGGTAATTCATATTAGCAAAACTCCGCCCAAACCAATCGCTATTTTATATAAAAATACGGGGGCAACCGCGAACCCTATGTTGCATCATTTGATTAAGCTAGACGATGGTGTCACCCTTACCCTGTTGGAAAGCGGCTCTGCTGGTAATCGTGCTAATATCGTTACAGAGCTGGACATAGCCGATAACGCAACCCTGCATCATATCCGCGCCGATGGGATAAATCCCGCCAATGCCGCGCTGACCAGTGGCTTTGCTCGGCTGGGTGCAAACAGCCAATATCGGGCGTTTCATTTTGGCAAAAACACGCGGATGGTGCGTAATGAAATGGTGGTTATTATGACGGGGGAGGGTGCGCAGGTGACTCTTGCCGCCGCCTATATCGGCAATGGTGGGGCGCATAATGACGATACTGTGCTGGTTATTCATAAAGCGCCGCATTGCCAATCAAGGCAAGTGTTTAAGAAGGTTTTGCGCAACGGAGCGGTCGGTGTTTTTCAGGGGAAAATCTTGGTGGAACAGCCCGCGCAAAAGACCGATGGTTATCAAATCGGGCAGGCGTTAATGTTGGACGGGGATAGTGTGTTTTTGGTGAAACCAGAGCTGGAGATTTACGCGGATGATGTGATTTGCTCGCACGGGTCGACCGTTGGCGCGATAGAGGAGGATGCGTTGTTTTATCTGGTATCGCGGGGGATTCGCAGGGCGGAAGCGCAGGATATACTGGCCTTCGCGTTCTTGGCAGAGGCGGTGGAAGAGGTTGCCGATGCGGATATAGCCGAGGCGGTGCGGGCGGCGTTAGTGGTGAGTGATTAGTTGTTAGTTATTAGTTATTAGTTGTTAGTTATTAGTGGGGGCTTTTGTGCATATAGAGCTTTACTTGCGTAAAGCCCATACACAAAAGCCTTTGGCTATGCTTGGCAAATCTTTTTCAAATAAAACAACCATTCGTCATGGCAGCACGGAGGTCGCGCGAACCCGAAGGGTGTGCGTCTTGGTTGTTAGGTGTTAGGGAATTTGCGTCACCAGCGACTCTTAAAGACTATTGACCCAGTACAAACGATAAGCTGACGCGCACCCGTGGGGGTGAGGGTGCGCGCGACCACCCTTTGGGCGGTCGTCTCCTAGGCGATAAGTTTGCTCTAGAATAATTATGAATGCCCTTACGGGTCTTCGTCATCGCTTACGCGAGTGCCGACCAGCATGGTCTTTTGTGCGTAGCCCCCACTTCGTGGGAGCATGCCAAAAGCCCTTGGGTTACAAGATGATAGCGTCTCTATAAATTTACTATCTGGAATAACAAGACGTTAGAGTGGATTATTTGCAAAGAATACTTGGGAAGTTTTGATAGGTTTGCTCTAAATTTATTTAGGCTGTGCCTAGATGCTAGGATAGGCTTTAGCCACAAAACCCCGTCCAGCTCTCCGCAGGAGGGGTGGGCGGGTGGGCAACCGAACGAAGTGAGGGCGCAACAAAAAACCTCTGCCCCTAATCCCAAATAACGAACCTCCAATCCCTAATAACCAATCACTAACAACTAACAACTAATAACTAACAACTAAAAACCCCCTTGCATTCCTTGCAAAACCCCGCTAAACCTACCCCCAAAGGAAACAAAATGGTCGCGAGTGTCATCCCCGTTAAAGATTTTGATTTGGTGCTTTTCGGGGCAACCGGGGATTTGGCGCAACGCAAGATCTTCCCCGCTCTATACCGCCGTCGTCAAGTTGGGCAAATGCCGCAAACCGCCCGTATAATAGCCCTAGCTCGCCAAGATTTCACCGATGCGACGTTCCGCGATCACCTTGCACAAACCCTAAAAACCCACGCCAAGGCCACCCCCGAACAAACCGCCGATTTCTTAAACAAAATCACCTATATAAAGCTGGATATCAAAGGCACGGAAGGCTGGGATACGCTCACCAAAACCCTCCGCCCTGATGTCCGAAGGGCGTTTTATTTCTCTATCGCCCCCGATTTATTCGGGGCAACGGCGCAAAAACTCATCCACCATAACCTCGCGCCTGAAACCGCCCGTTTAGTCGTTGAAAAACCCTTCGGTCGTGATTTGCCAGCCGCGCAGAAACTGAACGCCACCCTAGCCGAATGTTTCAATGAAAAACAGATTTTCCGCATTGACCATTATTTGGGCAAGGAAACCGTGCAGAACCTGATGGCTCTGCGGTTTGGCAATTCCCTGTTTGAGCCGCTTTGGAACGCGCATCACATTGACCATGTGCAGATTACCGCCGCCGAATCGCTGGGGGTCGGCGGGCGAGGTGGCTATTACGACCAGTCGGGTGCGTTGCGCGATATGGTGCAAAATCATATGGTGCAACTGCTCTGCCTGTGCGCGATGGAGCCGCCTACGGATTTCACCGCCGACTCTGTCCGTGATGAAAAATTAAAAATTATCAAAGCGTTGGAGCCTGTTGTTAATGCTAATATCATACGCGGGCAATACGATAAAAACACGAAAACCCCGTCCTATAAAACCGAGGTTAGCAACGCGGACAGCACCACGGAATGCTTTATTGCTCTGCGGGTGGATATCGCGAACTGGCGGTGGGCGGGCGTGCCGTTTTACCTGCGCACGGGCAAGCGATTGCGCCATCAAATGACCGAAATCGCGATTGTCTTTAAGAAACCGCCGCACTCCATCTTTGGCGAAAACGCGGGTTTGACGGGCAATGTTTTGACCATCCGCCTGCAACCTGACGAAGGCATAACCCTGCGAATGACGATAAAAGACCCGGGCCCGGGCGGTATGCGACTGCGTGAAGTGCCGCTGGATATGAGCTTTGCCAGCATCCTGCAAGAAACCAATATGATGATGCCTGATGCCTATGAACGGCTGATTATGGACGTGATTCGCGGCGATCAAACCCTGTTTATGCGGGGGGATGAGGTGGAATCGGCTTGGGCTTGGGTTGATCCGATTTGCGCGGGCGTGGCTGGGGTTGCGCCTGATATTTATGAGCAGGGCAGTGCGGGTCCGTGCCGTTCTGACGATTTATTGGCGCGAGACGGGCGTGTTTGGCGCGACATAGGCAGCTGATATGACGATTTATCATTTTAACGATATGGACGCGCAGATGCGCGGATTGTGCGATGCGGTGCGTGGGGAATTGGCGGGGGCTTTGTCCGCACGAGGGCGGGCGGTTCTGGCAGTTCCAGGCGGGCGTACCCCCGCGCCGTTCTTTGAAATGCTGGCGGGGTGTGGTGATTTGGACTGGCAAAATATCGTTGTTTTATTGACGGATGAGCGGTGTGTGGCAGACGACAGCCCCCGTTCCAACGGGCGGTTATTGCGGGCGAGTTTGTTGCAAAACCACGCGGCTGTGGCGCAGTATGTGCCGATTTATGACCACTCATGTGGGGATTCAAACGGGGGTTTGGCGGATTTAGCAGGGGTTCTGCCCTTGGATGTGTGTGTGGTTGGGATGGGTGCGGATGCCCATACCGCGTCCTTGTTCGCCGATAGCCCTGAGTTGGGCAAGGCTTTGGCAGAGGACGCACCGCCACTGGTTCGGGTTTCTGCCCCGTCAATGGGCGAAGACCGCGTGACGTTAAGCGCGGGTGCGTTGCGTTCGGCCGCATCGGTTCATATTTTGATAAGCGGTGCGGATAAATATACGGCTTTGCAGGCGGCTATGCTGGCGGGCGAGGTCAGCGACGCACCTATACGCGTGATTTTACACGGGCATAAGCGGTGGGATGTGTATTTTAGCGATTAACGATTAACGATTAACGATTAGTGGGGGCTTTTGTGCATATAGAGCTTTTTCTTGCGAAAAAGCCCATACACAAAAGCCTTTGGTTACAAGATGATAGTGATTCTATAAATTTACTATCTGGAATAACAAGACGAGAGAGTGGATTATTTGCAAAGAATACTTGGGAAGTGGCGATGGGTTTGCTCTAAATTTATTTAGGCTGTGCCTATAAACTAGGACAGGCTTGGGTGCGCCCGCCCCGAAGAGGCTTTAGCCTCAAGGGTGCGGGCGCACCCCGTGGGGGCATCGCAAAGCGATGACGCAGACCCGCAGGGCTAAAAATTAATCGTTAATCGTTAATCGTTAATCGCTAAAACCCCTTGCCAAAGCCAACCCACCATGCTTATATCGTTTTCTTTAATCCACAACCTTTAATCCATAGGCAGGAGACCCCTCATGGCGAAAACCCCAACCCCCAAACCCGACCATATCTGGCAAGCCCTAGACACGCATTATACCGCAATATCCCCCCGCACTCTGCGCCAGAATTTCACCCAAGACCCCGCTAGATTCACAAAATTTTCTGCCCAAACGGACGGGATTTTCTACGACTATTCCAAAACCAGCATGGATGCGACTGCCAAAACCCTGTTGCTCGATTTGCTACACGCCAACGATTTCACGCAAAAACGCGCCGACATGTTCATCGGTGTTAAAATAAACAAAACCGAAGACCGCGCCGTGTTGCACACCGCCCTGCGTACCTTTGGCAATACCCCGATTATGTTCAATAACACCGATATTATGCCTGCGTTGAATACCGCACGAGATACCCTGTTCGCCTTCGCCGACTCTATCCGCTCGGGCGCGATTACCGCCGTTAATAAAACCCCTTTCACCGATATTATCAGCATAGGTATTGGCGGTTCCGACCTTGGCCCGTCTATGGTCACCCGCGCCCTTGCCCCTTATCATGACGGGCCGCGCGTGCATTTTGTCGCCAATGTGGATGGGGCGGATATCAGCGAGACTCTGGCGCGGTGCAACCCCGCGCAAACGCTGGTTATGATTGCGTCCAAAACCTTTGGCACTGTGGAAACCCTGACAAACGCCGATACCGCAAGGCGGTGGTTGCAGGCGGATTTGGGGAGCGATTTCGGCACGCATCTGGTTGCTATGTCGTCCGATTATGAACGCACCCGCGATTTTGGCATCGCGGCGGACCGTGTCTTCCCCTTTGCCGATTGGGTTGGCGGGCGATTATCGGTTTGGGGACCGATTGGGCTGGCGATTATTATTGCCATTGGTGCGGCTCGGTTTCGTGATTTTCTGGACGGAGCGGCACAGATGGACTCGCATTTTCAATCGGCGGAATTAACCGATAATCTGCCTGTTTTACAGGGGATTGTCGGGTTATGGCATCGCAATGTTTGCCGCTATCCCGCCCGTGCGATTTTACCTTACGAGCATCGTTTGGCACGATTGCCCGCCTATTTACAGCAGCTGGATATGGAGAGCAACGGCAAATCTGTGACTATGGAGGGCGTGGCTGTGACGCGTCCCACCGTGCCTCTGGTCTGGGGGGAAGTTGGAACAAACGGGCAGCACGCGTTTTATCAGATGTTGCATCAGGGCACGGACGTTATTCCCTGCGAGTTCTTGGTTGCACGGCAGGGGCATGAGGCGGGGCTGGTTCATCAGCATCAAATGTTACAGGCGAATTGTTTGGCGCAGGCAGAGGCGTTAATGTGCGGGCGTGAAAAATCGGTTGTGCGCGATATGATGCGGGATGCGGGGCTTACAGGTGAGGCGTGTGAAACACAGGCCGCACATCGGGATTTTGTTGGGAATCGGCCGAGTACTATGGTGATTTATCCCAAGCTGACGCCTCGTGTTTTAGGGCAGATGATGGCGATGTATGAACACCGCGTTTTTGTGGAAGGCGTGGCGTGGGGCGTGAATAGTTTCGATCAGTGGGGCGTGGAATTGGGCAAAACTATGGCGACAGAAATGGTGGGGTTCGTGCAAGCTGGTGCGGCTGGTGCGGGGACGGATGGGTCAACGGCTGGGCTGATTGAGGTGATAGCAAAGGGGGCAGGGTGATGGTGGCGAAGGATTACGAATCGTGGTTTCCGATAAAGGAAAAGTTGGATGCGCGGGCAAAGGATAAATTGCCACCATTTAAAAAACGCCAAATATGGTGGGCGCATATTGGCGTTAATGTGGGGTATGAGATTTTTGGGAAGGGTAGTAAATTCACCCGCCCTGTTTTAATTATTAAGAAATACAGTAACTTCACATTCTTAGGTGCCCCTTTATCCACAACAGAGTCAAAGCGTAAAAATAATGTTCCTATTGAGTTCATGGGTAAAAGGGGTGCTGTATGCCTTGACCAATTAAGAACATTTGATATACGGAGGTTAAATGATTTTTATGGACGGTTGTCTCGACAGCAGTTTGAAGAGGTAATGGCTGTTTTAAGAGAGGGGCTCTAAAAAATTTGTCCCGCCAAGTTAAAAACTTGGCGGGGGGACATGCCCACATAAGTGACACAAATATGTAATTAAAATAGCAGTTATTGATGGTTTGTCAAGTGGTTTTTTGCGAAAAACACACAAAAACTGGAATAAAAAGCTAAAAAATGTAAATTTTTGAATATAAAATCTATAATTGGGATAATCGCACCCACTAGTATAGTTCAGCAACTAGTTGCTGAACTATACTAGTGGGCGTGTCTTGTCAAGTGATTTTTTTGCAAAAAACCACAATTATTACCAATAAAATCTGCGTTCTAAAAAAATACGCCCCGCCAAATTAGAAACCTGACGGGGTTACATGCCCACGAAGTGACACAAAGTGTGTAATAAAGATAGCAGTTATTTGCGGATTGTCAAGCAGTTTTTTACAAAAAAACCAACATTCTAAAAAAATATGCCCCGCCAAGCCAAAGACTCAGCGGGGTTACATGCCCACATAAGTGACACAAATGTATCATTAAAATAACAGTTATTTACAGATTGTCAAGCAGTTTCCAACAAAAGACACCATAAAAAACACCCCAACCCGCCCTTTTGCCAAGACTTTTTTCAAAAATCCGCTATAACCCCCACATAACCCATAGGAAACCGAAATGACCATCTACCCGAAAATCGCGCTCATCACCCTTATAGCCATAGCCACAGACCAAATCAGCAAATGGTACGTGGTCTGGTATTTAGACCTGCTAACCCTGCGCCAAATGGATGTCGCCCCGCCGTTTTTAACCTTCCGCATGGCGTGGAATCAGGGCATAAACTTTGGGCTATTTGCGGGCGGGCAGGGCGCGGGGCGGGCTATCCTTATCATCCTAGCCCTTACGATTTGCCTTATTTTACTGGTTTGGGCGCGGAGGTTCCACGGCTGGATGGCGGCGATTTTCATTGGCCTCGTCATTGGCGGTGCGCTGGGCAATGTCTTTGATCGCCTGTACCACGGGGCGGTCGTGGATTTCCTGAATATGTCGTGCTGCGGGATTAACAACCCGTTTTCGTTTAATATCGCGGATGTTTGGGTTTTTGCTGGGGCTTTTGGTTTGATTTTATTTGAAAAACGGCTTAAAAGGCAATGATGATGTTTCTTAATAAAAAATTACTGATGGTTTGCGTGGCGGGGGCGGTGTCTGTCGCGGGGTGCTCGGGTTCGGGGCAGAAAAAACGCGCCGATGAGTTCGCGGTTTTGCCGACTATACCGTTGGAAATCCCCGATGATGTGACGACCTTGCCTGTGCCAAATGACGGGCAGAACCTTGTCGATAAACGCCCGAAAGCCAGCGCGATTGCCGCTTTGGGCGGGCGTGCGGGCACGGGGCGTGCCAGTGGCGGCGATGATGCCAGCCTGCTGGGTGTGGCGATGCGGTTTGGCGTAGAGCCCGATATTGCCGAGGTTTTGTATAAAGAGGGGGCGGCGGCGCGAAGGTCAGCCCGCGGTACGGGGATTGAGCGGGCTTTTGGCTATAATGCCGTGAAACGCGCCTATAAAAACCAGACTTTGAACGAGGAAGAAGAGGCCGCACGGTTGCTCGCCTTGGGTGTTTTTGTTCCACAGAAGCAAAGCGAATGATGGATGCTAACCGTTTATTAACCTTTACACCTGTTACTATACATGCTATCATAAATCTAAACAAAGGGGACTGTTATGCTAAATAATGGATTGATAAAAAACCGCACCATCTTTTGCCACGATAATTTGGACATTCTGCGGGGGATGGACTCCGATTGCGTGGATTTGATTTATCTTGACCCGCCGTTTAATAAAAATAAAATTTTCACCGCCCCGATTGGCAGTAATGCCGAGGGTGCGTCTTTTTCCGATATATTCCGCGAAGAGGATGTTAAGGAAGATTGGTTGCTGGATATTAAAGAAGACCATTTCGCCATTCATAACTTGTTAAGCGCTGTCCGCGTGATAGAGGGGCGCACTTCGTATAACTTCTGCTACCTTGCTTATATGGCGATTCGCCTGATGGAATGCCAACGGATTTTGAAATCCACGGGGTCAATTTACCTGCATTGCGACCCGACTATGTCGCACCATTTGAAACTGCTTTTGGACTGTATTTTCGGGGAAAAGAATTTTCTTAACGAAGTCATCTGGGCCTATCGTAGTGGCGGTGTCAGTAAAAAATGGTTTGGGCGCAAGCACGATATATTGCTGTTTTATGCGAAAAAAATTGGCAAACATTATTTCAATGTATCAAAAGAGCGGTCATATAACCGCGACAACAAACCCTATCGTTTTAAGGGGGTTACGGAATATGAGGATGATGAGGGCAAGTGGTACACTTTGGCCTCCTTGCGCGATATTTGGGATATTTCAATGCTGGGGCGTACGAAAAAGGAACGGGTCGGCTATCCCACGCAAAAGCCGTTGGAATTGCTGGAACGGGTGATTACCGCGTCTTGCCCCGAGGATGGGATTGTGTTGGATGCGTTTTGCGGGGGTGGGACGACTTGCGTGGCGGCCGAGCGGTTGGGTCGCCGATGGGTCGGCGTGGATGTGTGTGAAAAAGCGTTTGATTTGGTGCAGGAGCGGATGAAGAAAGAGGTGGCTGTGGGTTTGCTCACCTGCCAAACCAGCCCGCCTGCTCGCACGGATTTGGGCGCGGGGTGCGTGCAGAAATATGTTTATATCATATCAAACACGCAGTATAAGGGGGAATTTAAGGTTGGCATCGCTTTAGACGCGAAAGCACGATTGAATTCGTACCAGACTTCCGACCCAAACCGTGGTTATGTTTTGGAATACGCGTATTTAACGCCCCATTTTCGCGCCATTGAAGCCTATATCCATGAACGCTATGAAAACCGCCATGAATGGGTGCGCGAGCCTGATATGCAAAAGATTGTTAAGGATATAGAGGGATTTAGCGATGAATGATGAATTGTGAATTGTGAATTGTGAATGATTAGTTATTAGAGATTAGGCGTTGGTTATTAGAGGTTAAGGGCAGAGGTTTTTTGTTGCGCCATTTCTTCGAAATGTCGCCCACCCGCCCACCCCTCCTGCGGAGAGCTGGACGGGCTATTTTTTGGCTGGGGTTTGGCTCAGCGTCTTGTATATAGTCTAAATAAATTTAGAGCAAACCTATCACCAATTCCCAAGTATTCTTTGCAAATAATCCAATCTATCTTCTTGTTATTCCAGATAGTAAATTTATAGAATCCCTAGCGTCTTGTAACCCAAGGGCTTTTGGCATGCCCCCACGAAGTGGGGGCTACGCACAAAAGACCACGCTGGTCGGCATTCGCGTAGCGATTACGAAGACCCGAAGGGCATCATTAACCGCTAATCAGCCTTAAAAACCTGCTGCGCCATCCCAACGAAACACAAATACAAACTACACCCCGCCAAAACCCACAACACCGCTCCGCCAATTTGGAAATCCGCCCATGCGCAGACCCCTGCCAAAGCAGTCCAGCAAATCGCCACAGGCAAGCTCACGCGACGCCAGCGCACCGTTCGCACGGGATGAATGAATTTAAGATGGGTAAATTGGCTAACCGCCAATACAATCACCATCGCCAATATCACTTGCCACGGGGGTTTTGTCGCGAATAACACCAACACCACCATATTCCAACAACCCGGAAAGCCAGCGAAGCTCTTATCCTTTGTTTTCATCCGCGTATCGGCGAAATACAAGGCAGAAGTAAAAGCTATCACAATAATACACACCCACCCAGACCAGCCGTTTAACAACCCAGACCCAAACAGAGCATAGGCCGGAATAAACACATAGGTCAAATAATCAATAATCAAATCCAGCAAATAGCCATCGTACTCGCCGGCGTTTTTCTGCACATCATAACGCCGCGCCAAAGGCCCATCCAGCCCGTCAATGAAAAACGCCACAACCAGCCAGAAAAACATCCAGTCCCACTTTGCATCCACCGCCGCCAGCAACGCCAGCATAGCAAACACCGCCCCCGTTGCCGTCAAATAATGAATAGACATCGCCTTCATCCGTAGCGATACAACTTTATCAAACCATTTCATCGTTTTATCCTTTTGTGCCTTAGTGTTTTTATGGGCAAAACCCCGTGCGTTTCTGTAAATTCGCCTTACATATCTGTAGAGTATAAACAAAATCACCGCATTTGTCCATTCGGATGAGTCTTTTTATAGACTTCCATCAAATGGCTTTGATTAACGGCCGTGTATATTTGGGTAGAGGTCAGGGACGCGTGCCCCAGTAAATCTTGGATAGAGCGCAAATCCCCGCCCGCTTGCAATAAATGCGTGGCAAAGGAATGACGCAGAGCATGCGGGGTTGCACTGGCAGGCAAACCCATCTGGTGGCGCATGGTTTCAACCAGCCTCTGCACGCTGCGGGGGTATAAGGCACCGCCGCGATGCCCTCGGAATACGGGTTCATCGGGGGGTAAATGATGGGGGCAGAGCGCGATGTAATCTTGCAACGCGGTTTTCACAACGGGTAGCACGGGCACCATCCGTTCATGTCCGCCTTTGCCCTTAATACGCAGGGTATCGGGGGATTCGGCGGCTCTGCGAGTCAATGCCAGCCCTTCGGATACACGCAAACCACAGCCGTAAAGCAGGGTGATTATGGCGACATCCCGTGCGGCTATCCACGGTTCGGTTTGGTTTTGCGGGATTTTATCGATTAAAGTGGTGATTTTGGGCGAATCAATCGGGCGGGGCAGGGGGTTTTTGAATCGCGGGGCGCGGAGGGATAAAACCGCGCTTGGGTCAAAATTCGTGGTTATTTCAGATTGTGCAAACCAACGATAAAAATTCTTCACACAGGACAAAGCCCGCGCCATGGAACGCGGCGATAACCCACCGCTATGCAAATGTGCCAGCCACGCCCGCAAGGTTATTTTATCCACCTTTTGCAAATCGGGCAAGGACGGCGCACCGCCGTTGTAATCGGCTAAAAACCCGAAAAACCGTGATAAATCATCGTGATACGCCCGCAGAGTATTATCGCTCGCGCCCCGTAATCCGCGTAATTGCCCCAGCCAAACCGACAAAATACGGTTTGGGGAGGTATCCGCAGTTTTATCTAGAAAGGAAACCATTTTTCAAATGCCCATCCAATACATGTTCAAAAATCGCCGCAAAGAACAGCAGGAAATCGGTCGCCATCTTTGGGGCGAAATGCGCGGTATCCTCTGCCCCCAAAACCAACATCGCAGTTTTTTCATCGCTTAATGTCAACTTTAACGCCGCCTCTGAATGTATTTCCTGCGCCTTATCGGTATAGATTTTCTCGTGCCCGTTATCCAACGCCCGCAAAACACAAACGCGAGTTTGCGCCCCGCGTTCGCCCGCGATATAATGCGCAACATTGCCCGTGGGCAGGAAAGTAAATTGCCCATCCGCCTTTGTTTGCAGGGTTTCCATGAACTTTTTCGTAAAACCGCCCACCTCCAAACACAAACGCGCCGCGTCTATATTCAGCATCTCTGCCAGCTCTTCATCCACGAATTTCACGAACTCCACGGTGTTTTGCGGCTGTAACAGGGACAGCATAGCCCGATGGATTTGCCGCGAGGTCGTTACGTTTTCTTGCACCACAGACAGAATGGTTTTGTGCTTTTTAGTCAATTGATTCAACTGCTTATCCAGCCGTTTAATCAACGATTGCTTCAAATCAATGACATTATCCGAATCATCCCCATCCTGCGCGTTTTCCTTATTTTGCGCATCCACCAAAGCCTGAATAATCTCCGTATCATTAATGACAAGGTCTAAATTATCCAAGATGTAATCGCGCACATCGGTGTTATCAATGGGGGTAGTCATGTTGGGGTTTCCCTTATTTTACAGGATTTTCTGCTTGCCTTTGTGCCAATCGGCAAGGAAAGACTCCAGCCCGGATTTTGTCAAAGGATGCTCTGCCAATTTTTTAATAACGGCGGGCGGGGCGGTTATGATATCCGCACCGATCAACGCACAATCGGCGATATGATTGACGCTGCGGATGGAGGCGGCGAGGATCTCTGTTTCAAAGCCGTAATTGTCATAAACCGTGCGGATATCGGCGATTAAATCCAGCCCGTCAAGGTTTATATCGTCCAGTCGCCCGATGAAGGGAGAGATGAAGGACGCGCCCGCTTTCGCGGCGATAAGGGCTTGGTTTATGGAAAAACATAGGGTGACATTGACCATGAAGCCCTCATTGGACAGGGTTTTGCAGGCGCGTAATCCGTCCCAAGTCAGTGGCACTTTGATGGCGATATTTTCCGCGATTTTGGCAAGGTGGCGGCCTTCGGTTATCATGGTGGCCGCGTCTGTGGCAATGACTTCTGCGCTGACTGGGCCGTTGACTTCGGCGCAGATTTCGCGAGTGACCTCGGCAATGTCGCGCCCCGATTTAACGATGAGCGACGGATTCGTGGTGACCCCGTCAATGATGCCAAGGGCGTTTAGTTCTTTTATTTCTTGGATTTCGGCGGTGTCGGCGAAGAATTTCATTGGGGTTTCCTTTTGTGTTTGTGGGTTAGTGTGGTTTTGGGGGTAGTTTGGTTTATTTTTTTATGATTGTCAATGGGGATTTAGTTATTAGTTATTAGTTGTGAGTTATTAGTTATTTTTGGTTATTGATAACTGCCATTACTAGAAATAACTAGATTTAGTTATTTTAGTAATGGATTAACTGGATTAACTGAAAATAACTGCCGTTAGTTATTTTGAGTAATGGATTAACTCAATTACTCAAGGTGAGTTATTTTGAGTTATTTATTACTCCGATTAACTCACTTGAGTTATTTTTAACTCACTTGAGTTATTTTTAACTCGCTTGAGTTATTTTTAACTCAACATAACTCAATTAACTCAAAATAACTCAAAATAACTCACATTAACCACGATTAACCACCTGTGGTTATTTTGGTTATTAAATAACTCACTTTAACCACGATTAACTGCGGTTGGTTATTTGTGGTTATTTATGGTTATTTATGGTTAATCACTAACTCAATTAACCACAGGTGGTTATTTGTGGTTATTTTGGTTAATCATTAACTCAATTAACCACAGGTGGTTATTTGTGGTTATGGCAGTTATGAATAACCAATCACTAATCACTAATCACTAATCACTAATCACTAATCACTAACCACTAATCACTAAAGAAGCCAACGCCACACTCGCCAACCTTGCCGCCGCAGGGTCGGCACGGCTGGTCAATAAAATCGGCACACGCGCCCCCAGCACTATCCCCGCAGCACAGGCCGCCCGCGTATAAACCAGAGCCTTAAACAACGCATTGCCCGATACTATGTCAGGCACAATCACCGCGTCCGCCGCCCCGCAAACCTCGCAATCCACTCCCTTAATCCGTGCAGCCTCTGCCGATAATATCAAATCCAACGCCAAGGGACCCGCCACATCCGCATCCACCGCATCCACTGCCCATTCCGCCAACTCCGCACATTCGCCAGAGGACACAACCGACGGTATCACGCTTTCGGTCGCGGATAATAACGCCACGCGAGGCCGCGCCACCCCCAAAACCCGTGCCAAATCAACACATGCGATAATCCCAGCCTGTCTGGTCGCCATATCAGGCGCGACATTTAACGCCGCATCGCATAATAACAACGGGCGGTCGGACTCAGGCGCGGTCATGTGGAAAATATGAACCAGCCGAGCATCGGTGCGCAAGCCCGCATCGCGGTTTAACACCGCCTTCATAAACACATCCGTGTGCAAATGCCCCTTCATTAAGACATCCGCCAGCCCGTCGCGACAGGCGCGCACAGCCTCCGCCGCCGCCCCAGATTCACCATCCGCAGGGATAATTTCAAACCCGCTGATATCCCAATCCAAACGGGCGGCTTGGGCGGTAATATCCGCCTGTGAGCCGATAAAAACAGGGGTCATAAGACCGCTTGCAACCGCGTCCTTGGCGGCGAGCATAGGCAGTTCCGCACCCGCACCCGCGATAGCTACACGGACAGAGGGACGCGCACCCGCCTTATCCAGCAGGGATTTGGGCGCGATAACAACGGGGTTGGGCAGGGCAAAAGCAGTGGCGGTCATGCTCGTGTTTTATACCCTCACAATAAAAAATGCAAGGGCAGTTGAACCTGCCCGACCAAAAAAGACACCTCCCCGCGACGGAATCCGCACGCTCACCCGTATAACCTATATCATCAACTCAAACATAAAGGAAAATCACGATGAAAACAATTAACAAAACCGCAATAACTCTGGTCGCCACGGGCGTTATAGGACTGGGGGCTATCGGCGCGAGTGTCATCCCAGCTATGGCGAAACATCATGGCGAAAACTATGGTGACAAACAAGCCAAGTTTGCCGAAATGGACACGAACGGGGACGGCGCGGTATCGCTGGACGAATTAACGACCAACGCCACCGCCAAAATCCAAGACAGAATCCAAGAAAGGTTCACCAAAATGGACGCAAACGGGGATGGTCAGATCACGGAAGATGAGCTAACATCCCGTAAAGGTAAAGGCAAAAAAGGCAAACACGGAGGCAAACACGGAGGCAAATACGGGGGCAAACACGGAGGTAAATACGGAGGCAAACACGGAGGTAAATATGGGGGCATTATGAGCTTTGATTCATTAGACGCGAATGATGACGGCACGGTTGCGCTGGACGAACTCACCGCCTACGCCCAAGAAATATTCACCAAAATGGACGTAAACGGGGATGGTCAAGTCACGAAAGATGAGATAAAGTCCGCCAAACGCAAAGGCAAGCGCCACCACGACAAATAGGCACACCCCATGCACCCCACCAGCGATGACGACCTAATGCTCGGCTTGGCAAACGGGGATGAGAAATGCGCGATAGCCTTAACCCGCCGTCATTTACCGCGATGTTTGGCGCATGCCACTCGGATGGTGAATGACGGCGGGACGGCGCAGGATTTAACGCAAGAGGCGTTTGTGCGCCTATGGCAAAACGCCGCGGGCTGGCAGGCGGGGCGGGCGCAAATATCCACTTGGCTCTACCGAGTCGTGGGCAATTTGGCGATAGATTATCTGCGTAAATCGGCGCGGGTGGATGTGCGGGAGGTAACAGATGCCGATATGTCGGCGGATGCGCAGGATGGGGAGGCGGTATTGCAGGCTAAACAGAGGGACGCAGGGCTGATGGAAGCGATGCAAACCTTGCCCCCGCGCCAACGGATGGCGGTCAGTTTGCGGTATTTGGAGGAAGTTCCAAACAGGGAAATCGCCGATATTATGGGGGTATCGGTGGAAGCGGTGGAAGGGCTTACAAAACGCGGGAAACACGCGTTGCGGGTGGTTTTGGCGGGTAATAATATACATGAACAAAAGGAGGTAAGGCTATGAAAAATAACGATATAGACAAAGAAAAAATCTTATCCAATGCGGATAATGCGGATATGGAAACCACTATGAAAAATCCTATGGAAACCTCTGTGAAAACCTCTGGGGAAACCTCTGTGGAACACATGTTGAAGTCCGCCAGAGACAACCCGCCCAAAGTCCCCGCGTCCCTGTTTGATGCGGTGGTGGCGGATGCTATTCGCCTGAATCCCCATACCAATAAAATTAGCAACACCCGCACCAACACCCCCGCCAATTTGAACACCCCCCCGATATACGCACTGGCAGGGCTTGCCGCGTGTTTGTGCGTGGGGTTTATCGCCGGTATCGGCTATTTGAACAGCGCGGATGGCGCAGAGATTCTAACCGCTCTTTGGGGCGATGATAGCGATATTACCACCCTGTCCGCCTTGATAAATATCGCGGATTAACCCTAAAAACAAAGGAAACATGCTATGGAAAATAAAAACCACAAAATAACAGGCTGGCGCAGATGGGTCTTTCTGGTATCAATCGGGGCGAATGTGCTGGTTATCGGGCTGGTATTGGCATTGGCTTTGAAGACGACCGCCTACCACCATAAACGCCTCGCCGATAAACAGGCGAAGTTTGTGCAGATGGATGCGAATGGCGATGGGATTATTACCTTGCCAGAGCTGATGTCGCAGGCTACCCCGCTTATCCGCAATGAGTTTGATAGGCTGGACGCGAATGGCGATGGGCAGATTACGATAAAAGAGCTGGGGCGTAAGGGCAAAGGTAAGGGCAGGGGTAAGGGTAAAAACCACTAGGTGTTATGGATTCGTATCGGGGTTATTGGCAACAAACCCGCCGAGATACCTTACTCCTGCTTGGCTGGTGGTTGCATTAATAAAGACTCCGACCAATCCCTCTGTCCCAATCAAACCAGTGGCAACCCTAGAAGCAAAAATGCCTGTATCAAGACCAAAATCATGCTCTAATACCAGCCCACTGATGACACCCGAATCGGAAAACCCAAGGTTAAATCTGAGAGAAGCGCCCTCTGAAGGCTCATGTTCTGCCGTAATACGTCTATTGGCAAAATCAATGTTAAAGTTAAGGGAGACGGGTGTGCGACCTCTTTCAGAATAAGACCCGGGCCAAGCGGCTGTGGTTGGCTGAGCGGTTAAAGGTGCGCCAAGGTTGGTTGTGGGTAAAATTCCAGCAAAATTTAATGTATTGCTTCCACCAAATTCTCCTTGAAAATATTGAAATCCATCATCCATGTTATTTGCATTTTTTGTTGGGGTGCAGGTGGGTTCATCTCCCCCTCTTGCCTCACATATATCTGCCCGTGTTACCTTTTCTATAGTTGGCGTAGCACCAGCTCTTCTTACACCTGTTGTGGCAATATTTGTCCCGACAATGGTTAGAAAGGTTGAAGCAGCGCTCGGCGCGGCGGTTGGATAATCAGGCAAATCATCGGCTTTAACGATATTATCGCAAATGGGGTCTGTGCATCTGGCGGCGGCAACGGCTGCTTCTTGCGCGGACTTGGCTCTGGCTTCCGCCTCGGCAACAGCCGCGGCTACCGCCGCATCCTGCGTTGCTTTGGTGAAATCAGACACGGCGGCACTGGCACAGGCGGTGATGGTCATAAGGGCTATACCCGCAATCACGGGTAAAAATTTAGGGGTTTTGCGAATCATGCGAATCATTTGTTTATCCTTGTTATTAGGGGTGGGTTTTGGGTGTACGGGCAGACTAGCCCAAATAGGCGGATAGTGTCAAGGTTGCCCATCATCATCAAACCCATGCATCCGCTTCGCCCATTGATAGGCGATAAACGCGCCCTTCACCCGTGGGAGGAGCCACAGGGCTATCGCGACAAACCCTATGGAAAACACCACGCTGAGGGCGAATGGATTCGGCGAATAGCGGTCAAAGATATACACCATAATCGGCCCCAGAATATGCCCCGATATCAGGATAGTTATGTAGGCAGGGCCATCATCCGCTCGGTGATGATGCAGGTTTAATCCGCAATCAGGGCAGGTGGGGGTGACTTTCAAATAGCGGTGGTACATCGCACCCCGCCCACAACGCGGACAGGTTTTCGCCCAGCCTTTGGCTAGGGCAGGTTTGGTGGCGCGTTCTTCGCTGGCATGGGCGGGTGGTGGTTTCGGCGGTGTTTTCATAGGTGGGAGTTTAGGCGGGATTGGGTTGTTTGTAAAGGGGTTTTAGTTGTTAGTTATTAGTTGTTAGTTATTAGTTGTTAGTTATTAGTTATTAGGGATGAATTATTGGTTATTAGGGATTAGAGGTTGGTTATTAGGAGTTGGGGATAGAGGTTTTTGCTTGCGCCCTCACTGCGTTCGGTTGCCCACCCGCCCACCCCTCCTGCGGAGATCTGGACGGGGATTTTTGGCTAAAGCCTATCCAAGCATCTAGGCAGAGCCTAAATAAATTTAGAAATTGCCTATCACCAATTCCCAAGTATTCTTTGCAAATAATCCACTTTATAGTCTGGTTATTCCAGATAGTAAATTTATAGAATCATTATCATCTTGTAACCAAAGGGCTTTTGGCATGCTCCCGCGAAGCGGGGGCTACGCACAAAAGACCCCGCTGGTCGGCATTCATTGTTTTAATTTGCGGGCAGGTTCAACTGCCCTATGTCGCGATGACGAAGACCCGAAGGGCATAACTAATAACTAATAACTAACAACTAATAACTAACAACTATTCACAATCCAATAAAAACCCACTATACTCCGCCGAATGACCACATCCTCACCCCCATTAGACCTGATTATCATCGGCGGCGGAGTCAACGGCACCGCCATAGCCCGCGATGCCGTGGGACGCGGGCTGTCCGTTTTATTAATAGAAAAAGGCGATTTAGCCAGCGAAACCTCCTCCAAATCCACGAAATTATTCCACGGGGGGTTGCGTTACTTAGAATACTTTGAATTCAAACTCGTCCGCGATTCATTGCGTGAGCGGGAGGTTTTATTGCAAAATATGCCCCATATTTGCTGGCCTTTGCGGTTCATTCTGCCGATTGATAAAAACATGCGGTTCGCCACGGATACTCCTGCTGGGCGACTGCTGCGAGTGTTAAAGGGGCATCGTCCTGCGTGGATAATCCGTGCGGGGCTGGCTCTGTACGATACGCTGGGGGCGCGGAAAATCCTGCCACCCACACGGACGCTGAGATTGCCGAATACACCCGAAGGTGCGCCCTTGAAACCCGCGTTAAACCGAGCCTTTGAGTATTCCGATTGCTGGGTTGATGACGCGCGTCTGGTGGTTTTAATGGCGGTTGATATCGTGGCGCGGGGCGGGCGGGTTATGACGCGAACCCTTGTGAGGGGGGCTGCGCGGAAAAACAACCTGTGGCAGGTGAAAACCGACAGGCAAACCTATGAAGCCCGCGCCTTAATAAACGCCACGGGCGGTCATGCGAGCCGTATTTTGCCCGATATTGGCACGGTTTCCAATTCCAAAATACGGCTGGTAAAGGGCAGTCATATCATCACAAAACGGCTCTACCCCCACGATAAATGTTATTTTTTCCAAGGCGACGATGGGCGGATTATTTTCGCCATTCCGTATCAGCGCGATTTTACGCTTATCGGCACGACCGAGGTTGCAATGAACGATGTCAGCCCCCCCGTTTGCAGTGAAGCGGAGATGGATTATTTGTGCGAGAGAGCCTCGCGTTATTTTGCTAAACCCTTGACACGTAAGGATATTATCAGCCATTACGCGGGGTTGCGGGCGTTGTATAATGATGGTGATAATTTTGGGGCAGAGGACGCGACCGCCGCCACCCGTGACTATGTTTTGGAGCTGGATGTGGGGGAGGGCGGTGCGCCCGTTATCAGCGTGTTTGGCGGTAAAATCACCACACATAGGCGATTGGCAGAGGCCGTATTGGCGCGATTATCCCCGTATTTGAAAATGAACGCGGCTTGGACGGCAACCGCGCCGTTAAAAGGCGGTGATTTCGCACTGAACGACCGTGCGGGGCTGGTTAAAAAACTACACACCGATTACCCGTTTTTGGATACGGATTGGGCGGAACGGTTGTTTTCTGCCTATGGTTTGTCCGCGTGGGATATGCTCGGCACGGCACGGGGGCAGGGCGATTTGGGCGCGGATTTCGGCGCGACCCTGCATGCGAAAGAGGTGGATTATTTGATAGCCCACGAGTTCGCACAAACGGCAGAGGATATCGTTTGGCGGCGCAGCAAACTGGGCTTGCGGTTAAGCACGGCACAAATAAAAACCCTTGACAAATACATAAAAAAAGGGGGATAGCGGGTGCACCACGCAAACCGCTTTATTTAATTTCGGAGTGGTGAGGTGTCGTATTGCTCACTAATAAATTCGTAATACTCGGGCATTCCTAGAAGTGGGTCGCTTTTGTTGCGGGCGCGATTGGCTAGTTCCTTTAACACTACTACATTTATAGTGGGCTGTTTTTGAGCTAAATCTACATGCTCAGGAGTCGGAAACATACTTTCGTTGATAACGCCTTTAGCAATTATCTGCAATAAACTCTTATCATCTTTTTTAAGAGCGTAGGTAGCAAAGCTTGCGACTATATCAGCCAATTGGATTCCTGCTGATTCTTTTGAGTCTTTAAATTGAAGTGGTTCTTTTAGATTAAATATAGGAGAGTAAAGACCTGCAACAGGATGAAAAAGTTTTGGTCTGTCTGTTCTGCCAACCATTAGATTAATTTCAGATGCAAGTGCTGCCAGAGGTTTTGAAGGATCGCAGATAATTGTCATTTCATCATGGCTTTTAGCCCAATGTCTTGACACCCCCCAAAGTGCAGAAATAGATATATCAAGTATCCATTTTCCGTGGTTTCCAGCGGCTTTAAGTATTTCTAATTCTTTAATTATTTCATCTGAATAGCCCTCCATGAAATCTATCATATCAAGAAATACGTCATCCGTATCTAGAGATGTTTTATTTGAAAATAAAACTCGTAATGCGTCAAAATTCTGTTCGCGCATCATTTTAGCAAAACTTATCATAATTTCAGATGCCACTTTATCTTTATTAACAAAAAATAAAAAAATAAGGTTGGCTATAAACAAATTAAACCTATTTTCATAAAATAGTGAATTATTTTCTTGCAATACAGGTTCAAAAATATATTCAAAGATTTTACAGCACAGGGTGTAAATCTTATGATTACATGAAAGTGCGTATTTCCCTTGAATATTGTACAAGATATATTTTACGACATTCATGCCTTTTGCCGTTCTTAGCAGATTAGCTCCCTTTAGCTCATCTGCCTTGATTTTAAAATCTGCCCTGACTTTATCCACTAAATACTGTGCCTCATCATCAGATATACTGACACTGGACATCACGAAATGGGGTTGGTTAGCATTTAGCAAATCATTTCCTGTAAAACCAGATTCATCAATAAAAATAGGCATAATTTAAAAGTATCATGTTATATCCCAAACCGCAAGGGTTGGTTTCCCCCTTGACAAACTCATAAAAACCCCTAACCCTCCATAATAAAAAGAGAACCCAATGAAACACATATTAACCATAGACCAAGGCACGACCTCCACCCGCGCCCTTATTTTCAACGAAACATTCCAAATCAAAGGGCAGGCCGCCCAAGAATTCACCCAATCCTTCCCTCAATCGGGGTGGGTGGAACACGACGCTCTGGAAATCTGGCAAACCGTGGTTGATACGGGGCGGTTGGCTCTGCTACATGCGGGGCTGGATGGGCGCGATATAACCGCTATTGGCATAACAAATCAGCGTGAAACAACGGTGATTTGGGAGCGGTCAACGGGCAAACCCATCCATCCTGCGATAGTCTGGCAGGACAGGCGCACGGCGGACGATTGCGCGAAATTGGACGAACGCACGATAACCGCCCGCACGGGGTTATTGGCCGATCCGTATTTTTCTGCAACCAAAATCGCGTGGATTTTGCGCAATGTGGAAGGCGCACAGAAACAGGCAGAGGAGGGGCATTTATGCTTTGGCACGATTGATTCCTACCTGATTTGGCGGTTAACAAAAGGGCAGTCGCATAAGACGGACGCGACGAACGCCGCGCGGACGATGTTATACGATATTCATCGGGGCGAGTGGTCGCGTGAATTGTGCGATATGTTCAATATCCCAATGGCTATGTTGCCTGAAGTTTGCGATTGCGCCGCCGATTTTGGCACGACGGGCGTGGATATTTTCGGGGCGAGGCTGCCGATATTGGGTGTAGCAGGTGACCAGCAGGCGGCGGCTATGGGGCAGGGGTGTTTCACGCGGGGGATGGTGAAATCCACCTATGGCACGGGGTGTTTTGCCTTGTTAAACACGGGTTCGCGGGCGGTTGCCTCCAATAATCGGTTGCTGACGACTATCGCGTATCGGCTGGACGGGCAGACCAGCTATGCTTTGGAGGGCTCTATATTTATGGCGGGTGCGGTTGTGCAATGGTTGCGTGACGGCTTGCAGATGATAGGCGAGGCGGGGGAGACTGTGGCACTGGCGGAATCGGCACGCGCCGATAGCCGAGTCGTGATTGTGCCAGCGTTCACGGGTTTGGGTGCGCCGTATTGGAACGCGAACGCACGGGGGGCGGTTTATGGATTAACCCGCGATACGGGCAGGGCAGAGCTGGCGCGGGCGGCCTTGCAAGCGGTCGGGTTTCAAACCCGCGATTTGGTGGCGGCTATGCGGGCGGATATGGGGGGTTCTGGTGCTGGTTCTGGGGCGGGTTCTGGTGCTGGTTCGGGCGATAATATCCTGCGTGTGGATGGCGGGATGAGCGCGAATGGCTATGCCATGCAGTTTTTATCGGATATATTGGGGGCAAAGGTGGATAGACCTCGGGTGCTGGAATCCACCGCCTTGGGCGCGGCGTGGTTGGCGGGCATGCGGGCGGGGATTTATCCAGACCAGACGGGCTTTGCTGCGTTGTGGCAGTGCGAACGCCAGTTCACCCCGACAATGGAGGCGGATGATAGGGCAAAGCGATTGGCCGATTGGGATAGGGCGGTTCAGGCGACGCTTTCTTACTAACGATTAGGGGTGAGTGATTAGTTCGGGCTTGCCTCAAACCCGCCAACTAAAGTGAGTCCATTTCCATGGAATATGCCAATCGCCCCCTTTGTTCCAATCAAACCAATCAACGGTCTATCAGTGTGTGGATTTCCCGAAAAATCAAAATTAACAGTCCCGCCCAGAATACCCGCAGGAGTCCCACTGGGCAAGCCCGCGCCGAATAGCCCGTTAATAGTTACTGTGTTACCCGTTCCGACTCCGACCTCTGTCTCAGGTGCGGTAATCCTGCCATTGGCAAAATCCACCGTCACAGTTGGTAAATCAACGTTCCTAACGCCACCTCCAGCGAGTCCTAAATGGAGGCTACCCGCCCAATTTGCCGTGCTTGTCGTGGGGACTGCTGGTCCCAAATCTGTTGTTGGTAACAGCCCCCCGCGAAACCTCCTCGTATCAAGACCACTAGACACGTTTCCATACATAAGAACAAAGCCATCATTGCCACTTACCGCTTTTTTCAATCTAACCACAACAGGTGCAAAGTTACCACTTGTAAAGGTGAAACCGTCCGTAGGCAAGCCCGTTGCCGTGCCTTCTACGAATGCCCCCCTAGAATCCGTTGACGTTGGTGTTGGGTGTAGTGTCCGTTCAGGTGCCCTAGCCGAATCTGCATAATACGTCTTAAAATTGGCATAGGTTGCCACAGACGGCGGAGGCGGAGCAGCAACAAACCCACCAGCGTAGATTTGGCTAGCGCTCGCGGCACCTTCTATATTGTCTTTTGTACTACCCGCTTCCGCACGAAGAAAAACCCCAACCGCGCCCTGTGCGCCAATCAATCCCGTAAGAATTCCTTGCCCGGTCCCGTTGGCGATAGCCGTGTCGAGTTGTCCTGCATCAGTACCTTGAAATCTCGTAAAAGTAACCGTGCCAGTGATAACGCCACCAGCATCATAAGTACCAGCCAAGCGATATTGGCTGGTAGAGCCACTAAGTACTCTTTCAACATCCCCCTCTATTGAACCCGCAACACCATTCGTACCACCATAAGTAATCTCTAACTCAAAATTATGGGGGTCAATGGTATCAAACGTGCCATGCCGAAAGATTTGAATCTGCCCGTACCATGTGACGCTTCCAGTGGTTTGTGTCAGGGGTGCGCCCAAATCTGTATCCGCCAAAAGCCCCGCGTATACAACAAAGCTATTAGTGGCAACAGTATCAATCAATAAACCATAACCATCGCTCGCGTCACCATCCCCGCCCAGTGGCTCGCCATTATACCGCGCCGAGTTCGGCCCCGTCGCCCCTAGCGTCAAGGTAAGGTTTGCACCGCTTATTATGCTAACCGCATCCGTTGTATCCAGCCCTGCTGTACCGCCCGCCAAGAATTGTCTTTTACGGTCGGTTGCGGGGGTCGTGGCGGTAAGTGTAGCGGGTGGGGGATTCGGGCCAAAATCACGCACCCAATCGCTAAACGTAACCTTGTTTGGGAAATCGTCCGCCTCTGGAACATAGGGCACGGCAACAAACCCGCCGATAAAATCGGTAAGCCCATTCTCATTTCCACCAGTTTTATGAAAAACCGCCGCCGCGCCCTTTTGCCCAATCAAACCTGTTAATATGCCAATCCCTCTAGAGCTAAGAACGTCATTAGAAGTATTCCTAAGTTCGTAAGTTGCTGTGCCAAATATCACACCCTTATCGTTAAATTTACCCGCGATAATAAATTGCTGATAAAAAGCACTTTCACGGTTAGAAAGAGCTACCGTCTGGGACAGGGCAGTGTTCGTAAAATCAATCACCAATTGAAAATCTGCTACATCATGGAAAGCATTAGTAGTAATATTCTCACCATGGATAAAGCCTAACCGTCCAAGCCAATTCGCGGTTGGTGTTGCCTCCAACAGCGCACCAACATTCGTATCAGACAACAGCCCAGCATAGAGTTTAGTCGCCCCCACATTGGTGGCATAAGATATCCCGCCCGCCACATTTGGATTGCCTGTAAATGCCGTTTCACCTACAAAGGTACCGTTCGCGGGCACCTCGGTATTTTTAAAGGTCAAATCACCAAAGTTCGTGGCATGTTTTGCCACCGCATCCCCCAATTCCAAGGACTCCGTACCGCCTGTAATAAGGGTATATTGCGCATCATTTGCAAGGGCTGCCCTGACACCTCTTACCTCAAGATCAGCCGTATCATCCGCATTCCGCGCATTTTCCACCCAAGTGCTGGTCTTCACCCCGCAGTTTTGGTTGCTCTGGTTCATGTCGCAGAAATTTCCCACAATCTCTGAAAATCGCATAAGATTGCGACAGCCCGTATTTGTAACGCTAAACGGGTCGGTTGCACAGCCCTGCTCCGTAAGGGAATCTGTTTCGCAACTGGGGTCGGCAGGTGTGCCAACAGGGCTGGTCAAACAGGCATCACGCCGTGCACCATTCACAGTGGCGCCGTTTTGTGTAAGAACATCATGCGTGCCATCCGTTTTGCACCCCGTCTTAAAGGCATTGGCGGGCATGGTGCAATAGGTTGTTCTAAACCCCGCGTCAATCCCCGCCACATCATTACACCCCTCATGGATAAACGGATTGGCTAGCAGACACATGGAGGCAAGGCTGGTTGCGCAACTATCATCACCGCCCGTGCCTGTGCCAAACATTTGGCAAGCCGTCACTCGCGCGGTATCAACCGTGCCATGCGTGCCATTCATGCATTCCTCATCCCAAGCCGTGGCGGGGGCTTGGCAATACATCATTCGCACCCCTGCAATCCCCGCCACATCCTTGCACCCTGTATAGGCAAACGGGTCTCGTATATCGCAAGCGGTGGTAAGGCTGGTCGCGCAACTATTATCACCGCCCGTGCCTGTATCAATGCCAAACATTTGGCAAGCCATCACTCGCGTAGCATCAACCGCCCCATGCGTTGTCTCCATGCATTTCGGATTCCAAGCGTTGGCGGGGGTTTCACAAAAGGTTTTTCGCACCCCTGCGTTTATATTCACCACATCATCACAGCCCTCATGGGCAAACGGGTCGGCTATACCACACAAGGGAATAAGGATAGTTGCGCAAGTGGAGTGTCCATCGGTGGGGTCTGTGCCATGCGTTTGGCAAGCACTCGCCCGCATAGTGTCTGTATCTGTCAAGCCCGTGCAGAAATCATCAAAAATATCGCCAGTCGTCCCGCAAATCAGCTCTTCTGTCGCCATGCACCGATTGGTGTTTTTGTTGGTTAAACAAGTCATCCTGCGTTCATCAACGTATTTTTGCGCCACGCACCCCGTGGCAAACTCGTCTGCATCGCAAGTCCTTACCTGCGCCTCGGCTTCGCAAATCTGGGGTGTTTTTCCCTCTTGATTGATGCACATGTCATTAAAATCCTTGCGCTGTTGCACATATACTTCAGCCGTGCAAAGCGTATGAAAGAAATCATCCGTGCAAGCGTCCGTTATCGTTTGGGCGCAATCGTTTGTTTTTGTATTGGTGGTTTTGGTGTCATCACCGCAAAAAACCTCCGCCTGTTCTTTGGTCGGGGTGGTGCAAAGCGTATCAAAGACATTAGCAGTACAAACGCGGGTTATTGTCGGGGCGCAATCATCTGTTTTTGTATCGGTGGTTCTGGTGTCATCACGGCAGAAAGTCACCTGTTGCGTTTCGGTGGGATTGGTGCAAGTCGTGCCGAACGGATTCGTCACGCACGGACCATCGCCCCCGCCACTGCCTCCGTTCCCGCCCGTATTCACGGTGGGATTAACAGTAACAGCCCCAGCGCAAGCGGTTAGCAGGGCAAGCCCAGCAAGAATGGTTAAAAGTTTGATATATGGCATGAGCGTGTCCCTTTGCACTTGTTGTTTTGTTTTTTCACAATAAACATAGTTTTGCGGGGCTGTCAAGCCGTTTTTAATTGTTTTTAATTGTTTTCTAATCATTAAAAATAATCCCCCAATATCAACGCTTTATGATTTTTTTCAAAAACCCCACATTTAACGCTTGTTTAATCCATAAAATCTACCACTATACGATTCTGCCAACAAAACATTGAAAGCACAACACCGCAATATAGGAGAAAACTATGCGAACACACATCACACCTGTTGCCATTGGCTTGGCGACTTTAACTTTGGGCTTTGCCGCCTCCACACCCGCGCTTGCGCAGGAATGTGGTAAGGTACAAATTGCCGATATGACTTGGGCTTCGGCTTCGCTTTTGGCGAATATCGATGCCTTTATTTTGGAAAACGGCTATGGCTGCGATCCAGAGCTGGTGCCGGGCGATACCGTGCCGTCTTTCACGTCCATGAACGCTAAGGGGAAACCCGATATTGCCCCAGAACTCTGGGTTAATTTCGTGCAAGACCCCTTGCAAGCCGCGATAGCAGAGGGGCGCATGCATTCGGTTGTGGACGGGCCGATTACGGGTGTGTCAGAGGGCTGGTTCGTACCGCCTTCTTTCGTGGAAAAATACCCCGAATTGGACACGATTGTCAAGATTTTGGAACGTCCTGACCTGTTCCCAGATTCCGAAGAGCCAAGCAAAGGCGCGCTTATCGGGTGTCCTCCTGGTTGGGGCTGTAATCTGGTGACTCGCAATTTGTTCCGTGCGTTTGATATGGAAGCAAAGGGCTGGAAACTGATTGATCCGGGCTCTGGCGCGGGGTTGTCTGGCTCGCTGGCAAAGGCCGTGGAACGCGGGGAAGAGTGGCTTGGGTATTACTGGGCGCCAACCGCGTTGGCTGGTAAATACGGTCTGGTTAATCTGCCGTGGGGCGTGCCTTATGCTGGTGATGAGCACTGGAATGGGTGCATTGTGAAACCAGAGCAGGAATGCGATGATCCACAGCAGTCTGGCTGGTCTCCCGCTATTATTCACACGGTTGTAACCGATGAATTCAAGCAAGCGGGCGGTGTTGCCTATGACTATTTATCCAAGCGGGTATTTCCTGGCGATGTGATGAATGCGATGCTTAACTATAAGGAAGAAGAGCAGGCATCAGCCGAGGATACAGCGATTGAGTTCCTAGAAAATCACCGCGATGTATGGTCTACTTGGGTATCACCAGAAGTCGCGAAAAAGATTGATAAAGCGCTTTAATTAGTGATTAGTGATTATTAGAGCAAGCGGTCGTAAGGTCGCTTGCTTTTTTTATGGGGGGGGTTAGTTATTAGTTATTAGTTATTAGTTATTAGTTATTAGTTATTAGTTATTTTAGCCCTTGCGGGTCTTCGTCATCGCTACGCGAATGCCGACCAGCCCCAAACGAGCCGTGGCAAAGACTCATTCATCGTTAATCGTTAATCGTTAATCGTTAACAAAAAGAACATTCTTCCCAATAACTCGCCCGTCTTCCTGCAACCTGTGGGCTTTTATCATAGAATCCGCACTCATCACGCCAAGATTGCCCGTCACGGTAGATATCAAATCGCCCTTATCCAACAGCCCCGACACTTCATCCAGCAACGCACCTTGCGCTGCCATATCCTCCGTGTTAAACATAGACCGCGTGAACATAAACTCCCAATTCACGCTCAGCGATTTGGGCTTTGCCAGCATCATATCGCACGCCCCAAAATCATCAATAATCCCGATATGCCCGCGTGGTTTTATCAGCTCCACAATCGCGCCGAAATGCCCCGCCGTACCGTTTAACGCGGCGACATAGCCCGGCGCACACCCCAAATCCGCCATCTGCGTTGCCAAATCCTCGTGGTGATTGACCACATCATCCGCGCCCATTTTGCCCACCCACGCGATTGTTTCATCACGCGAAGCCGTTGCTATCACCCGCATGCCCGTCAGCCGTTTCACCAGTTGTATCAGGATTGAGCCGACCCCGCCCGCGCCGCCTATGATTAAAATCGCGCCGTTCTGCCCGCGTGTTAATCGCAGGGAGTCGAACATTAGCTCCCAAGCCGTGATGGAGGTCAATGCCATCCCCGCCGATTGCGCGAAATCCAGAGATTTGGGTTTGCGAGCGACTATTCGTGCGTCCACCGCGTGGAATTGGGCGTTCGTGCCTGGGCGGGTGATGTCGCCCGCGTAGTAGACTTCGTCGCCGATTTTGAATTTTGTCACCGCCTTGCCCGTGGCGCGGACGATGCCCGCCGCGTCATAGCCTATGATTTTATGCCCCGAATCGGGGGATTGGGCTTTGCGGATTTTTGTGTCAACGGGGTTGACGGAGATTCCTCGGACTTCCACCAGCAAGTCATTGGCGGATATTTCGGGGATTGGAGCGGTGAATTCTACCAGCGCGTTTGGCGCGTCTATTGCTCCTGCTGCGGTGTAGCCGATTGCTTTCATGGTTTTCACTGGGGTCATGGGTGGGAGTCCTTTGTTAAAGTTTTTATGTGAATAGGGTAGGGGGATATTAGCGGGTTGTTGGCAAAGGTCAATATCTAGTTATTAGTTGTTAGTTGTTAGTGATTGGTTATTCATAACTGCCATAACCAAAAATAACCACAAATAACCACAAATAACCACAAATAACCACAAATAACCACAAATAACCAAGAATAACCAAGAATAACCAAAAATAACCAAAAATAACCAAAAATAACCAAAAATAACCAAAAATAACCAAAAATAACCAACCGCAGTTAATCGTGGTTAATCGTGGTTAATTGAGTTATTTAATAACCAAAATAACCACAGGTGGTTAATGTGAGTTATTTTGAGTTAAAGTGAGTTAATTGAGTTATTTTGAGTTATTTTGAGTTAATGTGAGTTAAAAATAACTCAAGCGAGTTAATCGGAGTAATAAATAACTCAAAATAACTCACTTGAGTAATTTCTAGTTAATCCAGTTAAAATCACTAATCACTAATAACTAACAACTAATAACTAACAACTAATAACTAATAACTAATAACTAATAAACCCCTGCGCGTAAGAAATATACAACGGATGTTTGGGCTGGCCGCTTTTGTTCAGCCCCAGATGCCATAACGCACCCACTTGCCCGCGTAACATCGCATGCACCGCCTCGCCTCGCCCCAATAACCCGCCGTGGTTGCCCCAAGCGCAAATAACCGCCCCCGCCAGCCCCGCGTGCCGCGCAATAATCGCATCGTTACCCGCCCCGATTGGGTCTGCCACCCGTTGCAATTCGCGCGGGTCTGTGGCACGATAGGCGAATATATTGCCGATACAAACCCCGCCAAAATCCGCACGGCGGGCGCGGATTTCGCATCGCTCCACGGTTGGGTCGTTTGCCAATTCGGTGGCGGTGGACGGGTTTAACATCACGAACATAGCCATCGGTGCGGTCTCATCCCAAACTATCTGCAACAGATAGCGGTACGCCTCGCAGTCCGAGTATATCGCCAAGCAATCCGCGTCAATCCGTCTGTGGGTTCGGTTTATCATATTCGCATAATTCATCGTTTGGACGGCAACAGCACCCGATTCGGATGCACCATCCCGTTGCTATAAACGCCAATGGCTATTGGTCGGTCGCCACACCGCGCCCAAGCCTGCGCACCCTCTTCCGCCTCGCAAAAAATCACCGGGGCGGGGTTGCCTTGATACAGGCTGCTGGCCGCGTCCATCGGGCAAACCACGCAGGGCAGGCTGTGCAAACCTGCCTCTATCGGCAACAAACGCGCCGATAACGCCCCCAAATCCGCGTTCAAAACCGCGTCCCAATCCACCGCGTGGCTTTCATTAAAACCAGCCGTTTCGGTACGGCGCAACCCCGCAACATGGGCAAAACAGCCCAGCATTTCCCCCAAATCCCGCGCGATAGAGCGCACATAACCGCCTTTCCCACACACCATTTCCAGCACGACATGGTCGGCATCGGGGCGCGAAATCATCGCCAGAGATTCCACCCACAAAGGCCGTTCCTGCACCGTGAAATCCACCCCAGCCCGTGCCAAATGATAGGCGCGTTGCCCGTCAATTTTCACCGCCGAGAACTGCGGGGGACGCTGCATAATATCGCCCTCAAACGCTGTTAACCCCGCGCGAATCGCCGCATCATCGGGGCGGATTTCGCTGGTAACGGTCACTTCGCCCTCGGTATCGTCCGTGTTTGTGGCAACCCCCAAACGCAGGGTGAAACGGTAAGTTTTCAGCGCGTCCATGACAAAGGGGATGGTTTTAGTCGCCTCGCCCAGCGCGATTGGCAAAATCCCAGTGGCGGTCGGGTCCAGCGTGCCGCTATGCCCAGCTTTGGCCGCGGACATCGCCCATTTTACCTTATTAACAACGGTATTAGAGGTCATGTTCGCGGGTTTATCAATCACCAACCAGCCGTCTATGGGCAGTTTTTTGCGGGGGGGTTTCGGGGGTGTTTTAACCATCTTTCGCCACATCCGCACGCACCGCATCGCGGTCTAGCAACGCGCGGGTTTGGTCAATATGGTCAAAGGTTTCATCCAGAAAAAACCGCAATTGGGGCGAGAATTTCATCGCCAAATGCTTGTTTAACGCAAACCGAATCTCCGAGGCATTGCGGTTCAAAGCCTCAATAACCGCGGGGGCGTTTTCCCCGCCGAGCGGTAGGGCATAGATATGCGCGGTCTTCAAATCACTGCTGGAACGGACTTCGCCGATGGTGATAGAGGTCTGCGCCAGTGCGGGATCGTGCAGTCCATCGCGTTGCAAAATCTGGGCGAGGGCGCGGCGGATATTCTCACCCACGCGCAGTTGGCGTTGGCTTTGGGCGCGGGTGAAAGTGCCGCGGTGTTCGGGTTTCTTTGCCATGATTATGTGCCTTGACTTTGTGTGGATTTAGGGTAAGATATAGCAAATTCTGGGCAAAACACAAGGGGATAAAAAATGCTACTAGAAC
Organism: uncultured Amylibacter sp.; assembly: GCA_959347345.1. The sequence continues at coordinate 563,659 of OY365738.1, read as the reverse complement.
AAAAGAAAATAGCAGTGATGGGAGCGTCAGGTCGTATGGGGCAAGCGTTGATAAAGGGTGTGATTGATGAGAATGTTATGAAACTGGTTGGTGCTACGGAACGGGCAGGGCATGACTGGATTGGTCGTGACGTTGGTGCTTGTTTGGGTGGTGCTGATATAGGTGCAAAGGTTGTCGCGGACGCGGTAGAATTGTTTGCAAAAGCCGATGTGGTGATTGATTTCACAAGTCCAGAGTCAAGCGTGCTTCACGCTGAATTGGCAGCACAGGCGAAATGCGTTTTAGTCATTGGCACGACTGGGTTTAATGAAAAGCAATTAGAAAAAATAGCGGTGGCAGGGCGACATGCACGGATTATTCGCTCTGGTAATATGAGCATTGGTATTAACTTATTGGCAAAAACGACGAATTTGGTTAGTTCTGTTTTAGGAGATTACTTTGATATAAATATTGTAGAAACGCATCACCGCAATAAAATTGATGCACCGTCTGGCACAGCCTTGATGCTGGGCAATGCAGTGGATATGGGGAAAAAAAACCCGCCAAAGCTTGATACTGATATAGTTGGAGGGCGGGAGACTGGCACGATTGAGTATAGTTCTATTCGTGCGGGCGATGTCGTAGGCGAACATGATGTTATTTTTTCAGGTAAAGGCGAGCGTATAATTTTACGCCATATTGCAACTGATAGGTCTATCTTTGTACGGGGTGCATTGCAGGCCGCACGTTGGGGAATGAATCAGCCTGCGGGTGAATATGATATGCAAGATGTTTTGGCTTCCTTATGGGAAGAATTTAAAAATTAATTCCTAAAAAAACTAACAACTAACAACTAACAACTAATAACTAACAACTAACACGCCGGCAAATTCACCGCCAACCCGCCCAGTGAAGTCTCTTTATACTTCGTATTCATATCCAGCCCAGTCTGGCGCATAGTCTCAATACACGCATCCAAACTCACCAAATGCACACCATCCCCGCGTAACGCCAGCGATGCCGCCGACACTGCTTTTATCGCGCCCAGCCCATTCCGTTCAATACACGGAGCCTGCACCAGCCCAGCAATCGGATCGCACGTCATTCCCAAATGATGCTCTAACGCTATTTCCGCCGCGTTTTCAATCTGCATCGGAGTCCCGCCCATAACCGCACATAACCCCGCCGCCGCCATAGACGCGGCAGAGCCGACTTCACCTTGACACCCGACCTCTGCCCCCGATATGGACGCGTTGGATTTTATTAACGCGCCAATCGCCGCCGCAGTCAGCAAAAACACTTCCACCCCGTCCGCCGAAGCATTCGGCACATGATCCCTATAATACCGCAGAGTCGCTGGAATAACCCCCGCCGCGCCGTTCGTGGGGGCGGTTACCACGCGGGCACCTGCCGCGTTCTGCTCATTCACCGCCATAGCATAGGTGGCAATCCAATCATTCACCACATGCGGGGCGGTTTGATTCTGCCCGTGTTCGGCGTTTAAAGCATCATAAATACCCTGCGCCCGCCTGCGCACATTTAACCCGCCCGGCAGAATTCCGCCGGTCTTCAAGCCTTTGTCAATACAATCATCCATAACGTCCCAAATACGGTCAATTCCCGCCTTTAACTCGCCCGCCGTCATGTGCATGATTTCGTTTTCATGGACTATCTCGGCTATGGTTTTGCCCGTGGATTTGCACATGGACAGCAATTCGTCCGCCGTATTAAAGGGGTAAAATACCTTCTGCACGGGGCCTTTGGTTGATGCGTTTTCCGTCATTTCCGCGTCTGTTTGAACGAAGCCACCGCCTATGGAATAAAAGATTTGTTCCAATATAACTTTGCCGTCCGCGTCATAGGCAAAGAATGTCATGCCGTTGGAATGGGCGGGCAGAATGGTGTCGTAATCAAAGGCGACTGCGATTTCTGGGTCGAATTCATAGAGCGGGTGTCCGTCAGGGCGGATGGTTTTGGTTTCCGTTATGTGTTCCAACAGCAAGGCGGCCGCTTTTTGGTCAAACGTTTCGGGTTGTGCACCCGCCAGCCCCATGATGACGGCGAAATCCGAGTGATGCCCCTTGCCCGTAAAGGCGAGCGACCCGTGCAAGGACGCACCCAATCGGGCGGGTTTGATTTTGGCGGTTTGGATTTGGCTGAGGAATCGTTTTGCCGCGACCATCGGCCCCATTGTGTGGCTGGACGACGGGCCTATGCCGATTTTGAAGATGTCAAAGATGCTGAGGAACATGGGTAGTTGTTAGTTATTAGTTGTTAGTTATTAGTGAAGGTTTTATTTAGCAGGGTATTGTGTGGAAGCTAGGCGTTATTTAACCATGTGGGGTGTGGAAAACGACATAGGATTAGTGATTAGTGATTAGTGATTAGCGATTAGTGATTAGTGAATATTGACTCTTTATCTTTTTTAGAAAATCCGCTAAACGCGGGGCAGGGGATAAACCATAGGACAAATCAAATGAATATAGAAGACCTACAAAACTTACCTGATGCTGAAAAAGCAAAAATATTTGCGGCATGGCATGCTCTGGCGGAAGTTAAGGATGGAATGAAAATAGGCATTGGCACGGGGTCAACTGCCTCTTGGTTTGTGAAACTGCTTGCGGGTAAGCAATCACGGGGCTTGACCTTTCGTGCCTGTGCGACCTCTTCCCAAACAACGGAATTAGCAGAAAGTCTGGGAATAAAAATTGAATCGCTGGATGACCTAGCCCCGTTGGGTAAGATTGAATCTTTGGAAGACCTTAAATTTTTAGATTTGGTGATTGATGGTGCGGATGAATTTGACCCCGCACATAATTTGATAAAAGGCGGGGGCGGGGCGTTATTACAAGAAAAAATGACAGCTCGGTCGGCAAAGAAATTTATTGTCATTACCGATGCGAGTAAGGCTGTGGATGCGCTGGGCGCGTTTCCTTTGCCTGTGGAAGTTGTCCAGTTCTCTTGGCAAACAACCTACAAATATATTGAGCAAGCGGTGCTGTTGAACTTGTTCGTACGTACTGTTGCGAGGGCAAGCGAACCGATTCAACGCATGGTGGGTAATAAACCTTTTATCACTGATGAGGGTCACTATATTTTAGACTTACACTTAAAACATATTGCAGACCCTGATGCTTTAGACGGCTATTTACGCTCCATTGCTGGGGTCGTGGAAACAGGATTTTTCTTGAAAATGGCAAATGCGGTGGTTATGGCGGACGGCACGGGTCTTGTGAAAAGCCGTGAAACAGGCAAGAGCAAATGGGAAGAAACGCAATATGAATTAGCAGAAATTGGTGCTATGCTTTTGCAAGATTAAAGGATTGATGACATGCAAAATAAAATAGTGAATATGACACGGGCGACCCTAGCACTTATGGTTATGATGTGGTTGGGGACTCTGCCTGCTTTGGCGCAAGGTTGCGGGTGGGCGGATAAGACTTGGGATTATTGGCACAAGGTAACTTTTGAACAGGTGCAGTCTTGCCTAAATAATGGGGCAGATTTGCATGCAAGGGATGCGGAAGGAAACACCCCGCTTCATAAGGTGGTATTTACGATTAAAGACCTCAAGGCGACTATGGCTTTATTGGATGCAGGTGCAGATGTTAATACAAGGAATAAACATGGATGGACACCACTCCATGAAGCCGTACAGAATAGAAACGATAAAGTAGCATTGGCTCTGTTGGAGGCAGGGGCAGATGTGCATGCACGAACCAGTAGCGAGCAAACCCCATTTCATTTTGAGGCAGAGGGCGCAAGCCTAAAAGTGACAATGGCTTTTCTGGATGCAGGTGCAGATGTAAATGCGCAAGATGAAGAGTGGGTGACACCGTTTCATTGGGCGGCTAGGCATAATGAAAGCCCCGCAGTAATTATGGCTCTGTTGGATGCAGGTGCAAATCTAAATGCAAAGGATAGAAATGGATGGACACCGCTTCATTATGCGGCATGGAAAAATAAAAACCCCGAAGTGATTAAGGTTTTTCTGGATGCAGGTGCAAATCTGAATGCAAAGGATAGATCTGGATGGACACCGCTTCATCTTGCGGCATCTGGTAATGAAACCCCTGAAACGATTATCGCTTTATTAAAAGCTGGGGCGGATGCTAAAGCAAAAAATAGTAGGGATAAGACTCCCCTCGACCTTGCAGAGGAAAACGAGCATCTAAAAGACTCTAAAGCCTATTGGGCATTAAACGATGCACTCTATAAATAAAAGGATTTAACATGACCCACGACTTTGATTTATTCGTTATAGGGGGTGGCTCTGGCGGGGTTCGTGCCGCCCGCCTCGCCGCCGAAACGGGGGCAAAAGTCGCCCTAGCAGAGGAATACCGCATGGGTGGCACTTGCGTTATTCGCGGTTGTGTGCCGAAAAAACTAATGGTCTACGCGTCAGAATTCGCCGAAACCCTAAACGATGCCAAAGGCTATGGCTGGGACACCCCCCCCGCCACATTTGATTGGGCAAAATTCCTGCCCGCCAAAGACGCGGAAATCGCTCGCCTAGAATCCATCTATCAAACCAACCTTGAAAAAGCAGGGGTCACCGTTTTCAAATCCCGCGCCCGCCTAGGCAACCCGCACGAAATCCACCTAAACTCCAAAACCGTAACCGCCGATAAAATCCTTATCGCCACGGGCGGTCGCCCTTTTGTCCCTAATATAAAGGGCGCAAGCCACGCGATAACGTCCAACGATATATTCCACCTGCCGACACTCCCAAAATCCATCCTTATCATCGGCGGCGGCTACATAGCCTGCGAGTTCGCCTGTATCCTAAACGGATTGGGCGTGAAAACCACGCAATTTTACCGAGGCGAGCAAATCCTCCGCGGGTTTGATAACGAAGTCCGCAACCACATAGCCACCGAAATGCGCAATAAAAACATTGATTTGCGCACGAATACCGATATTGACGGGATAACCGAAACCCTGCGTGTGAATGGCGAGCAATTTGGGGCGGTGATGCTGGCGACTGGGCGTGTGCCGAATACGGAAAACATGGGCTTGGAGGACGCGGATATCACGCTCAAAAAGGGCGCGATAGTCGTTGATGACTACGCCCAAACCAGTCGCAAAGGTGTTTATGCGATAGGCGATGTGACCGACCGCGTCCAGCTCACCCCTGTTGCGATACGCGAGGCTGTGGCGTTTGTGGATACCGCGTTCCACGCCACCCCGCGCACTATGGATTACGCCGATATAGCCACGGCGGTTTTCACTCAGCCAGAGATTGGCACGGTTGGGCTGACGGAAGAATCCGCGTCCGCCCGTGAATCGGTGGAGGTTTATGTGTCGCATTTCCGCCCAATGAAGCATATTTTGGCGGGTCGCGATGAAAAGATGCTGATGAAGATGATAGTCTCTGTGGCGACGGGCAAAGTTCTGGGAGTGCATATAGTTGGACATGCTGCGGGGGAAATGATACAACTGGCGGCGATAGCCGTGAAAATGGGGGCGACAAAGGCGGATTTTGATGCGGTTGTGGCGGTGCATCCCACCGCGGCAGAGGAGCTGGTGACGATGCGCATCCCCACGCGGGTTTGTGATAAAGGGGGATAAACTGGTTTGGCCGCTGTAGCTCAGCTGGTAGAGCACATCATTCGTAATGATGGGGTCGTAGGTTCAAGTCCTATCAGCGGCACCAAGTTTAGTTGTTAGTTATTAGTTGTGAGTTGTTAGTGATAAATGATATTTTTATTTATTTTTGTCTGCACTCAAGCTCGTTAATTTAAGAAAAACTTTGCCACAAAATCCACTAATAACTAATAACTAACAACTAATAACTAAAAAACGCTTGCATTCCCCCGAATTACCCCGTATTGTGGGGATAAGCGTAACGAAAGGCACTCCATGCGATTCTTCTCATCAAACCAAAACTCAGGCGGCCCTTGGGGCGGTGGCACTCCGCGTCCTCCGTCAAAGGGCAAAGATGCACCCAAAGGCAACGGCGGTGCGCCCCCGCCAAACCAGCCTCCGCGTAATGAAATTGAGGATATGATGCGCAAAGGTCAAGAACAACTGCGCGTTCTTATCGGTGGCAAATCCACGGGCGGTTCTGGTGGCGGCGGAGGCGGCGGCAATGACAGCCCTTCCATGCCCAGTATCGGGCGGTCAGGCGGGCTATTGTTCCTTGTCGCACTGGTTATATTATGGCTATTCGTTAGCTTTTACCGTGTTGAAACCTCCGAACAATCGGTGGAATTGTTCTTTGGCAAGTATTACAAAACGGGCGAAGAGGGTTTGAATTTCGCCCCATGGCCTGCCGTCAGCAAGGAAATCTTCCCCGTAACCCGCGAAAACATCGAAGACATAGGCGTTGGCGGGGGCAGTCGCTCGGAAGAGGGATTGATGCTCACGGGCGATGAAAACATCGTGGATATTGATTTCCAAGTCGTTTGGAACGTCCGCGACATTCAAAAATTCGTCTTTAACATCGCAGAACCGCGTGAAACCATCCGCGCCGTATCCGAATCGGTGATGCGGGAAATCGTTGCGCGAACCGACCTAACGCCTATATTAACAACGGGCAAAAGCAAAATCGCCAGCGAATTGCAAACGCTGATACAGGCTACTTTGGACACTTACGAATCGGGTGTCACCATATTGCGGGTGAATTTTGACAAAGCCGACCCGCCCCGTTCCGTGGCGGACGCTTTCCGTGAGGTTCAGGCGGCAGAGCAACGCCGTGATACTCTAGAAAAACAAGCCGATGCCTATGCAAATAAGGTTGTGGCAGAGGCGCGGGGTGCCGCCGCCCAAATGCTGGAACGGGCAGAGGGCTATCGCGCTTCGGTCGTGAATAATGCCGAAGGTGAAACCGCACGGTTTTTATCGGTTTTGGAGGAATATGCCAAAGCCCCCGAAGTCACGCGCAAGCGATTGTATTTGGAAACCTTGGAAGAAGTGCTTGGCGGGATGGATAAAATCATCCTAGATACCGCCCAAGACGGGCAGGGTGTCGTGCCATATCTGCCGTTAAATGAACTGATTAAAAAGAAATAACCGCGTGAAAACGCCTAACAAAAAGGAAATATTATTATGAGTCGCGCTATTATAGGTTTGATTTTCATCGTTGCCGTTGGCTTTATCGGGCTGTCGTCGATTTACATTGTGGATGAACGCGAAAAGGCGTTGGTCTTGCAGTTTGGCGAGGTTAAGGTGGTCAATGAAACCCCCGGAATCGCGTGGAAACTGCCGTTTATACAGGAGGCTGTTCGCTATGACGATAGGATTCTGCCCCTTGATACTCAACCGTTAGAGGTGACAATGCGCGATAATCGCCGCTTTGATGTGGATGCCTTCGCGCGGTGGCGGATTGTCGATGTGGTGCAGTTTCGCAGGGCGACTGGTACGGGGGGCGCACGGGCGGCTCGCGGGCGGTTGGAAACGATATTAAACGCAGAGATGCGCCAAGTGTTGGGCGATGTTAATTCGTCCGCCTTGCTGTCGTCTGACCGCGTGGATTTAATGAACCAAATCAGGGATTTAGCCCGTGCCAAGGCCTCTGCTTTCGGCGTGGAAATCGTGGATGTGCGGATTAAACGCGCCGATTTGCCTATTCAAAATCTGGAAAAGACCTTTGAGCGGATGCGCGCGGAACGCGAACGCGAAGCGGCGGATGAAATCGCTCGCGGTAATGAGGCCGCCCAACGCGTCCGTGCGGCTGCTGATAGGGAGGTTGTGGAAAAGGTGTCGGAGGCGAATAAAACGGCAGAGATTATACGGGGGAAGGCGGATGCGACCCGCATTGCTATCTATGCGTCGGCGTTCAGTCAGGATAAAGAGTTTTTCGCGTTTTATCGGTCTTTGAGCGCGTATAGGAAGGCGTTAAAGGGGGATAATTCTACGATTGTGTTATCGCCTGATAGTGAGTTTTTTCAATATTTGAAGAGTGCTGAGCCGTCTGAATGATGAATTGTGAATGATGAATTGTGAATGATTGGTTGTTAGGGATTGGGGGCTTGGCTCAGCGTCTTGTATGTAGTCTAAATAAATTTATGATAATTTTAACGTCTTGTAGCCCAAGGCTTTTGTGTATGGGCTTTGTGCAAGCAAAGCTCTATATGCACAAAAGCCACGCCCTTTGAATGGGTAACTCTTTAAAAATCAATAACATGCACAGGTTCGCCTTTGCCAACAGTGCTAGCCCCCGCAGGACGCACCACCAAACAATTCGCGCGTTCCATCACCGCCAGCAAACTGCTGTCTTGGCGTTCAAAGACAAACACACGCTCGGCCCCTGCATCCATCCGCACAACCGCCCGCATATAATGCGCCCGCCCGCCGTTATTCGCGGCAATCGCGCCGCCAGATTTGACCAATCGCTGGGGCATCGCCGCACCCGCAAACCCCAGCATAGCCCGCACCACAGGCACCAAAACCACCATCGCACAGACCAGCGCGCTCACCGGATTGCCGGGCAGCCCAATCATCGGCCGCCCCTGATACCGCCCCGCCAGCATCGGTTTGCCTGGACGCATCGCCACCTGATAAAACAGCGTTTCCAACGCGCCCGCCCGCACCATTTGCCCGATAATATCGTAATCGCCGACGGAGGCTCCGCCCAGCGTGACTATCAAATCCGCGTCGACACATTGCGCCAGAGTGCCCTGCAATTCGGCAGGGCTATCGGCGGCTATCGGCATGATTTTGCCAACCGCCCCGTGTTTGTCCAGCAGGGCGCGGATGGCCAGTGCGTTGGAGGCTATTATTTGATTTGCGTTGGGGGACTCGCCGAGTGCGACCAGCTCATTCCCCATAGAAACAAGAGCTATTACGGGTTTGCGCCGTACCGATACTCGCGCACAATTCATCGCTGCCAGCAGAGCAATCTGGGGCGAATCCAACCCTACAGGTGCGGATAAAACGAACCCCTGCGCGAAATCCGCACCCTGCGGGCGGATGTAATCAGGGGCTTGTTCTGGGTTGTTTGACACGGTTAAACTATCACCATCCCGCTCACACATTTCCTGCGGAATAACGCGGGTTGCGCCATTTGGCACGGGTGCGCCCGTGAAAATCCGCACGGCTTCGCCCGCGCTGACCGCCCCGCTAAACCCCGAACCCGCCGCCGATTCGCCTATGATTTTATAACGATTGTCCCGCCCACACACGGCATACCCGTCCATAGCCGCGGCGGGGAAGGGCGGTTGATCGCGCCCCGCCACCGCGTCAATCGCCAAAACCCGCCCGTGGGCGTTCGCCAAATCCACCTGCTCTGTGCCGAGGGGGGATACCAGCGAAAACGCCTGTTCCAAGGCCTGTTCTAGGGTAATCATTTGGGCGGACTTTCGGGGGTTTCCGCCGAAAAATCGGACGTTCCACCGCGTTTTTCCAACAGGCGGATGTCGCCGATTGTCATAGCTTTATCGGCCGCCTTTAACATATCGTAAATCGTCAGGGCAGCGATTGATACGGCGGTCAATGCCTCCATCTCTACCCCCGTTTGATGGGTGGTTTTGACGGTTGCGACTATGTTTATATGGGGTTTTTCGGGGTCGCGCGCAGGGTGAAGGGTGAAATCCACGGCGATATGGGATAGGGGCAACGGATGGCACAACGGGATGATTTCGGCGGTTTTTTTCGCCGCCATGATGGCCGCGATACGGGCGATGCCCAGCACATCGCCCTTTTTCGCCGAGCCCGATTCGACCAGCGCAAGCGTTTGTGCCGACAGAGCGATTGTGGCGGTAGCCGTGGCGGTTCGGGCGGTTGTGGGTTTGGCGGACACATCGACTATGTGCGCCGCGCCCTGTGCGTCAAAATGGGTGAGAGGAGATTTTTGGGTCATAGGCGTTCTACAGTCATGTTTTTGGAATCAGCATAGCTATCAATTCGTGCTTCTCTCTTCCAATCCGAATATGCTTTCATAAAATCATCTTTAGATAATTCTTTTATTGGCCAGTGTTTGGGGCGAGGTTCTAGGTGTTTTGGTATTTTCACATCAATTCCGCAAAACATATTATTTAGTTGTTTCTTTGTAAAATTCACGTTGTCTAAAAAATTACCTTTGTAAATGTAAGAGTTTGCTGTATTTACACCTTTTAGGTTTGCTTTATAAAATTCCGCCCTGTATAGGTCTGAATCAATGATATCCGCATCTTCTAAATTTGCCGACATAAGTATTACATTACGCGTTTTTACACTACTCAGTATTACGTTATTCATGGTTGTGCCACTAAATTGAGTATTATACAAATTTGATCGATTAGTAATGTGTGTTCTGCTCAGGTTTGAATATGAGAATCCTGTTGTTGTTAAGTTTGACTCACTGATAAATGCGCCAATCATATCTGTCCAATAAAAATTTGTGCTAGTCATATTTGTGTTATGAATACTCGCCCTATTTAGATTTGCATGTTGAATCATCGCATAACTTAAGTTTGCATTATGAATATCTGCGCCCCATAAATCACAATAGCTTAGGTCAATCATGTATCCCCGTTCACGTTGAGCTTGTTCTGTTTTTAAAGGGGCATCATCCTTTAACCAGCTATCGTGTCGCCCGATAATTGTTAAAGCTGTTTGTATATCCTTGCGTGGCTTGCGTTTTGTATCTATCTTTAATTCTTTTATTTTATTTGTTACTGGGCTGTTAAGGCGTATATAACCACAAAGCATTTCCAAGATTTGTCTATGGTCGCGCTCACTATCTTTAGCAATACGTTCCAAATCGTAAAGCGTGCCAAGCCTTACTTCAAGCATGGGGTCGCCGTTTTCATGGTTTTTAGCCAGATTTTCTATCGCTTTGTTAATCCGCTCGGTAATTGATTCTTGTTCTGCTGTATGGGCTTGTCTGCTGGCTATTTCATTTTGCCATTTGGTCATTTTGTTAGTTTCTTCTGCTATTGTATTTTGCCGTTTGCTCTCATCTGTTCGTTGTATTGCCAGATAAACTCCAAATAAAGCACCAAAACTAGAGACAGTGCCAAGAAAAGCAAGAGCAAAGTTTGAGTCAATAGTGCTTATTGTAGTTTTAACTTTACCCGATATAATATTGAAAAGTTGATAGTAGAGAGCAATAAACAAGATAAGAAGTGCGAAACCAATGAGAACAGCAAAAAAAATGTATACTCTTTTTAAGTTGATTATTTTTGCCCCAAATTTTGAAAGTTTTTGTAATGCCGATGCTCTCCAAGATGAAAAAGGTTTGTAAAATTTCCATTTCCAAAACGTATTTTCAACCATATAGGCAAATATAAAAAGACAGGCAGGCATAATAACATGCCATAAAAGAAAAGAAAAAGTAATCATCATTCGTTTTACCTTTACACGCCCAACAAAGTCAAGCCCTCACTAATCATTAATCACTAATCACTAATCACCAACTCCCTTGTCGCCGTTTCCACATCCTCACACCGCATCAAACTTTCCCCGATTAAAAACCGTGAAACCCCATACCCCGCCAACAAATCCATATCCGCCCGCGTGAAAATCCCACTTTCCGACACGACATCGCGCCCAGCCCCCACCATCCCAGCCAGCCCGCGAGTCACCGCCAAATCCACCGTGAAATCCCGTAAATCTCGGTTATTTATACCGACCAAACGCGACTGTAAATCCAAGGCGGACGACAGCTCGGCCGCATTATGCACCTCTAGCAAAACATCCAGTCCGAGCGCGGCCGCGGCCTGCTCTAATTCCGCCGCCTGTGCGCCCGATAAACACGCCATAATCAGCAAAATACAGTCCGCCCCCATTGCCCGAGCCTGCGTGATTTGGTACGCGTCAAAGATGAAATCCTTGCGCAAAACGGGCAGGGGACAGGCGGCTCTGGCGGCGCGCAAGTGGGCGGGATCGCCTTGGAAACTTGGGGAATCGGTCAGCACGGACAAACACGCCGCCCCGCCTTTGTGATAGGCGTGGGCAAGCGCGGCTGGGTCAAAATCCGCGCGGATAACCCCGCGGGAGGGGCTGGCCTTTTTGATTTCGGCAATCAGGGCAGGGTGGGTTTTTGCCTTGACGGTGAGCGCGTCGGCAAAGCCGCGGGTCGGCGGAGCTTGGCTGGCGAGGTCGTGCATTTCGGACAAGGGGATTTCGCGCTTTTGGGCGGCGATTTCGGCGAGTTTGTAGGTTTTTATTTTGTCTAGGATGTGCATGGTTAGTTTTCACTTTCTTCTAGCCATTCGTGGCGGGCTTCCATAAAATTTTTAAATGTATTATATTTTTTGTAATACGTTGTGCCTTTTTGGGGGTGAAACAAATCTTCGTCTATCTTTACATTTTTTGCTAGCTTTACACCTTTTCCTAAAAACATTTTATCAATTTGCGGTTGGGTAAAAGTTAAACAGTCTGAAAAATCACCCCTGTGAGCGTAAGCTTTTACTGTGGTTACGTCTGTCATGTCGGCACCTTCAATATCTGCGTCGCTTATGTTTGTTTCAAAAAAATGCGCAGATTTAAATTTTACCCGAACAAGTATTGCTTCTCGTAATGTCGACCCGTCAAGCAGTGCATTGCTCAGGTCTGCATCAAAAAGCTCTAGATTATGTAAATCACAATGTCGCAAGTCAAGTTTGTAATTTTCTTTTTTTTCTTTGTTTAGATGTCTTTCGTCTTCCGTCCATTTATCACGATGACCGATAATATGTAAGGCTTCTCGTATGTCGTCAGTTATAGCTTCTGTTTCAGCCATTTTGTTGTTAAAGGGGCGATTGATACGGATATAACTACAAATAATTTTCATAATTCTAATGTGGTCGGCTATACTATCTTGAGCGATTCGTTCCAGTGCATAAAGTGCGCCAATCCGTACCTCAAGCACGGGTTTATTATCTTGATTAATTTTGCCTAGACTCTCAACCGCTTTGTTAATCCGGTCTGTGATTAGTCCTTGCTCTGCTATATCAGCTTGCCTATTGGCTGCTCTGCTTTGCGCTGTGGCTGCTCTGCTTTGCCTGAAGGCTATATTGCTTTGCCTGATGGCTGTCTCAGCTTGTTTTTGGGCTATTTTATTTTGAATTTTATCTTCTTCAGAGCGTCTGATTGCTAAATAACCACTAAATAAAGCAACAATACCTGTGACCGTGCCAAGAAACGCAAGAGCAAAACTTGAGTCAACCACCTCTAATTTGGGTAGATTAAATGGATTGGGTGCATTAAATTGTTTTGTTAAAAGCTGTGAAAGAAGAGCAGAAAACAAAGTAAAAAGGGCAAGACCAATGATAAAAGCAATCAACCCGTATATTATTTTTAAGAAATTTAGTTTTTGCAGAAATGCCCAATTTTTTTTGTGTATTGCGGCTCGTTTTTTTTGTATTATTCTTCGTTTTTTTTGCATTACTCTCCGTTTGTTCCAATCTTTAATTTGCTTTTTTAGTTCCCTAGTTTTATTATTTCTTTGCCTATTCCATTCTTTAAATTCTTTAAATTCTTTCAATTCTTTTTTCTTTCGCATTCTAAAAGATACAAGAAGATTATATTCCTCACAGACTGCTATGAAAACCGAATAAGCAACAAGAATAGTAACAACAAAAAGAAAAATAATATCAAACCAACCCATCACCCACCCCCACTGCTAAACTCAGCCAAAGCCGCCAATTTACCGCGAGCCGCCCCACTATCTATACTCTCACGGGCGACCTCCACACCCTCAACCAGCCCCGAAACCACCCCAGCCACCACCAAAGCCGCAGACGCATTCAGCAAAACCGCATCCCGATACGCGCCCAAAGCACCATCCAATAACCCCCGCAACGCCGCCCCGTTAAACGCGGGCGACCCACCGACTATCGCGGCAAACGGATGGACGGGCAACCCCGCGTCCTCTGGCGATATCTCGCCCTCAGTAATCGCCCCGTTCGCCAGCCGAACAACGCTTGATGGCGCGGCTATGGACAGCTCATCCGTGCCGTCCCCGCCATGCACCAGCCACGCGGTTTCACTGCCCAGCGCGGACAAAACTTCCGCCATAGGGCGCAGCAATTCCGCAGAAAACGCCCCGCATAAATGCAATCGCACCCCCGCAGGGTTCGTTAAAGGACCTAAGATGTTAAACACCGTCCGCGTCCCCAACGCCAACCGTGCGGGCATCACATATTTCATAGACGGATGATGCACGGGCGCCATCATAAACCCAATCCCATGCCGCGCGATACAGGCCTGCACTCGGTCAGGTTCGGACATGATATTGACTCCGCAAGCCGCCAGCGCGTCCGCCGTGCCAGATTGAGACGACAAATTGCGGTTGCCATGTTTAGCGACTGGAACACCCGCCCCAGCGACTACGATAGCCGTCGCGGTCGATATATTCAGCGTGGATTTGCCGTCTCCGCCCGTGCCAACGATGTCTATCGCGCCCGTGGGGGCGGTGATTTTCAGGGATTTATCCCGCATGATTTTCGTGGCGGCTGTGTATTCGGTGACGGATTCGCCCCGTGTGCGCAGAGCCATTAAAAACCCGGCGATTTGCATGTCGTTTGCGCCTCCGTCAAAGATGATTTGAAAGGCGGTTTCCGCGTCTTGTTGCGATAGAGGCGCGGTGGCCTTGTCTATAAAGGGTTTGAGGGCATCGGTCATTGTGGTGTTCCGTGTTTTGGTGGGGGTTTTAGGCGGGGGTTTTGACGGTATCCAGAAAATTACGCAGGATTTTATGCCCGTGTTCAGAGGCTATGCTTTCGGGGTGGAACTGCACCCCATAAATGGGCGAGGTCTTATGGGCAAGCCCCATAATCGTGCCGTCTTCCAGCCTTGCGGTTATGGTCAAATCATCGGGGAATGTCGCGTTTTCCACGATAAGGGAATGATAGCGTGTTGCCTCAAACGGGGTCGGCACGTTTTTGAAAATCCCCGTGTTGTCGTGGTGGATAACACCCATTTTGCCATGGACTATGTCCGTGGCACGAGTGATGGTGCCGCCGAAGGCTTGGGCGATGGATTGATGCCCCAAACACACGCCCAGCAAGGGGATATTGGCATGGTGGGCTTTGGTTACCAGCGACAGGCAAATCCCCGCTTTATCAGGGTCGCAAGGACCGGGGGAGAGGACTATTGCCGTGGGGTTCAGCGCGATGGCTTCGTCGGCGGTGATTGCATCGTTGCGTTTGATAGCAACCTCAGCGCCCAATTCGCCAAGGTAATGTACCAGATTATAGGTGAAACTGTCGTAGTTATCGATTAAAAGTAGCATGGGTGGGTTCGTTTTGGTTGGTGGTTAGGGGGTTGGTTGCGGTTGGGTTGGCTTTGTGCTAGGGTTTGTGTTAAGGTTGCGTTAGGAATGGCGACCATGCCCTATGTGCGCGAAATCGTCAAGGGGTAAAGTGCGATAAAAACAGGAGGGTATTGTGGGTGTGATAAAAGCAATAGCAGGGTTTATCTGCGGCGCGTCCGTTGCCGCCGCGGTGCTGTATTTGGTGATTTATTTGTGAACGATTAACGATTAACGATTAATGATTAGTGGGGGCTTTTGTGAATATAGAGCTTTTGCATAAGGGCAGTTGAACCTGCCCGACCAAGATAAAAACATGCAAAAGCCCATCCACAAAAGCCTTTGGTTATGCTTGGCAAGTATTTTTTAAATAAAACAACCATCGGTCATGTTTGGCACGGGTCGCGCGAACCCGTAGGGTAGGTACAGACATCAAGGGCGCACCCACAAAGCAGGCACGCCCTAACGTTTCACAACTACCCCGTCTTACAAAAAGCGAAACACAATCGGGCAATTCACAATAAACCCGATAGAGCCAAATGCGCCACCGCCAAGCCCTTCCAGCCATCCTTGTTGCACCTTACCCAGAATATCAAACTCTTCGGTCAGGCGCGAACGATAGCCCGCTTCAATCGCCTCTTCCGTCCAGCTGAACGGATTCAAATCCCACAAAGGGCTGTAATCGGTCGCGATAGTCGGTATCCCGCCCAGCACATTCAGGGGGCCTCGCCCATCGGACAACGCGCTGTTAAGCCCTTGCCGTTGCGGGTTATCCACGCCCGTTGGCCCGTTGGTCGCAAGGAAAATCCGCTCGACCGCGCTGAACAAACTGTCATCGCCACCCGTTGGAATGTCTTCCAACCCCGGGGCGTAGGTCGCGCCTTCCAGAGTTGCTGGCAAGGGGTGGTTGGCATCTGTGGACAGATACAAAACGGGGCGCGAAAAGCTGAACCCAGCCGTCAGGGCTATCGTAATCGTGCCTTCTTCGGGGCAAATCCGCAATACTTTGTCATGCACTATGTCATGGTCTGCATCGCTATCGCAGAACGCGTTCAGCGTGTCCGCATCCACGTCAAACGCCATCATAGGCGCGTTATAGACGTGATTGCCGACATTGGCTACGCGTACCAGCGGGCTGTACTCGTTATCCCCGACAGAGCCCGGCTGGAAATCCTTCGGCGGAAAGTAATTGGGTGCATCGCCCGGCGTGACCGCGTGTTTGGGCGAGAAATCCACCGTGCCGCTATCAAAGACTAGGATGGGGCCTTTATCGCTGCCTTCTAGCGTGCCGTTACGCGTGCCGCGCCCTATGGACGTATAGGCCAGCTTGGGCGAGTGATTCAGCCCCAGCGCATCGGCGTTATATTTATCAGAGGTGTCCGTGACGATATACCAAACCGTGCGCCCGTCGCGCATTTTTCCCTTATACAGGGGCAGGGTAATCGTGCCAGCGTCCAAATCCACCTTGCCCGCTTTAAGCAGTTGGTGGGGGCCGATCAGCTCTTTTTGCACATCGGAAGGCGCAGGGCCAAAGTAGGTAAGCGGAATATCCGCGCCAATGGAAGGCGGGGCAGGGGCGACATCGTCGTCTTCTTGCGGCGTTGCCATAGTCCCGCCAAGGGATAGTGCGCCAGTTATCAGCGCGGCGCCGTAAAGGCGCAGGTGTTTTTTAAGTGTCTTGTTCATAGGGGTCTCTTTATGTTTGGTTAGTAAAGCCCGTTTGGGCGGATGTGGTGTAGATTACGCTATTTTTCAAAAGGGGAAAGGGGTTTTTGCGTTATACGACATTATTACACGGTAAAGTGATTTTTTAGAGGGGGTGGGCTTTTGTGCGTAGCCCCCACTTCGTGGGAGCATGCCAAAAGCCCGATTTATTCTTGGCAAGGTCTGCGCGAACTTGCAGATCAGACACATTCACCATTCATCATTCATAATTACCATGCGCAAACAAATACGCCTCCCTCGCCGCTTGATGCAACGCCTTTGATTTATTCACCGTCTCTATATACTCAGCCTCTGGATCGCTGTCATGGACAACGCCACCGCCCGCCTGCACATACAAAACCGCGTCCTTCACCACAGCCGTTCGCAACGCAATACAAATATCCATATCCCCATTCGCCGAGAAATACCCAACCCCGCCACCATAAACCCCCCGTTTTTCCGCCTCTAACTCATCAATAATCTGCATCGCACGGATTTTCGGAGCACCAGAAACCGTCCCCGCAGGCAACCCCGCCAATAACGCATTCAGCGCAGTTTCCCCGTCCCGTAACTGCCCAACGACATTGGATACTATGTGCATAACGTGGCTATACCGCTCTATCGTGAAGCGTTCGGTCGGCTTGACAGAGCCAACCTGGGCAATCCGCCCGACATCATTACGCCCCAAATCCAACAGCATCAAATGCTCGGCACATTCCTTGGCATCGGCCAGTAAATCCGCCTCTAACGCTATGTCTTCGGCCTCGGTTGCACCACGCGGGCGAGTCCCCGCAATCGGGCGAATGGTGATTTCTTGCCCTACTCGGCGTACTAAAATTTCGGGGCTTGCGCCGATAACCTGAAACCCGCCGAAGTTGAAATAAAACATATATGGGGAAGGGTTCGTCCGCCGCAACGCCCGATACAAAGCAAACGGAGGCAACCTGAAATCCGACTTCCACCGTTGCGATGGGACGACTTGGAAAATATCCCCCGCACGGATGTAATCCTTGGCCTTTTCCACGGCGCGATGGTATTGTTCGCGAGTCATATTGGATTCGGGCGGGGTTGCGTCCCCGCTATCCGCCCCCGCACGAGAACCCTCTGTATCCACATTTAAAAACGAATGCGCGGGCAGGGGATTTTCCAAATCCCGCAAACATGCCGTAATCCTCGCAGTTGCCTGTTGATATGCGGTCTTTGCGTCTGGTGCACCTATTCCCGCACCCTCACCCGCGCTGGCATGCGCACCCTCGCCCCAAACGGGGGCGACCAGCGCGATTTCATCCTTAACCCCGTCAATAACCAGCACCACGGACGGGCGCATCATCACGGCATCGGGCAAGCCCAACGGGTCTGGGTTTATGTCGGGAAGATGCTCTACATGGCGAATCATATCATAACCCAAATAGCCAAACAGCCCAGCAGCCATCGGTGGCAAACCATCGGGTAATTCAATTTGGCTGTTGTTAATAAGGGTGTTTAAACTAGCCAAAGGCGGGGTTTTATCAACCACGAAATCCCCCGAATCCGCCCTCGAATCCGCTAGGGCATTCCGATTAACCCGCACAACATCGCCGCTGCATTTCCAGATTAAATCGGGTTTCATTCCTATCACAGAATACCGCCCGCGGATTTCCCGCCCCGTCACGGATTCCAGCAGAAAACTATCCTTCCGTGCTTGCGTTAATTTTAACATTAACGACACAGGCGTTTCCAAATCAGCAGCTATACGAGTATAAACGACCTGATTTTGCCCCTTTTTATAAAGGGCTTCAAAGACATCAAACGCGGGGAATAATTTCACTAATAGCTCAGCAGTTGGGTGTTAATAAAACCGAGCGAAGTGCGGTCAATCGCCAACCCTACATCATCCTGCACGGCACGGATAAAATACTCACGAATATCACTGGCACGTTGGGTTTTGATTTCCGTTTCAAATTCTGCCAAGTACTCTTGGTTTTCTTCGGTGCTTGGGTCGGCGGAATGAATGGCGTTTAATTGCACGATATACAGCGTGCCTTGCCCTTGGGCGGTGGTTGTATCACCCGCGTTTAACGCGAATATATCGTCCAATATCCCATCGGGCAGGGGCAGGTTGGGTTGGCTACGCAAAACATCGCGTTCCTCCACCACATCAAAGCCAAGAGTGTCCATAGCCGTGCCTTTATCCAGCTCTGCCAACAGAGATTCACCCTTTATATCCAGCAGTTTGGCGGTTTCATCGGCAATCCAATCGGTGCGAACTTCGCCTATCACATCAGCCAGAGGTTTCACCTGCTCGGGGATAATCTCATCCACCCGCAACGCGAAAACCCCGCCATCGGGCAGGTCAATCAAACGAGGGAAATCGTTTTGCCTTGCCTTTGACGCGATTTCGCGAAATTCCTGATAGGCGGCAATATCGGTTTGGGTTTGGCCGGTGAAATCAATTTCACCCACTTGCATTATCGTGGTATTTGCCAGCTCTTCCAACGTGTTCCCCGCCGCCAACTGGTCTTCCAAATCCAGCACAGCATCGGCGATGAGACGGCGGGCTTCGTCGCCCCCGATTTCGGCAATCAGTTCCGCGCGGGCATCTTCAAAACTCGTTGATCGCGCACCCGTAATGGCATTCACGCGGTAAATCGTGGGGCCAAGCCCACTGGCGTATGGTCCATAAACCCCCGTTTCGTCTTCGGCAAAAATCGCCACTGCCGCTTCATCGGAAATCACCGCAAGCCCCTGTTGGTTTAATTGCCCCAATCGTATATCCGCCTCGCTTAACCCGCGTTCCGTGGCAATATCGCCGAATTCCAGCGTGCCAGCGTCCAGCCCTGCACGGGCGGTTGCGGCTTCTTCATCATTGGCGAAAACAATCCTGTCCATATTGCGGAAACCCGGACGGTCAAACCGTTCAATTTGCAAATCATAAGACGCTTTCAAATCCTCTTCTGCTACATCAATATCGTCCAATAACATATCGGGGGATAGCCAAGCGTAAGTAATCTTACGCACCAAAGGTGATTGATAATTCTGCGAATTGTCTTGATAATAGGTCTCTAACTGGGCATCCGTAGGGTTCGATATATCCTCCTCCACGGAGGCAGAGTTTAACGCAATCCAGTTAAAATCGCGCTTTTGCAAGGCGTATTCCAGCAGGATTAGGGGTTGATGGGTATCTTCCTCAATCCCCGTTTGGATTGATTCCTCTAACAATTCACGGATTTGCCCATCACGGATTATCAATTCATTCTGCCGAGTCGTCAGGGTTTCGATTTCCAAACTGGCTTCGTAGAAGTCCTTATCAAACTTGCCATCCAAGCCCGCATAACGCGGATCATTAACAATAAGAGTCGCAAGGGCAGTGTCGCTGATGCTCAGCTCCATTTCCTTCACTTTACTATCCAACGCGCCGTCAAAAAACAGCCGTTCCAGTACAATAGCCTCCACATCGCTATAGTCATCAGTGCTGAGCGCACGGCGGCGTTGCTGTGCGAGCTCAGACGAAACCGTGCTCCACATAATGGAATAATCACGCACAGATATGTCTTTATCGCCAATTTTACCGATAGAATAAATCGGTGCGCCTTGCAGACCAATACTGCCAAACCCAACAAGGCTGAGCACCAGCAAAGCCATCACTGCATAGAAAAAATATCTGTTCTTACCAGAGTTCATTTTAGAAATCATAATCATATCCTTTTTGATTGTTTTTGGCTCTTTTAGGCGGGTTTTGCGAAAAACGCAAGGGCGGGCAAGCCTTCGCGGATTATTTTGGGGTAAAATTGCCGTTATTTTATCGTAATTTTACCGCAATTATCGCAAAATCCGCGTTATGGTGCGAAAACGGTCTTGCAGATTTGTATCTTTACCAGTATGAAGGGCGAAAATATACAAATCCACAAAAGGGACATATCCATGGAAATCAAAGAAACCTTGAACAAGGGGCTGAAACGCGCCTATTCAATGACTATCAAGCATACAGAGCTGGAAACGAAAGTGGAAGCCAAACTGCGCGAGGCGCAACCCAATGTCGAATTACGCGGGTTTCGTAAGGGCAAAGTGCCGTTTGCCCTGCTGAAGAAGCAGTTTGGGCAGAACATTATGGGCGAAGTGATGCAAGAATCGGTCGATGGTGCGATGCGCGAACACATGGAAAAAAGCGGAGACCGCCCCGCTGCCCAACCCGAAATGAAAATGACCAATGAAAATTGGAAAGAGGGGGAGGATGTCCAAATTTCTCTGTCATACGAATGTATGCCCGATATTCCAAAGGCGGATTTTTCCAAGGTGAAACTGGAACGCCTGACGGTGAAACCAGAGGCAGAAGATATTAACGGGGCGTTGGATAATCTGGCGGGCTCGGCGCAGGATTTCGCGGATAAAACGGGGGCGGCCGCCGATGGCGACCAAGTCGTTATGGATTTTATCGGCAGTATTGATGGGGTTGCGTTTGATGGTGGCACGGGGACGGATTATCCTTTGGTGCTTGGCTCTAATAGCTTTATTCCGGGATTTGAAGCCCAGCTTATTGGCGTGAAATCGGGCGATTCCAAAACCGTGAATGTGGATTTCCCAACGGAATATGCTAGTGCCGAATTGGCGGGGAAAGCCGCCAGTTTTGCCTGCACCATTAAGGCGGTGAAAAAACCCGTGGCTGCAAAGATTGATGATGAGTTTGCCAAAAAATTTGGTGCGGAAAATTTGGCGGATTTGAAGGGTAAAATCAGCGACCGATTAAAAGAAGAATACGCGGGCGCGGCGCGAATGGTAATGAAACGCGAATTGATGGATGAGCTGGATAAACTGGTGGATTTTGATTTGCCAGAGGGGTTGTTAGAATCCGAAGCCAATCAAATCGCCCATTCCATGTGGCACGAGGAAAATCCAGAAGTGCAAGGGCATGACCATCCCGAAATAAAACCGACCGCCGAGCATACTAAATTGGCAAAACGGCGGGTGCGTTTGGGGTTGTTATTGGCAGAGGTCGGCGAATTGCAGAAAATCACCGTGACGGATGCGGAAATGCAACAGGCTTTGATGCAAGAGGCGCAGAAATACCCTGGACAAGAAAAAGAATTCTTTGAATTTGTCAGCAAAAACCCGCAGATGCAACAGCAAATGCGCGCCCCTATTTTTGAAGATAAGGTCGTGGATTATATCGTGGAACTGGCGGATGTGAAGGAAAAAACCGTGTCCAAGGATGCATTGAAAACGGCGGTGGAGGCTTTGGGATAAAGGCTAAATTCCTGCCTCACACCCACCGATTTACAGCTTGTTATGATAAAATTAACGCAATCTGGTTTAATTGGCGAGGTTTAACGCCCCCCTTGCTATTTCAAAATAACTCGCCATATTTAACACAACCTTTTAACACAATCTTAACGAATTCACCCCCTAATAAACCCTGTCAAAATAAGGATACCCAATGACGATACCTACCAGCGATGCCCTTGATGTGTATGCAAATACCCTTGTCCCTATGGTTGTGGAGCAAACTCCGCGGGGCGAACGGTCTTATGATATTTTTTCACGCCTGTTAAAAGAGCGGATTATTTTCGTGGCGGGACCCGTGCATGATATGATGGCAACACTGGTCGTGGCGCAGCTGTTGTTTTTGGAGGCTGAAAACCCCGATAAAGATATTTTCATGTATATCAATAGCCCGGGCGGGATTGTGACCTCTGGTCTGTCTATCTATGATACGATGCAATATATCCGCCCAGAGGTTTCTACGCTGTGCATAGGGCAGGCGGCCTCTATGGGGTCGCTTTTACTGACGGCGGGCGCGGCGGGCAAACGATTCGCCCTGCCAAACGCGCGGATTATGGTGCATCAACCCAGTGGCGGTTTCCAAGGGCAAGCAAGCGATATCGCCTTGCAAGCAAAGGAAATCTTGGAATTAAAAGAGCGATTGAACAAAATCTATGTGAAACACACGGGGCGCAAATTGGCGGAGGTGGAAGAGGCGTTGGATCGCGATAATTTCATGACCGTGGAACGCGCCAAAGAATGGGGTTTGGTTGATGATATCATCCAAAAACGCGATGAATTAAAGGAAAAAACCTAGAGTTGGTTGCGCTTTACGCGCCACGCTTCGCGTCCTTATGGACGCGCCCAGCCACACGCTTGTGTCTTTTATCACGCACATGTGTAACATATACGGGTATTATACCTAAAAAACGCTTGCCTATCTGCGTGAATTTGTTTTTATGACTAGGTGAGATTAAAAATGGGCGAAAGACCCAGAGCAGTAAAAAGGAAATAAAATGTCGGATATGAAAAAAACCGCGAAGAACACTCTGTTTTGTTCATTTTGTAACAAAAGCCAGCACGAGGTGCGCAAACTGATTGCTGGACCCTCGGTTTTCATTTGTGATGAATGTGTAGAGCTGTGCATGGATATTATCCGTGAGGAAACAAAGGATACTGTTGATGTGAATAGCATCAGCATGCCGACCCCGAAAAAGATTTACGAATTCTTAAATGAATATGTTATTGGGCAGGAGGTTGCCAAACGGGTGCTGTCTGTCGCCGTGCATAATCACTATAAACGCTTGGAACATACCGAGGCGGGGGGTGACGATGTGGAGCTGTCCAAATCCAATATCCTGATGATTGGGCCAACGGGGTGTGGCAAAACTTTGCTGGCGCAAACACTGGCACGGATTTTGAATGTGCCATTTACTATGGCGGATGCCACGACCTTGACTGAGGCTGGTTATGTCGGCGAAGATGTTGAAAACATTATATTAAAGTTGCTACAAGCCTCCGATTACAATGTGGAAAACGCGCAAAAGGGCATCGTTTATATTGACGAAGTCGATAAAATCACCCGCAAATCCGATAATCCGTCCATCACCCGCGATGTATCGGGCGAAGGCGTTCAGCAAGCGTTATTGAAATTGATGGAAGGCACGGTTGCCTCGGTGCCTCCGCAAGGGGGGCGCAAGCATCCTCAACAGGAATTTTTGCAGGTGGATACGACCAATATCTTGTTCATCTGTGGCGGGGCTTTCTCTGGGTTGGATAAGATTATTTCCCAACGTGGCAGGGGGTCTAGCATCGGTTTCGCCGCCGAAGTGCAGAGCGAAGATGATTCCAGTGTCAGCGATTTGCTGGGGATTTTGGAACCCGAAGATTTGTTAAGATTCGGGCTAATCCCCGAATTTGTCGGGCGGTTGCCCGTGATTGCTACCCTGCGCGATTTGGATGAGGAGGCTTTGGTGACTATCCTAACAGGTCCTAAAAACGCGTTGGTGCGCCAGTATCAGCGGTTGTTTGAGCTGGAAAATGCCACGTTGGAATTCACCACGGGGGCGTTGCAAGCCATTGCCAAACGCGCGATTGACCGCAAAACTGGGGCGCGGGGGTTGCGGTCTATTTTGGAAGATATTTTGCTGGATACGATGTTTGAGCTGCCCACTTTGGAAAATGTGCAGAAAATCGTGGTTAATGAGGAGGCGGTTTCAAAGGTCGCGTCGCCCCTGATTGTCTATGGTGAAAAGACCGCAGAAACCGTGTCGGCGGGGTAAAATTATGGGGGGAATGATGATAAAGAGCCTATTTACTTGGTGGAATCGCCAAACCTTGAACACGCGGTTTTACACGTGGCGTAAGGGGGTTTTGGTCGGCGATGATGCGCAGGGCAATGTCTTTTATCAAACCCGCGATGGCAAACGCCGTTGGGTGATTTTCGCGGGGGAGTGTGAGGCTTCGCGGGTCGGCGCGGACTGGCACGGCTGGTTGCATCATACTTTTGCCCAGCCACCGACAAAACGCCCGTTGCCCAAGCAGGATTGGGAAAAACCGCATAAAGAAAATCAGAGCGGAACGGCGGGCGCGTATTATCCAGACGGCTCGTTGCGTAAGGGCGCGGGCGCGTCCGTGGCTTTGGGAACGGCTGGGTATGAGGCTTGGTCGCCTAACCAGAAATAAACTAATTATTGAAAGAAAACCCCATGTCTCACACCGTTTCCGAAACAACGATTGGCGCGATTGTCGTCGCCGTAGCCGTGGGGTTTTTGCTCTATGCCAGTAATACCGTGGGCTTTAATCGCGAAACCCAAGGTCTGCATTTGGTCGCGGGTTTTAACAGCGCGAACGGAGTTTCGGTCGGCACGGATGTGCGGATGGCGGGGATTAAAATCGGTACGGTGCAGGGGATGCGGCTGGATGCCGACAGCTATCGCGCCTATCTGGATCTTGCGCTGGTCGAGCGGTTTCCTATCCCTGATGATTCGGCCGTGTCTATCAGCCAAGATGGGTTGCTGGGCGGTAGTTATGTGGAGGTTATACCGGGCGGCTCTGATGAAAATATGGCGAATGGGGACGAGTTTTTAGAGACCCAAAGCTCGGTCAGTTTCCTGTCCTTGTTATTGCGGTTTGTATCGGGAGCCGAAGAGTGAGGATTGGCGTTCTTGTCTTTGTTTTTATGGGGATTTGTGGTGCGGCATGGGCGCAGGAATTCACCGAAGAGCCGTTATATATACCGCCACAGATTTTCCCAACCCCGCCCATGTTGGGCGAAGACAAACCGATTGAGGATGAATTTGCACAGCCCGAAGTGAAAACCGGGCAGGGGGCGGAATTGCGATTGTTAGACCGTATTACCGGCGAAGTGCGCGATTATCGGCTGGATACTGGCGGCGTGGTGGAACACGCGAATTTGGTTGTGTCGCTGGTGGATTGCCGCTATCCCGCTGGGCAGAGCAATTCGGAATCCTTTGCCTATTTGAGGATACAGGATGTGCGGGCGGAAAATTTGGCGTTTGCGGGGTGGATGTTTGCCAGCAGCCCCGCCTTGTCCGCGTTGGATCATCCGCGCTATGATGTGTGGGTTTTAAAATGTTTCAACCACTAATCACTCACCACTAATCACTAATCACTAAATTCACCATTTGCGTATCGGCCCGGTATCCACATGCACGAACCCAGACCGACGATATCGCCCAACCCCGCCAACCGCAACCGCCAGTGCCGCCTTTTGAATTTGCCGAGTCGTGCGCCCCTTCATCCGTAAATCCACGGCGCGGGCTTTGACATGATAGCTCTGCTTGGCAACGCCGCGACTGCGACGGCGTAATATTTGATTGGTCGCCTCGGTGCGGTAGGCGGACAGTAAATTAAACGGCTCTGCCGTGTCCAAATGCGTTTGCATCGCGGCAATTAAATCAATCAGGGAGGGGTCAATTTCGGCGGCTCGCCCAGCCCGCCAATCACGCATGAAATAGTTAATCTCTTCCAAAACGGGCTGGATATACTCGCCATCCGCCCAATAAACCGTGTCCATAATTTCACCCGTGGGCGACGCGTACATGTGGATTTTGCGGGTATTAGCACCGTGCAATACCACGGGGGCGCGACGAGCCGCAAAAGCGGGGGTCGCGGCAAACGCGGCTATTCCGCCAATCAGGGCACGTCTTGACAGATGATTTGGGGGTATAAGAGTCATAATCGCCTAATTGCATAAAAAATACGAACTTGCAAGGGCAATAACTTAACAAAACATTGCATTATTCTGTGCAATAGTATAGCATCAAATCCAGCACAAAACATTTGGGGATAAAAATGGCAAACAAACCAGCAAACCAAAAATACACGATTGCACAAATTGCCGCCCACTTGAACGCGACCGCTCTGGGGGATGCGACCTTGATTGTGGATAGCGTTGCCGAGCCGAAATCCGCCACTAAAACCCAACTGGCATTGGCTCTGGATAAATCCTACGCGGGCGATTTGCAGAATTGCAAAGCCCAAGCGGCGATAGTCTGGGCGGACGCGGATTGGCAAACTATGGGGCTGAAGGCGGCGATAATCGCGCCGTCCCGTTATACGCTATCGGGGGTGAGTGTGCTGTTTGAAACCCCGCCAGACACGGACGGAATCCACCCTTCGGCGATAATTGACGAGTCCGCACAAATCGGCAAAAACGCACAAATCGGGGCGTTTTGCGTGATTGGGCGCGGGGCGGTCATTGGCGATAATCTGCGAATGCTCAGCCATGCCAGTATCGCGGAAAACGCGACCATAGGCGATAACGCCCTTATTTACAACGGCGCGCGTATAGGCGCACGGGTGCAAATCGGCGCGCGAGTTATTATCCAAGCGGGTGCGGTCATTGGCTCTGACGGGTTTTCTTTTGTCACGCCAAAACCCAGCCGCGTTGAAAAGGTGAAAAAGGACGGGCAGGGGGCTGTGGATGAGGCGAATCACTTTGTGCGAATAAACTCGCTTGGGGCGGTAGTGCTGGGCGATGATGTGGAAATCGGGGCGAATTGCGCGATAGACCGTGGCACCGTGGCGAACACGCAGATTGGCGACCGCACAAAGCTGGATAACCTTGTTATGATAGCCCATAATGTGCAGATTGGGCGTGATTGCTTGATTTGCGGGCAGGTGGCGATAGCGGGCAGTACTCGGCTGGGCGATAGGGTGATTTTGGGCGGGCAAGTGGGGGTTGCCGACCATATTACCGTGGGTTCTGATGTGATAGCGGCGGGGGCCTCGTCGCTGTCCAGCAATGTGCCGTCTGGGCGCGTGATGATGGGGAATCCTGCGACAAAGATGGATATTCAAGTGGCGGCGTATCGCGGGTTTAGGCGGTTGCCGAGGCTGGCGGAACGGTTGGCGAAGATTGAGAAGAAGCTAACGATTAACGATTAACGATTAACATGCCCTCGTTATTCGGGTGTGTTATTCGCTGGGTGTGGGTCGTGCGACAAACCCGCCAGAGTATCCATCCAAACTCGCAGCATTATTATTATTACTATAATACACGCCAACCACGCCGTCCTGCCCGATAATCCCGCTTAAAGTTCCCGGGGAGTAAATGTTGTTATTCCTTATCGTACTAGTCGTCCCCATTCGATTTCCAAGTTCAACCTTGCCTGTAATAATCCCATTCGCATTAAACGTCCCATCTATTGCGAAATGAAGAACAGTGTCAGCAGCAAAAAAACTCTTTAGCGTTCCCCCATCGTTTCCATCAAAGGTAATATTAAGCCCAAAATTGGCAATTTCACCGTCAGTGAATCTTGCGGAAGAATTAGTCGCATTCCCGCGGATTTCGCCAGTCCATCTTATGTTTGCTTCTGCTGTGATAATTTCGGTTATCGGTGCGCCCACATTTGTCCCTGCCAAAACCCCAGCATAATAAAAATCATTTCCTGAGGCATTGTCACCATTATAAAGCTCTCCGCCAAAGAACGCGGCACCACCCGCGGCGATGTCGGTATTGGCAAAGGGTATGGTTCGAATAGTAGTAACAACCAGAGGAAGCCCCTCAACGTCTCTAATATTCAGGTTAGCCCTATCAGCAAAACCTGTTGACGTTCCCTTTAAAAATTGATTTTTGCGGGGTGTTTCTGGCAGGTCGGGCGGGGTTGGCGTACGGGCAGCCAACCAAGCGGCGGTATCCACACAATCACCCGCCGCGATGCAAGGGTTGGGTGGCGGTGGGACGGGATTATCGGCGACAAACCCGCC
The DNA here is from genome assembly GCA_959347345.1 of uncultured Amylibacter sp. Next base: position 535,350 of record OY365738.1, on the reverse strand, counting down.
GTGCAAGCTACCTCCCCAAATCCCGCCATCTGTGTTGGCGAAAACCCCAACAAGCCCCTGCTCGCCAATCAAACCCCGTGCTTGGGCAGTATCATCGGGCAGAAGACTATCAAGAAGTACATTGCCTGTAATAACACCCTCTGCGGTGAAACTAAGTGTAAATGTTGTGGTATATGTCCCTCGGATGTCAGGGTCAGTAGTAATCGTTCCAGCTTGATCGCCTGCGCCAAAAGTAACGTTAAAAGTAATAGGATGAGTGGCATTATTTAGGAGCAAGTAATAACGCCCTCGCCATGTCGTATCCATGGGTGCTTCTATTAAAGGCGCGCCCAAATTGGTGTTTGGCAGAAGACCAACAAAACTTTGTGTAACATTCTCGACTGAACCCGAAACATAGGTAACACCATCCATCGCATCACCCGTACGGGATAGGGTGGTAGCGGGGGTTGCCCGCCCCAATCCTGCCCTATCAATAACACCATCTGCACCAACGCTTAGAAAATGTGACGGAATATTCGTGTCTGCGACTGCCTCTGCCACTGTCGCGGGCAAATCGGCATGGTCTATAACACCTGTCGGGGTTGTAATACCTGTAATATCTGTTATATCCACTACACCGTCCAGACTGCGCAGAGCTACTGGGCAATTCGTATGAGCGGTGGAATCTGCCACGCACTGCACTTGACGCGTTTGGCGATTGGGGTCATACGTTGTATCTGTAAGGCAAATCGCATTAAACGAGTCAATATCACAAACCCCCATCAGATTCGCACCCATGCAAAGGGCGTTGGTGTTATTGCCCGCCATATCACAAAAGCTCACCCGATTCGTTCGTGCCAGTGCAAAATCGGTAAAGGCGGTAACGGACTCGCATGCCGTGGCAAACGGGTTTGTTAGGCAAGCGGTTAGCTCGGTATTCATAGCGGTATCAGTCAAAAGATTATTGCACTTTGACTCCCCCGCGTTGCCAGCCGTTATACAATTGTTGACTCGGTTGGGGAAATAGGTATCATCTGTAAAGCAAATCGCATGAAACGGGTCAGCCTCACAAATAATCACCAGATTATTACCCGTGCAAAAGTCGTTTGCCACATTACCGCCATCATTGCAAAAGGTTAGCCGATTCATCCGTGCAGTGTCGGTATAAGTGGCAAAGTCGGTAACGGTCATCTTGCATACAATATCAAACGGGTTTTTTAGGCAAGAGGTTATCATGGTGTTCTTCTCGGCATCAGTCGTAATGGTCGCACACTTTCCCTCATCCGCTTCCCCGCCTTTTATACACTCGGCGATTCGGGCGGGCAGATAGGTATCAGCCATGCAAGCGGTCTCTGCTCTAAACGGATTCGCCACGCAAGCACCCGCGATAACGACACCACATCTTCGGTTTGCCGTTGCACTCGCAAAACACGTGGTTTGGCGTGAAGTTATCGCGGACTCAACCGCATCGCAATTGGTATCAAACGGGGTTGCGGTGCAATCCGTGGTGTTGACTTCGCCCGTGTTCGTATCACCGCCCGCTTTATCGGCAGGTGTGCCTCCCCCGCAAGCGGTCAATAAAGCCAGCCCAGCAAGAGCGGTTAAAAGTTTGATATATGGCATGAGCGTGTCCCTTTGCACTTTTTATTTTTCACACTATACATGGTTTTTACAAGTGTCAAGCCGTTTTTAATCCTAAACCAAAAAAACACGCCCGCTTACTCTTACGAGCAAGCGGGCGCGTCCTAAAATTAACGGCTTGCTAAAGGATTAAAAACCCCTAATTCGCCGCTTCCGCACCAGCCGCCGCAGGAGGCACAGGAATAGAAGCCCACGCATCGCCAATCCCTGCCAAAGGCACGCTCAGCTCAATCGGCTCATCAGGGTCAGCCAAATTCACAATCGTGAAAAACAGAGATTCCCCCCGCGACAAATCCTCCATATCATCGCCAGACAGCCCGAACCGCGCGACACAGCCCGCTTGCTCACACCAGCCGAACGGATGATTGCGCACGCGAGAGCTATCAATCCGCATCGCCACACCCGCAGGTAAAAGCGTTCCCAAAGGCGCGACAAACGTCACCCCAGCAACGGCTTCGCCACCCTCTGGCAGGCGCAGTATATTAATCCGCGCCACGGGATCATCATTTTTATTGGTTAAGAGTTCGAAAACCTCGCAGGTTGACTCCTCTTTGCCCTTGGCGCAATAAACTTCCCAAGTTTCAAAGCTATCACGCAGGTAATTATCGCCCTCAGCGACGATGGGGAACTGTTTATCCGCCTCATTCACCGCCGCATCTTCGCTTTGCGCGAAAACAGGGGCGGTTGCAAAAGCAAGAATTGCTGCCACAGGCAACACAGAGAAAAAACGTTTCATAATCATATCCTTTTGATTTTTTGTTAGTTAGTGTTAAACACGCGCCCCTTTTAGCGATAAAAAAGCAAGATGCAACCCGAATCACAAAGTTTTCATGTTTATTTCGGTTAAGTTTTTATCTTTATTTTAGTTAAACGGTTTTGTTTGCGTTCTATTATTTCAAATCGCATGCCGTGGATGTTGAAAACTTGCCCTGTATTGGGTATCATTTGCGCCTCGTGTATTATCAATCCAGCCAGCGTATGCGCCTCTTCATCAGGCAGATTCCAATCGTGGGCGCGGTTCAAATCGCGGATGGTAGCCTGTCCGTCCACATGATAATCCCCCGCCGAATCACGCCCCATAGTATCTGGCGCACCCTCATCATGCTCATCGGTGATCTCCCCGACGATTTCTTCCAGTATGTCTTCCAGCGTTATCAGGCCCTGCAACGCCCCGTATTCATCCACAACCAGCGCGAAATGCGTTTTGCGTAGCAGGAATTGGCGCATTTGGTCATCCAAAGTCGTGGTTTCTGGCACGAAATACGGTTTCATAGCCGTGTCCAGCACGTTAAACTGCCCCAAATCGGTGTTTTTGCCATCGCGGAGCAGTTTTTCCACGCTTCGCAGCATGTCTTTGGCGTGCAGGACTCCTATGATATTCTCTGGTTCGTCTTTAAAAACAGGGATTCGAGTGTGCGCGGAATTCAAACACTGGCGGATGATGTCTTGCGGGTTGGCCGCGCTGTCTATCATTTCAATGCTGGAACGGTGGAGCATGATTTCCTCCACACCCCTATCTTTCAAATCCAACGCGCCCAGCAATCGGTCGCGGTCGTCCTTTTCAACACTGCCCTCTTTGTGCCCCAATGCTATCGTTCCCGCGATTTCATCTTGGGTTGCGTCCGTGTTTATCACGGGTGTGCCACCGAACAGGCGGAGCATCAGGTTAACCGCGTGTTGGGCTATGAAAATAAAGGGGCGCAAGGCGATGACTATCACGCGGATGGGCGCGGATACCAGCGTGGCGGCGTGTTCGGAATTGTTAATGGCGTAGGTTTTCGGCAGGATTTCGGCGAAAATAAGGACGAGGAAGGTCATCACGAGTGTCGCCACCGCCACCCCGCTATCGCCTAATAACTGCGTGAAAAGTTGCGTAGCCAGTGCGGCCGCCAATATATTCACCAGATTATTGCCCAGCAAAACCGTGCTGATAAGGCTCTCCGAGTCGTCTGTTAGGGTGAGGGCGCGTTTGGCTCCGCGTGAGCCTTTGCCCGCCATTTTATGCAGTTTGCCCCGTGATGCGGCGGTCAGCGCGGTTTCAGAGCCAGAGAAAAAGGCGGAAAACAGCAGCAGAGCGCAGATGGTTGCGATGGTAATCCAGTGTTGCATGGTTAGCGTGGTGATGAGGGGCATTGGGAGTGGCTTTCATTTCGGGGTTTCGGGTGGTGTGGGGAGTATAGTGGTTTTTTTGGGGAATGCAAGTTTAGTGATTAGTGGTTAGTGATTAGTGATTAGTGATTAGTGGGGGCTTTTGTGCATATAGAGCTTTTTCTTGCGAAAAAGCCCATACACAAAAGCCTTTGGTTACAAGATGATAAGTCTGTTATAAATTTACTATCTGGAATAACAAGACGAGGGATTGGATTATTTGCAAAGAATACTTGGGAATTGGTGATGGGTTTGCTCTAAATTTATTTAGGCAGTGCCTAGATATAAAGACAGGCTTTAGCCAGCACAACCCGCTCGCCCAAGCCTCGCAGAGGGGTGGGCGGGCGGGAAGCCCGAACGCAGGGGCTTGCCCCCAAGTGAGGGCGAAACAAAAAACCTCCGCTCTTAACTTCTAATAACCAACTTTCAATTTCTAACAACCAATCACTAATCACTAATCATTCATCACTAATCACTGAAAGCGGGTGATGCTTTAACAACAAAGCATTCAATTTTTCATCCAACACATGCGTGTAAATCTCTGTCGTACTGATATTTTCATGCCCCAATAACATCTGAATAACCCGCAAATCCGCCCCGTTCTCTAACAAATGGCTGGCGAAAGCATGACGGATACTGTGCGGGCTAATCCCCTTATCGCCCAACCCCGCGATAACCGCTATCTGCTTGATTAACGTGTAAAACCGAATCCGACTGATATGCGTCTCAGCACTCCTTGACGGGAATAACCAGCGCATCGTGCTGTTGCTGTGCCGCCGAATTTCCCCTGCAGACTTGCGCGTTTCGGCTTCATCCAGCCCAATTAAATAGGCCTGCAAGACCCCTCGTGCGATGGGGTTTAACGGCACCAAACGTTCCTTGTTGCCCTTGCCCTTTATCAAAATCATATCGGGATTGCCGCTTACGGACATTAACGGCAGGGAAATCAGCTCGCTCACCCGCATACCCGTGGCGTATAATAAATGCACCATACACGGATTGCGCAAGCGTTCTAGTTCGGTGCGTCCCGTTTTCGCGGAGGCGGTCAGCAGTCGTTTTATATCATCTTGGGACAAAACCGACGGCAAAGTCCGTTTCTTTTTCGGCGCACGGATGAGCTGGGTTGGGTTGGTTTTCACCCAATTTTCCTCGTACAAAAACCGATAAAACTGTTTGATAGTGGATAAATGCCGCCCGCGAGAGGATTCCGCCAAGCCCTTTGTTTCAAGGTGCATTAGGTAGGATTCTACTTCCGTTTTGCCGACGGTTTCAAAGGATTTAGGCGGTTTGTGGTCGTTTAGAAACGATTCGAATTCCAGCAAATCACGCCCGTAGGCAAGCACCGAATTTTCTGCCCCGCCACCCTCAGAGCGGAACGAATCCAAAAACGACGAAATCCAGTGATGCGCCATGGGGGATACCTTTATTCTGTGTTTATTCTGTGGTTATTTTGTGGTTATAGCGGGATGTCTATCGGGGTTTTTACATCAACGGCGGGGGCGGCTGGGTCTTGAAAAACCAGAGCGGTTATCAGCGCAATAACCCCTATAAATAAGGCTATTATCAGGTATTTTATCAGTTGGGACATGGGCGGTTTCCTTAAATATTTTGGCGATTGTTTGGCGATTGACGGGTTTATTCACCCGTAAGACTAGCATAGAACGCACAACAATGCTATAAAAAACATAAAACACGGGCTAATGACGTATTATTTAAACAAAACCATCGTTCTGGTCGGGCTTATGGGCGCGGGCAAAACCTCTGTCGGGCGGTATTTGGCGCAGGATTTGGGGTGTGGCTTTGCCGATTCGGACGAGCGGGTGGAACTTAACGCGGGCATGTCGGTGAAGGATATGTTTGCGACACAGGGCGAGGCGGCGTTTCGGGCGGCGGAAACGCAAGCTCTGCAAGAGGTATTGCAAGCCGAGCCTTGCGTTTTATCCATCGGCGGAGGCGCGTTTATCGCCCCGCAAAATAGGGCTATGATAGCGGCGCGAGGCTGTTCGGTTTGGTTAAAGGCGGATGTGGAGGTTTTATGGCAAAGGTTGCGTGATTGCACCGACCGTCCTTTATTGCAAGAAAAAGACGGGTTGGCGACCTTGCATGCTCTGGCAAAATCGCGCGAAACCGATTATGCAAAGGCGGATATTACCATCACGGCACAGGCGGATTGGGATGAAAAAGATGTGGCAGGGCGGGTGTTGGCGGCCTTGCTGGCAAGCTCTGTTTCGGGTTTGCGTACAGAAAACCGCCCTAGAATCTCCTTCAGAAACCTCCATAGAAACCGTAGCAGAAACCTCCGCAAAAATATCCACAAAACCCCCGACAAAATAAAGGAAGACTTATGACCCCAAAACCCACCAAAATAACAGTGAACCTTGGCGCGAACAGCTATCCCATTCTTATCGGTGCGGGGTTGCTGGCGGATTTACCCCTGCATATAAAGCCTTATTTGCAACGCAAACGGCTGGCGGTGATTACTGATGAGAATGTCGCACGGCATCATTTGCCTAGCTTACAATCCATCGCCCAAAACGCAGGGTTGGATTTAACAACCCTGACCCTGCCCGCCGGGGAGACCACGAAATCATGGGCTATGTTAGAAAAAACCTGCACATGGTTGTTAGACCAGAAAATCGAACGCGGCGACCTTATTGTTGCGTTTGGCGGCGGAGTCATCGGTGATTTGGCGGGTTTCGCCGCGGCGATAGTCCGCAGGGGGGTTGCTTTTATTCAAATCCCCACGACCTTGCTGGCGCAGGTGGATAGCGCGGTTGGCGGTAAGACGGGCATCAACACCGCGCATGGGAAAAACCTGATTGGCGCGTTTAATCAACCGCGTATGGTGCTGGCGGATGTGGGGTTGCTGGATACTCTGCCACGGCGGGATTTCCTTGCGGGCTATGGCGAAGTGGTGAAATATGGGTTGCTTGGCGATGCGGGGTTTTTCGAATGGTTAGAGGGTAACGCGGCGGCTATGGTCGCGGGGGATTTGGATTTGCGGGTTGCTTTGATTGCGCGGTCGTGCCAGATTAAGGCGGACATAGTCGCACGGGATGAGACCGAACAGGGCGACCGTGCGTTGTTAAACTTGGGGCATAGTTTTGGCCACGCGTTGGAGGCTGCAACGGGGTATTCTGGTCGCCTGTTGCACGGGGAGGCTGTTGCGATAGGCTGTGGTCTTGCGCTGGAATTATCCGTGCGGTTGGGGTTGTGTCGGCAGGATGACCCGCCTCGGTTATACGCGCATTTGGAGTCAATGGGGATGAAGGCGCGGATGCGCGATATTGACGGCGATTTGCCCAGCGCGGATACGTTAATAGATATAATGGCGCAGGATAAAAAGGTGAAGGACGGGGTGCTGCATTTCGTGTTGTTGCGGAAGGTGGGGGCGGCGTTTGTCAGCGATAGCGTGCCGCCAGAGCAGGTTTTGCGGGTTTTAGGTAGTTGTTAGTTGTTAGTTATTAGTTGTTAGTGGCTTTAGCCCACAAGGGCAGTTGAACCTGCCCGAAAATAAAAATAATGTCTTCGTAATCGCTTGTGCGATACCGACCAGCATGGTCTTTTGTGCGTAGCCCCTGCTCTGTGAGCAGGGACATGCCAAAAGCCCGATCTATTCTTGGCAAAGCCTAAGTAAATTAACAAGGAGTGATGAATGATGCATGATTCTTTTGCCACTTCTTGACTGGTCGGCATAACGAAGTTATGACGAAGACCCGAAGGGCAGAATCGGTAATAGTTAATCTAGAGCAGACCTAATATTCTAGGAAACGACCGCCTTGTTTCTTAATTTTAGCGGACGTGTCCGCTGGGGGGCGGTCGCGCGCACCCTCACCCCCACGGGTGCGCGTCAGCTTATCGTTTGTACTGGGTCAATCGTCTTTAAGAGTCGCTGGTGACGCAAACTCCCTTACACCTAGCAACCAAGACGCACACCCTTCGGGTTCGCGCGACCTCCGTGCCACCATGAATAATAGTTATTGTTATTTAAAACAGACTCAGCCAAACATAACCAAAGGCTTTTGTGTATGGGCTTTTTCGCAAGAAAAAGCTCTATATGCACAAAAGCCCTTTGGTTTGGTCGTCTGACAAAGAATTTATAATGCTTTAACACAAGGTAAGTTGTTAGATTTTATGACGATATCGTAAATGCCACTTGCAGTATCATTTCCGTAAGACCGTGATAAAACCCCTGGTTCATCGCGTTCAATAAAAAGAACAAAATCTATTCTGCCATTGGAAAGAAAAGATAGCCCAAGGTTTTGCTTTCTTTCAAATCGCCAAGAAGCATACAAATCCCCATTATCGCTGACGGTAATATCTGGCACTGTATCAATCCGATAGGTTTTGAAAAACGCATAAAGCGCGCTTTTGCTGTTGGGCGATATTGTGACATCAGGCTCTTCATCTGCAATAATGGATTCCATTCGGCGGACTTCGTCGTCTAATCCGTTTATTATTTTAATAAGTGATGCGGTTTTGCTAGGGCGGGACATAATCATTAATCGTTAATCGTTAATAGTTAATAGTTAACAACTACCCACTACACGATGCCCCACCCAACACGCAGAATTTCGCACAATGCGGATGGTTTAACTTGACCGCCCCGCGGGCGCGCGCCAGAGTATCCCCCAGCTCAAACTCCGCACTATAAGGCAACAGAGTACACGCCACAACGGCTGGACGCGAAGCCCCCTTGCGTTTCACCACCATCCGCGATGACGCACACATAATATCCTTTGGCGATTTCCCCAAAATCCCCCAACACGCAGTGGTTATTTCGGGGACATCCACGGCTTCGTCCATCTCTGGAAACAGCACACAGGCGCCCGTATCAAACGCATCAATCGCAAACCCATGTTGGGCGAACAACGCGGCATAGCCCGCCCGTGCGCCCTCATCCCCCCCGTCATTCTCACCGTCCGTATTCCAAATCGCCCGCCCCGCGACGGCCATAGTGAAACCATTATCGCGCAGCCATTTCATCCCTGTAATAGTCACCGCGTAACTGCCTTTGCCGCGTTCCGCCTCGTGCTTATCGGGGTCAAAATGATCCAGCGAAATCCGCAAAACCATCCGTGCGCCGTAGTCTTTATGCAACGCCAACAGCCCAGCCTGCACGGATTTGCGCATCATCGGGCGCATAGCATTGGTTAAAATCAGCACGTGATAGCCTCGTTCCAAACACGCACGGGCTATGTCAATCATATCGGGGTTCATAAACGGCTCGCCACCGGTAAAGGCGATTTCCTCGGTTGCCTCGCCCAACGTGGCGATTTCATCCAGATAGGCGCAGACTTCGGCAGTGGTGATATAAACCAACTGATCGTTCGTGGGGCTGCTTTTAATATAGCAATTCAGGCATTCGATATTGCACAAAGTCCCCGTATTAAACCACAGGGTGCTCAGCCGTGTCAGCGGAACGGAGGCTCGCGTTTGCCCATCGGCGGTATAATCGGGGTGGGCAAATTTGCCCGTTTCGGGCGCGGGGGTTTGCGCGGTGGTTTGCGCCGCGGGAATCATGTCAACCTTATTCATAGGGGGTTCCTTTTGTCGTTTGGTGCTTTTATACAAAGTGGAGGCGAAAAGAAACGGCAAAATAGTGATTAGTGGTGAGTGATTAGTGATTAGTGATAAATTGTGAGTGATGAATGATTAGTAATGAATTGTGAATTATGAATTGTGAATTATGAATGATTGGTTATTCATAACTGCCATAACCAAAAATAACCAACTGTGGTTAATTGAGTTAATAATTAACCAAAATAACCAAAAATAACCACCTGTGGTTAATTGAGTTAATGATTAACCAAAATAACCAAAAATAACCAATCGTGGTTAATGTGAGTTAATGATTAACCAAAATAACCAAAAATAACCACCCGCAGTTAATTGTGGTTAATGTGAGTTATTTTGGTTATTTGTGGTTAATTGTGGTTAATTGTGGTTAATCCAGCTAAAATAACTAATAACTAACAACTAATAACTAATAACTAAAGAAGCTATTTCAAACGCATAATAGCTCAAAACCCCGCGACACCCCGCGCGTTTAAACGCCATCAAACTCTCTAACACCGCACGATCACGGTCAATCCAGCCGTTCGCACCAGCCGCCTCTATCATCGCATATTCACCCGACACCTGATAGGCGAAAGTCGCCGCCCCCAACTCCGACGATATCCGCTGACACAAATCCAAATACGGCAATCCGGGCTTTACCATCACCATATCCGCGCCCTCGCGCAAATCCCGTGCCGCCATCGCCACACCCTCATCCTGATTGCCCGCACTTAACTGATAGCTCGCCTTATCGCCCTTTAACAACCCGCCAGAGCCCACAGCATCCCGAAACGGCCCATAAAACGCAGAGGCATACTTCGCCGAATACGACATAATCGCGACATCGGCAAAACCGCCCGCGTCCAACGCCCCACGCACCACGCCAACCCGCCCGTCCATCATATCGGACGGACCCAAAACATCCGCGCCAGCCTGTGCGTGGGCGAGGGCTTGCTTTGCCAAAACCGCCAAAGTCGCGTCATTCACGACCACTCCATCGCGCAATAACCCGTCATGCCCGTCCGAATTATAGGGGTCAAGGGCGACATCGGTCATAATCCCAATGGCTATGCCCGCCGATTTTATCGCCCGTGCGGCGCGATTGACAAGGTTATTGGGGTTGTAAGCCTCGGCACAATCGGGGGTTCGCAATGCCTGCGGAGTATTGGGGAACAGCGCGATTAACGGGATTCCCACATCGGCGGCTTTTTGGGCGGCTATGACTGCGCGATCAACGGAGAGCCTTGATACATTGGGCATTGCCGCGATAGGCTCTTCGCAATCCGTGCCTTCGCAGATGAAAATAGGCCAGATTAAATCGGACGGATGAAGGCGGGTTTGGGCGACCAATTCGCGCATCCAAGAGGTTCGGCGCAAACGGCGCGGGCGATAAATCGGGAAGTCGGCAAAAGGGTGGGTCATGGGGGGTCTCTTTATTTCGTCTTATGATAGAGTCGGTTATGGGGCGGGTTATAGTTCCAGTTTGCCCACCTAAATGACGGATTCTTTGCAAAAACACAAGAGGAGATAATAGGGGAGTTCATAACACCTGTGGCAACACCCATGATAATAGTATTAGCAACATCTTAAACTATGTAATAACTCATGCAAAAGCAAGGTTGAATCTTTGCCTTAAAATGATAAGCAAGCACTATGGAAAACGCCACACAAACCCCACCGCTAACCGCGAGCCTAACCGCCACCCAACCCGCCACCCAGCAGAAAATCGGGCAAGTCCCCCATGGCTATGACGCGTGGCTGCTTGCGGATTTCCTAAAAACCCACCCCCACCCCGCGCTTTTCATCTGTAAAGACGCGCCGAGGATGGAGCAAATTAAAAAAGCCCTCGCCTTCTTTAACCCCGATATTGAAACCCTAGACTTCCCCGCGTGGGATTGTTTGCCCTATGACCGCGTTTCGCCGAACGCAACCATATCCGCCCGTAGAATGCGTACATTGTGTCATTTGCAATCCCGCGGGCTTCAATCACCTAACCACGAAAACCCGCCGCCTCTGACCCTAACGGTGGTTCTGACCACCGTTGCTGGTATAGCGCAAAAGGTGATACCGCGTAAAGACATCGCCTCTGTCGGGCTGTCCTTGCGCACGGGGCAACGGGTGGATACGGAGGCTTTGTACGCCTATTTTGCCCGCGCTGGGTTTGTGAAAACGCCAACGGTGATAGAGGCAGGGGACTACGCCATTCGCGGCGGTTTGATTGATATTTACACGGCGGGGGAGCTCGGCCCCGTGCGGTTGGATTTCTTTGGTGATATGCTGGAAGGGATTTATCGGTTTGACGCGACCAGCCAGCGTAGGCTTGGTGCGGTGAATGCCATAGACCTCGTCCCCGCCAGTGAAATTATCATGGATACGGCCGCGATAGAGCGATTTCGCCAGCAATACCGCCGTGATTTCGGCGCGGCCAGCCGTGACGACCCGCTTTATGAAGCGATAAGCGCAGGGCAGAAATACCAAGGTGTGGAAAACTGGGTTGGCTATTTCTACGAATCGATGGAGACTTTGTTTGATTATCTGCCCACCGCACAGGTGTTTTTTGATGATGGGGCTGAGGCCGCGTTGGATGAACGTTGGCAGGTGATTGACCGCCAATATCAGGCGCGGTTGGATGCAACCCGCCATAAAACGCTGGGTGGAGTCTATCATCCCGCACCGCCCGAAAGGCTCTATATGGATAGGGCAGGGGTGGAATCGGCTCTGCTGAACGGCGGGCATAATAAAATCACGCTGTCGCTGTCGGCGGTTGATAAAAACCCCGATAATAAAAACGCCCCCGCGTCCATCGGGCGCAATTTCATGCCCGAACGCCAGAATAAGGACGCGAGTCTGTTTGACGCTCTGTCCGCCCATATTGCCGAAAAACGTAAAGATGGGCGGGTTATTATCGCGTCCTTTTCCAAAGGCGCACGCGACCGTATGGAAAACCTTCTGCAAGACCACGATGTTATGGGCGCGACCTCCATTGATGTTTTCACGGATTTACCCAATAAAATAGGCACGCTGGCGCAGGTCGTGTGGCCTCTGGAACACGGGTTTGAAACGGAAAACCTCACCATAATATCCGAACAAGACATTCTGGGCGAACGGGTATTACGCAAAAAACCCCGCAAATCCGCCCGCGATATGCTGAACGAAGCCACCAGCCTGTCCGCAGGCGACCTTGTCGTCCATATAGACCACGGTATCGGGCGGTTCAAATCCTTGGAAACCATAACGGCGGCGGGGATTACGCGCGATTATCTTTTGTTGGAATACGCCAAAGCGTCTCGCCTGTATTTGCCTGTTGAAAACATAGACCTTTTATCGCGTTACGGGCATGATAGGGCGGATTTGGATGCCTTAGGCGGGGCGGCTTGGCAATCCAAAAAGGCGAAATTAAAGCAACGAATCCGCGATATGGCGCACCGCCTAATCGCCCTTGCCGCGCAACGGGCGTTGCGTAAAGGCGTGGCGTTTCAGCCGTCCGAATCGTGGGGGCAGTTCTGCACCGATTTCCCTTATACCGAAACGCCCGACCAGCTCCGCGTGATTGACGAGGTGCTGGATGATTTGGGTTCGGGTCGCCCTATGGATCGTTTGATTTGCGGGGATGTGGGCTTTGGCAAAACTGAAATAGCGTTAAGGGCGGCGTTTATAACCGCCAGTGCGGGGGCGCAGGTTGCCCTGATTGCCCCGACCACTTTACTGGCACGGCAGCATTATTATTCCTTCAGCGAGAGGTTTGCAAAGACGGGTTTGCGGGTTGCTCAGCTATCGCGATTGGTCAGCGCAGCAGACGCGAAACTGGTACGCGAGGGTGTGAAAAACGGCACGATAGACATAGTCATCGGCACCCATGCGTTATTAAGCAAAGAGGTAGGATTCGCCAATTTGGGGCTGCTGGTTATTGATGAAGAACAGAAATTCGGCGTGGCACATAAGGAAAAATTAAAATTATTACGGGCGGATGTGCATGTGTTGACGCTCAGTGCCACACCCATCCCGCGTAGCCTGCAAATGTCGCTGGCTGGCTTGCGCGATTTGTCGATTATTTCCACCCCGCCGAATGACCGATTGTCCATCCGCACCTATCAAAGCGAATTTGATTCGGTTATGGTGCGCCAAGCGTTATTGCGCGAACATTATCGCGGCGGGCAGAGCTTTTATGTCGTCCCGCGTATCTCTGATTTGCCTGAAATACAGGCGTTTTTGGATGAAAACCTGCCCGAAGTGTCCTATATCACCGCCCATGGGCAGATGCCCGCGGGCGAATTGGATCAACGTATGAATGATTTTTATGAGGGGCGGTATGGGATTTTATTGGCAACCAGTATCGTGGAAAACGGGCTGGATATTCCCCGTGCGAATACGTTAATCGTGCATCGCGCTGATAGTTTCGGCTTGGCGCAACTGTATCAAATTCGCGGGCGAGTCGGGCGGTCTAAAATCCGTGCCTATGCGTATTTGACGACAAAAGCCGGTAAAATCCTGACGACAACGGCGGGCAAACGTTTGCGAATTCTTGCGTCCCTGACCGAGCTCGGCGCGGGGTTTTTGCTGGCATCGCAGGATTTGGATTTACGCGGTGCGGGGAATTTACTGGGGGAAGAGCAGTCTGGACATATCCGTGAAGTCGGCTATGAGTTGTATCAGGACATGTTGGAAGAGGAAATCGCGCGGTTAAAAACCAGCGCGGGGGATGTGGCGACGGGCAAGGTCTCGCCCATTATCAGTTTGAATGTGCCTGTGTTAATTCCGCAGGATTATGTTGCCGATTTGGATGTGCGGATGGGGTTATATCGGCGGTTATCCGATTTTGAAACGCGGGCAGAGCTGGATGATTTCGCCGCCGAATTGATTGATAGATTCGGGGAATTGCCCGATGAGGTGGGGATTTTATTGCAAGTCGTGCGGATAAAGGCTCTGTGTCGCCGTGCTGGTATCGCGCGGTTTGATGGTGGGGAAAAGGGTGCTTCGGTGCAGTTTCATAACAACCGTTTTGCCAATCCAACGGGTTTGGCAGAGTATATTGAAAAAGGTCGTGGCACGGTGAAAGTGCAGGATAATAAGGTGATTGTTCGCCGCGATTGGGATAATCAGGAGCGTAAGTTAAAAGGGGCTTTGATTATCGCGCGGGATTTGGCAGGGTTAGTCGGGGATTAAAGGGGTTTAAAGGGGTTTATTGTGGAACTGGAATTGGAAAATACGGAAGACGGGGGGGCAGTGGAAACGCTGTTTGACCTGTGCTTTGGTGGGTCGCGGGCGATGTTAAGCTCGTACCGATTGCGTGCGGGCGTGGATGCGGTCGCATCCCTGTGCTTTGTGTTGCGGGAGGGTGCGGTTGGCGGTGCGGTGGTTGGCGCAATACGGTATTGGCCTGTGAATATAGTCGCGGGACGCGTGGAGTCTGTGGCTTCAGACGGGGGCTTGGAGTCTGGCGGTTCGGGGTCAGCATTATTGCTGGGACCCGTCGCCGTACACCCAACCCATCAAGGCGAAGGCCTCGGCGGAGTCCTCATCCGCCACAGTTTAGCAGAGGCACGGTTGCAAGGCTGGACGCAGGTTATTTTGATAGGCGATGCCAGTTACTACGGGCGGTACGGGTTCGCCCGCGCCGATTTGGACTTTCCTCCGCCAACTGATAAGGCGCGGGTTTTGATGTTAACGATTAATGATTAACGATTAACGATTAGTGGGGGCTTTTGTGCATATAGAGCTTTTTCATAAGGGCAGTTGAACCTGCCCGACCAAAATAAAAACATGAAAAAGCCCATACACAAAAGCCTTTGGTTTCAAGACGATAAGATTATCATAAATTTACTATCTGGAATAACAAGACGAAATATTGGATTATTTGCAAAGAATACTTGGGAATTGGTGATAGGTTTGCTCTAAATTTATTTAGGCTTTGCCTAGATGCTAGGATAGGCTTTAGCCAAAAATCACCCGTCCAGCTCTCCGCAGGAGGGGTGGGCGGGCGGGCAACCGAACGCAGTGAGGGCGCAACAAAAAACCTCTGCTCTTAACTTCTAATAACTAACTCCTAATCCCTAATAACCAATTATTCATCGTTAATCGTTAATCGTTAATCGTTAATTATTCATCGCTGATAAAAGCAAATCCAGCCCGTGCAAAACCGCCTTGCCACGGACGTTATCACGTCCTATCGCGCCGAATTCTTGCGTTTGGCTACTCACGCCTGCCGATGTAGCGATGGCGAAACACACGCGCCCCTCGGGTTTATGGTCTGAATTGCCGGGTCCTGCGATACCCGTGATGGCTATCGCGATGCCCGATTTGCCAGAAGAACCGCCAGAAGCCCCCCGTGCCAAAGCCCCCGTTGCCATCTCTTTGGCACATTGCTCTGACACCGCGCCGAACTGCGTCAAAGTAGCCTCGCCCACCCCCAACACATCCATTTTCGCCCGATTGGAATAGCAAATAAACCCCATTTGAAACACATCCGAAGCCCCCGCAACCCCCGTCAATGCCGCCCCAAACATCCCGCCCGTGCAGCTCTCCGCCGTGTATAACGCCAAATCCCGCGTTTTTGCCGCCAGCAAAACCGCCTTTACAGCTTGTGTCGCCTCAAAACTCAAAACATCCCCCCGTGGAAATAAAAGCACACAGCCCCAGCGATCCCCGCCGTTGCCACCCCCGCAAAAATATCGTCCAGCATCACGAAAAACGCGCCATGCTTGCGGTCAGCCCAGCCAATCAGCCAAGGTTTGGCTATATCCAACAGGCGGAAAAACGCGAAAACCCCCATTAAAACCAGCGACCATTCGGCCCAAGATAACCCGCCCCCAAACTCCGTATTCGCCAAAAAACTAGGAAATACCATCGCCAACCAAATGCCGACGACTTCGTCTACGACTATCTCTGACGGGTCTGGGTTTGTGCCTTTCTTTATCTCAACCGCCGCCGCCCACCAGCCGATGAACGCCAAAATAACCGCGCTGATTAATAACAACCACGCCCCGCCGAGCAAATGCAAACCATAGGCGAACGGCAACCCGCCAAGACTGCCAATCGTGCCAGACGGGCGCAAATAACCCATATAAAACCAACTGGCTATGATGCGACTAATAGTCATACGGATATTCCTTTCAAATTCTTTTCAAACAAACACTGGCCTGTGCGGCGATACCCTCGGCACGACCGATAAACCCCAAACCCTCGGTCGTTGTCGCCTTGATATTAATGCAATCGCGCGCAACACCACAGATATTAGCGACATTTTGCGTCATATTCAAGGCATGGGGGGCGATTTGTGGATTTTGGCAAATCAGCGTGCAATCAATGTTCGCCACGGTAAAGCCCGCCTTGGCACACAATCCCATCGCGTGGCGTAGGAAATGGGCGGAATCCGCATCCTTCCATTGCGGGTCGGTTGGGGGAAACCAGCGACCTATGTCGCCTTGCCCAAGCGCGCCCAGCACGGCATCGGTTATCGCATGCAGTCCGACATCCGCGTCAGAATGCCCTATCAGGGAGGCAGTATGGGGGATTTTCACTCCGCACAGAATAACGTGGTCGCCCGCGCCAAAGCTATGCACATCAAAGCCCGACCCGACCCGTATATCGCTTTTCATCATAGTTTCTGCCTTTTGCAAATCGCTGGCTTGCGTGATTTTTATATTAACCGAATCGCCCAGAACGGGGGTAGGGGTAACGCCAACCCGCGCCATAAGCCCAACATCGTCATCAGGCATAGCGTGGATATCGTCAAAGTTCAATCCAAGAGTGGTGTAGGCTTTCGTTATGGCGGTGCGTTTGAAGCCTTGCGGAGTTTGCGCTCGCCACATATTATCGCGGTTTATCGGGGTGGATTTGGTGGGGGTTATCTGCCAGAGCGCATCGGTTATGGGTAAGCCGACAAACGCGGCATCGGTTTGTTTGAGGCTGTTTAACAGGCGGTTCAGCATATCTGGTGGCACGAAAGGCCGCGCCGCATCGTGAATCAGGACATAATCGGCTGTGGCGGTTTGCAATCCGTAATAAACCGATTCGGTGCGGGTTTTGCCGCCCATAACGGGTGTGGCAAGGCGTGGGTCGGTGATATTTGCGGTCGCGGAGTGGTAAAGCTCGGTATCATCGGGGTGGATAACGGGGATAATTTGGGCTAGGCGTGTGTTTTGCAGCAACGCGTGGATGGTGTGCGTTATGACGGGCAACCCGCAGAGCGGTTGGTATTGTTTCGGCAAGTCCCCGCCCGCTCGGTGACCCCGCCCCGCGGCGACTAGGATGAGTGAAAATTCCATAGGCTGGGGTGTAGCGGGTTTTTGTGGGAAATGCAATTTAGTTATTAGTTATTAGTTGTTAGTTATTAGTGATTGGTTATTAGGAATTGGGGGTTGGTTATGAGAGGTTAAGAGCAGAGGTTTTTTGTTGTGCCATTTCTTCGAAATGTCGCCCACCCGCCCACCCCAGCCTGTCCGAGCGTCTAGGCACAGCCTAAACAAATTTAGAATAAACTTATCGTCTTGTAACCAAAGGCTTTTGTGTATGGGCTTTACGCAAGTAAAGCTCTATATGCACAAAAGCCACGCCCTCGCGTGGGGCTGGTCGGTATTGCGTAGCAATGACGAAGACCCGAAGGGCTAATCCGTTCATAACTAACAACTAATAACTAATAACTAACAACTAAAATCCTTGCAAATTCCGCAAAAACCCCGCATAATACCTTGCATGACCGCTACTCTTACCTTTGATATGCTGTGGGATACGCTGCCCCTGCCTGCGTTTATCCTTGATGCCGATTTACACATAGAATCCGTGAACCCCGCGGCCGAGCAATTCGCCAAAACATCGGCTAAACACCTTATAAACAAACCGCTAAACACCTGTTTCACCCCGAATTCCATCATCCATCAAACCCTGCACCAGCGAACGCAAACCATCGCGCAATACGGGGTAGAACTGTCCACGACCGAGCGCACCGCCCACATCTGCAATATATTCGCGAACACTCTGCCCCCCACGCGGACGCTGCTCTGCATCCAACCGCTGGGCGAAGCGCAGAAATTCCAAAACTCCCTATCCCACCATAATTCCGCGCGGAGTGTCAGCGCGATAGCCGCCACTCTCGCCCATGAAATACGCAATCCACTGGCGGGGATATCGGGGGCGGCGCAACTGCTGGCGCAGAACCTATCGGCAGAGGACAAGAAACTCGCCGATATGATACAACAGGAAGCCACGCGGATTAGCCATCTGGTCAATAGGGTAGAGGATTTCACCGCGAACGCCACGCCCCATCATTCGGTTAATATCCATGACGCGCTGGAACGGGCGGTTTTGGCGGCGACGGCTGGGTTTGCCCGCCATGCTAAGATTATCAAAGAGTTTGACCCGTCATTGCCAGAGGCGGCGGGGGACGCGGGGCAACTGCTTCAAGTCATCCAGAATCTATTGAAAAACGCCGCCGAAGCCCTGCCCGCGAAGGGGGGTATTATCCGCGTAAGAACCTCGTATTACTCGGGGATAAAGTTAGGCTCTGGGGCAGGGGGGACGGATTTGCCGTTGCAAATTGACATCATAGACAACGGGCATGGGATTGCGCCCGATTTCATTGAGCACATATTCGCGCCGTTCGTGTCCAGTAAGAAGAACGGCACGGGGCTGGGGCTGGCGTTAGTGTCGCAGATTATCGCGAACCACGGTGGGCTGATTGATTGCGATAGCCGCGATGGACGCACTTGTTTCACCCTGCGCTTGCCCGTATTTGCCCGTGTGGGCGGGGAATAATGATTAGGGATTAGTGATTAGTGATTAGTGATTAGTTAGGACTTGCCACAAACCCGCCCGCGACCGTCGTGCCAAGGATAATGTTCCCGTGCATAATGCCAACCAAACCCTCTTCCCCGATTAACCCAATAACATTTGTATTTACTTGAGGTATTGTGTACACTTCATTTTTGTCATCACGAAATACTTTATCCGTGCTGAACGTTCCGCTCATCACGCCATCCGCGCCAAAGGTGGCTTCTATCGTGATATCATCAGTGAGGGAGTTAGCCAATGGGGCTGTCCCTGTTAGGTTGCCCGTTTCAAAGTTAATATCAAAATTAATCGGTGTATTTGGAGCAAAAGCCCCATTTCCGCTAAGCGAATACATTCCATTCCAACGGGCATCGGTCGGTTGCCCAGCCCCAACGGGACGCGCCGCACCCAAATTGGTTGTCGGCAGAATTGCCGCATATCCGTGGGGATCGATGATAACATAACCATCGCCAAAGCCTGCGCTACCCGCCGTATAATCAAGTCTTCGGGTGTGTATTACGGGGTTGGTTAAACCTCTGCTATCAATGTTAAGCCCTTCAATCCGCAAAAACCTGCTGTTGGGATTGGGTGTATCTGCCAGCCCTGCAACCGTTGTTGGAATATCGGCATAGTTTATGTCGCTACTAACCTCCGTCTCAGTCCGAATCTCGTCTCGAGCCTCCACCCCATCTGTCTCAATGTTACGCGGCTTTTCGATATGCACGAAGTTACGCGTGTAGGTATATTTTATGTCACTAACATCAACAACATCAAGCGGAGGCGGAGGCGATATCGGACTCGCCACAAACCCGCCAGCATAGCCCGTATCGCCCGTGCCACCTTTTATAGTGTCTCTATTTTCAGCGTCCATACCTGAACCGCCAATATTGCTGACAAACGCGCCAACCAGGCCCTCTTGCCCGATAAGACCACTGATAAGCCCGTTTTTGGGGCTACTATTATTGGCATTGGCAGCACGACGCACCACCCCTGTCATCAAGCCGTTTGCGATATAACGGCCCGATAGGTAATAATCCTCTGCACCAGCTTCAATAGCCGTAACCGTTCTGACCCCGTTATTTATGAAATCAACCTCAAGCATGAAATCTGTATCAAAACGGGCGTTTGCGCCTTGAAAAACGCTAAATTTCCCTTTCCACATGGCGGATGCTTCATTGTTAAAGTTTGTACTAAGCGGAATCGCCGCGCCCAAATCCGTGGAATCCCAAAGCCCTGCGAAATAATTTTGTGATGTACCAGAAGTATTATACCCGTAAATCGTAATAACTGCGGGAAAGAAATCCACACCATCGGTGGCATCGCCACCCAGTGCGGATAGGCTAAGAGAGCCCCCCTCTGTTTTCTTCCAACTTGGTCTTTTGGCGGGGTCTTCGCGTAATAAAAATTGGTTTAAGGGGGTGTCGTCTTGGTTTAGGGTGTGCTTTTTAGCACCGCGGGGCAGTGGGTTGTCAAAACCGCCGGTCCAAGCGTCAATCCTTACATCCGTGTTTGCCACGACACCTGGACGGGCAACAAACCCTCCAGCAAAGCCGAATCGGTGGGAACCATCGGTTATATCTTCCTTTGTGCCTGATGTAGCATCGTTATCCTCATGATTCGTACCCGAAGATAAAAAGGCAACAACCGCGCCCTCCGCCCCGATAAGCCCTGATAAAAACCCATATTGAGCCTGTATGCCTCGGTCTTCCATGTCCTCATCAATAATAATCGTACCCGATACGACACCATTTTCATCATATTCGGCATTGGTTATTTGAAGCCACTGGTTTTTGTTTTGTGGGTTAATAAGTCTAGATACATTCAATTTTTTTGTGCCAAAATTAACCCTTAGTGTGAAATCCGTGTCAAAATTAAACCAGCCAATCGTGCGAATCCGCCCGTTCCATGATGCTGAGCCTGATTCGCTAACTGGCGCACCCAAATCCGTGCCAGAATAAAGCCCCGCGTAATTATGGGCGAGTCCAGCGTGGCTATGCGTGTAGGTGGGTTCGTGTGGTTTGGGATCTTGGCTTTCGGGGATGTCATCAAACCCGCGAAAGAAAGCCACACCATCGGCGGCATCCCCGCCGAGCTTTCTGCCATCAAAGGTTGCGGTGGCTAGGTTCAAACTGCCTCTATTAGAAACCTGCCCCGATATTATTATCCGCGCTTCGCCTCCCTCTCTAAATATTCCGTCATTATTTAAAAGCTTTCCTTCGCCATTTAAAAGCTTTCCTTCGCTATTGGTACTATAAGAAATGCAAAGGTCGCAGACTGTTTCATCCAATCTGCCACCAGCACCGCCCTGTAAGAATTCATTTTTTACACCCGCGACTTTGGTGCGGGTTCTGGTGGGGGTCACGTCCTCAAGAGTACTCTCAATCATGGCCTGAGCGTTGATATGTCCAATCAGTTGGGCGCTGAGTTCAATAGGTTTATCAATCATGATAGGGTCGCCATTTGTATGGGAAAGGGGGTTGCCGTCTCTATCGGTGGCTCTAACCCTAGTGGTAAGGATGAGTTCGCCACCATCTAAATCGGTAAGGAAGCCATTTTCATCCTTGAATGAGGTTGCAGCATTACCGAGGATTTTTTGACCTATGGGGATGGTTTTGGCATCGTCACTATAGACCGTCCCATAGACGACCCTTTGATGTCCCGTAGTTCGGGACTCTGGGTATGCATATGTGGATGTGATTGTTATCGTTTGCGTTTCTGCTTGGGTTGGGGGTGCGTTGCCCGCGCCAAAACTATCCACCCAATCGGCAAAGGTGACGATACCATCGTCATGGTTGGATTCCCCCGTAGCATCACTTCGCGTTACAGTCTCGGTGGAAGTCTGGGGTTCTGGTTGTGATTGGCTAAAGCTCCGCTGTGGCGGGCTGGCAGGGGCAACCGCAACTTCAAAGACGGGCGGGGGGTCTTGCACTTGCTTTTCCTCTTGCTCTTCCTCTTGCTTTTCCACGGGCGGTTGTTCGCCCACACTCAGCAAAATACTATCGGGCGCGTTAGTATCCAGATTATCCGCTGTATTCGCACCCGTGGGGGCTATCGTCACATCAATCGGCAACGCCCCGCCACCGCAACCCGCCAAAATAAACAAAATTGCCAGAATTATGGGCAGCAGAGCGGGCAGGGGGGCGCGGGTAATCTTTGGATTAGTCATGTGTGTGCGTGCGTGGGGCATGAGGGGCGTGTATCCTTTTTAATTCGGGTTTCATATCGTTTATCATGTCAAAACATGGGTAAATTAGCCAATTCACCGATTTGTGTCAATGACTTTTAGGGTTTTTTTGCAGGGGATTCATAAAATTTTATGGTTTTTTATGGTTTTTCGCGTATCCCCTGCGTATCCCCTAATTAATTAGGGACTAGGGTTAGTCGCGACAAACCCGCCGAATAAGACAGTGCCTGATGTTGGTGGGCTAGTATCCACGAAAACTCCGATCAGTCCCTCTGTCCCAATCAAACCCCGTGCTGTTGCATCAATGCCGCTTCTGCTCACCATGCCAGTGATAACACCTGAGAGGTCAAATCCAAGGTCAAAAGCCGTGGTAATTGACGGAGAATCGGAAGTAGTATGACTTGCGGTAATAGATTTTTCGTCAAAATTAATATTAAAATTAATTACTGGTTGTTGGCCAGTTTCACTATTGTAATATTGCCCAGTCCATTCGGCAAAAGCGGGTCTGACGGTTAAAGGCGCACCCATATTTGTGGTGGGCCGAAGACCGACAAAGGCTTGATGGTTAGCACCGTTATAGCCGCTAATAAAAATATAACCATCCTGCCCAGCACGAGTGCGATCAATGAAGCTGGAGGAGGCGGGGATAGCACCGTTTGGCATTGTTTTCAATCCCTCTGCTGCAATCGTAATCCCAGTGGCAATGTCTAAAAAGCCACCGAAAACATTTGTGCCTGCGGTTGATGCCGCTATTGTCGCGGGCGGGGCGTTGCTACCAAAACTACCCACCCAATCGGCTCTATTCGTGTTGCAATCTGGGTTGCCCGCGGTGCCAGGGGTATTACCACAAAAATCTGGCGTGGCGACAAACCCGCCAACCCAACCGAAGATGGAGGGAAAACTACCCCTCTGACCAGTAAAAGCAGCAACCGCACCTTGTTCGCCGATAAGCCCTGTTAATGTGGCTTTTCTTCTGTTGGTGTCATTTGTAAAGCAACCCTCGGTAACGGTTGGCAGCCCACTCGTGACGCAGTTGCCCGTAGCGATATTTCCGTATATCACGTCACCTGTAATAATGCCTTTTGTGTCAAATGCGCCATCTATGCCAACTCCTAAGGTGTTATTTGCTCGTGAAACAATGCCGTCAAGCGTTCCACCCTGCGCCGCGAATCGAACGGTTAGCTCAAATGGTGTGCCGAATTTACCAGATGTATCGGGTACATTACTACTTGAATGAAAAGTGTCCCGAAATCGCCCTGCCCATTTCACGGTTGTACCAGCCTCGTCTGCTAGGGGCGCACCCAAATCTGTACCCAAAAGAATCCCTGCATAGGCGCGTTTGTGCGTACCGCGAAGATACGTAATACCATCATAGATATTGCCATCGTTAAACGCTGTATCCAAGGTTAGGGTCTTGGGATTAAATGTACCCTTCTCGTTACCATAATTCTCATTCGCACGGTTTAGCGCAGAAACTGTGCCTTGTATGAAATACTGTTTGTCATTCTCTGACGTGAAGTCTTCGGTTCTGATTGCGCTGGTCAGTGGGATGTTAGGTGCCTGAAAGCTAGCGAGCCAAGCTGCAAAATCCGCCCGTGGCGCAGTTGATGGGGTTGCGGGGGGCAGGGCAACAAACCCGCCAACATAATTGCCAAAGTTAGAAGTACAGCAAGCGCCTCCATTAGCCGGATTCTCATCATCAGAAACAAACGTGGCAACCGCGCCTTCCGCACCAATCAAACCTGTTAAAGAGCCACTGGCAATCAGTTCACCCCCCCGAAAAAGCTTTGTGTCGCCATAAATCAGACCTCTATCAGTGAAACGACCGTCTATATCAAACACGTGTGAACCAAGAACAATACGGCTTTTATTCTTAATACTCCCAAAGTTGCCATAAAAGCTGACCAACAAGGTGAATTCCTTGTCTGTATAACTATCAATCATAGTGTTCCGCACTCCCGTTTCCGTATCCCCTACTCCATAAAGCCCATCAATTTTACCTTTCCATTCAACCTCTGTTTGGAAGTCGCTCAGGGGTGCGCCAACATTCGTGCCAGACAATAGCCCCGTGTATAGCTTGGTTCCGCCATACGTACGAGTCACGGTTCTGGCAATGGTAGACCCACGAGGTTTCACCGATTCGCTGTTATCTGGAAGCTTTACCACAAGTTCTCTAACAGGGAATGTCGCACTAGCAAAGGCAAAGCCACTGCCAGCATCCTTGGTGTTGTCAAGATCAGACAACTTAAAGCCACCAAGATTAGCAATGCTTGTCGGGGTATTGGTGACGACGGTTGAAGGTATGGGATTGCGTTCCTTATCCAGCTCGGGATCAGGGTTCGGCGCACCGCCCAAATCCAGTGCGGTCGTGCCACCCACGATATAATTCGCAGCGGCATTGTCTTGTCTTACCTTGCCTGCTGGTGTGATGTTTATCGGGAATCGGACTAATTTGGTTATAGGGTCCTGCAGATATGCTGTTCTTTGAACGCCATTAACAGTAATGGTTTTCGGTATTCGGGAACCGCCGTCACCCAAAGAATCTTTGGTTTTGAATGACCCGTCGTCATTCAGCACGGGCGTGGCCACCTCGCGAAACGCATTAACACGCCAATTTGCGGTCGTTCCCAGAACGCGCCAATCATCCGGGGTATTTCGTGGCACGATGCAATTTGCATTAAGGTCAGCTACCGGACCCTCCCGACAATATGCGATTTTTGCCGCCTCAAGCTGTTCAAAATAGGGGTTACTCCGCGAATCGTTACAAATCGGGGCATACGGATTTAACCCAACACTCGTGGATGTTCCACAAATCGTGCCAGCCAGCTCTGGCGTGTTGCAAGCGCTCTGCGAAGTGATGAGGTTGTTGAAATAGGTAAGATCACCCGAACACGCTTCCAGTCTTATAGTCGCATAAGTGCGGTCATTTCCTATCCCACTACCCGTGCAACGTACACTGCTAAACGGGTTGGCATTACAAGCGCTGGTTATAAGAGAGCCACAGGTGACTGCACCGCCTGTTGTGCGCCGTGCACCAGCGAAACAATAGGTATTAACCACCTGACCGCAAGCTACATTAGGCGAAGCAACGGCACATCCCGCCAGAAAGGTGCGGAAATTCTTACAGGTCGGATCTTGCCTGCCTTCTGTTTCTGCCGTGCCACATTTTGCCCAATGGCTTGGTTGCGCACTTGTATAATCGGCAATGCAATTTGCCTCAGAGTCATAAGGGTCGGCAAGACAATCCCTAACTGCCTGATTTCCACATGCCAAGGCTTGGGCGGGATTGGTCAAACAGTTACCAATAAAAGCGGTTTTACTTTGGGAATTCGAAGTTGGGCAAAACTCTGTATCAAACGGATTCGCGTAAGTACCACTGCCTGTGCAAACCGCGTTAGTAACCGTGGCATCCCCCGTGCAATTTGCCGCAAAATCCGCCATGGCGACTGGGTGGCGTTCAGCACACAATCGCAAGCGTAAATCCCGCGCGATTATGTTCGTGTCGGGGCAGCTCGTTTTCACAAACAGAGTCCCGCCAATCGTACAATCCCCTGCCGTGGCGGTAAATCCGCCCGCATAGGTATCGGGGCTACCAGCATCGCTGATAAACGCGGCAACCAAGCCGTTTTCCCCAATCAAACCCGTTAAAGTGCCAGCGCTATCACTCAATGGGACGGAAGTGGTTGGCTCCACAATTTTGATATTGGTTGTGCCAGTTATTTTGCCAGTGCTGCTGAAACGACCATTTACGGTAAAACGACCAGTTGGGGCTGATATTGCTACCGTTTCAAAAGTGGGGTTGCCGTTCGCGTCTAACACTGCCTTACCATTTTCTAAAATATAGGCGATTCTACCGCCACCAGTGCAAATGGGAATTACAAAATAATTAGGTACCAAATTACCACTACAATCTGTATATTCTTCACCCGGAAGTACGGTTCTATCAGTGCCTAGCGAGTTTTGAACATAAAGAGGCACGGGATTTCCACCAGACACCTCGGTTGGATGAAGTAGGGGGGCCAAGGGGCTATCACTTGTGTCTATTTTGGCTACATTAAAATCTACACCTGTAAGGGTAAATTGCACGGGGCTATCTGCCAAAGTCTCAATCGTTTTCCTATTAAAATCAACGTTCAGCGCAAAATTGGCGGTTGCCGTACCCCCACGCATGAGCAGATTCATTGACGCATTCCAAACCCCAGTCACGCTGTTATCAAACAGGGGGTTGCCCAGATTTGTGCCACTCAAAATACCCGCGTATAGGTCTCTTTCAAACCCCCCATTACCATTATCGACATTTACAGAGGCAAGGGCAAAGCCGTTGGTTGTGCCGTCTATTACATAATCCTCATTGCTGGTCCAGCCTGCCGAGGTTGCGTCCGCCGCCTCGGCTATACCTGTCAAGGTCAATTTATCCGTCCCACCTGCGGTGAAACTTGTGGGGGAGGGTGTGGTAGACGGTGTGGCAGTAAATCCGCCAATATAGGCCTCTGCACTACCCGCATTGCTGGCAAACGCGCCAACCAATTTTTTATTGCCAATCCACCCGACAAGCCTGCCAGCACTGTTAAGAGTTGCCCCGCCATTTTCACCGGTAAAATCGCCAGTACTAGGCATGAAAAAACCTGTTTCAAGGTTTGTAGCACCATATATCAGACCAGCCCTGCTGAAATCAGCATCTACGGTTAGGCGACCCGTTATCGGGTTAGATTGCGGTTCGTTCAAACCCGGACCTTCAAGGATAAATTGGGCAAACCCATTCGTAAGGGTGCTAATCCTTTGCGAAATAAAATTAACTTTCAAATCAAAATTTGCACGTGCCTTAGCGTTACCGCCATTCATCAGCAGATTCATTGACGCGTTCCAAATTCCAGTCGGGGGGTTATCAAAATTCGGCGCACCAAGAGTACGACTCTTACTCAACACACCCGCGTATAGCTTGTTTTCAGTGGTGTATCTGCCTGGGGCTTGGGTGGAGACAGCGGCAACGGCAAGGACATAGCCGTCTTCCGTGTTTGGTATTCTATAGACAGTATTGCTGTTAATCGTTACACTGATTTGAACTGGGGCTCCGCCATTCCTAATCTCGGTAAGGTCGGTGGGAAGCGTCCCAAAGTCCAAACCTGAACCATTATACCCATCATACCTAGCCGTGATAAGGGTCGCGGGGGCATCTGTGGCAAAGCCAATAGCCCGATCAATATTAGTGGCAAAATGCGTTCTACTGATCTTACTCACAACACCCGCCGCCGTTAAAGAACTAACGCTACCAATCCTGGTACTACCATCAAATTCATTAACAGGGGTTGTGTAAAGGTCGTGATCAACGATAGCAGGGCATAATTCGTGGCGTGGCATCCCATCCGTGGTGGGGCAGAGCGTGGCGACAATACCCGCCGCTCCACGGCAATTTTCGTTGCTAACATCATCGATAAGACAGGTGGTTAAACGGGTTTCTTGGTAATATTCATTACCACTGCAAAGGGGGTCTAAAACATTCGTACCAATGGCAAAATCACAAAAATCCGCTATTGTTTCTTCGCAAGCGGGCAGGGCAAGGTTGCCACGACAGAAATTTTCTTGCGATGCTGTAATGGATGCTCTATCAATAGCAGGAATAGCATTTTCTTTCGTGCAAAGCGAGTTCTGGGGATTCCGCCCACCCCCACACAATGCATCAATTTCTAATCGTAGCAAACTCGCCGTGGTACAGGCAACAGAAAACGGATTTGTCCCCGTGGTGTCCGCGTCCCCGCAAAGTGCCATGAGCGCGATTTTATTATTCGCGTCAGTCTCACACTCCTCATTCACGGATCTTGTTGGGTGAATACAATAGGCCAGACGCGCCCCAGTATAATCAGCACCACCGCACAGGTCATCAAAAATCACATCGCTGCTAATGGGGACATTGCAAAAATTTGCTATCGTATCGTCGCAAATAGGTTTGCCAACATTCGCGCTTGCCCGACAGAATGTCCGTTGCGTTGCGACAAGCGACGTTAGGGTAATATCGGGGCTGAGGGTTTTGTCCCTGCAAACTTCATCAAACGGATTGGTGCCTGGTACGGCCTCTGTGCCACAAATAACCGCCGCCTTGTCTATATTCGTCGGGCTTGCCCCACATTTGGCGTGGGTAAAGCCAGATGTTCCACAATGGCTTGTGCGGTTGGCCGCATAGGCAGTACCATCGCACAGGTCATCAAATAAATCCGCACTTGGCGTTGCTGGGCAAAAAGCCGTTATGATAGGGGCGCAATCTGTTGAAGCCGTATAGACTGGCGTAGTACCCCCCGCAATAGCCGCCCGTGTAATTGCCCGAAATCCTTCCCTACAAAAGTTTTCCTTCGCCACCTTCCACGCGTTGTCGCGGACTTCTGTCATCTTTGTGGCACGCTCTGTCGCATCGGCAATGGATGCACAGGTGGGGCAGGGGACGGGGTTAAAAAGCTCACTCGCACAAACATCCGAAAACGGATTTATCCCGATAGTGCCGATAGTGCCATGTTTAAAACCTTGCCCACAAAGCGCCGCCACTGTAATCAAAGCCTGTGGCTCAATTTCGCAAATAGGACTCTTAGGGTTTGTTCCTGCACGATCATAACCGCCGCAAGTATTCAGATTGGTATGATGAGACGGTGCGTGATCGTCGCAAATAGGGTCATTGGGGTTGGTACCTCTTAATTCGTCGGCAGAATGCCCGCAAATTATCTCTAACATAGCCTGTCTTTCCTCGCTAATAGTAACGCCACATCCAGCAAGTTTGAAATCAACAGATTTGCAGTGTTCCAGCCGTTTTATATCGTAAGCATGGGGGTTATTGCATAGGTTATCCAAAGCTGTATCGCGATTCGGATTGTGACAAAGGCTGGCTATAACATTGTATCTAAAATTCACTCTATTACGGCATACGGGTTCAAAAATTTGAGTATTATCCGCAGCATCACAATATACTGCTATCGTAACGGCGCAATCAGGGTTGTTTGCGTTAATCGGCATCTCACAGAAAGTTTCGCGGCGGTCTTTAAGCTCGGCATCCCTATTATTACCAGTAAAACCAGTGTTTATTGTATCATCCGCGCAAAGAGGGCTCAACGGATTCGTAAGGCAACGGGTGGTTACCCTTGCCCCGCAGCTGGAGGTATCGCCCGTTATCGTGCGCCCCGCTTCGCCAAGACAATATGACGTTGGCAAATCCCCGCAATTTGTATCAGTAGCAGATGCACAATGCGTCACCGCCAAAAGACAGTTATCCGTGCCAGCGATAGCCACGCTACTACGGCAATATTCCAAATGCGCCACACGGGCAGAGTCATAAACCTCCGCAGTATCCCCCGTATTACAATCATCTTCAAACGGGTTTGTTATACAAGCCGTTACAGCTGTACAAGTCGCCCCCCGTAAAGATACATTCGTGTTGCTACAATTATCCACAAACGCCTGTTGCACCAATGGTTGCGGGTCCGCACAAATAACGCCATCAAACGGGTTAGCATAGGTGCCACTGACCGCACAAACCGCATCTGTAACATCGCTATCATCCGTGCAATTCTCGGCAAAATCCGCCATTGCGGTTGCGTGGCGCGTGCTACATAACATTATCCGCAAAGCATCATTATCCGCACATCGCGCATCAAACGGAGTCCCCGTAGCAGTACAATCATCAGGCGCGGCCACATCGCCACTGGGATTAAGGGAATTATAGGCAACCAGCCCGCCAGCATATTCGCCTAACCTATTATTCACGCCATCGGACACAAACGCGGCAATCAGTCCCTTTTGCCCAATCAAACCAGTGATAGAGCCATCGGAAGCCAGCAGCAAGAAAGTGCTGGGACCTTTGGTAGAATTACGCACAACGCTGAGTCTGGTATTGCCATATATGTTGCCCGCATCGTTAAACCTTGCATCTATGGCGAATCGGTAGTCTTCTACAACAGGGATACCATCAGCCCGAATACTGCCAGTGGTACCATCAAAACTAACCAACAAGGTGAATTCTGCTGTTGTAGTAATCGCACCATTAGTACTGCCAGTCGGGCGGCAAGCAAGGGTAAGCTCTTTGCCCAAACACAAAAGATTAACCTCATTATATATAGAGATTTTGGCAGGCCATTTGGCATTTTTCAAATTTTCTGAAAGCGGATCAGCGGCTAAAGTATTGCCCGCCAGCACCCCAGCATAGAATCGTTGTGGGGGTCTAAAGTTTGAAATCTTTGTGCCACCGTCCAGTGTTTCCTCAATGGTGCTGTATTCCGTTCTACCAAACCGTGTTACCGTTTCGCGTTTAATCGTCCTACCAGAATCACTCACGGTAATTACTTCAGTACGCTTGAGACCATCCTGCAAACGACTGATTGTAGTGGTGGTGTTACCGTTTGTCTGCGTCCCCTGGTACCCTATACCAGCAATCGTTGCCAGCTCTGCAGTCGTAAAAAACGCGCTATTGGTAAAGGATGCAAAGCCCACACCGTCCGCGTCACCGCCGGAGGTCACAGCAGTCAAATCAGATAATTGTATCGTCCCCTTGGAAAAATCGCTGATACTTGCTGGGGGCGCCGATTGGGTAAAGCCCAGCTCTAATTCAGGCGCATCTGCCTTTCCCGCAACATAATTTGTAATAGGGTCTGTTATGCTTGCCTCTGTCACCGTAACCACAGTATGACAGGCGGCATTCCGCGTTCCGCTAGACGGGCATCGCTGCGCAATAATCGCAGGACACCGAGGGTCGGCATCTGTTGGCACGCCATTAAGATGACATGCGGCCACCCGTTGGTTAATATAACCAGTATCGCAAGAGGCATGAAATATATTAGCCTGACAAAACGCCACGCGCACACTGGTAATCGCGGTAGAATACTTGCTGATATCTTTATCTGTGCAAATCGGGGCAAAGGGGTTTGAACCGCCCACCCGTCCATACCCACAAATCCCGTCAACATATTGGATACAATCGGTCGCCACCGCGCCCACATTGGATAAATCAGCAGGATCACCATTGCAAGCCTGTAGTTGATCCGCCACTCTATCCTTGCAAATCGGGTCAAACAACCTCGTGTCACAAATATTAGTGGCAATCGGGGTGCAATTATCCGCGAAGGTTACCAAATTATTGCCTGTGCGACAAAACTCCGCCCGTTTGTCGGCATCCACGAGGAACATGCCCGCGCAAATCCCATCAAACGGGTTATTTGTGCAAATCCCCGTAACGACTGCGGTGCAATCTGGGACATCGACGGCGTTTGTATCCATGCGACAATGCCTCTGCTGGGCGATGGTATCAGGGGGACAAAGCCTCTCAAATAAGTCTTGCGTACCAGTACAAATCCTTTGAACAACGGCGGCACACCCGCTGACATCCATGGCGTTTGTTCCCATGCGACAAAATGCCTCTTCCTCTGCGTCGGTGGGGTCGGGGCAAAAATCATCAAATATATCGCTCTTGCAGATATTAGCAATGGAAGTAACACAAAGTCTGTGGGTGGCATTCGTGCTGATTGTGCAGAAATTCCGTCTCTCTGTTTGCGCGGTATCAACATAAACGGCGAAAGTGGAGTTGCGGGAAGAGCATTCGGGAATAAACGGGGTTTCTATACATGGATTCTTGGCAATAGCGTTTTTGCAATTATCGTTGTCTGCATTACCGACCATGATACATCGTCTAATGATGACATCGCGCGCCAGCGCGTCTGCCTCGCTCATGCAAGTGTCGCCGAACGGATTTGTCGCGCAGGGATTGGCTGGCGGGGTCGGGGTGGCAGTGGTAGGTGCGGCCCCACCGCCCCCACATGCGGATAAAATAAACAATGTGATCAGTAAAACGGGCAACAAAACGGGCAGGGTGATTCGGTTTCCCCAAGATCGCGCGGTAAGTGCTTGATTTGTCAAGGTTTTAGTGGTGTAAAGAGCATTTGCCATAGGGACAGCCTTTCATTGTTAGTCAATTTAATGTGTTAAAAACAGTTTTTTTTTAAAACACTTCGCCTTAATTGTCAATGATTTGCCAATATTTTACCAGTTTTTTTTAATAATTTTGCATCGCCACGCGATAGGCATAAAAAAAACAGGCAATTTGCCTGTTTTTTCTTTGTTAAAGATGGGGGTTAAAGATGGTTTTTTTATTCGGTCGGAGGCTTGACAACAAACCCACCGACGAATGGAGCATCAGTAGCATCATCATCATTTTTGAACACGCCAACCGCGCCATCTTGCCCAATCAAACCACTGAATACGCCAGTTTGGTTCAAAGCACCATTCGCAGTAAGGGTGTGAGCAATTGTCCCTGTAATCACACCATTCGCATCAAACCCACCGTTAAAGTCAAAGGTATTGGGAAAATTAGACCTCACGTTAACAGCCCCAACAGTCGTAGCACTCGCAGCATAAGTATAATTTGTTTGATTGGCAATAGATTGAATCGTCCCGACACCATTTGCAAAAATCGCGCCATACGTAACTTTAAGCCTCAACTCCGTTTCTACTAAAGCAACCTCGCTTACTATGCCGTCTATTTTCCCAATCCAAATCGTATTCTTGGAGGTATCATCCAGGGGCACACCCATATCCGTAGCGGACAATAAACCAGCAAAGCCTCGACCATCCGTGTCAGAACCACTATATCTAAACCCAATACCATTATTTGGTTCATCATTTAACAGCAAAATATCTGTATCAGCAGAAAATTTGCCCAAACTTCCACCTGGTGTAAAGTCTCTGGTATCAGACCATTGGATAAAACGTCCTGTACCAGAGGCTATCGTTGTAACGTCAGTACCCGCGGCAAACAGACCATCTTGTCCTGCATTAAACCCGCCAGCAGCAAAACTAGCCGTCCAATCCGCCAAATTCGCGGTGTCTTCTGATGGCGAGGCGACAAACCCGCCCGCGTAATTGTAATTATCTGCGTCTGGGTTAGAGATAAACGCGCCAACCGCGCCCGCTTGCCCGATAAGCCCTGTAAGAGTACCATTGATGGTGGCGCTGGGGTTGCTCTTGTCATCATTATTGAATAATCCAGCAAGCACAGTGCCAGTGATAACACCCTTATCATCATAAGTCCCTGCTAGAAGAAAACGGCGGTCAATACCGCTTGTTGAAACAAACGCCTCTATTGAACCAGCAGAGTCAGGAACACCGCCAACCGCGCCAAAGGTAACTGTTAAAGTGAAATCTGTATCAACTGCAGTTGCTATGTACTGATCAGCTCTGGTGGCACCACCAAAATAATAACCGCCAACGGATTTGAATTGCCCTTTCCACTCGCCCGCTTGGGCAACATCGTTTATCGGCGCACCCAAATCCGTGCCAGCCAGCAAACCTGCGTAAGATTGACTGCCAACAGTAAGTGTTGTAAGGCTAATCCCATTGCTAAAGAACGACACGCCAGAGTCCGCCTCATCGGCTAGGGTAAGCCCGCCTCTTTGTGTAACCGTACCAGCCCCCGTTTCATCCAACGCGTTTGCATATTCGCTAATCCCCAAGAATTGATTGAATAGATCGCTGTTGTCTTCATCGTCCTCCGCCCGTAGGGATGGGGTTTCAACCACACCGCGCGTGCTTTTGTCATCAAAGCTCTCAAACCAATCGTTATAAAGCACCCGCTCATCAGGTAAGGATGCACTGGCAACAAACCCACCAACATAACCATAGACAGGAGCAACCCCGTTAAACACCTTATTAAGAACTTTATCAAGAACAGGACCTACAGAAGTCGGTCTTGTGCTAGAGCCGATTGTTCTGGAAGCGGGCGTGTCACTGGTAAATACGGCAACCGCGCCCTCTTTACCAATAAGCCCTGTAAGAGTCCCATTGTTGCCCCCCACGGGCATATCTTTGTCCCCGCCCGTGAATTGACCCCAATTCACCGTGCCTGTTATCAGCCCCGCGTTAGTATAAGTCCCCTCCAGCAGATAATAATTATCTACCGCCCCCCATCTTGCATTGTCTTTGATAAAAGCGGATATGGTTTTTGCGCCCACCGCGCCAAATCCAACGGTTAATTGGAAATCCACGGGGTTCGTGTTATGGGTTCTAAATGACCCGTTCCAAGTTGCAGTCCCAACAACGGAGTCAACGGGCGCACCCAAATCCGTACCCGATAAAATTCCCGCATAGTGATAAAGGGTATCTACGTTGACTTCCACATCCACATAAATTTGATTACCCAAATGGGTACCCAAAGTAGAACCCGAAGCACCCGTAATGCTGAATGTGCTGGCTATAAAGAAATCTATCCCATCTGCCTCATCACCACCGATAGCCGCCCCGTCATACGTGGCTTGGGCTAGGTTCATGCGAAGCGGGTCTGCGCGACTCGCACCCGTTTTATCCAGTTCGTCTGCACCGCCCTGCAAGAATTGGTTTGTTGGAGTCGCGTCCCGCGCACTCGGCAAATCCGTAAAAGCAGTCGTACCCGCGGCCGTAACAGTGGCAGATTGAGCAGAGACGGCAGGCTCAAACTTGGGCGAAGTCTCCGTAGTGCCAACGGACTGCGGGGCAGGGGCGGATTGTGTGGAATATGCGGACGTAATCGGGGTAGGAGGTGCCTCGCTGGACTCCGCCTCTTGATCCCCCGTATCCTCACCAAAATTAACGGATAAAAACCCCGCACCCGCTTGGCAACCATCCGCCAGTGGATTATCCGCACACCTATCATTCTGCACATCTGTCGCAATCGGCGCGTCATTCGTTAAAGCCGAGCCACCGCAAGCCGTCAATATAAACAACCCTGTTATCATCGCGGGCAATATCGCGGGCAGGGTGAAGTGTGTGGGAGTGGTGGTGGAGCGTGTCATAGGAACGACCTTTCTTTCATTTCTCAGATGAGTTTGTAAAACACTCTTACATTAAAAAAACCCCACGCTTCTGTCAATAGTGTTTTACATGCCTTTTTATGTATTTTCGCGGTTTTCGCAGATTTTAGCGGTTTTTGGGGATTTTCGCGGGGCAGGGCAACTCGCCCCGATATTATCGGTTAGGATTATTGACAATAAACCCACCTGAGTAAGCATCATTGATATCGCTACCTGTGCCATTGAACACGCCAACCGCTCCGCGTTCGCCAATCAGCCCACTGAATGCACCACCGACTCTGTTAAGAGAAACACTGCCAAACATCACACCATCCGTGTTAAAATTACCATTTACATCAAACGTCCCAACACCAGTTAGAAAAGCTCTTCCGGGGTTTCCATTATCTAAAGTCCTGATTGTTCCTGCATGGTTGCCAGCACCGAAATGAACTTCCAGTGACAAATTAGACGATATAGCGGTATTGCCCCGACCTGCTATACCAGCCATCCTGCCCGTCCAAATTGACTTGGCGGGGGTTTGCGAGGTTAAAGCCTTACCCACATTGGTGGTTGATAGCAACCCCACGTATGCTTGGCGTCTATCACGGTCATACGCATAGGCAAAACCGCTTTCATAGCCGTCTTGATTCGCTGTCTCATTCAAACGTACAATCGTGGTGGTAAGAGTCTGTGAATTTACCACGATTTTATCGCGTGCATTCAATTTGATATAATCCGCTCCATCTGTACCACTAACAAAACCCGACTCGTGCAAAGGTTCGGGTGAATTAACCCCGCCGTTCGCAAAACTAGCCTCCCAATCCGCGAAAGTCGCTGTATCTGGCGGTGCGGCAACAAACCCGCCGACATAATTATTGTCGGTAACATTAGGGTTGCTCTTGAATATACCAACCGCGCCGCCCGAGCCAATCAAACCTGTCAAGGTACCAAAGCTGTTTATAGAATTAGCAAAAAAATTTGTGGTACCATATATCACGCCATTGGCGGTGAATTTACCGTTCCTTATCGTAAAGATAGGATTACGCAAAAGAGGATGAATCCAGCTAACCCCCTGATCATTAACGGTTTTAATGGACTTCCCAGCAAAATCAACCTTCAATTTGAAATCCTCTTCCAGTGTCAGGTTAAAAAGCTGCCCTGTTCTGACACTTACTTTTGCATCCCAAACACTCTCCTGCGGGGCTTCAATCAAAGGCGCACCCAAATTCGTGCCAGATAACAAACCGACATAGTGCTTGGTAATCCGCGCCCCCGAATCAATAAAATTACCAGTCGCAATGGCAAAGCCACTGGTGGTATTATTACTATTTCCAATCCCCTCTAACGTCAAGGTTTTTCGGTCTGCGGTTGCTATCCTTGTCCCCAAATTCAGCCCAGTAGTATTGCCCAAGATATAGTTCGCATTCGCGTCGGCAGAACTCGCCCTGCTAGCCAAGATAAATGCTGTGGTCGTCATCCCATCAGCACCCACAAGGCGAGCGGTACCTTGGCCATTAAGGGCTTTATTTCTTAAAGTGTCCACAGTCACTCTATCATCATCGGCAACAGGATTCGCAGTCAGATAGTCGGTATTGCCACAATGCCTTGCATTATTGCGGGAGGCTTCTGAATCAGCAGTACAATAGGCGTGGATATAACTATCGGGGGTTTTATCATCACCGCAATTCCCATCACTATAACCAGCCAAACAAGCCACCCCACGCGCGACATTATAATCACCATCACAAAGGGAATCAAACAAATTCACATTCGCAGGGGTCGGGCTTGTTGGCGTACCACAGAAAGCCCATATCGTAGGTTGGCATGTTCCATCATTAGGATTTCTAGTGCGACAGAACTCGCGTTGGTTCGGCACATTATTATCCGCCTGATTAATACAAATATCAGCGAAGGGCGAATCCCCCGCACCACAAATCCTGCCTGTACGTGTAGGGTCACACTTCGCATCACCAGAAGGCGCAGTGTCACGGCAATAGCTATCCTTAGCCGTCATATTATCACCGCAAATCATAGCAAAGGGGGTTTCACCAGCAACACAAACAGCCGCCACAACACCCGTTTGCAGGCAGAGCGGGTTGGCACTTTGTGAATTATCACGGCATAACGCAATCCGCGCGGCTCGTAATCCATTAAAAGACTCATGCACACAGGCCGCCAAAAACGGAGCCACCAGACATCGGTTAGACGCAATAAACCCGCCCGCGTATTCGCCGTTTGAATCTTCACCATTATTCTGCCCATTGGACACAAACGCGCCAACCGCGCCTTTTGACCCAATCAAACCAGAAACCGAGCCGTGCGAGGTTTGCCTATCATAAATCCATGAGGATGTGCCAAATATCACGCCATCCGCGTTAAATTTACCATCTATAGTAATACGGTCGCCGTCCAGCTCAAAGTCAGTCGGGTCAGGGGTAAAATCGGCATCTACCTCTCTGGTTTTAATGGTCTTATCGGCAAAACTAACATCCACGGTGGAACTGGTTTCAATGAGGCGACCACTTCTTACTTCCCTATAATTTGGATTTTGATCCGTGTCGCAATTTGGGTCACACGCGGGTTTGGAATCGCTCACAACGGCCGCAAATACCGCATCCCATATCCCATCGGCGGATGTATCCGTCAGGGGTGCGCCCAAATTCGTAGTGGTCAGCAACCCAGCATAAAATCTGGCTTTCGGATCAAGTGCGCCATCGGGATTATCGGTAAAGGCGGGATTATCAACACGGGCAAAGGCAAAACCATCCGTGCCACCAATACCATCCTCCACAAAATTAAAATCAGAGAGCAATAAACTATCTTGTATGATGCTAACACCATCCACCCCGTTAACACCGCCGTCAAAATCAAAAGTCCCGCGTCCGTTTGTGCGAGCAATCGCGTTAATATAACTCGTGCGGGCATCGTTATTTCCAACCGCATCCAAAACGCGCGCCCCCGTATTATCCGTGGCATTCCGCGCAGTGGTTGCCCAATCGGTGGCAATCACGGTTGCCCGAACAGCTGGCGTATATTGCGCGGGGCAGAGTGTTTGGCTTTTCCGCCCTTCCGCGGTTTGGCAGAATGATGATATTGCCCCTTCGCAACCACTTGCGCTGGCATTATCCACACAATAGGCAACTTGTCTGGTCAATATATTAGCAGAATCGGAATTCCCCGTGGCATCCGAACAAATCGGGGCAAACGGATTTGTGCCAGTTGAGGTTGCCGTGCCACAAATCGCGCCCGACAGGGCGGGTGTTTTACATTTATCAGGGCTACCACCATTAGCGGCGTTCAAAAGGGCAATCGTGCCTTGACACAACGCCAACTTCACATCGTTATTGTCCGTACAACCCACATCAAACGGAGTCCCCGTGGCTTCACAATCAAGCGTAGCTTCTGGTTTATCTGGGTTCGGAGTGGGCGGAGGCCTCGTGGGCTAATTACCCGCGGGAGGCTTGACTTGGAAACCACCGACATAACCTTGCGAGCCAGCTCCGTTTATGCCTTTGAACGCACCAATCGCGCCGTCCTGCCCAATCAAACCATTGAATGTACCAGTTGCGCCACTCCCAAATACTTCATTAGCAGACCCAGATATCACACCAAACTCATCAAACGTACCCTCAAAATTAATACCCCAGAATATACCTGTTCCAACTATGAAAGTCGGGCTAGGAGATGCAATCGTCCCACTATTACCCGAGAAAGAAACGTTCAGGGTGAAAGCTGCATTGTTTTGTGTGAATATAGGATTACCATTAAGGTCCAAACCTCCTAACGTGCCTTCCCAAAGGGCAACTGCCATGTTCTGCGCAATCGGCGCACCCAAATCCGTGCCTGCGCCCACATCTGTGGTTGGCAACAGACCCGCGTATAATTGAACAATACCATTATCAATGTCACCTCCAACGCCGTAAGCAACACCGCTTTCATAACCATCTTGGCTAGATTCGGTCGCACCATTCAGGCGCAAATACTCGGGGATAATATCGTCTGGACTTGTTGCAAGGATAGCATCGGCGGCACCCAATCTGATGAAATCCACACTATTTGCCCCTTGAGGAGTATCATAACCCGAAGCCCGCAGGTCACTGCCCAAACTGGTTGCCCATTTTATATAACCAGCTGACTCTGTCACTGTTCCGCCGCCGCCGCCGTTGTTGTTTGGCACAGCCACCTCATCAATAAACGCTGTCGGAGTCCCACTGGGAACAACCGCAAACCCGCCAGCATATTGAACGCCACTGGTCGTAGTGTCCGCATCGCTTTTGAACACGCCCAGCACACCCGCTTGCCCAACAATCCCATTGAAAGTACCAGCTTGACGAGCACCCACAAGGTCAAAATTAGCCGAGGATTCAACCGTACCCGTCAACACACCATCAGCGTTAAACGTACCATTGAAAGCAAAGAACCGACCCCTAAGCGAAACAGGACTTTGTGTTCCAAATCGATCTTCAAGAGCATTACTATTCGTGATAGACCCGACAGTCCCGTTAAAGCCAACGCGAAGACGGAAATTCGTTGTAGAAATAGCTTGGCCATTTATAAAGCCACCTATGCTACCAGTCCAAAACGCTTCAGTTTGCGCGTTAATTGGCGCACCGACATCGGCACCGCTGAGCAAGCCAGCGAAATGCAGACCCGTAGCATGATCATTAATATCAGTATCAGTATTAATAAACCCGAATGCAATCCCGTTGTCAGTATCACCAGTCAGGTGAAAACCGCCTACCCTAGCAGGGGCAAATGGCGTATAAATCCCATCAATACCCTTCGCCGTGCCACGGATAAAGTGCGCGGAATTCGTACCCGATGTTGGGGTGGTATCGGTGACGATAGTACTCGTATTATCAGCATCATTTAACAGAGCATTCTCTGCCAACAGAGTCCCCTCATTAGGCTCGCCCGTGGCGAAACTATCCTCCCAAGTCGCGAATACCGCGTCAGGAAGGGCAGGGGCAGGGGTCGCATAAAACCCGCCAGCGGAAAGTTGGTTACTGACAGCATGGAATACGCCAAGCACACCCTTGTCCCCAATCAAACCAATCAATGGCAGATTATTGAAACTACTACCATAGCTCACCGTCCCGCCCAGAATACCATCGGGCAAACTATGCACCGAGCCGAACCGCCCACGAACCGTCAACGCCCCAGCATTGTTAGTTAAAGCCGCGGCTGTTGTTGTGTTAATCGTGCCATCGGTAAAATTCACAGTCAACGTCAAATCACCAGACCCTGTACCACCACTACGTATAACATAGGCTTTGCCAGTCCATCTTGCCGTGACATCGGAAGTCAAAACCGCACCCAAATCTGTGCCAGATAACAGCCCCGCGCGATACCTATTACTAGCACGCAGAACACCAAAACCGCTACCATAGTCGGCATGTCCGCTTGCCACATCGCCCAATCTAACCACAACATTACGACTAGAATCGGCATCAAGGGTAAGACCATCCGTATTCAAGGTGTTTGACAAGCCTCGCAAGAATCCACTCCCACCGGCCCTTTCGTCTCGGCCTTCGGGGAGTTGCGACCCATAATGCTCTACAAAAGAGCTATAGTTTGGAAAACTTGGCACTGGCGCTGCGGCAGTAAACCCGCCGACATAGGCGAGGGCGGAGGTGGTTGCACCCGTCTCAGCATCGCTCTTAAATATGCCAACCACGCCCGCATCACCAATCAAACCTGTAAGCGTACCCGTGCCAGCATTAGTAGCAAAATTCACCGTGCCATATATCACGCCATTTCTGGTGAATTTACCATCTATGGTAAACGCGCCCAGCAAGCCAACG
Source organism: uncultured Amylibacter sp. (assembly GCA_959347345.1). The sequence goes on along the minus strand of OY365738.1, from coordinate 494,482 downwards.
CTGGGTTTAGCTCCCATTACAGCAAGGGTATTATCGCTTGTGCCACCATAACTAACCAGCAATGTGAAAGTTTCATTTGCTGGCGTACCTATCGTCGCTCCATCATAAGATATGACCCTCACGGTTGCATCCCAAGTGGCACTTGTTGCAGTACCACTACGCAAAGGCGCGCCCAGAGCCGTGTCCTGTAACAACCCGACATAGAGCTTGTTTGTGGCACTATTGGCAAGGGCAAAACCGATGAGCGGATCCGCCAAGGCAAGACCGTTGCGGTTGGTACCCGTCCCCGCCGCCAGGATTGCGCTACCACCAGTGATTCCAATAAAGTTCGTGGGGGCATCTTTTGCATCATTCGCCTTGTTCGCCGCGATAATCGTCAGCGCGGCCGAACCATCGGAATTGAGCAACTGGTTTTGACCCGTTCCAATAGCAGGCACAGTCACGGCGCTCGCATCGCCATTCAATGTCGCAAATCTAGTCGGGCAATTCACTAAATCCGTAAAAGCAGCATCCGTAGCACAATAGGCTTGGATAACCCTCCCCGAATTTTCATCACCACAAATGGCATCCGATGGAGCGGTGCCTGCAATACAAGCCTCCCCCCGTGCCTTATCATAAAGCGTGCCAATCTGGCAGAATTCATTTGTAAATTGCTCAATCGGATCACCATAACCGCACTCTTCATCTATCGCATGAAGGCAATTTTGGGCAAGGGTGGATTTATTCAAAATTGCAACGCTCGTATCCGAAATCTCGGCATGGAGGGTAGGGTTAGTGGTAGTATCATTACACGCCAGCAAACGGTCACGTCTATAGGTATTATTGTTAAAACAAGTATCGCCGAAAGGATCCATCAGGCAGGGACTGCTCGCGACATCCTCTGGACAATATTTGCTTGTAGAATCAGCCGTGCACGCACGGGTCTGCGTCAATGTACAATCATACTGAGTGCTTTCGGCACCAAAGCACAATTCATTCCGTGCTTGATCAAGCGATCTATCACTAAGACAATCAATCCCTTCGTCACTAACAATTTCGGAAAACGGATTGGCGAGGCAAGCCTTGGTAATCGCTTCTTGCGAACAGTCTGCTGGCTTAGTTCCACCAGAAATCGCCCCATTACATATTACCAAATCCTTCACATCAAAAAGCCCAGCAATATTACAAGTAACCCTGCCATCAGTTGAAGTCGCGGCATTATTGGCAAGGTTGCCCGACACAAAACAAGTGGCGATATTATTACATTCGGGTCTTTCCGATAAATCCGCCCGCGCGTGATAGCACGTTGTTGTAAATGCATTTTGAATCATGTCAAGATCGGCATAGCCTACAGGGCAAGTCTCTGCATCCAGCGGATTCGCATAAGTCCCACTGCTGACACAAACATCGGCTTGGATTACTGGTGTTGCACAATCGGGCGCACCCACGGGGGCGGTTGCCCCATTACGGTCTCTACTGCAATACGCCAAAAGGCTTTCAGTATAAACTTCGCGTTCTTTGGCATAGTTACCAAAATAGCACCCTCCCCGATATGGATTCGCGACACAAGCATCATGTGCGCTACAAGCAGTGCCCGTCGTTATACCATCCCTGCAACTATTAACAAGATTCGTATAACTTGTGCGTTCCTCAGCATAGACCGTAGCATCACACCTTGTCCCATAGGGATAGAGGATACAAGCATCATGTACGGTACAATCTGCCCCGTTCGCGTTACCCGCTTTACAATTATTAAGGAAAGTCGTTTGGATGCTATCTTGGTCGCCCGTACAAATGTTAGTGTCAAACGGATTCGCATTTGCCCCACTGGTCGCACAAATCACGGCTGTAATGGCAGGGTCGCCCGCGCAATTAGCCGCTACAGTAACACCATTTGGTAGTCCGTCCGCTTCCCACGCGAGACATAACTGCACCCGCAGGTCGATATTGCCCTTACAATCGGCATTAAACGGATTCCCCGTGGTAGTACAATTACCTGACCCGTCGGCAAGAAACCCACCGACATAAACGCCAGAACCAGGGTTGCTCTTAAATATGCCAACCGCGCCCGCATCGCCAATCAAACCAGACAACGTACCCGCACCAGCAAGATTAGAAACAAACCTGCCATATAACAAGCCATTATCGGTGAAGTTACCATCTATATCAAATCCCAAAAGACCCGTTGCAGAGCCAGAAATCGTCTGACCAGAAAGATCAACCATCAATGTGAAGTCCTGTGGGGCTTGAACAGTCGCACCAAACATGAAACGCAATTGTGCCGACCATTCAAGGGTGGTCGCTCCATCAGTCGCAGTCGCAGGCAAGGGCTCACCCAGATTCGTGCTAGCCAATACACTGACATAGTAATAATGATCGTAGGTAGTCTTCGTACCCCGCCCATCAGTAACCGTCTTCGTAGCCGACCCCTGCGCAACAGAAAAACCACTAGTCGAATTTAACCTAAAGGTCTCCGAACGATTAACGGCTATATTCGTCCCCAAGTACGCTAAGTTATCACCGCCCGCGATAAAGTTCGCGCGGTCATCGGTTGCCGGATTTGCATCGCGGTAAGCGATAACTCTTTCCAGACCTGTACCATCGGCATTCAGGGCTTTATTCGTTAAATCAGACACATCCACTAGATTAGGACTAGTATCATTAACCGCGCCCGCATATGTATTAGGGCAATACGCTGCATTGGTATTACCCGCGGCCGTATCACAATAGGCGAAGATATAAGTACCTGAGGTATCCTCATCACCACAAAAAGCACTAGTACCCCCATTACCAGTCGCACAAGCCACCGCCCGTGCCTCTGCATTCATCACACCATCATCCGCACCACAAATTGCAGAGAAGGGGGTGTCGCCCGCGAGGCAAATCCTTGCCATACGAGCGCCAGCACAAAGACTATCACCAACGGTCGTCGTCGTACGGCAATAGGCATCACGCGCACCTTCAAAAGTCGAATCCGTAGAGCAAGGATAATTCCCACCACCTGCAGTGGATGCAAAAGCATTCGCCCCAGTGCAAACAGAAGCTATAACCAGCCCGCAAACAGGATCGCCAGCAGGGTCAGTCGCGCCACATTCGACTTCGCGGTCGCTTGCAAACGCATCATCCGCAGAGCAGTTATACTCCCCAGCGCCAACTCTTGTTAATACGGAGTTTGAACCAGCACAAATACGCGCTATAAGCGGTGCACAATCTGTCGCCTTTTGTGAGCTATAGCCCTCGCGCGATTCGCCACAAAAATTCTGTTGATTTACATTTTGGCTAGGGTGGTCGTTACACAAGGGGTCAAACGGATTCGTCCCCGCCCCATAACCGCAAATAGCATTCCGAGCCGCCAGCACATCAGCAAACGCGCCCGTGCGCCCGCCACATTCAAAATTGTATGGATTCGCGATACACTCGTTAATGGTTGTTCCGCCAGCAACACCAGTGATAGATTGGTCACAACCCACTGTTATGCTGTCATCATCACAACCATTTACAAAAATCGTCTGCTCCGCAACGTTATCCGTACAAGAGGCACGGAACGGAGTCCCCGCCGCGGCATTACAAGAGGGTGCTGCAACAAACCCGCCGACATATGGAACGCTGGACGACGACCCATCGCTGGCGAATATAGCAACCGCGCCGTTTACGCCAATCAAACCTGTCAATGTACCAGTAAGGGTTGAATTATAAGCACGCAAAGTTGTGGTACCATATATAATGCCCTTGGTGTTAAATTTACCGTTCGTTAGAGCAAAGGTAGCCTTCGCACCCCCAAACTCCAAAAGAGTATTAGTAAGGCTAATAACCGTTTCGATATCACTGTCATCAACAATCTGAATGGACTCCGCAGTAAAATCAACCTTCAATTTGAAAGTTTCCGATGGAGCCGTATCGGGGTTGCTCCCTACTAATATATTTAGTTTTGCACCCCAAGTGGCACTTTGCCCAGCGTTACTCAAAGGCGCACCCAGATTCGTAGTAGACAACAAACCGACAAATGACCGATGAGTTCCAACAACACCCCTGGCAATGGCAAAACCACTTTTATTATCACCAATACCTTCAAGATCACCTAACGTCGGACTACCTAGGGGCTGTTGATTCGTCACATTACCACCCAAAACCAGCCCATCTGTACTGCCCTCAATAAAGTTCGCGTTTTTAACGTTATCGGAAGTTACCCCACCCAAAGCGATAACACCCGTCAGAGAACCTGTATCACCAGAATTGCGCCGCTCACGCTTCCAACTGGCAACATCAGCCACCACAGGACAGGACTCATGCCGCGTACCAGTCGGAGGACAATTATTTGCAATTATCGTCCCACAAGTCGAATGCGCCTCGTCATTCTCACATAGAGTTAAACGCGTAGCAATAATACCAGTTTCGGTATCACATCTTCCATCAAACGGATTGTCACCAAAATTAGCGCTTGTATCAAAACAGAATCTCATAGTGAGAACGCCACAAATGCCATCATTATCCGAACCATTAGCAACGGTACGGTCATTTAAGCAAAGCTGGGTGCGAACGTTAACAATATCAAGCTCTTCATCGCAACCCATAGCAAACGGAGTCCCCGTGGCGGTAGTACAATCAACCGCAACGGCAGGCTCAGACGCTTTGACAACAAAACCACCCGCGTATTCGCCATTGCGATTACGGGCTTCACCAGCACTAGAACGATCACCCGCGCCCGAAGAAACAAACGCGCCAACCGCGCCCTTCGCACCAATCAAACCCGTCAGCGAGCCAGTGCTTAGTCTATTTGTATAACCAAAGCTTGTTGTGCCATAGATAATACCAGCACTGGTGAAATTGCCATTTAGAGCAAAAGTAGCCCCCGTGTTATCATTATCCGTAACACTACCAGTAAGAGTACCAACCGCGCCATTATTAAAACCAACCGTCAAGGTGAAATCAAGTGCTTCGACCAAACCACCACTATACAGGGCAATCTTACCCTTCCACTCGCCACTTTGCTCAGCGTTATTCAAAGGCGCACCCACGTCCGTGCCATCCAAAATACCAGCATAAAATCTTTCTCTGCCAGTGGCGACTTCATTCGGCACGAAATCGGTAAAATCAATACGGGCAAAGGCGACACCACCATCCCCAACCACACCAGCATCAGATAAGTTTAAAATATTACCATTATAAGTAACGCCAGATTTACGCGTACCACCTGCATCAAGAAGAGCCGCCCCAAGTTTCAAACCATTGGCATCAGCCTGAACATAGCCTGTATAATCTTCGTCTAATCCCAATTCAGGCAAAATATCCAACCGCATTGAACCATCAGCCTGCACCGCACCAGCACCAGGCAATACAGATGTCCAACTGGCGGTAGTTACAGTATCACCACTAAGAGGACACCCAGGATTACCGGGGCAAAGGTTTGCCACTAAGGTGTTACAATCCGTAAAGCCATTCGCCGTATAGGTGCTTGTGTTAGGCGTACCCGCTCCACAAGCCTTCACCCGTGCCTCATCATAACTGGCATCGCGACACAGATTATCAAAGGCAACCGCATTATCCGTCCCTGCCGTCGCACAGAAAGCCGAAGCAACCCCGCCACAATCGTCGGGGTTCGCTTCCAAACCATCGCCACGACAATAACCTTGTTTCGTGGTTGCAAGATTCACACGGTTGGTGTTTGTATCGGTATCACAAATAAGGGCAAACGGATTGGCATTCGTACCACTCTCCGCGCAAAGCGTAGAAATATGACCGAGACTTTGACAAATGGCGGCATTTATCACAGTGGGCGACCGCCCGTCAGCTCCCTGAATTTGAACACGGACGTCCTCAAAAGCGCGCAAGTCATCGCTATAATTATCCGAACCACAGGCAGTCCGCTGTGCCGTGATATAATCCGCTTCGGTACAGAACGTATAGAACGGATTGCCATTACAGCTGGTCGTACGTTCCGTAGTATCAGTACATACTGCATCCGACAAGTTGCGAAATACCCCACAAAATGCAGTAATCAAATCACTATTCGTCCCAGGGACAGTACTAGCACACGTTGCACGCTGTTCGGTGCTACAATACGTCAGCGCACCAGCACAAGGATTACCAGCATTAGTATTAGTCGAATCCGAGCGACCGACACTTGTACAATAGTTAATACGGTTGGTTCGTGATGTTGTTGTAATAGCCGTACCCAACTTGGCTTCACAATCAGAGGTGAATGGATTGGTAAGACAGGCAGATTCCGCGTTGTTCAACGCTATAAAATCTCTACATAATTCAGCAACTATATTGCCTCCATTTCCGTTAATTCCAGCAGAACAATGGCTTGCCCGTGCGCCCGCAAAGGCAACATCGGAACACATTACTCCATTATCGAGGGTTCTTGTTCCGAATAAACCGACAGTTGATCTTGTCAAACAAGGCGTTATAGCCACGCAATCCCCGCCTGTTTCGGTACGACCATCGTTATAGCATCTGTTTGCCTCTGCCAATCGCGCGGCCACATCCAACACGGGATCACAATTCGCATCGGTGAATGGCGTCGTGGTATCACAAACAGTCGTACCCGTCTCGCCTTCTTTCTCAGGCGCGGCAACAAACCCACCGACATAAGCGGTACTCGCACCCGCATTGCTGGCAAATATACCAACCGCGCCGTCTTGCCCAATCAAACCAGACAACGTACCCGCATTGGCACCAGCAAAATCAACCGTGCCAAATATCACGCCATTGGCGGTGAATTCACCATTTATACTAATAACGCCAAGCGCGCCAATCGTAAGCGTGGTAGTATCCTTTACAGCAAGGCTATTCGCGCTATAATTAACAGTCAATTTGAAACTCTCATTCACGGTTTCCCCTGTACTTGTTAATACAGTTGTTTTCGCAGTCCAATCGCCACCTTGATCGGCATTATCCAAAGGTGCGCCCAAAGCCGTAGTAGATAACAAACCGACATAGAGCTTGGTGACATTGCCAGCAAAAGTACCAGTCGAAAGGGCAAAACCATCGTCGGTACCAGTAATGCCTTCAACGCCATTTAACGTCAAGGGGGCAGGGGTGCTCGTGTTGGACGCTTCACTGCCCAAGGACAGCCCAGCTGCCCCACCCACAATAAAGTTCGCGGCCGCATCGTCTTCACTCGCCCTGTCAGAAGCCACAACATCCGTCAGATAACCTGTATTACCAGAATTGCGCGCACCACCCTGCCAAAGGGCAACATCAGCATTACCAGTGGGCGTCGCAGGACAGTTCGCATGCGGATTACCAGACTGAACATTAGTACAATTAGTTGTAATTAGCGTCTCACAAGTCGAATGCGCCCCGATAAGCGCACATTCAGTTAAACGCACACCAACAAAAGCAGCATCATCAGAACAATTATAATTCCCAGCACCTACTTCGGTTTCAAAAGAATTCGCACCCGTACAAAGACCAGTTACAACCGTTTCACAAACAGAATCTGCAGCAGGGTCGCTCGTGCCACATGTCACTTCACGGTCGGTTGAAAACGCCTCATCCTCAGAACAGTTATAACCTGCCTGACCAGCCATTTTTAATATAGAACCCGCGCCCATACAAAGACCCGTTATAACCGTTTCACAAACAGAACCGCCAGCAGGGTCGCCCGTGCCACATTGGGTTTCACGGTCGTTTGAAAAATCACCGTCTATAGAGCAGTTATACTTACCAGCCCCAGCCATTGTTTCAATAGAACCCGCGCCCGTACAAAGACGATTTTTAACCGATTGACAATCGCTATTCGGTAAAGAGGATTGCCCTGTCGTGCCACATGCCCTCTCCCGCCCTTCGGCATAAGTCGTGCTGCCACTTGCATCTACGCAAAGGTCGGTCTGCCCACCTGTTTGGGTCGTTTGTGTAAAGGGGTTCTCACCGCAAACCCCAGAAACGATAGCTCCACAAGTTTCCCCGGGCAAATTGGATGTGCCTGTTACAAGACATACAGCCTCCTGCGCCTCTGCCAAATTAAATCCATCAAGCAGAGCAGCCCCAGATGATTCCGTACAAATCTCTGCAAACGGATTTGAACCGGGGGTAGAGCCCATACCACAAATCGCGCCAGATAATTCGGTATCTTTACAAAGGGCAGGGGTACCACCAGCGGTGTTCAAATCGGCAATCGCACCCTCACAGTACCCAAGCCGCGTGGTCGTAACCGTTGTTCCAGCCTGATTCGCCCGCCCAGTGCAACGGGTGTTAAACAAAGCCTGCGTTACCGTTTCGCTACCCGTTCTAATCTCAGTATTGGCAAGACAAACATTTGTGCGGGCTTCTGCGATGGTGGCATCCCCCGCCGTTACCAAAGCACCCTCACATTTAGCATCCCAAGGGTTGGTTTTACTGGTACCGCAATGAGCCGTCCGCTCTGCCATTCTAGCAGCAAATACATCACATAACGCATTAAACGGATCAGAGCCAGACGTGCTTGAAGTGCAGAGGTTATTCCGCGCCGTCCGCTCGGCATTAAACGCGTCGTTGCCAGCACAGCTCAGCGTATCTGTCGTATCATAGGGATTCGCGCTACAATCGGCAACGGATTTTCCGTTAAGACCATCCGCAGGTTGGTCGCAACCATCGGCCATATCATTCGTACGACACATTTCTGCCAGCGCAATCCGCGCAAGCGCAACCGTTAGTCCGTTCGTACTATGCGCCAAACCATTGCAAGCGCTGTTAAACAAAGACATCCTATCAGCTACGCCATCTGCACCCCCCGTTACAATCGCACGATTCTCAATACAAATCGTTGCGCGGGCATCGCTAATGCGGCTGTTTATATCCGCTACATTCTCACTATTACATGTCGTCAGCCAAACGTTCCCCTCAACTGTACAATAATTAACCTCCACAACTTTAAACTCCGTATAATCACATTCGGCAGCAAACAACGCAGTTGGATTAGTCGCAATACAGGTTATAGTGCTTAATTTCGTCCGATCAGAGGCCGTGCTTTCACAAACATCCGAATCCGAATCCTTTGTGCCATCCAAGCATGTCGTGTACACCCCTTGCCGAATCTCGGCCAGTGTCATTCCAGTAGTCCGCGCGGTCGTAGTCGAACAAAAATCGGCAAATGGATTGGCGTAAGGGCCAGTGCTCGCACAAACAGTATTTGCAATCGTCTCAGTATTACAATCACCAGTCCCTTGCGTACCTTTGCTACACTGCTCTGCACGTTGGTTTGCATAGGCACTATTGCTCAAACACTCTACAGTGCCATCGCTACGGAATGGCGTATTAGGACAAACAACCGCAATGTCATTGTTACAGAGTTGTATAGCTTCCGTATTTCCCGCTTGGTTAAAACTCGTACAGAACGAGGCTTGATTGGCTCCATTATTTTCACCGCAAACGGGGGCATAAGGATTATCGCCTGCGTCATTACCATCACAAAAACCATTGGTGCCGTACGCGAGTTCATAACAGTCGTCTCCAGCCACAGCCGCATCCGCTGGCATTGCCTTTGTGCGACATTGAAGATCTTGCACGGCGGCAAGGTTGGCAAAATTGCTATTCTGTGTTGAAATGCTACAAATCGGGGCAAAGGGGTCTGTCCCTGTGTCGCTGGCACTGGTGCCACAAATCACGCCAGCCAGTATGGGAGAGTTACAAGAATCGTTAGCGGGCAGGGCGGCATCACCCTCGCAAGCCAGAAGGCGGGCAGGGTGATAAGTCATCGAAATGTTAGCCCGCAAACACGCAGAATTAAAGACTTTTCCTTCAGTACCACAAATCCGCAATACCGTAGCCGTACATTGACTGTCCATAGCACGGGCAGCATTCACAGCACTCTCAGCACAAGCCGCCTCACGCGCCATATTCGCCTGCTGCATAACCTCAGAAGTCGAAGTATTACATCGCGAATCAAAGATATTGGTCGTACCAGTCGTACAGAAGGTTATGCGGTTAGCATCGGTACAAACCGTTGCGAAAACATTAGTGCCATCACCCGCGCCACAAAGCGTTGTTATATAACCACCAGTGTTACAATCCGCATCACCCACTCCCGCACGAGTGGTGCAAAAAGTAGTCTGCTGGTTACCTCTATCACCATATTCCGCACACTTCGCATCAAACGGAGTCATATCCGAACGGCAAGTGCCTATCGCGGTAGTGCGCACATCGGCATATTCTGGCCCAGTACATCCGCTGGCAAACGGACTGGCTAAACAAGTATTAATATCCCCTTCACAGGCGGTTGATCCGCCTAGAGCACCTAGATTACCAGTATCCGCGCATAAATTAACAAATGTTTTTTTTTTGCCAGCGTCAACGGGGCAAAGGCTATCAAACGGATTTGCGTCTCGCCCACTGGTTATACAAACCGCACTTGTAAACGTATTGTTCATCGTACAATTCACGGCGGAACCGCTTCCAGCACTCGCCAGTGCGTCTTTTTCTACACACAACCGCACCTGCAAATCGTCATTTACACCATCACAGTCATCATCAAACGGAGTCGGCGCCACCCCATTCTCCTCGGTTTCACCACAATTCAGCAGAGGCGCGGTATTAGGATTATCAGAAACAAACCCACCTACGTATGGGTTAGGGTTAGGCACAGTGGGTGAGGTAGGCGCACTCTTAAATATGCCGACCGCGCCAACCTGCCCAATCAAACCTGTAAGCGTACCTGTATTGGTACCACCAAAATCAACCGTGCCATATATCACACCATTTGCGGTGAAGCTACCGTTTATACCAATAGTCCCAAGGCTGCCAAAATCGGGGGGAAGGTCAAGATTATCAGCCGCATTTCGCGAAGTAGTACGTGTTGTAATAGTCTTATTACTAAAGCTAACATCCAAGATGAATTGTCTGGATGCGTCCAATGCAGTGGTGCCATTTATGACTCGCGCTATTGTCGGCCACGCGGCAGTCGCGGGGTTAGATGTAAGAGGCGCACCCACATTCGTGCCAGATAAAATCCCGACATAGAGCTTGTCGCTATTGTTAGGGCTTATCCCGCCAAGAAAGCCACTGGTGGTAGCGCTGTTGCCTCCAACCGCATCTAACTTTAAGCTGATGAGTTCGTTCACGTCACCCTTCTCGAACGTGGCAGCACCGATATTGGCAAAGTTCGTGGCGGCATCGGTATCCCCTGCATTCAATTGCGCGGTCAAAAATACATTTTCACCCGTTAGCCGAGCCGTACCATCAGAATTAAGGGCAGAATTAGCGCCAGTGCCTCCTAAAGCACCCGCAGTCAAGGCGGTAGTAACCGTAGGATTCTTGCGCAGATAGGCAGTATTGGGGCAATCCCTTGCGTTATCAGCAGCGGCGGAGTTATTATCACCAGCACAATAGGTGCCGATATAACCCGAATTCGGAGTCTCACTACCGCAACTTGGGTCTCGACCAGCAACTGCCGTGGCCAAACAAGTATCCGTACGCCTGGCATTCACATCCGCCACAGTATATCCGCTCGTCAGAGCCAGTTGGTCCGAACAAATCGGTGCATACACATTTGAAGCAGTAGTATCACCCAAAGTCCCACAAATCACACCAGACAGCTCGGCACTGTTACAAAGAGTAGCATTACCACCAGCGGCGGTCAAAAGGTTAAGCGCACCTGCACACAACGGCAATCGCGTTTCCGTAACCGTTGTTCCGCCAACAACACTCAAACCAGTGCAACGGGAGCTAAACAAAGAGTTATTAGCAGCGACCAAAGGAGCAGAATCCGCAGTCGTGGTAATCGCCAGATTATTAATACAAACATTTGCACGAGCATTTGCAATGGCATTGCCTGTATCCACTAGTCCACCGCCAACACATCTGCCTTCCCAAGCTGTGGTGGGTTCATCACAATAATCAACCCGCTGAGTGTTTATCATAGGATATACATTACATAAAGCATTAAACGGATCAGAATTAGACACGCTTGTAGTGCAGAGGTTATCCCGCGCCGTCAGTACGGTAGTAAATGCCTCTTTCACCCCGACCACGTCACACGCGGACAGGTAGGGATTCGCACTACACATGGCAACGGTTAATCCAGCCGCGACCTCCTGATTACAGACCGCGTCTGCGGTGCCACTTTGGGGGAAATTAGAACCGCCCTCAACACAACTGGTTGCAAGCGTCCTCCGCGTGTTAAGCGTTGTGCCTATCGCAGTCGTACACCCAGTGGCATAGGTCGTGGCAGGGTCTTGGCAGAAGTTATTCCGCGCGAGAACAACATTCGGTTCGCTATCCGTAGAACAAACAAAATTCCCTGCACCCTGCGGAGTGGCACTAACCGAATTAGCACCCGTGCAAAGCCCATCTTGAAGAGTATCACAAACGCCTTTATTTGTTGCACCCGCACCCAACCGCGTAGCACCACACGAAAGTTGTTTTGCGCGGTCAAGGTTGGCAAAATTGGCATTCTGTGTATCCGAGTCACAAATCGGGGCAAAGGGGTTTGACCCTGATTCGCTGGCACTCGAACCACAAATCACATCAGACAGACCTGCACCGCTACAACTACCACCCAAGTTGGTTATGGTTGCAACCGCATCCACCTCGCAACGGGCAAGCCGGTCGGAGGTATAGGTCGCACCGTCAAGACAAGTCGCATCAAACGGATTCGCGGTAATACTACCCCCGCCAGTTCTGCATGTAATCTCTAGCACAACAGGACAAACCGTTGCACGTACAACACCCGATGGCAAAGGATCAGAACTCGCACACCTAGCCTTACGTTCGGCATGATAGGTTGTCGAAGTCGGACTACAACCAGTACCCCATGGATTGGTCTCACGACAAACCCGCGCAACCTCACCACCAGCCTTCACAGGGCAAGAATCTGTATCAGTCAGACCCGCGTCCGTGGCACAATAATCAAAGACAATACCCGCCACAGTCTCACTACCACAAGTCGTTATCGCGTTCCCTGTCTCATGATGCACAGCAGTGTTAGCCGTACAAGCCGTGGCACGTGCCTTAGCCGTAACACCAGCAGCACCATATGCATTATTGTCACATTCAGGGTCAAAGATTTTAGTACCAGTCGTACAATAGGTTGTTCTTGTCCCAGCAATGTTATCTGCCGAGCTACACCCAACATGCAAAAACGGGTCAGCAGGCAAACAAGCCGCATTGACATTAGCGCGACCTATGCAATTATTATCACCTGAGTTAATATCACCCGCTTCTTGCTCCAAACAAATCTCATCACGGACATCTTTCACAGCTGTATCAGTACCGCCAACAGCCTTATCATTCGGACCACAATACGTTTCAGTAAAGGTGGTAGTCTTATCTTCACATATACCCCGTCTTACCAAATATGTCTCGCCATTAGTAGTACTCGTACTAGCACCACAGAGGTCCGCATTCGTATCAGTGGCTACCTCATATGGGTTTAAATCACAAGCACTAAGAACAGCCGTGCGAAACGCACAATTATTACCCGTACCAGCATCCGTCGCACCTTTCGCCAAACAAGCCCTATCCTGTGCCGTCTCCCGAATAAATCCATTAATAATAGCCGTTGATTGCCCACAAATATATGCCCACGGATTTGTACCTGGGGCAGAAGTTCCGTCCCCACAAATCGTGGCAGACTGACCGCCAGTTTTACAATCACTCACATCCGCATTACCAGCGAAGCCAGCAAGCGCACCGCTACAAATCGCCAATTGCGCCGCAGCCAGATCAATTCCATCAGGAGCACCTGCTGTCACACAAATAGGCGCAAACGGGTCTGAACCAGGGCTAGACCCCGTACCACAAATCGTGTTAGACTGAGCGCCATTTTTACAATCACTCAATTGCGCACCACCATCAGTCAATTCGTTAATCGGACCGCCACAAATCGTCAATTGCGCCGCAGCCAGATCAAATCCATCAGGAGCACCTGCTCCGCCACAAATAGGCGCAAACGGGTTTGAACCAGGGTTAGACCCCGCACCACAAATCGTGGTAGACTGATTGCCATTTTTACAATCACTCAATTGCGCACCACCATCAGTCAATTCGTTAATCGGACCGCCACAAATCGCCAATTGCGCCGCAGCCAGATCAATTCCATCAGGAGGAGCACCATCTCCGCCACAAATAGGCGCAAACGGGTCTGTACCAGGGTTAGAATCCATACCACAAATCGTGGTAGACTGACCGCCAATTTTACAATCACCCACCTCCGCAGCACCATTGAAGCCAGTAAGCTCACCGCCACAAATCGCTAACTGCGCCGTAGCTAGAACAAATCCACCAATAATAGCATCTGATTCCGAACAAATCGGAGCAAACGGGTCTGAACCAGGGTTAGAATTTAAGTCCCCACAAATCGCGCCTGCCAAGTCGTTCGTTTTACAATCACTCGCAACCGCATTACCACTAGTCAATGTCGTAACCGAACCGCTACAAATCGCGAACTGCGCCGCAGCCTGATCATATGAAGCAAGCGCACCTGCTCCGCCACAAATAGGCGCAAACGGGTCTGAACCAGGGGTAGAATCCATACCACAAATCACACCAGCCAAGGCGGGCGTTTTACAATCAGTCACTTCCGCAGCACCATCAAAGCCAGTAAGCTCACCGCCACAAATCGTCAACTGCGCCGTAGCTAGAACAAATCCACTAACAATAGCCGATGATTCACCACAAATAGGGGCAAACGGGTCTGAACCAACCGTAGTTGAAGTCCCACAAATCGCACCAGACAAGTCGTTCGTTCTGCAATCACTCAATTGCGCACCACCATCGGTCAAATCGCTAACCAAACCGCCACAAATCGCTAACTGCGCCGTAGCTAGAACAAATCCACCAAGAGTAGCCGTTGGCTCTGAACAAATAGGGGCAAACGGGTCTGAACCGCCCATAGAACTTGCATCCCCACAAATCGCACCAGACAGGAGGGCATTGTTACAATCACTCGCAACCGCACCTTTAGTCGTCAAATCGCCAAGCGTACCGCTACAAGCCGTTATCTGTTGCGGTGTAACGGCTGTGCCACAAATACCAGAGAAAGGTGCAGTGCCATCATTCGTGGTACAAGTAGCGGCGAGCCTAGACACGCAATTCCCATTCCCAGTCCCATCGCTTTCGCTTCTCGCCTTATCACCGCAATAGCTATTACGGGCGGAGTTAACAGCTGCTACAGAAGTATCCCCCCCATTACACCAAGTCTGGGCAAAGGTGGTCGCAGCAGTCTGACATGCCGTTTGTCTAGCAGAATATGCCTCGCCACCATCTGTTGCTGTACCAGTGCAAAGGTTTATATTGGTGTCAAGACCCGTGGTTTGCGTATATACGTTAGTATTACAAGCCATACGTACTTCTTCACGGTTCTTACAAGTGCCATCCGCCATATCACCTCGTGCCAAACAAGCCGCATCACGCAGTCCTTTTAATTGGTCTGTGGTGCCATGCGTTGCTTCAATACACAACGGATTAAAGATATTAACCGCAGTCACACAAAACGCTGTTTGCGCGGGGACACTTTGATAAACAGGGCAGAGGGGGTCAAAAACATTCGTAGTACAAATGCCGAGGTCTGGGCTAACCACAAACCCACCAACATAGAGATCTCCAGCCGTGTTATAAAACACGCCAACCGCGCCGTCCGTGCCAATAAGCCCTGACAAAACTCCATTAGGGGCAGAAATGTTTAGTCGTGTATCACTGGCAAATTCATCATAATGAACATTGCCCGTTATCACTCCGTTTGCGTCAAATGTCCCATCAACAAGAAAATCCTTTGTGTCAATTGGATTTATAGCAAACCCTTTAACAGTGTTATCAGCAGAATCACTAAACACCACTTCCAAGTCAAACGCCTGTTCCGTGCCATTAATGTTTAACAACCCATTCCAAGTTGCAGTCGTATTTGTGGCTATCGGCGCACCCAAATCGGTCGTGCCAAAAATCCCCGCATAGGCATACTCAGTATTGCCATGGAAGCCCGTAAAGAACGCCACACCATCGGCAGCTTCCAAGCTCAGTGGTTGACCGCCATATTCTAGCTCGCTAAAGTCCAACGTAGTCGGGGTAGGGGCGACACCCCCGCCAGCAGTCTCGGTCAATGTGCCAGTTGTGCTAATATCACTCGAATCAACCGCAATTTCCAAAAACTGGCTTTCGGCCGTTGGATCAGTTCTTAAAGGCGTTGCTTGCCCACGGGCAAAATCGCCAGAGGTTACTGCGCCAGAGTTATCTGTATCATCGGGACACCCAGGTCTGCGGGCGTTATTACCACAATAGAATCCCTGTATAGCGGCAAGATCCGCATGGTTCATATTACGGTTCGCATCACCACAAATCTCGGCGAATGGGCTTGTTCCCTCTACCGTCATCGTGCCACAAATCGCCACGGATTCGGTAAAACAAGTCGCGTCAACCGCACTCCTCCCCAAATCGGCAATCGGACCCGCACAACGGGCCAGACGCGCGTTATTGACGGCACCGATGGCACCATGCGTGCCGTCCACACATTGCACATCAAAGATATTATCACCCTCCGTACAATACGCGGTCAGCGCATTGACATAAACGGCCGCATCACAACCAGCGGTAAACGGCGCACCATTACAGGTATCAACCGCAGTGTCGCACATCTTTCCTGCTGAATTTCCACCGCGACATTCGTCCGCACGCAATATACGGTCGGCTTCATTATCGCTACAAAGCACATGAAACGGGTTACCAGTAGTCGTAGCTTCATCACAGGCGAAGGCAATGGTCGCAGCACACCCAGTCGCAGCAGAATTATCGGTAAGACCACAGAACGTCCGTTGTTGTTCTAGATTCGCCGTACCGCAAACCATAGCATGAGGCGTATCGGTGGTTTCTGTACCATCACAAAGAGTATCTTTTATAGAAGCAGTCGCGTCAGGTTGCGTTTTGTCGCAATCCGTATCGCCATCAAGTGCAGTCACACTGCAATAAGTCCTTTGCGCGGCAAGATATTCAGCAGCAAGGCAAAGCCTATCAAAAATAGCCGTTGTAGTCGTAATAGGGGCATCCGTTGCACCACAGACACCTGCTATCGTAGCCTCGCAAGGTTGCAGGGCATTATTAGCAGTCAGACTGCAATAATATTGCTGTGCGTCCAGATAATTAGCGGAATTATTGACATTCTGCGTGGCTACGGAACAAATCGCGGCAAAGGGGTTATCCCCCTCTATCCCATCAGTACCACAAATATCGTCCGCTCTTGAGACGCAATTGTTCGTGCCCACACTCGTAAGAGGGGCATCAGCCGTTGTTTCGCAAGCCGTTTGACGCGCGACAGTCGTCGCACCGAAGGTATCAGCATCATCAGCACCACAATCCGTATCAAAAATATTATCGCCAACCGTACACCATGCAGTCCGTGCCTCGGCAATCGTCGTGCCACTTGTTATCACTACAGCACCACAGAGAGCATCATTAAACAAAGAATCACCAGCCGCTAGTGTTACGGTATTTGTTATAATCGCACGATTTTCAAGGCAAACCGTGGTACGGGCGGTGTCAACAGCATTTACACTACCATTCTCCATTGCCACGGTATCACAGTTTGTTTGCCAAGGGTTCGCGTCAGCTGCACAATAGGGCGCATGCGCACCCTCAAATGCCACCCGATCGCATTCGCCACCGTTAAACACGGTATCGCTAAACGGATTGGCATTACATCTATCAATAGCAACCGTACATGTTGCACCATTTGCGGGTGTATTACCCAACCGACAAGCTTCTGCCAAAGCCAAACGCTCAGCAGCATAACTACCTGTGCTCGGTGCAATACAATCTACAGTGGCAGCTGGCCCCAGATTCGTCCCAAATGGATTCCGAGCGCAAAGCATAGCCTCATCAGTTAAACAATCGAGATTTCCGCTTTGCGTACCCAAACCACAAAAAGTCATACGATTGGCGGTATTATCACCACATAACAGGGCAAAAGGATTGTGCGTGTCTGTAGCACCGCAAATTTCGGCTAATCTATCGGTTGTATCTCCACCTGAACGTGTACCTGCACAATCCACATCGTTCTCAAGCGCAATAGTAAGGCAATAGGTATCACGGTTGGCATCGTTCGAGTTAGCAAAAGTATCAATTACGCAAAGCGCATCAAACGGGCTACCCGTAGCGGCGCAGAGTGTATTCCGCTCATCCCGTGCGGTAGCAAAACTATCGTCAACGACGTTGTTGGCCCCGCAATCAGTATTAAACGGGTCAGCAAAACACATGGCAACGGTCGTCCCCGTATCACTACCATCGATAAAAGTAGTTGCACAATCACCGGCGGTCGTTGGATTCGCACACTTTGCTATCAGCGCTGCCCGCACGGCGGCGGAGCCAGCGTAGGTAGCATCAGCACAATTTGGATTAAAACTGGTCGCTTCAGTCGTACAAATGCCCGTCCGTATTCCGTTAAACGCAATGTTTGCACCACAGCCATCTGTGCCCGAAAATGGATTCGCACTACACGTGGCAACAGTTGCTCCGTCAACACCATTGGCAAAAGTATCGCAACCATCAATACCCGTGGTAACCTCAACATTACACGCTAGGGCAACCCTTGCCCGCGCGTCATTTACCATGCCATCCGTACCCTCCGTACAATCTGCATCAAAAGTGGTCGCATCAGCCGTACAATATGTTGTTCTTATAGCGTTACTATCCGCAAGGATATGCGCCGCCGTATCACACCCAGTATTCGCAAAGGGGTCATCCGCATCACAATCTGCAATAATATTCGGGCGTACATTACAAGTGTCATCCGCAGTCGTACCTGATTCTGCACAAGCCATATCACGCGCGAGTTTAACATCGCCAATAGTATCTTGCGAATCACAATTCTCAGCAAAGCTGGTCGCAGCAACCGCACATGCCGCCCGTGCATCCGCATAAGTCGTGCCACCGGTATCTGCTGTTGAACCAGTGCAGAGATCCGCATTCGTGGTTGTTGTTTGCGTAAATGGGTCGGCATTACAAGCCTCACGAACATTCGCACGGCTCGCACAACTGGCATCCGCAGTTACACCACTCTCCAAACACGCCATATTACGCTTTTCTGTCGCGCCTGTATATGTTGCCTCACCCGCATCGCAAGCGTCTTCCCATAAAGTCGCATCGGCGTTACAATAGGTTGTTCTTAACCCAGCAATCCCCGTGACATCATCACACAAAGCGTTCGCAAAAGGGGCGGCCGCTGTACAAGCATTTTGAGCAGTTTCAACACCCATGCAAATATTTGCATTTGCGGTATCAGAGTCATCGTCACAAAAGTCCACCCGATCAGAGACGACATCAGCAACAGTAGTGCCAGTAGGAAGATAAGCGATGAATTCCGTAGCCGCCGAGCAATCCGTAGTACCGTCCGCGTCCTTACCTAATGGATTTACAAGACAAGGCTCTGCCACAATCGCTTGCGCACAGACGGGCGTGTTTACCATAGCCTCATCAAGGCAGAGCTGAACCACCGTCGTGCGCCTTGTCTGGTCCGCCGCCGAAGTACAAGTACCACCGAATGGATTACCCCTGCAAGGGTCTGCCGTTGGCGTAACCGCAGCGGGGGCAGCCGCGCCACCACCACAGGCCGCCAATATAAACATGGCGGTTAGTAAAATTGAAAGAAGCATCAATGGTTTCGCCCCAATACGGATGATGGGGTTTAAGTACTGATTCGCAACTGTTTTATTAGTGTTTCGTGCGTTTGTCATAGGAGTAGCCTTTCTTTTGAGCTATTGCTGGTTATATAAACGCCCCATAATTAAAATAATTGCAAGTTTATGTCAATACTTTTTTAATGTTTTTGCAATGTTTTTTTAAAAAAACAGAATAAATGGGGCGAAAAGTGCGTTTTTTTCACGATTTGTTATTATATCGTTATTATTAAGATGAATCGGGGGAGGGTGGTTATACTATATACATGGGGGGTGTTTGCGGGGGCTTGGCATAATGCGTGTGATTCGTAATATCCCTATGTTTTGCACGGGGAAATATAGGCGGATAATCACGGGGATGTACCGATTCGTGCGAATCACTTGCGGTTTTCTGGATTTTTTATGGCGGGTTTGGCGAAAATGCGGTGAAATTTGGCGAAAATGCGGTGAAATACCTCACTTCGCCCCGATTTACTCCCGCTCGCATCGGTTATTCACCACATCATAGGGGCAAGCGACAAACCCGCCCGAAAACCCCCAAATCCCTATTGGCCAGCTGACAATCGTGCCAACCGCGCCTTTTTGCCCGATAAGACCGGTAATACTGCCGTTAATAGGGCGATTGTTCGTGGGAGTTCGCTCGGCAATATCGCTGTAATCGCCATAGTTAATGTTGCCCTTGAAGACTCCGCTTGGTTCATAAGCCCCGAACAGGTGATAATACGCCTGCTCGCTATGATGAACAAAGGCTTCCAGCCGTTTTGTGGTGAAATCAATCTCTAAAGTCATATCACGCAGGATTAAATCGCCATGTATCCCGTGCGCGGCGGCCAGTTGCCCGCGCCATTCGGCATTGCCAGTGGCTTGGGTTAGGGGTTTGCCCAAGTTCGTATCGGACAAAATACCCGAATAAAAATAGGTGCGCCCGCGCACTGTGCCGTCATAAAACGCCAAGCCATTATAGATATCCCCGCCCAAAGCGTGCCCGTTATAGGTGGCGGTTGATAGGTTTAAATGATGGACGATGATGCCCGTGTCTTTATGCCCGCTGGTGCTGACGGTTGTGCGATTGCCGTGGAGGAGACCGCTCCGCGCCCCGGGTTTGGTGGGGACTTTGACTCGGAAACTGCTCAGCCAGTCGGTTATGGTGATATTGCAGAGGTTATGGTCGCCGTTATCCGTGCAATAAGTGTTTATGATTGACGGGCAATCGGCTAATGTGCTGGCAAGGTTATCCATGCAATAATCCGCGTCATAGTCGTCAATATCATCGGCGGTACGGCAACCTGGGTGGGAAAACGGGTTTGCCTTGCAGGTGCTGACGATAATCGGGCGGTTTGCGCAAGATGGACTGCCGCCCGTACCCGTGCCGTACATCAGGCAAGCGTCGTCCCGTGCGCCATCATCCGTGGGGCAACGGACATCAAACGGGTTTGGGTTTGATGCGCAGGGGTCGGTTATGATGGGTTCTGGTTCGGGTTCAGGCTCTGGTTCAGGCTCTGGTTCTGGTTCTGGTTCGGGCTCGGGTTCAGGCTCAGGCTCGGGATCTGGTTCAGGTTCTGGCATCGGCGGAGGCATAGTGACAGGCGGAGGCATAGTGACAGGCGGAGGCATAGTGACTGGCGGAGGCGTGGTGTCAGGTGGAGTCATGGTGTCAGGTGGAGTCATGGTGTCAGGTGGAGTCATAGTATCAGGCGGAGTCATGGTATCAGGTGGAATCATGGTATCAGGCGGAGTCATGGTGTCAGGTGGAGTCATGGTATCAGGCGGAGGCGTGGTATCAGGCGGAGTCATAGTATCAGGCGGAGTCATGGTATCAGGTGGAGTCATGGTGTCAGGCGGAGGCGTGGTATCAGGCGGAGGCGTGGTATCAGGTGGAGTCATGGTGTCAGGCGGAGGCGTGGTATCAGGCGGAGTCATGGTGTCAGGTGGAGGCGTGGTATCAGGCGGAGGATTGGTGACAGGCGGAGGCGTGGTATCAGGCGGAGGATTGGTGACAGGCGGAGGCATAGTGACAGGCGGAGGCGTGGTGTCAGGCGGAGTCATGGTATCAGTCGGAGTCATGGTGTCAGTCGGAGTCATGGTGTCAGGCGGAGGCGTGGTGTCAGGCGGAGGCGTGGTATCAGGTGGAGTCATGGTGTCAGGCGGAGGCGTGGTATCAGGCGGAGTCATAGTATCAGGCGGAGTCATGGTGTCAGGTGGAGGATTAGTATCAGGCGGAGTCATAGTATCAGGCGGAGTCATAGTATCAGGCGGAGTCATGGTGTCAGGTGGAGGATTAGTATCAGGCGGGGGCGTGGTATCAGGCGGGGGCATAGTGACTGGCGGAGGCAAGGTGACTGGCTCGGTAATAGGCTTTGGTTCAGGTATAACTGGCGTTGGTGAAACGCTTGGCTGGGTGTTCGTCTCTGGCGTAGGCGGAATGCTTGTCTGGGTGGTGGTCTTTGGCGTAGGTGGAACACTTGTCTGGGTGTTAGTCTTTGGCGTAGGCGGAACACTGGTGGTCGGCGTAGGCGTTGGCGTGGGTGGGTGCGCAGTATTGCCCGAGGTTTTAGTTGCGATTTTGCCCGCAGTATTGCCCGCAGTATTGCCCGCAGTATTGCCCGCAGTATTGCCCGTGTTTTTAGGTGTGGTTTTAGGTGTGGGCGTAAGCGTGAGCGCGGAAGATTTTGCGCGGACGCGGTATTCCTTACCGATTGGCACCAATTCCAGCCTATCATAATCGGCCTCTACCCTGAATGCACTGCCAAGCACACTATCGCTACACGCGGTTAGGATAAGCAAGCCCGCCAATATAGCAGGCGCAACCCCGCCTAGTTTTCCCCACAAACGGGGGGTACCATTTACGGTTTTCTCTGTGTTTCTCTTTGTGGTTTTGTGCGTGATGCAAGCGCGTGTCATTGGGATGGTTCCTGTTCATAAGTTATTAAATACAAACCTGCCTTTCCCTGCCACCCGTGCGGGCAATTAAAAAGATAGATTTATATCTAATAAAACTTATTTAGCCGATAATCCCAATATGCTTTTGAAAAGATTAACGATTGTAAAGAATTCCAAAAATCCCCCGCCCATAGAGCCATAAATACAAGGGCTATACGCGCAATTCGCCCATAACCCCCGCGCTCCTAATTTTGCAAATTTACATGAAAAAAGGGGGTAGTTTGACCCAACCCCTTTAATAACGAACCCCCCTTGCCTTTCCCCGCAAAATTGCTTAAAATTTAGGCAAACCCACCCCAATAAGGATAAACACAATGGATGGAACGGTTCTGCTGGCCGATGATGACACGACTATTCGCACGGTGATAAGCCAAGCGTTAGTGCGGGCGGGCTGTCGCGTGCGGGCGACCAGCAGCGCGAATACTCTGTGGCGATGGATTAGTGAAGGCGAGGGTAATATGGTCATTTGCGATGTCGTCCTGCCCGATGGTGACGGGATTGATTTGCTGATGGCGGTGCAACGTCGCCGCCCCAATCTGCCCGTCATTGTGATTTCCGCGCAAAATACGGTGGTGACGACGATACGGGCTATGGAATCGGGGGCGTTTGACTATCTGCCAAAGCCGTTTGATTTGCGTGAATTGCTGGCGAAAACCCATAAGGCTCTGTCGCAGGGGGAGCTGGCAGCGTTAAACAAAACCAACCGCGCCGCCGAGGGACAGGAATTGGCATCGCCTTCATCCCAAGGCGGCGAGCCTGTTTCGGGCGGTAGCGGGCTTTCGCTGATTGGTTCGTCCCCTGCAATGCAGGAACTTTACCGACTGGTTGCGCGAGTGTTAAACACCGATATTAACGTGATGATTTCAGGGAAAACGGGGGTTGGTAAGAGCTTATTGGCGCAGAGTATGCATGATTTGTCCGACCGTAAGGATAAGGATTTTATCCAATTGCACGCGCCCAGTTTAAGCGTGGGTCAATTAAACAAGGCTATTACGGGTGCGGGTGCGTCCGCGTGTTTGTATTTCTCCAAAGTGGATGAGATGGCTGGGGATGTGCAGATTCGTTTATTGGAATTGATGCGTAGCGATGCGTTCCGCCGTCAGGGATTTCGTATTTTTTCATCGACCGCGCAGGTTTTATCCGAATTGGTGGATATTGGGCAGTTGCGGGAGGATTTGTTTTTTCGTTTAAATGTGGTGCCTATGGTTATTCCGTCTTTATCCGAACGGCGCAGTGATATTGCCGAATTGGCGCGGCATTTCCTGCATAAAGGGGCAGGGGAGGGTTTGCCGTTTAAGACTATTCACCGAGCCGCTTTGGATATATTAAGCAAGGCGAATTGGGCGGGCAATGTCCGCGAATTAGAGAATTTTATCAAACGATTAGCCGTGATTGCCCAGGAGGATGAGATTAGCGCGGATGATGTGTCCGCTAATTTATCCGTGTCCTCCGAATATAGCGGTGGGGCGTATAATGGTGGGGATTTGTCAGTCGCCTTGGGTCAGCATATCAAGGGGTATTTTGATTCGCATGGCGGGGCTGGCGGGTCTGCGCATGGGGGGTTGTATCATCGCGTGTTAAGAGAGGTGGAATTGCCCTTGATAACCCACGCTTTGGCCGCCAGTCATGGCAACCAGTTAAAGACGGCAGAGATGCTGGGGGTGAATAGGAATACTCTGCGTAAGAAGATACAGGATTTGGATATTGTGGTGACGCGGGGCAAGCGGGTTTTTTAGTTTAATGTTTAACGATTAATAGCCCTGCGGGTCTTCGTCATCGCTTGCGCGAGTGCCGACCAGCGGGGTCTTTTGTGCGTAGCCCCCGCTTCGCGGGAGCATGCCAAAAGCCCTTTGGCTACAAGATGATAAGATTATCATAAATTTACTATCTGGAATAACAAGACGATAGGTTAGATTATTTGCAAAGAATACTTGGGAATTGGTGATAGGTTTGCTCTAAATTTATTTAGGCTGTGCCTAGATGCTAGGACAGGCTTGGGTGCGCCCGCCCCGAAGAGGGCTTGCCCTCAAGGGTGCGGGCGCGCCCCGTGGTGACATCGCAAAGCGATGGCGAAGACCCGAAGGGCTAAAAATTAATCACTAATCACTAATCACTAACCACTAATACGTCCGTATCAACCCAACCAACTTCCCTTGAATTTTCACCTGATTATCGTGGTACACCCGCGTTTCATAGGCTGGATTGGCCGCCTCCAAAGCAATCGCCGAGCCGCGTTTGCGCAACCGTTTCAAAGTAGCCTCCTGCCCATTGATTAACGCCACCACAATATCCCCAGTCTCTGCATCATTCTGCTCATTAATCACGACAATATCGCCGTCATTAATCCCCGCACCTGTCATCGAATCGCCCTTAACTTCCAGCGCGTAATGCCGTCCGCCGGGGCGCAACATATCCTCTGGCACGGCAACATTATTGGCGACATCTTGGATCGCCTCAATCGGCGTTCCCGCGGCAATCCGCCCCATCAGGGGGACTTGGACGGCATTCGCCGCCTCTGCCAAACGCAAACCAGCCGCCAAAGCACGAACGGACGTATCCTTTTGCGACACCTTATTATGAACAAGGCGCAAATTCGCCCCCGCATCATCAGCCGAATCACCAGAACCCGAACCGCCAGATTCACCAGATTCACCCGAACCGCCATCAACCCCAGCATCAATCGCCCCGCTTGTGTCAATCAGTTTGGGCATCTGCAAAATCTCAATCGCCCTTGCCCGATTGGGCAAACGGCGGATAAACCCGCGATCCTCTAACGCTGTAATCAGCCGATGAATCCCCGATTTAGACCGCAGTCCCAACTCTACTTTCATCTCTTCAAAACTGGGCGGCACGCCCGTTTCATTCAAACGTTGAGCAATCAGCTGTAACAGCTGCATTTGTTTTTGTGTGAGCATGGCGCAAGCCTCCTTAATGTTTCACTAATGTTCTGCTTTGTTCTACTATTGTTCATAGCCCCGTGTCAAACGATTTTCGCCCTGAAAACACGATTTTTAGTGCTTTTTTAGTGTTTTTTTGCCATTTTTCGCGTTTTTCCAACTTTTTTCATCTTTTTACCAAAATTTTTCCGACTCGCTTTATGACTCTATTTCCCACTCTTATTCCCGCTTTTTCCACTTCCTCCGCCTGTCCAAAGGCGACCACAACCGCACGCCAATACTATCGCGCCCGGTCCGTATCCGCAAACCGTCCCCCGTATCCAGATAAAACGCCACCGCACCCTCGCGGATGAAATCATAATAGCCGAAAAACCGACACCCGCCGAACAACCCCGCATCCTCCTTCCATTTTGGCGCAATCAGCACATCATAATCGGTGCAGAGCCGCCGCAACGCCTCTTCCGAAACCTTGCCATCCCACAGGTATTTCACCGCGACACCGCCCAGCCTGACATCAAAATCATCAACATCCACACCCGCCATAACCGCATTATCCTGCGTGCGATTATCCCCGTCATTCTCCAGCCAGTTTTGCGCGATAAAGCCATGCCCTTTGGCGCGATTTAACCCGCGCAAGCCGTCATCCAGAACGCCAACCAACCGCCCGCTATCGGATACCAGCATCGCGGGGCGTGTCGCATTCATCCACACGGCAAAGCCCGCCAGCAGAACCGCAATCCCAATCACGCGGAACCATTGGCGAAACAAAATCAGCATCACAGAGCCAAACACCAGCAACACCATAACTATAGTACCGCCCGCGGGGACTCGACTATTGGCACCGGGCAAGGACGACACCTGCTCTGCCACAAACAAAATCCAGCCGATTCCTTGCCCCATAACCCATAATGGCAAGGCCTCCAGCCCTATAAGGGCAAAGAACCCCGCGATAATGGCACTCGGCATAATCAGCGTCCCCATAACAGGCACGGACAAAAGATTAGCCAACAGCCCATAATGCGCGATTTGATTAAAGTGATAGGCGGAAAACGGCGCGGTCGCCAGCCCTGCTATCAATGACGCAAGCACCAACGACAAAAACCCGCGCAGGATTTGCGTGATATAGGCAGCAATCCCCGTATCATCCCGCGCCGCACCCATAGTTTGGCGGGTGGCTTTATCCACAAACATCCATAATCCCATCCGTTTAAACCCGCGAAACGCGGCGATTAACGCGATGGTCGCGGCAAAGGACATTTGAAACCCGACCCCCAGCAGGTTTTCTGGATGCACCAGTAAAATCAGAGTTGCCGCCAAGCCAACCGCCCGCAGGGACAGCGCAGGCCTATCCAGTAAAATAGCCGACAGCATCACCGCCACCATAATAAACGCGCGGGTTGTGGCGATGCTCATCCCCGATAGCACCAGATAAAACGCTCCCGCACCCAGTGCGACCACGGCGGCTATCTTTTTCAGGGGCAACCGCAGGGCAAATGGCGCGAATAACGCCATGCCATAGCGTACCAGAGCAAAGACAAACCCGACCAGCAGCCCCATGTGCAACCCTGATATGGCGAGCAAATGTGCCAAATTAGACCGTCGCAACGATTCCAAATCCGCCGAGTCTATGAAACTGCGGTCTCCCGTTAGGATAGCAGAGGCAAACCCGCCGTTCGCCTCGCCCACCTTTTTATGAATCACCCGCGATAAAGACAGGCGTTTTTCATAAATCCATCTTTTCAGGGAGGAATCTGCATCCTCGCCGATGACCACCACGTTTTTGCGGGTATAGCCGACCGCCCCAAGTTGGCTGAACCACGCGCGCCGTTGAAAGCTGAACCCATCTGGTTCTGTGGGGCCTGATGGCGGGCTGATAGAGCCCTCTATACGGACGATATCGCCCAGCCTGCCTTCATAAGTTTCGGTTTTGCCATACAGGGAAATCCGTATCTTTTTGGGCGTGCGGGGCGCGGATATTTTGCCGATTGATAGGTCGGTTAGGGTTAGGCGAATGCGGTCTTTGCTGGAGCGGTCGATGCCGATGACTGTCCCCGTCATTGTGCCGTAATATCGCCAGCCTAATATCGGTGCGCTGACGAGGTTTGTCCGTAGGCTGCTGACCAGCACGCCCAAAATCACCCACGCACACAGGACAAACAGCCAGCGTAGGGGATGCGCCCACAGGCAGGCTATGGCAACGAGGGTTAGCCCTATGATGAGCAGTGTTATTAGGATTGGCAGGTGCGGTTCGGTTTGCAGTGAAAAGTAAATCGCGATACCAATGCCGAGGAACACTGGAAACCACAGCATCGCTTGCTTGCGCTGGTGGATAAGCTCCGTTAAGACGGTGAAGAAGACGGCAAACATCGCGGGTGGCCTTTTGGTGGGGTTGGTGGGGAGCATGTGTTATAGTGGGGCAAATCGGTCATCCATTAACCTTGTCTTTATATTGGTTTATAAAAGGTTAATTTTTTAGTGATTAGGTTTTAGTGATTAGTGATTAACAACTCATAAAAAAACCCCGCACCAAACGGCACGGGGTTTTTATTTTTCATAATGTCACCCTGCCATAAAACAGGATAAACCGCCTACTCTTCGTGTGGCAGGATTTGGTTCAAAATAACCGCAGCCAGCGCAGTTGGCGCAACAGCAGAAGTCGCCAGAACTTTTAACGTCCCGGGCAAATACTGCACCGCCATCGGCACTAGATTCAATCCCAACCCAAAGGCCAAAGAAATCGCGATAATCGCCATATTACGGCGATTCATTGGCACAACGGACAACAGATTCATCCCTGCCGACGCAACCATCCCAAACATGACAATCACGCCGCCACCCAAAACAGGCAAAGGCATAGATGAAATCACCGCCCCAACCTTGGGCAACAACCCGCACACGATAAGAATTACACCAGCAATCGTCACAACATGACGCGACATAATCCCGGTCATTCCGACAATCCCGACGTTCTGGCTGAACGAAGTATTCGGCAATCCGCCAAACACCGCCGCAATGGCTGTGCCGAGTCCATCGGCATAAGTCGCGCCTGAAATCTCTTCATCCGTGGCAATCCGCCCTGCACCCGCTTGGGTGGTAGCGGTTGCATCACCGACCGTTTCAATGGCGGATACGATACACACCAAGGTCACGACAATCACCGCGCCCAGACTGAATTCAAACCCATAAGGCATGACTTGCAATCCAGTAATCCACGCAGATTTGCCAACCGCGCCGAAATTAACCATGCCAAACATAAACGCCAAAGCATAGCCCGCCAGCAACCCGATTAGGATAGCAGCCGAAGAAATCAGCCCTCGCCCAAAGAATTTACACGCGATAGACACGATTATCACAGTTAACGCGACAGCCCAATGCATCATAGAGCCAAAGCTGGGCGCGTTCATTTGGAATTCAGCCGCGCCACCAGCAGAGTATTTAATCGCAACAGGGATTAGATATAGACCAATCGCCAAAATCACCAACCCTGTTACCAAAGGCGGAAACAGAAAGCGCAATTTTTTAATGAAAGAGCCTAGGATGAAATGCAAAACCCCGCCGACTAAACAGGCGGTCAGGGCGACACCCAAACCTTGGGTTGCGGCCAAACCCGCCAGCACGCCGACAAAAGCGAAACTCGTGCCTTGCATAATTGGCAATCGTGCGCCGATTGGCCCGACACCGATGGTTTGAAACAGGGTTGCCACACCCGCGAATAGCATTGCCATTTGGATGAGATAGATTTGCTCTGTCCCGCCAAAGGCAAGGCCTGCCGCGCCCGCTACTATAATAGAGGGTGTTACGTTTGAAGCAAACATCGCCAGAACATGCTGCATTCCCAAAGGAATAGCCTGCATCATTGGCGGTGTTACGTTTGGATCGTCATTGGACGACATATTTGTTTTTGTAGAAGTCATAGCTCCTCCTTTTTTTATTGTTTGTTAGATAGTGTTATCTAAATAGTGTGGCTAGGGTAGGGGATTTTTTGCTAATATCAAGGGCAAAACGGGGTAAATATCACGGATTAGTGTGGTTTTTGGGGTTTTTTTGGGGTTTTTTGGGGAAAAACGGGGGTTTTAGGGTGTGCGCCCTCTGATAGGCTTGCGTTTTTATGGGGAAACGGGTAAGGTCAGTTAAACCACATCAAACCAAGTAAGATAGACCCATGGCAAAAAAACCTGTTATCACCAGATTCGCGCCGAGCCCCACGGGTGCTCTCCACATAGGGGGTGCGCGAACCGCCTTGTTTAACTGGCTTTATGCACGGGCGAATGGGGGTAAGTTCTTGTTAAGGATAGAGGACACCGACCTCGCCCGCTCTTCCAAAGAACACGAAAACGACATCCTAAAAGGGCTACACTGGCTTGGGTTAAATTGGGATGATAAACCTATAAAACAATCGGCAAACGCCAAACGCCACCAAACCGTAGCCGAGCAAATACTGGCAGAGGGCAAAGCCTATAAATGCTTCCACACGAATGAAGAAATCGTGAGATACCACATGGCGAACCCTAAAATCCCTTTTTTTAGCGAGTGGCGCGACATACCTGCCAG
This sequence comes from uncultured Amylibacter sp., assembly GCA_959347345.1. The sequence continues at coordinate 464,535 of OY365738.1, read as the reverse complement.
CAAACACCCCGACAGGCCTTACGCCATTCGCATCCGCACACCTAAAAATGGCACAATAACCATAAACGACGCGGTGCAAAAACCCACCCAATGGCAAAAATCCGAGCTCAGCGATATAGCACTTTTGCGCATTGATGGCTCGCCGACCTATATGCTGGCGGTTGTTGTAGATGATTATGATATGGGTATTACCCATGTTATTCGCGGTGATGACCACTTTATCAACGCGGCAAGGCAAAAGATGATTTACGATGCAATGGGCTGGGATTGCCCCATATTCGCGCACATCCCCCTGATTCACGGGGAAGACGGCGGCAAGCTATCCAAACGGCACGGCGCGACTGCGTTGCTGGATTACGCACGGCTGGGTTATACGCCCGAGGGGCTGCGCAACGCCCTTACACGCCTAGGGTGGAGCCACGGCGATGACGAGCTTTTCACCACCCCCCAAGCGATAAAATGGTTTGACCTATCGGGGATAAAAAAATCCCCCGCCCAGTTTAATATGAAAAAACTCGACCATATAAACGCCCACCATATTAAAACCACGGACACGGACACGCTGTTTGTGCATTTAATGGATTACGCGGATTTTATCAAGCAACCGCTTACGGACGCGGAAAAAACCCGCCTAAAACCCGCCATGCCGTTTTTGCGAGAGCGCGCGAAAACTCTGGATATTATACTGGATAACGCGACATTCGCACGGATAACCCGCCCGATTACACCTGAAACAAATTTGGATGAGGACGCGAAAAGCATATTAAAACAGTTGACTCCCGTTTTAACCTCTGCTAATTGGGAACGCGAAGACCTGATGCAGATTGTTAAAGATTTTGCGCAAATGCAGGGGATAACGATGGGGCAGGCGACCGCGCCATTGCGGATTGCCCTCTGTGGCAAAAGCAAAAGCCCGTCTGTTTTTGATATGCTGTGTTTTTTGGGCGTGGAAGAAAGCCTCGCCCGAATAAATGATATAAAATAAATAAAAAATAAAGGAAACCCAATGACAACGAAACCCAAAACCGCCACCCTGACCATTGATAACAAATCGCTGGATTTGCCGATGTATTCGCCCTCTGCTGGTCCGCAAGTCGTTGATATCACGCGGCTTTACGCGGACGGCGGGGTTTTCACTTATGACCCAGGTTTCACCTCTACCGCGTCTTGCGATAGCACCATTACCTATATTGACGGCGACGCGGGACAGTTGCAATATCGTGGCTATGATATTGAGGTTTTGGCAGAAAAATCCCATTATTTGGAGGTTTGCTATCTACTGCTTTACGGTGATTTGCCTAGCACGGAACAACTGACCGCGTTTGAAACGCAGGTAACCACCCACACGATGCTGCACGACCAGATGCTGCATTTATTCAGGGGGTTTCGCCGCGATGCCCATCCTATGGCGATTATGTGCGGAGTCGTCGGCGCTCTGTCCGCGTTTTACCACGACAGCACGGATATAACCGATTTGGAACAGCGCGAATTGGCCAGTATTCGTATGATTGCCAAAATCCCTACGATAGCCGCGCATGCCTATAAATACTCTATCGGGCAGCCGTTTATTTACCCCCGTAATGACGATAATTATGCCGCCAATTTCCTGCGTATGTGTTTTGCCGTGCCGACAGAGGATTACGAGGTTAATCCAATTTTGGCACGGGCTATGGATAGGATATTTACTCTGCATGCGGATCACGAGCAGAATGCGTCTACATCCACGGTGCGCTTGGCGGGGTCTTCGGGGGCTAATCCTTTCGCCTGTATCGCCGCGGGGATAGCCTGTTTGTGGGGGCCCGCCCATGGTGGCGCGAACGAGGCAAGCCTTAATATGTTGCGTGAAATCGGGTCTGTTGACCGAATTGGCGACTATATCAAACGCGCCAAGGATAAGAACGATCCGTTCCGTTTAATGGGGTTTGGGCATCGGGTTTATAAGAATTTTGACCCTCGTGCAAAGGTTATGAAGGAAAGCGCGGATGAGGTGTTAGAATTGCTAGGCGTGCAGGATAATGAGACGTTAAAGGTGGCGATAGAACTGGAACGTATCGCGTTAGAGGATGACTATTTTATCGAGAAAAAGCTGTACCCGAATGTGGATTTTTATTCGGGGATTATTTTGGATGCGATGGGGTTTCCGACCTCTATGTTCACGCCGATATTCGCACTGTCGCGGTGTGTCGGGTGGGTGGCGCAGTGGAAGGAAATGGTCAGCGATCCAAAGCAGAAGATTGGACGACCGAGGCAGTTATATACCGGCGCGATAGACCGCAAATATACGGAAGTCGGGGCGCGGTTGGCTACGAAGAAGTATTTGAAGTTTGATGGACGGCGTTAGTTGTTAGTTGTTAGTTATTAGTGATTAGTGGGGGCTTTTGTGCATATAGAGCTTTTGCCTATAGGCAAAAGCCCATACACAAAAGCCTTTGGCTATACTTGGCAAATCTTTTTTAAATAAAACAACCATTGCTCATGGTGGCACGGAGGTCGCGCGAACCCGAAGGGTGTGCGTCTTGTTAGCTAGGTATAGGGGAATTTGCGTCACCGAAGACTCTTAAAGACGATTGACCCAGTACAACCGATAAGCTGACGCGCACCCGTGGGGGTGAGGGTGCGCGCGACCGCCCCCCCTGCGGGCACGCCCGCTAAAATTAAGAAACAAGGCGGTCGTTTCCTAGAATTGTAGGTCTGCCCTAGAATAAGGATGAACGGATTAGCCCTGCGGGTCTTCGTCATTGCTACGCAATGCCGACCAGCGGGGTCTTTTGTGCGTAGCCCTCACGGTGTGAGGGCATGCCAAAAGCCCTTTGGTTCCTAGACGATAGGTTTGTTATAAATTTACTATCTGGAATAACAAGACGTTAGATTGGATTATTTGCAAAGAATACTTGGGAAGTGTTGATAGGTTTGCTCTAAATTTATTTAGGCTTGGCAAAAGACGCTCGGACAGGCTTGGGTGCGCCCGCCCCGAAGAGGGCTTGCCCTCAAGGGTGCGGGCGCGCCCCGTGGTGACATCGCAAAGCGATGGCGAAGACCCGAAGGGCTAAAAATTAATCACTAATCACTAATCGTTAATCGTTAATCACTAACTGCCACAAACCCGCCAGCAAATCCATCACCAGCGGCTCCTCCGCCACCGATAAACGCGCCGACTGCGCCGTCCGTGCCTATAAGCCCGCTCAGCATCCCGTTAATCGCACCCGTCCTCACACCTGTGCGCACATCACCCGCGAATCCTGCACGAACTGCCGTGCCAGTTATCACTCCACGGGCATCAAATCCACCATCCAAAAAATAATGACCCGCCCCGTAGTTCCCTGCAAAAAACGCCGCAACCGCGCTGTTTTCATAATCAACTTCAAGGCTAATCGCGGTGCTCGTCCCACCCGTGCCATCCAAAACCCGCGCCCAGCCGTTCCATACCGCCGTCCCCGTTGTTTCAACCACTGGCGCACCCAGTTTCACGGTATAATCCAACCCTGCATAGTAATATCGCGCACCATCGTCACCCAACGCAACCCCAAGAGTCACGCCATTGCCAATCGCTCCGCCTAGATCGATGCTGGTTAAATTCACCCGCGTATCGCCAATTTCGGCGGGCAGGGTTGCGTAAAAATCCCCGACTGTGTTTGAGCGATAAACCCTCTGTGTCGGTAAAAACCCGCTCGCGTCTTCCACCCCCGCTAAAGACCCATCCGCCTTAATCACGGTATTTTCCGCCCAATCGGCATAGCTCACCATATTATCCGTCAAAGAATTATCCGCCGCAAACCCACCGAAAATAGGCGTACCTCTTAAAGACCGCGTGGGAGAGCGAAACACGCCAACCAGCCCGCCTTGCCCAATCACTCCGACAGCCTCGGTCGTGTCTGTTACGATATCATAATCATCAAATACCACAGTATTAGGCAGGCTATCAAAGATAACATCCACCTCGCCAGTGATAAGCCCGTTTGCGTCAAACCGAAGGTTAAACTCGGCAAAATGCCCATGAAAACCAACCGCTTTCGCTGTAATCGTGCTTGCCTGCAAATCAATGATAAAAGTCACATCAGAAATGGATTCACCGACCAGGTCAAGCCTCGGGTGGTAATAAGAGCCATCCCAAACCAAGGTTTTATCGGCACTCGCCAAAGGTGCGCCCAAATCGGTTGTTGGCAATAAACCTGCCGCCCCTTTGCGCAGCCCATTGACTATGTCCGTGCCCTCTACATAATAAAACCCGCTGGCCGCATCGGCGGTAAGGGATATTGTGCCTTGGTTAAGACCTGCATTGTTTTCAAACGGGGTTGTATCAATTTCACCGCTTGCGCCGATTTGGATAATGTCGCCATTCGTGGTTATGTCGTTTAATGTCGTGGGCAGGGTTTCTTCGGTGAAGCTCTGCAAATAGGTGGCGTAGTTCGGGCGGGCGAGCAGCCTTGCGCAATTTAGGTCGCCTTTATAGCCAGTGGCGCAGGTTTGGATGAGCCGTGCGCGGTCTTCATCAAAGGTTGTATCTTCAAAGCAAATCGGGTTAAACAGGTCGGTCGGGCAGGTTTCGAATACTTGTTGCATGCGGTCGTTATTATAGGTGCCGTCCGCGTAGCAGATTGGGTTAAACGGGTCGGAGGGGCAGGTTTGCGTTATGGTAATCGCGGTGCGGGCAGGGGTGTAAGTTTCGTCCTCAAAGCAAATCGCATTAAACGGGTCGCTTGGGCAGGTTTGGGTAATGGCAATCGTGCGGGCAGGGGTGTATGTTTCATCCGCGTAGCAAATGGCATTGAACGGGTCTGTTGGGCAAGTTTCCATTACGGTAATCGCGGTGCGAGCGGGCGTGTAGGTCTCATCCGCAAAGCAAATGGCATTGAACGGGTCGGTTGTGCAGGTTTCCGTAATGGTAATCGCGGTGCGGGCTGGCTCGTAAGTGTCATCGGCGTAGCAAATGCTATAGAACGGGTCGGTTGTGCAGGTTTCCATTACGGTAATCGCGGTGCGGGCATCGGTGTAGGTTTCATCGGCAAAGCAAATCGCGTTGAACGGGTCGCTCGGGCAAGTTTCGGCAATGGTAATCGCATTGCGGGCGGGGGTGTAGGTTTCATCCTCAAAACAAACCGTATTAAAGGGGTCGTTTGGGCAGATGGCAGTGGCTAGGCAAGCGGGTTGCTGTGCATTCGCGGGGTTCGCGCAAGAGGTATCAGGTTGCTCTGGTTCGCCGTTGAATGTGTCGTCTGGGGTGGTGTCCGTTGTATCATCTGGAGTTTCGCTCGTTGTATCGCCCCCTGTGTTATCTGGGGTTTCGCCCGTTGTATCATCTGTGGCATCTGTGTCATCATCTGTTGAATCATCTTTTGGCGTGTCCTCTTTTGGCAAGTCCACCGCCCCTCCGTTATTCCCGCCGTTATTCGTTGTATCGTTGGGAGTCTCACCATCTGTTATATCGTCCGTTATATCCCCGATTGTGTCGTCCATCAGGTCGTCCATAGGCGTGTTTATTGTGTCGCCCATCGGCGTGGATGTGATAGTCGTGGCGGATGTTCCCCCACCGCAAGCGGTCAATATAAACAGGGCAGCAATCGCGCCCAATCCTAATGTGCGTGTGGTGTTGGGTTTTGTGGTTAGGGGTGTGGTTAAGAAAATCATGGGCTCCATCCTGATGTTAAGTGATGCCAAAGAACTGGCTAGGATGCTGATATGCTTATGGGGCAGGGTTTTACCAAGTAGATTTGGTTTATCAAAAAGTGGGTTTAGGTTTTATTAAAATTGTTCTTTAACGATTAACGATTAACGATGAATGATTAACGATTAACGATTAACGATGAATGATTAACGATTAACGGTGAATAATTCTTTGCCACTTCTTGACTGGTCGGCATTGCGTAGCAATGACGAAGACCCGCAAGGGCATTCAGCATTATTCTAGAGCAGACCTAATAATCTAGGAAACGACCGCCCGCAGGGTGGTCGCGCGCACCCTCACCCCCACGGGTGCGCGTCAGCTTATCGGTTGTACTGAGTCAGTTTATTTTAGAGTCGCTGGTGACGCAAATTCCCTCATACCTAGCTAACATGACGCACACCCTTCGGGTTCGCGCGACCCGTGCCAAACATGACCGATGGGTTTTAATAGTGAATGGTAAATGTTTTTTGTTTCGCCCTCACTTCGGGGCAAGCCCCGTTCGTTCGGGCTTCCCGCCCGCCCACCCCTCTGCGAGGCTTGGGCGAGCGGGTTTTTGTGCCTTTTGCCTATCGTCTTGTAACCAAAGGCTTTTGTGTATGGGCTTTTTCATGTTTTTATCTTGGGCGGGCAGGTTCAACTGCCCTTATGAAAAAGCTCTATATTCACAAAAGCCCCGCCCGCTGATAAAAGCCTCTGTCATAAAAAAGCAAGCAACCTCGCGGCTGCTTGCTTTAATCATTCACCATTCATAATTCACCATTCACCATTAATTAGGTTTTGCCACAAACCCGCCAGCAAAGCCGTCCAAAGGATCGCCATCCCCAGAAACTCCGCCACCGACAAACGCGCCAACCGCGCCACCCGTACCGATAAGCCCAGTCAGCGAGCCATTAACAGCCCCGGTAACAGCTCCCGTGCGCACACCGCCGGCGAAATCCGCACGAACAGCCCTGCCAGTTATCACGCCACGGTCATCAAACGAGCCTTCCAGCAGATAATGCTTGGTATTCTCTGCCTTGCTGAAGAACGCGGATATGCCACTATTGTCAAAATCCACCAACACTTCAATCGCGGTATTTGTCGGCGTGCCGTCCAAAACATAAGCCCAGCCGTTCCACACGGCCGCCCCCGTAGTTTCAACCAATGGCGCACCCAAAGACGTGCCATAATTCAACCCAGCATAGTAATGCCGTCCATCCTCACCACGGGCAACCCCAAGCGATACCGCGTTATTCCCCGTAAGACCCACGGTCGTTCCATTCAAATCGAATAACTGTTCATAACGATTAGATGTCGCAGGCAGGGTTACTATGAAATGCCGCCCACCGCTTGATCCGTCAAAGAACCGCTCTGTTTGCAGGAATTCATTCCGTGCAGTCGTATCGGCATGCAGGGCAGGCGTAGCACCTTCCACCCAATCGGCGTAACTCACCACATCATCCAGTGCGGAATTACTGGCAACAAACCCACCGAAATAGGGGTTGCGAGTCGCGTCTATATTGCCGAAGACTCCGACCAATCCCTCTTGCCCAATCACACCCACAGCCGTGGTTGTGTCAATCGTCAAATCTTCCGCATCCGTAGGCGTATTGGGCGTTGGGTTGGATATCAAATCAACAGTGCCGCTAATCAGCCCTTTCGCATCAAAGCTAAGGTCAAATTCAGCATACCGCCGAAAGGCTATGTAGTTGCCGTCCGTTGTAATCGTGCCTGCGCCCATATCAATCATGAAATTAGTGCTATAAACGCGCTTTAACCACGGGTGAAAGTAAGAACCACTCCAAACAACCGTTTGCTCGGTATTCGCCAAAGGCGCACCCAAATCGGTTGTCTGCAGAATGCCAGAGGTCGCCACATTAAACCCATTCGTGCTATTCTGCCCAAGGACATAATAAAACCCGTCCCTAGTATCACCAGCGCGGGTTACCGTGCCTTCATTCAGGAATATGTTTTGGATTAGGGAAGAGGTATCAAGGACTCCGTCATCCCCGATTTGGGTGAAGTTAAAATCCTCAAACGCCGTGTCCAGATTGGTGGGCAGGGCGGCATCGAAGTTCTGCAAATAGGTCGCGTAGTTCGGGCGGTTTAACGCCTCCGTACAGGCTGGACTGCTGCTATCAGTGGCACAGGTTGCGATTACCTCCGAGCGGGGCGTATCGTAAGTCGTGCCATCAAAGCAGAGCCCATCAAACGGGTCAGCCGTGCAGATTTCCGGTATTTTGGCCGTGCGCTCGTCGTCATAATCAGGATTATCCAGACAAATAGCGTTAAACGGGTCGGCGGGGCAGGTGGTTGCCACTTTGGTTGTCCGTGCGTCATCATAATCCGAATTATCAAGGCAAGCCGTGTTAAACGGGTCAGCCATGCAGGTTGCTATGAGTGTCAAGGCGTTCCGTGCGTCCGTGTAAGTATCATCCTCAAAGCAAATCGCATTGAACGGGTCAGCCGTGCAGGTGTCCGCGGTGACAATTGCACTGCGGGCGGAGTCATAAAGGTTACCCTCAAAGCAGTATGCGTTAAACGGATCATCTGGGCAGATTTCGGCGGCAATTGCTGCGCGGTCATCGGCGTAAGTATAGTCCGCATAGCAAATCGCATTGAACGGGTCGGTGGGGCAGGTTTCCGCGATGATGATTGCGTTGCGGGCGGCTTCATAGCTGTCATCCCCAAAGCAGTATCCGTTAAACGGGTCATCTGGGCAGAATTCGGCGGCTAATGCGGCACGGTCAGCGGTGTAAGTCTCGTCCGCATAGCAAACCGAAGCAAACGGGTCATTCGTGCAGGTTTCCGCAATGGCGAGGGCAGCTCGCTGGGGTTCGTAGGTTTCATCCAAATAGCAAACCACGTTTAACGGGTCGGTTGGGCAGATTTCATCGGCTTTTGCCACGCGCGCGTCGAGGTAAGTGTCGTCCTCAAAACAAATCTCATTAAACGGGTCGGCGGGGCAGGTTAGGAACGCGCGAATCGCGTTGTATGTATCGTCCGCATAGCAAACCTCATCAAACGGGTTGGTTGTGCAGGCTATTAGGGTGGTTTCCGCATCGCGGTAGCCTTGGTAGCTATCATCCTCATAGCACACGGGATTAAACGGTGCGTAGGGGCAGATTTCTGGGGCTTTTGCCGCGCGGTCGGCCGCATAAGTATCGTCCGCATAGCAAGCAGGATCAAACGGGTTTGCCGTGCAGGTTTCCAGCAGGGTAAACGCGTCCCTTGCCGAAGCGTAGGTTCCGTCATCAAAGCAAACCGCGTTATAGGGGTCGCCTGGGCAGGTTGCCGCGATTACGCAAGCGCGGTCGTTAGCGTTCGCGGGGTTCGCGCAGGAAGTGTCTGGTTCAATGGTTGTTGTGTCGTCGTTTGTGTTATCGTCTGTGCCATCGTTTGTGTCGTCGTTTGTGCCGTCATTCGGAGTCTCATCCGTTGTGCCGTCATTCGGAGTCTCACCATCGGTCAAATCATCGGTCAAATCATCCATCAAGCTATCCCCCGAACCGTCTATAGGCGCGTCTATCGGGATATCGCCTGGTATCTCTGTGTCGGTTGACGCGGGGCTTGCCCCTCCACAGGCGGATAAGATAAACAGGGCGGCGAGTGCGCCCAATCCCAGCGTACGTGTAGTGTTTAGGGTTGTGGATAAAATTGTGGATAAGGTTGCGTTTAGGGTTGCGGTTAATAGGGTTTTTCGGTTTGTTTGTGTTTGTACAGTCATGGGCTCCATCCTGATGTTAAGTTAATGCCAAAGAATTGGCTAGGATGGTGATATGATTATGGGAGGCGGGTTCGCCAACTCGTTTCAGTTTATCAAAAAGTGGATTTAGGTTTTATTAAAATTGTTCTTTAACGATTAACGATTAACGATTAGTGATTAATGGGTTAGCCCTTCGGGTCTTCGTCATCGCTTGCGCGAATGCCGACCAGCATGGTCTTTTGTGCGTAGCCCCCACTTCGTGGGAGCATGCCAAAAGCCCTTTGGTTACAAGATGATAGGCTTGCTCTAAATTTATTTAGAATATATACAAGACGCTGAGCCAAACCCCAGCCAAAAAATAGCCCGTCCAGCTCTCCGCAGGAGGGGTGGGCGGGCGGGCAACCGAACGCAGTGAGGGCGCAAGAAAAAACTATTAATCGTTAATCGTTAACCGTTAATCGTTAAAATAATTAACAATTATTAACAAAATGTCTTTAATACCCTTGCTTATGTCGTAATTCGCACAGACTCTCGCGATAAAAACGCGCATGCGAACACCATAAACATTAAGGCTTTATGAAAAGGAAACTTAGCCCATGTCTGATACTGATGAACAAGAAATTATCCTAGCTGATCTCAGCGACGATGACCTGTGCCTGCAAATGCACGACGATCTCTACGACGGTCTTAACGAAGAGGTGACGGAGGGTGTGAATATCCTGCTTGGCCGCAAGTGGCAGCCCTACGATGTCCTGACCAAGGCGTTGGTTGAAGGCATGCGTATCGTTGGCGTTGACTTCCGCGATGGTATTTTATTCGTGCCAGAGGTTCTTTTGGCCGCGAACGCTATGAAGGCTGGGATGAAAATCCTAAAGCCGTTGCTTGCTGAAACGGGTGCGCCCCGTATGGGCAACATGGTGATTGGCACGGTTAAAGGTGATATTCACGATATCGGCAAGAATCTGGTGACTATGATGATGGAAGGCGCGGGTTTTGAGGTGAAAGACCTCGGCATAAACAACCCCGTTGAAAATTATCTGGGCGAGCTGGAATCAGGCGACTATGATATCTTGGGGATGTCGGCGTTGCTGACGACTACCATGCCTTATATGAAGGTCGTTATTGATACGATGGTGGAACAGGGTATTCGTGATGATTATATCGTTCTGGTCGGCGGTGCGCCTTTGAATGAAGAGTTTGGTAAGGCTATCGGTGCCGATGCCTATTGTCGCGATGCTGCTGTGGCGGTGGAGACGGCCAAAGAGTTTATGAAGAAAAAACATAATCAAATGTCCGCGTAACGGGTGGGGGGCTGATGATTTGCCTAGTGATTTGCCCGATAATTTGCCTACTAATCTAACCGATTCGGATTTAACCGAACGGGGGCTGGGTGTTGTTTCGGGCGCGGATTCCGCCCTGAAACCCGTGTTGATATTGGCTTGCGGGGCTTTGGCGCGGGAAATCTTGGCAATGATACGGATGAACGGCTGGGGGCATTTGCACCTGACTTGTTTGCCCGCAAAACTGCACCTATACCCCGATAAAATCACCGAAGAAGTGGAACGTGCCGTGTTAAAACACCGCGTTAAGTTTGATAAGATTTTCGTGGCTTATGCCGATTGTGGCACGGGTGGTTTGCTGGCGAAGAAATGCGAGGAATTGGGGGTGGAGATGATTGCTGGCCCCCATTGCTATGCGTTTTTTGAGGGGGTGGATGCCTTCGCCGCCCATGAAGATGAGATTACCGCGTTTTATTTGACCGATTTTCTGGTCAAGCAGTTTGATGCCTTTATCATCCGCCCCTTGGGTTTGGATAAGCATCCAGAGCTGCGCGATACGTACTTTGGCAATTATGAAAAGCTGGTGTATCAGGCGCAGGTGAATGATGCGGAGCTGGATAAAAAGGCGCAGGAATGCGCCGATAGGCTGGGCTTACCGTTTGAGCGGAGGTTCACGGGCTATGGGGATTTGGAAAACGTGCTGTCTAGTTGTTAGGTCGGGTGTTTTTCGCAAAATCTGCGATAGTGATTTAATGCACATTTGTAATCGCGCAATGAGCTTGGTTTAACATTCAGATTTGTTGGGTTCGGGCGATTATTTATTATATCGTCTTTATTATATGTGTAAAGTTCCATAAGACTCGCCATCCCATCTTTTCTAAATTCTTTATCAAGATTAACACCTTCAACCTCTTCTATCCTGCGGGCGTTACGCATGTAAAAATTAAAGTTCTGTTTGGTCAAGTGTCCGCCACGCGGTTTTATCCAGTTTTCTAGCCATGTTGTAAATTCTTGTTCTCTCATGTCTTAACCTTTACCGCTTTGTTCGCAAAAATCGCGATATTTTTTTAATGATGTTTTGTAATATTTTAATGTTCTAAGTTTTACGTGGAGCATTTTTGTTGGATTTGGGCGTTTATTGCGTGTATCCTCTGCGGTATAATCAAAGCTCTTTATGAGGGGTGCTAGTTTATTCTTTTGAAATTCTGTATCAAGATTAAAACCGTAAGTCTTTTCGACGCTTTTAACCCGCCCTACGTGAGTATCAACGGTCGGGTCTTTCAAATCGCCACTTTGTGTGTTTGCTGGATATACTTTTTCCAACCAATCTCTGAATTCGCGTTCTCTCATTTTTTAATCAATCTTTATTGAGGGTTATTGTCTAGGCAAAATCTCTGATACTTCACTAACTGACTTTTAATTGCTGGTAAAGAGCTTGCCAGCGCACTTTGTTTAATATCCATATTAGTTCGGTTTGGTTGCCTTGTTCTTATATCTTCTGAGTCATAGGTGTAAAGGGCTATAAGCCTTTCCAAGCAGTTTTCTTTATACTCTTCTTCAAGGTTGGTTTGTTCAGATTTTTCTACGTTTAGAAGTTGCCTAACATGAACGCCAATAGTGCTTTCTTTGTAAGGTCTTCCATACCTTGCTTTAGCAGTTGCCATCCATTGCCTAAATTCACGCTCGCGCATATTTCAATCAATCTAGTTAGCAGGATGCGCTTCTTGGTATTCGCGGAATACTTTATAATGATTTATAGAGGTTCTAACCGCATATACAGTATCTCTTGGAGTAGTTGCGTCCCATCCCATACGTCCTTGGTTTGGATGACGATAGTCTGCTGTGGTATATTTAAGGCTTGCATAAAGGCAGGTCAACCCATCTCTTTCAAACTCTCCATCAATATCAATACCAGTGACATCTTCGACTCTCTCAATATCGGTTATATATCCCCGAATAGATCTATCGGTTGCATCATATCCCGATTCGGGGCTTAACATCCATGCTGTAAATTGTACTTTTCTTGCATCATTCATCTTATTTTCCATTCCTTCTTTGTTTTGTTAATTAAAACACAGGGCAGAAAATCCGCCCTGTATTATCACTTTATCATAATTCTATTTGTTAAGCAAACGTTACTTATTTAATAACTGGTCGGCATCCCGCAGGGATGACGAAGACCCGCAGGGCTAATCCGTTAATTATTATTCTAGAGCAGACCTAATAATCTAGGAAACGACCGCCCAAAGGGTGGTCGCGCGCACCCTCACCCCCACGGGTGCGCGTCAGCTTATCGGTTGTACTGGGTCAATAGTCTTTAAGAGTCTTCGGTGACGCAAATTCCCTAATACCTAACAACCAAGACGCACACCCTTCGGGTTCGCGCGACCCGTGCCAAACATGACCGATGGGTTTTAATGATAAACGGCAAATGTTTTTTCTTTCGCCCTCACTTGGGGGCAAGCCCCCTTCGTTCGGGCTTCCCGCCCGCCCACCCCTCTGCGAGGCTTGGGCGGACGGGTTTTTATGGCTAAAGCCTGTCCTAGTATCTAGGCAAAGCCTAAATAAATTTAGAAATAGCCTATCACCACTTCCCAAGTATTCTTTGCAAATAATCCAATATTTCGTCTTGTTATTCCAGATAGTAAATTTATAGAATCTCTATCATCTTGCAACCAAAGGCTTTTGTGTATGGGCTTTTTCGCAAGAAAAAGCTCTATATGCACAAAAGCCCCCGTTAATCGTTAATCGCTAACAACGCCTCAAACAAAACCGCACCATCCATACCGCCCAAATCCTCGCTTATCAAACGTTCTGGATGGGGCATCATCCCGCACACTCGGCGATTGGCGGACAACACACCAGCAATCCCATCAACCGACCCGTTTGGGTTATCCAAATACCGAAACGCTATCCTATCTTCGCCATGCAACCGCGCCAAAACCTCGGCAGAGGCCGTATAATTCCCATCATGATGGGCTATCGGCAGGGACAATTCCGCGCCCGCAGCAAAGCCCGCGGTGAAAACGCTATCGTTCGTTGCCACCTGCAACCGCGCCGATTTACACACGAACTTTAACCCAGCATTGCGGACTAACGCGCCCGGCAAAATCCGGCTTTCCGTTAAAATCTGAAACCCGTTGCACACGCCCAAAATATAACCGCCCGCATCGGCGAACGCCTTGACACTCCGCATAATCGGGGCGTGGGCGGCAATCGCGCCACACCGCAGATAATCGCCAAAGCTAAACCCGCCAGGGATAACCAGCAAATCCAAACCATCGGGCAAGGAGGATTCCTTATGCCACACCATTTGTGCGGGGCGCGAGTCGCTCCCCAACGTGGCATCCAGCGCGACCGCCATATCGCGGTTGCAGTTAGAGCCTGGGAACTGAATAACCGCCGTGCGCATATTATTTCACGGGCTTTGCGGTGGAATTAGGCAGGATTTCAAACGAATAATCCTCAATAACCGTATTCGCCAATAGCTTTTGGCACATATCATCCAAAACCTCCATCGCGGCGGTTTCATCCACCATATCCAGCTCTACATCAATCATTTTACCCTGACGCAAGCCGACCACACCATCAAACCCAAGATGACGCAGGGAGCTTTGCACCGCCATCCCTTGCGGGTCCAAAACCCCGTTTTTCAAAGTGATATAAATCCTTGCCCGCATCAAACCACCAGCTTCGGCGCACTCACCCCAGCAGCCCCCCGTGGCAATATATTGAGTCGCCCCGCCAATTCGCGATAGGCATCCCCCAAATCGCCCAAATCACGGCGAAACACGTCTTTGTCCAAACGGCGGCTTGTCTCCATATCCCACAAACGGCAAGTATCGGGGCTGATTTCATCCGCCAGCAAAATAGCCAACTGCCCGTCCATATCGTATTTCCGCCCGAATTCCAGCTTAAAATCAATCAAAGAAATGCCGATAGAATACATCATACCCATCAGATAATCGTTGACCCGCAGGGCTACATGAATCATTTTGTCCATTTCACCGCGTGCCGCCCATTCCATAACGTCTATGTGTTCCTCGCTGACCAACGGGTCGCCCAGTGCGTCATCTTTATAGCAAAATTCCAGCAGAGGGCGGGGCAACATCGTCCCTTCCTCTATCCCCAAACGCGCCGCGAACGAGCCAGCCGAGCGATTGCGCACGATGACCTCCAGAGGGATAATTTCCACCTTATGGCAAAGTTGCTCGCGCGCATTTATACGGCGCAGGAAATGCGTTTCAATACCCAAGGCGTTCAGCCCGACCATAATATGCTCGCAAATCAGGTTATTCAGCACGCCTTTGTTTTCAAAAACCGCCTTTTTCTCAGCATTAAAAGCCGTGGCATCGTCTTTGAAATACTGGATAATCGTATTCGGCTCACTGCCCTGATAGACGATTTTCGCCTTGCCTTCATAGAGTTTTTTGCCACGCGCCATGGGGGTTCCTTTGGGGTTCGGGGGTTGATTTGGGGTGTTATAGCGTGGATTGGAGGGATTGTAAATTGCTAATTGTGAATTGTGAATGGTGAATTGTTTTTAGGGTTGATTGTGTTGCAAATTTTGGTTATAGTCTGTGGAAATTGGAAAAAACCTGAAGGAGAACACTATGACACAATTTGACGACCGCCGCGATAGCTTTGAAAACAAGTTCGCACATGATGAGGCTTTGCGATTCCGCGTGGAGGCTCGGCGTAATAAACTGCTGGGGCTTTGGGCTGCTGGTTTGCTGGGGAAAACCGGGGATGCTGCCACGGATTACGCCAAAGAGGTGGTGAAATCCGATTTTGAAGAGGCAGGGGAGGAGGATGTGTTTCGTAAAATCGCGGGCGATTTGGATGGCCGTGCCGAAGAGCAGGTTATCCGTGATAAGATGGCCGCGTTTATGGATGAGGCCAAAACGCAGGTTATGAGTGAATGATTCCACGATACTCCCGCCCCGAAATGGTTGCGATATGGTCGCCGCAAACCAAATACAAAATCTGGTTTGAAATAGAGGCACACGCTTGCGATGCACAGGCCGAACTGGGCGTTATCCCAAAAGCCAACGCCACCGCCGTTTGGAAAGCCAAAAACGCGACATTTAACGAGGCACGGATTGACGCGATAGAGGCAGAAACCAAACACGATGTTATCGCTTTCCTAACCCATCTGGGTGAAATAGTCGGCGCGGACGCGGCGCGATTCGTCCATCAGGGTATGACCTCTTCGGACGTTCTGGATACGACTTTGAATGTGCAACTCACCCGCGCTGCCGATTTGTTAATAGCGGCGCAAACCCGCGTTTTGACCGCGTTAAAAACCCGTGCTTATGAACACAAAACCACCCTGCGAATCGGTCGCAGTCATGGGATATTTGCCGAGCCTGTGACTATGGGGCTGACTTTCGCACGGTTCTACGCGGAAATGGCACGGGGATTGGCGCGATTGCAAGCAGCACGGGCGGAAATCGCCACGGGTGCGATTTCGGGTGCGGTTGGGACTTTCGCCAATATAGACCCGTTTGTGGAGGCTTATGTTTGTGAAAAAATGGGCTTATCGCCAGAGCCGATATCCACGCAAATCATCCCCCGCGACCGCCATGCGGCGTTTTTTGCCACGCTTGGGCTGGTTGCCAGTTCCATTGAAAATATCGCCACGGAAATCCGCCACATGCAACGTAGTGAAGTGGGTGAGGCAGAGGAGTTTTTCTCTGCTGGGCAGAAGGGCTCGTCCGCTATGCCCCACAAGCGCAACCCTGTGTTAAGTGAGAATTTGTGCGGATTGGCGCGGTTGGTTCGCGCAAGTGTTGTGCCAGCGATGGAGAATGTGACGACTTGGCACGAACGCGATATATCCCATTCCTCGGTGGAACGCGGGATTGCGCCAGATGCGACGGTTACTTTGGATTTCGCCTTGGGGCGGTTGGCTGGATTGATTGAAAATCTGGTGGTTTATCCGGATAAAATGATGGCGAATTTGGAATCGGCGCGGGGGTTGGTGCATTCGCAACGGGTGTTGTTGGCTCTGACGCAAAAGGGGGCGAGTAGAGAGGCCGCCTATAAATTGGTGCAAAAGAGCGCGATGTTCGTTTGGCAAAATGGCGGGCAGTTGTTGGATGTTTTATTGGGGGACGCGGAGGTGTCCGCGTATTTGGATAAGGCGGAATTGGCGGAGTTGTTTGATTTGGCGTATCATACACGGCATGTGGATGTGATATTTGGACGAGTCTTTAGTGATTAGTGTTGAGTGATTAGTGATTGGTTGTTAGGAATTGTGGGTTGGTTATGAGAGGTTAAGAGCGGAGGTTTTTTGTTGCGCCATTTCTTCGAAATGTCGCCCGCCCGCCCACCCCTCCTGCGGAGAGCTGGACGGGCTATTTTTTGGCTGGGGTTTGGCTCAGCGTCTTGTATATAGTCTAAATAAATTTATGACAAACCTATCGCCACTTCCCAAGTATTCTAAACAAATAATCCACTCTATAATCTTGTTATTCCAGATAGTAAATTTATGATAATCTTATCGTCTTGTAACCAAAGGCTTTTGTGTATGGGCTTTTACGAAGTAAAAGCTCTATATGCACAAAAGCCCCCACTAATCACTAATCACTCACCACTAATCACTAAAAAAACTCCCCTAAAATCAACACTTTAGCATTTTTTTCACAAAAACCCCCATTTACCCCTTGTTTAATAAATCCCTAGCCTTTACCATCCTGCCTATCACAATAACCCGCCGAGCAAGATTCCCTTGCTATTATGGCGGTGCGTTGAAAACATTAAATGCAAATAGGAGAAATATAATGCATAAATACTTAACACCTCTAGCCGTAGGGCTTGCGGCAACAACATTTGGTTCTGGTGCGATAGCACAAGGCAAATGTGGCAGCTTTCAAATAGCTGAAATGAACTGGGCTTCGGCCGAACTTATGGCGAACATCGATGCCTTTATTCTGGAAAACGGCTATGGCTGTGATATAGAATTGGTGCCGGGGGCGACAACGACTACCTTTGCGTCTATGAACGAAAAAGGGCAACCTGATGTCGCGCCAGAGCTTTGGACGAACGCTGTGCAAGTGCCATTGCAGGCCGCGATTGAAGAAGGCCGCCTGCACCCTGTCCTTGAAGGACCAATCACCGAATTGGGCGAGGGCTGGTGGCTACCACCTGCGTTTGCTGCGAAACACCCTGAATTGGACACGGTTTTGAAAGTTCTGGAACGTCCAGATCTTTTCCCACATCCAGAAGACCCAAGTAAAGGCGGCTTTGTTGGCTGTCCTGCTGGTTGGGGTTGTCAGTTGAATAATGCCAACCTGTTCCGCGCTTTCGATATGGAAGCAAAGGGCTGGGAATTGATTGACCCAGGTTCTGCCGCTGGTTTGGACGGTTCTATGGCAAAAGCCGTTGAACGCGACGAGCCTTGGTTCGGTTATTACTGGAATCCGACTGCGCTGATTGGTAAATACAATATGGTGAAATTGGATTGGGGCGTACCTTTCGCGGGTCGAGAAAATTGGGACAATTGCATTGCGCAACCAGAGCAAGATTGCTCTGATCCGCAGGTGAGCGCTTGGACAGAATCAGAGGTTTATACCGTTGTCACCGATAATTTCAAGAAAAATGGCGGCAGGCAAGCGTTGAAATACCTTGAAAAGCGCATCTTTCCTGGCCCTGTTATGAACGGCATGCTCGTTTATATGCAAGACGAGCAGGCTTCTGGTGAAGATGCCGCCATTCATTTCCTTGAAACACAAGGGGAAGTTTGGGAATCTTGGGTGCCAAGACGCATCGCTAATAAAATCAAAGCTGCGCTGTAAGGCTAGGCTGTAAAACGAATAAAGCCCCGTAGGTGTCATGGCGTGCGGGGCTTTTGTTTTTTTAATAGACAAAAAAACGAATACAAAAAACGAATAGCGTAAGAGATGCTCGCATGTTGCCTTGACATGTTGGTCGTTTTGTTTTTTAATCCGTAAAATAACCGCAAAATAAACCGAAAGGAAACCAGATGAGCAAAGAGAGCATCATTGATTTTTCAAAAACAACCCTGATTGACCCACCAGAGATGGGACGCGAAGCCTTGCGTGATGTTAAAAAGGGGATTGACGGAACATTCCGCGATTTCATTCGCGAAAACGGCGAATGGATAGAGGCGGCGTTTGACCCATTAAAATGGTTCTTGGTGTGGTTTCAAAACCTGCTGGTGTCCATGCCTTGGGCGTTATTTCTGGTGATATTTGCGGGCTTGGTTTATGCGGGTTCGCGTAGTTGGAAGTTATCACTCGGCGTGATTATATCGTTCTTAATGATAGGCTGGCTGGGCATGTGGGAGGATGCGATGGAAACCCTCGCCATGGTCTCGGTCGCAACCCTGACCTGTATCGTGCTTGCTATCCCGATTGGCATTTGGATGTCGCGGTCTGATCGTGCGGAGCGGGCTATCGTGCCTATTTTGGATATTATGCAAACTGTGCCTAGTTTTGTTTATCTTATCCCCGTGGTGATGCTGTTGGGGATTGGCAAAGCCCCCGCCTTGCTGGCGGTTGTGATTTACGCGATTGCGCCCTTGGTGCGGTTAACGAATTTGGGTATTCGGCTGGTGGATAGCGAGGTTTTGGAGGCCGCAGATGCCTTTGGCGCGTCCCGCCGAGAGCGATTATGGGGGGTGCAAGTGCCACTGGCTCTGCCGAACATATTCGCCGGTATTAACCAGACGATTATGATGTCCTTGGCGATGGTGGTGATTGCCGCGATGATTGGTGGCGGCGGGCTTGGCACGCCAGTGCTACGCGCGGTGAATAACCAGTATTTGACTTTGGGAGTGTTTAACGGGCTGGCGATTGTCGCCATTGCCATTATTTTTGATAGAGCCTCACAGGCATACGGTAAGCGGTTGCAAAAGCACCGTGAAGGAGGCCACGGTGTCTGATATAAAAGTTCAAATTAAAAATCTGTATAAGATTTTTGGCAATAAATCACCAGCTATGGTGAAAAAGGTCAAAAACGGCATGACAAAGACCGAATTGTTGGACAAACACGGGCATGTATTGGGGTTGAATGATATCAACCTTGATGTCAAAGCAAAGGAAGTCCAAGTTATTATGGGCTTATCGGGTTCCGGTAAATCCACCCTGATTCGCCATATCAACCGTTTGATTGAGCCGACCACTGGCAAAATGATAGTGGATGGTGAGGATGTTTTGGCTATGGACGACAAGTCTCTGCGTGATTTTCGGCGGTACAAGGCCTCTATGGTGTTTCAAAAGTTCGCGTTAATGCCGCACCGCACGATTATTGAAAATGTTCGTTATGGGCTGAATATCCAAGGGATAAAGGAAGATGACGCACAGGCGCGTGGGCAGAAATGGCTGGAACGTGTTGGTTTGGGTGGTTTTGAAGACCGCTATCCGGCGCAGTTATCTGGCGGTATGCAGCAAAGGGTTGGTCTGGCGCGTGCGCTGGCGACCGATGCTGAGATTCTGCTGATGGATGAGGCGTTTTCCGCGTTAGACCCGTTGATTCGCACGGATATGCAGAATATCTTGCTGGATTTACAGGGGGAGCTGCATAAGACTATTATCTTTATCACCCACGATTTGGATGAAGCGTTGCGGATTGGCGATAAAATTGCGATTTTGCGCGATGGAGCGATGGTGCAATCGGGCAATCCTCAGCAGATTGTTTTGAATCCTGCGGATGACTATGTGTCTGATTTTATCAAGGATATTAACCGCGGGCGGGTGTTGCACGTGGAATCTTGTATGAAAAAGGGCAAGGGGACGGCTGGGCCGAAGATTGAGGCGACTATGGCTATTGAAACGGCGTTGCAGGTGTTGCTGGTTGCTAAGGCGAAGAAGGGCAGCGTGGTGCGTAATGGTAAGGTTGAGGGTAGCGTAGATATGGACGCGATGATCCACGCGATTGCGCGGCCTGATAGTTTGTCGTCTGTGGATGTGAGTTATCGGTAGGGTTTTAGTTATTAGTTATTAGTTGTTAGTTGTTAGTTGTTAGTGGCTTTAGCCCTTCGGGTCTGCGTCATTTCTTTGAAATGCCACCACGGGGCGCGCCCGCACCCTTGAGGGCAAGCCCTCTTCGGGGCGGGCGCACCCAAGCCTGTCCGAGCGTCTTTTGCCAAGCCTAAATAAATTTAGAGCAAACCCATCACCAATTCCCAAGTATTCTTTGCAAATAATCCAATCCCTCGTCTTGTTATTCCAGATAGTAAATTTATAGAATCATTATCATCTTGTAACCAAAGGGCTTTTGGCATGCCCCCACGAATCTTTGTCTTGTCGGGCAGGTTCAACTGCCCTTGTGTGGGGGCTACGCACAAAAGACCACGCTGGTCGGTATCGCATAGCGATGACGAAGACCCGAAGGGCATCACTAACAACTAATAACTAATAACTAATAACTAACAACTAAACCCTCATTCCCACTCAATCGTCGCTGGCGGTTTAGAGGTAATATCATAGGTCACCCGATTAATCCCCTTAACCTCATTGATAATCCGCGTCGCCGTTTCATTCAAAAACGCGTGGCTAAACGGATAGCAATCCGCTGTCATCCCATCCACCGAACACACCGCCCGCAGCGCACAGGCGTAATCATAGCTTCTTGCATCGCCCATAACACCCACGCTCTGCACGGGCAGAACCGCGACAAACGCCTGCCAAATCTCATCATACAAGCCGTGCGCGCGGATTTGATCCATATACACCGCATCGGCCGCCCGCGCTAGGGCAATCCTATCGCGACTGACCTCGCCAATACACCGAATAGCCAGCCCTGGCCCAGGAAAAGGATGCCGCTTCACAAACGCATCGGGCAACCCCAGGGCGCGCCCCAACTCGCGCACCTCGTCTTTGAACAAATCGCGCAGAGGCTCCAGCAGTTTCATATTCATCCGTTCGGGCAAACCGCCGACATTATGGTGGCTTTTGATAGTCGCAGAGGGCGCACCCGAAAACGACACGCTTTCAATGACATCGGGATAAAGCGTGCCTTGCGCCAGATAAGTCGCCCCGCCCAACGCCCCCGCGTGGTGTTCAAACACATCAATAAACAACTTGCCGATGATTTTACGTTTAGTCTCTGGGTCGCCCACCCCATCCAAAGCGGTTAAAAATCGGTCTTCCTCCCGTGCGTAAATTAGGTTTATTTTGTAATGGTCGCGGAATAAGGTTAGCACTTCTTCCGCTTCGTTTTCGCGTAATAACCCGTGGTCTACGAACACGCAGGATAGCTGGTCGCCTATGGCTTGGTGGATTAAAACGGCGGTGACGGCGCTGTCGACTCCGCCCGATAACCCGCATAAAACGGTTTCATCGCCGACCTTATCGCGGATAGCCTGCACGGCGGAATCGCGGTAGGCTTGCATTGTCCAATCGCGGCGGAAACCTGCTATGCGAATGAAGTTTTGTAATAAAATCGCGCCTTTGGGGGTGTGGTGTACTTCTGGATGAAACTGCACGGCATAAAGGCGACGGGCGGTATCGGCAATAATAGCAAAGGGCGCGTGGGGCGAGGTCGCATAAGTGCGAAACCCATCGGGGATAGCGCTGACGTGGTCGCCATGGCTCATCCAAACGGTTTCGGTTTTATCATCAAACCAGCCGTCCAGCAAATCCAAATGGGCATCGCTTGGGGTGATTTTTGTATGACCGAATTCGGCGCGACCATTGGCGGATTCTATCTGCCCGCCCAAATCATGCATCATCAGTTGCTGACCATAGCAAATCCCCAAAATCGGTATGTTTTGCGTGAAAATACTGGTATCCACGCGCGGGCTGTTGTCGGTTAAAACAGAGGCAGGACCGCCCGATAAAATAATAGCCGTGGGGGCGAATTTTGTTAGGAAATCGGGGGTGATGTGGTGGAACGGGTGGATTTCGCAATAAACCGCTAGCTCGCGCAATCGGCGGGCTATCAGTTGGGTGAATTGGCTGCCGAAATCTATAATAAGCAAGGATTGGGTGGGTTTTGTGGTCATGGGGGTGTTTATACCGATATGGGCGGGAGTGTCAATGATTTTAGTTGTTAGTTATTAGTTGTTAGTTATTAGTGATGAATGGTGTCACCGCCACGACTCGTTTGCAGAGGGCGTGGCTTTTGTGCATATAGAGCTTTTGCCCATAGGCAAAAGCCCATACACAAAAGCCTTTGGTTACAAGATGATAGAGATTCTATAAATTTACTATCTGGAATAACAAGACGGTAGAGTGGATTATTTGCAAAGAATACTTGGGAAGTGGCGATGGGTTTTTTCTAAATTTATTTAGGCTTTGCCTATAAACTAGGACAGGCTTGGGTGCGCCCGCCCCGAAGAGGGCTTGCCCTCAAGGGTGCGGGCGCGCCCCGTGGTGGCATCGCATAGCGATGACGAAGACCCGAAGGGCATCATTAATTGTTAATCACTAATCACTAATAACTAATAACTAATAACTAACAACTAACAACTAAAACCTAATCATTAATCATCTCACCCGTCACCAAATACTGGATTTGCTCGCAGATATTAGTAATCTGGTCACCCGTCCGCTCCATATTTTTAGCGATAAATAACAAATGCGTACACAGCTCAATATTGCGCGGATTTTCCATCATATAGGTCAATAACTCCCGCAATACACTATCCGCCCGCTCGTTAATAAACTGGTCTTCCAAACTAATCGCCACGGCCGCCTCCAAATCCCGTGCGATATAGGCCGCCATAGCCGCATCCAACATCCCCACCAGCTTTTCCGCCATCCGCGAAATCCGCCGCAAAATCGGGTCTAGCGTAGAATAGGATTTCCCCATCACACTGGTACGATAGGACATCGTTTTGGCATAATCCCCCATCCGTTCAAGGTTCGCCGATATTTTCAAAGTCGCAATCGCACTGCGCAAATCTTCCGCCATAGGCTGTCGCAACGCAATCAGGCGAATCGCCTTTTCATCAATCCGCCGTTCCATCGCGTTGATTTCACTATCGCGTTCGGCAACAATCGTCGCCTCCTTATCATCGCCCGAAGCCAAGGCCGCCGCCGAATCGGTTATTTGCCCCGCGACTTGCCGAGCCATATCCAGCAACAGAGCCTCTATTTCCTTTAATTCCTTGTCAAACTGCGTGACAATATGATGCGTGGTTTCCATTGATTTTATCCTATTCTGCCAGTGATATAATTTTGCGTGCGTTCATCCACGGGCTTGGTGAAAATAGTCTTTGTCAGCCCAGTTTCCACCAAATTCCCCAGATGAAAGAACGCGGTTTGTTGCGACACTCGCGCCGCTTGTTGCATTGAATGCGTTACGATTATGATGGAAAAATTATTGCGCAATTCGTCAATTAATTCCTCAATCACGGCGGTAGCGATTGGGTCTAACGCCGAACATGGCTCGTCCATTAAGATGACTTTGGGCTTGATAGCTATGGCGCGGGCGATGCACAAACGCTGTTGCTGACCGCCCGATAACCCCGTTGCGTTTTCCATCAAGCGGTCTTTCACCTCGCCCCATAACCCCGCTTTTTTTAACGCCCATTCCACCAGCGAATCCATATCCCCACGCGATAATCCGCGTGAATGAATCCTCGGGCCGTATGCTACATTCTCATAGATGGATTTGGGGAAAGGATTCGGCTTTTGAAACACCATGCCGACTTGGGCGCGGAGCGCGACGACATCCACATCAGGCTCATAAATATCCTGCCCAGCGATGGTAATCTGCCCACTAACCACGCACCCCGCGATTAAATCATTCATCCGATTGATGCACCGCAAAAACGTGGTTTTGCCACAGCCAGACGGGCCGATTAAAGAGGTCACCTTGTTCTCAGGCACTTCCAGAGCGATATTTTGCAACGCCTGTTTATCGCCGTAAAACACGTCAACGCCACTGGCGCGAATGATGATATTATCCTTTTTATTAGTCATTTTTATACCTTATTAAAACCGCAGTTCGTATTTACGGCGCAGCATTACCGCCGCCAAATTCATAATAACCAGAAAGACCAGAAGCACGATAATCGCCGCCGAAGTCTTTTCCAAAAACCCGCGTTCGGGCGCGTCCGCCCACAGGAAAATCTGCACGGGCAGGGCGGTTGCTGGTTCCAAAAACCCGTTCGGCACATCCACGATAAACGCGACCATGCCTATCATTAACAGGGGTGCGGTGTCGCCTAACGCCCGCGCCATGCCGATGATTGCGCCCGTGAACATGCCTGGCAGTGCCAAAGGCGCGACATGGTGGAAAGTGGATTGTATCGGGCTTGCGCCCATGCCCAAAGCGGCCTCTCGTATGGACGGCGGGACGGCGCGCAAAGACGCACGCGCGGCGATAATTATCGTTGGCAGAGTCATTAATGACAGCACCATTCCGCCGACCAGAGGCGATGACCTCGGCAAGCCCATGGTGTTTAAAAATATCGACAAACCCAGCAAGCCGAACACGATGGACGGCACGGCGGCAAGGTTATTGATATTGATTTCAATCAAATCGGACATGCGGTTTTTTGCGGCGAATTCTTCCAGATAAATGGCGGACATGATGCCTATTGGGAAGGACAGCAGAAAACACACGGATAGCGATAGGGCAGAGCCGACCAACGCGCTCAATATCCCAGCCAGTTCGGGTTCGCGGCTGTCACCACTGGTGAAAAAGCCAAAGTTAAACCCTTGTTTTATGGCGTTTTTATCCGTCAGCGAGTCAATCCACGCGATTTGTTTGTTGTTTAATCGGCGGTCAGTTTCAGCCACCTCGCGGTCAATCTGCCCCTTTAGGAAAATATCCAAATCGGCAGAGCCAGTCACCCAAAGCGTGCGAACATCGCCCAGCAGGGCAGGGTTATCCTTGATTTGCTGTTTGATTTGATAGCTGGCATCGCTGCTAATCAACCCATAAAGGGCTTTTTTATCGGCGCGAGTGCTCGCGTCAGGGAACATATTACGCAGGGATTTTTTCACAAGGCTGTTAAAACTGGTCGCGTCAATATCGGCGGGGTCAATCGTGTCAAGGGACAAATCCACCTGCACCGCGATTTGCGTGGTTAAAACCGCGCCCTTGCCTTGCCACAAAATGGACACCATCATAAACGCCAAAAACCCAAGCGACAGAGCAATCGCTCCCCGTCCCATCCAGCGAAACCGAGACTCGGCACGGTGGCGTTTGACAAGGTGGGCTTGCCCTTTTTTAAAGGACGCGGGGTCTATGTCGGTGTTTATTTCCCCGTTTATTTTAGGATTTATTTTAGGGGTCATATCGGGACTAGTCATACTGTTCCCTATATTTTTTCACCACCCGCAGGCTGAAATAATTCAAAATCAAAGTGGCAATAAACAACAGCAACCCCAAGGCAAACGCCGACAGAGTTTTCGCCGAATCGAATTCTTGGTCGCCCGTCAGCAGAGCCACGATTTGCGCGGTGATTGTCGTGACGGCATCCAGTGGGTTCGCGGTTAAATTCGCCGCCAACCCCGCGGCCATGACGACTATCATCGTTTCACCGATGGCTCGGCTGGCGGCAAGCAATAAACTGCCGGCAATTCCGGGCATAGCCGTTGGGAAAATCACGCGGCGGATGGTTTCGGATTGCGTCGCCCCCATGCCCAGCGAAGCGTCGCGCAACGATTGCGGCACGGCGTTAATGACATCGTCCGATAGCGATGATATTAAGGGGATAATCATAATCCCCACGACTAAACCAGCCGCCAGCGCGGATTCGGAGGCAACCTGCATGCCGAGCCCTTCGCCGGTCCAGCGAATGAACGGGGCGACCGTCAGGGCGGCGAAAAAGCCATAGACGACTGTTGGCACGCCCGCAAGGATTTCAAGGATGGGTTTGACCCAACTGCGCGTGCGTTTCGTGGCGTACTCCGCCAGATAAACGGCAGAGGCTAGGCCCAGCGGTGTGGCTATCGCCATGGCTATCGCCGAAATCAGCAGAGTGCCAGTGAAAAGCGGAATAACGCCAAATTGCCCCTCCGCCGCGATTTGGTCGGTGCGCAGGGCGGTTTGAGGCGACCAGTGGGTGGAAAACAGGAACTCTGTAAGGGGGATTTTCTGAAAGAATTGCAGGGCTTGCGATAAAAGCGAGGCGACGATGCCGATGGTCACCGCAACCGCAACCAGCGAACAGGCGATAAGAGCGGTCATAATCGCGTAGTCCCAGACCTTGGAATGGGGTTTCGCCTTTATATCAAAGGGCGTGCGGGTAAAGGCGGGGTTGGTTGGTGTGCTGTGGGGCATTTGTTTTGGCGTGGTTTGTTTGATTCGCGGGGATTATGGCGGGTTTTGTGCGGGGAGTCAATAGTTGTTAGTTGTTAGTTATTAGTTATTAGTTGTTAGTTGTTAGTTGTTAGTTGTTAGTTGTTAGTTATTAGTGAGTCTGCCCTGCGGGTCTTCGTCATCGCTACGCGAATGCCGACCAGCATGGTCTTTTGTGCGTAGCCCTCACGGTGTGAGGGCATGCCAAAAGCCCTTTGGTTTCAAGACGATAGATTTGTCATAAATTTACTGGCTGGAATAACAAGACGTTAGAGTGGATTATTTGCAAAGAATACTTGGGAAGTGGCGATAGGTTTGCTCTAAATTTATTTAGGCTTTGCCTAGATGCTTGGATAGGCTTTAGTCAAAAATCATCCGTCCAGCTCTCCGCAGGAGGGGTGGGCGGGTGGGCGACCGAACAAAGGGGCTTGCCCCGAAGTGAGGGCGAAACAAAAAACCTCTATCCCTAATCCCAAATAACGAACCCCTAATCTCTAATAACCAATCACTAATAACTAATAACTAATAACTAATAACTAAATCCTGCAACCCATTTATCGCCGCACCCCACTCCTCGCGTTCCTCTTCTGTCAAAGGAATCAACCCCTTATCCACCAAATAGCCGTCTTCCCCCCAGGCATCCTCGGACGTAAATTCACGCAAAAACCCAGCAATCCCTGGCACCACCCCAACATGCGCCTTTTTCACATAAAAATATAACGACCGAGAAATCGGGTAATCCCCACTGGCTATCGCCTCAAATTCGGGGGATACGCCGTTGATCTGCGCTCCCTGCACGGAATCCGCGTTTTGCTCCAAGAAACTATACCCAAAAATGCCAAACGCGGACGGGTTCGCGCCTAATTTCTGCACGATTAAATTGTCGTTTTCGCCCGCCTCTACGTATGCCCCATCCTCGCGTATCGTGTGGCACAGCGTTTTATACGCGTTAATATCCGTGTCGTGCAAATCCGCAACCCACGCGATAGTCTGACACCCGCCCTCCATCGCCAGCTCGACAAACGCATCGCGCGTGCCAGAGGTCGGGGGCGGCCCCAGAACTTCGATTTTCACGTCGGGCAGGGACGGGTCAATCTGCGCCCAAGTCATGTAGGGATTGGGCTCGGTTTGCCCGTTGGTGGTTGGAATATCCTTTGCCAAAGCGAGGAAAAGCTGCGCCAGAGTCAAATCAATAATCGGCGCGGTTTTGGCGTTGGCTATAACGATACCGTCATAGCCGATTTTCGCCTCTATGATGTTTTTCACGCCGTTTTGGGCGCAATTGGCGACTTCTGATGCTTTGATTCGGCGCGATGCGTTGGCCATATCGGGGGTTGCGATGCCCACGCCAGAGCAGAATAATTTTAACCCACCGCCAGAGCCTGTCGCCTCTACCACTGGAGTTTTGAAGTCCGTGGATTTGCCGAATCGTTCCGCCACTGTGGTTGTGAAGGGGAACACGGTGGAAGAGCCGACGATGCGGATTTGGTCGCGTTCGGCAAAGGCGGGGCAGGCGGTGAGGGTGAAGATTAGGGCGGTTAGGGTTTTGCGTAGCATGGGGGGGTCCTTTGGTTGGGGATGCAAAATTGTAGATTAAAGGTATTGAATTTGTAGGGCAAATGATTTAGAGTTTCAAACAGAATACAGGAAAAATGAACATGATTCAAGGCACACAAGAAGATTATATACCTTCAAATCAAGAAATGGAGCGTTTGTTTGTAAATAACGAAACGCTAAGTACGATTGAAGCTTATACCATGCGTTTCAATCCTATTAAAGTTATGAAAATGGAGCGTATGGAGATTCGCCACTCGGCGATTCTGTCTTGGTTATTAAGTCCATCTGAAACCCATGGGTTTGGCGATAGATTCTTAAAGGCATTTTTAGCGCAAGCACTGGTAGGACAAAATCGGAGAAAAAAACCTAATGCATTGGATATTTCGCGGAGCGATTTGCAGGATGCAGATGTGCGTTGTGAATGGCAAAACATTGATATTTTTATTTTGATAGAATCAAAAAAATGGGGCTTTGTTATTGAAAACAAAGTTAAGAGCAAAAGAAAAGATAGCCAGTTAGAAAAATATCTTGCCCGCGTAAAAAAAGATGATAAGACACAAAAAAGGAAAACAAAATTTTGTGGGGTGTTTCTGACATTGCAAGATGATGAATCAGAAGATTCAAATTTTGCCTCTATCAATTATACCGATATTTATGAAATTCTTTCAAGCATTTGGAAGCAATACACGCACCTGAATTCAGGAGAAGTTGGGGTGTTTATACAACATTATTTGGAAATATTAGAGGAGATGACAGGAATGAGCAAGAAGCATGAAGAAATAAAAGATTTGGCTAAACAGCTATATCAAGAAAATAAAAAGGTTCTTGATTTTGTCATTGAACATGGCGTTAGCAATGAGTTTTCAACAGCTGTGCGTACAGTTTTTGGCGATTCAAAACGTGGAGATTCGGTTCCTATTAATGACCGTCACTATATTTTTTCCAAATTGGAAAGCAAAAGAGTAAGTTTTATGCCAGAGGGTTGGCATGAAAAAATGAAGGAAAATAAAGATAATTGGCTTGGATGTGAAAAATGGTTTCTAAATTTTCCACTTATAATTTGGCTGCCAATATCTACAAATAGCAATAATATAGGTGGAAAATTAACACTCTATGCGGAGGTGGGGCCTCTTTCAAATCATGAGATTAGAAATAAGTTGATCCATTATATAAAAAAGGAATTTTCTGATCCTAAAGATAAAAGTCTAGTTGGTTTTCAAAAAGGTGTTGAAGGTAAGAAATTTTCAAGATTTTTGAAAAACAACCGAAAAAGCATTAAAGATATAAATGACTCGGATGAAATGGCAAAAGCTATGACAGATTTATTAAAAAAGTTTGAGCATGTATTTGATGTGATTGACGAAAAGGTTTTGCCTAATTTTATGAAGGACGTTGCGAAGGCAAGCAAAAACAAAACTATCGAATAACCTTTAAAAAATGGTGCCCGGGGGCGGATTTGAACCACCGACACGAGGATTTTCAGTCCACTGCTCTACCCCTGAGCTACCCGGGCGGGGAAGGGGAGGTTATCAAAACACCCCCTTGGGTAAGGTTATTCGCGCCTTTTAGACGACTATCCGCAAATTTGCAACAGCTCCTGTGCGTTTTTATGGGTTTTATTTGGATTTTATCGCGGTTTTATTTGTGCGGGCGGGCGAATCGGGCGGGCTAGTGCAGTTTGTCCTCGCCCAAAGCACCATCCGCACTCTCAAAATCCCCCAAATCTTCATCCGTATCAAACCCGCCAGCCACGCGATAACCCTCGCCCAGCCACTTGCCCAAATCAATATCCGCACATCGTTTGGAGCAAAACGGGCGCATTTCGGGGCTCGGGTTTTTCCCACAAATCGGGCAAGTCATCGCATCGCTTTCATATTCGCACGGTTTCGTGCGGGTTTAGGGGTTGTCATTTTATCGCGGTTCTTTATAGTCTGGGTTACGCAAAAGTTCAAACACAAACAAACATAAGGAAACAAAGCGATGTTTATGAAAGAAAAATTGATGGTCTGTGGCTGTTTAGCCTATATTTTATTGGGGGCAGGGGCGGTATATGCGCATTCCGATTTGTCCGCAGATGGCTGCCACGCGCAAGGCGGGTTGGCGCATTGCCACGCGGAATTATCGCTGGCGCAAAGTGATGAAAGCGATGAAACGGGTGATTCGGGCGAAAGCGATGATTCGGAGATGCCAGAGGTGAAAAAATCCAAATCGGGCATATGTCACGAAAAGGGGGCTGGGCATTATGCGCGGACGAAGACTTTCACCGCTTTTGCCACGATGGAGGCTTGTATTGCAAGCGGAGGGCGCGCTCCTCTATAGTTGTTAGTTGTTAGTTATTAGTTGTTAGTTATTGGCTATTTTTGTTATCCGTTATCTAAAATAACTAGGGTGAGTTATTTTTAGGTATTGAATTAGGCGTTCGTTAATCTAGGGAAAACTTTGCCAAACATAACCCCACTAATAACTAATAACTAACAACTAATAACTAGCGAGAGCGTTTCCTCTGCAACTCATAATGCCCTAGCTTCGTCCAACCAACCATCTCTGTCGGCACATCATCTCCTGTCAAAGCCTTCCTTAAAATCATCTCAAACCGCGTCCGATCGCGTTTTGGCATAGGCGCGGGGTCAATGACAATCTGCCCGCCCAACCCGCGCAACCGCAACTGGCGAGGCAAATCCCCAGCGCAGGCAAAATTCGCCCGCGCCCCCGCGTCTCCGCCGAAATCCCCGCCCGTATCCACATCCACGGCGACCAGAGCGGAGGTTGATTCTATCACCATACGCGCCCCGTTCGGCAATCCAGCGATGGGGGAGTCCAGCGATTCTATCTGGTCGGCAACGCCCAATCGCTCAAAACAGCCAGCCTCGTCTATAATCGGCACATCGCCCCAATCGCGCAACGCCAAGGTGCGGGCAGAGGGTGCGGCATGGACTAATCCCACGGCTATGCCCCCGCCCGAGCCCCCGCCCGCACATCGCGCCCGAATATCCGCCGCCAATATAACCATATCGCGTACCTCGGCGATAATATCCGCCAATGAACCATCCTGACAGGCAGTGCGTAGGATTATCGAAGCATCGCCCGCGGCGTCCGCAACCGCTGTTTTTAACGCGTCACGGCGGTCTGGGTCAATCGCTTTGGATACATTTACCGCACCCGATTCGCCAAGAACTAATATAACATATCGCCCTTTTAATAAAGGGGATTCCCTGACGGGGGCGGCTTTGCCCTCGCCTACATGAGTTTTCACTTGCACTAAAAACGCGCGCTCAATCGGCGGGGTTTTGTATTTCAAAAACCCAGTCGCGCCCGCGCCCAAATCCACCATCATAGCTTTTTGGCGGGGTAAATCGCGCCCTGCTTGGGCGAAATAAATAGCCTCTGGCACGACCTCACCCGCGCCTCCAGAGTTTTCGCCCGCATCCATCAGCAAATCCACCAGCAACCCGTCATATAACATCGCCGCGCACCCACGCGAATTGAAGGTATCAAAAGCTATGAACGCACCCTTTTTCATAACGCGGCCTTTGGCGCAAACTTATACCCAGCCGAGCGCAACAGCCCCGCCGTTTTATCCATAGGCAAGCCCATGACATTGGAATAAGAGCCATTAATCGCGGGGATAAACGCGCCCGCACACCCTTGGATAGCATAGCCCCCCGCCTTGCCCTGCCATTCATTCGTGGCGATATAATCCGCCATTTCCTGCACGGATAACCGTTTGAACCGCACGGCGGTCAACGCATCCGCCCGCCAAACCCGTGTATCAGTTTTCACAACCAGAGCGGTGATAACGCGATGACGGCGACCAGATAATAACGACAAATACGCTTGCGCCACGACCGCATCCGCAGGTTTGCCGAGGATTCGCTGCCCGACGGACACTATCGTATCGGCGCATAAAACGATTTCTGCGGGTGCGGGCGCAAAACACCCCGCCTTTTCCAACGCCATACGGCGGACGTATTCCAACGGGGTTTCGCCGCGTTTTGGGGTCTCATCAATATCGGGGGGAGTGACGCGGCAAGGGGTTACGCCGAGCAACCCCAGCAATTCTAATCGGCGCGCGCTGGCAGAGCCTAGAACCAGTTGCATCGTTATTTATAGCGGTAATTGATGCGACCTTTGGACAGGTCGTATGGGGTCATTTGGATTTGCACCTTATCGCCCGCGAGGACTCGGATGCGGTTTTTGCGCATTTTGCCCGCCATGATGGCGATGATTTCGTGGTCGTTGTCTAGCTTTACCCGAAAGGTAGCGTTTGGCAATAATTCAATGACTATGCCGTCAAATTCTAGCGGTTCTTCTTTGGCCATGGGGGCTCCGTTTTTGTGGGTTTGGGGTAGTTTAGGGTATTGTGGGGATAAGTCAAGCGTTTTTTAGTTGTTAGTTATTAGTTGTTAGTTATTAGTTATTGGTTATTAGTTATTGGTTATTAGGAATTGGGGTTTGTTATTAGGAGTTGGGGATAGAGGTTTTTTGTTTGCGCCATTTCCTCGTGGCCAGCCACTTCGAAATGTCGCCCGCCCGCCCGCCCCTCCTGCGGAGAGCTGGACGAGCTATTTTTTGGCTGGGGTTTGGCTCAGCGTCTTGTATATAGTCTAAATAAATCTAGAGCAAACCTATCACCAATTCCCAAGTATTCTAAACAAATAATCCACTCTATCGTCTTGTTATTCCAGATAGTAAATTTATAGAATCACTAGCATCTTATAACCAAAGGGCTTTTGGCATGCCCTCACATCGTGAGGGCTACGCACAAAAGACCACGCTGGTCGGTATCGCGCAAGCGATTACGAAGACCCGCAAGAGCTAAAACCACTAACAACTAACAACTAATAACTAATAACTAACAACTAACAACTAATAACTAACAACTAACGTTTCCCACGCCCACCAGCCCGTCTTGCCCGACCTTCCGCGACACTGCCATCGGTATTTTGCACCTTATTCGCGCGTATCCACGCGGCACCATGCGGGTCATGGTTCGTCAGGAAATTGGCCGCACGAATCGCCATCATCTCACTACCCGAGGTCGCCTTTGTGGAGCCCATTCCCATCAATGCACAAAACATCTCATCATCCATCTCTTCTGGTATCATCACCCCTGCCGCCGCCAAAACCGCCCGTTTTTCAGCAATCTTTTTCGCAGGCACTGGCAGGGCAATCGGGTTCATAATCGCACTGGTCATCCCCGCCGCAATCGCCATGGGCAGGAACGCATTGTTAATCCCGTGCCGATTCGGCAACCCGAATGAGATGTTGGAGGCTCCACAAGTCGTATTCACCCCCAATTCACGGCGCAGTTTTTCCACCAGTGCAAACACTTGCAAGCCCGCCGTACCCATAGCACCTATGGGCATAACCAGTGGGTCAACGACTATGTCATGCGGGGGGATACCGAAATCGGCTGCCCGTTGCACGATTTTCTTCGCGACCTGAAAGCGTACCTCTGGGTCTTCGGAAATACCGCTATCGTCGTTGGAAATGGCGACCACGGGGACGTTGTATTTCTTCACCAAGGGCAGGATTGCTTCCAATCTGTCCTCCTCCCCCGTTACGGAATTCAGCAACGGGCGACCTTCGCACACGGACAATCCTGCCTCCAGCGCGGCGGGGACAGAGCTGTCAATACACAACGGCAAATCCACCAGTTTTTGGACGAGTTCCAAGACTTTTATCATCAAAGGTGGTTCGGTTTCGTTCGGGTTCGGGTTGGAATTATAGACCACGCCCGCGTTCACGTCCAGCATGCCCGCGCCTGCGGCCGCCTGTGCCAGAGCGTCTTTTTCTACGGTGGAGAAGTCCCCTGCCTCCAATTCGGCGGCGAGGATTTTGCGCCCTGTTGGGTTTATTCGCTCGCCAATCACGCAGAAGGGCTGGTCAAAGCCTATGATGGTGGTTTTTGTTTTGCTTTCGACTATTGTGCGGGTCATTTTTTAGGTTCCTTGTTGTTGGGGGTTGGGGGTTAAGTTTGTAAAGTAGTTTGGGTCTGAGGTTGTTGTTTGTCCGTCGAGCGATGTTTCAACACCTAGTTTATGTTCTTTAAGTAAATCGCAAAGTTTTTTTTCATCAATTAAATCAATTAAAATTGCGCCGTCGCGTATAGCTTCTTTTATTGCTGGGGCTGTAAAACGGCTAGTCGCAATAAATAAACCTTGATTGACTCTGCCATCCAAAGCTCCGCGAAAATTTCTAATTTGAGGCGAACCAATGTTTTTTGTCCAGCGTTTGCATTGAAAATAAATTTTACGAGAAAGTAGATTTTCATGCAAAAAACCAACTCCGTCAACACCACCATCAGCCACCCCACCAGTGACTTCAACGTTTTTAAAACCAGCCTTGCACAATATGAGTTTAGAAAGATATTCAAAAGCATCGGGTTCCATTACTCTTAAATATCCCAATAAAGTGACTCTCCATGCTTTATCATCAGGGGCAATTTTCTCACCAATAACAGTTAATTCTGCGTCATTATTAGCTTTTTCTTCTTCTTCTTCTTTTTTGCTGTTCCTTTGTGCTAGTCGTGCTATATATTTTCCATAGGCAGCTTCAGCATCTTGTAAATTATTAATTTGATGCCCTGCATCTGTCAAAGCCCAAGTGCCGTATGTAACACTCTCTAAATCACCACTTATTTTTAGATAGGTGCGTGTCCAGCTTAAATAATAATCTAATTTGGGGCGATTGCCGTTGGCTATCAAGGGGCAAGATCGCTCTTCTTCGGACATTCCCTCGTTTTTAATCACGCAGGCAATGATTTGGTAAATATGTCCCGACCCACCAAGTTCTTTGATTGCAATAATAGTTGCAAGCATTATTCCGGGGATGCTAGGGGCGGCATCGGGGCTTATTACAAAATTTCGCTTTTTTGATGGAGTTGGTTCTTGATCCTGCTTGGGTAGTTCATTTGAAATAGATATTTTTTTGGAGATTTTTTCTACCCGCGCAATATCATATCGTCTGAGTGCACTTGTAGCATCGTCTAAAGTGCTAATTTTGTAGCCCGCCTCTGTTAGTTCATAAAGCCCCCGTGACAGGCGTTTCAAATCACCGCTCATTATTAGATAAGTGCGTGTCCAACCTAAGTAAGTTTTTATTTTTTTTTGCTCTTCATCGGAAATGCGTTGAGATTGTTCTCCTTCACTCGTTTTCTCCTGCTGGATGTATTCAAATACAAGTTCATTAACGTCACGGTTTTTTCCCTTTCCGTCAAGTTTCTTTAGGGCTTGGATGATTGCCAGTACTACGTTAGAATAAATGGCGGATCGTCTTCTAAGTCTTCTGTCTGCCATACCTTAACCCCCGCTAGCAGGTCTTACAGACTCGCCCCCATATTTCATAACCCAATCAGCGTTCGTCTTAATCCCACCCAAGGGGAAAAAATGAACCTGCTCTATCCCAAACGCAGGATGCGCCGCCTTGTAATCCGCCAATTCACCGATAATCCCAGTTGGCTCAAACGGTAATAACAACTTATTTACATCCTTCGCCCGCTTTTGCAAAACTCGCAACGAAGGCCCAACCCCACATGCCATCGCAAACTTTATCATCGTTTGCAATTTCGCCGGCCCCGCAATGCCAATATGCACGGGCAAATCAATGCCTCGCCCTGCCAAACCATTCACCCACTTAATCACAGGCGCGGATTCAAAGCAAAATTGCGTAGCCAAAGCCACCCGCGCATCCGTGCGCTGGGCAAAGGCATGTTTCCAGCCCAGAGCCTCCATGACACGGCTATCACCACCGCGGGGGTCAATATCCACATTACCCTCTGGATGCCCCGCCACATGCAAATGGGTAAAGCCCGCCTTATCAAACAACCCCGTTTCCAAAAGCTGCATAGAGCAATCATAATCCCCATGCGGGACGCGCACTCCGCCCGCTAGTACTAGGGCTTGTTTCACATCAGCCTCGCCCTGATAACGGTTAATCCAATCCGCCAGAACCGATTCGTTTTTAATGATTCGCGCGGGGAAATGGGGCATAACATCAAAGCCCTGCTGGGCAATTCGGCGAGCAGTCGCAACCATATCGTCAATCGGAGTGCCTTCAATATGGGCGACATAAACCCGCGTACCTTTGGGAAATAATGCCCGAAAGTCGTCAATTTTGGCAGTGGTGCGGGGCATGACTTCGATGGAATACCCGCCGAGGAAATCCTGCCCAGCAGAGTTTAAACCAGTGGGGTCGGGTTTGCCGCCAAATTTGCCCCGTAATGAATCAAACATAGTCATGCCTCCCACCCGTCATTGGCGATTAACGCCTTGATTTTATCGGTATCAAAGGTGGTTTCCAAATCTGTGGCAACCTCGCGCGCAATCGCGTCCGCGTCGCCCTCCCGCTCACCCGTGGCAACCTTGCGCCATTCTGCCAAATACGCGTCAGGGTCTTTCGCCCCGACTTTCATAGCGCATCGGTCAATGGATTGTTCAAACCGCTCTGGCAGTTGGATTTTGGAGGCACGGCGACCCGCGCCAACGATGACTTGGGCGGGGATATCGCGCCAATAAACTATAGTAACTTGGGGCATGGCAGGGGCTTTCTGAAAGGGGGGATTTAAGGGGGGGATTTAAGGGGGGTCGTTAAGAAATCGTTAAGGGATTATTCATTTTTCAACCCAATACTCTTTTATTCACAAAATCAAGGTCGTTTTTCGCCTTTAATTGACAAATAAGCGACTTAAATACAAAAGTTTTGCATTTAATCTAAATTATCCGTTATTAATTGCCAATAGGGGGGTGTTAGTGCTTGCCAACCGCGCCATTGCAACCTAATCTAGCCGCAAGGGTTTGATAACCACAAATATAAAACAAGAGCATAAAATGACGGGAAAAACGACTGTTAAATCAGGGGGACACGCCTATTCGGGCGCGTACCATGGAATAAAAAGCGGAGTGGATTATCGGCGGACGGTCGGCTCTTTCGGGCATAGGGCGGTGATGTCGCCTGCGGGTTTGCCCATGCCTGTGGATAAGGACGCGCCTTTGTTTGCCGCCTTGGATGTTGGCACGAACAGTTGCAGAATGCTGATAGCGCGCCCGAACGTGTCTGGCTTTGACGTGCTGGATGCGTTTTCAAAGATTATCTATCTGGGGTCGGGGTTGGAAAAAACCGGCGTTTTATCAGAAAAAGCGATTGTGCGAGCGGTCGAGGCTTTGCAGGTTTGCGCCACCAAATTAAGCTATCACAAAGTTCAGCATACGCGGATGATAACCACCGCCCCCGCGCGGATGGCAAAGAACGGGCAGGAGTTTGTCGCGCAGATTGACGCGCAAACGGGGCTGAAGTTGGAAATTGTCTCACCAGAGCAGGAGGCTCGGCTGGCAGCGATAGGCTGCGCCGCGCATCTAAAAGTCACCACCGAACAGGCGTTAATCGTGGATATAGGCGGTGGGTCAACCGAATTGATTTGGATAGATTGCTCTGCCGTGCCACCCGAAAACCGCCGTCAAGCGTTAATGCGGTTGGATGCGGATTTGGCCGATGGAGTCGGTGCGATTTCCCAAGACGGGATTCGCGTGGTTGATTGGATTTCCGTGCCTTTGGGGATTATGACTCTGCGTGACCAATATATGGATGTTCGCGTGGATAAAGACCGCTACGCCCTGATGTCGTGGTTTTTTGAGGAAAGTATAGAGGATTTTGCCGCAGAACAGATGGTTAATGGCGGGGTGCCTGATAATTTCCAGATTATTGGCACTTCGGGGACGGTGACGACTATTGCCTCCACGCATTTGCGTCTGCCTCGCTATAATCGCAGTATGGTGGATGGGCAGGATATGACGGCGGGGCAGGTGGATGCAGAGATTAGCAGGTATTTATTGCTGGGGACTATGGGGCGGCATGCAGAGCCGTGTATCGGGCGCAATCGGCGCGATTTGATTATGTCGGGCGCGGCGATTTTGCAAGCGATATTGCGGGCGTGGCCGACTGAGGTTTTGACTATCGCTGATAGGGGTTTGCGTGAGGGTTTGTTGTATTCGCAAATGGCGCACGCGGGGTGTTTGAACGATTTGAATTTGAATAGTATAAGTTGGGCGTAGATTATGGCTATTAGTGGGAAAAACAATGGTTCTCGCGGTCCGTCTGGGCGAGGAATGCGCGATTTGCATGTGCGGGTGAAAACCGCTCGTGGGCGTAAATTATCGTCCAAATTATGGCTGGAACGGCAGTTAAATGACCCCTATGTTATCCGCGCGAATGCAGAGGGTTATCGCGGGCGGGCGGCGTTTAAAATAAGCGAACTGGACGATAGGTTTCGGTTTTTATTCAAAGGTGCGGCGGTGGTGGATTTGGGCTGTGCGCCTGGCGGGTGGTCTCAGGTGGCGGCGGCTCGGGTGAATTCTGTTGGTGGAGCGGGCGCGGTTGGGCGAGTGATTGGCGTTGATTTACAGGATGTAGAGCCGATATCGGGGGTTTCGGTCTATAAGCTGGATTTTCTGGATGACGGCGCGGATGATAAGGTGAAGGGCTGGTTAGGGGGCTCGGCGGATGTTGTGTTATCCGATATGGCCGCGCCCAGTTGCGGGCATAAACAAACCGACCATTTGCGGATAATGAACCTGTGCGAAGTGGCGGCGTATTTCGCGTTTGATGTGTTAAAGAAGGACGGAGTTTTCGTGGCAAAGGTTTTGGCGGGCGGGGCGGAGGCTGGGTTATTGCAGGTATTAAAACAGAGGTTTCGTAAGGTGATGAATGTGAAACCTGCGGCTTCGCGGGCGGATAGTTCAGAGAAGTATCTGGTGGCGATGGGGTTTGTTGGATAGTTGTTAGTTGTTAGTTATTAGTTATTAGTTATTAGTTGTTAGTTCAGCCACTTCTTGACTGGTCGGCATTTCGAAGAAATGACGAAGACCCGCAAGGGCTAAATAATTATGAATGATTGGTTATTAGGTGTTAAGAGCAGAGCTTTTTTGTTGCGCCCTCACTGCGTTCGGTTGCCCACCCGCCCACCCCTCCTGCGGAGAGCTGGACGGGTGATTTTTGGCTAAAGCCTATCCAAGCATCTAGGCACAGCCTAAATAAATTTAGAGCAAACCTATCACCAATTCCCAAGTATTCTTTGCAAATAATCCAATCTAACGTCTTGTTATTCCAGATAGTAAATTTATGACGAATCTATAGTCTTGAAACCCAAGGGCTTTTGCGCCACGTCTGCTTACGCTCAAAGAGCGTAAGAGACTACGCGCAAAAGACCACGCCATCGCATGGAGCTGGTCGGCATAACGAAGTTATGACGAAGACCCGAAGGGCTAATCCCACTAACAACTAATAACTAACAACTAATAACTAACAACTAATAACTAATAACTAACAACTAAAACCGCAGTCCCGCAATATTCCCCGCATAATCCCCCGCATCGCCAGTAAAAACAGCCGACCCAGCAACCAGAACATCCACCCCAGCGCACAGCCCCACGGTCTCTTTATTCACCCCACCATCGACTTGCAGCCAAATCGGTCGCTCCCCTATCATCGCGCGGGCATCGGCTATCTTATCCACCATAGATTCGGTGAAACTCTGCCCGCCAAAACCCGGATTTATCGTCATCACCAGTATCAAATCAATCTTATCCAAACAATGGGCAATCACCGATAAGGGTGTGGTGATATTCAGCGCAACCCCAGCCTTGCAGCCCAAACTACGCACGGCTTGCAGGGATCTATCCAAATGTGGCCCAGCCTCCGCATGCACCGTAATAATATCCGCGCCAGCCTTGGCAAAAGGCTCAATAAACCCATCCACGGGCGAC
Organism: uncultured Amylibacter sp.; assembly: GCA_959347345.1. The sequence continues at coordinate 424,368 of OY365738.1, read as the reverse complement.
AGCATCAAATGCACATCCATCACGGTTTTAACATAGGGGCGGATATCGGCGACAACATTCGGCCCCAGCGTTATGTTCGGCACAAAATGCCCGTCCATAGGGTCAATATGTATCCAATCCGCGCCCGCGTTTTCTACCGCACGGATTTCCTCGCCCAAACGGGCGAAATCCGCCGATAAAATGGAAGGCGCGATTTTAACCGCGTCATTAGGGTTGTATGAAAGCATTTTGCGCTCCTTTGTGCTGTCTTAATGTTATCTTAAACGGCGGATAAGGGCAGAGGTATCCCACCGTCCCCCGCCCATAGTTTGCAGGTCGTTATAATACCCATCAACCAGTTTTGCAATATCCAATTTCGCCCCGTTGCGGGTGGCTTCATCCAGACAAATCGCCAAATCCTTGCGCATCCAATCCACGGCAAAGCCGAAATCAAACTGGTCGGCGAGCATGGTTTTGCCTCGGTTCGCCATCTGCCAACTGCCCGCCGCCCCGTGTTCAATCGTTTCAACGACCGCGTTTCCGTCCAGCCCGGCGCGTTCGGCGAAGGCCAAACCCTCTGCCAAGCCTTGCACCAGCCCAGCGATGCAGATTTGATTGACCATTTTGGTGAGCTGTCCTGCGCCCGCATCCCCCAACAGGCGGATGGCTTTGCCATAGCATTTCAGGGTGGGGTGTACTCGGTTAAAGGCGGCGGGGTCGCCCCCGCACATAATGCTGAGTGCGCCGTTTTCCGCGCCAGCTTGCCCGCCAGAGACGGGTGCGTCTAGGAAATAAAACCCTTGTTTTGTGGCGGTTTTTGCCAGTTCCCGTGCGATTTGCGCGGAAGCGGTTGTGTGGTCGATGAAGACCGCGTCCTTGTCCATGGTTTGGAATGCGCCGTGTTCGCCCAGCGTGATTTCGCGTAAATCTGCGTCGTTGCCTACGCAAGCGCAAACGATGGTTTGATTGGCGGCGGCCTTTGCGGGGGAGGCGGCTTTTGTGCCTGTGTGCTTCGCCAGCCATTCGTCCGCACGGGCGGTCGTGCGGTTATAGACGGTGACGGAGTGACCTTTATCCGCCAGATGCCCAGCCATGGGGAATCCCATAACGCCAAGTCCTAGGAATGCTATGTTTGCCATGAAAACGCTTTCTTTTTAGTTATTAGTTGTTAGTTATTAGTTATTAGTTATTGGTTGTGGATTGTCAATAGGTTTTAGGTCTTCGGGATGCCGACCAGACCCAAGCGAGGGCGGGGGCTTTTGTGCATATAGAGCTTTACTTGCGTAAAGCCCATACACAAAAGCCTTTGGCTATACTTGGCAAAGCCTAAATAAATTTACAACAAACCTATCGTCTTGAAACCAAAGGGCTTTTGGCATGCTCCCACGAAGTGGGGGCTACGCACAAAAGACCACGCTGGTCGGCATTCGCGTAAGCGATGACGAAGACCCGAAGGGCTAAAAAACTAATAACTAATAACTAACAACTAACAACTAGCAACCTTGCCTTTACCCCCGACCTCTGCTATCACGCCCAAAACCATCAAAACCAAAACGGACTCCCCCATGAACAAGATTTTCTACTGGCTCGTGTGTATATTCCTTGGGCTGTGCGTTATCGCGGTACTATCCCTCGGCACAGGCTGGTATTTTATGAAACGATCGCTGCCCGATTACGATGCCACCTACACCATAAACGGCACCCTCGGTGATATCCAAATCGTCCGCGATGCCTACGCCGTGCCACATATATTCGCCGACCAAAACGCGGACGTGTATTTCGGGCTGGGCTTTGCCCACGCGCAAGACCGCCTCTGGCAAATGCTGCTCCAACGCCGTGCCGCACAGGGGCGGTTGTCCGAGTTATTCGGCAGGCGAACGCTGCAATTAGACCGCCTTATCCGCCGTTTGGATATCTATAATTTATCACGCGATTCCGTTGCCTATCAAAGCGCAGACGCGCAAACCGCCCTGACCGCATACGCCGACGGAGTCAACGCTTGGCTACGCATAGTCCATGACGATGCGTTGGGTCGCGGTGCGCCAGAGATGTTTGTCTTCCCCGCCGAAATCACCCCGTGGATGCCGCACGATAGCCTCGCCTTAATGCGGATGATGGCGGTGGAATTCACCTCGCAATTACGCGATGAAATTTTGAATGTTAAAGCCGCGATTTTGCTGGGCTCGGATAGATGGCGCGACCTAGCCACCGATGGTATGGATAGCAATTTTGACCCTCTGCCAGATTTGGCGTGGTTGGGCAATACGGGCAAAAACAACGACACTCTTAAAACCGCCATCCGTCAAAACCCCGCACCCGATACGCCCCATCCGTTTGCCACGCTTACCACAGGCGGTGCCTCCAATGTTTGGGCAGTCGCGGGACACCGCGCCCGTGGCAAAAAGCCGCTCTTCGCCAATGACCCGCACCTGATGCTATCCGCGCCGAGTGTTTGGATGCTGGCTGGCTTGCAATTCACTGATCGACAGATGATAGGCGCGACCCTGCCCGGGGTTCCCCTTATTTTATCGGGGCGTAGCAAAAAACTGGCCTGGGGCGTGACCGTCAGTTACGTTGACGATTTAGATGTGTATATAGAGCGTGTCAATCCCAAGGATGAAACCGAATACCTGACCCCGAATGGCTATGCCCCGTTTCGCACCGAACAGGCGAGTATTGAAATCCACGGCTCCTCGCCTGAACAGATTACCATGCGATGGACTCAAAACGGCCCCATCATATCCAACAAGGACGGCCTTCATGTGGATGATATCACGCCAGAAGAGCATGTTGTCAGCATGAACTGGGTGGCTCTGCGCTCCGATGACCGCTCTTTCACCGCCGCCTTGGGCGTTATGCACAGCGATTCGGTGGAGGAAGCACGGGTTGCGGGCGCGGATTATCGCAGTCCCTCGTTAAACCTAGCCCTTGCGGATGAGAACGATATCGCCATGCAATTAATAGGGCGTGTGCCAAAACGCGATGGTCGCCATACAACCCAAGGGCGGTGGCCATCGCAGGGGTGGTTACCGCAAAATAGGTGGCTCGGCGAATTTGATTACAGCGATAATCTGTTCATAAAAAATCCAAAAAACGGGCTGATAGCCAATACGAACAATCAAACGACCAGCCAGCCTTTCCCTAATCACCTCAGTTACGCTTGGGGTGATACCCAGCGAATCCGCCGATTGATAGACCTTATGGGCGGGCGTGAAATCCACACCCGTAGCAGTTTCGTGGAAACCCAACTGGACTCGGTATCAGAGGCAGCGCGGGGGTTGTTGCCGTTAATCGCCAAGGAATTGTGGTTTTCTACAACCATTGCCGAGCCGAACACACCCGAAGCTTTGCGTCAACGTGCCATTGATTTGCTGGCAGAATGGAACGGCGAGATGACCCCCCATCAGCCCGAACCCCTGATTTTCGCGGCATGGACTCGGCATTTGCAGAAACGCCTGTTAAGCGATGAATTGGGTGTTTTGTCGGCGACTTTGGCGGTTCTGCGCCCCGTGTTTATAGAGCGCGTGTTCCGTAATATAGACGGTGCGGGCGTGTGGTGCGATGTTATTCAATCCGAATCGGTGGAGACTTGCGGCGATATCGCTCGCCACAGTTTGGACGAAGCCTTGATGGAACTCCGCCAATTACTGGGCGATGATGTCGGTGCGTGGCGTTGGGGGCAGGTGCATCAGGCGCATCAAGATCACCAAGTGCTGGGGCGCGGGTTCTTGGGTTGGTTTTTCAATATAAGGCAGGAGGTTGCGGGCGGGGATAACACTTTGCAAAATGCCTCGCTGATGTCGAGGGGGGCTACGCCTTACGCCAGCGACCACGCGGCGGGCTATCGTATGGTTGTGGATTTCGCGGATTTGGAGAGCTCGCTGTATATTATTTCCACGGGGCAGTCGGGGCATTTCCTCTCCCCGCATTATGATGATTTGTCGCAGATTTGGCGACGGGGGGAGTATATTCCAATGGTGCTAGACCCCAATTTGGTGCGGACAAACGCACGCGGGGTGACGGATTTAGTGCGGAATAAATGACGAGCTGGCGGGGTCTTTTGTGCCTAGCCCCTGCTCTGTGAGCAGGGGGCATGCCAAAAGCCCGTTCTATTATCAGCAAGGTTTGCGCGAACTTGCAGAGCGGTCGCATTCGCCATTAATAATTCACAAAAAGGTGCTTATCCATCAAAAAAAACGAAAAACTAGCAAAATACCCCTTGCATAGCCCAATAATATAGCATAAAAGCACTGCAAAACACTCAAAACGCGGTTTTTCGCTGGTTATTTGCCCGATTGATGCCCGATTATAAAAGAAAGAAAAACGAAAAAATGATAACGATAGCACATTTGTTTAACCAAATCGTGGGTTTTATAACCCGCCCGATAAACCGCTTGCTGGGGATTTATATCGCCCCGCGAACGGTTTATATCCGTGCGGAGGATAAAACCCGCCATATCAGTATCTCGCCTTTGTCGCAGGTTTTTATGGGTTTTATTGTCGTGGCGTTGCTTGGCTGGTCTGGGTTTTCGGGGTCTTTATTGCTCGTCCAACGGCTGGATTTGAACCCGCAAACCTTTGAACGGTCGGATTTTTTCTATACCGCCTATCAAAAACGCCTTGATCAGTTGCTGGTTGAACGCGATCAACGCACAAAAGAAGCACAAACCGCGCAGAAACGGTTTTATGTTGCGATGGGGCAGATTTCACAGCAACAATCCGATTTATTAAAGGCAGAGGCAGAACGGCGCGAACTCCACGCGGGGTTGGAAACGATGCAAGCCAAACTTCATTCCGCGGTAAAAGAACGCGATTTTGCTAAGAAGGAAGCGCAGTCTTTATTGGATGAACTGCGCACCGCCACGACAGATATAACGTATAGAGATGTGGAAAAAACCGAAACAATGTTGCGGTTTGTAACGGACGCATTGGAGGATGCAAGCACGCAACGTGATTCCATGCGGGTGGAAAAAAACACGTTGGAACAAAACTATGCTAAACTGGAACAGGACGTGCATTTGATTAAGGAACGGGGCAATCAAATCCTTGCACAGATTGGCGATGCGACAATCGCATCCTTGCTTCCGTTAGAGAATTCTTTAAAGAAAAAAGGCATTAATATCAACTCGTTATTGCAAGAGGTGCGCCTCGGTTATTCTGGTATAGGTGGCCCTGCCGACCCTCTGGTGTTTTCAGACGACCCGTTTGAGGCAACGATTTTCGCCCCTGCGGGCAAGGTTTTGGAGGATTTGGATCGGCTGAGCCTATTGCAACTCGGCGTGAAAAAATTGCCCCTTGCGCATCCTGTGAAAGGGCGGTATCGTTATACTTCGGGCTATGGCATGCGGCGCGACCCGTTTGATGGGCAGCGCAGGTTGCATAAAGGACACGATTTTGCGGGCAGTAAAGGCACGGATATCACCGCCACGGGCGATGGTGTGGTTATTTTCGCAGGGCGGTACGCGGGCTATGGCAAATTGATAAAAATCCGTCACGGGCAGGGGTTCGTGACGTATTACGCGCATTTAAGCAAAATTCTGGTGAAACGCGGTCAGGAAATCGAATTGGGCGACCATATCGGTGAAATGGGCAGCACAGGGCGCAGCACGGGAACACACTTGCACTATGAAGTGCATTACAAAGGCAGAGCTGTTAATCCAGCCAAATACATGAGGACAATCAATTGATTTTTTCTAAGAAACCAAACGCTCCAAGCGAGCAAAAAGCAAATCCAACAGGAATGGGTGTTAAACCGCCCGTATCGGCTGGCAAAATGGAAGAAAAGCCAAGTGGCGGTTCTATGGCTATTGGTGATAAAACGCCTATGGGTATGGGCGGTGGCGTGGTGAAAAAGGCGCAGGCTTCGGTGTTGGCGCCGGATTTGGAGATTACGGGGAATATACATACCGCAGGCGATGTGCAGGTTTTGGGTAAAGTCAATGGCGATATTCATGCGCATCTTTTGACGATTGGCGAGGGGTCTATTGTTAAAGGTGAAGTGGTGGCCGATGATTTGGTGATTAACGGGCGGATTATCGGGCGAGTGCGCGGTTTGAAGGTGCGGTTAACGGCGACTGCGCAGGTGAAAGGCGACATTATCCATAAGACTATTGCGATTGAGAGTGGGGCGCATTTTGAGGGGTCAGTGACTCGGCAGGATGATCCGTTGTCTACGGGGGGTTCTTCGGGTTCTGGTGCTGGGGCTGGGGCGAGCAATGGTGGTACGAGCAATGGCGGTGGGGCAAAATCCACCCAAGCTGGCGGTGGTGCAGGTGCTGGCGATGGTGCTAGTGCTGGCGATGGTAAGACCGCGCGTTAGTTATTAGTTATTAGTTATTAGTTATTAGTTATTAGTTATTAGTTATTAGTTATTAGTTATTAGTTATTAGTTATTAGTTATTAGTTATTAGTTATTAGTTATTAGTTATTAGTGTTTCGCCACTTCTTGACTGGTCGGCATAACGAAGTTATGACGAAGACCCGCAGGGCATTCATAATTCATCTAGAGCAGACTTATCGTCTAGGAAACGACCGCCTTGTTTCTTAATTTTAGCGGGCGTGCCCGCAGGGGGGGCGGTCGCGCGCACCCTCACCATTGTTTCCTAATTTTAGCGGACGTGTCCGCGGGGGGTGCACGTCAGCTTATCGGTTGTACTGGGTCAGTGTATTTTAGAGTCGCTGGTGACGCAAACTCCCTAACACCTAACAACCAAGACGCACACCTTCGGGTCTCAAACGACCCGTGCCAAACATGAGCGATGGGTTTTAATGATAAACGGTAAATGTTTTTTGTTGCGCCCTCACTTCGGGGCAAGCCCCTGCGTTCGGGCTTCCCGCCCGCCCACCCCTCTGCGAGGCTTGGGCGGACGGGTTTTTATGGCTAAATTCTGTCCTAGTATCTAGGCAAAGCCTAAATAAATTTAGAGCAAACCTATCACCAATTCCCAAGTATTCTTTGCAAATAATCTAAACTATCGTCTTGTATATCCTGCTCATAAATTTATAGAGGGCTTATCGTCTTGTAACCAAAGGCTTTTGTGTATGGGCTTTTGCGAACGCAAAAGCTCTATATGCACAAAAGCCACGCCCTCTGCAAATGAGTCGCGGTGATGATACTGTTAATCACTAATCACTAATCACTAATCACTAATCACTAATCACTAATCACTAATCACTAATCACTCACCACTAATCACTAAAATCCGCCCTTGAAAAACCCCGTTGCATTTTCACTCTAACCCGTCTAATATCCCCCCATGAGCCTGCTAAAAGACATAACCGCCTCCTACCGCGCCCCGCGCACCGAAATGCACCGCCAAACCGCGCGAGGCATCACGGAACCGCACACCCTTATGCTCGCGTTTCTGCTGGGGGTTCTGCTGTTCGTGTCCCGCTTGCCCGCTTTGCTAAACGAATCGGTGGATAGCGGCCAGTTATTCTTTCACCTATTCGCGCAAAATCTGGTCTCATTCGTATTCGTCGCACCACTGGGTCTTTACCTAATAGCAACCGCATTATACTGGGCATTACGCCCATTCGGGGCGCGTTGCGGTGGTAAAATTGCGCGATACACCTTCATCTGGTCGTTCGTCATAGCCCTTCCCTTCGTGCTGGGCTTGGGGCTGGCGGCGCCGTTTAATATCGCATGGCTAGACCAATCGCTGGCTGTCATAGCCTTCGCCATCTTCGCCATCCACTACACCCTGGCCGCCTCGGCGGTGTTTTTCACCAAAGAAAGCCGATAAAATGCGTTTTTTATTCGCCCTAATACTGGAAAGCCTGATTAATCCGCGTAATGGTATCCGCCAATTCCTGACGTTAAACCTGCCGTCAAACAGCCTGTTCTGGGGTATCGGTCTGTACTCCATTATTATGGTATTCCTCAGCGATTTAAACCTGTTTGCCCAGCCGATAGACGGCACTCCACCGCCTAATTTCATCCCAAATTTTGGCTATCTGGGGGATTTCGCATTGGGAGTCGGCTCTGTCTATCTGTCCGCGGGCCTGTATTACGGCATAGGGCGATTTTTCGGCGGAATAGGCAGTTTCAAACAATCCGTACAAACGGCACTTTGGTTTAATATCGTCCAATTCCCCGTGTTTCTGGCAATGCTGGCGGATTTCGCCATCCTGCTTTATTTGATAGAGCAGGGCGGCTGGCTATCAACCATATTCACCCCTATTTTATCGGGGGGATTGCTGTTTGCCATGGGCTTGCTTATCGTGGTTTATTGCCGATTTATCGCCGAATTACACCAATTCAAAAACGCGGGGTATGTGTTTTTTATCAGCTTGGCAGTCGCCTTGGGCTTTGCACTGGTGGCATCGCTGGTGTTTGTGTCTTTGGGCTACACCCCCGCCACGCAACTATCATAAGGAGAACCCAATGAGCCACGACATCGCAAAAATCCGCAACGATTTTCCCATATTATCACGCAAAGTCAATGGGGTGGATTTGGTTTATTTGGATAACGGTGCGTCTGCGCAAAAGCCGCAGGCGGTGATTGATGCGGTGACCCACGCCTACACCCATGAATACGCCAATGTGCATCGCGGGCTGCATACTCTGTCCAATATAGCCACGGATAATTTCGAATCCGTACGCGGTAAAATCGCGCGGTTTTTGAATGCGGAATATGAGGATGAAATTCTCTTCACCAGTGGCACTACCGAAGCGTTTAACCTGATTTCCTACGCTTGGGCAGCCCCGCGTTTGCAAAAGGGCGATGAAATCATCCTATCGGTTATGGAGCATCACGCGAACATAGTCCCATGGCATTTCCTGCGCGAACGGCTGGGCGTTGTGATAAAATGGGTGGAGGTCGATGAAAACGGCGCGTTAGACCCCCAGCGAGTCTTGGACGCGATAACCCCGCGAACTGCATTAATCAGCATCACCCACATGTCCAATGTTTTGGGCAGTATCGTGGATATAAAGGCAATATGCGCAGGGGCAAAGGGCGTTCCCGTGGCGGTGGATGGGTCGCAATCGGCGGTGCATTTCGGCGTGGATGTCCGCGATTTGGGCTGTGATTTCTACGCGATAACGGGGCATAAATTGTACGGACCTTCGGGCTCTGGCGCGGTGTATATTTCCCGCGCACGGGCGGCGGAAATGCGCCCGTTTATGGGTGGCGGCGATATGATTCGTGAGGTTCATAGGGACGCTGTAACCTACAACGATGCTCCGCATAAGTTTGAGGCTGGCACGCCCGCTATCGTGCAAATGATAGGGCTCGGCGCGGCGATTGATTATATGACGGACATAGGTATGGACGCGATTGCCGCCTATGAAACCGATTTGGGCGACTACGCGATGGCGGCTTTGTCGGAGTTAAATTGGCTGGATATTCACGGGCGGCCAAGGGCAGGGACAGGGGCGCGTGGTGCGATATTCTCCTTTGCTATGCAGGGCGGGGCGCATCCGCATGATATATCCACGGTGCTAGACCAAAAGGGTATAGCCGTTCGTGCTGGGCATCATTGCGCCCAACCTTTGATGGAGTTTCTGGGGGTGACGGCGACCAGCCGTGCGTCCTTTGGGCTGTATAACACGCGGGCAGAGGTGGATTATTTGGTGGAGTCCTTGCGTCTCTGCCATGATTTGTTTTCGTAAAGATGTTTGCCTTTGATAACAGTTTTTTTAATGAAATGCAGGGCTGCTATCAGTCCTGCTTACCTGACCGCGTCCCAGACGCTCGGCTGGTGTTTTTTAATGCGGAATTGGCAGGGGATTTGGGGATTTTGCGGGCGGGTGAAACGGACGCGGATTTGGCGCAGATTTTATCGGGCAATCAACCGCCCGATGGGGCGGACGTGTTGGCGCAGGTTTATGCGGGGCATCAATTCGGGCATTTCAGCCCGCAACTGGGCGATGGTCGCGCCCATATCCTTGGCGAGCATACAGCCCCCAATGGCACGCGGTTTGACATAGCGTTAAAGGGCTCTGGTCGTACCGTATTTTCACGCAGTGGCGATGGTAAGGCGGCGATAAAACCAGTATTGCGGGAGTATTTGTTGGCAGAGGCCATGGCGGCCTTGGGCATCCCAACGACCCGAGCCTTGGCGGTTGTCACCACGGGCGAATCGGTGATGCGCGAAACGCCTTTGGCGGGCGCGGTTTTAACCCGAATAGCCGCCAGTCATCTGCGCGTGGGGACTTTCCAATATTTTGCCGCACGGGGCGATAATGCGATGGTGGCACGACTGGTGGATTATGCTCTGGCGCGGCATTACCCTGATTTTGCTGGGGTATCAGGGCGGGAGGCTGCACTGGCTCTGGTTCGCGGCGTTGCGGGGACGCAGGCTCGGCTTATCGCCAAATGGATGGGGGTCGGGTTCATCCACGGTGTGATGAACACGGATAATGTGGCGATTTCTGGTGAAACGATAGATTACGGGCCCTGTGCGTTTATGGATGGGTATTCTGGGGGGTGTGTGTTTAGCTCGATTGACCGTCAGGGGCGGTATGCTTACGGCAATCAACCCGTGATTGGGCAGTGGAATATAGCAAGGTTAGGTGAGGCTGTGTTGGGTTTGCTGGATAACGATGTGGCGGCTGTGCAAGAGGTGGTGAATGAGTTTGCCGAGGCGGTTGCGGTGGCGCAAGTGGCGGTGTTTCGGGCAAAGCTGGGGTTGGATGAGTCTGGTGCTGGTGCTGGTGTTGGCTCTGGTTCTGATGATGCGGATTTGGTGGATGGGTTCTTGCGGATATTAGCCGATGGAACGGTGGATTTCACCCGTGGATTTCGGGCGGTTTGTGATGGGTTTGGTGGTGAGGTTGGTGATATTTTTAAGGCGATTGATGGATTTGAGGTCTGGCATAAACGCTATCTTGCACGGATAAAAACCCAAGCGGGCGGGGTTGCCTCCGCACGGAAGTTAGCCTCTGCCCATAACCCGATTTATATCCCCCGCAATCATCTGGTAGAGTCCGCACTATCCGCCGCCGAATCTGGCGACTACACCCCATTTCGCACACTGCAAGACGTGCTGTCCAGCCCCTATACCCGCCGTAAAGGGTTTGAGGATTACGAACACCCCCCGCTAAAAGTGGATACGGAGTATCGGACGTTTTGCGGAACGTAAGTAGTTGTTAGTTGTTAGTTATTAGTTGTTAGTTATTGGTTTTTATGGCTAAAGCCTATCCAAGCATCTAGGCAATGCCTAAATAAATTTAGAGCAAACCTATCACCAATTCCCAAGTATTCTTTGCAAATAATCCAATCCTACGTCTTGAATATCCAGATAGTAAATTTATAGAATCCCTATCATCTTGTAACCAAAGGGCTTTTGGCATGCTCCCACGAAGTGGGGGCTACGCACAAAAGACCACGCTGGTCGGCATTCATTATTTTAATTTTCGGGCAGGTTCAACTGCCCTATGTCGCGATGACGAAGACCTAAAGGGCAGATTCACTAATAACTAATAACTAACAACTAATAACTAAAATCAGCTTCCATATTTCAACATCGGCAACCACAGCGCGATAAACGGAAAGCAGAAAATCAAAATCAACCCCAGCAACTGAATACACATAAACTGCATCATCCCAAAGTAAATATCTTTCAAATCCCACTCAGGCACGACTCCCTTTAAAAAGTACGCCGATAACGCCACGGGCGGCGATAACCACGCCGTCTGCAAATTCACCGCCACCAATATCGCAAACCATGTTAAATTCACGTCCAAAGCCTCTAAAACAGGCACCAAAATCGGCACAATAATCAAAACAATCGGCACCCATTCCAACGGCCACCCCAGCAAGAAAATCAACGCCATTATGATTATCAGCACCATAGTCGTTGACAAATCCCACGCCAATAACGCTTCGGTCAGCATAGTCGGCGTACCCAGCCGCGAAAACACCGCGCCAAAGAAATTACTGGCCGCGACCAGAAACATAATCAAAACGCTGATTTCCAACGTCTTTATTAACGCATCATAAAACCGTTTGGGCGTTAATTTACGATACATTAACGCCAGTAAAATCGCGCCGAATGCGCCACAGGCGGCGGCCTCGGCAGGTGTAGCCCAGCCCAGCAAAATAGACCCCAAGGCAAACGCCACCAGAGTGGTCGGCGGTACCAATCCCATAAAAAACTCGTACCATAAATCCGAGAAATAAAACCCACGCGGGCGCACCCTGCGTGTCCAATTATACACCGAGTGCATCAGCCATAACCACGCCACGGGCATCACCAACCCCTGCATAGTATAGATGAAAGTCCCCACCATACCTCCGCCGAAATTGCCGAAAAACACGCCCGTATACCGCCCCAATAAACACTGCACCAGCAGGTAGAACAGCATCGCCAGCGAGCCGAAGACTCCGACCATTTCCAAGGCATAGTAATCGGAGGTCACAGGTCGCTCACCCGCCGGCAAAACCGGCCCCAAGGCGGGATTAATCCAACACCGTATCAGCGCGTAGGCCATATACAAAACCGCGAGCATAATCCCAGGGACTATCGCGGCGGCGAATAAATCGGTCACGGGGACCTCCAAAACTGGCCCCATAACCACCAGCATAATGGACGGAGGAATCAATATCCCCAACGTCCCACCCGCGGTAATCGTGCCCGCCGCCAGCCGCACATCATAGCCCGATTTGTTCATAGTCGTTGCCGCCATAATCCCAAGGATGGTCACGGACGCGCCGACTATCCCCGTTGCCGCGGCGAATATCATCGACACGAATAAAACCGCCACAAACAACGCCCCGCGTGTGGCGGAAAACATGGATTGAACACTGCGGAATAATCGTTCCATTAACCCCGCTTGCTCCATGACGATACCCATGAATATGAACAGAGGCACGGCGACCAACTGGTCGTCCAGCATCGTTGAATTGAACTGGAAAGTTTGCAGGTAAAACGTGAATTTACCGCCGATTCCCCACGCGCCGAACACGAACGCCAGAAATATCAAGGTAAAAGAAATCGGAAACCCCACGAAAATCGCGAATAACATCGCGGCAATCATACAGATGCCGATGGCTTGGGGTGATAAACTGCCCAAACCCGTCGCGCCTATGACTGCCGACCACCATTCGGTGAGGGGTAATAGCGCGGATTCGCTGGCTACGCTGTTAAAAATCAACGCCAAGCCGACGATATAAAACGGCATGAACCGCAGGAATTTCGCCCGCCTTGGCGCGGACATTTCATAAAAGCACCGTAATAGCTCGGCAATCCCTTGAATTAACAGGAAAAACGCGCCGATTGGCATAGCCGAGCGGGCAGGGGTGACGGGTGCCATCAGGGCTGTATCCGCCGTTCGTTCCCATATTACAAAGGCTTTGTAGGTGTACTCATACGCGACCCATAGGAAAAACACCATGGCAGGGAAATAAAACAGCATGTATAGGACGGCATCCACGGTGACTTGTCGTTCGCGCGACCAGTTTCGGTAGATGAAATCGGCACGGATATGCACGCCTCGTAACAGAGCATAGCCCGCGCCCAGCATGAACATCGCGCCCGCCAGCATGCGTGAGTACTCGTAGGAATAATCCGTGGGGGCGTTGAATAATTTGCGTGATACGACTTCAAAGACCATGACGGCTATGATAGGCAGCAGCATCAGGCAAGTCGCCCGCCCCGACCACAGTGATATGCGGTCTATGTTCGCGACAATCGGGCGCATCCAAGGCGACATGTCGTCTGGGGTTTGGCCTGGTGGGTCTGCACGGCGTTCGGCTATTAATTCGTCCGTGATGTCTAGCTCTTTGGGGTTTATGTCTTCTGCCATTGGGTTTCCTTTTTTGGTTAATGACAGGGAGCGTAAAGTATAAATTATGGATTGTAAATGGTGTTTTGCTGGTAAATATGTGGAAATAGTTTTAGGATAGCAAGAAACCGCCTGTTGGGCAGGTGTGGCGTGGTTTTGCGGGGGGGGATTTTTGGGAGGCTAAAAAAACTACCCCTGGGGGCGCAAGTTATAAATAACAAGACGGATCACACCAGGGGCTACACAGATAAAATAGCGGTTTTAATCGCTCTTTGCAAGTAAAAAATTGCAATTTGGCAAGATAATTGGTAAAAGTGTTGTATTATTGCGTAGGGACACAAAATAAAAACAACACAGGGCGGGGAATTCTGACCCCCGGGGGCGCAAGTTATAAATAACAAGACGGATCACACCGGGGGCTCCATAGATAAAATAGCCGTTTTAATCACACTTTGCAAGTAAAAAATTGCAATATGGCAAGATAATTGGTAAAAGTGTTGTATTATTTCATAAGGACACAAAATAAAATGAATAAAAGCAATAAAATAAAGGCATTACATAGTTCAATCTCCAGCGAAAGATTACAAAGATTCTTATCACATTCTGGTGATGACTTTGGAAAAGCTTTAAAATTGTACGAGCAAAACATGCATTTGTCCGCAGAATTTTATCCATTTATAGCGTGTTTTGAGATTTGCTTGCGTAATAAAATTCACGAGGCGATGCAGAAAGAACACGGCTCTGATTGGTTAATAAAGCCAGATACTCCTTTAAAAGAGGGTGGTAGGGATAAAGTTAAACAGGCTGGCGAACGATTATTTGAAATTGACATTACGCGACCTGAAAATATGGGAAAGATAGTTGCGGGGCTTTCTTTGGGCTTTTGGGTTGTGTTGCTGAGCGCGGAATATGAAGAATCTTTGTGGCGACCGACTATTCGCTTTGCTTTTCCGAATTACAAAGGCAAGCTGCGTCCGTTGCGCCGTAGGATTTACAAAATTAGAAACCTGCGCAATCGCATCGCCCATCACGAGCCGATTATTTTTAGTGATGACATTGAAGATCAGCGTGCGGAGATTATCCAAACCATCGGCTGGATGTGTGCGGATACAAAGGATTGGGTTGCGGGGATGGCGGTGGAATAGGGGCTATGGGAAATAGGTTTTAATTTCCTATTTAGGTCAAGTTTCCTTTTTAAAATCAAAGGTGTAGCTATAAGAATTTAAGTCAAGATTCGGTATAGCTTTTGATGCACTGCGCAAACGTTGGTTAAAATCAGAGGCAACAATAATCCCCCGCACGGGCTGGTTTTCCTCTTGGGCTATGTCGCCCATGTAGCCGAGTATTTGGGCTACCACTGCATCTTGGGCTTTACCCGCTTTCAGTTCAATAACAACAAGGCAACCATTACTATCTTTTGCCATAATATCAATAAAGCCAGAGGCAACCTTGCGTTCCAATCCGTTATCAATAATTTCAAGGGTAGGGTCAAGCTGGGCAATGTTTTCCCTGATAGCATCTTGCATATCTTTTTCTAATCTAAATGTCGTGCTTGAGTCCGCCTCCGCGATTGTTTCCGTGTCATTATTGCTATCGGGTGCTTCTTGGATAGGGGCATCACTTCCACCTAAACAAAATCTGCGATAGTGATTTAATGCGCTTCTAATGTCCCCTAATGCGGCGCATATCTCCCTATGCAGTTTCATATTTGTTGGATTTGGGAGGTTATCGCGTTTGTCTTGTGCACTATATTTATAAAGATTATAAATGCCTGCCATGCTATCGGTTTGAAACGCTTCGTCCAAGTTGATATTTTCAGCTTGTTCAACATCAATACAAGCGTTTGCATAAAAATCCATATTGCCTTCTTTTAATGGAGTCCCTTGTGGCGATTTAAGGGTTCGCATATAGGCTCTAAAGTCTTGTTCTCTCATGTTTTATTCTCTTATTTGGGTGGGTGTTTTTCGCAAAATTCTCGATATTTGTTTATCTGGCTTTTATATGCTGATAAAAATCCATATAATGATTTTGATGTAGTCTTTAGATTTGTTGGGTTTGGCAAATCAGCGCGTGCGTCATCCGCGTTGTAAGTGTAGAGGTCAATAAGGCGTTTTAATCTATTAGCCTTGAACTCTTTATCAAGGTCAATCTTTTCAGCTTTCTCGATTCTGCAAAGGTCACTCACATGAGTATTGATGGTTTTGGGTTCATAATCTATCCCCGCGTTTGTTTTACGCTTATCCATCCAATCTCTAAATTTAATCTCGCGTTGCATAACCCACTCCTTTATTAAAACCTTAAAAACACAGGGCGACCTCCTAAAAAACCCGCCCCGCGTTATTCATATAAACCAAAGCTATTTATTCAACAACTGGTCAGCATACGCTTTACCCAGCGCCGCATTGGATTGCTGAGAGCCTGCCCAGAAAGGCACGGCTATATCGGCAAAATCCTTCTGCGACTGCCAAACTTCCGCAAAAAACGCATTTTCATCCGCGTTTTTCTGCAAAGAAGCCCGTGCCGCGTCCATATAGATCGGGAAATAATCAGCCGGAGTATCATGCAAAATGACTCCGTGATTTTCCACCAAATCCTTTAACGCTTTGCCGTTTTCGTATATCCGATAGGACATAGATTTGGACAAAGACGCGTTGGCCGCGACTTCAATCGCTTTTTGCTGGTGCGGAGTCATCGCCCGATATACATCCCCATTGAGGTATAAATCGGCATTAACAACTACCTGATGCAAGCCTTGCAAATAATAGTGCTTCAGCACTTTTTGAAAGCCGAACACAGAATCGGGCTTGGGGCAACACCACTCGGCCGCGTCAATCGTGCCTTTTTCCAAAGCAGGCAGAATGTCGCCACCACCCATTGCAACGCTGGCTACGCCAATGTCTTTATAGGTTTGTCCAGGAATGCCAGGAGGTGTGCGAAACCGATATTTGCGGAAGTCGTCCATGGAATTGATGGGTTCTTTGAACCAACCGAGAGCCTCTGGCCCCACAGGTTGCAGCATAAAGCCCTTAACGTTCATGCCCATTTCGTCCCAAAGACGGTCATAAAGCTCTCGCCCGCCGCCGAATTGGAACCAAGACAGGAACGCTATGTTATCAATGCCAACGCCAGCACCCGCAACGGGGCTGCCGAACAGCGTAGCCGCAGGATGCTTGCCAGACCAATAGTGCGTCCAGGCAAAGCCGCCTTCAATCAGACCGCTATCCACAGCGTCAAGCGTTTCAGAAACGCCAACGACAGAGCCAGCAGGCAGGATTTCAAACACAATCTCGCCATTTGTAAGTGCCGTCACGTCGGCCGCAAAGTCTTTCAGCATAACGATTTCGTCTGCCTTTGCGGATATAACGGACTGCACGCGAATGACGGTTTGCGACAAAGCCGCCCCCGCCAGTGAAAAGGTTAACGACAAAGCCGCCAAGCCTAGGGTAAGTTTCTTAAACTTATTCATGGTAATTTTCTCCATTTTGATTATCCTTCTGGTTATGTTTGCGCCAGCCTGCGAAGGTGAAAAAAGGCGGGCGTATGGGGGATTCCATAGTAAATGTTTGCCGTGGTGTTAGCACGGTTAGGGGACTGTAAAGGGGTTTTTGGGGGATTGCAAACGTTTTTCGGGGGTTTTTTAACTAGTTGTTAGTTATTAGTTATTAGTTATTAGTGAATGGTGAATTATGAATGGTGAATTGTGAATGATGCCCTTCGGGTCTTCGTCATCGCTTACGCGAATGCCGACCAGCGTGGTCTTTTGTGCGTAGCCCCCACATAAGGGCAGTTGAACCTGCCCGACAAGACAAAGATTCGTGGGAGCATGCCAAAAGCCCTTTGGTTTCAAGACGCTAGGGCTTGTCATAAATTTACTATCTGGAATAACAAGACGGTAGAGTTGGCCAAGGGATTATAACTTTTGCAAAGAATACTTGGGAAGTGGTGATAGGTTTGCTCTAAATTTATTTAGGCTTTGCCTAGATACTAGGACAGGCTAGGGCGGGCGGGTGGGCGACATTTCGAAGAAATGTCCAACAAAAAACCTCCGCTCTTAACTTCTCATAACCAACTTTCAATTCCTAATAACTAATAACTAATAACTAATAACTAAAAAAAAGCAAGCAACCTCGCGGCTGCTTGCTCTAATCATTCATCGCTAATCGTTAATCGCTAATCGTTAATCGCTAATCGCTAATCGCTAATCGTTAATCGCTAATCGCTAATCGCTAATCGTTAATCGCTAATCGTTAGTTAAAAACCAATCGTTAAAAATTAAATCGGAAAACACAGATCCGACCGACAGTCCGCCAGCTCTTCCAGAACAATAGGCTCATCATTCAAAAGACACCCGCCGAACTCGTCTGAAGCCAGCACCTCTGGCGCCACTGGCTCTTCGGGTGTATCCGCCTTTTTATTATAACACCACGGATTCCACTTGGGAGCCCCGCTGCAGAAATCCGGGACGGATAGCGGAATAATCGCAACCCTGGGCAAGTCTGTCGGCGAGTCCGCGTAAGCCAAAACCTCGCTTACAGGTGCACCCACCTCTTCGGTTGGGCAAAAAATCCAACATCTCGGCCACGGTTTGTTCAATCTAAACGCAACCGTATCAGATATATTTACCTGCGCCAAATCATTGGTTACGGGTGCGCTCACGTCCTCTGTTTTGCATCCATCCCAGCAGATATTCCGCCAAGTGTGATCCAAATACGACGTAATCACCCCGTGCGATCCCGCGTAAGCCAAAACATCGCTTACGGGCGCGTCCAAAGCCTCGGTTTTGCATCCGTCAGGCCAGCAGATGGTGAACCAGCTATCCGTATTCGCCACAACATCGCTTACAGGGGCTTCCACCTCTTCGGTTTTGCAGAAAATCGAACAGCTCGGCCAGCTTATCCACGGTCGCCTTAATCCAAACGCAACCGTCTCAGGCGAGTCCACAGGGGCATCCGCCTCGTCGGTTTTGCACCCACCCAAGCAGAGATTCCACCACGGGTCAATCCAACTGGTAATCGTTTCAGACGAGTCCACAGGTGCATCCACCTCGTCGGTTTTACACATACCATCGCAGATAGCCCACCACGGCCATGCCGTAATTATTTCGGACGAATCGTCCGGCCTATCGTCAAGGGTTAAATCTTGCGCCTCTATCGGTGCGCTCGTGTTTTCCGCCTGTATTTCGCGGCTCACACCTGCCGCTATCAATAAGGCCAAGGCTAATGCGCTGGCGCATAAGACTATAAATGTTGAAGTTGTTTTTTTCATGGGGTTATCCTTTTCAAATCCATGGCGGAGCGTTTTGCGCCGCCTATGCTAAAGGATGTATGCAGGGGGTGGCAGGGTTTCAACCCGCCCGACTGGCAATAAAAACAATAAAATAAAACAAATGCAAAGGAACTCGCCGCCCGCATGCCATAAAAAAGGCGAGGGGTCAAAGACCACTCGCCATTATTTTTATCAGGTTTTGCACCCGAGTCGTGCGATTACAAACCGTAGTAGAATTTGCGCCCCAAACATGCGTCAGAGCGACAATCCACCAGCGATTCAAGATCGATAGGCTCGTCATTCAGCAAACAGTTGCCGAATTCAGTAGAAGCCACCGCATTGCTAGGTAGTTCAGTTTCAGATACTGCCGCTGTACTGAATCCAACGAACCCAGATGTGTCTATTTCTGCCACTTCTGTTTCATTGATAACCGTGTCCGCTTTTACGTTGCGTGTGCCATCGAGGTTGTAGTATGGTTGACTGCCAGTGCCATATTTATCAGGCCAATAGCAAGTTGATGCGCTGACGGTACCGATGCATCGCCATCCACCGCTGACGTTGAACCAAGCTGATGCAGATGTAGTAGATGCCAACAAGGCACCGCATACGATTAAGATTGTTGTGATTTGAGTTTTCATTGTTCCATTCCTTTTCGTTTTGATGGATGGGCTTTATCGCCCAAATGATGGATGGGCTTTATTACCCATAATGTATATTTACGCTAATTCTGGGGGGATTTCAAGCGATTTATGTCATAAAATCACAAAAAAGTTAGATAAACGTGAGAATTATTGGTAATTATTGGTAATTTTGCACAAAACCATAAAAAAACTGCGAATCACTGCGAATCACTGCGAATCACCGCTCCCCAACCGCATGCCATAAAAAAAGGCGAGGGGTCAAAGACCTCTCGCCATTATTTTTTATATAGGTAGGTTTATCTACCGATAGGTTTATCTACCGACCTTGCCGAATGACCCGTAGTAGAATTTGCGCCCCAAACATGCGTCTGAGCGACAATCCACCAGCTCTTCCAGAACGATAGGCTTGTCATCAAGCAAACAGTTGCCGAATTCAGTAGTAGAAGCGGTAATCAGTTCCACAGGTGCATCTACTTCAGAATCATTGCAATAGGCGCTACGTCTCCCATAAGGATTCAGTGAGCATGTAGAACCTCTCCCTCTGAACGCAAGCTGTGTTGTATAATTTTCATCTAGATCGACAGCAGAGTAATCATAATGACGCTCTAATGTGCTTCTCCAAGAATCAACCATGTCCTGAGTCATCATAGCGACTTCTAGGTTAGCATCACCAGTATATTCACCTGCGACTACAACATCGTTTGCACCTGTGTATTCACCTGCATCTCCTCTTCTACCATAAACTGGTCTAGGAGTTCCGCCAATACAGGTAGAGTCTTTATGCTGCATCTGTTTGCCCATAGAACCTTTCATGCAGTACCAGGCTTTGAGTTCATAGGTAGGTGTCCACATAGCCACATCTGTTTCAGCTTCTAAAGTTCCAGTGTCTTCATTTTCCGCAAATGCAGGGTGGTCTTTCTGCCAAGAGTAAGTAGCAGGGTCAATCCAGCAATGGACATCTTGGCCAAAGATGCAGATAGAACCTGCCTCCTTGCCTCCCATAAAAGCTGATGCAGTTGTAGCAGATGCCAATAAGGCACCGCATACGGCTAAGATTGTTGTGATTTGATTTTTCATTGTTCCATTCCTTTTCGTTTTGATGGATGGGCTTTATCGCCCAAATGATGCATGAGTTTTATTACCCATAATGTATATTTACGCTAATTCTGGGGGGATTTCAAGTGATTTATGACATAAAATCACAAAAAAGTTAGATAAATGTGATAATTATTGGTAATTTTACGGAAATTTGCGAAAAACTACAAAAAAACTGCGAATCACCGCGAATCACTGCGAATCACCTCCGCCCAACCGCTTGACATAAAAAAAGGCGAGGGGTCAAAGACCTCTCGCCATTGTTTTTATATAGATAGGTTTATCTATTGAACCGTTTCGACTGCCCCGTAGTAGCCTTTGCGCCCCAGACATGCGTCAGCGCGACAATCCACCAGCGTTTCAATATCAATAGGCGCGTCATTCAGCAGACAGTTGCCGAATTCCGTGGATGCCAAAACATCGCTATAGATGGGGGCTTCGACTTCATCATTCTTACAATTGAATTGGCCACAGGCATTGTGATGTGCAAGCTGTGTCTCAAATTCACCAAAGATATTTAAATCTGATTCGTCTAACTTACCAGAGTACGTGGGGTTGAACGTATCAGTGTAAGGATCATAGTCGACGAATTCGGGACGCATCAAGGCAATCTGGGTCTCTCCATCAGGCAGTTCTGGCGTATCCACATGCCAGTTTTCTTTGTTCCAGAAATTTCTCCAGGAATTACCGTCAAAGATATTGCCACCATGATTACCCCACATTACCACTTGTGTTGGGTCTGTGTCTTGAGGTTCAGTAGACGACAAAGATCTATAGGTTCTTGCTTTGTAACCATTACAGCTACTAGAATGACTGCTCAGTCTGGTGCCTCTGTAGCTTCCACTTTGACCATGGGGTATACAAGTGGTGTACATATATTCTTTAGGGCTCATCATAGCGACTACAGTGTTGTCTGTGCCTATATGGTTACCTGGTGAAATTGAACCAATTCTTCCATAAACTGGTCGAGGCGTGTATTTACAAGGGCTGTTTTTACTCTCCATAGTGTATCCAATAGCTCCGTTAAAACATGCCCAATACTTGATTTCAGAACGAGGTCTCAACATAGCCACTTCTGTTTCAGCTTCTAAAGTTCCAGTGTCTTCATTTTCCGCAAATGCAGGGTGGTCTTTCTGCCAAGAGTAAGTAGCAGGGTCAATCCAGCAATGGACATCTTGGCCAAAGATGCAGATAGAACCTGCCTCCTTGCCTCCCATAAAAGCTGATGCAGTTGTAGCAGATGCCAATAAAGCACCGCATACGGTTAAGATTGTTGTTATTTGATTTTTCATTGTTCCATTCCTTTTCGTTTTGATGGATGGGCTTTATCGCCAAATGATGCATGAGTTTTATTACCCATAGTGTATATTTACGCTAATTCTGGGGGGATTTCAAGCGATTTATGTCATAAAATCACAAAAAAGTTAGATAAACGTGAGAATTATTGGTAATTATTGATAATTTTGCAGAAAACTACAAAAAAACTGCGAATCACTGCGAATCAACATAAAAAATCACTAATCACTAATCATTAATCACTAATCACTACTTAGAGCTTGCCACAAATCCGCCAGCGAACGGGCGACTGCCAATACCATCGTTATTGCTGATGAACGCGCCAACCGCTCCATCGCGCCCAATAACCCCCGTTAAAATGCCGGGTGTATAGTAGCTATCCTTTTGCGGTTGACTCGGGTCGTTATCGGCAAACGAGCCATAAACCGCCGTGCCATCAATGATACCGTCCTTATCAAACGTCCCGTCCAGTTTGAAGTGTGCGTTGCTGCCTTGTGCGTATTGCACGAAAGCACCGATTTTGCGTCCGCCGAAATCCACCATTAAATCAAAGGCTTGCGCGGGTTTTAATACATTATAGCGGTAGGATTGGATTTGCCCAGGCCATATCGCCGTGGTTTGCACGGAGTCGGTGGGTTCGGGCAGGGGTGCGCCTACGGACGTGTCCGAAGCTATCCCCGCGTAGTATTTATAGTCGGTGGCAGAGGCAAAGCCGCGGAAGAACGACACACTGCCCGTTGCGGTTGCGTTGTCCAGTGCGTTTAGCGACAGAGTCGCCACGGTTGGTTTGTCCAATCCGCCATTGTATAGAGTGCCAGTGTCTATGCCATCCTCGCCGAATTGCAAAAATTCGTTGCGCAGAGTACCTGTGGTTGGCTCGGTCGGCAGGGGAGTGTCAAAGCTGGTTACCCAGTTGGAATCCTCGCATTTTATCGTGTTGCACGGGTCGAACAGAGGGGGAATGGACGTGTTATTGCCCGTGTTATCGCCCGTTTTACCCGCTTTATCCTCCGCGTTTTTCGCCAGTATGCTGAGCGTACGCGGGGTGATAGTCGTTGGGCCTTTCACATCCGGGCTTTTGATACTATCGCTGATGCTTCTGGAAGAAACGCTGATATCGCCCGTGTTTATGAAACCCGTGCTTGTGCCACCTGTGCGGATGCCGTTTATCGCCTCCACATCGCCTATGTCGGCGTTGGCGGGGTTGCCATCGCCCGTGCCTGTTGTGTCAACGAGGCTGCTGTAGGTTTTTTCCAACTGGTTGTTAATCTTGTTGCTAAGGCTGTTTAGGTTGCGTTCTGCCACGCCGCAAGCGCTGAGGCTGGCAAGGCTGGTCATGCTGGTTAAGGCCGCCATGAATAGGCCTTTTCCGCCTGTTGTTTTTGAGGGGTTATGTGTCATTTTGGGGCTCCTTTAATTGCCGTGGGATGGGTTCTTATTAACGTTTGGTGTTGGGGGACTGCCCCAACGCTATAGGGTATGTATAACTTGCCATGCAATAAACAAGATTTTATCTAAAAGTTTAAGAAAAACGGAAATGAGTTTTAGATTTAGTTATTAGTTATTAGTGATTAGTGATTAGTGATTAGTGATTAGTGATTAGTGATTAGTGATTTTAGCCCTTGCGGGCTTTGCGCCATAACTTTGTTATGTCGCCACGGGGCGTGCCCGCTTGCTCTTACGAGCAAGCGGGCACGCCCAAGCCTGTTATTCTAGGAAAGACCTTGCCAAACATAATCCGTGCTATTCTAAAAGCTGGTCGGCATTGCGTAGCAATGACGAAGACCCGCAGGGCAGAATCGGTAATTGCTAATCTAGGATAATCTACAATCCTAGGAAACGACCGCCTTGTTTCTTAATTTTAGCGGGCGTGCCCGCAGGGGGGGGCGGTCGCGCGCACCCTCACCCCCACGGGTGCGCGTCAGCTTATCGGTTGTACTGGGTCAGAAGTATTAAAGAGTCTTCGGTGACGCAAATTCCCTTATACCTAGCTAACAAGACGCACACCCTTCGGGTTCGCGCGACCCACGTGCCGCCATGACGAATGGTTATTTTATTTACAATGGACTTTGCCAAGTATAACCAAAGGCTTTTGTGTATGGGCTTTACGCAAGTAAAGCTCTATATGCACAAAAGCCCCGCCCGATGATAAAACAACCACACCATAAAAAAGCAAGCAACCTCGCGGCTGCTTGCTCTAATCATTCACCATTCATAATTCACCATTCACAATTACTCAGGCGCGGCAACAAACCCACCAGCGAACGGACGGCTACCAATCCCATCATTATTGCTGATGAACGCGCCAACGGCTCCATTCTCACCAATAACCCCAGTCAAAGCACCAGGCGTATAAAAGATATCATCGTTTATCTGCTCTGGGTCGTTTTCATTAAACGTCCCATAAACAGCCGTGCCAGACATCACGCCATTATCGTCAAAATTGCCATCCAGCTTGTAGTACGTATTGGAATATTCCAAATGTGCCACAAACGCGCCAACAGTACGGGTGGCAAAATCTATGGATAGGTCAAAATCCGTGACTTCCCACAATGTGCTATCGTTGTAATACTGGATTTGCCCTGGCCATATAGCCGTCAGTTCAACCCCAACAACTGGCCGTATCAAAGGCGCACCGACATTCACATCACGCGAAAGCGCGACATAATAATGATTTTCCAACGCATCAGAGCCTTGGAAAAACGACACACTGCCCACGCCTTCACCCGTCAAAGGTAAGGTCGCCGTACCATCGATAACATCCTCATCAGCCATCGCGCCATAGTTCAAACCATTGGCGTTGCCGCTTTCACCCATACGCAGGAATTCATTGCGCGGATTAACCGATTCGGGGGCGTAGGGCAGAAGGTTAGCAAAGCTATTCACCCAATTATCCGCATCCACGCATCCGTCACAGGGAAGCTCGCCAACCGGAGTCACCGCTTTGGGAGCCGCCACAAAGCCACCAGAATAGGGGCGTATACTGGCTTCGGTACTGGCAAACACGCCAACCGCACCATTCACGCCGATTAACCCCGCCATATAACCAGTTGTACGCGCGCTATCAAAGAACGGCAGTCCAGGGTTACCATTAAGGTATTTGCCATACAAACCAGTCCCCGCGAAAACTCCACTGGCGTCAAAACCCATGCTAAATTTAAAGAAGTAATCTTCGCCTATCGGAGCTGGGACAAACAGCCCAATCCTCCGTGCGGCAAAATTCACCGTTAAATCAAAGTCCCGCGCGCTATACAAACCCTCCTGCTGGAAGACTTGGAAACGACCAGGCCAGTAGGCGACTATAAGGGATTCATCCGCATCAGGATAAGGCAGAGTCGCACCCAAATCGGTATCTGGCAGAACAGCGGCGAAATACTGGTGCGTATTCGGCAATTTCAGCCCGCGAAAGAAGGTCACCCCGCCCACGCCATTACCGTCCAAATCTTCTAACCGCAAAACGCCGGTGTTTTGTATCACGCTATTATTGCCAGCGAATACGCCGTAATCCAGCCCGTTTTCACCGATTTGCAGGAATTGACTGCCTGGCAGGTCTGGGTTTGGTTGAAACGCCAAAGTGCCATTAAAAGCCCCCGCCCAATCCGCACCATTGACGCAAGCATCGCCTATGCAGGCAGGGGTTGCAGGAATGATGAACTCGGTTGGGGTAGGGATGGGGGCTCTTGCGTCGGTTGGCGTGGCTATCCACCCGCCAGAGAACGGGTTAGTGCCCGCGTTATCGCCGGTATTATTGCTGATAAACGCGCCAACGGCTCCGTTTGTGCCGATTAAACCAGACAGAGTCCCAGCGGTGTAAATCTCATCATTAACCAGACTATCAGGGTTGTTATTGACAAACGCGCTGTATTCGGCGCGGCCTGTTATGACTCCTGTATCGTCAAATGTGCCGTCCAGTTTGAAATAGTTAGCGTGACCTTCGGTTACATTAGCGATTTCGGTGGGGATAAAGCCAGAGATTTCACGGGTTGTGGGATTCACGCGCAACTCAAAGTCTTGGGTAAGGTAGGATTCACCGGTGATATTATATTGGATAAGTCCTTTCCAAAACAGAGTGCCAACGGGTGCGTTTTCGGCAGGGACGGGCAGAGCCGTTCCTACATCCGTATCGGCGGTTAGCCCCGCGTAATAGCCCTGTTGCAGCTCAGTCTCCAAGAAGAACGAAGAGACTCCGCCGTGTGCATTCGTATCCAGCAGGTTAAACGATAGCGTGCGGGTAAGCAGGGGTTCGCCGTCCGCGTTTATCAGAGTGTCTGCGCCCGAGCCTTTCAAACCGATTTGGATGAATTGGTTTTGCAGGATTTCGGGGATTGGGGCGGTTTGCAAGGGAATGGCAAAGCTGTTCGCCCAATCAAACGCGCCGATGCAATCCTCGCTTTCACAAGCGGGGGTGAAGGCGGCGGGGTCTGTTGGGTCAACTGGGTCAACTGGGTCAACTGGGTCAACTGGGTCAATCGGGTCGATTGGATCAACAGGAGTGCCAGGCTCGCCTGGGCTGGTCGTATCACCAGGGTCGGTCGGATCAGTGGGAATGACAGGCTCGCCTGGGCTGGTCGTATCATCAGGGTTGGTCGGGTCAATAACGACAACTGGGTCAATCGGATTAACGGGCTCACCAGGGCTGGTCGTATCGTCAGGATTTGTAACGTCCGTTAGGTCGTCCATCAGATCGTCTATCATGATAGACATGCTATCATCGGCGATAGTTCCGTCATTGGCGGTGTCCGCATCGGGTTGCTCAATAACTCCCATGAAGTCAATATTGGGTAGCCCCGTTTCCTCGGCTGGTGCGGGGCTGCTGCCTCCACCGCAGGCGGTGAGGATGAATAGCCCAACCAGTGGTGCGGCTATGGTGATGCCTTTATAGGCTTGTTTTGTTTTTAATGAATGTATCATTGTTCTGCTCCTTGTTTGTTTTGTTTAACATTTTGGTTTACGCCTTGGGGGTATCCCTGCGCGATAAGGGATATGTAGAGCGGGAGCGCCGTTCGGCAAGATTTTTTAATAAAGGTTTATGAAAATCTAAAAGGAAGTTTAGGAAAACTGAACTAGTTGTTAGTTGTTAGTTATTAGTTATTAGTGATTGGTTATTAAGGATTTGGGGCTGGTTATTAGAAGTTAAGAGCGGAGGTTTTTTGTTGCGCCCTCACTGCGTTCGGTTGCCCACCCGCCCACCCCTCCTGCGGAGAGCTGGACGGGATTTTTTGGCTAAAGCCTATCCAAGCATCTAGGCACAGCCTAAATAAATTTAGAGCAAACCTATC
Organism: uncultured Amylibacter sp.; assembly: GCA_959347345.1. Next base: position 397,081 of record OY365738.1, on the reverse strand, counting down.
ACCAATTCCCAGGTATTCTTTGCAAATAATCCAATCTAACGTCTTGTTATTCCAGATAGTAAATTTATAGAATCATTATCATCTTGTAACCCAAGGGCTTTTGGCATGCTCCCGCAAAGCGGGGGCTACGCACAAAAGACCACGCTGGTCGGTATTCATTGTTTTATTTTACGGGCAGGTTCAACTGCCCTATGTCGCGATGACGAATACCCGCAGGGCTAAAAAACTAACAACTAATAACTAATAACTAACAACTAAAACGGTTTATCCCCGCCCGTCGCCCAATCCAGCAATTCCACCGTATGGACGACTGGCAACCCAATACCCGCGCCTATCTGCATCATACAGCCGATGTTCCCCGTGGCTATCACCTCGGCATCTAACCGAGCCAAAGACGCAACCTTACGGGTTTTCAAAACCCCAGCAATCTCTGGCTGTAATAAATTATACGTCCCAGCCGACCCGCAACACAAATGGGCATCCACGGGTTCCACCACTTCAAACCCAGCCGTGCGTAATAAATCCTTGGGCGAGTCCTTAATCTGCTGCCCATGTTGCAAGGAACAGGCGGCATGATACGCCACCTTTGGCATATCCGCCAAAACCGATTTCATGGGAAGCCCCGCCAAAACCTCGGTAATATCCCGCGCCAGCGCAGCGATATCGGCCGCATCCCCCGCCAAATCCGTGTTTGCGAAAATATGCCCATAGTCCTTAATCATAGTGCCACAGCCACTGGTATTTATCACAATAGCATCCAGCCCCGCCCCGTTTATTTCCGCCTTCCAAGCGGCTATGTTGGCGGCGGCGGCGCGATGGCTATCACTCAAACGCCCCAAATGATGCACCAATGCCCCGCAACACCCCGCGCCCTTTGCCACCACAACCTCACACCCCGCTCGGCGTAAAATCCGCAAGGTGGCGGCGTTAATATCGGTATCCAAAACCTTTTGCGCACAGCCTGTCATTAACGCAACCCGCATTATTCGCTTGCCAATCGCGGGGAAAACCTGCGGCGCATCATCAGGGCAGGGCGGAGGCAACCGCACGGGCGCAAGCGCAACCATAGCCCGCACCCGCACAGGCAAAACCCCGCGGATAGGTTTTATCAGCCGAGCCCCCCGCAACGCCCAACGAAACCGCCCAGGATACGGCAGAACCCGCGCCAAAAGCCACCGCAACCCGCGATCCGCCAGCCCTCGGCGGTAATGGCGGTCAATATACCCCCGCGCGTGGTCCAGCAGGTGCATATAATTCACCCCCGACGGGCAGGTCGTCATACAGGCAAAGCACGATAGGCAACGGTCAATATGCGTGACGGTCTTTTTATCGGGCTTGCGGTCGTTTTCCAGCATATCTTTGATAAGGTAAATACGCCCGCGGGGGGAGTCCAGCTCGTCATTCAGCACTTGGTAACTGGGGCAGGTAGCCGTGCAGAACCCGCAATGGACACAGGCGCGTAGGATTTTATTGGAACGCTGGGTTTCGGGGTTTTGCAGTTGTTCGGGGGTGAAGGTGGTTTTCATTGGGGCAGTGTGGTTGGTTTTCGTGCGGGAGTCAATACTAACACGGATTTCATAAAAAAGGGGACGGAATAACCCGCCCCCTTTCAAATTTTTATATGGATTTTATTGCGCGGGGTCTTGCCTATCCGCACGGAAACCACCGATACCAAGCAAAGTACCATTGGCGTGTGTGCCGTTCATCTGCATCACCCCAGCAATATCATCTGCATCTGGACCAAAGAAATTACCAGCATAGTTACCCACGGGGTTGTTCGTTAAATTAGACTCCGTACGCCCCGCAGCATCCAAGCGAAAACTCCCAGCGAATCCATTGCCCGAAATCGGGGCAGAGTCAAAGGTTAATATGCCCTCTTCACGAAGCGTGGCCGTGCCCCCAATCGTATTCGCATCAAAATCAACGTTCATGGTTATGATGCCAAAATTCTCATTACTAACGTCATGATTAAGTGTTTGCGAACCCGTGCTTGCAGAGAAGTTAAAGTTAAAGCTGCCTGTATAAGTTGCTGTTGCCGTCTGTTGTGCGACTGCGGCTGGCAGCGTATGTATACCTATAGTGGCGTATCCTGATATGATAGTAATGTTTTCAAATAACGCATCTACAAGGCTGTCGTCTGAAACGCCAAATTGAACGCTGTCGCCTTGAATGGTCGGGTGCGTTCCGTCAATAACATCTGCGATATCTTGGCCAGCATTGGAGGCGAAAAAAGAGGAATTTCCTGTCACCCATCCGCCGTCGTCTCTATATATGAAAGTTTGACTGGCACCATTCACGGTCATGATCATACCGCCACCGCTTGCGCGTAAGCTAAATGTATCTTCGGTTTCTCTGGTAGTAAAGCTATAGTTATCAGCAACGCCATCAAAGAGACCACTTCCTCTAAAATCGACTGTGCCAAAGACCGTACCTGATGCAATACGGTCATTCACAGTTGGAATGCCGCTTGCTACGGGTGTTTTGCCACCGCCACCACAGGCGGTTAAAAGGGTTAGGGATACCGCCGATAAAGCGGTGAGTTTCAAAGTTGTTTTAAGCATTTTGTTTTCCTTTATATTATGCTTTGATTTGTTTGCAATGATTTGCAAGTGAAAGACGGGGCGGGATTATCCGCCCCTGCCTGTTTTTTATATGGGTTTTATGAACGCGGTTTATTGCGTGTCCCTATCGCCGCGGAAACCACCGATACCAACGGCAGAACCTTGGGCACCAAACCGCATCACACCAGCAATATCATCGGCAGCAGGACCAAAGAAATTACCCGCATAATTGCCCGTGGGGTTGTTGGTTATCCCCTGCACGCTGCGATATTCGGCATTCATGGTAAAAGTCCCAGCAAAGCCATTACCAACAATCGGGGCAGAATTAAACGTTATTGTGGCTTCACGATTAGAAATTTGTTGACCTGTGCTAAGATCAGCAACACTATATGTCGCACCGCCTGCAATTGTATTATTAGTAAAATTAGCAGTCATGGTTAGATCACCATTAGTAAGATACTCTGTACTAGAACCAGTAACCGAAGACGAGGCGTTAGCTTGACCAGCTATTTTTGTAAAATTGCTCTGTACGTTTAATTGTACACGCCCCGTATAGGTTGCCGTGGCGGTTTGCGATGCAACAACAGATGGCAGTGTTTGAATACCGATAGTGGCAAATCCATCTGTATAGTCAAGATTAATATCTATCTGGGATGATGCTATATTTAGCAATGTAGAATAATCTACATAAGTTCCCTGAACACTTGGATCTGTTCCGTCAAGGACATTGCGAATGTCAGGAGTCCCTGTGCTAAAAATCCGCCCCGCATCAACGGCAACCCAGTCATAACTTGCTGGGCTACCAGTAGGATTACTATTGCTTGGAGCAACGGCAGGGATGTTTACGCTAGGTGTAAAGGTATAAGCAGTGCCATTTACCGTCATGACAAGATTTTCTCCGCTCTGCACTAGGGCAAAAGTATCCTGTGTTTCGGTGTAGGTAATATTATACGAATCATCAAGGGTTCGTGCGTTCTGCTCATCATTGCTTAGTCTTTCACCCCGAGCCTCAAAAGTACCAGCGTTGGTATAGGGACCTAGACCACGGGTAGAAACCACGCGGTCTGCCACAGCCGCGGTTGGGCTTGATGGGGGGGTAAGACGAGCAAGACGTTCCCGCTCATTCTCCGCTCTATCCGCCGCATTATCGAGTTCATCCTGCGCTCTATCCGCCGCATCTTCCAGCTTACTTGCTGCGCCACAGGCGGATAAAAGGGTTAGGGATACCGCCGATAAAGCGGCGATTTTTAAAGTTGTTTTAAGCATTTTCGTTTCCTTTATATTATGCTTTGGGTTGTTTATGCAAAATTTGCGATTGTTTATTTACCAAATTTTAAGAAATAATCAATCACAAACCCGTGTTAAAAATGGCGGTTTTTTGCTAAAAAAGAGTGATTATGGATGTTTTTGTAAAAAATCACTAATCATTCATCATTAATCACTAATCACTAAAACTCAAACCGTCCCAAAAATCCTATCGCCCGCATCGCCTAACCCTGGGACGATATAGCCCTTTTCATTCAAACATTCATCCACAGAAGCGGTCACAATATGCACATCCGCATGGGCTTTGTGCAGGGCGGAAATCCCTTCGGGACTCGCCAATAAGCATAAAAAATAAATCTCCCCAAACCCGCGTTTTTTCAATAAATCAATCGCGGCAATCGCGGAATTGCCCGTTGCTAGCATAGGGTCAACGGCTATCACAACACCGCCCGTGGGGGTGGGCAGTTTGCAATAATACTCGACAGGGCGCAGGGTGGTTTCATCGCGATATAGCCCCACAAAGCCGACTCGCGCGAAGGGCACCAGCTCTAAAATTCCATCCAACAGACCATTGCCCGCCCGTAAAATGGACACCAGAACCAAGTCCTCGCCCGCCAAAACGGGCGATTGCATAGCGCATAAGGGTGTGGAAATAGCCTCCATCCGCACGGGCAGATGTCGCGTGATTTCGTAAGTCATCAGTTGGCTGATTTCACGCAATAACCTGCGAAAATCCGCGCTAGGGGTGGAGGATTTGCGCATAATCGTCAGCTTATGCTGGACTAACGGATGGTCAATGAGGGTGGTTTTCGGGGTCATAACCCGACCCTAACGCCCACTTGGGCAAATGTCAATGATATGGGCAAAACTTCCGCAATGCGCCCCGTTTTGCAAACCCATAGGCGGCAGGGCAGTGCCATCGGCCGTGGTCGCGGTGAAAAGCGGGTCGCCAGCCGCCGAAATCGTGCTGGCATAGTGGAATTCGTGCGCCATAAACCCGTCCGCCACGCCTCGCCAAACGCCATCGCCCAGCAACCCCAACCGCCGATAGCCCAAATGACGGGCGGGCGCGGCAAAACTGGTTTCCAAATCCAGCAACCCTGCCATAGCGTGGCGCACCCCGTGGGCATCAATCAGCCCGCGTCCCATCACCATATACCCCCCGCATTCGCCATAAACGGGAGTGTTTGCGGTGCGGATTCCATCCATGAACTTTGTGTTAGCCGCCAGCCGTCCCGCATGCAATTCGGGATAGCCTCCGGGCAGAATAATCATATCAGCAGGGGGCGGGGGCTCGTTCGCCAAAGGGGAAAACAGGTGGATAGTCGCGCCCCGCGCCCGCCAATCCGCCAGAATATGCGGGTAGGTAAAGCCAAAGGCAGTGTCATGGGCTATGGCTATGGTTTGCACAGGAGGGTTGAACTTGGGATTAAATTTTGGGTTGAAACGGGGCGTGGTCGCAGGAGTCTCAACCGAGGGCAGGGGCGACATCATCGCACACAACGCCTCCAAATCCACGCAATCGGCAACCAGTTGCGCCGCCGCGTTCAAAAACGCGTCCAACGCGGGGTGTTCCCCCGCTTGCACTAGCCCCAAATGGCGGGCGGGCAAGGCCAACCCCTCTGTCCGCATCACCGCCCCCAAAACGGGAATCCCCAAGGGGGCAATCGCGTGGCGCAGCATGGTTTCGTGCCTTGCAGAGCCTACCTTATTCAAAATAACCCCGCCAACGCGGACGTTCGGGTCAAACCCCGCGAACCCCGCGACCACGGCGGCGATTGATTGGGATTGAGCCGAAGCGTCTATGATTAAAACCACTGGCACGCCCAAAATCCGTGCCAAATCCGCGCTAGACCCCGCCCCATCGGGGGGTGCGCCGTCAAACAACCCCATCGCGCCTTCTATTATTAAATCCCCGCCACTGCCCCCGCAACCACTGGCTCTGCGGATAATATCGCCCTTATCCATCGCCCAAGCGTCCAAATTAACGCAAACATTGCCAGAGGCCGCACTATGATAGCACCGGTCAATATAATCAGGACCAGATTTGGCCGACCGCACGGGGTGGTTTTTATGACGCAACGCACGAAGGATACCCAGTGTCAGCACGGTTTTACCGCTATTGGACGCGGGGGCGGAGAGCAGAATTGCTTTGCTAGGATGTTTCATGAGTGATTAGTGATTAGTGATTAGTGATTAGTGATTAGTGATTAGATATTTACAGGGGAATTGTAAAGAGTGATGCCGACTCGTTTGCCGAGGGCGTGGCTTTTGTGCATATAGAGCTTTTTCTTGCGAAAAAGCCCATACACAAAAGCCTTTGGTTATGTTTGGCGAATCTTTTTTAAATAAAATAACCATTATTCATGGTGGCACGTGGGTCGCGCGAACCCGAAGGGTGTGCGTCTTGGTTGTTAGGTATTAGGGAATTTGCGTCACCAGCGACTCTAAAATACACTGACCCAGTACAACCGATAAGCTGACGCGCACCCGTGGGGGTGAGGGTGCGCGCGACCACCCTTTTTGGGCGGTCGTTTCCTAGACGATAAGTTTGCTCTAGAATAATTATGAATGCCCTTGCGGGTCTTCGTCATTGCTACGCAATGCCGACCAGCCAAGAAGTGGCAAAAATCACTAATCACTAATAACTAATAACTAACAACTAACAACTAACAACTAAACCCCCCTTCACAATTCCCCCAACCCATGCTATAAAACGCAAACAACATCAACATAGGAGACCCCATGACCCAAGACACCACCGCAGAAAATACACTGATTATGAAACTACGCACGGGCGAAGTGTGCATCACTCTGTTCCCCGAAATCGCCCCGCTTCATTGCGAGCGAATCCGCCAACTGGCACGCGCTGGCAAATACGATAATGTCGTGTTTCACCGCGTTATTGAAGGCTTTATGGCGCAAACGGGCGATGTTCAATTCGGGCAAAAAGGCAGCGATACCAGCAGGGCAGGGACGGGCGGCTCGGACATGCCTGACGTGAAGGCAGAGTTCTCAAACACCCCCCATGACCGAGGCACGTTGGGCGCGGCTCGTTCGCAAAGCCCCGATTCGGCGAATTCGCAGTTTTTTATTAATTTCGCCGATAACCATTTTTTGAATAAGCAATATACGGTTTATGGACGCGTGGCAAAAGGGATGGAACACGTGGATGCTATCGCGCGGGGCGAACCGCCAGCCGACCCCGATGTTATCGTGTCTTTAAGGGTAGAGGCGGATTCGTGATGCGGTTTGTTTTGGTCGCGGTATTTGCTTTATTTACGGGTGCGGTTTTTGCCGACCACGATGATGTGTTGGTGATAACTCTCGGCGGGTCTGTATCGGGCGAAGTCGCCGTGGAATTATACCCAGATGTCGCCCCACAGCACGTCAAACGGATAAAGCAACTGGCAACCTCGGGTGCCTATGACGGCGTGGTTTTCCACCGTGTCATAAACCAGTTCATGGCGCAAACGGGCGATGTTCAATTCGGCAAGCTGGACTCGTTCGACCCAAACAAAGCAGGCACGGGCGGGTCGCAATACGACAATGTCCCCGCAGAATTCTCAAAGAAAAAATTCAGACGCGGAGTGCTGGGGATGGCGCGCTCGCAAGACCCGAATTCCGCGAATTCGCAGTTTTTCATTATGTTCAACGCCGCCCCGCATCTTAACGACCAATATACCGTGGTTGGCAAGGTGATTTCGGGGATGCAGTTTGTCGATAAAATCAAACGCGGGCAGGGGGCGAATGGCGCGGTTGGCGATACCCCTGACTATATGGAATCCGTGCGGATAAAAGGGCATGACGTTCAATAAAGCCGCGATTGTTGTTATCCTGCTGTTGGGGGCGTGTTTTGCCTCTGTTTGCTTGGCGGATGTGCAGTTCTGGCGGTTGGCTTGGCCGAACACCGATTTTTCACAAACCAGCGTGGAATTTGACGATATTCTGGACGGCGGGCCGGGTAAAGACGGGATTCCGTCGGTGGATATGCCCGAGTTTCACGGCGTGGCTGATGAGACCGATTTACAGGATGCCGAACCGGTAATAACCGTTATTATAAACGGGGAAATCCGTGGCTATCCCTTGCGATATTTGATTTGGCATGAGATTGTTAATGATGTGATTGGTGGCGAGCCTGTTGCCGTGACTTATTGTCCTCTGTGCAATTCGGCGGTGGTTTTTGACAGGCGGCTGGATGGGCGCGTGCTGGAATTGGGCGTGTCTGGGTTGCTGCGCAATTCCGATATGATTATGTATGATAGGCAAACGGACAGCTGGTGGCAGCAATTCACCGGTGAGGCTATTGTTGGCGAATTGCTGGGTGCGCGGTTGCGCAAAATCCCGTCTTTTATGGAGAATTGGGGGCGGTTTCGCGGGCGAGGGGGTGTGGTGATGACTCGCCCAGGCGATGCGCGGGCTTACGGTGCGAATCCGTATGTGTCGTATGACACGGGCAAGCCGTTTTTGTATTTTGGCGAGGATCCTCCGTTTGGGATAAACCCGTTGGAACGGGTGATAGTCGTTGGCAATAAGGCGTGGACTTTGGCGCGGTTACGGATGGCGGGGCAGATTAGGGCAGGCGGATTGGTGCTGGATTGGACGGCTGGGACGGCCTCCGCGTTGGATAGTGCGCAGATAGCCAAGGGGCGCGATGTCGGCGCGGTACGCGTGCGTGATGTGGCGACGGGCGCGGATGTGGTGCATGATGTGGTGTTTGCGTTTGTTTTCCACTCTTTCCATCCTGATGGGGAGTGGATGGTGGAATGATTAGTGATTAGTGATTAGTGATTAGTGATTAGTGATTAGTGATTAGTGATTAGTGATTAGTGGTTTAGCCCTTCGGGTCTTCGTCATCGCTTTGCGATGCCACCACGGGGCGCGCCCGCACCCTTGAGGCTAAAGCCTCTTCGGGGCGGGCGCACCCAAGCCTGTCCTAGTTTCTAGGCAAAGCCTAAATAAATTTAGAAATTGCCTATCGCCAATTCCCAAGTATTCTTTGCAAATAATCCAATTTCTCGTCTTGAATATCCAGATAGTAAATTTATAGAATCACTAGCATCTTATAACCAAAGGGCTTTTGGCATGCTCCCGCGAAGCGGGGGCTACGCACAAAAGACCATGCTGGTCGGCATAACGAAGTTATGACGAAGACCCGCAGGGCTAATCCGTCAATCATTATTCTAGAGCAAACCTAATAATCTAGGAAACGACCGCCTTGTTTCCTAATTTTAGCGGACGTGTCCGCTGGGGGGCGGTCGCGCGCACCCTCACCCCCACGGGTGCGCGTCAGCTTATCGGTTGTACTGGGTCAATAGTCTTTAAGAGTCGCTGGTGACGCAAACTCCCTCATACCTAGCTAACAAGACGCACACCCTTCGGGTTCGCGCGACCCGTGCCAAACATGACGAATGGTTACTATTATTCAAAACAGACTCGCCAAACATAACCAAAGGGCTTTTGCGCCCGTACCCCGTACTCACACTATCTAACCACACGCATTGCTCGTTAATGTGGGTACAGTAAGCAAAAGCCCACGCCACTTGATAATAAACACAAACCATGTTATATTCGCCGACAAATCGCCACCCCCTATATTATGCTTACTATCTCAAAATTAACATAATATCCATTATACGACTTTTACCTACACGCAAACCACCCGTTTTATTATGTATTATCAAACACATAGAAATCACTCCTCATGACCGCCCCTCCCAACAAATCTCCCAACAAACCACAGCTTAACCGACGGCTTTCCGTTGCACCGATGATGGATTGGACGACGCGCCATTGCCGCTATCTGCATCGGCTTTTGTCGCGTGAAACCGTGCTTTATACCGAGATGATAACCGCCGCCGCGCTGGTTCATGGCGATGCCGAGCACTTGCTGGCGTTCCATCCTGCCGAGCATCCCGTTGCCCTGCAAATCGGCGGTTCCAACCCTGATATGCTGGCGCGAGCAACCGATTTGGGCGTAGCCGCGGGCTATGATGAAATCAACCTGAACCTAGGCTGCCCGTCCGACCGCGTTCAATCTGGCCAGTTCGGGGCGACCTTGATGCAACAGCCCGAATTAGTCACCGAATGCCTGCTGGCTATGGCGGAACGCGCCCCAAACACCGAAATAACCGTGAAATGCCGCATTGGGGTCGATGACCAAACCCCTGCCCTGACCCTGCCCGATTTTATCACGCATCTGCGCCGTGCGGGGATTGGGTGCGTCATTATCCACGCACGGATGGCGTGGTTAAGCGGTCTCAGCCCCAAGGAAAACCGCGATATTCCGCCGTTGGATTATGATTTGGTGCATAAAATGAAGGCGGAAAACCCCGATTTGCAGATTATTATTAACGGCGGGTTGGATAGCTTGGATGTGGCTATGGGTCATATAAATATGGGTTTGGACGGCGCGATGATTGGTCGTGCCGCGTGGCATAGTCCGTTTGCTCTGCTGGCAGACGCGGATCAGCTGGCGTTCGGCACGCCCGCCCCCGATACCGCCCCCTGCCCGCGTCAAATCGCCCGCGCGATGCTGCCTTATATCCGTGCCCAGTTGGAGGATGGCGTGCGGATGACCGCGCTCGTGCGCCCTATGCTGGGGCTTTTCACCGGGATGCGCGGCGCGAGGATGTGGCGGAGGATACTGTCCGAATGCGCCCATTTGGATGACGCGGACGAGCGGTTGATTGAAAAGGCGTTGTTGGCGATTAGTGACTAGTGATTAGTGATTATTTTTGCCCCACCCCTCTATTTCTTTAATGATTTTCTGCATATTGGGTTCAAAAATCCACTCATGCGGGCTTTTATAAAGGTCATGGATATAAGATTCCATCGCCCGAAAATCGGGCGTTAGGTGCGTATATTCCAGCACATACCCACGTTTTGGATTAGAGGTTTGGTAAGAATTCAAACGGTGGTCGGGGTCAGAGGCACTGCCAACCTTAAAATAATTCTTATATTGTGCGTTGGAAATGATATAAACATATTTCTGCACCCGCGTATCCGCACCCATATCCGTCCGCTTTGGCGGGTCGGTTTTGAAATCCACCAAATCCTCTTCAAACAACGACCCTTCCCATTCTACCTCTTCCCTCATTCGGTCTTCCACCAAATCAAAGGCCTTTCTGGACACATCCACGCCAACCCAACACCGCCCCAACCGCTCGGCCGCCACGCAAGTCGTTGCACACCCGCAAAACGGGTCTAAAACAACCCCACCCACGGGGCTTGACGCTTTGATTATCCGCTCTAACAAAACCAGAGGCTTTTGCGTGGGATAGCCCGTGCGTTCCTTCGCCCAAGGCATAATCCCGTGTAATTGAAAGACATTATCGGGCAATTTACCCTTTTTCAAATCCCGTGCGCTGCCGTCCGCTCGGCGTTGCCCTTTGTCCCATTTATAGTCCTCCCGAACCGCATCCGTGTTAAATATCAAGTCATCTGTTTTTGAATAATACAGGATAATATCGTGTTTTTTCGCCCAATTTTTCTGCGATGCACCGCCCCCGCCATACCACCAAGCGATTTCATTGCGGAAGTTTTTCTCACCAAAGATGCAGTCCAGTAACAATTTCAAATAGTGCGACATGGTTTGGTCGCAATGGAGGTACAACGACCCTGTGGGTTTCAAAACTCGCTGGCATTCTATCAGGCGAATCGCCATATAAGCAAGGTAGCAAAAGTTATAAGACGTCCGCCCCTCTATCGCGCGAACGGCGGTTAGCAGGTTATGGATGGCAAAATAATCCTCTTTAATATCCTGCAACCATTCGTCTTTTATATCCTTTTCGCGGAATATATCGCTGAAAGACGCGCCCTCGGCATGGCTACCGATTTGGGCGGTGAAGGTTTTCTTTTTATTGAACGGGGGATCAAGGTAGATTAAATCTATGCAATCGGAGTCTATCCCACGTAATATTTCCAAATTATCGTGGCAAAAGATGGTACGGTTTTTTATTGAGCCGTTATTTAACAAAACAGTCCCCTTTTCTTGGAATAAAGCCACAAAAAACCCCGTCCAGCTCTCCGCAGGAGGGGTGGGCGGGTGGGCAACCGAACGCAGTGAGGGCGCAAGCAAAAAACCTCTGCCCTTAATCCCTAACAACTAACCCCCAATCCCTAATAACCAATCATTCATCGTTAATCGTTAATAGTTAATCGTTATATGGTAGGCCCGGCAGGACTCGAACCTGCGACCAAAGCGTTATGAGCGCTCTGCTCTAACCAACTGAGCTACAGGCCCTTCCAACCCCTTAATACCGTATTTCACCAAAAGTTCAACCCCCTTTTGCCAATTTTATTTCCCCTGTTTTCTTTTAGCTCAAAATCCGCTAAACACCCAACCAAAGGACAACCACACATGACGAAACCCACACCCTTAAAACCCCCATTAGACTATAAATCCGCAGGTGTAGATATTGACGCAGGCGCACAGCTCGTCAATGAAATCAAGCCAATAGTCGCCAAAACCCGCACGGCGGGGGTGATGGCTGGGCTGGGCGGGTTCGGCGCGGGGTTTGATATAAAGGCGGCGGGGTTCAAAGACCCCATCCTTATCGGCGCGACCGATGGTGTTGGCACAAAACTGTTAATCGCAAGGGAGACCGCACGGTTTGATACTATCGGCATCGATCTGGTGGCGATGTGCGTGAATGACGTGCTCTGCCAAGGCGCGAAGCCCTTGTTTTTCTTGGATTATTTCGCCACGGGTAAGCTGGATGTGGCACCCGCACGGGATACTATCAAAGGCATAGCCAAGGGGTGCGAAATCGCGGGATGCGCCCTTATCGGCGGGGAAACCGCGGAAATGCCGGATTTATATCAGGCGGGGGATTTTGATTTGGCGGGGTTTTGCCTTGGGGCGTTGGAACGGGGGGCGGATTTGCCTCGGTCGCCTCGCGAAGGCGATGTTTTGCTGGGGATGGCTTCGTCTGGCGTGCATTCCAACGGGTATTCGCTGGTGCGTAAGGTCGTGGAACGCGCGGGGCTGGGCTGGGACGCGCCCTGCCCGTTTGCGGCTGGGTCGCTGGGTGAAGCCCTGCTGACCCCTACGCGGATATATGTAGCGGATGTGCTGGACGCACTGGATACCCCTGCCCTGCAAGGGCTTGCCCATATCACAGGCGGTGGATTGACAGAGAATTTGCCGAGGGTTCTGCCCGATGGCTTGGGTGCGATTGTGGATGTGTCGGCGTGGCCGCTCCCGCCCGTGTTTGCGTGGTTGATGGAGGTCGCTGGGATTTCGCTGGATTCGGCGTTAAATACCTTTAATTGCGGGGTTGGCATGGTTGCCGTGGTTCGTGCGGATGATGCCGATAGGATGCGCGATATGCTGGCGATGCGGGGCTGTCCGTGTTTCCCCATAGGGCGAGTGGTCGCGGGCGCGGGTGTTATTTATAAGGGGCTCGGGTGAATGGCGGATAAGAAGCGGGTTGCGATTTTGTTTTCTGGACGCGGGTCAAATATGATAGCGTTACTGCGGGCTATGGAGTCGCCCGATTTCGGGGCGGTTCCTGCGGTTTTGATAACGGATAATTTGCGGGCTGAGGGTGTGGAACACGCACGAGTGCTGGGGTTTGAGTGTCATGTTATAGACGGCACGGGTGATAATTTTGATGCGGAGTTGGATAAGGTTTTGAAATCTGCACGGGTTGATGTGGTCTGCCTTGCTGGATTTATGCGGATTTTGGGGGCGGAGTTTGTGCGGGCTTGGGCGGGGCGTATTTTAAACATCCACCCGTCTTTATTGCCTAAATACAAGGGGTTAAACCCCCATAAACGTGCCATTGACGCGGGCGATAGCCATTCTGGGGCAAGCGTTCATCTGGTCAATGGGGAAATTGATGGGGGCAAGGTCTTGCGTCAGGTGAAAGTTGCGATTGAACCTGACGACACGGAGAACAGTTTATCGGCGCGGATTTTACATGAAGAACATAGGCTTTACCCTCTGGTTTTACACGATTTTTTGAAAAATGGATAAGCCGTCTGTCATCCGTAATTTGGGACCCGCTTCGGATAAATTCTTTGCCCGTGCGGGGATTATGACGGCGGAGTCCTTGCGAGACCTCGGCGCGGATGAGGCGTATTTCCGTGCGGTTATGGCTGGTGGGCAGGCGCATTTTATCGGCTATTACGCGTTGGTTATGGGCTTGCAGGGTCGCCCGTGGAACGATTGTCAAGGCAGTGAAAAACAGCAGTTACGCGTCCAGTTTGACGCGATAAAAACGCGGGTTTCGGGTGAAAATGGCGCGAGCGGCGCGATGGATGGTTTGGAAAAAGAGCTCAATAGGCTAGGAGTTGTGAATTATGAATTGTGAATGGTGAATGATTGGTTATTAGGGATTGGGGGTTTGTTATTAGGAGTTGAGGATAGAGGTTTTTTGCTTGCCCGCCCGCCCACCCCTCCTGCGGAGAGCTGTGCGAGCGGGTTTTTTTATTTTAGGAATAACCGCTTGACAATCCCCCGCCCCCCGCACATAATAACCAAAAAAGGAAACCCCACTATGACCGATTACACCGCCCCCACCGACGATATCCGCTTTGTCCTACACGATTTCTTACAAATAGAAACGCAGGACGGATTCGAAGAAATCCCCCCCGATTTCACCACCCCCGCCCTGCAAGAGGCCGCCAAATTCGCCAAAAACATCGCTCACCCGTTGAACGCGATAGGCGATACGCTGGGCTGCACCCTGAAAAACGGTAAAATCCAAACGCCAGAGGGCTTTAAAGCCGCGTTTGACACATACAAAGCGGGCGGCTGGAACGGGCTGGATTGCGACCCGCAATTCGGCGGGCAAGGTCTGCCGTATATCCTGCAAATCGCTACTGGGGAGATCTTTAGCGCCGCCAATATGGCGCTGGCTATGTATCCGGGCCTTACCCACGCCGCCTATTCCGCCATCCACAGGCACGGGACGGAAACGCAAAAACAACTCTACCTGCCCAAATTAATAGATTTGCAATGGTGCGGTACGATGAACCTGACCGAACCCCATTGTGGCACGGATTTGGGCTTGCTACGGACAAAAGCAACCCCGCAAAAGGACGGCACTTACCGCATTAGCGGGCAGAAGATTTTCATATCCAGTGGCGACCATGATTTGGCGGAGAATATCATTCACCTCGTCCTCGCCCGCTTGCCCGATGCCCCAAAGGGCGTAAAGGGAGTATCCCTGTTTATCGTGCCGAAATTCACTATCAACGACGATGGCTCGCTGGGCGAGCAAAACGGAGTCACCGTTGGGCGGATTGAGAATAAAATGGGTATCCACGGCAACGCGACCTGTGAGATGAATTACGAGGGCGCGGTTGGCACTCTGCTGGGGCAGGAAAACAAGGGGCTACGGGCTATGTTCGTGATGATGAACGAAGCACGAATGGCGGTGGGAATGCAGGGGCTGGGGCTGGCGGAAATCGCGCATCAAAACGCGCTGGAGTATGCCCGCACGCGTCATCAAGGACGGGCGGTTGGGGCAAAGGCGGATGCCCCTGCCGAGCCCCTGACCACGCATCCAGACGTGCGCCGTATGCTGATGAACCAGAAAACGCTGATAGAAGGCGGGCGCGGGTTTTTATTATACGCCGCGATGCTGATGGATAAGGCGGACGCGGGGGATGAGGCCGCGCAGGGTTTGGCGGGGTTATTAACGCCTATTATTAAGGCTTTCCTAACCGATATTGGCTTTGATTTGTGCGTGTCCGCCCAGCAGATTTACGGCGGGCATGGCTATATTGAGGATAACGGCATGTCGCAATTTGTCCGTGATGCGCGGATTACGATGATTTATGAGGGCGCGAACGGGGTGCAAGCGTTGGACTTGGTTGGGCGCAAGCTGGCGGCCAATAATGGCGCGGATGTTATGGCGTTTTTGGCGTTGGGGCAAGGGGTTGTGGCGGAGTGTGAGGCTTGTTCGGAGCGTGCCGATTTGGCCGAGCCATTGCGCGATGCCTTGGCTGGGTTGCAGCAAGTGATGGCGTATTTTATGAAATCGGCGGAACGGCCGAATGCGGTGTTGGCGGGGTCGGTGGATACGTTGCATTTGTTTGGCTATACCGCCGTTGCGGTGATTTGGGCGCAGATGGCGGGTGCGGCGGTGGCTCGGCGAGAAACGGGGGAATTGGGGGCGGCGTTCTATGATGCTAAGTTGGCGAGCGCGCGGTATTATATGACGCGGGTTTTGCCAGCGGTGAAAATGCATAAGGCAAGGGCGATGGCGGGGGATATAGTTGTTAGTTATTAGTTATTAGTTGTTAGTTGTTAGTTGTTAGTTATTTGGGTCTGTTATTATGATGAAAATTGGAATTCAATAATATCTAGTTCAACTAATAATCTGTCGCAAACCGCGTTAAAATGTTGGGGATAACCGCCGTGTTCTTTGATAATTTTTGTGGAAATTTCATCAGCATCCGATGCACCAGAATGCCCCTTAAATTTTGTTCTAATCATTTGCATTTCTTTTAATGCAGAAAGCTCTCGGGTAATGGTTCCACACAAAAGCTCAAGTAATTTTATGCTTTGATAATTTTCATTATAGGTTATGCTCGCGTCGTCTAATGCCTTGCGAATTGGTTTAACCCTAAAGCCCTCTGCAATCAATTTTGATAATTCCATAAATGCCTCTGCCCACTCATCTTTACTGCCTGTTAAAGGACGGGTTACATTTTCAAACACACGAGGTTCTGTTGGTTGCCACCAAGACATACCAGAAATAGTCCAACCTTCTAGCTGGCGTTTTACTTTATCAAGCGAATCAATATCTGTGCTCCAGCTTGCTTGAAAATCGTTTTCAAATGCCCGTTTGGAAATACCTGCTCTGGGCTTTTCATTGAAACTGCTCCAGTACATCTGCTCTTTATAAGGTAACTTTCTTAAATCGCAAATATAGGCATGTACCTGACCAGAAGATGTATTAATGTCATAACTTCTGAGATACCAAGTTGATCTACATGATATACTTCTTGTTCTTACGGTATATTTATCTTTGTCGGTTTTATATTTTAAAAGAACCTCGGGATTAAAAAATGCAGGGGAAAGTTCAAAAGGAAGATTGTTATCTTTAGTTTGAAAATAATTAGTTGTCGCTCTTGGGTCAGTTGATATATTGCACACAACCTTATTTCGCCAATCATGGGCAATAAATTCAACATATTTTTTATTTTTATCATCATTAAAATCGGATATTCTGCTGTATATGTCGTCATCGCTATCCTTGGGGGTAATAATTTGAAATCCGTGTGTGCAAGACCCCTTGGAGGGGTCAAGCCCCTGCGTATAGTGTGTATTATCTACATGTTTTATTGTTTCCTCATACTGATTCCAACCATGCAAACTTGCGGGAAGTAAATTAAATTCAAAGACTCTAACTATTACACTATTGGTTGCATAAAGGTATTCGTCAAGAATTTTGCGATTAACAGTTACAAGTTCAATCGGGGTTTTTGAAATTGACACAATGCTATCCCAATCCCCATTCTCATCAAACTTACAATAAGCGTCATGTTCATCACGCCAATGAATGCCAGAAATATGGGCAAACTCTTGTAAAATTTCGTAATAATGACGGCTTTTATCTTTTACACCCTCAAACGTTCTATAAAAAACTAGGGATGGTGAATTATCAATTGATTCGCAGTCAAACAGATTAGATTTTTCAAGACATATATTTTTACCACTTTTAGAACCCATGTAACTATGATGAACTCGGGATGCAATTGAATCTGTACCCCAGCCAAGCAAATCATTGGTGCTTTGGGGGGTGATTTGATCTCGTGGAACAATAGCTGTTTGTATGAATAAAGACTCTGATACTGCGCAGGCAATATATTCGTCTTCATTAAGGTTATCAATCAGAGCTAAAATCGGCGGTACATCCTCAATCCATTTGTTGAATTTATCTTCTTCTTCAGGTCTAGTAGAGAGTGCGGTCAGGTTATTTAATAATTTGTCGTGTTCAAATTTTGACATTCCGCATCTCCTTTAATTTTAGCGAGGCACTAATTGAAAATCAATTTATTAACACAATCCTAACATATACTCCCCGCTCTTACAACCCTAAACAACTAATAACTAACAACTAATAACTAATAACTATTTTATTGGAAAAATTTTCCCAATCACCCGCGCGATTTCCACGGCTATATCGCGGTGTTCCTGTTGCGTGCCATTATCGCTCCGCAATTCAATATAATGAATCCAACTGCGAATCGTCCCGTTCATATAAAGCCGAGACTTCGTGTTCCCCTCTGGCAAAACGCACCGCGCCTGTTCCTTGGCAATACCATTGTCTATCGCCCAATCGTACGCGCCGCGCGCCGCGTCAATCACGCCCTGCTGGCGGTCACGCCACGCGGTCTCCAACACATCATCGCTGGTTTCAATGGAATTCTGGCGGTTTTTATTATCCTGCATCCGAGCCTCCCGCAATACAAACTGTTCCCCGAACTCTTTGGGATTAGCGTAACGTTGGCTGAACTCCTGAAACGAAAAACTGCGATGGCGCAAAATCTGGCGGGCTATATCGCGGGTCGTTTCAATCTCCAAACACACGCTGGCCATTTCAAAGGGGCTCCAATGTTTGTGTTTGGCAAGATAGGCAATCAGGCGGTCGCCCGTATTCGCGTTATTTTGATTGGCGGGGTTGCTGACCCGCGCGGCATAAACTATCAAATCCTGTATAGTTTGCAGACCTTCGGCAGGCTCGGCAGGGGTGGAATGGCTGATAAGCGTGATTTTCATAGGGGATGCCTTGTTGGTTTGGGTGTTCAATATCCTTTTAGCAATAAAAATAAAAATTGCAAGTCGCCCTTTTCATATTTGCACGGATGGGCTATAATCCCCTAGAAAGGCGAATTTATGACCGCACCCACCCCGAAAATAAACTACCCCGTTTTGATGAATAACGCTATGCGCGGGCTGATTGCCTCCATATTACGCGGGGTTGCGGATAAGGGTTTGCCCGATAAACACCACTTTTACATTCAGTTTGACACACAGGCGGACGGGGTTTTAATGGCGGATAGTTTGCTCCACGCTTACCCCGAAAAAATGACGGTTATCATTCAGGATTGGTATGAGAATTTACAGGTGAATGAGGCGGATTTTCAGGTTACTCTTAATTTTGATAATCAGGCAGAGCCTCTGGTGATACCCTTTGCGTCTATCCTGTCTTTTGCCGACCCGTCTGTGGAGTTTGTGTTGCAATTTCAACGGATTGATATGCAGAGTTTAAGCGAGGATAACCCGATGCAGGGGTCTAAATCCCCCGCGAAAGCTGCTAAAGTCGCGTCTAAACCCTCGCCAAAAGCCCCCGCCAAAGCAGCATCTAAACCAACCCCTCCAAACCCTGCCAAAAACGTCTTATCCTTTAAAGACTTCAAAAAACCTTAAACCACCACCAACCACTAGGAGAACCAAATGACAAACATCCGCACAGAAACCGATAGTTTTGGCGCATTATCCGTGCCGTCCGATAAATACTGGGGCGCGCAAACCCAGCGTAGCCTGATGAATTTCCCGATAGGCTGGGAACGCCAACCCCGCGCAATTATCCGCGCCCTTGGCATTATCAAACAAGCCTGCGCCACGGTTAATCGCGATTTGGGGCGATTGCCCCCGCCCCTAGCCGATGCTATTATCACCGCCGCGACCGAAGTCGCCGATAACCAACTGGACGACCATTTCCCCCTTGTTGTGTGGCAAACGGGGTCTGGCACGCAATCCAATATGAACGCGAACGAGGTTATTTCCAACCGAGCCATTGAACTGCTGGGCGGTGAATTGGGCAGTAAAACCCCGATTCACCCGAACGACCATTGCAATATGGGGCAGTCTTCTAATGACACTTTCCCAACGGCTATGCATATCGCCGTCGCCCTGTCCTGTGTGGAAATCACCCTGCCCGCGTTGCAGGCTTTACACGCGACTTTTGCCAGCAAAACCGCCGAATTCGCTGATATTATCAAAATCGGGCGGACGCACACGCAGGATGCCACGCCCCTGACGCTGGGGCAGGAGTTTTCTGGCTATACCCATCAAATCGCCCAAGGCATAGCCCGTCTGGACGCGGCGTTAGCCAATATATACCCATTGGCGCAAGGTGGCACGGCCGTGGGAACGGGATTAAACACGCCGATAGGCTGGGATGTGCAGGTGGCGGGGGAAATCGCGCGGATAACCGCCCTGCCCTTCATAACCGCCCCTAATAAGTTTGAGGCTTTGGCCGCGCATGACGCTCTGGTGGAAATGTCGGGGGCGTTAAAAACCGTGGCTGTATCGTTGTTTAAGATAGCCAATGACATACGGTTTTTGGGCTCCGGTCCCCGTTGTGGGCTGGGCGAGCTGATATTGCCAGAGAACGAACCAGGCAGTTCGATAATGCCGGGCAAGGTTAATCCTACGCAATGTGAGGCTTTGACGCAGGTTTGCGCTCATGTCTTGGGCAACGACGCGGCGGTCGGGTTTGCGGGCTCGCAAGGGCATTTTGAATTGAATGTATATAAGCCGATGATGGCGTATAACGTGTTGCAATCGTTGCAATTATTGGGCGATGCCGTGCGTGCGTTCAATGATAATTGCGCCGTTGGGATACGCGCGGATGAGGCGCGGATTGGGATGTTAATGGAGCAAAGCCTGATGCTGGTGACCGCCCTCGCCCCCGAAATTGGCTATGATAACGCCACGCAGGTGGCGAAAACCGCGCATAAGAATGGGACGACCTTGCGGGAGGAAGCGGTGCGACTGGGTTTCGTAGATGAGGCGACCTTTGATCGCATCGTGCAACCGCGCGATATGATTGGGCCGAGGTAGATTTTCGTGATTAAAGGGGGATTTATGCGGCCACGCAAACGTTCGTTAAAGATAAGCGGGCATTTGACCAGCGTGTCTATTGAAGACCCGTTTTGGCTGGCGTTTAAAAATATAGCCGATGAAAAAGGGTTGTCAATCAATCATTTAGCAAAGGATATTGATGTGGCAAGAGATGCGAGGGCGGTGACTCTGGCGACCGCTATTCGGATTTATGTGTTGCGCTGGTATCAGGCGAAGGTTGAGGTCGGGGCAGATGATATATGATTTAGCCGATGATATGGAATATCATGCCGCGTTGGATGCAACGGGGTTGCTGTGTCCTCTGCCTGTTTTGAAGGCGCGTAAGGCGTTAAAGGGCTTGGACGCGGGGCAAGTGCTGCGTCTTATGACGGACGATCCAGCCGCACGGATTGATGTGCCGCATTTCTGCGCTCAGCAGAGGCATCGCGTGGTGAAACATAAAGAAACGGCAGGGGCGGATGTGTTTTATTTGCGTAAATAACGATTAACGATTAACGATTAACGATTAACGATTAGTGGGGGCTTTTGTGGATATAGAGCTTTTGCATAAGGGCAGTTGAACCTGCCCGACCGAAATAAAAACATGCAAAAGCCCATACACAAAAGCCTTTGGTTATGTTTGGCAAATCTTTTTTAAATAAAACAACCATTGCTCATGGTGGCACGTGGGTCGCGCGAACCCGAAGGGTGTGCGTCTTGTTAGCGAGGATAATAGGAGTTTGCGTCACCAGCGACTCTAAAATACACTGACCCAGTACAACCGATAAGCTGACGCGCACCCGTGGGGGTGAGGGTGCGCGCGACCGCCCCCCCTGCGGGCACGCCCGCTAAAACTAAGAAACAAGGCGGTCGTTTCCTAGATTATTAGGTCTGCTCTAGAATAATGATAAGCGGATTAGCCCTTGCGGGTCTTCGTCATTGCTACGCAATGCCGACCAGCTAATAAGTGGCAAAAAAATATTCATCGCTAATCGTTAATCGTTAATCGTTAATTGCGCGACCCGTGCCAAACATGACCATTGGGCTTTAAGGATAAACGGTAAATGTTTTTTGTTTCGCCCTCACTTCGGGGCAAGCCCCGTCGTTCGGGCTTCCCGCCCGCCCACCCCTCACAAGGGCAGTTGAACCTGCCTGAAAATAAAAACAAGGCTTGGGCGGACGGGTTTTTGTGGCTTTTGCCTATCATCTTGTAACCAAAGGCTTTTGTGTATGGGCTTTACGCAAGTAAAGCTCTATATGCACAAAAGCCCCCACTAATCACTAATCACTAATCACTAATCATTAAACCTTTACAACCCGCCCGAAATCCGTCATAATACCCCGAACACCACACGAACCAAAGGCGACCACAATGGACTGGGACAAACTGCGCATTTTTCATGCGGTTGCGGACATGGGCAACCTCACCCACGCTGGCGACCTGCTGCATTTATCACAATCGGCGGTCAGTCGCCAAATCCGCGGGCTGGAGGAATCGCTGGATGTGCCTTTGTTTCACCGCCATGCACGGGGGCTTTTGCTCAGCGAGCAAGGGGAACTCCTGTATAAAGCCACGAAAAACATGTCGCACCAGTTGGAAGCCGCGACCGCCCAAATCCGCGATACCGAAAACGAAATCTTCGGGGAATTGCGGGTGACGACGACGACAGGCTTTGGCACGCTTTGGCTCGCGCCCCGCCTTGCGCGGTTGTACGAGCAGTATCCGCAGTTAAAAATCGACCTGATTTTGGAGGAACGCGTGCTGGATTTGCCGATGCGCGAGGCGGATGTCGCTATTCGCATGAAAAAACCGTCCCAAGCCGCGCTGATTCGCCGCCGCCTGATGGATGTGACGATGCAATTATTCTCCACCCGCGCCTATCTGGATAAGGCTGGAATGCCTGATTCCTTTGAGGATTTGGCAAACCATCGCATCATCAGCCAGAGCCTGTCCAGCCAGCAGGTCAATCAAAGTGCCGCGTGGTTAAAGCCGTTATTGTCCAAAGATCATTCGTCGCATTTGACCCTGAATAACTATTTTGGCGTGTTGCAGGCGACTTTGCACGATATAGGTATCGGGGTTCTGCCGAACTATGCCGCGTTGAAGTTCCCCCAGCTGATTCGCGTTCTGCCTGACGAGCAAAGCGACGATATCCCCGTGTATCTGGCGTTTCCAGAGGAGTTGCGCCATTCCAAACGCGCCCGTGCGTTCCGCGATTTCGTGGTGGAAGAGATTACCGTGTTTCGGCGGAAATTGCGCGGTAATTAGGGAATTGTGAATTGTGAATTATGAATTATTTTGAAATTATTGCTATTGTTATTTTCGTGATTTTTATGCCCATAAAATTCATTTCCGATTATTACAGTGTCTTTAAGTATTGGATAATGTGGAGACGGCGCAGATTTATGAGGCGTTGGAATGAGACATCTCTATTAAAAAAAGCGTATATCTTTTTTGCTCTTATCATTGGTTTTGCCCTGCTTTACTTATTTGGCGTTCTTTATTTAGAGATTCTTCGGTTTGAGTGGAACGCAACCGAAACAGGGGATAATAGCATCCGCAATCTTGCTATTGCTTTTCTTGGAACAACTTCTGGGCTTGCTGCTTTATTTGGAGTTTATTTGGCAATCTTACGTGCTGAAGAAAATAAACGACAAAGCGATTCTGCTGAAAGCCAAAGCGAAGCAGCAGACCGTCAAAGTGCAGCAGCCGAACAGCAAGCCAATACAGCAGAACAAGGGCAAATCACCGACCAACTGAATAAGGCAACGGAGGGACTGGGTAAAAATAATGCAAACAACGAACCTGTGATTGAAGTAAGGCTCGGCGCACTTTATGCACTGGAAAGAATCGCCCAAGATAGCCTCCGCGACCATATACAAATTATGGAAATTTTGTGTGCTTATGTCCGCCAGAATAGCCCCAAAAAGGCCTATGCAAATTTACCAGAAAAAATTGACCCACTTCGCGAGGATATACTTGCAGCACTAACAATTATCGGACGGCGTGATAAGTGGCACAATGGTAAAAAACACCTAGAACACGAACAACAACAAAATTACCGCATTGACTTGCAAAATTGCGATTTACATGGTGCATCGCTTAATAGGGCAAATATTAGTAAGGCAAAGCTCTATAACTCAAACTTAACCGAAGCTCTACTCAATCACGCAAACTTAACTGATGCAACGCTTAATCATGCAATTCTAATTGGTGCGCAACTTAATCATGCAAATCTAACTGGCGCGGGGCTTAGTAGTATAATATGGAGTGTCACATCTCGTTCTAGCCACAACAAAGATTACAGAAATATCAATAATAAAATCCCGAAAAGAACAAAAGGCTTTCTTACAAAAATAAATAATGCAAATACCCAGTGGGCTTATATGGAAGATGGTGATTTTTCACAATTTATGCACCCTACCCAAAAACAACTTGATGTAATGTTTTGTGGAAAGGGGGTAGTAATACCTGATAAATTAAACCGCCCCAAACATTGGCCAACAAGATATTTAGAACCTAGCGAATTTGATAAGGCTTACAAAGAATGGCTAGAAAAAACATACCCACATATTGATAAAGAGATAAAAGACGAGTACTAACCGTCCCAAAAAACCGCTTCCCCTAAAAGCTTGGTCGGCATTGCGTAGCAATGACGAAGACCCGCAAGGGCTAAATTAACGATTAATGTTTAATGATCAAAGGTGAATGATTCTTTTCTTGCACCCTCACTTCGGGGCAAGCCCCTTCGTTCGGTTGCCCACCCGCCCACCCCTCCTGCAAGGGCAGTTGAACCTGCCCGAAAATAAAAATAATGAGCTGGACGGGGTTTTGTGGCTAAAGCCTGTCCTAGCATCTAGGCACAGCCTAAATAAATTTAGAGCAAACCCATCAAAAATTCCCAAGTATTCTTTGCAAATAATCCAATCTAGCGTCTTGAATATCCAGATAATAAATCTAGAGCAGACCTAATAATCTAGGAAACGACCGCCCTGTTTCCTAATTTTAGCGGGCGTGCCCGCAGGGGGGCGGTCGCGCGCACCCTCACCATTGTTTCCTAATTTTAGCGGACGTGTCCGCGGGGGATGCGCGTCAGCCTCTCGTTGATACTGTGTCAGTGTATTTTAGAGTCGCTAGTGAAGCAAATTCCCTAACACCTAATAACCAAGACGCACACCTTCGGGTCTCAAACGACCCGTGCCAAGCATAGCCAAAGGCTTTTGTGGATGGGCTTTACGCAAGTAAAGCTCTATATCCACAAAAGCCCCCACTAATCACTAATAACTAATAATTAACAACTACTTAACCGCCCCCAACGTCAACCCCGCAATAAAATGCTTCTGCATCAAGAAAAACATCAGCACAGGGGGCATCGCCGCCACAATAGACCCTGCCGAAATCAAATGCCACGCCGCCAGCCATTGCCCGTTCAAACTATACAACCCAGCCGTCACGGGCTGCGTATCAGAGCCTTGCGTCAAAACCGTCGCCCAAAAATAATCATTCCAAATAAACGTGAAAACCAGCACGCTTAACGCCGCAATCGCAGGGCGCATTAACGGCAACACAATATAACGGAAGATTTGGAATTCGCTGACACCCTCCACCCGTGCCGCCTCTATCAATTCAAACGGCAGGGCGCGGATGAAATTGCGCATAAACAGAGTGCAAAACCCCGCCTGAAAGGCTATGTGAAACATCACCAGCCCCATAGTCGTATCATACAGCCCCAACCGCAGAGTAAAATCGCGCACCGGTATCATCAGGATTTGAAACGGCACAAAATTACCCGCCACAAACAAAAAGAACAAAAACAACCCGCCGCGAAACCGATAGACTCCCAAGGCAAACCCCGTCATACATGACAGAGCAACCGTGCCTATAACCGTGGGAATCGTGACCTTGAAACTGTTTAAAATATACCACGCAATGGGGGAATTGTTAAACACATCGCTGTAATTCTGCCACAGATTAAACGCGCTGGGCCAGCCCCAATAATTACCCGCCGTAATATCGGCAGCAGGGCGAATGGCGGTCAGGGCAACCGCTATCAGAGGCAACAGCCAGATAATCAGCGCGATTGGCACCGCCACCTTGTAAAACAAGCGGTGCATGGGGGTGCGATGGGCTATCGGAGTTGGGAACATCTGCTATCGCCTTTCATCTTGATACATGCGGGTTAGGAAAAACGCGATATACACCATCATAATTAAAAACAGCACCACGGCTATGGCAGAGCCATAACCCATACGGAAACCGTATTCCGATAGGGCTTTTTCATACATATAAAACGCCAACACGCGAGAGGTTCCGTAGGGTCCGCCATCCGTCATAATGGAAATCAAATCAAACGAGCGCAAGGCTCCGATAATCGTGACAATCCCTGCTATAAAGGTCGCGGGGCGTAGTTGCGGTAAAATAACGTACCATAACATGCGCCAGCCTTTGGCATTGTCCAGTCGCCCTGCCTCCACCTGTTCGGGGTCAACCGAGTTCAATCCCGTCAGGTATAAAATCATGCAATAGGCGGTTTGCGGCCAGAGCCCCGCGGCTATGATACCGTAAGTGACATAGCGTTCGTCCGCCAGCACCGCTATCGGCCCCAGCCCGAACCAGCCAAGCAGGATGTTTAATAACCCGTTGCTGGGGTCGTAGAACCACGAAAAAACCAGCCCGACAACGACTTGAGAAATAACAAAAGGGAAGAAAAACAGGGATTTATAGATGCGAATGCCTCGGATGGTTTGGTTTAAGAATAGTGCCATAAACAACCCCGCAGGCAGTGCCAGCATATAAAAAACCAGCCAAAGAACGTTGTTTTTAAGGGAAGTGTAAAAAGCCTCGTCATCCATGAGTTCAACATAGTTGCCCATGCCTATCCATGTTTTTTCGCCCAGCCCGTCCCATTTATAAAAAGAAATGCTGAGCGATTGGAATATGGGAATAAGGACATAAAGCGAAAACATCAGCAGCCCTGGCAGAACGAACAGCCAAGGGGCGATGGTTTGCTGGTTGGTTTTCCAAAATGCACGTATCACTTTTGGCAAAGCCAACAGCCAAGTGGTAAGATTTTTTTTATTGGTTTTGGGAAAAGTGGGCATGAGATAGGTGTTAGTTATTAGTTGTTAGTTATTAGTTGGATTATTTTTGTGGGAAAGTCAAATAGTTATTAACGATTAGTTTTTTTGCTCTTGACACACCCCCAAACTATGTTTATTGTGATTTGAAATTGGAAAAAATAAAAAGCACAAAGGGACACACCATGACTTATATCAAACTTTTAACCGTTCTTGCGGGGCTGGCTTTATTGACCGCTTGTGGGGGAGGTACTGGACTGACCGCCACGAACGACACCATAACGCCAGAGTGCATGACAAACCCGTTTGGGGATGGTTGTAACAGATTTGCCGAGGCGTTGGCTTCGCAAGAAATCATGTGTTTGGCGGATGCAACAGCAGACCCAAGCTGTGTTGGCGATGCAGGGATTGCCACAGTTTTTTGCAAAGCGAATCCGTTTAATACATCAAAGGCTTGCGTTGCGGATACGGGCGCGATAGCCTTACGCCAAACCATGTGTTTGGCGAGTGCAACGACAGATGATAGTTGTGGTGCGGTTATTGAGGGTGTTTGCATGGATGACCCGTTTCACTCTAATAATACTTGCATGGCTGATACCTATCTGCCGAACCGAATCGCCGAGTGTATAAAAGGGGGGGAAGCGGATGAGGGAAAGTGTGCTACCATTACGACCGATGCCGAGAAGAACACCATGGTAATCGGTTGCCTAGAAAACCCGTTTGATATTGTATGCCAAACGTCCGTTACCGATTTTGTCACCTATGCCGACACTGCACGGATGAATCGGTTGGATTTTTGCGATGATAACGCGAATGTGGCAAACGACTTTTGCACGGGTAATAATGTGACGATTATTTGTGAGGTTGACCCGTTTAATGCGATTTGCTTTACAGATGATACCTATCTGTCCGACCGAGCCGAAGATTGTATAATGGCTGGCAACGCGGGGGAGTCAAAGTGCAATAATCTTTTCACCGCGTCCGCGTCAAATACCTGCCTAACAAATCCCTTTGCGGATGCTTGCGCAAGCAACGCGGATTTTATGACTTACGCGAATATGGCACGAACGAATCGGCTAACCTTTTGCAATGATAGCGATAATGTGGCAAACGGGCTTTGCACGGGTGCGAATCTGATGAATGTTTGTGTTGCTGACCCGTTTAATGCAATTTGCTTTACAGATGCAACCTATCTGCCCGCCCGAATCACCAATTGTATAACAGGTGGCAACGCGGGGGATATGAAGTGCGATACCATTGTGTCTGATTCCACGATGAATACCGAGCTAACCGATTGCCTAGAAAACCCGTTTGCCACGGCATGCGAGTCGGTTTCCGCCTTTACCACTTTTGCACTGGCACGAACGAATCGGGTGAGCTTTTGTGAAATTGGGGGCAATGAAAGCAACGCCCTTTGCATGGGTGCGAGTCTGATGGGGGTTTGTGGTGTTGACCCGTTTAATGCGATTTGCTTTGCAGAACCAACCTATCTGACCGCCCGAGTCAACAATTGTATAACAGGTGGCAACGCGGGGGATATGAAGTGCGATACCATTGTGTCTGATAACACGATGAATGCCGAGATAACCGCTTGCCTAACGAATCCCTTTACCGATGCTTGCGCAAGCAACCCGGATTTTGACGATTACGCGGATATGGCACGGGCGAATCGGGTGGCGTTTTGTGAGAGCGGTAGTGGTGAGCTTTGTACCCCCTTGACCACTTGTCAAGGAAACCCTTTTCATGAGAGCTGTGGTGCATATTTTGAATCCGCAAAAATCCCCCATTGCGCGATACGGACAAATGCAGGTGGCGATTGCGCAACCACTTTATCCAGACCAAACGCGGCGACTTGGGCGCAAAGTTTTGCAACAGAATTACGTGCCACACCGACAACAGGAACTGGATTTTTACAAGGCATGGAAACGGGGCTTAATACGGGAGACGCAACCACCATATCGCACAACATCATCTTAAACCTTGCTACTACCACCTATGAGGGTGTGGCTTTGGGTGGGGATAAAGAGGATGGTGCGACATACTTTATTGGCAATAGTGGGTTAAATTCGTATTATTACGCTGGGATTTTATCAGGGACAAATCTGGGCGCACCCCTAACAGAAACAACAGGAGAGGCAACTTGGAACGGGCGGATTTCGGCTAGAGGAGCCTTTAACGTGGATAGCGATTTTAACCTAGCCATTACCTTTGGGGGGACGGGCGACATAGCGGGAACGTTGACAGCTTTTGCCTCTGGGACTGATAGTGTGTCCTTGCCCGCCTACTATAAGATAGACGCCGAATTTGATAATAAGGGGCTAATAATCGCCACAGAGGGAAATATTATATGGAATACATTTACGGACAGAAATCCTGAAACACCTGTTAATAATAATAATGACAGAGCATCGGGGACGCTTACAGGGTTAATTGGGCAAGAGGGTGCGGTTGGCGTGTTTATACTTGAACGAGCTGTAGGGAATGGCACTGGTTACTATGGCGGGTTTGTTGCCGCGCCCCCTGCCTTGGATGGACGGGTGGATTACCGCGATTGGTTGGATAGTTTTAGCCCAGCCCAGCCCGCGACACGAACCACAGGCACAGATATTTTCGGTGGCTTTTTAAACCTTGCTGATGGGGTGCGAGATATTTCTGGGGCGGGCTTGACGGCAGTGAATTCAAACCCTCACCTCACCCTTGATGGCAATGGGACGAATGGTATGCATGGTGTTGTCTATCGTGCGGGTAAAAACGGCACGAACAACCAAGCCTTTGTTGCTGTTTTACCCACCACGAATCTGGGTGCGCCTTTGACCGCCCAGCCGACTATCGGCACATGGTCTGGCACTTATTACAATAGAGACTTTGCAAATACCCGAGGTATTGATTTTGATATTGATTTTGACGCAAATACCATTGACGCAGTGCATGAAGCTACGTCTCCTTTTGCCCTCACCACGACTTTTGATCTTGATTTTACCCCCGCCACGGGCGTTATCACTGGCACTGTGACCGCTGGCGCTGGCGCTGGTACCGCAACAGCACGGGGTTTGATTGGGACAAACGGACTGGTCGGGGTTTTCGTGGATACAGCACCGACAGGAAGCATAGTTTTATACGGCGGGTTTATCGCGGATAACCCCAATAACTAGGGCATGTTAATCGTTAATCGTTAATCATTTATCGCGAATCGCGAATCACTAATAACTAATCACTAATCGCTAATCGCTAATCATTCACCCTATCATCGGCGGCACCCCATTATCCGTCTTATCATAATGATTTAACAACTGCTGCAACGCAATCCGCAACACAATCTTGCCCGACCGAGCCGACCAGCCCATATGTCGCTCGGCGCTTTCCAACCCTTCCAAATAGCAACACGTCCGCAGGGCTATATCCCCCAGCCCCACCCCCAACGCGGACAGAGCATGGCGCAACCGCTCGGCGGCAAGGCTGCACCCGCCTGCCCCGCTTTCAAACCCGCCATCGGCTATCCGCCCGCTCATCAATCGCTCCCAATTCTGGGTGATACGCGGCCCCATCTGGGCGAGTTCAAAGTCCTCTCGCAATCGCTCGCCCGCCGCCAGCAATTCACGCGATAAAAACGGCGACCCATTCACGCCCTTTTTGCGGGCTAACATAGTCAGCGGGCTTTCCCGCAGATTAACGCGGGCGCGGATTTTCACCCCGTCCTCATCAATGAAATCCTTATCCTCCATATCGCGGTGCTGGGCGGCATAAATGCTGGTTTCATCACCGCCCGCGATTTTGGCGTTCATAGCAATGGCTCTGCGCACGGCAGAGCGCCCCGCATCGGTGATATAATAGCTATGCACCGCGCCTTTTTGCGGCTTTGCACACCGCACCCAATCGCGCATCGCAAAGGTTTGCGCCATATCACGGCCAATCACGCTTATCCGCGTCGGCGGAGCGTTGGTTTCTTGGCGCAGCAACGCGCCCTTTTCCAATTCAGGGGCGATAGCCATGAAGACTCGGCTTTCACACAAACGGCGCAAAATGCGGATTTCTTCGGGGGTCATTTTCAGTGGGGTGATTTGGGTCATAGTTTCCATTTCCTTTAGGGTTTTGATTAAATCGGTTGTCGCGATTTTATCCAAGTAAGCGTCGATAAGGGGGTCATCACGGCGTTCTTCCATCCGTTGGACTCGGCGTAGGACTGTGGACGGATGAACGCCCTGCTCCTGCGCAAGGCTGCGCAAAGACCGCCCAACCAGCGTGTGTGCAAGGTAGAGTTTTATCGGGCTGCACGGAATGATATTCGGTGTTTCGGTGTGGTTTTGCGCTGCTTCTACCATGATGTCCCCCATTTCTAGCGATGGTTTTGTAACAATTAGGATTATGCCCCTAAAGGCTTTCTTAATCTTTACGATGGGTTAATTTTTCACGATTTAGGTAAAGATTTTTATAGGGGGGCGTTCTGTAAAACATAAAATTATGCAACAGGCGGGGGTTTGGTGCGATATTGGGGGTATGTTTTTTTAAGGAGATGAAAGTGTCAGATAGATTGACCCCCCGAATATATCGCCCAAAGTTAATGGTTCATGCCGCGCAGATTGGGCTGGGTTTTTACAATCGCAAGCGGGATTTGGGTAAGATATTATCCCGCGGTGGTGGAGGTGGGTTGCCTGCCGATGGGCGGGCTGTTTCCGCCTTGCGCGAGTATGAAGAGCGATTGGAAGAGGCACGGATAAGCGGGCATGGGTCGTATAAAATCCCCCGCCATGTGTTTGTTTTAACGGCGTTATTGGCGGAGATGAATTTTGAGGAGGAGGTCTCTAATACGGAGGATTCCGTCACCGATAAGCGACAAGGGGAGTGCCATTTGAGACTGGTTGATTAGTTGTTAGTTATTAGTTGTTAGTTATTAGTTATTGGTTATTAAAAATTGTGGGCTTGTTATTAGGAGTTGGGGATAGAGGTTTTTTGTTGCGCCATTTCTTCGAAATGTCGCCCACCCGCCCACCCCTCCTGCGGAGTGCGGGCGGGATTTTTTTGGCTGGGGTTTGGCTTAGCGTCTTGTATATAGTCTAAATAAATTTAGAGCAAACCTATCACCAATTCCCAAGTATTCTTTGCAAATCATCCAATCTAACGTCTTGTTATTCCAGATAATAAATTTATGATAATCTTATCATCTTGTAACCAAAGGGCTTTTGGCATGCCCTGCTCACAGAGCAGGGCTACGCACAAAAGACCACGTTGGTCGGCACTCATTGTTTTAATTTGCGGGCAGGTTCAACTGCCCTATGTCGCGATGACGAAGACCCGCAAGGGCTAAAACCACTAACAACTAATAACTAACAACTAATAACTATTACCCAAAGCTATCCTTCTCACTCGCCTTACGCTTCGCAATATACGCCAACAACGCCTCATCAATCGCGGGGTCTAGCGGCGGTTGCTGATAATCCGATAACAGCTTTTCCACCCGCTCATGCGCGAAGGCAAAACAATCCTTTTCACCATCCTCTGCCCAAGTCTCATAGGGGCGATAATCCAGCACATTAGACCGCCAAAACGCCGATTGGAAATTCCGTTGAGTATGCGCACAGCCCAGATAATGCCCGCCCGGACCAACCTCCTCTATCGCATCCAGAGCCTGCGCGTCTTCCGACACATCCACCCCGCTTGCCAAGGAATGCAACGCGCCCAACTGATCCGCGTCCATAACCAGTTTTTCAGGGCTAGACACCAGCCCGCCCTCCAACCAACCCGCCGAATGCAGGCAGAAATTCACCCCACCCAGCAGGGTTGCGTTCAGAGTATTCGCGCTCTCATAAGCCGCCTGTGCGTCAGGCAATTTAGACCCGCACAGCCCGCCACCAGACCGAAACGGCAGACCCAATCGCCGCGCCAACTGCCCTGCTCCGTATAAAATCTTGCTCGCCTCTGGTGTGCCAAAGGTCGGCGCACCACTGTTCATATCAATCGAGGTCACAAACGCGCCCATAATCACTGGCGCACCCGCGCGGACGAGCTGATTATAGGCAACCCCCGCCAGAGCCTCCGCCAATACCTGCGTCAGAGTCCCCGCCACGGACACGGGCGCCATCGCCCCGCCGACTATGAACGGGGATATGATACATGCTTGGTTGTTTTTCGCATAAACCTCCATCGCGCCCATCATAATATCATCAAACACCATCGGCGAGTTTATGTTAATCAGCGAAGTCATCACCGTATTATCGCGCACGAAATTCGCGCCAAACAGGATTTTGCACATCTCCACACTATCGGTTGCCCGCTCAGGCGCGGTGACAGAGCCCATAAACGGCTTATCCGAGTATTTCATATGCGCATAAAGCATATCAAAATGGCGTTTATTAACGGCTATATCGGTAGGTTCGCACACCGTACCGCCCGAATGATGCAGGTATTTTGACATATAAATCAGCTTTACCATCTTTTGAAAATCACCGATAGTCGCGTATCTGCGCCCGTCTTTGTAATCACGGAAAAACGGAGGACCATAAACCGGGGCGAAAACCAGATTGTTACCGCCTATGACCACGTTTTTCTCAGGATTACGGGCGTGTTGCGTGAATTGAGACGGTGCGGTTTTTATCAATTTACGCGCCAGACCGCGGGGAATACGGACTCTGTCGCCATCTATGGACGCGCCCGCCTCCTGCCATAGTTTCATAGCGGTCGGGTTATCGGGGAAATTAACGCCAATTTCTTCAAGGATTTTTTCCGCGTTGGTTTCAATGATTTTAAGGGCGGTTTCATCGAGGATTTCGAAATTGGGGATATTGCGTTCGATGTATTTAGCGGTTTCAATGACGACGGCGGTGCGTTCGGCTCGGCGGGCGGCGCCGCCTCCTGTCGCGCTGCGACGGCGTGATGGGGTGGATTGTGTCATAGTGGGGGTGTCCTTTTTGGTAGGTGATAACGATAGGTTAGCATAGCGGGCGGTACGCTGGCAAGGCGAATCCGTCATGGTTCAATCGTATGCGACATGTGGGGGGTGTTATGAACTGGTCGGACGATTCATCATGGTGTGCAGGTTTTCTGCCTGTTTTGTGATTTTTTTAATATCGCGTGATAGGAGTTTAGCTAATGGGCTGGTTGGATTTGGTGCGGGCTGGTTTAGGTTTTGGATGATAAATTGGATTGCGGCGATGGTTTGGTAGAATTGTTTGGGCAAGATGCGCTCATGGTGCGCCAAGCGATTCCTTGTTTGGTAGATGGTTTGAAGGTTTTTTGCGATATTTGCACGGGTGATTCTTGTATTTGGAAAGGCATGCCTTAGGGCAGGTCGCCATAAATAATGTTCGTATTCTAGTGCATACATTCGTTTCCAAAAACCAAAAGTTAATTGGGCAATCATATCGCCATCAGAGATGGAAATTTTATTACGAATGATGTTTCTCCGATTTTTGCGCTTTATTTTAGATATTTTTGCATCCCGTGCATGTTCCAATGCTTTTGTAAGTCGCCGTTTTTCAGAGTCCCGCCATTCAAACGGCGCAGGGGGATGAAAGAGCCAATTTTTAACAGCAAAATGCTGGTCTAGATTTTGATAAACGGTATTGCGCAGTGCTATTTCTATCATCCCAACGATGCTCATCAATGCGCCATTCAAAGAAAGTGTTTCTTGGTGGATTTTTATAATTAAGGGTTTAGAATCTGTGCGGTTTTTAATATAATCGAGCCGTTCTGGTGATAGTAGAGCGATAATCGCTTCAATATCTGCTTCATTCATAGTCATTTTTCTTATACCGATTTTCGTATATCATATTTATAGCGATAAATTCGCAACAAATAAAGTATTTTTAGCACTTTTGTTGCTCTTTTTGCACTTTTGTGCATTTTTCTCTTGACAACCCCCGCGTAAATCATTAATTTGAACAACGTAAAGCTAGGATAATATCGGCAGTTGCCCTTCGGGCGGACGGATACCCGGCTTGTAGAGAAAAGACATCGCTTCGGCGGTGTCTTTTTTATTTTTAGCATTTTTGTTGCTTTTTGTGCGTTTTCTCCTTGACACGACCCCCACAAAACATTATTATCAGTATCAGCAGGCTGGGATTGCTGGCAGTTGCCCTTTGGGCGGACGGGTACCCAGCCTATGCAAAAAAAACACCGCCTAGGCGGTGTTTTCTTTTTTCAGCACGGGTAAATCCCCCTACCCCACCAATTCCAGCCCAGAAAAGAAATACGCAATTTCTTCCGCCGCTGTTTCCGCCGCATCCGACCCATGCACCGAATTTTCACCCAGTGAAATCGCGAATTCCTTACGGATAGTCCCCGCGTCCGCCTCAGCAGGATTGGTCGCGCCCATCAGCTCCCGATTGCGCAAAATAGCGTTTTCACCTTCCAAAACCTGCACAACGATAGGCTCGGAACACATGAACTCGCACAATTCGCCATAAAATGGTCGTTCGGCATGCACGGCATAAAACGCCTGCGCCTGCGCCAGAGTTAATTGAATCCGCTTTTGCGCGATGACACGAAGGCCACCCGCCTCCAGCTTTGCAGTGATTGCTCCGACAAGATTGCGCTTGGTCGCATCGGGTTTAATGATAGAAAATGTGCGTTGAATCGCCATTGTAAGCTCCTTTTAAAAGATAAATAAGCCCGCCATTTACCTTATCCCACACCAGAAGGCAACCCCCCTAAACCTAAATCGGGTCATAATCGCCAATTCGCCGCGTTTCATCAAATGCCACCACAAAATCCGCCATTCCCCCCGCGCCAATAGCACTTCGTATTTGCGCCATAAGCGATTGATAATAATGCAAATTATGCCAAGTCAACAGCATAGACGCGATGATTTCATTCGCCTTTACCACATGATGCAGATAGGCTCGGCTATACTGCGAACAAGCGGGACATGCACATTCCGCATCCAACGGACGCGGGTCGTCTCGGTGGCGTTGATTGCGCAGATTAACCGCGCCGAACCGCGTGATAGCCTGCCCGTTACGACCAGACCTGCTGGGCAATACGCAATCAAACATAT
This sequence comes from uncultured Amylibacter sp., assembly GCA_959347345.1. The sequence goes on along the minus strand of OY365738.1, from coordinate 361,377 downwards.
CCACACCGCGCATCACCGCACCGACTATGTCATCAGGCTTACCCACGCCCATTAAATAACGGGGTTTATCGGCGGGCAGCTGGGCTGGCGCGTAGTCCAGAACGCCAAACATAGCCCCCTGCCCCTCGCCCACTGCCAGCCCGCCGATGGCGTAGCCGTCAAAGCCGATGTCGCGTAATGCGACCGCCGATTGCTCGCGTAAATCGGGGAAAACACTGCCCTGCTGGATGCCGAATAAAGCGTGGTCGGGGCGTGTGCCGAATGCCGTTGCGCTCCGCTCTGCCCAGCGCATGGAACGTTCCATACTGGCGCGCGCCGTACCAGAATCGGCGGGGAAAGGGGTGCATTCATCAAAGCACATGACTATGTCGGAGTTCAATTGCTTTTGGATGTCTATCGAGGATTCGGGGGTTAAATGATGTGCTGAACCGTCAATATGGCTTTTGAATTTCACGCCTGTTTCGTCTATTTTGCGCAGTTTGGACAGGCTCATGACTTGGAAACCGCCCGAATCCGTTAGGATGGGGTGGGGCCAGTTCATGAATGTGTGGAGGCCGCCCAGCGCGGCTATTCGCGATGCCGTTGGGCGCAGCATCAAATGGTAGGTGTTGCCGAGGACGATGTCCGCGCCTAATCCGCGTACGGATTCGGGCAGCATAGCCTTTACCGTGGCGGCTGTGCCGACGGGCATGAAGGCGGGGGTTTTTATCGTGCCTCTGGGTGTGTGGAACGCGCCGAGCCGTGCCGTGTGGTCGGTTGTTTGCAGGGTGAAGTGAGTGTTTTTCGGTGCGGTTGTCATGGGGGTGGTTGGTAAAGGGTTTTGGGGGATTTGGCAAGCCCACGCGTGGGTGCGTAGTTTTTACGACATAATAAACCTCTTATTAACCTTTACACCTGTTACTATATTTGCTATCACGGGTTCAAACAAAGAGGTAAGCCTTGCTAAATAACGGGTCAATCAAAAACCGCACTATCTTTTGCCACGATAATTTGGAGATTCTGAAAGGGATAGACTCCGATTGCGTGGATTTGATTTATCTTGACCCGCCTTTTAATACGAAAAAGAAATTTACTGCACCAATAGGCAGTAGTGCAGAAGGTGCGTCTTTTTCAGATATATTCCGCGAAGAGGATGTCAAAGACGAATGGCTACTGGATATTAAAGAAGATAACTACTTTATTCACGACCTTCTATCAACCGTGAAAACGATAGAGGGACGTAGCTCTTACAATTTCTGCTACCTTGCTTATATGGCAATTCGCCTGTTGGAATGCCATAGGATATTAAAAAATACGGGTTCAATTTATTTGCATTGCGACCCGATTATGTCGCATTATTTAAAATTACTTTTGGATTGTATCTTTGATGAAAAAAATTATCGTAATGAAATTACTTGGAAACGTACCTCTGCCCATAATGACCCAAGACGATTTGGACGAATAACTGATATTATTTTCTTTTATACGAAATCTGATGCTTACTATTTTGATACAGTTTATACGCCTTATGAGCAATCCTATATTGATAATTTCTTTATTAACGAGGATAAACGGGGCAAATACACAAGCCGCGACTTAACGGGTTCAGGGGTGAATAAAAAAGACCCACGCTGGCGTGATTATCACCCTAGCGATAGCGGGCGAAGCTGGTCTGTTCCAAAGCGGACTGTTAAACAATTATTGGGCGATAAAAGCCCAAATGATTTAACCACCGCACAAAAACTGGATTTACTTTATGATAACGATTATATTTTCTTTTCAGCAAATGGCACACCACGATTCAAATCTTATTTGAATGATTTGCCCGGTATTCCCGCGCAATCGCTTTGGGCGGATATTAACCCGTTATCTTCGCATGCAAAAGAACGCACGGGTTATCCTACGCAAAAACCACTGGCTTTGTTGGAACGGATTATCACCGCGTCAAGCCCCGCAGATGGAATTGTTTTAGACCCGTTTTGCGGGTGTGCCACAACTTGCATCGCGGCAGAGCGATTAAAACGCCGATGGGTTGGCGTGGATGTATCCAGAAAAGCCTTTGATTTGGTGCAAGACCGCATGAAAGAGCAGGTGGAATGGGAAGGGTCGTTGTTTGAAGAAGATTTGGTTGCGTTCAAAACCAGCCCGCCAAAACGAGGCGATTTGGGTGCGGATACACGCCCGCAAAAATATGTTTATATCATTTCCAACACGCAATATAAGGGCGAATGGAAAGTCGGTATTGCGTCTAATGTGAAGGCACGATTGAACTCTTACCAAACCTCCGACCCCAATCGTGGCTATGTTTTGGAATATAGCTTTCTAACGCCTAATTTCCGCGAGATTGAAGCCTATATCCATGAACGCTATGACAACCGCCATGAATGGGTACGCGAACCTGATATGCAGAAAATCGTTAAGGATATAGAGGGTTTTAATAACGATTAACGATTAACGATGAATGATTAGTGATTAGTGATTAGTGATTAACGGCTTGACAAAAGATAAATAGCCGTTATGGTCTAGCGATAAAACAACTATAAAGGAGTGTTGGGATGTCAACAGAATCAAATAAATTAAATTTAAAAGAGCGTGTGTACGTATTCTTAAAGCATCACTATGATCAAGGAAATTATGATGCCAGATTCACTGGACTTGAAATCGCAACATGGTATTATGACAATCATAAAGAAGCAATTCGTCAAAAACAAGAAAATTCTAAAGCGACAAAACACCCTGTTGATACTCAGGAGGGCATGATTTTGCAAATTTCGCGACAAATTTCTGCTATTGCAAGTCGTGGTGATTTTGAAAATGACTCTAAAATAGAGAACACAGAGCAGTCCAAAATAAAAATTACAGGTGGTTATCCGCGCAAATATTACTATACCGAAGCCAGCGATGCTACAGAAATTCAGCAAGCAGAATCTGTTGTAGAGATAAAGACAGGGCAAAAAAAATTACTTGAAAAAGATTTATATCCAATATTGGGAGAATATTTGTTTTATGAAACGCCAAGAGTTTACATTAAATACATTGATGATAAAAAATCTAGTCATACACAAGGCACTAATGGCAATGAGTGGCTTCATCCGGATATGGTTGGTTTAGAGGTATTGAGCAACGATTGGATTCCAGAAATAAAGTGGTGTGCAAGGGCTTTTTCGGGCAAAAAAACTAAACTTTGGTCTTTTGAGGTTAAGTTAATAATTAACCGTTCTAACTTGAGAGCATCTTTTTCACAAGCCGTTACCAATTCGTCGTGGGCTAACTTTGGCTATCTAGTTGCTGGTGAAATAAACAAAAACGCTATGGACGAGCTTCGCATTCTTTGCAATCTTCATGGTATTGGTTTTATTGAATTAAATGTTAATATTCCAACAGAGAGTCAAATTCTAATCCCTGCCAAAGAACGTGTGGAAATTGATTGGAATACTGCTAATAGATTGGCTGACCAAAACCCACATTTTAAGAAATATATCGAAAATATTAATCTTTTTTATGGGGAACAAGAGCACTGGAATCCTGAGTATTGGGGGGGAGAGTTATCTTAAAAACCACTAATCACTAATCACTAACCACTAATCCCTCACCGCCAACCGCTCATACAACGCATCTGCCACGCCTTCACTCACAAACGGGCGGATATTGCCGCCGAGCATCGCCACCTCCTTGACTAACCGCGACGAAATAGCTTGATACTTCGGTTCGGCCATTAAAAACACCGTCTCAATACTCTGATCCATCGCCCGATTCATAGACACCAGCTGAAACTCATATTCAAAATCCGACACGGCGCGCAATCCACGGACAATCAGCCCCGCGTTCTGCGCCCTCGCCATATCAATCAGCAGGTTTTCAAACGGCACCACCGTAATCTCTGCCCGCGCCCCCGCCAACCCGCGCACCGCGTTTTGCACCATAGCCACCCGTTCCTCTAACCCAAACAACGGTGATTTATCGCGATTCCCCGCCACACCCACGACCAGTTTATCGACCATAGAACACGCCCGCGACATAATATCCAAATGCCCAAGCGTAATAGGATCAAACGTCCCCGGATAAAAACCAATAGTCATAACGCATCCACTTTCATAAACAAAATCAACAGGTTAAAGAACAAACCTAAAGCCCTAACATCGGCTTTAAATACTGCCCCGTGTAACTGCTCGCGACCTTCGCCACTGCCTCAGGCGAGCCTGTTGCGATGATTTCACCGCCAGCATCCCCGCCCTCTGGTCCTATATCAATAACATAATCGGCGGTTTTCACAACATCCAAATTATGCTCAATAACAATCACGGTATTGCCCAAATCCACCAAGTCATGCAAGACTTCCAGCAATTTGCGAACATCCTCAAAATGCAAGCCCGTCGTCGGTTCATCCAAGATATACAGAGTATTCCCAGTCGCCCGCCGTGCCAATTCTTTGGATAACTTCACCCGTTGGGCTTCGCCACCAGACAGAGTCGTCGCCCTCTGCCCCACCTTAATATACCCCAAACCAACCCGCATCAATGCGGTCATTTTTTCACGAATGGACGGCACGGCTTTGAAGAAAATCTCAGCCTCTTCCACGGTCATATCCAGTATATCAGCGATGGATTTGCCTTTGAACAGGATTTGCAGAGTCTCGCGATTATACCGCTTCCCCTTGCAAGTCTCACATTCCACATAGACATCGGGCAAAAAGTGCATTTCAATCTTAATCACGCCGTCGCCTTGGCACGCCTCGCACCGTCCGCCCTTTACATTAAAGGAAAACCGACCAGATTTATAGCCCCGCGCCGCCGATTCGGGCAACCCCGCGAACCAATCGCGAATCGGGGTGAATGCGCCGACATAAGTCGCAGGGTTGGAACGCGGCGTGCGCCCAATCGGGCGTTGGTCAATATCAATGACTTTGTCCAGCATTAACAAACCCTCCACACCATCGCAAGGTGCGGGGACTTGCCTTGCTCCGTTCAATCGTTTGGAGGCTGTTTTGAACAGAGTTTCAAGCGTCAAAGTGGATTTACCCCCGCCCGACACGCCCGTAACGCAGGTGAAAATCCCCAAGGGGAATTTCGCGGTGACTCCCTTTAAATTATTGCCCGTGGCGTTCTTTACGACCACGGCTTTGCCCGTGGATTTACGCCGTTTTTTCGGGATGGGGATGGATTTTTTACCGCTTAAATACTGGCCTGTTAGGGATTTTTTGGATTTGATGATTTGGGCGGGGGTGCCTTGGGCGCAGATTTCCCCGCCGTGAACTCCCGCACCTGGCCCTATGTCTAGGACGAAATCGCCCTTGCGAATCGCCTCCTCATCGTGTTCCACGACGATAACCGTGTTGCCTTGGTCGCGTAAATTGCACAAGGTTTCCAATAATCGCCCGTTGTCACGTTGATGCAAACCTATGGATGGCTCGTCCAATACATACAAAACCCCGGTTAATCCTGACCCGATTTGCGAGGCTAATCGTATTCGCTGGCTTTCCCCGCCTGATAAGGTTGCCGAAGCCCGTGATAGTGTTAAATAATCCAAGCCGACATTGACCAGAAAGCCTAATCTTTCGCGGATTTCTTTGATGATAGCCTGGGCGATTTGCCGTTCCTGTTTGGATAAATGGGCATCTAGGCTGCTTATCCAATCCAATGTTTCTTTGATGGAAAAGGTGACGATTTTGCCGATATGGTCGCCCGCGATTTTCACGGCAAGCGCCTCTGCACGGAGGCGAAATCCACCGCAGGCTTCGCATGGGCGGTTGCTTTGGTATTTTTCAAATTCTTCGCGAATCCAGTTGCTGTCTGTTTCGCGGTAACGGCGTTCTATGTTGGGCATTACGCCCTCAAACGTCCGTTTAACCTGATAAATCCGCCCGTCATTATCATAGCGGAATGGGATTTCCTCCTTGCCAGAGCCGTGGAGCATAATCTTTTGCGCCGATTCGGGTAAATCGCGGAATGGCACGGTGCGGTCGAATTTGTAATGCGCGGCAATCGCCTCTATCGTTTGGCTGATATAGGGCGAAGTCCCCTTTGCCCAAGGCGCCAACGCCCCCTCTAGCAGGGATAGCGACGGGTCGGGGACTATCAGGGATTCGTTGAAAAACAGCTCATGCCCCAAGCCGTCGCAATTCGGGCAAGCGCCAAACGGCGCGTTAAAAGAGAATAAACGCGGTTCAATCTCTGCAATCGTAAAGCCACTGACCGGGCAGGTGAATTTTTCTGAGAAAACATGGCGGAGGTTGGGGTCGGGGTTTTTGCCCTTATTATCGGTTTTGCCCTTTGTACTATCGTTTTTATTCCCATCCACGATTTCCACAATGGCAATACCGTCCGCCAAATCCAAGGCAGTCCGCACACTATCCGACAGCCGCGTTTCCAGCCCTTTTTTAATGACGATTCTATCCACGACCACATCGATATTATGGCGTAATTTCTTGTTCAAAACGGGCGCGTCATCCAGCTCATAAAACACGCCATTGACCTTGACCCGTTGGAAACCCTGCTTTTGCAAATCGCGGAATTCCTTGCGATATTCGCCCTTTCTATCGCGCACAATGGGGGCTAATAAATAAGCACGCGAATCGACAGGCATCGCCATGATTTGATCAACGATTTCGGACACCTGCTGCGCCTTGATTTGCTTACCAGTCGCGGGCGAATACGGCCGCCCTGCCCGCGCGAACAGCAACCGCAGATAGTCATAAATCTCGGTCGCCGTGCCAACCGTGGAACGGGGGTTTTTAGAGGTGGTTTTCTGCTCAATAGAGATAGCGGGCGACAGACCGAATATATGGTCAACATCGGGTTTTTGCATCATATCAAGGAATTGGCGCGCATAAGCGGACAGCGATTCTACATACCTACGTTGCCCCTCCGCGTAAATCGTATCAAACGCCAAGGACGATTTGCCAGAGCCAGATAGCCCCGTGATGACTACCAATTTGTTGCGCGGAATGTCAACGTCAATGGATTTGAGGTTGTGTTCGCGCGCCCCGCGGATGGTGATGTTGCGTAATTCGGTCATGGAATGGGGCTTACTGCAAAACGCGGGGGATTGCAAGGGGGTTTTAGTGATTAGTTATTAGTGATTAGTGATGAGTTTTTGGTTGTTAGGAATTGGCGGTTTGTTATTGGCATTAAGGGCAGAGGTTTTTTGGTTCCCGCCCGCCCACCCCCCCTGCGGGGAGCGGGCGAGCGGGGATTTTGTTGGGATTTTGCCGATAAAACGCAAATTAATTAAAATAGTTTGGGAATTATTAACCTTTTGTTATTGATTTTTAGGTTTGATAAGGGTATCAACGGCGGATAAAGGGTGTGGGTCTGTTTGGCTCGCGCTGTGGCTTGGCTATGAAAGGATTGAAAAGATGGCTGGTTCATTGAATAAGGTAATGTTAATTGGGAATTTGGGGCGCGATCCGGAGGTTCATAGCTTTCAAAACGGGAATCGTGTGTGTAATTTGAATTTGGCGACGACGGATTCGTGGCGGGATAAGGCTACGGGTGAGAAGCGCGAGCGGACGGAATGGCATCGTGTCAGTGTTTTTAACGAAGGATTGATTAAGATTTGCGAGCAGTATTTGAAAAAAGGTGCGAAGATTTATATTGAGGGGTCTTTGCAGACTCGTAAATGGCAGGATCAGAATGGCGCGGATAAATTCACGACTGAGGTTGTTTTGCAGGGGTTCAGTGGGTCAATGACTATGCTGGATGGACGTAGTGGTGGCGGTTCTGGTGGCGGCGGTGACGGCTATAATCAAGACCAAGGTGGCGGTTATTCTGGCGGTGGCTCTGTTGGCGGCGGTGGCGGACAGCCCCCCCCTGCTGATAGTGGCGGTTCTGGTGGTGGCGGTGGTGCCAGTGCTGGTGGTGCTGACGGCGGGCAGGATGGTGCTGCTGGGTTAGAGGATGATGAGATACCGTTTTAGTTGTTAGTTGTTAGTTATTAGTTGTTAGTTGTTAGTTATTAGTTGTTAGTTATTAGTTATTAGTTATTAGTTATTAGTTATTAGTTATTAGTTATTAGTTATTAGTTGTTAGTGGGTTTAGCCCTTCGGGTCTTCGTCATTGCTACGCAATACCGACCAGCGTGGTCTTTTGTGCGTAGCCCCCGCTTCGCGGGGGCATGCCAAAAGCCCTTTGGTTACAAGATTATAGATTCGTCATAAATTTACTATCTGGAATAACAAGACTATAAATTGGATTATTTGCAAAGAATACTTGGGAAATGGCGATAGGCTATTTCTAAATTTATTTAGGCTTTGCCTAGATACTAGGACAGGCTTTAGCCAATAAAAACCCGTCCAGCTCTCCGCAGGAGGGGTGGGCGGGTGGGCAACCAAACGAAGTGAGGGCGCAACAAAAAACCTCTGCCCTTAACCTCTAATAACGAACCCACAATTCCTAACAACTAATAACTAACAACTAATAACTAATAACTAATAACTAACAACTAACAACTAATAACTAACAACTATTTACATCTCCGCCATTTATGCTATAACTACCCCTAAAGCACCCTCAAACCACAAAAACAGGCACCCACATGAGCGACGATATCATAGACGAAACCCCACCTCCCCCGCCCGTACAGGACGCAACCCCCACAGACCCGCCCCGCGAAAACACCATCCCTATTGAAGAGGAGATGAAGAAATCCTACTTGGATTACGCCATGTCGGTCATCGTATCGCGGGCTATTCCAGACCTACGCGACGGCTTGAAACCCGTGCATAGACGCATCCTCTACGCCATGCACAAAAACGGCTATACCTACACGAAACCCTACCGAAAAGCGGCCAAATCCGTGGGCGATGTTATGGGCAGCTTCCACCCGCACGGCGACCAAGCCATTTATGACGCGCTTGTGCGTATGGCGCAGGATTTCGCCATGTCCATGCCTTTGATTGATGGGCAGGGGAATTTCGGCTCTATGGACGGGGATAACGCGGCGGCGATGCGGTATACAGAAGCCAGGCTTGCCCGCTCCACCGATTATTTGCTGGAGGACATAGACAAAGACACGGTCGATTTCCAAGATAACTATGATGGCAAGGAGCTGGAACCCTGCGTTTTGCCGGCCCGCTACCCCAATATGCTGGTCAACGGCGCGGGCGGTATCGCCGTGGGTATGGCGACGAACATTCCGCCCCATAATATCACCGAAGTCATTAACGCAACCCTTGCCTTGATTGACAATCCTGACCTTGATTCGCTGGCGTTAATGCAATACATCCCGGCCCCCGATTTCCCCACGGGCGGGCTGATTTTGGGGCAAGCTGGCGCGACCAAGGCCTACACCGAAGGGCGTGGCAGCGTCCTCATCCGTGCCAAAACGCATATAGAGGAAATCCGCAAAGACCGCATGGCGATTATCATTGATGAAATCCCCTATCAGGTGAATAAGGCAACGATGATTGAGAAAATCGCCGAACTCGCGCGGGATAAGAAAATTGAAGGCATCGCCCATATTCAAGACGAATCAGACCGAGTCGGCGTACGCGTGATGATAGAATTAAAACGCGACGCGACCGCCGAAGTCGTTTTGAACCAGCTTTTCCGTTATACCCCTATGCAGACCTCGTTTGGCTGTAATATGCTGGCGTTGAATGGCGGGCGACCAGAACAGCTCAAATTATACGATTTCCTGAATTATTTCATTGAATTCCGTGAAGAGGTGGTGATGCGCCGTACCGCTTTTGAACTGCGCAAAGCCCGCGAACGTAGCCATTTGCTCTGCGGGTTGGCCGTGGCGGTTAGCAATGTGGATGAAATCGTGGCGACGATTCGTGGCTCTGCCGACCCTGCTGCCGCCCGTGCGAGCCTGATGCACCGCCGTTGGCCTGCCAGTGATATTGCGCCTTATATCAAACTGATTGACGACCCAAGCCATAAGATAAACGATGATAACACCTATAATATGTCCGAATCCCAAGCCCGCGCGATTTTGGAATTACGCCTGCAACGGCTGACTGCGTTGGGCGTGGCGGAGGTGACGACCGAATTACAGGACTTGTCGGAGAAAATCAAAGCCCACCTTGCTACCTTGCAAAGCCGTGAAAAAATTCGCGCGATTATCAGTGATGAATTGCGTATCGTGCGCGAGCAGTTTCCTTGTGAAAGACGCACACAAATCGTTGATTGGGCTGGCACTGTGGAAGACGAAGCGATGATTGAACACGCCGATATGGCGGTGACTATAACGAACGGCGGTTATATCAAACGGACGGGCTTGGACGAATACCGCGAACAGGCACGCGGGGGCAAGGGATTGCAGGGGATGACCACGAAAGATGATGATTTTGTGACCTCTATGTTTGTCGTGGATACGCATACTCCGTTGCTGTTTTTCACCACGGATGGGATGGTTTATAAGCTGAAAACGTGGCGTTTGCCGCAGAGCGGGCGGAATACCAAGGGCAAATCCATCGTTAATATACTGCCGATTCCTGCCGATGTGTCTATCGCGGCGGTGATGCCTATGGATGTGCCTGAAGATGATTGGGGAACGATGAATATAGTCTTTGCGACCTCTAACGGGATGGTTCGGCGTAATGCTTTGTCCGATTTCACCAATGTAAAGGTGAACGGCAAAATCGCGATGAAATTGGTTGACGGTGCGTCTATTGTGAATGTGCGAATTGCCACGCCAGAGGATGATTTTTTGCTGGTAACACGGGGGGGAAAAGCCGTGCGGTTTTCTATGGAACACGTAAGGCTTTTCAAAGGTCGTAATTCTGTTGGGGTTCGCGGAATAAGACTGGCGAAGGGGGATGAGCTGGTGTCTATGGCGGTGATTCGCCATGTGGAGGTATCGGTGGAAGAGCGGTTAAGCTATTTCAAAATGAGGCGGGCTATTGAGGGTGCGGATACTGATGAGGGTGCTGATTCTGGTGAAGAGTCTGGTGCGGACACGGGCGCAGGTTTGGTCGCACTATCGCAGGAGCGTTATGACGAATTGGCGGCGGCAGAGGAATGGATTCTAACCATCACGGCTGGCGGGTTCGGTAAGCGGTCTTCCGCGCTGGAATATCGGATAAGCGGGCGTGGTGGCAAGGGTATTATCGCCGCCAATTTAACGCGGCGTGAGGATAAGATTTTGGCGGCTTTCACCGTGAAGGATATGGATCAGATTATGCTGGCGACTTCGCAAGGGCAATCAATCCGTTGCCCAGTCGCTGGGATTTCACGGCAAAGCCGTAGCTCGTCTGGCGTGACCGTCTTTAATATCGGGGATAAGGAAGAGGTCGTGTCTGTTGCCTATATCGCAGAATCTGATGAAGAGGTGGATGTTGTTGATGGGGATGGTGTTGCCGATGGGGATGCTGTGGTTGAAACGGCGGTTGAACCTAGTGAATAGTTGTTAGTTGTTAGTTATTAGTTATTAGTGATTGGTTATTAGGAATTGGGGTTTGGTTATTAGAGGTTAAGAGCGGAGGTTTTTTGTTGCGCCCTCACTTCGGGGCAAGCCCCGTTCGTTCGGGCTTCCCACCCGCCCACCCCTCCTGCGGAGAGCTGGACGGGTGATTTTTGGCTAAAGCCTATCCTAGCATCTAGGCAAAGCCTAAATAAATTTAGAGCAAACCTATCACCACTTCCCAAGTATTCTTTGCAAATAATCCAATCTAACGTCTTGTTATTCCAGATAGTAAATTTATAGAGATATTATCATCTTGTAACCCAAGGGCTTTTGGCATGCTCCCACGAAGTGGGGGCTACGCACAAAAGCCCCCGCCCCTTTACAAACGAATCAATATCGCGTAAGCCATAACGAAACCCCGCAGGGCTAAACCCACTAATAACTAATAACTAACAACTAATAACTAAACATGCCCATCCACATCATCGGTGGCGGTTTGGCTGGTTGCGAAGCCGCCCACCAAATCACCGCCCAAAACATCCCCGTTATTCTGCACGAAATGCGGCCGACCCAGAAAACCTTTGCCCACCAAACCGACCGTCTGGCAGAGCTGGTTTGCTCTAATTCATTCCGCTCGGATGACCATGAGGCGAACGCGGTCGGCTTGCTCCACTGGGAAATGCGTCAAGCAAACAGCCTGATTATGGCGACGGCAGACCAATACGCCCTGCCCGCGGGCTCTGCGCTGGCGATTGACCGCGATAAATTCGCCACCCACATCACGCGGGCGATAACCGAAAATCCGCTTATCACGCTGAACCGCGCCGAAATCACGCAAATCCCTGATGAGCCGACTATTATCGCGACTGGACCCCTGACTTCGCCCGCCTTGGCGGCGCAAATTGCCGCGAAAACCGGGCAAGACGCGCTGGCGTTTTTTGATGCTATCGCGCCGATAGTCTATGCCGATAGCATCGATATGCGCACGGCGTGGCGGCAATCGCGCTATGACAAAGGCGATACGGACGAACAGCGCAAGGCCTACATAAATTGCCCGATGGATAAGGCGCAGTATGAGGCGTTTATTGACGCTCTGCTGGCCGCCGATAAGACCGAATTTAAGGAGGGCGAGGTGAAAACCCCCTATTTTGAAGGGTGTTTGCCGATTGAAGTGATGGCAGAACGCGGTCGTGAAACTCTGCGGTTTGGCCCGATGAAGCCCGTTGGTTTGACTAATCCCCACCCTGACACGAACAAGGCTTACGCGGTCGTTCAACTCCGCGTTGAAAATAAACTTGGCACTTTGTATAATATCGTGGGCTTTCAAACCAAGATGACTTACGGGGCGCAGGCGGCCGTTTTCGCGCTGATACCGGGGTTAGAAAAGGCACGGTTCGCGCGGTTGGGCGGGATACATAGGAACAGTTTCATCAATTCGCCAAAGGTTTTGGATACCCACATGCGTCTGCGTGGGGCGGAGCATATTCGTTTTGCTGGGCAAATCACGGGGGTGGAGGGCTATGTGGAATCCGCCGCAATGGGGTTGTTGGCGGGGCGGTTGGCGGTGCGGGACTATAACGGGGAAACGGGTGATTTACCGCCGATTGAAACGGCGACTGGGGCGTTATTGCACCACATTACGCAATCTGCGGATGCTAGCACTTTTCAACCTATGAATGTTAATTTTGGACTGTTCCCACCGATGAATGACGCTCGGTCAGGTCGCCGAGCGCGACGCGAACGCTATATGGGCTATACTGAGCGGGCGAAAACCGCTTGGACAAAGTGGATTAGTTTTGAATTGTGAATGATGAATTATGAATTATGAATTGGGTTGTGTGGCAAATTTCTTTCCTAAAATAACGAACGCCTAGTTATTCAATAACCTAAAATAACGAACTCCAATTATTTTAAATAACGGATAATAAGAACAACCAATAATTCACCATTCATAATTTACAATTCACCATTCATAAAATTATCCTTGTGGTGCAGGTGGGCTTGCCACAAACCCGCCAACGTAAGGGGTCGTCGCGCCCGCAGTGCTATGAAACACGCCGACCGCGCCCTCCTGCCCGATAAGCCCTGAAATAGTACCCGTGCTTGTATCGCCCGTCACCCTGCGGGTTATGTCCCCACTTATCACGCCTGTACCGTCAAAATCAGCAACTATTTGATACTCAGTTCCTGTGCTACCATAAGTGATTGTTCCAGCCTTAGTGCCATCGTTAAAACCAACGTTTAGTGTAACACCGAAGTCAGTAATAAGTCTCCCCACCCGATATCGTAACAATCCTGCCCATCTTGCATTGGCAAAAGTTCCACTCAAAGGTCTGCCCAAATTGGTTGTTGAATAAATCCCAACGTTATGAGTACTACCAGAACTATGAGGATTAATAGGTCGGTAAAGGCCGAAACCATCCTTGGCGTCTCCGCCACTTAACGCAGGATAAAAATTAGTATTATCCTCAAGGTCCAAATGCGCAATATCAAGGTAATTTTCAACCCCTGCCAACCCCCCTGGCGTACCCTTTAAAAATCGGTCTGGCGTGGGCGTGTCTGTGGGATTTGCCGCTGCCTCCCAATGGGCATAATCCACACAGGTATTCCGCGCGATGCAAGGGTCTGCTGCTCTTCCTTGGGATGGTTGTGCCACAAACCCGCCAACGTAATTTGTCCTCGAGTTCGGAAGGTTGCGAAACACGGCGACCGCGCCATCCACCCCGATAAGCCCTGTTACAGAGCCACTGCCACCCGTAATAGGCTGGCCTGGCACTCTCAGTGTATGGGTTACATCACCACTTATCACGCCTAAATTGTTAAACCTAGCAAGTATTGCAAAATCACTAAGGCTGTTTGAGCCAGCGATTGTTCCATCAGTGCCGTCAAAATTAATGTTTAGTGTAATAAGGCTGGGAATAGTAAGACCACCTGTCTCCACCACCCGAGTTAGAAGCGATCCTGGCCATTGTACATTGGTAATAGTACCAGTTAAAGGTGCACCCAAGTCGGTTGTTGATAAAATCCCAGCGTTATGAACGCTGCCAGTCTTTGTAGCTCGGTAAACGGCGAAACCATCCCCCGCGTCTCCCGCATCTAAAATATGAGTGCTAGCATGATTGTGAACATTAGCCGCAATGTTCGTAAGCCCCCCAATTTCAAGTCGGGTGGTCCCCATCAACCCGTTTCGCGTACCCTTCAAAAATTCGTTTGGCATGGGCGCGTCGGTGGGATTTGCCGCCGCCACCCAATCGGTATAATCCACAGTCAGCGGTGGCTGTGCCAGAAACCCGCCAACGAAAGATACCGTCGTGCCCAGATTACTGCGAAACACGCCGACCGCGCCATCCGCGCCGATAAGCCCTGAAATACGACCTGTGTCTGCACCCGTAATAGTGTCGCCTGATTTAGCTGTACGGATTATCGTACCACTTATCACGCCTATATCGCTAAAACTAGCCACAAGTTCATACAGACCATCTACGCCGTTTTTACCATGGATTGTTCCAGTACCAGCGCCAGTGCTAAAACCAACGGTTAGTGTAATAGGGTGGGAACTAAAAGGACCTGTCCCCGACCGTTCGTGAAGCAGTCCTGCCCATTGTGCACTGGCAATAGTATTAGGCAAAGGTGCGCCTAAATTGGTTGTTGAATAAATCCCAACGTTATGAACGCTACCAGTCGCATCAGGTAGGTAAAAGGCGTAACCATCATCCCTATCTCCTGAAGGATTGAGATTGGCAAGGCTCGAAGACGCCGCAACATTACCTTGGTCAACCCCCGCCAACCCCACTGTCGTACCCTGCAAAAATTCGTTTGGCGTGGGCGTGTCGGTGGGATTTGCCGATGCCTCCCAATGGAGATAATCCACACAGGTATTATTCTTGACGCAAGCGTCTGCTGAATCCGGTATCTCCGTTGATGTTGTCGTTGCCCTTGGTTCTGAATTTGGCAAATAGGCAACAAACCCACCAGCATAGCCGAAGAGGTCTGTCCTTGAAGGGTTTTTAACCCCTGAGGTATCGCTGATAAAGGCGGCAACCGCACCCTCCTGCCCGATAATTCCGCGTATCTTTCCTGGACTTCTGACAATCGTAATGTCACCCGTTATGACACCAAGTCCATTAAATGTAGCGTCTATAACATAGCGACGCTCACTAGTAAAATCCGCCTTAATAGTCCCGCCATTGGTTGCCCTGCGAAATGTAATCTCAAGATCAAACGGCACAGACCTTAGATCGCCAAGACCAACCGTGCGAATCAATCCTTTCCATGTGCCAGATGCCCGTCCTGCCACCAAAGGCGCGCCCAAGTCTGTGGTCGCGTGAATCCCAGCATAATAGCGATGATCTACACAATCATCTACATCAGCATCACAATCAGACCTGAGATTAAATTGACCTGCAACAAAGCTTACCCCATCATTTCTATCGCCTATATCTACCCCCTCGGTAACCCCTTTAAATCCATGAAAGTCGGGGTCAGTTGAGCTGTCGGCCAGAGTTAAAGTCCCAACCGCATCCGTGTCTTCAATTGTAAAAATCCTTTCCTGCTGTCTTTTCCGAGTAGGTGTATCTTCACCGTCTAAATCAAATCCAACCATAAATATGGAGGTTTGGTTATATTTTAACAATTTCTCACTCGTCAAATTCCCCAAGAACAGGTTTTCGTCTTCGTCAGAAGTCGGCGCCTCCTCGCGCGTGATAACATTCCTATTTTCATCAAGAAAACTAGCCCGCCAATCACTCTCATCAACAAAGAGCCGTCCCCTTGTCTGTTGAACTCCATAATCTCCTCTATCAGTGCAAAGAGGACTATTAATATTCTCCTCGCAAACCCGTATAAGCGTAGGACCACAAAGGGCTGCATCAAACTTATCAGTGCATTGTAACTCTCTTATAGCATTATGCTGTGGAGTATAGCAACGCGTCAGGTCGCCAAACAACGTATCTTGGACTCTACACGGATCGCCGGGAGGCAAACCCTCAACAAGTTTTCTTATCTGGTCGGCGATTTCATCCGCCGCAACTTTGGCATCATCTGCAAGGCTATTAAGTGCGCCGCACCCGCTCATCATAAGGGTTGCGACCAGCAAAGCCAGTGCAGGTATGGTGTTTTTTAGGGAGAGTGTCATTGGATTGTCCTTATTTTTTACATTTTCTGCAGGTTTTTGCGGCGGTTTCCACGCGGTTTTTGCAAAAACATAACCTCGTATAGCCCCGATTTTCCCCGTTTGCAAGCGTTTTTTGCGGGTTTTTGGGGCGTTTTAGGGCGGTTTTATCGCGGATTTAGGATGAATAGCCGAGGTAAGGGCGAAAACCGCTTGGATGAAATGGCTCTGCTAGGGGTCGCGATTCGCGATTAGCTCCCTGAGCGTGGATTATTACCACTTGCCACAAACCCGCCAACGTAAGATGTATCCGCGCCCACATTGCTGTGAAACACGCCGACCGCGGCGCCGAACCCGCCGATGCCCGTCCCGACAAGCCCTGTAACAACACCTGTGCTGGTATCTGCACCCACCGTGCGGGTTATCACCCCATTTTCTATTAGACCCACACTGTTAAAATCAGCCATAAAGGAATACTCACCCGAACCTCCGACCGTAAAGGAATACTGACCAGGAGTGTCATCGTTGCTTGTGCCTCTGATTGACCCAGACGAATTGCTCCTGCTATAATTAACGATGAGTGTAAAAGGGGTGGAGCTAACAAGATCTGCCCCCGCCGCCCGCGCGACAAACGTCCCTTCCCATGTTAGATTTACACCATTATTCTCCCAAGGTGCGCCGATTCGGGTTGTTGATAAAAGCCCCGCGTTATGATCATCACCATCAAAGAAAATGGCGAAACCATCCGCAGCATCCTCCGCCCTTAAACCAATCGCTAAATTACTACTCGCAAGGGTCGTAACATGCCCCGTATTACTGTCCCCCGTTGTCAGCCCCGTTGCCGTACCCGTTAAAAATCGGTTTGCCGTGGGTGTGGTGGTGGGGTTTGCCGCACCCGCATCCGCCCAATGGGCATAATCCACACATTGATTCCGCGCTATACAAGGGTCTTGTGTTCTATCTGGTTCTGGATTTGGCAAATAGGCAACAAACCCACCTGCATAGCCAGAGGGATTTGCCACCAAACGGGATGTAGCCCCTGTGAAATCGCTGATAAAGGCGGCAACCAAACCCTCCTGCCCGATAATCCCGCTTACCTTTCCCGGACTATTGAGCAACGTAACGTCACCCGTTATGGTACCAAAGTTATCATATGTAGCGTCTATATCATAGGTACCCGCATTCGTAAAATTCGCCTTAATAGTCCCGCCATTGGTTTCCGTGTTAAATGTAATATTAATATCAAACGGCACAGACGTTAGATTACCCGCACCAACTATACGAAAAAATCCTCTCCACTGGCTGACTTGGGCAACATCGTCTATCGGCGCACCCAAATCTGTGGTCGCGTGAACCCCAGCATAATAGCGATTGATATCACAATCAGTAGATTGACATTCACCAAACCTTTGATTATATTGACCTGCAACAAAGCTTACCCCATCCATGACATCGCCTGTATCCGTCTCTCCCCCATCCGCGTCAAGTCCTTTAAATCCATAAAAGACGGGTTCCGCTGAGCCACGAGCGGTCTGTCTGTGTGCCAAGGTTAAAGTCCCAATACTACGGTTATGCCCACGCGCGCCTGTATCCGCGCTTTGAATTGTAAAAACCCTTTGCTCTCTTATTCGCCGCTGATTTTCTATCGGATCATTTGGATTACCGCCAACGAATGTAGCCTCATGATCGGCGGTTATGGTATAAGCCTTCAAAATCGCAAACGTCAAATCCGACAAGAACCCGTTTTCGGTGTCCGTAGAAATTGGCTCGGAGTTCAGCGTGACAACCTCCCCATCGTCATCGGTAAAACCATTCGTCCAATCGGCAATATTAACGGTAAGCCTGTTTTGTTCCAGCATTTCATTCCGCACCTCGCGTTGGCGGTCATATATCGCGCCAGTGCAAAGCTCATGATCAAGATCCGCACCGCAAGCCCGTGTAATTGTGTCTGCGCAAGCGGATGGGTTTGATTCTCTAACCCTAACGCATTGCGCCTCTCGCAAGTCATTATAAATCTGCTCATTCACTGTCCCATTGCAAAACGGGTCATTAAACAGCTTATCAGCATCTAAACAAGGGTCATCCTCGCCCAAAGTATTAACACCTTCTATACTGTTAATATCTTTATCGTCTATATCTATATCGGGGAATATATCTGTAACAAGGTCAGTGATACCCTCTGTCGCCCGCTGAAGCGCGCGGTCAATCGCCGCACCCACACACCCGCTCAGCAAAAGGATTATGGTCAGCAAAACCAGTGTGGGTATGGATTTTTTTATGAAAGGTGTTAGGGAGAGTGTCATTGATATTTCCTTTTTTGTCTGGTTCTTATACATTTTTTTGGGCTGTTCCCATTAATAAAATTCGCGAAACCCGTTTGGCTGGCGTGGCTCTGTTAAGAGGTCGCGATTAGCTCCCTGATTGGGGTGCAGGTGCAGGTGGAACCGCCACAAACCCGCCAACGTAAGATTCCGTCGTCGTGTCCGTATCGCTGTGAAACACGGCGACCGCGCCCTCTGCCCCGATAAGCCCTGTAACAGTACCTGCGCCTGAATCCGCCGTGCGGGTTATCGTACCAGTTATTATGCCGAAAGAGTCAAAACCAACATTCGTAAAGGTATATGTATTATTACGACCGATGCTTGTGCTGGTGAGTGTCCCAGCCGAGCCAGTATAACTAACCACTAGTGTAAGACTGCTGTTGCCAATAGAACCGCGTGCTACCCGATCAAAAAACAGCCCTTTCCATTCTACATTGGTAGTAGTCTCAGTCAAAGGCGCACCCAATCTGGTTGTCGATAAAATCCCCGCGTTATGAGTATTACCCGCTTGAAAAATGGCGAAACCATCCGTAGCTTCCCCCTCTAAATCAATCAAACCATCGCTATACGCAAGGTTCGTAACACTCCCCGTATTACCCTCCCCCGTCGTAAGCCCCGTTGGCGTACCCGTCAAAAATTTGTTTGCCGTGGGCGTGGTGGCGGGGTCTGCCGCCGTCACCCAATGGGCATAATCCACACAGGTCTTAGCCGTGATGCAAGTTTCTATCGGTAGCGGATTTGTCAAATAGGCAACAAACCCACCAGCATAGCCTGCGGCGTTCGTTCTGCCAGCGGGTTGAATCCCCGTTTGCAAGCGTTTTTTGCGGTTTTTTAGGGCGGTTTTATCGCGGATTTAGGATGAATAGCCGAGGTAAGGGCGAAAACCGCTTGGATGAAATGGCTCTGCTAGGGGTCGCGATTCGCGATTAGCTCCCTGATGGGGGAGTCGCCCCAAACCCGCCAACATAAGATGTTGTCGCGTTCGCATTGCTGTGAAACACGGCGACCGCGCCCTCCGCCCCGATAAGCCCTGAAACAGTACCTACGCTGGTATCCGCCGTGCGGGTTATCGTACCAGTTATTATGCCCACATTGTTAAAAGCAACATTTGTAAAGGAATACGCATTCGAACTGCCGATGTTTGTGCTAGTGATTGTCCCAGCCGAACCGCTATAACTAACCATTAGTGTAATATTGGTGTTCGCAATATCGCCTTGCCCTACCCGCTCTGAAAACCGCCCTGTCCATCGTGCATTGGTAGTAGTCTCAGCCAAAGGCGCACCCAATCTGGTTGTCGATAAAATCCCAGCGTTATGAACATTACCCGCGCGATAAATGGCGAAACCATCCGTAGCTTCCCCGCCAATACTCGCAAGGTTCGTAATCTGCCCCGTATCACTCCCCCCCGTTGTCAAACCCGTTGCCGTACCCGTCAAAAATCGGTTTGCCGTGGGCCTGGTGGTGGGGTTTGCCGCATTTGCAGTCGCCCAATGGGTATAATCTACACAGGTATTCCGCGCTATACAAGGGTCTGGCGAATTACCACCGTTTAGTCCGTTTTCTAAATTCTGAAACTCCTTTTCGGCATCACTTTGAAGCCTATTTGCAAGGTTATTAAGTGTCTTGCCCACACACCCGCCTAGCATAAGGATTGCGACCAGCAAAGCCAGTGTAGGTATGGTGTTTTTTAGGGAGAGTGTTAGGGTGCGTGTCATTGGGGGTGTTAGGGGGGGTGTCATTGGTTTTTCCTTTTTTTCGGGGTTTTTGTATGATTTTTAATTTATTTATGTGTTTTTTACAAAAACATAGCCCCGTATAGCCCCGTTTTCCCCCGATTGCAAGCGTTTTATGGCGGTTTTTAGGGGGGATTATGTTGTTTTTATCACGAATTATAGGGTGAATATAGGATGAACATTGGGGTGGGCGGTGAAACGGGTGGTAAAAATGTTTTTAAAAACGGGGGGATTGTGTTATACAGAGCTATGCATGCATTAACAAAGGATGAATTTATGCGCCAGCGTTTCGCGCCCTCGCCCAGTGGGTTTTTGCATCTGGGGCATGCGTTTTCCGCACTGACTATCTGGCGGGCGGTCGGCGGGGATGCCTCGCGGTTTATTCTGCGGATTGAGGATATAGACACGGCGCGGTGTAAGCCCGCGTTTGAAACCGCAATTATGGAAGATTTGCATTGGCTGGGGATTTCGTGGGCGGATGCGCCGTTGCGCCAATCGGCAAGGGCGGGCGATTATGCGGAGGCGGTTCGCGATTTGTGGCAACGCGGGCTGGTGTTCGCCTGTGATTGCAATCGGCGGGAGGCTGGGTTGGCTGCTCCCCAAGAGGGCGACCCCCCTATCGGCATTTATTCGGGCGGATGTGGCGGGCGAGCGGACCGGCGGTTCCCCTGCGATATCCCTGCTGATATGGCGTTGCGTCTGGATGCGGGGATGTTGCCTGATAGGGAATATCGGTTTATGGAAACTGGCGTGGGTGAGGTTGTTTTCACTAAGGGCGATGTTATGGCGGGGTTTGGTGGATGTGTTTTGGCGCGCCGAGATATCGGGATAAGCTATCATCTGGCGGTCGTATTGGACGATGCTTTTCAGGGGATTACCCATGTGACCCGTGGCGAGGATTTGTTTGAACAGACAAAATTACACGTGGTTTTACAGGGGTTGTTGGGGTTGCCAACCCCCGTTTATCATCATCATAAATTGATTCGGGATGCGGAGGGCAAGCGATTGGCTAAACGCGATGATGCCGTGGCGTTGCGGGTATTGCGGGCGGCTGGGGCGAGTGCGGAAGATATTCGGGCGCGGGTTTTTAACGATTAACAGGGATTTTGCGATAAAAACAACTCCGCCGATTGGTGTGACAGGCCGCGCCCGTCTGATGAACTGCCAATAACAGCGTGTCCGCGTCACAATCCACCCGCAAACCGTGCAATTTCTGGACGTGCCCAGAGGTCGCCCCCTTGCGCCACAATTCCCCGCGTGAGCGCGACCAATAGACTACGTCCCTGCTGGCTAGGGTCTGTTCCAAAGACTCACGATTCATCCACGCCATCATCAAAACTTCACCGGTTTTGTAATCCTGGGCAATCGCGGGAATCAAACCGTCCGCGTTAAATTGCAAGCGATCTATATCAAAATTATCTTCCATATCCGTGTTAATATCTGCCATCGTTTTGTGCCTTTTCTTTTTGTCGCCTTGCGGTTATAATCGCGGTTTTATACCGATATTTTCACCCGCATTATACCGCGTAATCGCCCAAGTGAAAAGGGCTTTTTGAAAGGAAACACCCCGTGAAATCGCAATCATCAACCGAAGTCGCGCTGTATTCCAAGGAAATCCTGCGCTGGGCGGCGACCATTCCTATCACCGAGGACTTGCCAAATCCGCAAGGTCAGGCAAAGGTGCGCGCCCCGCTTTGCGGCTCTTACATCACGGTTTCTTTGAACATAGCGGATGGGCGGATAAGCGATTATTCCCATAATGTAAAGGCTTGTGCGCTGGGGCAAGCGGCCGCGTCTATCATCGCCCGTGCGGTTGTTGGGCTGGAATATGACACGCTTGTCCGCGCCCGCGAACAGTTATTTTTAATGCTGAGTGCCGATGGCGAGCCCCCCTGCCCTCCGTTTGAGGATTTGGCGATTTTGCAACTGGCGCGACCGTATAAAAATCGGCACGGGTCTATTTTGCTGTCCTTTGATGCGACGATAGCAGCGTTTTTAGCGATTAGTGATTAGTGATTAGTGATTAGTGATTAGTGATTAGTGATTAGTGATTAGTGATTAGTGATTAATGCCACTTCTTGACTGGTCGGCATTGCGTAGCAATGACGAAGACCCGCAAGGGCTAAATAATAATGAATGATTGGTTATTAAAGGTTAAGAGTAGAGGTTTTTTGTTGCGCCCTCACTTCGTTCGGTTGCCCACCCGCCCACCCCTCCTGCGGAGAGCTGGACGGGTGATTTTTGGCTAAAGCCTATCCTTGTATCTAGGCACAGCCTAAATAAATTTAGAAATTGCCTATCACCAATTCCCAAGTATTCTTTGCAAATAATCCACTCTATCTTCTTGTTATTCCAGATAGTAAATTTATAGAATTCCTATCGTCTTGTAACCAAAGGCTTTTGTGTATGGGCTTTTGCATGTTTTTATCTTGGTCGGGCAGGTTCAACTGCCCTTATGCAAAAGCTCTATATGCACAAAAGCCCCCACTAATCACTAATCATTCACCACTAATCACTCATCTGCTGGCGGAAACCGATATCGCCCTGCCGCCACAGTCCAATCCATATGATTGCGCACATACTCCTGCGACGCATCACGGGGCGGGTTGTAGTCCCAATGCTGCCCGCTACCCGCCGCCATACTGGCATGCAACGCACGGCGAGTCTTCTGCGTCACCATAACCGCATCACGCAATTTTGCACTATCCCAGCGCGACGCAACCTCGGCGGCAAACGCCGTCGCCGCCTCCGAATAATCCGCCTCCCCCGCGACATTGCGCAGTTCCAAAGGATCAACCGCCAAATCATATAACTGGGGCGGGTCAGGGTCGCAATGAATGTACTTTAACGCGCCCCGCCTTATCATAAACACAGGGTACGGAGTCATTTCCGCACAATATTCACCAATCGCTTCATCCACGGAATCCGTGCCTCCTCGTGCCAAATCCATCAGGCTACGCCCGTCAATATCCGCACCCAAAGGATAATCCGCACCACCCGCTATATCCAGCAGGCTCGGCAAAATATCCACCAGAGAACAGGCGTTGCCCGCCGCCCCCTGCACGACACCAGGACCCGCCATGATTAACGGCACACGGGCGGAATGCTCAAAGAAATTCATCTTGTACCACAAACCGCGTTCGCCCAGCATATCGCCGTGGTCGGCGGTGACGATTACGACGGTATTATCCAGCTCGCCCGTTTCGCGCAAAGTATCCACAATCGTGCCGATTTTGCTGTCAAAATAGCTGACATTCGCCAAATACGCCCGCCGAGCCCTGTGGATTTCCTCATCCGTCAAAGGCACATAGCTTGCCTCTATCCCGTCCATAACCCGTTTTGAAAACGGGTCTTGGTCGGCCATATCCAGCACGACTTCGGGCGGGTCAATATCCGCATCATCGTATAAATCCCAGAATTCGGGACGCGCGACATAGGGGTCGTGCGGGTGGATAAAACTGGCAACCATGGCAAAAGGCGTGGCATCCCCCGCGGCTTTATCGCGCGCGCGATCCATCAGCCAGCGTTTGGCGGCAAAGGCAACCTCGTCATCGTAATCAATCTGGTAAGTCGCCTGAGCAACCCCGCTTTCTTTCACGGTTTGCATGTTGTGATACCATTTGTCTATCCGTTCATCCCAAGCCTCCCAATCCGGAGTCCAAGCGAAATCCGACGGGTAAATATCGGTGGTAATACGGTCGGCAAACCCGTGTTTCTGGTCGGGGCCGACAAAGTGCATTTTACCGCTGAGGCAGGTGCGATAGCCCAAAGACTGTAAATAATGGGCGAAAGTGGGGACGGTCGCGGGGAACTCGCACCCGTTGTCGTATGCAGCGATACGGCTGACCAGTTGCCCTGACATAAAAGAAAATCGGCTGGGGGCGCAGAGCGGGGAGTTGCAGTATGCCGCGTCAAACCGCATGCCTCGCGCGGATAAGGCGGACATGTGGGGGGTTTTCGCGCTTCTATGTCCATAGGGGGCGGTGAAATGCGGGGCGAGCTGGTCTGCCATGATGAGCACGATGTTGGGTTGCTTCATGGGTGGTCTTTCTTTGGTTGAGGGTGGTTGTTAATGGTAAATTGTGAATGATAAATGATGGACTGTCAATAGTTTTTTAGGCGTTAATCGTTAATCGTTAATCACTAATAACTAAAAAAAACTTTCCATTCCAAAAAAAACTTGCTATACTATTTGCAAAAACCATACTAACCTACACACTAACCAGCAAAGGAACCCCGCCATGCTCGCACAGAAAGCAACGCAAAACTTGCTTAAATCCCTTGAAAACATAGCCTACGGCGAAATAGAAATCACCCTGCCTGACGGTAAAACCTACCACTTCAAAGGTGACAAAACCGGCCCCTCGGCGCATATCCACCTGTTTGACTATAAGGTCATATCCAACGTGGCGATAGGTCGCGATATCGCCCTTGCCAGCGAGTATCGGCAGGGCAACTGGGACAGCCGCGACATCATCGCATTGATTGAATTCGCGCTGGTTAATGAGTCCCATATTGGCGTGTATATGAGGGGCAATAAGTTTTATCAAAGCCTTGCTAACATAGGCTATCTGTTCAAACGCAACACCAAACGCGGCAGTCGTAAAAACATCCATAGCCACTATGATTTGGGCAATAGTTTCTATAAATTATGGCTGGATTCGACGATGACGTATTCCTCCGCTCTGTTCAAAAATCCAAACGATGATTTGGCAACGGCGCAAAATAATAAATACGATAGGATACTGTCTCGGCTGGGCGATAGCGGGCGGTTACTGGAAATCGGTTGCGGTTGGGGCGGGTTTATGGCGCGTGGGCTGGAAAAATCGGGGCATGAGATGACGGGGATTACGATTTCCCCGTCGCAGTTGGATTACGCGCAGGCTCGGCTGGCGGGTGGCGGTGCTGGCGGGGCGCAGGCACAGGCGAAATTATGCGATTATCGCGATATGCGCGGGCAGTTTGATTCGATTGTGTCGATTGAAATGTTTGAAGCCGTGGGTGAGGCTTATTGGAACACTTATTTCAGCAAAATCAAATCGTTACTGGCGGTGAAAGGTCGGGCGGTCGTGCAAACTATCACCATAGGGGATGCGTATTTTGATGCCTATCGGCGCGGAGGCGATGCCATTCGCAACTATATTTTTCCGGGCGGGATGCTGCCCAGTTTGGCGCGGTTTTACGCAGAAGCCGACCGTGCGGGGTTGAAAATCACCGATAGCTATGCGTTTGGTAAGGATTACGCGCGGACTCTGCAAATGTGGCTGGCGCAGTTTGATGGCGTGGCGGATACCGTGCGGGCGCAGAATTTTGATGACGGGTTCATTCGGATGTGGCGGTTTTATCTGTCCTATTGCGCGGGCGCGTTCAGCGTTGGGCGCACGGATGTGACGCAGATAGAGCTTTGCCATAAATAGCCCCCCACCGATTTAAACCACCCGCTAAACCACCCTTCTAAACCAAAAAAACAGGCAACCCGCAAAGGTTGCCTGATTTTTTATTTCCAGTGATGGTTTTTTATTTTGGCACAGCCACAAACCCGCCGAAATAATTATTATCACTAAAGACACCTACGGCACCTTTTTCACCAATAATACCTGTCATAGGTGTTGGGGATATATCATCGTTATTAAAATCAAAATAACCTGTCAATTGCCCTGGGGCAAGATCACCGTTACCAGACCCGACATTGTCTCCACTTGACACGCCAAAATCACCCCAAATTCTAGCGTGGCGGTTATAAGCATCATCGCCATTCGGAACGGGTATCAGTATTGTTTCAGAAGAGATTTGCTGTGTCTTAAAATCAACAGTCAGGTTAAAAGGGTCGGACGTAGCTGGAACATATCCCACCTCATCATAATAAGTATTAATTCTTTCCCCAGCATTGGTTTTCTCCACATAATAAGTTGAATAAGTCATCTCTGGCACAACAACAGTAACCTGTCCAGTCCAAAATGCAAGTGCAGGAATCTCCTCATGGGCTGATAGTGCGATACCGCCATATTCATCGCGGGCTTGGTCATGATAATTACGCAAAGCATTACCGACATCGGTATTGGGCAAAACGCCAACATACTTAAACGCTTCTCTATGCGACTCTCCAGACTCATCAAGGGGTATGACTTTGTC
The DNA here is from genome assembly GCA_959347345.1 of uncultured Amylibacter sp. Next base: position 334,756 of record OY365738.1, on the reverse strand, counting down.
CACAGTAGCAGGCTCGTGACTATCGCTTTCAAAAGAATAAAACGCAAACCCGCCACCGTCAAAATTCTTGAAAGCTTTTTCGGTATATGCCACTTGTTTTACAAGTTCTGTCGAAATAGACGGCTCTTCAATATCCGCCAAGACCGCACTGCGAATCCCAACAACATCTTCAGATTGCGCAACACTTGCCAATTTCGCCAAAGTGTCGGCTGTCACCACAACATCAGGGGTTCTCTTATAAACATTATAGGTTATGACGTCCCCATCCTTGATTATGACATACTCATCATCCTCTACGACAGTCCCATCAGGGAGGACTACGACACGCCCGTTAGAGTCTACGAGGCTCCCATCAGAGGCTCTGACAAGCGCATCATCATCGGGACAAATTGCGTTTGTTCCTGCGCCACTCGCGCACTGTTCCAACAGGGCAAGCGTGCCACAACCGCTGAGCGAGCTGATACCCAGCGCGCCCAATAAAAGAAGGGTTATTTTAGATAGTTTTAACATAGGAACAGTCCTTATTTGTTAACATTCTGCTGTGAAACCGCGAATCACTTTTCGCATATACGCGAATCACATGTCTCTAATTTACTCAATTTTCGCCCATTCCGCAAGTAAAAACCGCAAAAAGTGATTGATTGTTTCAATTATCACGCGGTTGTATATAGTGCGCCGTGCAAATCCTGCGTCAAACCCCTGTAATATAAGGGGTAAATCGCGACCTGCGACATAATGCCACAACCCGCCAAAATTCGTGTGAATTGAAACAATTAAATCATTATTTAATTATTCATTAATTATAATTAATTAACAATTAATGCCTATTTAATTATTCATTAATTATTATTAATTATTTAATTATTGTGGCTCTGCAACAAACCCGCCGAAATACGTGCCAGAGAATACGCCGACCGCACCGTCTTCGCCAATCAGCCCGTACATTTTGACTTCGTCAATCGTATCACCAGCAATATCAAACGTTCCAGTCAGCTGTCCTGCATTTGTTTGCCCAGCAATGAGGAATGTACCCTCAAGCGTGCCTATCCTTGATGTCGCGGGAATTCCAACTCCGCTTGACACAGGTGCAAACTGTATATTTCTACCTGTAATCTGGCGCGAATTAAAATTAACTTCCAATGGAAAGGTGCGCGTCTGGGGCGTACCTGCCGCAATAACAACAATCGTAGCATCCCAAGTCGCCGTTGTCACCCCGGTTGACGGAACAAAATATAACGCATCGCCCAAATCGGTGTCTTCCAAAATACCGACGTATTCAAACCCGCCCGTGGAATCGGTGAAATAGGCAAAGCCACCCTCTGTATTGTCAAGGGTCATTTCGTCATAGGTTGGCTCGTCATCGGAATCTTCAATATCCTCTAATATTATACCGCTGCTTGTCCCAATTACACCCCGAATCCCGTTTGCAACCGTGAAAATATCCGCATCCACAGGCACGGCGTTCGGGCGGATGAGCTGTTCATCCTCATCAAATTCGCAAAACGAGCATTCACCCTCCAAGCCTTCAATAGTATTTTTCAATTTATTTACCGCACCACAGGCGGTAAGCCCGATGCAAACCAATAAAAGAATGGTTAATTTGGATAGATTTAACATAGGAACAGTCCTTATTTTGGTGTTAAAAAAAAGGGGGTTGTGCGGAGGCACGAACCACATGTCGTTAATTTACGGATTTTTACGCCTTTCGCAAGCGGGATTTTGCCGTTTTTTCCCAATTTCACGCGGTTGTGAGCGATACCCCGCCCAAACCCCACAATATAAGGGGAATCGTGGGTGCGACATAACGCCACAGATGCACGAAACAATTTCTGGCGGAGAGACAGGGATTCGAACCCTGGGAGGCTCTCACCTCAACGGTTTTCAAGACCGCCGCATTCGACCACTCTGCCACCTCTCCGTTGGGATGGCTTTACCCGTTTTTCGGCACGAACGCAAGCCCAAAACCGCAAAAAAGTGAAAAAAACCGTGTGATGCGGGAAAATCGGCGGTTTGGCGGTTTGTTTTTTGTGAAATTTACCCTATAACATGGCAAAAGGAGGCGACTATGAACGCGATAAAAATCAAAAAATCAACGCAGAGCAAATCTGCCTATAACCTACATGATACCGAAGATTCGGGGGTTGAAAGCCATACCCTCGCGGTTCTGGTGGATAACGAGGCAGGGACACTGGCGCGTGTCATCGGGCTGTTTTCTGGGCGCGGGTATAATATTGAAAGCCTGACCGTGGCGGAGGTTGACCACGACACGAATATGTCGCGAATCACGATTGTGACGAACGGCACGCCTTCGGTTATTGAGCAAATAAAGGCGCAACTGGGGCGGATTGTCGCGGTGCATGACGTGCATGATTTGAGCGTGGAAGGTCCGTCCGTGGAGCGCGAGCTGGCGTTAATCCGCGTGCGTGGCAAGGGCGATATGCGGGTGGAAGCGATTCGCACGGCTGAGGTGTTTCGCGCCAATGTGGTGGATACGACCTTGGATAGTTTCGTGTTTGAGCTGACCGGGACGACCGATAAAATCAACGCGTTTGTGGAGCTGATGCGGCCTCTGGGTCTATGCGAAGTCGCGCGAACTGGGGTGGCGGCGATTGCGCGGGGGATGGGGGCGGTTGGGGATTAGTGATTAGTGATTAATGATTAGCGATTAACGATTAGTGATTAATGATTAATGATGCCCTTCGGGTCTGCGTCATCCCTTTGGGATGCCACCACGGGGTGCGCCCGCACCCTTGAGGCTAAAGCCTCTTCGGGGCGGACGCACCCAAGCCTGTCCTAGCATCTAGGCAAAGCCTAAGTAAATTTAGAAATTGCCTATCCCCAATTCCCAAGTATTCTTTGCAAATAATCTATTCTATCGTCTTGTTATTCCAGATAGTAAATTTATAGAATCCCTATCGTCTTGTAACCAAAGGCTTTTGTGTATGGGCTTTTGCAGGTTTTTATTTCGGTCGGGCAGGTTCAACTGCCCTTATGCAAAAGCTCTATATGCACAAAAGCCACGCCCTCGCTTGGGGCTGGTCGGCATTCTGAAAAAATAACGAAGACCCGAAGGACTAATCACTAATCACTAATCACTCACCACTAATCACTAAAAACCGCCCCAGGATTCATAATCCCCTGCGGATCCAGCGCGGATTTAATCCCCCACATCGCGGTCAACTTGGCGGCATCCCCATACCGCACCAAATCATCACGCTTTAACCGCCCAATCCCGTGTTCCGCCGAAATAGACCCGCCGAGCGCACTCACCCCATCATAAACCACACGTTGCAAAGCCGAACGCGTGTTTTTATACGCCCCCGCCCCCTGCCCTTTTGGCGGAAAAATGTTGTAATGCAGGTTGCCATCGCCTATATGTCCAAAGCAATTTATCCTGAAATCGCCGATTTGTGCAATTTTCGCGGGCATATCCGCAATAAACGCCCCAATCCGTGCCAAAGGCAAGGAGATATCGTGCGAAGCCACTGTCCCTATTGCACGATTCGCCTCTGGTATCGTTTCCCGAAACGTCCAAAAATCATCCCGAGTCGCGCTGGATTGTGCGATTTGCGCGTCCGTAATCAACCCCTGCTGGTAAAGCCCCGATAAACAAGTTTCAAACCTATCGCTCGCGTCCGTTTGCAACCCGATTTCCACCAAAACCGACCATTCTGGCGCGTCCGCAAAAGGACGACGGACGTTCGGAAACGTCTCTTCCATAAAATCAAAACTGGCACGGCTGACCAGTTCGCACACGCTCACCTGTCCGTCAAACGCCTCCTGCAAATGGTTCAAAACCGACAGCGCCGCGTCCGCGTTTTTCAACGCAACAAAGCAGGTCAAGTGATGTTTTGGCAAAGGATACAGGCGCAAAACCGCGGCGGTGATAATCCCCAGCGTCCCCTCCGAGCCAATCAGCAAATGTCGCAAATCATACCCCGTGTTATCCTTACGCAGCCCCGTCAGCCCGTTGTAAATCTGCCCATCGGGCAAAATCGCCTCCACCCCCAAGCACAAATCGCGCATCATACCATAGCGCAAAACCTGCATTCCGCCAGCGTTTGTCGCCAGATTACCCCCGATTTGGCAGGTTCCAGCAGACCCGATGCTCAGCGGAAACAGGCGGTTATGGGCACTCGCGCGGGTGTGAATATCGGCGAGGATAACGCCCGCCTCCACCGTAATAGTGTTGCTTTCAGGCGATACGGTGCGGATTTTATTCAGGCGGTCAAGCGAGAGCAGGATGTTGGGTTTGGGCGGTTTATCACGCGGTTTATCACCCGTCACAGGCACATTCATCTGCCCGCCAACCAGCCCCGTCCCCCCGCCATAGGGGATAATTCCAATACCATTCTGCCCGCAAAACCGCACGTATTCCGCCACTTGTTCACGGCTATTCGGGCGTAACAAAACCGTCGGCTCTGCCTGATAATATCCCCGCAAATCAGATAGATAGCGGTCAGGCGCGAGCGATATATTGGTCGCATCATGCGACGTGCCAAAGGCCGCGTGAAACAGGTGAAATACAGAATCCGTCATAACGCCGATGATAGCACAGTCGGCGGGGATGTCCAGTGGGATTTAAAATCCTTAATGGTCAATCGTTAAAAACCGCATAATCTCTGCAATAAACAAATCGGGGCGTTCCATCAGCCCAAGATGGCGGAGGTCTGGGATAATCCGTAGCTCTGCCCGACCACCAATATCCTCGCCAATATCCTCGCCAAAATCCGCGACAATCGCACGGCTCATCGCGGGGGTACTGCCGCTATCATTTTCGCAGGTCATAACCAAACAGGGGTAATCCCCTTGATAATTCCCTTTTTTGCCAAATTCCTTCACACCATCGGCCAAAACCCACGCGGATTCGGCGTAACTGCCCGCGTCGGCAGACAACCGCCAGTTGCGAACAGCATCTAACGCGGCGGGGTTGTTCGCACGATAGGACGGGCTAAACCAACGTTCCAACGCCGCCTCCATCGTTGCCAACGCGCCCTGCCCTGCCACTGCCAGTGCGCGAGATTCCACTGCCCGTTGTGCGTCAGGGTCACGAATATGGGGGGAATTCATGACTACCAAGCTATGCAACCGATGCGGGTGCGAGGCGGCAAACTTGCGACCTATCATGCCACCAATGGAAAACCCGACCAGATGAACGCGGTCTATCGCTAGTGCGTCCAATAAATCCGCCAGTTGCTCGGCGAAAACAGACAGGTTTAACGGCACGGGCGCGGGCAAGGACGCACCATGCCCGTATAGGTCGTAAATCAACACACGAAACCGCGTTGATAGCACATCCAAATACTCATCCCATAACGAAGAACACAGCCCCAACCCGTGTATCAAAACCACCACAGGAGTATTATCCGCCGCATTATCCGCCCCAATCAGGCGGTAAGCCGTGCCGTTTTTTATATTCATATCAAGCGACAAACTAATCCCTAAACTCTGGCATCACACGCTCTATAAACAACTCTAACGAGCGTTTTTGCTGCGCCATATCCAACCCCATAGAGCCATAATAAATAAACGCATCCACCCCCAATTCGCGGTAAGCGTGTAGTTTTTCAATCACCTGCGCGGGCGACCCGAACAGCAGGTTTTCTTCCAACATAGCAGGGTCTACGCGGACATTCCCCTCCAATTCCGCCAAAGGCACAACCTCTGGAAACCCGTTAATAACATCGCCCTTTTTCATCATAAGATTGCCAAACCTGCCAAGAACCCCGCGAATCGCATCCATCGCGGCGGCTCGGTCAGCAGGCGTTTCATAAACGCAAGCGTGGCGCATCATGGCGAACTGCCCCGCAAAAATACGCCCGCTTTTGGCAATCGCATTATCAAGGTTTTCACGATAGGTCTGCGCCTCCGAAAACGGCAGAGTAAAAGGCCACGTCATAATATTACAATCGTTTTCAATCGCGTAATCAAAAGTAATCGGCGCACGCGCGGCAACCCATAATGGCAAGGGGTTTTGCAAGGGTTTCGGACAAGAAGTCGCAGACGGAAACTTCCAAAACTCACCGTCATGGGCGACATCCCCGCGCCACAAATCGCGGACAATCGGCAGCATTTCTTGCAGGTATTTATAGCCGTCTTTTTGATCAACCCCGGGCTTCATACGGTCAAATTCGCGCTGATACGCGCCGCTGCCCAGCCCTAAATCCAGCCGCCCGTCGGACAGCAAATCGCACATCGCAGCCTCCCCCGCAAGGTTAATCGGGTGCCAATAGGCGGCGTTGGCGACCCCACACCCTAGGCGAATTTGGCGCGTGTGATGCGCCCACCACGTCAGGATTTGGAACGGATTTGGGGCGATTGTCATCTCTAACCCGTGGTGTTCGGCCGCCCAAGCGGTGGTGAAATTGGCTTGATCCGCCATTTTTATAAGGTCGAGCGTGTGGTCGCGGACTTCGCGCATGTCGGTTTGGGCAGAGTGGCGTTCAAGGTTTATGGCGATGTGGAATTTCATTTTGGGTGCTCCTTTTTTGATGAACTATTCACATTTACCGCATTTGAAACGGATTATCAATAACCGCATCGCTCTCATTCATCCACACGGTCTTTGTCCGCGTGTAATCATAAACCGACTGCAACCCGCCCTCGCGACCATACCCGCTCTGCCCCACGCCGCCGAATTCGGCAATCGGGGAAATCACGCGATAGGTATTGACCCACACAATTCCCGCCCGCACACGCGCCACCATCCGCAAAGCCCGCGCCGAATCGCGGGTGAAAACCCCAGCCGCCAGCCCGTACGCGCTGTCATTCGCCAGAGCCAGAGCCTCGGTTTCATCGCGAAACCGCACGACCGTTAGCACGGGGCCAAACAGCTCCCGCGCGACTATATCCATGTCTTGACGCGTCTCTATAATCGTTGGCGGATAGTAAAATCCCGCGCCAGAAACCCGCGCCCCGCCCGCCAAAACGCGCCCGCCAGCCGCAACCGCCCCCGCGACCGCGTGTTCGATATTTTCCACCTGTTCTGCCGTGCAAAGCGGCCCCATCTGCACGGATAAATCCTGCGGATCGCCCAGCGTTATCGCACCCGCCATCGCAACCATTCGTTGTAAAAACACATCGGCTATGTCTTCGTGTAAATATAGGCGACTGCCCGCAACACAGCTCTGCCCTGCGGCGGCAAAAATCCCCGCAACCGAGGCATTCAGCGCGTTGTCCAAATCCGCATCATTAAAGACGATAAACGGCGATTTACCGCCGAGTTCCAATGACACTTGCGCCAAATTTTCCGCGCTATTTTTAATGACGGAACGGGCGGCATTTGCCCCGCCCGTGAAGGCTATTTTTGCAACCAGAGGGTGCGTTGTCAACGCCCGCCCGCACGGTTCGCCATGCCCCGTGATGATGTTAATAACACCCGCGGGAATGCCCGCCTGTTCCACCAATTCGCCGAACGCCAGCATCGGTGCGGAGGCGTGTTCGGAGGCTTTTATGACAATCGCATTGCCCGCCGCCAGTGCTGGACCGATTTTCACGGCGGATAGGAAAAGCTGCGAGTTCCAAGGGACTATCGCGGCGATAACGCCCAGAGGCTCGCGCCGTGTGAAGACGAACAAATCGGGTTTGTCTATCGGCAGAGTTTCACCTGTGATTTTATCCGCCGCCCCGCCGAAAAAGTGGAAAAAGGTGGCGATGTATTTCGCCTGCCATCGCGTTTCGGTGAATAATTTGCCGGTGTCGCGGGTTTCAACTCGCCCGAGTTCTTCCGAATTCTCCGCGATTAAATCGCCCAAACGATGCAACGCACGACCGCGTTCCGTCGGCGTCATTTTCGCCCAATCGCCCGTGGTCATGGCGTTGTGGGCGGAGGTCACGGCTTTGTCCACGTCCTTTGCCGTCGCCTGTGGGATATGCGCCCAAACCTGCCCCGTGGCGGGGTTTATGCTGGGGAAAGTTTCGCCTGATTCGCTGGGTGTCCAAGCACCGTTAATCAGCATTTTGTGGGGGGTTATGGTTTTTGTCACGGTATTTTTCCTTTTATATTATAGGCGTTTATGAAGTCTTCATAATCTGATGGTAACTGCCATCAAAATAGGTCAAAGGCGCGGCCGCCCCCTTTGCCAACCCGCCGACTTGCCCGATGCAAATCTGGTGACTACCCGCCAAAACCGATTGCACCAAAACGCAGGATAACACGGACGCGCCGATGATTTCAGGCACGCTGGCATCACTGCATTTAATCCCATCAAAGCGGTCGTTCAGCCAGCCATCATCCGCGCCCGCAAACCGTTTCGCGATTTCTATCCCGTCTTGGGGCAGGACGTTTATGTTGAAAACACCGTTGGCGCGGATCATTTGCGCTATGCGAGACTGCGCGTCAACGCAAACCAGCATCGTTGGCGGGTCGGCAGAAACTGAGCAAAAAGAGCTGACGGTTGTGCCGTGTTTGCCCGCGTCTCCGTTGGTGGTGACGACGGCGACACTGCTGGCTACGCCGCGCATGAATTCTAGGAATACTGCACGGGGGACGGGGTTTGCGGGGGTTGGGGGTTCGTTTAGCATAGAGGGAGTTTAGAATCTTTGAAGGGGTTCGTCAATAGTTATTAGTTATTAGTTATTAGTTGTGAGTTAATTGGTTATCCATAACTGCCATAACCAAAATAACCACCTTTGGTTAATTGAGTTAATGATTAACCAAAATAACCACAAATAACCAACCGCAGTTAATTGTAGTTAATCGTGGTTATTAAATAACCAAAATAACCACAGGTGGTTAATCGTGGTTAATCGTGGTTAATCGTGGTTAAAATCACTAACAACTAACAACTAACAACTACAAAGGGGTTCGCGGGCGCGATTCCTCGTTTTTTCACAAAAACCCCCCACAAAACGCACAAATTGCTATTGACAGAACTACGAAACCTTATTAATCTTTTGATACTCTAAACTATAACCCAGCTTTGGACAAAGGACACCAAGCCTCATGACACACGCTCAAACATCAAAAATCACCCTATACACCCTGCTATTGGCGTTGTTTGTTCTGGTCGCCTGTGGAAATACGGCCAACATTAACATTAACAATAACAACCTGCCACCGAGTGGTGTTGATTGCACTGTCAGGGGGAATTCGTTTGATGCGGCTTGCACGAGCAATGAGACTGCGGTCGCTACGCGATTGGAATTATGCAGCGGTGCGATTGCCGATTTAACGGCCGCTGGTGGCAGTGCGGCTGCTTGTAAAACGGCCGCCCTGTCTGGCACGATTTGTGGCACAGGCTCTATCACCGGTACAAATCCGCATGCACCGATTTGTTCGCAACCAGAGGCTGTTCTGGAGGGTTTTGATCTGACATTGGCACAGACCATGTTTAATAATGCTTGCAAAACATTTCCATTCACCCGTGGGTGTGCAAATGCCCCTGATAATGAACTTTCTGTAACGACATATTGCACGCCTGACAAATTTTTCCGTGAAGGTTGCTCGGTTGAGGTGAATGTAGATTGCACGGCTGAGGGTGTTTGTACGCCTAATTCCGCCTACCTCGCGCGTCTTGCCTCACGTCTTAACGCATGTACCAGTTATGCTGGCGATCCTGCCGCTTTGATGGCGGCAGATGGTACGGTTGCCAGTTGCGATAGCCCCGAACTGGCAGGTGTGATTTGTGGCACGGCAACCACTATTGGCACAAATCCGTTTGCCGCGATTTGTTCGGAGGCCACGGGGAATTCCGATTCTGCCAATATAGAAGACAGACAACTTGCCTATTGTAGTGAGAATAAAGCCGATGGCACTTGCCCGATGGTAATATCAACCTTCTGCGGTACCGCGGATGGTGCGAAAAGCCAATCACTTTGCCCTGTGCAATATACGTTGGCGACTACTGTTCCTGTGATTGTCACTGCCGTGGCTTCGAAATCCAAGGCACGGAATATCGCGGATACGGCGGAGGCGACGGTTTTGGAAGAGATTACAGGCGGTGCCTACACAAGCTATGTTGACGCTATTGCTGGCACGGCTGTTGGTGGCATAACAAGACCGACTTTTAACTTTGGCGGTGCCGCTCACGGGGTGGGTGGTGTTAGCATCATACAAGAGGGTTTATTGCTCTCTGAACTCGTTTTTCAGGAGTCCGATGATGATTCGGAAATTACCGATGTTGCGAATGATGCGGGCACAGAGCTTGCCAGTATTGGCACCACGGATGGCTTTGCCATTGCCCGTGTTGATAATCCAGCCTTTACCCCTAATGGTGGTCGCGCACTTGATACGAGAGCCAGATTTTATGCTGGGTTGCTTACCACAACGGATTTGGGCGCACCCCTTACCGATAGGTCTGCCGATGGGATTTGGACTGCCGAATTTGTTGCTATAGTAAGCGATTCCAATAGTGACGGAAGAACAGGTCGTAGAATTGCTACCCGTTCCACCTTACGTGTTAGTTTTGCCGATAAGACCATTCAAACCAGAGAAGTGGGGGGTATATTTACCCCTATTGCCCCTAGTGCCTCCTTTAGTAACCCTAGACCATCTAACCCAACTGACTTTTATGACGGTATTAGTACCGAAAATAATGATGCAGGTAGACCATATAATATTGCAGGTAGTCGTATTACTATAAATGGTAGGTTTAACGATGAGGGTGTGATATCTGGCGCATCATCATGGATTTATGATGGGAAAACATCCCGAGGCTCTGTTTCTGGTTTAATTGGGTTGAAAGGCGCGGTTGGCGCGTTTGTTTCCAATGGTCGGAATAATGGTGAAGATTCAAACGGCGAATACGCGGGCGGGTTTGTTGCATCTAACGAATGTGCCATAATCCCTTTCCATGCGTCTTGCGCGGATGAGTATTTTGATGGATTACGTGCCGCGCGTATTGGGTACTGTGCGGATGGAACGCAGAGTACCAACCCGCTCTGCATGCAAACCGCGGTTACGGCGATTACGACTCCCTGTACGGCTGATCCGTTTACCTCTCCTTGTGATAATACGTATGCAAAGCAGTATAAAACACTGCAGGATAAGCGCGCTTTTGACTGTCGTGGTGCTAATCATGCGAGTCTGGTATGTACCAATGCTAAGGCGACTGTTTGTGACCATAACTATTATCCCTTTGCGCCACTTTGCGATAATAATAGTACGCAACAGAGTTTATATTGCCAAAATACTAATCCATTTGATAAAACCAACTGTACTGCTGTTACTGTGGAGGCCCAACGCACGTTCTGTGGTAATAACAATCCTCGCGTTATTGATGTAACGAACAATATCCATCCTTATCCTCGTGCTGAATGCGCCCGTACGCGACAGGCTTTATGTGGTACGCCAACAAACCCAACCTATGTGCAGGCGAATTTGTTTCATACACTATGCAGTGATGATGAGTTTGATGTCGTGCGTGGGCGGGCGTGTTTGGATGGTTATTTAGACCCTACTACGGGTCGGCGACCAGCTCGTTGCGGTTATGAGAATAACGTAGGTAAGGATGTCTACATCTATTGTGAGAGCGTGGGGTTTAGGAATGTTACAGAGTGTCCTACTGCCTATGCGCGGAAGAATCCTGTTGTTTCCACCGTGTCTCTGGCTGATTTTATTAGAACGGGTAAAGACCAACCGCTCAATTCCGATGGTTTAGGTCCATTAACAACGATTGTGGCTTCTGGCGGGGCGAGCCTTGCCGATACGGACGCGAACCTTATCACGGGCGGTGTTGATGGGCTGGATTTGGGTTTAGCGGATAACAAAACTATCAACCGAGGCCTCTTCACGTTAAGTAAGATTGGAAATCATCATGATAGCGACAGTGGCTTTGCCACTGCGGGTGGTTTTATTGATAATGGGGGTACTGATGTCTACAAGCAATATGTCGGTTTGTTATCTGGCACGGATTTGGGTGCACCTTTGAGCGATGATGCGCAAGGTGGTCGTTGGGATGCAAAAGTATTTATAAGAGTAAGTGTCAGCGAAGCAGGAAATCGGAATGTACTAATACATCAGAATTTCAAATTGGATGTTAATTTTCGTGCGAAGACCCTTACAAGTTTTTATACCAGAAACGACGGTGGTGGTAACATTCTATACTTTAATAATGGTGATAGTAGGCGTTTGGGTCATCCTCAATTTAGGATAGTTAACGGTAAATTCACCGCCAATGGCGTGATATATGGTACCGTAAATTTGTGGGCGGGGAATTCAAACAGCCTGGGTACCTTGACAGGTTTGATTGGGCAGGGTGGTGCGGTTGCTATATTCGCCAGCACTGATAATCGGCAAGCCGATTATGTCGGTGGATTTATTGCCGCGCCATCGCTACTTATTCAGGATTTTACGAAATGGGAGAATAGTTTTGATGCGAACGGGGTTAATGAAGACAAAACTTTGCGGAGTGGGGGTTCTCCTAGTAGTTTAAGAAGCTCTGCGGATTTTATCAAATTGGATAGAACCGATCAGATTTTCATACACGGAACGGCACTTGACACCACGGTTTTACGCATGAATGAGACACTGGGGCGAGACGGCTATAAAAGCGGTTTTGGCTATGCGTATCATACGGCAACTGCGTCGACTGGTGATCCTTTAACCCAAGCCTATGCTGGTCTACTGCTAGGCACAAATGTGGGTGCGCCTTTATCCTCCACACCCTACTTAGTTTATTGGGACGGAAAGATAGCGGGGACTTTCGGAGGCACAGAATTCTCTGATGATACTTTTAGAATACATGTTAATTATAATTCTGGCTCCCAAGCAGGAACGATTAAGACTGTGCGGGATGGGACTAGCTTTGACGGTAGGACTTACCTGATTACCGGACCCGTTTCTGGAAGAGATAGTTCTACTAACTCCATTAATATAAGCGGTCGTTTTGACAGCAATGGTGTGATGTATGGGAATGTTGATTTTAACGGTGTTGATGGTTTACTCGCCAATAGTAGTGGTGGCGGTACATTCAGTGGGCTGATTGGTCAAAGAGGCGCGGTTGGCGTGTTCAAAGGTCTGGTTGTCACGCACACCCCCACGAACAGCGACCCTACTGCTAGAACTAGTATCCCCTACGCAGGTGGGTTTATTGTGGATAACCCTAACTAGGGCGGATGAATTATGAATTGTGAATTGTGAATTGTGCCCTTCGGGTCTTCGTAATCGCTACGCGATACCGACCAGCCCCCTATGAATTGTGAATGGTGAATTATGAATGGTGAATGATTCTTTTCTTTCGCCCTCACTTCGGGGCAAGCCCCTACGTTCGGGCTTCCCGCCCACCCACCCCTCCTGCGGAGAGCGGGCGGGCGGGGTTTTTTGGCTGGGGTTTGGTTCAGCGTCTTGTATATAGTCTAAATAAATTTAGAGCAAACCCATCACCACTTCCCAAGTATTCTTTGCAAATAATCCAATCTCTCGTCTTGTTATTCCAGATAGTAAATTTATAGAAATCTTATCACCTTGTAACCAAAGGCTTTTGTGTATGGGCTTTTTCGCAAGAAAAAGCTCTATATGCACAAAAGCCCCCACTAATCGTTAATCGTTAATCGTTAATCACTAAAATTCAAAACCGCCCGAAACAACTCCTGCTTCACCACTGGCTTGCCCAGATAATCATCCATCCCCGCGTCAAAGCACCGCTTGCGTTCCTCTTCCATCACGCTGGCACTCAGCGCGATGATAGGACACCCCTGCCCCTGTTGCTTTTGCAACGCACGAATTTCCACCGCCGCCTGCAACCCATCCATCTCTGGCATAAACACATCCATAAAAATCAAATCAGGCACGAACGCCCGCGTCCGTATCATCTCACACGCCTCCAGCCCGTTATTAGCCATCCGCAAATCCACCGCCGTATCCTTTAACATAGCCTTTAATACCAACTGATTGGTCTTATTATCCTCAGCATACAGCACCTTTATCGCGGGCAAATCCGCCGCGTTGATATCCGTGTTGCCACCAACCAGACCGCCCTTTGCCGAGGGCAAATCCAAGGTGATATAAAACAAAACCCCGCGCCCCACGCCAGAGCTCACCGCCACTTTGCCACCCATTAAATCCAGCAAACGAGCGGAAATAGCCAAGCCCAACCCCGTCCCCTCAAATTTACGGGTTTTCGCCCCGTCAATCTGTTCGAATTCATTAAATATATCCGCCAACTGCCCCTTTTCAATACCAATCCCACTGTCTTTAATCGCTATACCAATACGGGTAACCCCACGGGGCAAGCCATTGGAAACACTGCCAGAAACCCGCACTCGCACAGTCCCATGCGGGGTGAATTTCACCGCATTACCCAGAATGTTAATCAACACCTGCGCGACTCGCCCACCATCCCCGTAAAAATCCTCCGCCAGCGAGGAATGATAGTGCAAATCCAGCCCAATCCCCTTTTTCACGGCTAGGGGGGCGATAATTTGCACCACATCATCCAGCAAATCCTTTAGGTTAAAATCGGCGCGAGTCAGGGTCATCTTCCCCGCCTCTATCTTTGAAAAATCCAGCACATCGTTGATAATCCGCAACAAAGCCGTGCCAGATTTCACAATAGTCTCCACATACAGCCGTTGTTCGCTGTCCAGCCGAGTCTCCAGCATTTGGTTCGCCATGCCTATGACTCCGTTCATGGGGGTGCGGATTTCGTGGCTCATAGTCGCAAGGAACTGCGATTTCGCGTGATTGGCCGATACCGCCTGCGCACGGGCGGTTTTCAATTCCAAATTGCGGGCGTTCAAATACCACGTTAAACATAGGTAAATCGCGCCCAAGGCGACCATAAAGGCTATGCTCATATACACGGTTTGGTTTAATCGCTGTACCATGTGGGTGCGGTCTTGGCTGATAGACCAAAACACGTGCATAGTGCCGAAGTTCTGCCCGACGAGATTGACGGATTTCACGAATTTTTCCACGTCCGCGCTGGCGGAATGGGGGGTGGTGGGATAGCGGGCGATTTCCTGCCCCTGTGGGTTGAAGACTTGGACGGATAGTAATTTTGGCAAGCGTTCCACGGCCTCTTGCAGGGCGGTTTCTATCCGTGCTGTGTCCTCAATGATGATGGATTCAACGGTAAGGCCGCTTAATAAAGATACGGCTTGGGCGGTTTGGGCGGTTAGGTCTTCTTGTAAATGTTTCGCCTCCACCCCGCGGATGACGTGGGACGATATACCCCCCCAGATGAGGGTTATGACAACGACCGTAAGGCAGGTTTGGCAGAACAAAGGCAGGCGTTTGGGCGATAGGCATGGGGGGAATTTTATCGCGGGTAAATTAATCGCGGGCAGTTTTATGGTGGGTAAATTCATGGGGGGCAGTTTCATAGAGGGGAAATTCACAGATTAAAACCCCCGACTTTGCGCCATAGCATCGCGCACGGGTTGATAATAGCTATCATTGCCGATGACAAACCCCGATTGGGCAACGGCACTCAGCGCGGCTTTATCGCGCACATGCAGCATAATATCGCGGATAATCGGGATGAGCGATTCGGGCATAGTCTCCCCCGCTATCCAAGGTTTCGGGGTTTGGTCAAAATCTTTGATACTGCGCAAGGGCGCACCGTCTTGGATAAGCCTCTGATACGTTTGGGTTTCCAACGCCCCCGCATCATAAGTTTTGGCGGCAACCGCCACACCCACCCTATCGTGGCGATTAAGGAACATATGATGGCTGAGACCCTCCGAATCTATCCCCGCGGTGAGCAGTTGGCTCTGCGCGAAATACCGCCCAATCGTGGAAAACGGCGAGGCAAAGGCGAACGAGCGCCCCCGCAAATCGGCGATATGGCGGATGTCGCTGTCTTTATGGACGGCAATCACGCCCTTATAGGGGCGTTGGCTGTTTTGTGCCTCCGTAGCTATAATCCGCAGGGTTGGAGCGCGGGTTTTTGCCAGAACGTATGAGGACGGCCCAAACCGTGAAAAATCCACAGTGCCGTTAATCAGGTTGTCTATGGCTTGGTCGTAGGTCGGCGCGATTTTCATAACGATAGTGACGGGTTCGCCTAGGGTTAGATGGATTTGATGGGCGAGGTAATCTAGGAAGGGTTTTAACTCGCGGACGGTTTCGCTGGGTTTATCGCCCGCGTAGGTGCCGAAGGTCAGCGTTATATCGGCGCGAGAGGCGGTGGCAGTGGCTATGAGTGCCGTTATGATGGTAAGGATGGCGAAGAGGATTTTCATAAGGTGGGTTTTGTGGCAAAAAGGTTAAGAGAGTTTGAATATCGGTGGGGATGGGTGGGGTATTTGTGTGGGAATTATGTTAAGGTTTAACGATTAGTGATTAGTGATTAACGATTAATAACCATTCGTCATGTTTGGCACGGGTCGCGCGAACCCGAAGGGTGTGCGTCTTGGTTGTTAGGTGTTAGGGAATTTGCGTCACCAGCGACTCTAAAATACACTGACCCAGTACAAACGATAAGCTGACGCGCACCCGTGGGGGTGAGGGTGCGCGCGACCGCCCCCCCTGCGGGCACGCCCGCTAAAATTAGGAAACAGGGCGGTCGTTTCCTAGGATTGTAGATTGTCCTAGATTAGTGATTACCGATTCTGCCCTTCGGGTCTTCGTCATTGCTACGCAATGCCGACCAGTCAAGAAGTGGCAGGAAAAAATTATTCATTTATCTAGGCTGTGCAAAAGACGCTCGGACAGGCTTGGGCGCGCCCGCCCCGAAGAGGCTTTAGCCTCAAGGGTGCGGGCGCGCCCCGTGGGGGCATTCCAAAGGAATGACGCAGACCCGCAGGGCTAAAAATTAATCACTAACAACTAACAACTAATAACTAATAACTAACAACTAATAACTAATAACTAATAACTAATAACTAATAACTAATAACTAATAACTAATAACTAATAACTAATAACTAATAACTAATAACTAATAACTAATCACTAATCACTAAAAACCCCTTGCATCCCCGCCGAATTGTGCTAGGCTTGCCTATAAATCCAATTTCTAACACGGGAAACCCATGCCCCCCACCCGACAAAAATCCATATTTGACCCGAGCCCGACGGCTCTGCGATTGCTGGTCTGGGGCAATTTATGCGTGATGACGGCATTTATCCTTGGCACTTTCGCCCGATTTGGCGCGAACGCAGGGGCGGGAACGGGCTGGGGAGTAACATTAGCTTTAATCGCCATCGCCTTGATTTACCTATACAAAACCCGCGAAACCACCCTCACCCAAGACGCGCACACCATATCAAACATAAACACCTTCCTTATCCGTGCGGGGTTTTTCATCGTATTATTAGTCGGGCTGGGCGATGCCCTGATTTCATTCCTACGGGTAGAGGGATTTTTATCCGCCTTCATGGGCAAAGATTTGGAACAAAACCTTGGACGGTCGCATTTTCGCGGTCCATACGTCCATATCCCCCTCATTATCATAGCCATAATCACCGCCACACGGACACGAACGTTGGGCTTTCAC
Source organism: uncultured Amylibacter sp. (assembly GCA_959347345.1). Next base: position 317,374 of record OY365738.1, on the reverse strand, counting down.
TGGCTCGCGTTACTGATAGTCATCGCGGAATTATTAATCGTCCTGTTCCGCTTTATTTTCTCTTACGAACAGGCGTTTTTATCAGACCTCGTGCGGTTTTGGTACGGTGCGTTGTTCCTGTTCGCCAGTGCTTTCACCTTGTTGGAAGAGGGGCATGTGCGGGTCGATGTCCTCTACGCCAGCTTCACCACACGCACGAAATCAGTGATTAACGCCTATGGGTCGCTGTGCCTAGGAATACCGCTCTGCTGGACGATTTTGTATCTGGGAATGGGGCAGAAAACCGCTATTATTATGGGGCCATTGCTCAATTTTGAAACCAGCCAAGCGGGGTTTGGGCTGTATGTCAAATACCTGATGGCGGGGTTTTTGCTGGTTTTCGCCGTGTCCATGATGCTGCAATTCAGCGCGTATTTGATGTCGGCAACCGCCGATTATTTAGACCCTGACTCCGCCGATATCCGCATGGATAAAATGGATGAAATCAAACTGAAAGGCACCGCGTGATGGAGTTATTTTTCCTATTATTACTGGTCGGTTTGATGGCGTTTGCCTTGGGCGCGGGTTATCCTGTTGCCTTTGCTCTGCCCGGTGTTTCCATATTTACCATAGCCCTCGCGGGCTTATGCGGGTTGATTTTCGCCAGCGATTCGGGGGCGTTTTTCGCGCAAGGCAACCCGTCACAATGGTTATCGGCGGGGGTTACGAATTTAAGGGGCATATATTGGGAGGCCGAACGCGACACCCTTATCGCTATTCCGCTCTTTATTTTTATGGGGATTATGCTGCAAAAATCACGAATAGCAGAGGATTTGCTGATTACTATGGCACAGCTTTTCGGCCCCGTCCCAGGCGGGCTTGGCATTTCGGTGATATTTGTCGGTGCGTTATTGGCGGCAACCACGGGGATAGTCGGGGCGACCGTTGTCGCAATGGGGCTGATTTCCCTGCCCGCGATGCTGCGCAATAACTATTCCCAATCCATGGCGACTGGCACGATTGCCGCGTCTGGCACGCTTGGGCAGATTATTCCGCCTTCCATTGTGCTGATTATCCTAGCCGATCAGTTGGCCAGTGCCGCCGACCAAGGCAGCAGTTTGCGCAAGGCTTTATACAAGGAAAACACGGGCGAATTGACGATGCCGTCGCAGTTTGATGTGGTTTCCACCTCGGCGGGGGAGATGTTTTTGGGTGCGTTCATCCCTGGCATGGTGCTTGTGGGGTTGTATATGGGCTATGTTTTGATTGCCGCGTGGTTGCGCCCCGCGCTTGCCCCCCCTGTGCAGTATGACGGGCGGTTTGACCGAGCGTTTTTGGCAAAGGTTTTGCTGACGTTAATCCCGCCTTTGGTGCTCATTTTTATGGTTCTAGGCTCCATTATGTCTGGCGTAGCCACGGTCAATCAAGCGGGTGCGATTGGCGCGGCAGGGGCGTTATTGATGGCGGGCTATCGCCTGTGTGAAACAAAACGGCTGGTTTATACCCCCGCGATTTTGTGCGTAACGGGGCTGGTTGGCGTGGTGATTATTACGCAAATGTTTAACACGAACATTAAAAATATCCACACAACCCACGATATGGCTGGGGTGATTTTGGCTATCATAGCCTGTGTTTTTATCGTAACGGGATTGGTTTGGAGCGGATGGCGGGTTTTCAAAATCAGCAATACGCTGGAGTCGGTTATGATAGAAACGGCAAAGACCACCTCGCTGGTGTTTATTATCCTGCTGGGCGCGGCGATTTTAACCGCGGCCTTCCGTGCGTTTGGCGGGGAACATTTAATCCGCGAGTTCCTAGAAGGCTTGCCAGGCGGGTTCTGGTTCAAATTCTTTGTCGTTATGGCGGTGATGTTTATCCTTGGGTTTTTCCTTGATTTCATTGAAATAGCCGTTGTGGTCGTGCCGATAGTCGCGCCTATTTTGCTATCCGACCCCTCCGCCAATGTCACCGCCGTTTGGCTGGGGGTGATGATTGGGCTGAATATACAGACCTCGTTTTTAACCCCGCCGTTTGGGTTTGCCCTGTTTTACCTGCGCGGAGTCGCGCCTAAAATCGTGAAAACCCTGAATATGTATAAGGGCGTTATTCCCTTTATTTTATTGCAGTTGGGGGCGTTGGGGATAGTCGCCTATGTGCCGTCTTTGGTGAATTACTTGCCGAACCGAGTGTCCTTGTTGTCCGATAACTCCCCACCGCCACGCAATCCGCGTTTGAATTATTGCGTGAATAATTATATCGCGGATAATATCGGGCTGGCGGAATCTGGGATTATGACTGCCGTTGAGGGGCTGGCTGGGGTTCGCGCCGATTTGCCCGATAAATGGGCGGGGGATATTGCCGATGCGCTGGAATCCGCGCCCCGTGCGATTGCCTTGTATCGGGCGGCGCAGATGCAGGATGATTTGGTGGCAGAGGCGGCGGAGGTTTATGCCCCCTTGCATCGGTTTGTGCGCAGGTTGGAACGCGATATTCGCAGGTTAGAGGCAGAGGCGGAGCGATTGCAAAGCAACAGCGTCGATCAGACCTCTTTGATTGAGCACGAGGTTGTGGCTATCCGTGCAGAACAGGCACGTATTTTGGCGGAAGTGCCTGCTGGCTGGGCGGAGGCGGACGCGGTGTATAAGGCGGTTTTGAAAGACCGCACCAATGCCTATCGCCTGTATGAACGCACGGCGATGGATGCCTATGAGCCTATCGCTGGGTTATTGGCGATACTCCGTGCGAATGAGGATTTGGCAGTGGCTCGTGATGGTTTGATGGCGTTGCAGGTGTCCTTGGCGCGGGCAGTGCCAGAGGATATAGTGGAACGGTTGGGTGAGTTCAAAAGCTGGGTGCGTGGGTCGGCTGGGCTATCTGCGGTTGCGGATTTGGTGTCAAAGGCGGAACGGGCGATGAATGCGCGCTCCCCCGACGCGGGCAAAGCGGGTGAGCAACTGGTTCTGGCGGCGGATATGTTAGAGGCGGAGTCTTGGCGGATATCGGCGGCGGCGGATATGACCGTGGTGTTAGAGACGTATGAGGGTGCGTTGCGGGGGACATTGGGGATGAAGGCGCAGTCTCGGTTAAGTAGGGAGCAAGCGTTATATGTATCCGCCTGCCAAGCCACCCATCGTGATATTTCGCTTAATTTTTAGCGGGGTGATTAACGATTAACCCGCCCGTGTTAGGGTGAGGAGGGTGCGGGTGGCTTGACCTCAAACCCGCCAACATAGTTAGACACAGAAGTCGCGTTTCTAAACACGCCAACCGCGCCTTTTGCACCAATCAGCCCACTGAATGTGCCATTGTCAGCACCAGCAGCATCGTTAGAATTAACTTTGCCCCACATCACACCAGCAGCGTTAAAATCACCCCTGAACCTCATGCCATCACGAAGACCAGCTACAGGAGCAAATCCAACGACGCCATCGCCATCCAAAGACTCAATCGTCCCCACGCTCCCTGGCTCAGAACTACTACCGCCAAAAGTAACTTGCAGTGAGAAAGTATCAGCCACTAGAGTGGGCTCGGCGAAACTAGTGGTACCTCCTAACCTGCCAGTCCAAGTGCCATCTTTGGAGTCATCGACAAGCGGTGCGCCCAGATTTGTGGTTGCTAGAATCCCCGCGTATATTTGCCCATTAAAATCCAAGTTATTCCATACGTAGGCAAAACCGCTTTCATAGCCGTCTTGACCCTCTGTTTCATTCAAGCGTAAAATATTGGGGGTAAAAGTCCGGTCAGTAGCTGCATGTGGAGGACTAGTAGCAACACTCACGAATTTGATTTTGCCATCATCCAATTTGATATAAGTACTATTATTAGTTCCTGTATTCCTATAACCCGACTCCTGCAAAGTTTGGCTGGCATTAACCCCGCCCGTATCCAAACTAGCCTCCCAAGCGGCAAATTCCACACAATTATCCGCCGCGATGCAAGGGTCGGGTGGCGGGGGTGGCGCGGCGACAAACCCGCCAGAATAGGTAGCCTTATTTACCCCCGCTTCAGGATTCGCATTATCACTATGAAATACACCAACCGCGCCGCTCGAACCGATAATTCCGCGTAAAGTTCCCGGACTGTAAGATATGCTGTCCGTATTTAAGACTATTTTACCCCCTACCTCGTTGCTTCCACTATAGATAACGGTGCCTGAAATAATCCCCTTATCATTAAATTTGCCATCTATTTCATAGGCAAACTGCCCAGTAGCAAAAATCTCCTCTATCGTTCCCTCTGCCCCGTCAAAGGTAATATTAAGCCCAAAACCAGCAGTCGGATTTGCGGTTAATTTAGCATTAAAAACATCCGCATCAGAACGGATTTGACCCATCCATCTTGCGGATGTTATAGTTTTGGTTATCGGTGCGCCAAGGTTTGTATTAGGCAAAACCCCAGCATAATAAAAATAAGTTCCTGTACCAGTTTCACTGCCAGCTTGACCAGAATAAAGCTCTCCGCCAAAGAACGCCAAGCCACCCGTGGCGGTGTCGGCTTCGGCAAAAGTTAGGGTTTGAATGGCTATATCAGTGGTCGGACTGCCAAAACTTTGCCTAATCCCCGCGTTAGCTCCACTAGCGAAACCCGTTGCCGTTGCTTGCAAAAATTGATTTACGCGGGTTGTTGTGTTTGGCGTGGTCGTCAGGGCATCATTCCCCGTAAAGCTATCCAACCAATCGGCGGTATTAACCACACACACACCACCCGCGCAAGGGTCAGTCACGCTCATCAAACTCTCGCCCAGTGCATCAGCCCTACAGCCGTCGGTGTTTGGGGTTGCCATACAAAACTCCACCCGTGCCTGTGTAAAAGTACCCGTGTTACAATCCGTGCCAAAAAGGTTAGTGGTGGACAATTTACAATACGCCAATTGTGCCGCCGCATCTATCAAACCATTAGCAGTACATAGCGGGTCAAACGCATTCGCGGTTGTCCCGCAAAACATCATCCGCGCAGAATTAAAATCCGTACCACAGGTTATGGGCGCGAAATCCGCATCACTGCAAGTCCTATAACCCGCGCAACGGGCATCGTTTGTTTGGTCGGTTTCGCAAAAGCCAAACCTGCTGGTTCGCACGGAATCTCTGCTCGCCGTAAAGGTCGCCTCTGTATCACACGCCACGCTAAACGGATCCGCCAAACACCCTGCCAGAGCTGCCGCGAAAACCCCGTTGCATTGTGCGGTTGTCGCAGTGGCAAGCGCACATTCATTCCGTTGCGCGTCTATATAATCAGTCGCCCCCATGCAATGGGTATCAAATTTATCCGCATTGCAAACGGCTATCAGCACATCAGGGCAATTCGGCGCATCGGTAACCCCATCACGGCAATTTTGCGTTTGGGTTGTCCTGTCCCCTTCATAAGTCGTATCAATAAAACAAAGCACCGCTTGAAACGGATTCGCGGGGCAAGTGGTCGCGGCCGCCGCCGCACAGCCGTCAAGCCCGTTATTAGCTTTGCATTCGTTAAGGCGTATCAAGCGTTGGGCGGTATAATCAATGGCGGAGTCATTGCAAAGAATTGTATTATACGGATTGCCTATGCAAACCTGCATAACCACATCAGCGGGGCAAGCATTACCCGTGCCTACATTGGTTTCACAATTACTGAGGATTCCTTGTCTGGTGGTTTCATAAGGCTCTTCCCCATGGCATCTTATATCATGCACATTATTTGGGCAGGTCGCGGCAATCTGTTTCGTCCGTTCCAGCCCATACGTTCCATCATCCGCACCCGCCGTGCCTAACCTGCAAACCGCCAAAAACGGGTCAGCCGTGCATTCCGTGACAACTATATCAGGGCAGAGCGCGTGTCGCGGCGTGTTCGCACCATCGGCATTGTCACATGTCGCCCGAATCTGAACCCGTGTGGGTTCATAGGTATTATCATCAAAGCAAAGCCCTGCCTCAAACGGGTTTTCCCCGCAAACGCGGCTGATAGTCGGGATGCAATCGTTTGCCTTTGTCGCGGTGGATTTGGTGTCATCACTGCAAAAAGCCTCTGCCTCCGTTGGCGTTGGCTCGGTGCAAAGCCCCGTTTCAAACGGATTTTCACCGCAAAGGCGAATCACTGTTGGGGCGCAGTCGCTGTCCTTTGTATCGGTGGTTTTGGACTTATCTCGGCAGAAAGTCGCCTGCTGGGTTGGCGTGGTCGTGCAACCCGTGGCAAACGGATTCGCCGTGCAAGTCGCGGCTGTGGGTCCGTTATTGTTATTCACAACGGGATTAATAGTAACACCCCCAGCGCAAGCGGTTAGCAGAGCAAGGGTGGTTAGGGCGATTAGGGTTTTAAGATAAGTCATTGGGGTGTCCTTTGATGGTTAAGAATTCATTAACAATCCCACTATAAACACAATTTTTGGCGTATGTCAAGCCCATAAAAAAAGGTCAGCCCCGCAGGGCTAACCTTATTCTTATTCTTATTCACGCAAATCTAGCGATTCAACACGCCATTCCGCTTGATAACATAGGCGGTATCCGACAATGCCGTCCACGCACCGATTTCCGACCGCGCTTGCAGATGGCTATCATAAATCCGCGTAGCCAGTTCATCATGCGTCCGTGCTTCTTCAATCACTTCTGCCGCAGCCTCGCCAAACGAATCATAGATATCATCGTTAAACTCACGCAATTCCACACCATGGTCATTAACCAAACGGTTCAAAAACTGCCCGTTATTGGCGTTAGTCTCCGCCAGCGTAGCCGCGTTTTCTTCCGCCGATGCGGCCTTGATGATTTCTTGGTGAGTCTTTGACAACCCATTCCAGAACGACGCATTCATGCCCAGTGCCAACTGCGCACCTGGCTCATGCATACCGGGATAGTAATAATACTTCGCGGCTTCATAAAACTTCATGAAATAATCGTTGAACGGGCCAACCCACTCTGTCGCGTCAATCGCGCCAGAAACTAGGTTTTCATAAATCTGCCCGCCGGGCAAAGATACGGGCGACGCTCCCAATTTAGCCATAACGTCCCCGCCAAGCCCCGGAATACGCATTTTCAGCCCCTTCAAATCATCGGCAGAGTTGATTTCTTTGTTAAACCAACCGCCCATTTGCACGCCTGTGTTGCCCATGGCTACCGCTTTGATGCCGAAACCATCGGACAATTCGTCCCAAAGCTCCTGCCCGCCACCGAATTTAATCCATGCGTCAATCTCACCCGCCGTCAAGCCAAAAGGAATGGCAGTAAAGGGCGCGAATCCCGGATGTTTGCCGCGCCAATAATACTCTGCCCCGACATAGCCCTGCGAATCGCCGTTTGCCACGTTATCAAACGAATCAAACGCGCCGACCCGCTCACCCGCGGCAAAATAAGTGACTTGGATTTCACCATCGGTCAGCTCTTGTATCCGTGCCGCCAAGCGTTGCGCTGGCAAGCCCAAACCCGGAAAATCCCGAGGCCAAGTGGATACGATAGCCATCTCCACCCGCGATTGCGCAAGTGCGGGGGCAGCTAAAGTTGTGGCAGTACCCGCGAGGGCAGCACCTGTTAAAAATTTACGACGTTCCATTGTTTTCTCCTTGTAATGTTTAGTCTGTTTTTAAGGTTTTTATGTACCTTATGGGTAAAGGCTAGCATAATTTGGCGGGGATGCAAGGGTTTTTTTAGTGATTAGTGGTTTTAGTTCTTCATTATTAAAAAAAATAGCTTGTAAATTCCGCAAAATTCCGCATAATACCCGCAAATAAACCTACAAACACAAAAAGGAACACAACCATGAAAATAGGATTTATCGGGCTCGGCAATGTCGGGGGAAAATTATCGGGCAGTTTGCTGCGCAATGGACACACGGTCGCGGTGCATGACCTCGACCCAACACTGGTGCAAACCGCTATAAACAAGGGCGCGAGCGATGGCAAATCGCCCGCCAACCTGATGCGCACTTGCGATGCCGTCATCACCTGCCTACCCAGCCCAGCCGCCAGCGCGGCGGTGATGGAGGGCACGGACGGCATGCTGGCGGAAATAACCGCAGGCAAAATATGGATGGAAATGTCAACAACGGACGAGGCAGAGGTCAAACGTCTCGGCGCAAAAGTCATAGCCGCAGGCGGTTTGGCGGTGGATTGCCCCGTTTCTGGCGGGTGTCATCGCGCCGACACGGGCAATATCAGTATTTTCGCGGGTTGCGACCGTGCGACTTTTGAGGTGATTTTGCCGTTGCTGACGACTATGGGTCGGCGGGTTCTGCACACGGGCGATTTGGGCAGCGCGAGCATTTTGAAAGTGCTTACCAACTATCTGGCGACGGCGAATTTGGTAACCTGTGCAGAGGCTCTGGTGGTGGCAAAGGCCGCTGGGATGGACCTTGGCACAGCCTATGAAGCTATGGCGATTTCCTCTGGCACCAGCTTTGTTCATGAGACCGAATCGCAGGTGATTTTAAACGGCTCCCGCGATATTAGCTTTACGATGGATTTGGTTTTAAAGGACATAGGTCTGTTCCAAACGATAGCCGACCGCGCGGGTGTGCCGTTGGAAATCAGCCCGATGTTGGTGGATATTTTCAAGGATGGAATCGCGCGTTTTGGCGAACGAGAGCTGTCGCCGAATATCATAAGACGGCTGGAAGAGGCGACTGGTTTGGATATCCGCGCCGATGGTTTCCCTGCTGAAATGACCGATGATGAGCCTGAAGAGGCGGGCTATGAAATCGTACCAAAAAACCGTGGTAAGAGTGCGTGATTTTTGCGTTAGTTTTGCATTAGTTTTGTGCTATAAGACATTGAAAGGATTAAATAAATGCGATTTATACATACGATGATACGGGTGCGCGATATCGCCGAGTCTCTGGACTTCTGGTGCGATAAAATGGGGCTGGTTGAGACCCGCCGAGTGGACAACGAACAGGGTCGCTTTACCCTGATTTTTCTGGCCGCCCCTGCGGACAAAGACCGCGCTATCGCAACCCACGCACCAGAGCTGGAATTGACCTATAATTGGGGCAGTGAAGAGGTTTATGAGACGGGGCGCAGTTGGGGGCATTTGGCGTACCGCGTGGATGATATCTATGCGTTTTGTGCGCGGTTGATGGCGGCTGGGGTGGTGATAAACCGCCCGCCCCGCGATGGGCGGATGGCGTTTGTGGTATCCCCCGACGGTGTGTCGGTGGAGCTGATACAGGAAGGCGAGTCCTTGGCGGTGGCAGAGCCGTGGGCTTCCGCTCCCAATATCGGGGAGTGGTAGGGTTTAACGGTGAATTGTGAATTGTGAATTATGAATGGTGAATGATTGGTTATTCTGGATTAGGGGCTAGGTATTAGAAGTTAAGAGCAGAGGTTTTTTGTTGCGCCATTTCTTCGAAATGTCGCCCGCCCGCCCCTCCTGCGGAGTGCGGGCGGGATTTTTTTGGCTGGGGTTTGGCTCAGCGTCTTGTATATAGTCTAAATAAATTTAGAGCAACCCTATCACCAATTCCCAAGTATTCTTTGCAAATAATCCACTCTATAATCTTGTTATTCCAGATAGTAAATTTATAGAGAATCTATCGTCTTGTAACCCAAGGGCTTTTGGCATGCCCTCACAACGTGAGGGCTACGCACAAAAGACCACGCTGGTCGGTATCGCGTAAGCGATGACGAAGACCCGCAAGGGCTTGCAGCTTTTTCTTGACAAACCCGCCGATTTCGGTAAAATCAGGCTGTTATGACCAAAAAGAATGACAACAAAACACGCCCCGAGGGGTTGCAAATAACGGACTATTTGAACGCGGTTGAGCCCGCCGATAAACGTGCCGATTGCCATATTTTGCACGATATGATGCGGCGGGTTTCGGGCGAGGAAGCCGTTCTGTGGGGCGCGAAATTGCCCACCGCTATTGTCGGTTATGGGCAGTATCATTATCGCTATGCCACTGGTCGCGAGGGCGATTTTATGCGCACGGGTTTTGCCGCGCGGGCGGCTAATATCACGATTTATGTGATGCCCGGGTATCAGGATTTCGGCGAGGAATTGGCGCGATTGGGCAAACACAAAATGGGCAAATCTTGCCTGTATATCAAGCGGTTAAGCGATGTAGATATGGCGGTATTGGAAGAAATCGTGGCAAAAGGGTTGGCCATTATGGCACGGCTTTATCCCGAATAACTATTGCCGCGAACGTTCAATCGCCCGCCACTTCGCGACATTGCGATTATGCTCTTCCAGCGTCTTGGCGAAAGCATGCCCGCCCTCCCCATTCGCTACAAAATAGATATAATCCGTCTCATCGGGCATCAAAACCGCCGCCAAGGCCGCCACCCCTGGATTGGCAATCGGAGTCGGCGGCAACCCATCAATCACGTATGTATTATAGGGCGTAGCCTTCTGCAATTCCGACCGATATAACCCGCGCCCCAGCGGTTTTTCACCGCCCGTCAGCCCATAAATCACCGTGGGGTCGGTCTGCAACCGCATCCCCTTGCGCAACCGATTGATAAACACGCTGGCAACAACCCCGCGTTCCGCCCCCACGCCCGTTTCTTTTTCTACAATAGACGCCAGCACCAACGCCTCCTGCTTGGTTTTTAACGGCAAATCGGGGGTGCGAGCGTCCCACAATGCGTCCAGCAAATCGGTTTGCGCCCTTGCCATACGGGCTATGACATCACCGCGTGGCTCGCCTTTGCGATAGCTATAAGTATTGGGCGCAAGGCTGCCTTCGGGGGGAACATCCCCCACCTCCCCCGTCAAATCGGCAACTCCATTCAGGCGGGCGATGATTTGAAACACGCTGAATCCTTCGGGGAAAGTCACATTCCGCGTCACTCCAACGCCCGAATTGATGATATTCAGAACCTGTTTCATGGACGCACCCGCGGGGATTTCGTACTCGCCGATTTTCAAATCCGATTCCACGCGCAAATACCGCGCCCCCAGCCGAAAAATCCACGGATAGCGAATGACACCTTGCTCTGCCAACCTATCCGCCACGCCAACGGCGCGGGAGGTGGTAATCAGCTTATCATTGGGGTTAATTTCCACGATAACGGGGGCGGGCGTGGGACCCTCCGTTTGGAATTGATGCTGCCCCCAGAAAACGATAGCACCGATAACCAGCAGGACAATAATCAATCCATTCAAGACGTTAGCCGCCAAATCGCGGTGTAGCTTGATTGCCATTATGCTGATGCCTCTTTTGAATCGCCCTTACCAAAAATCAAACACACATTGGTACCGCCAAAGCCAAAGGAATTGGACAGAGCCACATCAATTTTGCGTTTTACCGCAGTTAAAGGTGCCAAATCCAGCACGGAATCAGGCGGGTCGGTCAAATTCAGAGTCGGTGGCACGATTTGGTCACGCAACGCCAGAATGCAAAAGATAGCCTCAACCGCGCCCGCCGCCCCCAAAAGATGCCCGATAGACGATTTTGTGGAAGACAGAGTCGCGTGTTTTGCCTGTTCCCCCAGCAGGCGAATAACCGCCCCCAATTCTATCGTATCCGCCATAGTAGACGTGCCATGCGCGTTAATATAATCGATTTTATCCGCACCAATCCCCGCGTCCTTTAACGCCGCGACCATGGCGCGATAGCCCCCGTCTCCGTCCTCAGACGGCGCGGTAATATGGTACGCATCGCCCGACATACCATAGCCCAGAACTTCGCCGTAAATCTTTGCCCCGCGAGCCTGTGCGTGATTGTATTCTTCCAAAATCAGCACCCCTGCACCCTCACCCATAACGAAACCATCACGGTCGGGGCTGTATGGACGCGAAGCCAACGCGGGATTATCCGCGAATTTCGTGGATAGAGCCTTACACGCGTTAAACCCAGCAATTCCAATCGGGCAAATCGGGTTTTCCGCGCCACCCGCGACCATCACATCGGCGTGGTCATAGGCTATTATCCGTGCGGCATCGCCTATCGCATGCGCCCCTGAAGCGCAAGCCGTGACGCTGGCGTGGTTCGGTCCTTTGAGCCCATGGCGAATGGAAATATGCCCAGAGGCTAGGTTAATCAGGGCCGATGGAATGAAAAACGGGGATACCCGTTTCGCGCCCTTTTCCTTTAATATAACGGCGGTTTCGGCGATGGTATTCAGCCCGCCAATGCCCGCACCGACCATGACTCCTGCGCGACATCGTTCGTCCTCGGTTTGGGGGTTATAGCCCGAATCCGTCATGGCTTGGGACGCGGCGGCGCAGGCGTAAAGGATGAAATCATCAATCTTACGCTGGTCTTTCGGCGACATCCAATCATCGGGATTGAAAGTGCCGTCCGTGCCGTCCCCTCGCGGGATTTGGCAGGCATAGTTTGTCACCAAGCCCTCTGTATCAAAGCCTGTGATAGGGGCGGCGGCGGATTGCGATGCCAGCAAACGAGTCCAAGTTTGCTCTACCCCGCAGGCCAAAGGGGAAACCATCCCCAATCCAGTTACAACAACACGACGCATAAGTGTTTCCTTTTCGCTGTTTAGTCCGTTTAGTATAGTGTGCGGGGAAGAGTAGCAGATTTTTGGGGGGAGTCAAGTTTAGTGATTAGCGATTAGTGATGCCCTTCGGGTCTTCGTCATCGCTTACGCGAGTGCCGACCAGCGTGGTCTTTTGTGCGTAGCCCTCACGTTGTGAGGGCATGCCAAAAGCCCTTTGGTTACAAGATGATAATGATTCTATAAATTTACTATCTGGAATAACAAGACGATAGATTTGGCCAAGGGGTTATAACTCTTGCAAAGAATACTTGGGAATTGGTGATAGGCAATTTCTAAATTTATTTAGACTATATACAAGACGCTGAACCAAACTCCAGCCAAAAAAATCCCGTCCAGCTCTCCGCAGGAGGGGTGGGCGGGTGGGCGACCGAACGAAGTGAGGGCGAAACAAAAAACCTCCGCTCTTAACTTCTAATAACCAACTCCTAATCCAGAATAACCAATCATTCATAATTTATAATTCACAATTCACAATTCATAATTCACCGTTAATCCTAAAACAAAAAAAAGGCACGCCAACCGAAGTTGCCGTGCCTTTAAAGCAAACAGAGTGTTACCACTCGCTTACAGTTTGTTGGATACAGGATCAGGTGTAACCTGAACCGGCTCTACTTTAACCACTGGTGGCTCTTCTTTTTTACAAGCAGATAACGCAGCGAAAGCAGCAACCGCAACAATAAGTGTTAACGTTTTAGTCATAATTTTTCCTATCTCAGAACTAGTTCAAGTGCCTCCCTTTTAGTGTATTTTTCCCATCTGTCAAATGCTTTTATCCATTATTTCGCAAAAATCACGCTTTTTATTCATTTTTTTCACTTTTTTTCGCAATTTTTCCAACATTTTCCAACATTTTCCAACATTTCAAATTTTTTTTATGAATTCGCACGGTTTTTTCACCTGCGAATCCGCCGAAGCCTTGATTTTTCACCGCCAATTATCCATAAGACCTCTAAAACCGCACACAAAGCACACAAAAGGCAACACCCCATGATTTATTCCAGCGCAGATAATTTTATCAAATCCGACAATAAACGAGTGATGCTTTTCGGCATGTCTGGTCTCGGCAAAACCCATATTTCCAACATCCTACGCGATAGCGGCGGGGCGTTTCATTACAGCGTGGATTACCGTATTGGCACGCGTTATATGGGCGAACACATCGTTGATAACTTCAAAGCAGAGGCTATGCGCAACCCGTTTTTGGCGGAATTACTGCGCTCTGATTCTATATATATCGCCTCTAATCTGCGGTTTTCTGACCTATCGCCCCTGTCCAGCTTTCTGGGCAAACCCGGGGATACGGACAAAGGCGGTATTCCGTTTGAGGAATATACCCGCCGTCAACGACTGCACCGCCACGCCGAAATTAACGCGATGAAGGATACCGTGGAGTTTATCGAACGGGCAAAACGGATATACGGCTATGATGATTTTGTTTGCGATACATCAGGCTCGCTGGTTGAGGTTTGCGATGCGGATAATCCCGCGGACGAAGTTTTGTCGCAGCTTTGCCAGCACCTGCTGCCCGTTTGGATTCGCGGGTCGGAAGCGGATACGCAACAGCTCATCACGCGGTTTTCCGCCGCGCCAAAGCCCATGTATTATAGTCCCGATTTTCTGGCGGCGCGATGGGCGCAGTATTTGGCGGAAAAATCTGTTGCGCCCGAACGCGTTGACCCCGATGATTTTATCCTTTGGGGCTATCGGGCTTTGCTGGCCGACCGCCTGCCCCGTTATCGCGCGATTGCGGAAAATTGGGGGGTTACGATTGACGCGGATGATGTCGGCAAAATCAAATCGGCTGACGGGTTTTACGCGTTGGTTGGGCGGGCGATTGATACGAAAACTAATGCGAAAAAGGGGAACAAATAATGCCAATTAGAATTCCCTCCAAACTGCCCGCCTACCGCGTTTTGCAAAACGAGGGTGTGAATGTCATGTCCCAAACCGCCGCAAACCGCCAAGATATCCGCCCCTTGCAAATCGGCATGCTCAACCTGATGCCAAAGAAAATCCAAACCGAAACGCAGTTTGCTCGGCTGATTGGGGCGACCCCGTTGCAGATAGATTTAACCCTTATTCGTATGACAGAACATCAATCTAAAAACACCAGCACCGACCATATGGAGGCGTTTTACACAAGTTTTGACAAGGTTCGCGATCGCAAATTTGACGGGCTGATTATCACGGGCGCACCGATAGAGCATCTGGATTTTGACGCGGTCACCTATTGGCGCGAAATCCAGCAGGTTTTTGACTGGACGCAGAGCCATGTGCATTCCACTTTCGGCGTGTGCTGGGGGGCTATGGCGATGTTACAGCATTTTTACGGTATTGATAAAGTGCGATTGGCGGCCAAGGCGTTCGGCTGTTTTCGGCATCAAACTGTGGATAAAGCCTCGCCCTATTTGCGCGGGTTTAGCGATGATTTGGTGATACCGGTGAGCCGTTGGACGCAAGTCGCGCCCGAAGATATAACCGCGAATGCGGGGTTGCGGACTTTGATTGATTCGGCGGAGGTAGGGCCGTGTTTGGTGGAGGATGCGGGGCGGCGGGCGTTGTATGTTTTCAATCATTTTGAATACGATGATGACACGTTAAAGCAGGAATATGATAGGGACATAGCCAATGGCACCCCGATAAATGTACCGCAGAATTATTATCCCAATGATGACCCAGCCTGTGCGCCGTTTAATCGGTGGCGCGGGCATGGGCATTTGCTCTATGGCAACTGGATTGGGCAGATATATCAGACGACTCCGTTTGATATTGGACGGATTGGCGAGTGAATTGTGAATTATGAATGGTGAATTATGAATTGTGAATTGTGAATTGTGAATTGTGAATTTTTAGGGGCAATACTGGTGTATTGTAAAGAGTCTATAAAGAATATTGGTGCGGGTGAAGGGACTCGAACCCCCACGCCTCACGGCGCCAGAACCTAAATCTGGTGCGTCTACCAGTTCCGCCACACCCGCATAAATCGCTGTTTAGTGTAAAAGGGGGGGATTTGCAAGGGTATTTAACGATTAATGATTAACGATTAACGATTAATGGGGGCTTTTGTGCATATAGAGCTTTACTTGCGTAAAGCCCATACACAAAAGCCTTTGGTTATGCTTGGCAAACTATTTTCAAATAAAATAACCAAAGGTCATGTTTGGCACGGGTCGCGCGAACCCGAAGGGTGTGCGTCTTGGTTGTTAGGTGTTAGGGAATTTGCGTCACCTGCGACTCTAAAATACACTGACCCAGTACAACCGATAAGCTGACGCGCACCCGTGGGGGTGAGGGTGCGCGCGACCACCCATTCGGGCGGTCGTTTCCTAGAATTATAGAACTGCCCTAGAATAATAATGAATGCCCTTGCGGGTCTTCGTCATTGCTACGCAATGCCGACCAGCCAAGAAGTGGCAAAAAATTAATCACTAATCACTAATCACTAATCACTAATCACTAATCGTTAATCGTTAATCGTTAATCGTTAATCGTTATTGTGGTCGCGCCACAAACCCACCGACAATCGCCACGGAAGCATCCGACCCGTGGAACGCACCAATCGCTAACCCCTGATTAACAACCCCTTGCAACTCGGTACTAATCGCCGCATTATTATCTCTTGTGAAAATTCTCGGCAAGATAAAATCCACCGTCCCACCCAGCACAGTCGCACCGCCAGTAAAAGTACCCTTCACCTGGGCCGAACCCAGATCATTGGCGAAATTAGTCACTGGCGATGTCAATGTCCCATCCGTAAAATTCGCCGTCAGCACAATATCCGTAGATATATTCAACTGATTTTCTGCATTCAGCAACCCCTCTGTCGCGGTATTATCGGACACTGCAATCACACCCAAACTCCCGTTATAAGTGGCGTTCGCGGTTATAGGCACGGACGGCGCATCGCTGTTAAGGTTATAACCAGCATAGCCAACAAGCCGAAACCCCGCTGCGACAAGTGCATTATTACTAACCGTTTGATACCCGTCATAGCCATACCCCATAAATGCAAAATCTTGATCATTAAGTGATTCTGTCGCCGAAACAGGATCCACCAGAACAATATTAAAATCCACGCCTTTTGAAACAGAGCCTTGCCCAACGCGGGGACGGAATATGATAGGAGACCCTTCGCTCGGCGCATCTGGTGTAAAGATTTCTTGCAAGCGACCTACGATACCGCTCCTGCCAGCCTCGTTATTAATCGCGTCAAAATCAATACCCGCGTTAAGGTTATCACCCTCTGTCTGTGTCAAAAACCCTGTGGTGGCGTCCTGCACATTGTTTAATACTATCTCTTCCAAGGTGCCATTATCAGGCGCATATGTAACAGGTGGACCAGGGGGGGCTTGCTGAACAGTTCGTGGCTCTGGAAAACTATAAGCACAGGCCCCCAGAATAAAAAGGGGCATTAAGGGGACAAATCTGCCTATCCGATTCGCATTTTGCATTGTTTTACTGATTTCGTTCATTGTGGGTTTATCTGTTTATTTTATGGGTGTATCTGCGCGGGGCAAAGGGTGTCGTGTTTTTATGGGGCTTTTATAGCCCAATCGCACGAATTGCAAGGGTTATCTTTGCCATTGCCCTGTCAATTTGCATCAAAAAGTTGTTATTTATGAAATATAGCCTGTTGGATTGGCAAAATCCCCGTTGCCTTTCGCGGGGAATTTTGACAGAAGGGGCGGTAAATGCGGGTGTAGCTCAATGGTAGAGCAGCAGCCTTCCAAGCTGAATACGTGGGTTCGATTCCCATCACCCGCTCCAAGTTTTAGTTATTAGTTGTTAGTTATTAGTTGTTAGTGATTGGTTATTAGAAGTTAAGGGTAGAGATTTTTTGTTGCGCCCTCACTTCGTTCGGTTGCCCACCCGCCCACCCCTCCTGCGGAGAGCTGGACGGATTTTTTTTGGCTGGGGTTTGGCTCAGCGTCTTGTATATAGTCTAAATAAATTTATGATAATCTTATAGTCTAGTAACCAAAGGCTTTTGTGTATGGGCTTTACGCAAGTAAAGCTCTATATACACAAAAGCCCCGCCCCTTTACAAACGAGTCGGTATCGCATAAGCAATAACAAAACCCGCAAGGGCATCACTAACAACTAATAACTAATAACTAACAACTAAAAATGTCCACTCCCGAATCCACCGCCGCCGTCTCCCACGACCGAGCCAAAAGTAAAAACATAGGCGCGCTCCGCGGCTTATTACCCTTCTTCGCACCGTATAAACTGATGAGCGTCGCCGCCCTCGCCGCCCTTATTTTCACCGCACTTATATCGCTTGCCCTGCCCCTCGCGGTACGCGGATTGATAGACGGATTTAACCAATCCATCGAACAATTAGACCGCTATTTCATCATATCCATCATCATCGCGGGCGCACTGGCAATCGGGTCTGCCATCCGCTACGCACTGGTCACGCGATTGGGCGAGCGGGTCGTATCGGACATCCGCCGTGCCACCTATGACAAAATGATATCCATGAGCCCAGAGTTCTTTGAACGCATGCTAACCGGGGAAATCCTATCGCGTATCACAACGGATACGACTCTGGTGCTATCGGTCATCGGCTCTTACCTATCCTTTGCCATGCGCAACGCGATTATATTCTTCGGCGGAATGGGCTTATTATTATGGACTGCGCCGAAATTAACGGGGCTGGTATTGCTAATCGTGCCGTTTGTCCTGCTGCCGATATTTTTCTTATCGGGGAAAGTCCGTGTGTCCTCCAAATTAAACCAAGATAAAATCGCCGCCAGCTCTGGCAACGCGTCAGAAACCCTGCTGGCCGTGCAAACCGTGCAGGCTTTCACCCACGAATCCGCGTCCCGTGCGATTTTCGGCGGCTTTACCGAGGCTGCTTTTAACGCGGCGAAACAACGGATACATTTGCGAGCATGGATGACTTGCATCGTTATTTTCCTTATTTTCACGGGGACAGCGGCGGTGATATGGATTGGCGCAAGGGATGTGCGCAGTGGTGATATGACCCCTGGCCTTCTGGTGCAGTTTGTGATTTACGCGGTGATGGTTGCGGGCTCTATCAGTGCGTTTGCCGAATTTTGGGGTGAAATCCAACGCGCCGCGGGTGCGACCGAGCGTTTGATTGATCTGCTGCATTGCGATGATACGGTGAAAGACCCTGATAATCCTGTGGCTCTGCCCGCCCAGATGAAGGGCGCGATAAGGTTTGAGGCGGTGAATTTCCGTTATCCCTCGCGCCAGCAAATCGCGGTTTTATCGGATTTTTCTTTGGATATAAAGGCGGGGGAGACCGTGGCGTTGGTTGGACCATCGGGCGCGGGCAAAACCACGGTTTTCCAAATGCTATTGCGGTTTTACGACCCCGAATCGGGGCGGATAAGCATTGACGGAGTCGCGATTGATTCCGTCAAACGCGATGATTTCCGCGCCCATATTGCGTTAGTGCCGCAGGATGCGGTGATATTTGCGACCTCGGCGATGGAAAATATCCGTTTCGGTCGGCGGGATGCGACGGATGCAGAGGTGATTGTGGCAGCAAAGGCGGCCGCCGCGGATGAGTTTTTATCGGCTTTGCCTGATGGCTATACCAGTCCTGTGGGCGAACGCGGCGTGATGCTGTCGGGTGGGCAGAAGCAACGGCTGGCGATAGCGCGGGCGATATTGCGCGATGCGCCGATATTGCTGTTGGACGAGGCGACTTCGGCGTTGGACGCACAAAGCGAGGCAAAGATACAAGAGGCCGTGGCGCAGTTAGCCAAATCGCGCACGACTTTGATAATAGCGCATCGGTTGGCGACCGTTCAACAGGCGGATAGGATTATCGTTATGGACGGCGGGCGGATTGTTGCTAGTGGCACGCATGCAGAGCTGATGGCGCAAGGTGGGTTGTATGCGAAGTTGGCAAAATTGCAGTTTAGTTGTTAGTTGTTAGTTATTAGTTGTTAGTTAATTGGTTATTCATAACTACCATAGCCAAAAATAACCACAGGTGGTTAATAATGGTTAATCGTGGTTAAAATAGCTCACAACTAATAACCAATCAAAACCTTGACAATCCGCCACTAATACCTAATAATCACTAATAACTAATAACTAACAACTAACAACTAATGCATCTCATATCCCTTGATTCCATCAGCCTAGTCCGCCAGAAAAACCATATCCTGCGTGACATCAGCCTCACCATAAAAACGGGGGATTTCATCACGGTTATAGGGCCGAATGGGGCGGGCAAATCCATGCTGCTCAAAACATTGATGGGGTTTTACAAGCCAACATCGGGTCGGATAACACGCACGGCAAACCTGTCCATAGGCTATATGCCCCAGCATATCCACCTTGACCAAACCATCCCGATTTCGGTCGCGCGGTTCTTACGATTGACGCAGAAAACCGCCACTCCCATAGACCAAACCGCAAGCGAAACAAACATAACCGCCTTGCTTGACCGCCCGCTATCCGCGCTATCAGGGGGGGAGTTGCAACGAGTTCTGCTCGCCCGCGCCTTGATGAATGACCCGCATATTTTGATACTGGATGAACCCGCGCAAAACCTAGATATCGCGGGGCAACTGGCGTTTTATCGCCTGCTGGAAGACATTTACAAAACCCGCGATTTGGCGATTTTAATGGTATCGCACGACCTGCACATGGTGATGGCGCGGACGAAACAAGTCATCTGCCTATACCACCATATTTGCTGTTCTGGCGCACCGCAGAGCGTTACCAAAGAGCCTGAATTCATCTCGTTATTCGGTGATGATATGGCGCGGATGATGGCGGTTTATCAGCATGAACACGACCACACACATGACCACTCACACGACCATAATCATAAACATAATCAATAGGATAGCCAATGAACCTCACCCTTGAACCTTTCCTTATCCGCGCGTTATTAGCGGGCATAGGCGTGGCCTTTATCGCCGGCCCAATGGGCTGTTTTGTGGTATGGAGGCGGATGGCATATTTCGGCGATTCACTGGCACATAGCGCGTTGCTGGGCATCGCTTTGGGGCTAGCCGTCGGCATCAGCACGACCCTTGCAACCATCGCGGTTTGCTCGGTTTTCGCGTTATTACTGGTCTGGTTGCAACAGAAAAAATTGCTTGCCAGCGATACTTTGCTGGGGATATTGGCGCACGGGGCGTTGTCGTTCGGGCTCATAACGATGAGCTTGTTGGAACAACGCGCCGACCTCTACGCCTATCTTTTCGGGGATATTTTAACGGTATCGGCGCGCGAATTGTGGTGGATTTACGGCGGGGGCGCGTTTGTTTTAGCGTTATTGGCGTGGAATTGGCGGGCATTTTTGCTGATGAGTGTCAGCGAGGATTTAGCCCGCGCCGAGGGTATCCGCACATTTTGGATACAGCTATTATTGATGTTTTTAATCGCGGTAGTCGTGGCGGTTTCCATCCGTATTGTTGGGATTTTGCTTATCAGTTCGTTGCTGATAATCCCCGCCGCTACCGCACGGCAAGTGGCACGGTCGCCAGAGGCTATGGCCGTGTACGCGGGGGTTTTGGGTGTGGTCGCGGTGGGGTTTGGGCTGGCAGGGTCGCTGGCGTTTGACACCCCGTCTGGTCCATCAATAGTGGTGGCTAGTGCGTTGTTTTTTATTGTGTTTTTTGGGGTTTTTAGTAGTCGGAGGGGGTAGCTTGACAAAATGTAGGCTTGGGTGTATTTCTAGCGGTATGAGCATGCAATTTAATAATAAAACTATTTACAACCGCTTTAAAGAACAAGGCACACTATCAGAGCCTAAAAAAGTATCAGATCCAGATTTTGCACGTCTATGCACTGCAAATTGGATGCGTGCCTTATCAATTCTTGTTTGCGATCAAAGAATTGATATAGCTTTTGCTAAATATTTTTACTCTTCAGTTAATTCTAGAACAATACCTACTAAAGAGGTTAATACTATTTTTGAAATGCTTATTATTGCACTGCATCAATCTTCGGCACTACACGCATTACAAAATATTCCTTGTAAGTCTGATGTGGCTAGAATCGCTATTGTGGGATGGTATTACGGCATTTATAATGCGGCTTCCGCGATGATTGCTGCGCAAGATGGTTCTGTGCAACAGAATCATGCAGGCACAGCTAGAGCATGGGACAGCCGCATATTAGTAAGAAACAACAAGCTAATTACACCTCCATTTGATACTCGTATTACCACCTTGGTTAAAAACTCTGCCGATATAGAACTACAAAATCTTTTAATAAAACCCGAATTTCGTTTAATTCATACTCCAACAACTGCTAGTGAGGCAAAAGGGGCTTGTAAGGAATATTTATCTGGAAGCGTTACATGGGCGAGGGACGAAACCGAAAAGATGGTAAAAAACTCTAAAGAATTTAAAGACTTGGGCGTAAGTACTTTTCATAAACGAGAGGCACGAGAGATGAGGGACATGCATTTAAATAAAAAAACAGTTTGCTTTTTACATCAAGCGATTCGATATCGGGGTAAAGCCAACTATCGTGATGCTCTTTTTCTTGGGTATGATTCAAGAACTGAGGGAATACTAACCGACCATATTAATGATTTATGCGTAGTATTAGATGCTTTTGTGCGTTTAGCAGGTATCTTTTGCTCGCGTCGCATGGGTAAAACCATTTGGAAAGTTTTTGTAGATGATTTACAACGAAATCGTTCATTCACGCTTTCGCCTTACGATATTTGGGGAAAACCGTAGATTTGACAATGACCTCATCAATACCCTTGACAATCACCCGTCCCCACTATAACCCTCCAACAAACCCACACCCAAAGAAAGCCCCCCCAATGATTACCCCCGACCAATGGACCCAATTATTAACCGTATATATCGCGTGTTTTGTCGCCTTCACCAGCCCTGGACCGAATTTCGTTGCCATAACCTCCTATTCGGTGAAATCGCGCACGGCGGGCTATGGCGTGGCGATAGGTATCAGCGTCGGCACGGCTATCTGGGCGTTGTTCGCGGCAACGGGGCTGACGGCGGTGTTGTCGTCATTCGCCTATGTCGCCACGATTATCAGCATCTTTGGCGGATTATACCTTATGTGGCTGGGCTATAACGCGTTCAAATCGGTTCTGGCAGGGCAGAAATTCCAACCCAAAGCGATTGACACAAAGGCTACTGGTTTCCTAAAAAGCATCGTGCCCGGGCTGGCTATTCAATTAACAAACCCGAAAACCGCGTTGTTTTGGCTGGCTTTGACCTCGATAGCCATACGGCCGAACACACCCGCAATAGTCGTTGTGGCTCTGGTCGCAGGGTGCTTGATATTAGCGATTATATGGCATTGTTTGCTGGCGTTTGCGTTTTCAACAGGGCCGTTACGGGCGGGCTATATCAAGTATAAGCCCGTGTTTTCGGTGGTATTTGGGGTGTTGTTTATCGGCTATGGGTTGCGCGTGTTTTATGGAGTTTTAGGCGGGTAATTGCCCCCAAAAAGCCCCCAAAAAGCTCTTGACAACCGCCCGTCCCCGCTATAAAATCCCCCTAAACCCATAACAAAAAGGAAACCCAATGATCAGCTCCACCGAACAAATCGCCCTAGTCCTAATGACCTTCATCATCATGATCGGCATGGGGGCAACCCTACGACTGGCGGATTTCAAAACCGCAATGACCCAGCCAAAGGCTTTATTAGTCGGCATGCTCTGCCAGTTCGGGCTGATGCCCGCGATAGCCTTCATGCTCGGGCAACTGTTCGCCCTGCCTGCGTTATTCGCGCTATCGTTGTTATTTATAGGGGCAACGCCGGGCGGCACGACTTCCAATTTATTCACCTATTTAGCGCGGGGCAATGTCGCCCTGTCGGTGACTATGACGGTTTGCTCTACGATTATGGCGGTCGCCTTGATGCCGTTAATGATACGGGTTTGGGCGACGGATATAGACCTGTCGGGGCTGCAAATTCCCTATACGAATATCGTTGCCGTGCTGGTTATTCTTATCACGGCGGTTAGTATTGGGATGTTTTTGCGCTCTCGAGGGGAGCGAATCGGGCATATAACAGAGCGGATTGGCGCAGGGATAGGTATCGCGTTTATCGCGTTTTTGCTGGTCAGTTGGTTCGGGCGGAATTATGGGATTTTGGGTGAATATCCTGCCAGCTATTTCATCGCGCCCGCGTGTTTGACGGTGTTTGGGTTTTTATTCGGCTGGATTGTGGCGAGGGCGTTTGGGTTGTCTGCAACCGCCGCGCGGACTGTGTTTTTGGAAACGGGGATACAGAATACGCCATTGACTATCGCGGTTATTGTGCTGAGCTTCCCTAGCAATGTCGTGCAGGATATGCTGGTAATACCCGCGTTTTATGCGGTTCTGGTGGTGCTGTTATCGGTGCTGGTTACGATGGGCGTGCGGGTTTTATCCGCTCCCTCTGCCAAATAATCAGCCCCGATGCCACGATAATACCCGTGCCAACCAGCACCCAAATATCCGGCACTTCGCCGAAAACTATAAACCCAGTCACGCTCATATACACTATAAAACTATAGGAATAGGGCATCAAAACACTGGCGGGGGTCATCTTATGCGCACGGGTCAGCATCTCATGCCCGAACCACGCGGCACATCCGACAAACACCATCCCCACCGCTATCCGCCATTCCACGGGTTGCCAGACCAAAACCGCCAAGGGCAACAGCACAACCGAGCCAAACGCGCCGACCACGAATTGCATGACATGCGGGCGGACTCTGTGTGCCAGCTTGCGCGTCAATATCGAATACATCGCAAGGCACAGGGCGACAATCATCGGTAATATCGCCGCCCAATGATAATCCTGATTGAACGGGCGGATAATCACCAGAACACCCGCAAAGCCAAATATAATAGCGAACCGCCGCCATGGACCGACCCGCTCGCCCAATAAAGGCCACGATAGCAGGCTGACATAAGTCGGTGCAAGGAATAAAATAGCGGAAATCATCGTTAAAGACAGGTATCGGAATGAGATGAAGGTCAAAACCGTGCCAATCGCCAGAACCACTCCGCGTAGTAATAATAACGCCCAGTTTTGCGTGATTTCCTCGCGCCGAATGCCGCGGACGGAAACCTCGCCCAGCGTGATGGTGAATTGCACGACATAGCGCACGAACGCCAGCTGAAACACGGGCATTCCGTATAAAACCATGGCTTTGGTCGTGGTATCGGACAGAGCAAAACACAAATAGGCGGCCAGCATTAGGGCAATACTGATATTGATTTTATCGCCCATACTGGGGGGCGAATCGGGGCGCGTATTGGCGTGGGTTTCCGCAGGGATTGGCATTGTTTATGCTTTTTTATAGGGGGTTTTTATGGCTATTCATTGAATTTATCGGCATAAAAATCCACCAGCTCTGACACCATACGCTCACCATAGCCATCTGCCACGGCCTGTTTCATAGCGCTATCGGCGCAACCCGCCATGCGGGTTTTCACCCCTGCATCTGCGCACATTTGGGTATAATAGCCCACGTCTTTGGACGCGTTTTTAATGGCAAACGCCAGTTGCGCAGGGTTGCCATCAACCGCGTAGGCACGGATAAGCTCCATCATCACAGAGCCAGCAGGCCCCGCCGACATAACATCATAAACGGCTTGGCGTTCCAGTCCGGTTTTATCCGCCATGGCGAAAACCTCGGACATCGCGTTGGCTATCGTCATTCCGAAAAAGTTATTCAGCAGTTTCAAAGTATGCCCCGCGCCAGACGCACCAAGGTAGAACACATTCTCGCCCAAATCCTGCAAAACCGCGTGGATTTTATCAAAGGCGGCACGCTCCCCCGCGACCATGATATTCAACTGCCCTTGCGTGGCATGTTGCGGAGTCCGCCCCAAAGGACCATCCAAATAATGGGCGTTTTTGGCGGCGACCTCGGCGGATAGGCTGCGGGTGCTGGCGGGTAAGGAGGTGCCGAAATCTATCACAACAGCGTTCGGGGCAAGCCCAGCAATCACCCCATCCGCCCCGCGCATCCGCGATTCAACACTGGCGGAGGTATCCATGCAAAGCATAATAATATCGCTGGCGGAGGCAACATCGCGGGCGGTTGCGGCTTCGGTTGCGCCACGTGCCACGGCCGCGTCAATCGGGGCGCGGGTTTTGTTGGCGGTTATGGTCAGGGGGTAGCCTTTGTCTTGCAGGCGGTTAGCCATGGCTGCACCCATAAGTCCAAGGCCTATGAAGCCGATTTTGGGGAGGGATTGTGTCATTAGAGTGTCCTTTTGTTAATGGAGTAAATGGGGAGTTTGGCTGGTTTTTGGGAAAGTGTCAATAGTTGTTAGTTATTAGTTATTAGTTGTTAGTGATGCCCTTCGGGTCTTCGTCATCGCTACGCGAATGCCGACCAGCCCCAAGCGAGGGCGGGGCTTTTGTGCATATAGAGCTTTACTTGCGTAAAGCCCATACACAAAAGCCTTTGGTTACAAGATGATAGTGATTCTATAAATTTACTTAGGCTTTGCCTAGATACTAGGACAGGCAAAAGCCACAAAACCCCGTCCAGCTCTCCGCAGGAGGGGTGGGCGGGTGGGCAACCGAACGCAGTGAGGGCGCAACAAAAAACCTCTGCCCTTAATCCCTAAAAACGAACGCCTAATCTCTAGTAACCAATAACTAATAACTAACAACTAATCACTAATAACTAATCACTAATCGCTCACCAAAAACTCCCCCAACTTCTCCCAATCAAACTCAACCCCTATCCCTGCGGTATTCGGGGCAACCGCCAACCCATCCGCCACAACCAACGGGCGGTGCGTATATGCGTCAATCGGGAACGAATGAACCTCGACCCAGCCCGCATTTGCCTGCCCCGCCACCAACGATATGTGCAATTCCTGCATCCCATGGCTACACACGGGCAAGCCGTAATGCCGCGCCCGCTCCGCCACCTGCAACCAGCCCGTAATGCCTCCACAATTTGACGCATCTGGCTGAATAAACCCCAGCTTGGCCTGCTCAAAAGCGTATTCAAACTCATAAATAGTATGCAGGTTCTCGCCCATCGCCAACGCCACCCCCGTTTCATCAAAAATCCGCGCAAACCCCTTGTAGTCATCGGGGATAGTCGGTTCTTCAAACCAATAAATATCATACGGAGCAAACGCCCGTGCCGCCGCAATCGCCTGCTTTACACTGAACGAATAATTCGCATCCACCATAAAAACCGCGCCCGCCCCGATTAAATCGCGCACGGCGGCAATGCGTTCTATATCCGTCTGCAAATCGGGCTGCCCGATTTTGATTTTCACCGCATTAAACCCCTGCGCAATATAGGCGCGGATGCTGTCCAGCAGCTTTGGCAAGGGAAAGTTCAAATCAATCCCGCCAGCATAGGCACGGGCGCAGTTGCTCTCGCCTCCCGCCATTTGCCACAAGGGCGCGTTGCGTTGCCGCCCAGCAATATCCCACAGCGAAATATCCACGGCAGATATGGCGAAAGACGCAATCCCCCCGCGCCCAACATAATGAATATGCCACTGCATCGCGTCATAAAGCGTAGCAATCTCGCGCCCGTCTTTCCCCAGCAAAAGCGGGGTTAAATCATAATCAATCATAGCCTTAATCGCACGGCCGCCCCGCCCGCCGGTATAGGTATAACCCGTGCCTCTATCGCCATTGGCAAGGGTCGTGGTCGCGGTAATCAGCTCAAAATGCGTGTGGTCGCCGTGTTTTGCATCACTTAAAACCTCGGCCAAGGGGATTTTGAAAAGTTGGGTTTTTATGGATTTTATGGCGGACATGGGGGGATTTTGGCTGGTTTTTGGAAAATTGTAAATGGTTATTAGTTGCTAGTTAATCACTAATCACTAATCGTTAATTATCCATCGCTAAAAAACATCGTCAATTCAGGGAAAAACAAAATCAGCATCAGCACGATCAACTGTATCCCAATAAACGGCAAAAACCCGCGAAAGATATCAGGCAAGCTAATATGCGGAGGCGCGACCGATTTCAAATAAAACGCCGCAGGTCCAAACGGCGGAGACAAAAAGCTCACCTGCATATTCACACAAAACAATATCCCAAACCACACGGGAATAAACCGAGGATCACTGACAAACGGCGATAAAAGCCCGATTTCATCCACTGGCAAATGCAGTACAATCGGCAGAAACACGGGCATCACCAGCAACACAATTCCGACCCAATCCATAAACGCACCCAGAAACAAGAATATCACCATCATCATCAGCAACACGCCCAAGGTTGGCAGATCATACTGGATAATCAGGTTGGCAATATAGGTCGGACCGCCCGCTATCGTATAAGCACCCGCCAGCGCGGTCGCCCCGAAAGTCACCCAGATAATCACACCCGTGGATTTGAAGGTACGCATTAACGCCTCTTTTAACAAAGTATGCGAGTACTCACCACGCAACACAATCGCCAGCATAACGGCGGCGGCACCCATCCCTGCTGCCTCTGTAATGCCCGTAATACCGCCGTAAATAGAGCCCAGCACCACCCCGACAATCAAAATCGGCACGACCATGCCCTTGCCCTGCAACCACGCACGGCGCATATTCTCACGCCCGACAAACCCCGCCATATACAAAACCAACCCCGCGATAATCCCCAATCGCGTTATCATTTGTCCGCCCGTTAGAACTGCCGTATCCGCATCCACTCTATCCAGCGCGATGATATATTGACTGCGCAAAACCGTCAGTGTCAAAAACACCACCGCCAAACCCGCCAGCAAAGCCGAGCCATACAGCAGTTTTTCACGCCCTGTCATATCGCCCTCTTTCGCCACGGGTAAGGGCGCGAGTGACGGATTCAAATTCGTCCTGATAATAATGTAAAGGATATAACAGCTGGCCAAAATGAACCCCGGAATAAACGCCCCGCGAAACAACGCGTGGATGGAGGTTTCCGTAATCAGCCCATAAATAATCAAAACAATAGACGGCGGGATCATCGTTCCCAGAGACCCAGACGCACAAATCGTGCCAATCGCCAAATTCTGGTCATAGCCCAAACGGAGCATTTGTGGCAGGGCTATCAGCCCCAATAACACGATTTCCCCACCGACTATGCCAGACATCGCCGCCATGACTACCGCCATGATAGAGGTGACAATCGCCACGCCTCCGCGTGTGCGACTCAGCCAGAGAGCCAAGGTGGTATACATATCCCGCGCGATTCCCGATCGCTCTAATAACGTTGCCATAAAGATAAATAACGGCACCGATATCAGCACATAATCGGTTGTTAAATCGTACATTCGCGTGGATAAAATGTTCAAAGGCCCCTGCCCGTGTGTGCGAAATAATACATCGGGTCCGAATTTCAAATACAGCACCACAAACGCCAGAAACCCAGAGGCAAAGCCCAGATGCATGCCGATAGCCAGTAAAAACAGCATGCCCAGCAGGACGATTATCGAAAGCGTGCCTATATCCATTGTTTTATCCTTTTTCTCGCAGTGTTTTATTTTCTTTTAGTGCTTTATTCGCCAATTCTTTTTCTTCCGCGATTTTATTCGCGCGTTTTAATTCCTCAATTTCCGCCAAGAATTCGTTTTCCACGACCAAATCATCGTCCATATTCCGCCAGTCCATAATCAAATTAGACACCACTTGTATCAGCATTAACGCCATAATAATAAGCACCATAGGCTTTGTAATCGCGGGGATAGGCGGTGCCCACGCGCTGTCCAAAACATCCCAGCGCATAAACGCGCGGAACGCCGCGTTAAACCCGCCGTAAATCGTGGCAAGCACCCAAACCGCGACAAACGCCACACTGGTGCATTTGAACACACGGCGAAGCCAAAGCGGGCAAATATCATAAAGCATCGTAATGCGGATATGGCTGCGTTGCTGCATCGCGTAAATCCCTGCGGTAAGATACGCCCAGCCCGCCATCCATAACGACATCTCATTCACCCAAATCGTGGGTTTTTCAAGGACATAGCGCATGAACACCTCATAAAGCATAATGCAAACAATCACGGCGGGCAATATCATTGCCACACGCCCCAATCGCCAAGTAAAGGCATCAACCCAACCGCGTCTTTCGTGCTCAATCATCTTACCCGTCCCATCTGTATTTATCAATAAATGCGCGGTCAGGAGTCACGCCCAGCCCTGCCCCCATCGGCACGGCACACCGCCCGCCTTTGGCAACCTGCGCTTGGATATTAAGCGGCTCTTCCAGCAATTCATCGCGGAACAGGTTATGGGTAGTATCAAACTCCAACATAGGCTCCCACGGGTGCAAACCGCCGGGCAACGGGGGCATTGCCGCCAATAGATGCAGATTAGTCGCGGTGGCAATCGCAGAGCCCCAAACGTGATTAACCACAGGGGTGAAATGCGCGTGGCACAACGCCAAAACGCGCAGGTATTCGCTGATACCGCCAAGGGCGCAAACTTCGGGTTGCGCGATATCCAGCCCGCGACATTCCAGCAATTCACGCCAACCCCAACGGTTAAATTCAGCCTCGCCCCCCGATATATTAACACTCAGAGTCGCCCGCAATTCGCGATAGCCATCGCGGTCTTCTGGTGCTATCGGCTCTTCAAACCAATACACCCCCAAATCGCCCAACGCCCGCCCGACGGTCATCGCATCACTGGTCGTATAACAATGATTTGCATCAACCATATAAGGATAATCATCGCCTACACCCGCCCGAACAGCCTCTGCCAATATGATATCGGATTTCACGCCATGCCCGACCTTCATCTTTGTGGCAACAAAACCTGCGTCTTTAATCGCACCCGCCTCGTCCTTGAAACGCCGTGCCAATTCGCCGACGGGTTCGGGTTTTAACATCATACCATAGCCATAAACCGGAACATCCACGCGGTGCAACCCGCCTATTAACGTGTGAATAGGCAAACCCGCGACTTTCCCCGCAATATCCCACAGGGCTATATCCACACCTGACAAGGCCTGCATGGGCATGCCCTTCTGCCCGTGGTCGCGTAGTAAATTATACACCTTATGCCACGCGACATCCCTATCCATAGGGTTGGTATCAATTAACATCGGGGCAATGACCTTTTCCACAATAGCCTTATTGGCAAGGGCTATGTTCCCCGGTCCAAAACATTCACCCCATCCCGTTATACCCTCATCCGTTTCCACCTCAACCAAATGGGCGGTACGGTGGGTGTAATACTGCTGGGAATAGCCCAGCAATTCAGGCAATTCATAGCGTAAAACATGGCTGGTAATACGGGTGATTTTCATAATAATATCTTAAAAAAGTGGTGGGGACAAAAACGCCCCCACCAAATCGTAAATCATTGATTACTTAATCGCGCCAAGATCTGTCAAAAAGTCAAGGTGACTGTTCAACAATTCTGTGGCTTCGGGTGTGTCAGCATAGCTTTCCCATGCTCTTTTCACAGCCGCACGGAACTTCAGCAATTCAGCCTCATCCCACTGATACAAAGTCACACCTTTGGCGCGTAAATCCTTAGCAGATTGCGCATTGCGAACTTCGTTAATCGTTGAGTTCTTCAAACCCAAGGCTTGCATACCGACTTTCATAATCGCCTTATGATGCGCGGGCATTGCGTCCCAGACACCTTTGTTACACGCCAAGTGATCGGCGGGCATAGAGTGAAAACCAGGATAGTTTGTATGTTTGCCAATATCATACAGCCCCAAACCAATGTTATTGGTCAAGTTCGCAGCATCCGCACCATCAATCAGTCCAGTTTCCAACGCGGTGAAAACCTCGTTAAAATCCATCACGATTGGCGACGCGCCCAAATCTGCAAAGATTTGCGTTAACATACCGGGAGGCGAGCGGAATTTCCAATCCTTCAGGTCTGCCACTTTGCCGATTGGTCTTGTGGAAGCCAGCGATTCTGGACCGGGAATCCACCAGCCGACAAACTCCATATCATAGGCGTTATAGAGCTTGTTTAACTGCTCATACCCGCCACCATGCAACATCCATGAATACTGCTGATAGGGGTTGGCATAACCGCCCGTCAAATCACCAGCAAATTGGAACGCAGGGTTTTTACCTGTTTGATACGCCCCGCCTGTCATATCGCAATCAAGCACGCCATTAACTGCCGCATCAAAGGTTTCCACCGCTTTCACAACGGAACCAGAATAGAACATTTCAATGACGATTTCGCCGTTGGACATAGCCGTTACGTCTTCAATAAACTCTGCCGCCATCTGCCCCGATAGGGTTTCAGGTGGAAAGTGCGTTTGAATCCGCAGGGTTGTGGTTTGTGCCATCGCGGGCAATGCCAGCGATGTTAAAGCAACCGCACTGGTTGCTATTAATAGGTTCTTAAGTTTCATTTGAGAATTCTCCTTTTTCTCTGTTTAATATACTCAGGCGGAATTACCTTTCGTAGAATATAACAAGGATAACACCTAAAAAAATAAAAATGCAACGGCTTTTTAGCGTTTTTTTAAAGGAAATGGTGGCGCAGGCGGCTATACCCTTTATATGCCGACTTTTTTTGGGCACTTTTTTTTGATTTTTTTTGAAAAAAAAGCCTTTTTGCGGGTTTAGGGCAGGTTATTTGTGTTTAAAAGCTCTTCAAACAGGCCAGAATGGTCTTTCATCGCGCCGTTCATCTCGGATACATAGCGGGCGAATCGGTTGCGAGTTTGCGCGGTCATGGGCAGGGATAGGTTTAATGCGTTTGCCACGGTTGTGATGTTATCAAGGTCTTTTAATTGCAGGTGGGATAGCCCGCCAGGGGTGAAATCGCGCGCCTGCATCCGTGCGCCGTGCTGTTGCAAAATGGTGCTATCGGCGAATCCGCCTTTTAATGCGGTGCGAACGGCGTGGCAATCGGCACCCCCGCGTTCCAATAGTAACATAGCCTCTGCCACTGCGCCGATGGTGCTGGCAACTATCAATTGGTTTGCCAGTTTTGCCAGTTGTCCCGCGCCGACGGGTCCGACATGGACGGGGTTGCCAAGGTGGGATAAAACGGGTTTGGCGGTGGTGAAGTGGTCGGACTCGCCCCCTGCCATAATGGCGAGCGTGGCGTTTTGTGCGCCAATCGTGCCGCCTGATACGGGCGCGTCTAGGAAATGGGCGAAGGGGGCGAGTCGGTCGGCGGTTTGGCGGGCTTCATCGGGTTTGGTGCTGGACATATCAATCCAAATCGGGGTGTGCGACAGGGCGTTTTGCACCGATTTATCGCGGGTTAGCCCTGCCAAAACCGCCCCGTCAGAGACCATAGAGATAATAATACTCGCACCTTGGACTGCGTCCATGGGAGTTGTGGCAACCCCTGCCCCGTGCTTTACCAGTGGTTTGGTTTTGTCCGCACTGCGATTCCAAACAGTTATGTTTAGCCCTGCTGTGCATAGGTTTTTCGCCATGGGTAGCCCCATCAGCCCAATCCCTAGGAATGCTATCTTGGTATCTGTCTTTGTGTCTGTCTTTGTATCCGTCATGGGGATTGATGATAAAACATAGCAGGGCGATTGTAAATGATGATTTTGCACAAGAGAAAATACAGGAGGCAAAATACAAGAGGGCAAAATACACTTGCCTATTCAAACCATATCGCTATAATCAAATAAAACACAAATAAAACATTTGCAAAACGGGCGCATCACAGGAACACCCCTCCATGATAAAATTTTATGACCAGTTAAAACTTGCAACAAGCGAGGAAGACGTTAAAGACGCTTATATTCGCGAGCTTGGTCTAACAAGATATAACAAAGGGAAAGTTGATATCCTAACCGACGAGGTTTGGTTTGAGGCAAAAATGGGCGGGGATGTTTCGTATTATGAAATGTTCACCCAGCTTTTGCATTATATCTATGTTGCGGATAAAAAGGGCAAACAGACTCTGCCGATATTGCTGGCAGTTATTGACCAGCAAAAAGCGGGGGTGATGCTAACCTCTGATGTTATAGAGTTCCTTAGAAAAGACACTATCAAATGGGGGAAATCTGCCAGCAAACCCACCCCAGAAACCGTGGATGAAGTTTCAAAATTTATTGGTGTTCATTTTGTAAGATATAACATTAAAACCCACACCTATGAATTTAGAAACGCGGTCAGACACGCCAGACAACACAATGAATTTCCTCGCAAACCGATTCGCCCAAATAATCTAAAACAAGTATTTGATGTATGGGTGGATATGGTTGGACGTGAAATCACGAGTGATGAATCCAAATATGCAGAGCTGTTTTTTGCCGATATTATGAGCGATGGTAAAATAGCCACTCATGCCAAATTAGCTGGAAAATTAATATTCAAAGATGACGAACCCGCCTTTTTTCTTGGGGGTAAATTGTATGAATTGGGCAATGTAGAACGCTATCGCGCGTTTTGGGATATTTACAATCGCCCGCCCGAAGAAAAGTTTTATAATGACCTGTTGGCGCGGCGCGACAGCCTTATCCCGCTTGATGAGCGTATGTTTAAGGGGGCGTTTTTCACACCATTAGAGATTGTGGATAAGGCATACGATATATTAGACAGAACCTTGGGGGAGGATTGGCAGAAAGACTATTTTGTCTGGGATATGTGTTGCGGAGTGGGTAATTTAGAGGTCAAACATAGCAACCATCGTAAAATTTTTATGAGCACCTTGGATGAAGCGGACGTAAATATTATGGAATCTACAGGAATCTGCGTTGCATCAGGCGGGCGGTTTCAATATGACTATTTGAACGATGATATTACCCATGATGGCGAAATAGATTATACTCTCACCAATAAAATCCCAAAGGACTTGCAAGCAGCAATCAAGGCGGGTAAAAAAATTCTAGTCTTAATGAATCCGCCCTATGCCGAGGCAACAAATTCTGCAAATACAAGTAAAGGCGACGATGCCGCCAATAAAGCAGGTGTTGCCCAAACCCGATTCGCCCAAACCGCCATGCAGGATTTTGGCGCATCCCGTAACGAGCTTTTTGTCCAATTTTTGGCACGAATTGCCAAGGAAATGCCAACCGCCACTATTGCAATGTTTAGCAAATTAAAACATATCAATGCCCCCAATTTTGAAACATTTCGCCAGAATTGGAATGCAAAATATTTGGATGGGTTTATTGTCCATAGCAAGACCTTTGACGGATTAAAGGGTGATTTCCCGATTGGGTTTTTGATTTGGCAAACCTATCATGGGACAAAGAAAAATTATACGATTGATAAGATTTCCACCGAAATATTAAATGGTTTTGCAGAACCTATAAGACACAAAGATTTTTACAATCTGCCAAGCGAAAGGATGCTGAACAACTGGATTGACCGCCCAAGGGCAAACAACACCCCTGCCCTTCCCTTAAAAAATGCAATTTCCCCTGCCACATCAAAGGCGTATGTTAAACATTGGTCTGATGATGCGATTGCTTATATGATGTGTAATAGTAATGATTTACAAAATGCCAGCACTCTGACAGCGCTTGCTTCATCTTGTTTTAGCCGTGGTCATGGTTTTTATGTAACGCCTGATAATTTGGATAAGGCTGCCATGACTTTTACCGCCCGCCTTATCATAAAGCACACTTGGATTAATGACCGCGACCAGTTTTTAATGCCAACGGGGAAAATAACAGATAAATTTAAAAATGATTGCCTCATCTGGATGCTGTTTAGTGGTAGAAATCTTACGGCTGGTGCGGATGGGTTAAAATGGGATAATAAAAAATGGTCTCTGGTTAATCATTTTATTCCGTTTGTTGAGCCCCAAGTAAATGCCCCTGCTCGTTTTGAATCCGATTTTATGGTGCAATATTTAAAAGGCAAAAAACTATCCGCCGAAGCTGAATCCGTAATGGAACAAGGACAGATATTATGGCAAACCTATTTTTCCAAAAAATACTCTCCCAAAGTCCGCGACCAGTATAAATTAGACCGCCCCGATGTGGGCTGGTATCAAATCCGCCAAGCCATTAAAGAATACAACAAAGAACGCGATACAGGGCGTGTAAGATTTACCGATTTTAATGAAAGCTATCAAACCCTCAGCGATAAACTCCGCCCTATGGTCTTTGACCTTGGGTTTTTGCCGCGCTAATAACCCCCAACCCATAAGGACACCACAAAATGACCAAACCCAAAAAAATGACCCCCGAAAACCTGCGTTCCACCAAATGGTTTAACGACCCAAGCGACCCAGAAATGACCGCTCTTTATCTGGAACGTTACCTGAATTACGGGCTGACCCGTGATGAACTCCAAGCAGGCAAGCCGATTATCGGTATAGCCCAAACGGGCAGCGACCTGTCGCCCTGCAACCGCCACCACATAGAGCTCACCAAACGCGTCCGCGACGGTATCCACGCGGCGGGCGGGGTTGCTATGGAAATCCCCGTCCATCCTATCCAAGAAACGGGCAAACGCCCGACGGCTATGCTGGACCGCAACCTCGCCTATCTGTCGCTGGTGGAAACCCTGTTCGGCTATCCGATTGACGGAATCGTCCTGAATATCGGCTGTGATAAAACCACCCCTGCCCTGCTGATGGCCGCCGCCACGGTGAATATCCCTGCGATAGCCCTTTCGGTCGGCCCTATGCTGAACGGCTGGTATAATAACACGCGGGCTGGCTCTGGCACGGCGATTTGGAAAGCGCGGGAGTTGCACGCTACGGGTGATATTGACGATGAAGGCTTTATGGATATTGCCGCGTCCAGCGCGCCCTCTGTCGGGTTTTGCAATACGATGGGAACGGCCAGCACGATGAACGCACTGGCAGAGGCCTTGGGGATGCAACTACCCGGTTCTGCCGCTATTCCCGCGCCCTACCGCGAACGCGGACAGATGAGTTATATGGTCGGCAAGCGGATTGTTGATATGGTGTGGGATGATTTGCGCCCCAGTGATATTATGACGCGGGCGGCTTTTGCCAATGCGATAGTCGTTAATTCCGCCATAGGAGGCTCTACCAACGCGCCGATTCACCTAAATGGTATAGCGCGGCATTT
Source organism: uncultured Amylibacter sp. (assembly GCA_959347345.1). Next base: position 281,106 of record OY365738.1, on the reverse strand, counting down.
GGGGGTTGCGCTAACGAATGATGACTGGCAGGCTATCGGTCATAAAATCCCCCTGCTGGTGAATATGCAGCCCGCGGGCGCGTATTTGGGCGAGGATTTTCACCGCGCGGGTGGCGTCCCTGCTGTCGTGGCGGAATTATTGGCGAATGATTTACTGCCTTATCCTAAGGCGATTACTGTTAATGGGCGCACTATCGGTGATAATTGCACGGGGCGGATGACGACCAATGGTAAAGTGATAAAAACGGTGCGCGACCCGTTGTGCGCCCATGCGGGCTTTATCAATTTATCGGGCAATTTGTTTGATAGTGCGATTATGAAAACCAGCGTTATTAATGAGAGTTTTCGCGCCACCTATCTGTCCAATCCCGACGATATGAATGCGTTTGAAGGACGTGCCGTGGTGTTTGATGGGCCCGAGGATTACCACGCACGGATAGATAACGCGGATGAGGCGATTGACAAAGATTGCGTTTTGTTTATGCGTGGGACTGGGCCAAAGGGCTATCCTGGCGGGGCGGAGGTTGTGAATATGCGCCCGCCCTCCTATTTATTAAAACAGGGGGTGGAGGCGTTGCCTTGTGTCGGTGATGGTCGGCAATCGGGGACATCGGGGTCTCCGTCTATTCTTAATGCGTCGCCAGAGGCGGCGAGTGGCGGGGGATTGGCGTTATTACGCACGGGCGATCGTGTGCGGTTTGATTTGAACACCTGCACGGCGGATATTTTGATTTCTGATGAGGAATTATCGGCGCGGCGGGCGGAGTTAGAGTCGGCGGGTTTCCCCGTGCCAGACAGCCAAACCCCGTGGCAACAGTATTTCCGCGAATTGGTACAGCCGTTTGATAAAGGGATGACTCTGCGTGATGCGGATGGCTATCGCGATGTGGCAAGGAAGAGCTTGCCAAGACATAATCATTAACCATTAATCATTAACGAGTGATTGACACTTCACCCCCAATAATTCATAATCTAAAAAGGAACTTAAAATGAAAACCCTATTCGTCGTCGGTGGCATCACACCTGACATGCAAACCGCGCTTACCCCGCACTTTACCCTTATTCATAAGGACTCTCTGCCCGACCCTGCCGCTTGGCTGGACGATAATGGCGACCAGATAGACTATGTTATCACCAACGGGCACGACGGGTTGCCCACCGATTTAATGGTGAAAATGCCAAACCTAGCCCTGATTTCCAATTATGGAGTCGGCTATGATGCGATTGACACGACCGCCGCCAAAGCCCAAAACATTATCGTCACCCACACGCCAGGCGTGCTGAGCGCCGAGGTCGCAACCACTGCCGTTATGCTGATGCTGGCGTGTTATAGGCAACTGGGGATGAACGAAGCTCACCTGCGCAGTGGCAAATGGGAGTCGGAGGGCAACACTCCCCTGACCCACACGGCGGACGGGCGAACGGTGGGTATCCTTGGGCTTGGGCGGATAGGAATGGCTATTGCCGCGAAATTATGCGCGTTTGATGCGCGGATATTGTACCACGGGCGGGGGGCAAAGGATGTGCCTTATACCTATTGCGCGGATTTGGCGGATATGGCGGGGCGGGCGGATGTGCTGATTTGCTGTGCGCAAGGCGGGGCGGATACGGCGAATCTTATCAATGATACGGTGATTAGGGCGTTGGGCGCGGATGGAGTTTTAATCAATGTATCGCGTGGGTCTGTCGTGGATGAACCCGCGCTGATTGCGGCTTTGCGTGATGGCGGGCTGGGCTGGGCTGGGCTGGATGTGTTTGCCGATGAACCGCGAGTGCCAGAGGCCTTGCGGATATTGCCAAATACGGTTTTAACCCCGCATATAGCCAGTGGCACGGTGGAGACCCGCCAAGCTATGGGGCAATTAACGATTGATAATTTGCTTGCCCATGTCGCGGGACGGGCGGTGATTACGCCTGTACCTGAGATGAGTGATTAGTGGTGAGTGATTAGTGATTAGTGGGGGCTACAAGACGATAGGTATTTCTTAAATTTATTTAGACTATATGCAAGACGCTGAGCCAAACCCCAGCAAATAAAACCCGCCCGCACTCCGCAGGAGGGGTGGGCGGGCGGGCGGCATTTCGAAGAAATGGCGCAACAAAAAACCTCTATCCCCAACTTCTAATAACAAACCCACAATTCCTAACAACCAATCATTCATCACTAATCACTAATCACTAATCACTAATCACTAATAACTAATAACTAATCACCGCCCCATCCAGCCACCATCCACCACCAACACCTCACCATTGACATAGTCCGCCGCCGCGCTCGCCAAAAACACCACTGGCCCGCCGAAATCGGCAGGCACACCCCATCGCCCTTGGGGAATCCGCTCTAATATCGCGCGATACCGCACGGGATCATCCTGCAACGCCTGCGTGTTATCCGTCGCGACATAGCCCGGGGCTATCGCATTCACATTCACCCCAGACCCAGCCCATTCATTCGCCAAAGCCTTAGTCAACTGCCCAATCCCCCCCTTAGAGGCCGCATAGCCAGGCACGGTAATCCCACCCTGATACGTCAGCAATGACGCGGTGAAAATAATTTTCCCCGAACCCCGCGCGACCATAGCCCGCCCGAATTCCCTCGCCAAAATAAACTGCGCGGTTAGGTTGACCGCCAAAACTTCCTCCCACCAATCTGTGGGGTGTTCGGCCGCCGCCGCCCGTTTTATCGTGCCAGCGTTATTCACCAATATATCAACGATATGCCCGTCATTTTCCACCTGCAAAGCAAAATCGGTAACCGCCTGTTTATCGGCGAAATCGCATTGATACGGGGTGAATCGCCGCCCCATCGCGATAACCGCCTGTTCCACCTCACTACCCGCCGCGAGGGACGCACTGACCCCGATAATATCAGCACCTGCCATCGCCAAGGCCTCTGCCATACCGCGCCCTATACCGCGTTTGCATCCGCTGACCAGAGCCGTCTTTCCAGATAAATCAAACATAATAATCCTTTCTTATCAATACGCTAGCCCGCGACCTTAATCAAACTTTTCAGAGCAGTCGGGCTGGAATCCAGCGATTCAAACGCCGCCTGTATATCGCGCAAATCGGTAATATCGGTAATCACGCTGTCGGCATCAACACCGCCAGAAGCTATGATAGCGATCGCTTTTTCATAGTCACAAGGTTCATAAACCCGAACACCCGTCATCTGCAATTCGCGCCAAAAGAACTGAAACAGGTCTATTTGTGGTTTCTGTCCGTGAATGGCAACCATCACAATCCGCGCCCGAGTCCCCGCGCAAGCGGTCATAGCATCAACCCCCGCCTGTGTGCCAGAAACTTCAAACACAACCGCCATCCCCGCACCATCCGTGCGGTCACGAACAAAGGCGGGCAAATCGGTTTGGATGGGATTGACGGTGTCAAAGCCGAGGGTTTGGGCAATAGCCAACCGATTGGGATTAACTTCTGAAATCAATACCTTACCCCCCGAATCTCGTGCAACCATGGCAACCAAAACACCGATAGGACCGCCGCCGATAACCAGCACATTTTCATCGGTTTTCAAACCAGACATGCGCACATCGTGGCACGCCACGGCCACTGGTTCAATCAGGGCGGCGTGATCCATACGGATATCATCAGGCAAGGCGTGGATAGTGTGGGCAGGCACGTTCCAAATCTCCTGCATCGCGCCGTCCGTATCCAACCCAAGGAATTTGAGGTTGTGGCAAATATGCGGATGACCCGCCGTGCAAGCGGGGCAATCGTTACACGGATCAAGCGGGCGGACGGTGACTTTCTGCCCTATTTTCAAATCGGTAACCCCCGCGCCAAGGGCGGCTATCGTGCCAGAACTCTCATGCCCCAGGACGCGGTTCAGCCCGACGCGCCCGTCCATATTACCGTGGAACACGTGCATATCCGTACCGCAAATCCCGCAGAATGCTATTTTAACAGAGGCTTCGCCCGCTTTCGGTGGGAGCGATTGGCGGGTTTGGATGGTGAAGGTTTTGTTGCCTTTGTAGGCGGCGGCGGTGATGGAATTTGGCACGGGGTGTCCTTTTGGTTAGGGTTTTGATTTGGTATAGCAAGGTGGGGGGTGAAGTGTCAAGTGGTAGCTATTGACAATTCACGCCCGATATTTAAAAAGGATGCCTGACATTAACACGAACCCCTGACACTTAACCTGACATTTAAAATGCGCAAAATCACCAAAATAGCCTGTATGGGCGAGGTTATGATTGAACTTATCGCCGCGCCGACAACCGCCAAACTATCCGTTGCGGGGGATAGCTATAACACCGCCGTTTATCTGAAACGCCTGTTAAATAAGGGTGAAACCGTGTCTTACATCACCGCCTTGGGCGATGATGGGTTTTCCGCACGGATTACCGATGATATGGCACGGCACGAAATTGACCCGTCCTATGTGGAAATCCGTGCGGGCGCGATGCCCGGGCTTTATGCGATTGAAACGGACGCGGAGGGCGAGCGGGCTTTCAGCTATTGGCGCGATTCCGCCGCCGTGCGTAGTTTGTTTCAACCGCCATGTCAGGTGGAATTGCCGTGTTTGCTGGATTTTGACCTGCTGTTTTTAACGGGTATTTCCATAGCCGTTTTGCCGAGCGATACCCGTAAGGCTCTGCTGGCGCAGATTGACGCGTTTCGCGCGAACGGCGGGCTGGTTGCGTTTGATAGCAACTATCGCCCGCGTTTGTGGGCGGATGCGGGGGAGGCGCGGGCGGTTACCGCCGAGTTCTGGGCACGGGCGGATATTTGCCTGCCGTCCTTGGATGATGAAATGGCGTTGTTTGGGCAGGATGAAGCGGCGGTTTATGCGCGGTTTGGGGCGGGGGTTTCGGCGGGGATTTCGGCACGGGTTGGCGCGATGAAACGCGGTGGGCTGGGGCCGCTTGGGTTGTCTAGGGCTACGGGCGGTGCGGTTTTTGCCCCTGCCCCCGTGGTTGTCGATACGACCGCGGCTGGTGATAGTTTTAACGCTGGTTTTTTAAGCGTGATTATCAATGGCGGGTCGGTTGATGAGGCTATGATGGCTGGGCATAATTTAGCCATGCAGGTGGTGCAGAAGGCGGGCGCGATTTTAGCGATTAGTGATTAGTGATGAATGATTAGTGATTGGTTGTTATTTATTTGATTTTATTGCATTGTCTTTTTGACAAAGCATTTGGCAATTTTCTGATACAGTTTTTCCACCCTTGCTCCAAGGTTTAATATGGTCTGCGTGCATTTCGTCAAGTTTAAACTTTTTGCCACAATGAACGCAAACGCCCTTTTGTCGCTCAAATGCCTCGCGTCTTTGATTTGGGTTAAAACCGCGGATTTCCAAATCTCTTAAGTCTCTTGTTAAAACATAGGTGTAAATTCCGGGTTTTGTTTTAACATCATAATCTGCCATTAATTTGGCAACCTCTGCCTCTATTTTTACAGGGTCATATGTTTTACTGCTAAACTTTTTGTAAAGCCCATTCCAATCTACCCTTTTCATTTCTGTGCGGTTTTCTGTGAAAGTCGCCTCTACCCAATTTATGACTTTTTCAAAATAATTCCATAATTCCTTGGCATCTGGGTCATGGTGGTGTTTAGACATATAACGCTCTATCTTACCATTGCTTATCCACTTTATAGCGGTTTCTAAATAATCTTGTCGTTCTGTTATGCAGTCCAAATACTTACCGCCTATCTTAGAAGCAGCACATCCTTTTTTACTAAAACGTATTTTTGCATCCGAAAGCCATGGACCAAAATATACTGCATTTAATAATTCTTGGTCATAAAGTTTTTCCCCTGCAATGTTAATGGTTTTAAACCATTCCAGTCTCTCTTTATCTGTGCCTTCGCAAAGATAAACCATAAGCTCGTAATCCAAAATTGGGTCTTCTTCACCATTTACATAGCTATGAAAAAATCTGTCATTTAACGAAAACTGATTGTCTATATATTCACATATTGATATTGTCCGTTGTTGTCCGTCAATCACTTCAAAATTGCCATCATCGCGCACCGCCCAATACATAACATTTAAGGGGCGGTTTTTCATAACAGTATCAATCACCGCGTCCCTTTGTGGTGGTTTATAGACAAACTCGCGTTGGTAGGGTGGGCGAATATCCAGCTTTCCGCCAAAGCCAACAATCCCGCCTCCGTGTTCGCTCTGGTCGTCATAGCCTTTGGATAGTTGACGGATTGTAATTTTTGTAAGTGTAGGTATCATAGTGTTTTATTCCTTATTAGAATTCGGGCGTAAGGAACCGTAACTTCCTCTTTAATCATCATATAGAGGTCGCCATCCACAGCTCCCCTTTTTTGAATTTCTTTGCGGTATTTTTTATGTTCTTTTTTATATGGTTGAACACCAGCCTCCAAACCTGAATTAGATATTCCCAAGCCTATAATCTCAAATTGTGCTGGATTATAGCTATTCATAAATGTAATTGGAACACCCATTGCACCTTTATAGTCCATTGGAATTTCAGCAACTTTATCCACGTTAATTGCATCATAATTTTCATATTTTGGATACTTTTCGGGGGTATATTTTCTGTAAAGGTCTAAATTATCGTGGCGTTTTTTAATATCAAGATTCGTGTACCAACCAACATTTCTAAACTTTACAAGCCCCGTTTCTTCATTATACACACCTTTAGCAAAATCTTTTGAATGTGGTGTTTTGAAATAGGCATTACCAGATTTAAACCCATAGCCAAGCCAAAGTTTGTTTTCTTGTATAAACTTAAATATCTCTTTATAGGTTATAGCGTTATAACTGCCAATAATTAAAAACTTTTTATCATGTTTAATAAGTTGCGCGACATATTCACGGAACAATGAAAAGGGGGGATTTGTCACAACAATATCAACCTGTTTTAGCAGTTCAATCATTTCTTCATTGCGAAAATCACCATCGCCTTTTAGGGGTTTAACGCCAATTTCCTCAGGGTCTGGCACACGATTACCATTTTTATCGCCGTCATATTCTAAATAAATTGCGGTAGCAGGACTTTCGTGATCTTCGGGTTTAAAAAAATCTTTATCTTGGCTTTTGTAGCAAGTCGCAATCAGTTTTTTCAAAACCAAATGTTCAAAGTTGCGTGAAAAGTAGAAGAAAAATTGGCTTTCCGTTGGGTCATCACAATTACAATAAACCGCTTTACCCTTAAAGTGGTGTTTATAGTGCCTTAACTCGTTTTCTATATCCGTCCGTTGCGTGTAAAACTCATCGTTGTTTTTTGCCTTTTTTGCACTATGAAGGTTAGAATGTATTTTTGATTTAGCCATGGTTTCCTCTTTTTCAATAATCCACACACATTTACTACATTCCAAAAGTAAATGAAAGGTTTATTTTTTAAATAGTTTTTTATGTATTATTTATACTTTGCCACAAAACCCCGTTAATCATTAATCATTAATCGTTAATCGTTAACCGTTATCACAGGTTCCATCTTCGCCAACACATCCTTTGGCAAATGACACTTCACACTATGCCCGCCCGCAACCTCCTGCACAGGCGGCACCTCGCGCTCACACAACCCGCCCGCCACTTGATCCTTAAACCGACAACGGGTTTGGAAAGGGCAACCAGACGGCGGGTTTAATGCGGATGGAATATCCCCATCCAACACCACCCTCTTTTTCTTTACCGAGGTATCGGCGATAGGCACGGCGGACAACAACGCTTCCGTATAAGGATGATATGGGGGAGAAAATATCTGCTCTGTCGTTCCCATTTCCACCACATGCCCCAAATACATCACCAACACCCTATCGGATAAATACCGCACAATAGACAAATCATGGCTGATAAAAATCAAAGTCGTCTTATTCTCACGCTGGATTTCCATTAACAAATCGGTCACGGCCGCCTGCACGGACACATCCAACGCCGACACTGGTTCATCCGCCACGACTATCTGCGCGTTACCAGCAAAGGCACGGGCAATCCCAATCCTCTGCTTTTGCCCGCCCGATAATTGCCGAGGCATACGCCCAGCAAACTCACGCGGTAGTTTCACCAAATCCAGCAGTTTTAACATCCGCTCTTCACGGTCTTTATCGCCCGAGCCGATTTGAAAAATCTCTAACGCGCGTTTAATCTGGCTGCCCACGGTCATGGAGGGATTTAACGTATCAAACGGGTTTTGAAACACCATCTGCACGGAGGAAATAGTCTTCGCGTCCCTATCACCAATCTCTATATCCTGCACCTCCTGCCCCAGCAGAGTCACCTGTCCATCGGTTGCTGTCTCCAGCCCCATTAGAACCTTTGCCAGTGTGGATTTACCGCACCCAGATTCCCCGACAATAGCCAGCGTTTCGGACTCATGCGCGATAAAACTGAGCGTTTCGTTCGCCTTCACCAGCCGTTTTTCACCGCCTCCGAAAACCGCGTTGGCGGCGACTTCATAGTATTTCTTTAGGTCTTTTACCTCTAAAACAACCTTACCCTGCTTCCTGCTTTCCACGGTTTTCGCGGCCGCAATCGGGGCGTGCCAATCAATATCATTAAAGCGCAAACATCGGCTGTTATGGCGGGTTTTCTCTGCCCCTTTGCCAACGGGCTGCATCGCTATATCGCCCGCATCGCACAGTCCGCGTTCAAAATAATCACACCGCGGGGCGAAATTACACCCGTTTGGGCGTTCATGGGGCAAGGGGAAATTCCCCCGTATCGCAACCAATGGATGGGCGTTTTTATCGGCACCAGGCAAGGGGATAGAGCGAAATAACGCCTGCGTGTAAGGATGGCGCATTTTATCAAATACATCGGTTATCGCACCCGTTTCCACAGCCTCGCCCGAATACATCACGGTAATTCTATCGCAGGTTTCCAAAACCAGCCCCAGATTATGGCTGATAAACAACATGGAGGTGCCATATTTCTTACCCAAATCCTTGACCAAATCGACTATCCCAGCCTCCACCGTTACATCCAAGGCGGTGGTTGGCTCGTCCAATATCAACAGCGAAGGCTTTGACATTAACGCCATAGCAATGACTATTCTTTGCTGTTGTCCGCCCGATAATTGATGGGGGAAACTGCCCAAAATCCGCTCTGGGTCAGGCAACCGCACGGATTCCACGACATCAATCGCCATATCATAGGCGGCCTTGCGCGAAACGCCCTCGTGTACCATTGGCACTTCCATCAGTTGCTTGCCGATTTTCATCGCGGGGTTTAACGAAGCCATCGGCTCTTGATAAATCATAGCGATTTCGCGCCCGCGTAGCTGGCGCAGTTCTTCATAGGACATAGTCGTCAGCTCTCGCCCTTTGAATTTAATCGACCCCGCCACGCATTTGCCATTCACCCCCAAATCCTGCATCACGCCCAGCGCAACCGTGGATTTACCGCAACCAGATTCACCGACCAGCCCCATAGCCTCGCCCGCCATGACCTTGCATGAGAAATCCATGACCGCAGGGATTTCAAACAATCGGGTGAAAAAACTGATGGATAAATTGTTTATTTCTAGGATTGGGACTTCGTTTTTCATATCTTTTTTCATATCTTTAATCCTTCAAACTCTGCTCTCGCAAACCATCCGCCAGCAGGTTTAACCCCAAAACAAGGCTCATCAAAGCCAAGGCGGGTGGCAAGGCAGGATGCGCGTATATCGTCAGCAATTTGCGCCCTTCGTTAATGGTTGACCCCCAATCGGGGCTTTCAGGGCTTAACCCCAGACCGAAAAACCCCAGCGTCCCCAATAAAATAGTGGTATAACCAATCCGCAAGCAAAAATCCACAATCAACGGCCCCCGCGCGTTTGGCAGTATTTCCCAGAGCATAATGTACCACGCGCCCTCGCCCCGCGTTTGGGCAGAGGCGACATAATCTCGGCTTTTAATATCCAAGGTCAACCCGCGTACAATCCGAAAAACCGTGGGGGAATTAACGAAAACCACGGATACAAAAATATTCAAAGTATTCGGGTCCATCCGCAAAATCCCCAAAGGGTCGTTATTAAATGCCAAGCCCGAATACGTCCAGAAGCCTATCAGCAAAGTCACCGCTATCAAAACATTACGCAACGCGGGGCGGACATAGTATTTGGATTGCACCAGAATAACAAAGAACAAAATCGGAAACAGAAACAGCACCGCCGCCATCACGTTGGGAACGGAGGTTATCCAAACCTTGCCCCCCCATATTGGCAGGACATAGCCCGCCGCTCTGATTTCGGGGGTCACCAGCAGGAAGAACAGCAAAATAACGGGGAAAGCAAGGACTAGGTTTGATAGGAAACTCAGCACCGTATCCGTCCGCCCCACATAATACCCTGCGGGCAAGCCCAAGGTAATCCCCACCAGAAACGCGAAGGTCGTTGCCAAAGGCGCGATGATAAGCACGATTTGCGAACCCGCTATCATTCGGCTAAATATATCCCTGGCGAGGTTATCCCCGCCCAATAAATACCAGCTATACGCACCCGTATCGGCAATCGGCAGGGCGGTACCGGGCAGTTTGTTTTTCATCCCAGAGACTTGGCTTAACGGGTCGTGCGTCATAATAATATCGGCAAACAGGGCAGTGAAAACCCAAAACATCACCAGAGCAAAGCCCGCCATACCAATGGGGCTATCAAATAATTTCCCATACAGTGCGGTTTTGCGTTTTGTCGCGATAGAGACCGCAAACAAAACCACAAGCGCGGCAAAGACCGGTATAAACCGCGCCAATAGCCCTGTAATAATGCCCAAACTGGTTAATGGTTCCATAATATCCTCTATCAAGTAACGCGGATGCGGGGGTTTAGAAAGACATAGCCAATATCGGATATTAACTGGGTGAAAAGGACTACGACCACGGCAACCACGGACGCGCCCAGCAAAAGTTGCACATCGTTGGATAGTGCGGAGCGAACCAGAGTCCAGCCAAAGCCTTTGTAATTAAACAGAGTCTCCACAATCGCAACACCCGTCAGCAACCATGGGATTTGCAACATAATAACGGTAAAGGGCGCGATTAACGCATTGCGCAAGGCGTGTTTCATAACGATATTAAAAAAGCCAACGCCCTTTAATCGTGCCGTGCGGATATATTGGGCGGTCATGACTTCCGCCATACTCGCCCGCGTCATCCGCGCGATATAGCCCATTCCGTAAATCGCCAAGGCCGCCACGGGCAAGGTGAAATTGGCAAAAGTTATATCCGTCATGGCGGAGGTGGAGCTGCCTTTGACTATGGTTTTACCGCTTATCAGCCCCCATTCGGCGAATAACGGGGATAGCCCGACTTTGGTGGAGGCAAACAGAACTATCAAAATAACACCCGACACATATTCGGGTGTTGCCGTGGTGATAATGGAAACTGTGGATAGCGAACGGTCGGTACGCGAGCCCTCTCGCATTCCCGCCAACACCCCTATTAACAACGCCATCGGTACCATGGTTAAAAGAACCGCCAGAGCCAGCCACCCCGTTAAAGCCAATCTTTTCGTAATAATACCGCCAACATCCTCCTTAAACGTGCTTGACCAACCCCAATTCCCCTGTAATAGCCCGCAATAATACGGGGCATCTGCGGGCGGGATAGACGGACGCGAGCAACGGGTATAAATCTCCCCCGTATCGGTGGTGGTTTTCAAACTGGGCGCAATGCCCAGCCATTCGCCGTATTTCTTAAAAACATTCTGGCTATAACCGCGGTCATCCAGCCACGATTCAACCTGTTCATCGGTCATACGATTATTCGCCTCCGTTTTGGCTAGTTTTTCCAAATTCGGGCGGATGTTCGTTAAGAAGAAGACAACAAAGGTCAAGCATAATGCTGTCAAAAGCATTAAACCCAATCGTTTGATAATAAAATAACCCATAGTGTAAAGTGCGTTTAAATAAGGGCTATGAGGCGCACCCCATAGCCCTTTATTGTATCAAACTAGGCAGCCCAACCCCAATCGGTCAAACGGGGTAAATTGGCAATATGTGCCTCAACCCCAACCAATTTTGGATTGTACAAACGATAGATGGATTTCCAGAATGGCTGAATAGTCACACCCTCATCCACCATGATTTGTTCCAACTCTGCCATGACTTCGCGCCGTTTATCGGCATCGGCAATGGAATTCGCCTTATCCAGCAACTCGTCAAATTTGGCGTTGCTAAACGCAGACTCGTTCCAATCCGCACCCGTGCGATACGCCAAGCCCAAAATCTGCGTCCCCAAGGGGCGGTGGTTCCAGTTTGTGGAGGAAAACGGGTACTTTGTCCAGTTGTTCCAGAAGGTAGACCCAGGCAAAACCGTCCGTTTCACTTTGATACCAGCAGAGCGCAATTGGTCAGCAACCACATCGGTTACATCCTTGCGCCAGCCGCTATCAATGGAATGGAGTTCATGCTCGTAATCCTCTGCTCCTGCCTCTTTCATCAAGGCAAGCGCACCCGCGGGGTCATAGACAGGCTGTCCAATATCCGCGTATTCGGGATGCACAGGGGCAACATGGTGGTTATGCGCAAGTATTCCAAAACTGGAAAAACCCAGCGACAAAACAACCGAGTTATCAACCGCCATAGCCAAAGCACGGCGCACGCGCACGTCTTTGTATATTTCGCTTTCCTGATTTGGACGAATGACAATCGTAGCCCCAGACGCAATTTCATGCGTATCAAAGCCAAGCCCACTGATGATGCCAGTGAATTCACCTGTGCCTTCATAAACGGCGTCAATCTCATCCGCTTCAACGGCGGCAACCCAAGCAGCAGGATCGGTCCCGTAATCAATCAGTTCAACACGATCAAAGAACGCGCCGTTGCCCTCATTCCACCATTTTTGTGGAGCGCGAACCAGCACAACCTTTTCACCGACAGAGTAACTCTCCAATGTATAAGGACCGGTGCCGACTGGATTGGTCGTCATAGTCTCCGCCGTGAAGGACGGATGAACGATGACGGCTGGATAATCTGCCATGCCAGGGATGATAGTAATATCGGGGCGATCGGTACGCAGAATGACTCTGTACTTGCCTTTGACGGTAATCGCGCCTTCACGCGCGCGTTTCGTATCAGGATCAACCAGCGAAGACATACGGGCGGCCATAGAATTGCCTTCCGCCTCGGCTTCACACCAACGGTTGATATTGAACGCCACATCTTCGGCTGTGAAATCGTCGCCATTGCTCCACTTCACACCCTTGCGGACGTCCAGCGTAAAGACCGTAGCATCGTTATTCACCGACCATTTGCGCAACAAATACGGGTCAAAAGTGCCGTCATTGTTGTATTTGATAAGGTTTTCCAGCCATTGTGCCTGATAGGCCATTTCTGTCCAGTCAAAAGTGCGCGGGTCTTTCAACGCGTTCAAATTGAGCTGCATGCGAAAGGTGCCACCCATTTTGCGAGCGGCTTGGGCAAAGGCGGGCTTTGCCATGCCGAGCATGGAATAGGCGGTGGTCGCTGTCGCGCCAAACGCCGTTGCTATGGCGAGGAATTCCCGCCGATTAACATCCGTGCCGTTTTTGGCACTGGGGATAGCGTCGGTTACCCGTGGGGGTAATGGTTCGCCGTTTCGGTTTTTGTAAGTCATTATGTTCTCCTTTGTTAATAACTGTGTTTGTGAAGGATGGCGGGGGTTTAGGGGAAAGTCAAGCGTTTTTTTACGATTTGTTAATTTTATTTGTTTGGGGGGGATTAGGGATTAGAGGTTGTATAGTTTTGGGCGAATGGGTATAAAGGCGGTAAAACGTGAATAACCCAACCCCAAACGCAAGACTATAAGGGCTCTTATGCAAAATATATTATCCAAACATCTTGAAAAGATTAGAGACAACGCAGAATCTAAAACCGATCAAGGCACGGTTTTTGAAAAAGTTGTAAAGATTTATCTGGAAGAGGATAAAATCCAAATGCAACACTATGATAAGGTTTGGCACTATAAGGATTGGGCGAAAGACCACGACCTAGACCCAACCGACACGGGGATTGATTTGATTGCTAAAATTAGCGATGGGTCGGGGTTCTGCGCGATTCAATGCAAGTTTTTTGATAAAGACATCAGCCTCACCAAAAAAATGCTTGATTCGTTTCTTGGCAAAGTCGACAATCCCGATATTACCCGCGTTATCATCGCGGATACAACAACACCCAAATTTAGCAAAAATTTAGAAACCGCGTTGAATGAAAAACGTAAAAGCTGGCATCGCATCACCCTTGCCGACCTTGACGATAGCAGTGTTGATTGGAATATCCATATCAAAGACAGGGAGGGGGATTTTAAAAAACCCGCACCCCCAAAAAAACGGCGACCACACCAGATAGAGGCTATAGAAGCGGTTAAAGCACATTTTAAAACCGACAAAACCCGTGGTCAAATGATTATGGCTTGCGGTACGGGGAAAACTTTTACGTCCCTGCGTATTGCTGAGGATATGGTTGGTAAAGGTGAAATGGTTTTATACATGGTGCCGTCCTTGGCTTTGATGTCGCAAACCGTGCGGGAGTGGAAATACGATGCCAAAAATGACTTTCACGCGTTTTCGGTATGCTCGGATAGTAACGTTGGCAAAATAAATGATGATAGCCTGCAATTACCGATACATGAGCTTGCCTTTCCAGCGACAACAAACGCGAAAACGTTGGCGGAGCAGGTGAAAAACGCCCCCAAAGATAAAATGATTGTAATATTTGCGACCTATCAGTCTATTGAAGTTTTAACCAAAGCCCAAAAAACCCATGACATGCCCGCGTTTGATTTGATTATTTGTGATGAAGCCCACCGCACCACAGGTGCGACTCCCAAAGGCACAGATAAGGAAGAAAGCCACTTTGTCCGTATTCATAAAGATGAATATGTAAAGGGTAAAAAACGCCTGTATATGACAGCCACGCCCAAGATATTTGGTGAAAAAGCAAAGGCAACCGCCGATGCAAACGATATTATAATAGCAACTATGGATGATGAAGACGTATTTGGCACAGAAATTCACCGTCTGGATTTTAATGACGCGGTTAAAGCCGACCTTTTAACGGATTATAAAGTCATAATTTTGGCGGTTGATGAAGATTTAATCAGTGCCAGCTTGCAAACTCGTTTAGCAACAGACAGCCTTATTAAACTGGATGAGGCAACCAAAATTATTGGGTGCTATAAGGCTCTTACCAAAAGCGGGCTAACCCCAAAAGATACGGAGAATTCAGCGGACGAATACGAACTGAATCCCATGAAACGGGCGGTTGCATTTTGTCAAAGTATTGACATTTCAAAAAGTATTGCCAAGTACTTTGACGATACTGTTGATGACTATCTTAAATATGAAAAAAATAATAATAATGAGCAGGAAAGGCTACGGATTGAAGCCGCACATGTGGATGGCACGTTTAGCGGTAAAGAACGCACCAGACTTATTAAATGGCTTGATGAAGAGCTAGAAGAAACCGAAGAGGACACCTGCCGTCTTTTAACCAATGTGCGGTGCTTGTCGGAGGGTGTGGATGTCCCTGCCCTAGATTCTATTATGTTCATGCACCCGCGCAAAAGCCAGATTGATGTTGTTCAATCCGTGGGGCGCGTGATGCGAAAGGCTGAGGGCAAAGAAATGGGCTATGTCATTCTACCCGTTGTTGTGACAGAGGGTGCAGACCCAGCAGAAGCCTTGAATAATGATAGTAGCTATAAGGTTGTTTGGCAAATCCTAAACGCCCTACGCACCCATGATGAACGTTTTAATGCCATAATTAACCAGATTCGCCTAAAACAAGACGTATCTGATAAAATTGAAATTCTTGGTGTTGTAAGAGATGTTGGCGGAGGCGAAAGCGAGGCGGTAACCGTTGATATTAGCAACGCCTTTAGCAAACAGACTGCTTTTAAATTTGATGAATTCCACGAGGCTATCCTTGCTAAAATACTTAAAAATTGTGGCACGAATGAATACTGGGATGTTTGGGCGGATAAGGTTAGAGATATTGCCAATATCCATATCACCCGCATTCGTGGAATCATCGGAAATGGTGGTGATGCTAAAAAGGCGTTTGATGTATTTTTAGAAAAAATCCAAGCCGACCTGAACGATAAAATTAATCAAGAAGATGCGATTGAGATGTTGGCGCAACATTTGGTTACAAAACCTGTGTTTGATACCTTGTTTAAGGATAATGAATTCACCACTAATAACTCTGTATCCATAGCGATGGAGGGTGTGCTGAACCAACTTTACCAGCATAATTTAGATAAAGAAACCAAAAGCCTGCAAGGATTTTACGACTCCGTTAAAAGCAGTGCCAGCGAGATTAAAACAGCAGAGGGTCGCCAAACATTGGTAAAAAGACTTTATGGGCAGTTTTTTAATAAAGCCTTTAATAAGACAACAAAAAAATTAGGCATCGTTTATACCCCGCCCGAGGTTGTGGATTTCATTATTCATTCCGTTAATGACGTGTTAAAATCGGAATTCCAAAAAACATTAGGAGACGAGGGTGTTCATATCCTTGACCCCTTCACTGGCACAGGTACATTTATCACGCAGTTGTTGGAATCTGGTTTGATAGAACCCGAACAGATGGAATACAAATATAAAAACGAAATCCACGCGAATGAGATTGTTTTGCTGGCATATTACATCGCCGCGATAAATATCGAATCAGTTTATCATGATAAGGCAAGAAAGCACGCGAGCGGGGCGGAAGTTCCCTATACTCCTTTTGATGGCGTGGTTTTGACAGATACTTTTTATCTGTACGAGGAAGACGAGGATTTGGTCGCCAAAGAAGAAGACGATAATGCAGGGCGCAGGACAAAACAAAGAAAACTTGATATTCGGGTAATTATGGGAAATCCGCCCTATTCAAGAGGACAGACTAGCGCAAATGATAACGCTGCTAATGTTGCCTATCCAAATTTGGATAAAGCAATAGAGAATAGCTATGCTAAACATTCAACAGCAACACTGCAAAGAAATCTTTATGATAGTTATATTCGGGCAATTCGCTGGGCGAGTGATAGGATAACCGAAAAGGGCAATGACCGAGGCATCGTTGCCTATGTTTCAAACTCGGGTTGGCTGGAAAGTAGCTCTACCGATGGTTTGCGCAAATGTTTAGCAGAGGAATTTAGTAGCCTTTATGTTTTTAATCTACGCGGGGATATTAATAAAAACATAATGTCTAGCGGACAAGCAAAAGAGGGCGGCAATATCTTTGGCTCTGGCAGTAAAGCAGGAATTGCAATCACTGTTCTGGTAAGGAATCCCGATGCAAAAGAGCAAGGCAAAATCCATTTCCATGATATTGGCGATGATTGGAAAACAGAAAAAAAACTGGAAACCATAAGCAATTTTAAATCCATTGATGGAATTACGGCAGAAGACGGCTGGCAAATCATCAAGCCCAATGAAAATAATGATTGGATAAATCAGCGCGACCCGAGCTTTGCCAATCATATCGCAACAGGCAATAAAAAAGACAAAAAAGCCTTATCTATCTTTGCAAACTTTTCTCTAGGGGTTTCAACAAATCGAGATTCTTGGAATTACAATGCGTCAAAGAAAAAACTTGGAAATAAAATTTCTTCCATGATTGATGTCTATAATGAAGAGGCTGAACGGCAAAGCGATTATAAAAAAGTTATCAAAGACGACAAAAAAATTAAATGGTCAAGCAGTTTGGAAAGCAGTTTTAAACGCGGACTGACAACAGAATTTTCACAAGACTATTTTAGAACTGCCATGTATAGACCCTTTCAAAAATCTAATCTTTATTTTGACCCTTTCCTTATTGATAGACCCGGCCAAATAGATAAAATTTTTCCACAGAAGACAACAGATAACCTTGTAATCACAATCTGCGGTGTAAGTGCGCAAAATAGTTTTTCTTGTCTAATGAGTTCTCACGTTCCAGATTTGAATTTAATTCAGGCGGGGCAAAACTTCCCCCTCAAACTATACGAAGCTACGTCAACGGAAAAAGGATTCTTACCCTCTGGCAAAACTGCCTATACCGAGCGTGACGGTATCACCAACGAAGGGCTTGCCCATTTCCAAGTCGCCTATCCAAACAAAAATATCACCAAAGAAGATTTGTTTTATTACATTTACGGATTGCTCCATTCGCCCCAATATCGCAACAAGTTCAAAAATAACCTATCCAAAGAACTGCCCCGTATTCCTGCGGTCAAAACCTTTGCCGACTTTCAGGCGTTTAGCCGAGCGGGACGCGAACTTGGCGACCTCCATGTCAATTATGAAAACGCCCCGATGTATGATGGTGTGACTATTGACTATAAAACCCAGCCAGAGGGTTTAATAGAAGACCCCGCCGAAAATGCCAAATTCTATCGCGTTACAAAGATGAGTTTTAATGGCACGGGGGCAAGCAAAGATAAAACAATCGTTCGTTACAACGCCAATATCACTATCAAGGGAATCCCCCTGCCCGCCTATGAATACATAATCAATGGACAATCAGCGTTGGAATGGGTGATGAACCGCCAGATTGTGAAAACCGACAAAGCCAGTGGGATTATAAACGATGCCAATGACTACGCCAATGAAACCATGCAAAACCCCGCCTATCCCTTGCAGTTATTCCAGCGCGTCATAACCGTCAGTTTAAAAACAATGGAAATCATCACCAACCTGCCCGATTTGGATATTGATTAACCCAAATTCACCCCATTTCATTTGTTTTCGGCTTGAAATTCACAAAAAAATGGAACTATAGTGGAAGTGTTATCACCAGAAGGGCAGCTGAACCTGCTCGACAAACAAAGAACCTGACCCCAAAAGAACACACCATGACTTATATCAAAATCCTAACCGCCCTAACCGCCCTTGCTTTATTAACCGCTTGCGGGTCGCCAACCGTTAATATCGGCGAGGTTAATATCAATAATGGCGCGCTCTGCGATACGAATCCCTATGGCGCGAATTGTGGGGAGGAATTTGAAACGCCTCGCCAAACTATTGCCAGCGGTTGTCGCACGGATGACTCGGGGGCGCTTTGCGATGATGCGACCACATTTGTTTGCGATAAGAATTTTGATGATATGCTTTGCGATGACATTACGGAATACGTAGACCAGCGCGAGGTTGTTATGGAACAATGCACCGATACCAAAACGCAAGCGGCGTGTGATGAGGAAGACCGAATAACGGCATGCGATGCAAACGAGTTTGCCTCCGATTGCGCAGAGCAAAAATACGTTGATAAACGCAGGATGACTTGCACGAGCGACAAAACCTCCACGCGGTGCATGCCGACTGTTGATCTGATTTGCGGGGCGGATGGCGATATTTTTGATGACTTCTGCACGGGTTTGACAGATACAGACACTATGCGAGCGAATGCTTGCCAAACGCATGGCACGGATGCGGGCGGTGATGATAGTTGCGCGGCCAGCCTTGCCTCTTCTTGCACTATAACCGACCCGTTTATCTATGCGGGGTGCAAGGATGTGGAGGGGATTGCAGGGGTGCGAATGATGTATTGTGAAACCCCTGCCACGGCTTGGAATCCTAAATGCATGGAGACAACGCATGGTGCGGTGAATACCACGCGAGTGACGGCTTGCCAAATGTTTGGCACGGATACAGGCATGGGCGGTGATGATAGTTGCGCGACCAGCCTTGCCATCGTGTGTAATGATATAGCCAACCCGTTTATCTATGAGGGCTGTGATGATGTGGCGGGTATAAACGCAGGGGTACGAAAAATCTTTTGTGAAACCCCCGCCACGGCTTGGAATCCGAAATGCATGGATACAACGCATGGTGCGGTTGATGCCACGCGAGTGACGGCTTGTGAAATGTTTGGCACGGATACGGACATGGGCGGTGATACCAGTTGCGCGACCAGTCTTATTTCCGTGTGTCTGCTAGCCAACCCGTTTATCCATGCGGGGTGTGATGATGTGGTGGGTATAAACGCAGGGGTGCGAACGATGTTTTGTGAAATGCCCGCCAATGCTTGGAATCCGAAATGCATGGAGACAACGCATGGCACTGTGAGTGCCACGCGAGTGACGGCTTGCCAAATGTTTGGCACGGATACAGGCATGGGCGGTGATGATAGTTGCGCGACCAGCCTTATTTCCGTGTGCCTGCTAGCCAACCCGTTTATCCATGCGGGGTGTGATGATGTGGCGGGGATTGACGATGGGGTGCGAACGATGTTTTGTGAAATGCCCGCGAACGCTTGGAATCCGAAATGTATGCAAACAACGCATGGTGCGGTGAATGCTACGCGAGTGATGGCTTGTGAAATGTTTGGCACGGATACAGGCATGGGCGGTGATGATAGTTGCGCGACCAGCCTTGCCTCTTCTTGTACTATAACCAACCCGTTTATCCATGAGGGCTGTGATGATGTAGTGGGGATTGACGCGGGGGTACGAACGATGTTTTGTGAAATGCCCGCGAACGCTTGGAATCCGAAATGTATGGATACAACGCATGGCACTGTGATTGCCACGCGAATGACCGCTTGCCAAATGTTTGGCACGGGCATGGGCGGTGATACCAGTTGCGCCGATAGCCTTGCCTCTTCTTGTACTATAACCAACCCGTTTATCCATGCGGGGTGTGATGATGTGACGGATATAGACTCTGGGGTGCGAACAATGTTTTGTGAAATGCCCGCCAATGCTTGGAATCCGAAATGTATGGATACAACGCATGGCACTGTGAATGCTACGCGAATGACGGCTTGTGAAATGTTTGGCACGGGCATGGGCGGTGATGATAGTTGCGCGACCAGCCTTATTTCCGTGTGCCTGCTAGCCAACCCGTTTATCCATGCGGGCTGTGATGATGTGGCGGGGATTGACGCGGGGGTGCGAACGATGTTTTGTGAAATGCCCGCGAACGCTTGGAATCCGAAATGTATGGATACAACGCATGGCACTGTGATTGCCACGCGAATGACCGCTTGCCAAATGTTTGGCACGGGCATGGGCGGTGATACCAGTTGCGCGACCAGTCTTATTTCCGTGTGTCTGCTAGCCAATCCGTTTATCCATGAGGGGTGTGATGATATAGTGGGGATTGACGCAGGGGTGCGAAAAATCTTTTGTGAAACCCCCGCCACGGCTTGGAATCCGAAATGCATGGATACAACGCATGGTGCGGTTGATGCCACGCGAGTGACGGCTTGTGAAATGTTTGGTACGAATACGGACACGGGCGGTGATGATAGTTGCGCGAATAGCCTTATTTCCGTGTGTCTGCTAGCCAATCCGTTTATCCATGAGGGGTGTGATGATGTGGTGGGTATAAACGCAGGGGTGCGAACGATGTTTTGTGAAATGCCCGCCAATGCTTGGAATCCGAAATGCATGGATACAACGCATGGCACTGTGAATGCCACGCGAATGACGGCTTGTGAAATGTTTGGCACGGATACAGGCATGGGCGGTGATGATAGTTGCGCGACCAGCCTTATTTCCGTGTGCCTGCTAGCCAACCCGTTTATCCATGCGGGCTGTGATGATGTGGCGGGGATTGACGATGGGGTGCGAACGATGTTTTGTGAAATGCCCGCGAACGCTTGGAATCCGAAATGCATGGAGACAACGCATGGCACTGTGAATGCCACGCGAATGACGGCTTGTGAAATGTTTGGCACGGATACAAACATGGGCGGTGATACCAGTTGCGCGACCAGTCTTATTTCCGTGTGTCTTATAGCCAACCCGTTTGCCCATGCGGGGTGTGATGATGTGACGGATATAGACTCTGGAGTGCGAACGATGTTTTGTGAAATGCCCGCCAATGCTTGGAATCCGAAATGTATGGATACAACGCATGGTGCGGTGACTACCACGCGAATGACGGCTTGTGAAATGTTTGGCACGGGCATGGGCGGTGATGATAGTTGCGCGACCAGTCTTATTTCCGTGTGTCTGCTAGCCAATCCGTTTATTCATGAGGGGTGTAATGATGTGGTGGGGATTGACGCGGGGTTGCGAAAAACCTTTTGCGAAACCCCCGCGAATGCTTGGAATCCGAAATGTATGGATACAACGCATGGTGCGGTGAATGCCACGCGAGTGACGGCTTGCCAAATGTTTGGCACGGGCACGGGCGGTGATAATAGTTGCGCGACCAGCCTTGCCTCCGTGTGTAATGATATAGCCAACCCGTTTATCCATGCGGGCTGTGATGATGTGGCGGGTATAGACGCGGGGGTGCGAACGATGTATTGCCAAATGTCCGCGAACGCTTGGAATCCGAAATGCATGGATACAACGCATGGCACGGTGACGGCTACGCGGGGTGATGCTTGTTTAGAGTTTGGCACTGATACAACCAAGGGCGGGCATCGCAGTTGCGTTAGCAATACGCTTGCCGAGTCGTCCTGTGCATCAAATCCGTTTGACTCTGCAAATCCGGGCTGTGCCATTCTTACGAAATTTGAAATGATTGTAAGAACCTATTGCAAGGCTAGCCATGTGACAGGTTGCCCGACCGCAACCTATGACGCTTGGGTGGCTAGTTTTCCCGACAATGCCCCGCTGCTTGCTTCCAATCTTGCCCCCACCGCGGGAAACAAATTTTTGCAAGGCAAGGAAACAGGGCTGAATACAACGGGTTTGGGCGACTTTACGGCTGACAGTTTTAACTTTCAAACTGCCACCTACAATGGCATGTTGTTTGGCGGGAGTGCAACTAACGGCGTGGCATTTCAATATGGCAATATCGGGGGCAAGCGTTATTTTTATGCTGGGCTTTTATCAGGCACAGATTTGGGACCGCCTTTGACCGAAGCAGTGACAAATGCAACGTGGTATGGACGGATTGTAGTTCTACAAAATCGGGATTGGTATCTCACTCGTGCTGGTAAAATATATGGCGATATTGACCTTACTGTTAATTATGACGGAGACAACAACGGGACAATCCGCGGGAGTTATGACGAATATACTGTTAATGGAACTTTTGATTCTAAAGGTATTATGGGTGGCAATGTGACAAGATCTAAAATAGACACGTACACGAGGCGGACCTTCATAGGAGATAGTAACGCTACGACAACAACTACTTACAGTTTCCAAAGGAGAGTCGTTGGGCCTTTAACCGGTCTTATCGGGCAGACAGAGGCTGTTGGCGTGTTTATTGGTCAGGATTTTACGAATTATGATGATAAGCCTAGACAAGTGGATGCAAATCTAAACAATTTTAAACATCCTGCTACGAGAGCCGGATTTGCTGGTGGGTTTATAGCGCGGTCTACACGCCCGTAATAACACCCGCGATTTACAACCCCAATATCACTATCAAGGGAATCCCCCTGCCCGCCTATCCCTTGCAGTTATTCCAGCGCGTCATAACCGTCAGTTTAAAAACAACCGAAATTATCGGCAAATTACCCGATTTGGATATTGATTAGTGCAAAATTATCCCATTTTATTTGTTTTGGGGTGTTAGGGGGTGGTTTTTAGGGCTTGCAATCCACACAAACTTTTGTTTATAGTAAAATTATTACATTCAATCAAACAAAAAGGACACGCTTATGACTTATATTAAAACCCTAACTGCCCCCCTGATTATCATTGCTGGGCTTGCATTATTAACCGCTTGCGGAGGAGGCGCAACGCCCGCCGAAGAAACCGCCGTTGATTGCACGGAAGCTCCGTTTGATTCGGTCAATATGTGCGAGGATGAAAAAAACACCGCCTGTCAAATGCACGGCACAAATGTGGAAGCGGGCGGGCATGCCAGTTGCGATGACCGTATTAATATGGCTTGCACGGAGGATCCGTTTGTTTATAACGGGTGCGATACTCTGGATGATGCGATACGGAACAATTTTTGCGCATTGCCCGATAATCGGTTTAATGCGGGTTGTATAACCAATAACCTCGGCGGGGATGGACGGATGACCTTTTGTGAAATGCCCGATAATCGGTTTAATGCGGATTGTATAGCCAATAACCTCGGCGGGGGCGGACGGACGACCTTTTGTGAGATGCCCGCGAATATATTCACCCATGCAAAGTGTATGGATTTGGGGAATATCAACGATATAAGAATGACCTTTTGCGAAATGCCCGATAATCGGTTTAATGCGGATTGTATAACCAATAACCTCGGCGGGGGTGGACGGACGACCTTTTGTGACATGCCCACGAATCGGTTTAATGCGGATTGTATAGCCAATAACCTCGGCGGGGGCGGACGGACGACCTTTTGCGAAATGCCCGATAATCGGTTTAATGCGGATTGTATAGCCAATAACCTCGGCGGGGGCGGACGGACGACTTTTTGCGAGATGCCCGCGAATATATTCACCCATGCAGAGTGTATGAACATAAGTAATATCAACAATATAAGAATGACCTTTTGCGAAATGCCCGCGAATCTGTTTGATCAAGAGTGTATAGACCGCGATCTTGGCGATAATGAAAGAGACACCTTTTGTGATATATTACCCACGAATCTGTTTAATCAAGATTGTTTAGACAATGGCCTTGGCGACCATGATGGCGACCGCGATACCGCGTGTTTGAGCAACGCAAAAGGTAGTCCTCAGCATCCCAGTTGCACAGACCGCCCAGGGGTTATTACGGCTTGCCAGATGAATCCGTTTAATACGACAAATACGGGGTGTGAGAATCTTGATACTATCATAAGCATTAAAGAGGTTTATTGTGGCACAGCGGCAAACTTTGCCAAGGATATATGCACGGTGAATTATGACGATTGGGAAGCCAGTTTTGGCACGGGCAAAGCCCCAGAACTCACGCCGAACACAACAACCCGCCGAAATGAATTCTTGAACGCGGGGACTGATGCTCTGGACGCGGCACTAGATGAGGTTTTCCCAGACGAACACGCGGAGACTGCTACGACTTTGCACCTTGGCGAACTGAAAGGCGGGGATGCGACCGATGGTGTGGCTTACTTTATTTTTGAGGATTCGGGGCAACTGTATCACTACGCTGGGCTTGATTCGCAGACAGATTTGGGTGCACCCAGCTTCCAAGAAACTGGCACGGCGATTTGGAAGGGCAGATTTAATGCAACCAAATTAGACCAAGCAACCGAATTTGAATTAGAGATTACTTTTGGCGGTACGGGCGATGTCGCGGGATCAATAGCGGCGTTTGTTCCATCGGGTGCGAATCACTTTCTTCTAGACGGCACTTATGATGAGAACGGAGTCATCTCTGGCACGGTTAATTTTGGAGCATTTACCGATGACGACCGTACTGTGCCAACGAATAGCGATGCTACCCGTAAGGGAATCCTAACAGGGTTGATTGGCAGACAGGGTGCGGTTGGCGTGTTTGTTTCTGGCACGGGTGCTAATAAGGACAATATAACGGGTGGGACAGGCATAGCGACTGGCTTTGCTGGCGGGTTTGTCGCCAACCCGTTTGAGGGCAATGTGTCCTATAGCGATTGGGTGACCTCTAGTAGCCCACCTGCAACACCTGCCGCAGCTCCGTCGGGCGATAACCTAAACCAATTTGTTCAAACCATAAGGAATGATGTGATTAACGCGGCTCATGCCGGGGAGCGTTTCAATGTTAATCTTGGCAGTTTGGACGGCGACCCTGCCGATGGGTTTAATGTTCATTACGTTACCGCAACGAATGATTATCTTGTCGGGCTTTCATCCACAACCAGTTTGGGGGTGGCTTTGGCGAGTGCCCCTGCTGCTGCTTGGGACGGGTCGTTTGTGGTTTATGAAAACGGAGTCGCCACGACAACGCCATTTAAACTTACGATTGATTTTGCTAGCCGAAGTATAGATGCCACAGTCACAAACACGCTCTATTCTTTTGTAAACACTAGTTTTGGCAGCGCTAACGGGGTGCTTCGAGGCTTTGTAAATCGCGGGGATATCACGGGGAATTTGGCAGGGCTTATCGGGGCGGAAGGTGCGGTTGGTGTGTTTCACAGCGATAACAACTTGGAGTTTTCTTTCGCTGGCGGGTTTGTTGCCGTGTCCCCCCCTTGCGTCTTGGCGGATAATTGTGTGAATCACGCCAATTGGTTGGGTATTTTTGGCGCAAGCCCCCCACCCGCGACAAGAGCGGCAGCAAACGTAGGTACAGCTGCTGTCGGTAGCTTTTTAAACCTTGCTGATGGGGTGCGAGATATTTCTGAGGCGGGCTTGACGCACAGGAATACAAACACCCACCTCACCCTTGATGGCGATGAGACGAATGGTAGGCATGGCGTTACCTATCTTACGGGAAGGAGTACCGAGAATTTTACCCAAGCCTTTGTCGCTGTTTTACCCACCACGAATCTGGGGGCGCCTTTGGCAAGTCCGCCCGCGATAACAACTTGGCCTGGCAAGTTTTACCATACAAGCATTGAGGATACCCAAAATGTTAATTTTGAGATTGATTTTAACGGAACAGCCATTACCGCAACTCCTAGTGTAGAGATTTTAACTGGTGTTTTCCGCACCACGACTTTTGCCCTTAGATTTACCCCTGCCACGGGCGTTATCACTGGCAATGTGACCAATGGCGTTGGTGTTAGCGCAACAGCACGCGGTTTGATTGGGGAGGCGGGACTGGTCGGAGTTTACGTGCAGGAAAGCCCGAGTCAAGCGGAAAAT
This sequence comes from uncultured Amylibacter sp., assembly GCA_959347345.1. Next base: position 254,619 of record OY365738.1, on the reverse strand, counting down.
ACCGGCGTTTACTTTGGCGGGTTTGTCGCGGATAATCCCAATAACTAGGGCGCGACCTAGGGCGGGTTCATCGGTTTAAAAACAATAAAAATTATTGGCAACTTGCCCGATTTGGATATTGCCACCCGCAAAATTATCCGCTATAATCCCCCCACATGAAAAAAAGGAGACACCCATGTTCAAACCAATAACCCTCGCCATTATCGCGACCATAGCAACCCCCGCACTCGCAACCGACCACCCATTCCGCGTGCTTGGCACTTGGGACACGATAACTCTGCACGGCGAATACGAAGCGCCGTTCTGGACGACTACCCTGCCCGCTCTCACGAATAACAAGGTCAAAGGCGACATCACCTCCGTGTCACAGACAAAATACCAAGGCTATGAAGTGCTGGATTTACTGCAAAGCGGGGATTTTGATTTCGGCTATGCCGTGGTCGGCTATATCAGCGCGGCTTTCCCCATTATTGAAGGGATAGACCTTGCGGGCGTATCCGCCGATCTAACGGACGCGCGCGCCAATGCCGATGCCTATCGCGCCGTGGTGAATGCGGAATTGGCAAAGCAGGATTTAATCATGCTGGCGCATTATTCTTTCGGGCCGCAATTCGTGTTTTGTAAGGATGAGCTGGGCGGTTTAGCGGATTTACGCGGGCGGAGGGTGCGGTCTTCCAGTGCGACTCACGCGGATTTTCTGGCGGGAGTCGGGGCGGTGAATGTAACGTTGTCGTTTGATAAGGTTCTGCCTGCGGTTCGGGCTGGGCAGGCGGATTGCGCGGTGACTTCGGCGGTGGCGGCCTATGATGCCGATTGGGCTGGGGTGTTTGATTATGTTTATGCGTTGCCTTTGAATATGGCGTTATCGGGGTTATTTGCCAATTTATCCACGTGGAATGGGTTAGAATCTGGGGTGCGCAATGCGATGACGGACGCGGTGCGCGCGTGGGAATCGCGGGTATGGACGGATTACATAGCTGGTGAAGCTTTGGGGCTGGCCTGTGTAACGGGCGGTTCTGGGTGTGTTGGTGAGGCGGCTAATATGTCTTTGGTGTCGGTTTCTTCGGCGGATAAAGCAGAGGCCTCGCGTGTGTCCCGCGATGATGTTATGGGCGGTTGGTTAGCGCGGTGTAGTGCCGCGGGTGTGGAATGTGCCGATACGTGGGAGGGGAGTATTGGGCGGTAGGTGTTAACGATTAGTGATTAGTGATTAGTGATTAGTGGAATTGACAACACATAGGCTTTGGCGTATTTATGATTCTGTTACTAATTAAACGAGGATAAGGGACATGCAAAATAAAATAGTGAATATGGTTCGCACGACCCTAGCCGTGATAGTTTTAACCTGCCTAACCGCCCTGCCCGCAACCGCCCAAGGTTGCGAGGGATGGGAAAGCGAGACTAAAGATTATTGGCAAGCAATAACCCCGGAACAAGTTCAAATTTGCCTAAATAACGGGGCAAAGGTAAAAGGGCGTACTGATGATGGTCGGACACCGCTTCATTTTGTAGCAAGATATAATACAAATCCCGAACTAGCAATGACATTGATAGAAGCTGGAGCAGATGTGCATGCACGGACTATAAACGGACATACACCACTTCACTTTGCGGCAATAAATAATGAAAATCCCAAAGTCATTACGGCTCTATTAGACGCAGGCGCAGATATAAATGCTAAAACGACTTTTCGCCATAGCTCTATCGAATTAGCAGCACGATATAATACAAAATCTGAAATAATTACAACTCTATTAAACGCTGGGGTAGATTTACATATATTAGGCGTGAAGGAAAATACACTGCTTCATTGGGCGGCACAAAACAATACAAATCCTGAAGTGGTTACGATGTTGCTGGAATCTGGATTAGATGTTAATGCACAAAATAAGTATAAGCAAACCCCACTTCATTTGGCCGCTTGGTATAGTAAAACCTCTGAAATATTTATAACTTTATTAAATGCGGGGGCGGATAGCAAAATAAGAGATACAGATGACTATATCCCTTTTGACATTTTACAAGAACATAGAAACAACTTTAAAAATACCCCCGCCTATTGGGCGTTGAATGATGCGCGGTTTTAGGGATTAGGGGTTAGTTATTAGTGATTAGCGGGCGTATTATTAATTTTATTTTCACTAATCCCCTTGACATCCGCAAAACAATCCCCTATTTAGAATATAAGTATGTAAAATACATGTCTATATTTAACTAAATGTTAGGGATAAAAAGGAGAACAAATCATGTTAAACAACTTTAAAAAAGTAAAAAATATTGGCAGATTTTATGATGTGTCTATTGGAGGTACAGACACTTGTGCTGCCACTTTCAAAAAATTTAATCTGATATATGCGGACAACGGCACTGGTAAAAGCACGATCACCACAATTTTAAAATCTCTATGGAAAAATGATCCGCAAAAATTGATTGAGAAACGAACAATTGGTGCCATAGGTGAAAGTTTTGTGGAGTTAAATGTTGATGATGAAACTTACAAATTTGAAAATAATCAATGGAATAAAAACCCTAAAATAGACTTTGAAATTTTTGATGAGGAATTTGTAGAAAAAAATGTATTTTCCCCAAAAGGCGTAGATGTAGAAAACCGTCGTGAACTTTTTAACTACATCGTATTTGATGAAAAAACTGTAAACAAGGTTAACGAAATTCAAGCTCTAGATAGCCAACTTAAAGGGGAATTAAAAAATGCAATTGATACGGCCGAATCAACATTAAAAATAAAAGCAAATATTTCAGACATTGCAGATTTAGATAATACAACAGAGATGCCAGATGATGCATTAGAAGCTTTAAGGGCGCAGGTAAAACAAATCAATATAAGAATTGAAGATGCAAAACTTATTACAGCATCACCTATATTAGATAAAATTCCCGACTTTGACCCTATTCTGTACACAGAATCTATTTCTGAAAACCTTGGCACTTTATCCCTTGCTGCGGAATATAAAGCGCATATTAAATTACACAATGCATGGCTTAAAGATGGGGTGGACATAGTACAAGGTGAAGATAGCAAATCATGCCCATTTTGCTTTCAAAGTCTTGAAAACACGGACGCGTTTAAAATTTATACAACAGTTTTTTCGGAAGAATACAGTGCGCTCCGCAAGCGGGTAGAGCAATATCTTGCATCTGTCAAAAATATTTATAGTGATGCTGCCATCAAGAACGCCATAAGTGTGATAGAACAAAACAATGAACGTTTTGTTTTTTGGCAAAAGCACAATAAAGAAATACCAGAATCTCTCTCCCCCAACATATCTCTTGAACAAAGCATTATGGCGTTTAAAATTGCGCTAGAAAACCTATTACAAAGAAAAAAAGGCAACTTATTAGAGGCAACCCTGCCCAATCAAACCGAAGAACTAGGGCTTGGTGAGGAGGCAAGGTTTAGACAGGCTATTATTGACTACAATAAAGCTATTGATAACAACAATAATCTTATACACGCTATAAAAAATTCCATTCAGAACGTTGTCGCACTGACCCCCAAAAATGAACAAGATCGCAAAATAGTTGCCTGTAATGATGTAAGATACCGTAATCAAGAAACCGCCAATCTATATAAAAATTTGGAACAACATAGGTTGCAAAAAAAGAATGCCGAAAACAGAATCAAAGAACTTCGCGTAGAGATAGATCAAGAATCTCTAATCATATTAGAACAATATCAAGACAGCATCAATAAGGAATTAGAAAACTTTGGTGTTAATTTTTCAATTAAAGGGGTAAAAAGAAGGTCTGACGTTTCCCGTAAAGAAAGCGTGTATTTCAATATTTGCTTAAGGGGTAAAAGTTTTGACCCAAATGGCTCGGCTGGCAGTCCATACAGGTTATCCAATACGCTCAGCAGTGGCGATAAATCTACGCTTGCCTTTGCATTCTTTATTGCCAAATACCGCGAAAAAGACCTTAGCAATCAGATATTAGTTTTTGATGACCCAATTACTAGTTTAGATTTTTTTAGAAAGACCCAAACGCAAAAAATTATTGAACAATTTACTAAAGTTGCTGCCCAAGTTATTGTACTGACACACTCAATAAACTTTGCAGAATCGTTTAAATCAATCAAGGTTATTAAAGATGAATGTAAAGACAGTAAACACTTTGTATGGATTAGAAAAAATCACTCAACAAGTGGATTATCTTATATCCCCCACAATAAATTTTCTGAAATGGGCATTGATACGCACAGCCGTAACTATAAACATATTACAGAATATATTACAGAACCTGCTTCAGTTGAACGCATTGATGTGATGCGAAGCATTCGTCCTTATGTTGAAACAACTCTTAAAAAAGACCGCCCTGATTGGGCATCGTTAAGTCTTGGTAAGATAATTGGACATTTAAGAACCGAAGGGACTATGTGCGAAGATGACATTCGCAATTTATCAATTGTCAATGATGCAATTGTCAATGAAAACCACGGTAGTGTTGATGCTAACGCAAACCATCTTGAAAATACCACAGATGACGAGTTAATGCATATCTGCAAGTTAGCACTTGATATATCTGCACCACCACCCCGCTAACAACTAAAAAACTTGGCGGACAGACAGGGATTCGAACCCTGGAGACAGTCTCCTGCCTACACGCTTTCCAAGCGTGCGCCTTCGACCACTCGGCCACCTGTCCTTATGTTTTGCCCCTCATTACCCGATTATCCGACCAAACGCAACCTCCCCCGCGCGACCCGCGATAAAAAAACTAGCAATTCCCCGCGATATCGGCTAAAAACCCCACACAAACCCCGACAACCCGACAACCCAAACGGACGACCCCCATGAGCGGCAATCAAACGGCCAACCTTATTTATATGCTGATTTTGCTGTTTTTCATCGGTGGCTCGCTGTTCTACGGGCGCAAAGTCAATTGGAACAAAACCGCGCAACAGGCGGGGATTTGGCTGCTTTTGTTCCTTGGGTTAATCATCGCCTACGGCTTTAAAGATACCCTGCGCGAGCAGCTCGCGCCGTTTTACTACCCCAAAATCGCGCTGGATGAAAACGGCCAATCCGTCACGTTTCAAAAGGCGAGGGACGGGCATTTCCACGCCCGAGTCATCATAAATGGCGAGGCGGTTCATTTTTTAATTGACACGGGGGCGACGGCTCTGGTGCTGAATAAAGCGGCCGCGCGGGCCGTCGGGATTGATATGGATTCGCTGGTTTTTAACGGGCGGAGCTATACTGCGAATGGGGTTGTGCGGTCGGCTCGGGTGGTTTTGCGGACGGTGGAATTGGGCGGAATAAAGGATACGGAAGTCCGTGCCTCCGTCAATGAAGGCGATTTGGGCGTGTCCTTGTTGGGGATGGATTATTTGGCGAGGTTCGGGGAGATAAACATCAAAGGCGATTTATTGACGCTGGTACGTTAGTTATTAGTTGTTAGTTATTAGTTATTAGTTATTAGTTGTTAGTTATTAGTTATTAGTTATTAGTTATTAGTTATTAGTTATTAACGATTAGTTATTAACGATTAGTTATTAACGATTAGTTATTAGTGATTATTTATTGGTTATTAATAATTAATGATAAATTAATGATGAATTAGTGAATAATTAATGAGTAAATAGGTGTTAATTATTTTAGGAAAAAACTCACTGCAAACCCCACTAACAACTAACAACTAATAACTAACAACTATTTTGCGACCCACCCCCGCGCCTCTTGGGCATAATACCGCGCGGTCATACCCTCTGCTACCAGAGTTTTCCAGTCGGCCCGTGCCTGCCCCAAAGCGTCCGCATCATCGCCATTAAACAACAAACACACCCGTTGAAAATTAGAAACCAAAGCAATATTCAACGCCACTCCATCCACTAAAACCAAGATATCCGCCTTATTCGCATTCACAGAAACCCCATCAATCGTCAATAAAACAGGCTGATCCGCATCCGCAACACCCCCCGATATCCCGTGCGGTATAAACCCATCACGCCACAGCATTTCATCCAGCACCGCCAACCGCTCGGCATCACTGCTTGCCAGCAAAACCCGCCAGCCTTTATCCAGAGATTTCCCCACAATAACGGGCAGAGTCGCCGCCAACGGCGTACGAGTCAGATGATAAAAATAAACCTCACCCATACGCGCCTATTTTTCATATCCATCGGCTATCAGGCGATTTAACGCCAGAACACCCCAGCCAGTCGCCCCTTTGGGCGCGAAATCCGTCGCATAATCCGTCCGCGCAACCCCCGCGATATCCAGATGAATCCACGGCGTATCCTTTTCCACAAACCGCAGCAGAAACTGCGCGGCGGTGATGGAACCCGCGACCCGCCGCCCTACATTTTTCATATCGGCAATGTGGCTGTTTATCATTTTGTCATAGCACGCGCCCATGGGCAGCCGCCACGCGCCCTCTGATTCCGCACCCGCCGCCCGCAAAAACGCATCGCACAGAGCATCATCATTGGCAAAAGCACCCGCATAATCATGCCCCAAGCCAACCAGAATCGCGCCCGTCAAAGTCGCCAAATCAATCATCCCAGACGGGGCAAAAGTCTTCTGCGCGTACCACAAAACATCCGCCAGAACCATGCGCCCCTCTGCATCGGTGTTTATCACCTCAATCGTGTCGCCTTTCATGGAACGCACGATATCGCCCGGGCGGTAAGCCAAGCCATCGGGCATGTTTTCCACCAGCCCGACCAGCCCCACGACATTAGCGCGCGCCTTGCGCAAAGCCAGCGTTTTCATCACGCCAGCAACCACGCCAGCCCCGCCCATATCCATTGTCATCTCTTCCATACCGTTCGCGGGTTTTATGGAAATCCCGCCTGTGTCAAAGACTACGCCCTTGCCGACCAGCGCGAAAGGTGGGGTTTTTTTGGCACCGCCCTGCCACTGCATAATGACGACTTTTGACGGACTGGGAGAGCCTTGCCCGACCGCTAACAACGACCGCATGCCCAGTTTTTCAAGGGCTTTTTCTTCTAGGACTTCGACCTTAACGCCTATTTTTTCCAATTCCAGCAAGCGTTTGGCGAATTCTTCGGTCCCCAAAATATTGGCGGGTTCATTAACCAGATTGCGGGTGAAAAACACACCCTCCGCCAAGGGTGCAAGCGCGGTATAGGCGGTTTTTTGCGCGGGCGAGCCTTCGCTATAATAAGCAACCGCGCCGAAACAATTGGGTTTCTTCGCGTCTTTGGGCGTTTTGTAAATGTTAAAATCGTATAAACGCAGGCAGAGCCCGAAGACTAATTCCGCCCCTTGGCAGGATTTCTTGGCGTAAATATGGAAATCATCGGTTTTGCCGAATTTGGCGATTTCCGCGCCCGCTCGGCGCAGGGTTTTGGCGTTGGCGTTGTTTTCCAGCTTTACAATGATGATTTGGCTGGCGGATAAATTGGCGGGGAAAGTCAGGGGATAGCAGTCTCCGTTTTCCATATCGGTGAAATCGGTGGAATCTACAAACCGCGCCAAAGCCCCACGACACAGGCGATTCACCCGCCTTGCGGCAAAATCCAGAGTCCCTGTTTTGGGGATGATAAGGGCTATGTTACCCGTGCGGGTGGCGATGGACGGCAAATCTAGCGCGGTGAATTTCGGGGTGATGGGGGTGATTTTGTTCATGGTTGGCTCCTGTTTGGTGGTTTAGTTTAGGGCGGTGTTTAGCAGGGTGCGGGGGGATTGTAAATAGTTGTTAGTTGTTAGTTGTTAGTTATTAGTGATTGGTTATTAGAGATTAGGAGTTGGTTATTAGAAGTTAAGAGCGGAGGTTTTTTGTTGCGCCCTCACTTGGGGGCAAGCCCCCTTCGTTCGGTCGCCCGCCCGCCCACCCCTCCTGCGGAGATCTGGACGGGCTATTTTTTGGCTGGGGTTTGGCTCAGCGTCTTGTATAGTGTCTAAATAAATTTAGAGCAAAACCATCGCCAATTCCCAAGTATTCTAAACAAATAATCTAACCTAGCGTCTTGTTATTCCAGATAGCAAATTTATGACAATCCCTATCGTCTTGAAACCCAAGGGCTTTTGCGCCACGTCTGCTTACACGCCAAAGCGTGTAAGAGACTACGCGCAAAAGACCACGCCATCGCATGGAGCTGGTCGGCATTCGCGCAAGCGATGACGAAGACCCGTAGGGCTTTTTGTCGGGCAGGTTCAACTGCCCTTGTGGGCTAATCCCACTAACAACTAATAACTAACAACTAACAACTAAATTTGCATTCCCCCAAAAAACCGCTATAACCCAATAAACCCCAACCCCTGAATAAAGAGTCCGCCCTTGCCCTATCTTGACCGATACATCTTGAAACAGCTTTTCTTTCCCTTCATCTTTTTCCTGCTCGTCTTTGCGGGGATATTGTGGTTCAATCGCTCTTTATCCATCCTAGATTTCATCGCCAAAAACCGCCAACCTGCCGTTATATTTCTGGAACTCTGCGCCTATCTGCTACCGCAAGCCATTGACCTCGCCCTGCCTATATCGGCCTTTGCCGCCTCTGCCTTTGTCACCAATCGCTTGCTGGGCGAATCAGAGCTAACGGTGATGATGGCCAGCGGGCGTAGCGTGCTCCGCCTTGCCGTGCCGTTCGCCTATTTCGGGATTATTTGCTTTATCCTAGTCTCACTATTAGGGCATTTCGCCCTACCCGTGTCCTATAAAAAATACCAAGACCGCCAGATAGAAATTGCCCAAGAATACGTCACCCAAATCATTAAAGTCGGTGAATTCATCACTCGCGATAATCGCTCCACCTTTTATTTCGGCGCGAAGGATAGCAACGGCGACCTCACCGATATTATGATTGCAGAGCAATTATCCCCCACCCGAACCCTGACGCATTTCGCCCAAAGTGGCAAGATTATCACGCAGGATGACACGGCAAAACTGCTTTTATTCAACGGCACGATTCAAGAATTGGATTATGAAACTATTACGCTCAATACGGTTACCTTTGACACGCTTTCCTATGATTTGGCGCAGTTCGCCACGAACATCCCTGCCCGCATTAATTCCGTGCGCGATTTCACCACTTATAGCTATCTTTTCACGCCCGCACAAACCGATGATATTACCGCCACCGCCTACGACCGAGCGTATTTTCATGACCGCTTTGTGAAACCCCTGCTGGCGTTGCTGATACCTATTATCGGGATGGCAACCCTGCTGGTTGGCGGCTTTACCAGAGGCAGTATTATCCTGCGGATTATTGTCGCTAGTGTTATGACTCTGTCGATTGATTTCTTCCGCGCCTTTTGCCAAACCCAGATTTTGAAGGACAACGCTCATGCGGCCGTTGCCTATATTCCTATCGTTGTTTTGCTGATTATATTGGGGTGTGTTTTGGCCTTGGGCAGTAACGATATAAAAACCCTGCGGCGAGCGCGGGCGGCACGGGTGCGGGTTTGACATGTTAATTTTATACTTCACTCGCCGATTTTTAATCGCCTTTGCCCGCGTTTTTATCATAGTCTTTGCCCTTGTTTATTTGATTGATTTCCTAGAAAACGTATCGCGGTCGCAACGCACGGGGTACAGCTTTACCACGGTTGCCAAAATATCCGCGTTAAAAACCCCATCCATTATGATTCAAGCGTTATCACTGATTATCATGCTATCCGCCTTATCGTTCAGCATCGGGCTGGCAAGAGCGCGGGAGTTCGTTATCGCCCGCACTGGCGGTCTGTCCGCGTTAAGATTCCTTGTGGGGGCAGGATTATCCGCGTTTATCATCGGCACGGTAAGCTCTTTAATCTTTGAACCCTTGGCGCACAGCATGGCGCAATACAGCGAAACCTACAAACCCAGCACCACGGGCAATACTGTTTCGGTCAGCGATACTGGCTTTTGGATACGGCAGAAATCGGACGATAGCTACATAATCGCCCACGCCCATTCCGCCGAACAAGGCGGGCGAGTCCTACGCGATGTCAGCGTCGTTGAGTATAATGATTTGGGCGTTGCCAAAGAGAGATACTTTGCCCACTATGGATTTCTACGCGAAGACCAGTTAATTTTGCAAAATGTCACCCAGTGGGATTTGCAGGTTTTCACACCCGAAGTCGGTGCGGACTCCTTGCCAACCAAGCGATTCCAAGTCACCATCAGCCCCGAGCAAATTCTGGACGGATTGCCCGCCCCGCCCAGCCTATCTGTTCTGGATTTGCCCAGTTATATCCGCCAAACCAGCGCGGCGGGGTTGTCGTCTTTGCCCTATGAAATGCAGTTGCATTCGTTGTTATCAAGGCCGTTTTTGTTTCTGGCTATGTTTCTTATCGGTGCGGTTTTCACATTGAAAGACCCGCGTATTGGCAATGTTCGTTTGGCGGTGCTTTATGCTGTGGGTGCGGGTTTTGCCTTTTATTTTATGCAGAATTTTGCCATAACTTTGGGCGAATCAGAGCAAGTCCCGGTGATTATAGCAACTTGGTTTCCCGCGTTAAGCGGGTGCTTTTTAACACTGGCGTTGCTGCTGCATTATGAAGATGGGTAAGCGATGCGTGGGATGAAAACATTTGGGTTTATTGGGGGCTTGGGGCTTCTTGTGGTGGTTTTTGCGGTGCTTTTTGCCACGCAGAGCCACGCCCAATCCACCAAACAATCCGCCCCAAACGCAGAACGTTTCGGCATTTTCGCCGACCAAATTGACTATGATGAGGACGCGCAAACCCTTACTGCCAAGGGCAATGTCATCGTTCAATTTGAAAATGAAAGCCTCTACACCGACCATATTATTTTTAATTCACAAACCCAAGAGCTCATCCTGCCCACCAGTTTTGAAGTCATCACCGCCGATAAAACCCTGATAAAAGGCGAAAACGGACGCTATAATCGAGAGACTTTATCGGGGCTATTCACCAACGCCGAAATCCTGCTGGCTAATAATTTCCAACTGATTACCCATCAATTGGTGCGACGCAATGGACGCTATAAAGTGCTGGATAAAAACATAGCCTCCGCCTGTTATGTTTGCACGGATACCAGCGTGCCGTTTTGGGCTATCCGTTCCAGCCAGCTCATCCACGATGAAGAACGGCGCAAGTTACTGTTCAAAGACCCGATTTTATCCATCCTTGGCGTGCCTGTGTTTTATATGCCAAGGTTGCAAACCCCCGACCCTACCGTCAATCGCGCAACAGGCGTTTTGGTACCAACCCTGATTCAATCAAACACCATCGGCACGGGGGTGGAAGCCCCTTATTATATAGTGGCTGGCAATCATTCCGATGTCACCTTGACCCCGAAATTGACGACTAATAAGGACGGAACAAACTTTGTTATCGCGGGGCAGTACCGCCAGAATTACAGCAACGGGCAGACGGTTATTGAGGGTGCGTTGGCGGTGAATGACACGCTCAGCGATAAACCATGGCGTAATTATATCCGCGCGAGTGCCGAATTCGCCCTGCCCGATGATTATTTCCTTAATTTTAACATCCATGTGACCAATGAAAACCGCTTCAAACGCGATTTTGGCTATGGGACAGAGGACCGACTGGACAATTCCCTCACCCTGCAACGCAGCCGCAACCGCGCCTATGTGTTTTATCGGATTTCGTCCATACAGAGCCTCCGCGATATCCCTGAAACAGAACAAATCCCACTGGTGTTTCCAGAGGTTTATTATCATAAAGTCATCGCCCCCGCGATAGCCACTGGGCGCGTGCAATATAAACTCCACAGTGCCACGTTGTTGCGTGAAAACAGCAGGCGGGTGACCCTGTCGGGTGCAGAGGTTTATTGGCACAATGATTGGAAAACGCGGGGCGGGTTTGTGGCGGAATTAGACGGGCAGATCAACGCGAATTATTTCGCGTATAGCACGGATTACAGCGATGCCAACGATTTTGACAACGCCTATTCGGTGGTGCCTTTGGGGGCTTTGACCCTACGCTATCCCTTTGTACGTAAGCGTTTGCGCAAAACGGGCGAGCATAAAACCGTCACCCATTCGGTTGAACCGATCGTGCAATTGGTATCCGCCCCCTATCGCGAGCCGAATACGCCTGTGGAGGATTCTACCCAAGCCGAATTGGAAGACGATTCCCTGTTTTCCACCGATAGATTTGATGGGTTTGACCGTACCGAACGCGGCAACCGCGTGAATTTCGGCGTGCGCTATGCACGCTATCGCCCCGAGGGTTGGCAGTGGAACGCCACGCTTGGGCGGATTTACCGACTGCAAGACCTTGGGCAATTCCCCGATGCGTTTTTCACCGCACGAGGCGGGCAATTATCCGATTATATCAGTGGTTTGGCGTTTAGCTATCAAAATCGGTTTTTCATCACGAACCAGTTGCTATTTGACCGTGATTTTGATTTTTCAAAGACCGAAACGAATGTGCGTTTGCGGTGGCAACGGGTTAATCTTACCACGACTTATGTGCGTTTGTCCGAGGATGCAATCCCGAATAGCGACCAAGCTCAGCACGAAGTCCGTGCCACGGGCTATTACGATGTAACCCAGTATTGGGGGGTTAATGCGGGCATTCGCCAGAACCTAGAAGCCCGCGAATTGGTACGCGCAACCGCAGGAATCCAGTTTCGCAACGAATGTGCGCGGTTTTCTTTCACTTTTTCCCTTGCGGATACGGGGCAAAATAGGCTAACACGCGAGTATGGTTTTAAGATATCTCTGGTCGGGTTTGGCGCGGGGAAAATTAACGCCGCCTTTAGCAAAAAATGTGCGCGGGTTGCGCTGGAAACCTATAACGATGGATAAAATATGGCTTATATGAAAATTGTTTTGATGGCTTTGGCGGTGTTTATATTTACGCCCGCGTTTGCGCAAGCACAGGTGCAAACGGGCAACCCGTTTCGCGCGGTTGTCATAGTCAACGACGGCGCGATAACCGAATATGAAATCGCCCAACGCGCCCAGATGTTGCGGCTTTTAACCCCCACCCCCGATACCGTGGCGCGTGAAACCGCCCAGAAGGATTTGATTAACGAACGTCTTTATGACTATGCGGCGGGGGTTTTGGGAATCGTAGTGGGTGAGGCTGAAGTGGATGCGGGGATGACTGATTTCGCCGCCCGTGGCACGTTGTCCCTGCCCCAATTAGTGGATTATTTACGCGATGGAGGCGTGGATGAATCCAGCTTCCGCACCTTTATCCAAAGCGGGGTTTTATGGCAACAAGTACTGGGCTTGCGTTTCGGTGCCTACGCCCAAATCAGCGATAGCGAGGTGGAAACCGCATTGAATTCCAGAAGCCAAAAGCAGATTTTGGTGGAGATGTCGGAAATCGTCATTCCCCACGAACGCGACGGACAAATACAGGCTCAGGCAACCGTGGCAGAATTAAGGCGGACTCTGGATTCAGAAGCGGCGTTTGCCAGTGCCGCAAGGCGATTATCGGCCAGCCCTTCGGCGCAAAATAGCGGGCGTATGCCAGCGATTCCCGTTGCCAGTATGCCGCCAGAGGCTATGTTAGAGGTGATGCGATTGGAGGTCGGACAGACCAGCCCGCCGATTGAATTGGACGGGGCGACCGCGTTATACCGCCTGCATTCAAGGCGAGAGCAGACCTTGGGTAAGGTCTCGGATTCGGTGCTATACGGGGTGGTTCGGTTTGATAACGGGGGCGAGGCAGAGGCGGTTTTGGCGCAATCCGATAGGTGTTCCGATTTGCGGGCAAACGCCGATAAACGCAGGGTTTCGTATCAGGCTAACACGGCGAAGGAGGATGAATTGGCGGGCGATATCCGCGATGCTTTGGCGGGGCTTGACCCGAATGAAGCGCGGGTTTTAACGCGAGATGATGGGTTTGATGTGGTGATGTTATGCTCGCGTGCCAGCGTTTTGCCCGATGAGGATCTTAACCGTTTGCGCGATGTGATGTTCGGGCGGAGGATTGATGAAATCGGCGATGGGTATTTGCAGGAATTGCGGGCGAATGCGCATATTGTCTATAAATAAAAGGTGACCCAACCGATGCGCCCAATTGTTGTCAGCTGTGGAGAGCCAGGCGGTATCAGCGGTGAAATCGCCCTGAAAGCGCACCATACGCTCAAATCCAGCCTGCCCTTTTTTATCCTTGGCGATGTTGATTTTTTATCCGAACAGGCGCGGCATTTGAACCTGACTATCGCGCCGATTACCCATCCCGAAGACACCGCCAAAGCCTCTGCAAAAGGTCTGCCCGTGCTGCACCACGCGATGCCCGCCCGCCCTGTTTTGGGGCAAGGCAACCCGCGAAACGCCCCCGCCATCGGTCGCGCCATAGAACGCGGGGTTGCCCTGTGTGAAGACGACATTTGCGCGGGGATTTGCACCCTGCCAATCCATAAAGAATTGATGCAAAACGCGGGTTTCCCCTTTGCTGGGCATACCGAATTTCTGGCGCATCTGGGCGGGGTGGAGCGGACTTTTATGATGCTGGCCGCGCCTGAATTGCGGGTTGTGCCAGTGACGACGCACATAGCCCTGCGGGATGTTGCCACGCACCTGACCGCCGATTTAATCAAGCAAACCATCATCGCGACCGATGCGGTTTTGCGCAAAGATTTCGCGATTCCCAACCCGCGAATAGCCATCGCTGGGCTGAACCCCCACGCGGGCGAAAACGGGCGCATGGGGGACGAGGAAATCAGGCTTTTGCGTCCTGTGATGGATGAATTGACGGGCGCAAATTACCACCTAACTGGCCCCCACCCCGCCGATAGCTTGTTTCACCAAACCGCCCGTGCCAATTATGACGCGGTCGTTTGCATGTACCATGACCAAGCCCTTATCCCCTTGAAAACGCTTAACTTTGCCGAAGGAGTCAACATCACTTTCACCCTGCCGTTCCTGCGGACTAGCCCCGACCATGGCACGGCTTTTGACATTGCCCCCGATTATCGCGCCGATGCGTCCAGCTTTATCGCGGCGTTAAAAATGCTGCAAACCATGGCGCGAAACCGCGAAAAACACCATGACGGATGAGATAGCGAACCTACCGCCTCTGCGTGAAATTATTGCGGAACACGGGTTGCAAACCCGCAAATCCTTGGGGCAGAATTTCCTGCTGGATTTGAATATAACCCAGAAAATAGCCCGATTAGCGGGCGATTTAACCCACCATGATGTGCTGGAAATCGGCGCGGGGCCGGGCGGATTAACCCGTGCGTTGCTGATGGCTGGGGCGCGGCGAGTGCTCGCGGTTGAACGAGATGGGCGATGCCTGCCCGCCCTGCATCAAATCGCGCAAATCAGCAACAATCGCCTGCATATTATAGCCGATGACGCACTGGCTTTTGACGCGGAACCCGTGTTAAACCGCCCCGTGAAAATCGTGGCGAACCTGCCGTATAATATCGGCACGGCTCTGCTGGTGCGCTGGCTGACCGCCGATTGGCCGCCGTTTTGGGATAGTTTGACGCTGATGTTTCAAAAAGAGGTGGCGGCACGGCTGGTCGCGGGCGTGGGTGACAAAAGCTATGGTCGCCTGTCGTTGCTGGCGCAATGGCGGTGCGATGTGCAGGTGGTGATGGATTTGCCCGCCCGAGCCTTTACCCCCGCGCCAAAGGTGGATTCTGCGCTGGTGCATATTACCGCGTTGGATGCGCCGCGGTTTGCCGCCGATTCTTTGGTTTTGCAGAAGGTTACCGCCCACGCGTTTCAGCAGAGGCGTAAGATGTTGCGTGGTGCGTTAAAGCCCCTGCATCGCGATATTGAGCAGATATTGGTGGAGTGTGGGATAGACCCGAGCCAAAGGGGGGAAACCGTTAATTTGGAAGGGTTTTGTGCGGTTGCGCGGGCGTTGGCTAGTTGTTAGTTATTAGTTATTAGTTTTTTAGCCCTGCGGGTCTTCGTCATCGCTTGCGCGAGTGCCGACCAGCCCCATGCGAGGGCGGGGTCTTTTGTGCGTAGCCCCCACATAAGGGCAGTTGAACCTGCCCGACAAGACAAAGATTCGCGGGGGCATGCCAAAAGCCCTTTGGTTACAAGACTATATTTTTTCTATGAATTTACTATCTGGAATAACAAGACGAGGGATTGGATTATTTGCAAAGAATACTTGGGAATTGGTGATAGGTTTGCCCTAAATTTATTTAGGCTTTGCCTAGATGTTTGGATAGGCTTTAGCCATAAAAACCCGTCCGCCCAAGCCTCGCAGAGGGGTGGGCGGGCGGGAAGCCCGAACGCAGGGGGCTTGCCCCCAAGTGAGGGCGAAACAAAAAACCTCCGCTCTTAACCTCTAATAACCAATCATTCATCATTATTTAGCCCTTGCGGGTCTTCGTCATTGCTACGCAATGCCGACCAGTCAAGAAGTGACAGAAAAAATCGTTAATCACTAATCACTAATAACTAATAACTAATAACTAATAACTAATAACTAATAACTAATAACTAATAACTAATAACTAACAACTAACAACTAACAACTAATCATTATCTTCTGGTGTCGGCACCAAATCGCTATCCGCCGTGATAAACGCGGGGAAATTGGCAGAGGTTTTATTATTAGATTGCGGGCGCGATGCCTGTGGTCTCGGGGGTTGGGGCGGTTGCGGTTGCGGTGATGCCTGTGATGATGCCTGAACCTGCGGTTGCGACTGCACCTGTGGCTGAGGTTGCCCCTCATCGCCCGCGCCATTCTGCCCAACACCAACACCAGCACCAGCACCAGACTCCTGCCCCGCCTTATTCGCACGTTCTTCCACCTCACGCTGTGCCTCGCCCAATAACCGCAAATAATGCTCTGCAAACTGCAAAAAGCTCTCCTGCGCGATGCGATCCCCCGCCAACATTGCATCCTGTGCAAGTGCTTGATATTTATCAATAATCTGGCGCGGAGTCCCCCGCACCTTGCCCACTGGCCCGGACGAATCGAACACCCGATTGATGATATTTCCACCACTATTATTATGACGCGGTTTCCCGCTTTTATTGCGCTGGCGCGGCTTGCTATTAGAGGTTCTCATAAATATTCCTGTTTATGTAAAAAATGCGTGTAAAGTGCGTTTCTGTACGAGATTTTTTCGATACTATGTGAGTAGTAGAAAGCAATTTAGCGCGGGGTGTCGTACCCAAAGCCCAATAATTATTGCTTTGATACCCGCTTTTACCCGAAATAACGGGCGACCGCAAGGGTAAATCGTAAAAAAATAGCAAAAAAACGATAAAAACGCGTAAATAAACGCGATTACGCCCCAACAACGCCATAAAAACGCCATAAAAACGCAAAATTATCTGCCCGCGCCGAAACATCAACGCGAGCAGACGCAAAACCAAAAACCTATGCAGTCAGCGCATTATGCCCAAAATACATGAATTCGTTTTTCATCCCTTTCACCTCTGCCGCGTTCAAATCCAACCGCGCACTGTCCAGCATTTTAAAGCTTTTCTGCCCTTTAACCCACTGATCCGCGGATTGCAAAGTTGACAGAGTATAGGTCGTCGTCTCGTTCAAATAATGCGTGGGAATGATGACACTTGGCTTTAATCTATCGACAATCGCGTTGCCTTGTTCGTGCGACAGAATATGCTGCGAATCATCCACGGGCAAGGTCAGCACATCGATTTTACCAATCGCATCCCAAAATCCAGCACCTGGGTCGGGGCGATTATCACCCCAAATTAACGTGCGAATCCCGCCCGTTTCCACAACATAAACAACCATATCCATGTGTCCGACATTATTCGGCGGGCAGGCATCCACGCCAAATTCCGCCAGCGCGTTTGTCCAATTATACCACCCTGGGGCGACACAAGCGTGTTTATCGGCAAAGCCGGTGATTTTCAAATCGGCAAATTCAAATATCCCAACCATACGGTCCAAAACCATAGTAGATATGGGGCGATCAATCGCATCATGGTCAAAATGCGTGTGGGTAGACATGGTTATATCCACCGGAGTCTCGGCAAATTTGGACTTAAACCACAGCCCCCACGCGCCCGATGGATCATCGCGCCAAGGGTCAAACATAATCGTAGCACCGCTGGGCGAAGTGATTTTGAACGCGCAATGACCATAGTATTCAATGGCAATACCGCCTGTCGCGAAGGATTTCGCGTTTTGTAGCTCAATAACGTGGTTATTATTGCCAGGTTGCGTCCAATCGGTGGATTGCGCGGGGGCTTTTGTGGAAGACAGCAAAGTCGCCGCTCCGCCAACCCCGACTGCCCCAGCCGCCATAAAGAACGACCGCCTTGATACCCCTTGCGCGGCGTTTGAGCCATCCACGCAAACGGGTTTTAAGTCCTGTTTTGTTATTTTCTTAGCCTTTGTTTTGTTGGCTTTTGTGTTTTTCATATCCATTTTGTAAGTCTCTCCTAATGATAAGTTTTGTTATATCAAGCAATTTATTTTGTTTGATAGGGAATATTAACCGTTAAATTTTATGCAAGTGCAAGGGTAAATTGCGGGGAATCGCGGAAAAACGATGAAAAATGCCGATTATACGCCAATTATACGCGGGTTACGGCGAATAATCGGTCTTTACCGTTCAAATCTTGGTGGATTGTGGGGGGGTGCCAGTGGTTTGCGGAGTGGTTGGCAAATAAATCCGCGACTGCCCCCGCCTGTTCATGTCCGATTTCCAGCAATAACACCCCGCCCGAACGTAAATAATCACCTGCTTGGGCGGCGATAATGCGATAGGCAGCCAGTCCGTCCGCCCCGCCGAAGAGGGCTACCGATGGCTCCCACTCGGCAACATCGGGGGACAAATCGGCGCGTTCATATTCGGCAATATAGGGCGGGTTGGATAGGATGATATCAAATTTTTCTGCCCTGTTTATGGGCGGTTTTATGGCAGAAAACCAATCCCCCAAACGCAAATCGGCACGGCTTGAAACGCCCAAAGCCTCAGCATTCGCCCGTGCCACAGCCAGTGCGGGCGGGGAAATATCCACCCCTACTCCGCGTGCCAAAGACCACTCACACAACAAGGTCAGCAACAAACACCCCGTTCCCAAACCCAAATCCAGCACTCGGTCGGGAGCGCGCCCCGCGAATGCTCGCAAGGCATAATCAATCAAAACCTCGCTATCCGCACGGGGGTCAAGCACATCGGCACTCACCTTAAAATCGCGCCCCCAGAATTCACGGCGACCGATAATTTGGGCAATGGGTTGGAAACGCTTGCGCTGGTCTAATGCGGTTTGAAACGCACGGTATTGCGCGGGCGGAACTTGATAATCAAAGGGCAAAGCGGACAGAGCCGTGCGGGAAATCCCCAAACTATGTGCCATCAAAATTTTCACATCTTGGGCGGTATTTTGGGGGGACGTTCGGGCTGTATCGGGCGAATTCGCGGCGAATTTATTCGGCGAATTCTTGCCCGAATCAGCCCGCGTATCAGCCAATTCCCAAGCCCCCGCCAATTCCACCGCCCCTGCCCGCAAAACCGCACCCAGTGCAAAATCATGCGCAAAATCCACCATCCCCCTAAACTTCCAAATCCGCCAATTTCGCCGCTTGATCAAACGAAATCAGCGCGTCAATCATTTCATCTAACTGCCCTTGCAACATCGCCTCTAACTTATACAAAGTCAGGTTAATTCGATGGTCGCTAATCCGCCCTTGGGGGAAGTTATAGGTACGAATCCGCTCCGAGCGATCGCCCGACCCCACTTGAGTTTTGCGACTGGCAGACCGCTCCTGCTCTGCCTCCTGCCGTTTCAAATCATACAGCCGAGTCCGCAACACCTGCATAGCGATTTCACGGTTTCTATGCTGGGATTTTTCCGAACTTGTCACCACAACACCCGTTGGAATATGGGTGATTCGCACCGCCGAATCGGTGGTATTCACGTGCTGCCCCCCCGCGCCAGAAGCGCGCATAGTATCAAGGCGAATGTCGGCGGGGTCAATCTCTATATCCACGGTTTCCGCCTCTGGCATAATCGCCACGGTCGCCGCCGAAGTATGCACCCGCCCGCCGCTTTCGGTGCTCGGCACACGCTGGACGCGATGCACACCCGATTCAAATTTCATCCGCGCAAACGCGCCATCCCCGATGATATGCGCGGTCAGTTCTTTGTAGCCGCCAAGCTCGGTCGGCGATTCCTCCACGACTTCAAATTTATAGCCGCGAATATCGGCGTAACGCTGGTACATCCGCAGTAAATCGGCGACAAATAACGCCGCCTCGTCCCCGCCCGTTCCTGCCCGAAGCTCCATAATAACAGAGCGATCGTCCGCCTCATCCTTTGGCAATAACGCCAGTTGTAAATCCTTTTGCAACTGGGGGATTTGCTCTTTTATCGTTTGGATTTCCTCTTGGGCAAACACGCGCATTTCGTCATCTTCCAGCATGTCTTCCGCCTCTGCCAAATCGCGTTGCAAGGCGCGATAAACATCAATCTGGGCGACCAAATCGCGCAGGGAAGAGTATTCGCGACCAAGGGCTTCTATTTCCTCGCGCCCCGAGGCGGTTGCCATTTCGGTTTCCAAAAACGCAAACCTATCGCAGATTTGTTGGAGTTTTTCTTCAGGGAGTTTGCGCTCAATACTCATAGGGGGGTTGCCTTTTTAATTAAATCTTTGGTAAAAATAGGGTCTTGGGCGCGTTCCTCTACCCGCGTGACAATTTCATCAATCATCTTATCGTTGGATAATTTGTGCGACTGTGCGCCGTTAATATAAACCATCCCCGCGCCCGCACCCCCGCCTGTGAAACCGAGGTCAGTCATAGTCGCTTCGCCCGGCCCATTGACGACACACCCCATAATAGACAGGGTTATCGGCGCGTGAATATGCGCCAATCGTTGCTCCAATATCGCCACGGTTTTTATCACATCAAACCCTTGACGCGCGCATGACGGACACGAAATAATCGTCACCCCGCGATGGCGCAAGCCCAGCGATTTAAGGATTTCAAACCCTGCTTTGACCTCTTGTTCGGGCGGTGCGGACAGCGACACGCGCAGGGTATCGCCAATCCCCATCCAGAGCAAACTGCCCAACCCTATCGCGGATTTCACCGTGCCAGCGTGCGCGCCCCCTGCCTCTGTAATCCCCAAATGCAACGGAGCATCCGTCGCCTCCGCCAGTTGCTGATAGGCGGCGGTGGCAAGGAACACATCGGAAGCCTTCACCGCCACTTTGAATTCGAAAAAATCGTTGTCTTCCAGCAGGCGAATGTGGTTTAACGCGGATTCCACCAGAGCTTCGGGACATGGCTCGCCATATTTATCTAGCAAATCGCGCTCCAAAGACCCAGCATTCACGCCAATACGAATCGAACAGCCGTTGTCTTTGGCGGCTTTTATCACCTCTTTTATCCGCGATTGACTGCCTATATTACCGGGGTTCAGGCGTAACGCCGCAACCCCCGCATTCGCTGCCTCTATCGCGCGTTTATAGTGGAAATGAATATCGGCAACTAGGGGAACGGGGCTGGCGCGAACAATCTCTGGCAGGGCGGCGGTGGAGTCCGTATCAGGGCAACTAACCCGAATAATATCCGCGCCCGCATCGGCGCAGGATTGGATTTGACGAATGGTCGCCGCGGTATCATGCGTCAGCGTATTCGTCATAGTTTGCACGGTAATCGGGGCATCACCGCCAACCGCAACATCACCCACTTTAATCTGGCGCGATTTGCGTCTTTCTATGTGTCGCCAAGGGCGTAGGGCATGCAAAGACATAAAATTGTGTATTCTATCGCTTGCGTTATTCAAGGATATTATCAACGAAGGTTGATTCATCCTTTGTTTGATTGACGGGGGGTAGCAGGTTGTTTTCCACTAAATTAGTAATGGCAACGCTGGTGGTCGGCTGATAAACCTCTGGTACAGAGGCAGTCGTAAGCGACACCTTATTCACGACAGTCCCCTGTTTGCCAATGGGGCCAAAGACTTGATCGCCAAGCATCAAATAAACCGCACCCGCATTACCCGCATGCAAGGTCGGTGCAACCGCATCAATCGGCACACGATAACGTTCGCCCGCTTTTAATAGCCGTTCAAACAGGACTTCGCCCGTTGCTTGGGTAACGCGAATCCACGCGGGGTACAACGCCACGACATCCAGCAAAGGCGGGGGCGGTATGATGACTTGCGGTTGAGGCGGAGTTTCAAAAGTGGTGAGGGCTTGGCGTTCCGTGGCAAAAATACCGTTATTGTTCGGGTTTATCAGGGAAATAGGACCATCGCGGGCAACCAGTTTTGGGATTTCCAAGGCTTTCGGGCGGTAAATTCTGTCTAAATCCTGCGGAGTGATAAGGCTGGATAGGCTGGTATCGGGCGCGTGGATTGGACCAGCCGTGGGGGCTGCGGAATTGATGGTATCTTGTCTTTGCGCCAATGCGGTTGGGTTTTCAGTTGGGTTTTCATCGGGGGGAGTGAATTGCACTCTTTGCACCTCTTGCAACACAACCCATCCGCCATAGCCAAGCGCGATTATCAATGTCAGCAGGACAAAAATGGAGGCAACGCCAGAGGGCGAAATCTGGTTATTAAAGACGGCTAGACGGCCGTTATCAACGCTTTTGGATTGGAAAACAAGGGTTTGCTGGGATATACTACGTGCTGGAGGGACATTGGTGGGGATGGTATGCACGGTGGTGGTGGCGGTGTCGGGGGTCGCGGTTGCACTGCTCATTATACCGTTCATAGCATCATCGGCCTTGCTGTTCGCGCCTTTGGCGGGGGCATTCGCGCCCTTTTGCTTGGCAATCGGAGGCTCTATATCATCGGTGGGATGCAGGTAAATGCCAGTGGTTTTATCCGTGGCGGGCGTGGCGGGTTTTTTCTTTTTCTTGCCTTCCAGCCCGGCATGAACACCGGCAAATCCGCTCTCTTGGCAGAATTTATCAAAGCAAGCCTCTGGATCAAGCCCAAGATAGGTTGCGTAAGAACGCACATTTCCCGAAATAAAACTAGGGCTGGCAAAGGCGGTTGTATCGCAGCTTTCAATCGCTTGTAGCAGGGGTTCGCGGATTTTAATCTCTGCCGCCGCCTGTTCCAAACTTTTGCCCAGAGTCGCCCGTTCCCCCCGCATAATATCGCCCAGAAGCAAGGGAAAATCGTCAAAACCGCAAATGTCCAGCGGGTTTATATCTTGTTCAGACTGGACAGAATCTGTCATATCCACATAGCCTTACCATCGGGGTAGTTCCCCAATATTAAAATTTACAACCGCACTATTAACACGGATTCATCAATAAAGCAAATAGTTAGGGTAAAGTAAATAAAAGGAAAAGGGAAAAATGTAGGTAAATTTGATTAAAAAGTGGGTTTTTTAGAAGAAATGGGGCGTTATTGGGCGTAATTTGGCGAATCGTGTTTTAATTGTGGACTCTTTTAGTTATTAGTTATTAGTTGTTAGTTATTAGTGATTCTTTTCTTGCGCCCTCACTTCGGGGCAAGCCCTCTTGTTCGGGCTTCCCGCCCGCCCACCCCTCTGCGAGGCTTGGGCGGACGGGTTTTTATGGCTAAAGCCTATCCCAGCATCTAGGCACAGCCTAAATAAATTTAGAGCAAACCTATCACCACTTCCCAAGTATTCTTTGCAAATAATCCAATCTAACGTCTTGTTATTCCAGATAATAAATTTATAGAGAATCTATAGTCTTGAAACCAAAGGGCTTTTGGCATGCCTCCACGAAGTGGGGGCTACGCACAAAAGACCACGCCCTCGCTTGGAGCTGGTCGGTATCGCGCAAGCGATTACGAAGACCCGCAAGGGCTAAAACAACTAATAACTAATAACTAATAACTAACAACTAGCCTACCATTTTCACCCGATTTAACTCACACTGCGACCACAGCGAATCCATCGCGCTGACCAAATCGTTAATCATCTCTTGGGTATGCACGGGGGACGGAGTAAATCGCAACCGTTCTTCCCCCCTTGGCACGGTGGGGAAATTAATAGCCTGCACGTAAATTCCAAAATCATTTAACAACGCATCCGACAGCATTTTGCACTTGACTGGATTGCCGATATGAACAGGCACAATATGGCTTCCATAATCCTGAAACGGCAAATCCAACGCGCGAAACCGCGCCTTTAACGCGGCCGCGACATCGCGATGCGCCGCCCGTAATTCGGGATGAGCTTTCACCCAACGAACCGAAGCACATGCCCCGCTCGCCACGGCTGGCGGTAGGGAGGTTGTGAAAATAAACGCGGGCGCGAAGGAACGCACGGCATCCACCAGTCCCGCGTCCCCCGCGATATATCCGCCCATAACACCGAAGGCTTTCGCCAGTGTCCCGTTGATAATATCCACGCGATGTGCCAGGCCCAAATGCTCCAAAACCCCTGCCCCAGTCGCGCCATACATGCCGACGGCATGGACTTCATCAACATAAGTCATCGCGTTAAACTCATCCGCCAAATCGCAAATCTCGGCAATCGGGGCGAAATCCCCGTCCATGGAATACAGCGATTCAAAGGCGATTAATTTGGGCGCGTCTTTGGGCGCGGTTTCCAGCAACCTGCGCAAATCGGCGACATCATTGTGGGCGAATATGTGCTTTTCGGCCTTGCCGTGGGCTATGCCAGCAATCATAGACGCGTGGTTCAAAGCGTCCGAGAACACTATTAATCCGGGCAATAGGCGCGATAATGCGGACAGCGCCGCCTCGTTCGCATTAAAAGCCGAGGTAAAAAGCAACGCGGCAGGTTTGTTATGCAAATCCGCCAGTTCGACCTCTAATTCCTTGTGATAAATCGTGGAACCGCCGATATTGCGCGTCCCGCCAGAGCCAGCACCCGCCGTATCCAGCGCGGTATGCATAGCGTCCAGAACCGTAGGATGTTGCCCCATGCCCAGATAATCGTTACTGCACCATATCGTGATTTGTTTGCGTTGTCCGTTCGCATCTTGCCACCAAGCGCGGGGGAAATCGGTGCTGATTCGGCAAACATCGTGAAAGGTGCGGTACCGCCCTTCGTCGCGCACTTTATCCAGTGCTTGTTCAATTTGCGTGGTGTAATCGGTCTTTTGCATCGGCGCGCTCGTGTGGTGGGGATTGTGGGTTGGATTTATTTTAGGGGGGTGTTAGCACGGGGTTGGGGGAATTGTAAAGTTTAGTTATTAGTTGTTAGTTATTAGTTATTAGTTATTAGTTATTAGTTATTAGTTATTAGTTATTAGTTATTAGTTATTAGTTATTAGTTATTATTAGGGATTGGGGGTTTGTTATTAGGAGTTAAGGATAGAGGTTTTTTTGTTGCGCCCTCACTTCGTTCGGTTGCCCGCCCGCCCACCCCTCCTGCGGAGAGCTGGACGGATTTTTTTGGTTAGGGTTTGGCTCAGCGTCTTGTATATAGTCTAAATAAATTTAAGAAATAACTATCGTCTTGAAACCCAAGGGCTTTTGGCATGCTCCCGCGAAGCGGGGGCTACGCACAAAAGACCATGCTGGTCGGCACTCGCGCAAGCGATGACGAAGACCCGAAGGGCATCACTAATAACTAACAACTAACAACTAACAACTAACAACTAAAAAAAGGGGGACCGCCTCAGCAACCCCCCTTTTCATGTTTTCTCTGTGGTTTTTTCGCAATTATTCAATAAGCCTCAAAAATCAATAAATATACCGAATTTGATCCGTCCAATACCGCTCTAACCGGCGCAACACCCCTATCATATTGGATAAAATAGTTTCATTCAAAACCTCCGATTCGCGCATCCCATCGGCATGCCGCTCAAACAACTGGGACACCAGCGCGCGTAATTCCTGCCCTTTATCGGTCAGTTTCACCCGCACAGCCCGACGGTCTACATCGCATTTTTTATGATGCATATACCCCGTCTCCACCAGTTTCTTCAAATTATACGACACGTTAGAGCCTTGATAATACCCCCGCGCCTTTAATTCGCCGGCAGTCACTTCGTTTTCACCGATATTAAACAGCAGCAAGGCTTGGACAGAGTTAATATCCAAAATCTTTAACCGTTCAAATTCGTCCTTGACGACGTCCAGTAATAGGCGATGCAAACGCTCCACCATTACCAGCGTTTCCAGATAATCACCCAGAAACCCTTGCGGAGCAGTCGCCCCATTCGCCGCTTGCGGCATCTCGTTATTGTGCATGCCTATTGCCTGCGGTGTGTTTGTATCGTGCGCTATTGATTGCGCTGATTGCTCGATAGTCATTCTGTTCCCTTCCTGTTAAGAATGGGTCGTTTATGCACGGCAAATTCATAACAAGTCATTAACAGAGTTATTTTTTCTTACGAATTATCCGCTATTTTGGCGTTTTATCGTGCAAAATCATATTATTCTTGCGTGAAAGCCTGTAATAAATTATCCTATAAGTGTAAGGTTTCACGGATTTTCACAACCATGACGGAGTGACGGGGCGGGGTCGTCTGCGGGGCTTTTATCCAGTTAAAAATATCCGTGTCGGGTTCGTTAATCAAGGCTTCATATTGGGTTAATTCGGGCGCGTCCAACCCCCGCAAAGCCAAGTCAGCAAAGCGTCCCAGCAGTAAATCCATCTCTTGCAACCCGCGCCGTTTGGATTGGATGGATAGACGTTTGATACGGGTTTCATGGGTCTCTGATACTGTCATTTTTGCGTGGCTTTTCGGGTGTGTGGATTTGGCGGTAAATTTTTGCCATTTTTGTCTTGTAATTTAGGCAAAATCATTTTACAAAAACCCAACCCGAAAGACCAGCCCCTATCTAAATTCCCCACATAAAACCCCACATAAAACCCCATGAAAGAACAAACCATGACCATGTCATCCGAATCACCCAAAGACTCACCCAAACCTTTACCGACCGATTTCCTAGCCAAAACGCTCGCACGGGTGAAACCATCGCCGACCATATCCATATCCGCTATGGCGGCAGAGATGAAAGCAAACGGCGCAGACGTTATCGCCCTATCCGCAGGCGAGCCCGATTTTGACACGCCCGACAACATCAAATCCGCCGCCAAAGCCGCGATTGATGCGGGCAAAACCAAATACACCGCCCCCGATGGGATTATTGAATTGAAACGCGCGATTTGCGCCAAATTCAAACGCGACAACGATTTAACCTACGCTCCCGACCAAATTTGCGTCTCTACGGGGGGCAAGCAGGTGCTGTATAACGCTTTATTAGCAACCCTAAACCCAAATGACGAAGTCCTTATCCCCGCGCCCTATTGGGTTTCCTACCCCGATATGGTTTTGCTGGGCGGGGGCAATCCTGTTATTATTGAAACACGGCTGGAAGACCAGTTTAAGCTGACCCCTGATGCCTTGCGGGCTGCCATCACCGATAAAACCAAGTGGTTGATTTTCAACTCCCCATCCAACCCCACGGGCGCGGGTTATACGGTTGCCGAGCTAAAACGCCTGACCGATGTGTTGCTGGATTATCCCCATGTTTGGGTTATGACCGATGATATGTACGAGCATTTAACCTATGATGGGTTTGAATTTTGCACCCCTGCACAGGTGGAACCGCGTTTGTATGACCGCGTTTTAACGGTGAATGGAGTGTCAAAGGCCTATGCGATGACGGGCTGGCGGATAGGCTATGCTGGCGGGCCGAAGGCGTTAATCGCCGCGATGCGCAAGATTCAGAGCCAATCTACATCAAACCCCAGTTCCATAAGCCAATGGGCGGCGGTTGAGGCCTTGGATGGTACGCAGGATTACATCGCCAAGAGTCGCCCTGTGTTTAAGGAACGCCGCGATTTGGTGGTGGATATGCTGAATAAAGCGGACGGTATTGTCTGCCCCTGCCCCGAGGGTGCGTTTTATGTTTATCCAAGCATAGCGGGGTGTATTGGCAAAAAAACCCCTGCTGGCGCGGTGATTAACACGGATGAGGATTTCGCCAATGCTCTGTTAGCGGAATGCGGGGTTGCCGTGGTTTTCGGGGCGGCGTTTGGGGGCTCGCCCAATTTTCGGGTGAGCTATGCGACCTCCAACGAGGCGTTAATCGATGCCTGCGGGCGGATACAGAAATTCTGCGCGGAGTTGGTGTAGGCGATGGAAAATACACTATACACAGGCGATAATCTGTATATTCTGAACGGAATGAACAGCGAATCGGTGGATTTGATTTACCTAGACCCGCCGTTTAATTCTAAAAAACTGTATTCAGGAGCAAAAAATAGTGCCGCAGCAGATGCAAAGTTCAAGGATATATGGAGCTGGGCAGACGTGGATAGCGAATGTTTGGATAGTTTATGCCACTATCCAAAATTAGTGAAGTATCTTTCGGCAGCAGGGCTGATTCAAGGCGAACCCATGATGGCGTATTGTGTCTATATGACTACACGAATTATTCAAATGTATAATGTATTAAAACCCACAGGTTGCATATACCTGCACTGCGACCCAACTGCCAGCCATTATTTGAAAATTATAATGGACGAAATTTTTGGCAAAAAGGGTTTCAAAAATGAAATTATTTGGGGTTATCGTACGGGCGGGGCAGGCAAAAACCACTGGTCGCGCAAACACGATACTATCCTATTTTATGCTAAGCCCAAATATAAGCATAATGCGATGAAAGAACGGATTTATTATAAGAAAGCGTTTTTTAATCCCAAAGTTGACAAGGATGGACGGCTTTATGCCGATGTTCTTCTACGTGATGTTTGGGAAGATCTAAACGCCGTCAATAATATGTCAAAAGAATATACGGGCTATCCCACGCAAAAACCGCTTAAACTGTTGGAACGCATTATCAAGGGGAGCAGTAATAAAGGTGATATTGTTCTTGACCCCTTTTGTGGCGGAGCGACAGCTTGTGTCATGGCGCAAAAGCTGGAGAGGCAATGGATTGGCATTGATATAGAACCACAAATAGGAGATTTATTAGCGGAACGATTGAAGGATGCTAAGCTGAAGAAGGATTTTATACAGAGCGATAAGCCGCCTCAACGAGCCGATGTTAAAATAGTAGAGCCTATAACAGAGATGAGGTCACGATTACTTAAACGCCAATCAGGGCACTGTATCGGGTGTGGAAAAGATTTTGCCAGCCTTAACTCTGAATCTCCTACCATTAGCCATATTATACCTAAAGGCAAAGATGATGGTGATTATTATGAGAAATTTCACTTGCTTTGTGGTTCGTGCTTCAAAATTACGCACAAACGAGCGATGAAATCCCTTATCAAACGTGCCATGAAACGAATTGATGGTCTTGTATAAAAGTTTTGCACCATAAATGAATGTAAGGGCGGATTAGCCCTTGCGGGTCTTCGTAATCGCTTGCGCGATACCGACCAGCATGGTCTTTTGTGCGTAGCCCCCGCTTCGCGGGAGCATGCCAAAAGCCCTTTGGTTTCAAGACGATAGATATATCATAAATTTATTTAGACTATATACAAGACGCTGAGCCAAGCCCCAGCCAAAAAAACCCGTCCAGCTCTCCGCAGGAGGGGTGGGCGGGCGGGCAACCGAACGCAGTGAGGGCGCAACAAAAAACCTCCGCTCTTAACCTCTCATAACCAACCCCCAATCCCTAATAACCAATCATTCACAATTCATAATTCACCATTCACAATTCACTCAAACGGGCAACAAACTCGTCGATTTAATCTCTTCCATAGACAACAACGCTGTCACATTAAAAATCCGTACATCCTGTATTAACGCCTGATAAAACACATCATACGCCTTGGCATTCGCCACCCGCAGCTTTAAAATATAATCAATTTCACCCGCCAAACGATGCGCCTCTAACACCTCTGGCCGCACCTGCAATGTCCGCAAAAACCTATCCTGCCAGTCTTTTTCATGCTCAGACGTGCGAATTAACACGAAAAAACACGCATCTAACCCCAGCTTTTCTGGATCCAAAATCACCGTATTCTGCTTTATCACCCCGCGTTTGCGCAGCTTTTTAATCCGATTCCACACGGGGGTTTTGGACGAACCCACCGCCACGGCGACCGTTTCCAACGATACGCTCGCGTCTTTTTGCAGCTGAGCAAGAATTTTCCTATCCAACGCATCCAAAGCGACTGCCATTTTTGAATCCTTTCCATTATTAAGACAAACACACGGGTTAAACCGATTTATTAGAATATATTCCCCTTTTTACCAAAAACACAAGGGCTAGGGTGGAAAATTATCCAAATATGTGTAAATAGGGGGATAAGATTTGTAAAAACCACAAAAAGCCCCCAAAAAGGACACTCCAAAATGCGCCACTTCCCCATTTATCTGGATTTGGATAGCCAAACCGTCGTAATTTCGGGCGCGGGGGAAACCGCCGTGGCGAAACTCCGCCTACTGCTCAAAACCAACGCACGGATTTTTGTCTATGGCACGAACCCCGATAGGCTCATCCAAAGCTGGGCGCGGGCGGGCAAATTATCCCTGATTGAACGGCAAATCCGCCAAACCGACATAAAACCCGCCAAGCTGTTTTATTGCGCCAATGATGATGAAACCGAAGACCTCCGCGCCCTTGCCCTCGCCCATAAAATCGGGGTTTTAACGAACGTAGTCGATGACCTGCAAAACAGCGATTTCATCACCCCTGCGATGGTTGATCGCGCCCCCCTGACCATAGCCATAGGCACGGAAGGCGCAGCCCCCGTGCTGGCTCGGCAGATAAAAAAACAACTGGAAGACACACTGCCCACCGAACTCGGCCCCATCACGCGGATAGCCCAAAATTTCCGCAAAACCGCGGCAAACCTGCCCCATGGACGCAAACGCCGCGCCTTCTGGTCGCAGTTTTATTCGGGCGCGGGGGTGGCGGCCTATCGCGCGGGCGGGGCGCGGGCGGTTTTGGCGGAATTGCGCCGTTTGTACCAGCAAACTATGGCGGATACGCCCGCCACGCAAGGTGCGATTTGGATTATGGGAACGGGCAATAACACGGCAGAGATGCTGACGCTGAAAGCCCACACTATATTACATGACGCGGATGTTGTGATTTACGATGCCTTGGTGGGCTCGGAGTTTTTGGAACTGGCAAGGCGGGAGGCTCTGGTCATCCCCACGGGTCGGCTGGGCGTGGACAGCCCCAAAGAAATAACGCAAACGGCGATAAAATCGGCACGCGAGGGCATGCATGTCGTGCGTCTGATTTCGGGCGATGTTGCGGGGTTTGAAGCCACGCGAGAGGCGGGGTTGGCGTTGGATACACTCGCGGTGCAAAACGCGGGGGTTATGATGGAAATCGTGCCAAATGTCGCGGTGAATGGTGTTAATAATAACGCTAATAATAACACCAGTGGCTCTAATCCTAGCCACACGCCCCCTGCCCCAACCATCCCGCGTTTTAACGCACCCACCCACACCCATCACACAAATGAAAAGGCACACTAATGGCGCGTCCGTTTCACCCAAAGGTCGTAACCGCAAACCGCCTGATAGAGGGCGATGTCGTCTATCTAAACCCCAGCCATGACTGGGTTACGGATTTACACGATGCACTCTATATCACCGATGAAACGCAAGCCAACGCGATGCTCGCCAACGCCCAAGCCCAGAAAAACATAGTCGCTGGGGCGTATTTGGCGGACATGATACTCACCGATGGCATCCCTGCCCCCGCCCATTTCCGCGAAGCATTCCGTGCCAAAGGACCATCAAACTACCCCCACGGAAAACAAACAGACAAACAAACCGAAAGCACAAAATAATGTACACCTACACCCAATTTGACAAAGATTTCATCACCCAGCGCAACGCCCAATTCCGCCAGCAAGTCGGACGGAGGATTGACGGCTCGCTCAGCGAAGACGAATTCAAACCCCTGCGTTTGATGAACGGGCTGTACCTGCAACTGCATGCTTATATGTTACGGGTGGCGATTCCCTATGGCACGCTGAATTCCGCAAAAATGCGCCAACTAGCCTTTATTGCCGAGAAATTTGACAAAGGCTATGGTCATTTCACCACCCGCCAAAATATCCAGTATAACTGGCCGAAACTCACCGATGTGCCTGATATTCTGGATGCTTTGGCTGAGGTGGATATGCATGCCGTGCAAACCTCTGGCAATTGCGTGCGCAATGTCACCGCCGACCATTTCGCGGGCGCGGCGGAGGATGAGATTGAAGACCCCCGCCCTACCGCCGAATTACTGCGCCAATGGTCGACCGACCATCCCGAATTCGCCTTTCTGGGGCGGAAATTCAAAATAGCCATCACGGGCGCACCAAACGACCGTGCCGTGACCAAAGCCCACGATATTGGTCTTCGCATGGTGCGGGATTCGCAAGGCAACGCGGGCTATGAAGTCTGTATAGGTGGCGGGCTGGGACGCACCCCGATGATTGGCAAAGTTCTGCGCGATTTCCTGCCTCGGGCGGATTTATTGCCTTATGTAGAAAGCATTTTGCAGATTTACAACAGGGACGGACGGCGCGATAATAAATACAAATCTCGGATAAAAATCCTTGTGCATGAGCGGGGAATGGACGAATTACGCGAATTGATAGAGGAACGGTTTGTGATACAACGCCGCGCCTTTGGCGGCTATGACCAACACCTGTTTGCCCAGATTGAAGCGGCGTTTGCTCCGCCCGCGTATATCACCGCGTCTATCGCGGGGCATAGTGATGCTATGAAGGCGAACCCCGCGTTTCGGGCGTTTGTGGATACGAACACCAGCGCACATAAAAACCCCGATTACGCGATATTAACGGTTTCCATTAAAAAACACGGGGCGACCCCAGGGGACGCGACTGCCGAGCAAATGCGGGTTATGGCGGATTTGGCGGAGCAATACGGGCATGATGAATTACGGATTAGCCATGAGCAGAATGTTATCCTGCCCCATATTCATAAATCGCATTTATTGGCGGTTTATCAGGCGTTAAGGGCGGTGGATTTGGCGACCGCGAATATAGGGTTGATTTCGGATATAATAGCCTGTCCTGGTATGGATTATTGCTCTTTAGCAACGGCGCGTTCCATTCCCATCGCCCAAGAAATCGCCACGCATTTTGACGCATTAAAACAAGAGCACGACATCGGTGCGTTGAAAATCAAAATATCGGGCTGTATCAATGCTTGCGGGCATCACCATGTCGGGCATATCGGTATTTTGGGGCTGGATCGTGCGGGTGTGGAAAGCTATCAAATCACTTTAGGCGGGGACGGGTCGGAAACCGCCGCGATAGGCGAGCGGGTCGGTCCAGGTTTCGGCGCGGATGAGATTTTGGACGCAGTTTCACGGATTATCGGGGTTTATATGGACGGGCGATTGGGCGCGGACGAGGTGTTTATCGCGTTTTATCGGCGCGTTGGGATTGCCCCGTTTAAGGCGGCTTTGTACCCAGAAACGGTGCATTAGCTATGCCGATTATTACCGATAAAGGGTTTAGCACGGACGACTGGACAGGGCGCGTTTTGGCGTGGGATGATACTATTTTAACCGACCGAGACCATCCTGCGGGGTACGCGATAGACCTGCCGAACACGGCGGACGCGGCGGCTGTGCAACCGTTTTTTGAGGCCTGCGCGATGATGCGAATCGCCTTCCCCTCGTTCCACGATGGGCGTGGGTTTTCCTTGGCACGGCATTTGCGGATGTTGGGCTATGGCGGGCGGTTGCGGGCGGTTGGGCATGTGTTGGCAGACCAGTATGCTATGGCGCGGCGATGCGGGTTTGATGAGGTGGAAATAAGCGATGATTTGGCGGTGCGGATGGGCGAGGAGCAGTGGCTGTTCCGTGGCGATTGGCGCAGCAATAGCTATGCTGATAGGTTGCGGGGGGCGGCACAAAGTGATAAGAGCGGTGGCACAAACCATAATAGAAAGGAAATGGAATGACTACTGAAAAAGAAATGACGCTTGCAGAAAAAAGAAAACCTATTTACGGTAAGGAAAGTTTTATCTGTCCTTACTGCAAGGGCTATTGCCAGCAAACATGGCAAGCACGAACACCTAGTATTTTAGTGAGGCATGCTAGTTCTCATGATGCTATTAGAACCGCTAAATGCACATTATGCAACCAACATTCAATTTGGGTAAGTGAGGAAATGGTTTATCCTCATGAATCTTCTGCACCTGAAGCGAGCAATCACATGCCAGAGGAAGTGAAAAAAGTTTTTGACTCTGCGCGATTGGTGAGTATCCATTCCCCAAGAGCCGCGGCCGTCTTGTTGCGCGTGGCACTTGAAATAATAACACTTAGTCTAGACGAGACTGACCCCAGCTTAAATAAGCGTATTGGTAATTTAAAGAAAAAAGGCGTAGATGATAGCGTTATAAAAAGTCTTGATATCGTGCGAATTATCGCCAACGAAGGCGGGGCGCACGCAGGGGGTATTGACCTAACAGGCGAAGACGGCAGGGTGGTTGTGAATAAGCTATTTTTGCTAGTCAATTATATTGTTCAAATGACAATAGGCGTACATGAAGAAATCAAACAAGACCTCATTTCTCTTGTTCCAGAAGACAAACGCAAATGGGCTGAAGACAGAGACAAACCAAAGAGCAAAAAATGACCCAAACCCTGCAAAAAACCCCCGCCCCCGCAACCCCGATTCTGCCCGACGCACAGACGGTTGTTTCGGTGAAACACTACACCGACCGCCTGTTTTCCTTTACCCTAACGCGCCCCCCTTCGCTACGGTTTCGCAGTGGGGAGTTCGTCATGATCGGGTTGCTTGGCGATAATGGCAAGCCGTTACTGCGGGCATATTCCATCGCATCCCCCAGTTGGGATGATACGCTCGAATTTTATTCTATCAAGGTACTGGACGGCCCACTCACCTCTCGTTTGCAGGGAATTCAGGCGGGTGATCAAGTCATCGTGCGACCCAAACCTGTGGGGACGTTGGTGCTGGATGCTCTGCTGCCCGCCAAACGGATTTATATGATAGCGACTGGCACAGGGATTGCCCCTTTTGCCTCGCTTTTGCGCGATCCGGATTTGTATGAGAGGTACGAGCAGGTAATTTTATGCCATACTTGCCGCGAAGTTGCCGATTTGAAATACGGTGCGGATTTGGTGGCGCGATTGCCCGATGACCCGCTGATTGGTGAGTATATTAAGGGTGCATTGCGGTATTACCCAACGACTACGCAGGAGGCGAGCGCGCGGATGGGGCGGATTACCACGTTAATCAAAGACGGCTCGATGGCGCGGGATTTGGGATTGCCCGCGTTGGATGCTGGCGAAGATAGGCTGATGGTCTGCGGGTCTATGGCGTTAAATACCGAGGTGAAAGAGATTTGTCAGGCGGCAGGGATGATCGAGGGCGCGAACAGCCAGCCCGCGCATTTTGTGATTGAGAAGGCGTTCGTCGGATAGTTATTAGTTGTGAGTTATTAGTTATTAGTTGGGTTTGTGGCAAACGTCTTTCCTAAAATAACGAACGCAGAGTTATTCATAACGAAAATAACCAAAAATAACTCACCCTAGTTATTTTAGATAACGGATAACCAGAATAACCAATCACTAACAACTAACAACTCACAACTAACAACTCACACCTAACACCTAATCAAATAACTGTGTATCACGGCTTTTTCATTGGCAATTCCCCGCGAATACCATTAAAGACATATCCATCGCTTGGAATAACCCAAGCATAAAACCATAACATAAAGGAGCTATAACATGGCTAATTTTACAAAATCTTTGGCGATTGCAGCGGCCGTAACTACGGCTGTTTCTGCGCTGGGCACTGGTGCCTTCGCCGCAAATGAGAAGTGCTTCGGCGTTTCAAAAGCAGGTCAAAACGGCTGTGCTGCTGGTCCAGGAACTACCTGCGCTGGCACATCAAAAGTCGATTACCAAGGCAACGCTTGGACTCTGGTTGAATCCGGCACTTGTGCGGAAATAGACCTGCCAAACGCCGCTGACGGCTCGCCTCGTAAGGGTTCACTGGAGGCTCTTAATCGCGATTTACCGTCCTAATGTACCACATTAGGGAGGATATTTTGGAGTAAAGGCTACCAGCCCTCTGTCGACAAAAACCCTTGGGTGGCAATCGCCATTCAAGGGTTTTTTTGAAGGGGTTTTTTACCATAAAAAAGGGGATGCAAATGCCCACACACCAAACACATACACGCCCCATAAACCTGCCACTACGGGCGGGTGTAGGCTTTAAACCCCAACATATAAACGATATTCTGGCAAATCCCACCGACATCGGTTGGATTGAAATCCATGCCGAGAATTACATGGGCGACGGCGGCACCCCCATCACTCAACTGCGCCACATGCGCGATATTTACCCCGTGTCCTGCCACGGAGTCGGTCTGTCCATAGGTGGCGAGGACGCGCTGGATACCGACCATCTGGCGCGGTTAAAACACCTGATAAACTGGCTGAAACCCGCGCAATTTTCCGAACACCTCGCGTGGTCTACGCACGAGGGTGCGTTTTTGAATGACCTTCTGCCCGTGCCTTATACCGCCGCCGCCCTTACCCGCGTGTGCGACCATATTGACCAAGTCCAAGACACGCTGGGTCTGCAAATGCTGTTGGAAAATCCATCCACCTATGTCGCGTTCAGCGAATCGACGATGGAGGAAACCGATTTCCTTGCCCAAATCGCCACACGCACGGGCTGCGGGCTTTTGCTGGATGTGAATAATGTTTTCGTCTCTGCCACCAATCAAAATTACGACACGCGGGAGTATATTGACGCGTTTCCTCTGGCGCATGTGGGCGAAATCCACCTTGGCGGGCATGAGGAAGACACGGACGACCACGGGCAAACTCTGTTGATTGATTCGCATAGTCGCGCGGTGGTTGACCCTGTTTTTGACCTGTATGATTATGTTTTAACGCAGGGTGGGGCGCGGCCTACGCTGATAGAATGGGACAACGATATTCCCCCGTGGCCGACTTTGCGGCGTGATGTCGCGGCGGCGGAGGCTATTTTGAATAAGACCACGGGTGCGCAAAGGGGCGCGGCATGACCCAACAAT
The DNA here is from genome assembly GCA_959347345.1 of uncultured Amylibacter sp. The sequence goes on along the minus strand of OY365738.1, from coordinate 217,878 downwards.
CCGACTTTACCGAGGCGTTGTTAGACCCAAAAGCCCCCGTGCCACAAGGGGTAATAGACCCATCGGGGCGGGGCGCGGGCAAGCGATTTGATGTCTATCGTAACAACGTTATGTTCAGTTTGATTGAGGCTTTGCGTGTCGCTTTCCCCGTGATTGCGCGGTTATTGGGCGAGCCTTCTTTCACCGAAATAACCCGTGTTTATATCAAAAAACACCCGCCGAAAACACCTGTTATTCTGTTTTATGGGGCGGATTTTCCTGAGTTTTTGGAGGGGTTTGAGGCAGTTGCCCACCTGCCCTATTTGGCCGATGTCGCGCGGTTGGAATTGGCGCGGAGGTTGGCGTATCACGCGGGCGATGCCGTTGCTGTGACTGGGGCGGATTTGCAGGCGGTACCTGCGGAAGATTTGGGCGCGGTTCGGTTTGATTTTGCGCCGTGCGCGATGGTTTTGCAATCCCCCTATCCCGTGGCGAATATATGGCGGGCGAATATGGATGAGGCTGTGGATATCGGCGTTTCGGGCGTTTATTTGCTGGTTTTCCGCCCCGAATTGGATGTGATGTTTCGCGAGATATCGGCGGCGGATTATCATTTTATTGATGCCCTGCGCAAAGGGGAAAATCTGGAAAATGCGGGGGAAACTTCGGCGGAAATGGCGACAAAAGAGGCGGTAAAATCCGATGCCACAGATTTTGACTTGACGGGGGCGATTCGTTTGCTCTTGGAAACCCGTATTGTTTGTGGTATAAGAAACAACTAACTTGATAAAAATCAACCTAGAAAGACCAAAACAGAAAGACGAAACCCCATGCAATTATTCTCACTTTACGACCGAATTTTCACGCAAATATCCACCGCCTTGGGCGACTGGTTCATCACGACTCTGGCGCGATTCGCCTTTGTAGCAGTGCTATTCCATTATTATTGGAACTCTGCCTTAACAAAAATAGGCGACGGCTTTTTCGGATTTCTAACGGTCACCGTCAACGGATACGCCCAAATGTTTCCCAAACAAATGGAGGCAGTGCTATATGACTCAGCCAGCCTAAACATTATCCTTAAACTTATAGGATATGCGGGAACTTGGGCGGAATTCGTCCTGCCTGTATTGATTTTAATCGGGCTATTTTCGCGACTGGCGGCACTGGGCATGATTGGTTTTGTTCTCGTCCAAACACTCGTTGATATCACGGGGCACGGCGCGGAATTGGGCGGATGGTTTGACCGCTTCCAAAACGGTCTGATTGATGAGCGAACATTATGGATTTTCATCCTTTTAATCACAGTATCAAAGGGCGCAGGACCGATAAGCCTAGACCGTTTATTAGGGCGACATTAAGGCGAATTAGGGGCGATTTATGAAGCATCATTTCCCGAACGCCACGCAGTTTTACATCACCCAGCCCCAGCCTTGCCCGTATTTGGCGGGCAGGATTGAACGCAAAATGTTCACAAATCTGGACAGAGCCAGTGCGGTCGCCCTGAATAATACCCTTACAAAACAAGGGTTTAGACGGTCGCAATCGGTGCTATACCGCCCGTCTTGCCAAGGCTGTCGTGCCTGTTTGTCCGTGCGCGTTCGTGTGGCTGATTTCACGCCCCGAGCCTCCCACCGCCGTATTTTACGCAAAAACGCGGATTTACAACGGACGATATCTCCGCCAAAGGCGCAGCCCGCGCACTATCATATTTTTAAGGATTATTTGGATGGGCGGCATTCTGGCGGGGGGATGACGGCTATGGGTTTTATGGATTTTTTAACGATGGTAGAGGATACGGCGTTGGCGACTCGCGTGGTGGATTACCGCCCGCATAGCGCGGCCGCGCCGATTGCCGCGTGTTTAAGTGATGCTCTGGATGACGGGTTGTCAATGATTTATTCGTTTTTTGAGCCGAGTGTGGCGGGGCGGTCGATGGGCATTTATATGATTTTAGACCATATTAATATGGCGATAGAGCGCGGGTTGGATTATGTTTATTTGGGCTATTGGGTGCCGCAAAGCGCCAAAATGCACTATAAGTCGGGGTTCGCGCCGTTAGAGGTGTATCGCGATAATGCATGGCGCGATTTGGGCGACCCGAACGCGGTGCGGTTGGATGAACTGGTGGGGGATGCGGGTTTGGCAAGGTCGGCGGAAGAAACTTTGCCAGAGCAAGTGGCACAGTTACGGTTGCCTGAGGAATTAAGGATTAGTGATTAGTGATTAGTGATTAGTGATTAGTGATTTTGGCAATTAAAACCCAAAAAAACCATCTTTTTTACATTTTTTCCTAAAATTCCCCTAAAACACCCTTGACGACCAGCAAATTATCAATAACCTACACCTTATGTTAAACCAATTGAACCCACCGAAGCCCAGAACCGCAAGAACCCTCGTTGTGCTGTGCCTTATGCGTTGATAGGAAATCTTCCTTATCGGCGCATAACCCCCTGTTTGGGGGTTTTTTTATGGCAAAACGCAGGAAAATAAGATAATAGACCAAAAGGACACTCACCCATGACCACAAAAACCACCAATAAAACCAATAAAACCACCACAAAGACCAATACAATGACTGATACAAACCCAAAAACCGCCCCCAAAACCACGCCCAAAAACACCATGACAGGCGCGCACATCCTTATCAAAGCCCTGAAAGAACAGGGGGTAGAGGTCGTCTTCGGCTATCCAGGCGGCGCAGTCCTACCCATCTATGACGTGATTTTCCAGCAAAACGACATCCGCCACGTTCTCGTCCGCCACGAACAGGGCGCGGTGCATGCGGCCGAGGGATACGCCCGTTCCACGGGCAAACCTGGCGTAGTCCTCGTGACCTCCGGTCCAGGCGCGACAAACGCGGTAACTGGCCTGACCGATGCCCTGATGGATTCGATTCCTCTGGTTGTTATCAGCGGGCAGGTGCCGACTTTTATGATTGGCGCGGACGCGTTTCAAGAGGCAGATACGGTAGGCATAACCCGCCCCTGCACGAAACATAACTGGCTGATTAAGGAAACCGCGACCTTGGCAAAAACGATACACGAGGCGTTTCATATCGCCACAACAGGTCGCCCTGGCCCTGTTTTGATTGATATTCCAAAGGATGTGCAGTTTGCCGAAGGCGACTATGTAGCGCGGGATGAGGTGAAAACCAGCAATTATCAACCCCGCACCAAAGCCGACCCTGCGCAAATTGTGGCACTTGTGGAGATGATTGAAACCAGCATGAAACCCGTGATTTATTCTGGCGGGGGGGTGATTAACTCTGGCACGGAGGCCTGCGATTTACTGCGCGAATTGGTCGCGGCAACGAATTTCCCCATTACCTCCACCCTGATGGGTTTGGGTGCATTCCCCGCGAATGATGAGCATTGGATAGGCATGCTGGGCATGCACGGGACTTACGAAGCGAACCACACGATGCACGATTGCGACGCGATGTTTTGCATAGGGGCGCGGTTTGACGACCGTATCACCGGGCTGGTTTCCGAATTTAGCCCGAACTCGCGAAAGGCGCATGTGGATATTGACCCATCCTCTATAAACAAGGTGATTCGCGTGGATGCCCCAGTTATCGGCGATATTGCCAGCGTTCTGCGCGATGTGCTGGATTTGTGGAAAAAACGCGGCAGCAAGGTGAATAATGTGTCGCAATGGTGGCGACAGATTGATGAATGGCGGGCGATAAAATGTCTGGATTTTGCCCCGTCTAAGAAGACGATAAAACCGCAATATGCTTTGCAGAGGTTGGAGGAATTGACGAAATCCCATGACCGTTATATTTGCACGGAGGTCGGCCAGCACCAGATGTGGGCGGCGCAATATTTGGGGTTTAACGCGCCGAATCGCTGGATGACTTCGGGCGGTTTGGGGACGATGGGCTATGGTCTGCCTGCCTCTGTCGGGGTGCAAATCGCCCATCCAGAGGCGTTGGTTATCAATGTCGCGGGCGAGGCTTCTTGGCTGATGAATATGCAGGAAATGGGAACAGCGATGCAGTATAATCTGCCCGTCAAGCAGTTTATTTTGAATAATGAACGGCTGGGGATGGTGCGCCAGTGGCAGGAATTGTTGCACGGCGAGCGGTATTCTAATTCGTGGTCGGAGTCTCTGCCAGATTTTGTTTTGTTGGCAAAGGCGTTTGGCGCGAAGGGGATTTTATGCAAAGACCCAGCCGATTTGGATGATGCTATTATGGAGATGTTGGCCTATGATGGCGCGGTGATTTTTGATTGTTTGGTGGAGAAGCACGAGAATTGCTATCCAATGATACCATCGGGCAAGCCGCACAATCATATGTTGCTGGCGGATGGCTCTACTGACGGCGCGATTGTCGGGGGTGGGGCGGTTTTGGTTTAGGGGTTAGTGGTTAATCCAAGTATAAAAATTTAGATAAAAAAATCCATAAAAATTGTGAATTTTATTTCCATTATTTTCTTCGCTGTTTAACCAAATCTTACACTTTCCTGTTATTTTACGGATTTTGCCACTTGGCGCATCCGATATGATAACAAAAGTGAACCCCGCGTGATTACCGATTTTCCAACCCTAAACGCGCTGATTGTCTTTTCATACAGCATGACTGCGCGGCAGGATTTCGCCTATCAAGTTGCGCGGGCGGGCTTGGAAATGGCGGGGTTTGCCCAGCCAAACCTGTCGGCGCAGGCCTTGGGGATGGAGACCGAAAACACGCAAAACCCGCAAAATCCACACCCGCAAAATCCACCTGGGCAAAACACCTGCGGTGCGCTGACCCTCGCCAATCTGCGCCCGCTTTTCACCGAACTGCGGGGCATTGACCACCCCGTCGTTCTGCACACAACCGCGCATCCAACCCGCGTGATGATTGCCCTGGTGAATGAGGGTGCGGCGATCGTGCAGGCGACCTACTATGACCCGCATAAAACCGATTTGCCCGTGGCGATGATGCGCCGCCAGATAGCGACTTTGACGGAATGGCTCTACCGCCCGAATTGCCTGCCGATTTATGATGCGGATTTGGTGGAACATCGCCCACTGGCTATTACGGATGAAATCATGCAGCATTTGGAATTGACGATTCCCCGTGCGAAAGTCCTGAATAAAGTCCTAAATTCTGGGCGCGAAAATCAGCACAATTGGCGGGTGGATACACGCACGGACGGCTCGGTTTCTCACGCTTTTCCAAGGTTTTATCAAAAGATGATACGCGGGCGGGCGGAATTATACGCGGCTGGGGTGCCACCGTTGTGCAAGGATGAAGTGTTGCTTTAATCGCGGATTAAGACCCGTCCAAACAGTCCGCCAAAGCCCCCGCCAACCCCTGCAAAAGCGCGGCATACAGCCCCGCACCAGCGGGCAATTCCGCACCCAGAGGATCCAGCACAGCAATCTGTGCGTTTGAATCCGCACGAATAACATCCAGCACTTTGTCGGAAAATTGCGGTTCGCTAAACAAACATCGCGCCCCCGTTTGCGCCAGATTTTCACGGATTTGCACGATACGTTTTGGGCTTGGCGGGATGGTTGGGTCTAGGGCAATCACGGCGGGGGTGCGCAATCCATAGGCGCGTTCAAAATAACCATAGGCATCGTGAAACACTATAAAAGGCTGGTCTTTCACGGGGGCAAGGCGGGTTTGCACATCGCTATGCAACGCGTTCAGCGCGGTTATCGCAGTCCGTGCATTGGCGTGGTAAATGGCGGCATTATGCGGATAAATCTGCGCCAAACTGGTGGCAATCGTTTGCACCATTTTCACCGCGTTATTCGGATCAAGCCAGACGTGATAATCCTGCGCGGCATGGTCATGCCCATGCCCGTGGTCGTCATCGTGGTCGTCTTTGTCATCACCACCACGCAGGGGGACGAGGGCGATTTCGGCGCGTTGCGCGATGGGGATTTGGGTTGTACCTTCGGGCAAATCGGGCAGTACCCGTTGCAGGAATTGTTCAAAATCCTCGTCAATATAAAACACAATATCGGCTTGGTGAAGGGCGCGGATTTGGCTCGGCTTCATTTGGAAATCGTGGGGCGAGGCAGTGTTGTCCAGCAAAAGCTGGGCGCGGGCGGTATCGCCAAGCACAGATTGGACAAGGGAATGCAGAGGTTTTATCGTTGCCAGAACGCGGGGCTCTGGTTGCGCCTGCGCCGATAGGGCTACGCACAGGGCGAACAGGGTTGTTAGAAATATGGTGACGCGCATGGGGGTTTTAGTTGTTAGTTATTAGTTATTAGTTGTTAGTTATGGCTCATTTATCATTTATCATAAATTTTATCAAGAGCCATTTGAACGATGAACAATTAATGATTAACGATGAATGATTGGTTATTGTGGTTATTAAATAACTAAAATAACTCAGGTGAGTTAATTTGAGTTATTTTGAGTTAATGTGAGTTATTTTTAACTGGATTAACTCAAGTGAGTTATTTTGAGTTATTTTGAGTTAATCTGAGTTATTTTTAACTGAATTAACTCAAGTGAGTTATTTTGAGTTATTTTGAGTTATTTTTAACTGGATTAACTCAGGTGAGTTATTTTGAATTAATTTGAGTTATTTTTAACTAACGGCAGTTAATTTCAGTTAATCACTAATCACTAATCACTAATCACTAATCGTTAATCGTTAATCGTTAATCACTAATCGTTAATCGTTAATCACTAATCGTTAATCGTTAATCGTTAATCATTAATCGTTAATCGTTAATCGTTAGCAAAAGCCGCTCCGCCTCTTCCCCAATATCCGCCAATCCCGCACCATCCTGCCCTGGGAAAAACCGCGCCCGAACCGCCGTCCCCATAGGTCGCGGCTGAAAACAACACACCCGAACGCTATTTTCCGCCCGCCAACTGGCGAATAACGCGGATTGCGCCGCCTTACTCGCCCCGTAAGCGCCGAAAAACTTATGCCCAGCCTGCGTGTCCTCCACACAAACCGCCACCCCAGATTTCGCCCGTAACAGAGGGTCAATGCACCCGATTAACTGCGCTGTTGCCGTCACATTCACCGCCATAGATCGCGCCAAATCCGCGCCATCCAAGCAATTCACGGGCGACAAAGGCGCGGCATAAACCGCACAATGCACCCAAATATCCAACCCTCCCCAACGGTCAAAAATGGATTGCCCTAAATTTTGCACGCCTTGGGAATCGCAAATATCCAGCGGGATTAAGGTCATCCCAGAGTCCTCAACATCCGCGCCGCGTGCCTTATTATCCAGCTCTTCCAACGCGCCAACAGTCCGTGCCAAAGCCAACACCTGCGCACCCCTCGCGGCAAAAGCCAGCGCACAGGCCGCCCCCAATCCACGTGACGCACCCGTTATTAAAACCACACGTCCAGAAAAATCCCGTGCTAAATCCATATCACCACCCTAAACCGCCGCCAACAACGCATCTTTATCCGTCTTATCGCGCAGTTTCATCGGGTATTCCCCAGAAAAACACGCATCGCAATACTGGGGCGACTTCACATCCCGCATAGCCACACCACAGGCGCGATACAACCCCGCCAGAGTAATAAACCGCAAGCTCTGCACATCCAAATGACGGCACATTTCTTCCTCACTCATCGTTGCCGCCAGCAATTTTTCCCGTTGCGGAGTATCCACCCCGAAAAAACACGGCCAAGCCGTGGGCGGCGAGGCTATCCTAAAATGCACCTCTGCCGCGCCCGCGTCCAGCACCATCTCTTTAATCTTACGACTGGTCGTCCCGCGCACCACACTATCATCCACCAAGATCACCCGTTTGCCTTTAATTAACGCCCGATTAACGTTCAGTTTTAACCGCACACCCATGTTGCGAATATGCTCGCTGGGTTCAATAAACGTCCGCCCCATATAGGAATTACGGATAATTCCCATGCCGTAAGGAATACCCGATTCAAAACTATATCCAATCGCGGCGGGCGTGCCACTATCAGGCACGGGGCAGACCAAATCGGCATCCACTGGAGCCTCCCGCGCCAGCTCTATCCCGATTTGACGGCGGGTTTCATAGACCGATTTGCCCGCCAAAATACTGTCGGGACGCGAGAAATACACATGCTCAAAAATACACGGGCGGGCGGGGACTCGTTTGAAGGGAAACGAGGTATTCACCCCATTTTCATCAATCACAACCATTTCCCCTGGTTCAATTTCACGGACATATTGCGCCCCAATAATATCCAGCGCACAGGTTTCAGAGCTGATAACCCAGCCCGCCCCCAACTGCCCCAAAACCAGAGGGCGAATCCCACGCGGATCACGCACACCGATTAATTTACTGCGAGTCATGGCGACAATGGAAAACGCGCCTTCAACCTTTTTTAACGCGGATTGCAGGCATTCCACATGGGTTTTTTCACGCGCCCGTGCCATCAGGTGGATGATACATTCGCTGTCCGATGTGCTCTGAAATATAGATCCCATTTTGATAAGATTAACGCGCAAAGCCTCTGCATTCGTTAAATTGCCGTTGTGGGAAATGGCGCATCCCCCGCGTGAAAATTCACCGAAAAACGGCTGAATATCATGCACGCCCGCCCTGCCCTTACTGCCCGCCGTGGAATAGCGCACATGCCCGATGGACAGATTGCCGGGCAGGGTTTCCATCAAGGCTTGTTTAGTGAATTGGTCGCGGACATAGCCGAATTTCCGTGCCGAACGGAAGCCGACGTCTTGGTCGTAAGAGACTATACCGCCCGCTTCTTGCCCGCGGTGTTGCAGGGCGTGGAGCCCAAGGGCAACGAAGCTGGCCGCCTCTGCCAAGCCAATAACGCCGAAAACTCCGCATTCTTCTTTTCGTTTCAAATCGGCGAAAGGGTGGGATACAAAACGGGGGACGCTGTTCAAATCCTTGGGGGCGGGGGGATTTTCGGTCATGGTTTGTGTGCCTAGTTTTCTTGTGTGGGAAGAGGGGTTTCGGTTATCGCGTCTGTGGGTTCGGGTATAGCGTCTGTCGGTTCGGGCGATTCGGGGGCGGTATCCGTGGCATCTGGCACCAAAGTCGGCACAATCGCTGGTGTAATCTCTGACGGAATCGCCTCATTCTGCGGGCAATCGCGCATCAAATGCTGATAATGCCCCAGCAACCACACCGATGTATCATCGGGAATCATAGACTCCATCCGCGCCTGAGTATCCGCCAAAAACCCCTTTGTTTTGCTTTCATGCACGGCAGAAGTCCAATCGTTCGCCCCCGCCTGCCCAGCCGAAGTCACCCTATCAAACAACACCAAAACCACCAGAATCAGCAAAAACCCGCGTACCACGCCGAATAACAACCCCAAGGTCTGATCGACTTTGTTTAACGATAATTTCTGCACAAAGGTGGAAATCCACGGGACGAAAAACGCAAACACTATCAGCATGACGGTGAAAACGAGGGCAAACCCCGCCATCGTTGATAATTCGCACGATTGCCCGATTAAATCCGATAGCAACGGAATTTCTTTGACCAAAGGCGTTGCCGTCGGCGCGAATTGGTAGGACACAACCGCCGCCAATATCCACCCGCCGATAGACAGTGATTCGCGTGCGAGCCCGCGCGAATACGCCAAACCCACCGATACCAATAAAATCAGCACGGCAATGCCGTCAACCCAAGTAAATCCATCCATACCTATCTGTCCCTTTGTCCAGTGTTATTTTGTCGAGTGTTATTTTGCCCGCCTTGTTGGTCTTTGGGTGCGTTTATATCCTCAAAACACCCATCAACAAACCCGGCGATTGTATCATTCTTATGCACGCTCATACCAGATTCGCCAGAGGTTTTCACCTGTGAAGAGGTAAAAGCTTGCGAAAAACCTAACTTTTTTGCTTCTTTTAATCTATTTTCGTTCTGCCCAACAGCGCGGAGCCCTCCAGACAGGCTTATTTCCCCGAAAACCACCGAATCTTTCGGCATGGGAATATTCTCACGGGCAGAGACCAGAGCCGCCGCCACCGCCAAATCCGCACCCGTTTCGGAAATCCGCAACCCGCCCGCGATATTCAAATAAACATCCAGTCCAGCGAAACTAATCTGACATCGCGCGTCCAGAACCGCCAGTATCATCGCCAACCGCGCCGAATCCCAGCCAACGACCGCACGGCGGGGCGTGGCAAAATGCGATTGCGCAACCAACGCCTGAATTTCCACCAGCAGGGGGCGAGAGCCCTCAATCCCCGCGAAAATAACCGAGCCAGCGTTGGGGCTGTTGCGTTCGCCCAGAAACAATTCGGACGGGTTATGCACCTGTTGCAGCCCCTTACCCGTCATTTCAAACACGCCAATTTCATCGGCGGGTCCATAGCGATTCTTCACAGCGCGGAGGATGCGGAATTGATGCCCCCGTTCGCCTTCAAAATACAAAACGGTGTCAACGATATGCTCTACGACTCGCGGTCCAGCAATCTGCCCGTCTTTGGTGACATGCCCGACCAGAATGACGCAAATCCCCTTGCGTTTGGCGAAATTCGCCAGCTCGTGGGTGACCGTGCGCACTTGGGTGACAGAGCCAGGGGCGGAATCCACATGATCAGCCCACAGGGTTTGGATGGAATCCAAAATGGCGACATCGGGGGATTCGGCCTCTAGGGTGGTGAGAATATCGCGCAGGTTGGTTTCGGTTGCCAGTGATAGCGGCGCGTCGCTCAGCCCCAATCGCGCGGCGCGGAGTTTTATTTGGCTGGCGGCTTCTTCCCCCGAAATATAGACGACTTTGCGTCCAAGATTCGCCAAGGCCGCGCCCATTTGCAGTAATAATGTGGATTTGCCGATGCCCGGATCGCCGCCCAGCAGAACGGCAGAGGCCTCTACCAGCCCGCCCCCCAAGGCGCGATCCATCTCATCAATGCCGCATAACAGGCGGGTGTGGGCGATGTCTGACGCGGTTAAATCGGTTAGGATGACCTTTTGCCCCTTTTGCGCGCCCAATGTTTTACCGCGTGGACCAGTGGCGAGCGGTTTTTCTTCGTTTATACAGTCCCATTGGTGGCATTTATCGCACTGCCCGACCCATTTTTTATAGGACGCTCCGCAAGCGGAACAGACAAAGGTTGCGGTTATACGAGCCATAATGCGGGTGTAGCGTGAAACGCGGGGGAGTTCAATAGTGATTAGTGATTAATGATTAAGTAATTGTGAATTGTGAATGGTGAATGATGAATGATTGGTTATTAGGGATTGGGGGTTTGTTATTAGGAGTTAAGGATAGAGGTTTTTTGTTGCGCCCTCACTTCGGGGCAAGCCCCTTCGTTCGGGCTTCCCGCCCGCCCACCCCTCTGCGAGGCTTGGGCGGACGGGTTTTTATGGCTAAAGTCTGTCCTAGTATCTAGGCAAAGCCTAAATAAATTTAGAGCAAATCCATCACCAATTCCCAAGTATTCTTTGCAAATAATCCAATTTCTCGTCTTGTTATTCCAAATAGTAAATTTATAGAATCATTATCATCTTGTAACCAAAGGGCTTTTGGCATGCCCTCACACCGTGAGGGCTACGCACAAAAGACCACGCTGGTCGGCATTCGCGTAGCGATGACGAAGACCCGAAGGGCATCATTCACAATTCATAATTCACAATTCATAATTCACAATTCACCATTCCTGATAAAAATGTTATACTCCCGCTTATGGACACGATTCGAAACGACAAAACCCGCACCCTCAAACGCGGTTGGACAACTGGCGCTTGCGCGACGGCGGCGGTGAAGGCCGCGCTGATTGGGCTATGGGGCGATGGGCGGCCACGCGAAGTCTCAATAACTCTGCCAAAGGGCGAACAGCCGACCTTCGCTATAACGCACTGGGAAACAAGCCAAAACCCCAACGAAAACTACTGCGCCGCAGGTATCATAAAGGACGCAGGCGACGACCCTGACGTAACCCACGGTGCGCTCATCATCGCGAAAGTCCAACCCCACACCCAACCCACCATCACTTTCCACGCGGGCAAAGGCGTTGGCACAGTCACCAAAGCAGGCCTGCCGATAGCCGTCAATGAACCCGCCATAAACCCCAAACCGCGCGAATTCATGCGGGAAATCGTCACCGAAATGGCGGAAATCTACGGGAAACCCCCGCATGTCGCCATTACTATTTCCATTCCAAACGGCGAAACCCTAGCCAAAAAAACATGGAACCCACGATTGGGCATTATCGGCGGGCTATCCGTTCTTGGCACAACGGGCATAGTCCGCCCGTTCTCCTGTTCGGCTTGGATTGCGTCAATTCACCGAGGCGTGGATGTCGCCCGTGCCGAAGGATTAACCCATGTCGGAGCTTGCACGGGGGCGACTTCGGAGCGCACGGTGCAAGACCTCTTCACCCTGCCCGATTACGCCATGCTGGATATGGGCGATTTTTCTGGCGGGTTGCTGAAATACCTCGCCAAACACCCCGTGCCTCGTTTGACGATTGGCGGGGGTATCGGTAAAATGGTGAAAATGGCGCAGGGGGCGGTGGATTTGCATTCTGGACGATCAACGGTGGATTTTGCCGCGCTGGGGCGGTTGTCGGTGTCGCTAGGACTCCCCGATGTGTCCGATGCGAATACCGCACTGGAAGCATTGGAACGCACGGGTGCGCCACTGGCGAACGCAATCGCGGGGCAGGTGAAAACCCAAGCCACACGGCAATCCCGCGATAAAATCAAACAGATAGACGTTGTGGTCATTAACAGAGACGGCACAATCATGGGGCGGGCGTGATGCGTATTTTGGTGCTGGCAGGCACGACGCAAGCGCGGGAGGTTATAGCCCACCTTCACGCCCATGATATCATTGCGTCCTTGGCGGGGGCGGTACGCGCACCCGCGGATTTGGGCGTGCCAACCCGTATTGGCGGGTTTGGCGGGGCGCAGGGTTTGGCGGATTATATCACGCAGGAGCGGATTGATATGGTCATTGATGCCACCCATCCCTTTGCCGAAATCATCACCAATACGGCGGTTAATGTGTGCCGTGAGGCTGGCATAAAATACGCGATGTTGACCCGCCCGCCTTGGGTTGAGCAAGCGGGGGATGATTGGCATAGAACCGATAGCTATGCGGGTCTTCCCCAGATTATCCCCGATGGGGTGCGGATATTCGCGGCAACGGGGCGGGGTAGCCTGCCTGCTCTGGCGGATTTAACCACAACCCGCCATATTGTTTTGCGATTGATAGATAAACCCGATGCGCCCTTTCCCTATGAAAACGGGGAATTTATCGTGGCACGTCCGCCTTTTACCCGTACGGCGGAGTCCGCCTTGTTCAAAAGGTTAAACATTGATTGGCTATTGATAAAGAACGCAGGGGGCGGCGGGGGCGAGGCAAAAATCCACGCCGCCCGCGAATTGGGGTTACCCATAGCCATGATAAACCCGCCCGTGCGTCCCAAAAACGTGGTTATATTTGAGGCGATAGCCCCGTTAATATCCTACGTTAGTTGTTAGTTGTTAGTTGTTAGTTATTAGTTATTTAGCTGGATTAACCACAATTAACCACAATTAACTGCGGTTGGTTATTTTGGTTAATCATTAACTCAATTAACCACGGTTGGTTATTTTTGGTTATTTTGGTTAATCATTAACTCAATTAACCACGGTTGGTTATTTTTGGTTATTTTGGTTAATCATTAACTCAATTAACCAAAGGTGGTTATTTTTGGTTATGGTAGTTATGAATAACCAATTAACTCACAACTAATAACTCACAACTAACAACTATATTGACTTTCCCTCAAAAATAATCCACATACCCCCCCATGCACAAAATAAAAACCACAAAAGACCTGCAAGATGGCGCGGACGCTCTGGCAAAGATAGAGCCCGCATTCGCCAAGATTCTGCCCGACATAACCCCCCTGCCCCTGCGCACCCGCACGGATGGGTTTCCTGCCTTGCTGGATACGATTTGCTCGCAACAATTATCGGTTGCCTCGGCGAACGCGATATGGGGACGGCTGGAAACCGCGGGTATGACAAACCCTGATAGTATTATCGGCGCGAGCGAGGATGCGTTGCGTGCCTGCGGGCTATCCCGCCCGAAAATCCGCTATGCCAAGGCGTTGGCAGAGGCTCGGCTGGATTACCCCGCCTTGCACGCCCTGCCCGTTGCCGATATTATGGCGCAGTTGCAAGCGATTACAGGTATCGGGCGGTGGAGTGCCGAGATTTACGTGATGTTTTCCCTTGGGTACAGCGATATTCTGCCCGCAGGTGATTTAGCGTTGCAGGAATCAGCAAAGATGTTATTTGGGCTGGCTGACCGCCCTTCGGAAAAACAACTGGTTGCTATGGCGGAAAAATGGCAACCGTGGCGCAGTGTTGCCGCGCAGATTTTGTGGGCGTATTATCGCGTGGCAAAAGAACGGGAGGGGATACGATGACCTTGGATGTGAAAATTTTGGGCGACGCGGAATCCGCGCGATTTATGGTCGTGTTTCTGCACGGCTACGGCGCGGATGGACAGGATTTGCTGGGCTTGGGGCAAGTCATGGGGGACGATTTGCCAGATACTATTTTTGCCGCGCCAGACGCGCCGCATCCGTGTTTAATCAACCCTTTGGGGCGGGCGTGGTTTGCTATACCCGCGTTTGATGGTAGTGAATTGGCGTTCGCCGAATCCCAAATGCGGGTGTCCATTGATGCGTTGCATAATTGGCTGGATAAGGCTTCGCGGGACTTTAATATCCCTGCGAAACGGATTGTTTTGTTTGGATTTTCCCAAGGGTGCATGATGGCGTTACATATCGCACCCCGCCGTGCGGAGCCCGTTGCAGGGGTCGTTGGATTTTCTGGACGGTTGCTGTTTGCGGACGAATTATCGGCGAAAACCCGCGCCCGTCCGCCCGTGTTTTTGGCGCATGGTGATAAGGACGAAGTGGTGGATTACGCGGAAATGGAGCTGGCAAAGGACGCGTTAATCGGGGCTGGTTTTACCGTTCAAACCCACACGAGCGCGGGCGCGGGGCATAGTATCGCGCCAGAGTCTCTGGCTCTTGCCATCGCGTTTATTCGTGAAACTTTGGGGTTAAAGGACGGATAAAATACCGCCTAAAACCCTCTTGCCTTTCCCCCCATTTTCGGCTAAATCCCCGCCATGACCGACCATAAAATACGTTTGTATAACAACCTTAACCGCAAAAAAGAACCCTTCACCCCGATAGATTCGGGCAAGGTGCGGATGTATGTTTGCGGCCCCACGGTCTATGACCGCGCCCATATTGGCAACGCGAGAACCGTGGTTGTGTTTGATATGCTGTATCGGTTGCTCTGCGAAGTTTATGGTGAAAAATCAGTGATTTACGCCCGTAACTACACCGATGTGGATGATAAAATCATCACCGCCGCGCAGGATAGAAACGAAAAGATTGAGGATATTACCAGCAAAACTATTCGCTGGTACGAGGACGATATGGCGGCGATTGGCGCAAAACAGCCCAACGAAAAACCCCGTGCGACCGATTATATCCAACAAATGCAGGACATGATTGCGGAGCTGATTACCCGCGGTTTTGCCTACCCCGCCACTAATGAAGGCGAGGGGCATGTTTTGTTTAGGGTTCAAAAATACGATAAACATAATAATTATGGCGTTTTATCGGGGCAGTCTTTGGAAACAATCCGCGCGGGGGAGCGGGTTGAAATCGCATCCTATAAAGACGATCCTGCCGATTTTGTCCTGTGGAAACCGTCCGCCCCGACCGAACCAGGCTGGGACAGCCCCTGGGGAAAAAGCCCTGGGCGTGGTCGTCCGGGCTGGCATATTGAATGTTCGGCGATGGCGCGGGCTTTGTTCGGCGCGGTGTTTGATATCCACGGCGGGGGTTTGGATTTGCAATTCCCCCACCATGAAAACGAAATCGCGCAGAGTTGCGCCTGTTCTGGCGAACCCAAAATGGCTAATGTTTGGATGCACAACGAAATGCTGCAGGTGGAAGGGCGCAAAATGTCCAAATCACTGGGCAATTTTTTCACCGTGCGCGACCTGCTGGAACGGGGCTATCACGGCGCGGTTATTCGCTATGTTTATCTTATGACGCACTATAGGAAACCGATGGATTGGAGCGATGCAAAGGCGGAGGAAGCCGAGGTAAAATTGAAAAGGTGGCAACTTTTAGCAAGAGCAATCCCATCAAGTCCAAGTGAAATCTGCCCCCCTATAATGGAAGCCTTATGTGATGATTTAAACACACCTTTAGCGTTGAGCTGTATGGATAAACTAGCACAACAGGCAACGGGTGGCGGAAGCGTATTTGGGCAAATTAAATGGGGTTTAGAAATTTTGGGGTTAGATAGCTATCAACCGACTGAAAAGGTAAAACTTGAAGCGAGAGATGAGGACGTTATTAACGATATAATTAGACTTCGCAAACACCAACGTGATCTAGGAAATTATGAAAGATCCGATGAGATTCGCGAGGGGCTAGAACACGCAGGAATTATTGTAGAAGACGGAAAAGGAACAAGTTGGCGACTATCGCCTAAATTTACGGCAGAGAAACGAGACGAGCTTATAATTAAATATTATAAAGAATACCTAGCAGGACCCTAACGCAACGGATAATGCCGATGCAAAACCCAGCTATCCTGCCCCCAAAGGGTGGTCACATTACTGCTATCTTGGTCAAAAATAGACCGCCCGCGATAGGTCTGATTGCGAATATCCCACGGAAAACCCAAGGTCTGCATCAGCTCCTCCAACATCGCGGAATGTAAGAACCGATTACGCGTCCGCAGCCCGATAATTTTGCCGGTTTTATAGCTGACCGACACATTGCTCATCACAATCACGGCGCGTTTTATCGACCCAACAATCGGCGCCATTTTGAACACAGCCCCCTGCAATAACGACCCATTCATCCCCATAAAATCAACGTCCGTAATAGGGGTAAAGGGCTTCAAGTCCTTGATATATATGCGAATATCTGGCTCTTCCTTCGCGGGGTCAACTATCCGCAAGCGCAAGGCAGAGCCGATTAAATTAATTTCCTTAACCGCAGATTTTAACGCACGGCGAGCATAAACTTTGTCAATCGGCGGATAGCTCGCGTCCATATGCCAAATCGCCACGGTCAAATCGGCGGCCTTATCCGCCCGCCATTTGCGGGTAGGCCAACGGCACGTCCCAGACGGCTTTTTACCGCAGGTGACAAGGCGGTAAAACTGCTCATTCGTCAGCTTGCCATCGGTTATCACATAATCCTGAAAGCCGCGTTCGGCGGGGTTTTTATCTTCCTTATCACCGCTACATGCGGTTAATAAAACGGCGATAAAACCGATAATAATAAGGGGATATTTGGGCATTTTGGGCTTTGCAAGTTAGGGCGATTTGCCCTGCTATTAACCCAAATCGTCTGGAATATCAAGCCCCCGTGCCTATCAAATAAAAGTGTGGCACACACCCGCGCCTTTGGGCTTTTCTTTTCCCCAAAACCGATATAAAAAGGATGAAAAAAGGAAACCCCAATGGCAAAAATAAAAGTTGAAAACCCAGTCGTAGAGCTAGACGGCGATGAAATGACCCGCATCATTTGGAAGTTCATAAAGGACAAACTCATCCTGCCCTATCTGAATATTGACCTGCATTATTACGACCTCGGCATTGAATCGCGTGATGATACGGACGACCAAATCACGGTTGACGCGGCCGAAGCCATTAAAAAACACGGGGTTGGCGTGAAATGCGCGACCATCACGCCCGACGAAGACCGTCTGGAAGAGTTTAATTTGAAACGCATGTATCGCTCGCCCAACGGCACGATTCGTAACATTCTGGGCGGGGTGATTTTCCGTCAGCCGATTATTTGTCGCAATGTTCCGCGACTGGTTCCGGGCTGGACAAAGCCAATCGTTGTTGGCCGTCATGCCTTTGGCGATCAGTATAAAGCCACGGATTTTATGTTTCCCGGGCCCGGCAAATTGACCCTGAAATTTGAAGGCACGGACGGCAAAGTGATTGAGAAAGAGGTTTTTAACGCGCCCTCCAGCGGTATAACCATGGCGATGTATAATTTGGATGCATCCATTTATGATTTTGCCAGAGCGTCAATGAACTATGGGCTTTCGCTCGGCTGGCCTGTGTATCTTTCCACGAAAAACACGATTTTGAAAGTCTATGACGGGCGGTTCAAAGACATTTTTCAAGAGGTGTATGAAACCGAATTTCTGGACGCATTCAAGGCTGCGGGCATTCATTATGAACACCGCCTGATTGACGATATGGTCGCGTCTTCGTTGAAATGGTCGGGCGGATATGTTTGGGCGTGCAAGAATTATGACGGCGATGTGCAGTCCGATACCGTGGCGCAGGGCTATGGTTCGTTGGGTTTGATGACGTCAAAACTGCTGACTCCGGACGGCAAAATTGTCGAGGCAGAGGCGGCGCACGGCACCGTCACCCGCCATTATCGCGAGCATCAAAAAGGGCGGGAGACTTCTACAAATTCCATCGCGTCTATTTTTGCATGGACGGGCGGTTTGGCGCATCGGGCGAAATTGGATGACAACGCGGCCTTGGCTGGGTTTGTGGAAACGCTGGAAAAAACGGTGGTGAATACCGTGGAAAACGGGTTTATGACCAAGGATTTGGCTCTGCTGGTGGGCGAACAGCAAAAATGGCTAACGACCCAAGATTTTCTATCGAAAATAGATGAAAATATGCAAAAAGCAATGTAAGGATAATGTAAGGATTTTATCATGCCCACCCATTATATCTGGTTGCTTTTGGCAATTTTATTCGAAGTCGTCGGCACAGCCTGTTTAAAAGGCAGCGATAGTTTCACCAAACTATGGCCAGCTTTGGGCGTTGTGTTTTTCTTTGGCTGTTCGTTTTATTTTCTAACTTTGGCGTTGCGGGTTCTGCCCGTCGGCATCGTTTATGCGATTTGGTCGGGCTTGGGAATCGTGCTGATAACCGTTATTAGTATGGTTTTATTTAAGCAAGTCTTGGATTTGGCGAGCTATCTTGGGATGGGTTTAATCATCGCGGGCGTGATTGTCATTCACGTTTTTTCAAAAACACAGGCATGAATTAGGGGCGTGAATCACACACCCTCCACAATCGTATAATGACGGGTTGAGACATTCGGCGCGGTGGCGAATTTTAACGCGGCTTGGTAATCGGGGCTGTGATAAAATTCTTCGGCGCGAGCCATATCGGGGAAACGCACGATGACATTGCGTTTGAATTCTGGCCCTTCTTTTGTGGCGTAATCGCCCGCACGGACAAGAAACTCCCCGCCGAATTTTTTCACGGCTGGGGCGGATAACTCGGCGTATTTAGCATATTCCTCGGCGTTATGGACGTTGATTTGCACGATGCAGTAGGCAGACATTTTGATTTTCCTTTCAGGTCTGGGGGGGTTGGTTTTTAATTTTTATGGTTCAAATAATCGCGGACTGCGTCAAAGGCTTTTTCGGCTTTGGATGGGTCGCCCCCGCCAGCTTGGGCAAAATCGGGACGACCACCGCCGCCTTTTCCATCCAATGCTTCCGATGCTATCTTTACAATATCCACGGCATTTATTTTTTTTATTAAATTATCTGTCACCCCAACCGCTATAGACACTTTACCCTCTGTCACATCAATCAACAAAATAACGCCAGAACCCATATCATTTTTATATTTATCTATAAACGGACGCAAGGCGTTACCCTGAATTCCTTTTAGCTTTTGGATGGTAAATTTTATATCATTAATTTTTATTGTTTGAGGAGGTTTTACTTCGCTCATCATGGCTTCTGCTTGATAGAATTGCACCTCTTTAAACAACGAGTCTCTTTGTTTTAAAAGGTCATTAGCCCGCACGGATAAATCATCTGTTATCGGGACTCTTAAAACTTTTGCCACACCAGCCAAACTATCAGTTTGCGCCCTAATATAATCCAACGCGGCACGTCCCGTCAGCCCTTCAATTCGGCGCACCCCAGCCGAGGACGCGGATTGCCCCGTCAAAATAAACAACCCAATATCCCCCGTTCGGGCAACATGCGTGCCGCCACACAGCTCCAACGAATAGGTTTTTTTATCCATCCCTTTGCCCGAATTATCCTGCCGACCCATCGCCACGACCCGAACTTCTTCGCCGTATTTTTCCCCAAACAAAGCCTGCGCCCCCAAGGCACGCGCATCGTCCACCGCCATAATCCGCGTATCCACAGGGGTATTTTGGCGAATGTAGTCATTGACTTCGGACTCAACCCGCGTCATTTGCGCCGCGTCCAAGGCTTGGTCATGGGAAAAATCAAACCGCAACCGCGTGGCATCATTCAGCGAACCGCGTTGCGCAACATGGTCGCCGAGGCTCTGGCGCAGAGCCTCATGCAACAAATGCGTCGCCGAATGATTGGCGCGAATCGCTGTCCGCCGAGCATTATCCACGGTTAAAGTCGCGCTGTCATGCGTGGCAAACGCACCCGTTTTCATCTTTCCACGATGGATAATCAACCCCGCCCGTTTCACCGTATCGGTGATTTCCGCCGAGCCGTTTTCCGTTTTAATCTGCCCGGTATCGCCAACCTGCCCGCCCGATTCCGCGTAAAAAGGCGTTTGATTAACGACAATATCTATGGCATCGCCTTTCTGTGCGGTCTTACACGGCTTGCCGTTTTTCACCATTGCAAGAATCTGCGCCTCGCTTGTTTCCAGCTTATAGCCCAAAAATTCCGTCTGCCCATGGTCGCTGGCTATATCAAACCAAATCGCCTCCTCGCCGACATCGCCCGAACCAGACCACGCCGCACGGGCGCGAGTTTTTTGCTCTGCCATCGCGGTATCAAAGCCCGCGTCATCAACCTGCAAGCCCTTTTCACGCAGGACATCTTGGGTTAAATCCAGAGGAAACCCGTAGGTATCATAGAGGTTAAACGCAGTTTGCCCCGACAAGGTTTTGCCCGTGCCGAGTGTCAAAATTTCCTTATCCAGCAGTTTCATTCCGCGTTCCAAGGTCGCGATAAACCGCTTTTCTTCCAGATGCAAAGTTTCTTCAATCATCCGTTGCCCATAGTGTAATTCGGGGTAGGCCTGCCCCATTTGTTTCACCAACGCGGGCACCATTTTGTGCATCACTGGGTCTTTCGCCCCCAGCAAATATGCGTGGCGCATCGCGCGGCGCATAATTCGGCGCAGAACATAACCTCGCCCTTCGTTTTGCGGCATCACTCCATCGGCAATTAAAAATGCGGAGGAGCGCAGATGATCCGCCAGCACGCGGTGGCTGACATTCATTTTTCCATAGGGGTCGGCGTTTGTCAGGTTCGCCGAAGTTTCAATCAAATCGCGCATCAGGTCGGTATCGTAATTATCATGGCTGCCCTGCAAAAGTGCGGCTATCCGCTCCAGCCCCATGCCCGTGTCGATGGATTGCATTTTGAGCGGTTGCATTTTGCCATCGTCAAACTGCTCGTTCTGCATAAAAACAATGTTCCAGATTTCAATGAAACGGTCGCCGTCTTCATCGGGGCTGCCTGGCGGGCCGCCCGGAATATGCTCGCCGTGGTCGTAAAAAATCTCCGAACACGGACCGCAGGGGCCGGTCGCCCCCATCATCCAGAAATTATCGTTTGTTTTTATTCGGATAATTCGCTCATCAGACAGTCCAGCGTAGGATTTCCATATTTTTATAGCCTCCTCATCCGTGTGATAAACGGTGACATAGAGTTTGTCTTTGGGGATTTTGAATTCCTTCGTAATCAAATCCCAAGCGTAGGCTATGGCGCGGTCTTTGAAATAATCGCCGAATGAAAAATTTCCCAGCATTTCAAAGAAAGTATGATGCCGTGCGGTGTAGCCGACATTATCCAAATCGTTATGTTTGCCGCCAGCGCGGACGCATTTTTGGGCGGTGACGGCGCGTTTATAATCGCGTTTTTCCTGCCCCAAAAACAGATTTTTGAATGGCACCATGCCCGAATTAACAAACATCAAGGTCGGGTCGTTATGGGGGATGAGCGGGGCGGACGGCACCACTTCGTGGTCAAGTTTTTTGAAATACTCCAAAAAATGACTGCGAATATCGTTCAAACTGGTGGTCATGGGGGTCCCGCGTTTTGCCTGTTTTATGGCTGTTTTATGGTTTTATTTATGGTCTTATAGCAAAACTTTCCCCATTAGGCTATAAAAAAAGAGCCCACTTGCGCGGGCTCTTTCATTATTTTTAAAAAATCAAGTGTTCAAGACACCGATTAAGCCTCTGTCGTCTTATCAGATTTTGCATCCGACTCCGCCTTTGGCGCACCCGCACCCGCACCCGCCACTTCAACAACAACCCCATCGGTTCCTGTTGCCGCACTCGCCTCTGCCTTTACCTTTACCTTATCGGCGGCGATTTTTGCCATATCAGGCTTTGGCGCTTGGAATTCCAGACCATAGGACGCACGGATTTTATCCTCTACCTCCCACGCGATATCCGGATTATCCGCCATATATTGCTTAGCATTCTCACGCCCCTGCCCTATACGCAAATCACCATAAGAATACCACGCACCAGCTTTTTCAATAATGCCAATTTTATTGCCAAGGTCAATCAATTCGCCATTTTTGGAAATCCCATGCCCATACATAATGTCAAATTCCACCTGTTTGAACGGCGGAGCCACCTTATTTTTAACGACTTTCACCCGTGTAGCATTGCCGACAACCTCCTCTCGTTCCTTTATCGCACCAATACGGCGGATATCCAAACGCACGGAAGCATAGAATTTTAACGCGTTGCCACCAGACGTTGTCTCTGGCGAGCCAAACATAACGCCAATTTTCATCCGAATCTGGTTGATAAAAATCACCATACAGCCGGATTTGGAGATAGACCCCGCCAATTTACGCATCGCTTGCGACATCAATCGCGCCTGCGCCCCGACCTGATGATCGCCCATATCGCCTTCCATCTCTGCCCGAGGGGTCAGCGCGGCGACACTATCCACCACAACAATAGACACGGCACCAGAGCGCACCAGAGTATCGGTGATTTCCAACGCCTGTTCGCCCGCGTCTGGTTGCGAAATCAGCAATTCATCGACATTCACCCCCAGTTTGCTGGCATAAAGCGGATCCAACGCGTGTTCCGCATCGACAAACGCGCAAATCCCACCTTTTTTCTGCTCTTCGGCGATGGCGTGCAGGGTCAGAGTGGTTTTCCCTGAACTCTCTGGCCCATAAATCTCAATCACCCGTCCCTTTGGCAGACCGCCGATGCCCAAGGCAACATCCAGCCCGATAGAGCCAGTTGACGTCGCCTCTATATCCAAGTTCGCGCCCTCCTGCCCCATTTTCATGATAGAGCCCTTGCCGAACTGCCGTTCAATCTGGCTTAACGCCGATTCCAATGCTTTCTTCTTGTCCATGTTTTGTTTGTCGTTTCTATCTAGTAATACTACACCCATCGCTTTTCCCCTTTTGGTTTGAAAATAGCAAGGCAAAAAAGGATTTCTTTGCCCCGCGACCTTCGGTTATTTTTTCGTCTTTCTGACACTGTTCCCTCTTATAAGAACAAAATGCGAACATTGCAAGCCAAAAACCAGACTATTTTGTATCTTTGCGCCCAATTTCTTTACAAAAAGTAAATTTTTTGAATAAAAATTGCGAAAAAACGCAAAAAACTGCGAAAAACCGAAAATCACTCCGATTCCCCCTTTAATACATCATTTAGTTTTTCAACCAAAACATCCATTTGAAACGGTTTTTGAATAAAGGTCGCGTTTTCTATCTGATCCGCGCCGTTCTGAGACATATCACCGATATAGCCCGAAATGAACACAATATGTGCGTTGCCACAGGCGGCGCGCGCTTTTTGTATCCATTCGGGGCCATTCATCCCCGGCATAATAATATCGGACAGGATAATATCAATTTTATGCTGCCCAGATTCCACGATTTCAACCGCCAATTCGCCGCTGGAAGCCTCCAAAATATTGACCCCTTCCTTACGCAAAGCGCGCAGGGCAAACCCACGCACGGAATCCTCATCCTCCACCACCAGCACGCATTTATGCGCCAAGGCCGATATCATAGGCGGTTTGGGCGGTGGCGGTTCGGGATCGACAATCGCGGTTTCCTGCACAACGGGCAGAAGCAGGGTAAAAGTCGTGCCTTGATCAACCGTGCTATCCACGAAAATATAGCCGCCCGTCTGTTTGATAATACCATAAGCGGTGGAAAGCCCCAGCCCCGTGCCTTCGCCCGTTTTCTTGGTCGTATAAAAGGGTTCAAAGATTTTATCGCAGACATGTTTGGGCATACCCGTGCCTTCGTCGGTCAATTCTATCGCGACATACTGCCCCGATAATATATCCACATCATCGCGTTTGGTGTTGTTTTCATAGGTCACGCAACGGGTTTTCATCCAGATATGGCCGCCGTTTGGCATCGCATCGCGGGCATTCACAACCAGATTCATTATCACTTGTTCCAACTGCTGAGCATCCACGAAAGCATCGGGCAGGGTTTTGGAATAATCCAGCCGTATCTCTATCGTTTCCCCAACCAGACGATGGAGCAGATGGATATGGTTGGACAAAACCTCATTAACAGTCACGGGTTTGGGCTCAAGATTCTGCTTGCGCGAGAACGCCAGCAACTGGCGCACCAAGGTCGCCGCGCGGTTCGCATTTTGCGATATTTGCATCAAATCGCCGTATTCAACGTCTTTCTTTTGATAACGTTCCTTTAACAAATCGCAATAGCCGATGATGGCCGTCAGTAAGTTATTGAAATCGTGGGCAATTCCGCCCGCCAGATGCCCGATGGCTTGCATTTTCTGGCTTTGCACGAATTGCGCCTCCAATGTTTTTAACTGGGTTGCATCGGTTAGGACGGCGACCAATTCCGCCTCTCCCCGCATGTTGGATTTCAGCAGGGCGATTTGGACAAAACGGTCTTTATCAGGGCGTTTGGCGCGAACGATTTCGGGTTTCGTGGGCTCTTTGCTGTGAAACGCGGCATCCAGCCATTGCGCGATGGAACGCCCCGGATCATCGGCAAGATCGCTGAGGCGGATGGGATCGTCATTGTCTATAGCCAGCAGGTGTTTGGCGGCGGTATTGCTTTGCAAAATGCACCCGTTTTTGGATAAAAACAGCAGGGCGATGGGCAGACAATCCACGTCCGATAAGGCGGGGGTAAAGGCGGCGTGGGGCGGTCGCTCATGATATAGTGTGCGTTTGAAAACGGTTTTGATGGCGGTGGAGGTCTTCCGAATCAGCCCCAACATTCCCGCCAGAACCGCGCAAAAACAAATGATTGCGATTAGGGGCAACGCCCAATTCAGTGGCGCGGGTAGGAAGATAGCGGTGGATAGCAACGCCGCGATAAACCCGCCAAAGACGAGGTATGGCAACACGCTGATGCGGTCGCTGGTTGGTTTCACTGTCGGTTTCACGACTTGTTTCACTGTGGTTCCCCCTTTGTGAAATGCGGTTATAGGTTTAAGCATAAACGCCTATTGGTTAAAATTTATTAAAGATTTTAATAAAAAATGATTCTTTGCAAATAATCCACTCTATAATCTTGTTATTCCAGATAGTAAATTTATGATAATCTTATCGTCTTGTAACCAAAGGCTTTTGTGTATGGGCTTTTACGAAGTAAAAGCTCTATATGCACAAAAGCCCCGCCCCTCGCTTGGGGCTGGTCGGCATTCATTGTTTTAATTTGCGGGCAGGTTCAACTGCCCTATGTAGCGATGACGAAGACCCGAAGGGCATCACTAATAACTAATAACTAATAACTAATAACTAATAACTAATAACTAATAACTAACAACTAATCCCCCCTCCGTCTTGCCTTTATCCGTTTATCCTGATGTTTATCCAGCTTAGTCCCATGCCGAACCTTCTTATTCTTATAGGGATTTTTATCCGATTGACTCCGCACAAACAACCGCACAGGCACGCATTCCATCCCCATATCCCGCCGCAATCCATTCACCAAATACCGCCGATAATCCGTCGCCAGAGCATCAGGATGCGAGCACATCACCACAAACCCGGGCGGGCGAGTCTTCACCTGCGTCATATACCGCAAGCGAATCCGCTTACCTTGCGGCGCGGGCGGCGGGTGATTTTGGAAAACCACCCCCAGCCAGTTATTCAGCCGAGCCGTTGATATCCGCTTATTCCATATCTCATAAACCCGCGCAACAGCCTTATGCAACGCATCCAACCCCTTGCCCGTTTTCGCGGAAATCGCAACCACTGGCACGCCGCGAATTTGCGGTAATAACCGCGTGCATTCCTCTTGCAAATAGCGCAACTGCGCCGCCTTATCCTTCTGCAAATCCCATTTATTAACGGCAATAACGATGCCCCGCCCTTCGCGTTCTGCCAAGGCCGCCAGCCGAATATCCTGCTGTTCAAATCCACGTTCCGCGTCCAATAACAATATCACCGTCTCTGAAAACTTTACCGCCCGCAAGCCGTCGGCATTCGCCAAACGTTCCAGTTTTTCATTCACCTTAGCCCGTTTGCGCAAACCCGCCGTATCCCAAATCCGAAACGCTTGCCCGTTCCAATCGCACTGCACGGAAATCGCATCACGGGTTAGCCCTGCTTCGGGGCCGGTCAGCACCCTATCTTCGCCAAGGATTTTGTTTAACAGAGTGGATTTACCAGCGTTCGGGCGACCCATAATCGCGATTTGACGGGGGCGCGTGTCGGCGGCTATCACCTCCGCCAGCGCGGTTTCATCATCCTCTTCAATATCCAAATCGACCAAAGGTTCGTATTCAAAACCCTCCGCCCGCAGGTCATCCTCCGCACCTATGGTCATATCTTCGCCAACGGCTTTACCGACCTCAACCAGCCTATCAAACAAATCGGTCAGCCCCTGGGCGTGTTCGGCAGACAGAGCCACAGGCTCGCCCATACCCAGCGAATACGCATCGTACAAGCCGTCCTGCGCCGCCCTGCTCTCACACTTATTCACAACCAAAATCACCCGTGCGGCGGATTTGCGCAGCATATCGGCAAACAGATAATCATCGGGCAGCAGCCCCGCCCGTCCATCAACCATAAACAAACACACATCGGCGGATTCTATCGCCCGTTGGCTAAAGGCACGCATCCGCCCCGCCATGCTTTCGGGTTTGGCGCGTTCCAGCCCCGCCGTATCAATCACGCGAAACGACAGCCCCATAAGGCGGGCTTCGCCCTCCCGCAAATCGCGCGTAACCCCTGGTTGGTCATCAACCAGAGCCAAATGACGACCGACCAAGCGATTGAAAAGAGTGGATTTGCCCACATTGGGGCGGCCAATTAAGGCCACGCTGAACGACATTATTTGTCCTTTTTATTATGGGTGCGACCTATTGAAAAGCCAGCAAAACCCCATCCTGTGCCACAAGATACAACACCCCGCCCGCGACGACTGGAAACGACCCTGCCCCCATAGGAATATGGATAGACACCGCCAGCTCGCCCGTCATAGGGTCAAACCCGCGCAGTTGCCCATCACTACCCGCGACATAAATCCGCCCGCCCGCCAGCACGGGGCCAAAATGCGCATAATTACCGCGTTTTTTCAATGTATCAGCGTAAAGAGGCAGTTGCCGTTGCCACACCAAATCCCCGCTATCGCGCATCCTACGCACCAGTTTGTTTTCATCGCTGAGCATAAAAACCGAATTATCCACGGGTAAAATCGGGGAAATCGCGCCGTCGTTAATGACCCACAGCCGCTCCCCGGTTTTTAACGCCAGCGCGGATGCCGTGCCAGACTGCGTCCCCGTATAAATAACATCGCGGGCAACCACGGGATCGCCCGAAACCGCCGTAATGAACGCACGGGCAGAGCCCAGCCGAACCCCGCTTAACGCCTGTGTCCAAAGCAAAATACCGCTATCCAGCAACGCGAGGCTGACCGTCCCCGTGCCATAGGGCAACACGACAAAATCGCCGAATATCGCGGGGGTGCCTGTGCCGACCAGCCCACTGGTTTCCAGTGCGGTTTCTTGTTGCCAAACGACTCGCCCTTGTGCCATATCCAGCGCGACCGCCTGACGGTTGCCCGCTATGACCACGGCAAAATCGCCCTGCACGGCGGGCAGGGATGCGGGCGCGGATAGCTTATGCCGCCAGATAATATCCCCGCTATCGGCGGTTAGGGCAATGACCTCGCCATAGCCAGTGGTGACCACCAGCCGTCCGTTATCAAATGCAATCCCACCGCCAGAAATCCTATCCAAGCTATCGCTATTATCCCGTGGCAGAAGGCTCTGCCGCCATAACGCCCCGCCGTTCAAATCAAAGGCACGGAGCACCGCGATGGAATCCAGCGTGAAAATCGCGGTTTCCGTGACAATCGGGTCGGCAGAAAGACGCAGGCGATTGGTAGAGCCGAGCCCTATCGGTTCAGACCAGACCAACTCAGGCATATCGCCCAATGCGGCGTGGGCGGTGAAGTGCGCGGCATTGCCCCCGCGTTGCGTCCAGTTAAGGTTTTGCGTCTGTTCGGGCAGGGTGATGGGGACGATTATTTCGGGCTCAAGCGGTTCAAGCTGTGCTATCGTGTCATCAAGGGTTTGAACGTCTTGATCTGCTTGATCTGCCTGAACCACCGCGGGCGTTTCACCCTCGCTATCTGTGGCGATAGTATCAACAACGCCCGAGCCATCGTTGGGTTCAATCGTACCATCTACTTCCGTTGTTTCCAAAACACTACGGACGTCTATCCGCGTTCCTGTTAGGATTTCTTGTTTCGGTTGGCACGCGGTCAGCCCCGCCACCGCCATACAGCCAAGCAAGCATAACAAGGACACGCGCCCCCTGCCTTTTACGATAAAGCCCGTCACACGCCAGACCCTTCTAACAAATTAAAAATTACGCACGCAAAGTGCATTATTGCACGCCCGCACCCGTGTCCGCACCAGCACCCGCACCCGTATCAACCACGGGCGCATCCCCGCCCATTGAAACTATGGTTTGGCGCAACCGATTGCCCATAGCCTCTGATATTCCATCCTGCGCCAGCAAATTCACCATTCCAGCCAAGGCCGCGCCCGTATCGCCAGCTTCTGCGGATAATAACGCCAACTGCTCCATAGCCAACAGGCGGAACGCCCCCCCATTCCGAGCCAGAGCATCAAACCGCGCCCTGCGGTCATCGGCGGGCAAATCCGCACCCTGTATTAACAACGATTTCAAATCAGCCAAATCGCGGAACGTATCGGAATAATCGTTTTCACCACGTACGGTTTCCAATACGGCAACCGCCTGCGCCCGCTCGCCACTATCCAATAATAACGCCGCGCGTTTTAACGCGACCATCGCCCGCGCCTCTGCATTATCCAAATCAATCTCACCCAACAGACGCGCTGATTCGCTGGGCGCATCCGCCCGCAACGCGGTAAATATCGCATCCCCCGCCGCCTGTTGCGTGGCAGCAGTTCGCGCCCGCACCCATTCCAGCCCAATCGCGCCGACCACGATAAGCACGACAACCAGCACGCCAACCCACGCCCAACGGCGGTAAATAGCGTATAGGCGGTCTTTGCGCAGGGATTCGCTGACCTCATTAATAAAGGATTCGGTATTGCTCATGTTATAGACTCCAAAGGGTTTGTATCATTCCCCGCCTTATAGCGAAGTTTGGCAATAAGAGCAACCCCCTAAATAATCGCGGGTTATTCGGTGGGTTTAACAACGAACCCGCCAGCGAAAGAATCTGTTGGCCCGCCACTACCATTGTCTTTGAACACGCCGACCGCGGCCGTTGTGCCGATTATACCATTGAAAAAGCCAGGGCTAGAAACAGGAACACCATTCGCAACAGGCAGGTGGGTCGCAGCACCCGACATCACACCAGCCGCGTTAAAGGTACCGTTAATGTGAATAGTACCTATCCCATTCCCCAAAGCAACAGGCCCTTTCGCGCCAGCAGCCGATGTAGATTGAACCTTGCCAACTTGATTCCCCGTCAAACCAGATGCGCCAAATTCAACATCAAGGTAAAAATCAACCTCGTCCCCTAAATTAGTACCATCACTCACATAGGAGCGGATTCTCCCCTTCCAAATCGCGTTAAGATTTTCATTATCAATATGCCGTCCGACACTCGTACCGTTTAACAAACCAGTATAATATGTCTTAGCTGCGGAATTTGGATCGGTTCTTCTGCCAAAGACTACACCGCCACTGGCAAGGTCGCTTCCCAATGTCAGATTATTGAAAACGACAGCATTTCCTTGAATACCAGTGGCAGAAGCCTTGATAAAGAACGTATCAGTCGACTTGCCTGCTCCCCCCCGTGCAAATCCCTGATCCTTCAAATCAGCCACACCTGAATTCGCCCAAGCATCAAAATCCACCGTACCATCGGTATCAAGCACGGGCGTGACAACGAACCCGCCGACAAACCTGCCCGCCGTACCACCGTTATCCTTAAACGCGCCAACCGCGCCGAGCACCCCGATTAACCCGTTGAAAGAGCCTTGAACACCACTCTCCGCCGCAACCGAAACATCACCAGATATAATGCCGTTAGCGGTAAAATCACCATCAAACGTGAAGTCCTTACCGCCTAAAGTAACAGTCCCGTCAACGTCCGTATCCGTATAATTAACCGTAAGATTAAACCCAGATTTAGCCAGCGTCTCGCCCACATACGCCTGAATAGCACCATTCCAAACCCCGTTAAGGTCGTCATTTTCCAACGGCAACCCGACATTCGTCGTACTCAGCAACCCTGCATAGCCGACTTGATGCGTCGTACCAGAAAGCTCTTGCACAAACGCCACACCGCCGTCCGAACTATCGCTAGTTAAATGCAACAGATTTACCGAAGCGCGGGTAGCACCCCTGATAGTCGTAGCCGTTGCCCTGATAAAGTGCGTCCCCGCACCCTGCGCATTATCGCCCAAATGCCCATTCTCTTCCAAAAGAGCTTGCCCCACGTTCGCACCACCGCTGGCAAAGCTTTTCGCCCAATCTGGGGAATTGATAAATTTATCGCTGACCACAAAGCCGCCGATAAACGTCCCGCCCGTACTGCCAGGGGTAGCGGTATTTTTAAACACGCCGATTGCGGAATCTGTCCCAAGCAACCCGTTGAAAGAGCCCTGAATACCATCCTCCCCTATCAAAACATCGCCAGTGATAACGCCCAGAAAGTTAAATCCGCCATCAAACTGGAATCGTGTCCCCTCCAATTCAGCGACCGCGTCAATTCTATTAGCACCATAGTTGATATTAAGAGTGAAATCGGTTACATCCGATAGCGCACTGCCGACATAGGCCTGTATTTTGCCAGTATAGGTGGTGCGACCCGAAGAAAGCGGGTCTGCGCCAACATCCGTGCCGTTGAGCAACCCAACATAGCCTTGGGTATTCATGTCCTCCGCGAGCACGGCACTGACATTGATATTCCCTTGCCAAAGCGCGAAACCGCTATTTGTATCCGCCAACTTTAACACCGTGGGGGTAAAGTCCACGCCCGTAACCAAGTTTGAACCCGCTAGGTTAAGCCCGTTTAGCTCGCCCTGTACAAAATGGGTTGAACCATCCAAGAATTGATTGACATTGACGCCCCGAGGTTGCAGGGCGCTTGCCAGCTTTGCACCCGGAATAGTCGGGTCAGAGACCCGCCGATTAACACCCCTGCTGTTAAAGCTGACCCGCCAAAGATTGTAATCGGCGGTTACGCCCTGTACGCCAAAATTCGGATTCTGGGCGGTAAAGCCACCAACGTAGCCTTTAGTATCAGTACCGCCTTTGAATACGCCAAGCGCGCCTTTTTCACCAATCAAACCATTGAATACACCCTCAGTAGCATCCTTAAAAGCACGAACCCCAACAATCCCTGTCATCACGCCAGCCGCGTTAAAAGTACCCGCAAACCGAAAGGCTACATCGTTATTCAGAACTTGAAAATCGCCCTTATCCGTATCAGTAACATCATCGGCACCCGAAGACCGAACCGTCCCGCTCGTCCCATCAAAAGTAATTTTAAGACGGAAAGTGGTTGGGGTAAAGTTAGTAAGATTCCGAGTAGCACCTATCTCGCCCGTCCAAATGACAGAGGGGGAGGATTTAAGCGCACCGCCAAAAGTGTAATCACGGTTGTCTAAAAAACCAGCAAAATAGTATCTCCCAGAAACACCCAGATAGGCGATTCCACCCTCAGAGTTATCCACCCCATTAAAGAACAGAGTCCCCTGCTTAATAGATTGCGCAGGAAGCTGAGAATTATCGTGAATATCACCTGCTCTCCCTCTGATAAAGTGCGTTTTACTGACACCAGTGGTATTATCATAAACCCCAGCAGTCCCCAGCAAAGTCCCATGGGCGGCGAACGGTATTGGGCTACCCGAATCAAAACCTCTTACCCACTTCACGTATCCGCCCACGTCATCGCCCACGTCCGTAGGTAGGACTTCGGGTAATTCTGGAGCGACTGTATAATCAGGATGCTGAACAACAAAACCACCAGCATAAGAACCGGCAAAATTAGTCGCGGCAATCTCATCCGCAAAAACCTTCGTGGAAATGAACGAGCCAATCGCACCGCGTGTGCCAATCAAACCTGTCACCTCACCCTCAACTGCCAGAGCATTCACGGCGATTCCGTCACCCTGCGAGGGGTCTGCCCCATAAAAACTTGTCGTACCCGATATCACACCCGCCTCGTTAAATGTACCCGTTAGCGTTAACGTATAATCAAGACGATTCCCAGCAAACCACCGACCAAATGTTGTCGGAACGCCAGTTATCGTCCCCGTCGTGCCATCAAAAGTAACATTCAAAGTGAAATCACGCTCAGTAGATTCAGGTAAAATGGCACTCCCCGTGCCAGACCCAACCCCATACAACGCGATTTTCCCCGTCCAAGTGGCGGTGCCCGTTATCTCTTGATTCTTGCTCAGCGATATGCCGACATTCGCGCCCGTCAGCAAACCAGAATAATATGCTCCGCCAACCTTGCCAAAGCCAACACCACTGTCTTCATCAAACGAGAAATTCAAGGAACGAAAGGCAAGCGGGTCAGTCCCGATATACGAATCAGCCCCAGAGCGGGCAAATCGTGCATGCCCAGCAGGCGCGCCCGCGCCAAAAGCATCCACCACATTCGGGTTATCAACATCATCATCAGGATTATTAGGCGTGTCGTTATCACCACCATTAACAGCACCTTTATTAAAGCTATCCCCCCAAAGGTTACGGCTGGTAGGACCGCTTACAAGAACAACCTCCTCCACCACCTTTCTAGGCGCATCGGGGTTCAGGGCATAAAACCCACCCACGTATTCTTTTCTGGGATCTTGTCCCCCATAATAACTGGATACAAACGCGCCGATAAGCCCTTTTTGACCAATCAGCCCAGATACCCTGCCATCGGTGTTAGCATTGCTAGAAGTCAAAGACAGATTGCTTGCAATTCTATTTTGCTGAAGGCTTGTCGTGCCATATACAGCACCCCGTGCATCAAATTTGGCATTTATAGCCAACGAAAAGTATTCTGACCCAAGTTCGGTAAAAATATTAACGCGTTCCGTGGTTGCAATCGTGCCAACGCCATTTACAGTGGCTTCATCAAAGGTAATCATAAAGCGGACATCCCTTTCACCTTGGAACTTCCCACTGGCAATCACGCTCATCTTACCCCGCCAAATGGCTGTTGCAGGTTGTGACTTCAAAGGCAAGCCCATATTCGTGGTTGGAAATAAACCAGCAAGCCGCACAAATCTCGAATTTTCTCCTGGTACCGCAATATTGCCAAAGGTTATACCGCTATCACCATTATCGGGGGTTATCAGCGCGGGATTATTCGCAAAACTAAGCGATTGAATAATATTAGTAACTGTTTCGCCCCTAACCACACTTGTTTCACGCCCTTGGATTTGATTAAACTCATTCAATCGGATAAACGACCCAGCGTTGCCCGCAATAGGAATACTACCCTCGCGGACGATTTCAAAGTCCGTGGGAAGCAACCGCACGAGGTATTGTCCCGCTGTCTCACCCCCGACAGCGGTGGGAATATTCTGCCCCGCCTCCAGAAAACTAAGCGCCCAAGTCGTGGTTCCCGCAAATGTTACTGGTGCGGTAATAAACCCGCCGACAAAATCGCCAAAGTGACCGCCCACGTTTGATTTGAACACGCCAATCGCGCCATCCGCCCCGATAACACCGGTTAATCTGCCAGTGGTTCTGTCCCCGCTCGAGGCAAAAGCATCGCTATCAAGCGTCCCGCTTTCCGTTGCGCCAAAAGTAACCGTTCCGCTCAGCAGATTTCCGGTAAAAGTACCATCCACTTGGAACACCATGCCAGTGCCGACATTCTCTATCCCTGTAATTGTGCTAGACCCGCCGTTATAATTAAGAGTAAGGATAAAGCCCTCTTTCTCTATCGCTGTAATACCATCCCCTTGGTTCGTTAAAAAGGACAGCGTGGAACGCCATTCGGCGCTTACAATCTCTGCCCCTAACGACGCACCCAAATTGGTTGTACTAGACAGCAACCCAGTGAATAACTGTGTG
Organism: uncultured Amylibacter sp.; assembly: GCA_959347345.1. The sequence continues at coordinate 183,503 of OY365738.1, read as the reverse complement.
CCAGTCGTGGCATAGGCAAAGCCATTTACCCCCGCGTTAAGCCTAAAGGTTTTTGCGTTCTTAACATTTGTATTGCCCACGCCCAGATACAATCCGCCCCCATAACCCGCGATAAAGTTCGTGGTTTCCGTGACGGATGGGGATCCAGCATCGCCAGCGGAGATAAGTCCTTGGCCAACCGCGACTCCCCACGCTTCATATCCATCCGCGCCCGCGACATCAATCTTTGGGCAACTGTCAATCCGCGCATTATTGCTGGGAATGACTGGGCAGAACTCCCGAACATAATAGGCAAGGACTTGCTTTGCATGCGCTTTCGCACCTTGTCTATTCCGGTCATACGGGTTAGCCGTTGTACCGAGTCGGTCAGTACCTTCATCAGGGTTCGCGGCCGAATTGACACAAATCGCAGCATAGGGATTTGTCCCATACACACGACCCTCTTGTATGTCTGCACGAGTGGCACCAAGACCACCCTTCCCGTCAGGTGGCTTTGGACCCGCCAGCGCTTGGTAAGGTATATAAAAACCACAAATCGCAACTGCATGCGGGCGACAATCAGTGGCAAGATCCGCACCCAGTGTTGCCAATTCAGCAAGAGTTTGACTGCTACAAAAATCCCTCCTAGTAGTATCATACACACCCGCCCCCGAATCGGCGCAACGGTCATTAAACGGATTTACATTGAGGCATGCGTTCTCGATACGAGTCGCACAAAGTGTTTTGTTCCCATCACCAGCCACCACGCGACCAGCCTCCGCAAAACAATATGTTTGAACGATATTCCCGCAACTTTCATGATTGGCCGCCGAACAGGTTTCAACTGCATCCATGCATCTTCCGTCACTCCCATTGCCTGCCATCCCACAAAAGGTTTCCAGATTCGTGCGTACATTGGCAAAGGCAAGATCAGTGTTACATGCTCTGGTATTATTAACAGTCGGATCATACGGGTTAAGCAGACAAGCCTTGACATATGTATCTTCTGTACAAGCGTCCGCGCTTGAACTATCGGTATTACAGCGATTGGCAAAGGTGAGCTGGTTAGCGACACGTTCATTATAGTCATGACAAAAGGATATATGAAACGGATTCGCATATTCACCAGTGCCAGCGCAAATCACATCTGCAACTTCAGCCGAATTACAAACAGTGTATTCATGACTGGGATTTGTGAAACCGCGTTGCCCAAGACACGCCGCCGCCCGCGCCGTTGCATCCGGATAATCGTCAACTGGGCAATCGGTCGCATGAAGCGGAGTCCCGCCAACACCGCAATTAACACCCACTACATACGGATTACCGACCGTATCGGGAGTGGCAACAAACCCACCAGCATATCCTGCAAAGTTACCTTGACCTGTTATCCCATAAAACGCACCAACCGCGCCAGTTTTACCAATCAAACCTGTAAGCGTACCAGTGGAAGTGCTCCGATTTGTCTTCTGGGTTGCAAAATCTACATTACCTGCATTGGCTGCGGTAAAATACAAATCTGTTGTACCATAGATCACGCCTTGGGCGTTGAAAGTACCATTTATATTCAACCGAGCACCGATAAACGCATCCCCATGAGCAGGAGTCCGATGAACATTAATCTCAATATCTTGATCCTCAACATGGCTTGTCGTCTGCTTCTGAGTCGTAATCGTACCGCCATTGCCAGTAAATGCAACTTTTAGGGTGAAATCTATTTCATCAACTGTTCTAGCAACGGCAGACAATCTTACCTTGCCTGCCCACACCCCATTGGCAGAGTTATTTACCAGTGGTCCGCCAACATTCGTGCCGAGCAAAAGCCCAGCATAATATCTTCTTGCTGCGAATCTTTCTGAGGAATTAGCCCTTACATTAGTGAACGCCACACCATGGTCGTCATCATCCTCTAATGTTATCTTGTATTGCACGTTTTCAAATTTACTTAAATTCAAGCCATCACGCCCTGCTCGCACAAAACCACCAGCAATACTGAACGTGTCGCCGACCGGAATTCCATCCTCTGCCAAAATTCCTTTGACATTATCCGTCCAAACCTTGGCGGGGGTGCTGTTGGCATTGCCATCGCACCCGATAAGAGTGCCAATGGCACCCGCAGGGCAAGCGATGGCAAGAAACGCATCACACCCAGCCGCCTTAGGATTTACATCACATACCGCAAGCCGTGCATAGTCATAGGTATCTTGGCTACACAATGAATTAAACGCCACATCAATGGTTGCTTGAGAGGGGTTAAACCCGCCCGTGCCACAAGCGGTCGCCACAATCGGTGCGCACTCTGCGCTGCCGTCCAAAAATGCGACGTCCTGCGCACCACAATAAGCCTCTTTCGCGTTTTTAAGCATGTTATGATAATCGTTGTACAAGGCATCTTGACAAACAGGGGCAAACGGATTTGTATTTGCAGTCACACTCCCCGGAGTCCCATTGCCACAAATCTCTAAATCCTGCCCTGTCTTCGCCCCATCGGTTTTACAATCGGCAAGGGTTGCCCCCGTCACAGTCGTGCCGTCCCCCTTACAAAACTCTAACCGTGCGTTGGCATATTCGTCAATACACCGCTGGGCTGGATTAAACGGATTGACATCGCAAGTGTCTGCCAGTACTGCCGTACAAGCATTTGCCCTACCAACAACCTCACGCCCCATAGCACCCAAACAATAATCGGTAACCAACGTTCTGCACCTATTATCAGGCGAATCAACCGCACAATGCGTTAATGCACCCGTGCATAGGGTATCTGCCTCGTTGCCAGCAGTAGTACAATGCGTCAAACGCGATGTTTGCGCCAATTCCGCAAAAGTAGAACTCCTCACCTGCTCCGTAAAGATGTCAGCGCAACTGCTATCGAACGGATTATTGGCACAATTAGACCCTACCGAAGTGATGAATCGCTCGCAAGTACCCGTAGCCTGCGCTGTTACCTTACCGCCCGTCATACAACCCACTGCGATATCCAGCCGTGATTGGGCAAAGGCAACAGGCCCCAGCGCGTTCAAGCACTCCTGAATCGTGCCAGTGAAGGGACGACCAATACAGGCGCTATAAGAACCTGACCCAGCCCTTGACACGGCCATTCCAGCAATAATTTTCGTACAGTTTGTATGCGATGTATTATCAACAAGGCAATAAATCGCGCGTGCGCCGTCAAGCACAGGGTTTGAGCAAAATACACCTACTCCACCAGACGGAACAAAACTTGATAGCCCGAACAGTTCAGACCCGCTATTTTCAAAACAAGCCCTAATCTCAGGGCAATCCCCGACTTGGACGGGATTAGCCCGCTCATTATAACATCTGGTTACCTCATCCCGCTTTTCTGCGTCAGTACAACCAGCAGAAGTCTTGAACGGATTCCCAGAGCCATCGGCCGCGCAATTACCGCTATCTTCTGCAACAAGCCCACCAGCAAAGGCATTATCACCCGTTCTTGTGCTGCTTGCAAACGCACCCAATAGCCCATCCCTGCCAATCAAACCACGGAAGTTTCCAACATGTTCTTCACCATCAACAATCTCCAAGGTGACTGTCCCGCCAAGCATTTTTTGACCAGTCGTGCCAGTAATACCAAGACTAATTTTACCACTATCCACGCCAGCCGTATTCACAAGCGAAATATCATCGGTTCTGGAAAACACAATGTCTTGTGCGCTAAAATTAAGTCCAATAGAAAAATTCGCATTCCGTAAAAGAGTCGTCTGACTCGGATTATCCCCATCCTGCCATAAAAGCGCGATTTGGGCAGACCATTCGGCGATAGCATCACCCGTTTGAACAGGCGCACCGACATTCGCCCCAGACAGCAACCCGCCGTATGATTGCAATTTTCCGCCAACCGTCGCGCTGGCAATGGCAACACCATTGGTAGCAGTCTCTAGGGTCAAGGTCAATTCGTTATGAACACTGGTTGCGCCATCGCCCAAATTCAAACCATCAGCATCGCCCGCGATAAGACCAGCATCCTTCACCGATGCCGCGCGATAACCCGTAACAACACCAAATTGAAAATCATCTTCTGCAACGTCTGGCGTACCATTATCGTTGGTAGCCGTACCAGCATTCCGCCACGCCAAATAATCCGCGGGCTTATCGCTGCAAACCTCGTATTCATCATCCGCAGGGCTGGCAAGACGGCTACAATAAGCCCCAATGATATTTACGGATAGCCCTGCAAACACATCGGGGGGTCTTACCTTACCTAAGTTGTTTTTATCCCCGCAAACCCCAGTAGTATCATTAAAATTATGGTCGGCACACTTTGCCAAACGCGCGGGGTTGTACGTATTACTGGTAGTACCAGAAATATAGCAAATGCCCTTAAACGGGTCTTTTGCGCACTGACGTGTTATCAGGTTTTCACAATTTGTTACAATTTCATCATTATTACCCGTAAAAATCTTGCCCGCGTTTGAAAAGCAAGCAAATGAACGGGAGTTGTCAAAATTCCCACTACCATCACAAAGAATATCAAAAATATTATCCTCACAAACCGTGTGTATCGTGTTTCCGCAGTCAAGTGCCTGATTATCCAGACAAGCCTCCCTGCGTAAAGCAAGGGTTACGGGGTGCTGCGCACAATCAAGGTTGGCACTACTGCTCATAACTTTTTCTGCGAACGAAAATAATTTAGCAGTGTCAAGCGGGTCATCAATACAAACCCGTTCAAACACAGGGTCGCAGGCGCGATTATTCCTACTATCAACCCCAAACGAACAGGCATCTTCCTGTAAGCCTCCTACAGTACTAGCACCAATAGCTTCATTGATATCACACCGTATATCAAGCGGATGTGTCCTACAATTCAGCTCAGGCGCGGCAACAAACCCACCAGCATATTCGCCCAGTGTATTGCCCGAACCAGAAGAGATAAACGCGCCAACCGCGCCGTTTTGCCCAATGATACCCGTCAGCGAGCCGCGCGAGGATTTCGCCATCACCTCATTATCCAGCCTTGTTGTGCCATAGATAACACCCTTATCGGTGAATCTACCCTTTATGTAAAAATTACCCAATGCCGTCTCGGCGTAATCCACATTAACGCTATCAGACGCACCGATAGTCCTTCCGTCAAAATAAACATCAAGTTTGAAATCCACCGTTTCCAATACACCCTGCCCGATGATAAACGCCAGCTTGCCAACCCACGCACCAGACGCAGAATTCTCCTGAAGCGGTCCGCCGACATCCGTGCCAGATAGCAACCCAGCATAATATCTGCTCGGACTCGGTTGACCCGTTGTAACTGCAGGGATATAAACAAGGGCAAACCCAGATGCGGATTGGTCGTTATAAACCCCATCGTCTTCTTCGGCATAGCCCACATCGTTCAGGGTTGACGTGTGTTCTTCTATACCCACCACGACTGATTTACTGCCAAGATCCAGATCTGCCACGTCACCCGCAACATAGTTGGTACGGGCAAGTGCGCCATCCACGCTACACGCGGCATTCGGGTTTTCGCCTTTACACGCTTGTAGCCGAGCATTGGTAAACGCGGGGCTTTCACAACCAGCGGCAAACGGAGTTTCATTACATTGATCAATCGTTAAACCGCTAGCCTCAACCATCATATCACATTCATTTTCGCCCTTGGTCTCAGCATCAGCACAGCCTAACGCCTGCTCTGCCCGCGCGGCATCCGTGCCTTCATACGTTTCCTCATTACACCCAGCGGTAAAGCTGCCCGTAGGGGAAAGACATGTCGGCTCACGATAGCTATTAAACGCGATCGCCAACAGGCCAGAACAACCCGCCTCAAACGGTCTTCTGGTACAGGACTCAATGGTTTTACCATCCCCAACAATCGTCTTACATGCATCACTAGCATTTACCGCGGTTATATCATCATAACCTTCACACGTCATAACAAGCGCCGTGCGTATTTCAACCGCAGCGGGGGAATTGGTCAGCGCAAAGACAATGGCATCCTTCTCCTGACACGCCGTAAGGAACGGATTGTTAATACAATCCATAAACGTTATATTCTTTGCACCTACCGCAATAACAGTATCACAGCCCGCGTCATTGTCTGTATTGGGCATACCATCCTCACCAGTATCGGTACATCTTCGAGTCAAAGTTGCACGGGCGTTTCGTGCAGGATGCAACCGATCCCCTCCTCCTGCAGGAACAAACCCATTCGCGGGATCAAGACATCCAATCGTGAAACTGGTCACGGACGATTCACAAACCACTTCACTCGCCGCATAAAACGTACTCTGACACCGTGTTTCACGATAATTATCCGCACAATTTTGTGGTCGCGTAAAATCAACAGCACAATCTGAATTAAACGGCTCGTTAATACAATCAAGCACCGTTTTACTATTAGAAACAGTCGTACCACAAACAGCGGGCAGTGTTTGGATCGTCCCTGGCTCGCCCTCCATTATCCGTTTATTGGACTGCACGACACCAAGACACGCGCCCACCCCAGCTTTTCTTGCATCAATTTGATCATGGCAAATATCGGAAAACGGCGCATCATTCGCTGTGCAAATCGTGGATATCGCATTGGCGCAAGCGGAAGTGGTACGCATGGCATCGCGACAGGTGTTTAGCCGTTCGGTGCGTTGCGTCATATATTGAACGGCATAAGGCGCGCAAATAGGGTCAAGCGGGTCGGTGCCACAAGGGGTGGTAATCTTTTCAACCTCGGCATTCGTGCAAATCGGGCGTTGTTTATCCGTTTGCGTTCCATTCACGCAAAGCCCAATTTCCATCTTCCGCTTATTAACATAGATATCAGAGGCCGCATTAAGACAATCAAATTTTATAGCACTCGCCCCCGCGGCTGAATTAAACGGCTCTGCCAAGCAGAGCTTGCTGATAACCGCCTCGCATTCGGGTCTGGTTGTTCTGCCACCGAATGGCATGCTAATGTCTGGCGGGTCAACGACCAAACCATTACAACTTACTTGACGTGCGCCATCATATTGACCGCCCACACAAAGCCCATGAAACGGATTGGCTTGATCGCCAGCGCCAACACAAAACACCTGTCTGCGCAGGCCTTCATAATCAACGTTATTGTCCATATCTACATCACAAATACTATCAGCCAAATTTGCAAAATCACCTTGGGCAGCACAAATCACACCGCGAATTTCTTCCGTTTTGCAACTCTCATCCGTTACCGAAAGACCGTCGCGACCAGTACACAGCGCGGCACGGCTGGCGACGAGGCACAATTCCGGATTAAACGCATTGCTCCCCACGCTACAATCAATCGTTACATCGTCATTATCGGCGACAAACCCGCCCACATATTCGTTTATATTACCCGCACCATCGGATACAAAGGCGGCAACCAAGCCTTTACTCCCAATCAAACCTGTAAGCGTACCGTCAGAGTGGGTACCAGTATTTCTGTTACTGCCAAGTTTTGTTGTACCATATACAATACCCGCAGTGGTGAATCCACCGTCTATGAAAAATTTATCCTTGCTACCAAAGTTGCCAGTGTCAAAATCAATTGGACTATCCCCGTTCCTACTCTGGAAGGTCTTATTCGCAAAATGAATAAACAGCTTAGTCCCCGTTAGTTTCTGAACAGCCCGTTCATCTATCATAATGGAAATTACCATGTCCCAATCAACCTCGCCCTTGGTATCTAGGGATTCCATGGGCGGTGCGACAAGAGGCCCGCCCAAATCGGTGTCAGCCAAAATCCCAGCGTAGTATTTGACCTTGCTCGCCGATGTAAATGCGCTATAATTAACACGAGCAAAGGCAACGCCACTGCCCAAGGCATCGGTTGTTCCTGCCTCTGATAGCATTAAAACACCGTCTGTGAATGTCGCGTCCGTGCCATCAAAAACGCTAAGGTCTAACCCACTGGCACCAGCCCGAACATAATTGGTGTCAAAGGTATCATCCGCCCCGACCGACTCCAAAATCGTCAATCTGTTTGTCCCATCAGAATCCAGCGCCCCATTCGCCTCTGTTGTATTTTCCCAATCGGCTGTATCCACAAACGCGGCAATCGCCAGCTCCCTAAGCGGACAATGGGTTGCATTCTGACCCGTTTTACAGAATTCACCCAAAACAGTATCATCAGTGCCTTCTGCCCCACAATTGGTTGTGTCTTCATTAAGAGTCAGCGACAAACAATGAACCTGCCGTGCCTTTTCATAAACCCCAGCCGCATCCCTGCAAAGCGGGTCAAAAAGATCATCCGTATTGTCGGGCGATACGCAGAAATCTGCTATCGTCTTGGCGCAACCCTTATTATTTTCATCCCCACCATTGGGGCGACACAATTCCTCTCGCTTGCTAACATAACCCGCATCACAAAGGGTATCAAACGGATCTGCGAGAGTCGCATCGCCACCACGCGTACCACCTTCACAAGTCAATTTTATCGTAGTCGCGCAATTATCGTCATCAGCATTACCATTAAGACGGCACGCATTTTGTTGCGCGGCAGTAAGCACATCATAATTAAAATTCCCATCCGCATCACTGCAAATCTCCGCAAAGGGTTTTGACCCAAGAGTATCTGCATCGCCACAAATCGCACCCGATAAATTTTCATCATTACAAGCAGACGCAGGAACACCATCTGGCAAATTGGTAATCTCACCCTCACATGCCGTCACACGCAGAGAATGATAGGCTACCGAGTTACGGTTATCGCCCGTGCAGAGATTGGTGGGTGTGCCTTCGGTCGTTTGTTTAAACACATTAGTCATGCACGCACCGGAAATGATAGTATCGCAGGTTTGGTTAGGGTAGGTTGAGCTCCCTATTCTGAAACATTCCTTCTCACGCGCGGCCGTCACTGCGCCATGCGTATCGTTACACTTAGGGTCAAAAATCGTATCCCCCATAGTGCAATAGGTTGTACGATCGCCATCATAAGTAGTACCCTCCGTGCAAAGAGAGTTAAACAATTTGCTAACTTCCACGGAACCCGCAACCCCACAGAATTTCTTTATCGTATCCACGCAGGCGAGGCGACCAATTTCGCCAATCCGACACGCCGCCTCGCGGTCATCATCATAAGACTCATCACTACAAAGGGTATCAAACGGATTTGCGGTAATCGTATCACCATTACCCAGACAAACCAAAGTTACCGTACTGTCACAAGTGGCATTTGTGGGCAAGGCAACAGGCGTATCAAGCATAGATTGACGGCAACGGGTCGCACGGTCAACGTGAGAGGACTCACCACAAACCGTATCAAACGGGTTGCCATTATCCACATGACAGATAGTGGCAACAGTGCCTAAACACTCACTCTCAGTGGATTTACCGCTAATCCGACAGAACTTATTTTGATTCGCTACATTATCCGTACCGCAAACATCCGCGTGGGGTTTATCGCCCGCATCAGCACCATCACAAAACATGTCCTTGATATCTACACAATTCCCATCAATATCAGCGGGGTCAGAGGTTTCACGGCAATAGGTATCCCGCGCCATGGTTATACCGCCAAGACGGTCTTTATTCGTGCCTGTTACCTCATCGAAAATACCACACAAGGGGTTAAAAGAATTCGCCGCCTCCGTGCAAAGGTTAATCCGTGCCACCCGTTGTTTTTCAAAAATATTATTGCCAAAACAATCCAACGCGGTGCTAAATGGATTCGCACTACACTGGGCAACGGTTGTCCCGCTAACGCCATCTACAGGATTGGTGCAACCATCGGCATCGGGGGTATCAACACAGGTTAAGGCAAGTGTTTCTTGCGCGGTATCGCGTGCTGTGCCCGCATAAGCACCATCCTCACACCCAGCTCTAAAACTGGTCGCGGGTGTTTCACAGATAGCCGTCCGCGTTGCCATAACCTCGCCCTGCCCTACGTAAGCATTACAATCAGCTTCCCAAGCATTGGCGGTTTTTTCACAATGTGGCAAAAACGCATTGATAAAGGCGGCCGCATCGCATGGTTCGCCATTAAACGCCGTTTGGCTAAACGGATTGTCAATACAAGCTTTAATAGCATCCGTACAAGTCGCGCCATTCTCAGGTGCTGGGTTTTCCTCTAGGCAGTCATCCACCAAATCCTTACGCGTAATAGCATAATCACCGCTTTCCTTACAATTTATCGTACCAGATGTGCCAAGATCTGTCCCAAACGGGCGGGCGGGGCAAAGCAAATCCTCACTATCTGCGCATTGACCCTTACCCGTCTGGCTCGCCAAATCGCAAAATGTCATGCGGTTAGCCGTATTACTCCCACAAAGCTTGGCGAAAGGGTTGCTCTCCTCTGTCGCACCGCAAATCTTTTCCTCCCTAGAAAAACACTTTCCTGCGGGGGTTTGATCCACGGCCGCGACCCCATCGGCAGGAGTGGCAGTATCACCACCGCAATAGGCATCACGCAAGGTTTTCACATCACCATAGGTGGGAATATCATCTTCCAAGCAACGCGCATCAAAAATATCCGTCGTCGTGCAATATGTTACGAGGTAACCAGTCGGTCCGTCCTGCCCGTCAACACCCGTACACCCGCCGATAAATGGGTCAACCGCGCACGCGGATTTCACACCTGAGCGGGTCGTACAATCATTGCCCGCACCCGCAGTCGCCCGTTCTTGCAAACATGCAGTATCACGGTCGGCGTCATAACCCGTATCGCAAAGCGTATCAAACAGATTATTGGTGGTTGCATTGTCGCTGGTGGGGGTCGTGGGTATACCACAGAAACCTTCTATCGTAGTCGTGCAACCACTGCCATCAGCATCACTATCCATACGACACGCATTTTGTTGCGAGGCGGTAAGCCCAGTAAAATAGATATTCCCATCCCCAGTCTTGCAAATCTCCGCAAAGGGATTAGTGCCAGCCACGCCGCCTTCCCCAACAGCAATCCCATCGCCACAAATCATACCCGATAGCGCGGTCGTTCTACAAAGATTACCACTTGGCAATGGGCCAGTCTCACCATTACATGCCGCCAAGCGGATTTTTTCATAAGTATTATCCTGCGCTCTGTTATCACCCAAGCAAAGGTCGCTCGTCCCGTCTGCTCTGTGTTTTGTGAATGCGTCGTTTTCGCAAGCCGTGGTAACAAAACCCGGGCAAATCAAATCCCCCACATCCAAACTAGACCTGCCAGTTTCCAAACATGCTGTCTTACGATTGGCCTCCGTTTCAGAATATATTGCATTCGTACAACCCGCATTAAAAACATTGTTAGTATCAGTGCAAAACGCTGTTTGCGCATCGGCATAAATGGTTGCATTACAATCCTCGTTAGTCGGGGTTTTGCCAAACGGAGCCATGTTACATTGGATAACTTCGGCAGAGCAAACCTTGTCGGTATTTGAGTCAAGACAGGCAGTCGCACGGGCTGTACGGTCGCCAATATTATTATTAGGACAAAGCGAATCAAACGGGTCGCCATTATCCACATCACAAACGGTTATAATAGTGCCATCACACCCCATCGCATTAGAATTACCGTTTTCGTTAAGCCGACAGAACCTCACTTGATTATCTGCATTATTCATACCGCAAACCGCGGCATAAGGGCTATCGCCCACATCATCGCCATCACAAATCCCTGCCTTGATAAATTCACATTTTTTGCCTGTCTGCCCATCCGCCTCCGACCCAGCGCGACACTCCTCTTTGCGGGCATTTTCATAGGTCTTATTGCCCCCTGTATCTACGCAAAGAGTGCCGAAACCATCGCTATCGCGTTCTTCAAATGGGTTAGCGAGGCAAAGACTCGCTATTGTACCGTTGCAGAGTCCCGCTGAATTGCTCGCGCCCAAACGGCAATGCGTTTCACGCGCCGTTATCACGGCTGGAACTGTACTGGTTGCGCAAGGATAGAACGTCCCAGTACCCGTTGGCACGGAAGTTTGAACCGAAGTTCCGGTTTCGCAAAGCGCGGCAATCACGGCTGGACAGTCCGCCACCATATCATCATTGTCGCCATCCGCACAATAGGCTTGGCGTTGGTTTATCAATAGTTGATCCGAATTACCCGCACAATTATAGTTGGTGCCATCACCCCTATCCACAGTACTTGAAAGCGACTTATCGCCCGTGCAAAGCCCAGCAAGCACGGTATTACAATTCGCTGTCTGATCACTATCCGCACAAAAGACTTGCCGTGCGATTTCCACGGCTGGAACTTTACTGGTAAGGCAATTATATACATTGGAATCAACATCCGTTGCCACTTCTTCAAGCGAACTCGCCCCCGCCGTGCAAAGCGTGGCAATCACGCCTGGACATTCGCCATTCACATCATTGTCGTCCTTCGCACAATAATCTCTTCTTTGGGGACGATAGGTAGTGCCCATCGTGCAATCAAATGTCGTTCCATCAGTACCCGTCTTCGCTGCACCTGAAAACGAATTCGAGTCAGAGCAAAGATCGACAAGAACGCCTGTACAACCCGGAGTATTAACCGAGTCCGTCGCACAAAATGTCCGCCGTTCGGTTCTCACTTCTGCAATTTGACTGTTAAGACAATCATAGCCATTGGAAGCCGTTGTAAGCGAAGCCCCCTCATCACAAATCCGCGTTATTGTAGCCTTGCATTCATCATTGGTGCGCGTCCCATCGCCATTGCCAGACGCGCCACACTGCGTCTCTCTATAGGTATTAAATTCTGGGTCCGTCGCGCAATTATAGTCCTGTGAACCAACAGCCATGTCAAATTGATTACCCGTGCAAAGCGTGGTTAAAAACGCATTGCATTCAGTCTCATTAGTGTCGCCAGCCTCGGGGCGCGCGTTGCCACAAGTCATCTCCCGCGCGGTCACATAATTTACATTATTTGTATTCGTTCCACAAAGATAGTCTTGTTCCATATCGTTATTATCCAACTTTTGTACAAACGCACTCACCTCGCAAAGGTCTATAACGATTTGGGGGCATTCCGTATCCCGATCAATCACACCTGGCGTTGCTGTTATCCGGCGACATTCGTTGTTACGGGCAGTGGTTACTTGCCCGTGCGTGCCGTCCTTGCAACCCGCATTAAAGATATTAAGGCTACCCTTATCCGCGCAAAACGCCCTTTGCGTACCTGCATATTGCGTATAAGCACACTGCTCTGTGATAGAGGTTGCACCATCCCCCGTACAAGTACGGCCAAGATCGGCAATAATAAGACTAGTCCTCTCACAAACACCCACGCCTGAATTCGCAGCATTCTCACAAAAATCCAAAGTGCCTTGACGGACAGCCAAACGCGCGGCGGCATCATTATTCAGTCCATCATTGGCTGAATTCGCACAAAACGCGGCGAAAGGATTCGAATTTTCATCATCTGATTTGCCACAAACGACTGTCGCGATTTCGGTCGTATCGCATCTCTCCTTATCGAGCTCCCTGCCTGACGCACAAAACAACTGACGTTGGGGGGCATAGGTCTCCGCAGTTATGCCTCTATCCATATCCGTAAAACAATTAACAGGGTCACCATCACGAGCAATAACCTCCGTACCAAACGGTCTTTCGGAACAAGCACCCGCGTGCTGGTTGGCGCACCTGAAATCACCATAATTCGTACACCACTTTATCTGCGCCGCGCTATTATTAAGATTAAACTCATCGCAAGACGCGGAAAAAGGATTATCGTTTGCATCTTCGCCATCGCAAAGAGCCCTGGCTATATTCGTACAGAGACCCGTACTCACGCCCAAATTACTGCAATACGTCTGACGACTTGCCCGTGCATCCGCATAATCCATCGCACTACACTCCATGCCATCCTTATCATTGCCATAAGGAAAATGAATACACATATCAGCGTCCCGCGCATTTTTACAAAGTCTGTCGTCATTCACATTCGCGCCCGTAGAACAGAATGTCGCACGAGTCGTGTGCTCTGCAATAAAGAGCGGATTATCAACACAACCCGTTTGATAGGGGTCGCCAACCGCCGTATTAGCGCTACAATCCGCAACGGTTGGACCGCTATCACCAGCATTCGCATGGTCATCACACCCCTCCGCGTTTTGTGTGGTTCTGCAAATCGCGGCAAGGCTTTTCCGCGCGGCATCTACCAAGCCCGCGTCGCCATGCGTTCCATCCTCGCACCCATCTGTAAAGCTGGTCGCAGGAGTCATACAGTGGTTATTCCGCAATATAATCACGTCTGGGTCATCATAATCCAAGCAATTAAAACCACCATGGCCAACGGATTCTTTAACCAAATTATCACCCGTGCAAAGCCCCGTGTAAATCGTCTCACATTCCGTTACCCGTGTGTCGGTCTTGGGCACATCACCGCAGAATTGTTGGCGTTCCGTATCTTGATCAAAATTATCAATAGCCATCATGGCAGTGCTTTCTTCACAAATATCGGCGAAAGCGTCAGTCCCAATACTGTTACCCGTGCCACAAATCACACCAGCAACCTCTTTCACACTACAATCATCAACGCTCGCGCCAGCAGCAGCCCAAGTGTTCATCGCACCACGGCAAGTGGGGATACGACTCGCAAAATACGTGGAATCCGTGCAATCGAATCTGTACGCACCAAAACTGTCATTAAACGGATTAGCTTGGCAAGCCACTGCCTCTTGGCTTTCACATGTACCAGTGTTCTGCCCATTCGTACGACAGAATTCCTGTTCCCCTAGTTCGTTATCATCCCCGCAAATACCGGCGGTAGGGACGCTATCGGTATTTGCCCCACCGCAAATATATGTCTGCCGACCCGTGCAGAGCGGATCATCGGCTGTTGTAGAAATACGGCAATATCTATCACGATCTGTTTGGGCGGCCATATAATCAGTCGGGTCACACTCGACACCACCCCCAGTAACTTCGCCAAAAGGATCATTAACACAGGCGTTAGTTGACTTTGCATTATCACAAAGCGACGTTTCAAGCGTCGCAACCAAAGCACAAGTCAAATCACGCTCCATCCGCTCTTCCTTAAAGCCAATATCATCACACCCTGTCTGATACGGGTCGCCAGGGTCGCCCACGGTAAGATGATTAGTACAATCTGCAACGGTTCGCCCCGTTCCAGTATCAACAACCGTATCACACCCAGTCGCCTGTGGATTGCCCCGACAAGTCATCGCCAGCATTTCCCGTGCGGTATTTACATCGCCCGCCGCGTCGCCATGCGTGCCATCCTCGCACCCATCTGTAAAGCTGGTCTCGGCAGTCGTGCAAAAGTCATTCCGCAACCCTATCACGGCTGGGTCATCATATATCAAACAATTAAAAAGACCCTCGCCAACGGATTTTTTAACCAAATTATCCCCCGTGCAAAGCCCCGTGTAAATCATCGCACATTCGCCTGCCCGTGTTTCGGTCCTACGCGTAGCACCGCAGAATTCTTGTTCCTCTGTATCTTTAACAAAATTAATAGCCATCGTGGCATCAGAATCACCACAAATCTCGGCAAACGGGTCAGTCCCAACATTGCTATCCGTGCCACAAATCGCACCCGATAGTTTTTCATCATTACAAAGCCCAGCACCGCCCGTTGGCAAATCTGAAATCTTACCACCGCAAGCGATTAAACGATTGGGAAGATATAACTCATCCGCACAATTCAGTTGATGCGGACCAAAACTGCCATTAAACGGATTATCAGGGCAAACTGTTGCCGCGTTGTTTTCACATCTAACATCGCTTGACCCGCCGTTCAAATCGCAAAAATTCATCTGGTTGGCATGGTTTGCAATCCCGCAAATATCGGCGAACGGGTCGCCCATTTCCTCTGTCCCACCGCAAATATATGGCTCACGACCGATGCAGAGAGGGTCGTCAGGCGCTATCCCAGCACCACGGCAATATCTATCACGATTAGTGCGGACGGCATCATAACCCTCCGCGTTACAACTTTGGATAAACGGATTATTAACACAGGAGTCATTTCGCGTTGCATTCGCACAAGGCGTATTATTAGTATTGCTAGTAATAGCAAAGTTGGCACATTCCAATGACCGTGCCGTCCGTTCGGCTTCAAAAACAGGAACTTGACAAGTGACTTTCCAAGGGTCGTTAGCATCATTATTAACACATTCAGCAATGCTGATAGAACCAAAAGAAGTAGTAATCATTATAGTTCCACACTCCTCAACACCGCTATCCCGACAATCCTCTATAAACTGCTTCTGCCCAGCAGTCCTGCCCTCATCAAAACCTTTACCTTCGCAAATCGTATCAAAACTGGTCGCACCCACGGTGCAACGTGTTTGCCGCGTGGTTTCTATATTGTCATAAGTATCGCACAGAGTATCAAAGTAATCTGTCGTATCGGTGCAAAGCGTGGTGCGGTCAGACTTTACCTCAGCAAAATCAAGGTCATCCTTACATTCATCTCTATGAGGATTTTTTATACATAGGGTAACGGTAACAGCACGACTCGATGTAGGAATATCGCAATCAGTACTCGGGGTTGCAAGACAAGTTTGTATAAAAGCCTTCCGTGCATCCAACGCAAGTCCCGCCTCCGTACGGTCAAGGCAACCCTCATGAAAGCTGGTTGCCTCCGTTTCACAAATGCCGTTCCGCATGGTGGTTATCGCACCCGTAGCACCATAATTATCACAGAAACCATCAAAAAGCGTTGCGGGCGTGGTGCAAAGCGTATCTCGCTCGCTTCGCGTGGCATCAAATCCTGTGTTCGTACTACACCCATTGGTGGCATCAAACGGGTTGGTAATACACTCGGCAACGGTTGTTGTCCCCGTGCCGATAGTTGCATCGCAACCCGTCTTATCTGTATCTGGGGCAGAACACCGCATGATAAGTGCCGCACGCCCATCATTCGCACCCGTGCAGAAATTAGTGGGCGAAGCCCCCGTGGTTAGGGTAAAGGGGTTGCCCGCGCAAGTGGTTTCAATAGCACTTGTGCAACGCGAATTTGTCGCAAAATCAGCCAGCCCACGGCAATCTGTCTCAATTTCTTGTCTTGTTTCAACAATGGATTTAATAGTCGCATCGGTTTTTTCAACAACCGTCATCACATCCGTGTTCGTATCACATCCTTCGCCAAACGCATCAAGCACACAATCAAGGGCTTTTTTATTGGCTTCTGTATCCGTAGTAATAACAACGTTGGTACAGGCCTCATCGCTGGCATCTCCCGCCGTACGGCAGTTATTAATCAACGTGGTACGGCTGGCATCATAGTCCTCCCCGCAGAGCGTTTCTGTAAATAAAACCCCGTCATTCGTGCTGGACACTGTGCCACAAACATTGACAATCGCGCCCGTACAGGTCGCACTGCCCGCATTACCAGCACGGCAATCGGTTGTCCGCGTTGCTTGCACGGATGCAATAGTGACAGAGGCGCGGAGCACATCTTCACCACACCCCTCGGTCGTAAAAGGCGCGTTCAAGCAATCACGCACGGCAGTTGGGACTTCACACGACCCACCCGTTCTAATCGCGGTTATACAGGTGTTAATCGCGGCCGTCCGCTCTGCCTGTTTTTCAACACCGCATGCGGGGTCAAAGATATTGGTATCACAAACATTCGTTCCCGTTCCCGTGGGCGCAACATCGGTAGCAGCACCGCCCCCGCCACAGGCCGCCAAAATAAACAACCCCGCGAACAGCGCGATTAACGCACCCCGCGTATAAGTTATCTGTGCAAGTATAGTGTTTAACAAAGTATTCATTGTCATCTCCATCATTGTGGTTTTTATCGGTGTGGTTTTTATCGTTTTCATCTGGTTTCCCCTATAGATAAGAATCGCCGAATCCCCCTAAGATTTAGGCGAAATCCGCCCAATAAGTCCATATACGGGCGGGCGATTCTTTTTATATTCATCTTTTTTCACTTTTTTGTCAAGCATTTTTTTTAAAAAGTGATGATATAATAAAAAAGTGAATGAAAAAATATAGCGGAAATATACCGCGATTTTACCATAAACTTACCATAAACTTACCATAAATCAGCCATAATATTGACAAAAAGCGGGCGCGGGTTATGCGCCCGTTTTTATCGTTGGATTAGGGATTAGTTCGAGGGTGGATTGACAACAAACCCGCCACCGTAGCTAAACACACCCGTCACGCCTTCGAACACACCAACCGCGCCTTTTGCACCAATCAGCCCACTGAATGTGCCATTGTCAGGATCAACATCGTTAATGTTAGCTTTAACATCTCCCCACATCACACCAGCAGCGTTAAAATCACCAGTGAACTTCATGCCCTTATCAAAACCACCTACAGGAGCAAATCCAACGTCGCCATTGACATCCAAAGACTCAATCGTCCCCACGCTCTCTGTCCCAGTACTACTACCGACCCAAGTAACTTTCAGTGAGAAAGTATTAAGCGCTAGAGAGGGCTCGGCGAAACCAGTGATACCTTCTAACCTGCCCGTCCAAGTGCCATCTTTGGAGCCATCGACAAGCGGTGCGCCCAGTTCTGTGGTTGCTAGAATCCCCGCGTATGTTTGCCCAAGGGAACCAGTGACACTAACATTCCTGTAGGCAATACCGCTTTCATAGCCGTCTTCACCCACTGTCTCATTCAAGCGTAAAATATTGGGGGTAAAAGTACCTGCACTTGTCACTATTTTAGTGTCACCATCCAATTTGATATAATCCGAAGTTCCTCTTACAGCATTCGTAAAACCCGACTCCTGCAAAGTTTGGTCGGCATTAACCCCGCCCGTATCAAAACTACGCGTCCAAGCGGCATAATTCGCAGGACAATTATTCATAGCGATGCAAGGGTCGGGCGGAGCTATCTTGGCAACAAACCCGCCAGCATAGGCCTTGGTCGCGCCTACATCGCTGATAAACACGCCAACCGCACCCTTTACGCCGATGAGCCCTTGCAGGACTCCCGCGCCGTTGCCTGCGTGTGCGGTTGTGCCAGAAATCACCCCGCTCGCATCAAATTCGCCTTCAAAGGTATAGCCCGTTGCGCCGATAGTGCCAGAAGCCACCGATCCCGCGTTACCCAATGCTGTATCACCAAAGGTAACCGCTAGGGTAAAATCGTGGGGCGTAAAGGTTGCTGCGGGACCTGAAAATTCACCCACTACAAACGACCCTTTCCAAGTCCCCAGAACGGTTGTCGCATCCACAGGCGCGCCCAAATCGGTTGTTTCGGTAATCCCCACAAGGAAAAGCCCGTTTACAGCACGATAGGCAAACCCATCGGTGGTATCCCCGCCCAAAGCAGTCCCGCCATTTGTCGCAGTGGAAAGATTAACACTGGTTGAATTCCCCGGAATGTCTTCCGTGTTCAACTTATCACCCGTGGATGTCAAAAATCGACTCTCTGTGGGGGGCTCGGCTTCGCCCGACGCAAGAGGCGTTATCGTAGTAGCCGCCACCCAAGCGTCATAATTCGCAAGACAATTACCCGAAGCGATGCAAGGGGCGGGCACAGGTGGTCCAGCCTCAAACCCGCCAACACCCAACGCGGCCGCGTGGAATACGCCAATCGCGCCGTCCGCGCCAATCAGCCCAATCAGTGGCAATTCCGTGGTAGTGGTCGCGCTCGTATCAGTGAAAAACGCAGACCCGCCCAGAACACCCACGCCTAACAGTGAATTTATTGTAGAGCTAACGCGGAACGTACCAGCAATCCGTATCGTATCGTTGGTGCCAATTGCTAGGTCAGGGGTGGTAAGTGTGCCATCGGTAAAATTCAAGGTGAACGGACGGTTAGTAGTCCGCACAACACCTGCATCGGATAACAGATGAATGCTACCCGTCCAAGAAAGCACCGATGGTGCACTCGTGAAAGCCGCACCCAAATTTGTATCAGATAACAACCCGACACGGAACCGCTCATTCGCAGAATCAGTAGTGATATTACCACTGACAAAGGCAAACCCACTGGGGCTGGACACATCCCCGCGGAGTTTGACAACGGTCAGATTCTTCTGACGCGGTAAATCTGATACAGGCAAATTCAACCCAGTTACTGAGCCTTCCAAAAAGGCAGTCCTCACATCCGCACCGCTATCCGCAAAGCTGGCGGATAGCTTTCTATCCCCCGACCCATAATTCTTATAATACCAATTGAATTGTTCATGATTTGCCGATGGTGAGGCAGGCGCGTCAATAAGCCTTTTGCCAGTTGCCACAAACCCACCTACAAAGCGCGTAATGTCACCTGACCTCGCGGAATGGAGCTGTATATCATCTATCGTCCCCCTGCCACCGATAAACACACCAGCCGCGCCATCCGCGCCAATTAACCCTGTTAGAAAGCCTGAGTCGGTAAGAGTAACTTCACTAGTGCTACTAGTCTTATGATGTAAATTGATTTTGCCAGAAATAAAACCTCTTTCATCAAATTCACCACCCGTCATTGAATAGTAATTATAAGAAGTCTGTGAATCCGTGATATTAGCCATTGTTAGCGTACCGCCACCACCCGTTTTAAACGTAACGTTTAATGTGAAATCTGTTCTAGTAGTAAAAATAAGGTTAGAAATAGCACGGTATACCACGAATCGCCCGCGCCACGCGCCAGTCTGAAGAGCTGAATTGATAGGTGCACCCACATTTGTGCTTGATAAAAGCCCGGCATAACGATGGGCACCATTCGCTTGCCAAAAGCCAGCGACACCACCCGTGGCATCCCCGCCCAGTGGATAGCCACCATACGTGAGACTATCACTGCCAAAGGCAAAAGCAAAGCGGGCGATTGTGCCCCCAGCAAATTTCGCTCCGGAGACTACCCTCCCGTAGTTTGTCCTCCCCGTGTCATCCAGCCCGTTTTCATTCACAACGGTTTCCCTACCCGCCAAGAATTCGCTTGTTTGTGGGCTGGTAAGCCGGCGCGGCAAGTCATGTCGTCTGCCAAAACCACGCTCCCAGTCGGCAAAATTAACCACTTCGTCATCATCATCATCATCAAGCCCCAATTTTGGCACAGCCCAAAACCCGCCCGCGAAATGCGAACGATCCAAAGAATCCACAAACGCACCAACCGCGCCTTTTTTACCAATCAAACCTGATATAACCGCAAATCTGTCTGGGTCATTCTGAAGACCCGTGGAACGCTTAATCTGTCCGCCCAGTTGCCCCGTGGTAATGATATTGTTATTCGCATCAATAACCCCATGACCGAATTCCCCATTTAGAGTGTAAGTATAGATACCACGGGTGAGCGTAGCGCCCCCGCCAGTGTCCGTAGCATTACTAAACTGCAATATCCCAGCCCCAAAATTAACATGGAATTTTACAAAGTCGTCTTTATTTGGCGATTCACGACTACCATGTTCTGAAAATATCCCAGTCCAAGTTGCGGTTGGGTCTCTGGAGGCGACAGGCGCGCCCAAATTGGTATCTGCCAGAATCCCAGCGTAATAGTAGAATTTTGTGTCAGTATTCTCTGTTACTGAAAAATAAGCAAAGCCACCGATGGATTCAATATCGTTCCTAATCGTGAAAGTGGTATTATTACTCCTAAAACCGGTGGGAGCAAATGTGGCAACATCAGTGTTTGTGAACGTACTGCCAAGTTTCACAAATCCACCGCTCGTTGTGCTTCCCGTGGTTGGCAGGGTTGCAAAGTCCTGCAACACACTCACAACAATAGCCGCAGGTGCGGGAACTTGCGCAGCAGGGGTCAAGGCAAAAGGTCGTGCGGTGAAACCGCCCGCATAAGAAAAGACACCACTGGTCGTAGTAAATACGCCAACCGCACCCTCCCCACCAATCAATCCAATCAACGGCATTCTAGTAAGTTCTGGATCAGTCATGCCCCCCACTCCAAATTTATAAGTAACCCGCCCGCCCAAAATACCCTGAGGTAAGGCAGTGCGATTACCATCATTAAATGCTATATTACCCACACCAAACCTCCCCTCAACCTGTAAACCATCCGTACCACTTACTCCGTCAGTCACGGTGTTAATCATGCCAGCGGCAAAATCCACATCCAAAATCAGGGTAAAGCTATGGAATTCACTCGCAGAAGTCGTGCTATTAGCATAGGTGACATTGGCAGTCCCCGTCCATAACCCATTCACCCTCGCGCTAACCACTGGACCCAAATCCGTACCAGACAAAATCCCCGCACGATATATATGTGTATTGCTACCCGTCAGCCGACCACGCAGAAGGGCAAACCCATCATCACCGCTTGTTCCCCCGCCCAGATAGTAAGTAGAGCTAAATTCGCCCGCACCAGTGGTGGAAAGAGTTATGCCTGTCGCAGTCGCGGTATTCAAACCAGTTGGCGTGCCGACCACGAGTGCCGCCTCACCGCCCGTTGTTAAATCTGCGTGTAGTTCCCGCTGTCCCGTCAAGGTTTTATGATAATCCTCAAAATGGGCATAGCCTGTCACCTTAATCTTCGCAACAGGTGCCGCGACAAACCCGCCAACTCTGAACCGATCGCTGGTGTTAATAACAAACGCGCCAACCGCGCCTTCCACACCGATAAGCCCCGATACAGAACCCGTGGATGAACGAGACTGCTTAGCTTTAATTATCCCCGTTATGACACCGAATTCATCATAAGACCCTTGCAGAGCCAAACCAGAAGCCACCGCCACATCCCCTGAAATCCTCCTATTGGCGAAATCAACGGTCAGCACAAAATCGCCATCTTCTAAAGCAACGCCATTAACCAGATAAACGAGCCTGCCTGGCCAACTGACCTGAAGCGCACTGTTCAAAGCCAGCGGTGCGCCCAAATCCGTGCCAGACAACAGCCCCGCATAAATAGAATTATCAAAAGAGTCCCCGATAAAGGCAACACCATCCGTGGCATCCCCCATAGCCGTGTTTAATGTAAATCTTTCCCCGACGTTATTAAAAATGGCATCATCGCCCAAGGTCAAAGTTTTAAGGGTAAGACCAGACGTTGGGGTTAACGTACGGGTTAGGTCTATACCAACCGCATTACCCAAAACAAACCCTTGACGCTTTGTATTACTACCACTAAAATCCTCATCCGATAGGAACAAATCATTTGGATGGGCAAAGATAATGGCTTTTGTGGTGGCGCATTCGGTGTCAAAATCAAAGGTGGAGACCCTTGCATCAATAGCCCCACATTGCGTTGCACCCCGCGCCCAACGTTCAAAACTAGCCGTGATAGTGCTGGACAATTCCGCCCGCGGGCTTACCTCAAACCCGCCGATGACATGAACATTAGTAAAAGCATCATCCGCCACAGTACCGTGGAATACGCCAATCGCGCCATCCGTGCCAATCAAGCCGATCAACGGAAGCCTTGCCGTGACACGGCGATGCGTCATTGCCAATGTTCGTTGGGAGACGGTAAGGTTTGTTAAATTTGCATCTAGGGCATAATGCCCGACAGTATAGTCAACCGTTCCGCCCAGTGTCCCCGTGCGCAAGCCGAATGCATCCAAATGCGAGCCGAACCGTCCGTTAATTTCTAGGCTTTGTTTATGGACTGCTGGGCTGCCCGCTTTATACGCAACTATGGTTATTGGTTGCAAGGTTTCAATCGTGCCTGCGCCGAAATCCACCTGCAAATCCAGCGAGGCATAGGTAGTATCATCAGCCGTATAAGCGGGATTGACATAAAGCCGCCCTGCCCAAATCGCCGAGGGTGTGCTTGATGTCACAGGCGTACCCAAATCCGTGCCAGACAAAATCCCCACGCCTTTATGCTGACCAGCAGTGAATACCGCCATGGCAAAGCCATCGAGGTTAGTCGTATCTGCCGCATCAGTATTAGCATCGCTATGATCCCCGCCCAATCTGAACGTAGGGAAATATTCAGGCGCGCCACCAAATTTCAACTTATGTGCCTCGCCTTTTACTATTTGAGAGCGGACACTACCATCCTTTAATGGATCGTTTATTGACGCGAAATTCTCAAACTGCGTTAAATAGGTGGTATGATTCGCCCCCCTTGCCGCTATCTCTGCATCCGAATCTGGTGTTACCTCAAACCCGCCAACCAAGCCAACATCTGCGACATTGCCCTTGAATATGCCGAGCGCGCCTTCCGCCCCAATTATCCCAATCAAATCAAATCTAACCGCCGCCGTCTCATAATGCGTATATTCCACAAACCCACTTAACAGACCTGTTGCTGTTGGCACACTTGACCTACGGACGAAGTCATGCAACCCAAAGCGACCGCGAATGGATACACTATGCGTTTCTTCCCCTATGGTAAAATTAACGGGGGCTGGCGTGTCAATCGTTCCCTCAGAAAAATCCACATCCAAGCGGATTTGTTTTTCATTGTCCGCGTTAAACGCGGTTGCATCGGTTTTGGCAAATAACCGCCCATACCAAGTGGCAGAGGCCGTGGTATTGGGCAGAACAGCACCCAAATCCGTTTGACCCAAAAGCCCCACGGTTTTAAGATTCCTAAATACATTAAAACGAAGCCCGTTCTCGTTGGCGGCATCCGCATCATCCCCGCCCAGTCTGAACGTAAGGTTTTGCTGAACAACAAGACCGCCAGTAGCACCTGTCGTTCCATTAAAGAATTCAACACGCCCAGAAGGCTCGGCGGGAATATTTACTGAGTCTTTTATCTCCGCTCTATAATGGCTTAAATAAGTCCCATACTTGACTTCGGGCAAGGTCGTGCCCTCGGTCGCACCAGGTCTAACCCAAAATCCGCCAGCATAACCATTATTAGCCCCAACCTGCCCACCACCCTGAAATATGGCAACCGCACCACCTCTGCCAATCAAACCATACAGCGCGTTTGTCTGGACTGCTGTCTCGGCACCGTTATAATAGAGAACCCTCCCACTAGTCAGAAAACCCGCAGAAAAGGCGGGCGCACCCTGACCGAATTTGCCCTCAATTAACAGCGTTTGCCCAGTCTGACCAGTCGTGACAGGCATACCATCCGCGCCAATCTTGCTAGCCACGGCAACTGCACCAGCCGTGTTAAACGTACCTTTGGCGAAATTCACAGTGAAATCCACGTTAAATACTTTGGTGGTGGCATCAACAGTATCTAAAACATACGCCTTACCCCCCCTCCAAGTTGCCGAACCTGTGATATCAAGTATCGCAGCACCCAGAGTCGAGGTCGGCAGGAAACCCGCGCCAACAATCCGTAGTGTCTGCTGGGTATGCACGTTCGTGGGGGTTCCGACGTTGGTAGGTATTGTCATGACATCGACTCCCGCAAGGATAAAGCCACTGAGGCTCTCGGGATCATCGCCGAATCCGTATTTGGTCCCAGTCGCAAAACCAGCTATTTGTGTACCTGTTCGCTTCGTTGGCCATTGGTCACCGGGAGGTGTTCCTGTTGTATCATATTTTATTGCTTCGGCTTTGAAACCCGTCCCCGCATCGTTGACTTCAAAAACAGCCGCCCTTTGAATAGTGCTACTGTTTCCAAATCTACTTGGAGAAATGAGAAGTCCTGTTTTTATAGCACCCCTAGAACCTTCACGAAACACATCATGGTCTGTAGAAATTCCAGCTTCAAACCCGCCGACAAGATTATTATCTGATGGGTCACGGAATATGCCCAGCGCACCAGCCCTGCCAATCACACCAATCAAAGGCAGGTCGCGCAGGTCAGCAGTCATGATTAAAGACGCATCTGTCGCATGGTGACCATATTTAACAATACCATCCAAAATGCCGAGTGGCAATTCGTGTTGTTCGCCGAACTCCCCGTAAATTCCGAAAGATATAAATTGGGTGTTAGCCAAAGTATATGTCTCTTGCGTGGATGTAAGCGTCCCCGCGCCAAAATCCACTTTCACCCCAGATTTTATTTCAAGCGGTGCGGGGCCGTCTGTGCCTGTGGTCGCCACATTATTGGATACATAAAAATTCCCCAGCCACGTGGCACTCGCCAAATTTTCATGCGGGGCAAAGCCCAAATCGGTGGTGCCTAACAATCCAACAACATGGGTGTCATTAAAATTCTCAATAATAAACGCATTACCGCTATTCGTATTACCGCCCAGATAAACACTTAACGGCGCAAAACTGCCCGCCTCCAAAGTACCATCCGCAGGGTCAATCAAACCTATTCGCAATCCCCTTACAAACTGGTCTGTATCGGCTGTTCTGCTCGGTGTCAAATAACGGTCGGCAGTCGCTGCCCGTTTTCTGTAAAAATCCTCAAACGTGGCGTAATTCCCGCGTCCATAGGCGGGCGGTGGCGGTGGTGTAACCTCAAACCCGCCAACTGTTACATGAGTGGTCTGCGTCGCTGAAGTACGGAATATACCAATCGCACCATCCACACCAATCAAACCAATCAATTTATAGTCGGTAGTATTAACTCTAACATCCCCAAGCAAAAGACCATAAGGCACATTCGCCGTCGTCTCACTCAAACCGAATTTGCCGTTAATCCTTACAGAGCTATTCGGTGTCAGAGCAACCGTCCCCAGATTGCCCAACAAATCCACTGTTTGTAATGTACCAGCCGCCAAATCCACGGTTAATGACAATGGGTGATGCAAAAGTGTATCAAAAAAACTGTCTGCTCTCTCTATTTTATTCGAAGTGACATAAAAACTGCCGTGCCAGACTGCCTTGGTCACGCCACTGCCAAAACTGACGGGCAGGATTGCCCCCAAATTCGTACCCGATAAAAGCCCACCATAAGAATACCCGCGTCCTTCAGCATTAGTCTTTGTGCCCATAATAGCAAAGCCACTGTTACTACGCTCATCCCCGCCCAGCCGAATCGTTTGATAGCCTAGTCGTTGAATACATTGGTCGGGCATGGGCACGCACGTGGCGGGGTCGTTTATACCCTCCTGAACCAGACCTGTTCGTGTGCCTGCTAAAATACTCGACTTCTGCGTTACTGTATTACGTAATTGAAGTCCATTCGTTTGCTTTACAAAATAATTGTAAAACAACGCATAGTTGGCAGTGGGAATAGGATTTGGGCTAACCTCAAACCCGCCGACAAGCGGGCTATCCTCGCCATCCCCATCAGCCCCATATTTACCGCTCGCAAACACGCCCAACGCGCCCGCATCGCCAATAATACCATATAGCGGAGCTTTCGTTATCCGCTTTGCCGCGTCATCATTCGGCCCGGTATAGGTTATGAACCCGCCCAAAATACCTTGGTTTTCATCGCCCCTGGCAGTACCGAATGTACCAGCGATATTGATGCTATGCCCCTGTAATAGCGTGAAATCCCCGCCCGTGCCAATAGTTCCCGCGCCGAAATCCACCGCCAAACGTATGGGGAAACGGGCAGGTGCGCGACTCGCGCCAGAACCCGCAACAAAGGCAGAGGAATAAAAAGTCCCCGACCAATTTGCCGTTGTGCCCGCCAAGGCATCACTAAATCGCCCGACATCCGCCCCCGCCGAAAGCCCAGCATAGCTATGGGTTTCAACTTGTGAACCTAAGCTCTGCCCCACTGGAATTACAATCATCCTATTACCAACGGCAAGGGTAAAACTATTGCGCGTGGCAGTATCCGCACCGTTCAAATGAACGGTAAAGGAGCTAAAATTGCCCGCTAAATCGAAATTGAGCGAACTATTAGTCCCCGTATTAATAGCCGACCCAAGGTCATTGCTTGCCACGAATTGCGATAGAATCAGTCCGCTCGTCGCAGAGGCACGCGGCTCGACACGAATACCCGACCCGTGCCTAGAATCTATATAATCCGTGAAATAATACTTCAAATAAGCCGCGTAGTTCAGCTGTTTTGGCGCGCTCACGCGGTCTTCTTCAACTTCTATCATCACCCGTCCCGATGGTGTGACCTGAAACCCGCCGACAATACCGTTACTAGAGGCAAGATTACCATTAAATACGCCAATCGCACCTCTTTGCCCAATAATACCAATCAGCCTGAGCCCATACGCCATGCCTACACCCCCGATTTTATATTCAACTCGGTTAGACAATTCTTTTATAATACCATTGGCATCAAAACTGACACCATCAAAACGTATCGTATCGCAAGCTTGCGATATGCAATCGGTCGTTTCAACCGCGCCTTTCGCGTCATCAGCATCCAGTGTTGAAATCGTGCTATTGGCAAAATCCACCTGTATTTTGAAATCCGAGCCGACAACACCTCCCACAGTATTGCCTACTTGATTGCCGCTAACTTTAAGGGTTTGTACAGTACCTGTCCAAATCGCCGATGCGCCCGCCGTCGGCAACAACAGCCCCAAATCCGTGCCCGCCCAAATACCCGCACCGATTCTGTTTACCACAAAAAACCCCTGACCAAGGGTAAATCCGTTTGGATTCGTGGCGGGATCATTATCCCCGCCCAATCCAAAAAGATGGTTCGTCGCGACGACGGTTTCACCATTAACCGCGAAGGTGGGGATACTACCATTCTTATCCGCAACTACAAAGCCATTAGTGATAGGATTATTATCATCATCAACACTATAATCTATACTACCACTAGGCGCATAGGAACTGGTAACAGCACGCTGTTTGATATTAAATTCCCGTCCATTCGCCGTGGCACCAGAAGACACCGCCTGAAACCCGCCAACCAACTGCGTGGTATTCACCAGCCCCCCGAATATGCCAACCACGCCTCTTCCCCCAATCTGTCCAATCAACGTCAACTGATGCGGGGCGGAGGAGCGAGTATAGGTAACAAGCCCGCCCAAGAAACCCTGTGGCAACTTGGCAGCGAGGGCAAGGGGATTCAACCCAAAATAGCCATCAATCGTTAGAGTATCACCACCACTACTAACAGGAACAGCCGCCGTTGTTTTAATCGTGCCTTCGGCAAAATTCACACTCAGCATTATCTGTGTTGTTGTACCCGCGTTGTTTGATCTATATAATCTGCCCGTCCATGTTACCGTTTTCGCCAAAATCAAAGGCAGGGGCGCACCCAAATCGGTGCTGGGTAAAATCCCCACGGCAAGATTCGCAGCATCGGTTGAGACGACAAAGCCACTGCCCCCAACAACCCCCGCACTGCTGGCCGCGCTCGCACCCAATCTATAAGCACTACTATCTGCCAGAGGACTGCCATCCGCCAGGCGCAAACTATTACCAGAAGGTCTTGCGAATTTGGCGGTTGTGCCATCGGCGAAATCTTCCAGAACTTCGCCCCCTGCTATGGATGAAAAATACTCTATAAAGGATGTTTCACTTGCCCTAATGGCGGTCGCGACAAACCCGCCCGTAAAGCTGGAATAGGCATCGGTGGCTGATCTAAACGCGGCAACCAAGCCGTCTTTGCCAATAATCCCACGCACACTACCACTGGAAACTTGCGCGGGGTTCGCTGCCGTGGCGGTTATATTAATCGTGCCAGTAAATAGCCCCGAATCGACATCCCATGCCGCCAAACTAAGGGCAAGATCATAAGCAACACTATTGCTGGTGAAAGTGGTATCTGCAAAGGTAAGGGCTTGGGTATCAAAATTTACGTCTATTGTGAAACCCTGCGTTACGACACCAGTCGCCCCGCCATTGCCGATAATCAATTGCATAACCCCTTCCCAAGTGGCTGTGCCTGTATAAATCGGCGCACCGAGTCTATCGGTATCGGATAGCAAACCGCCCAGATTGGTGCTGGATAACAGCCCGATATGTCTGGCGGTGGCGGGCGTATCCGCATAACCGAAAACCCCATCCTCTCCATCCCCGCCAAACGGTGCCAAGTTCAAAGAAATCTGATTGGTGTCTGATAGAGTCTCTGACACTTCAATGGTAAAGGCCGCGGTATTGGCATCGGAAGCGGTGTCCGTACCCGAACGGGTGGTTTTCTGCGTTGTTGCATCAATACCATCCGCCCATATACTATAGCTGGCAGGGGGGTTGTAATCCACGCGGGTAAGGTCGCCCCTGTTTGGCACAGCGATAAACCCGCCGACATAATTGAGTGTAGAGGTACTATAAAAAACCGCCGCCGCGCCCTTTTCACCAATCAAACCTGTTAATGCGCCAGCATTATCGCCAATTACCGAACCAGTATTAGAGACAACTTGATAGGCTGTCGTGCCGTATATTATACCCCTATCGTTAAACTCGCCATCAATAATAAGACCCAAAGAGAGATTACCGTCTGTCTCAAAAACTATCAAATCAGCAACACCAGCAGTTCCACTAGCAAGGGATGATTTCAAAGTCCTCTCACCAAAATCAATCGCCAGTTCAAAATCTTCTGCAAAAAGCTCATTATCTATACCCGTCGTACTATCAATAATGCCGAACCGCCCAACCCAAATCGCACTTAGTGTTGACCTTGACTGCAACCTGCCCACATCGGTGCCAGATAACAGCCCTACATAGAATTTACC
Organism: uncultured Amylibacter sp.; assembly: GCA_959347345.1. The sequence continues at coordinate 153,409 of OY365738.1, read as the reverse complement.
CGCGCGCGTTTCAAGAGCGGAAAAAGATATCCCGCCAGCCACGCTCGGATCAAAGCTAAGGGTAGAGCCATCGGGCGACACCTCGGTATTTGTAAAGGTCAAATCATAAGTCAAATCAGCCTTGGCATTTTTAGCCACTTCCAGCCCCAATTCCAAGGTTTCCAGCCCGCCTTCAATAAGGGTATATGTGCCATCAGTCGGTCGTGCAGTCCTAATGGCCTTTACCGCCAGCCCCGCCGTATTATCCGCATTCCGCGCGTATTGCGCCCAATAGGCAGGTTGCCCGCGCCGCGCCCCAATGGATTCTGGCACAGCAACAAACCCACCGATAAATGTCCGCCCGCCAGTGCCAGGGTCCTCTGACACCTTAAACGTGCCAACCGCACCGTCCGCACCGATAACACCGCGCAAAATACCCGTCTCAATCTTTTCCCCAGTAGCAGTGTTTGCGGTCAAGGTAATACCAGATTTGAAAATCCCTGTGCCTGTATTCCATTTAACATTCGTAAAGTTAAAGCTGAACGTGTTTCCCGCTTCCTCAAACGCAGGCAGGTCTGATTGATCAGCCGAAATCGTTCCGTTGGCAAAATCAACACTTAACGTGAAATCCGTATTGAAAGCAATCTCATCGCTATCCAAGATAACAAGCCCTGCCATCCTTGCAGACCAAGACCCCACGCCACCTGTATTCACAACTGGTCTGCCCAAATTGGTGCCAGACAGAATTCCCACATGTTGTGTTCTTATGTTATTGTCAGTTGTTGTGAAAACAACAAACCCGTCTGCCGTGCCGTCAACATTATCCACCCCGCCCAAAAATGTCGTATCCACATTGATAGCATTGGCATCAGTGGTGACTATTTCCACCTCATCATCATCGTCTTCCTTCCATGTGATAGTATTATCATCAGAGGAAAACGATGTCACACCCGCGTTAAACCGCGTATTCTCAAAGACGGTTTCATCAATCCCTTCCGCCCATACAAATTGGCTACGAGGGGTCAGCAAGGTCGTCCCGCTTGGCACAGCGACCAGCCCGCCGACAAACCGCCCCGGATCACCAGCATCACCGCCGAAAACCGCCGCCGCGCCGTTAATCCCAATCAAACCCGACAATAAACCCACGTTTCTGGCATCGCCCACTTGATATGTTGCCGTGCCGTATATCACGCCTTTATCGGTAAATTTACCCGATAATTCAATATCATGATTAACATTGCCTAACGTCCGCAGGAAAGTGGTGTTAGAATAGACCGTTTTTATGCTGAAATTAACCACCAGTGTGAAATTATTGGTATAAAGTGCAGGCACATCCCCCCCTGCGATAATGCTTATCACACCCTGCCAATTTACGCTTGGTTCTGTTTGAAGTGGCAAACCGACAAAGATATTGGCCAACAGCCCCGCATAGAATTGCGTATCCCCGCCGACCGTGGCTTGGGCAATGGATATACCGCCCAAGGCCGTGCTGTTAATGCTGAACACATCGCCATTCTCCAAAATCAAATTTTCATCAAAGGTCAAATCTCGGGTTAAAGTGGTTGATTTTGTCGCACTGCCCAAATCCAAGGTATTAGACCCGCCCCCGATAAAGGTATAGTCGCCGTCCGATTGCTCTGCATTGCGCACCGCCTTAACGATAAGTGGGGTAAGTGTGCTGGTTTCGACTCCGCCAGGGGTCGTTATGACCTCCTCCACCGCATTGTTTTGCCAAGTTTCTACGCCACCCAAGCCAAAAGCCTCTGATGCGACAAACCCGCCGACATAATGACCGACTGCACCCGCGCCCGCGGCTTTGGAGGTGAAAACCCCAACCGCACCCTGTGCCCCGATTAAACCCGTAAGAACACCTTCAAGGGGAGTCTTAGTCCCACCATTAACGGCATAGTATGTTGTCGTACCGCTTATCAATCCAAATTCATTAAAAGTACCATCTATGACAAATTCATCCGCAGTCCTTGCCGAACTCGTATCATAAATAGACCTAGAAAACTCGATTCTATTGCCATCGGTATCAGGTGTGGTAATCGTACCACCACTGCCCACAAAGGTAATCAGCAGGGTAAAATCTGTCTCTGTCAAATAAGAACTCTTCTCAGAGCCTTGATTATCCTGTTTGGCAATGGCAAGCCGACCACCCCATCGTAGGGTGGGGCTCGCGCCCATCGTAATCGGTGTGCCGACATTGGTACTGGACAACAGCCCGACATAGAATTTCTCTACCTTACTACCGCCACTGCCATAATCGGCAAAACCATAGGCCAGCCCATTAGAAGACCCTGCGCTAAATTTTAGAGTGTTTTGGTCTTGCGCATCCACCATCGCAATCCCACGCGAACCCTTGGCGGAACCAATGATGAAATTAACATCTGGATTATTTTCGCCAATTTCATCGCTCGTTTCCAAAACGACAATCGCGTTTCCGTCCTCATCCTCGCGATTAACAATCCAATAATTGATTGAACCTGCCGTTTGCTCGATTCGCCCAGAACCCGCGACGCTGGATGATGCGACAAAACCGCCAGTTGCGCCGTGCGTAGCCTCTGCCCCACTGCCCGTCAGATGAAACGCGCCGACCGCGCCCTGCTCCCCGATAAGCCCGATTAAAAATCCGTTATACAATGCGGTGGATGCGCTGGATAAAGTGTCAATAGCCCCGTATCTGGCGATGCCACTAATCACACCATTTTCATCATAATCGCCTTGCAGAAAAAACCCATGCGGACTAGATAAAACTGCCGTACGGGTAATATTCGCAAGAATGCTTCGCTCAGTTAAATTGATGGTTAGGGTGAAATCCGTAACCCCGTCTGTCCCGTTCGTTCCATCAAATGCGTAACCATCGTTTCTGACACTATCATAAACAAGCCAGCCAATACGACCGTTCCAATTAACCGTTTTAGCCACGCCATCTTGGTCATATTGCCTTGGCAAGGGTGCGCCCAAATCTGTGCCAGAGTGTATCCCAGCGTAATAATTAACATTTGTTGTTACATCGCCCTGCGTTATATGTCGGCGACCAGCAAAATATGCAACACCATCGGCGGCATCACCATCCAAAGCCACCCCGTTATGGGTAGCAGTTTTAAGGTTTAATTTGCTTACAAACGCGAACTGCCCATCTTTTCGAATAAAGCCACCGGTGTTCAGCCCGTCTGCCGTTCCGCGCAAAAATTGATTTTCTGCTGAGACAGTATTGGGTGATTCACCCAGTTGGGGGTTCTGTGCGTCCAACAAAGCGGTTGCGGTTGCTCTGGTTAAAAACTCCGCACACCCATCCACATTCGCGGCGCGGTTGGTGGAATCTTGGCAATACCTAATACGCTGAGATGCCAAAGTCGTTGGGTCAATCGTCAGGGTAGCGTCGGCCGTGTCCTTTTTATCACAAAACGCATCAAACGGATTATCCGCATAAACACCGCCACCACAAACACTGACTTGCACGGCACGACAATCCGCACCCGTAAAGGCGGACTCACAACCGCCCAAAACTGCTGTACGCCTGTCATCAAAGGCAATATGCGCACATTCCACATCATACGGGCTGTCAAGACAATCGCTAACTTTTTTCGTAATCATACCAGCTTGGTCAATCACAATCCCAAATTCGCACTCCTCATTTGTGGTCGCTTTATCTGCAACGCAATCAGCAACAATCGCCTCCCGTCTGGTATCGTATGCGTCCTCATTCGTGCAGAGCTTATCGTTAAACAAAACAGCGTCTGTGGGGGTTATCGGACTACCACAAACGTTTATTATCGCACTATCACATTCATATCCAAAGATATTATTATATATATTATCACTATATATAAGGGTTTCATCCCCCCGACATGCTGCTATCCTATCACTTCGCGCAAGCTCATAATCTTCATTTGTATCACAACCCGTGGCAAAAGGGTCAGCCAAACATACCGAATTCAAACCTGTATTTTTACAATCAGCGCCATCTAAACCGGCTATCGCACGGGGATCCTTTGCAAAATCCCGTGCGCATCTGCTGGCAAACAGCTTTCGTCCACCCGCATATGTGGCAGTGGTAGGAGTGCAAATCACATCAAACGGATTGGCCGCTTCCCCAGTAGAAACATTACAAACCTCAGCTATAATTTCAGGCGTATTGCATGTAAGAGTAGACCCCGATTCCCGCTTACGACAAATCAACGCCCGCGCATGGGCATACTCGCTATAACCAGTGCAACGCGCCCCGAACAAAGTGGATTCATCCGTAGCGACACACAGAACATCCAAACGCGCAAGCTGTGCCACCCGCGCCATGCAAACAGTGTCCAGCACATTCGCAACATCCTCGCAATGGGTTCTTACTGTTGCCCGCACATTGGCAAAATTCGACGGGTTTGTTTTGATTGTAATTGCGGCATCCGTGCATATTTCGGCAAACGGGTCTGCCTTGCTGCCTCCGGCAATATTATCATCACAAATCACGCCAGATAAATCGGCATGATTACAATCTACCGCAGCAATGGGGAGGTTATCAGGTCGCGCCCCAGTGGAACACGCCAAAAATTGTGCTGTCAAAACCTCAGCGACATCGAGCTCACAGCCCTCGCCAAATGGATTTGTTTCAATCGGACACACAATGACTCTATCCACGGCACTGGCAACAAACCCGCCGACAATATCACCGAAAGTCGTTGCCATGGGCGAGGCAAATACGCCAACCGCGCCCTCTTCCCCAATTATACCGCGCAATGTGCCAGTGACTGAGAGTGACCGGGCAGTGTTGACCAGCGACACCGACCCTGTTATCAGTCCTGTTGCTCTGTCAAAAGTAGTGCCCGTGAGTATGCTAAGAGTTGCGCCAGTAAGGTCGGCCCTGCCATCATTTCCATCAAAAGCAAGCACCCTCGTGGAAAAATCAATACTTAACACAAAATCCCCGCTGTAAGATTCTGGGGCAGAGGCTGGGTCGGTCTCCCTGTATCGCAAAACCCGAATCACGCCTTTCCACAAGGCTGTACCCGTATCAGTCGTTATTGGCGCACCCAAATTGGTGGTATGCAAAATCCCCACATATAATCTGTGTGTGCTGTCGCCATCAATATCGGCGGTGGCAAGGGCAAACCCATCTTCCGCATCCCCCCTTAAAGCTACACCTTTATAGTCGCTCGCCAAATTTGCATTTGCCTCAAGACTGGTGCCTACGCCGTCTTTCACATGCAATTTACCATCGGCATTAAGCACGCCTTTGATAAAGTTCGCCACTGGGTCCGCATTCACCCCCGCGCCCGCGTCCAAGATATCCACATCCATATCTGCCTCGACCGCGTCCGCCCAAGCGGTAAAGCTGGCACCGATTGTCGGGCAATTCGCATGTTCCGTTCCATTCACGCAAAGCGTGGTACGGACAAGGGCGTTGTTCGTCCGCCCCGTGCAACGGTCATCAAACGCAGACGCACCAGTCGTAGCCGTGCAGAAACTTGTAATCACGGTGGTGCAAGTCCCATGGGCAGTTCCATCATCAAAACACGACTCCGCGCGCGCTTTTATAATATCCGCGTTTGTACTATCGCAACTACCACTAAAGCTGTTGCTTCCTGTGGTGGTTCGGCAAAAGCTAGCCCTTGCCGTCATAACATTTGGCCGACTGCCCAACTGCGTTGGGAGTTCACAATTAACAAGCATCGAATAAGGGTTTTCCAAACAAGATGCGCCATTCGCATTCACTTCCTTTTGATCGGCAACCGCATTTTCGCAATCTGGGTCATCATTCACCGCGTTAACAACAATACATTTCGTAACCAAAGCCGCCCGTGTATCCACAAACGCAGGGTCAGAGCTACAAGTTGTCGCCGTTCCCGTCGTAGGGATATGTGCGGGGGTCGCGCTAAACGGGCGGGCATTACAAGCATTAACCCTGCCTAGGCAATCATCCCCGCTCTTCGTATTGTCCCGACATTCATCTGCCCGAGTTTTACGTGCCGTGGCGTATGTTTGGCTTGGGGATTCATCAACACACCGACCATCAAACGGATTATCGGCACAAACATCGGCGATTTCACCACATCCAGTCGCATCAGTGTTATCCGGATCCATGCAATAGGACGCGCGGAAGGTCATAACCTCTGAGTCGCCCGCAAGCTCCTCACACCCAATACCAGCATAGGGGTCTATCGTCGTACAATAAACCTTTGCGCGGGCTTGATCCGTGCAAAGAGAATTCGCGCCCAAGCCACCCTCAGCACAGGCCTTTTGAAGTTGTGCAGCACGGTCCGTACTATTGCCTACGTTTCCACAAACTCCCTCAAACGCGTTCGCGGAATTATCTGTATCATCGCAGTATACAATAAGCAAAGAAGGACACGCAGCATCGGCAGTATCAGCCACCAAACACGCACCAAGGCGGGCGGTGGAAACATCATTAATCCCCTCATTCAGCTCTGCCCGCATATCGCAAGCATCCTGCCAAGTCGTGCCGCTCGCCGAGCAATAACTCGCGGCTAAATCTTCAAAATTCTCATGAAACGCACACCCAGGTGTGGTAGCGTCAAACGGGTCACTACTACACGCCGTTCTAAAAGACTCCAACGTATTACAACGGGGACTAAAGTAGCCTGCGAGCATTTCATCGTCTGCCTGTGTTGCATCATTACAAGCACTACTACGCATGGCGCTAACCATATTATCGTCAGCCGCGTCCAGATCATCGCATCCAACATCCCACGCCGTGGCCGCTGTCTGACAATACGCCAATTCATAACCAGCAAGGACACCACCCGCTGTAAAGATGATACACCCCTTTGCAAATGGGGTTGCCTGACATGCATCCGCAACTGATGAAAGTGCTTTACAATCCGCTTCAATACCACTGGTCAGATTCAAACATTCATTGACCCGCGCGGTTGCAACGTCATTAACGCCCTCAGTCTCTTTCGCCAGCGTATCGCAAACACTCTGCCAAGTATTTGCGCCCTGGCAATACTCACTTTGCAAATCACCTGCCTGCGAAATAAACGCACAGCCGGGGTTGGTTATATCAAACGGATTGGGGCGACACGCATCTGCAACCGCTGGAATACCATCGCAAATCGCATTTTTGCTGTTAAGCCCTAAACACGCATCACGCCGATCATTTAGATATTCAGGTTGTGTGCAAACCCCAGAGAGCAGATTGGCTTCAACCCTGCTGCCCCCAGTCCCCACATAGCCATCTCTGCAAATGAAATTTGCGGCAGTCGTCGTGCATAAAACATCATCAAGCGACAAAGCTTCACAATGTTCCGCCCGAAGTTCGCGCAATTCTTGAAAAACCAAGCTGGCGGTGGTTTCACAAGCGTCTGAAAACGGGTCAGCCCGACAGGCGAGCGCAATAATGCTATCATCTCTACACCTTGAATCGCTTGTAACATTATCCCCCGCGCCACAAAAGCTGACCCTTGCGCCAGTACCTACTGACCCCGCGCAAGTATTGGCAAACGGACGGACAAATTCCCCGCTACTGGAACAAAGCGCGTTCCTTACATCACGAGTATCGCAATACTGGCTGGCACTCGCACTCGCGCAAGCACTTGCAAAGGTTGCTTTTGCGATTTCCAGTGCTTCTGTCTTAGCCATATCACCCAAAACCGCATCATTACAAAACGAGGCAAAGGGATTGGCTCTACTGCCACTCGCCACGCAAACCCGTGACACGCTATTGAGTTCGTTACACTCACCCGCGCCTTGCGTTCCAGCCGCGCACCGCTCAGCACGGGCATTAATAACGGGGATAGTCGCATCTTCCTTACAATTTACCGTTCCATCAATACCAGCAGTTTCATTAAACGGGTCAATGGGGCAGACTCTTGTCGCATCATTGGTACATTGCGCCGCGGGGTTGGATGCACCAGGTGCATTCTGTCCCAAATTACAGAAAGCTATTTGATTTACGGAATTGTCCGTGCAAATCGCCGCGAACGGATTGGCATCCGCATCTGCACCACAGATAGATTCGCTATATTGTAGACATCTTTGAATTATATCCGTACCACTCGCCGTTACCAACGTGCTACAATATCCCCTTTGCGCGGCCTCTGTCCCTCTATACGCCGTTTCAGTACAATTTTCATTAAAAGCAGACTGCGCGGGAGTCGTACATCCAGCCACTCGGTCAGCTATTATTCCTTCAACAATCTCCATACCAGCCGAATTTAAGCACAAGCTACTATAAATATCCCCCCCATTCCTGCAAAGTGCATCCCGATCTGCCACTTCATTGATAAAATCTGGATTGCGGTTATTTGCTGTGCCATAACACGCCCGCTGATATGGATTTTCAATACAATCGGCAACGGTTACATCGCCCGCAACGATAGTGGTGGCACAGGCAGGTGCGATGGGTGGTGTGCGACACGATAGCGCAAACGCCCTTCGCCCCATAACCGTCTCGGCTGGATAATCCAGCGCACAATTCATATTAAAACTGCCCGCGCCACTGGAGCAATATGCCTCCTGCAAATCGGCTATCAGAGGGAAGTTTTCGCACAGAGAATTAAACGGATCTTGCCCCTCCCCCGATGTTTCGCAAAGCATTATGCGGTTTTCCCGCAATGTGTCAAAACTTTGATAGCTAGGGCAACCCTTGGCGACACTGACTGGGTCGGCGCTACACTGGGCAACCGTTGCCCCACTAACACCATTGACGAACTGGTCGCATCCCTCTGCCTCGGCATTCGTAAAACAGAGCAAGGCAAGGGCTGACCGCGCGGCATCCACGCCAGAATTGCCTTCGCAGCTCTCTTCAAAGAGGTTCGCGGTCTTACCACAAAAACTGGCACGCAGGGCAGCGGTGTTGGGATAGGCGGAATCCTCACAGCCCTTGGTGAAACTGGTTCGCTCCGTTGTACAATGGGTTTCTCGCTCCGTGTCTCTACTAGAAAAATTATCGCACAAGGGATCAAAAGGTGTTCCACTCGCAGAGCAAAGCGTGGTTCGTGCGTCTCGCGTGGCATCAAAGCCCGTGTTCGTACTACACCCATTGGCGAACGGGTCGGCAACGCACATAGCAACCGTTAGTGTTCGACCATCTATTATCAAGTCGCATTTTGCTGGATTAGCGGGCGTATCCAACAAACAATCGGCAATAATAACCGCGCGGTTAGCGGTAAAGGAATTACTGGTAAGGCACCTCGCGGTGAAGGGGTTGTTAATACAGGCATTTACAAAACCCCGATCTACATACTCCCTTGTTATACTCTGTACACATTCAGGTCTTTCACCCCGCCGAAAAGCGCAGAAACTGCCTTGCAACCCCGCAATCGACCCCACATCCCGACACAAGGCGTGAAACGGATTGGCGAGCGGTTGTAATTTCATACGATCATCAGTGCAAACAACCCTGATAGTCCCCGTGCAATTCTTCGTTGGCGCACCACTGATGCAATGATTATAACGTTCGGTTTTTAGGTCGTTAAAGGCAACATCCGTACACGCCAAAGCGTAAGGGTCTTCAATACAATTGCTCACATTTGTAGTTCCAACACCTGCATCACACCCCGTTTGATCGCTATTTTCACTGGCACAACGGGCAACCAAATCCGCACGTGCAGTCGCATCTGCTGCATCCGTGCAGAGGTAGCCAGTCGAGCTACCCGTCATTCGCGTGAAAGGATTATCGTCGCAAAGTTGCGTCACTGTTGCGGTGCAACGACCATCGCTTGAATCTCTCTGACACAGGGCTATCCGCTGGGGTTGATAGCCCGCAAGACAAATCGGGTTAAATATATCGGCATCGTCCCCCGTACAAACATTTGAAACCGCAGTACTGCAGAGCGTGTCGCCCCCCACCTCTTCACCAAGCCCTATGCAATAGCTTCTACGATTAGCGCGCGCATTGGTCACATCATAGCCAGTAATCCCCTCACAGTCAGTCCCATAAGGGTCTGTAAAACACGCGATAAGCGTGTTATCGGTAAATCTCGCCGTGTCTTTGCAACGTTCTTGTGCGCCATTATTGCCCATGGTACATTCGGTAATACGCGCCCCCGCAAAATTATCATCCGTTAAACACCCCGCCCTCACACCGAATGGATTCGCCGTGCAATAGGTGGTAAGGATATTTTCAGCCGCACATCGTGGATCCGGTGTACTACTACCTTCAGCCGCATCACGGCACGCCTGCGCACGCCCTCCAGCATAAACATCGCTCCTACAATTTGCACCAAACGGCGCTGTCGTACAGGTGGTAATCTGGGTCGTACACCCCACATTATTAAACAAATCAAAATCCGTGCAATCCGCGATAAAAGCTTGCCGTGCGTCAATATACTTTGGGGCATTATTACACAGATTATCAAAAATCAACTGGTTGCGCGTGGCATCCGTGGCACGCGATATAGGCAGGCAGGTATTATCAATCGCCCCATCGCATAACAGAGCACTCGTGACACCCCCCGTGGCCCCTGCACCCCCCGCGCGACAAGAATCGGTACGACCAGTTTGCAAAGCCCCAATCGCAACCGTTCCGTCTGTTGTTCTAATTGCTGCGTTATAGGCTGCATCATCACAACTATAAGGGTCGGTCAGGCAGGCACGCACGGCATCGGGAATGGTATCGGCGCAGGCTTTGTTGTCTTCAATCAAGAGGCGACAGGCGGTAATCGCATTGGCGCGCGCCACCGCCCCCGTAGCACCACATCCTTCGGCAAAAGGATCGGTGCAACCAGGCGTGGTAACATTAACCGCAATATTAACACCGCCACCGCCACCGCAAGCCGTCAGAATAAACAATCCCGCGAATAAGGCAATCAACGCCCCCCGTGTGATGGTTATGTGTGTTTTTATCGTTGTTTTTATCGTTGATATGACAGTAATCATTGATAAACTCCCCTTTTTTTAAGCATAATGAGCCATTATTGCGGGGCATAGCCACCTTAACGATTCACAGGACATTTCACGCCCTTGCGATGATAATCACAAAATTTTCATTATTTGTAAAGTGGAAAAAGCGTTTTTTAGGGAAATTTTGAAAAAATTTTAATAAAACAAGGATTTCAGGTTATTATTTGCATGCAGTGTCTGCATCGTTACGCTTACACGCGACAAACCCGCCAGTAAAGCCGTATTGGCGGCTGACACCGCCATCTTGTAAGGCTTGAAATGCACCAACCGCACCTCTTTCCCCAATCAACCCTGTTAAACTACCAGCGGGCGGGGCGATTACATCTTCTGGGGTGGCGGATGCGTCACCGCCCGCGAACCTCCCAACAGTAACCTCGCCTCTGATGACACCTTTGCTATCATAAGTGCCGTCTATTTTAAAATGGTGTGTGGTATTACTACTTACGATATTTGGGCTATTATCCCGCACAAATGCCGATATCCTGCCACCAGACCCGTCATAGGTAACTGTTAAGGTGAACACCTTATTAACAATAAAAGGGTTTGTAGCAACCCTATTGTTCGAATACGCGGTGATTCGCCCCGCCCATTCGCCCGCTTGCGCGATATTAGACAGGGGTGCACCCAAATCTGTGCCAGACAGAAGACCAGCCGCGTAATAATTATTTCTTGTCCTAAAGAACCCCACGCCATTGTTGATACCCTCCGATGGCGCAAGACCATTAAGGGTGTCGGTTAAGCTTAAAGTGCCTTGACTTGCTATATTAGTAGATCGATTCCCTAACGGCAAAGCGGTATCCCCGCCTTGCACAAAATCTCCTCCACCGCCCGAGTTTGTTGGGGCGGCGAGTGGGCTAAAAGCCGCCACCCAATTGCTGAATCTAACATTATTAGCAGTGCTTGTGGCAGTTGGATGTGCGACAAACCCGCCCGCATAAATAAAAGGTTCGGTTTTTACTATAGCGTCCTTTGTACCCGTACCACTGAGAAACACGCCGACCGCGCCATCCTCGCCAATAAGCCCTGTTAGAAACCCGTTGCTGGAGACGCGGGTGGTTTTTTGATCTCGCGTGCCAGTAGTGAAATCCCCTAAATCAACCGTGCCCGTTATCACACCCTTATCATCAAAGTTGCCCGTTAGATGATAATGGTAGTCGCCATTTTGTTGCACAAAAGCCTCTATCGCGTTGCTATCAGCAAAATCAATCTCTAAACTAAAAACAAGTCTTATAGTCTGAATACTTGCCCTAATCCCAATAATTGCATGGAACCACCCGTTCCATCTCACTTGCGGATCTCCACTGCCTTGCGTCAAAGGCGCACCCAAATTCGTACCAGCCAAAATACCTGCATGGCCAGATGTAGCCGGATTATTCCAAAAAAAGCTAATCCCATCTTCGACATCGCCAGCAAAGGTGATATCTGTAAAGGAATCGGCCAGGGTTAGGGTGCCTCTGCGATCAGGCGTTACACCCCCATTCCCCGTTTCATCCAACGCCCTTGCCCCATCAACAGTACCCAAAAATTGAGGCATTAGGGGCGTGGCGGTATTGTCCAATACCACAGGCGGGAGGGTAGGAAAACTACGCGCCCAATCGTCATAATTCACCACATTGTCATCAAGCGCATCGGTTGGGTTGGCGACAAACCCGCCAGCATAATGAACAACAGGGTCGGAAGCTGTTATCGCGTTCTTATCACCCGTGCCACTGATAAACGCACCAACCGCGCCGTCCGCCCCGATAAGCCCTGTTAAAATCCCATTATCGGCGCGACTGTCCGTTGGCGTTCGCGCGGTAAGATCGCTGAATGTGCCGTAATTAACCTCGCCCGTTATCACGCCATTTGCCCCAAAACTGCCCGTTAGGTGATAATAATTCGCGTTCGTGTGATAAACAAAAGCCTCTATCCCGTTCGGGTTATTATCAAAATCAATCTCCAAAAGAAAATCACGTCTTAAACCCCCAGTCGCTTGGAACTGCCCGTGCCATTTCACTTGCGCCGCTCCGCTTTGCACCAAAGGCGCACCCAAATCCGTGCCTGACAAAATACCAGCATAGCCACGCGTATTCGCGCTATCCCAAAACCAGCTAATCCCATCGGCGGCATCCTCGCCAAAAGCTGTCCCTTTAAAGGTTGCGGTGGCTAGGTTTAAACTGCCTCTATCGTCAGTATTAACAGTACCAGACCCCGTTTCATCCAACGCGGTTGCCCCCGAATGCGAAGCCAAGAATTGGCTGACTCGGGGGGTCGTGTCCAGATATATGGACGGGCGCGTGGTGAAACTACGTATCCAATCGTTGTAATTCGCCGCAACCGTATCAGCACCCAGCACCGCGTTTGGCACGGCAATAAACCCACCAGTAAAGCCCGTATTGCCCGTGGCATCGCTGATAAACACGCCAATCGCGCCCGCCTGCCCGATAATCCCCGTTAGCACCCCATTGGGTTGGCGATTGGCTGTTGGTGTGCGGGTGTTCGCATTGAACTGTCCGTAATTAACTGTGCCATTGGTAATTGCCCCGTTTGCATCATAACTGCCGTTTAGGTGAAAGTGTTCCGCGCCGCGTGCCACAAAAGCCTCTATCCTGCTTGTGGTAAAATCAATCTCAAGCGTGAAATCTGTGGTTTTTGTATTACTTGTATAAGACCGAAACCGCCCGTGCCATTGACCTTTTGCTTGCCCGCCAAATGTCGTGTTAAGCAGGTTGCCCAAATCTGACTGTGAATGAATACCCGCGTAATAATAGGTTTCACCGTCAACCGTGTCCACAAAGAAATCTAAGCCATTATTACTGCCCAAGGTCTGCGCAATACCATCAAAGCTGACACCTTGACTGCCTGTGAGGTCGGAGGATAGCCGAAAACCGTTGACTGGTGACGTTACCGTGCCATCTTGACTCACATGGTCTCGCTCACCCGCCAAAAATTGATTGCGTCGGGTGTTTGGGTCTAACATAGCGGGCGGGAGTGTGGCAAAACTATTCACCCAATCGGCATAATTAACAAGGCACGCGCCAGCATCAATCATGCAATAGGATGGGTCGCGGGGATCTGATACGGTGAAACCGCCCGCAGTATTCTTTGCAAAATCTATAAAGACGGCAACCGCGCCCTCTTCCCCAATCAAACCGAGTATATCATAGCTATCGTTCGCACTACTCCCTATTCGGGTAACCGTTCCGCCCAACTGCCCTGTGGCAAGGGTATGGGGCGAGCCAAACTGCCCTTCCAACCGGAACTCATCAGACCCGCCCGAGTTATTGGCAAAGGTTTTATCCGCCACCCCATCGCCCGCGTCATTGGCAAACCCAAGTGTCCCTGCGGTAAAATCAACATAAAACTTTGCATTTCTATCTGTTATATCGCTATAATGGCTGAAATACCCAGTCCAAACCGCCGCTACACCAGAATTCGGCACTGGCGCACCCAAATCGGTTGTGGATAAAATCCCACCATAAGCATAGCCAGTGCTACCATTCGTATTAGTCGTGAAATAATGATAGCCATCGTCGTTGGAACTACCCACGCCACCACGCCGACCGATTTTATTAGCATCTATAGTATGGTCTGTTAAAAAACTACTGGGCGTTACATCCAGTTCATCATCCCCTGAAGCTGGCTTTAAAAACCCACTGGTCGTCAGCTGGGTTGGCAGATTTGGCAAGGTTGCATAATTATTCAAACGCAAGGGTGTTACATTCCCCTTGGCGAGCTCAACCCGATTGTCAAACGGCACAGCAACAAAGCCCCCCGCATAAGCATCATTCGCCCCCGTCCCCGTGATAGAGACAAACGCACCAATCGCCCCCCGCTCGCCAATCAGCCCGCTTAAATACCCAGACGTAGTCGTTACAGCCCCCGCGGCACCATTGTTTTTATAGATCGCCGTACCGCGTATCAACCCATGCCCATCATAACGCCCGCTTATGTTTAATTCATCCGCCACACCATCATCAAGCAAGGCAAACGGAATCGCAATATCGGGGGAGGAAATGCTTCTATCCCTAAAATTAACGATTAGCGCAAAATCTGCGTTATAAGGTACGTTGTTGCCCTTTAGGCTGGCGTTTATCAAAGCAAGCCGCCCGAACCATGTCGCCCTTGGGTCGGTGTGGCTGACGGGGTTGCCCAATGATGTGGTGGATAACAGCCCGACATAGCGTTTGGTTGCGCTGGAAACCGTGGCACTGGTGAAGGTCACGCCATCCGTTGCATCCCCACCAAGTGAATAATTATCGCCAAGAGCGTCGGTATAATTGCCAAGATGCAGGGTTTCGGTTTGAAGATTCGTGGCCGACCCAAAGCCCGTCCCGTGTTTGTAAAAGTTCGCAACAGGACTCGCCCCCTCAATCGCCGACGCGCTCGTTAAAACGGGCAGTGGAGTCGTGCCATCGGCTCTAACCGCGCCCGTTTCCCAATCTGCCGTATTCCTGAAATTTGGCGTGGTGGAGGTAACATCCGCACGGGCAACAAACCCGCCCGCGTAGGCAAACGCCCCTACCGTTTGGTCGTTTGATATAAAAGAGCCAACGACACCCTCTGCACCAATTAACCCGCTTAATGTGCCAGTGAAAGCCCCCAAACTTACACGCCCGCTTATCAATCCAAACTGGTTAAACCGCCCGCTCATAATTTGGAAAATCCCCTCGTCAAACGTCGCCCCGCCAGACGTAAAACTCCCCGCACCAAAACTAGCGTTCAAGGTAAAATCATGCGCGACATCATAAGTCGTCTTGCCGTCCTTATGAATAAGAATACCAATCCGCCCTTGATAAGTCGCGTTTGCGGTCAATGGCGCACCCACATTTGTGCCAGATAACAGCCCCGAATACAGCCTATCGCCATTAAGTTCATTCACCGCAAAGGACACGCCATCCGCCGCCTCCCCGCCCAGCGTTACGATACGATGATCCACGCCTTCAAGCGAATAAGTATCGGCAAGGGTTAGGGAGTATTCTATACCAGATGTCCCAAGATCCAACGCCGCCGTGCCACCGCGAAGATAATTTGTCGCACCATCGCCCGCATTTGCGGTGGCTAACGCATCCGTGGTGCGAGTCCAGCTGAGGTAATCACCGCGAGGCGGTGCGGCGACAAACCCGCCAACCAAAGCATCCCCCTGCCCATTATTGCTTCTTTGCGCGTGAAACACCCCAAGCGCACCCTCTGTGCCAATAATACCGATTAACGGCCCATTAAAATGGTAAGAAGCCCCTGCACCACTCAGCGCTATCTCCTCGCCAAGCCTTTCTCCAAAGAAAACCTTTCCATCTATAATCACGCCTGTGTTTTCATCATAACCGCCTGATAAATGAAACCCCTGTTCTCCATCATTAAAAGTCGTGCCACTGCGCTGAAAGAACGAGCTAAACGTCCGCGCCCCTAAATCAATTTCCAAGACAAAATCGCGGGTTGTTGTACCGATTGCCGTCTGGTCGTGATAGGCAAACCCTTTGCCACTCGTAGTAGCGATAGCCCAATTCACCGCCCCGTGCCATTTCGCTGTTGCACCCGTCGATTCTTGCCTTAACGCCTCACCCAAATCCGCCCCTGCCAGAATACCTGCATAGTATTCCACCCGTAAAGTGGATTCATCTTTGTCGCGTCCCGCAAAGAACGCGATTCCATCGGCGGTATCGCCACCCAACAGCACATTATCATATTTGGCGGTTGCCATATTTATGTTGATAACCTCTGCATCCGCCCCGTCCGCTTGCAAAAACCCGTTCGTATCCAGCCCGTCATCCGTGCCTTTTAAAAACTCGGTTTGCCCAGTGGGGGCGGCATTCAATTCGGTAATCCGCTCCGCCAAAACCGAGGCAGTGGTTGGGCGGGTTAAGGGCTTGTTTTCGCCTGCGCATTCATTATCGCCAACATTCGCGCGAATCTGGCAGAAATCGCGTTGCGCCCGTGCATGGGCTGGATTGCCTTCTGGATCGCATAAAATCGTATCAAACGGAGTCCCCGTTGCGGTGCAAAACATCGCTTGTGTACCTTCGCATCCAACCGCATTTTCCATAGTTGTACAATCGGTTTTCCGCATTTCCCGCGCCCCGATATAAAAATCAAAATCCACACAGCTCACCATTGAATTCCCAGCCGTTGCAACTTCGGCATCCCATGGGTCAGCCTCGCATTCCATCTTAACATTCATCGTAATGGTCGCGGCGCAATTGCGAACACCGACATTATTCGTGCAAGCCTGTAAAAATTCACTGCGGATAGCTTTAATCCCCAGATGATTATCACAGGCGGGGGAAAGGGGGGCGGCTTCGGCGGTATCTGACGACACGCAAAGCCGTGCTTGCGTTCCATTACATCTGGCTCCTCTTTCAACCATCGCCTCACCGCAATCCCTTACCCGATCTGTCCGTACGGAGGCATAGGCCTGCCCGTCGCCAGCATAAATATCACAATTCGGATTAAATGGTCTGTCATCACATTCATTTAAAATATCATAGACAGCGTTCTCCTCGCAATTCGGTGTCTTCGTAGCCAAAGGTTGGCATCGTTTAATCAGCCCTTGACGAGCAATCAGCGAATTGCGCCCACCCTCATCACACACGGATAAAAACGGGTTTGTATAGATGGATTCCGCCGATTGGCAAATTTGGTCGGCGGTAAAGTCGCAATCCACCCCCGCCCGTGCGCTCATCGCCTTTTGACACTTCGCAAGATGCGTATTACGAGCGTCTTGATATTCACTATCGCCAAAACACGCTAGACCTGTGGTTAAAAATGCAAGATCCCCTGTGCAATTGGCATCAAGCGCACCACGGCAAAGCGCGTTTTCATCTGTATTGCTCCTTATAGCAAGGCTACCAGTCCCACTCGCACAATAGGACACGCGGTTTAGTTGCGCCTCGCTCAGCCTCCCGCTATCAAAAAACACGGCCAAACACCCCGCACGATAAGGGTTAAGAACGCATTCATTGCCATCCTCTTTGGCAAAATCTTTACAAACCTGAAGAGATATAGTTTGCGGATTGCCACTGCTGGGATTCTCTACACAATAAAACTGACGCGCCCTGACAAACGCGGGATTAACCTTGCAATCATAACCGTTCAAAGCTGGATTAAACGGATCAACATTACAACCATCCACCCGCCCCGCGCATAAGGACGAATATGTGGAACCAAGGCATTGATTGGCAAGAGTCTCTTGCTGGACGGCGTAAGTGCTATTACTGCACGTATCCGCAAACGGGTTTGCTCCACAAACCTCCGCGGCGATAAAACTACATCTGGTATCTTCCCCTTCCCCATTTATAACGCAATCGCGGTTTAAAACCGTGCGCACATTGTCATAATCGAGGTTGTTCATGCAATCCACGCTATAAGGGTTTGCAAGACACCCCATGATAGTTGCGGTGCAATCCCCATCGGTGGAAGCGTCCGTGCCAAGCCTTTCACATTTATCAACATTCGGTTTGCGGAAATCTGAATAGGCGGCTTTATTAATGCAAGCCGCCCCGAAAGGGTCGTCAACACAGGTTGTAATATCTGACGGACAAACCGCCCCAGCCAAAGCGGCGGTATCGTCATTTTTACAATATTCAGCAAAGGTCATCCGATTGGCGGTAAATTGGCTACCTGAAAGCAGACAAAGGGGGGCAAACGGATTGGAATGTTCGCCAGTTGTGCGGCATAGCCTGCTATCGGCAGAGGTTTGCCCTTCAACAACGCAAAGGGCAACTTGGGCGGGGTCACTAATATCCAGATTATCCTCAGGATCCGCATTACCACCACGGCAAAATAGCAAACGATTAACGCGGGAGAGATCACGAAGACTCTCAGCCCTACCAGTACTATCATAATCAGCACAATCGGTATTTTCATAAAAAGGATTCTTGTTACAAATTGCAGTCCCATTAGTCGCGCCTCCATTATCATTAAGCCTGCACGCCTCCGCCTGAATATTGTAAGTATTTCCTGTACTACAAGCAATAAATATAGAAAGCCTGTCGCCATAATTACCAAGCTGACAAATACGGGCAAAGGGATTAAAATTTTCTACTGATTCTGGACGTCCGCGCAAAAAGCAAATCTTATCCGATATTTCAACGCAGCCAAGTTCGTGGCTACTGGATGGCCGATCGGTATCATTAACGCAGAAATCATAGCGTTTTTCCTGCTCTATCGCATACTTAACAGGGTCACATTCTAAATTAATGTTGGGTCGTCTAAAAGGGTCGCCACTCCTAGGGTCACCAGGCTGCATTCTGCCAAATGGGTATCTTATACAAAGGTCAGCTGCCACCGCAGTCGTGCATTTTGACTCGAACGCATTGAGCCCATCGCTACAGTCGCCATTGACAACCCTGCGTGAGGCTATCCCCTCGCTATTATCAACGCAACGCGGATTAAAGGCATTCGCGTAATTATTGGTAGTATCCCCGCAAAATTCATTCCGTGGGGCTATCCCCTCAGCATTACCGCTATCAATACACTTCGCGCTAAAAGGATTCGCGTAATTATTGGTTTTATCCGCGCAAAATTCATCCCGTGCGGTCATCCCCTCCGCATTACCGCTATCAATACAATTCGCGGTAAAAGCATTCGCGTAATCATTGGTGGCATCCTTGCAAAAATTATCCCGTGCGGTTATCCCCTCCGCATTACCGCTATCAATACAATTCGCGGTAAAGGCATCATCGGTATCCATGCAAATCGCATTCCGCACCCCCATCGCGGTTTGATTATCACGGCAAAGCGGATTAAACAAATTGTCCATGTTAGTGAGCGCGTCAACTTCACAATACCGTGTTATCGTACCACCGCAGAGCGAATCATGGTTGCCCGTGCGACACGCGGCCTCACGCGGGGTGTTATATTTCACATCCACACAAAGCGGATTAAACAAATTGGTGGGGGTGCCGACCGCGTCCGTTTCACAATACTGCGCTATTGTGGAGGTGCAATCCAAACCTGTTCTATCACCCCGACACGCGGTTTCACGCTCGGTATTATAGGTTGCGCAAAGCGGATTAAAAATATTGGTGGGAGAGCCGACTGCCTCTGTTTCGCAAAACCGCGTTATGGTGGAGGTGCAATCCAAACCCGTGGGCGTATCCCTGCAAGCGTTTTCACGGGCGGTATCATAGGTTGCGCAAAGCGTATCAAACAGATTGGCGGGGGTACCCACCGCGTCCGTTTCACAATACCGCGTTATAGTCGCCCCGCAAGCGGAGGTGTTGTTTGCCCGACACGAGGTTTCTCGGTTCGTATTATAGGTCACCCCGCAATCGGAATCAAACGGGTCGCTCGTGCAAGTTTCCATCACAGTGGGGGTGGTTTGGCAATTATCGGTTGCCTTGTTTACCTCGTTTGCATTGCAAAAAGTCTCTCGCAATTCGGCAATCGTCACATCCGTGCGGACAAAAGCGGTATCGGCAACGGCTTCGCAATCGGCGCTGAATAAATCCGTTAGGCAAGTTTGCGCATCCTCAGGGATATTATCGGCGCAATCCCCGCTATCCTTCAGACAATCGGTTATTGTTTTGGTGCGAGTTGCCTGCCCCGAAGACCCGCAATCATCGGAAAACGCATTGCTCGTGCAAGTTTGATTAACCAGTCCAACGGTCACACCCCCGCCACCGCAAGCCGATAGGATAAACAACACGCCCAGCGTGGGTATGATAAGGTTTAAGATGGTTTTCATAGCAAAGTCCCCCCCTTTACACCCCTATTTTGCCAAGTTTTTGACTCTATGTCAAGATAATTTTAAAAAGATTAATAAACTATTGTAAAATATGAAAATAAAGGGGGGTTATTATTGGCAAGCAGTGTCATCGGTATTACGCTTACACGCGACAAACCCGCCAGCATAGCCACCACTGCCCGTTTGGGTGCTATGAAACACGCCAAGCGCGCCGTTTGAGCCGATAAGCCCGCGTAGCGTCCCGCCTACTCTTTCCCCTGCTACTGTTTCGGGCATGGTTTTATCAGCATTCATGAATTTCCCAAAATCAACATCGCCCGTGATGACTCCGTTTCTATCATAAGTGCCTGTTAGATGATAATAGTTGTCCCCCGATTGATTAACAAATGCCTCAACCGTGCCAGTAAGCTCAGAAAACCCAGTAACCGCGCCAAAGGTAACCCCTAATGTAAAATCTTTATTGACGGCATTAACTCCAACCACTTGGAATTTCCCCTTCCATACACCAGAGGCGGTATCGCTGGTCAAAGGTGCACCCAAATCCGCGCCATTAAAAATCCCTGCGTAGTAATAACCATCCCCAGCGGTATCATATCCTTGAAAGAAGCCCACGCCATTTTTTGTGTCCCCGCTCACGCCCAAGGTGGTGCCTAGGGTTAGCAAGGTGGGGGTTATCGTTCCAGTCCCATCATTCGCTGACCCAAGCTCCGTTACTGTTCCCGACTCTGGGACGGTTGGCGTTGCCGTTAAATTATCAGCCGTGCCACGTAAAAACTGGTTTCTTAAAGTTGGATTTGGCGCGGTTTCTGGGCCGACAGTCCGCACCCAGTCGTTGAATTTAACATTAACACCAGTGCTTGTGGCAGTTGGATGTGCGACAAACCCGCCCGAATAATTACCAGAACCGAGCCTTACTATAGCGTCCTTTGTACCTGTGCCACTGACAAAAGCACCAACCGCACCTTCCATCCCGATAAGCCCTGTTAGAAACCCATTGTCGGCGCGATTGTCCGTTGGCGTTCGCGTGCCAGCAGTGAACCTGCCGTAATTAACCTTGCCTGTTATCACGCCACTTGCAGTAAAGCTGCCCGTTAGGTGAAAATGGTATTCGCCCGTTGTTTGCACAAAAGCCTCTATCTTGTTGCTATCAGCAAAATTAATCTCTAAAACAAACTCACGATTTATATACGTACCAACTGAGCGAATATGCCCGTTCCAGTTTGCCGTTCCACTGTCTTGCGTTAAAGGCGCACCCAAATTCGTACTGCTCCGAATACCTGCATAGCCAGCACTACCCCAACTATCGTAAAAGAAGCTAACCCCATCGGCGGCTTGACCGCCGATTTCTGAAAAGGTAGTGGCTAGGGTTAGCACGCCTCTGTCATTGCTCAACTCTCTGCGCGACCCCGTTCTATCCAAATCGTTTCTTCCTGAATTCCACGCCAAAAATTGACCGCGTCGGGATTCGCTGCTGATATCCAATCTATCTGGCGGGAGGGTGATAAAACCACGCAACCAATCGTCATAATTCACCACATTGTCAGAATTCACCGTATCGTCATCAAGCGCATTGGTTGGCGTGGCGACAAACCCGCCAGCATAATAAACAGGGTCGGCTGTTGCTATCGCGTTCTTATCACCCGTGCCACTGATAAACGCGCCAACCGCGCCATACGCCCCGATAAGCCCTGTTAAAATCCCATTGGGGGCGCGGGGAGTCCCTATCGTTTCGCCATCCGTTGCTGTTCGCGCGGTAAGGTCGGTGAATGTGCCGTAATTAACCTTACCCGTTATCACGCCACCCACAAAATTACCCGTTAGGTGATAATATCTCGTGCCAAAGTGATAAATAAAAGCCTCTATCTTGTCATTATCAAAATCAATCTCCAAAAGAAAATCACGTTTTATATTCGTATTCACTTTGACACGCCCCCCACTAATACTATATGTTATAGCTAGATCATCATTAATTGTCACATCCCCAGTCGTTTGAAAACTCCCGTTCCATTTTGCCGTTCCACTGTCTTGCGTTAAAGGTGCACCCAAATCCGTACCAGCCAAAATACCAGCATAGCCAAAATCATTGGTACTATCCCAAAACCAGCTAACCCCATCGGCGGCTTGCCCGCCCAAACCTGCCCCTTTAAAGGTTGCGTTGGCTAGGGTTAAACTGCCTTTATTAACCGCATTAATAGTACCAGCCCCCGTTTCATCCAACGCGGTTGCCGTTGCCAAAAATTGACTAACTCGGTCGGTCGGGTTTAACATAGTAGCTGTTAGGGTCGGGGTAAAACTACCCGTCCAGTCAATATACCTGACATGATTCACCACATTTGGACTGGCAACAAACCCGCCCGCATAAGTATTATGATAAGCAAGAGGCGTAATCTGTTCTATAGCGTCCCTTGTACCTGTGCCACTGACAAACGCGCCGAGTGCACCCTGCTCGCCAATCAGCCCTGTTAGAAACCCGTTGTCGGGGTCGGCGGCATCCGTTGGCATGTCCTTATTAGCATTGATGAATGTGCCAAAATAAACCTCGCCCGTTATCACGCCGTTTGCATCAAAACTGCCTGTTAGGTGAAAGTAGTTATCGCCAGTTTGTTGCACAAAAGCCTCTATCGTGTTCGCGTCATTAGCAAAATTAATCACTAAATCAAACCCACGACTCACTGGCCTAACAAGTGCTTGAAACCACCCTTTCCAAGTCACTTGTGCCGGTCCGCCCCCTTGCGTAAAAGGCGCACCCAAATCTGTATCAGCCAAAATACCTGCATAGCCAATTACAGGCGGATTATCCCAGAAAAAGCTAACCCCATCGGTGGCATCACCACCAAAGGTGATAGTATCAAAGGCATCGGCTAGGGTTAGGGTGCCTCTGCGAGCAGCCTGAACTTCCATAGCCCCCGTTTCATCCAACGCGTTTGCCCCTGCAACAGTACCCAGAAATTGAGGGGAGCGGGTGGTTGTGTCCAGTTGATTTAGCAGGGGTGTGTCAAAGATATCCGCCCAATCTTTATAATTAACCACACTGGGATCAAACCCTGCGGTTGGCGTGGCTAAAAACGCGCCAGCATAGCCATTAATGAGCCCCGTCGCATTGCTGATAAACGCGCCAATCGCGCCTTGTTGCCCGATAATCCCCGTTAGCACCCCATTGGGCGTGCGGACGGCTGTTTGCACGCGGGTGTTTGCATTGAACAACCCGTAATCAACCGTGCCATCGGTAATTGCCCCGTTTGCATCATAACCGCCTTTTAGATGAAAATGCTTGCTGTCTCTACCTGCCACAAAAGCCTCAATCCTGCGGGTGGCAAAATCAATCTCAAGCATGAAATCTTCATAATAAGTAACTGGGTCTCTGTACCCAAACCGCCCGTTCCATCTGCCCTTTGTTTCACCTTCAAATGTCAAGCCGACTGGTGCGCCCAAATCTGTGTCTGACAAAATACCCGCGTAGAAATACCTCGTCCCGTCAATATCTGCGGAAAAGAAACCCACGCCGTCATCCCTCTCCAATCCCAAAGCAATACCATCAAAGGTGGCATTGCTGTTGGCAACGGACATCACAAACGATTGGGGGTTAACCGTGCCCATTTCATTCAGTTGGTCGCGCTGGCCCAACAAAAATTGATTGCGTAGGTTGCTTGGGTCTAACATAGCGGATGGGGGTGTGGTAAAGCTCTTCACCCAAGCGTCCTGATTAGCAATGCAAAACCGACCATTAGCAGCGCAATAGTCTTCATGTTTGGGATTTGACGCGGTGAAACCGCCCGCCGTATTCTTATTAAAATCTATAAAGACGGCAACCGCGCCCTCTTGCCCAATCAAACCGAGTATATTATAGGTATTCGTCCCAAGATTATCCATTCGGATAACCGTTCCGCCCAACTGCCCTGTGGTAAGGTTATGGGGCGAGCCAAACTGCCCATTCACCGTGAAATTATCACCGTCAAACGTTTTCGCCTCCACCCCATTGCCCGCAGCATTAGCAAACCCAACTGTCCCTGCGGTAAAATCAACATAAAACTCTGCATCTTGATCTGTTATATTGCTATAATGGCTGAAATACCCAGTCCAAACCGCCGCTACACCAGAATCCGCCACGGGCGCACCCAAATTGGTTGTGGATAAAATCCCACCATAACCATAGCCACGGTCGTCGCCGTCACTATAAGTATGGAAATAATGATAGCCATCGTCATCGGTACTACCCACGCCACCGCGCCTGCCTATTTGATTAGCGTTAGGGTTAGTGTCTAAAGTCTGAGCTCCTTCAGCACCAGGTCTTAAGAAAAAATTAGCGGGCGTTAAATCCAGTTCATCCTGCCCCGAAACTGGTTTCAAAAATCCACTGGTCGTCAGCTGATTTGGCAGAGTTGGCAAGGTTGCATAACCCTCCAAACGCAAGTGTGTTACAGGCCCCTCGGATACCAGCGTCAATCTCTCAAACTCTCTGGCAACAAACCCACCGACATACGCGTCAGTATCGCTAGTTGTGGTAGAGGCAAACGCACCAACCGCGCCGTCCACGCCAATCAGCCCGCTCAAATGCCCCGCGAAATTGGTTTCACCCCCGCCCGTGACAATCTTTTTATAGTTCACCGTACCGCGTATTAACCCATGCCCGTCATAATTTCCACTGAATTCAAATTCATCTGCCACTTCATCATTGGCAAGGACGCTGGCGGGAATGCTGATTGATGAGGAATCAATCTGTCTATCCCTGAAATTAACGTTTAGAATAAAGGACGCGGTATAAGGTGTTTCGCCATTTAATCCCTCCTTTTTTATCAAACCAAACCGCCCAGCCCACTGCGCACTTGGGGCGGTGTGGCTGACGGGATGCCCCAGTGCTGTGGTGGATAACAGCCCAACAAAATGTTGGGGTCTGCCTGAGGCATCAATACTAGAAAATGTCACACCATCCGTTGTACCCCCGCCAAGGTGAAACGTATCGCCAAGGCTGTCGGTGAAACTTGCAGAAAAATCCAACGCGATTTCTTGAAGCTTTATACGCGCGCCCAAATCCAATTCACTCGCCCCGCCTTTGTAAAATCTCGCCAGGGGTTCGCCCAAGCTAATCTCCGATGAATCCAGATAAACGCGCAACGCCACGCCATTGGCATCAACCGCATTAGCCACCCAATTTGCCTCCGTCCTTGCATTTGGCGTTATCGTGCCCGCGGTGATTACAGCATCCGCACGGGCAACAAACCCGCCCGCATAGGCAAACGCCCCTACCGTTTGGTCGTTTGATTTAAACGCGCCAATCACGCCTTCCACGCCAATTAATCCAGAAATCGTGCCGTGATAAGCATTAGGCATCGCCGAGCGTTGGAATACCATACTACCGCGAAGCAACCCGAACTGATTAAACCGCCCGCTCAGCCCGAAAATCCCATCCACACCCGTTTTACCCACTGACCCAACAGAGCCAGTAAAACGACCATCGATATGTGCTGTCAATGTCAAATTATGCCTGATATAATAGGTGGAATCCGTCCCGTCATTAATAATAATACCGAACCGCCCTTGAAAATTCACCGATGAACTTCCCACAATAAGTGGCGCACCCAGATCTGTACCCGATAATAGCCCCGAATACAGCCTATCGCCATTCACTGCAAAGGAAACCCCATCGGCGGCATCCCCGCCAAACGATACGATACGATGATCCACGCCTTCCAGCGAATAACTATCGGCAAGGGTAAGGGTATAATCCACACCACCCGTCCCGACATCCAACGCCGCCGTGCCACCGCGAATAAAACTTGTCGCGCTATCGCCCGCATCCGCGACGGTGCGAATAGTCAGCGAATCTCCTGCTAAATTGGCCGCCTGTCGTGTCCAGCTAATAAAATCTGGACGGGGAGCACGGGCGACAAACCCACCAGATAAGCTGATTCCCTGTGTGCCATTGTGTCTTTGCGCGTGAAACACCCCAACCGCACCCTGTGCGCCAATAATACCGATTAACGGCCCATTATACGGCCCCTCATTCGCAGTGCTAGCCGAGATCGTGCGTATGCTATTGGCATTAGCCCTTTCTCCAAACGCAACTGCTCCGTTTGTAATCACGCCCGTGGTTGCATGATAACCGCCTGTTAAAATAAACACCTTCTGTCCAATAGGAGTATTATCCCCAGCGGCCTGCCCGAAAAATGCGCTGAACGTCTGCGCGCCTAGGTCAATTTTCAAGACAAAATCGCGGGTTGTTGTAGTGGTCGCGTTCCCGCTTTGATAGGCAAACGCTTGGCTATCAGTACGATCAAAGACAGCCCAATTCACCGCCCCGTACCAATTCATCGTAAGCCCAGATACTTGCGTTAATGGCGCACCCAAATCCGTTCCTGCCAGAATACCTGCATAGTATTCTACCCGTGCAGTGCCACCCGCAGGGCGACCCGCAAAGAACGCGATTCCATCGGCGGCATCGCCACCGAACCGCACACCATCATATTCGGCATCTGCCATATTGATAACGAGAACCTCTGCCACCGCACCGCTCGTTTTCAAATACCCGTTCGTATTCAGCCCAGTATCCGTGCCTTTTAAAAACTCGTTATGCACCTCAGCAGTGGGGGTATCAGGGGTGGGGATTGATGGCACATCAGTCGCCGTGCCTATATTCACCGATGCCAAGGCCGCGGCGGTGGTTGGGCGGGATAAGTCGCCACTCATACAATCAGGATTGCCAACATTCGCGCGGATTTGGCAGAAGTCGCGTTGCGCTATCGCAAGAACATCCACGTCTATTCCATTACATAAATTGAGATGAAACGGATTGGCACCTGCGCCCGAACTATCCCCAGTTGCAGAGCAAACAATCCCGATTACTCCATCGCAAACAGTGCTTTGGCTGTTTGCACAATCGGTAAGCCGCATACTCCGCGCCCCATTATAGAAATCAAAATCATTGCAATCCACTGTTTCCGCGTTGATAGTGATGACCATGGCATTATACGGGTCAAGCTCACACGCGGTCTTAACAGCCATCGCAAAGGGCGTGGTGCAATTACGAACACCTGCATCGCCAGCGCAAGCCGCTAAAAAATCACTGCGGGTATCCGCAATCCCCTCCTCATTATCACAGGCGGGGGCAAGGGGGGCGGCTTCGGCGTTATCTGATGACACGCAGAGCCGCGCTTGCGTTCCATTACATCTGTCGTCAAAGCCAGTACCACAATCAATTATCCGCTGTTCCCGCAGGGTAAAATAAGCCTGCCCCGCATCGCCATAATCATCACAATTCGTATTAAATGGTCTGTCATCACATTCATTTAAAATATCAAAGACATCGTTCATATCGCAATTCGGTGTCTTCGTAGCCAAAGGTTGGCATCGTTTAATAAGCTCTTGACGGACAACCAGCGAATTGCGTCCATCCTCATCACACACGGATAAAAACGGGTTTGTATAGATGGATTCCGCCGATTGACAAATTTGGGCAGAGGCAAGGTCGCAATCCACCCCCACCCGTGCGCTCGCTGCCTTTTTACACTCATCATGATGCAAACCACGGGCGGTTTGATAGTCATCATCACCAAAACAATTTGCACCCGTTGTGGTGAATAAATTATCACCCACGCAGAACGTATCAAACGCAGGGCGACATTTTGTTTCATTGTCACCCCCAGCCGTACGAATCGCATCACTGCCCGTCCCCAAATCTTGACACTCGCCCAATCGTGCCGTGCGTCTGTTGTCATAATCGCGGTTATCCTTGCAATTGGTGGAATAAGGGGCTGTAAGGCAAGCCTGAATGGACTCTTTAATTTGCTGAGTGCAGGTGGGCGTGAATACATCAACCCCCAACCCATCGCATTCATCAACAATCGTTTGGCGGACAGGGGTAAAACTGGTCTGGTTTAGGCAGTTAATCGTATCAGTCTCCCCCGCCATCGTATCAAACGGATTTTCCGCCCCAGCCCCGCAATACTTTGTATAAAGAGTATTACATTCTGTATCAATCCCAGTTACTACGCCGCCAACACAGGCGGTTTCACGACCCATTTCATAGGCGGGGACATTACAAAGCGATTCGGTAAGCAGAGGTGCACCATCGGTGCAAAGGATTGTTCTTGCATCACCGCACAGCGTATCAAACGAGGCTACTTCGGCTTCGCAGATTATTCTAAGTGCGGGCTGGCAAGCCGCCCCCGCATCCATGCATTCAGACGCAGTCAACAAAATAGCTTGGGCAGCAGGGTTAAGGGCACACTCCGTGGTAAAGGCAGGGGAGGTCGCATCCGTCCCCGTTCCGCAATGGGTATTTCGCACCTCTACCCCTTTTGCATCATCAGCACACCGCATGTCAGTAAAGGCGGTTGCCATCGCTCCATTTCCCGCGCCCAAACCGCAATGGTTATTCCGTGCCATCAAGCCCTCAGCATTATTGCTATTAACACAATTCGCGGTAAAGGCATTATCGGTATCCATACAATGCATATTCCGTGCCATAGTCGCCACAGTATTGGTACTGCAAAGCGAATTAAAATTCTTTGCCAAGGTTGGGTCAGTTTCACAATACCGCGTTATCGTGGTGGAACAGAGCGAATCGTGGTTGCCCGTGCGACACGCGGTTTCACGCGGGGTGTTATATTTCCCATCACCACAAAGCGGATTAAACACATTGGCGGGAGAGCCGACTGCCTCGGTTTCGCAAAACCGCGTTATCGTATCATCGCATAGGTTTGCGTGGTTGCCCGTGCGACACGCGGTTTCACGGGCGGTATCATAAGTCGCACAAAGCGTATCAAACACATTGGCGGGGGTACCCACCGCCTCCGTTTCACAAAACCGCGTTATAGTAGAGGCGCAAGCGGTTGGGTTGGGGGTTGTACGGCAAGAAGCCTCCCTATTCGTGTTATAGGTCGCCCCGCAAACGGAATCAAACGGGTTAGCCGTGCAAGTTTGCATCACAGTGGGGGTGGTTTGGCAATTATCGTCTGCCCCGTTTGTTTCGCAAAAAGTCTCCCGCAAGGTCTCAATCGTCTCAGTCGTGCGGGTTTTAATAGTCTCTGCCACGGCATCGCAATCGGGGCTGAATAAATCCGTCAAGCAGGTTTGCACATCTTTGGGGACAGCATCGCACTCGCCGCTTTCCACGCAATCGGTTATTGCTTTGGTGCGGGCGGTTTGCCCCGAAGCCCCGCAATCGGGGGAAAACAAATTGCTCGAGCAAGTTTGATTAACCAGCCCAACGGTCACGCCCCCGCCACCGCAAGCCGATAAGATAAATAACACGCCAAACGTGGTTATTATTAGGTTTAATATGGTTTTCGTGATGATTTTCGTGATGATTTTCATAGTCATGCCCCCTGTATTATTCCGCGTTAATACACCCATTTTGCCAAGTTTTTGACTCTATGTCAAGCTGGTTTTTAATAAAATTAATAAATTATCGGGGATTATTGTTTGCAACGATTGTTTACGACATCATAAGGACACGCGACAAACCCGCCAGCATAGCCCGCAAACCCATTGCTTGTATTGCCCGTGGTGTCGCTGTAAAACGCGCCAACCGCGCCGTCTTGCCCGATAAGCCCTGTTAGCGCACCGCTGGTTCTGTCACCTGTTGGTGTTCGCTCGGCAAGATTGCTGAATCCGCCAAAATCCACATCGCCACTGATAAACCCGTTGCTATCATAGGTGCCTGTTAGATGATAATAGGTATTGGTTGCCGAGTTTTGCTCCACAAACGCCTCAACCGAGCCAGCAGCATCAAGGGTATCGCCAAAGGTAACCTCTAATGTGAAATCGGTATTGACTGCCTGGCCAATCGCGCGGAATTTCCCGTTCCATACGCCCGTGGCAGTTTCAGCAGTCAAAGGCGCGCCCAAATTCGTGCCGTTTAAAATCCCTGCGTAATAATACTGCACACCACCGTTATACCCTGTAAAGAAGCCCACACCATCGCTGGCATCCCCGCCCAGTGGGCGGGGGTTATTCCGCGCGTCATTGGTGCCATCAAAGGTGGCGGTTTGCAGGTTTAGCAAGGTGGGGTTTATCGTTCCAGTGCCATCATTATTTGCCCAAAGCTCTGTTATTAGGTTCGACTCCGGAACGCTTGGCGTTGCCGTTAAATTATCAGCCGTGCCTTGCAAAAACTGGTTTCTTAAAATTGGATTTGGCGCGGTATCTGGGGGTGTATTGCCAAAACCACCCCTCCAATCAATAAAGGTGGCATTCTCTAGCGCGACAAACCCGCCCGCGTAATGGATGGTGGCAGGGACAACCTCCGTACCAGCCCCACTGATAAACGTGCCAACCGCGCCGCCCTGCCCGATAAGCCCTGTTAGCGTACCAGGAACCAAACTATCAAGCCCTTTAATCGTGCCATTAATACGCCCATGTGGGTTAGTAGTCACCCTAATATCACCAGGTAGTACATCAACTGTGAGTTCCCAGCTGGCCTCAATAATAGCATTTTTGCCATTAAGTATTATAACATCTTTGCCCTCGGGTTCTATATGGCTTGCACTTTTGATAGTTTGCGTATCAAAATCAACTATTAAATCAAAGGTGTCTTCGTGATAGGTATTATCGCTCCAAATAACCCCGATTCTGCCAGCCCAATAAAGGGTTTGAGTCCCACTTTCCAAAGGCATTCCAACATCCGTTGTGGATAATAGCCCTGTATAATACCGCGTTGTATCGCCCCTTGTACCAGCAAGGAATGACACACCAGCTTTGCTATCGCTGTCCAGCCGTAGGAATTTTTGCTCCACTGGCACGGAATCAAAATCACCTGTTGCCAAACCCTTTTCATCACCGCGAAGGAAATGTGCGGGGTTTTCAAACGCACCCACACGCGGCCTGTCATTAAAATTAAATCCGCGATGCCAATCGGCCGTTGTCACAGTACCTGTTGTTTCAATAATATGATCGACGGGGCGGGCAACAAATCCACCAAGAATCTGCGATTGAATCACTGATGTTGCTGATGGTTGGGGGCTCGCCCCGTACACAGCAACCAGCCCTTCCGCACCAATCAAACCAGTCAGAGCAACCGTACGGGGTCGACCAGAAACAGCTGAGGCGGTTGCTGTACCGCTTACTATTCCAGTCTCAACATCAAATGCACCGTCTATAACAAGCGTGAAAGGAGACGCACCGCCGAGGTATTCTATATCTGCCTCAATCGTTTCGTCATCAAAATCAACATCAAGCGTAAAATCAAAGTTACGTATAGAAACGACTCTCTGCAAACCTAGGTCAAAAAAATCACCGCTACTAATAAATGCACGATAGCCCAATTGGTAAGCCCGCCCTTGCCATTTCCCGCTTAAACTTGCATCTATCGGTGCACCCAAATCTGTACCCGATAAAAGACCCGCATAAGCCCTGTTGCCTGCCCCAGGTCTGCCAATCAGAAACGATATCCCATCGGCAACATCACCATCCAGATTGAAATCTTGTTCACCCCGTAAATAGGTATCGCCAAGGGTTAGGGTAATCGGTATTGACAAATCATGTGCTTCTGCCCCTGTTTTTGTTGTTGTTGTATCAGCAAAATGACCACTAATATTAAGTTGGTTAGAAGTGTTTATTTTATCTACCTTAATATTTTTTCTGATGTCTGTCGCCCCGCCCTCCACAAAATTGAAAAAATTTGTATCGTCAGATGATATTCCGTCCAGGATGGTTAAGGGGGGATGGGTATAGGTTTTAGGGTCGGTCACGGGGGTGACTTCAATTGAATCAACCGCACGCTTCGTCCAAGTTTCAAAATCAGGACTGGGCAGACTGCGGGTTATATCATCATCATTTCTGGCAACAAACCCACCGACATAAGGGCCAAACGTGCCTGTGGTGGCTGTGCTGGCGAAAGAGGCAACAACACCATTCGCCCCAACCAGCCCGGTAATATCCCCATAAAAGGCAGTGCCAGCCTCTGTTATCCGCCCGCGCAACAGCCCGCTTGTACTAAATGTGCCTTGGATTGTAAAACCCACATCATCGCTCGTACCGTCAGGATGAGGCACATTGACAGAAGCGTCAAATCTTCGCCCGCCATCGTCGGCGATTTCCGTGTTCGGTATATCCCTATAAACCAGCTCATCAAAATAAAAGTCGATTGCAAACTCCTTCTCCGACATGAATGTAAAGGGTTTGGTATTCTCACCTGTGGTCCGCTTATTGTATAACATGGCAAATTTGCCTTTCCAACTGGCGACTGGGGCAGGGTTGGTTAATACAAGCGGGGTTAGGGTTGTTTCTGCCAAAAGCCCGCTATAAAACCTTGTTGATTTAGCCGATGGGTCATCCGTCGTGTCAGCCGTCGTAACATCAACGGCAAAGAACGAGACTCCGTTGGTTCTGTCCCCACCCAAATCGGCAACCAAACCATTGCTATCACGATAAGTATCTGCCAGTGTCAGGGTCTCAAGCGTTTCGGGGATGAGTGTGGCATCTGATTCCCCCAAACCCTCTGCCAACCGCAGATATTGACGGACTGTCCCACCCGCCAAGAAGTTCGCATCGGCATCCGTTTTTGATATTTCGGTGAGGATTTTTAACCTACCACCTATGGCAAATGCCGCCACCCGCGCAGAAGTGGCAGTCTGCTCCCAAATATCAAATTGGTCAGAGGTTACAACTCCTATTTCTGGCGAAGCAATAAACCCACCGGTCACGCCCGAAACTATAAAGGCACCAACCGCGCCCTTTGCGCCAATCAAACCCGTCAATGTCGCAATAATCGGATCCTTCTTATCAAACCTGCCTTCCACCTGGCCCGATATCAAACCAGCGTTATCATATTTAACATTCTTGAAAGCAATATACCGGATACTCGACCCAAACTGATGCACTAAAAAAGTATCGCCGCTGAAGTCAGTGACCATATGCGTCTGCTCAATCGTAAGACTTTTATCTTTAAAATCAACCATCAATTTAAAATCAAAATTCGTTGTTGTCTCTAAAGTACCCTCAATGCGAGCGTGCAATCTTCCGCGCCAAGTGGCCTTCATTTCTACTTCGCTATTTTGCAGGGGTGCACCCACATTTATATCAGGCAAAATCCCAGCATAAGATTCAAAACCATTAAAATCAAAGTTTCGAAAAATAGTCACGGTAAAGCCACCCGTGGCATCGCCAAGAAAACCAATCGTATTCTTATTCTCATCCTCATAAGTATCATTAAAATTTGCACCAAAATGTCGCGTCGTTACAGCGAGCTCCGTTGTTGGCACTCTCTCATCATCACCCAATCCAGAATCTGCACCATGCAAAAATCCTGCTTTGGAATCCCCTGTATTAGGGACGGCTTTATAATTTGGATAAATCGTCACCGATTCCTTGTCCCCGTCCGGCGCATTACCCGCCCGCGTATAAGAATGTTCAACCCAGCGCGCGATATTCAAACCACAGAATGCGCTATCAGCCGCCGCTGAAAGCTTGCAAATATTAACAATCGTATCTTGGATAGCTGGGCAGCCCGCGCTGTCTGGATTAACCGCGCAATGGTACAGCGCAGGGACGCAATCATCGCGTGTCGCCGCTGTGGTGAAACGTTCTGAATCAACGCAAAAGGCAATCCTATTTGCCCGTGCGGTCATAAGGGTATCTCTGTCACTGTCATCCGCCAAACAATCACCATCAAGTGTCTTAAACGGATTTTCCACACAGGGGACTGCCATATTCACAACCGCGCACTCCGTATCCTCCATTGTATCCTTCGTTCTAAAATTAATACCCGTTGTGCAAAGGTTATCCAGCCGCTTCTTTTCGTCCGTGAAAAGGTCAAACTGGCAAAGCGCGTCGTCAGAATACGGATTATTAAAACACGCGATAATATCATTACAGCGCGAATGCTCTGACGGAACATCAGCCACGCAATCATTATACAGCGTTTGTCGCGCATCGTTAAACGTTTCCCTGCATAGTGCATTGAACGGGTCGTTTTCGCAAATCTTATCATTGGCAACGAACGCACCCACGTAAGGAATACTGGCTGGAGTTTGTGCTGCCTCGCTTATCACCATGCCGTCCGATATAAACGCGCCAACCGCGCCATCCTCGCCAATTAACCCCGTTAGAATACCCGTATAGTCGTCTGTAACCTCAGGGGTGGTTATCATCCCATCGGTGTTTGTTATCGCGGGGGTGATGATGTCCAATACGGTTGTTGTGCCAGTAATCAGCCCGTTTGCATCCGTAGCAAAACTCCCATCAATTTCTAGGATTTTCGTAAGGTCAACCGTCCCCACGCTTCTGGAATCAATCGTGCGGTTGGTGAAATCCACCATCAGTTCAAAATTATTAAATTCAACCTTAGTCCCGCCAAACAGAACAGTTGCCCGCCCATGCCAAACCGCCATAGTCGGCTCGTCAAGCGTGGGCAGTGGCAATGGCGCACCCAAATCCGTGGTTGGCAGAATTCCAACAAAGGATTTTGTTAGCCCACCCCAAGTGGCACTAAAAATAATCGCGCCGTCTTTGTCATCCCCCATCATAGCCTCCCCCGCCTTGTCTGTATAGTCTATGGCATGGGTTATCTTGTTAAAGTCAGACGTGGTGAAACTTGCGTTCGCATTCAGCTGCGTCTCGGTCTTATCAGCCACCCAGAATTCCACAGGGGCATCGTTAGTATCAGTATCATAAACCTCTTTAATCTCATCACGGATAGTTAATTTCGTTGTGACATCGGTTGTTTTATCGGTTTTTGTGGCGGTATAAGTCCAAACACTGGCGGTCGCACCACCATCCGCGATATGCGTCCCCGTCGCGCACTCCTCTCTCAATGCCCGCTCCTCGCTCTGCTCGCTTTCTTCTGTATCAATAAGGCAAGCCAGTTGGCGCAGGACTTTCGCCTGACGCAGGGCATCCTCCGTTCCATCACCTTCGCAAAGTTTTACAAACGGGTTGGTATAATCCTCTTCCGCGGCAAACTGGTCGGGATTATATTCGGTATTATAATTGCTTCTTGTCGTAACGCAGATAAACGGTTCTGCATTGGCGCAAGCGGCAATATCTGGCGATTCAACACTGCAATTAATAACGACCTGATTCCGCTGTTCTTTGAAATCTGCACCGCATAATACATCAAACGGATTTTGTCCGCAAACGTTATCATTGGCAACGAACACACCCGCATAATCCGTATCAGAGTCGGATATAAACGCGGCAACCGCGCCTTCCACCCCGATAAGCCCCGTTAAAATACCAGTGCGCGCGGTATTAACACTACCCGTTGCCCTGAAATCCGTTGTGCCAGTAATCAGCCCGTTTTCATCAAACTTTCCATCGATTCGCAAAGTTCCCGCATTACCATTTACATTATTCAGAAGTTCGGGGCGGGCTGTAATTTTGCGCATATCACTTGCAAAATCAATCTCCAGTTCAAGATCATCTGTTTTATAAATAGTGTCAAAACCTTGAAACACCACACGCCCATGCCAATAACCCTTTGTTACCGCACCCGAAGCGCTGGGGGCGACCAATGTCACTTGCGTACCCAAATTTGTCGTTGGCAGAATTCCAGCAAAATACTTAATTGTAGTTGTACCTCCATCCCGCCATTCAGCCCTAAAAGAAATCGCGCCGTCTTCTGCATCGCCGCCAAAACCAATCGTTCTACCCGTACCCCTTGGGTCATTGTATGTATTGGCAAGGTCTAGCCTGTTAAAATCAGGTGCTCCTGCTAAATTTGAGTTAGGTGTTGTGTTTAAATTTGAGATAGTCAGCAACTCCATGGCGGTTTTATCAGCCACCCAGAAATCCGTTGGCGAATCGTTTGTATCATAAGTCCGTTCAATCGTATTACGGATAGTCAAATCCGTCATTCCATCGGTTTTTTTAGCGGTATAAGTCCAAAGATTGGCGCTGGCACCGCCCGTCTTGATATGATCGGTGCAAACCAAACCCTCATACTTGGCTTCCCATGCAGAGGCATCTTGAAGGCAAGCCTCTTGGCGACGGGCATTCGCCTCACGCACTTCCCCCGCCGTTCCTTCACCTTCGCAAAGTTCTGCAAACGGGTCGGCATCGTCGCCACTCAAACTACAAATACGCTCTTTTACCACGGCACACTTTACCAAATCTGGCGACGCGCCGGTGCAATTTTTAATAAGCTCAGTCCGCGTATCATCAAATTGATCAAGGCAACGGGCATGGAACGGGTCGTTTGTGCAAATCTTATCACTGGCAACGAACGCACCCACGTATTCATAGTCCTGTCTCCCGTGGTCCGATATAAACGCGCCAACCGCGCCATCCGCGCCAATTAACCCCGTTAAAATACCCGTATAGCTTTCTAAAGGAAACTTACTTCCGCCGTCTCCACTCGACGAAGTCGTTACGGTTGTTGTGCCAGTAATCAGCCCGTATTTACCATCAGCAAAACTTCCCTCTACTTCCAGGTCTATGACAAAGTCATCATCATTCACCCGCGGGGTTGTGGTTTCAGTTGTGGTTCCAGTATCTCTAGTATTCCCTGTGGATGCAAGCGTGCGGTTGGTGAAATCCACCATCAATTCAAAATTATTAAAGCTATAGGTTGCCTCGACTGCTGTTGCCTCGGCTGTTAGCTCGCTAATCAACAGGCTGGCCCGCCCATGCCAAATTGCCGTTGTCGGCGCACCCTCACTGGGCGCGGTTAATTCCGCCCCCAAATCCGTTGTTGGCAAAATCCACGCGAATTTTTTGCTTAAAATTGGCATGCCATCATCGGTTGCAGCCCAAGTCACGCGACCAAAGGCCGCCCCGTCGCCCGCATCCCCCAGCAAGTTCAAGTTATCATTCGGATCAACACTCCCATCATTGGCAAGCCCACCATCGGCAAGATTCAGCGTTATTGGGGCAAATTCAGTGATTTCATCGCGGGCAAGTACGGACGCGACTGTCTGCTCAGCCCCCCAGAATTCCACATCTTCTACGTCAGGATCAAGTGCACGGGTTTTATCATAAACCCGTTCAATCGTCTTACGGATAGCTAATTTCGTTCCATCGGTTTTTTCAGCGGTGTGTTCCCAAACATTGGCAGTCACTCCGCCCGCGGTGATGAGCGTTGAACAACTCTCACCCACAGGGAAGATGGCATCGCTACTGGCGGGTGTCCCTGCAATGCAAGCCTCTCGTTGCAGGGCAACAAGCGCGGCACTCTCAATATCACTGCAAAGTGGCGCAAACGGGTTGGTATAATCCTCTCCCACCGCAAATCGGTCATCATAATTGCTTCTTGTTGTCGCAACGCAGATAAACGGTTTTGCCGCGGCGCAAGTCGGATCATTTGGCAATATATCAACGCCAATACACTTCTTGGCAACCACTGCCCGTTCATCGTCAAATTCTTTAAGGCATTTGGAACCAAACGGTTTTAGGGTGCAAACTTTATCATTGGCAACGAACGCGCCCGCGAAATCCAAGGACGATTCGCTGTTTGATACAAACGCGCCAACCGCGCCCTCTATCCCAATCAAACCTGTTAAAAGCCCGCCGTACATACCGGCTGTATTCAGATTCAGGGTTGTTGTGCCATAAACCAAACCAAACCTATCAAACTTGCCAGTAATCGTAACCACAGCCGTATCGCGCGGATGAATAATAGTTGTTTCGGACTTAAGCGTGCTATCATCAAAATCAATCTCAAGTTGGAAATCATCTGACCGAAGCGCAATACCTCCATAAATATTCGCGTAAAGATGAATCCTGCCATTCCAAGTCAGTTTCGTTGGCGCATCGACCCCATCGGGGGCGACCAGTGGTGCGCCCAAATCCGTGGTTGCCGTAATCCCAGCATAGAATATATTCCGCGCATTCTGAATCCCATTGAAGAAAAACGCGCCGTCTTCTTCTTCGCCAAGCAAATTAACGGCGGGATCAGACCCCACCTTATGGTTTCCAAGCGTCAAAAGGTTTAGATTAACCTCCATCACATCCATCGGCGTTGCCGCCGCAGCCTCTAACGCCTCTTTTTGTTTCGGACCCGGATCCTCGCCTTCGTCTGGCGGCTCATATGTCACCACAGGCAAATTTATAAAGCCCGTTTCGTCGCTCGTGGACAAAATCGTTTCAAGGATAGGTGCTTCTGTGCGGGTATCATCGGTGGTAACAGACGTGCCTTTATCATCAACCACATAGGCATGTTTCGCCCAACGCGCCGTATTCACACCACAAGGTGCTTTGCCCTCATTGGCACTATCCGCACAGAAAGCCACAGTCACATTACAAGTCGCGGTGTTCGCATTGGCAATATCATCGCAGTAATCCCCCGCCACAGTCACGCCTGTCGTGTTAGTTTTGCATCGCACATCTACATCCCCGACTGCACTACATAAATACGCCACGGGTTCGCAAATGGAATGGGTGGCATTGCCCTCTTTCAAACAGAACGTCCACCGATTCGTCCGCGCCGTATCAAACTCTGTCTTTGCCATGCATCCATCAAGGGTATTAGATGGGTCATCAAGGGTATTAAACGGGTCACTCAAGCAAGGCTGGGCTTTAAGCGTATCGCCACATAAAACCGTGTTAGTGATATTATCCTCCAAAGAGCATTCGGTGATTTTCGCCATCTTCTCAGCATCGCAACCGACGGCCCCATCAGCAAACGGATTGATGAGGCACTGGTTGTCTTGCACCGCCACGAACACGCCGACATAGCCATCCGCATCACCAGCCGTGCCAGTGTGGAACGCGCCAACCGCACCCTGTATCCCAATTAAACCTGTTAAAACACCGCCGTAATTATCCCCTGATCGCGTCAGAGTCGTTGTGCCATATATCACCCCGAATTTGTTAAAACTGCCATTTATTGCCAAGGTAATCGTACCATTAGTGCTGGTAGAGCTAACCGTGCCTATCGCATCACCCACCGCATTGGCAAAATCAATGGTAAGGTCAAAACTATCGTCACGATAAAATGCACTCGTGGCAAAAATCTGCAAATGAACCCTGCCGTTCCAAGTCAGGGTCGTTGGCGCACCGCTACCCATAGCAGGAGCGACCAATGGCGCACCCAAATTGATGCTTTCTAAAATCCCTGCATAGGCTCTGTCTTCCCCGCCAACAGTGGCAGTGGCAAAAAACGCGCCGTCTTCTGCATCCCCGCCCAAGGTCAGGTCTCCCAGCGTCAAGGTATTAACAGTGACAGTACCACCAAGCCCAGCCCCGAGGGTCGCGGTCAAGGTCGTATCGTCCGCTATCACAGGACCTGCGATAAAGTTCGCCCGCTCAGTCGCATCGCCTATATCTTGCACAATGTTTAATGAAGTTTCACCATCCGTATCAACAGCGGAATATTGCCAAACCTCTGCCACCGCGAATGTTTTTTCATTAATGTCCGTGCAGTCTGTGTCCGCCGTATTATCAAGATAACAATAAATCCGTTGTTGCAAGGCTATCTTTGGAGTTTCACTGCAAATCGGCACAAAGGGCGCGGCATATTCACCCCGCCCAACACACAAATGCACCTTCGCATTCACGCAAGCCACGGTGGGGCCCGGCTCTGAACATTCATTCCTGCGCATAATTTTCGATTCATCAAACGCGGCAAAATCGCAAAGTTCAGTGTCGGCAAAGGGGTCATCAATACAGACATTAACCCCACTACACCTATCATCAACGGGGTTGGGCGCGAGTTCTCCTCCACAGAAGGCAATCCGGTTGCTAATCAAGCGCGGGCAGGTGGCATCAACCATTTCATTCCCTAAACACGCCTTAATCCGCCCGCCGTTATATTGCGCGTCGGAGCAAAGAGGGTTAAACGGGCGGATGCCAGACTCGCTGTCTCCATCATTGCAATACGTAGAAAAGATACTCTCCTCGGTGCAACGGGCATGAACCTCCTCATCATTATAACAAGCGGTCACCCGTCGCAGGTCATAACTCGCATCACACCCCCTATTAAACAGGTTTGTGCCATCGTTTGCGGTGGTATTATCACAATAGGCCGTGACTAAATCATCGCAACGGGCATCAAGCACTGTGTCAGTCATCTGCGCTGTGTTATTCGCTACATTAGCCAAACACACGTCATCGCGGGTATCATCAAACAGGGGGAACGCACAGCTGAGATCGCTATTGGAGGTGAAAGGCCTTTCAATACACGCTTTCACGTTTGCGCAGGCGGGGGTATCTATCAGTGAGGTTGTGGGCGGGTCAGCCAGAGGATTAGCGAGCGCGGTGCAATCATTGAGCAACGCCATCCGCTCTGCATCGTGTTCTTCGCCACATGGTCGTCTAAACGGATTAGCGCAGGTTTTGTCATTGGCAACAAACCCGCCAGAAACCCTAATGGTTGAATCATTCTGATTTGTTGCCCATGTGCCAATCGCGCCCTCTGTCCCGATTAAACCACTCAAAGTCCCCAGTGTATCATTAAAATTAATTTGCCCGTATATTATCCCAAATTTATTGAATTGCGCCCTGAATAGTGCCAGTGTTTTAGTGTCGGTATTATCCGCGACATTAACAAGCGAAGTTGAAGAGTCCAGCGTTTGTGCGTAAAAATCAATCGTCAGTTTGAAATCGTTTGATGCGTAATTAACGCCATTGAAATTAACCCCTGCCCTGCCGTACCATGTGACTGTTGGTGCAGAGTCATCAGCGGGTTTCACGAAAAGCGCCCCCAAATCTGTGCTCATAAGAATCCCTGCAGAAACCACGTCGGCTTGATAGGTGGCAAAGCCATCTGTCGCATCCCCCTCCAAAATAATCCTATAACCATCAGAGTTTGTATGGGTGCCAGAGGAGGGTTCTGAGAGGTCTAATAGTATAACGGGCTGGGTACCATTTAACGTTCGTTCCACGTCTTCATAAATTCTCTCAGTGCCGGACCTCAAAAACCCCAGTGGTGTTACGCCATCGAAATCAAGGGCTTTATTAGCCCAGAGAGCTTGGATACTGCTACCTTCATCAAGAATGAACTTGTCACATTGCGGGTCCGTTATGCCATCGGGTCGGGTTATATCATCAAGGCCAAGGCAACCCTTTTGGCGCGTTATCACATTTTGGCTCGCTACCCCCTCTTCAATATAATCAGGGATGTTTGACGGGTGGCAATGCCACGCAAAGGGGGTGGTATTGCAAACTTCTACCAGTGCCTGTTCTGCGCATATAACACCGGGGTCAGTAACGCTCTTACACGCCTCTACCCGCTTGGGTTTTAATTCAGCTAACGCTAACGCAGCATCATTACACAAAAAGTCATTGATATAGGGGTCGGCGAGGCAATCGGCAATCCTATTACAAGTTGTCGGCGGGCTATCGCCCAAACAAAGCAGGGCAACGTTCTTGCGTTTTAATTCATATTTACTAATAGCTCCAAAAGTACGGCAATAGTACGCGAACGCATCGGCATAATCGCCCGTATCATTGCAAATAGCATCCAGCGTGTTGTCTACGTCTCGGCAAACTGTTCTAGAGGGCAGATTGTCAGGATCAGCATCGTCAGTACAATAATCCACACGCTGTTGGCGTTGGTCGGCATATTCTGCGGTGCAACTATCCGCAAACGGATCAAGAATACAAGGGTGTAAAGCAACCGCGCGGAAGCAAGTGTTGCCATTCGACCCGTTGCCACCTTTAAAACAATAATTTATGCGATTGGTCTGTACCTCGGTAAGGTGAGCCCCATCCAGTACACCCGCGCAGTTAGAAAACGGGTTGGAAGTACACGAACTGGTATCCATCGCGAGGGTTACACAGTTTTCATTGGTCTCTATATTGTCGCCCTCACTGCAATACCGCACCCGTACACCCTGAAGCAACGTGTTATTACAGGCTATACCGCCAAATTGTGCCGAATCCGAAAACAAGTTGGCAGGGTTTAAACAGCTTTTTATATTGTTACATTCTTCAGTATCCCGATTTTCTGGATTATAACACTTATGGGCACGAGTGATCCGCGGGGTGTCATAGGTGGTTCCATCCGTGCAATGCACATTATTAGCAAACGGATTATTCGTGCAATAGGTATCAACCAAAGTAGAGCAAGTAGAATCCACCGTATCCGTCATCCCAAAAGCCGCGGCTATACATTTGTTTAGGCGCAGTTGCGCATAGGTATCGCTCGTTACGCTCGTTAAACAATCCGCATTAAACGGGTCTGCCGCACAAGTAGTCCGTGTCATTTCAGCCGTCGCATCACATCCGTTAGTCGCGCTATTCGTCATCCCATCGGGCGTAGCACAAAAAACAGTAATCGCGTCCTCCCCTTCATAAACGCATTCGGGGCGTACCGCCCCATTATCGGTTATGTCAGCAATACACACCTCACCGCGCGCCTCCGTATAAGTATTACCCGTATAATAACACAGCTCGTGATTCAACGGGTTTTCACCACAAGCGAGCATAACAACAGGCATGCATTGCGCCGTGAGGGCGACGGTTGGATTGTCCATTTGCTCTTTCGCGCAAACGACTTCGCGTTGCGGGCGGAAAGTCGGATCATCCTTGCAAACATAACCACTCGCGCCAGCCGAAGGGGCAAAGGGGGCAGAAATGTCACCATCCGCGTCACAAAGCCGTGCTAGCGTGGGCGCACATTCCCCATTAATCAAAACCCCATCGCCATCGCCAGATATACCACATCGCGTCTCCCGCATGACATGCGTTGTTGGGTCCTTATCGCATCCATCAGCAAACACATTATCGGTGCAGATTTTGTTAGAGGCAACAAACCCACCCGCGTAAGCTCGCGCCGCTGGGGTTGTATCGGAATGGAACGCGCCAAGTGCGGATTTTACACTGCCATCGGATTTCATGCCAATCAACCCTGCTAAAAGACCAGAATCAGAATCCCCACTACCTCCCACGGTCAACATGGTTGTGCCAAAAATTACCCCTAATTCATTAAACCCGCCGTCAATCGCCAAGGTTGCCAAGGTTGTGATATCTGTATCAAGGCTAACCTCGGTTGTGGAGGAAATCCTGCTGTTGGCATAATCAATACTCAGCGCGAAATCGTTTGCGAGAGAGCGATAAACATCTGCCACACCCGCACTCACACCCGCGAAGGTTTGCAAGACAACCCTGCCAATCCAAACGGCAGTGGTCGGTGTGCCATCGGCTTGCATGGCAAGTTTTGTCCCCAAATTCACATTGGGCAACAGCCCCGCGTATAGTTTATTAACAGAATCAACAGTCCCGTTAAAAACAAACACCCCGTCCGTGTCTTCCCCGCCTAAATCGGGCACGACCAAATTATCCCCGCCACCAGTGGCTAGGTTTAGCGTTTCAACAGGACTAACGCTATGCAGCGCACCCGACTCTAATTGCGATTGCGTTGCACCGCTCAGCAAGAAGTTCGCGGTGGGGTCGTTCTCACTCGGCTCTGTTAAAACAATCAGGGAGTCATAAGTATCATCGTTGGGCTCATCATTACCTTTATCATCCACGCTCACCGCCCTATACTGCCAAACTTTGCTATCCACGTCCGAGCCTGCCACAATACCCGCGCACTCGCCACGAAAACCATCTATCTCCAAACACTTAATCCGTTTTAGCTCTGCCAGTGCGCCCGCCTCCTTATCAAGGCAAAGCGCGGCAAACGGATTGGCAACCGCGCCTGCCCCCGTGCAAATAAACGGCTTGGCAATACTGCAATCAACACCAGCAGATTCAGACGACGGGACGGTTACGTCATCATTGCACTTATTGGCAAAGGTGACACGGTCGGCTTGATAGATAAGGGCATCTTCAGCGACATTGTCATCTCTGTAACATAGTTCATCAAACGGGTTGGCAGTAAACGGATTATCACCCGTCCGCCCCGTGCAAACCAACTTTATCGTATCGACGCAAGCCATTGCGGTGGCAATTTCATTGCGACAACGTCTTAAACGTTCGGGGTCATAAGCCACGCCACAAATCGCACCAAACGGATTGGCGCAAACATCCACTATAGCCTTTGTGCAGAAGTTATTTGCCTCTGCCTCTGCCGCCGTTGGACTGCCCAGCGCGTTGCAATAGTCACGGCGGGATTGGCGAAGTTCGCTATAATTAC
This sequence comes from uncultured Amylibacter sp., assembly GCA_959347345.1. Next base: position 108,953 of record OY365738.1, on the reverse strand, counting down.
TCCCGCAACTCGCATCAAACGGGTCAGTGATACAGCCACTATTGGCGGTATCCAAATCGCCACATTGCGAAACGGTTTCCACATTCTTATCTTTGCCACAATGGGTTAGTCGCGCACCAGCAAAGGCAGCAGGGTATTCACACAAGAGAGTGGGGGTACCCTGCTCATCCGTGGGGTACGGGTTATCCAAACACGCATTAACAAAGGCGGCGCAATCGGCATCCATGGCGCGGGCGGGTTTTGCAATTGCAATACAATCATTCACAAAATTTGCCCGCGTGGTGGTTATATCTGTGTATGCATCACATAGCGGGTCAAAATAGTCTTTCTTTGCTTTGCAGAGAGTATCTCGTGCTATTTTTGCATCGGCAAAGCCCGCATCCGCGCAATCGAGGTGAAACGGGTCGGTGATGCACTGGGCAACCGTGCGCCCATTGGCAACCACTGTATCACACTCTGCTACGGCGATTGGATTGTTACGGCTATCAAAGCATTTTGTAACCACCAGAGGGCGGGCGGGATCAAACACATTATCACGACAGTCTGCATGATAAGGGTTTTCAATACAACCGCCAAGGGTCAAAGCGTTATCCGCATCACTAAGTTTTCTATCCTTACCGCAACCAGGATCATCAAGTCCAAATGCAATACAAGTGGCGACCGCATCTACACGTGTGGCATCAACGCTACCACGCCCATCGCAGTTCATCTTAAAGAGGTTGTTAGAGGCACGACAATAGCTATTCCGTCTTAATTCAAGTCGGTCTGAATCAGGGCATAATGGCGAAAACAGCCGACCCAGACTATTGTCCGCATCGGCAACGCATTTACCTGTCGCAAACCCTGCAAACTCTGTAATCCCACACTCTGGCAAAAACGGGTCTTCAATACATTGGGAAACGGAAATTCCCCCACTCACAATAATCGTACTGCAATCTGCAGTAGGCGTGGTAGACTCCGAGGGAACACACCGCGCAACCAAATCCGTCCGCGCATTTCCAACATGGTCATTACAGCCCATTTGAAAAATATTCGCATCCTTGGTGCAATGGGTGATCACCGCGTCAGATAATATGGGCAAAGGCGCACCCGAGCTATCCGAACACCCCGTAAGGAATGGGTTTTCAATACACTTCGCCACCGTCTCTGTCGACGTGGCAGAAATCTTGGCCGTATCACACCCGATAACGGTTGGCACGTCCATTTGGCAATTTTCAATAAAAGTTTCCCGTGCCGTGTTATATTTCATATCCGTACACTTGCCATTAGCCTCAGCGCTGACATCAAACGGGCTGGCAGTGCAATGGATATCAATCAAATTCGGGCAACGGTCAGCCACATTCTGATTGTTATCAATATCACCGCGCAGGCAAGCGGTCGTCCGAGCGGGGTTATAACCGCTATCACCACACAAAGGGTCAAACGGATTAGCACCACATTCTGCCACAACCCAATTATCGCACCGCGTGTTTGTACCTGCATTAGACCTATTTTTTTCACAATACACATCAACGATATTATCATCACCTATGCAAGTTGGGTCTTTATTGAGGTTTAACGTATTATTGCACGAATCCACCCGTGCCTCTTCATGAGTATCACCCACATAACACAAATCAGCATTAAACGGATTGACCCCACACACGCGTATAACCGTGTCTGTGCAACGGGCTGTGACCATACTGCCATCGTTGGTTATATCACTTGCGCAAAGAACCTCGCGTTGGCCGTTATAGGCCATGTTACTATTACACCCACCATTTGTATCAAACGGATTGACATTCTTGCAATGGATATCAATCAAATCAATGCAACGGCTGGGGGTTTCACCAATCGCGGCAATATCCGCACCCGCATCAGACAAACAGGCGGTTGTGCGCACAGGGTCAAAAGCAATGGCGACGCATTCTGGTAAAAACGAATTCGCATTGCAAATGTCGGTGCATTTGACATTCTGTGTTGGGTCGTTGCCCTCGGCGCAAGCCTCTGTACGGGCACGCACCGATGCCTCATCCCGCTCGCATCCATCAGCAAATGCATCATCGGGGCAGATTGTGGCAGAGGCAACAAACCCGCCCGCGAACGCCCGATCAACGGAAGTTGTGCCAGAATGGAACACGCCAATCGCGCCTTTTGCGCCAATCAACCCTGTTAAAGGACCAACATGCGTGGGTCCCCTTCGCAGTGAGGTTGTGCCAAAAATCACCCCTAATTCGCTAAACCCACCATCAATCACCAAGTTTGCGGTTTTTTGATTAATGCCAACCGTAGTATCGGAATAAATCGTGCTATCGGTGAAATTAACCGTCAGTTCAAAAAGGTCTGCGGTATAAAGCTCTGCCTCCACGCGACTGACTGATGTGAAGGTTTGCACGATAACCCGCCCAACCCAAACGGCAGTGGTCGGTGCGCCATCGGCTGGCATGGCAAGCGTTGCGCCCAAATTCACATCGGGGTTCAGCCCCGCGTATAGTTTATCAACACGGACGCTATCCCCATTAACAAAGTTCGCGTTGAAAACAAACACCCCGCCCAAATCATCCCCGCCACTGGTGGTTAGGTCTAATGTATCGGCAGTATTAACGGTATCAAAACCAGCCGCATCCAATACCTCTTGCGTTACCCCGCCCAGCAAGAAGTTCGCGGTGGGGTCATCGGTGGTTGGCTCTGTTAAAATAGTCAGGGGGGTATTATAGGTATCATCGGCGGTAGTTTCAGGCGTTGCGTCATCATCCGCCCCCACTGCCTTATACTGCCAAACATTGCTGGTCACATTCCCATTTTCAATAATATCAGCGCAGGCGGTAGGAGTATCAATTTCCCCCTCTGTCGTCAAACACTTAATATGTTGCAAATCTGCCAAATTGCCCAAATCCGCGCAAAGATCAACAAACGGGTTGGAAAACTCGCCCGTCCCCGCGCAAATAAGCAGCTTGGCATTCGCGCAACTAGAGTTATTCGGGGCGATTCCTGCACCTTCACACGTATCAACAAGCGTTTCACGGGCGGTTTGATAGGTATCGCCATTGTAACATAATGAATTAAACGGGTTGGCAGTAACGGTATTACTACCCTGCTGCCCCGTGCATGCCAAGGTTACCGTATCGCCACACTTATCGCTAACCTCTAGATTGGCAAGGCACGCCTGCTGGCGAGTGCTATCTGTCGTGCGATCAGTAAGGCAGAGCGTATGGAAGGCATTAAGCTCACGATTGGCGGGCGTAGCGTTAAAGGCATCATCATCGCAATAATTAAGAATTATAGCAGGGCAAAGGGTGGTATTGATTTCCGGATTTTTAATACAACTCGCCTTACGGGCATTCTCAAACTTCGAGTCTCCACATTCAGACAGGTTAAACAGCTCAGCAAGACACGATTGATCTCCCGTCGTACCACAGTTATCCGATGTATCCCCCAAGCCCGTGGGCGAAAGACAATAGGCTAAAATATCCCCTTCCAAGTTCGTACCACATGTGGGTTTGGCTGCTCGCTCCCCAGTAGTCAATTTCGTGCATGCCAAACCCCGTGAGACGGCATAATCCGCCCCGCAAATCAAGGCAAATGGATTGGCAACAACCATCGCCCCATCCGCGTCGATATAACCCTTATCGCAAACCGCATCAATCGCATCAACCGCTCCGTCATTGCACAAGGGATTGATGTTCGCCAAGTTCAAACGGGTTTTATCAGTCCCCAAAGTGCTACAATAATCCACGCGAAGGACGCGAAGCTGTGTAAAATACGCACTGGCGGATGTTTCACACTCCGTCTTAAACGGATTGGATAAACAATCCGTCACGCCCAATCCAGCACATTGCGCCATTTTGGTTGGGGCAGTCTGCGTATTTTCCGCTCCACAATAATAAATCTGTTGCGCGGCGAAATCCACTCCATCGCGTTGGCAAAGGCTGGCAAAGGGATTTGTGCCAAAGCCCGTCTCCCCCGTTATACCGCAAATCAAATCCTGCGCCCCACCGCTACCCTGCGCATCACCGCTACATAGGCTTACCGCAAAATCATTCTCCCCGATAACACCGTTATTGCAATAAGACAGGCGGTTAGCGTGATTTTTCACATCACAGCCATCGGCAAAGGGATTGGTAATACAGGGTTGCTCTGCAACCGCGCCCATGCAAAGGTTATCATCCGCCCCGTTGCCATCCATAAAGCACTTGGCAATACGCGCATCCCGCGCCTGTTGGTTGAAATAACCATCCGCAACCGTGCAACGGGGGTCAAACGGGCTATTATTAACAGTCGGGCTATCCGCGCCACAGAAACTTGTCCGCAAATCGGTGATAGTGCCAAATCCATCGCACAACATATCAAAATAATTATTCCGAATACCACAAAATAAACCGCGAGCCATGCGGACATTGTTAAATCCATCATTTTGGCAATCCCCAAGAAGATAGGGATTATTCGCACAGGCACCAATAGTCGTACTGCCAATCATAACACCGCATTGCGGTGCGGTGGTGCGGGTTAAATCCGCATCACAAGCATCGGCAATAGCGGTGCGTTGATTATTAAAGGCAATATTCGCGCACCCCGTTTGATAGGGGGTCATCGCGCAATCGGCAATACTGGGCGCACCATTCTTAACAGGAGCGGTACAATCCCCCGCAGTCACGCGGCTATTTTCGCAATCACCAGCAACCCTATCGCGGGCATCCAAAACCGATTGGTCGGTGCGGGCGAGGCAATTTGTCAGCTCCCAAGCATTCACATCCATCGCACAATACACATCACGGGCGGTTTCCAACTTGGCAAGGAATTGCTGGTCGGCGGATGAAACTCTGCCTGAACAATTGCTAGAAAACAGCAGATTATTGGTATTCTCTAAACATGCGGTATCCTTTTGCGCGTCAGTACACCCAAATCTCGCCTCAAACGGCATATCATCACAGACAGAGGACGCCACAAACCCACCAGCATAAGAGCCAAAAGTGCGTGTGCCAGACGTGGCAAACACCGCCAACACACCCTCTTGCCCGATAATACCGCGAAGGGATGCTATCCCGGTTCTTGTACCAACGGTTAAAAAGGTTCTACCAGTGACCAGCCTGTCTTCACCCTCTGCAATACTGGCCTCTATGATAATAGTGCCAGTTTCCGCCTCGCTCGTGGTCAAGCTAGCAGTCGCACTCAACTGCATTACTTTGCTAAAGTCAATCGTAAGGGTAAAATTGCTATTTTCAAAAATCTGCAACTCTTTCACATTTCCCGCACCCTCTGCCTGCCAGCCAACCGCGATTTTGCCGGTCCATTCTGCCGCTGGTCGGGTCGTGGAAATCGCCATACCCAAATCAGACCCAGATAGCAAACCCGCGTAGGATTTTAACTTTCCATCAACCATCGCACTGGCTATGGCAATCCCATTCCCGCCCAAATTGCCAGCCTCTAGGGTCAAGGTTACCTCGCTTTGCGCGAGGGCGTCAAAGCCCAAGGTCAAACCCCTGCCACTGCCCGCGATAAGATTGGCATCAACATCATCTTCCGAAGCCCCCCCCACGCCGATAATACCCGTGCTTGCATCGCCCAGCCATGCGGTATAATCACCGCCCTTTGTCGTACCCGCGCAAAGCCCATAGTCATCCTCCGCGACCGACCGCCCATTACAATAATCTGCAACGACATTTCTTGTTGCGCCATTTGTGCCTTTGCAAGCATCGTCTTGTGGTATAGTGTGATCGGCACATTTCGCCAACCGCGTGGAGTCATAAAGATTCCCGACAAAGCACTGCTCTTCAAACGGGTCAGCATCACAGCCAATATATAGCTTGTTAAGACAATTATTGGCGGCCTCCGTTCCATCGGTAAAACTATTCGTGCTGACAATAATTTTTTCACAAGCCGTAATTCGTTCATTTGTATAGTCATCACAAAGAACGCTAAAGATATCAGCCTCATCCTCGCAAACCCGCGTGATTGTCGCATTACATACATCGTCACCCAACCGCTCATTAAGACACTTTTCTTCCCGTGCGTCATCATAAGTTTTGGTTTCATCATTATCAGCAGAGATTAAACCCACGCAAAGATTATCCTCCGTACCTGTTATTTTTTCAAACGGATCTATAGTGCAAAGACGCATGACTGTTTTTGCGCAACGGGGCTCCGTATCCCTATTCACGCGACAGAAGGTTGCGCGATTGGCGTTTCTATCCATCACCTCCAAATAATTATCGCAAACAATTGAAACGGGCGTTCCATCGGCGGCACAAACCGTTGCCAGCGTACCAGAACAATTCAGAGTGTTTAGCGTGGTAACCGAACGACACGCTTCTATACGCTCGCTGCGCTTGGTTGCATATTCCTCTGCATAAGTATCGCAAATCGTGTCATACGGATTGATGTCGCAAGGCGTGGTAATGGCAGTGACTTCCCCGCGCATACATTCCGCAGTCGCCCCGTTAATCAAACAATCCGCAATCCGCAGTTCGCGCTCAGTATCAAAGACTGCATCCTCACACCCAGTCTGATGCGGGTGGTTGTCCGTGGTATTCGTGCAATTATTAATGGTTAAACCGCTAATCCCATTGATAGGACGGTTGCACCCTTCTGTATCCGTATTCATACGGCATGTTTCGGCAAACATGGTCTTTTGTTGATCCATTACACGGCTGTCACACCGCGGATCAAAGCTATTTTGACCACGCCCACAAAACGTATCACGCACCCCATCATTTGAAACGCAGAGCCGATGAAACAGCGTTCCGTCTTCACTACAATCCACGGGCGCGGCAACAAACCCGCCCGCATATACCTCACCTGTATTTCCCCCATTTGATACAAACGCGCCAACCGCGCCTTTTGCCCCAATCAAACCCGTGACAGTGCCTTCACTGGAATCCTGACCAACCGTCCAGCTTGACATGCCATATATCACGCCCGCATCGGTGAATTCGCCCGCTATAACAATACTACCCGCACTATTGCTGAGCGTAACGGGGTCATTATCATCGGTTGTAAGGCTGTTAATATCAAAATCAATAACAATGGAGGTTTCGGGGTCGGTTTCCACCACCCCATTTACTATCGCAGAAAAACTTGCATTCCAAATAGCATTCGGGGTGCTCCCCCCCACAGGTGCACCAAAAGGTGCGCCCAAATCCGTATCGGACAAAAGCCCCGCATAATATTTTACTTTGTTCGCCGAGGTAAAATCGGCAAATTCAATCCGAACAAAAGCCACGCCACCCGCGACATCGCCGTCATTCAAATTATCCAAATCGGTTGTTTTTAAAACCGTTTCCACGCCAACCGCTTCCGCAAAGCCAAGATTCAAACCAGTCGTGTCGCCTTGAACATAGTTAGTATCGGCATCATCCTGCTGGACCTCATCCAAAACAATCAATGTACCATCATTATCCTTATTACGCGCCGCATCTGCCCAGAAAGAGGCAGGCGTAGTTCCAGCCGTAGGCGCACAGGCGGGGCTAAGAATATTACCAACGGTGCAATTCGTGTTAATAATATCTCCACAATTCACATACACGCCAGTGGTTAAATTGCTAGCTTGACACGCCACCACCCGTTCATCGGTATAACCCTTATTGCAAAGGTCATCAAACAAATTGGCATCGGGTGCATTATCGCAAAAGTTCGCTATCGTAGCCGTGCAATCCCCGTTGTCTATATCCTTACGACACTCAGTTTCACGCTCTTCCGTGTAATCGGTGCCAAGACAAAGATCATTAAACAAATTGCCAACCGTTGCAGAGCCAACCTGCCCGCAGAAATCCGTTATCGTAGCCGTGCAATCCCCGTTGTCTATATCCTTACGACACTCGGTTTCACGCTCGGGCGTGTAAGCCGCACCACGACAAAGGTCATTAAACAAAGTATCAACATTCGCCGTGCCAACCGCCCCGCAGAAATTACTTACCGTATCCCTGCATTCCTCCCTATCAATCTCGCCCGTGGTACGGCAAAAATTCCTTTGCGCGTCAATATATACAGCATAATTGATATTCCTATTCATATCACTACAAATCTCGGCAAAGGGGAGTTCCCCGATAGTCGTTGCATTGCCACAAATCACCCCCGATAAATCTGCATCATTACAAGCGTCGGCGAGCGCATTCGCGGGCAGGTTTTCAATCGCACCTTTGCAAGCCAAAAGCCGCGCGGCATCCACCTCGCCATGCGTGACATCCTCACATTGCCCATCAAAGATATCATCGCCTTCGGTGCAAAACACCATCCGCGCCTTGGCATAAATATTTTGTTCACAGTCTCCGCCAAGCGGTTTTTCGCCAAACGGGGCCGCGTTACATTGGGTAACTTCGGCAGAGCAAACCTTGTCGTTATTTGGGTCAAGACACGCCTCCGCACGGATTTTACGGTCGGCATTATTGGAACCATCCGTAGGGCAAACCGCATCAAACGGGTCGCCAGTCTGTACATGACAGATATCGATAACGTTGTTAATACACTCTACCTTAACCGAGTTACCGCTAATCTTACAGAACATCTTTTTATTATCTGCATTTTTACCGCAAACATCCGCGTGCGGTTCATCGTCCGCTCCCCCACCACAAAACGCGGACTTGATGGTTGCACAAAGTCCGTTTACCTCCCCATCTTCCGCCGTCCCATTATCGCGACATTCGTCTTCACGTTCGCTCGTATAACCAACCCGACACAGGGCATCCAAAATATCGCGCGATTCGGCTGGCGGATTACAGTAAGCCATTATCGTATCATCGCAACCCACCGTATTTTCCCGACAATAGCTTTGACGCACGGTGACCACTTGTGGAATTGTACTGGTAGCGCAATTATACTCCGTTCCAACATTCGTTGTCGCAGTTCCAACCGAATTATCACCCACCGTGCAAAGCGTGGCAAGCGTGTCCGCACAACCCGGTAATGCAGCATTATTCGCACAATAGTCTTGCCGTGCGTTCATAACGGCCGTATCCATGCTGGTAGAACAATCATAGAGCCCCAAACCAACCCCCGTTTCAATCAACTTCGCATCAACGCAAATCCGGGCTATCGTGGCCGTACATTCCCCATTAGTCAAAGTCCCACCGCCATCGCCAGATACACCACATTGCATCTCCCGCGCGTCGGCATAAGCCGTCCCGCTTTTATCTATACAAAGATAGCCACCAGCCTCATTTAATGCAAATTCGCTATTATCCCCCGTGGTGCAAATACCGATGACAACATCGGGGCAGAACACATCCCCCACATCCAAAGTTGACGTTCCCGTCTTGCGACATTCGGTTTTACGGGCGGCGGTTACATCGCCGTGCGTGCCATCCGTTGCGCAATTCGCATCAAAGATATTATTTTCTATCTTCGTGCAATACATCTCTTGCGTAGTTTGATATTGGGTATAAGCACACCGCTCCGTAACAGAGGTTGCGCCAACAACCTTACAATCCGTTTCAAGACCATTAGTACCATCAGTACCATTAATAACACCATTAGATTTCACGCAAACAGCATCGCCCGCATTGCTACTAACCAAACAATGCGTCAAAACGGTTTGACGGGCCATCAAAATCTCATCCCTGCTTTTTCCATCATTAGCCGACTCAAGACAAAACGTGGCGAAAGGATTGTAATTTGCGTCCGTATCCGTGCCACAAACGGTTGGCGCAATTTCACCCGTATCGCAATCATTGCCATTTTCCATGCCAGTCGCACAGAAATTCTGACGGGCGGATTCATAATCCCCACCAGTATAACAATTTATATTGCTAGAAATACCCAAATCCGTCCCAAACGGATTCCGCGTGCAAAGCGATACTATATCATTTGAACAATCCTGATTATTAAGCTGCTCCGGCAAGTCACAAAACGCTATACGATGTTCGCCATTATTGGTATCACTGCCACAAAGACTAGCAAAAGGATTGTTGCCATTTGCGCCACCGCAAATGGCGGATTTAACATTGGCACAAAGCGGTTCATTCGCATCCGCGCTGTCGCGACAATAGCTATCACGATTCGCCCGCGCAGTCGTATAATCGCTCGCGACACAATCGGCACGTTCTGGGGCAGTCCCAGTAACTTTGCCAAAAGGATCACCAATACAAGCATCCGCAATAATCGCATTCCCACAAAGCGTGGGCATAGACGCATTCGCACCCTCACCACAGGTTGTTGCCCGCTCCATCCGCTCTGCATTAAAGACCTTATCACCACACCCTGTTTGATAGGGGTCGCCATCCGCATGACTGCTACATTGCGCAACGGTTGGACCATCAAGACCACCATTCACACGCTCACCGCACCCATCCGCGCCTTGTGTCATTCTGCAAGTCGCGGCAAGGCTTATCCGCGCGGCATCCGTGCCAGTATAGTCTGTTTCGTTACAATTCGCATTAAAACTGGTCGCGTCATCCCTGCAAAAATTCAGGCGGTCGCCGTTAAAAGCACCATCCCCCAAACAATCAAAATCACCCGCACCCGCGTCATCATCAAACAAATTTGCACCCATGCAAAGCCCCGTGTAAATACCCGCACATTCGCTTACCCGCGCACCCGTTTCTACACGCGTATCACCGCAGAATTTTTGGCGTTCTATATTTTGATTAAAATCAATAATCGCCGTGGCACTACCACCATCAGTACAAATCTCGGCAAACGAGTCAGACCCAACCGTGCCACCCACGCCACCCGTACCACAAATCACACCCGATAAATCCACACGATTACAAACGCTTGCATCACCGCCTGGCAAATCGGCAATATCACCACCGCAAGCCATCACACGTTCAGGCGTATAACCCCCGCCAAGACAAAGGTCATCAAACAGAGTCCCCGTATTCGCCGCGCCCACATCCCCGCAGAAATCCGTTATCGTATCACCGCAAGACCCATTACCTATATTCTTACGACACTCTGTTTGGCGTTCGGGGATATAAGCCGTACCAAGACAAAGCGGATTAAACAAAGTCCCCGTATTCGCCGCACCAGCATCCCCGCAGAAGTTCGCTATCATATCGCCACACAACGGATTTTCTAAATTTCTAAGACATTCGTCTCGGCGTTCGGGGGCGTAATCCGCACCTGCACAAAGGTCGTTAAATAAATTGCCGACAGTCGCCGTGCCAACCTCCCCGCAGAAATTCGTTATCGTATCACCACACAACCCGTTTTTTATATCTTTACGACACTCAGCTTCACGCGCACCTTCGTAAATATCTGCATCACACCCCTCGCCAAACGGGACTGTATTACAGGGGGCAACATCCGTACAATCATCGCCAGTCTTTGTGTTAGCAAGACACGCATCTGCGCGGGTTTTACGGTCGTCATTATTGCCAGAACAAAACACATCAAACGGGTTGCCCGTTTCTACATGACAGACGGTGGCAATAGTCAAAAGGCAATTCGGCACACCAGCGTTATTATCAAGACCGCAGAACCTCTTCTGATTCGTTAAATTATCACCGCAAACGGCCGCATGGGGATTATCGCCGACATCATCGCCATCACAAAAAGTGGTCTTGATAGTTTCACACTTTCCATTAGCGGCCCCATCCTCTGCCAGTCCATTATTAAGACATTCGGTTTGGCGTTCGGGCGTATAATCCGCCCCCGCGCAAAGGTCGTTAAACAAATTGCCGACCCTCGCCGTGCCAACCGCCCCGCAATAATTCGTTATCGTAGCCGTGCAAGCCACGTTATTTATATCTTTACGACACTCAGCTTGGCGCGCGGGCGCATAAGCCGTGCCCGCGCAAAGGGCATCAAACAGAGTGCTAAGGCTTGCCGATTCAACCGTCCCGCAATAACTGGTTATCGCATTACGGCACGAACTAGCCTCTAAAGTCTCAAGGCATTCTGTCCGTCGCGTTTCACGCTCCTTATTAAGGGTGAAGTCCGTTCCCTCAAACGGGTTGGCAGTAACAGCCTCGGCCGCACACTCCTCGCTAAACGGATCTGTCAGGCACGTAACCGCGGCTGGTCGCACGGAATCGGCACAGGTTTCGTCATTTTTTAACGCTTCACGGCAGTCATCAACGATCTCCGTCCGCGCAGCTTTCGCGATCTCGGAAGTCTCGCAACCGTCGGCAAAGGGTGTCGACTCACAGGTTGTAGCATCTGGGTCAACAAGCACGACAGCCGCACCGCCACCACCACCGCAAGCGGATAAGATAAAAAGCCCGATGAAAACTGCAAGCAACGCCCCATGATTATAAGCATGCTTGTAAGCAGGATTATTTTGGAATAATTGTTTCATGCGCTGTTCTTTTCTAAGTACTCCGTAGTGATAAACTGCTAAGTAATGCTTCGTGTCTTTATTATTATGATTTTTTGATTTTTGTCAAGCATTTTTTGGAAATCAATATAAGTTTTCTAAAAAGGCTATACACTATTATATAAAGCTGTTGGCTTTTTTAAACAAATGACCGTTATTTATAAAGCTGCGCCTCACCAGGAAAATCCCCCGCCCGCACTTCATCGGCATAATTAGTCAAAGCCCCGCGTATCATATCCTCCATATTACCATAGCGTTTGACAAAATTCGGCACAACGGGGAACAACCCAATCATATCTTCAAACACCAATATCTGCCCGTCGCAATCGGCACTCGCCCCGATACCTATCGTGGGAATACTAACCGCCGCGGTGACTTGCCGAGCCAAATCTGGCACCACCCCCTCAATTAACACCGCGAAAGCACCCGCCTCTTCCAGCGCCTTAGCATCCGCTATCACTTGGGCGAAATCGGCGGTATCACGGACGACCTTATACCCGCCCATTGCATTAGTCTGCTGGGGCATCAGCCCAATATGCGCCATCACGGGAATCCCCCGCCCCGTCAAATAGGCAATAGTTTGCGCCATCGCGCCCCCGCCTTCCAACTTCACCGCCATACACCCAGTTTTCTTAATCAAACGGGCGGCATTGCGGAACGCCTGTTCGGGGCTGGCTTCAAAACTGCCAAACGGCATATCAACGACTATCAGCGCGTTTTTCACCCCACGGCGCACCGCCTGTGCATGCATAATCATGTGATTCATCGTCACTCCCAGAGTGTTTTCCATACCGTGAATAACCATCCCCACGCTATCCCCGACCAGAATCATATCCGCCACCTCATCCACCAAATGCGCGACATGGGCGGTATAGGCGGTTAGGCAAACCAGTGGCATCCCGCCCTTACGCGCCTGAAACGCGGGGACGGTCATGGGTTTTTTTGCGAGAGTATCTATCGGGGTCTCTTGTGGTATTTGGCTTTGTGTAGACATTTTGTCCTCATTGTGATTAAACTGGTAGCGATTAGTCGCAGGTTGCACCCCAAAACGGGGCTTGACTCTGCATCAATATCTAGCCTATACATACCATATTAACCCAGAAAACAAACATCAGGAAACCCAAATTATGCGTCTTTTTCCAATCATTGTTGCAATTCTTGTCTGTATTGCCCTTTATTTCATAATCATTCAACGCGACCTAATAACTGGCGGTAGTGCCGAAGACACCCCCGAAATGGCGGGCGATTCGGCGGATGAACCCGCTATGACGGACGAAGAAACGGACGAATCGGCGGAAGAAGACCCGGATTTACCCATCTCTGTCGTTGTTTTATCATCACAAGCGCGCGATGTCACCGATGCGATTGTTTTGCGCGGGGAAACCAGCGCGTTCAAATCCGTGCAATTAAAGGCACAAACCCAAGGGCAAGTCGTATCGCAACCGCTGCGCAAAGGTGCAACCATCAATGAAGGCACATTATTGTGTGAATTAGACCCTGGGACGAAACAGGCAGTATTGGCAGAAGCCAAAGCCCGCCTAGCCGAAGCCGAAATTCAAAACAACAACAACGAATCGTTATTAAAAACAGGCGTGGTAAGCGAGGTATCGGTCATGAGCGGACAATCCCTTTTGGAAGCCGCCACAGCCAATGTCGCCCGCGCCGAAAAGGAAATGGCGGATTTGCGGATAACCGCTCCGTTTTCGGGGATTTTGGAAACGGACGCGGCCGAGTTCGGCGATTTCCTACAACCAGGTGCGCCTTGCGCCCATATTATCGCGCTTGACCCGATAAAAGTGGTCGGCTACGCCACAGAACAACAAATCGCGCGGATTAAAATGGGCGCGATGGCACAGGCAGAATTGATAAACGGTGATAGGATTGCCGGGGAGGTCAGCTTTGTATCCAGCTCTGCCGACAAAATCACCCGTACCTTCCGCGTGGAAATGACGACGCCAAACCCCGATTTGAAATATCGGGATGGCTCTACCGCTAATATATTTATCTCTTTATCTGGCACACAGGGGCATTTAGTGCCACATTCTGCCATGACGTTAGATAATAACGGGCGAATCGGTGTGCGGGTTGTGGAAGACGACATCGTCCAGTTCAAAGCCATTACTATCATTCGTGACACGCCAGAGGGTGTTTGGGTCACGGATTTAAACGCCAGTGAAGATATTATCATTATCGGGCAGGAATATGTCATAACAGGCAGCCCTGTTCGCGTTACATATCAATAAATTAACAAATAAAAAAGGAGTTTTGTTATGAAGGGATTAGTTGATTGGGCAACAGACCATGCGCGCACAGTTTTGGCGTTTATAATCTTGTCTTTGGTTGCGGGCGCGATTGCCTATAGCACTCTGCCGAAAGAGGGCGCACCCGATGTTGAAATTCCAATTTTATTCGTATCCGTGCCTTTCTCTGGTATTTCCGCCGAGGATTCGGAAAAACTCATCGTTAAACCGCTGGAAACCCAATTAAAAGGGCTGGCTGGGTTAAAGAAAATCTCTGGCACGGCGGCCCAAGGCTATGGCGGTGTTTTGATGGAATTTGATTTCGGCTGGGATAAAACCGCAATTATGGCCCAAGTCCGCGATAAAGTGAATACAGCAGAGTCTCAGTTTCCCCAAGGTGCAGACCAATACAGCATAAACGAAGTCAGCTTTGACGGTTTCCCAATTCTGGTTGTCACCCTATCAGGTGCCTTACCCGAACGCGAATTATTGCGCGTGGCAAAGGATTTGCAAGAACGGGTAGAGGGCTTGCCCTCCGTATTAGAGGTCGGTTTGGCAGGGCATCGCCCTGAAATGATGGAGGTTTTGATAGACCCGTTAAAGCTGGAAGCCTATAATGTCACCGCCGGTGAATTGCTGTCCGTTGTGCGCAATAATAACCTGCTCATCGCGGCGGGGACGTTAAAAACCGAAACGGGCGATTTTGCTTTCAAAATACCGTCCTCCTTTAATAGTTTGGACGATATTCAGGGATTGCCGATTAAAACAAATGGCGACCGCGTTATTACCATGGGTGATTTGGCGGACATCCGCCTGACTTTCGTTGAGAGCATAGGAACGGCGCGGTTTAACGGCGAGCCCACGGTTGCCTTGCAAGTGGTGAAAGCCCGTGGTTCTAATCTCATTGACGCGGTGGCGCAGATACGCGAAACCGTGGCAGAAGTCCAAGCCGAATGGCCAATCGAATTGCAAAACAGAGTGACCGTTGGCTTTGCCTCTGACCAATCGGTGGAGGTTAAATCCATGGTCGATCAGTTGGAATCATCGGTGCTAACCGCGATAGCCCTTGTGATGATCGTCATCTTGGGTGCCTTGGGAATTCGGTCGGCGTTTTTGGTCGGTTTTGCTGTGCCAACATCGTTTTTGCTGTCGTTTTTTCTGATGGGTGTTCTGGACATAACCATATCCAATATGGTTATGTTCGGGTTAATTCTGGCGGTGGGGATGCTGGTTGATGGCTCTATCGTCGTGGTGGAATACGCCGATAAACGAATCACCGCTGGCACCGGGCCGATGAAGGCCTATGGCGAGGCGGCAAAACGGATGTTTTGGCCGATTGTATCCTCCACCGCAACGACTTTGTGTGCGTTCCTGCCGTTGTTATTCTGGCCCGGAGTTCCGGGGCAGTTTATGCGGGTTTTGCCAATTACCCTGATTTTTGTTTTATCCGCGTCCCTGCTGGTGACCCTTGTTTTCCTACCCGTGATCGGCGGGATAACCGGGCGAATATCACGCAGTTTGGATAATGTAGCCCACTCAATGCGCAGTTGGCCGAGGACTCTGCGATTGATACTGATGGCGGTTTTCGTGGCACTCATTTACTTTGGGCTGCGCGGGTTGCTGGGCGGTAATTTTATCATTGGCGCGATTTTGTTTATGGCTGGGTTTATAGGGATGGCGACCACCAGTACCTCTATGCGCAAACCCGTGGTTATGGAAGAGCACGACCCCGATAAACGTAGCCTATTCGGGCATTTTATCCATTTCCTCGTTGGCAACCCGATTATGCCGTTTGTCGTGATTTTGGTGACGATTGGCTTTGTCTTTTCGGTCTTTACGCTTTATGGGAACAACAATAGGGGTGTGGAATTCTTTGTGGATACCGAACCAGAACAGGCGCTTGTGTATATCCGTGCGCGAGGCAATTTATCACTGGCAGAGAAAGACGATTTGGTCTTACAGGCAGAGGCTTTGGTGCAAGGGATTGAAGGGATTGAATCCGTTTTCTCCTCGGCTGGTGTTGGCGGGCTGAATAACAATACCGGTGGCGGGCAGGCCCCACGCGATACCATTGGGTCGTTGCAGCTTGCCTTGACCGAATGGGGCTCACGGCTAAACGGGCCAACAGGCAAGGAAATTATTGACACGGTGAATGAGAGGATTGCCAATATCCCAGGCGCACAGGCAGAGGTTTTATTGCTGGAAGGCGGGCCAAGCAGTGGCAAACCTTTGGTCGTGCGCCTTAAAGGGCAGAATTGGGAGGATTTGCACAATGCCACGCAAATCATTACCGATAAATTTGAAGCCGATGCGGATATTATTGATGTAGATGACTCCCGCCCCCTGCCAGGTATTGATTGGCAGGTGAATGTCGATGTGGCACGTGCAGGGCGGTATCAGGCGGATGTGGCGCAGGTTGGCGCGATGGTGCAGTTAGTCACGCAGGGCTTGCATATTGGCAATATGCGGCTGGATTCCGTGGATGATGAGGTTGATATTCGCGTGCGATTACCGCAGAAAGACCGTTTGCTATCTACCCTTGAAAACCTGCGGATTCGCACGGGGAGCGGGCTGATTCCTCTGTCTAATTTTATTACCTTGGAGCCCGTGCCTACGCTGGCGGAAATCAACCGTGAAAGCGGTCGGCGGTATTTTGATATAAAAGCGGGGGTGACTGACGGCACGAATGCCAACGCTAAGATTGGCGAGATGACGGAATGGTTAGAGGATGAAAACCCCTTACCCCGTAGCGTTGCGTGGGAGTGGGCAGGGGATCAGCAAGACCAAGCCGATAGCCAGCAATTCTTGGTTTATGCGTTTTCGGGCGCGTTAATGCTCATGTTTATTTTGCTGCTTGCGCAGTTTAATTCGTTTTATCACGCGGCGTTGGTTTTGGTGGCGGTGGTGTTATCAACCACGGGTGTTTTAATCGGTATGATGGTGCGGGATCAGACTTTTTCCATTATTATGACGGGGATTGGGATTGTCGCCTTGGCGGGGATTGTGGTGAATAATAACATTGTTTTGCTGGATACTTATCAGGAATATGCGCGGCGAATGCCTCCGTTATTGGCGATAGTTCGTACGGCAGAGGCACGGATAAGACCGGTTTTGCTGACGACTATTACGACTATGGCGGGGCTAACACCGATGATGTTTGGGATTTCCATTGATTTTTATAATGGTGGTTATACGATTGACGCGCCCGCCGCGGTGTGGTGGAAACAGCTATCAACGGCGGTGGTGTTTGGGCTGGGGATTGCGACGTTTTTGACTCTGCTGGTTACGCCGTCTTTGTTGGCGATACGGGTGTGGGTTGGTAAAGGTGCCTATGCTGGTGCAGGGGCGATAGGACGGCGGATTGTTGGGATGTTTGCTTCTTAACGATTAGTGATTAGTGATTAGTGATTAGTGATTAGTGATTAGTGATTAGTGATTAGTGATTAGTGATTAGTGATTAGTGATTAGTGATTAGTGATTAGTGATTTTAGCCCTTCGGGCTTTGCGCCATTCCTTTGGAATGTCGCCACGGGGCGTGCCTGCTTGCTCTTACGAGCAAGCAGGCACGCCCAAGCCTGTCTCTTTTAATTTTGGCAAAGCCCAAACAAATTTAGAAATTGCCTATTACAAATTTTTAAGTTTCTTAAAAGCTGGTCGGCATTGCGTAGCAATGACGAAGACCCGCAGGGCAGACTCGGTAATAGTTAATCTAGAGCAGACCTAATAATCTAGGAAACGACCGCCTTGTTTCTTAATTTTAGCGGACGTGTCCGCTGGGGGGCGGTCGCGCGCACCCTCACCCCCACGGGTGCGCGTCAGCTTATCGTTTGTACTGGGTCAGTGTATTTAAGAGTCGCTGGTGACGCAAAACCCTATTATCCTCGCTAACAAGACGCACACCCTTCGGGTTCGCGCGACCCCGTGCCACCATGACGAATGGTTATTTTATTTAAAAAGGCTTTGCCAAGCATAGCCAAAGGCTTTTGTGTATGGGCTTTTTCATATTTTTTTTGGTCGGGCAGGTTCAACTGCCCTTATGAAAAAGCTCTATATGCACAAAAGCCACGCCCTCTGCAAACGAGTCGCGGCGATAATACCATTAATCACTAATCACTAATCGTTAAAACCACCCCCAATCCCCAAAAAAAACCAAAAAAAACCACATTTTCTCTAAAAAAACCCCCTTTTCCTCCAAAAACCGCTAAAAAACACATGACAATCCCCTCCTCTTGCTTTAAAAGAGTCATCGCAGTAATGACCGCGAAAATGCGGCGAACACAAAAAATACAGGCTATATAATGACTCTCAATATACAAATCCCCGAATCCTCGGATCTAAGACCCAAAATCATCGTCTTTGGCGTAGGCGGTGCAGGTTGCAACGCCGTCAACAACATGATTGACAAAGAATTGGAGGGCGTGGAATTCCTCGTCGCCAATACAGACGCGCAGGCTCTGGCGCAAAGCAAAGCAAAAAAATCCATCCAGCTGGGCGAAAAACTCACCCAAGGGCTGGGCGCGGGCGCGTGTCCCATACAGGGCGCGAAGGCCGCAGAGGAAAACATTGAAACCATCGTTGACCATCTTCAAGGCGCACATATGTGCTTTATCACCGCTGGCATGGGCGGTGGAACTGGCACAGGTGCCGCCCCCGTTGTTGCGCGGGTTGCGCGGGAGATGGATATTTTAACCGTCGGTGTTGTCACCAAACCGTTTCAGTTTGAGGGCGCAAAACGTATGCGTCAAGCGGAAGAGGGTATTATTGAACTACAAAAAGTCGTCCATACTCTGATTATCATTCCCAATCAAAACCTGTTTTCCATTGCCACTGAGAAAACCACTTTCAGCCAAGCCTTCAGCATGGCGGATGAGGTTTTGCATCAAGGTGTCAAAGGTATCACCGATTTGATGGTTTGCACGGGGCTTATCAATCTTGATTTTGCCGATATTCGTAGTGTTATGAATGAGATGGGCAAGGCTATGATGGGAACGGGCGAAGCAGAAGGCGAAAACCGCGCGATTATCGCGGCGGAACAGGCTATTTCCAACCCGTTGCTGGACCAGATTTCGTTAAACACGGCCAAAGGTGTTTTGATTAACATCAGTGGGGGTGATGATTTGACCTTGTTTGAGGCGGACGAAGCGGCTAATCTTATCCGTGATAAAATGGATTCGGATGCGAATGTTATCGTTGGGTCTATTAAGGATGAAACTCTGAATGGCAAAATGCGGGTGTCCGTTGTGGCAACTGGTATTGACGCGATTGAGGGTTTGTCGGAGCGCGATGTGTTCCCTCGGGTTTTGAAAACGCCGATAAAAGCGGATGAGGGTGCGGATACTGGGCTTAATACCGATTTGGAAACGGGCTATGTGGCAGAGCAGGTGGAAGACCCGTTTGAAACGCGTCCCGCCGATAATGCGAACAGCGATATACCAGAGCCAGCGTACCAGCCGAATACTGAGGGTGCAGAGACTCGGCAAATGTTTGCTGAGGATGGTGCGGGTGCCAGTGCTCCGTCGGGTGTTCCATCGGGTGCACCGTCAAGTGTTCCCTCTGTGAATCCCGATGTTCGGGCACGGTTAGAGGCGGCAGTGATGAAACAACCCACCCCTGCCCGTGATAATATGGGGAATGGCTATGATGATATAGCGATGGGCAATGGTGTTGGTGGTGCTGGCGAAAGGCAGAGCCCCCCGCCACGCACATTTGAACGTCCGCAAATGGATACGCGGGCAGATACGCGCCCTAGGCATGAACCCCCGCAACCCCGTGGGATATTCAGCCTGTTTGCGCGTAAGAAACCTGCGGGCCATGAAACCCGTGCGCCACAAGGGCATCAGGGCAATCAAGGTCAGGGCGGACATCAAAACCATCAAGGGACTCAGGGCGGGCATCCGCAAGACAACCCTCGTGATTATGGGTTTGAACAGGGGCGCGATACGTCTGGTGGCGGTGCGCCATCCCAGCCTCCTGCCCATGTGTCTGCGAACGAACGCCCTAGCCCTGTTTCTGGGGCAGGTGGGCGCGGCGATGCGGCCTATATGGATTCACGCGAAGAGCAAGACCGTATAGAGATACCAGCGTTTCTGCGTAGGCAAGCTAACTAGTGATTAGTGATTAGTTATTAGTGATTAGTGATTTTTTTCTTGCGCCCTCACTTGGGGGCAAGCCCCTGCGTTCGGGCTTCCCGCCCGCCCACCCCTCTGCGAGGCTTGGGCGGACGGTTTTTTATGGCTAAAGTCTGTCCTAGTATCTAGGCAAAGCCTAAATAAATTTAGAGCAAACCTATCACCAATTCCCAAGTATTCTTTGCAAATAATCCAATCCCTCATCTTGTTATTCCAGATAATAAATTTATAGAACCCCTAGCATCTTATAACCAAAGGGCTTTTGGCATGCTCCCGCGAAGCGGGGGCTACGCACAAAAGACCATGCTGGTCGGCATTCGCGTAAGCGATGACGAAGACCCGAAGGGCTAAAGCGTTAATCGCTAATCACTAAAAAAACCCTTATTCATATAGCCATTACCCCCTTTCACCCCCACCCCGCCGTGCTTTGTTTCAAATAGTCACAAAGCGTGAATTGCTCTATCCCCCAAAATCCATTAAACAAATCATAACGACAAAGAACATCCACAGAAAACGCCCACAGAAAAAACCTAACCACAAATGCAAAAAACCATACAAAAACCGATTGAATTCCACGGACACGGGCTGCATAACGGGCAACCCGTCAGCCTGCAACTGCATCCTGCCCCCGCCGACCATGGTATCGTTTTCAAACGCACCGATATAACCGACCGTGATAATATAGTCCCCATGCACTTTGATCGCGTTTATGACACGCAACTTTGCACCTGTGTGCGCAATGACGCGAACGTAGAAATCCGCACGGTAGAACACCTATCCGCCGCCTTGGCTGGTACGGGGGTTAACAATCTCTTAATTGAAATTAACGCCCCTGAGATGCCGATTATGGATGGCAGTTCCGTGTGCTTTATCCGTAAAATCCTGCATACAGGACTAACCGAAATTAACAAACCCATCCGCGCGATTAAGGTTTTAAAAGAAATCCATGTTGTCCAAGACGGGGCGCGCGCCAGCCTAGCACCCTCTGCCCAACTGGAAATCGATTGCCTGATTGATTTCACCGAATCCGCGATTGGTCGCCAAGCGAAACAACTGCCCATGGTCAATGGCGCGTTTATCCGCGAATTATCCGATAGCCGAACCTTTTGTCGCGCACAGGATGTTGCGGGGCTGAAGGCAAACGGGCTGGCACTCGGTGGCAGTCTGCAAAACGCGGTGGTTGTTGATGGTGATACCGTCATGAATCCAGAGGGTTATCGCCACACGGATGAATGTGTTCGCCATAAAATGCTGGATGTTTTCGGCGATTTATACCTTGCGGGCGGGCCTATGCTGGCACGATATACGGGGGTTAAAATTGGGCATAGTATCACCAACCGCTTGCTCCGTGCGTTGTTCGCCGATGATACGGCTTGGGAGTGGGTGGAATGCTCGCCCGAACAGATTGATACCCTGCCTGGCGCACATATCAGTGCGGCTGATTTCCCCCTAGCATCCTAATTATCCCTATTTTTACCCCGATTTTCCCCATAATTTGGGGTTGATTTTTCTGCGACTATCGGGCAAGATAGCGCCATCATGATACGACAAATCCCCACCACTCGCGCCCAAGTGATAATCGCCTTCCTTATCGCGGCGTTTATACCCGCCTGTGGTCCGCTTGACCCTGCCTCCAATCTGGAAAACAAAACGGCAGAGGAAATTTACGCGATTGCCGAGGGTCTGCTGGCGGAAAACAAACTCGAAAAGGCGGCGGAGGTTTTTCTAGAAGTCGAACGGCTTTGGCCCTATTCGGAATTGGCAAAGACTGGTCTGATTATGTCAGCAAAGAC
Source organism: uncultured Amylibacter sp. (assembly GCA_959347345.1). The sequence goes on along the minus strand of OY365738.1, from coordinate 86,563 downwards.
GTATTATGACGCGGGCGAATACGACCAATCTCGGCTGGGCGCAAGGCGGTATTTGGATTTTTATCCAACCGATACACAGGCGGCCTACGCGCAATACCTCATCGCGCTCAGCTATTACGACCAAATAGACGATGTCAGCCGCGATCAAGGCGTGACCTTGCAAGCATTGCAAGCCCTGCGAGTCGTCATTGAACGTTATGACGGCAGCAATTACGCCCGCTCTGCCCTGTTAAAATTTGATTTGGCATTGGATCATCTGGGCGGTAAGGAAATGGAAATCGGGCGATATTATTTGAAACGCAGTCAATTCGGCGCGGCCATTAACCGCTTTCGCGTGGTGGTGGAGGATTACCAAACCACTACCCACACGCCAGAGGCTCTGCATAGGTTGGTTGAATCCTATCTGGCACTGGGTTTAACGCAAGACGCACAAACCGCCGCCGCCATTTTGGGGCATAATTTCCGCGCGACAGAGTGGTATAAATTCAGTTATAAGCTCTTGCAAGACCGCAACTTGGACGCACCTTTGGATACCAACGCGCGGCGGCGTGGCTGGCTGGGCGATATTTACAGCCAAGTCATACGGGGCAAATGGTTGTAAATTAGGTAATAAAAAGGGCATCTTATGCTATCCAACGTCACTATCAAAAACATCGCTTTGATTGATCAAGCCAATTTGGAATTTGACGCGGGGCTGAATGTTTTAACAGGCGAAACAGGCACGGGTAAATCGATTTTGCTGGATGCTCTGGGGTTTGTTTTGGGCGGGCGCGGGCGCGGTGATTTGGTACGGGCGGGCGCGGATAAGGGCGAGGTCAGCGCGGTGTTTATTCTGGAAGACTCCCATCCTGCCCACGCGGTTTTGCGCGAAGCTGGGTTTGAATCGGACGGCGATTTGATATTACGCCGAGTCGTCATTCGGGGCGGTAAGAAAACCAGTTTTATTAACGACAATCGGTGTTCAAACGATACCTTGCATGCTCTGGCGGAAACGCTGGTGGAATGGCAGGGGCAGTATGATGACAGGGGGTTGTTAAATCCAAAAACCCATCGTTTGATTCTGGATCATTTCGGCGGGCTGGATACAAAACCTATTTTGCAAAGTTGGCAAGCGTGTAAGGAGATTGAGAAAAATATCGCGTCCGAGACCGAAGCGATAAAAATCCTGCAAACCGACAGCGAATTCCTGCGTCATGCCAGTGACGAAATCATGGAACTGGCACCCGAAATGGGCGAGGAAGCGCGGCTTGACAGCTCTCGCCGTTTGATGCAAAACGCCCAGAAAATCCGCGATGATATTGTAAAGGCGCAAACCGCGTTAAGCCCGCAGATGGCAGAGGGCGCGATGCATGATGCCTTGCGGTGGCTGGATGGAGTTGCGGATAAGGCGGAAAACCGCCTAACCTCGGCTATTGACGCGTTGGGGCGGGCGTTAAATGAATTGGGCGATGCGCAAACGGGGGTGGAAACCTGCCTGCGTGATTTGCATTTTAACACGGCAGATTTGGAATTGGCAGAGGAGCGATTGTTCGCGATTCGTGCGCTGGCGCGGAAACATCGCTTGGCGAATAGCGATGATTTGATGGACTGTGCAAAGGCTATGCAGGCGAAATTGGCGCAGTTGGATATCGGGCAGGATGGACTGAAGGATTTAAAGGCGCGGTTAATTGTGGAACAAACGCGGTTTGGCGAATTGGTTGCCGATATGACGGAGCAACGTTTGAAAGTCGGGGCGCGTTTGATGCGCGAAATCAGCGCGGAATTACCGCCTTTAAAATTGGAACGGGCGCGGTTTGATGTGGTGATTGTCCCAACAGACGCGGGTCCCAATGGCGCGGATTCGGTATCTTTCCAAATCGCTCCGAACCCAGGGGCGGCGGCTGGTGCGTTAAATAAAATAGCCAGTGGCGGGGAATTATCGCGGTTTTTGCTGGCGTTAAAGGTTTGTTTGCAAAAGAAAAACGCCAATAGTATTATGGTTTTTGATGAAATAGACCGTGGGGTTGGCGGGGCGACCGCCGATGCTATTGGGCGCAGGTTGGCGCAATTGGCGATTGGCAATCAGGTGTTGCTGGTTACGCATTCCCCCCAAGTTGCCGCCCGCGCAACCCATCAATGGCGCGTGCATAAATATATCGTCAAAGGCGAGACGTTCAGCAAGGTTGAGCCGTTAATCGGTGATGCTCGGATTGATGAAATCGCGCGGATGTTGGCGGGGGATGTGATAACGGAGGCGGCGCGGGAGGCGGCACGGGCGTTGGTGGCGGGGTAGGTTTGAACGATTAACGATTAACGATTAGCGATTAATTTTTAGCCCTTGCGGGTCTTCGTCATCGCTTACGCGAGTGCCGACCAGCGTGGTCTTTTGTGCGTAGCCCCCACACAAGGGCAGTTGAACCTGCCCGATAAGACAAAAATTCGTGGGGGCATGCCAAAAGCCCTTTGGTTACAAGATGATAGTAATTCTATAAAATTACTATCTGGAATAACAAGAGTATAGATTGGATTATTTGCAAAGAATACTTGGGAAGTGGTGATGGGTTTGCTCTAAATTTATTTAGGCTATGCCTAGATATAAAGACAGGATTTAGCCAATAAAACCCGTCCGCCCAAGCCTCGCAGAGGGGTGGGCGGGCGGGAAGCCCGAACGCAGGGGCTTGCCCCGAAGTGAGGGCGCAACAAAAAAACCTCTGCCCTTAACATCTAATAACCAACTCCTAATTCCTAACAACCAATCATTCATCGTTAATCGTTAATCGTTAATCACTAATCCCTCTCTTTACAATTCATAATTTATCACTAATAACTAAAACTCACCTCTAATAAGTAACCCCTCATGACCTCACTTTCCCGCCTTCTTCGCCCAAAATCCATAGCCGTCATTGGCGGTGGTGCGTGGTGTGAAAACGTCATAACGCAAAGCCTTAAAATGGGCTATAAAGGCAAAATATACCCCGTTCATCCAAACAAACAAACCCTTGGTGGGTTGAAAACCTATGCCACTCTAACCGATTTGCCAACCGCCCCCGATGCCGCCTTTATCGGGGTTAATCGCCACGCTACCATAGACATAACGCGCACCCTAAACACCCTCGGCGCGGGTGGGGCGGTCTGTTTTGCCAGTGGTTTTTCCGAAGCCACGCAAGAGGACGCAACGGCCGATGATTTGCAAACCGCTCTGTTAAAAGCCGCCGATAAAATGACGATTATCGGGCCGAATTGCTATGGGTTTATTAATTATCTGGACGGTGCGTTGCTGTGGCCAGACCAGCACGGCGGGCAACGGGTGGAACGCGGCGTTGCCGTTATCACCCAATCCTCTAACATCGCGATTAACCTGTCCATGCAAAAACGCGGGCTGCCGATTGCCTATATTGTCACGGCGGGCAACCAAGCGCAAACGGGCTTATCCGCCCTTGGCGCGGCCTTGCTGGACGATGACAGAGTCACCGCTTTGGGCTTACATATAGAGGGTTTGGATGATTTGGCCGCCTTTGAAGCCCTCGCCACCAAAGCCCATAAATTGAAAAAATCCATCGTTGTGTTAAAGGTTGGCAAGTCGCAACAGGCACAGTCGGCGGCGTTGTCGCACACGGCCTCCATCAGTGGCAGTTCGGCGGGCGCGGCGGCGTTATTCGCGCGGTTGGGTGTGGCGCAGGTGCACGGTTTGGCGGATATGTTAGAGACTTTGAAACTGTTTCATACGCTGGGCGAGGTTGCGGGGAATGCCCTAGCCTCGGTATCGTGTTCGGGGGGCGAGGCAAGCCTTGTCGCCGATATTGCCCAAGATTTGGGCTTGCAGTTTCCGCCCTTAACCGCCACGCAGGAAACCGCGTTGCGTGATGCTTTGGGGCCGTTGGTGCGGTTGGCGAATCCTCTGGATTATCACACCTATATTTGGGGGGACACAGTGGCTATGACGCGGACTTTTACCGCGATGATGGGGGCAGATTTGGCACTGGGGCTAGTCATTCTGGATATCCCCCGTGATGACCGATGCGCCCCCGATGACTGGCTGGATATCATCCCATGCGTGGAAAATACCGCGCGAGCAACGGGTATTCCCATGGCGATTGTCAGTACTTTAAGCGACACAATGCCAGAGGATTTGGTGCGCGAACTCATGTCTAAAAACATCTTGGCGATTGGCGGGATTGAGGGTGCGATGATGGCAATAAAAGCCGGTATTTTCATCGGGCAATATCGTGCGGACGACCCGCCCGCGCCCCTGTTACCGCCTATCGCCCCCGCGAAGCCCGTTGTTTTGCCAGAACATACCGCCAAAGAAATTCTGCACAAACACGGCATGCCCATCCCCGCATCCAAAGTCGCGCATAGCCCCATGGAGGCGGGTGTTATCGCCGAGAAAATCGGCTTTCCTGTCGTATTAAAAGGGCAAGGATTCGCCCATAAAACCGAGGCGAACGCGGTCGTTCTAAACCTGCAAACCCGCGCCACCGTGCAAACCGCCGCCGAGCAAATGAACACCGATATTTTCCTTGTGGAACAGATGATTACGGATGGAGTGACCGAGCTGCTGGTCGGGGTTGTTTGCGACCCTGCCCACGGCTATGTCCTGACCATCGGCGCGGGTGGGACTTTGACCGAACTGCTGGCGGATACCTGCACTTGTCTTATCCCCGCATCGCGGCAAACCCTTGCCACGGCGCTAAAAACCCTGAAATGCGCCCCGATTCTGGCGGGCTGGCGTGGCGCAAAAGGCGCGAATGAAACCGCGATTTTGGACGCGATTTGCGCCCTGCAAAATTATGTCCTTGCCCACCACGGCACGGTGCAAGAGGCCGAAATAAACCCGTTAATCTGCACGCCCAATACCGCGATTTGCGCCGATGCTTTAATCGTTGCGAATCCCGCAAATAAATGATAAAACTGGTAAAAAAGGAGCTACAAAATGACCGAATCCCCCATCATAACAAAGCGCACAGGCGCGATATTAGAGGTGACATTAAACCGCCCAAAAGCCAACGCAATTGATTTGAAAACCAGCCGACTTATGGGCGAAGTATTCCGCGATTTCCGCGATGATGATGCCCTACGCGTGGCTATTATCACTGGCGCGGGGGAAAAGTTTTTCTGCGCGGGGTGGGATTTAAAGGCGGCCAATTCGGGCGATGCCGTGGATGGCGACTATGGGATTGGCGGGTTCGGCGGATTGCAGGAATTGCGCGGAATGAACAAGCCTATTATCGCGGCGGTGAATGGAATTTGTTGCGGGGGAGGGTTGGAATTCGCCCTGTCTGCGGATATTATTTTGGCGGCGAATCACGCGACTTTCGCCCTGCCAGAGATTCGCTCGGGGACGCTGGCGGATGCCGCCACGATAAAACTGCCCAAGCGGATTCCCTATCATATCGCTATGGAAATGCTGCTGACCGGGCGGTGGTTGGATGCCGAAGAATGTGCCCGTTGGGGGATGATAAATAGGCTGGTTGCGGGTGCGGATTTGATGAAGGAAGCACGTGCCTTGGCAGAGGTCATTGCCAGTGGTCCGCCCTTGGTTTATGCCGCGATTAAACAGGTTGTCCGCGCGGCAGAGACTATGAATTTCCAAGATGCGATGAATAAAATCACCAAAAGCCAGTTTGAAACGGTGGAGACTTTGTATCAATCCGAAGACCAACGTGAAGGCGCACGTGCCTTTGCCGAAAAACGCGACCCTGTTTGGAAGGGGCGGTAGGGGTTAACAACCCTACTTAATAATACCAAAACCTTTTAACCTATATGTCATAGTCTCCTTGGATACATCAAATATCTTTGCCATTTTATTTATGAACGCATCGGCAAAAATAGATTGATTTTCTGATTCTTCAATAATTTTATTACCATAATCGTAAATCTGGTTTTTGGGCATCAATAATTGCGCGGCAAATTTATTTGCCGCGATTTCCTGTGGATTTGAGTTACCATTCGTACGATAAAGCGTGCTAGGATAATCCTCAATAGTGTTATTTACTTTAAGGTCGCCATTGATATAATGCCCGATTTCGTGAGCAATCGTAAATCTTTTACGAACCTCCGCATCTAAAGTATTAACCCAAATGGTTACCGTACCATCATCATTCCTGCTGATAGAGCCTGAACGACTAAGAGTTTCTCTGGTCAAATTTTCATTAACTTCAATATCCAAATCCTTGGCAATTTGAAATACGTCAAAAGGCGGTAGCTTATAGCCTAACATACGCAACAGATCGCCGCCGCATTGGATGCTTTTTAACTGGTCGTTTGTAAGTCTAGCCATAGTTTTTACTTTTCATTATTCGAATCTGGGTTTTCTTTAAGTTTTCCAGATACTAACTGTTTTTCTTTTGCTTTGTCAATAGCCTTACCGTCGCCTTCGGAATCTTCGTTTGTTCTTCCTGTTAATCTAACCTTTTCACTTTCTTTATTTATTTCTTTTATGGCTTGTTTCATCGTTTCTTCTTTATCTTTTGCAACAATAACAGCCACCATAACAGAAAATGTCGCAACTCCGACTGCTAAAACAGCTATTAAATTACTATCATACTCTATGGCTGTCTGCGCAGTACCCAATATAGATTCAACCAACTTTTGCCATACATCAAACTTGCCCTCAAGCAGCTCAACTTTAGACTCAAGCATATCCACTTTATCGTTCAGCCTATCAATCAGCGAATCATCACCCTCAACGGATGCAACGGGAAACATATTAGCCATCGCACCACATTCTGCTTGTTATTCTAAACATATTGTATCATCTTCCATAAAACTTACCAAAAGTTATTTTCATTCCCTTTTTGTGTCCTACAAAAGTTAATTAAACATTAAAATACAAAATTTCAATAGAAAAGGACGGTAGTTTCCCTACCGTCCTTCATTTTTTACAAAACTCCAGCCAAAATCACGACCCTTCGGGTGACTGCCCTTCGATTGCTTGCCCTTCGCGTGCTTGGCGAATTCGCTCACGCATCTGCTCTAACGGTAAAAACCCCGCTATCACCTTACCGCCCAGAATAAACGCGGGCGTGCCGTTAATAGCCAAAGCACTGGTATATTGACGCGTCCGATTAAGATGCCCCGCAACCTTTTCCCCTGCCATATCAACCTTTAACTGGACGACATCCAAACCCAGAGTCTCTGCCAATTGGTAAATAGAAGCCTCACTAATACGCGGAAACGCCATAATTTGCTCGTGAAATTCCTGATATTTGCCCTGCTCCGCCGCCGCCAGAGCCGCCCGTGCCGCGGTATAAGACACCTCGTTCAAAATTGGATATTCGCGCAAAACCACCCGCAGATTTTCATCCTCTGCCAATAACGCCTTTACAACTGGCCCTGCCCGCTTGCAAAACCCGCAATTATAATCAAAGAATTCTACCAGAGTCACATCGCCATCCGGATTGCCCAAAACCACGGCATCATTGCCCGCGATAATTTCGTCACCATAGATCGCCAAACCCTCTACCCGAGCTTCTGCCTCGCGCTGTTCTTGGCGAATCCGCAAAACCTGCTCTGCCTGTTGGATGATTTCGGGGTTTTCCAAAATCGCCTCTATCGCTAGTTTTTTAATCTGCTCGGCAGTAATATCGGTTAATATAGTCTGTGCGAACAAGGGCAGAGGCAGGCTGATAGCCAAAACCAATACAGACAAACCCCTAAAACATTTTTTTATGAAAGTGCTCATGATACCTAATCCTTTTATCTAGGTGTAATTTGAACCTTGATAAAACACTATTGCGGGTGAAATAGCAAGGGTTTATTTTGTGCTACACACGAATGTGTTAAAAAGAGAGCATTAAAGTCTTGCCAATTAGGGTGAAAATATAATAAATATAGGTAAATCCACCCCGAAAACGCATAAATAGAGAGTGTCCATCGCCATGAAACATCTTGTGAAAACCCCCATTATTCGCCTTATTTGGCTGGTTTTGCTTGCCATCACGCCGATTATCACCCCTGCCATCGCCACGGCAGAGCAATCCGAGCCCTATGAATCTTTCGCCTTATCAGCACGGCTCATCAGTGCGCAAAACACGATAGAACCCGAACAAACCACCCTATCCGTGGCATTAAAAGTTGATTTACAGGAGGGTTGGAAAACCTATTGGCGCACCCCTGGGCAGGCTGGATTGGCACCCGTGATTTATTGGCATGGTTCGGAAAACCTTGCCGATGTGGAGTTCCAATGGCCTGCGCCCGAGCGATTCCGCGCCTTTGATATTGAAAACTATGGCTATTCCGATTCGGTGACGTTTCCCCTGCATGTCAGTTTGGCAGAGGCGGGTGCACCGACTTCCCTGCATGCACAGGTAGAATTGCTGGTCTGCTCGGACGTGTGTATTCCCGAAATATTTAATTTAAGGTTGGATTTTAACAAATCCATAGCCATGGATACGGTCGGCAATAACGGCTCGATTGACGCGGAGTCCGCCCTGTATATTGCGGAGGCTGCGGCGCGAGTCCCCCCCCTGAATGATGAAACCGAAATCCGCCTTGCTGCGGTGAATTTTGACGCGGATAACTATCGTTATATTGCCGAGTTCCTGTCCGAAGAACCGATGCAAAACCCTGATGTGTTTGCCGAATTGGGTAGTAGTACCTTTGACCCTCCATCACTGGTTTTTTCCAATGATCGCAAACGGCTGGTCGCGGTTTTCCCCCAATTAAAAGAAGACGGCGAGCCGAATGATTTGCGTTTGACTCTGGTGGATAATATCATAAGTGCCAGTTTTGATGCGGGTGTGAAAATCACGCCAACCCTGATTACGGGCAATGGAATCAATCTCACAACGATTTTATGGATGAGCCTGTTTGCCCTGCTGGGCGGGCTTATCCTAAACATCATGCCCTGTGTTTTGCCCGTTTTATCTATAAAACTGGCTTCGGCCTTATCCGCACAGGATAAATCTCTGCCCCGTATTCGCATTAGTTTTATCGCCTGTGCGCTTGGGGTTATGGCGTTTATGTGGCTTTTGGCGGTGGGATTGATTGGGCTGAAAACGCTGGGTTATTCCATCGGTTGGGGCATACAATTTCAAAATCCATACTTTCTGGCGTTTCTTATTCTGGTTATTTTGGGCTTTTCTGCCAATTTGTTTGGCTTGTTTCACATTAACCTTCCGCATACGTTAAACACGCAAATGGCGAATAATAAAACACGCGGGCTGGCGGGCGATTTCGCAACGGGGATGTTTGCGGCGCTGTTGGCTACGCCTTGCTCTGCGCCGTTTTTGGGAACGGCAGTGGCGTTTGCGCTGAGCGGGTCTGCGTTGGATATTATGGTGATTTTCACGGCTCTTGGGGCGGGGTTGGCGATGCCTTATATCGTGATAGCCATTGTGCCATCGGTTATCAAAGCCTTGCCAAAGCCCGGTCCGTGGATGGTTTGGGTGAAATATATCTTGGGCGGGTTTTTATTGCTGACCGCCCTGTGGCTGGGGTCGGTTTTAATGGCAGTGCATAGCCTGTATGCCGCGCTGGGTGTGTTTGCCCTGTGTGCGTTGGGGTTGGGGCAGATTTTGTATAATCGGCGCGGTTGGGCTTTGGGCTTTGCGCCGTTGATTGTGGCGGTTATGTTGCCCGCGTTTTTATCGGTGGATGGGGTTGCCCCGCGTGGGGAGGCTGCGGCGGGTGCGTTGGATTGGCAGGAATTTGCCTATGAGGATATAGCCCCATTGGTTGCCGATGGGCAGGTGGTGTTTGTTGATGTGACCGCCGATTGGTGTTTAAGTTGCCAAGCGAATAAACGGCTGGTGTTGAATAAAACCGAGGTAAAAGCCGCCTTGCAACAAAGCGGAGTTTCCATATTAAAGGCGGATTGGACGCGCCCTGATGCGGATATTTTGGCTTATTTGCAAACGCATGGTCGGGCGGGCATTCCGTTTAATATCGTTTATGGCAAAGGTGCGCCACGGGGAATTGTGCTGTCTGAGATTCTAACGCCAGAGGCGGTGTTGGATGCTTTGGCAAAGGCACGTTAATTATTTAAATTATTTAAATAATGCAAAGCCTTGGTGTTATTGGGGTCAAATTCTATCGCCGCGTTTAAGGCTTTTTTTATTTCGGTTGACACACCGCCATTGGTACTGCGAATCAAAGCCTCTGCATAATTGGCGAGGATTTGTGCGCGAGCTTCATCGGTAATATCCGTGCCAAAATCACCGTTTTCAAACCCCTTTACAACCGCGTCCAAAGCCCTTGCCACCAACCCATAATCACCCAAGCTGGTATAGATTTGCGCCAAAAGCAACCAGTCCTTAATATCCCCGCCATCGGGGGCGGATTCAAGGCTGGCTTGCAGTCGCCCCGCACTCTGCGTAATGGCGGTGAGTTGGGCGATTTCGGCTTGCCTGCTGGCTATCGGTTGGCTGGGAATCTGCGGTGCGCCGATTTGAAAATACATGCCAAAGGCAAAAACAGGAATAAATAAAAGGATGAAAATTAACGCGGGGGCAGTGGCAAGCCCCCCCTGCCCGCTGGTTTGGTCTTTCACCGCAAGCATCCTGCGTTTTATTTCAATCTTTGCCGAAATGGCCGCCTGTGCGTCAATCAAACCGATGTTAAGGTCACGGTCAATCTCTGACATTTGGTCTTGATAAATACCCAACATGTGGTCTTTGCGAGAGGGCGCGGAGGTGCGAGTCCCCGCCCCCCGCACCGCCAAAACCAGTGCGACCATAACAAAGCCGAGTATTAAAATCATCATAAAAATCATTTTTCTGCATCCTTTATTATTTCCGCCAAAGCCTTTTCTTCACGGGCGGTTAGGGGCGCAACCTGCTGTCCCACACGGCGGCGGAGATACATAAAAACCGCACCCAAACCCGCCAATAAAATCACAAAAGGCATAGCCCATAACGCCAAAGTCGCCCGATTTAACGGCGGGGAAAACAGCACATAGGCACCGTACCGCGCGACTATATAATCATAAACCTGCTGGTCGCTATCGCCCGCAAGCAACCGCGTTCTTACCAAAACTCGCAGGTCTTTTGCCAAGGACGCACCCGAGGAATCTATCGATTCATTCTGGCAAACCGTGCATCGCAGGTTGGCCGATAGCGCACGGGCGCGAGCCTCCAATCCCGCGTTCGATAAAATCTCATCTGGTTCTACGGCAAGGGATATGTTCGTTAAGCCCGCGCAAAATACGCAGATTAAAAATGCAAAAAATAATTTATTATTTATTATTCTCATTACTTTTGCTCCGCTTGATCTTGTGCGGATTTGAAGGCAGCGACCAACGCCCGCCTAAAATTCCCTACCGCCGTTTTCCCAACGATGGGTCCGCGATGGTGGTGCAAAATAACGCCTTTGGCGTTGATAATAAAGGTCTCTGGCACACCCGTAAGCCCAAAATCAATAGCAACACGCCCATCGATATCCACGCCGATTTTGTCATAGGGATTGCCGAGTTCCCCCAACCAAGCCCTCGCATCCGCCACCTTGTCCTTGTAATTTATACCGTAAAGAATAAAGCCATATTGCTCTGCCAGCAGAACAAGTTGCCCATGTTCCGCGCGACACGGCACACACCAAGAGGCAAAGAAATTCAAAACCTGAATATTATTATTTATATTATTTTGCGTATTATTTTTAATTAAAAAATCGCCTGAATTTAAGCCCTCAATCAAGCCCTCACCCTGCCCGCCAATTTCCTCAAGATTAAACCCAACTAAATCAAACATAGGCACGGGTTTGCCAACCATAACGGAGGGCACCACGCTGGGGTCTCTGCCCCCATTCAACGCCCAAAACAGCACCCCGACCAGAATAAAAACCACCGCAATGGGGATACAAAAAACCGCAATCCTCATGACTTTGCCCCTTTTATTTTACCCTTTATTTTACCCGTTATCTTACCCGCAGGTGCGCCAATTCGCAACCGTCTATCGCCCAGAGATACCAGCCCGCCCAGCACCAAAATCCCCGCCCCGAACCAAATAAAATTCACCAGAGGATGATAGGACACCCGCAAAATCCATCGGCTCCCCGTGCCAGAGGATTCGCTGCCAGAGGATTCACTAATAGACACATATAAATCCCCCAATATATGCTGGTAAATATCCGATTCCGTGGTCGTCGATTCCGCCACCAAATAAAACCGCCGTTCGGGATATAAAACCGTCACCCGCACGCCGTTTTTATAAACATCCACCGTCCCAGTTTGGCTGATATAATTATAGGCACGGGACTCCACCAGCCCGGTCATACGCAGCTCAAACCCCGCCAAACGCACGCTATCATTGGCGAAAACGGTTGCGTCCTGTTTCCACGCACTTGATCCGACAAAGCCGAAAATGCAAATCGCCATGCCCAAATGCGCCAAACTCATCCCGTATGCGGCACGAGGCAACCTACGCATCCGCGCACCCAAACCCGCGAAATCCGCATCAAACAGGCGGACTTTTCGCGCGAATTCGGCGCAGGTGGCAAAGAACAACCACACCCCCGCGCCCATGGATAACACCGCCAAAAGCGGCCCTTCGGTACGCCAATACCACAGAGCCAAAACCGCGATAACGGACAGGAAAAACACGCCTTTTAACCGCGCCAATACCGCCCCCATATCCGCCCGTTTCCATGATAAAAACGGCCCAATCCCCATTAAAATAATTAAGGGCAAACAAATCGGCACAAAACTTTTATTAAAAAACGGCGGCCCGACAGAGATTTTTTCACCAACCACAGCCTCTAAAACCAACGGATAAACCGTGCCGAAAAACACGGTCAAAGTGGCGGTCATTAAAAACAAATTATTCAGCATTAACCCCGTTTCACGGCTTATCGGGGCAAAGACTCCGCTTTGGGTTAATAACGGCGCACGGATGGCGAATAAAATTAACGCCCCACCCGTGGCTATACCCATTAACGCCAGTAAATAAACGCCCCTTTCGGGGTCTAACGCAAAGGCATGTACGGAGGTTAAAACGCCCGAACGCACGATAAAAGTGCCGAATAACGACAGCGAAAACGTTAATATCGCCAACAATAAAGTCCATGCACGGAACGCATCGCGTCGCTCCATGACTATCGCAGAATGCAGCAGAGCCGTGCCCAATAACCACGGCATGAATGATACGTTTTCCACGGGATCCCAGAACCACCAGCCGCCCCACCCCAGCTCATAATACGCCCACCAACTACCCAGTGAGATGCCAGCCGTTAAACACACCCACGCGATTAAAATCCACGGGCGCACCATCCGCGCCCAGCCCGCGTCAATCCGCCCGTCCAGCAAGGCGGCTATGGCGAAAGAAAACACGATTGAAAATCCGACATAGCCCAAATATAATAATGGCGGGTGTAAAACCAGCCCGATATCTTGCAATAAAGGGTTTAAATCGTTGCCGTCAATCGGCGCGGGGTCTAGCCGTAAAAACGGGTTAGAACCCAGCAATAAAAATAATAAAAAAGCGGTTGTTATCCACGCTTGCACGGATAAAACGCGGGCGGTGAAATCGGGGGTTGCACGGGTGCGCAATGCTACCCCCGCCCCGAATATCGCTAAAATAAGCACCCAGAGCAGTAATGAACCCTCATGGCTACCCCAAGTTGCCGCGATTTTGTAAATCATCGGTTTGGAGGAATGGGAGTTCGCGGCGACATTGTAAAGGCTGAAATCACTGGTGATAAAGCCGTGCATTAACGCGGCGAAGGCACCCGTGATAAGCAGGGCTTGGGTGATGGCGCAGGTGCGGGTTATGGATACGCCTGTCGCTCGGGCGGTGATAAACGGGGCTACGCCCTGCACAATCGCCAGTGCCAGCGCGATTATTAAAGCAAAGTGTCCAAGTTCGGGTATCACGGGGTTTCCTTTTTTAGAATAGAGAGAGACGTTGATAATTCTTGTGCCTCTGCTATCTGTTCAGGGGTCATGTATTCTGCAATATCGTCTCTTAATTCTGCACCCTTTTTATAGCCATTTGATATACTAACGTCAGAAAATACATAAGCCATAACATAATCCTGCGGAACACCTTCGCCCTTGACATACATTATCCCAAGATTGGCTTGTGCCTTTGGATGCCCTTGTTTGCTGGCTAGACTAAATAATTCAGCCGCCTTTTTAAAGTCTATTGTAACCCCAAGCCCTTTGCAATACATCTCTGCCAGCTTAGCTTGCCCATCCGCATGTCCCTGCTCGACAGCTAAACAAAACAATCTTAACGCCTCTGAATAATTCTTTGAAACGCCAAGCCCTCTTTTATACATTGAACCTAACCAAGCCAGTGCTTTTGCCTCGCCCCGTTCTGCACGTGGTTGCCATTCATTAAAGGCGGTTGAATAATCGCGTTTTTTAAAAGCCTTCATGCCTTTATCTAAATCACGCTTTTTTACCCCATCCCCGCGCACAATAAAATCTAATGGGTCAAAACCGTTGGGAGGTTTTTTTATATTTTTTCGCACTGTTCTTTGTGCTTTTGCTATTTGCTCTGGAGTTATATCACCTTCTGCACGGTTTCTCATCCGTATTCCATGTTTATGACCATTTGAAGCGGAGAGGCTAAACCACATATAAGCATTAAAATTATCTTTTTTGATATATTCAGCTCCGTAGTGGTATATATTTCCTAGACTATGTTGTGCATCTGCATTTTTCTGCAAAGCAGATAGCTTATACAACTCTATCGCCTTCTTAATATCTTTTGGAGGACCTTTCCCTTTTTCATACATCTTTCCCAGAGCGAACTGTGCCTTTGAGTGTCCAGCTTGTATTGCAAGGTTAAGCCATTGTAAAGAAATTTGATATGCTTGTGTAGGATCTTTTTTATCTTCTTCAGTTAGTTGACCCGACCTATGAATCAATAAACCCAATTCATATTGCCCGTCCGCATATCCTTGCTCGGCGGATAGCAACAACCATTTATGCGCCCTCATCGGGTCTGCTGGGATAAGTCGCCCATCAAGATAAAATTTGCCAAGACTACATTGTGCTTCCGCAGACCCTTGCTCGGCGGCGAGTCTGTGTAATTTTAATACCTCTAAACAGTTTTCTGGAATAACTTGCCCTTCTTCATAAATCACAGAATCAGCAATCTTTATAATCTTTGGCTTTACACTCTTTTGCCATTTTTGCCGCTTCTACTATTTGCGTGAATGTCATTTCTTTTGCAAGTACATCTTTTGCTTTTGCGCTTTTTTCAAGCCCATTTAATCCAGCAAGGTTCAGCCACATATGGGCGCGAATAGAATCTTCAGGAACCCCTTCTCCAAAAAAATACATCACCCCCAAATTAAACTGCCCGAATTTATCCCCATGCTCGGCGGATAGTTTATACCATTTTAATGCTTGCTGATAATCTTGTGGAATACCCTCCCCTTTTCTATATATCTGCCCCAGATTAAGCCAAGCCTCTGCAAATCCCTGTTCCGCAGCTAGGGTGTACCAATTTACCGCTTTGCTATCATCTTCAGGAACGCCCCTTCCGTGGTCATAAATCCGCCCCATATTATTTTGTGCATTTGCAATCCCCTGTTCGGCAGATAAGCTGTACCATTTCGTAGCTTCCCTGTAATCCTGCGGAACGCCTTCGCCACTTTCATACATAGCTCCCAAAATTAACTGCGCCCATGCATCCCCTTGTTTAGCAAGAGGTCGCAATTCGTGCAGAGCAATCGCATAATCACCCTTTCCATAAGCCTCCATCCCTTTATCAAAATCAGCCGAAAGAGCAGGTGCGCCAGACATAACGGCTACACACACAACCCATATCGCAAAAATCTTTTTCATAACTTCCTCTTTCTTTGTTAAGTTATTTAATACCCTCTTACCCGCAAAACTGCCCCTCGTCAAGGCGATGATTAGGGCATCATCGGTATCACGGGGTTTCCTATTGTTCTGCGCCTATGGATAGCGACATGGATAACCGCCGTGCGTCCATAATTTGCTCGTCCGTCATGACTTTCGCCAGCTCATCCCTGACCGCCACGGCATCCACGCTACCATTTAATACCGCCAAATTATACCACATATAGGCGCAGACATAATCCTGCGCGACACCCTGCCCCAATCCATACATCCCCGCCAGATGAAACTGGGCGGTCGCATCGCCCTGTTCGGCAAGGGGATAAAGCCCCTTCAACGCCGCCTCATAATCGCCCCGTTCCAACGCTTTCAAGGCAAGTTCCAAATCATCCTTTGGGGCGATTTTCGCCATGACTAACAACGCACATAAAATCCCCAGCACGATAAGCGCGGGAATAATCCCCCCGACAAAAAGAATTAAACACGAAATCGCCAAGGCAATAATCATTTTGCTTTTCATCGGGTGTGCTTTCAAAATCTTACGGGGGATGGATAATCTCACCCCCCTCTTACCGCCAAAACCACCCCGCGTCAAGGCACGGCAACCGCCGATAAAAAACCATTTGATATTTCACGCAATTACCGCTAGACTGCGCGGTATGAAACCGAACATAACCATTAAAAACCGCGAGATATCGCAAACCGCCCCCCCGCTTATTATTGCTGAAAT
The DNA here is from genome assembly GCA_959347345.1 of uncultured Amylibacter sp. The sequence continues at coordinate 70,109 of OY365738.1, read as the reverse complement.
CGGCATTAATCATGGCGGATGTCTTGCCACGGCAAAATCCATGGTTGCTCTGGCGGCCAAAGCGGGCTGTGAAATCATCAAGCATCAAACCCATTTTGTCGCCGATGAAATGACCGATGAAGCGAAAACGATATTCCCCCCCAACGCGGATTGCTCGATTTGGGAGGTTATGGAGAAATGCGCCCTGTCTATGGATGATGAAATTGCGTTAAAAACATATACCGAATCGCTGGGCATGATTTACATATCCACGCCGTTTTCCCGCAGTGCGGCGGATTTTTTAAATGACATAGGCGTTCCTGCCTTTAAAATAGGCTCTGGCGAGGCGGATAACCTGCCTTTAATTCGTCATATCGCGGCGTTTGGCAAGCCTATTATCATGTCCTCTGGCATGCAAACGATTGAAACGATGCGCAAATCGGTGGAGGTTTTGGATAACGCAGGGGTGCAATATGCTCTGCTGGAATGCACCAATCTGTACCCTAGCCCGCCTGAAATCGTATCCCTGCAAGGGATTGATGATTTACGAGCCGCCTTTCCCCGTGCGGTTATCGGGTTTTCCGACCATAGTATTGGGCCAGAGATGGCTCTGGCGGCGGTTGGGCGTGGTGCGGCAATTATTGAACGGCATTATACGGACACGATGGCGCGGGTTGGCCCTGATATTATTTGCTCTATGGACCCTGCGGAATTGGCGCATTTGATTAAAAAATCGCGAGATATTCACATTGCCCTGCATAATAAAAAACAACGTACCGAGCCAGAAGAATCGGTTTATCGCTTTGCCCGCGGCTCTATCGTTGCCGATAAAGATTTACCTGCGGGGCATGTTATTACGGCAAGCGATATTTGGGCGCGAAGACCGGGGACAGGCGATATTGCGGGGTTTGAGTTTGACGCGGTTTTGGGGCGGGTGTTAAAATCCGCCGTCACCTATAATCAGCAATTAAAATGGTCGGATTTTATTGATGGAAAATAATAAGCATATAGTGATGGTCACGGGGACTCGCGCCGATTTTGGCAAGATTGAACCGCTTGCGATTACCCTGCGAGACGCGGGGTTTCGCATTAGTTTTTTCACCACGGGCATGCATCAAATGGCGCGGTATGGGCTGACCAGAAACGAGGTGCATAAAACCACGGGTGTTGCCATTTTTGATTTTGAAAACCAGACTGAAGACGACCCATTGGATACCATTCTTGCCCGCACCATCACTGGTTTTTCCGATTATTGTCGTGAGCATAAACCCGACCTTGTTGTCGTCCATGGCGATAGGATAGAGGCACTGGCGTGTTCGCTGGTTTGCGCCACGAACTACATCCGTTGTGCGCATATTGAGGGTGGCGAAGTCTCTGGCACTATTGATGAAATCTTTCGCCATTGCAATACAAAGCTGGCTTCTGACCATTTTGTCAGCTCTCAATCCGCCGCCAATCGGGTGCGTGCGTTGGGTGAGACTACGGGGGCGATTCGCGTTATCGGCTCGCCCGAATTGGATAGCCATAGCGCACCCACGGGGCTGGATTTGGGCGAGGTTCTGGACTATTACGATATTAAATTTAACGATTATGGGATTGTTATTTTTCACCCTGTAACGTCCGAGCAGGATACTATCGGCAACCAAGCAAGGGATTTATTTAATGCCCTGCGGTTATCTGGGCGTAATTTTGTGGTGATTTTACCGAATAATGATCCTGGCTCTGCCGCGATTTTTGCGGTGCTGGAGGGTTTGCCGTCCGCGCAATTTCGCACGATTCCCTCCATGCGGTTTGCCTATTTTTCCGAACTGCTACGCCACGCGAAAGCCCTGATTGGCAATAGCTCTGCTGGGGTGCGTGAAGCCCCGTTTTTAGGCATCCCCAGCCTGAATATCGGCACTCGCCAAACCAACCGCGCACAGGCGGATTCTATCGTGAATTGTGCTGCGAATGCGGGCGATGCGGTGGCGGATTTTCTGGCGAATCATTGGGGGCGCGATTGGCCGCGCGATACAGAATTTGGCAAAGGCGACAGCGCAGGCGCGTTTTTGCGCGTGTTGCAAGACCCCGAATTCTGGCAACGTTCCCTGCAAAAGGTGTTTGACGATTGAGCAATCCACGTGTTTTTTTATTTTTATGGTCGGGGTTGTGGGCGGTGGCACTGCCCTTTGTCATTGGCTATCTGTTTTATCGCGGCTGGGCAGAGGCGGATTATCGCCGTTGGTTGGGCGAGCGGTTTGGGTTTTATTCGGGGGTTGTTGCGGATAAAAAAACCGTTTGGATACACGCGGTTTCCATGGGCGAAGTGCGCTCTGCCACCGCCCTTATCACCGATTTTCTAAACACGGGCAACCGCGTTGTTATCACCCATTTTACCCCCGCGGGGCGACGGACTACCCAGAGTCTTTTCCCCGATGCTGTGGCGAATGGCACGGTGGTTTGCCTGTATATCCCGTTTGAATTCGCTTGGGTCTATCGGCGTTTTTTCCGCACCTTCCAACCGCAATTTGGACTGGTGATGGAGATTGAAATTTGGCCACGAATGATAGCCTCCGCCCGCACCGCAAACGTGCCATTGTTTATGTGTAACGCCCAATATCCGCAGAAAAGTTTCGCCCGTGATAAACACGGATTGCGGGGAAAAATAGCCGCGGGCTTCGCGGGTTATCTGGTGAAATCCGAAACCCAAGCCACGCGGTTTGCCGCCCTTGGCGCGAAAAATATCGCCATAACGGGCGAATTGCGATTCGACCAACCCATCCCCGCGACTTTAATAAAAGCCGCCGATAATAACAAAACAAACCGCCCCACGCTTTGCATAGCCAGCGCGGTTTTGGGCGAAGATTCGCTCTACCTGCAAGCCATAAAAACCCTGCAAACCCGCGCCGATAAAAACGGCACACCCCGCCCGTTAATCATCTATGTCCCCCGCGCCCCGCAACGATTTGCCGAGGTCGCGGATATGTTAAAACAAGCAGGGCAAACCGTATTATTACGTTCCAAAGTCTTTAATAAAACCCTCGTTGCCAAAAATAAAAACGCATTAAATACCACGGATATTCTGCTGGGCGATTCGCTGAATGAAATGTATTTCTACCTTGCCCTATCAAATGCCGTGGTCGTTGGCGGGGGTTTCACCCCCAAAGGTGCGCATAATATCATTGAACCCCTTGCATTGAAAAAACCCGTCTTTGTTGGACCGCAGATTTGGACGATTGAATACCCTGCAGAAGAGGCTATCGCGGCGGGGGTTTTGCTAACCGCCCAAAATGCCGATGATTTGGCGGATAAAATATGGAACACCCTTTATTCCAAAACCGAGCAAAACGGATTTGCCAAACGCGCCGATATGTTTTACAAAACCCACGCGGGGGCAACACGGCGAACGCTGGAGGCTCTGCCAAATCTTATCGCGAGGAACACGGCAAAATGAGCTTTCTTATCATAGGAACAGGGGCAATCGGGCAACGACACGCGGGCAATTTATCCGCCTTGGGCGAGTCCAGCACGGCTCTGTCCTTTCGTGAAAACGGCGTGGCGGGCGTGGCAGATGCGATTAAAACCTCGGTGAAAACCGCACAATTTGAAGCCGCGTTTTTATGCACCGCCAGCCAAATCCGCCTACCGATTATTGAGATATTGGCAAACGCAAACCTGCCGATTTATATTGAAAAACCGATCGCCTATACCGCCAAAGATTTAACCGCAATTCACGCGGTTTTGGGCGACCTTGCCAACACTTGTTTTGCGGGTTTTATGATGCGCTATCATCCCGCAGTGCAGGCCTTGGCGCAAATGGATTTATCCGATATTTACCGATTTACCCTGACAATAGGGCATGATGTGCATCAGTGGCGCAAAGATTGGTCAATAAAAAACAGCTATGCGGCGCAACCTGACGGAGGCGGAGTCCTGCTGGATTTATGTCATGAGATTGATATCATCACCCTGCTGCTGCCCGATTTGCGTTTATCCTCTGTCCGTTGCCTTGATGCCCCCGATTTTGCCAAAACCGATGTTAGCACCGAAATCGCTTTGCACTCCCAATCCGCGCAGGGTGTGGTTGCTATGGATTATCTATCGCCCCAATCCACCCGCCGTTTGCAGATGTGGGGGCGCGACCAGACCATTGATTTTGATTTTATCAATGGGGAGTTTATTCATAATGGGGCGCGGGCGGACTATACACTAGACCGCCAAAAGATGTTTCAAACCGCGATAGCCGATTTTATTGCGGTCACGCGAGGGCAAAACCCACAAAACCGCCTTGCACCTAGCCTGCCAGCTTGCCATAACAGCAATATGATGATTTGCACCGCCTATCAAAACCGTGATTTTATTGGTACGATTGCCACGCCTCTTTGCCGGGGGGACGCGTTATGATTATTGGGCATATTGGGGTGCGTGGTGGGTCAAAAGGCTTGGCGGGTAAGAACATGCGGATGCTGAACGGCAAGCCGTTATTGCAATGGTCGCTGGATCAATTGCGCGAACACCCGCGTGTGGATGAAATTATCGTGTCAACCGATTGCCCCGATATGTATCAATTCGCACGGGCGCAAGGTGCGTTGGATATTGGATTACGGGCGGCCGAATTGGCAACGGATGGCGCGTCCAAATGGGATGTTTGGCGTGATTCCTTGCAAAAAGCGGTTGGGCTGGGACTCGCCCCCGATATATTCCTTGATTTGGATGCAACCGCGCCCCTGCGTCGGCAGGCGGATATAACGAACGCTTTGGATTTGTTTGAACGCGAAGCCCCCGATATGGTGATGTCTTGCACGATTGCCCGTAAAAACCCGTATTTTAATCTGGTAGAGCCTGATGAAACGGGCGCGTTGCAGGTTAGCAAACCCCTGCCCCACGCGGTTGTTGCCCGCCAAGATGCGCCTGTGGTTTATGAACATGCGGCCAGTATTTATGTGGTGAGCCCGTCCTATTTGAATGTTGCATCTTTTTTATATGATGGGCGAGTGTTGCCCTATTTAATGACCGCACAGAGGTGCTATGATATTGATAGTATGGCGGATTTTGATTATGTAGATTACTTGATAAAAAACGACAAAATAGGAGCAGAAGAATGACAGAAAAAACACAAACCCCACAAACCCTAACAGGCAAAACCATTTTCCTAACGGGCAGTGGTGGGATTTTAGGGCGAACCTACGTGCGGCGCATGCTGGCGGCGGGCGCACAGGTTATCGCATCAGAACTGGTAGGGCAGAGGCTTACGGCATTACGCGAAACCTTCGGCAAGACCGAGGGATTTCACCTCTACCCCATGGATGTATCAAACGAGGACGCGGTGGCACAAACGATAGGGAAAATCTTGGAGGACGGTCATCGCCCGAATGTGTTTTTCAACAATGCCTCTATCACCGGTGAAATGCTGATGGCAGAGGGACAGGATTTCCCCGACCTTGCCAATACAACACTGGACTCTTGGAATAAAACGCTTAATGTTAATCTAACGGGCGCGTTTATTGTGGCGCGGGAAATTGAACGCCAAATCATCGGTAAATGGCCGATTGGGTTGATTAATATCGCTTCTATGTACGCCCTTCGTGCTCCGCATCACGATATTTATGACGGCTTGCCGTTTAAGAATTTTATCGCTTATCAGGCGAGCAAAGCTGGGATTCATGGGCTGACGCTCTGGTTGGCGAGCTATTGGCGCAAGCAAAACGCAACCGTTAATACCTTGGCTCCAGGGGCGGTTTTTAACGACCATTCGCAGGTTTTCCAAGACCGTATTCGTCCGTTAATTATGCAAGACAGAATGGCGCAACCCGATGAAATCGCCGATGTCGCGTTGTTTCTGGCAAGCGATAGCGCGGGGCATATGACTGGGCAATTTATCAACGTGGATGGCGGGTATAATGCGTGGTAATTTAGGGATGCCGCACCGATGAAAGCCATTATTGCAGGGGCGGGAATTGGCGGTTTGGTCGCGGGTTTGTGCCTGAAAAACGCGGGTTGGCAGGTGGAGGTCTTGGAAAAAGAGCCGAATCTGCGTGGTGGTGAAACGGGCTTGCAAATCGCCCCCAATGGGATGCGGATATTGGCGCGGATGGGGTTGGTGGCGGACTTGCGGTCGCACGCATTTTATCCCGAATCGTTGGATTTACGCGATGGACGGACGGGGGGTTTGCGAATGCGGATTCGGGTGAATAATCCTGTGAATCCTGCTGTGAATAATCCTGTTAATAATCCCACGTCCGCCGATTATATTCAAATTCAACGCGGTGCTTTGATAAAAGTTTTGTCCGAGGGTCTCGGCGCGATTCGGTTTAATTCCGCACTGCACGGGGTGGAGCAATCGGCGGAGTCCATAACCGCTATTTTGCAAAATGGCGAGCGGCTATGCGGTGATATTTTAATCGGCGCGGATGGGGTGCATTCCGCCGTGCGTAGGCAGATTTTTGCCGATACCGAAGCTGGGTTCCTGCAGAAAAACCCCTGTGGAGCGTGGCGGGCAGTTGTGCCAATCACCGATTTGGCGACCCCTCCGCCCGATAGCGGGTGCATCTGGCTGGGGCGAGGGCAACACGCGGTGACCAGTAGGATTGACGGCGGTCGAGTGGTTAATTTCGTTGGAATAACCGATATGGATGCGGATATAAACACGGTATTTGCCGATTGGCATGGCAGTATTCGTGGGGTTTTGAACGCGGCGGGGGCGGTGGATTTATGGCCGCTTTATGACGCAAAACCGATGGCTCGCTGGCATGCGGGGCGGGCGGTTTTGCTGGGCGATGCCTGTCATCCTATGCTGCCGTCCTTTGCCCAAGGCGCGTGCCAAACGATAGAATCGGCGTGGGTGTTGGCGGGATGTTTGCAAGGAGGCGGGGGTTATGATACGGCTTTCGGGCAGTATTATACCGCGCGAATTGCACGGGTGAGCCGCGTGCAAAAGGCATCAAGGCGCAATATGGCGATGTTTCACCGCACCCCCCCTGCTGGTTTTTTGGCGGGCTGGCCTTTGGCTACGGCGGGGTTGATCGCGCCAAATATGCTTGGTCGTATGTTCGCCCACCGTCAGGATTGGCTATGGGGATTTAGTTGTTAGTTATTAGTTATTAGTTATTAGTTTTTTTAGCCCACAAGGGCAGTTGAACCTGCCCGAAAATAAAAATAATGTCTGCGTCATTCCTTTGGAATGCCCCCACGGGGCACGCCCGCACCCTTGAGGCTAAAGCCTCTTCGGGGCGGGCGCACCCAAGCCTGTCCGAGCGTCTTTTGCACAGCCTAAATAAATTTAGAGCAAACCTATCACCAATTCCCAAGTATTCTTTGCAAATAATCCAATCACTCGTCTTGTTATTCCAGATAGTAAATTTATAGAGAATCTATCGTCTTGAAACCAAAGGGCTTTTGGCATGCCCCCACGAATCTTTGTCTTGTCGGGCAGGTTCAACTGCCCTTATGTGGGGGCTACGCACAAAAGACCACGCTGGTCGGCACTCGCGTAAGCGATGACGAAGACCCGAAGGGCAGACTCACTAATCACTAATCACTAATCACTAATCACTAATCACTAATCACTAATCACTAATCACTAATCACTAATCACTAACCGTTAATCCCCCGCGATACCGCCCGATATTACCACGATAATGCACCGCCCCTGCCTTCATCTGCGCTTTATCCGCGTCATTTACACTGCGAACAACCCGCCCTGGACTGCCCAAAACCACCGACCCGTCGGCTATCACTTTATTCTCTGGCACCAACGCCCCCGCGCCAATCAAACAGCCCTTGCCAATCTGCGCACCGTTTAAAATAATCGCACCCATGCCAATTAAACTGCCCGCGCCAATCACGCACCCGTGCAACATAGCCCTATGCCCAATCGTGCAATCCTCGCCAATCACCAAGGGGAAACCCATATCAGTATGCAAAACAGAGTTATCCTGTATATTGCTACCCTCCCCAATACTAATCGGCTCGTTATCCCCACGTAAAACCGCACCGAACCAGATGGTAACTCCCTCCGCCACATTGACCTTGCCAACCAACACCGCATTCGGGGCAATCCAATACCGCCCAGAGTCGGGCAAACAAGGCACGGCACCGTCCAAAGCATAAATCATGACCCTTTGAACTCCTTATTTAATTGCGCCACATGCCCTATCAAATCAGGGCGAGAATCTCGACGCAGACGAGTCGCCCGTAAAATCGTGCAAAGCGAGGCAAAACAATCATCCAAATCATCATTCACCAGAACATAATCATACTCCGCCCAATGGCTTATTTCACTATGGGATTGCGCCATTCGGGCGGCAACAACTTCGGCGCTATCCTGCCCACGGCTATGCAGGCGCGATTCCAATGCTTTTATAGAGGGGGGCAAAATAAACACCGACACGACATCTTTGGATAGTGCGGATTGACGGATTTGCTGCCCGCCCTGCCAATCGACATCAAACAAAACATCATAGCCTTGCTCAATCGCGTGTTCCACAGGCGCACGGGGCGAGCCATAGTAATGCCCAAACACCTGCGCGTATTCCAGCATTTTGCCCGTTGCTATCATAGTTTTAAAACTGGACGGGGTTTCAAAATAATAATCCTTACCGTGGGTTTCACCCGCTCGGGGTTTGCGGGTTGTTGCCGATACAGAAAACCGCAACGAATCATCCCACTCCAATAATTTCCGCGATAGCGTGGATTTCCCCGCGCCAGAGGGCGAAGACAAAATCACCAGCAGTCCGCGTCTGTTCTTTTGGGGGTCTTGCTCTGCCATAAAATTCACATATTACGCAGGCTTATCGCGCAAATCGCCACGGCGGTTTTCCAGCTCCTCTGCGACAAGGAACGCCAGCTCTAACGATTGGGACGCATTCAGGCGTGGGTCGCAAGCGGTGTGATAGCGTGAGGATAAATCCTCATCCGTAACCGCACGAATCCCGCCGGTACATTCGGTTACATCCTTACCCGTCATTTCAAAATGCACACCCCCTGGGATGGTATTTTCCGCCAAATGGACGGCAAAGAATTCGCTAACCTCGCGCATTACACTGGCGAATTGGCGGGTTTTATAGCCCGTAGAGGATTTTATCGTATTGCCATGCATCGGATCACACGTCCAAATCACGCACCGACCTTCCGCCTCGACTCGGCGAATTAACCGAGGCAAATGATCGCCGACAGACCCCGCCCCAAACCGAGTAATCAATGTCAACCGCCCCGCGTCATTATCCGGATTCAAGCGGTCAATCAGGCGGATTAAATCATCGCCTTCAATAGACGGCCCACACTTCAAACCAATCGGATTTTGCACACCTGCACAAAAATTCACATGTGCGCCGTCAGGTTGGCGCGTCCTATCGCCAATCCAGAGCATATGCCCAGACCCCGCAATCTGCGCCCCTGTGGTGGTATCAAGGCGACATAACGCCTGTTCGTATTCCAGCAGTAAAGCCTCGTGCGATGTATAAAAATTCACCGTTTTCAACGCCCGCGAGTTACCCGCATTCACCCCAGCCGCCGTCATAAAATCCAGAGCATCCGAAATCCTATCCGCCAGTTTTTCATACTTGCCACCCGCACCCTTGGCACGGACGAAACCCAAATTCCACTCATGCACGCGATGAACATCGGCAAACCCACCTTGCGAAAACGCACGGAGCAGGTTTATCGAGGCCGCCGATTGGGTATAGGCGGTCAGCATATGCTGAGGGTTTGGAATCCGCGATTCGGGGGTGAAATCCAGCTCGTTAATAATATCACCGCGATAGCTGGGCAGTTCCACTCCGTCTTTCATCTCCATATCGCTGGAACGCGGTTTGGCGAATTGCCCCGCAACCCGCCCGATTTTCACCACAGGCAAACGCGCCCCGAAGGTTAAAACCACTGCCATTTGCAACATGACTTTGAAAGTATCACGAATCAAATCCGCGCTGAATTCGCTGAAGCTTTCGGCACAATCGCCACCTTGCAGAATAAACCCGCGACCCGCCGCAACTTCCGCCAGTTTCTTACGCAAATTTTGCGTTTCACCGGCGAAAACCAACGGCGGATAGGTTTCCAGCCGTTTTTCCACCGCCGATAACGCGGTTTTATCGGTGTAATCGGGCATTTGTACCCGTGGTTTTTGTCGCCAATCGGTTTTTTGCCATTGTTTTGTCATAATAAATCCATTTCGCTTATTCACTTATTGTGAAAAAGGGTATATTTAAACTAAAATTAAACAAAATGCTAGGCAAACTATGCAAACTCCGAAAGCAAATACTTTGGACAAGCCCGCACACTATGTTTTTCTGCTGTTAAACGAGTTCTCACAGGCGTGTTTCACCTGTGCGGTGGAATCCTTGCGTCAAGGCAATCGGGCAACCGAAAAGCCCAGCTATTCGTGGTCTGTCGCGGTCGAAACTGGCGATTCAATCTCTGGCTCTAACGGGATTGAAATGAAGACTGATATGAATTTAGATGAGGTGCATCACGATGATACGATTGTCGTGTGCGGTGGCTTGAATATCAAGAAAAACACAACCCAAGCCGTGTTAAACTGGTTGCGCCGTGAATCGCGCAAGGGGATAAAAATTGCTGGTATTTCCACGGGTGCCTATACTTTGGCAAAGGCGGGGTTGCTGGATGAAAAACGCTGTACGATACACTGGGAAAACCACGATTCGTTTGAGGAAGATTTTCCAGAAATTGATTTACAAAAGAGCGTTTATGTCATTGATGGTAAGCGGTTGACTTGCGCGGGCGGGACTTCTTCTATTGATTTGTTTTTGAAAATCATCGCGGGCGACCACGGGCAGGATGCGGCGAATTGGGTCTCTGACCAACTGATTTACAACTCCCCCCGTACCGAAAAAGATGGGCAACGCCTGTCTATCCCCACGCGGATTGGTGTCCGTCATCCAAAATTGGCGGATGTGGTGAAAAAGATGGAAAACAATATAGAAGACCCGATTTCCCCGTCTTTATTGGCGAAACAAGTCGGTGTTTCCACCCGTCAATTGGAACGTTTGTTTCGGCGGTATTTGAGCCGTTCTCCAAAGCGGTATTATATGGAATTGCGCTTGCAAAAGGCGCGGCATTTATTGATGCAAACGGATATGACGGTGATAAATGTGGCATTGGCGTGTGGGTTTGCTTCGCCCTCGCACTTTTCAAAATGCTATCGCGTGCAGTATAATATCACGCCTTATCGCGAACGGGGTTAAACCCCTAAACATAAAAAGGGGAGCAAACGCCCCCCTTTTATTTTTATCATGCGAATGACGGAACTAGCCGTTAATCCAAGAATTAACCAAATCCATATTGTCATTGACCCATTCTTCTGCAACATCCTGTGGATCCAAACCTTCTTTGCCGATTTTCAAAATCCAGCCATTGACTGTATCCAAATCAAGTTTGATGTTTTGCAACATTTTTGCCGCAGCAGGATTGCGTTGGTTCAAAGACTTGGAATAGCCGACATAAACTGACGCATCAAGATCCGCACAGTTTGAGCTGGAAGCCTCCAACCAATCGTCCTGTTTCAAGAACAGCTCTTGGCACCCTTCAACATGGGGTGGTTCTTCCAAGGTAGTCAAATCATAGTAGGCATGAATCCATTCTGGCGTCCAGTAGTAGAACAAGATTGGCTTTTGATTGTTATAGGCGGCTTCCAATTGCGCTTTAAAAGTCGCGTCAGGGATGATTTCCGCTTCCCACAAATCGCCCAATTCATAGCCTTTGAACTTAATCTGCCACATTTGGGTAGAGGTCCAACTGGCATCACCTGCCCAGTATTCGCCCTTACCATTGCCGTCTTTGTCAAACAGAGCCGCGATGGCTGGGTTTTTCAAATCTTCCATGGATTTCACCTTGTCCGCCATATAAGCAGGGACAAACATTTCTTGCGTGCCAAGATAGGGGTCATTGACAGCTACGCTGTTAGATGAGCCTTCTTCAATATACGCGTCCCAGTTTGCCTGTTGGTTTGGCATCCAAATATCGGGATGGACATCGACAGAGCCATCGCCCTTATCCATACCAGCAAAGATGATATTGCCGTCGGTCATGCCCGGAACAATCTCTGCTTCGCCCTGTAAGGGTCCTTCAATGATTGCCTTGATGACAGCACCAATAGCATCCGCACCAGTCCAAGCTGGTGCACCAATGGTGATTTTTGTTTGCGCGAATGCGCCTGTACTGGTGACAACTGCGATAGCGGTAGCACCCATGAATGTTTTAAGATTTAACATCTTAAGTCTCCTTTTCTTGGCGAGCAGTTTCCTGCCCTCCGTTGTTATATGCGCACAGAATGTACGCACCGTTGTTATATGCACCCGCAAGGGAGCATATGTGTTAAGATTTAACCGTCAATCCAAGAATTGACAATATCCATGTTTTCTTCAACCCATTGTTCCGCCATATCCTGTGGATCAAGGTCTTCTTTGCCCAGCTTCAAAATCCAGCCATTGACTGTATCCAAATCCAGTTTCATGTTCTTCATCATTTTTGCCGCAGCAGGATTGCGTGATTCCAAAGACTTGGAATAGCCAACATAGACATTGGCATCCAAATCAGCGCACGAATTGGTAGAGGCTTCCAGCCAATCGTCTTGGTCCAAGAACAACACTTGACAGCCATCCACATGCGGTGGTTCGCCCAAAGAAACCAAATCATAGTAGGCATGAATCCATTCAGGAGTCCAATAGTAAAACAAAATTGGATTTTGGTTGTTATAGGCGGCTTCCAGCTGTGCCTTAAAGGTTGCATCGGGGACGATTTCAGGCTCCCACAGCTCATTCAGCTCGTAAGATTTGAATTTAATCTGCCACATTTGCGTGGAAGTCCAGCCCGCGTCACCAGCCCAGTATTCGCCCTTGCCATTGCCGTCTTTATCAAAAAGCGCGGCAATTTCGGGGCGTTTCAAATCGTCAAACGATTTCACCTTGTCGGATAGATATGCTGGCACAAACATTTCTTGCGTGCCAAGATAAGGCTCATTAACAGCAACACTTTTCGCCCCATCAACATATTTATCCCAGTCCGCCTGATCATTTGGCATCCAAATATCAGGATGAACATCGACTCCGCCATCACCTTTGTCCATACCAGCAAAGATAATCGCATTATCGGACATACCTTGTACGACCTCTGCTTCACCTTGCATAGGGCCTTCAATGATTGCTTTGATGATATGACCAATGGCCGTTGCCCCGGTCCAAGCTGGGGATGCTATGGTGATTTTCGCACCTTGCGCAAATGCGCCTGTACTGGTAACGACCGCAATCGCGGTAGCCCCCATGAATGTTTTAAGATTTAACATCTTAAGTCTCCTTTTTTTTATCGGGCAGGTTTAACTGCCCTCCGTTGTTATATGCGCACAGAATGTACGCACCGTTGTTATATGCACCCGCAAGGGAGCATATGTGTTAAGATTCATCGGCTCGTGCTTTTCTGCAAAACCCGATCAACCATCATAGCCAGCAAGGCAATGCCTATACCAGCCAAGATTCCTTTACCAGAGTCGGTCTGCGCCAAGGCTCTGGTTACAATTGCGCCCAAGCCGCCCGCGCCAATCAGCGCGGCCACAACGACCATGGACAATGACATCATCACCACTTGATTCACCCCAGCCATAATGGAGGGCAACGCCAGTGGCAATTCAACTTTTATCAATAATTGACGCGGATTCGCGCCGAAGGCCAAAGCCGCCTCTTTGGTGGATTCTGGCACATGCTCTATCCCCAGTGCAACAAGGCGCACCATCGGTGGCATAGCAAAAATCACCGTCGCCAGAATCCCCGGCGGTTTGCCAATTCCGAAAAACGCAATGGCGGGCAGAAGATAAACAAAGGACGGTATCGTTTGCATAATATCCAAAACGGGAGTTAATAACGCCCGTCCTCTCGATGATTTGCCAACCCATACTCCCATCGGCAGACCGCCAACAACGCAAATAATAACCGAGGCAGCAACCAGCGATAATGTTTCCATAGATATTGCCCAAAAGCCAAACAACGCCAGATAGCCCAGCGATGCACTGACAAAAATAGTCGTCCTTAGCCCGGCAAAAACATAGGACATAGCAATCAGTGCCCCCATGCTGATTATCCACGGCGTGCCAACGAAAATAGCGGTCAAGGCGGATAGCAAATTGCGCAACAGCCCAGTTACCACATCAAAAGCCGCGCCATAAAACGCGGTAAGATAGCCAATACCAATATCAATCATAGTAGAGCTATAATTAAACAAATTAACGCTATTGGCGTTGCCACGCGGGGGTTCTACTTTCATATAACGACTGCCATCATCATTACGCGGATAACTGACCGCAGATGGGCGATCAAGCCATATCAAGGTTGGAAAATCGCTGATAATAAGACAATCAAATCTATCCTTAAACGAAATATCCGCGCCCTCTGCCACCGCGCGGGTTTGTTTCACACAATCACGAGCTTCAGGGGCAAACTGCGTGGAGCGATACACCATAATCGGCACAATCATCGCCATAATAACGCACAGCCCAATCACCCGCGATAAAACAAAACCAGAGGCGGCTTTGCAATCGACTCGCCATTTATTATATTGATAAAAGTAAAACCTATCGGCCATCCAGCCGAACAACAACCGCCCCAAAACCAGAATAATCAACGCGGTTAAAACCCCGTTATCCGCCCAGTTATCATAACGGTCAAACAAAAATTGTTTATTGGCGGCAAGATCTTCTTTACCCGAAGCCATCAATGCGTCAATATCAACTTGAACCTCGCCCGCACCTTGTTTATAGCGGTATGCCGTGCCTAATTGCACAACAACCACCAAATCAATCAAAAACCCAATCCAGAATAACAGCCAGCTTCCGCGCAATTTCGCCCAAGCAAAACTGCAAATAACCGCCGCCCAATTGACATGCCAACGGGGCAATCGCGCCTGTTGAATCGCCAAGAAGACTTTGGCGTAGTAATCGCCTTGCTGTCCAGCAAATTCCTTAAAGGGTTTTAATAATTCTTCTTGTGCCATGTTTAGGTCTCTCCTCTTATTGCATGTAATAGCGAATCTTTTGTGACAACGCCAACGGGTTTGCCATCCGCCATAATCAAAACGGGCTTATCGCGATCAACGCACAAGCCAACCAGCGTATCCAAATCGTCTTCGGTATGGGCTTGGGGATAATCGGCAATTTTGCCGATTTTTTTGAATTTCTTTTCATATTCGGCAACAGTTTTCATCACGGTATGGGCGAAAACCAGTTTTAATTTGGAAATCCCTTGGACAAAATCGGCGACATACTCATCGGCGGGGTTTGTCACAATATCCTCTGGCGTGCCGATTTGCACAATCGCACCGTCCTTCATAATAGCAATGCGCGAACCCATGCGAATCGCTTCGTCCAAATCGTGGGTGATGAATAAGGTGGTTTTATTCATTTCTTTGGATAGGGTTAGGAATTCATCCTGCAAGCCACGGCGAATCAGCGGATCAAGAGCAGAAAACGGCTCATCCATCAGCAAAATATCAGGGTCAGCCGCCAGCGCACGCGCCAAACCAACCCGTTGTTGCATGCCGCCCGATAACTGCGCGGGCATATAATCACCATAGCCATCAAGGCTCACCCGCGATATAACCTCATCCGCAGCCTCAGCACGGCGGAAAGCATCAACATTGCGCAATTCCAAGGCAAAGGCGATATTATCGCGCACCGTACGATGGGGTAATAACGCCATATTTTGAAAAACCATGCCGATTTTATCTGCCCGTAACTCGCGCAAATCCTCAGCATTCAGGGCATTCACATCTTGGTTATTGATGATAATCTGCCCAGCCGTGGGTTCAATCAGGCGGTTAATATGACGTACCAAAGTGGATTTGCCAGAGCCAGATAAGCCCATAATGCAAAAAACCTCCCCCAGTGCGACCGACAAAGACACATCACGGACACCAACAACACAGCCGAATCTGTCCAGCACTTCTGCCTTGGATAGGTCTTCGTTTTTGATTGCCTCAAAGGCTTCGGTGGCGCGTTCGCCAAAGATTTTCCAAACATTATTGGTTTCAATGACGATTTTGTTAGCGGTTTCACCAACGGTTTTATCGGCTTTTGCCGTCATAAATACTCTCCTACTGTATTTTATCTGTGGTAAAATTTACCTGTTAGCGAGAGCAAACCATAAGAAAACGCATTATGCAAGGGCTATTTTGCCTAATATAACAGGTTTTTATTTTTGTTAATCATTTTTTTGTGCTTTTAATTTTGGTTTATTAACGAATCATAAAGGATTTTAACGCAATTTTATGCAAAATGTTAAGAAAGTTTTTATGATGATTGCCCGTACCTATACTGTCGCCTTCCATGGGGTGGAAGCACAGTTGATCGAAATTCAATGTGCCATTTCCCCGGGCATGCCCACTATTCAAATCGTCGGCTTGCCCGATAAAGCGATTAGTGAGGCTAAAGAGCGGGTTCGTGCCGCGATATCCTCTTTGGGTCTATCCTTGCCGTCCAGTAAAATCACGGTCAACCTGTCGCCCGCGAATCTTCCCAAGGGCGGGTCGCACTTTGATTTGCCTATTACATTGGGGATTATGGCGGCGATGGAGGTGCTGCCAGCAGAGGATATAGAGGAAACTTTGTCATTGGGGGAGCTCTCGCTGGATGGCAAACTTATCCGTGTCGTTGGCTGCCTGCCCGCCGCGATTACGGCGGCGAGCGTGTCTTGCACTCTGGTTTGTCCCCACGATTGCGGGGCGGAGGCGGCGTGGGTGGATGCTGTTCAAGTTATCGCACCACGGACGTTGTTGGAGGTTTTGAACCATTTTCGCGGGCGGGCGGTGATACAACCAGCAGAGCCAGGGGCGGTTGAAGAAACCACGAATCACAAGTGTTTATCCGATGTAAAGGGGCAGGAGCGGGCAAAACGGGTGATGGAAGTTGCCGCCGCAGGGCGACATCACATGATTATGGTCGGCAGTCCGGGCGCGGGCAAATCCATGCTGGCGGCGCGGTTTCCCTCCATTTTACCGCCGATGTTGGCGGAAGAGGCTTTGGAGACCTCTATGATTCATTCCATCGCAGGGCGATTGAATTCTGGTGGGATTACCAAAATCCGCCCGTTTCGTGACCCGCATCACACCGCCTCTATGGTGGCGATTGTTGGGGGTGGGCGGGATGCTCTGCCTGGTGAGATTTCTTTGGCGCATAATGGTGTGTTGTTTTTGGATGAATTCCCCGAATTCCCGCGTCAAGTGCTGGAAACTCTGCGTCAGCCTTTGGAAACCGACCAAATTATGGTGGCGCGGGCGAATGCTCACACGTACTATGATTGCCGTTTTATGCTGGTGGCGGCGGCGAATCCGTGTAAATGTGGCTATCTGGTTGATCCGAATCGGGCGTGTTCCCGTGCGCCGATTTGCGGGGCCGATTATTTGGATAGGATATCGGGGCCGTTAATGGACAGGTTTGATTTACGGATAGAGGTGCCAAGCGTGGATTTGGCCGACCTAAGCCTGCCGTCTGATAGCGAACCCAGCACTGCCGTGGCCGCACGGGTGGAGGCTGCGTGGAATTTGCAACGGGCGCGGTATGAACCCTATCCCAATGTCCGTCTGAACGCGGATATAGAGGGTAAAGTGTTAGAGGCTGTGGCAACCCCTGATAAAGAGGGTAAGGATATGTTGCATCGCGCCGTCGATAAGTTTAATTTGACCGCGCGTGGGTATCATCGGGTGTTGCGGGTTGCGCGGACGATTGCCGATTTGGATGGGAGTGAGGATGTGCGCTATCCCCATATCGCCGAGGCGTTGAATTATCGGCAAATCACTGGGGCGCGGTTTTAGTTGTTAGTTGTTAGTTGTTAGTTGTTAGTTGTTAGTGAGTCTGCCCTTCGGGTCTTCGTCATCGCTTACGCGAATGCCGACCAGCGTGGTCTTTTGTGCGTAGCCCCCGCTTCGCGGGGGCATGCCAAAAGCCCTTGGGTTTCAAGATGATAGGGATTCTATAAATTTATTTAGACTATATACAAGACGCTAAGCCAAACCCTAGCCAAAAATAACCCGCACGCACTCCGCAGGAGGGGTGGGCGGGCGGGCGACATTTCGAAGAAATGGCGCAACAAAAAACCTCTATTCTTAACTTCTAATAACGAACCCACAATTCTTAATAACCAATCACTAATAACTCACAACTAATAACTAACAACTAAACCTTCCACCGCCTGCCAAACGGCTTCAGCAATATTTATCCCATCAAACCGCTCAATCTCCTGTATCCCCGTGGGCGAGGTCACATTGATTTCCGTCAAAAACCCGCCAATCACATCAATCCCAACCAGAACCTGCCGCTTCTCACGCAACAAAGGACCAATCGCGCGACAAATCTCATAATCCCGCTCGGTCAAACCATCCTTATGGGCAACCCCGCCGATATGCATGTTAGAGCGCACTTCGCCCTTTTGCGGAATACGGTTAATCGCGCCAATCGGCTCACCATTCACCAAAATAATACGTTTATCGCCAAAGGTCACATCTTTTAGAAATTTTTGCACAATCATCGGCTCGCGGCTGGTGGCGCAAAACATCTCATGCAAAGCATTCAAATTCTGATCCGTATCAGACAAGCGAAACACCCCAGCCCCGCCATTGCCGTAAAGAGGCTTTAATATAATATCGCCATACTCCTTTTTAAACTGCTTAATCGTTGCCAAATCACGGGCAATAGTCGTTGGCACGGTTAAATCAGGAAACTGCAAAACCAGCAGCTTTTCGGGAAAATTACGCACCCAAAACGGATCATTGACAACCACAATTTTTTCACCAAGCATCTGCAAAATATGGGTTGTCGTGATATAATTCATATCAAAAGGCGGGTCTTGGCGCAGCCAAATCACGTCTTGCTTGGCCAAATCCACCTCTTGCATATCGCCCAAGACAAAATGCGCACCTTGCTTTCTGCGCAGGGTTATCGGGCAACCCCGCGCCGTGATTCGCCCCTGCTGATAGGACAGCATATCGGGCAGATAATAAAATAACTGATGACCGCGGGCTTGTGCCTCCTCCATCAAGCGGAAAGTAGTATCGGCGTTTATGTCAATGGATTCAATCGAATCCATTTGAAAGGCAACGTGAAGGGGCATAATCTGACCTCATAAAAAAAACTTTGCATCTTTTGTCCGGAATGAACAAAAGACACAAAGCCTTAATAGCCTTTATCGACGCATTATGCAATTATGCAAAGGCGTTTGTAATAACCTTAACCCGCCAGAATTTATCAACCAAAGCCGCGTCAAACCGCATATAGGTATCCAAAGGATGCTTATGATCGGCTAAAAACCGCAAGGCTGCGCGTTTCAATCGTTCTATCTTTTGCGGGGTAATTTGTATGCCTGCCGAATAAAAATCCGTGGATTTCTTCACTTCGATAAAATAAAATTTGTTTTTGTGGGCGGCGATGATATCCAACTCCCCCTCCCGCCGACGCACCCGTCGCCCGATGATTTCAAAACCGCAGTCCTGATATTTCTGGGCAACAATTTCCTCTGCCTGCAAGCCAGCACGATAGTTCCTGCTGATTTTATTTTTGATTTTGATGTCTTCGTAACTGATTTTGCAATCCATAACCTATTGTCCCTATTGTATCGTTTTTCAAGTCAAACTTATATCACACCTAGTATCGTGCAGCAAAAAGGTTAACAAAAGGTTAACGTCAGCCAACATTTCCCACTTTTTTACCACCACGGTTTTATACAGCATTTGCACTCTTTGCCTAACTGCCTTATAATGCAGGTTTCATCACCGCGCTTTTGCCACCAAAACAGTTATAAAAAAGACCCCATGCTAAGATATCCATCGCCCAAAACCGCCACCCATTTGGGGATTTTTGCCCTATGCCTGTTTTTACTTGGCGGGCTGATTGCCTGTGCGCCAAGACCGCCCAAAACAGAAATTGCGCCAATAGACCCTGATAATTACGGGCAATTGGTTGATTTGGCAGAGCCGATAAACATCGCCCTGTTGGTACCGTTAAACGCCACGGATCCGAACATTCACGCCTTGGCGACAAATCTGGTGGAAGCCGCCGAACTTGCCCGCGATAGCTTTCCCAACCTGAACCTGAACCTTAACATCTTTATCACCGAAGGCACAACTGAGGGCGCGATAAAAGCCGCCCAAGATGCCCGCCAATTTGAATCACACATCATCGTTGGGCCGTTGTTTTCAACCTCCGCCACGGCAGTGAAACGCGAATTGACAGATGCCAATATCAACATTCTTAGCTTTTCAAACAACGGTCGAATCGCCGATAAAAACCTGTTTATCCTTGGCACAACCTTTGAAAATCGCGCCAATCGAGTGATGGGCTATGCCGCCACACGCGGGTATAACCGTTTTGCCAGTGTCTCTGCCCAAAACGCGGGCGGGGTGCAGACCGCCACTGCCGTTGCCAGCGCGGCGCAGACCTTGGGGCTGGAATATAGTGGCGATTTCACCTATCCGTTTTCCCCCAAAGGGATTGCTGAGGCGAGCCCGTTTATTATACAGCAAGTAATTGCAACGGCGACAGGCGCGATTGTGTTAAGTGCCGATTCGGATGGCGGGTTGTCGCAATTGGGGCAAGCGCTTTCGCGTGAGGGACTGGATGACGCGAGGGTCAAAGTCCTTGGCACCACCCGTTGGGATATTCCTGCGTCTAATCTTTCCACGCCTGGGCTCAATTCGGGTTGGTTTACCTTGCCAGATACCTTTGCCACCAGCGCGTTTAATCAACGGTTTTTGGATAGATATTATCGTGCGCCGCATCCGCTTGCTGGGTTGGCTTATGATGCGATTATTGCCATTGGCACGGGGTTGCAAAACGGCGATACGGGGGCGTTGATGCGCAATGCTCTGACGCGGAGGCAAGGGTTTATCGGGGCGGCGGGGTTGTTTATTTTGCAAAAGGACGGGACGAATCGCCGTGCTTTGGCGATTGGCGAGCCGACGGGGACATCGTTTCGTGTGATTTCCCCCGCACCGCAAAATGTGAATAGCCCCTTGTTTTAGTGATTAGTGGTGAGTGATTAGTGATTAGTTATTTTGTGCCACTTCTTGACTGGTCGGCATTATTGTTTTATTTTACGGGCAGGTTCAACTGCCCTATGGGAAATGACGAAGACCCAAAGGGCATCACTAATCACTCACCACTAATCACTAATCACTATTTACAATCCATCAAAAATAAACCACACTACACAAAAACACAAACGCCCGATTGCATTCCCCATGCCAGCCACTCCCCCAAAAAAAACTCCCCCCAAACCCGCCACCTTTTTCAATAAAAAAACGGTGATGCGTGAGCTAAACGCCTTACTCACCCAAGACCTAACCGCCGATATCTTACGCAAACAAGCCGCCCAAATCCTCAATACCGCCTATAAAACAGGCTTTACCGAAATCAGCGACACCTTCCTCAAAACCCCGCATAATGGCAAGCAAGCAACCCAGCATTACAGCACCCTTATCGACCAAATCATCCAAGCCGTCTTTGATTTCACCCTCAAAACCGACCCCAATCCAACCGCCCCAAAAGGGCTCAGCCTGATAGCCGTTGGCGGCTATGGACGCGGGGAAATGGCACCCTATTCGGATATTGATTTGCTCTTCCTTTTCGCCGATAAAAAATGCCAATGGACGAAAACCGCCATTGAAACTATGCTTTATATCCTGTGGGATCTACGGATAAAACTGGGCTATGCCACGCGGACAATAGACGAATGTATCACGCTGGGGGCAAACGACCAAACCATCCAAACCGCCCTATTAGAAAGCAGATACCTCTGCGGAGATACCATCCTTGCCGACCAGCTTGACACGGTGTTTATGAAAAAACTGGCGGTCGCGAATCAAACCACCTACGTCAAAGAAAAACTGGAAGAACGCGAAAACCGCCATCATCGGCATGGGCGGGCGCGGTATGTGTTAGAGCCGAATATAAAGGAAGGCAAAGGCGGTCTGCGCGATTTGCAAGCGTTATATTGGATTACCAAACACCTCGCCCAGACGAAAACCGCCGAATCGATGATTGCCAAGGGCTATCTTAACCGCACCGAGTACGAACGGTTTGAAACGGCACATGGGTTTTTGCTAACCGTGCGCTGTCATTTGCATCTTTACGCGGGGCGCGCCGCCGAGCATTTGACCTTTGATGCGCAAATCCATATTGCCCGCGTGCTGGGCTATAAGGATAACCAAGGCCAACACGGGGTGGAATCCTTTATGCAGGATTATTTCCGCACGGCAACTTTGGTCGGCGAATTAAGCGGCCTTTTCCTAACTGCTTTGCGTGAGCAACATATAAAAGTCCCCCGTCCCCTGCACAAACGATTGTGGGAAACGGTTGCTTGGCGACGAGGTCGCTCGCTGCGTGGTATTAACGGTTACGGCGCAAAACGCCGTGATATTATCATAACGGATGAGGAGGTGTTTCTGAAAGACCCAGTCAATATCATGCGGATTTTTGAAGACTCCCTGCGTACCGATTTTATCATCCATCCCGATGCGCGGAGGTTGATTATTTCCAACCTGCACCTGATTGATGAAACCTTGCACCAATCGCAAGAGGCACAAAAGATTTTCCTTGATCTTCTGCTGGTCTATGGCAATCCCGAACACGCCTTGCGGCTTATGAATGAATTGGGAGTCCTTGGCGCGTTTATCCCCGAATTTGGGCGTATAATCGCCATGATGCAGTTTAACATTTACCATCATTACACGGTTGATGAGCATACGATTCAATGTATATCCGTGCTGGCAAAGCTGGAATCGGGCGATTTGAAAGAGGATTTGCCAGTAGTCTCTGGCATTATTGAACGCGGGGTGCAAAGACGGATTTTGTATATCGCCATTTTATTACACGATATTGGCAAGGGTTTGCCCGAAGACCATTCCATCGCGGGGGCGCGGCTTGCTCGTGATATTTGCCCGCGTTTGGGCTTGGATAAGGCAGAGACGGATACAGTGATTTGGCTGGTACGCAATCATCTGGTGATGTCCGATTTCGCCCAAAAACGCGATGTATCCGACCCGCGTACCGTGCAAAAGTTTGCCGAACAGGTGCAAGATACGAACCGCTTGGATTTACTCACCGTGCTGACCGTTTGCGATATTCGCGGGGTTGGCCCGAATTGCTGGAATAACTGGAAGGCGCAATTATTGCGCGATTTATACCGCGTGACCCATACTCGTTTGATGGGCGAGGATAGCACCGACACCCAAGGGGCAGAACGGATAAAAATCGCCAAGGATACCCTGCGACAGAGCCTTGCCGATTGGCCAGCGGCGCAGGTGGAAACAGAAATGAATCGCCATTATGAGCCGTATTGGTTAGAGCTGGACGCGGCCTCTCACCTCACCTGTGCGCGGTTGTTAAACGATATGGGCAAGGAAAGCCTGCTCAGCCATTTGGAAAAAGATGAAAGCCGCGATGCCACCCGTGCGTGTTTTGTCATGCATGAGCATCCGGGGATTTTTTCACGTATTAGCGGGGCGTTGGCTCTGGTTAAGGCAAACATTATTTATGCCCATATTTACACCACCTCTGACGGGTTTTCCATTGCCATTTTCTGGTTGCAAGACACGAACGGTAAACCCTATCAGGAAAACCATATCAAACGGCTTCACCCGATGATTATGAAAACCCTAATGGGCAAGGTTCAGGCGAAAAAGGAACTCACCGCCAAGGATAAATTTAAAAAACGCGAGCGTGATTTTAAGGTTGCCACCACGATTACGATTGATAATGAGGGGTCTGAACGCTATTCTATCATAGAAATCAGCACCCGCGATCGGCGCGGGTTGCTGTTTGATTTAACGAAAAACCTGCTGGCGGCGAACATTTATATCGTCCATGCCGTGATTGTCACCTATGGAGTTCAGGCGGTGGATGTGTTTTATGTGAAAGACATGGTGGGTAAAAAAATCCACGATAAGGCAAAACAAGATGCGATAGCCACGGGGCTTCGTGCGGTTTTGGAACAAGGGACAAAGGGTGCAATCTCATGAAACCCCCTTTGAAATCTCCATTTCGTTTGTTTTCCAATTCGATAACTATTGGTATTTGGACATTTATCAGCCGTATCAGCGGGCTGGCACGTGAGATTATTTTCGCGGCGTTATTTGGGTCTTCGGCTGTGGCAGAGGCGTTTCAAATCGCCTTTACCCTGCCCAATCTGTTTCGCCAGATTTTTGCCGAGGGCGCGTTTAGCAGTGCTTTCATCCCGATGTTTGCCAAGAAAAAGGGGCAGAAAGCGGAAACCTTTGTATCCGAAATCTGGGCGGTTCTGGGGGCCGCGTTAATCGTCCTATGCCTGTTGGCTATGGTGGTTATGCCGTGGCTGATTCTGGGGATGGCGGGTGGTTTTGGCGGGGATGGGCGATTGGCTCTGGCAACGGATTTTGGGCGAATCACCTTTGCCTATATTATTTTTATATCGCTGGCAACTCTGCTGGGCGGGATTTTGCAATCCTCCGCACGGTTTGGCGTGGTGGCGGCCGCACCGATATGTTTGAATGTGATTTTATGTGCCGCGATGGTGTTTGCCCCGCGGTTTGGCGTGGCGGCAGAACGGGCGTTGGTTTGGGGCGTTCCCCTTGCGGGTATAGCTCAACTGATGCTGGTTTGGGTTTTTGTGCGCCGTTTGGGGTTTCGTGTGCGGTGGCAATGGCCACGAATAACCGAGGATGTGAAACGGTTGTTTTGGATAGCCCTGCCGACGGCTATGGCCGCCTCTGTTTTGCAAATAAACCTTATTATAGGGCGGTTTGTTGCCAGTTACGAACCAGGGGCGATTCAATGGCTGGCGATGTCAAATCGGCTGTATCAATTCCCGATTGGGCTGGTTGGGATTTCCATCAGCGTGGCTTTATTGCCCAGCCTGTCCTTCGCTGTGCAGAATAATGACGCGGGGCGGGTGCGTGATAATTTCAACCGTGCCGTGGAATTGTCATTGTTTTTCATTCTGCCGTCTATGGTGGCATTGGTTTTGATTGCCTTGCCTTTGAATTCGGTGGTGTTTGAACGGGGTGCGCTGGTGCGTAGTGATTCTGTGTCTGCCGCCTTTGCGTTGCAGATTTACGCGCTTGGGTTGCCCGCGATTGCCCTGCAAAAACTATGTTTGACCCTGTATTTCGCCTATCAAAATACCAAAACCCCCATGCGGTTTAGCCTTGTCTCCGTGGCGATTAACGCGGGGTTTGCCCTTGGGCTATCGCCTTATTTCGGGTTTTTGGCGGCGGCGATTGGGGCGACGGTTGCGTCTTGGGCGTTGGTTGGGTGTTTATGGTTTTGGATGCGTTGGCAGGGATGGCAGGCGGCGCGGTTGGATTCGCGGACTCGCGGGCAAATCGGGCGGATTATTGTGGCAAGCGTGGTAATGGGGGCGGTGCTTTATGGGGTAAATATCACGCTGGATGAGGCGTTATTTAACGCGGGCTGGCGGTATTTGGCATTGGCTGGGGTTATTTTCGCGGGGGGTATCAGCTATCTGGGAGTGTGCTGGATTTTGGGTGTTTTCAGGCTGGAACAGATAAAATCTGTGCTGAAACGATAAAAATCCGCCAATTTTGCGTGATTATGCATAATTACGCTTGAAACTGCCCCCAAGAATGTGTAAAGTGACCTTACATGCGGACAAAGAGCCGCTAATAACCATATAACATAGGATTAAACTTATGACCCAAACGAATAAACCCTTGGTTTTTCTACGCCTTACCCCTGTTTTGCTGCCCGTTGTTTTGCTGGCAAGCGTTTTTATGATAACCGCCTGTGGTGGGAAAAAATCGGGGGCTTTGCCTACTTTTACTCCTCCGCCCCCCCCGCCTACTTTTACCTCGCGTGTTATTGACGATGTGCCTGCCGATATTCAAAGCCAAATCGCGGTTATTTCGGCAGAAGCAGATGCCATAAAGGATTTGCAATTTTTGCGCTTGGGTGAGAATTATTTAAGGGAGATTTCTTTTAATATCCCTCGGGGTGCGGATGTGCAAACCCTTACATTAAAAGGCGAAAATGGTGGCGGAGGCTTGGACGAACGTGCGGGGTTTTTGATGACCTTTGTTGCGGATTCAACCGAAAACTACGCCCATAGCGTGGTTGGTCTGTTTGAAACAACCGATGTTGGCCCTGCTTTGGACGCAACAACGACAAGGGCGACTTTTACGGGTCAATATACCCTCCGATTCCTCGCGTTCCCGCCCGCAACTACCGAAGTACGAGACCCGCCCCCATTAAGTGAATCAATAACGGAACAGCCGATTACCCTCAACATTAATTTTAACGACAAAGAAATAGATGCGGATGAAAGGTTTAATGGCGCAAGGTTGCAAATAGAAGGAAAATTCGGTGGCAATAGGATTACAGATGGTAAAGCCATTTTTACCCCAAGTGGAAGCAGTAGGGAGTTTGAAGCCCCCATTATCGGGCGTATTGGGGAGGATGGTGCGGTTGGTGTTTTTGCCAGTCATAGTCGGTCTGGCACAAGATACAGCCTCGGCGGGGGGTTTTTGGTAGAACCACCAGTGGCAGAACCAGCCAATAATAATTAACACAAAAAAACAAAGAAAGCAAAAAATGACAATCACCGTCGGCACAGATTCCGCAAAAACCCGCAAAACCCTAGCCCTTGGCACCGACTCGTTTGATTATTATTCCATACAGGCGGCCACGGACGCGGGGCTTGGCGATTTTTCAAACCTGCCCGCGGTTTTGCGTGTGGTTTTGGAAAACCTGCTCCGTTTTGAAGATAACGGCAAAACCATTTCCCTTGATGATATAAAGGCGTTTGCTCTTTGGGCAAAACAGGGGGGTAAAAACCCGCGTGAAATCGCCTATCGCCCCGCACGGATTTTATTGCAAGACTTCACAGGCGTGCCAGCCGTGGTTGATTTGGCGGCGATGCGCGATGGGATAGTCGCCTTGGGCGGGGATGCGGATAAAATCAATCCGCTGAACCCCGTTGATTTGGTGATTGACCATTCGGTTATGATTGATGCTTTCGGCACGCCTCGCGCGTTTCAAATGAATGTGGAACGCGAATATGAACGCAATATGGAACGGTATAGTTTCCTAAAATGGGGGCAGAAAGCCTTTGATAATTTCAGGGTTGTTCCCCCCGGAACAGGGATTTGCCACCAAGTAAATCTGGAATATCTATCGCAAACCGTCTGGACGGATAGCGATCAAAACGGCAAACCCGTTGCCTACCCCGATACATTGGTTGGCACGGATAGCCATACGACTATGGTTAATGGCGTGGCAGTTTTGGGTTGGGGAGTCGGCGGGATAGAGGCTGAGGCGGCAATGCTAGGACAGCCGATTTCTATGCTGATACCAGAGGTTGTTGGGTTCGAATTAACAGGTGAGATGGGCGAAGGCACGACTGGCACGGATTTGGTGCTAAAGGTTGTGGAGATGCTCCGCGCCAAAGGTGTGGTTGGCAAATTCGTGGAATTCTACGGCAAAGGGCTGGATAAATTACCCTTGGCAGACCGCGCCACCATTGCCAATATGGCACCAGAATACGGCGCGACCTGCGGGTTTTTCCCGATTGACGATGAAACCTTGCGTTATTTGAAAAATACGGGGCGTGAGGATACACGGATTGCCCTGGTGAAAGCCTACGCAAAAGCGAATGGATTGTGGCGTGGGGCCGATTATGCCCCGATTTATACCGATAAACTGCATTTGGATATGTGCAGTATTGTCCCCGCGATTTCTGGTCCAAAACGCCCGCAGGATTATGTTTTGCTCAGCGAAGCGCAAACCGCGTTTCAGGATGAAATGAAAAATACCTTCAAACGCCCCATGGATAAACAGGTTGATGTGGCGGGTGAGGAGTATAAAATGAACAGTGGTAAGATTGTCATTGCCTCTATTACCTCTTGTACCAATACCTCTAACCCCTATGTTATGATAGGCGCGGGGCTGGTTGCACGAAAGGCGGCAGCACTGGGATTAAACCGCAAACCTTGGGTGAAAACCTCGCTTGCGCCTGGCTCGCAGGTCGTGTCTAGCTATCTGGAAGCGGCCGATTTGCAAAAGGATTTGGACGCACTGGGGTTTCATCTGGTTGGCTATGGTTGCACGACATGTATCGGCAATTCGGGGCCGATTCAAACCGAATTATCGGGCGCGATAGCCCAGGGTGATTTGGTCGCCGTATCGGTGCTATCAGGTAACCGTAATTTTGAAGGACGGATTAGTCCGGATGTCCGCGCCAATTATCTGGCAAGCCCGCCTTTGGTCGTGGCTTACGCTATCGCAGGGACGATGGATATTGATTTGGTAAAAGACGCTTTGGGGCAGGATAAAAACGGGCGCGATGTGTATTTGCGCGATATTTGGCCAACCTCGCAAGAGGTGGCAGAGCTGGTCGAACGCACCGTCACCCGTGATGCCTTTATCAGCAAATACGCCGATGTGTTTAAGGGCGATGACAAATGGCGGGCGGTAAAGGTCAGTGCCGAGAAAACTTACGATTGGCCAGTGAATTCCACCTATGTGCAAAATCCGCCTTATTTTAAGGGAATGAAGGCAGAGGCGGGGGTTATCTCCGACATTAACAACGCGCGGATTCTGGCGGTATTGGGCGATATGATTACCACCGACCATATCAGCCCTGCTGGTTCGTTCAAAGAAACCACCCCTGCGGGGCAGTATTTGAACAACCGTCAAGTGCCTGTGCGGGAGTTCAATTCCTATGGCGCAAGGCGCGGCAATCACGAGGTGATGATGCGTGGGACTTTCGCCAATATCCGTATAAAGAATGAAATGCTGGATGGGGTAGAGGGCGGTTATACCGTCGGGGCGGACGGCAAGCAGGAGTCTATCTTTGATGTGGCGATGGCGTTTCAAAATGACGGGGTGCCTCTGGTTGTTATCGGTGGCGAGCAATACGGTATGGGTAGCTCGCGCGATTGGGCGGCTAAGGGGACCGCGTTGTTAGGAGTAAAAGCGGTGATAGCAGAGAGTTTTGAGCGGATTCATCGTTCAAACCTAGTTGGCATGGGGGTTATTCCGTTTGAATTCAGCGCGGGTGATACGCGGAAGACTCTGGGGCTTCGCGGCGATGAGCAGATTAGCATCGCTGGATTGGCGGGGGATTTGGTGCCGTTATCAAAGGTGCCGTGTAGTATTACTTATGCCAATGGTGATGTGAAACAGGTGGAATTAACCTGTCGCATAGATACGGGGATTGAAATTGATTATGTCCGCAATGGCGGGGTGTTGCACTATGTGTTGCGCGATTTGGCAAAGGCGGGGTAGGCGGGTTTTTGGGTAAAGCCGTGATGTTTAGTTTTATTCGGGTTTTCCCCCATTTTCCGCGTTAAATCATCAATTCTTTGTGTATTTCGCCGTTTTTCGCCCTGCTCGCGAAATCTTTATTGGCATTTGAATCTATTTTTCCATAAAAGGATAGAGGCAAAGATTATTTTGCCAAAAGAAAAGGTACGCATAGGTCATGTTACATAAACTCCACCTGCTCAAATATATCATAACCGCAACCATTATCGCGATGGCAACAGCTATAGCCCCAGCCTACGCCGATGATACAACCGACGAATCCGTTGTCGTGGTAGAATTATTCACCTCCCAAGGGTGTTCGTCCTGCCCGCCCGCCGACGCGATGTTTCGCAAAATCCTAGAACAATATAGCGATGTGATTGGTATCAGTTTGCACGTGGATTACTGGGATCATCTGGGTTGGAAGGATGAAATGGCCGACCCAAAACATACCGAACGCCAAGAGATTTATAATATAGTGCTGCCCAGCCGATATACTCTGGTGACCCCGCAAACCGTGGTTCATGCCATTGGTCAGGTGGCGGGCGGTGTTGGCGCTAGTCCTGCGCGGGTGCGCGATTTAATCAAACAGGCGCGCGAGCAGGTAGAGCCAGCGACTCTGCATTTACAACGCGATGATGATGTTTTAAGCATTATGCTGTCCAGTTTGGGTGGGAATTTGGGGCGGTCTGATGTGAATCTGGTGCATTTTGAGCCCAAAACGATTGTGCCGATTGAACGTGGCGAGCTGAGCGGGCGGGAGATGGAATACAATAATGTCGTGTCGCATATTGAGAAAATCGCCGATTGGGACGGGGAGTCTGAGATTAATCTAAGCCATATGTTGACGCGGGATGAACCCGTTGCTGTGATTGTGCAAAATCGCGGGCAAGGATCTATTTTGATTGCAAGACGGTTGAGCGAATAGCCCTGTCTATTTAACGATTAGTGATTAACGATTAACGGTGAATGTTTTTGCCACTTCTTGACTGGTCGGCATAACGAAGTTATGACGAAGACCCGCAAGGGCTAAATAATTGTGAATGATTGGTTATTAGAGGTTAAGAGCGGAGGTTTTTTGTTGCGCCCTCGATCTTCGGTTGCCCGCCCGCCCACCCCTCCTGCGGAGAGCTGGCGGACGGGTTTTTATGGCTAAAGCCTATCCGAGCATCTAGGCACAGCCTAAATAACGATTAACGATTAACGATTAATGATTAATATTTTTGCCACTTCTTGACTGGTCGGCATTTCGAAGAAATGACGAAGACCCGCAGGGCAGAATCGGTAATAGTTAATCTAGGACAATCTACAATTCTAGGAAACGACCGCATTGTTTCATAATTTTAGCGGACGTGTCCGCGGGGGGGTCGCGCGACCCGTACCAAACATGACCGATGGTTATTTTATTTAAAAGATACTTGCCAAGCATAACCAAAGGCTTTTGTGTATGGGCTTTTTCGCAAGAAAAAGCTCTATATGCACAAAAGCCCCCACTAATTGTTAATCGTGCTTTTTTTCACGCAGAGGGTCTGGTACAGGGTCAAGCCCCGCGCCGCCCATAGGATGGCACCGCAAAATCCGTTTTATCGTTAGATATGTGCCTTTAATACCGCCGTGTTTTGCCAAAGCCTCTAACCCATAGGCCGAACAGGTCGGTTGAAATCGGCAATTATGCCCAACGATGGGTGAGAAAATCACGCGATAAGCGCGGATGGGCAAGGCAAGGATAAAGGCAAGGGGGGTCATGAGTCTCGGTTGCGTGGGGGGCTTTTTGTCCGTTGACCAGAGGGTTTTCCTGATGGTCTACCAGTCGGTCTTCCTGTGGGTTTTCCTGTCGGTCTGCCAGTCGGTCTACCTGGGGGTCTGCCAGTCGGTTTGCCGTCACGGTCGTATTTGCGCTCGCCCGCTGGTTTGGGTTTCCAACCGCCACTTGGCTTGTCATCGCGCCTGTCGTCTCTTCTGTCATCTGGTCGCCCACGTGGTTTCCAGTCGGTACGGTCGCCAGAGGGTTTGCCTTTCCAACCGCCTTCTCTTGGGCGGTCGCCTCTTGGTTTGTCATCGCGTCTATCGTCACGCCTATCATCTGGTCTTCCCCGTAGTTTCCAGTCTGTACGCTCGCCTGATGGTTTGCCTTTCCAACCGCCTTCTCTTGGACGGTCGCCTCTTGGTTTGTCATCGCGCCTGTCGTCTCTTCTGTCATCGGGTCTTCCGCGTGGTTTCCAATCAGTGCGGTCGCCAGAGGGTTTTCCCTTCCAGCCACCACCGCTTGGGCGGTCGCCTCTTGGTTTATCGTCTCGCCTGTCGTCTCTTCTGTCATCGGGTCGCCCGCGCGGTTTCCAATCTGTGCGGTCGCCTGAGGGTTTGCCTTTCCAGCCACCACCGCTTGGGCGGTCGCCTCTTGGTTTATCGTCTCGCCTATCGTCTCTTCTATCATCGGGTCGCCCGCGTGGTTTCCAGTCGGTGCGGTCGCCTGAAGGTTTGCCTTTCCAGCCACCGCCTCTTGGTTTGTCGTCTCT
This sequence comes from uncultured Amylibacter sp., assembly GCA_959347345.1. The sequence goes on along the minus strand of OY365738.1, from coordinate 38,354 downwards.
TCTATCATCGCGTCTGTCATCGGGTCTTCCCCGTGGTTTCCAATCATTGCGCCCGCCATCGCGCCCACCGTCACGCCCGCGTGGTTTGCTATCACGCCGACCATCTCGCCCGCCGTCACGCCCGCCACCTGAACGTTCGCCCCGTTCTTCGGATTTGCGTTCCTCCTGCGGTTCATCATCATAGTCGGTTTTATAGGTGCGGTTGTCCGTCCAACCGCCACTGGTTCGGCTGTCGGTCCAGCCACGGGTTATGCTACGCGTACGGCTATCGGGCAAAGAGTGCGTTGGTTGGTAAGTCTGTGTGTCCATTGATTTTTCTACTGATTTTTCTGCTGGTTTCTCTGTCGAGTCCATCGATTGCGTGATGGGTTGCTCTGCCGTTTGTTTGTATTTTGTTTCATCCCAGTCGTGCCCTGAATCTCTGCGCGAATCGCGTCCAGACTCCCGTCCCGAATCTCTCCTAGAATCACCACGCGAATCACTACGCGGCTTGGGCTTATAATCCCCCTCTGGCGCGGGCTCTGTCCATTCCCCCGTATGCTCACCCGTGCGTTTATAGGTACGGGGCGCGGGTTTCTTATAGGGTTTCGCCACCGCCACAACCTCTTCTTCCTCAATCGGCATATCGTGAATCCGCTTTACCGCCTTGCGCAAATCCTCCAACAACGCATCCCAATCGCGAATCACCGTTGCCTCTGCCAATCCAATCAAAACATAATTCCAACCAGCCCGCCCACATTCGGGCAATACGCTACACGCGGCCTGTCGCAAACGGCGTTTCGCCCGATTACGCACAACCGCATCGCCCACCTTACGCGAGCATGTCAGCCCAAAGTGAATCCGTGCATCATCATCGCCGCGTGGCTGTGCTTGCAGGTAAAACCCCTGCGAGCGCACGCGATTCGCCTTAGCACAGGCAAGGAAATCATAACGTTTCTTAAGCGATGTTAGCTCGACCATTGGAACTGGGCTTTGCGATACAGGGCTGCGGGATACAGCCCCCTGCGCTATGCGCAAAGGTTCTTACGCCCCTGCGCCCGCCGACGGTTCAAAATCCGCCGACCGTTTTTTGTCGCCATACGAGAGCGAAACCCGTGACGGTGCTTGCGCACAAGGTTGCTGGGTTGGAATGTCCGTTTCATAAGAGGTCTCCTTCAAGATTTATCCCCAATTAAAGAGGATTTGCGATTTTGTCAAGCCTGTTTTCTGGGATTTGTTTGGGATTCTTTTAAAAATCGCGGAAATTATGGATTTTTTTCACCGATTGTTAAGAAAAAGCAACAAATTAAAGTGGGAATAACGCGGGTTATGTGGTAAATCTTGGCGAATCATACGAAATCAGCCCAACGCATTCGCGTTAAAGACTATATCCTAAGGAAACCACGGCATGACCTCTCCCAAAAAAACCGAATCGGGCGCGTTAAAACGCATGATTCCCCTTATCGTGATTCTTATTGTTGCGCTGGCGGGGTTTTTTCTGCTACGCGATGTGCTCAGCTTTGATACCCTGCGTGATAACCGCACCTTTTTAATAGACTGGCGGGATAATAATTATCTGCTGGCGGTGCTGGTTTTTATGCTCGCCTATATCCTAGTGGTTGCGTTTTCCCTGCCCGGTGGGGCGTTAATGACCCTAACAGGTGGATTTTTATTCGGGCTATTTCCTGGGGGATTTTTCGTTGTGATAGCCGCGACCATCGGCGCATGCGGTATTTTTATGGCGGCGAAAATGGGCGCGGGCGATGCCTTGCATAAACGACTGAATACAAAAGGCAACGCGGGTTTGATGACCCGTATGGAACAAGGACTGCGCGATAACGAAATCAGCTATTTGTTTTTGATGCGGCTTGTCCCTGCTGTGCCGTTTTTTGTTGCCAACCTCGCGCCCGCGTTTCTGGGTGTTGGCTTGCGCAATTTTGCCCTAACCACGTTTTTCGGTATTATGCCGGGCAGTTTTGTTTATACTGCCGTGGGCGCGGGTTTGGGCGGAGTTTTCGCCCGTGGTGAAGACCCCAATCTGGGGATTATTTTTGAACCTTACATTCTGGGGCCGATTATCGGGCTCTGTATTCTGGCAGTTTTGCCAATTATTATCAAACGATTTAGGAAAGAGGACACAAAATGAAAAACGAGACAAAAAACCATATTAAAACCGATTTATGCGTTATTGGCGGGGGCTCTGGCGGGTTGTCTGTCGCGGCGGGTGCTGTGCAAATGGGCGCGAAAGTCGTTCTGCTGGAAGGGCATAAAATGGGCGGGGATTGCTTGAATTACGGCTGTGTGCCGTCAAAGGCGTTAATTGCCGCGGCAAAACACGCCCACGCGATGCAAAGCGGGGCGCGGTTTGGCGTGAAACCGCATAAGCCCGAAATCGATTATGCTGCCGCCAAACGCCATGTTGCTAAGGTTATTAAGGGGATTGAACCCCATGATAGTGTCGAACGGTTTGAATCCCTTGGCGTGCGAGTCATCACCGAATACGGGCGGTTTATATCCCCCACCCAAGTGCAGGCGGGCAAATTCACCATCACGGCAAGGCGGTTTGTGATTTCCACAGGCTCTGCCCCGTTTGTGCCACCGATTAACGGGCTGGATAAAGTCCCCTATTACACCAATGAAACCATCTTTGCTCTGCAAAAACGCCCCGAACATTTGATAGTCATCGGTGGCGGCCCCATCGGCATGGAATTGGCACAGGCGCATCTGCGGCTGGGTTGCCAAGTCACGGTTTTGGAGGGGTTTATAGCCCTCGGCAAGGACGACCCCGAACTCACCGCTGTTGCCTTAAAAGCGATTACCAAAGAAGGCGTGAAAATCGTGGAGGGCGCGATTGCCGAACAGATTACTGGTAAAAAGGGCGATATTCGCGTGCAAACAAAGGATGGTAAGATTTACAAGGGCAGTCATTTGCTGATGGCTGTTGGGCGCAAGCCGAATGTTGATAAATTGGATTTGGCGGCGGGGGGGATAGAACCCGTTCGCGGTGGGATAAAAGTGGATGCCTCGTTAAAAACCAGCAACCGCCGTGTTTATGCTATCGGTGATATTGCCGCGGGTTTGCAATTCACCCATGTTGCCAGCTATCATGCCAGTGTTATTTTGAAATCCGCGCTGTTTGGCATGTCCTCCAAAATGAAAACCAGCCATATTCCGTGGGCAACTTATACCTCGCCTGAATTGGCACAGGTTGGATTAACCGAAGCCCAAGCGCGGGAGAAATTTGGCAAGGCGTTAGAAGTCGTGCGGTTTCCCTATGCAGAAAACGACCGCGCCCGTGCGCAGCTGCAAACCCAAGGGTTGGTGAAGGTCATGGTTGTCAAAGGTCGCCCCATCGGTGCGTCTATCGTTGGCGAGCAAGCGGGTGAGCTGATTGGTATTTGGGCTCTGGCGATTGCCAATGATTTGAAAATGGGGCAGGTTGCCGCGATGGTCGCGCCCTACCCCACATTGGGTGAGATTAACAAACGGGTTGCGGGTGCGTATTTCGCACCGCGCCTATTTGAAAGTGCGTTTGTGAAAAAAATGGTACGCTTGGTACAAAAGTTCTGATAAACAGGGCTGATTCGGATTAAATAGGAAATTAAACACCATGTTCTTACGATCACTTTCGGGGCGATTCTTAATGCTGACAATTGTATTTGTCATGCTGGCAGAGGTTTTGATTCTTGTGCCATCCTTGGCACGGTTTCGCTATGATTATTTGAACGAGCGATTGCAACGCGCCCAAATCGCATCGCTTGCCGTGCTTGCTGGACCGAATTTATCGCTGGGGCCAGATTTGGCGAAAGAATTGCTGGACACCGCCAGTGTTATTTCCATTGCCCTACGCCGTGATGATTTGCGCGTGTTGGTATTGCGGAGTACCCTGCCCAGTGCGGTTGGGCGTATTGTTGATCTGCGCGATGACAACTTTCGCTATTTAATAAGCGATTCGTTTGATAGCATGTTTAACGGTCAGGATCGTCTGGTACGGGTGATTGGCTTACCCGTGAAAAGCGGTGGCGATTTGATAGATGTGGTGCTGGTGGAAACTCCGTTGCATGAGGCTATGTGGGAGTATTTTTACAATATCCTACGCCTATCCCTGCTGATTTCGGGGGTCACGGCAGGGTTGTTATTCTGGGCGGTTCAGCGATTGATTGTGCGCCCGATTAACCGCGTGATATTCTCCATGCGGGCGTTTAAGGACGCGCCGGATAATGATAATTTTATCACCCCAACGGCTGGAATTAACGAGTTATATGAGGCGGAAGAAACCCTGCACGATATGCAACAGCAGATTAATGCCTCGTTTAAGGAACGCAGACGGCTGGCGAATCTGGGCGGGGCTGTGTCCAAAATCAGCCACGATTTGCGTAATATATTGACGACAACGCAATTATTGGCCGATAGGATGGAAATCAGCAAAGACCCGCAGGTGCAAAAAACTGTGCCGAAATTGATGACGACTCTGTCGCGGGCGGTGAGTTTGTGTGAGAGCACTCTGCGGTATGGTCGCGCCGAGGAACGCCAGCCAGAATTGGGGTATTTCTCGGTCGCAGAGATTATTGATGATATTTTTGAGGATGAAAAACTATCGCTTGGGGCGGGGGAGTCTGGACAGATAGTCTTTGCCCATGATATCGACCGTGCCGTGCAGATTTTTGCTGACCGCGAGCAGTTATACCGCGTTTTGTTAAACCTGATTCGCAATGCAGGGCAGGTTTTGGAACAGGGTAAAAAGGCCGGGAAGATTGATGTGCGGATAGAGGATAATGCTACCGCGTGGCTGATAGAGGTAAGCGATGATGGTCCAGGTCTGCCCGCCAAGGCGTTGGATAATTTGTTCAAACCCTTTGAAGGCGGGGCGCGGAGGGGTGGCACTGGTTTGGGTTTGGCGATTAGCGCAGAGCTGATTAAAGGACACGGCGGGATGCTGGATTTGGTGAAAAGCGATAATACAGGGGTGATCTTTCGGATTAGTTTGCCGAAGCCTGCTTAATTATGAATTGTGAATTGTGAATTGTGAATGATGAATTGGGTTTTGTGGCAAATTTTTTCCTAAAATAACAAACACCCTGTTATTCATAACCACTATAACTAAAAATAATTCACTCCTGTTAATTATAGTTATTCAATAACTCAAATACCCAAAAATAACGAACTCCAGTTATTTTAGATAACGAATAACAAGAATAACCAATAATTCACCATTCATAATTCATAATTCACCATTCACAATTATTTTAGTTTTTAGAAATAAGCCCGACCGTCTCCAAAACCTCGTTCAAAACGGGGGTGCTTATATCACGTGCCTTTTGCGCCCCTTCGCACAAAACCGCATCTATCTGGGCGGGATCTTGCATCAATTCATTGATTCGCGCGGTGATAGGCGACAGCTTCGCCACCGCCAAATCCGCCAATTCTGGTTTGAAATTCGCAAAATCCTTGCCCGCGAATTCATCCAAAACCTGTTGCGCGGTTTTATCCGCCAATCCAGCAAAAATATTGATAAGATTACGTGCCTCAGCTCGCCCATCCAACGCGTCCAAATTATCGGGCAGAGACTCTGCATCCGTCTTGGCCTTGCGGATTTTCTTGGCAATCGTATCGGCATCATCGCTGAGGTTAATACGGGACAAATCGGACGGGTCGGATTTTGACATTTTTTTACTACCATCACGCAGGGACATCACACGCATGCCCGCGCCCTCTATCATCGGTTCGGGCAGGGGAAAAACCTTGCAATCATAGTCATGATTGAACTTTTCTGCAATCTTACGGGTTAGTTCAAGGTGCTGTTTTTGGTCGTCACCGACAGGCACACCAGTTGCTTTATACAGCAAAATATCCGCCGCCATGAGCGCGGGATAGGCGAACAATCCCAGCGAAACATGTTCCGAATTCTTGCCCGCTTTATCCTTAAACTGGGTCATCCGTTTCATATCGCCAAGCCGTACAACCGTGTTAAGAATCCAGCCGAGTTGGGCGTGGGCGGGGACTTGGCTTTGATTAAATAAAACCGATTTATTCGCATCCAAACCGCAGGCGATAAACGCCGCCGTCAGCTCCCGCGTGTTTTGTTGCAACGCGACAGGGTCCTGCCAAACCGTAATCGCGTGGAGGTCAACAACGCAATAAATCGTTTCAATACCGCGTTCCTGCCCAAGGTCTTGTAAAGCGACAAACCGCTTTAACGCGCCCAGATAATTACCCAAGGTCAACTGCCCAGAGGGCTGAATCCCCGAAAAAATACGCTGTGGAAAGTCGTTTGTAAAAGGTGCAGATGACATAGAAAACCCCAAAATCTTGGTTTTGTTATAGAGTTTTTTGTGATAGATTGCAAACAAAATAACCTATAAACGCCCCCATAAACGCCAGAGATTACCCCATGAATAAACTACACAAACAGGTCTTGGTTGATTTCATCGGCTATCTGCCCTTGTGGCTGTTTTTGCAAATCATAAAGATTCTGCCCGTGGAAACCCGATGCCTATTTGTCGGCTGGCTGACGGGTGCGCTTTGCCGATTGTTCAAAAAACGCTCTGCACAAATTGATAAAAACTTACGCCTGATTTTCCCTGATATGACGGCAGAGGAACGGCGGGTTTTACGCTATAAAATCGCGCGTCAAACGGGGCGAGTTAGCTGTGCCATGGTTAATGCACGCGGATGCAATCGGTTGCATCATCGCCTGCATGCGACGGGTGATGGGCTGGTCGTTTTGCGCGAGGCACAGGCGAAAGGCAAAGGTGCGATACTGCTATCCGCCCATATTGGTCAGTGGGATTCGCCGCGGATTTATCTACGCAGTCAAGGGATGGAGGTCGGCGCACTCGTCCGCCCAATGGCGCATCCGTTTGTTGCTAAGCTGTTGATTAATAACCTTAAAATAACAGGAGAGCCGATTACTTTGATTGGAACGATAGGCACGACACAGACGGTAAGGGCATTAAAACAGGGTAAAATTATAGCGATTCTATCAGACCAACGCCAGAATGTATCGCCGATTTTGCCGTTTATGGGGCATGGCGCGAAAACCAGCCTTGCGCCCGCGCGGATGGCGTTGAAATTAGACCTGCCTCTGGTGACGGTTTTTACCCGCGTGGCGACGAACAAACGCGATATTTACCTTGATTTTCAGGCACCGATTGCGCCCTCTACCCCCGAACAGATGATGACAGAGTTCAACCATCGTTTGGGGGAAAAGATTCGTGCGAATCCAGAGCAATGGCATTGGTTGCACAACCGTTGGCAGAGCTAATTTTAATGATTATTTTGCGCCCCCTACCCTACCCGCGCCAACTCCGCGCCAACAGGGCAACCGCACCAATACTGGTTAAAATAATCAAAACCGCGCCCACGGAAGCCCCGCGAATATCCTCCAGCGAAGCAAAATCATAAACATGAGTCGCCAAATTGTGATAGCCAAACGGACGCAATAACAAGGTCGCTGGCAGCTCTTTAATACAATCAACGAAAATCAACGCACTGATACTTAAAATAGTCGTACGCATCATCGGTATATGAACACGGCGCAAAACCCGCCCAGGGGTCGCCCCCAAAGAGCGCGCAACCAGCCCAAGACTGGGCGCAATACGACCAAACCCCGCGTCCAACCCACCACTCGCCAAGGCGAAAAACCGAATGACATAGGCGCAAATCACCCCCGCGGCACTGCCCGTTAGCAGCAACCCAATATCCAACCCGAACAGCCAGAAAACCACATCGGCAACGGCATGGTCAAACCACGCGAAGGCTATCAAAATACCCAAGCCCAAAATCGCGCCAGGTGCGGCATAGCCAATCGTGCTTATCGGTGCCAAAAGGCGGGGCAGAACCGAGCGCGACAGTCGCAGGGCAAAAATCAAAATCAGGGCAAGGCAAACAATCGCAATAACCGCCACAACCGCCGTCCAGATAGAGGTAAAAGCGGCAATCCACAGCCGCGCACTGCCCCAATCTCCCCTTTGCAGGGCGTAGTTTGCGATGATGCCAAAGGGCAGAATAAAGCCTAAAAACACGACACACGCACAAAACCCAGTCGCCATGATATTCGCCATCCCCGTCAGGCTATACCGCGCAATCGGACGCACCGCGTTAGAAAAAACCTGCACACGGCGGCGGCTGATTCGCTCAATCAAAACCAACGCCATAATCAGGGCAAAGATAATACTGGCAATTTGCGCCGCCCCGCCTATATTAGAGCCCTCTAACCACACCGTGAAAATTCCAGTGGTTAGGGTTTGGACGGCAAAGAACTCCATCGCGCCGAATTCGCCCAGCGTTTCCATAGCCACCAGCGCAAGCGCAATAACAATCGCAGGCCAAGCCAAAGGCAGGGAAACGCGGAAAAAACAGCCCCACGCGCCTATTCCTAAGCATCGCGCCGATTCAACCGCATTGGCCGATTGTTCAACAAAGGCGGCGCGGGCAAGCATATAAACATAGGGGTATAACCCGAACCCCAGCACGAAAATCGCGCTGAGCTGACTGCGCACGGGGATGAACCATTGCGTATAATCTTGCGGGTTTTGCCAGCCAAAAGTATCACGTAAAAGGGTTTGGGCGGGGCCGGCATACTCCCAAAAATCCACAAAGGCATAGGCACCGATATAAGTGGGAATCGCCAAGGGCAGAAACAACGCCCATTGCAGGATATTGCGGGCGGTGAAATCATAATGCGCCACCAGCCAAGCCGTAGGCACCCCGATAAGCAACGCCCAAGTGCCGACTCCGCCCATCATAATCAGCGAGTTTGTCAGGTAATGTGGCAGAACGGTGTTTAACAGGTGCGGCCAGATGTTTTGGTCGGGGAAGAGCGCTAGGTAAAACACGCAGAAGACGGGCAGCAAAACAAAGGCGGCGATGAAAATCGGGGCAAGCACCCAGATGTCAAATTTAGGGAATTTGGAGGGGGTCATTGGTTTGCATCGGTTTTTGGTGGTGGTGGGTGGTTCGGGGGTCTGTGGTGTGTGTGATTGATTTTTATGGGGTTGTCAATGTTTTTAGTTATTAGTTGTTAGTGATTAGTTGTTAGTGATTGGTTATTAGAGATTAGGGGTTCGTTATTAAGGATTAGGGATAGAGGTTTTTTGTTGCGCCATTTCTTTGTGGCAAGCCACTTCGAAATGTCGCCCGCCCGCCCACCCCTCCTACAAGGGCAGTTGAACCTGCCCGTAAAATAAAAATAATGAGCTGGACGGGCTATTTTTTGGCTGGGGTTTGGTTCAGCGTCTTGTATAGTGTCTAAATAAATTTAAGAAATAACGAGCGTCTTGTACATAGGGCTTTTGCGCCACGTCTGCTTACGCTCGAATCTCCTATTTTTCGGGCAGGTTCAACTGCCCTTATGAGCGTAAGAGACTACGCGCAAAAGACCACGCCATCGCATGGAGCTGGTCGGCATTTCGAAGAAATGACGAAGACCCGAAGGGCTAATCCGTTAATGGTTCAATATTAAACTAAAATCCCAGCACATCCCGATACAAGTTCAAAACCGCCTCTTCTTCGGACAGTTTTTCCGGGTCTTTCTTACGCAAAACAATAACACGGCGCAGGATTTTGGCATCATAGCCATAGGCAGCGGCCTCTGACATAACATCCTTTTGCGCCTCGGTAATATCCTTTTTCTCCGTCTCTAACCGTTCAAACCGCTCGACAAACGCGCGCAACTGCTCGGCATTCACGCTATGTGTTTGGTCTGACGGGGGTGTTTGCCCCGCGGTTTGCCCCGCTCCAGCCCCTTGATTTGTTACCACTTTATCATCCATTTTTCTCTCCTTTTTAAGATAGTTTTCACAAAAAATTCACAGCAAACCCATTTTGCTTTTCTTTTGCCTTGCCTATCCTTTGAAAATCAAATAGGCAAGAGCAAAACCAACATTAAGAGGCGAAATATGGAAAATTTAATTGCAATCGGCGCATTGATAACCCTGATTGGGCTGAGTGCGCTGGGCTATTGTATTTTTTGCGGGGTGCGGGCGCGGAAGGCGGGTTTGCAAGGCGATGCTTTGATCGCCGTTTTGCGCCGTCTTGTGCCGATTAATCTTGCCGCCCTGTGCCTATCGGCGATGGGATTATCGCTGGTGACGATTGGGATTTTGTTGTAATCCCTCTGTAATCCTACCGCAAAATCACGCCAAATCGGGCGCCAAATCGGGTGGTCTCGCCTCTGCCACCAAATCCGCCACCACCGCGTCCAAATCCTGAACACTAGCGTGTTTTTCCCCCAATCGGCGCAAGGATACCTGCCCCGACTCCATCTCGTTTTGCCCAACCGTCAGGATAACGGGGACTTTGGCAACCGAATGTTCGCGGATTTTATAGTTGATTTTTTCATTCCGCGTATCGGTCTCTGCCCGAATGCCTTTTTCCACTAAAACCGCGGCAATTCGCGCGGCATAATCGTCCGCATCGGACACAATCGTGGTAATAACAACTTGACGCGGCGCCAACCAAAACGGCAATTTCCCCGCGTAGTTTTCAATTAAAATCCCCAAAAACCGCTCAAACGACCCCAAAATAGCCCGATGCATCATAACGGGGCGATGGGTCGCGCCATCCGTGCCTATATATTTCGCATCCAAACGTTCGGGCAGGTTAAAATCCGCCTGAAAAGTGCCACATTGCCATTCGCGCCCAATCGCATCGGTTAATTTGAAATCCAGCTTTGGTCCGTAAAACGCGCCCTCACCCTCATCCACTTCATAGGGCAAATCCAGCTTTTTAATGGCGGTTTCCAGCGCCAATTCGGCCTTATCCCAGACCGCATCACTGCCCACACGCACCTCTGGTCGGGTAGATAGTTTAATATCAAACCTTTCAAATCCTAAGTCATTATAAACCCGCGATAACAGCGCGATAAACAGAGCGGTTTCGTTTTCAATCTGCTCTTCCGTGCAGAAAATATGTCCATCATCTTGGGTAAAACCGCGCACTCGCATGAGGCCATGCATTGAACCTGAACTCTCATACCGATGGCAAGAGCCGAATTCGGCAAGGCGTAACGGCAGGTCGCGATAGGATTTCATCCCTTGATTGTAAATCTGAACGTGGCAGGGGCAGTTCATCGGTTTTAACGCATTTACCCTTTTTTCATTGGCGTGTTCTTCGTCAATTTCGGTAATAAACATGTTTTCGCGGTATTTGTCCCAGTGACCCGAAGCCTCCCACAGCTTGCGATCAACGACCTGAGGCGTTTTGATTTCTTGATAGCCCGCGTGGGTTAATCGCCGCCGCATATAATCCTCTAACGCGCGGTAAATCGTCCAGCCGTTGGGATGCCAGAACACCATGCCCGGAGCTTCCTCTTGCAAATGAAAAAGGTTCAATGCTTTACCAATTTTACGATGGTCGCGTTTTTCCGCCTCTTCCAGCATCAATAAATGGGCTTTCAAATCGGCGCGAGTCTTAAACGCCACGCCATAAATCCGTTGCAACATGGCGTTTTTCGCGTCCCCACGCCAATAAGCACCCGCAACCGACATCAGCTTAAAACAATCGCCCGGAATCTGCCCGGTATGCGCCAAATGCGGACCACGGCACAAATCCTGCCAGTCGCCGTGCCAATACATCCGCAGGTCTTGGTCAGCAGGGATTGCATTGACCAATTCAACTTTATACGGCTCATTTTGCGATTCATAATGTTTAATCGCACGGGCATGATCCCAAATTTCAAACCGAACGGGGTCGCGTTTGTTGATGATTTCGCGCATTTTTTGCTCTATTTTGGTTAAATCGTCCGCGGAAAACGGCTCGGCACGGTCAAAATCGTAATACCAGCCGTTTTCAATAACTGGGCCGATGGTGACTTTTGTCTCTGGCCATAATTCCTGCACGGCACGCGCCATGATATGGGCGCAATCGTGGCGAATCAGCTCTAACGCCTGCGCATCATCGGCCATAGTATGAATGGCAAGATGCGTGTTTTGCGTGATGGATTGCGATAAATCGCAATGCGTGCCGTCCAACGTACAGCTAATCGCGCGTTTGCCCAGCGATGGCGATATATCGGCGGCGATTTGCGCGGCGGTTATGCCAGAATCATAGCTGCGGGTGTTGCCGTCAGGCAGGGTGATGGTGATGGCGGACATTTGGCGGATACCTTTTTAATGGTTAGTTTTAGTGGCTAGGGGCGTGATTATATGGGGTGCTTTTCGCCTGTTTTGTCTATTTTGTCAAGAGGGGTAATAAGGCGTGATAAGAGGGGCTTGCGTAAAATGCCACGCTGGTTTATAGTTTGCGGGTAAGATAAAAACCGCGAGCGAAAAAATGACTAACCCTGATTTTATTACCAACGAACGTGGGCAGAAGCTCGCCTATCACTATACCCCGCCAAAGGATAAAACCCTGCCGAGTGTTGTGTTTCTGGGCGGTTTCCGCTCCGATATGAACGGCAGTAAGGCGATGTATTTACAGGACTGGGCAGGGCGGCATGGGCGTGGGTTTTTGCGGTTTGATTATTCGGGGCATGGGCAATCTGATGGTGTTTTTGAACGCGGATGTATCGGCGAATGGGCGCAGGATGCGGCCGATGTGATAAACACGGTTACAAAAGGTGCGCAGATTTTGGTTGGCTCTTCCATGGGTGGGTGGATTTCTTTGCTGTTAGCGAAACGCAAAGCAGTGGAAATCGCTGGGTTTGTCGGTATCGCCGCCGCGCCCGATTTTACCGCAAATATGTGGGATGGGATGAATGAAGACCAACAAAAAATGCTGGTCGCGGACGGCACGATAGACTTACCGTCCGATTATGACACCCCTTATACCATTAGCCATAAATTGATTTTGGACGGTGCCGATAATTTTGTTTTGAACACGCCGTTGGCGGTGAAATTCCCAACACGATTGCTTTGGGGGACGGACGATAAGGATGTATCGCGGGGCGTGACTTTGCGCCTATTAGACCATATGGAGGGCGCGGATATCCGCCTTTATATCGTTAAAAACGCCGACCATGGGTTTTCATCTCCCCCGTGTTTGAGGCTGATTCAAAAGGCGATTCATTCTGTGACGAAGGCTATTCCAAGCTAAACGGCGGATAGCGGTCGGTCATCATCATAAGCGCATAACCCTGCATCCGCGCAGCCCAGCGCATCACGCCGACAACATAATCAAACAAAATACGCGGATAAGCCCCCGTGAAAAGAATACAAACCCATGCCGCCAGCACCGCAATAATCAATCCCAAAAGCAAAAACATCATCACAATATAATGTGGCAATAGCAAAATCCATTTAATCAACGGTAAGAACCGATTCAAATCCTTTTCTGCATCGGGATAGTCTATATCCAAATGAAACGATTGTTTTTCATCCGTTGACGGATATGTATCCGTCAGCAAAAACAAATACGAGAAAACGCGCCCAGTGAAACGCATCAATTCCACCAGAAAATCAAACCACCAACGCGGGTATTTTTGCCGAAATAAAATCATTAAAACAAGGGCGAGCGCAAGACCGAAAACAATGTTAATCCCGTTATCGCTGAGCATTGAGCCATCAACCAGTGCTTGAATAACAAAAATTGGAATAATCCAAAGAATCCGCAGAAAGGTCGTAAGGCGGTTCAATTTTTCAGGATAATCAATGTGCAAACGCACGGGGTAGCTAGGGGTTTTTTTGGTGGGTGCCATAGGAAGTCTCCGTTTTTAAATTAAAGGTGCACCGATAATAAACACAAACTCACCCTTAATGCAACCCCTAATCTAAAGTTTTTATTCTTGTAACCACCAAAACCGACCAATCCGCCAATTTTATATGATGACAGAGGGAAAATCCAACCGCTCCATAACAGGCGATTACGGCATCGGCTTGCTCGGTTAAAACGCCCGATAACACGATAAACCCGCCAACCGCACAAAACCGTGCCATATCGGGGGCAAGGTCAATTAACGCACCCTTTAATATATTGGCGAAAATCAAATCATAGGGCGCACGGGCGGGCAAATCCGTGCCAAACCCCGCGCAGGTGCGCAGATCAACTCGCAAACCCAAATTATTCCGTGTTATATTAACCTGTGCGACCTCCAAAGCGATTTCATCAATATCGCTGGCGATAATCCGCCCGTCCCATAAATGCGCGGCTGCCATAGCCAGAACTGCCGTGCCACAGCCTATATCGGCGATATTATCACCCGAAGCCCCGCGTGCCGCTAACCATTCCAACGCCGACAAACACCCCTGCGTAGTATAGTGATGCCCTGTTCCAAACGCCATCGCTGCCTCTATCCGCAAAGGCACGACATCGGGGGGAATTTTATCCGCGTCATGCCCGCCGTATAGGAAAAACCGCCCGACATGCACGGGGGCAAGCGTACGGCGCACATGCGATACCCAATCGGTTTGCGGCAACTTGGATACGGCGAAATCCTGGGCGTGATGCACCGCCGCCAATAGGCACAAAGCCACCTCATCTGGGGGATTTGAAAAATATAACCCGACTTCATATAAGCCCGAACCGTCTTCCACCTCAAACACGCCAATCCCATCGGGGGTCAAACCCTCACACGCCTCCGCCAGAGCCTCGGCACGCGATTTATCAGGGCAAACCGTCAGGGCGGTATAACACACCATATTAAACCTGTGCGGGCAAGGGGCACGCCACGCCCAACCCGCCTATCCCGCAATAGCCCGCAGGGTTTTTCGCCAAATACTGCTGATGATAATCCTCGGCGTAATAAAACGGCTCGGCGGGTAGGATTTCGGTGGTAATCATGCCGTGTCGTGCCGCGTTTAATTCCTTTTGATACATGGTTTTGCTGGTCTTCGCCTCGGTTTCCTGCTCGGGCGAATAGGTATAAATGCCAGAGCGGTATTGCGTGCCTCGGTCATTGCCTTGGCGCATGCCTTGCGTGGGATTATGCCCCTGCCAGAATACCCGCAACAGGGCAGAATAGGGGATGATTTTGGGGTCAAAGGTCAGCCAAACGACTTCGTTATGGGCGGTTTGCCCCGTGCAAACCTCTTGATACGTGGGGTTCGGAGTCTGCCCACCAGAATAGCCAACGGCAGTGACAAAAACCCCCTGCGTTTGCCAAAATATCCGTTCCACCCCCCAAAAACACCCCATGCCGAACATCGCTTGTTCCAAGCCGTTTTGTGGCGGGGTGTGCAGGTTCTGCCCATTGACAAAATGGGTTTGTGCGGTGGGGATGGGGTCAGGGCGACCAGTTGGGGCGTTTGATGAAAGCATTTTGCGTATCCTATTTAACATAAGATTAATATAGGGGGTTTTTATGGAAATGCAAAGTGTTAATAGTTATTAGTTATTAGTTGTTAGTTGTTAGTGATTGGTTATTAGGAATTGGAGGTTGGTTATGAGAAGTTAAGGGCAGAGGTTTTTTGTTGCGCCCTCACTTCGGGGCAAGCCCCGTTCGTTCGGGCTTCCCGCCCGCCCACCCCTCTGCGAGGCTTGGGCGGACGGGTTTTTATGGCTAAAGCCTGTTCTAGCATCTAGGCAAAGCCTAAATAAATTTAGAAATTGCCTATCACCAATTCCCAAGTATTCTAAACAAATAATCCAATCTAACGTCTTGTTATTCCAGATAGTAAATTTATAGAGAATCTATAGTCTTGAAACCCAAGGGCTTTTGCGCCACGTCTGCTTACGCTCAAAGAGCGTAAGAGACTACGCGCAAAAGACCACGCCATCGCATGGAGCTGGTCGGCATAACGAAGTTATGACGAAGACCCGAAGGGCTAAAAAACTAACAACTAACAACTAACAACTAATAACTAACGAATAAACCGCCAGCCGACAAACGCGGCAATAGACCCCGCCACAACAAACGCCACGGCTTGCCCATAAATAACGCCATTCGCCATCAGCCACACGCTACCCATCATACAAAACGGCCACATCAGCAACCCATCTTTAATCCAATTAAACAAGGTAGAATAAAACGGCCGCCCCATATTATTAAACGCGGCATTGGACACATACAACGCCCCCGCGAAAATAAACCCAGCAGAGCCTATCGTGGTGAAAGCCCAAACCACCTCTTGCGCATCGGGCGACAAACGAAACACGGTATTAATCACCCCCGTCATGCTTATTAAAATCATCCAAACCACCAGCACATACAGGCTGGAAAAAATCAGCGCATCGCGATAGGCAGTGCGGACTCGGTCAATCCGCCCAGCCCCGTAATTCTGCCCGATAATCCCGCCAATCGCCCCCGATAGCGCGAATATCCCGCCAAACGCCAGCACGGTTAAACGACTTAAAACCGCCCACCCCGCGACCGCCGATTCTCCGTAATCCGAAATCGCCCAAGTAATCACGAAATTGCCAAAGGGACTCGCCATTTGGGTCATTAACGCGGGGATAGCTATGATAACAAACGGGCGGATATGACGGCGTAAATCCTGCAAATTAATCCACGCCAGCAGGTTTTTTTGATAAATCACCATCCAAAGGGCAAGCATCGTAGAAGAAACCCGCGCGATAACAACACCCAAGGCCGCCCCATCCAGCCCCAAATTCAGGGTAAATATCAAAAACGGGTCAATGAACAGGGCGACTATACCAGAAAAAATAGTGATATACATGGCTTTCACTCCATCACCTTCTGCCCGCAGAATAGCGGAACTCGCCATCCCCAGCCCCATAATCGGCAGGGAGGGAATGGAAATCGCCAGAAACCGTGCGGCCAGGGTCAGGCTATCGCCTTTTGCCCCCATAATCATCAGGGATTCCGTGCGAAACACCCATAAAAACACCGATACTATACACAGGAAAGCGCAGGTCGCCACAACCCCAACCGTGGCTTGCTTTCGTGCCAGCACGAATCGCTTGCGCCCTATGGATTTTGAGACCATCGCCAAGGTTGCTATCATCAGCCCAACACTCGCCGAAATCGTGAAAAACTGCACCGTCCAAGCATAGCCCATCGCCGCCATCAGGACTTCGCGATTTAATTGCGAGACCCAAAATAACGTCACCGCATCGACTAGGAATAAAAAGGTCAACCCAATCATCCCCGTCATCGTCATAACGATAACATGGCGCATGGTAGAGCCGGTTAGAAAACGCGCCTCTTGTTTCATTGGGTGTCCTTACATTATGCTAGTTTTTAGCATAATACTCCACGACCAGATTTGGCTCCATCATCACCGGATACGGCACGTCAGACAGGCTGGGCATCCGCAGGAATTTGGCACGGAGTTTGGAATGATCAACATCAATATAATCGGGGACATCGCGTTCCGCCAGCACAATAGCCTCGGCAATCAGCGACATGGATTTAGACCGTTCGCGCACTTCAATCACATCGCCCTCTTTCACGCGATAAGACGGGATATTAACCTTTTTGCCATTGACCATAACATGCCCATGATTAACAAATTGCCGCGCGGCAAAGATGGTTGGGATGAATTTAGCCCGATAACACACGGCATCCAAACGCCGTTCCAACAGCCCGACCAGATTTTCACCCGTATCGCCGTTAATGCGACCAGCCTCGGTAAAAGTACGGCGGAATTGTTTTTCGGTTAAATCACCGTAATAGCCTTTTAGCTTTTGTTTCGCCCGCAATTGCACGCCGAAGTCGGACAGCTTTTGCTTGCGAGCCTGCCCGTGTTGCCCTGGGGCATAGCTTCTGCGGTTAAAGGGGGATTTGGGGCGACCCCAAATGTTTTCGCCCATACGGCGATCGATTTTATATTTGGCAGCGGTACGTTTCGTCACGGCTGGTTCCTTTCAAGTTATGAAAGGTGCTTTCCTCTCTCTTTGCTGATTTGCGCAGAGCGACAGGCATCCTATTGCTAGGGCCACAAACACCATTTTTTTGTTTTTTGCTATCTTTTACGGATAACTTCTGCCCGTTTAGCGATATATTGGCAGGAGTCAAGCGGTTTTTTAGTGATTAGGGGTGAGTTTTTAGTGATTAGTGGATTATTCGTAAAACATTTTGTCATAAAGATTGGGAATGTCACGGTGCGATAAAAGTTTAACACCTGTATCTGCGGCGAGAGCTTTTGCACTCTTGGTATAAGAAGCGTTTGTTATCACCCCGACCACATCCATTTGATGAAAAGCCTTGCCCGCGTGTGCCTCTTGCACGGCTTTGTTGCCAACAGAGGATTTAAGGAGCTTACATTGCAATCCAACTGTTTTGCCATCCTTTGTGGCAATCACATCAATTCCTTGGTCACCAGAGCCAGACGTGGCTTTTGCATCCCAGCCAAATTTATTTAGGTTTTCTGCCACCCAATGTTCAAATTCATGTCCATCGGTGGGAATAGTGCTAATATCAAATCCTTTATTCTTCTCTATCTTCATTCTAGCATTTAGCTCCGCAACGCAAATTTCTCCTGCTTCTGGATAATCAATTACTTGTACCTCCAACCCTATGCTTTTGAAAAAATTTATAAGAACTTTCTCTCGTTTATCTTCTACCTTCGTTCCGTATTCGTTTTTCATAGCAGCACGATCTATGTTACGCATTAAAGTAGAATAATGAAGATTTGTTTCTTCAATGATTTTTTGCTTCTCAATGGCGTGTCGCTCCTTACTTGGTGGTGCATTAGCCAATTCTTGGTCTTTCGCAATACAAATATTTAAATGGTCAATCGCAATATCAATTGCAGGGTTAAGATTAATTATGTCTGTATCTAGACCAATGCTGTTAAAAAATTCTACAATAACTTTAACTCTATTATCTTTTACTATTGCGCCATAATCGTTTATCTTTAATGCACGGTCTAAATTGCGCTTTAGAGCAACACGATGAATCTCTACCCCTTCAAGAATCCGTTGTTCCTCACGAGAATAGTTTTCTTCGTCCAGTTTCTTTTGTTTTTTGAGTGACTCCTCATTTGCTTTACTACCAGCGTATATAAAATAACATACAAATGCAATTACTGTAACTATACCAATAGTAACACCAATATTAACTATAACTTCCAAAACTGGGTTCCTTTCCAAAAACCCACAATACCAAACTCCGCCTTGCGTGTAAAGATAGCAAAAAGAGCAAAAAAACAAAAAAGGACGCGTATCCGCAGACACACGCCCTTTTAAGGGAGAAACTTTTAAAAGCCTTACGAGGAGCTTTTCTTTACAGAAAAACTACTTCGCCCGTGCATCCCGGCAAATCCGCGGAATATCAGCATAACAAATACCGATATCGGCCAATTCCCGTGCGGACAGGCGGCTCAATTCTTTATGGGTTTCATTACGCGCACGCCAGTTAGCCACGGCGACTTTCACAGTCTCAAGAAAGCTGAAACTCTGTGACAGAGTCATTGCAACAAAGGGTGCGGAGTTTAGGTTTGTTTGGATAGCCATTGTTTTGTTCCTTTAAGTTTGGTTATTCGTGATGGGTATTAATCCCATACCCCCCATATAGACACTTCCCCCGCCCCCCACAACAGATAGTTTTGCAATCCCGAATTGCGTGTTTGGCATAGCTTAAAATACGATTAAAATTGGCTCTTTGCATTTGGGCAGGCTTTACGCTATGCTATGCAAAACCGAACGCACAAAAACCCAGCTATAAACCCCAAAGGACACATAATGCGAATCATAGGAATTGACCCAGGTCTGCGTAAAATGGGCTGGGGGGTTATTGAGACTGTAGGCTCTAAAACCCATCATATCGCCAATGGTGCCTGTGCGTCTGTGGGGGAGGATTTGTCCGCAAGGCTGTTGTCTTTGCACGAGCAATTAACCGCCGTTTTCAATGAACACCGCCCAAACAGCGCGGCGGTGGAGCAAACTTTTGTTAATAAAGACGGGGCGGCGACTTTGAAACTGGGGCAGGCACGGGCGATTTGCCTGTTAGTGCCCGCGCAATTCGGGCTGGCGGTGGGCGAATACGCCCCCAATTCCATTAAAAAAGCGGTCGTAGGCGTGGGGCATGCCGATAAAACCCAAGTCACCCACATGGTGCGCATACGACTTGGCGCGATTGCGATAGACTCGGCGGATGCGGCGGATGCTTTGGCGATTGCCCTGTGCCACGCCCAGCATAGTGGTGCGGATAGTCGCCTGTCCGAACGGATAGCCCGTGCTGATGCGAAATATACACCCCGTCTTGCGACCATAAAATAGGAATAATAAAATGATTGGCAAAATACGCGGGCGCGTGGATTACACGGCAAAAGACTATGTTTTGATTGATGTGAATGGTGTTGGCTATTTGGTTTATTGCGCCGATTATACGCTGGCTCGGCTGCCTAATACTGGCGGGATGGTCGCGCTTTATACCGATTTAATCGTGCGCGAGGATAACTTGCAGTTATTTGGGTTTTTAACCGTGGCAGAGCTTCAATGGCACAAATTGCTGATGACTGTGCAGGGGGTTGGGGCGAAGGCGGCCTTGGCGATTGTGTCCGCCTTGGGGGTGGAGGGTGTTGGTCGCGCCCTGACCCTTGGCGATAGTACCGCGTTAAAATCTGCCTCTGGCGTGGGGCCAAAATTGGCGCAAAGGATTGCCACGGAATTAAAGGATAAAGCACCTGCGCTGATGGCACGGGCGATGCCAGAGCCGAGCGATATGCCCGCCCCCGCCGATAATCCTGCCAATAACAGCGATGATGTGTTGGTGGAGGAGTCCGCCCCCGCCCCCAAGCAAGATTTGGGCAATAGTTTAAGCCAGATTAAAGCCGATAGTATGTCCGCCTTGGTTAATCTAGGATACAGTCAAGGCGATGCCGCCCAAGCCATTATGATGGCGTTGGACTCCACAGATAGCACCACAGATACGGATATTAAAACCGCCCAAGATTTGATTAAACTGACCCTGAAAATCCTATCTAGTAAGAATGACTAAACCGATGAAAACCGACCCAAAAGACCCCATCCTAAAGCCTGAAAAGACGCAGGATGAACACGCAACCCCACCAGCCCAAGACAGCCTGTTGCGCCCGCAGACTCTGGCGGATTTTATCGGGCAGGATGATGCCTGTTCTAACCTCAGCGTTTTTATCGAATCCGCCCGCAAACGCGGCGAATCAATGGACCATGTGCTGTTTTACGGACCACCAGGATTGGGCAAAACGACTCTATCACAAATAATTGCCAAGGAATTGGGGGTGAGCTTTCGCATCACCTCTGGCCCCGTCTTGGCAAAGGCGGGTGATTTGGCGGCGATATTAACAAACCTTGAACAAGGGGATGTTTTGTTTATTGATGAAATCCATCGGCTAAACCCGATTGTCGAGGAAATCCTGTACCCCGCGTTAGAGGATTTTGAACTGGATTTAGTCATAGGCGAAGGCCCCGCCGCTCGGTCGGTACGGATTGATTTACATCGTTTTACACTGGTTGGGGCGACGACTCGGCTGGGGCTTTTGACCACGCCTCTGCGTGATAGGTTTGGCATTCCCGTGCGGTTGGAATTTTACGGACAGGCGGATTTGTGCAGGATTGTGACCCGTGCGGCTGGGTTGCTGAATTATCCCATTGCCGCCGATGGGGCAAAGGAAATCGCACGGCGGGCGCGGGGAACGCCCCGAATTGCCGAGCGGTTATTGCGCCGAGTCATTGATTTCGCCACCGTGCAAGATGACACCATCATTACCCAAGCCGTGGCGGATTACGCCTTGCGCCGTCTGAACGTGGATGCCTTGGGGTTGGATAGTGCCGATAGGCGGTATTTGTCCCTGTTGGCGGAAAACTATGGTGGCGGGCCGGTTGGGATAGAAACGATTGCCGCGGCTCTGTCGGAATCGCGTGACGCGATAGAGGAGGTGGTAGAGCCGTATTTGTTGCAACAGGGGTTGGTTTTGCGGAGCCCGCGTGGGCGGTTATTAGGGCAGAAGGCTTGGCAGCATTTGGGGATAACCCCGCCCCCCGTCGATAAGCAAACGCGCGAATTGTTTGAGGCCGCGCCTGTTGGTTCTGGTTCTGGCGATTCGGGGGGTGAGAGCGAATGACGCATGACTTTAGCCACGAATTTAGATTACGGGTTTATTACGAAGACACCGATTTGGCAGGGATTGTGTATTACGCCAATTATCTGCGGTTTATTGAACGGGCGCGGAGCGAAGCCGTCGCCTCGGTTGGTATTGACCAGTCGGTGTTGCGCGATGAGGGGATTGTTTTTGCCGTCCGTGCTGTGTCGGCGGAATATTTAGCGTCTGCGACTCTGGGCAATGATTTGCTGGTTCAAACGCGGTTTGAGAAAATCGGCGGGGCGAGTTTGGACTTAAAGCAGGATGTGTTTTTGGGTGATAAGATGATTTTTTCCTCTGTGGTTACGTTGGTTTGTGTGAGATTGGGCAAGGGCGCGATGGCTTGGCCAAAGGCGGTACGCGAGCGGTTGCAGAGTTTCTTTAACGATTAACGATTAATGATTAACGATTAACGGATTAGCCCTTCGGGTCTGCGTCATCGCTTTGCGATGCCCCCACGGGGTGCGCCCGCACCCTTGAGGCTAAAGCCTCTTCGGGGCGGGCGCACCCAAGCCTGTCCTAGGTTCTAGGTATTGCCTAAATAAATTTAAAGCAAACCCATCGCCACTTCCCAAGTATTCTTTGCAAATAATCCAATCCCTCGTCTTGTTATTCCAGATAATAAATTTATAGAATTCCTATTGTCTTGAAACCCAAGGGCTTTTGGCATGCTCCCACGAAGTGGGGGCTACGCACAAAAGACCACGCTGGTCGGCACTCGCGTAAGCGATGACGAAGACCCGCAAGGGCATTCATCATTATTCTATAGCAGACCTATAATTCTAGGAAACGACCGCCCGCAGGGTGGTCGCGCGCACCCTCACCCCCACGGGTGCGCGTCAGCTTATCGTTTGTACTGGGTCAGTGTATTTTAGAGTCGCTGGTGACGCGAATCCCTGTATCCTAACAACCATGACGCACACCCTTCGGGTTCGCGCGACCCGTGCCAAACATGACGAGTGGTTATTATTATTGAAACAAACTTAGCCAAAAATAACCCACGGGATATTCACAATTCACAATTAAGCAATCCCCCCTAGCAAACTCCAAAAAATTTTGCTATAACCACCAAAACCCCACACGCTAACCACACAAAAACCACGAGCCCCACTATGATCCCTTTAATAACCCACACCGCCGCCGACATTGATTTCTCTGTCCTCGCCCTTTTCTTCCGTGCCACTTTAACCGTTAAAATCGTGATGCTTATGCTGATCGGCGCGTCCATCTGGTCGTGGGGGATTGCCATCCAGAAAACCCTGATGTACACCCGCTCGCGCCGCAATGTCGCCCTGTTTGATAAGGTTTTCTGGTCGGGCAACCCACTGGAACACCTCTATGAACGTATCGGCACACAAGGCAAATCTGGCTCGGAGCGGATTTTTGTCGCCGCCATGTCCGAATGGCAACGTTCCTATAAACCCGAAGGCATTATCCCGGGCACAGGACAACGGCTGGAACGGGCGATGGACGTGGCGATTGGGCGCGAGTCAACACGGCTCAGCAAAGGGCTGACGTTCCTTGCCACGGTCGGCTCTACCGCGCCGTTTATCGGGCTTTTCGGCACGGTTTGGGGGATTAAAAACGCTTTTGAAGAAATCGCCATCCAGCAAAACACCAATTTGGCGGTGGTTGCACCTGGTATTGCAGAGGCTCTGGTGGCAACCGCGTTGGGGCTTTTGGCGGCGATTCCTGCGGTGATATTTTACAACAAGCTCAGCGCGGATGCGGATGCAATCGTTATGAATTATAACAATTTTGCCGATGAATTCATTACGATTTTATCGCGCCAAATGGACGATTAATAAAACATAAAGACAGGGGGGCAGGGCTATGGTGGCATCGTTAAACTCTAAATCACAATCGCCACGCAAACGCGGGCGCAGGGCTTTGGGCAGTCGCCCAATGTCAGAGATAAACGTCACACCGTTCGTTGATGTTATGCTGGTTTTGCTGATTATTTTTATGGTGGCAGCCCCGCTTTTAACCGTGGGTGTGCCGATTGAATTGCCCAAAACGGCGGCCTCTGCCCTGCCCAGCGAATCTGAATCGCCCCTGACCATTTCCATCAGTGCGGACGGCACGGTGCAACTTCAGGACGAAAATATAGAGCCCACTGATTTGGTTGATAAACTGCGAATTATTGCGGCGGAGCGTGAGGGGAATAAGATTTTCCTACGCGCCGATGGGCAGGTTCGCTATGAACTGGTCGCCCAAGTCATGGGGGCGTTAAATGCGGCTGGATTTTTGGATATTGGGCTGGTGACGGATTCGGGGGGGCCTACTTTGGACTCTGAGAATTCGGGTGAATCGGGTGAATCTGGGGCAAACAGCGACACTTTAAATAGCGATAACTGATGAATGGATACAGGGTTAAAAATATCGCTGTTTGGACATGTGGTTTTTATCACAGCCTTGATGATAACGGGTCCGCTGTTTGATGGGGAGAGCGAAGAGAGCCTGAAGGTAACCTCTGTTTCCCTAATTTCTGGCGATGAGCTGGCGGCGTTGGATGCAACGGGGATTGACGCGGTGGTGGAAGAGCCTGAGATTGAGCCAGAGCCTGAACCTTTGCCAGAACCAGAACCAGAAATTGAAACCCCGAATCAGTCTGATTTGGGGCTTGCCGATGAGGTTGAACAAAGCGGTCAGCTTTCACCCGATTTACCCGAAGAGCAAACCGAAATCCCGCCCCGTCAAAGCGATAAAATCGCGCCGATAGCGGCGGAAGAAACCCCCGAGGTCGCACCAACAGAACAACCCGATGTGGAGACAGAACCAGAGCCCGAACCCGAACCAGAGCCTATTATTGAAGACACCCCGCCCACTCCAGTCGATGATACTCCCGCGCCGATTTTAGACCTGCCAGAGGCGACAACCGAAATCAGCCCGATATTGGCAGACGAAGACACGCCATCTGCGGTGAAAACCGCCCGTCCCAAACCGCGCCCTGCCGATTTGACCGAGCTAGAACCAGAACCCACGCCAGAAACAGAACCAGACCCAACCCCAGACCCCACGCCAGAACCGAACCCCGAACCTCAACGTTTGGGCAGTTCCCTATCCCAAGCCGAACGCAACGCGGTGATTTTATCTATAGAAAAATGCTGGAACCCCCCTGCTGGTGTGGAAAATGCCGAGGATTTACGCGTGGTTATCGGTGTTGATATGAACCGCGATGGCAGCCTTGCCAGCCAGCCCGTTTTGATTTCACCCAGTGGCGCGATTTCTAACCTGCATCAACGTGCGTTTGACGCGGCTCGGCGGGCGATTAACCGATGTGCTCCGTTTAGCGACCTGCCCGCCGATAAATATGAGACTTGGAAACGGATTGAAATGACCTTTGATCCGAAAGAATTAGTCCTCCGTTAATAACCATTATTACCCCAACCAAACAGAAAGACCACACCATGAACATCGCATTTATCGGACTTGGAAATATGGGCGCACCGATGGCAAAAAACCTTGCCTCTGCGGGGTTTGCCGTGCGCGGATTTGACCCTATTAACCCAAAAATAAAGGGCGTGACCGTCTGCAGGACCGCCCAAGACGCGTTGCAAAACGCCGATATTATCATCACCATGCTGGCGAACGGCACAATCCTGCACGAAGTCGCGGCAGAGCTGATGCCCACCCTGCCTGACGATACATTATGGCTGGATTGCTCGACCGTGGATGTGCAATCGGCGCGGGATTTGGCTGGCTTGGGCGGTGGGCGAGCCGTTCTGGACGCGCCCGTATCGGGCGGTATCAGCGGGGCTGCGGCAGGGACGCTCACCTTCATGGTTGGCGGCGAGTCCTCGGGGTTTGCCCGCGCCACCCCTTTGTTTGATATTATGGGCAGCAAAGCGGTTTATTGCGGTGGTTCGGGCGCGGGACAGGCGGCCAAAATCTGCAACAATATGATTTTGGGGGCAACGATGATTGCCACCTGCGAGGCGTTTGTGCTGGCGGATAAACTGGGGCTTGATCGCCAGAAAATGTTTGATGTGGTGGCATCGGCCTCTGGCGCGTCGTGGTCGATGAATACCTATTGCCCCGCGCAAGGGGTCGGGCCGACCAGCCCCGCGGATAACGATTATCGCCCGGGTTTCGCGGCAGAGCTGATGCTGAAAGACTTGCTTTTGGCGGTGGAGGCGGGAGATTTGGAAGCGGGGGATTTGGCACGATTGGAGTTGCCGATGGCGCGCCGTGCGTTAGAGGTTTATAGCGATTTTGTAGAAAATGGTGGTGGCCGAGGGCAGGATTTCTCGGCTATGATACGGCGGTTGGGGGGTTAGGGTTTTATGCGGAGGGGAATTACAACCCCCATCACCCAGGATCCAAAGTCTCCGTATGTCCATCAATGGGCAGGGCTTGCCCTGATATTTTCGCGCCCATCGGCCCCGCCAAAAACTGAACCATCGCGGAAACATCCCCCGCCGTAACCCACGTTTTCAACGAAACTCCCTTTACATACAAGGCGCGAACCTCGTCCAAAGACAGCCCGCGAGCGGCCGCTTCGTTCGCCACCACTCGCTCCATCCGCGCGCCTTCCACCGCGCCCGGACATATCGCATTGACGCGGATTCCATCGCCTCCCAGCTCCATCGCCAAGGTCTTTGTCAGCCCAATAATTCCCCATTTCGCCACGGCATACGGGCTGCGATACGGATAGCCAAACAGCCCAGCGGTGGAGGACATAAACACCAGCAACCCCGATTTCTGCCCTCGCATAATCGGCGATGCCAGCTTTGCCGTCAGAAACGCGCTGGTTAAATTCGCCGCAATACAGGCGTTCCAATCGGGTGCACTCAAGGTTTCAATCGCGCCCGCCGGGCCGCCCGTACCCGCACTGGCCACCACGACATCCAGCCCGCCCAGATGGGCAAGCGCTTCGGTGAAAAACGCGGTCATCTGCGCGGGGTCGGTGGCATCGCAAACGCTCGCTTGCAAGTTCTTTTCTGTAGGATTTTGCGTTTGGAACTCCCGCAACGCCTCCGCGTCAATATCGCAAATGGCGACCTTATGCCCCGCGTTTAGAAAATCACGGGCAATCTGTGCGCCGATACCACTCGCCCCTGCGGTGATTAAAACACGCATTTTATCGGGGGTTTTATTATTTTTATCAGCCATAATCCCCCCCTAATTCGGTGCGTGTTTTGTTAAACCCAGAACCTCGCGGACTTCCGCCGCACCCATAGGCTCTGCCCCCATGCCTTCAATAATCACGCGGGCGCGGGCGACCAAATCCTCATTCCTTGCCAGTTGCCCCTTGCCCAGCCACAAATTATCCTCCAGCCCCACACGCACATTCCCGCCCGCCAGAACCGCCGCGCTGACATAGGGCAGCTCATTCCGCCCCAAGGAAAACGCCGACCAGTTCCAACCCTGCGGCACATTCGCGACCATCGCCAAAAACGTGTGCAAGTCATCGGGCGCACCCCAAGGCACACCCATGCACAGTTGCACCAACGCGGGAGAGGTCAAAACCCCCTGTTCCACAAGGGTTTTGGCGAACCAGAGGTGACCTGTATCAAAGGCTTCTATTTCGGGTTTCACGCCCAAATCCTCCATCATCCGCCCCATTTCGCGGAGCATCCCAGGGGTGTTTGTCATCACATAATCGGCCTCGGCAAAGTTCATCGTACCGCAATCAAGCGTGCAGATTTCGGGGCGACATTCGGCAATATGGGCAACGCGGTCGGCGGCGCTGGCCATATCGGTGGATTTATTCAGCGGCAGAGGCGCGTCGGGCGGGCCGAAAACCATATCCCCGCCCATGCCCGCGGTTAGGTTCAAAACCATATCTATCTTGGCATCGCGGATGCGGTCGGTGACTTCTTTGTAAAGTTTCAGGTCGCGAGAGGGCGCACCCGTTTGCGGATCACGGACGTGGCAATGGAC
The DNA here is from genome assembly GCA_959347345.1 of uncultured Amylibacter sp. The sequence continues at coordinate 10,587 of OY365738.1, read as the reverse complement.
TATGGCAGCACCCGCTTGGGCGGCTTTAATGGCGGAGTCGGCGATTTGTTTTGGACTGCGTGGGACGTGGGGACTGCGATCTTGGGTCGCGCCAGAGCCAGTGATGGCACAGGTGATAAACGGTTTTAGATTGATGGAGAGGGGCATGGGTGGAATCCTTTTTGTGGGTTGGTTTGGTTGGTTTTATGGATTTTTTTTGTGGGAGTCAATGGGTTTTAGTGATTAGCGATTAGTGATTAATGATTAGTGGGGGCTTTTGTGCATATAGAGCTTTTTCTTGCGAAAAAGCCCATACACAAAAGCCTTTGGTTGCAAGACGATAGGGTTATCATAAATTTACTATCTGGAATAACAAGACGAGAGATTGGATTATTTGCAAAGAATACTTGGGAATTGGTGATGGGTTTGCTCTAAATTTATTTAGGCTGTGCCTAGATGTAAAGACAGGCTTTAGCCAATAAAACCCGCACGCCAGCTCTCCGCAGGAGGGGTGGGCGGGTGGGCACCAAAAAACCTCTGACCTTAACGACACATAACAAACCTAAAATCTCTAACAACCATTCATAACTAATAACTAATAACTAACAACTAACAACTAAAAAAACCATCAATAACCCCCTGCGCCCTGCTACACCGCGCACTCAAACCCTCCTGCAATTCCGCCACACTCTCACACCCCATCGCCCGCAATAAAAAATCACAAGCGGGCGCGGACAATTTATCCACCGCAAACGGCACGGTTAAAAACAAATGCTGCACCTGCTCTATCCGTTCCAAAAACGCGTGGGTGGCGCATAGGTCATCCGCCTCTGCGGTCGTTATTAAACCGCCCGCCGCCCCTTGGCGCAACTGATCGGCAGTAGCAATCTGCAACCCGCCATCCCCCAGCAGAACCAATGCCTGCCCCAGCAGGGAAATCTCTAACAACCCGCCCGCGCATTTCTTCACGGACAGAGCATTCGCCCCCGCCTGATGCTGTTCGCGCAACCTCGCTAACATCTCTTTTATCCGCAGTTTAACCTCCGCCATATCGCGGGGACTGGCGATAATATCGCGGCGAATATCCTCAATCGCGCGATGTAGCTCGCCCAAACCGCCCAAAGGTTTCATCCGACACAAGGCAAGATGCTCCCACACCCACGCTTGGGTTTCATGATAGTCCTTAAACGCCGCCAAACTGCTGGCAACTGGCCCCGCTCGCCCCGACGGACGCAGGCGCATATCCACATCATACAACCGCCCATGCGCCATTTGCGCCGATAAAAACGTAATCAGCAAACGGGTGAGTTTAGCATAATAGCCATCCGCCCCATCCCCGCCAGAATACACTGTAATCATATCCAAATCACTGCCCGCGTTCATATCGCGGGTTGCCAGCCGCCCCATGACTAATATACTAATCCCCATGCCGTCCATCAATCCGTATCGCCGTTTCATCTCGCGTTTGCACAGGGATAGGGCGGTTTGAATACACGCCTCTGCCAGATATGAAAAGGCGTGGCGGTTTTGCGCCAGCAGAGCCGTATCGCCTAGGGTTTCCATAATAATGCGAAATAATTCTTCCTTATGCCACTTGCGCAACTGGGTTGCGGATAGTTCAAAATCATCGGCATCGGTGATGAGTTTGGCAATTATTTTTTCATAATCCGCCCGCTTGTGAGTTATCGGTGAAGTGCCAGATTCAACCAATCCGTCCAGCACGTCTTGGTGTTGGCTGAGATGAACGGCCAACCCGTCCGACATCGCGCACAGGGACAAAACTTTTTTCAAAATATCGGGGCGATTGGCGAAGAGTGCGAAAATCTGCACGGATTTGTTTAGGTGGCGTAGGAAGGTTTCAAACCCTGATATTATGGCGGTTTCGTCTTTGGAGGCAGTCGCCTCCTGCACAATAACCGTGCGGAATTCGTTGAAACTATCGCGGGCTTTTTGCGTTTGCAAACACGAATAGTCCAACCACGCGGTCATACGGGCTTGATTATCGGGGCTTATGTTCGCCGAATCCGTATCCAAAGGCGGATTAGCCACAATCGCGCTGGTAGGGGGGACTTCCGCCACATTATGCAAATGATGCAAAACCGCCGCCTTAAACGGCGCGGGGTCGGGATAGCCACATAGGTTGCTGATTTGCATAAATCCCTCCTCATTATTTGGCAAGCTATGCCCTTGGGCATCGCGTAGCATCTGAATGCGATGTTCCACCATGCGATGATGGCGATAGCTAGTGGCAAGCCGCTCGGCATATTCACGCTCTATCCAGCCCTTATCCGCCAGCACCTCCAGTGCATTTAACGTTTGCGATTCGCGCAAATCGGCATCACGCCCGCCATAAACCAGTTGCCTGCTTTGGGCTATCATTTCTATCGTGCGAATCCCGCCATAACCTACTTTCATATTATAGCCGTCCAGCCGCCCCGCGTCCAACGCCGCCCTCGTCTGGCGTTTGTGGTGATGGGTCGCCTGCATCATCGCGTTAATATCGCCCCGTGCGTCAAAATCCACCTGCGAACGCCAGATGAATCCTTGCAGGGATTTTAGGAATTTCTGCCCGCCTTTTATATCCCCCGCGCAGGCGCGTGCTTTGATAAACGCCGCCCGCTCCCAACTGCGCCCATCGTTTTGATAATAGGCCGCCGCCTTGCTGATAGGCACGCAAACCTGCGTGGCAGAGGGATTTGGTCGCAAGCGAATATCGGTACGAAACACATAGCCCGTTGGCGTTTGCTCTGATAATATCCGCAATACGGTATTGGTTATTTTGCGGAAGATTTGGGCGTGGTCGATGCGCTCTGCATCGGTTAGCCCCGCGTCATCAAACAGGAAAATCAAATCAATATCGGAGGAATAATTTAATTCAAACGCGCCCATTTTGCCCATGGCTATCACGCAATAGCCGTTAAGGGTTTTGCTATCCTTTGGCAAATCGCGGGCGGTTTGGGCTTTGATTATCTCAAAGCGACAGGCGACATCAACCACGCAATCGGCAAATTCGGTCAGGGTTTTGGTAATATCTTCCAGTGGCAAAATCCCCGATAAATCGCACAAAGCCAGGGCAAGGGCGACCCTCGCCTTTTGCCTGCGTAAATGATTCATTAAGGTTTGCTCGCTATTATCGGGCAAATCGGCGCGGGTTTCATCCAGCAAGGTTTGGAATACGGTTTGCGGTGTTTCGTGCATCGTGGCGGTGAGCCAATCGGCATGCCGCAGCAAAAGCCCGTGTAAATAAGGGCTGGAACCCGCGATCCCGATAAGCACTTCGCGGGTATCGGCGGGCAAGCTGTGATAGAGTTCTTGCACTTCTTGGGCGAATGCTTTATTGCAGGGCAGAGGAATTTGCTGTATAGGGCGGGTGAAAATCATAACTGTTATATTGATAAAAAATGTGAAAATAGCAATGATTAAAATGACAGTATTTAGCGATAAGTGTCAATATTAAAAAAGGGGGCAAGGGTTGAAAAAACAACGGTTTTATATTTTTTATATCTGGCAGGGGGTGTTTGCCTGTTTGATTGGGTGCTTTATGTTTGCGTTTGTGTTTGTGGGCGCGGGTGCGTGGGCGCAAACCCAGACCCAAACCGAAACCCCAAACCCAACCCAAGATCAACCCGAATTAAACCGCCCCCGTTTCATCCCTGATTCGGTTATTGGCATTATGATTGGTCATAATAACGATTTGTTTTTCGGGTTTCGCGATCGTTGGCGGTCGGCGGGTGCTTATGCTGCCGTAATGACGCAATCAAAGGCGGATAAAGCCGTGTCTAACGACGCATTCCGCCGTGCCAAATCCTTTCACATGACGGGTGAGATTGTCGCCCCGATAGCGTTAAACGCCCCCTTGCATAGGATTGATCGCCCCTATGCTGGTATAGCGTCTTTTGGTATGGCGTGGCATAATGTCCGCGTGGGTGGGCGCGGCGAGTTGCATCAGCGTATCTACGCCGATGTGTCGTTTGTTGGCCCGAATACCGGCGCGATTAAAGTGCAAGAGCATTTGCATCATATTTTGGGCGGGTTAGCGGTACCGCCCAGCGATGCTGTCCGTGATACTCAAGTGGGTAACGCGATTTATCCCACGGTTAATTACGAATTGGCGTGGCAGAACGGGGGTGCCAAGCCTATTGTGCGTTATTTTGGCGAAGCCCAAGCGGGGGTGGAAAGTTTCGTTCGCATTGGCGCGGATGTTTTAATCGGGCAGAATTATATCGGCGGGTTTGTCCTGCGCGAACCTGTGGCGGGGCATGTTTTGGCGATTAGCGGACAGAGACCCTATAAATCCGCCTTTGCCTTTGGGTTTGGCGGGGATGTCAGCTTTATTGCCGATAGCCGTATTTTTGGCGATGTAAAGTTTTTGCGGGCACGGACGCGATTGCGAGCGGGGGTTTATTGGCAAAGACGGCAGTATGATTTGTTCTTAGGCGCGGTGCATTTGGGGCGCGAATTCCCTGCGCAACAAGAGGGACAGTTAAGCGGGTCGGTGGATATGATGTGGCATTTTTAGGTGTTAAATGTGCATTCCCCCTAATCAAAATCCGTTTCAAAAATCAGCCTAGCACCCGCCATCCCAAATATCCAATTACAGGCAACATCATTATCATGCAGGAATTGCTGAACCATATGAAACTGCACCTCGGCTGGGTTTAGGTTGCCCAAGGGCGTGTTTTGTTTCAGGCACTTCCACATCCCATCACCCTCTTCCAGACCGAACCGAGAATCCTCACCACGGCCATTCACCTCCCATATATCGCCGCTTTTCTCAACCATAATCCTGCCACCCAAGGGCAGGGCGGTCTCAAAACACATCAGCAATAAAAACACCAGTTTAACGTGACGGGCAGATTGCGGTCCGCTAATATGCCAATCCAGCTGTATCCGTCTTTTATTAAAGGCGCTGGAAATATTGTGGCGCAGCTCTTCCGCCTCTATTACCTGCCCCGCCTGTGCCTGACCAAAGGCAATACGGAAAAACCACAACCGCGCAATCGCCGCCTGTGCGCTGGTTTCAATCAGCTGCATTTCTTCGGATTTAGGGGTGTTGTCTAGGTCCAACAGCTCCATCCCATTTTGAATCGCACCAATGGGATTAAGGAGGTCATGGCAAATCCGTGCTGCCGTAAGGGTCGCAAGATCGTTTTGCGTATCGGGGGGGTTGGGCATAAAAGCCGCCTTTCTTTGGTTATATGTTAATAAACCACTAAAAGTTAAATTTTTCTAAAGGTTTTGTAAATAAGCGGGGGGCTGGTTTTCCCCGCGGTTTGTGGGGTTTTTCGCTATATTGTTGTTTTTGCTGATATTTTCACCGATGGGCGGTGGTTTTTTGCGAATCAGCTTGTAATTTTGTTTTTTAATGGTAATATAAGAGAGGCATGGGCTGAATTATCCCATGAAACGCTAAAAGGAGGTCATTATGACACAGGCAAACAGACAAACGACAGCACAATCTGGAGCGAAAGCTAAACCAGTGAAAACAAGACGGATTACCCGTCCTGAATTGACGGAGGCTTTGGATGCTACCAGGGAGAAAGACCAACCTGTTTTGGACTATTTGGCTAAGAAACCTATAGAAACAAGACGGATTAGCCGTGAAAAATTGCTGGCTTGTATTGAGGCAAGCAGGGAAAAGAACCAACCCGTTTTGGATTATTTGAAAGACAAATAGCCTGTGACTTGGGAAACTTTTACGGCAGATGAAATTATCGCGATTCATGACAGGGTGATAAATCCGGGCGAGCTACAAGGGCTGGCACAGGATAAATCTATCGAGGGTGCATTGGGACGCGTGGAAAATCGCATCGCCTATGGCATGATAGACGACGCAATCGCTCTGGCGGCGGTTTATGCTGTGGCGATTGCCACGGGGCATGTGTTTAATGATGCCAATAAACGAACTGCCTTTCATACGATGGAAACCTGTTTGCTGGCGAACGGGATTAATTTAGCCTTTGACAAAAAGGAAATCGGCGATTTAATCATATCCGTTGCACAGGGTAATATTGATGAAGACGCACTGGCACAATGGTTGCGCGATCATATTTAAACGCTAGACGAATCCAAAACAACCGCCTCTTGATCCCGCGCCGATTGCTGAATAGCCTCCACCACGCGCAGGGTTGCCAAGGCTTCCCGCCCCGATACCAACGGCTTTACCCGCCCGTCAATCACTTCAATAAAATGCCCGATTTGATTCACCAACGGATCGGCCGCGTGATAGGCGGTTTTGGTCGTGTTAATCGGGCTCCACCAATCGGGCTGCTCTGCATGTCGCCACAAGGTTAAATCAGGCACGGATAGCGAGCCCGCCGACCCGCCTATCATATAACAGCTCTGCGTTGTCTTTGGATAAATCGGGTATTCGCCCGAGGTCAATTCCCAGCTCCACGGGGCGGCAATCGAATCAGACACGGTAATCGTACCGATGACTCCGTTGGTGAAACGCAAAATCGCGGCCGCCACATCCTCGTTTTCAAACCCACGTTGAGACGGAGTCGCCTGCGCCTGTACCGAGGCAACTTCGCCGCAAATATAGCGGATGAAATCAACATCATGCACCAGATTAACCGAAATTGGTCCCGCACCAATTTTCGTCCGCCACGGGGCGGTTTCAAAATACGAATCAGGCTTGTAAAACCAGCATTGCGAATGAATCGCGCGGACTTGCCCAATATCTCCGTTGTCAATAATTTGCTTAGCCTTCTGCACCAGCGGATTATGACGGCGATGATGCCCCACCAGCAGTGGCACATTTTTATCCTCGGCAAAGGCAACAAGGTCTTTGGCATCGTCGGTTGAGGTGGCAATCGGTTTTTCCACCATCACCGGACAGCCGCGTTCCACGCAAGCCATCGCGCCCATCACATGCAGGGGCGTGGGGGTGGATAGGATAACTCCGTCGGGTGTGTGTTTTGCGAACATAGCGTCAAGCGTGGGATAGCATGGCAAATCAAAGGAACGGGCGATTTTCTGCGCCTCATCACTGGGGTCAACGATGGCAATCAGCCGCGCCTGAGGGTGTTGGCGAATGACTTCGGCATGGCGTTTGCCAACCAGCCCAATACCAGCGATAACAAGGTGTTTAAGGGTGCTCATTAATATGTCCTTTATTTTTAATCACTAATTTACCTACCATTAAAATCAAAAAATACAACACCAGCAAAACAATCGGTCTTACGATATAAAGCGCCCCCCCGCTCGCCCCGTCATCCATAATCGGCACGACATACAAAGCCAACCCATTCAGCACATCATCGGGCGCGAAAAAACACAGGCTAATGATATTATTGGCGAAATGAAACCCCATAGCCGCGCCCAAATTCCCCGTGCGATAGGTCAAATCCGCCAGAAAAATCCCCAGCAACCCAGCCGCTCCCATAATCCACCACGCATCCCAATCAGGCTGACTTGGGTCATAATGCAACACGCCAAAAATAACCGAGGGCAACACCAGCCAAACCCACCGACTCCGCGATAACCCACGCAATTTCTGCTGTAAAAACCCGCGAAATATCACCTCTTCCGCGCTGATTTGAATCATAATAAAAGGCAGAGCAATGGGAAACCAAACCACCCATTGCTCAAACGGCAGGTTCGCGTGATCAAGGTTAGGGTCAAACGCCAAATACAGGCTGCCCCCCGTAATGAACGCGAAAATAGCAAAGCAAATAAGGAATTTACGCAAGGTCGCGGCAAACCCTTGATAAAACAAAACCCCCAGCCCGTGGTCATAAAAATACCGCACAACCAGCCAAACCACGACAAAATCCACGGCAAACCGCGATAAAATCGCAATCATCCCAACGGGCGTAGTCGTATCGGGCAAGGACACCCCCAGCAAGGCAAAATCCACGGCAATGCTAAGGATTATCAACGCGAACAAAGCCACGATAAACCGCACAAATGGCGGGGCAGTTTGGGGAAATATCGGTATCATCATCGCGCCCTTGTAAATTATTTTATGCGGATTTGCAAAGCCACTCGGTTTGCGGGTTTATCGTCTTGATATTTTGGGAGCAACCGTGCTATCAGACCCTATGAAACAAGCCACCAAAGCCACCAGTATAGACGAAGAAGAGGTCGCAAAATTCCAAGCCATGGCGGATGAATGGTGGGATGAAGGCGGGATATTCAAACCTCTGCACATGTTGAACCCGACCCGTTTGCGCTATATCACCGCCCAAATCGCCGCCGAATACGGGCGGGATTTGGCCAAACCCAAGCCGTTCAAAGGCCTGCGGATTTTGGATATAGGCTGTGGCGGGGGGTTGCTGTGCGAGCCTATGGCTCGGCTGGGTGCAACCGTCATAGGCGCGGATGCGGCGGCGCGGAACATCCCCGTTGCCCGCCTGCATGCCGAACAATCAAAGCTGGATATAGACTACCGCCACACGACCGCCGAGGATTTGGCGGACGCGGGTGAGGTCTTTGATGTTCTTTTGAATATGGAGGTTGTCGAGCATGTCGCAAGCCCCAGTGCCTTTATCAAAACCTGCCAAGCCCTGTTAAACCCCAATGGATTAATGATTTGTTCCACGATTAACCGCAATCCGAAAAGCTATCTGTTAGCGATTATCGGGGCGGAATACATTATGCGGTGGCTGCCGAAGGGCACCCATGACTATGACAAATTTATCACGCCTGAGGAGCTGACGGATATGATAACCGACGCGGGGCTGGACTTGATGGATTGCAAGGGCTTTGTTTTTTATCCGCATCGCTGGGAATGGGCGATGTCGGACAATGATACCAGCGTGAATTATGTCACCGCCTGTGTCAATAGGTAGGTTCAGATATGACTGGTTTAAAACAAAAATACGCAGACCTATGGGATATAGCCTTAAACCTCTGCGATGTGGCGGATGACATTGCTTTATCTTATTTCCGACGAACCAATCAGGGTGTGCAAAACAAGGATGCGGAGGGATTTGATCCGGTGACTCGCGCGGATAGAGAGATCGAATCGGCCATGCGCGATATATTGGCGCGGGTGCGCCCCGATGATGGGATTATTGGCGAAGAATTCGGCACGGTGAGCGGGCGGTCTGGATTAAACTGGGTGCTTGATCCGATTGATGGAACGCGGGGGTTTATCTCTGGCACGCCGTGTTGGGGGGTTTTGGTGGCGGTGTGTGATGAAACGGGTGCGCCGATTTTGGGGGTGATTGACCAGCCTTATATTGGCGAGCGGTTTTGCGGAGGGCTCGGGCGGGCGGAAGTTGTGCATAGAGAGGCGGTGCGTGAGTTAGCGGTGCGTGAGTGTCGCGATTTGCGCGATGCCGTACTGTTTTCTACGTTTCCAGAGATTGGGACAGAGGCCGAACGGGCGGCCTTTGGGCGGGTCGCGGGGCAGTGTCAGCTGGTGCGGTATGGGTTGGATTGTTATGCTTATGCTTTGCTGGCGGCGGGGCAGATTGATTTGGTGATAGAGGCGGGGTTGAATGCCTATGATATCTGTGCGCCGATTGCCTTGGTTCAGGCGAGCGGTGGGATTATCACCGATTGGCAAGGTGGCGAGTATATTGGCGGGGAACATAACGGGCAGATTATTGCCGCAGGGGATAGGCGGGTGTATGAGGCGGCGTTGGGAATTGTAAATGGTGAAGGGTGAATGGTGAATTGTGAATTGTGAATTATTACGACCGAATAAACCTCTTATTAACCTTTACACCTCTTACTATATTTGCTATCACAAATTCAAAAAAAGGGGCAAGCCTTGCTAAATAACGATTCCATAAAAAACCGCACCATCTTTTGCCATGATAATTTGGAAATTCTGCGTGGGATAGATTCCGATTGCGTGGATTTAATCTACCTTGACCCGCCTTTTAATAAAAATAAAACCTTTACCGCCCCGATTGGTAGCAGTGCCGAGGGTGCGTCTTTTTCCGATATATTCCGCCAAGAGGATGTCAAAGACGACTGGTTGCTGGATATAAAAGAGGATAATTATCTTATCCATGATTTTTTATCCGCTGTAAAAATCATGGATGGACGTGCATCTTACAATTTCTGCTATCTTGCTTATATGGCGATTCGCCTGTTGGAATGCCAAAGAATTTTGAAATCCACGGGGTCAATTTATCTACATTGCGACCCGACTATGTCCCATTATTTAAAACTGCTGATGGATTGTATTTTTGATGAAAAGAACTATCAAAATGAGGTTATATGGAAACGTACATACGCCCATAATGACCCAAAACGATTCGGGCGGATTGCCGATATTATTTTCTTTTATACGAAATCGGATGATTATTACTTTGATGCAGTTTATGCCCCTTACGACCAATCCTATATTGATAACTTTTTTAATTATAAGGATGAAAGGGGCAAATATAGAATGGTTACTTTAACAGGTCCTGGGGTGAATAAGAATGACCCGCGTTGGCGTGATTATCACCCCAGCGATAGCGGGCGCAGCTGGTCTGTGCCAAGGCGGATTGTTAAAAAACTATTGAACGGAAAATCCGCCGATAATTTAACCACCGCGCAAAAATTAGATTTGCTTTATGATAATGATTATATCGTTATTTCAAAAAACGGCACGCCAAGTTTTAAGTCCTATTTGAATGATTTGCCAGGCACTCCCGCCCAATC